>CAWHGB010000008.1:0-497560 GCA_963828855.1 uncultured Chloroflexia bacterium | reverse complement strand
GCAGATGGACCGGTCATGGTTTGGGGCCCCAGTGGAACGGAACCCCGTCTGGGCACGAAGCATTTCGTTGAATCCATTGAAGAAGCACTGGCATGGGATACCGCTGCGGGGCTGGCGCCACTAACCCCGATAGCATGAAGATTATTGCGCACGAATTCGATTACAGCAAAACCCAAACGATCTACAACGAAAATGACGTTAAGGTATCTTCGTTTCCCGTTGTTCACGCGGCGAGCGGCGCGGTCGGCTACCGAGTCGATTTTGCCGGGCTATCTTTTGTTTATTCGGGAGATACCTGCGCGTGCTGGCCGCTCGTTCGTGCCTGCGAGGGAGGCGTGGATCGGCTCATCGACGAGTGCTTCCCGCCTGCCGCGGTGCTGGCTGCCGCATCCCGGCCTCTCCATAGAGCGGGCAACGATCGTGCTAAATTCCGCCCACACATCCCCCAAAGCTCCTGCCCGGAAAGCATTAAGCCCTTGCGAAGCCGCGCGTGGCTGGTCTATGGCATACCCTCCTTTCGCCTCAGGTCATCCCCTATGGGACCCTTAATGAGCTCAGTGAGGTGTATAAAGGTCCCGTTGTCCAAACCCATATCTACGGTTTCAACGTAACACAAAGAGGCTATCCAGCCCGGCAGGCGAAGGTGATAGACCAGCTCCCACCCACCCCGGGCAAGCAGCGGGCTGCCTTTTCGCCAACCCCGGTTCCTCCTCCCGATTGGTGGGCGGTGGAGCGCCTCCCGCTCGATTGCGCGCTTTTTTATACGGGGTGATGGTTCGCGAGAAAAAAACCGGTATCTACCGGTCATAACACTGTTCGTGAGTTTGCAGTTGAAAGAGAATGAACAAAAATCAATTTGAATTAGATCCCCTCAGTAAAAGTGTTTCCCATCAATCCAAAGCGGTTCTGTTTGGCTGCACCTTGTTGGCCCTGGCGGCAGTCTGCACCCTGTTCTGGCGAATTTATCGATCCTTTTTTCTCCAGGCAGTCCCTGGCAATTAGCGGGAGTCCTCTGCATTGGATCAACACCGCCCTAATTATGGCCACATTGGTTGGGATACTGGGGCAGGCACGCTCTCAGGTGACGCCGGTAAGTAAAAAGGTCTTCATCATTGGGGCATCCGGGTTGGTGATTTTCTCTGTGATCGCTTTCTTTTTCCCGACGCAACCCTCTCAATTGATCCTGCGCGCATTGGGCGGTCTTTTTTCAATGTTGATGATCCCGCTCGGGATCACTGCGGTTGCCCTGGCTTTCGATATCAAATTACGCCCGCAAGCGTTTTTCCTTGTTTTTACCGCCAGTGGTTTGGGGATTTTGCCGCTCGAACCGATCTCGGAAGAATTTTGGGTGGACTTCGCCCGGTTCAGCGGGTGCGGCGATGGCTCTCCACTGATAATCTTTAGCGTGTGGGGATTAAAACTCATCTCGCGGTTCACGGCGATAAAGCAAAGCCCAAACCGGTCTCCCACCGCTTCTGGGATGCTGCAGATCGTGCTATGGTCTTTGGCGATCCTATCCCTCATTTATTCCTTTATCACTTTCCTGGGAGGGGAAAGAAAGATCCTCCCGCGTGGCTTGCTGGATTGGCCTGGTAAAGATCGTCGGTGCAACTGGGTGGTGGAGCGCCAAGGAAGCAAGTCTGGCGGCAAAAAATGGAGGTTCTGGAAGATCACGCGTTATGCATGACTCCAGAATGAAGCAGCTCGCTTTTGCGCTTATCGCAGGTGTGGTTCTTCTACTGCGCCCAGGCCGATGATGTTCGGCCCTTCAATTATATTTACCTAATCCGTGAAAATACCTCGCTGCAGATAGTCCTGGCTTACCTACCGCTGGCTTTGGCAGCCCTGCTCATGGGTGTTATTACTGCCAGGTGGCTGAAAGATAGTCCCGGGTATTAATGCTTACGATAGCCATTGCACTGGGTGGGCTGTCGTTGATCGGTCTATCGATCCCGCTCCCGATACTGCATCCTGGTGGTCTGGCGTTGATGACGTTTATTTTTGGGGCTGTGCTGATCCTGGTGAACCTGTTCCGATCTCTGATTGGATTGATTTCCGTATCAGAAATACTATCACGGCTCCATGTCCGCGATCAACCGTGACCGGGAGGCTGGGATATACCTTCGCCGGATGATCGCTTCCACGATCATGTTGTTGACGTTTTCATTCACCAGCATCGAGAACCAGCTCCTGAAGGTGCCGGAAGTACAATCTCCAGGAAACGATCAGCTCCATTGGCAGATGACCATCAAATATAGCTATCTGATGGAGAATTTCAATACGACCAATGAGGTTGCGATCACATCCCCGTACCACTGAACGAAATCCTTTGCATTCAATGGGGCAGACTTTCTTGATCATCTGGCATCTCACTATCGATCACAGCAATGATCGTAATTGGTTTGGCTCGAAACCAAAAGCAATTTCCTTTCGCGGTGCGGTAGAAGACAATTGAAGCCCAACCGAAAGGGAGAAAACCCTAAAAAAATCAAATCAAGCGATCTTTGATTTTCTTCTTCTGGTCTATGACTATTTCCATCTCCCTATATTTTTATACTCCGGAAATTAAAATTCTGTTCGATTTAACCAAAATAACTCATAAACCCCCGTAAGTTTAGACCCGCGGAGGAATCAATTCCATTACCCCATGAGATTTGAAATCCTCTCAAAAATGGAATTACTGCTTATTACGAATACGTAAATCGAAAAAATAATATATAATACATAAATATTAAAATTAAATGAAAAAAGGAGAAGAAATGAAACAAAATAATGCAGGTTGTTTTACCGCCGCAGTGGTGGGCATGTCCCGCTTCATCGTGCTCTTTGCGTGGATCGCCCGACCGATTGCCTTTGATGCGGCATTCTACGGCTCGTGGATCATTCCCATGCCTTGGTGTAATGATCCTGCCCTTCACGACCTTGATGTACCTGATCCTGATAACGAACCAGGTGGGGAGATCACTTATCCGGGACCGACTGGATCTGGATCGCTCTTAGCCGTCGTGGTTGACCTTGCCGGCGCCGCAGCTGCTGCAGCCCAGAACCGCAACCGCGTTCCGCAGGGGTATCCGGGTGCGCTTCCCCCGAACCGCCCGCCGCTCCTCCTTCAACACCCGCAGCTAATCCAAATAAGATATCAAAGAGTCTGGATCTCCGGACTCTTTTATTTAAAATCCGTAATTAGGGTTTTCAGGGTTCCAGCCGAATTGGCAGGCTGGAAAGCGCGATCGTCCCGGGAATGCGCCCGTCGCTGACCTGGCGCATCGTCAGCAGTACCCGGGCCGGCGAGTTGATGGTATAGGGGATATCCAGGGTGAAGGGGGTGTGGCTGAGCGGACCGGTGGGAGGGTCAATCTGCAGGATCTTCGTTGCCAGGACCGTCCCGTTTTCATTGAGCAGCTCGAAGATCACCGGCTGGCTGTTCAGAGGGTGGGCCACGCCTTCAAGGTGCAGGTTCCCACCCTGCACGGTCGTATCCGGTTTGAGATTGCGGATTATAAATGGTTCCTGCTGGAAACCGGGGTTGGTAGTGATGTCATCTCCCAATTTGATCAGCACCAGGTCCAGGGAGGAAAGTGCCATGGTGCGTCCAAGGCGGTCACGTGCGGTCATCACAAGCCGGGAAGTTTCGGCTACCCCGGGGATCTCAAAGGGAATTTCCACCGCGGTATAGATCTGCTTGTTGGTGAACTGGCGGTAATCCTTGGTGAGCCTGGTGATGGACCGGCCGTCCTCACCAACCAGATCAATATAGAGCATCCCATCCTCACCAGGTGTCATACCCATTTCTACTTTTAGCGGGGAACCTACCTTCGAAAGCGGACCCGGGCGGGCGATACGAATGAACGCCCAGGGTGGGGTGGGTGTGAGGCTTATTGTAGGCGTTTTACTGGGGCGGCGCGTGCGAGTAGGCGGATAGGTCTTGGTTGGGTACCGTGTTCTGGTTGCGGTTCTTCCGGGTGTGGCGTTCAGGGTAGCCGAGGCTGTTACCACGGCAGGGGTATTGACTTCGGCTGTGGGTGTATCCATCGCAGGGTAAGTCGCTGATTCTGAAGGTGGTTCAGGGGTGGATTGGGTAGGTGCTACAGAGGGCGTCATCTGCGCTGAATTTGGCTCCAAACCGGCTGGAGTGAGCAGGCGCGACCCGGGGATTCCCCTTGGATTGCAGCCCGAAATCCAGATCAGGCTTAACAGGAATAGAACAAGCATTCCCGTGAAAAGGGGGAGATTCTTTCCTGCCGATTGAATGAATTTGGTCATGGATTTATTCGATCAGGATCATTAAATAACCCTCCCCGCTTTATGGGGAGGGTTATTTATCTCAAGCTCCATAAATATCCCGGTATTTTGTTTCCAGGTAACGCAGGTAAGGTTGGGGGTCGATCTTCGAACCGGTCACACGCTGCACCAGTTCCTGGCACTCATATTTGGCACCATGACGATGTACATTTTCCACCAGCCAGGCATGCAGGGGTTTGAATTCCGCCTTTTCGATCAATTCGTCGAGGTTGGGAATATCCTTCCGGATTGCCTCCCAAAGCTGCACGGAAATGACATTGCCGATCGAATAGGTCGGGAAGTAACCGATATACCCGCTGGACCAATGCACATCCTGCAGTACGCCGCGGCTATTATCCGGCGGGGTGATTCCAAAATATTCATTGAACTTGGTATTCCAGTAATCCGGCAGGTCTTTCACTTGGAGACGGTTTTCCATCAGTGCTAGCTCGATCTCGAAGCGCAACATAACGTGCAGGTTATACGTGGCTTCATCGGCTTCCACGCGAATAAAGCTGGGCTCCACTTTGTTGATCGCCCGATAGAAATCCGATTGGGTCACGTTTGCCATTTGGGCGGAGAAGCGTGACTGGAATTTCGGGAAGTAATGTTTCCAGAATGGCTTGGATCGTCCAACCAGGTTCTCCCACATCCGGGACTGGGATTCGTGCAAGGCCATGGAATGGCGATTCGCGAGCGGGGTCCGCTCAAGCGCGGGGTCGGGACCCATGGAGTAAAGCGCGTGTCCGGCTTCATGCATGCAGGAAAAGAGGGAGGAGGTGGCCAGGTTTTCATAGACCCGGGTGGTGATGCGGATATCGCCCAAGTTAAAACCAGTGGAGAAAGGATGCACAGCCTTATCCAGTCGGCCGCGGTTCCAGTCATATCCGAAAGCGGAAATGACCCCTACACCGAAGTCCCACTGGTCCTTTTCGGAAAAATGCCCGTGCAGGAACCGGTCATCCACCTGCTTCCTGCTGGATATATCGCGGATCAATTCCACCTGGCGGGGCCGGAGGACGGAAAAGATCTCCACCACATCCGAAGTATTCAATCCACGGTCAAAATAGTGAAGCAATGGGTCGTAGATATGGTCAAAGGGTTTGAAAAAGTTCGCATACTGCTTGCGAAGATCAACGATCTTCTCAAGGTGGGGCTGGAAGAGAGGAAAATCGTTTTTAGCCTTCGCCTCTTCCCAAACACTATGAGCCACCGCGGTGGTCATGGCGAATTCACTCACCCATTCGGAGGAAACCTTGAGCTCGAGGTCCATCAAAACCCGGCAGAGTTTCACCAGGCGGGCATCATTGGAATCCGGGTCCATGCCAACCACGGCTTTTTCGGCGTCCTCCAGGCTGCGGATGATCTCATCGGAAACAGAGAGTTCATGCGCTCTCTCTGCGATCCGGGAGATGGCATGCCCGCGTCCCTCAGCACCACCGGCGGGCATATTCACCTGCTGATCCCATTCGAGGATGGAGAAAACAGCCTGGTAATCTTCGATCTCAGCGAGTTTTTCTTTGAAGGTTTTCAATGCGTCTGTCATTAGCTGGTTCCTTTTTTCTGGGATTATACGATCCGCCAGCGAAGGGTTTTTCCCTCCAGCGCGGCGATCACTTCGGTGGAAATATCGATGGCTGCCCGCACCTGGGCTTCCGCTGTCTCAGCACCAATATGGGGTGTGCCGATAACCTTCGGGTGATTGGTGAGGTCGGTTTTTCCCGGCGGCTCGGCGGTGAATACATCCAGTGCGGCTCCGGCCACCTTGCCGGATTGGATTGCATCAAACAGGGCGGATTCATCGATCACGCCGCCCCTGGCGGCGCAAACGATACGTACCCCCGGTTTTGTTTTCTCGAAAGCGGCGCTGTTGAGGATGTTTTTCGACCCCGGTGTCAGGGGGATATGCAGGGTGATGAAATCGGAATTTGCCAGGAGCTCATCCAACGAAACAGGTTCCCCACCGCATTTACGAATTTCTTCTGCAGAAAGCGCGGTGTCATACGCGATGATCCGCATACCAAAGGCTTTAGCTCGTTCTGCCACGGCTGCACCGATTCGCCCGAACCCAATCACTCCCAGGGTCTTCCCGAAAACTTCTGTTCCGCGCAGCTCTTTTTTAAGCCAGTTCCCTTCTTTCATCCCGGCATCTGCGCGGGGGATATCCCGAACGAGCGCAAGCATCAGCCCGAGTGTCAATTCCGCCACTGCGATCGTGGTTGCCAGAGGTGAGTTCACAACGGTTACCCCGTGGGCTTTGGCGGCTTCCAGGTTGATGTTATCCACACCCACACCAGCTCTCCCAGCCACCTTCAGCTTTCCAGCAGCAGCGAAAACCTCGGGGGTCAATTTGGTTCGCCCACGAACGATTACAGCGTCATATGCGTTGATCTTCTGAAGCAGCTCCTCAGGGGTAATATCCTTGAGGTTATCCACTTGCGCGGATTTTTCCAGGATCTCACGCCCTTCTTTTTCGAGCCCATCCGTGAGCAGAATTCTAAAATTGGACATCTTGCACTCCTTTCAATGGAAGGATCAGGAAAGTAATACCAACCTTTAATTTTACCCTGAATTCCTCCAGGCTCCAGAAACGTGGCTGGAGAAGCAATCAGGGCTTAAACGACCGGGTGTTAGAATTGGCGTATGCCTTGGCAGATCAACCCTCGTTTGTTACGCTCCGAACCCCTCCGGCGCTGCGGGTTCCCAGAATGCAAAGCTGCCTGTTGCCTCTACGGGGTTTGGGTGGATCTTTTCGAACGGGATCGTATCCTGGAGTTGGCCGCGGAGGTCAGTGTACTTCTGCTGAAAGAACACCGTGACCCCGCGCAATGGTTTGAGGATGTTCATGAAGCTGATCCGCATTGTCCCTCGGGTCAGGTTGTACATACCCGCGTCCTAGTTAATGAAGAACATTACGGTGGGAGCACCTGCATTTTCTTACGGCCGGATCACAACTGCGCGCTCCAGTTGGCTGGTGAAAAGCTTAACAAGGATGGCTGGTCCTTGAAGCCGTTTTATTGCATTTTGCATCCCCTCGACCTGGATGAGGACGGTCGAATCTCACTGGATGAGACCCACCTGCTTGCCGAAGAAGCTGCCTCCTGCCTCGTGCCATCGGAAGATCCGGTCCCGTTACTGATTACCTTTGCCCCTGAACTATGTTATTTTCTGGGAGATGATGAATTTGAACGGTTGTCGCATTTCCCCGAAAAATGAAATAAGCCGGAGAATTTCTCCGGCTTATTTTTATGTTTTGAAAAATTATTCGTAACGCAGGGCTTCCACTGGTTCAAGATTGGCGGCCCGGTTGGCCGGGTAAATACCGAAGAACAACCCTACCGCGGTTGAGAAGATTGTCGCGAGTAGGATTGCATCCAAACTCACTGTCGGGTTGAAGGGTGAGCCGCTGGCAGCGGCCACTTTACCAACGATGAATCCGATGAACCATCCAAGGCCGATCCCGATAATCCCTCCCAATAAACTGAGCAAGGCGGATTCGGTAAGGAATTGGATCAGGATATCGCGCTTGCGCGCGCCAATGGCTTTGCGTAACCCGATCTCACGGGTGCGCTCTGTTACAGAGACCAGCATGATATTCATGATTCCGATCCCACCCACAAGTAAGGAAATCGCTGCAATACCGCCCAGGAAAATGGTCAAAACACCGGTGATCGTCTGAGCAGTGCTCACTATATCCTGCTGTGTCATCACGGTGAAATCATCCAGCCCAATTGCCGTTCGGTGACGTGTGCGCAGAATCTGCGATACTTCATCGCTTGCTGAGGTTACCAGGTCAGGTGCGACTGCCTGTGCAAAAACGATATCGTACTTGTTGTTATTACGGTGGATCAGGCGGGCTTGGGCTGTAGTCAAGGGTATATAAACAATATTATCCTGGCTACCTCCCATTCCTCCGCCTCGGGATTCCAATACCCCGATTATCCGGAATGGCTGCCCGGAAATTCGTATGGATTCACCTACCAGTCCATCCTTTCGTCCAAAAAGTTTATCAGCCACATCGGGGCCTATCAACGCAACCGATGCATGACCGAGAATATCCTGATCGGAGATAAACGAACCTTCAGTCAGTTTGTCGTTGCGGACACTTTCATGCGCGGGAGTGACCCCGCTGACCTGTGCATTGGTTTGTTGGCCCCCAAATGTGACATCGAAATTGGACATGATAACAGGAGCGACCAGAGCTATAGATGGTGCTTGCAGGGAGTCGCTAATTGCATTTACATCACCCTGTGTAAGAGGCTGGATGATTTTTACATCCTGCTGCTGGTTGCCTGGAAAGACAAAAAGCAGGTTAGTGCCAACACCATTGATCGCACCGGTGATGGTATTCTGTGCCCCGTTACCAACTGCCAGCATGGCGATGACTGCTGCAACCCCGATGACGATTCCGAGAATGGTCAGTCCGGTACGTACCTTGTTGGCGCTGAGGCTTTCAAGTGCTTCGAAAATGGCTGCCTGGAGATTCATTTGATCGCCTCCACCAAACCATCTTTGAGACGGATAACACGTTGAGTCTTCTCCGCTACATTTGGATCATGGGTGATCACGATCACCGTGGTTCCCCGTTCTTTATTTAATCTCAGGATCAGTTCCAGGATCTCTTTTCCGGATTTTGAGTCAAGGTTCCCGGTTGGTTCATCGGCCATCAGGATAGCTGGATTATTGATCAATGCCCGGGCTATGGCCACCCTCTGCTGTTGACCGCCGGAGAGTTCCATCGGCCGATGGTTGACCCGATCCCCCAATCCGACGGTTTCCAGGGCTTCGCGGGCGAGCCGCAGCCGCCCTTCTTTCATCCCGGCGTACCGGAGGGGCAGCTCAACATTGGAGAGAGCGGATGAGCGGGAGAGCAAATTAAAGCTTCTGAAAAACAAATCCCACCTTTCTGTTTCGAATCCCGGCCAGCTGATCGTCGCTCATTGCCCCCACGGATTCTTTATCCAGGATATATTCCCCGCTGGTGGGAAGGTCCAGGCAGCCGAGGATGTTCATCAGGGTGGACTTTCCAGACCCAGAGGGTCCCATGATTGCGACCATTTCACCCTTATAGATATCGAGAGAGACACCATCCAATGCATGGACTTCGATTTCACCCATTTTATAGATCTTTTTTAGATCTTTGGCTTCGATTACTTTTTGTTTCATGAGATTTCCTGAATTTACTGATCACCGCCGCCAAAGGGGCTCCCTCCACTGGGAGGTCTTTGCATGCTCTGGAAGTCAATTGGGGGATTAAGGATGATTATGTCACCCGGTTTCAACCCGGAGTCGATGATTTCACTATAAGTATCCGAGGATACCCCGATGGTCACATTTACTTTTTCGGGTTTACCATTTCTCAAAACATAAACCACACGCTTTCCATCCTCCAGACGAACCGCCCGGTTGGGAAGCAGAAGAACGTTTTCCAGGTTGTCGACAATGATATTCACCGCCGCGGTCATACCCGGTAAAACATTTTCATCCGGTTTGGTAAGTTGGGCTGTAACCTTGAAATTGGCAACTCCCTGCACCACATCCGCGACCTTCGCAACTTCAGTAACTTTTCCGGGGTAGGTTACACCTGGAACAGCGTCCAAAGTGATGGTCGCATCCTGCCCGGATTTGACACGGCTGATATCCACTTCGGATACGCTTACATCCACCAGCATCCTGCCCATATCATCGATTCGAATGGCAGTAGACCCGGGTGATGCCTGGTCTCCGACCTTAATATTCATGTTGGTTACTTCGCCGGAAATGGGGGCGATCAGGTATGCGGTGTCAATGGTAGCCTGGAGTGCATCCACCTGGGCTTGCGCGGCGGCGATATCATCCACATTGGGTCCGTCTTTTACCCGGTCATAGGCTCGTTCGGCGTCAGCAAGCTGAGCTAGTGCTATCGCGAGTTTGGCATCGTTCTTTTGAACCTCCAGCGCGGAAGGTTTATCCGTGACATATGTGTAGTTCGTATTTGCCTGGTCGTACGCAGTCTGAGCTGCAGTTAATCTTGTAAGAGCGGCAACATACCAGGGATCGTCCTTGGCGAGGTTCTTGAAATTATTAAAATAGGTCTGGGCATTCTCAAGATTACCTTTGGCGATCGTTAAATTGGAATCCGCCTTGTCGATCATGTCATCTGAACCGCGATGAGTCACATGGGTCAGCACCAGGTTCTTGGCTGTTTTTAGAGCGTCCTGCGCATTAACAAGGGCAAGCTGGGCCTGGGCAGCAGCAGTGTTGGAAGCTTTCACGTCTTCCAGGTTGCGTTTCGCAGTAATCAGCTGTGCCTTGGCCTGGATCACATTCTGGGGCAGGGAGGTCGTAGAAAGCTCAGCCAGTATGTCGCCTTTTTTCACATTTTGTCCTATCGCAGTGTTGATCTTTTCGATCGTCCCGGTTGTTTTCCATGCCAGGTTGGCGGTCTGGTCTGAATGAATCGTTCCGGTGGCGCCTACCTGTGCGATCAGCGGCCCCTGGGTAAGAACTTCGGTCTGATAGGTTCCAGAACCATTTTTAGGTTGAACCAAGCGCGGTACGATTAAGAAGAGCGCTACCAAAACGATCACCGATGCGATGATGATCGTGGTGCTCTTTTTCATTTTCCATTTTCCTTTTTCATCGAAAAATGCAGCTTTGATCTTGTTTGCCATTTCTTACTCCTTATTGGTTCAATGTTGAATTCGATCACTCCATGGGGGGAGGAAATTGGGGAAGATTCCCATTTATCGCCACGGAATGGATCAATTTTTCCAGTAGACCGACAAGATCTTGCCGTTCTTCAGGTTTGAGACTGCTTACTACTTTATTTAATATACTCACCCGCAGAGGGCTTGTTTCCTGAACCAATTGGCGTCCTTTATTAGTCAGGCGAATTCGAACGATCCTGCGATCCCCTGCATCCAGGTTCCGCTCGATCAATCCCTGGTTTTCCATGCCCCGCAGGAGCGAACTGATGGTGTTTTTCTTCACATTGCGGGAAAGGCTCATAGATGTTGGAGTGATGCCCTCGCAATTACCTTTGGATTCTTCCTCCAGTAAATAGGTCAACAAACCCCATCTGGCAGGTGTGAGATCGGAAGAAGGGTCGGATTGTGAAAAGCAGACCTCCATCATAATCGCGACCATTTTTGTCATGGCCATGATCTCGATACCTTTGGTATCGTTTCCGTTGGCGATGAACTGTAGGTGTTCCTGGAAGAAGGCAGAGGACATTTCTTCCGGAAAGACACCTGGACTGGAAAATGCTTTTTCGGTCATAATAGTTCCATATCGAATAGTACGGGGCAGAACTTTACCATCTCGAACAATCAAAGTCAAGAGTTAATTACAATTTTGTGAAGAGTTTTCGGGAACCTTAACCAACCTTTAATAATAGTTCCGCTAATTTCGATGTGATTTTCACGATTCCCTTTAATGAGGATTCTATCTTTTTTCTTAATTTTCCCTATTCGGTCAAAGATATAATCCACCGTCGGGTAACAGGAATGAAAAAGACCGTTAGCATTATAGTTTTTGCTTTTGTCACGCTTCTCCTGCTAAATCGTTCACAGGTTCAGGCGAAGGATACGACCGATCGGGTGAGAGAATTTACACGCCAGTTGGAATTCGATTATGTCTCCTGGACGGTGGAATCCCTGGCAGGAAAGCTGCAGCAATTTACCTCCGGGATCACCCGTTACCTGCCCGCTTTTCGCCAGCACGACCTTGTGAAGGAGTATGCGGACACCATCCGGGCGCTGGACGATACCAGCGCAGAGATTCGCAGGATCTATGCAGATCCGGCGGTGAAGGATCCTGAAAGAGAAGCCTCAACCCTGTTAAAAAGGCAAGTTGAACTCCAGGAAAAGCGTACCCGGCTGGCTCCGCTGGCCGAGGGCATTCTTCAGTCACAGATCAGCGCGGTGGCGGATGACCAGGACCTTGTGTTCCTCGGGCAGCCGCTCCCGGGAGTGCTCTTTAATGTAACCCCGCTTCCCATGGCATTGATCGTCTCCCCGCGGGATAAGATCCAGCAGGACGTGAATATTTCGCTGCTCCCCGATCTTCCTTTGGATAAGATCAACAAGCTGGAAGAGGAAGTCTCGCAAAACCTGGATGTTTCCGCACTGGTGGTTCAAGTGGGGGGGATTGGCATGTACCCCACCATGGTGATGAGCTCCTCGGATCTGAACTGGCTGATCGAAACGATCGCACATGAATGGATCCACAATTACCTGACCCTGCGTCCGCTGGGGATGAATTACGAAACCTCACCCGAACTTCGCACGATGAATGAAACCACAGCTTCCATCGCCGGGAAGGAAATCGCGGAACTGGTGATCGCCAGGTATTACCCCGAGCTGGTTCCTCCTCCCGCTCCCGATCCTTCCAATGACCCTGCGCCCAAAACGG
This sequence comes from uncultured Chloroflexia bacterium, assembly GCA_963828855.1. GTDB lineage: Bacteria > Chloroflexota > Anaerolineae > Anaerolineales > Anaerolineaceae > CAVVEQ01. Next base: position 484,885 of record CAWHGB010000008.1, on the reverse strand, counting down.
CTGAGGATTACAAGTATCGATTCAATTTCAACCGGGAAATGCACACCACCCGCGTGACGGTGGATGGGCTGCTTGCCCGCGGGTTGATCGACCGCGCGGAACAGTTTATGGATTACCAGCGGGAGTATTTTTGGAAGAACGGATACCAGGTGCGCAAGATAAACCAGGCTTATTTTGCGTTTTATGGTGCGTATGCCGATCAACCCGGCGGAGCAGCCGGGGAGGACCCGGTCGGTCCGGCTGTGAGGGCTCTACGCGAGCGCAGCCAGGGATTGGCGGATTTTCTGAAACGGATCTCCGGTATGACCAGCTTTGAGCAGCTTGCCCAGGCTGTGAATTGATCAAAAATCTGCATATGAATCAGACTCGGTGCTGCTGGAGCTGTCATCTTCCAATTCCGGCAGCTCACGCTCAATCTGCTCAGGCGTCTGCCCCTTCTCCAACCGGTCCACCACGTCGTCGAATTCCGGTCGCGATTTCTTCCCCCATCTGGTTTTTCATTTTCCGCAGCATTCCCCCCAATGCGACAGGATCTTCATCGATCGCGTCCATTTGGGCAGGATCTGCGATTTGGTTCAATCGTTCTTCCTCTGAATGACCAATACGGATGCGTTCGATCCTTCGCTTTACGGAATCGCTTTTACATGCGGGACAGGAGACCTGTTGTTGGCCATATTCATCATACGATATTCGGATGGAAAATCGGTTCCCGCAATCCCGACATTGAAACTCATAGAGGGGCATCTCCAACTCCGGGGCGTCAAAATCAAACTCCATTATAATCAAGGCAGGCAACCCTCCAAAAGGATATCGCATGTCTGAGCCCGGTGTTGATTTCAAATTGCTGCACCCCGAACCTCTCCTGGTGGTCATATCAGGTCCTTCCGGGGTGGGGAAGGATGCAGTGCTGCGCGAGCTCAAGCGTCGGCGCTCAGACCTGCATTTCGTGATCACCGCCACCAGCCGTCCCAAACGCGAGGAGGAGGTGGAAGGGGTGGATTACATCTTCCTTACCCGTGAGGATTTTGAGCGCAGAATCGCTTCCGGAGATTTCATTGAATACGCAAACGTTTACCAGGATTACAAGGGCTGCCTGCGCACGCAGGTGACCGACGCGTTCGATTCCGGCCGGGATGCCATCCTGCGTGTGGATTACCAGGGTGCGCTTACCTACCGGCGGTTGTTCCCTGAGGCTCTGCTGATCTTTCTCGTGCCTGAAAACTCGGAGGACTGGTTAAACCGCTTGAAGAACCGGGGTACCGAGACCGAGGAAAGTCTGCGCATCCGCCTGGGCACCATTGGCGAAGAATTGAAATCGGTGGTTTCTTTCGATTACGTCGTCTGCAACGAATTTGGTAAACTGGCAGAAGCCGTGGATGAGATCGAATACATCCTGCGTGTTGAGCATCTCAAGGTTCATCCTCGAAAAATTGAATTCTAACTAAAGGTAGAAATGTCCATTCCCCCATCCCAGCCTACCCCAGAGCAAACACCACCGGTGAGCCCGGTGGAACCACCCCGACAGCAGGTGGTCTGGGAAGTACCTGTGCGAATCCCCTGGGTATCCTATACCCTGCTCGGATTGACGACGCTTGTTTTCCTGCTTCAATTGGCCACCCAGCAGCTCCTGGGCTATGATCTTCCCTCCGCTATGGGTGCCAAGGTGAATGAATTGATCGTGGGCGGTCAATTCTGGCGGCTGGTCACCCCGGCATTCCTGCACGCGGGTTTCCTGCATTTTGCCTTCAATATGTACGCGCTTTATGTCCTCGGTCCCGGATTGGAGAGGCTCTACGGGCATGAAAGGTTTATTTACCTTTACTTCCTGGGGGCGCTGGCTGGGAACACCTTTTCATTCCTCTTCAGCCCCAATCCTTCCCTGGGCGCTTCCACCGCCATTTTTGCCCTGCTTGCAGGCCAGGTTGTCTATATTTACCAGAACCGGCGCATTTACCGCAACTCTAGGGCAATGTTGACCAACGTCCTTGTCATCCTGGGTATCAATATCATGTTCAGCCTCAACGGCATCGTGGATTTTTGGGGTCACATCGGCGGGTTGATCGGCGGGCTGGCATTCAGCTGGCTGGCCGGTCCGCTTTGGGAGATCCGCGATACACCCACAGGCCGTACGGTCGTGGATACCCGGTCCATACAAAAATCCCGCATCGTGGCGGGAGGGTTATTCCTCTATTTCCTCCTCATGGCCGCGTACGGGATCTATAAAAAACAGTAATCCTCTTTATTTTCTCAGCTGATCAGTTTTTTCTTCTCATTCAGGGGAAAGCGCGGCTTCCCTCTCGTTCGCCGATTCGATATCCTCGATGTGCATGATGGACCTGTTCATCATGGAGCCCACACCGAGCAGAATTGTAGCTCCCCCGCCGATCAGGTACCAAGCTTGAACCCCAATCCACTCGGCGATCGGAGCAGCGATGAGCATACTGAGCGGGATCATGGCTGTCGCCAGGCTGCCGATCAGGGTGAAGACCCTTCCTTGCATCTCATGCGGCACTTTGGATTGCATTAACGCGTGGAGCGGACCGTTGGCAATGGGCACCATGACGCCCATGAATGCTGATCCGACCACTGCCAGGGCGAGCATGTTGGCGGGTGCCAGTCCCATAATTACCACACCGATCCCGATACCGCACACGCCCGTGAGGGTGGTGACGATCTTGCGCTTGAATCCACCCCATACCCCCAGGATGAGTCCGCCGACCACGAACCCTACCCCCATGGCGGATGCCAGGAAGCTGAGCTGCCAGGCTCCCCCCTTGAAGTGTTCCGTGACCAGCAGCGGCATGAGTGTATCCGAGGGCGCCAGCAGGAAGTTGATGAAGGTGGCGATGAACATCAGTGAGAGTGCGCCAGGCCAATCGCGCATGAAGCGGATGCCTTCCAGCACCTCATGGCCAAGCTGGCGGGGGGAGGTGAGGGGAGTGGTGGTGGTTCCTTTGGGCTGCGGGATGCTGACGAAGAGCAGCGGTAGGATGGCAAGGAAAGCGGTGACGATATCAACCATCAGCACCGAGTACATGGGCAGCAGGTCCATCAGCAGCGCGCCCATCGGCGGGGCTGCCACGATGATAACCCCGCGGATCGCCTGGTTGAGCCCGGCCACGCGTGCCAGGTGCTGCTCCGGCACCAGCAGGGAGGTGGAGGCTTGCATGGCAGGCCAATGGAAGGCAGAACCAAGCGAGCGCATGAAGACGAGCACATAGATCTGCCAGACTTCCACCAGGTTGAGGTAGAAAAGGAGCACCAGCACAGCCGTGCACAGCGCGATCATGGCATCCGCCAGGATCATGATCATCCGTCGGTTCCAGCGGTCCACCAGCGCGCCTACGAACGGACCCAGGATGATCTCCGGGAGAATGGCAGCCACGGTTGCCCCCGCCAGAACCGCCGCTGAACCCGTGGTCCTGGTCAGGTACCAGACCAACGCGAACTGCACCAGGCTGGAACCGAGCAGCGAGAAAAGCTGCCCGGCCCAGATGGCGAAGAATTTTACCTTCCAACCCTGCATTTCAGGCTGGGTGGTGGAGGGATTCGGGTTCTCCTGGTTCATTCCACATACACCTGAACATGTTCGCCTTCCTCTTCATCCTCCACGTCCACGATCTGCCCCAGCTCGCCAGCCTGGATGGCCTGGAAGATCTCCTCGATATCCAAGTCTTCCATCTCCGGGGAATATTTCTTTCCCAGGCGCAAGCCCACACCCACCAGGCTGAGCGGCAGGCGCACGTTCACTTTCACCTTGTCGTTCTTTTTGTCGGTGACCCGCACTCTGAACCAACGCCCGTTCAGGTTCCGGTTGACCACTTCGCCTTTCAGCGTGCCTTCGCCCTGATCGAGGGATTCCAGCAGGCTGGCTGCCTCATCCGCGCTGATCTTGCCCTCCTGCAGCATTTTCAATATTTTCATTCGTTCTTCATTCGTAACCATTTTCTCTTCTCCTATCTACGCCGTTACCGTGGCGTTCGTTTCTTTTTTACCCGCCAGCCTCAATTGGGCTTCGGCGGCGGTGATCTTTCCCGCGTCCAGGTCATCGAGGATCCGGCGGCGGTCTTCAGGCCCCAGCTTTAAGGTTTCCTCTTTGCCGGGTTCGAAGCCCATCGCGGCCAGGATCTCGTTGAAGCGGCTGCGCAGGGTGGGGTAGGAGAGCTTCAGCTCCTCCTCCATGCGGTTGAACCGCCCCTCGCAGCGCACGAAGGTGACCACGAACTGCAACTGCTCGGGGGTCAGGGCTGAAAAAGGGTTGCTGCCGGCGTTGAAATGCCCGCTGATCTCGATATCGCACGTCGGGCACTGCAGGCGGGTGATCGACATCTCGCTTCCACACACCGGGCAGACAGGGATTTTGTTTGCCATATTCACTCCTTTCTATAAATTATCTTTAACTTTATTCCAGAAACTGCAATAATAATATCATAAATATTGATTAAGTCAATAGAAAAATCAATAATATTAATAAAGTGTTGAATAATATTTATGTTGAGAATAGAAAAGAAGTTGGAACCTCGAAATCAATGTTCTGATCTTTCAGCCAGAAGCACCCATCTTCCCTTTCTGTGGGAGGCATCTTCGGGAGCCCGGTCGTAGTAGAGATCGAAGATTCGCCCACCCGTCACGCGCACGCGGAAGAAGAAGCGACCCACGCCCCAGGAGCCTTTCACCGCGGACCGCGCAGAATGCTCGGGGGACATGTTGTTGGCCATCCTGCCGCGCCGCGCGAAGCTGCTCCACTCCGCCAGCATCTCCTCCACCCGGTAGGTTTCCCCCAGCCAGGTGAAGCCATCCGGGCAGGGCGGGGATTTTTCCAGCGCTGGCTGGGTATCAAAGATCACTTCCACCGGCTGGTCGATAAATTGCAACCCCTGACTATCCATGTCCATATCATACCAACCACCATTCACTGAATCAACCATTCAACCCCTTCATTTCCTTACGTTATAATTCCTGCGAACCCATGGCCAAAGAGAAAACCCCCGAACAACTGACCTCCGAGGAGCTGCGCCGCCTGTTGGTGGCCAAGAGCCGCGCCAGCCACCGCACCCGATTGGAGCACTTCCGCCGCACGGGCAGGGTGATCAACGTCCAGCCCGTGGATGGCAACCCGCCGGAGGACCTTGCCTCCGAGCATGGGGAGGACCCGGCAGGAGATGCCCAACACCCCCCGCGCAAACCCAGCAGAAAGCGCAAGGTGATGGACCGGGTGCTCTTTTTCGTGGAGATCATGGCGGTGATCGGCCTGCTGCTGGTGCTGCTCAACGGCGCCAATTTGCTGCGCGCGCTCAACACCGAAGTCGCCTCCGCGCTGGATTCACCCAAAGCCACCCCCACCGCGCTCATCACCGCGGTCGTCCTCCCCGGCGGGCACACGCCTCCCGTGGGCGGGCGCGAACCGCAATTCAACGAAGCCGAGATCCCCGCCCACCTGCGCCCGGTGGTCCAATCCCTGGCCGCGCTGCCCCTGCCCACCCAGGGACCGGAAACCGCGCGCAATATCCGTATCCCCGCCATCGGCGTGGACCAGGTGGTCGTGCAGGGCGACGGCTGGGACCAGCTCAAGAAGGGCGTGGGGCAGGGTCTGGGTTCGCCCAACCCGGGCGAAAGGGGTAACATCGTCCTTTCGGCCCACAACGATATCTATGGCGAGGCTTTCCGCGACCTGGATAAGCTTAAAGTGGGCGACGAGATCGTCCTTTCCACCCAGAAGCAGGATTACGTCTACACCGTGGTGGATTCCGCCATCGTCGACCCCAACCGGGTGGATCTTTTGAACCAGTCGCCCGAAGCTGTGGTAACATTGATATCCTGCTACCCTTACATGGTCGATACCCAGCGCATCGTCGTGCTGGCCCAACTGAAATCGCAGTAGCAATCCAATTTCAGGAGTTTGTTGATGCCCAAGAAAACCAAACGCCAGGCCCGTAAAACCCCCGCACCTTCGGCCATCGCCCCCGCGCAGGTTGCCGCGGTCACCACTGCCGTCCCCCAGTCTGCGGGTCCTTCCCGGCTGACAACCGTTTCCGAATTCAACCCCGATTACACCTACGTGGTCAAGGACCTCCGCCGCATTGCCATCCTGGCTACCTCGTTTGTCGTCGTCCTGATCGCCCTATCCTTCTTCATATAATTACCCGATGCCGCCGCCCCCGCGGCGGTTTCATCTTTATATCCAGGAGCGTCCTATGTCCCCCATGTTTGTCCCCGGTCCCGTGGATGTTGATCCCAAGGTGCTGGCCGCCCAGGCCAAGCCCATGCTTCCGCACAGAAGCAAGGATTTTGAAGCCATGTTCGCCTCCACCGGCGAGCGATTGAAGCAGGTCTTCTTCACCGAGCATCGCGTCTTCCAGGGCACGCATTCCGGCTCCGGGATGCAGGAAATGGCCGTCCGCAACCTGGCCGAGAGCTCCGTCCTTGCCTGCGTGAATGGCGCTTTTGCCCAGCGCTGGTACGACGTGGCGGTGGCCAACGGCAAACAGACGGATAAGATCGAGGCGGAGTGGGGGCAGGTGTTCCAGCCCGACCAACTGCGCGACGCGTTGAAAGCCAAGCATTACGAGCTGGTGCTGATCGTCCACAATGAGACCTCCACCGGCGCCGAGAACCCGGTGGGCGCGCTCTGCCAGGCGGTGCGCGAAGCCAGCCCGGATACGCTCATCGCCGTGGACGCGGTCTCCTCGCTGGGCGGGGTCAAGATCCCCATGGACGAGTGGGGCATTGATTTCCTGCTCACTTCCTCGCAAAAATGCTTCGCCCTGCCGCCCGGGCTTTCCTTTGCCGGGGTGAACGAGCGCGCCATGCAAAAAGCCGCGACGGTTTCGAACCGAGGCTGGTATTTCGATATCCTCCTGCTCGAAAAGCACCGCGTCAAGGATTCCACCCCCATGACCCCCGCCATGTCCCTCATCTTCGCCCTGGACGTGCAGCTCGAGCGTATGCTGGCCGAGGGGTTGGATGCGCGCTTCGCGCGTCACGCATCCATGGCCCGCCGCACGCAGGCCTGGGCTGAATCGCTGGGGATGAAGCCGCTGGCTGCCGACCCCTACCGCTCCAAGACGGTCTCCACCGTGCACAACGCCCGTGGTTGGGATATCTCAGCGCTCAACAAGTTCCTCCTGACCAAAGGCATGCGCATCGCCAATGGCTACGGCAAACTGAAGGACGCCACCTACCGCATCGCCCACATGGGCGAGATCCAGATGAGCGATGTGGAGAAGCTGCTCGCGCTGATGGAAGAGTTCGACGCCTCCCAGCCCAAGTAACGATCACCATTCTTAACCGATCCAACATCACCCGGCATGCAACTTGCACCGGGTGATGTACGTTTAATGCTATTCACCGAAAGAACACACAATGGCAGTCACCCGCAACCAGACCCCTCCCTTCACCGAGCCGCCCGATCCTTACGCCACCGGGGTAAAAAAGAAGCGCACGCGCTTTTTTGAATACTCGCAGACCTCCTCCCGCTCCAGCCGCCCTTCCACGAAAGCCGCGCCGCGCGCGCGTACCTCCAAGGTCCTGGGCTTCAAGGTCAAGATGAAGCCGCTCACCCCGGAAAAGAAGCTGGATTTCAGCGGGGTGCTGATCACTTTCGTCGGCCTGCTTGCCTTCCTTGCGCTGGTCTCGCCCGCCAAGAGCAGCTTCACCGGCGGGCTCAGCGAATTCTTTTACCAGATCGCCGGGATCGGCGCGTTCCTCATCCCCATCGCCTTCTTCGTGGTGGGCATGTGGGTGCTCTTCCGCTCCTGGGAGAAGCTGCCGCATTTTTCGGCTGCCCGCCTGGTGGGCATCGGTCTGCTGCTCCTGAACCTCTTCACCCTCATCTACTTCATCGCCGGGGCAGCCTTCTCGGGGGCGCTCGGGGCCATGTTCGGCACGGTGATCATGCAGGGGCTGGGGCCGCTGGGTGCCATCGCGGTGTGGATCGCCTGGCTGCTGGTGGCGCTGGCGCTCACCCTGGATCTCTCCCTGCCGGACCTGATCCGCTCCTTTGCCCACGCCGGGGAGGATTTCCTGGCCTGGTGGAAAGCCCGCCGCGCCCCGCGCTCGGACCGCATGCGCAGCTCGCAGCCCTCCCGCGCTTCCAACCCCCCGCCGGCCGCCTCGCCCTTCACCGAGCTGACCGACGATTTCACCCCCATCTCGCCTTCCTATCAAACCCGTATCGCCGCGCCTGCCAGGGCTTCCGCTTCGTTCGCCGCGAAACCCATCACGGCTCCGCATACGAATAACGCGAAACCCTCCGCCCTGGCGGCCATCGCCAATGCCGCGCCAGCCGTGGAGACCCCCTGGGCGCTGCCGGTGGTGGAGAACATCCTCGACCCGGCCTCGCCCACCTTCATCCGCGCCGGGGTGGATAAGGAACGCGCCCAGATCATCGAGCAGACCCTGGCCTCCTTCGGTGTGCCCGCCCACGTGGTGGAGATCCAGCGCGGACCCACCGTCACCCAGTTCGGCGTGGAGCCCGATTTCATCGAGACGCGCCAGGGACGCACCCGCGTGCGCGTCTCGCAGATCGTGCGCCTCACCGACGACCTGGCCCTGGCCCTGGCCGCCCCGCGCATCCGCATCCAGGCGCCCGTCCCCGGGCACATGTACGTGGGCATCGAGGTGCCCAACACCGAGATCAGCCTGGTAGCCCTGCGCGAGCTGATCGAATCCGACACTTTCAAGAAGATGCGCTCGCCGCTGCGTTTTGCCCTGGGCAAGGATGTGGCCGGGCGCGCCGCCGCCTGCGATCTTTCCGCCATGCCGCATCTGATGATCGCCGGCACCACCGGCTCGGGCAAGAGCGTGTGCGTCAACGCCATCCTCTCCTGCCTGCTGCTCAATAACACCCCCGCCGAGCTTCGCCTGGTGCTGGTGGACCCCAAGCGCGTGGAGCTGACCGCCTACAACGGCATCCCGCACCTGCTCGCCCCGGTGATCACCGAGACGGATAAGGTGATCGGCGCGCTGCAGTGGGTGATCCGCGAGATGGACAGCCGCTTCCGCAAGTTCGCCGAGAGCGGCGTGCGCGATATCAAGGCCTATAACGCCAAGACGAATCCCCATCTGCCCTACCTGGTGGTGGTGATCGACGAATTGGCCGACCTGATGATGCTGGCCGCCGAGGAGACCGAGCGCTCGCTCACCCGCCTTGCCCAGCTTGCCCGCGCCACCGGCATCCACCTGATCATCGCCACCCAGCGCCCCTCGGTGGATGTGCTCACCGGGCTGATCAAGGCCAATTTCCCCGCCCGCATCGCCTTCGCGGTTGCCAGCAATACCGATTCGCCGCGTGATCCTCGACCAGCCCGGCGCGGAGCGCCTGCTCGGGCGCGGGGATATGCTCTTCCAGGCTCCGGATGCCCCCGCGCCGGTGCGCCTGCAGGGCGCGTATGTTTCGGACCAGGAGATCAACCGCCTGGTGGATACCTGGCGGCTGATGGCCAGCTCCCTGGGCGGCGCGGCGCCCGAACCCGCGACCGTGGAGCCGATCAACCTGCAGCCGCAGGGCGTGCCGCTCTGCGCAGGGTTCCTTGTGGGATTCCGGGCGCGCCTTCCAACCAGGATCCACTGCTCGGGGATGCCATCTCGCTCGTCCGCAGGGAGGGCAGGGCATCCATCAGCATGCTGCAGCGCAGGATGCGCGTGGGCTACACCCGCGCCGCGCGCCTGATCGACTCCATGGAGGAGCAGCACATCATCTCGGGACCCCTGCCCAATTCGCAGGTGCGTGAGATTTTAGATTTTGGTAACACCGCCCCAGCGGCGGATTCCTAGGCGAAGCCCCCCCGTCCGGATCACCCCCAGGTCCGGCGGGGGGCTTACGAAATAATTTTTGCATCTAACACTAATTATTAAGAAAGCCTCTCTTGAAAATCCTCAAAGGAGGCTTTCCTTATATTTATACAAACCGCAAATTAAGTGTCAGAATTATAGTGTCCAAAATTGACAAAAAAACAATAGAAATTATTGCAGATTTTGCATTTGAGATAGAAAACAGAAAAACGTTAGGTGCAAAACCACAAAAAACCGTTATTTTATTTCAGGAATGAAAGAAGAAAGATGGAATTGAAAGAGAAATTTACTACGTTCCAGTGGAATTACTTAGGTTTCGTAAAGATAATGGAAGAATTCGAGCTGATGTAATTAGTTTTGAAAGGGAATTTGGAATCTAGACGAAAAATCGAAAGAAGCTCAAGATGAGCTTCGAAAAATGTTGGATAAAAATGACCCTGAAAAAAACGCTGAGCTTGAGAGATCCATTTTACAAGAATCACAACGAGAACCAGCCATCGTGACTTGTGATGGATTCTTAATTAATGGTAATCGCCGAAAAATGATTATTGATCGAATCAACCAAAAAAAGCCAGGCTTAATTAAAGTGATGAAAGTAGTAATCCTACCCGGAAAAAGTGAACAGGGTGGAACTCCTACATTACTTGAAATTGAAGAAATTGAAAACAGATATCAACACCAGAGTGAGGGAAAAGCTGAATATTCAAAATTTTAATACTGCTCTTTCTATAAAGAGAAAGATAGAAATGGGCATGAATTTAGAAGAACAATTAAGAGACGATCCGATTTATGCGGGTCTTAATGATAGTAATTTAAAGAAAGATAAGAAATTTCAAGAAGAATATTTAAAACCCTTGGAATGTATGATAGATATCTTGAAACACTTGATCGAGAGGGTTTATATACAACAATAGCTTCTGGAATAGGTGATAGAGAAGGGAGATGGCAAGCTTTTCTAGATTATTACAATCATGTATACAAAAAAATAATTGATAGCAAACAGAGAATTGATTTGGGAGTCAGCGAGAATGAGGTAGGGAAAATCGAGGATGTCGCTTTTAAGATTATTCGAAAAAGAGAATTTAAGGGGTTAGGAAAAGCCCATCAGATTATTCGCGATTTATCAAAATGGATTAAGAACCCCAAAGCAAAAAAAGAATTATTTGAGCTGAACAAAATTTCACATGATCTCAATTTAGGCAAGGATAGATGGGAATGACCCTGATGAATTAACAAAAGATAAACTATGGGCAAATAAATACCAAACGCAATTATTCCAACATGTAAAAAATGCAAAAAATGAATATGAATTTATTCGAGCAAAAGAGACGCCAAAGGAATTGCTTGACCAAGCATTAGAAAAAATTAAATCATGAAGATATTGTAATAAACACTATCAACCCTTCTGATATATCGATAGTGAAATCATTAATTAAAAAAATAAGAAATCGAATTGATTCACTTGAAAAAGATTTATATGATTTTGAAAAAAAGATCTAAGTAATGAATCCAGAAGTCAAAATTGATATTAAGAATAACAAAATAATAATTATTGACCTTGGAAGTAATTTATCTTCTGTTCAAAAAAGCCAATTAAAATACTTTGGTTTTTCCAAAAATTCTTCTAATGAATTCCAGTCGGAAGTTGATTTTCCTAATGAATTGTTACTAAAAATCCAAGAATATTTCGCAGATGTTAATTTGCCAATACGATTTTCAGAAAGTTGTGAAGAAATAATTCGGAATTACGAAAACAAAAAGAATGAATTTCGTAAAGTAATCGTATCCGGGAGGGATTTTAAAAACGGCATTTACAATAAAGAACAATTTGGGGAAATAAATTCATTTTTTAGAATAAATTAAATCGTAAATTAATCGATCACCAAAAGAAAGCTGCATTTCAAATTATTTGTTAGTTAAAAACGGGGCTAATTTTTCAGTACCTGGAAGTGGGAAAAACGTCAGTTATCCTTGCTGCATATGAGAAGCTACGAACAGATAGGATTAGTTAATGTTTTATATGTGATAGGTCCACCTGCTTGTTTTAGTTCTTGGAGAGACGAATTCTCAGCAACTTTAGGGCGCGTTCCCGATGTTCGAATATTAGCTGGCGGTGACTAATTTGAAGAAAACTTGAATATTATAGTTTTTTTGGAAATATTGGTGAGCTTTATTTAACCACCTCAGACACTATTAAATGATGTAGATGAAGTTGAAAAAGTTCTTAATGAATCCAGCGATTAAAGCATTCTTAATTGTTGATGAAGCCCACTATATTAAACAGGTTAATGGGGAATGGGCTAATTCTGTCTTATCATTAGCGCCTTTTGCAAAATTCCGAGCCATTCTTACAGGCACCCCTCTACCTAAATCTTTTTCAGATGTTTTTAATATGTTCGATTTCTTATACCCAGATAATCCACCGTTAGATGAAAATCTAAAATCACAAATATTAATATGTGAAAAACAAAAAGATATGATCGGGGCGAAGAGAATATTAGAAGATAATATTAGACCCTTTATTCTATAGGGTAAGAAAAAAGAACTTGGTCTAATCCCTCCAGTCTTTCATACCCCAATCATAATTGAAATGAATAAGTATAGAAAAAATATTATACGATGCGATTGTCAATAAAATTAGAGATTACTCTAGAAACGATTATCTTCTAAATATTGATTTAATCAATCGATTAATTAAGAGGCGGATCATCAGGTTGAGGCAATGTACTTCTTACGCAAAATTACTTTCAATGGCGATCATTGAATATGATGAAGATTTATTGAAAAATGAAAATCATTTAACCTCAATAATTCGAAAATATGATTTATTAGAAAAGCCAGCGAAAATCGAATATTTATTAGAAATGATTTCAGACTTGCATAATAAAAACGAAAAAGTAGTAATCTGGTCAAATTTCATTGGAACTAGAAACTCATCAAGCAGGAAATTGACACAAAAAAAATTCGATGCGAAATTATTTTTGGTGAAACCCCAACAGAAAGTACTTCATTTTCCGATGAGAAAACAAGAGATGAAATCCGAGAGGAATTTATCCTTAAGGATAGTGGATTGGACATATTAATTGCCAATCCAGCTGCATGTGCTGAATCAATTTCTCTTCATAAGACATGTTTTAAAGCAATATATTATGATTTGTCTTTTAATCTGCACAATATTTACAATCTCTAGACCGTATCCATAGGGTAGGCGGATCAGAAATTAATCAAGCAAATTATTATTTTCTTCAATACCATAATTCAGTAGATCAAGTTATTTTACAAAATCTAAACGATAAAGCTAATAGAATGTATAGCCTGATTGAAAAAGATTACAACATTTACACATTGGATATGTTTACTGACGAAGAAGATGAAAAAGGAATATATCAACAAATCTTGAACACAATCTCATGATGAATATTAGATTGAATCACATAATCTTTTTTATAAAAATATTGAATTCATATCAGAATCGAAACTACGATTACCTAAACAATATGTATGAAAAAGGTGCTGAAAATTTTCAAGGGGCATGTACGTTCCTAGGTGATTTTGAACTTATCTCGATTAATAATCGGCAAATTACCTGCTCGAATGAATTCACATCATTTCTTATTGGTTTGAAAAAGGAGACTACATACGAAGAAGCCGTAAAACAATTCTTTATCAAAGAAATTCAATCTGATAAAACAAAGAATGCCCATCAATTTTGCGAGTATTTAGAAAAATTTAAGTATCAAATGGTAGTTTCATATATCACCCATCTCGAAAGGAAAACCTTAGTACATTTTCTATTCGAAATTTCTTAATGGATTTAGGAATTGTTGAGATTTCATCAAGAATTATTATGTTCTGGACTCATCATTTGTGCAGAGATTTACTTAACGTTTAAAAAAGGGTTTCCAAGGAAAGGTTCCTTCAAATCCAAAAATGGAATGAAGCGTTGGGTGAGATGGCAGAGGAATTCGCATTGAATTATGAATTCGATCGTCTTCGGAAATATTTAGATTTACAAAAGAAATTACTCAGGTTTCTAAAGATTTCGTTAATGAGGGATTTGATATATTAAGTTATGAAATAGATAATACGAATGAACCATTCCAGAAGAGATATATTGAGGTTAAAGCGGTTAATAAAAAAGCACCCCGTTTTTTTTGGTCTCGAAATGGAATAGACTTCGCAATTGAAATGAGAGGAAGTCTTTATTTATATCTTGTATTCTATTACGATCCGCAGGAAATTAAAAACTATCAATTGAATATTATTAAGGATCCATATGCCAATTTATTTACTGAATCAAGTTCTTGGGAACGTATTGTTGAGTCATATAGTTTTTCAAAAGTACAAAATAAATAGTTGATTAATCAAAAATAATATTCAGAACTCAATTCTATTAGGTGATTCCTCAATCCTATTAAACGACAAAGAATTATTTCCAGATAATTTTATTGATTTGATTGTCACCTCCCCGCCATATGCAGAAAAACGGTTCCTCTTCTTATGGTGGTATTTCGGCAGATAAGTATTTAAATTGGTTCTTGCCAATCACGAAAGAGTTAATAAGGACTCTCAAAGATGATGGTTCATTCATTCTGAATATTAAAGAACATCGTAGAGAAGGTGAGCGACAAACATACGTAATAGAACTAATCTTGGAATTAAAGAAACAAGGTTGGCTGTGGGTTGAAGAATATTGTTGGTATAAGAAGAATTCATTCCCTGGAAAATGGCCCAATAGATTTAGAGATACGTGGGAAAGATGTCTACATTTTACAAAAAATAAAGATTTCAAAATGTACCAGGATGCTGTTAAGGTACCAATTGGTGATTGGGCAGAAAAGAGATTCAAATCAATGAGTCAAACTGATTTCCTAAGATACACTTCGAGAACTAATAGTAAATTTGGGAGAAATGTGTCCAACTGGCTATATAGAAAATATGTATATCCCCACAATGTAACCGTTTTTGAAAATGAACATTATCTATAACCACAAACTTAATTCAGCTTGCGACTGAGTGCTCCAATAAAAACCACAGCGCAGTTTTTCCGATAGAATTACCTACTTGGTTCATTCGACTATTTACACAGAAAGATGACCTAGTTCTTGATCCTTTTCTTGGGTCAGGTACTACAGCAGTTGCATCCATTCTTTTAGAGAGGAAATATATAGGAATAGAGATGCAGTCTCAGTATTACAATGAAGCAAAAATGAATATTAATGAGGTCTTGAAATTATAAATTTGAATCAAATTCTTATATAAATAAATTCACCCAAGGTTCGATTAATTTCCACAATTCAATTGGTGATAAAACTCTAATTCCGAGCGTTTTCTCGATATGATCAGCGTTTTTGGGGAGTCGGTTTTCCATAGTTAAAAATACATCACATTCATACTTGATTGCGTCTTTGATCAAATTCTTATCTCCTATACTAAGATACCCATAGGATAAGGTATCAATTTTTGTGATTTTTTCAGTTTTTTCAGGATTATTACTTAATTCTGCTTCACAAGATAACCAATGATCAAGTACATCATATGCCCATTGTAAATATTGTTTGTCATTTTTTGCGGCAACTTCATCAAAACTATGGTTAGAAATCGCAAACTCAAATGGTGCTCGTTCAGTTATCCGCATGATAGAGCGTAAAGCTTCCAGTTTTGGTAAACCTTTCATGTCATGATAGAGATTATCATTCTCTTCTAAAGGTTCATTTTCATATAGGAATCCACCGTAGTCTTGAAGTGTTTGCAAAATTGATGAATCTAGAAAAATACGTTGAGGGAACAGTTCAAAATCACTCATTCTTAATTCCAAGGGAATAAAATTTCCAATTAAGAGTACTTCTAATTTCGATATTGATAGATTAGGCGAATTCACCTTTTTAATATATTTGAATTCATTTAGTAGAATTATTAATCATGTTCAAAAAATGATCACCAACTCAGAACATTATCTTCCCAAATTGAGAGAGGCTGATATTAAGATAATTGGACAAAACCACTCCAATTAAGCTATAATCCCCTCCAACAAAATCCCCCACGCCGTGGGTTTTTTCTTCAACTGGAGGCTTTCATGAACCCCGAACCCGATCTTTCCAACCGAACGCTCACCCTCACCCGCACCTTCGACGCCCCGCCCGAAAAGGTCTACCGCGCCTGGACGGAGCCCGCGCTCTACAAGCAGTGGAACGTCCCGCGCCCGTGGGTCATCACCGAGGCGAGCTCGACCCGCGCCCGGGCGGCACCAATTTCATCAACATGCGCAGCCCCGAGGGCGTGGATTTCCCCGATGCCGGCATCTACCTGGAGGTCATCCCGGGCAAGCGCCTGGTCTTCACCGACGCCTACACCTCCCCGTGGCTGCCCTCCGAAAAGCCCTTCATGACCGTCTCGGTCGATTTCGAGCCGCTCGAGGGCGGCGCGAAGACGCGCCAGTCCATCCGCGTGCTGCACTGGTCCGTCGCCGACCGCGAGGAGCACGAGCGCATGGGCTTCCACACCGGCTGGGGCGCAGTGCGCCGATCAGCTCGCCGAGCTGCTTGCCAGCCTGTGACCGCATCCCCCAGTCGCCCGATTATTCTAAGATCTTCTCCGCGAACTTCTTCCTGAACTTGGCCAGCTTGGGCGATGATCACGAAGCTGCAGTAGGGCTGGGCGCCGTTCTCGTTGTAATAATTCTGGTGGTAGTCCTCCGCCGGGTAGAACTCCGCGAGCGGTTTGATCTCGGTCACGATCGGCGCGGGGAAATCGGGGGCGAACTTCGCGATGGCTTCCTCGGCCGCCTGTTTCTGCTCTTCGCTGGCGTAAAGGATGATCGAGCGGTACTGCGTCCCGCGGTCGTTGCCCTGCCGGTCTTTCGTGGTCGGGTCGTGCGTGGCGAAGAAGACCTCCAGCAGGTCCTCGTAGCTGATATCACCGCCGGGTCGAATTCGATCTTCGATCACCTCGGCGTGCCCGGTCCGCCCGGTGCAGACCTGCTCGTAGCTGGGCTGGGGGGTGCTGCCGCCCGCGTAGCCGGGCATGACCGCCTTCACGCCCTTCAGGCGCTGGAAGACGGCCTCGGTGCACCAGAAGCATCCGCCGCCGAAGACTGCGTAATCGATTGCCCATTTCAGCCTTCCTTCTTTGCCGGAACGAACTTGAGCGAGATCGAGTTGACGCAGTGGCGGGTGTTGAGCTCCGTGTAGCCTTCGCCTTCGAAGACGTGCCCCAGGTGCCCGCCGCAGGCCGCGCAGGTGATCTCGGTGCGCCGGCCGTCCGCGTCGCGGGTGCGGATCACCGCCCCGGGGATCTCCTGGTCGAAGCTTGGCCAGCCGCAGCCGGAGTGAAATTTGCTGGAGGAGGTGTAGAGCGGCGTGCCGCACTGCCGGCACTGGTAGGTGCCCTCCTCGAAAGTGTTTTCGTATTCGCCGGTGAAGGGCATCTCGGTGCCCTTGTGGAGGATCACGCGCTGTTCTTCAGGGGTTAGGGATTGGAGTTTCATCATGTACCTCATCTGAGGGCATTATAAGACCCAAAAAAAATTAATCAAGCCTGTGTACACCCTACAAAAAAAGCTGGCTCCCTATGGGAAACCAGCTCTATGAAAGAGAAGATGGGTTAGATCGCTGCCTTGAGCGCTTCCACCTTGTTGGTGCGCTCCCAGGAAAGATCCAGGTCATCGCGACCGAAGTGCCCGTAGGCGGCTGTCTGGCGGTAGATCGGGCGGCGCAGGTTGAGGTCGTGGATGATCGCGCCCGGGCGCAGGTCGAAGACCTGGCTGATGGCTTTGGCGATCTTCTCATCATCCACAGTGCCGGTGCCGAAGGTCTCCACGTTGATGCTGAGCGGGTGAGCCACGCCGATGGCGTAGGCCAGCTGGATCTCGCAGCGCGCGGCCAGCCCGGCGGCGACCACGTTCTTGGCCACCCAGCGGGCGGCGTAGGCCGCGGAGCGGTCCACCTTCGTGGGATCCTTGCCGCTGAAAGCGCCGCCGCCGTGGCGTCCCATCCCGCCGTAGGTATCCACGATGATCTTGCGCCCGGTCACGCCGGCATCCCCCATTGGACCGCCGATCACAAATCTGCCCGTCGGGTTCACGAAGATGTGCATCTTCTCGTCACGCAGTTCTCCGGGGATGACCTCGGAGATAATGTGCTCCATCACGCCTTCCTCGATCTCAGCGTGGGAGACCTCCGGGGAATGCTGGGTGCTGATCAAGACGGTATCCACCCGCACAGGCTTGCCGTGATTGTATTCCACGGTCACCTGGGATTTTCCATCCGGGCGCAGCCAGGGCAGGGCGCCGGCTTTGCGGGCGGCTGCCAGCTGGCGGGTGAGCTTGTGGGCGTAATAGATGGGCATGGGCATCAGGGTGGGGGTTTCATCGCAGGCGAAACCGAACATCATCCCCTGGTCTCCAGCGCCCACGGATTCAATATCCTTCGCGGACATCTCGCCGGATTTGGCTTCCAGGGCTTTATCCACTCCCAGGGCGATATCCCCGGACTGGTTGGCGATGGCCACCTGCACGGCGCAGGTGTTGCCGTCAAAACCCTTTTCGCTGTTGTCATAGCCGATCTCGTTGACCACCTTGCGAACCAGGCGGTCGAAATCGACGAAAGCATGGGTGGTGATCTCGCCCAGCACCATCACGAAGCCGGTCTTGGTGGCAGTCTCGCAGGCCACGCGTGAGAACGGGTCCTGCTCCAGGCAGGCATCCAGAACGGCATCGGAGACCTGGTCGCAGATCTTATCCGGGTGACCTTCGGTCACGGATTCAGAGGTGAAGAGATATTTTTCCGAGCGCATAAATGTGTTGGTCATGCTTGTGTGTTCTCCTTATAAAAAGATTGCCCCGTCAGTTGAGGGAGCAATCTTCATGGTTTCGGATTGACAGCCCTCTCATCTTCCAGTTCGTTTCTGCCGGAATTGGCACCTTGGGAAAATTGGGCTTCCCCAGGTTGTCGAGGTTTCATCGGGCCGGTCCCTCCACCTCTCTGGATAAGAGCGCCTTTGGGGCTATTTACTTGTACGCGCGTTTTATATCATAGGAAGAAGGGTTTGTCAAACTGGATAGAATCCAATAAAAATTTTAGGGTTATCATAAACAGATGGTTGACACGATTCTCGTCAAATTCATTGTAATACTCATCTCCTACCTTCTTGGCTCCATCCCGACAGCATTGATTATTTCCAGATGGAGAAAGGGAGTGGATATCCGACAGGTGGGGGATGGGAACATGGGTGCGCGCAACACGTTTCGGTCGCTTGGGCGCAAGCTCGGTGTTATCGTTGCGCTCGCGGACATTCTAAAGGGTTCTTTTTCAATTTTAATTGCCAGGGGTTTTGGTCTGGATTTGAACTGGCAGTGCGTTTCAGGCGCTTCTGTCATTCTGGGTCATGATTTTCCCATTTTTGCACATTTTCGCGGGGGGCAGGGACTGGCCACGACATATGGAACCATGCTGGTGATGTTTCCATTGATCTCCTTGATCGGATTCACAATTTACGGGTTGGTTTTTCTTATCAGCAGAAATTCAAATATCAGCGCTTCCATTGGTTTTAGCTCAATCGTATTTAACCTCTGGTGGCTGCAATTGCCATTGATCCTACTGATTTACTCTCTTTTAACATTGATCTTCATCCCTATTAAAAAAATATTGGATTCCAACCGCGTCCGCAGTGTGGCGGGAAACAATTGAATCATTCTCTCGGATTGAAAACCTAAGTGTGTTTTACCTGGTATTGATCCAGGTCGCGAGCCAGAATCGTTCCCGGGAAGATCGCTTCGGCTTCGGCAAGGATATCCTTATCGCGATATCGGCGGGAAAAGTGGGTGAGGAAGAGCTGGTGGACGCCAGCCTTCTGGGCAAGCTCAGCAGCATCCCCTGCGGTGAGGTGTGAGAACTGCCGCGCCATTTCCTCTTCTTCTTTTAAGTAGGTGGCTTCTATCACTAATCCGTCTGCACCTTGGCAGACCCCGGTAAGTGAGGCGGTATCGCCGGTATCCCCAACCACTACAAGGCGGGTGCCGGGGCGATACTCGCCAAGCACCATTTCGGGATCGATCACCTGACCATTCGGCAGGGTGACAGATTTTCCCGCTACCAGGTCACGTCGCCAGGGACCTTCAGGGATCTCCAGGGCTGCGGCTTTTTCCGCGAGGAATGGGCGGCGACCATCCTCTTCAAATAGATACCCCAGGCAATCCGGTCCACGGTGGAGTACCGGAAAGGCGGTGATCTTGAAATCAGACCCTTCGAAGAACGTACCCGGCTTGATTGGGATCAATTCCAGAGGCATAGGTGGACGATTCCCACGCAGCACCACGCCATAGAGCAGATCACTGATGCGCTGCAGGGCACCTTCTCCACCGTAGATCTCCATGCGGTCGATCGCCTCCCAGCGAAGGAAGGTGGAGAGCAACCCTGCAAGACCCAGGATATGGTCGAGGTGCCCGTGGGTGATCAAAATACGATTAAGTCGCTTGAACCCGATACCAGATTGGAGGATCTGGCGTTGGGTACCCTCCCCGCAATCGACCAGGAAGCGGTACTCGTCGTGCATCACCACCTGTGCCGGCAGGTTGCGGCGGGCGGAGGGAGCGGAAGCTGATGTGCCTAAGAATACAATTTCAAACAAGAATCATCCTATGGATTATTCTAGGGGAGATCATCCCTTAGTTTATTGACCAATAAAGCGATGCTTTTTTGATCGTCAAAATGGAGGTTATATTTTACTAACAATTGGTCCGATAATCCATGGATTTTTTGAATTCTTTCCCAATCACTTGATGTAATCAGTGCATAATCGTAATCCATCTTTTCGACTTCTGGGATGGGATCTTCATACTGCAGGATCTGTTTAGCGGGGGAATACCCGATCTGGGTGATGAAATTATCAAGTGAGGCGTTTTGATGGAAATAAACATTGAAAATGCTTCTGACCTCATCATTACGACGGAGAAGCATTTGTTGTTCTTTGTTTATAGTTGATGATACGAAGAATTTCATCCCTGGGTCGTAGTGAATACGGTTGGCAAATACAGAAAATGGGTAGAAGATCTGCTCCATTCGCTGCTTGACGGGTTGTTGGATAAAGAAAGATTGAAAATTCTGGTAGAAGGACGAAAGGATGAAAACTGTCACACAGATGACCGGCAGAACGAGCCTGGCAATCCGATCGGGGTTTTTCCAGAGAAAACAAATTAGGAATATTGAGATCAGGATTGGCAGCAGGATATTCGGAATCAGCACCTCCAGACTGTAGTTGGTTATGGATTGGGAAATTTTGAAAATTGTGATCAGGAAACCAAAAACCATCCCCGCCAGGAGAATCGCCACGACCATCCAAATCCAGTCCTTACGCGAAACCAGGATTCGAAAATCCAACACCTGTGAACCAAAGATGCAAATCACCGGTATCGCTGGGAAGAAAAGCCGATCGATCACCTGGATCTTGTAACCGGAGGAAAAGATCATTAAAACGGTAAAGAAAACGATCAATATTAAGGGGTAGAACCACGGCAGGCGAAATTTTATGCTCACGGATTTTTCCAAGCTCTGCACGCCTGTGATGAGGTAAAGGAAAAATGGGAAGAGCAGTGAAATAAAAATCACATTATTAAAATAATTATTGCTGACATCCCCCCAGCGGGCATGGTTTTCCACCGCGGTGAAATATTGATTAATATCGCTTGGACGGAATCCCCAGAGAGGGTCGTGTACTATTAGCGAGTTAAGAAGGATGAAAAACAGCATACCGCAGGCGAAACCGATAAAAAGCGCTGGCAGACGCTTGGCCAGGTCACGGAAATGGAAATCATCACCTTCAAGAAAACCAAAGCCCAGGATTATGTATGCAATCATGAAGGCGGTTTCCTTTGACCTGGAAGCGAGAAAGATCAGAAAACCGATCACTCCAATAAGGAAGGGATTTCTAAAACCATCCCCCGCACTGAGCAGATAGAAAAACAGGATGGCTGAAACCATGAACATGGCAGTGAGATCGTTCTCGGTTCTGCCGGAGTAGGCTGCGATAAAACTGGAGGACAGAAACAGCAAAACTGCCAGAATTGCGTTCAACCGGGAATTTCTGAAGGGAAAATTGCGAACGGATAAATAGATTAAAACCCCAGAGGAAGAGATCAAAAAAGCCCAAAATAACCTGGCGCCACCGAGAGGGGTGGGGGCGATATCCATGAAGATTCTCTGCAAATAAATATGGAAATAATAGAAAAGCGTATGGATGCTTTTTGATCCATTCAACCCGGCATCCATATAGAATAAATTATCAGAGTTTACCGGACCACCAGCATTCCTGGCCAGAATAAAGAAGGCGCTTAAAAATGCTGCCAGGATGATCAAACCCTCGACGAGATGATTTTTAAGCAACCAATTTGTAGATCCATTTTTCTGAATAGTGCTCACTATTGGATTCTCCAAGGTCAATTTCGATCTGGGTTCTCACTCAATAATATCATTTTTCTTTTTTGAACCTCCGATACCATACGAGATAAAATCTCAAGATGGTATGAAAATTGCACGATACCTTTATTAACATTTTTCTTTGACAGGGATACTAATGGAAATCGAGATTATTCCCATCAACAAGCCGGCAGACGTAAATTTTATTTTCGGACAGGCCCATTTCATTAAAACAGTCGAAGATATGCATGAAGCACTGGTCGGTGCGGTTCCCGGGATCAAATTCGGGCTGGCTTTTTGCGAGGCATCCGGAAAAAGGCTTGTACGTTGGACCGGTACGGACGATGCGATGATCAAATTGGCCATCCAGAATTCCATGCAGGTGGGATCGGGACACAGCTTCTTCATTTTCCTGGCTGAAGGGTTCTTTCCTATCAATATCCTCAATGCGATCAAAGATCTGCATGAGGTCTGCCGGATCTTCTGCGCGACTGCGAACGAGACCGAAGTACTTGTGGCTCAAACCAGCCAGGGCAGAGGGGTGATTGGTGTGGTAGACGGGCAGAGCCCGATGGGAGTGGAAGCCGAAGAAGATATAGCCTGGCGTAAGGGTTTTCTTCGCAAGATTGGATATAAATCATAGCCTTCGGAGTGATACTTCGATGGATGGAGGTTCATTAATGAAAAAGTTGATATTCTTTCTAATGCTGGGGATCCTGGTGTTGACAGCCTGTCAATCGCCCAGTTCTTCGGATACAGGCGTCCAAACCCGGGTGGCAGCTATTTTGACCGATATTCCCACCTACACTCCGCTGCCCCCCACGGTGACAGCCACGATCCAGCTGCCGACGCTGGCGGTTAATACACCTACCAAGAAGCCCACCGAGACCTCCACCCCGGAACCAACGGTGGGGACAGTGGAACCTACGGCTACCAAAACGGTCCCTGGCATTCCAACCGAGACATTGCTGCCATCCCCGACAGCACCAGCGGGCGATCCCCGGGCAGCACTTGGTACACCAACCTGGTCTGATCCCATGGATAATGCCAACAACTGGCCAGTCGGTTCCGATAATTTCACCTCACTCTCGATCGCTGATGGGGAAATGACCCTGGTGGGGTTATCCTCCACCAACGGTTGGAAACTTGCAAGCGCTCCGGCGCTCAAGAATTTTTACCTGGAAGCCGACGGACGCATGGTCTCCTGCTCCGGGATGGATGCCTGGGGATTGATGTTCCGAGTGCCAAATTATGATAAACCGAATCGCGGGTACCTTTTCGGGATCACCTGCGATGGCAATTATTACCTCAAGGCATGGGATGGAACCATGGAACCTGGGACGATGACCCAGATCATCTACCCGCATGCCAGCAAGGCCATCCAAAAAGGCGCGAATCAAACGAACCGTGTGGGTGTGATGGCCAATGGCGAGAACCTGAAACTTTACATCAACGGGAAAATGGTACACGAGATCGCGGATTCCACTTTCCCGCAGGGATATTTCGGGTTATTCATTAATAGCGAGAAAACCCCCAACCTGACCGCCAAGATCAATCAAGTGGATTACTGGAGTTCGAAATAAGGATTTTGTTCAGGAATGGAAACCGGCGATTACCCGCCGGTTTTTTTATTGTATCGACTTGAAAATCTCAATCCCATTCAAATGCATGTTGTGTAAAAACACTGCATGAATGAACGCTGCCGGGTGGGGAACAGTGTCAAGGTCGGCAGCTATTTCCAACGGCATGTCATAGGTA
Organism: uncultured Chloroflexia bacterium; assembly: GCA_963828855.1. Classification (GTDB taxonomy): domain Bacteria; phylum Chloroflexota; class Anaerolineae; order Anaerolineales; family Anaerolineaceae; genus CAVVEQ01. The sequence continues at coordinate 460,925 of CAWHGB010000008.1, read as the reverse complement.
TCCACGCAATCTACAGGAACGACCACCCGGCGTTTCAACTGGCGTGCATTTGCATCCAGGCGAAGATGCATGGCCAGCTGGTAAGTGCACAGGTCTGTGCAATCCCCGAGGACGAAAAAGGTTTCCACTTCGGGGTGGGCAGCGAGCCATTCATTCAACCCGGTGTTCAACCCGGAGGAGATGGAATTTTTCTCCATGATGATGATCTCAGGGAAAAATGACAGGGAACGCAGTTCTTCCACTGTTTCCGCTTCTTCCGTACCCCGTACACAGTGCGGCGGGTAGGACCCAAACTCGACCGCATCCGGTTCATGAGTATCCTGGATGAACAGGATATTGTGGATCTGCTGATTCCAGGCTTTTTGCAATAAGCTGGCGATGGGTTTGACGATGGCTGCGACCCGCGGACTGCTGAGCGGACCGATGGTGCAAAACCCTTTGATCACGTCCACGGAAATGATGGCGCACTTTTGCGGGGCTGCGGTGATTTGAGCAAGGCTAGTAACGGGAAGATCATCCATCCATTTTTCCAGGAAATGGATGTACTCAAGGGGTTGTTCTATCTTGAAAGGGGTCATATTTTCCTCTTTTACGCGCTCCTGATTATAGCAAAAATCACCCACCCGGCATAAAATAAGGGTTCCGATTGAGATATTCATCATCATCGAAAGGTCAAATCCATGGATTTATACCAGGCGATCCATACCCGCAGAAGCATACGCAAATTCGCTGACACCCCGATCCCGGAGGAAGCCCTTGAGCGAATGCTTAAGGCTATGCAAGCCGCACCTTCCGGTAAAAATGCCCAACCCTGGAAATTCATTGTCGTGAGAGAGCCGTTGACAAGGAAAAAGATCGCGGATATTTGCACCTTCTTCACTTCTTCCGGTAGGGAGATCCGCCAGGATTGGATCGCCGATGCCCCTGTGATCATCGTTGTATGCGGTGATCTGGCGGAAGCCTATGTTAAGATCTACCAGGAGGACAAGGTGATTGTTGCGAACCAGGATCATTTGATTGAGCTGCAAAAAACAGGACTCGTGGAATGGGAAAGCGGTTTGCTTATCGATCTCACCATCTCGATGGATCACCTCGCCCTGGCCGCGGTGGCGGAAGGATTGGGGGGCTGCTGGGTTGCAGGATTGCGCGAGGATAAATTGAAGGAAATCCTGGATATCCCTCCCTCCTGGCGTGCCCCGGCGGTGATGCCTCTGGGTAACCCGCTCGAGCAACCGGACGCCCGTCGACGGAAACCTCTCTCGGAGATCGTCTCTTATGAAAAGTTCACCGCATGAAACCGAACCGAATTTATTTTGGAGATAATCTCCCAATTCTTCAAACCATACCGGAAGGTTCCATAGACCTTATCTACATCGATCCGCCCTTCAATACCGGGCGAACCCAGGCAAGGACCCAGATCCGCACGATTCGGGCGGGGGAAGGGGATAGGAAAGGTTTCATGGGGCAGCAGTACCAAACGGTCAAAATGGGGACCAATGCTTACGCTGATATCTTCGACGATTTCCTGGAGTTTATAACCCCTAGGCTAAACGAGGCGCACCGTTTGCTCAAACCCAACGGCAGTATTTTCTTTCACATCGATTACCGGGAAGTACACTATTGTAAGATCGCCTTGGATGCCATTTTTGGACGGTCAGCCTTCATCAATGAGATCATCTGGGCATACGATTATGGAGCCAGAACCCGGAAACGCTGGCCTCCCAAGCACGATAACATCCTCTGGTATGCCAAAGATCCTGAGAATTATATTTTCAACTATGAGGAAATCGAGCGCATCCCCTATATGGCTCCCGGACTGGTCAGCCCGGAGAAAGCTGCACGCGGGAAAACGCCCACCGATACCTGGTGGCATACGATCGTGGGCACAAACAGCCGGGAAAAAACCGGATACCCCACCCAGAAACCGGAAGGGATCATTCGCCGGATCATCCAGGCTTCCTCCAATGAAGGAGATATTGTGATGGATTTCTTTGCAGGCAGCGGAACCACAGGGGCGGTTTGCCTGGAATTGGGAAGACGATTTATTCTGGCGGATAATAACCCGGAAGCACTTAAAGTGATGTCTTCACGCTTTGAAGGAAATCCAACCATCGAATGGATTAACTATGAACCAGCATCCTGATCTTGACACGTTGGTGAATCAACTCCGCGAAAGAAGTTCTCAAGATGGAATTGCAGGCCAGCAGCGATATGGTATCTCTGGCAGGAATATGCTGGGGGTAAGCATCTATGATATCCGCAAAATTGCGAAAAGTATCCATGACCATGATTTGGCTCTGGCGTTATGGGACACAGAAATCCATGATGCCCGCCTGATGGCTTGTTTTGTGGATATCCCGGAGAAGGTAACCCGTGACCAGATGGATGAGTGGGTTAAGGATTTCGATACCTGGGATCTATGCGACCAGGCGACCACCAGCCTTTTTCACCTGACGCCTTTCGCGATCCCGGCGATATTTGATTGGGCTGAACGGGAGGAGGAATTCGTCCGGCGGGCGGCCTTTGCGACCATAGCAGGGCTTGCCTGGCACAATCGCACCATGACCAATGGGGAGTTCATGCCTTTCTTCGGTCTCATCAAAGCACATTCGACCGATCCCCGCAATTATGTGAAGAAGGGGGTTAATTGGGCACTGCGGAATATTGGTAAACGGAATAAGGACCTGCTTGAGCAATGCATTTATTGCGCGGAGGATTTACTTATATCGGATGACCGAACTGCCCGCTGGATCGCGAAGGACGCTCTCCGGGAGTTCGAGAAACGAAAATTAAAAGGCATTTCCTCTCGGGTCGAGAGTTGAATAGGGATTTACTTCGAACCGGATTGCAGACCGGCATGATAGGATGAGCGCACCAGGGGTGCGCTTTCCACCCAGCGAAAACCTAGATTTATTCCGTACGTTCGCAGTTCCTCGAATTCTTCGAGGGTGTAATATTTTTCGATGGGAAGGTGTTTGCGACTCGGTTGGAGATATTGTCCGATGGTTAATATCTCCACACCCCAGTTCACCAGATCGCTCATCACCGATTTTATCTCTTCAATAGTTTCCCCTAATCCAACCATCAACCCGGATTTTGTAGCCGTACCGGGGAAAAACACGCGCGCGTTGCGCAGCACTGCTTCGGACCATTCGTAATGATCCTGGGGTTGGACCTGCCTGAAGAGCCTCGGGACGGTTTCGATATTGTGGTTCAAAACCTCTGGTTTGGCATCCATGACGATCTTAAGTGCATCCAGATCGCCTTTGAAATCCGGGATCAGAACCTCTACGGTACATTCAGGTACTTCCTCGTGAATCCCGCGAATCACATCAGCAAAGACGGAAGCACCGCCATCGGGAAGTTCATCGCGGTTCACGCTGGTGATAACGGCGTGTTTTAGCCGCATGGCTTTCACCGCCTGAACAACGTGGTTCGCTTCCCTGGGATCTAGCGGAAGGGGGCGGCCATGGCGGATGTCGCAGAATCCGCAGGAGCGGGTACAGATATCCCCCAGGATGAGGAAAGTCGCGGTTCCACTCCCCCAGCATTCCCCCAGGTTCGGGCAATGGGCCTCTTCACAGACCGTGTGCAAGGATTTGCTGCGCACCAATTCCTGGATGTGCTCATACCCTTCGCCGCCCGGTGCGCGGACACGGATATAATCCGGTCGGCGGAGAGAAGGGGTGACAGGGAGTTCTGTTTTAAGGCGATCCCGGGTTATGTTGTCAGTCATCGATTTCGGGTCCATTATAAGACCAACCGGAAATCTTTTTGTGATTTGCCTGAGTTTTAGGATTGTTCAAGTCTTGAAATGATAGATGACTTGCATTGATAATTAATAAAATATCTCTGGGATAATGGTACTATTTATTGAGGTTCTTCCAATCCTCAGGCAGGCGATAGCCAGCTCGACGAAGCAATTCACCCATCTTGTTGATGATTTCCCCGCGTGTGTTAAGCGTAGCTGCAGAGCAAAGCGCTGTGTGCTCATCAACCTCGCTTTCCTGGACCGTAAAGCTTTCCAGATTAATAGAGGTTACCTTCTGACATTGTATGGCTTTCATGGTTTCTATTTGTCGGAAGGGAAGAATGTTTGTGTTTTTTGGCATTGTCCAAAGTCCGGATACCTGGACAGGTTCAATCGTATCAACCGAAAAGATGATCCTATTTTGGGGGAGGGGAGATAGCAAGGAAGACCCATCCATCCATTCAGGTATTTCCATTCCCAGATAATCAAGAATCGTTGGGGTGATATCCAGATTCTGTGTGTTTTCATGGATTCTGCCTGTGTTTTGGTTTCCAGGAAAATGAATCAATAATGGAAGTCTCCTGGTGTTCGTCCACTCCGTTCCGTGATCCGTATAAATACCGATGATTGTGTTCTGATACATTCCGAGCGATTTGAGATATTCCACCAAGGTTGAAATATCCGAATCGAAGTTAATTATCGAATCGTCATAAAAATCGGTCATCCAATTCTGTTCCTGCTTCTCTCCGTGGGAAAACCGCTGGATTGATGTTTCAAACATGGGTCCGTGTGTACCCATTTGGTGCATGTGAACAAATATTGGCTGTCCAGTTCTCTTGGCTTCGGCGAGGTAACTCCGTAAACATTGCAATCTTGCCTGATCAGAAACCGTATACCCTGAGACATCGTTCACCGTGGATATCGCACTTTTAATATCTCTCAGGTAAAAGATGTGAAGAAGTCGTTCCACGATTCGTTTTTTAATTTGGAAGAATAAATACCGTTCTTGCTCGAAGGAGCCGGTGAAATAAAACGGCTTCGAGAGGTTGCTCCCATTTTCAATGCAATTAATTTCATCAAATGCGTCATTCATATTGACAACATTCGCGTCAATATAGTACGGTACCCCCAATGACACTGTCCTATAACCGGCATTTCGAAGAATTCCAGGTAGGTGCAAGAATCTATCACTACCCTGTAATATGTCCGGAGAAAATAAAATACCGGTGATAAATGGAAACCGACCGGTGAGTAAAGAGGTTTCCGAGCCTAACGAATGATCAGAATTCGGAAAATTATTTTCCCCAATCAGCGAGGTCTCAGCCAGCTCACGGAGAAAAGGTGTTGTGTCTCGTTCATATCCATAAAGTGACATATTGCTGGCGTTTAAGCCGTCCGAAGAAATCAAGACTATATTTGGTGGATTTTCATATTCAGTGGTCAAGGAGGGTGAAGCTTGAATTTCCGCCTTCTCGGCAATTCGTGAAATTATTGGTGGAAGTGAGATAACAAGAAATCCAAGCGCCAGCCACCTCAAAACGCGGAGATCCCCCGGATCATTCCGGCTTGAATATCTATCCGACATTTTGAACAGGAGAAAAAGGAACAGAGACATAAATAAAAAGGAAAACAGGATTCTAACTGGGGCACTCGACCCTGCCACACCTATGGAAAAAACCGTGTTTAGGAAATTATCGAGGAGCAGAAAACACAAGCTTGATGCAAGAAAAGCAAACGGGATACCCGTGAAATATTTTCCAACCTCCGGGAGGAATTTTGAGATTACTCTCCCCAAGATAAAAAAGAAGATCAAAAAGAAAAATGCAATTATCGTTACCAGCGCTGAAGTCGCCAGAAATATCTTTATTTTATTTACAAGTAAAAAATTATCCATGAAGGATGGCATGGTGATAAAGAACAACCATTCCATAAATATAAGAAAATACGTAAGAATGACCAAATCCACGCCTGCTCGAAAGAGCGATTTTCTGGATGATTGCGGCCGGGTACTCGTTTTAAGGTCACCTGATGAATTTGGAGTTTCAGGTTTAGATTTTCCGACTCCTACCAGGCGATGTGATATAAATGAATTGGTTTTTTTGTAGAGCCATCCGAGGATGACGACGATCCCCGCCATTAGGACAATTACAACCTGTCCAATAGAGTTTCCTGAAAGAATATTGGGTTTGATGAGTATATAAAAATTCCGCTGATTTAAAGGGTTTTTAATATTCTCTGAAGGCAAAAACGAAACAAGTATTTCGTTGCCAGTTCCTTCATTCAAATAAAATGTACCTTCCTGGCGATATCTGGCGTCATCTGAGTAAGCCCGAATCAATAACGTGCCATCTTCCACCACCAAAATCGATTCTGGATTGAATACTCTTCGATCAATAGGAAGTGATAATTGGTAGGATGAGTCGTCGATCTTAAGAGTATCTGTATCTACTTTGATTGTCTTGTAAAAGCCCTTTGCTCCTGGAAAAGTCAGGATTAATAGGCAGCCCAACAAGGCCGCAATATAGAGGATCACAATAATGAGGATGAGGTTTTCTTTTTTTGCGGAAATGAAGAAATTTTTCAAGTTATTTTGATTCGTCTCGTTTGGATAAGTAGAACACCATTTTCGCCAGAGTCAAAACTTTAGGTTTGAAATCCGGGTAAAATACCACTTCACCATTTTTCGGGTAAGTCGTATCCTTTACTCAATAAGAAATCACTAATCTTATTCATAATTTCATCCTGTGAATCCAATAATTCTGGCGAGCAGGGAGAAGTATGTTTCTTAACAATAACTTCACTTGTTATTATCTTTTTCAAATCGATAATTGTGATCTGCTGGCATTGAAATGCTGTTATTTTGCCAAACTGATAAAAAGGTGGTTCGGCTGCGCTCTTCTGAATCACGGATCGCCCATTTACAATTTCAAAGGGCGTTGGCTCTACGGCGATGATAATGCGTAATGGATCCAGTTTTTGGAGAAGGGAATCGCCGTTCATCCAGGGCGGGATTTCGATCCCGAGGTAATCCAAGATTGTCGGAGCAATATCCAGGTTCTGGGTGTTTACTCTTATTGATCCCGCATGTTCATTACCTGGAAAGTGAATAATCAAAGGGAGTTTGTTTATTATTTTATATTGTTGGCCATGATCTGTTAATAAAACGATAAGGGTGTCCTCAAATTGATCATGGGACCTGAGATAATCCACTAGCGAAGCTACCTGCTGGTCGTAGTTTAGGATTGTATCGTCATAAAAATCGGTCATCCAATCCTCATTCTGGACTTGACCCTTCGAAAAAACCTGAACCGTGGGGTGCAATTGGGGACCTTTTGTGCCCAATAAGTGGATATGAGCAAACAGCGGTTTACCAGATTGTTCGGCTTCATCCAAAAACGAAAACAGGCAACTCATACGTTGAAAATCCTGCAATGCATCCGTTTCACGGTCAATTACTAGCAGATAAGGGTTGACCATATCCTTAATAAAAAAGACGTGCATTACCCGATCTCCAATCCGGCTCAGTACAGTGTTCAGGAAATAGTTTTCGGAGAACAGGCCAATTTTGGATAATCCGCCGAAATATTCCTTGTTATGATTCTCACGGCAGTTGATAGAATCAAAAGCGTCCTTGAAATTCACCGCGTTTGGATCCACGTAATACGGAACTCCAAGCGAAACATTTGTATAGCCATTAGCCTTTAGAATTCCGGGGAGATGTTGAAACATATCCTTCCCACCAAGGATATCAGGTGGATAAAGCACACGAGTGGTTAATGGAGATTTCCCCGTTAGAATCGAAACTGTGGAACCCAATGTCCTTGAAGCATTTGAAAAGTGATTCTCCCCAAGCAGGGATGATTTTGCGAGTTCCCTGATAAAAGGCGTCGTATCCCTTTCGTAACCATAAGCGGACATATTCTGTGCGTTCAAACCATCCGTTCCAAGAAGGATAATATTTGGTTTCTTGTTGCTGGATTCATTATCTTCGAGGTGGAAATTAGAATTTCCTAGGAATTGAATGGAAGTTAATGTAATTAGGAGTGAACCGCCAAGAAGCAAGGTGGCGAAAAAACCAGGTGATTTCAGCATGCTTGTTTTCCCACCAATATGAACACCGGAAGACATCCTGCGGTTAAGTAAATAGATCAAAAGAATGAAGAAAAAGGCGTAGAAAACACGAAAAATGGGCTTTGAATCAATAATTCCAAAAGAAAAAAGCGTATAAGTGAAGTTGTCGATGACGAGTAGTATCAGGCAAGCTGCGATTATTGAAGCTGGTAAGTGATACGTATAACTACGAAATTTAGGAAACCGATGGGTCAGGATGAGATCGAGCAGGAAGAACACAAAAAGGATGCATAAGGAAGATGATTGATAAGCCGAAACCGGTGATAAGGAAGATTTTTATTTTTTCATTTAATACCAAAATAGCTCATGAAGGATGGTTTTGTGACTAAAAAAAGCCATTCCATGAATACTAGTAGGAATGACAATAAGACAGTAGTTGAATACGCACTTTTCAAAAGCGCGAATCGCGATGTCTCAGGAATGGGAGCATAAATGCCTGTTTTTTTGGAGAATTTGTCAATCCACCTGAGTGGTGTGGCTAGAAAATTATTTAAATGTTGGTTTTTATAAATAGACTTCCCTTGAGTAGCCAAGAATATAAAAAAGCAAAAAGAAATAATCAGGAAAACCGCACCACCAGAATTGGATGAAATAAAACGCGGATGAAAGAGAATTTCAAAAGTGTGGTTTTTCGTATCGGATTGATTTAGGTCTTTAGGGACAAAGAGGAGGGAGTAAAGATCGCTATTTATCCTTACAATGGCAAATGTTCCCGGTTTCCCATTTTCCGGTTCATTTGGAAGTGATTTTGTTAATACGTCACCATCCTGAGTGATAAGAGCAGATTCGGGATCAAAAAGGAAACCTGGGGGATAGAATCGGTGTTCTAATGCTTTCTTCGATTGGGTCAGCGCATCAGAGGGGAGCTGCGAATTCAAATAGAAAACCCTTGCTCCAGGTTTGACCATTATCAGAAAACTTAAAATCATTAATGAGATAAAAAGAAAAGCGATGATGTAAGGAAAATACTTTCTCATTATTAATACTCAATGGCTTAGTAAAATTTGAAAGATGAATTATAAGGTTGAATATTGAAAATAAATATGATTTGAAAATCTATATAAAATGCTACCATAATTCAAACCATACTCTGAATTTGGCCAATATAACCTAGTATTACTGATTTGATATTTCATGGCATAAAGTATCACCGGTTCTTCAAACAATTTTATGAAATTTCAATCTAATCCGCTTACCCATGCTATACTTTTTTTATGCTCATCTTGGTCTCCACCCCCATCGGTAACCTGGGAGATATCAGCCAGCGGGCGTTGGAAGCGTTATCAGACGCGGATCTGGTCATCTGCGAGGATACCCGCAAGACTGGATTCCTGCTCAAACATTTCGGGATCTCGAAACCGATGCTCACCTTCCGGGTGGATAACGAAAACCGGGTTCTTCCGCGAATCCTGAACCTTTTGGGGGAAGAAAAATCCATCGCCCTTGTCACCGACTCCGGAACACCCGGGATTTCAGATCCAGGTTTCCTGGTGGTGCGGGCAGCATTGGAAAAAGGTTTCGAGGTGAATGCAGTTCCGGGACCCAGCGCATTCATCATGGCACTGACGCTTTCCGGGCTGCCAACCACAAGCTTCACCTTCCGTGGTTTTCCTCCGCATAAATCTGGTCCGCGCAAGCGTTTCTTTGAGGTGGACGCCCTTTCCACCCACACCCTGGTTTATTATGAGAGTCCGTACCGGTTGGGGACTTCCCTGCAGGACGCGCTCGATGTTTTCGGTAATCGTCATGCAGCCTGCGCCAATGACCTGACCAAGAAATTTGAGCAGGTCAAACGGGGAACCTTGAGCGAATTGCAGGATTTCTATAAATCAGAGCCACCGCGGGGCGAGTACACGATCGTGATCGAGGGATGCCCGAAGGATCGCCCTAACCAGTCAGGGTGAATCTGGTCTGACGGTCGTAAAAATCCTCGTCCTCGGTTTTCTTCAAAAAGCCCACCACCCAATAGGTCACTGGCGTCATAAGCGCTTCGACACCGCATTTGAATAGATAATTCGTCAGTAATAGGCTGGGAAAGATCACCCAGGGGAACACACCTGCCAGGCTGGCAACCGTAACGAAAACAAGTGTATCCACGCCTTCCCCAACCAGGGTGCTTCCGATCGTGCGCATCCACAGCCAACGGCCGTTGGTCGCCACTTTCATCTTTGCCAGAACGACCGAATTCGTATATTCTCCAAAAAGGTAGGCAACCAGGCTGGCCAGGACGATTCCCCCTGTGCTGATCCCCCCCAGGATGGCATCGTAAGCCGGTTGACCAGCGTAACTCAACCAGTTGCTCTCACCGGGCATGTTCCGAACCAGGAAGAAAATAAATGAAGTAAGCGCCAGGCAGAAGAATCCAACCCAGATCACCCGGCGGGATCTTTTGAATCCGTAAACCTCGGTGAGTAAATCCCCAAAGATATAGCTGATCGGAAAAAGAATCGTACCGGCATCGAATGCCATGGGGATTCCGGCTATTGAAAATCCCCAATCCACGATCTTGGCTGCGGAGGCAATATTGGAAACGATCAGGATGGTCACGAAAAGGGCCATGATGATGTCGTAATACTTAAAAACGCGTTCGGTTTCGGTCCCGTTATTGATTTCCATATCGTTAGGGGCAAGTATAATCAGTTTTGGAAAGCCGAATGAAAATTTTGAATGAATAGATTCTTTCTATCAATCGATTGTTTCCAGCCGGGTGAAGTGATCTTCGACCCGGATACTTCGCACCAGATCAGCCGGGTTCTCCGTCTGAAGGCGGGTGATGAGGTAATTGCGCTGGATGGGTCCGGGGATGAGTACCTGCTGGAATTGACCCAGGTGGGCAAATCCTCGGTTACCGGAAGAATTCTATCCATCAAAACGGAGAAAACAGAACGGCTGGTCCATCTCACTGTACTCGTAGGACTGACTCAGCGGGATAAATTCGAGTGGGTGCTGCAAAAATGCACTGAGATCGGTGCAGCCGCCTTTACCCCGGTGATCACCAGCCGCTCGCTGGTTCAGGATATCCATTCCGCAGTTCAAAAAGCCGATCGGTGGCAGCAAATCCTGAAAGAGGCAGCCGAACAGAGCGGCCGTAGCCAGGTGCCGGTATTGAACCCTCCTGTCCTGTTCCTGCAAGCCCTTGAGCAATTGCGGGGATTCGAACTCGGGTTGGTGGCTTATGAGAATGAAAAAGGACGTTCCATCAAGAAAGCCCTTCGCGGATTCCAGGGAAAAAGCCTGGGAATCCTGATCGGACCGGAAGGCGGGCTAGCCAGTGAGGAAGCACATCTGGCCAGGCAAGGGGGAATCGTGATGGTATCTTTGGGAAGGCGGACACTCCGCATGGAAACCGCGGCGATCGTCGCTACTACGCTTATTCTCCACGAGTTGAAAGCGCTGGATTAGAGAAGCACTCTGCGGGGGAGCAGGTTCTTGATCCTTTCGGATGTAACCCTTCCCCGGCCAAGAAAATCCCCATTCTGATCGCGAAGGATCACAATCCGGTTCCTGGTCTTGTTGGCGATCACATCACTGGGGAGGTCCTCACCCCGCAGCCAGGCCTTTTTTTGAGGATCGTAGATTACGATCGAACCAAGGGTCATCTGATTTTCAAATCTCGAACAGAACTCATGCGATAGTTCCAATCCTCCGGGGGTCTCTTCTGCCAAAGTTATTCCCGCGAAGATATGGGGAAGAGTTGGCATTATTTTGAATAATTTTTCCGGGAAAAGCTGAATACTATTACCGCGTTTTGTTAAAAAGAAGTTGATATTCCGCCATGAGAAAAGGTAAATCGATTCCATATTGAACCTGTAAAAGATCAAAAAGAAACCTATCTTCAGAAGGGGAAAGAAAGGTTGGCGTAATCTCGGAGTGACTGATCCGTTGCGGATGGCGTTTTTCAACGATTATCTCGCCAGTCTTCCTCAACCTGGCGGCGAAAAACCCTGCGGTGCGGTATATATGCGGCCAGAGACGGAAGGCATTTATTACCGAAGGGTGATATAGATGGTTCCCATCGAAGGATAACCCTGGGGCGGTGATTATTGTATCCCCTGAAAGGTTATCGACCTGCACCTGACCCGGAAACATGCTCAGGATTGCATCCAGCACGGCTTCATCCTCCTCGGGGGCAAGCGTGCAGGTGGAATACACCACCTGACCGCCCGGGCGGACTGCTTGTAACGCGCTGCTGAGGAGCGCAATCTGCCTGCGTGACAGGGATGCTCGTTCAGTATCAGTGATGGGCCGTAAAGGGTGCGCGTCCGTGGCACGCAATCCATCCATGCTGCAAGGGGCATCCAGTAGGATGGCATCGAAGGTATTGGGGAAATTTCCCCCAAACGTTTCACCTGGAAGACAGGTGACAGCGGTATTGATCGCTCCCCAGGTTTGCAGCACGGTCCGCAGGGCTGGGATCCTGCCACGGCTGGAATCGTTGGCAATTACCAATCCCGAATCTTTAGTCCGGGAGATCAGGTGGGTTGTTTTTCCCCCGGGCGATGCGGCCATATCCAGGATCAGGGGTTGTGAATGTGGTTGAAAATCGAAAAGTTCAACCGGGACCATGGAGGCTGCATCCTGCAGGTAGAAACACCCCATACGATGCTCGAGGGAATTCCCAGGGTTTGTGTTTCTGGAAAGAAGTCTGAAACCGGAATCACAAAAGGGCACCGGTTCGACTTCCCATCCATAGCGGTTGCACCAGGTCAGCAGATCGTTCACCCCGGCTTTCAAGGTGTTAAGCCTGAGCCCGCCCTTCAGTGGTTTTTCCAATTCCTCCAAAAGAAGGGTAAATTCATACGGATCAAGCATCTCGCGGTAGCGAGCCAGGGATTTTTCGAGAGTGTTTTCTTTCGGTGAGATTTCTTTACGGGATTTCTGACGGGTCATTTGTGATCCTTGCGGATGCAGAAAACGAGCTCATTAATAAATTGGACCTCGACGACCAACCAATTGCTGTTTTCGACTATGGAGGTTACAAGACTTCGCTGGCGTTCTGTCAGGTCATATTTTCCCTGCAGGCTGCTGGTTGGCAGAGAAAGCAAGAACCAGGTCACATCCACTGCTTCGATCAGCTTTCGTGTACTGCCCCGCTGGCGATGTTCCATTCGATGAGCTTCTTTGAATAAAAATGCCACTTCTCCTTTTTCAACAGGAGGGCGGAGCAGGATATCGGCATGAAAAGCCAGAGGTTCACGGCTGGAAAGGCCGAGGAACTTGTGGATCAGACCAATCCTAGGCGCATTTAGATCGTAGGCAAAATACCGGCTGTCTCCACCCAGGTGCATCCAAGGTAGGCTGAAGGGATTCATCCCGGCAGCCAGGTCGAAGATGCTGCCAGGTTTGCCGGTAACCTCGAATAACAGCGAGTAGAAATCCTCCAGGATCATCACCCTTTCCCGGGTGGAGGCATGCGAGTTGAGCATATTCAGGCAAAATGCCTGGATCTGGACGGAATCCCCGCTGGCAAACGCCGTTTGCATTTCAATGGCTGCTTCAGTGAAATCCGGATCACCGAGATAGGGAGCGATGATATTATGAAGTTTTTGCCGCAGCGTCTTTTCGGCGTCCCTGGGGGATTGCCCGGCACGAATAGCTGCCTCATAGAGTTCTATGGCTGTCTCGACAGGGATGTCCAGATCACGGTATTTACGGGAAGCGAGGACAGCTTCAACCGGTTCAGGAATCGGATTTATGGGTGACCGATTCACGGATTGGGGGGCTCCCGGATCAGAAGAAATACCAATTCTGTCTCGAACTCAAACCGCTTGATCTCCCCCCGCCAATCTGAGGTCAGGCTTTCGAATTGGCGGGTGTAATTCCGGGTCATTCCCTTTTGATGGCCGCCCAGGCTGGCGACCGGGTAGGAGACCAGCAGATTTCTACCACGGATGGATTGAAGCAGCCTGGCTGCCGATGTTTTCTCAATTTGCTCCAGAATGGGAAGGGTTTTCAAGAGAAGAACAAGATCGTACTCCCCGGCAGGAGTCTCCCGGCTGAGGTCGCAGGTCCAAGCATTTCCCTTTATTCCATAATGCTCCAGAAAATGCTGGACAAACCCGACCATGTCGGTGAAAACATCGCAAGCATCATAGCGGGTATTCATTCCCCAGGGCATCCACGGTAGAGAGAGCGGATTCAGCCCGCATGCGCAATCCAGGACGGAATGAATTCCAACCAAATCACGCGCGATCTCCTGGGAAAATCTCTCCAGAATGGATAGGCGTTCATTTGAAGAGGCATGCAGGCTCATTACTCTCAAACAAAAATCCCGGGTTTCCACCGCCTGGATGGATCGCGGCAGGGTGGCAATTTCATGTTCCAGAGATGCATAATCCAGATCCTGAAGCAGGTAAGCGCAGGCAGCCTGGTGAAGCCTTGCCCGCGTCGATCGAAGTGATTCTTTAAAGTTTTTCTGCCGGGCGAGCTCCTGCAATCCAACCTGCCGGACAAGCGCAGGGTCAAGCCCCCGGTATTTTTTCCGGGAAAGGATTTCTGCTTCCAGCCGGGAAAGATCAACCGAAGAAGTCATAAAGGCGATTCCCGCAGCCTTTGAACAAGTGTGGTCATGAAGCGCAGGTTGTGAAGTGTGGCGAGACGGTAAAAGAGCGTATCACCGGTTTTGAAAAGGTGGTGGAGGTAGCCAAGTGAATATTTTCTGCAAGTGGGACAGTCGCAATGATCGGAAATGGGGCGGTTCGCCTTGATGTGTTTTTCATCATTCAAATAGACATACCGCATCCAGCTCCCGGAGAATCCCTGTGCCTCAGTAAAGGTATAGACTCGCGCGTGGCGGGCATCCCGGGTGGGCATGGCGCTGTCAAATAACTGGTAACCGATCTGATAAGCCTTCAGGATATTTTCGGGGTGACCGACTCCAAGGGCATGCATGGGGAATTGTGTGGGAACAAATCCTCGGGTGAGCGAAAGGATTTCCTCGAGCAGGTTGCCCTTGCCATCCAGTGGCCAGCCACCGAACCCGTATCCATCGAACCCAATTTCCAACAGGGCTTCCGCGCACTCCCGGCGAAGCTCTGGTAGGCCGCCGCCCTGGATCACGGCGAAGATGAGGGGTTTTTCGGCTGAAGTGGTCTTTTTCTCTGCCATCAGCTTTTGAAATTCCGCCTTGCAGCGCTTTCCCCAGGTGATGGTGCGCCGAACTGATTCCCGCTGTTCAGAATATGGAGCATCCACATGGGTGCAATCATCCAGACAGATGACGATATCGCTACCATAGGCTACCTGGAGCTGAATTGTTTTTTCGGGGGTCATCAGGAACTTACGGTCAGACCCTTCCGGCTTGAAATGGATGCCCTGGTCAGTGATTTTCCCATTTTTCGGGTTCTGGTGGATCAGCGAATAAGCCTGGAACCCGCCCGAATCGGTGACGATCACCTTCTCCCAACCGCTCATGCGGTGCAATCCGCCCAAGGATTGAATGGTGGAACTGCCTGGTTTTTGCATCAGGTGGAAGGTGTTCATCACCACGGCTTCAATCCCGCACGCAATCAGATCGTCCGCATCCACCGACCGGACAACTCCAAAAGTCGCATCCGGGAGGAAGGCGGGCAGACGTAAATGGCGATTTCCAACCATTAATTCTTTGAGATCGGGCATAAGGTGGATTATCAATGAAAGAGACAGATGCTGCAAGCCTTTTGAAAGTTCTGATACAATTAATCCATCTCACAGGAGGGAAGAAATCATGTCGGATCCATTCCGTCTTTTTGGTAAAGCTTTCACGGCAGGCTGTGCGGGGGCATTTGGTGCCTGGATGGCGACCGTTCTTTGCCTGCTCGTGATCCTCTTAGTTGCCAGTAATGTGCTCGGGACTGCCTTCATTCAGAGCCTTCCACCTTCGATCCAATTCATCCCCATCTACTTCCACCTGGGGGGAACCGAAGCCCTGCTGCCCAGCGGTGAACTTCCTGCCATGGACCTCTTCATGACCATGGGCTCCAGTCCCGATCTACAGCATCTCAACTCGATCTCTGCCCAATCGTCTCCGCAGGTGAGCTTCTGGGCGCAAGCTCCGAAAAATATCAAGACGCACTTCCAGGTGTGGATGACATACCCGGATGGTCACAAACTTAAATTTGGGGATGAATATTTTACAGATGGTCTGGGCGACCCGGTGGAATTAACCGATTTCTTGACGGAAGCTACTCCGGGAACATTCATGCTGCAAGCGATCGTCGACGGCATCCCGGTGGGGGAGTTTTCCTTCACTGTAACCGAGCAGTGATTCTTCCAAGAATAATCGAGCCCTCCTATTGTAGAGGGCTCTTTTATATTATTGGCAGGTCAGCGAATAACTGACCCCGGGTAAAAAGGTTTCCTGGTTGGGTTGAACTATGTATATCCTGGCAGTCTCCGTCGTGGAATTGGATAAAGTTCTGGATGTGCTTACGCTTTGCGAACCAGCTCCAGAAAATGTAATGCTTTCATCCTGAGTGGATGATTCGCCAAAAACCCAGCGGTAAATGACCACCCCGGGTCCTGTTGAAGTGATATTGGCGGAGTATTGGAAGGTGAACCCGGGTGGGCAAGCGGCAGTCGCGCTGGAATTATTCATGCTGATCGCCACATCTGTAACCTTGAAGATCGTATCGCCAACGACTATCTTGACATAGAAGGGGACATTATTTCCTCCCACTCCAAAGGGCGTTCCTCCAGCGGGTTTCAAACGCCAGTTGCTTGTATATTCGCCAGCGGTAAGCGGGGCAGTCATGGGGATGGTTAGATCCACCATCTTCCCGCTTGGAACTGTCTTTCCGATCTTGTATTCCAGGTTCGCGGATAATTGCGTGCCGCCATCGAAAACGGCCATCATGGAAGGAGGCCAGTCGCAGGAGCCGGTATTCCAGAGCTGCCAGGTCTTGTTGAACTGCTTTCCAGGCGCAAGGACGGTACCATCCGGAATGGTGACATCTTTCACCAACTCCGCCCGGTAACAGGGTGACTGGGTGGGACTTGGCTGAGGTACGGTCGTGGGAGGGAGGGAAGTGGGCGGCTGCGGTGCCGATAAAGTTGAAGTGGAGGTCAAGTTTCCTGGTTCGTCGGTGGGTGTTCCAGATAATGTTGTCGGTAAGGTGGCGGGGGCCAGCGCGGTGAGGGTCTCTGATCGCCCTTGCCAATCACCCGCAGGGGTTGGATTGAACAAGTTGCAGCCAGCCAGCACGATCCCGCTTAATAGAATTGATAAGAAAATGAACTTGTATTTTTGATTTTTCATATCACACCTATCCTGGGATTATAAAGCACCGGAAATAAAAAAACTGGTGGTTAGCCCACCAGTTTTTTTACTTAGAAAGATTCACGGAGTACAGTGCAAAGTCAACGTGGTGCTTGGGAACAGCTGGTGGTTGGGTTGATCGACGTAAATCGCTGCCCAATGATCACCACTTACATTGGTCGAATACGAAGTGGTCACGTCCTTGGTTCCGGCGGCAGCTGAAATCAAGTGTTGGGGTGGAGGTCGTCGTACCATCATCGAATTTCCAGTAATATGTGACCTGTCCGGCTCCATTGGTTTTGATGTGCGCCATCAAGTGGAAGGTTGCACCAGGTGGGCAGGCGGCATCCACCGTATAGTGTTCAGCTTCCACATCAGCGCGGGTGACCGCGAATAAGGGTGCATCCACGATGATCGTCACGTAGAATGGGGCGTTTCCAGCACCCAGGCCGAAGTTCACTCCCGAAGGGTTCTGCAATTTCCAATTCCCCGTGAACGTACCTGCGGTGGTTGGAGCCTTCAAATTGACGGAGATATCCACTGATTGCCCAGGTTCAACATTCTTTGGCATGGCGAATGGAGAAGTACCACTCATCTGGTTTCCGGAGACAAATACCACCTTGTATGCAGTTGTCCAGGTGCAGGAACCGGCGTTGATGATCCGCCAGGTTTTTGTGAAGGCCTGCCCGGGGGACATCTCGGTATTATCCGGGATGGTCACATCCGATCCAAATTTGGCAGCGTTGCAGGGTATTGCGGTTTGGGTTGGATAAGGCGTATAGGTCGGGTAAGGGGTCAGAGTAGCCTGCACCGGGGGGGGCGGTGTTATGGTGGGTGGGACTGTGGGAATTGGAAGGGTGGGAACCTGGGTACTGCCGGCTTCGACAGTTTGAGCGACCACTGTCTCGATGGTGACTATTGTTGGTGTAGCCTCGGATCCTCCAAACAATGGGAAATTGCACGCTGACAGGATCATGATCAACGATAGTGATAATATTAGGTGGGACTTGGGTCTCATGGAATCCTCCTTGAAAACATCTTCCCTTGATCTGGTTCGTTGTTATACTTGAAGGATATTCTAAAACAAGCATTTAATCAAGATGAATGCGGGGTAATCCCCGGCAGTCAATATTAACTCTGAAAAAAGGTAGAGGGTAATGGAAAAGCGGAATTATTTAATTGATATGGATGGTGTCCTCGTCTCGGGAAAGGTGATGATCCCAGGGGCGGATAAATTTTTGGAAAAACTTAAGGAAAAAAACAAGAATTTCCTGGTGCTGACAAACAACCCGATCTATACTCCGGGAGATCTTTCACACCGCCTACAATCTGCTGGCTTGGCGATTGAAAAAGACCGAATCTTTTCCTCCGCGATGGCAACCGCACTTTTCCTGAAAGGTCAGAAATCAAATGGGACTGCGTTCGTGATCGGGGAGAGCGGCCTGACGGAAGCCATCCACGATGCCGGGTATGTGATCACTTCCACCAACCCGGAATACGTGGTGCTTGGTGAAACCCATTCCTACAGTATCGAACAGGTAACCCGCGCGATCCGGTTGATCTCTGCCGGGGCGCACTTCCTGGCTACCAATCCCGATCCCAATGGTCCCACCGAACATGGGATCATCCCCGCGTGCGGGGCTATGGCAGCATTGATCGAACACGCCAGCGGGCGCGCCCCCTTTTTTGTCGGCAAGCCCAATCCGATCATGATGCGCCTGGCATTGAATTACATCGGCGGTCATTCTGAAGAAACTGTGATGATCGGGGATCGCATGGATACGGACATTGTCGCCGGGTTGCAAAGCGGGATGGAGACGATCCTGGTGCTCAGCGGGGTTACGAAACGGGAGATGATCTCTTCCTTCCCGTACCAACCGAAATTGGTGGTTGATTCGGTTAAGGATATTGTTGTTTAATCCGTTCACTATGAAAAATAAATTTCAATTCTTCGTCATACTACTCATTGCGGTCAGTTGCCTTGGATTGGCTGGCTGCGGAAAACGACCTAAACAGGGGGAGGCGGTTGTGACCGTCACTGGAAAGATCGGGAACACCAATCGTGGAGATTCCTTCATCCTCCATCAATTGGATTTTGCCACCCACTCAAATACAGCTTCCTACAGTGATCCCTGGATAAAAGAAAACATCACCTATAAAGGGATTTTACTAAAGGACATCCTCACTATTGTTAAGGCGGATCCTGATGCAACCGATATGGTTTTTACGAACGCCAATGGGCAAACCTATACGGTGAGCATCGGAGATGCCAAAGGGTGGGATATCATGCTGGCTCGTTGGGCAAATAGCCAGCTTCTCATCCAGGATAATGGGTATCCAAGTAAACTTGTTTTTCCCGAATCGGCGAAGGATGAATATGGCGCGGATAAGTGGGCCTGGTGGGTAAACGCGATCGAGATAAAGTGAGAGTCATAAAAGGTTAATCCAGATCGCTCTTCGGTGAAGAATGTTCTGATAATAAGTGGGATTTGCTGGTACCCAATTTCCGCAGAACGAAGATTTCAAGTTGGGAGCGGATTATACAATTACAAGGGGATAACATTCGTTAATGATTGAATAATTACTTTATTATTGAACTTACTAATTGGTCAATAAAATTCATAATATCGTTAGAAATTATAAATAGTCTATTAGCCACGAAATGAAATCAACAGGTATCTCTTCCCCAGTTCTCCCGACAATTATTCCCAGGGATGCCCCTCCTGCATTTCACCTTCTTGCAAAGCCTTCCGGGGCTGCCTGCAACCTGGATTGCGCTTATTGCTTTTTCCTGGATAAGGAAAGCCTTTACCCCGGCAGCAATTTCAGAATGAGCGTGGAAGTTCAGGAGCAGTACATCCGTCAATTGATCGAATCCCACCAGACCGACGACGTGAATATCGCCTGGCAGGGGGGTGAACCCACATTGATGGGGCTCGATTTTTATCGCCGCTCCATTGATCTGGTGGAAAAATATAAACGGCCGGGTATGCGCTTCCTCCACACCATGCAAACGAATGGAACCCTTATTGATGATGAATGGGCGGCTTTCTTCAAAGAGCATAATTTCCTGATCGGCCTCAGCCTGGATGGACCCAGGGAATTCCATGATGTTTATCGACTGGATAAGGGCGGAAATCCGACCTTTGAAAGAGTGATGCGAGGATTGCAGTTACTTCAAAAACATGGGGTTGATTACAACATCCTCACTGCCGTTAACAGAGTGAATGCCGATTACCCGCTGGAGGTTTATCGTTTTCTTCGTGATGAGGTTGGAACCAACTGGATGCAGTTCATTCCCGTGGTGGAGAGAATGAATGGAGGCCAATCAGCATCTATCCAAAAAGGTTCCATGGTATCAGAACGGTCGGTTTTGCCGATCAATTTGGCCGCTTTCTTTGCACGATATTCGACGAGTGGGTGCGGCACGATGTAGGCAGCATTTTTGTTCAGACGTTTGAAGCGACGCTGCGAAACTGGCTGGGACTGGATTCTTCCGGGATGTGTGTTTTTAATGAAACCTGCGGCACCGGGCTCGCCCTTGAACACAACGGCGATCTCTATTCCTGCGATCATTTCGTGGAACCTGATTACCTGCTTGGCAATATCCAGAACGAACATATAATTAATATGGTTGCCTCGCCCCGGCAGCTAAAATTTGGCACGGATAAACGGGATTCCCTGCCGGATTATTGCAGAGACTGCGAGGTGAAATTCGCCTGTCATGGGGAGTGCCCCAAGAATCGTTTTGTGAATTCTCCGGATGGTGAACCGGGTTTGAATTACCTGTGTGCCGGGTATAAGGAATTCTTCACTCATGTAGGATTTCCGATGAAGCTGATGGCCGGGATCATCCGCCGCGGACGGGATGCGAAGGAGGTGATGATGATCCTCGATCAAACGTTTTCGAACACTCGCCGCCTGGACCCATGTCCGTGCGGAAGCGGGCAGAAATTCAAAAATTGTCATGGGGCTCTACCCCGGGAGGTGAAAAAGAACGAAATCCCCAGCCCACAATCCCGTTCCCAGATTCAAAGCAATAACGCTTCCTAATCCGGATACTACTTATAGATAAATGCATGTAAAATATTTATAGAATTGGTTCTATTCATTAAAAGGAGAGGATAATCATGCCAAACGGAAAACCAAATATACTTGTGATCTGGGGGGATGACGTTGGGATCACCAACCTGAGCTGCTACAGCGATGGATTGATGGGTTACAGAACACCGAACATCGACCGCATTGCGAATGAAGGAATGCGCTTCACCGATTCCTACGGTCAGCAAAGCTGCACCGCCGGGCGGGCGGCATTCATTACCGGGCAGAACCCATACAGGACCGGAATGACCAAGGTCGGTATGCCTGGTTCGGATATTGGGCTGCAGGCAGAGGATGCCACCATAGCGGAGCTCCTCAAACCGCTCGGGTACGCCACCGGGCAATTTGGTAAGAATCATTTTGGGGATAAGAACAAGTACCTCCCCACCGCGCATGGTTTTGACGAGTTCTTCGGCAACCTGTATCATCTAAACGCCGAGGAAGAACCGGAAAACGTGGATTATCCGCCGGAAGCCGATTTCCCGAATTTCAAGAAGATCTTTGGCCCGCGCGGTGTGATCCACTCCTGGGCGACCGAGGAGGATGACCCCACTGAGCATCCTCGTTGGGGTAGGGTGGGCAAGCAAAAAATCGAGGATACTGGTCCACTAACCCGCAAGCGCATGGAAACCTGCGACCTTGAATTCCTGGATAGCGCCAAGAAATTCATCAAAAAAGCTCATTCTGATGAAAAGCCATTCTTTGTCTGGCTCAACACCACCTGGATGCACTTCCGTGTCCACCCACCCAAGGAGATCCTTGGCCAGGCGGGACGCTGGCAGTCGTTTTATCACGATGTCATGGTGGAACACGATAAACACGTCGGCCAGATGCTGGATCTGCTGGACGAACTGGGAATCACCGAAGATACCATCGTGGTCTATTCAACGGATAATGGCCCGCACATAAACTCCTGGCCGGATGCCGCCATGACCCCCTTCCGCAACGAGAAGAATTCCAACTGGGAAGGCGCCTTCCGTGTCCCTGAGCTGATCCGCTGGCCGGGAAAATCGAGGCTGGTACGGTATCTAACGAGATAATAAGCCACAACGATTGGCTGCCCACGTTTCTGGCTGCCGCTGGGGATCCGGAAATATCTGACGAAGCTGAAGGCCGGTTACAAGGCAGGGGATAAAAAATTCAAGGTGCACATCGATGGTTATAACTTCCTGCCCTACTTTACCGGCAGTGAACCGAAGGGTCCGCGCCCCGGGATGATCTATTTCTCCGATGATGGAGACCTGGTTGGTTTACGTTATGACAACTGGAAAGTCGTATTTGCCGAGCAACGTATGCAGGGCACGGTTGCCATTTGGATGGAACCTTTCACATTCCTCAGGATACCCAAGATCTTTAATTTACGAACAGATCCCTTCGAACGGGCGGACATCACCTCCAACACATATTTCGATTGGATGATCGACCATGCCTATATCACCTATGCCGCGCAATTCCTGGTTCGCCAATTTCTGGAAACCTTTAAGGAATTTCCGCCAAGAATGAAACCTGCCAGTTTCACCGTCGATCAGGTACTGGCGAAGATGGAGGAAAGCATCGGGCACATGGTGTAAAACATGTGTTTCCAGGGAAAAACCTTTAACCCGGATTTTCGCTTGGTGGAGCGGAAAATGTTCGATTGTCCATCCAGTACATGAGCCATCGGCGAAAATCCGGCGCAGTTTCGAATTCCAAGGCGGATAAGGTGCGCGATTTTTACAACTCGCATCCTTATCCGCCGCCTGTTAATAACCTGGAGGATTACCGCTGCAGATGGCAGGATGAAACCAGGCGCAGGGCAGATTATCACCTATTCTGGCCGGATAAACCTTACCGGGAAAATATCGAAATCCTGGTGGCAGGGTGCGGCACATCGCAGGCGGCAAAATATGCCTTGCGCGAGCCAAATTCCCACGTTGTTGGAATCGACTTTAGCCTGTCCAGCATCGAGCACACCCGGGAACTGAAGCTGAAATACAACTTAAAAAACCTGGAAGTGCACCAGATTCCCCTTGAGCAGGTTTCGAGTTTAGGGTTGACCTTCGACAAGATCGTTTGCACCGGAGTACTTCACCACCTGGTAGATCCGGAAAGCGGCTTGCGTTCCCTGAGGGAGGTTTTGAAGGTGGACGGCGCATTAAATCTAATGGTCTATGCGCCATACGGCAGAGCCGGTGTGTACCTGATGCAGGAGTATTGCCACCGCCTTGGAATCGGTACTACTGACCGGGAGATCCGCGATTTGGCTGCAACGCTCACTAGCATTACCGATTAGCCATCCGCTCGCCTGGCTTCTGGGTGAATCTCCCGATTTCCAACGCAAGGATGCCCTGGCGGATGCGCTCCTGAATCCCCGGGACCGGGCATATTCCGTCCCACAGCTTTTTGATTTGTTATCCAATGCCGGTCTGCGATTTGGCCGCTGGGTTCGCCAGGCCTCGTATTCCCCTAGATGCGGAAGTATCGCGGGCACCCCGCATGCCAGCCGGCTACAGAATCTGGATATCGCTGAACAATATGCGCAGATGGAATTGTTCCGCGGAACCATGCTGCGTCATAATTTAATCGCCTGTCGGGATGACTACCCCCTCGGGTACCATTTACCGGATTTCGATCGTGGGGGATGGCTGGAATATATCCCACTTCGAGTCCCCGAATCGATCACTAAACAGGGAAAGAATTCAACCACGGGTGTGGCAATATTGATCAACACCGCTCACACGGATCCGGATTTAATTTTCCCGGTTGATGACCTTCAAATGCGGATGGTGGATTTGATAGACGGACAGCGAACCATTCGGGGAATTATTGCAGATTCAATCCCTTCCGGGAAAGAACCGGGAGCAGGTGAGATCAATGCGATTCGAAATTTCTTTGAGATGCTTTCCCTTTACGACCAGGTCATCTTCAGGATGAATGGCTCGGATTAGGAATTTTCCAATTTCTTCTTATAATCGCCTTCGGAATTTGACTGAAATGTGATCTCAAAAGAAGATCAACAGGCAGAACGAAACCATAAATGAAGTCGAAAGAACCTTATAATTGAAAATACTATGGAAATGATCAAATCACTCATTAAAAGTTGGCACATAGACCGAAAGAACATCTCTAGCGATTTCCTCGCCGCTATGACCCTGGGGGTCGCGAGCATTCCGGACAGCATGGCATCAGCTATTCTGGCAGGGATCAACCCGCTTACCGGTCTTTATACAATGATCATTGCCACCCCCATCGGAGCGCTATTTAGCAGCTCGGTATTCATGCACATCTCGACCACCAGCGCGCTTTCCCTGGCTGTGGGTAGTTCGCTGGCTGGCTATTCTGGGGATGAGAAATTGCAGGCGGTGTTTGTACTTGCCTTCATGGTCGGAGTTATTCAGATCCTTCTGGGTTTATTTAAGATGGGATTTTTGGTAAGGTTCGTACCTTATTCTGTAATGACCGGGTTCCTGAATGGTGTGGCAGTTTTGATCATTTTGGGTCAGCTGGAGGATTTCACTGGTTACAGAAGCGCTTTTTCGAACCGGGTGGTTCGAGCCATTGACACGCTATTTAATATCAACCAAATCGTGCTTCCAACATTGATCGTCGGACTGGTCACTATTGGCTTAATCGTCCTGTTCAGCCGAATAAAAAGTTTGGAAAAATTCTCGCTCATTTTACCGATGGTGATCGCATCCATGATCGCAGCGTTGCCGGCGTTCAGTAGAGTGATCCTGGTCGGGGATGTCACCGACGTACCGAATGCTTTGCCAGCTTTTCATCTCCCCCAATTTTCATTAATTGTGCCCTTGATCATCCCTGCTTTCGCGCTGAGCGTGATTGGTCTGGTGCAAGGCGCGGGAATCAGCCAGGGGTATCCCAACCCTGATGGGAAATTCCCCGATCCTTCGGGAGATTTTTTCGGGCAGGGGATGGCGAACATGGCGACCAGTTTCTTCCAGGGAATGCCTTCCGGCGGGTCGCTATCGGGAACCGCGCTTGTGGTGCAAGCTGGGGCAAAATCCCGTTGGGCAAATTTCCTGGTGGGCGTGCTGATAGCGGTAATCATTCTGGTTTTTGCAGGCTTGGTAAAGTTGATCGCCATGCCTGCGCTAGCCGGATTATTGATCGTGATTGGCTTTCGGACTATCAATCCAACTGCGATCATGAAAGTCTGGAATACAGGAATGGTGCCGAGGGTGGTTATGTTGATCACCTTTGTGGGTACGCTGATCATGCCGCTGCAGTTCGCGGTATTGCTGGGGGTGGCCATTTCCATCCTGCTCCTTGTGATCCATCAGGCAAACCGGATCAAACTGGTGGAGCTGGTTCCTGGCAAGAATGGTTTTCCGATCGAGCACCCCGCACCCAAAAAATTACCCAGCCACAAGGTAACCGTTTTGCAGCCTTATGGCAGCCTGTTCTACGCTGCTGCGAAAACTTTTGAAGAAAACCTGCCGGTCGCTGACAGGGCGAAGGAAGCGGTGGTGATCTTCGTGCTGCGTGGGTATGACGATTTTGGCAGCACCATGATCGGTGTGCTGGATCGTTACGTGCGCATGATCATGCAGAATGGGGGAATTGTGAAGTTGGCGGGTGTGAGCGAGGCTGTTCTTTCGCAGCTCGAACGTACCGGGCTGGTAGCCCTGCTCGGACGGGAAAATATCTATGTAGCTCAAAGACAATGGGGGGCGGCTGCAACCAAAGCATATGAAGATGCCCAGGTTTGGCTGGAAGGCGTAACCCTAACGAATCAAAAAGCGGTAGACTAAAAGAATACAAAGTATATTTTCGGAATCAATGATTATCAAACATTAATGATCGATTCCTGAATTTAAGGTTAACCGCTCAACCCTCTTCCAGCGATTAATTCGGCATATACTATGGATATGAAGAAAATATTTATTGGTGTGATTACCCTTTTAATGCTGGCTTCGTGTGTACCTGTACCCTCGCAATCCCCGCCACGGAATTCACCGGTATTCTCCAATACAATTCAAACTTCAACGAAGGTTGCCCATTTACCGACAAGCGTGCCCCAACAAGCCCCGGATTTATCGAATTGCCCATCAACAAAGTACCTTTCTCCGACACTTCCGGAAAAAATACCGGAGTGGAACGCGTTGGACGAGAGCATTGGGTTGCATGTAACCGGTAAGTATCAAATTATTGATCCGGAGACTTACAGGTTGAAAGTCAGCGGCAGGGTGGATAAACCTTTGGAGCTCACTTATGACCAGATCCGATGCCTGCCGGCTGAGACAGACACTCCCAGATTGAACTGTCCAGGTGTATTTGTGGATAATGCAAGTTGGACGGGAGTACCCTTAAAAACTATTTTAGACCTGGTTGGAATGCAGGCGGGTGCAGATGAATTGGTGCTGGTCAGTGGGGATGGATATCAGACCAAGGTAACGCTTAAAGAAGCACTGGATCAAAATAGTTTTCTGGCTTACGAAGTCAACGGACAGATCCTGCCCATCCTGCATGGTTTTCCGATCAGAGCCGTGTTTCCTAAAATGGATGGCGCAAATTGGGTTAAATGGTTGGTTGAAATTCAGGTGAAATAAACGGAATTATTAGCGCCCCTCGCGAAGCACCCTTTAAGGGCGGGGAGACCCAAACTCTAAACCTGCCAAGATCATCCCCTAAATATGGATTCGAAGGCAGAATAAATATTTAGCAGGCGCCCCCGCAGGGATTTGAACCCTGAACCTACTGATTCGAAGGAAAATCCAGAGCTCTAACAAATTGTCCATACCGTATATATGGTGGTATAGAGTCCATTATGTCGTATATATGGTGGTATGTTTGTCTATACTGTCCATATTTTCCACCGCTTTATACCCCATCTGCACCACAACTGCACCAGCGGTGAAGGGAAGGAAGGCAACCTGCATGCGAAATCGAATTCTTTAGAATGTTAATATTCATATAATTGATTACGTGGTTCCTCTCTGGTAGACATTCCAACGAAGACAAAAACCTCAATGATATAATCCCAAATCAATTAGCAAAACAACAAATGGAGTCACAGATAAATGATTGAAGAACTGTATTATTGTGAAATCGAAGGGAGACAAGTTCAAATCCCTTTAATTAAAATCCATACGATTATCCTGGGGAGTGGAGCTGCGGGGTTAAATGCTGCCGCACAATTATTCTTGAACGGGGTAAAGGATCTAGTAATTATTACCGAGGGTCTTGGTATGGGAACTTCCATAAATACAGGGAGTGATAAACAAACATACTATAAACTATCCCTTTGCGGGTCTGAACAAGATTCCCCCCGCTCAATGGCAGAAACTTATTTCGCGAATGGCTCAATGCATGGTGATCTCGCATTAGTCGAATCTAGCCTTTCTGCACGCGCCTTTATTAACTTGGTTAACATGGGCGTTCCATTTCCCAGGGATAAGTTTGGTCAATTTGTTGGGTATAAGACCGATCATGACCCCAGACAAAGGGCTACGTCCATTGGTCCCTACACATCGAGGGAAATGTGTCTTAAGTTGATTGGTCAGGTACGTAGCCTCGGGATCGCAATACGTGAGAATCGGTATGCAGTCCAATTAATCACCCTGAACGAGGAGCCAAAAAGGATTGCTGGTTTG
The DNA here is from genome assembly GCA_963828855.1 of uncultured Chloroflexia bacterium. GTDB lineage: Bacteria > Chloroflexota > Anaerolineae > Anaerolineales > Anaerolineaceae > CAVVEQ01. The sequence goes on along the minus strand of CAWHGB010000008.1, from coordinate 433,114 downwards.
ATAGCGTTGAACGACAAGGGCGAATTCGAAGCATACCTCTGTGAAAATTTAATATTCGCAGTTGGAGGTCCAGGTGGTCTTTATCAGACGAGTGTTTACCCCAATGTTCACACAGGGGGTATCGGCTTGGCTCTGATGATCGGTGCTCTTGCCCAAAACCTTCCGGAATCACAATTTGGTCTTGCCTCTACGAAATTCCGCTGGAATGTGTCTGGAACTTATATGCAGGTTATACCCCGCGTAATCAGCCGGGCATCGGATGGCGTTTCCGATGAGCAAGAATTTCTGCGACCATATTTTGATACTCCTGAAGAAATGTTCAGTAGAGTATTCCTCAAAGGGTACCAATGGCCATTCGATGCGAAGAAGGCAATTGGTGGGTCATCGCTAATAGATATTCTTGTTTATATTGAAACGGTGATTAATGGCAGGCGTGTTTATTTGGATTACAGGTCAAATCCTTTTGGATTTGAAATCACCAAGCTTGAATCAGAACCAAGGGCGTATTTGGAAAGATCCAATGCTCTTCAACAGACGCCTCTTGACCGCATTTTACACATGAACCCGGGAGCTGTGGAATTATATAAAGATCACGGAATTGATCTGGCGAAAGAACCATTGGAGGTTGCCATTTGCGCACAGCATAATAACGGGGGATTGGCTGGCAATATCTGGTACGAATCAACGAATATTAAGCACTTATTTCCCATAGGGGAAGTAAACGGCTCACATGGGGTAACTCGCCCTGGAGGATCTGCGCTGAATGCCGGGCAGGTTGGAGGATTTCGGGCTGCTGAATTCATTTCGAATCGATACAATGGATGGACGCTTGATGATGACTTTGCCCTCAAAACCCTTGGTACGAATATCAAGGAAATCCTTGACTGGAGCGCCAGGTGCGGAAGCTCTGGGACTGATTGGCAAACGGATCTAGAAGAGATTCAAAGTCGTATGACTCAGGCGGGTTCTCACGTTCGGAAAATGGAAGTAATTGTTCAAGCGATTCAGCAGGCAAAACATCAGGTCGAACGAATCTCAACTTCGGGGTGCTATTATGCTGAACGGGATCACCTGTATCAAGCGTTCCAGGTAAGACAGCTAGCAATCTCCCAATTGGTTTACCTGGAAGCGATTAAATTCATGATCGAATCCGGTGTTGGGAGTCGCGGTTCTTCCATCGTTTTAGATCCAAGCGGATCAGCTGTCCATGAAAAACTCGATGAAACATGGAGAATCACCAGAGAAGATCTTGCGTTCCGCGGAAGAGTATTAGAAACAGTATTGAATAAAAGCGGGAACGTCAAAAATAATCTCGTTCCATGCAGGCCTATACCCGAGATAGATTCCTGGTTCGAAACCACGTGGGCAAGATTTCGCGATGGTGAAATATATTATTAAATAAGCAAAGAAGTAAATTAACTCTGTCTAAATACAACCGGGTGTTTTTATACTACCTGTTGTTTTTAAGAAATTACTATGTGATAATATCCAACATCAAGCGGCAATATCGCATCTATTAAAAAGCCACAGTGTTGATTATTCAAGCAATGTCATTACAAATTCAGCAATAAATATAATTATTCAAGGAAACTTGTGAACAAATTTGATACAAAAAGGATTATGAGGAATGATAAATATTAATAACTGTGCGTTGATTGTCGTCGATCTCCAAAACGACTTTGTTCGACTAGGTGCACCGATGGAGGTACCAGATGCCAGGGCCTCTCTCCCTAAAGTTAAAAAATTGCTTGATGCTGCTCGAAATCACAAGATTCCAATTATTTATACAAAATTTCTAACAGGACCCAAGAAGACATTATTATGGAATTGGAGCCCACAAATTGAAGAGTCTGGCGCATGCCGAAGGGGATTGAATCGCCATTACTCCGAATTGAATGCGGAAAGACAATGTGCTGATATCGTTGATGAGATCTATCCTATTGATGGGGACTATATTGTAGAAAAATATGGATACTCATCCTTTAGAAATACCAACCTAAAGGATATTCTTTTGAGTGAAGGAATTGACTCCGTTATTGTTGTTGGAACGGTGACACAAATTTGTGTCGCGGATACCGTCCATGATGCATTCGCATTAGGATTCAAGGTTCTTGTGGTATCAGATTGCGTATCGTCATTTATGGATGATTTGCAAGCCGCGTTCGTAAAAAACTTTGAGATGAAGTTCGGATGGGTAAAAGATTGTAGGGAAACCATCAAACTGATCGAAAACCACGGCTAGTAATTTTCTATTTCAAGAACCGTTGAATCAACACAGGTGCGCCTTCGCACCTGTGTTTTCTGCATCTATTTCTGATTATTTGGTAAACAGGCTTAGTTGGATATCTAAGATAATCGACTTTTAGTCCCTTCCAGTCAAAGCCCCCATAAGCGTTGCCACGATGAAAATGGCTCCAAGGAATATGTACTGGAACGTCACATCTAGCCCGAATAGCAAAACGACGTTCAGCACCAGGGTCGTAACAAGGACGCCGCCAATTACGCCAACGATCGAACCTCTTCCGCCCCCCAGGAAGTTCCCGCCGATAACCGCTGCAACAAGCGCGCTAAACTCGTAACCCTCCCCGATCCACATATCCGCATATCCGGTATACCCGGCGAGAAGTAATCCTGCAAATACAGCTGATACACTGCTTATACAGTAAGTAATTATGACCGTGGTATTCGAATTAATTCCTGAATATGTGGCTGCCCTTTTGTTCGTGCCCACAGATATCAGCTTTCTTCCATATACAGTTTTATTCAGAATCACAAAACAGACGATGGCCACCAGCACAAAAATTATCACAGCATTTGGAACAGGGCCGGTCAGATCATTCCCTGGTACCCGCATCGCATCCGGAACAGCGCCAGCGGATTTAACACCAACGAGGATCATTCTGGCTCCTGTCAATAATTCGGCCATAAACAATGTAACCAAAAACGGTTGAACATTAAATTTGGTAACGATCACGCCGTTGGCAAGGCCAATCAGTATCGCAAAAACCAGTGAAATTACAATTCCCAAAACCAACCCCCAAGGCCCAAATGCGTTCGTAAAATAGACGCATGTCACAATGGATATCTGCATTGTGGCAACTACTGACAGGTCGACACCTCCGCCAATAATGACGAACAACTGTCCAGCCGTCAAAACGCCAAGAGCGGACGCCTGCCTGAGCATGTTGAATATTGTGGAGCTGTTTAGAAATTTGGGGCTGAATAAGTATGTTGCTATCAATAAAGCCACCATTACAATGTATACACTGTAGTGCTTGTTTATTTGGAGTTTATTGCCGATAAAAACCGATTTCATCTTGTTATCGCCTCTTGGGTTTTCGTTGAGTTTTTGTTACTGCTCGCCGGATTTGATCTGCAAGTTTAGGCTCTGGAGGCCAATCGATTCTTTTTCATTCTATATTCATAGGTGATGATGATGGCCAGCAATAGCATTGCCCCGAAAACCTCTTGATACCATAAGTCCACATTCATTAGGCTCAGGATATTTTCAAGGATTGCCAACAGGAATACGCCCAACAAAGCGCCACCCACCGACCCTCTGCCTCCGCCCAGGCGAGCACCTCCGATGAGCGCGCATGCAATGGCAGTAAGCTCCATCCCTGGTCCAAACGCAGGATCACCAGCTCCTGTTCGACCCATCAAGAATAATCCGGTCAGTACAGCCATTGTTGCACTGATGATAAATGCGATGAAGCGGGTCTGTTGAACAGGCAACCCTGCCCAAAAAGAACCTTTCGGATTTTCTCCTACTGCATAGAATCTTCTCCCGAGTGCCGTGTATTTCATAAGAACAACAAACATAATTACCAGCGCAATGGTGATGAGAAGTACATAAGGTACACCAAGTACATCTTTATTTACGATAGCCCTGATTATTTTTGGCGATGGCCCGATGGGGTTTTTCGTTATGATGAGCGTTACACCGGTTAAAACGATCGACATTCCCAGGGTGACAACAAATGAATCCAGCTTCGCTTTTACCACTAGCACCGAATTCAGCAGTCCAACGATAACCCCAAAGGCAAACATGATCACAACCCCCAGCAATACTTTGTCGGGATTGTTCACCATAAAAGACACACCTAAAACACCAGTGGCTGCCACAAGCGCGCCGCTTGAAAGGTCCAACCCTCCAGCCACAATGATCACCAATTGCCCGAGGGTAAGGATCAGGAAGGGCATTGCCTGTCCCAATAGGTTCCTCGCATTCATTAATGTCCGGAAGGAATCACTTATTGAAATGCTGGCAATAACGATAAACAAAGTGACAAACACCAGAATGGTGGTGTTGTTGTTGCTTAATGATGTTCTCAGTTTCCCAAAATAAACCCCGGGATTATTAAAGATGGTGATATTTCTTTGCGAGTCATTTGAGCGGGTTCGTGCCCCCTGATCCTCGAAATTAACTTTACTACCTTCATCAACCTTTTTAACATCAGCTATAGTGGCCAGATGACCAATTTTCTCTTTGGTAAATTCTTCTACGGGTAAAACGCCTGTGATTTTTCCTTCAGACATTACGAGCATTCTATCGCTAAGGTATATAAGTTCCTCCCAGTCTGAGGAAACCAATATGATGGACTTGCCTTGCTCGGACAGTTCTTTAATGATGGAGTAAATTTCCTCTCTTGCTCCAATATCCACCCCAACAGTCGGTTCATCCAGCAGTAAAACATCTGCATTCACAAGCAACGATTTCGCGATAACTGCCTTCTGCTGATTCCCACCACTTAAGAGTTTTACCAGGTGTTCGATTCTAGATGTATCGAGTTGCACGTCCCTGGCTGCGTTTGAAGTGACTTCTTTTTCCTGCTTTGCATTAACGAATCCGCCATTAGCCCGTTTATCCAATGTTGCTGACGCAGATGTTTAATCGAACGCTTTCATTCAGAAACAGTGCATCAACTTTTCGATCTTCTGGAATAAGCATGATGCCATTGGTCATGGCATCCTGAGGATTATTAATTTTGATTTCTTTGCCGTATTTATAAAGATGGCCTGATGTTTTTGTGTCAGTCCCAAAAATTGCGCTGAGAAGTTCGGTCCTTCCTGCGCCCACCAAACCGGCAATTCCTAGTATCTCTCCTCTATTCAACTCAAAACTGACATCTTTAACCAAACTCCGAAGACTGATGTTTTTACACTCCAATATCACATCAGCCGCAACCTTTTTCGCTTCTGTCCTTAAAAGTTCCACATTGTGGCCGATCATGCTTTTGATAATCTTTCCTTTATCAAAATGCCCGTCCAGTTGATCGGCCAGCTTACCATCCCGCAATATGACGCATCGTTCACACAGTTCGATCACCTCATCAAGGCGATGGGAAACATAAACCACGGTAGTTCCATTCTGACGAAGTTCTCTGATTTTTGAAAAAAGCCACTCTATCTCTTTTTCCGATAGCGAGGCTGTGGGTTCATCCAGCAGTAGAATTTTTGGTTTCTCACTTAATGCACGTGCAATTTCAACCAGATGCTGGTTTGCCACACTTAGTGAGGCTACTTCTGCATCCGGATTAATGTCCAGTCCTGAAGAATCCAGAATTGATTTCGCCTTTTTGCGAGTTTCTTTCCAATCAATCAAGTTTGTTTTTGATATATTTTCTCTACCGATAAACAAATTCTCAGCAACGGTCATATTGAGAAAAAGATTCAACTCCTGATAAACACTGATAATTCCTTTTTGTTGTGCGATATGCGGGGTAATGTTGCCGAGTTTCTCATTCTCCAAATAAATGTCGCCCTTGTCACTCCTTTGGACTCCTCCTATGATCTTCAACAGAGTGCTTTTCCCGGCACCATTTGCACCCAAAAGGCCGAGGATCTCGCCCTTATAAATATCAAAAGAAATGTTCTGAAGCGCTTTTACTTCGTAGAAAGACTTAGAAATATTCTCAACTTTTAGGATTGAATCTTTCTGCAACATTAATTTTTCCCTGTTATATTGAATTTACTGGGGAGCCGTTTCAGGCTCCCCAGTATTGTAATACTGACTACTCTTTAAAATAATCTTTCAATTTTTCCTTTGGAATCTTTGCCAGTGACCAGAAACCATCGGGCATTCCATCCGGAATTCTTTCAAACATCTGTTCAGCAGTGAAGAGCTCTACAGGGCTGAGGTAATCCTTTTTAACCGGCTTGCCGTCCAGGATATCCATTGCGATCTTGGCAGCGTCAAAGGATACTTCCGCACCTGCGCCATACGTGATGAAATCTGTAAAGTTATACTTCTTTGCGGCCTTCATGAACAGGTTGATATCGTCCACGGTCATAGGTGGCGGTGTCAGACCCTTATCCAAATAAGCCTCAAGAATCCCGAGGCCCATATGGCCACCCTGCACAATTGCCCCTACAATGTCATCATTTGCATTGAGCATTGTTTCCATCTGCTGCTTGGCAGTTGCCTGTGAGTAATTGCCATAGGTTGTGGGGAGGGGTTTGATATCAGGATATTTCTTCAAAGCCTCCTGAATACCTCTGTAGGTATCCTCGGTATAACCGCTGCCAGCTTCACCCATCATCACCACGACTTTGCCTTTACCGCCAATCTGTTCTGCAATCCAATCGGTATAAGCGTAGCCAATGGCTGTATTGTCGATGTTGACGTATGAAACATATTCATCCGTCAGCAGGCGGGAGCCAAAGATTACAACCGGGACACCCATGCTCATTGCCTTTTCGACAACTGCAACTCCAGCGGATTCACTGATCGGTTGGAACAACAGAAGATCTATCCCCTGGGTGAGGAGGTTTTCGACGTCGTTAATCTGCCTTGCAGCATCGCCATCAGCCGCAGCAAAAATTACTTTGTCGACTCTGTCCTTGTATGCATCTTCCAGTTGATACTGAAGGTGATAAAGCATGGACTTGGAGTAGTCATTGAGCGGACCTTCGTAGGAAACGCCTATTGTCGCTTTACCGTCCTTCTTGTACTTGGTGGTATCAACCATACCTTCCTCAAGCGGAGCAGCAGCTGGTTCTTCGGCAGCAGGTGCTTCAGCGGCGGGTGCTTCCTCAGCAGGCGCTTCAGCAGCTGGTGCTTCTGCTACCGGTGCTGCTGGAGCGCAGGCACCGAGGACCATAGCAAAAAGCAGTACTACAGAAATTCCAAAAAATATTTTCTTCATTTTCTCTCCCATTTTCGATTTTTTAAAACTATTCAAATGAATTCGAAATATTAATAATCACCACCTCCTTGTTAAATATTTCTAGACACTCTTGATTATGGTATATACGGTTTCAAAATTCTTATGCTGGCTGTTGAACTCGGACACACCATATGTTATCCTGTCATTACAGGATTATATTATTGATATAGTATCATAATTTTTTTAGATTTCAATCCCTGTAAATAATATAGTTTCAAATTTCGCAATAACAGATATAAAAACTTCTATTACTTCATTCTTGAGTTTTTCTTCAAGTCATTCATTTGGATTCGGACCGCTGCTTGGGGCACTCCCAGTTTCAATTCAACTTGTATTGGGGAAAATGTGCAAATGAACAATTGCCATTCCAATAAATTTTTTCAGAGCAATCCTGGCACGTAAAAAATTTTTGTGGACCTCTGCTGGTTTATTACAATCAATCCCTCAAATGACAGAAGCAAGAGCATCTTTAAAGAATAAATGATCGCAAGAAGGATATTTTTTAGACTTGGATAATGATTTCCATTTTTTTATTTTATTCAAATTATGACAATAGGTAGTTGAATTTGTGATAATTATATGCGATAATAACAAACATATTACGGCAATGCCGCAAATTACCTAAAGGATCTATTTCCTGATTTGTGCCCTATGCCTTCCAATTCTAACAACACTCGAAAACCCATTGCATCAGTTCAACGAGCTATAGATATTCTGAATCTATTTAATTCTGAACATAAAGAATTAGGAAATTCTGAAATCGCTAAGCTGGTTGGTTTACCAATTGGTACCACTTCAGGTTTGATTATATACACTCAAGATCAACAAATACCTCGATCAGAATCCAGTAAACCGGAAATATCATCTCGGATTAAAACTTGCCGAACGGGCTTCGTTACTTTTAGAACAGCTTGACATTAGAGAACTTTCTTCTCCTTACTTAGACGAATTGAGGAATTGGTGTGGCGAAAGCGTAAATCTCGCCATCAGAGATGGGAACGCTGTGGTTTACATTGAAAGAATGTTTGGAAATCACTCGCTGGGAATTCGATCTGAACTTGGGAAAAGGGCCCCATTACATTCAACCGCCCTGGGGAAAGTTATTTTTGCCAATTTACCCGGGGAGGAACGCGAAGAATTACTTTCACAATACATTTTGCGCCCCGTTACGCCATTCACAATTACAGATAAAAATGAATTAAGGAATGAGCTCAAAAAAATTCAGATTACTGGTTTTGCGTTGGATGAACAGGAAAATGAAGTCGGAGGAAGATGTATCGGCGCCCCGATATTTGACCATAGTGGTTATCCGATTGGAGCGATAAGCATTTCTATACCGGTTCAAAGATTTCCTCTAGAACGGACAGAAGATTACGGACTCAGGCTGAAAAAAACTGCCGATGAAATATCCGAAAGAATGGGTTATTTACACAGGTAATTTTTTCATTGAGGACTGAACATTCACGAGATCTCTATGCCCTCAAAAACGCTTTTGATAAGGAGGTGAGATAAAGAAAAACGATAATCGTATTTCAGTTTGGAAAAACTTTGGACCATAAAAAAGAGGAGATAATTAATGAAACGAAGCATCTATTTAGTACTGGCGTTTGTAATGATTGCGTCAATGGCGCTCAGTGCATGCGCAGCACCCACTGAGGCTCCTGCTGCTCCCGAAGCACCTGCAGCCACCGAGGCACCCGCAGCCACCGAAGCACCTGCTCCGTGGATGCAACTCCCATTAAGATTGGAAGCTCTCTACCCTTGACAGGTGAATTTTCGATCACGGGTACCAAGCATCGCGATGGTTACCAACTTTGCGTGGATCTAATCAATGAAGCAGGCGGTCTTCTGGGACGGCCCGTTGAATTAGTCGTAAGCGATAACCAATCGGATGTTGATACTACCCTTGCTCAGATGGAAAGGTTCATCAATGAGGATAAAGTCGACTTGATCTTTGGAACCTTTTCCAGCAAGCTGACCTTCCCCGCTTCAGCGGTCACCGAACAAGCAAAAGTTTTACACCCGATCCCCTCCGCAGCAGCTCTCCGTGTCTATGAGCGCGGATTCAAATATTTGGTTTACTTTCAACCGAATGCTGCTGAATACATCGGTGCATCACCTGTGATGATGATCAAGGACCTGGTTGCTGCCGATCAGCAACCCGCAACCGTTGCGCTTGCATGGGCTGATGATTTCTATGCCAATGCCCTGATCGCTGGTTTGAAAGGGGAGGATGTCACCTTCCAGAACAATGATGGAAGCGAAAAAACAGTTAGTCTTGCTCCAGGTGAGCTCAGCAAACTAAATGCGGAAGTAGTTTTTGAACAGCAATGGCCGGAAGGTTTCTCTGACTGGACGACCCTTGCCGCATCATTAAAGGCTGCCAATGCTGATTTCCTGTTCGCACCTGTCACTTCGGCTGACGAGGCGATTAACCTGGTCAATGCCCTGCAGCAGGTCGGCTACAATCCCAAAGGCATCTTCATGAGCCAGGGTGCTCAGAAAGAATTTGGCGAAGCCTTAGGGACTGCTGCGAATGGCATCACCATTCAGGCATCATGGCATCCCCTCGCCAATTTCTCCGGAATGCTGAATGGGGAAGAATTCACCAACCAAATGTTCCTGGATGCATTCAAAGCGAAATACGGTGCTGAAGGTGGTGAAGATGAAGCCATTCCATTCGCTCTCTGCCAGGGTATCGAACAGGCGGTGAGCGCAACCGGTTCCACCGACAATACCGTCCTCCGGGATTGGCTTGCTGCCCGCACCGCGGCCGACCCTGTAAAGACCATCCTTGGTGATTTCTATTGGGACGAACGTGGCTTACCGATCAACAAATCATTCATCATGACACAATGGCAAGATGGAAAACTCGAATTTGTCTACCCGACCGATGCTTTCCCGGGTGTCAAACCCCTGGTTATCCAAAACCCGAGTGGTAAATCGTTTTATTCGAATCCGTGTCTGGTGGAAACGCCAGGCACGGATTATTTGAGGGAACACCCTGGTGATATAAGGTAATTGAAAATGGCAATGTTAGAGGTAAAAGGATTAAATAAACATTTTGGCGGTATCCAAGCAGTTAATGATTGTTCGTTTTCGGTAGAAGAAGGGCAGATCGCAAGCCTGATTGGTCCAAATGGAGCTGGTAAAACCACTGTATTCAACCTCGTTACAGGATTGCTCTCGTTGGATTCCGGGGAGATCCATTTTTTGGGAAAGAAAATTAATGGTTTACAACCACACGTGATTACGCGTATGGGAATCAGTCGCACATTTCAAATCACCCGTGATCTGCAAGAAATGACCGTGTTGGAAAATATGGTCATTCAATCTCAAGTAAATGGTTTTATTAATATGTTCGGATCAAGTTCCTCTAAACGAGAAACCGAACATGCAATGGAATTATTATCTTTTGTCGGAATATCACATCTTGCTCAGGAAAAGGCTAAGAATTTATCCTACGGGCAGAAAAAACTGATGGAATTTGCATCAGTTTTAATGTCTTCACCAAAACTAATCATGCTCGACGAACCTGCAGGGGGCGTGAATCCCACGCTGCTTGAAAGCATTATCGATAGAATTCTGGAATTAAATAAAAAAGGGATCACATTTTTAATTGTTGAACACAATATGGATCTGGTAATGAAAATCAGCGACCCGGTAATTTGTATGGCTTATGGTTCTGTTCTCATCTGAAGGGTGCCCAAAAGACATTCAAAATAATCCCCTGGTTATGGAAGCTTATTTAGGAGAATGATAAATGGGAACTCTCGTCATTGAAAATGTTATCGCCGGTTATGGAAGTGGTCCTAACATTCTCAAAGGTTTATCCCTCACCGTTGAATCATGCAAAACATATTGTATTATCGGACCGAATGGGGCAGGAAAGTCAACCTTAATAAAAGTCATTGCTGGTCTTATCACACCCCGTGATGGAAAAATTACATTTAAAGGAGAGGTGATCAGTGGATTACGCGCCGACCAAGTCTTGCAACGTGGATTGAGTTATGTCCCTTCTGATCGCAGTCTATTTCCCGATATGACCGTAAAAGAGAACCTCAGAATGGGCGGATATATATTAAGGAATTCGAGGTTGGTTGAAACAAGGATCGAAGAATTATTTTCGATGTTTCCGGTCCTCAAAGAGAAGAGTTCTCAAATGGCAAGAACCCTTTCGGGCGGGCAGCAACAACTCTGTGCAATCGCCCGTGCGCTTGTGCTTAAACCCGAGATGATTATGTTGGATGAGCCCTCCTTAGGTCTCTCTCCAAAAGTCGTCCAACAAATATTTTCGATAATCACCGATTTAAGAAATTCCGGTTTTACCATTCTACTTGTTGAACAAAATGCCCGAAAGGGCTTGAAATTGCCGATCAAGGTGTTGTGTTGGATTTAGGAACCAATAGTTTTGAAAGCCCTGCTTCAGAAGTTCTCAGTGATCCCCGAATTCAAGAGCTGTATCTTGGCAAACGACGAAAACCACCTGTAAAGGAGACTTCTTAATGACACAGGTGATTCAAATATTAATCCTGGGTTTAGTGCTGGGTGGCGTTTATGCCCTGATGTCTTCAGGAATGACATTGATTTTTGGTGTGATGCGCGTTGTCAATCTCGCTCATTCGAGCATTTATCGTAGCATCAGCATACCTGGCTTTTTGGTTATTCAAAACATTTAATTTGGATCCAATAGTCTCGCTTTTGATTACTATGCCCACGATGTTCCTGGTTGGGATGGCTTATTACCGAATTCTTTTTTCTTCGCGGGTTGATAATCCTCGATTTTCAGATCTTACCGTATTGATAACATTTGCCACGGGATTGGTGATCGAAGGAATTCTAGCATTCATTTTTACAGGAATATATCGCTCAACGACTCCAGAATATGCAAAAAGCTCGTTTAATTTCGGACCTTTCTTTATTCCTCAAAGTCAATTATTTGCGTTGATCATAAGCATTATATTAATTGTTGGTCTATGGCTCTTTTTACGTTATACGCGGGTCGGGAACGCCATTAGAGCTACCATGCAGAACCGTAACGCAGCTCAGGTAGTCGGGGTAAACGTGAGTTGGATCTCTACAATCTCCTTCGGGATTGGTTTGGCCATGGCTGGTGCTGCAGGCTCGCTCCTCAGTTTTATATTTACCTTCTATCCTGCAAAACATATTGCCTGGATAGGAATGATCATGTGCCTGGTTGTTTTGGGTGGGATGGGTAGTCTCTTAGGTGCATTGGTTAGTTCTTTCCTACTTGCAACTGCAGCTGCATTTGTCAATTTTTATTTTGGACCGACCTGGTCACCAATAACATTCTATTTGGCGCTCTTCTTGATCCTTTTGATTAGACCTCAAGGGATATTTGGCAAAAAGGTGGAGGTTTAGATGACTGGATCATTAACCGTAAATTCGAATGATAAGGAACCAACAAACAGAACCTCCAAGAGCCAGTCTTTGAAAAGATTCATCATCCCAGCATCAATTACGCTCATTGTCGTTATCTGGAAGATTCTAAATAACTCGCTCGGAATCCTTATACCTCCTCAATGGATGGAAGAGTGGGGAGAATCTATGCTGGTTTTGAGCCTGGGATTATGGTTTCTATATTTATTCACCCCAACCATAACAAAATTCTCTCGCGAGCATAAATGGGTAAAATCAGGCGTTCCCCTGGCGCTATTAGTAATACTAATTGCAATACCATTAATCCAACTAAAAACTGGGACACTGAATTATTGGCTTTACATGCTAATTCTTTGCTTCTTATATGTCATTTGGTCAAGTAGCTGGAATATTATCGGGGGGTATGCCGGGTATATCTCCCTAGGGCACAATGTTTTTACGGCTTTTGGTGCTTATTTATCAGGTATGGTTTTCGTATTTTGGAGAGTATCCCCATTCATCACAGCACCGATCGCAGGATTGTTAGCGATGGCTGGGGGGCTCCTTTTTGGTCTAATCGCACTTCGTACCAGGGGAACCACATTTATCATATCAACGATCGCATTAGTGCTACTGTGTGCTGAATTGCTGGATAACTGGGAGCTAACGGGTGGGACGAACGGCTTAGCGTTATCAATGATCTCACTTGAAGGTTCTCTGGCGAAAATCCCCTTTTATTACTACATGCTCGCAATTATGCTACTTTGTATTCTAATGACCTATTTTATCCGACACTCGAAATTTGGCCTTGGATTACGCGCAATCTCTCAGGATGAAACCAAAGCAGAGGTTGCTGGAATCCCAACTCGGTTTTACAAGATTCTGGCATTCGGGTTAAGTGGGCTTTTTATTGGAATGGCAGGTGCGGTTTACGGGTATTACCTGACGTATTTGAGGCCTTCAATATTCTTGACGGTTGCGATTGGGACTGGGATTGTATTGAATGCAATTCTAGGCGGCAAAGGTACCGTAAGCGGTCCGGTAATTGGTGCTGCGATTATGCTAGCCGTGAATGAGTTTATTGTTTCAAAACTCGGAGCAACTGAATTGAATATTGTGGTTGTCGGGGTGATCCTCATCTTTGTTCTTATATTCTTCCCGGATGGAATTGTTGGAACCTTACGAAACAAGGAAATGTTACCAACTTTCTTGGATTGGGATTAGGTATTTATGGGAATCCCCAAAAGCATTTACTTGGATATCGAGAGGTTAAATGGATAAAGAAAACAAAATCGCAATAATTACAGGTGCCGGCAGAGGAATCGGAAGAGGGATAGCCATTTCACTTGCCCGATCAGGTTGGATTACAGTAATTAATGATTTTGGAAATACTGAGCCACCAGCTGAGACACTCGCACTTGTACGTCAAGAAGGGTCCGATGGTTTGATCGTCATGGCAGATATTACTTCGGGGGAGGATCGACAAAAGATTGTTGATAAAACCCTTGAAAAGTATGGACAAATCAATCTTCTCGTAAATAATGCGGGCATTGGTCCACGTGTACGTATGGATATGCTTGAGATCAGCGTCGAGAGCATGCATGAAGTGATGGAGGTCAATACGATAGCACCATTTTTCCTCACCCAAATTGTGGCGAAAAAGATGGTCGACCTTATCAAAGAAGAAATAATCAAGAACCCCAAGATCGTAAACATTGGTTCCATAAGCGCGTACACAAGCAGCACCAGCCGGGCGGAGTATTGCCTCTCAAAAGCAGCCGTTTCCATGACCACCCTTCTTTATGCAGACCGATTAGCAGAAATCGGAATCAATGTTTTTGAGATAAGGCCAGGGATAATAAAGACGCCTCTAACCGAAATGGTGAAGGAAAAATACGACAAGCTGATTTCTGAGGGAATTACACCACTAAAACGGTGGGGTGAACCTGAAGATATAGGAAGGGCGGTTCTTGCAATCGCCGAAGGTTATTTCCCGTTTTCCACCGGTCAAATTGTTGATATTGATGGTGGATTTCACATGCACCGGTTGTGAGGTTTTTCATATGAAGAATATTGTCACCTTTGGCGAAATTATGCTCCGACTCTACCCCACCTGGGGTGCAGCGTTTTTGCCAGGCACGTTCATTTGATATCGCATTTGGGGGTGGTGAGTCTAATGTCGCAGTATCGCTTTCCAATTTTGGAATGCCAACCCAATTTGTAACAATAATCCCAGCCAATGATCTCGGTGACGCATGCATAAAATATCTGCATCAATTTGATGTAGGCACAAAATATGTCCTTCGGGGAGGAGAACGGCTTGGAATTTATTTTATGGAATTTGGCGCTGTTATGCGAGGAAGCCAAGTGATCTATGACAGGGCTTTTTCCAGTTTTTCCTCATTAAACATGGAATGGTCGATTGGGAGTCAGCGTTTGCAGAATCGAAATGGTTTCATTGGACAGGGATTACCCCAGCTGTTTCTGAAGGGGCGGCAGCGGTATGTTTGGAAGGAATCAAGGCTGCTAAGCGCATGGGGATCACTATATCCTGCGATTTGAATTACCGCGCGAAATTATGGAAATGGGGAAAATCTGCCGATGAGGTAATGAGGGAATTAGTATCGTTTAGCGATGTAATTATCGGAAACGAAGAAGATGCCGAAAAGGTGTTTGGGATAATCGCGCCGGAGAGCGACATTACTGCAGGTAAAGTCGATTCGGATCAGTATAGATTTGTCTGTAAACAATTAGCTGAGCAATTTCCATCTGCTAAGCAGATCGCCATTACCTTGAGGGGATCAATATCCGCTAATCACAATACCTGGAGTGGAATTTTTTGGGATCGAGGAAAATTCTTTGAAGGGAATAAATTCGATCTGACCCACATAGTGGATAGAGTAGGGAGTGGCGACAGCTTTATGGCAGGACTGATTTATGGTTTGATAAATTTCCCGGAAGATAGTCAAAGGGTGATTGACTTTGCAGTCTCTGCATCTGCACTGAAACATACGATTGTTGGCGATTTTAATCTTGTTTCGCTTAATGAAGTTGAAAAACTGCTTAATGGCAACAGCTCAGGCAGAGTATGCAGGTAGCAAATAAGAGGATCTCCTAGGGTAACTCATCTGAGTTACAAGGATATTAATATAACGAAATGATGAATCAATGAAAAATGTATATCCAAAAATAGCTAGCCTAAATACTACGGAAAAATTCCTTGAAAGGATAGAATGTTTGGGGGTAACGATTCCGTTTGACCGTTCCGTAATCCCCGCGCCTGAAGGACCACTTGCCCAGCCCTTTTTCCTTGAAGCAGGTCGAAGAATTGGGAACAGGTTTTGCATTCAACCGATGGAGGGATGGGACGGAACCCCTGATGGGAAACCAACAGAATTCACAACCCGGCGGTGGAAAAATTTCGGACTGAGCGGAGCCAAAGCTCATTTGGGGAGGCGAGGCGGCTGCAGTGACACCCTCCGGGCGCGCAAACCCGAATCAATTGATGATCCTGGACAGTACCATGTCCTCAATAGAAGGTCTTGAGAAAGGATCTTGTTGCCGAGCACAAATCACACTTCGGAGATGCTAGTGATCTCTTCATTGGTCTGCAATTAACCCACTCCGGTCGATTTTGTAAACCTAACGAAAAAACAAAATTCGAACCCAAGATTTTGTATGATCACCCAGTGCTCAACAAAATTTATCACACCTCTCCCGAGACCCCGATACTTACCGATATGGAGATCGAAGATCTGATTGGAGAATTCATCCGGGCAGCAAAACGAGCTCAATCGATTGGATTTGATTTTGTCGATGTGAAACATTGTCACGGTTACCTGGGTCATGAGTTCTTAAGTGCCTACAAGCGTCCGGGAAAATTCGGTGGATCTTTTGAAAACCGAACCAGATTTTTACGAGAGATTGTTCAGGGAATAAAACGAGATTGTCCCGGGTTAATCATTGGGGTTCGTCTTAGTATGTTCGACTGTACCTCCTTTCCGTCCTGATATTGACAATATTGGCCGAATGACAGATTATCTGGATGAGAATGGTCAATATCCGTTTGCGTTTGGTGGAGATCCTGATCATCCTGGCCAGCTCAAGCTGGATGAACCGATCGCCTTCCTGAAATTACTCGAAGAATTGAATGTGGAATTGGTGAACTTGACCGCAGCAAGTCCTTATTACAATCATCACTTTACACGTCCTGCGTATTTTCCTCCCTCGGATGGGTATGAAGCCCCGGAAGATCCGCTTGTTGGGGTCGCCCGGCATATCAATATCGCTGCAGAATTGCATAAAACAGTATCCAAAATCGCATGTGTCGGTTCAGGATATTCCTATTTGCAGGATTGGATTCCGAATGTAGCACAGGCAGTAATCCGGGAAAATCTTATCGACTTTGCAGGATTGGGGAGATCAGTACTACTCCTACCCTGAACTTTCTGCAGATGTTCTTAAGGGATGCAGTCTTAAACGAAATCGAATATGCAGGACATTCAGTGATTGCACTACTGCTCCCCGAAAGGGTTTGATTTCTGGCTGTTATCCTCTGGATGAATTCTATAAACATTTACCAGAAGCCGAAGAAATGAAGCGGATAAAAAAGCTTTATAAATCTAGCTAAGGCAGGCAATACGAAAATGAAAGTCGTCTCCTTTGAAGAGGCTGTCTCATATATTCATAATCAAGACACAATCGTAATCGGCGGCTCAGGGGGAGGGCATGCTGTTCCGGAAGCTTTAATAGTCGCCTTGGAAGAAAGGTATTTGAAGAATTCAAATCCCCGGGAAATAACAATCATCCACCCGGTGGGACTTGGTGATAACGTCAGCCAGGGGGTAGGCCACCTCGCTCATCCCGGGTTGGTAAAGAGAATCGTGACCGGGGCGTTGGTCAACAGCCCAGCATTTCAAAAAGCCGCAGAAGCCAACTCAGTGGAAGCCTATACGCTTCCGCAAGGAGCACTTTCAGAATTGATGCGTGAAATTGCTGCTGGAAGACCGGGATTATTTTCCAGAGTAGGTCTGCACACCTTTGTCGATCCCCGTATTGATGGTGGAAAACAGAGTGAATGTGCTCGTGAGGATTTGGTAGAAATTGTTAATTTGAGTGGAGAGGAATGGATCTTTTATAAACCTTTCCATTTCGATATTGCTTTCCTCCGGGGCACGACCGCCGACGAAGAAGGGAATGTGACCATGGAAAAGGAGGCTGTTTTTGGGGAAATGCTTTCCATGGCGCAAGCTACCCGCAACTGTGGAGGAATTGTGATTGTCCAGGTTGCCAGACTGGCGCAAAAGGGAACGCTTCCAGCAAAGGATGTGAAAATCCCCGGAATGTTAGTCGACTTGGTCGTCATTGATCCAGACCAAAGACAGACTTACCAGATGGCTTACTCCCCGGCGTATGCCGGTGAGATAAAAATTCCTTTGAATGAAATTCCCAATATGCCTTTGGATGCTCGGAAGATAATAGCAAGGCGTGCGGCGATGGAATTAATTCCTGGAGCTGTATGCAATTTGGGTTCAGGTGTGTCAACAGGCATAGCCACGATCGCTGCTGAGGAAGGTATTCTGGATCAAATTGTTCTCACGAATGAACAGGGATTAATAGGTGGTGCGCCTTCCTCTGATGCAGGAGCAGCGATCAACTATACATCGATGATTGATCAGCCTTACCAGTTTGATTTTTACGATGGCGGGGGTCTGGATCTTGCCTTCCTATCCTTCGCGGAGGTCGATCGAGTGGGGAATGTAAATGTGAGTAAATTTAATGGCAGAATTATTGGGATCGGCGGCTTTATCAACATCAGCCAATGCGCAAAAAAGGTGATATTCAGCGGGACATTTACAGCCGGTGATCTGGATATCACCTGGATAAATGGAAACACCGTGATTCGGAATGAAGGCAAGTATAAAAAATTCAAAGATTCAGTCGAACAAATATCATACAGTGGTTCATACGCAAATGAACGCGGACAAAGCGCACTTTTCATCACCGAACGAGCTGTGTTTCGGTTGAGGGAAAAAGCCATCGAATTGGTTGAGATCGCGCCTGGCATTGATTTACAAAGAGATATTCTTGACCAAATGGAGTTTAAACCAACTGTCTCTGATCATTTAATAACAATGGATAAGAGGATTTTTTTAGATTACAAAATGGGATTTGACGAAGAACTTAAGAAAAAGCTACCCTGTAACATCCCGGCTCGGTTAGTTAAAGAGAATAACTAAGCAAGAAATTGGATAAATCGATATGAACACACAACACGTGGTTGAGGAACTGGACTCCGTCCTTGTGACACAGCCTCAGGATGGCGTCGGATTGATCACACTAAAATCCGAACCGTTGGGAGTATTAAGGCATGCTGTAAAACGCGCTCTTTTGCGTAGGGTAGATGAGTTTGAAAGAAATACCGCCATTCGATGTGTGGTAATCACAGGCAGCGGGAAGGCATTTTCAGTTGGTTCAGACATTAATGACTTCAGCCAGGATGTTGGCTGGCTGCTTGAAAACGATTACTGGGAAGCTCATTTGAATCAAGCCATTGAAAATGCCCGCGTCCCGGTGATCGCAGCCTGTAACGGCTACACTTTCGGCGGTGGGGCAGTTCTGGCGTTGTCGTGTGATTTTCGGGCAGCGGCATACTCAGCCACCTTTGGTTTCCCAGAGGTGAAGGTGGGTGCATTTGCATCTGGCAGTGGTACTCAGAGGCTTCCCCGCCTGGTTGGCAGGGGGAGAGCTCTGGACTTATTATTAACCGGCAGGGTGATTGGATCCCAGGAAGCTTTGGAATTCGGTTTGGTGGAATATGTCTTCCCCGATGAAAAACTAATGGATGAAGTGCTGACAATTGCGCAAACTATTGCCAGCTATCCTGGCTCGGCGACATCAGCGACAAAGAAATGCGTCAATGCAGGATTAAGACTGGGGATGGATTCCGGGCTGGCATTGGAAAGCGATCTGCGTGTAAAAACAGGACGGGGACCTGATTCTATCGAAGGCAGGGCAGCTTTTCTTGAAAAGCGAAAACCCAAATTTAATCAATCGCCCCCGGACTCAGCATGAGACTTATAGCATTCAATGAAAAGGGACGAATCCACTATGGGAAGATTGAGAGTCAAACCGGAATTGACCTGACGAAGGCATATAAACTGTACTCGAAAGAGAATCAAAATAAATCTGCCGAATTCAATCCCGATTCAATCATCGAATGGATATTTCCCAGAACCGGCTTTGTAATAACAAAACAAGTTTTGGATTGGATCGCAACTCAATTACCCAAAAGAGAGAATGAGTTTCGTAATCAGGGCATTACTTTCAACCATGATGAAGTGGAGATACTACCCCCAATTACGGCTCCCGGTAAAATCATTTGCGTGGGGGGGAATTATCCGAGTCCGGGGAAAACCTCAAAACCAGACTATCCAACAATATTCCTAAAACCTATTAATACAATAGTGGCATGCGATAAACCAATAATCCTTCCTCAGAACTCGGTTCAGGCAAATATTGAAGTTGAATTGGTGGTGGTAATTGGAAAAAAAGGCAGATTCATAAAAAGTTCGGAAGCTCTAGAATATATTGCCGGATTCACAATAGCTAACGATATTGGCGACCGAATGTTAGAAAAAAGAACGTCTCAATGGTCCAGCGGAAAACTATTTGACACTTTCACACCTTTGGGACCAAGTATCATTACCCCGGATGAATTTAACATTGAACAGCCCCATAAAATGATTGCACGAATTAATGGAGAGATCTTTTTGAAGGGGAATTCAACGGAAATGTTCTTTGATGTTGTATCCCTTATCAGTTATATTTCTGAATTGACCACCCTGGAGCCGGGGGATATTATCCTAACAGGTAGTCCAAAAATGGTAGATGGTATCCCGTCCATGGAAAGACATTTATCCGAAGGTGATCTCATTGAAGCGTTTGTGGAGGGTATTGGAACATTGACGAACCCAGTGATAAATGAAAGTAATCAAATATGAAAACCTATCCAATGGCGTTTATCTCAAAACCGGGAAGGATTGAATTTAGGGATATTCCGTTCAGGGATCCAAGCCCTGGAGAAGTAATGATCAAGGTAAAGGCTGCGGCAATTTGTGGAAGTGACCTTCACTTGTACAAAGGGAAGCATCCGTCTGCAGAATTACCTTCGGCTGTTGGGCACGAACTCTCAGGTGAAGTGTTCAAAATCGGAAAAGGTGTGACACGGATCAAGACCGGAGATCATGTGGTGGTAGAACCCACGATCGCTTGCGGGAAATGCCATTACTGCCTTCGAGGTCAATATCATCTATGCGAAAAAATATCCTTCCAGTATCGGAAGGGTCAGGGTGCTTTTGCAGAATATTTTTACTCCATGGAGGAACGTACTTATCTCATCCCGAATCAGATTCCCTTTGAGCAAGCTGCATTAATTGAACCGTTATCAGTTGCTTTGCATGCAGTAAAAAAGAGCAATTTAAAAATTGGAGATTCCTGCGCGGTTTTTGGCGTTGGTGCGATAGGTTTATTGGTTTGTAGATTGGCCAGCATGACAACTGGAGGTCAAGTTTTCGGAGTTGATATAAGCAGTTTCCGCCTTAAGAAGGCGATGAATATCGGGGCAATGGTCGTAGTTGACAATTCGAGCGAAGATGTCCTTGAGGTTATACGGGAAGGTACTGGTGGACTGGGTGTTGATCATGCATTCGAAGCTGTTGGCATGAGCCTAACTTTAACGCAGGCATTAAAAGTCCGTGAAAAAAGGTGGGGTGGTAACCCTTCTCGGGATTTACGAGGACCTTCAAAGTGTAATTCCATTGAACCTGTTTATCCAACGCGAATTATGTATGATTGGATCTCAGAGTTATGCATGGGATTTTGAGAATGCGATTGAATTAGTCACAAGAAATCAAATTGATCTTTCCGCATTAATAACCCACAAGTTCGCTCTACGGGAAATCCAAAAGGGTTTTGATTTATTGCTGACCCCATCCAACCAGGCAATAAAAGTCTTATCACTAATTGAATAATATTATCGAATTATTCCATTTACTCTAAAACCACCACAAAAAGTAATTGTATTCCTGGACGAATTGGCTGGATCCCATGGATTTTTCGAATGATCAACGATTTAGAAATTTGACTTCTTGAATAAATAATGTGTAGATAATAGATTGCTTTGATATAACTTCAAACTATTACTCCCACACCCCCGAAAAATGAATTTCAATTATTGGAGGTTCAAGTATTTTCCAGGACTTCCTTCACCCTGCCGACTGCCCCGCTGGTCAGGCGGACCTTAATCCCGTGTGGATGGCTGGTGGAATTGGTCAGGATATCCTTGACTATACCCTCGGTTAATTTACCGGTGGATTGGTCCTGTTTCAATACAATTCGCACCCGCATTCCTGGTTTGATGTTTGCGCGTTTCTGACCGTCCATGAGGTATCGACATTCCTTCTGAAGTGATTATACGTAATGTCAAATGTATGAATACCTATCATTTCGAGGATCATCCAGGATTTGATTAAGCCGATTCTGGTGGGGTAATTAGAAACTAACCTTCAGACAAATTGCCGCTGAATACTTGGTCAGACCGCTACAATCCCGGCTTGATCAGCTGGCCGCCAATTGCTTGCTGGGTAATGAACAGTCTCTGTTCAGCGGGAGCAGTGGCAAACCAGAGGTCCCCCCTTGAGCGTCAGACTCGTGCCCCAACATCAGCCTTGGCTTTCTGGGACGATTCGTAATACATTTTGAAGTAAGTGCTGCTCTCCTCCGATGGCTGCACGCCACAAATCCTGTGATCCAGTCGTCATCGGCATAGTTGCATGACACGGTGTCGGCAACGTGGATTGGCCCTTGCGCAGTGGGCACCGTATAAGGGGTAACCGTTCTGATTTCGTACAGGGAACGCCCCGCTTGCGCCAGTGCCTCCACGAAGCCTGCACCGCTCTCGTAGGAAACCGCTGCTTTTGCTGCCGCGTTGCTTTCATCGACGTTTGGTCCCACATCGCCGGTTGCACCGCTACAAGCGGTCGCAGCTGAGGCTATCGCTAGCATCAGAAAACCGATCATGAAATAATTGCCTATGCTTTTCATCGCTATTACCCCCGTCTGAAAGACTTTATAATGTATTCTAAGTATTACGCTTTTTGATTATTCTGTCCACAATAATATTACTTATGTAGCTCAGATACCGTTTACCTTCTCAATTTCCTTCCGCAGAAACCAGCGATTTCTTCATCTGCCCATCAAGAGTATTAAATCTTCAAAACTCTTTGATAACAATAGACCCTCTTCCCGATGGATTCTACTAAAACGCCATGATAGATCCATGCTAAAGTCATTTCTTCCGAGTTACATCTAACAACCCACTTGTAGCTTTCTTGTTTAACACCCGATTAAGCTAAATCGATCGCCCGCTATAGTAGTTTCCTCATTTACTCTTTCCATAGGTTGTAACATTCATACAGTAACGGACTATATTTCTATCTTACCCATTCGAGAATTTATCTCTCAGCTCTTTTCACCTGATTGCAGTGATTCTTCCTCAGCAGAAATAATAAATAAATCCTTCTGTAAATAAACCTCTCTCTATTTTGGTAGACCCTACCCTACTATCCCCTGATTTATCTTCCAGGTCCTTTGATCTTCTTCTCGATATCCGTTGTGGCTTTTCCCAGAGGTGAAGGGACCTGCAGAGTTGGCATTTCCAATCTGATTCAATTCTTGCTTTAACTTTGATACCTCATCCCTGGTGCTCGGTTCATTGCGGGGATTTGATTGAAGCTATTCTTTAGCCTGCGGTTTCCATAGAACCAAGTATCTTTTGCGCCAAACTGAACCCGAAAATAAACAGCGTGGCCGTTAAGCGAGCTCAAAACCCCAAATATGGGGGTTAGCGGCTGAATAACCACCACATTTAGCGCCCCCGCAGGGATTCGAACCCTGAACCTACTGATTCGAAGTCAGGCACTCTATCCAATTGAGCTACGGGGGCGGACGGGCAAATTATACCTTAACCCCCGAGCAATATCCCGATGACCACCGTGAGCACACCCACCGCGGTGATAAGTATCCCGGTTTTCCAGGGAGCCACACCGGTGTATTTCCCCCATTGAAATCCGGAAAGAAACAAAACAGCGAACGAAACAATATTCGAGCTCCGGATGGCCAACTCGGCGTTCTGCCGAAAAACCACCAACGGGATCATCGATGGGATGATCGCGATAACCGCAACGAGAACATGTCCCAGGATCGCGGTGAAATCCTCTCGTTTGAAGTTAATTATCTGCGGTTTGCTTGTTCGCAGAAATCCCAGGATATTCTGATAAAGCGAAGATCGCTGCGCTTCTTCGGTGATCGGTTCTAGAATGTAATCCAGTTCATCGGCGATGACCTCCACGGCCGATGCATCATCCATAGCGCTCTGGATGCCCTTCAACAACCTGTGTTTTTCACTGCGTTCGAGGAGGGAGAATAGAGCATACATGACCCCATCAAAGAACCCCCAGGTTATCACAGTGATCAGTGCACCGAGGATCATATTGGAAATTATTGTTTCCTGGTTCTCGTAAAACCTGAAGGAGGGGTATTGATTCACCCGGTATACCAGGGTGAAAAACAGCATGATCAAAATGCTGAAGATTGTCTCGGAGAGCCTGTCAATCGGGTTGATCAGGTTTTCCAGGATACTTCCTTTTGGTTTTACTCTGTGCCCGGGACGAAGTGGATTTCTGACAGCCATTGCCCTCACCAGGTTAATTTAAATTTATTACAACTTCTCAATCACATTAATCAGTGTTTTAAAAAACGAATCTCATACCACTCTCATTGGGTGGGAAGAAGAAATGCACCACGGTAAATAACCGGGTGCATTTCTTGAAATCCGGATTTGCCTGTCGATGTTATTCCTTCACATAAGGTTCACCATCTGCAGCTGGTGGTGTGGATCTACCCACAACACCTGCCAGAACGATCAAGGTGATGATGTAGGGAGCCATAAGCAGGAATTCCGAAGGAATTGGGACGGAAAGGATCTGCATTTTTACTTGCAGTGAGTCGGCGAAACCAAATATCAATGAAGAGAAAAAGGCTCCAATGGGAGTCCACTTCCCAAATATCATCGCTGCCAGGCCGATGAACCCTTTCCCGGCGGTCATATTCTGGTCAAACCTACCGATTGTTCCCAGGGTGAAGTATGCCCCGCCAACCCCTGCGATCATACCGCCTGCGATCACATTAACGTATCGGATAAGGAACACATTTATACCCAGGGTATCTGCAGCCTTCGGGTGCTCACCAACCGCACGGGTACGCAACCCCCAGGGAGTGTAAAAAAGCACGAAGTGCATGGAAAATACCAGGATAAGCATGAGGTAAACGATCAGGTTATTTTCGAAAAATATTGGACCAATGATGGGAATCTTAGAGAGGATTGGAATGGGGATTACCGGAAAGGTGCCGGAATTGTTGAGCAGATCACTGTATGGTTCCAGGAATTTCGACTGGAAGAAACTTGTCAACCCAACGCCGAGAATATTGATCGCAACACCGCTGACGATCTGGTTGACCCGGAATCGGATGCATAAAACAGCGTGCAGGCTGGCAAAAAGACCACCTGTCAGGATCGCCACGATCAAGCCCAGATAAAGATTATGGGACAAGGTTGCGGCTATGACGGCGGTTTGCGCTGAGAATAGCAGCATTCCCTCGATCCCAATGTTCACCACCCCGGACCGTTCACTGATCACCCCGACAAGGGCAGCCAGTGCAATCGGTGTGGCCCGGATCAGCGTACTGGATAACATGCCCTCCAGGTTGAATTCTCTGCCAGCGGCTCCCCAGATCAGGAAGGCAGCTACAAAGCAAAAACCGAGTACGCCGGCTAGCGCACCGGTGGACCTGATTCCAATAGCGAGTTGATAAGCACCGATACAAATTAATATTAGCGCAAGGACAAAGATTGATGCCTGTGATGGGACCGTAATCGATGAGATAGGGATCGCATTCGAGTGAATAAGATTCAAGTTTAAAGTCGTTGTGTCACCCGAATTAATTGGGCTGCCAAATATGAAGAACATGAACAACCCTACAAAGATCAACAACAATCCCCAGATAATCTTCGGCCTGGAGCTGCCAATTCTTTTTGGAGGGGCGGAGACTGTGGATTTAGCCATTGCTGCCTCTTTTAAAGATCTGATGAAGTATGCGTTTTTTCATAGGTCATTTCCATCCCCTGGCATGTACAACCTCTTCTTTGCGCGGTGTACCTACCCTGTATATTGCGCGAATGATGATCGGAGCTGCAATGAAGACGATCACCAAGCCCTGGATGACTGAAATAATATCGATTGGAATCCCTGCTAACGACTGCATGGAGGTGGCTCCACCGCGTAGCACCCCGAAGAGGAGGGCAGCCAGGACGACCCCCAGGGGATGGCTGTTACCGATCAAGGCAAGGGCGATCGCATCGAAACCGAAACCCGCAGAAAATCCCTGCCCAACCCAGTGGTCCGTACCAAGAACCTGGACAGAACCCCCCAAACCCGCCAGGGCTCCACTGACTACCATGATAAGAATAATATTGTTCGAAATATTGATACCGGCATACTTCGCCGCGTTGGGATTTGCACCCACAGAGCGGATCTCATATCCCACAGTGGTTTTAAACAGCAGCCACCAGATGAAGAATGCGATTGCGATTGCGAGGAAGAAACCCCAATGGAACCGGAGCGGGTCGGGGAAAAACCTGGGCAGCATGGCTGATTCCTCAACAACCGGGGTGAGCGGGCGGTACCCCGTAGCTTTCATTGGTCCGTTAAGAAGCCAATCGCTCAATCGAAAGGCGATCCAGTTCATCATGATGGTGGTGACAACTTCATGCGCCCCGGTTTTGGCTTTTAATCAACCGGGCAGGAAAGCCCAGGCACCCCCAGCGATAGCGCCGCCCAAAAGTGCCAGTGGCAGGTGGATGACCGGGGAAACACCTTTGAGCGAATAACCCACAAACGCCGAACCGAGTGCACCCATGAAGAATTGCCCCTCAGCGCCAATATTGAACAAGCCGCCGCGGAAACCAACGGCAACTGCCAACCCCGTAAGAATATAGGGCGAGGAAGCTACCAGGCTCTCCGTGAATGGATAAATCGCTTTGTAAAATGCTGAAGGATCGCCGGATGCGAAATAGACCTGGATCGCAGCGAATAATGCGGGAAGACTGCCAAGTGATCCGGCGAAGAGGGCTCCGTAGGCTTTAACGATTGCCTGCCAACTCACGAGCAGTGCGGCAAGCGGGTCCTTGAAGAATTGTTGATAATAGGGAAGAACTTTCAAGTCCGTGAAAACGATGAAGAATGCACCGATAATCAGCCCGGTGAGGACAGCCAGGATTGGGATCAGGAAGGATTGATAATTATAGGTTCGGGGTGCCTTTTGGTGGACGCTTGATTCCGGCTCTGGATTCTCAATTAACTTGCTGTCGGGGGATTTCTTGTCCTTTTTCAATGTCATTCCTCCTAAAATACGCGTTCCACAGCGCCTTCTGTGGTTTGGCGTGGAGTGGTCGCGAGGGCTTCCTCAACAGATACACCAGCCATCAGGAGGCCAAGATATTGGCGATTTACACTTTTACCGGGTACGACATCCACGATGCGCCCCTTATACATCACCGCGATCCGGTCGGATAACGCAATGATCTCATCCAGTTCGGGAGAAACCAGTAAAACTGCCGTACCCTCATCGCGTTTCTTGACGATCTGCTTATGGATATATTCGATCGAACCTACATCCAATCCCCGGGTAGGTTGGGAGGCGATCACCAGCTTGGTCGGCCGGGATAGCTCCCTGGCGATGATCACCTTCTGCTGATTGCCGCCGGAGAGCGTGGAAGCATTCACATACACATTGGGGGTGCGGACGCTGTACTGATCCACGAGTTCTTCTGCGGTACTGATGATTGTCTTCTCTTTCAGCACACCTCGATTTGAAAAAGGCGGCAGGTAATATGTGCAGAGGACAAGGTTGTCGTAAACAGGGAAAGAGAGGATGAGCCCATGTTTTTGCCTATCCTCGGGGACATGCGCGACCCCTTGTTCAAGGATTTTCCGGGGAGTGGGTTTTTTGAGTGGTTCACCCAAAATTTTTATTTCCCCTGCCTCCGCCTTCGAAAGACCAGTCAAGGCGTACACCAATTCCGTCTGCCCATTTCCCTGGACTCCTGCGATACCCAGGATCTCACCCAGGTGGACATCCAATGAAAGACCATTGACGGTCAGGTTTTCCCTTTCATCCCTTACATATAGATCATTTACTTCCAGGGCAACCCCTGCCGGTTTGGCCTCTGTTTTCTCAACGGTCAGATTCACGTCCCGCCCGACCATCATGGCTGCTAATTTTTCGGGATTGGTATCCTTGGGGGTCACAGATCCAACGGATTTGCCCTGGCGCAGTACAGTGATTCGATCCGCGATCTCCATCACTTCTTTTAATTTGTGGGTAATAAAAATGATGGAAATCCCCTTATCGATCAGGGAATGGATGACTTCGAAAAGCCCTTCCACTTCCTGGGGGGTGAGCACCGCTGTGGGTTCATCAAGGATCAGGATTTCTGCATTGCGGAACAGAACCTTGATGATCTCCACCCTTTGCTGGGTTCCAACTGGAATATCCTTGATATATGCTGACGGGTCAACCTCAAGGCCATATTGATCAGAAATTTCTCGGATGCGTTTTTCCACCGAGGCTTTATCGAGGACAACGCCGCCTTTTGTTTTTTCCACACCCAGCATAACATTTTCTGTAACAGTCATTACCGGGATGAGCATAAAGTGTTGATGAACCATCCCAATCCCCTGGGCGATGGCATCCGTAGGACCTTTGATGGATACTTCCTTCCCATTGATCCGGATGATACCTTCATCGGGTTTATATAAACCGTAAAGGATGTTCATCAACGTGGTTTTACCGGCACCATTTTCACCCAGCAATGCCAGGATTTCACCTTTATTTAAAGTGATATCTACATGGTCATTTGCCAAACAGCCGGGGAAACGCTTGGTAATTCCGCTAAGTTCCAATACTTTAGGCATGTGCAACTCCCTGAAATGTGATCAGCAGAACTGATATTATTTTATCAGAATTCAAAAAAAGAGAGCCGGTTTGAACCGGCTCTCTTTTTGAATCGACAAGTTACTTATTCAGGGCAGGCCAGGACACCATCCACGGTGATCTTACCGGAGATGAGGTCGGCTTTGGCCTGTTCAACCTGGGCCATTAATTCGGGGGTGACCGCAGAAGCCAGGTCGTGCAATGGGGCGATATCCACACCGCCATCCTTCAGGGCGAAATTCTTGATGCCACCTTTGTAGGTTCCATCAACAACTGACTTCGCTGCATCAAGGACGGCAACATCGATCTTTTTAAGAACGCTGGTGAGGTAGGTTGCCTTGTATTCAGGGACGGTTTCGTACCAGTCCGCATCCACACCGATATACGTGCAGGTTCCGGTTTCCTTGCAGTATGCAGCGGAACCCTGCCCGATAGGTCCACCAACACCCATGAAGACGTCAGCGCCTTCCTGGGCCATGGATTCAGTGATCTTGCGGGCATCATCGGTGCTGCTGAAGTTTCCGGTGAAGGTACCGTCATTTTTGCAGGTATCCCATCCGAGAACTTTCACGTTCGTGCCATTCAGCTGATTGTAGTATTTAGCGCCGGCTTCCAAACCTTTCATGAAGATGGAAACAGTCGGGAGGTTCATACCACCGTAGGTACCAAGTACTCCGGACTTGCTCGTCCCGGCGGCCAGCATGCCAGCCAGGAAGGCAGCTTCATCGGTCTGGAAGGTCAGTCCAACCACATTCGGCAGCTCAACATCGGAACCGCAGTCCTTACCAACAACCGCACCCGGCCAGCAATCGGGGAACGCATAATCAACGATCGCGAACTTTGTATCAGGGTTCGCTTTGGCGGCAGTGGCGGTATCCACACCGAGGAGGAAGCCAACCGTTGTGATCAGGGAAGCTTTTTCAGTGAGGAACTGTTGGATGTTCTTGGCGTAATCTGACTGCTGGGTGGATTCCAGATATTTTGCTTCCACACCGAGCTCAGCTGCGGCATCCTGGAGACCCTTCCATCCAAGAGCATTGAAGGATTTGTCATCCACGCCACCCATATCGGTAACCTCGCCCATCAGAAGCTTGGGGGCTTCGGTTGGGGGAACTTCGGTGGGTGGGGGTGCTTCTGTCGGCGCGACGGGGGCTTCAGTGGGTGCCGCTGTCGGCTGGGCGCACGCCGAAAGGATCATGGAGACCATGATCAAGACACCTAAAACAGCAAACAACTTTTTAGACATCTGTTTCTCCTCCTGAGAAAATAGTGGGTTTTGCCAGGGATATACCAGAAATTGATATTCCCTGTGCACCAATGAGTATAGCGTTAATTCCGGGTATATGCAACATTTTTTAAGAAAATCACTCCGCCTGGGTATTATTGGGTTCACCCCGCTTTACCCCCAGCATGGCCAGCAGTGCAAAGAGCAGGAAAAACGGGGAAATCAGCATCAGCAGACGGTACTGATCACCGCTCGCCTGGATGATCCCGCCATAGAGGATAGGCCCAAGAACCGCGGCGAGCGTGGAAAAGAGATAATACAACCCGGTATAGGTACCGATATGCACCGCGTCGGTCATATCCACAACCATCGGCAGGGAGTTGATGTTGATCAACGCCCAGGCAACGCCGAGGATCATCATGATATAGCTGAGCGTGTAGATAGGCCCAACCAGGGGCAGGGTGGTGTTAAGGGTTGCCAGAGTCTCCTGAGGGATGACATAAATGGAAGCCACGCAAACCATCATCAGGCTCACTCCACAAATAATTGTCTTTTTCCTACCCAAAGCGGAGCCGATATATCCAGCCGGGATGGCGAAGATCACGAAGAAGAGTGAGAGCTGCCCCATCATTCTTGCTCCATCTGATTCGGGCAGTAACAAGTAATTTTTGGTAAAAAGGGTAAAAAAAGCCTCGATCCCCGCATAAGCGACGAACCAGAAGAAGATCGCGCTCAGCAGCCGCAATTCGGATCGATCCGGTGACCCCCACATGGTTTTTAGGCTGTTGATCAAACCGGGTTTTTCTTCCTCTTGGGAAGGTTCCGGGATTTTCGGCTCGCGTATGAAAATCAGTACAAGAACAGCAGCCAGAACCACGAGAACGGCTCCCATCAGGAAGGGGTACTCCGGGTTCATGTCGTAGAGTTTTGCCCCGCCGATGAAAGCGATGATTGCTCCCAACCCGCCCATAAGGTTGATGATCCCATTTGCCTGCGAGCGGTACTTTGAAGGGGTGATATCCGGCATCAGTGCCACCACCGGGGTCCGCCAGACTGCCATGCTGATCAGAAGCGCGACGGATGCCAGGAAGAAGGCAAACAAACTGCCAGCAAGGGGCAGCATGATGAAAGATAACGCCGCGATCGGCGCACCCACGAGGATGAAAGGCAGCCGGCGGCCGAGCCGCGTGTGGATGCGGTCCGACCAGGCACCCACGGCGGGTTGAATGAATAAAGCGGCAATATTATCCAGGGTCATAAAAACCCCGATAAAGGCGGCTGCCAGCAGAAACCGGTCTTGAAGAAAAATGGGGACGTACGCGTTATAAACGCTCCAGATGACGCTGACCCCAAAAAAACCGAACCCCAGCAGAAATGTTTTTCCGATGCTGAATTTCATTCCAAGCCTCCCTTTTTTATTGGTTTCTCGTCTTCCAGCCTCATTAGAAATTCTTTTTCTTTTTTGCTCAATTCAAGCGACTCAAGGAGATCAGGCCTGCGATCATATGTGCGTTTTAGTGCCTGTTCCCTGCGCCACTGCTCGATCACTTTGTGATTACCGGAAAGCAGCACTTCGGGAACCTTCCAGCCGCGGAACTCCTCCGGACGGGTGTAGTGCGGGTATTCAAGCAAGCCGGAGGCGAAGGAATCATCATCCGCGCCTTCCGGATCTCCAAGCACACCCGGAAGAAAGCGGGTAACGCTATCAACCAGGATCATAGCTGCAAGCTCGCCGCCGGTGAGAACGTAATCCCCGATGGAGATCTCATCGGTTACCAGGTGCTCGCGGATCCGTTCGTCGATCCCCTCGTAATGCCCGCAGAGCAGAGCGATACGGTCTTGCTCCGCCAATTGCCGGGCGATGCTGTGGTTATAGGGTCTTCCCTGGGGGGTAAGCAGGATGCAGGGGAAATCCCGATTCACACCCAGCACGGATTCGACCGCCGCGAAGACCGGTTCCGGTTTCATCACCATGCCTCCGCCGCCGCCGTAGGGGGTATCGTCGGTGGTGTGGTGTTTATCGGTGGTCCAATTCCGGATATTGTGCAGGCGGATCTCCAGAAGGTTATTTTGGACAGCACGTTTAAGGATACTGGTCTCGAAGTATGGATTGAAAACTTCCGGAAATAACGTGAAAATATCGAATTTCATAAATAGATTTTAGCTGGTAGACCATCCAGGGGCAAGTAGTCAGTACATTCCACCAATTCGGTGTTTGGATAAGAAAACCAATGAGGATAAAAAATGTTGTTAGGGATTATTAATAATCCCTCCCTGACAGACTTTTCGATACCGGCAAAAGGTAAAATGGGTAAGTTCATATGGAAGCTTCCAATATCGGAATCTGGCTTGCTTTTCTGGCAGGGCTTGCGTCATTCTTATCGCCGTGCGTCCTCGCCCTCGTTCCAGTTTATATTGGGTACCTGGGTGGCCGGGCAGCAGGGGATGATTATTCCCGTTCTGATCGATGGTCAACTTTTTTTCATGGACTCGCTTTCGTCCTCGGTTTCAGCCTGGTTTTCATCCTTTTTAATATCATTGCCGCATCCCTTGGTTTACTGCTTTCGGATTTTCAATCGTGGCTGGCAAAGATCGGCGGGATCGTGGTGATTATTTTTGGGATCCACCTAACCGGGTTATACAGGATTCCCTGGCTGGATTATGAACGAAAGATCCATCGTCCTGTGCCCAAAAGGTTCGGCTTGGTTACTTCATTTGTTTTTGGGGTCATTTTTTCTGCCGGTTGGACCCCATGCGTAGGTCCAATCCTGGGTTTGATACTCACTTATTCTCTCAACGGGGGTTCGATCGCTTGGGCGGTATTGCTTGGAACCGCTTATTCAATTGGTCTCGCTATTCCTTTTCTCGCAGCAGCGCTGGGAATCGGCTGGGTGACCGTGATTCTACGAAAGTATTCCCGGGTCATGCGGATCACTGAGGTCGTGATGGGGATCATTTTGATCCTGGCAGGCTTGATGCTTTTCTTTGATTCCTTCAGGCTTCTCTCAAGAGTTCTGCCGGGTTATAACATCGGTTTATAAGGTTTAGGTTTAATTTTCAGCCGCAAAAGGAATTGCTCCCTTCGGGTAATTGAAAAATTCAAGAATGGATTTATAATTTGGAATAAGATATTGAATTTATCCAAATCAAGAAAAGGAGAATAAAAGATGACATACGGTGCAATTGATTTTCTCGCCCTTGAATTCAAGGGCAACAAGTTCAGAGGAGAAATCCTCAAAGAGCTGAATAGTCTCATGTCTCAAAAGATCATCCGCGTCATTGATATGGTGATCATCTATAAAGATGCGCAGGGTGTGGTCACGGTTAAAGAGATCCAACAACCCGATGTCGAATTTGTCGCCATTTTTGATCCCACGAAAGTCGCAACTCAGGGCATGATCAAGAAAGATGACATTGAAATGATCGGCGCAAAACTGGAAAATAACTCTACAGCCGGCTTACTACTTTATGAGAATTTGTGGACGGTCGGATTTAAGGAAGCTGTTCTGCGAGCCGAAGGTCAGGTTTTAATGCAGGAACGAATTCCGAACGAGGTTGTTCTCGAGGTTGTGAGAGACCTTGCCCTGGCGGATAAATAACAATCCTTATTGAGTTAATGACCACTCAGTAAACAAAAATAATCAGGAGAAAACCATTATGATGCGAAGAAGAGCAGTAGGTCGAAGGGTTGTCCGCGTGGCTGCGACGACCGCAGTCGTAGCTGGAACAGCAGGGGCTGTCCATCATCACCAGGACCAAAAATATGCCAACCAGGCAGCCCAGCAGCAGGCAGCTGCAGCAGCCGCTGAACCCGAAGTTGTGTATGTGCAGGCACCAGCGGAGCAGCAGCAAATAGCCGCTCCGGCAGGAGATGACCTGAATTCCCAGCTGATGCAGCTTTCCCAGTTGCACAATGCCGGCGTCCTTTCGGATGAGGAATTCACGCAAGCCAAGGCAAAGTTGCTCGGCAGTTAATCAAGTTCATCCCATCAACCCCTCGAGATACTTCTAGTCTCCGAGGGGTAACACGGATAACCAGTCTGAGATTCCGGGATTCAACCCGGTTTCTGAGACTGGTATTTTTATTGCAACTATTCAAATAATCATTTTTTAGTGGAGGAACTCATGGCTCAGAAAACGGAATTAAAAAGCCTCGGATATGAAATCTTTATCGCGGTTCTCTCGGTAATTTCCATTTTTAATCTTTTTGTTGGTTTATTTGTTAAAGATCCGGATTTAACTAAAGTTTTTAATATCATGAATAGTCTCTATCAGCATCATCTTCCTGGGTGATTTTACCTACCGTTTATTGACCGCACCTTCGAAAAGTGATTATTTCTTCCGTCAATTCGGTTGGGCGGATCTTCTGGCAAGTCTACCGTTCGAACAGACTAAGATATTAAGGGTCTTCCGCCTGGTTCGTGTTTACCGGTTGATGCGAAAAGTCGGACCTAAAACAGATCGCTGGATACTCTGCTCAAAGACCGGGCTGGCAGTGCTTTGATCATCCTTTTCCTGATGGGATTTTGGTCCTGGAATTTGGCAGCTCTGGCGATCCTGAAAGCCGAAGAGGTAACCCGGACGCGAATATAAAAACCGCATCAGATGCGATCTGGTACACGACTGGTCACCATTTCCACTGTTGGGTACGGAGATAGGTTTCCCGACAACTGATTCGGGGCGAATCATTGGTGGCGGTGATCATCATCATCGGTGTGGGATCTTTGGTACCTTCACCGGTTACCTGGCCAATCTGTTCTTGTCTCCGCAGAAAAAAGAAGAATCCAACGGTTAATTCTATTGTATTGGTGTAACTTCACTATATTAATGGAAAAATTAAGAAATATAATTCGTCCAGATCTGATACCAGGTCTGGAATTTCTTTAAGGAGATCTATGAAACGAAAATATTGGTACTTGATCATCGGAGGAGCCGTCTTGGTGGCATTCTTCCTAATTCGTTCCTGCCAACCCGCTGCAGCCCCGGTTGAAACCCCGCAGGTTCCAACTCTTATTCCGGTGAATTCTATTACTCCCACCCCTAAACCGCAGCTGACCAATACACCGGTCAAACCTACTTCAATTCCTTCCGTTGCTGCGAGTCCAACCGCGAAACCTCAACCAACAAGCACCCAGCCTGCACCATCAAAACCCACAGACGACCTTGGTTCCAACAAAAAATCCCATCCAGATGATCAACTGGGAATGGATCAGTTTAAAGAATAAATCGACGGGCGAAATTAAGTTAAACCCGGACCCAAAATATTACACGATCATCTTTTATCCGGATGGTTCAGTTTCCGGTAAAGCCGACTGTAATACCTATCAAGGGAACTATTCAACCGCGAATGGCTTAACGATTAATATTACAAGCAGGACGAGAATAGCCTGTGAAGCGGGTTCAATGGAAACCGAATATCTTGGATTACTCGATGAAATCGTTGCGGGCGGTCCGGATGGAAAAGGTGGACTCGCGCTTGAAACGGCAGGGGGAGAGAAACGAATGGAGTTTCAAAACGGCGGTCCTGCGCAGTAGCAGAATTTATCTTGAGAAAAAACAACAAAACCCCGGTTTCCCGGGGTTTTCCTTTCAATCCTCTAGAGGTCAATGGTGTTCATGCTTTTCGGCTTCTTCAGCCTCAGCCTTTGTTTTATGAATTGTGCCATCCGGATGGTTGGGTGGAGAATAAACCGTATAGAGTTTTAACTTCGATGTTTTAGAGATATTGATGACATTATGGAATGTCCCCGCCGGCACTACAGCAGCATCATTATCGGAGACGATATGCTCCTCTTTCCCGTTTAAAATGAATTTAGCCTCTCCTTCTTCAACCCGGAAAAACTGATCAACAAGGTTGTGAACTTCATTGCCAATCTCTTCACCCGGCTGCAGGCACATTACAACCAACTGGGCATGTTTCCCTGTGAAGAGTACCTTGCGGAAAAATTCATTCTGCAGAGTCTGTGTTTCTATGGATCCAAAATAGCCTGTCATCAGCTCGCCTCCTGAAACGGATTTATATCTTATTTTCATCATACATCCATGATGGATAAGTTACAACCACAGGAACTGATTCTTCTTATGCTCCTTCCAAGGGGAAATACCGTTTTTTCAATCTAAAGGCGGCATTGACCAGGAGGATCATCACCGGAACTTCCACAAGGGGTCCGATCACAGCTGCGAATGCCTCCCCAGAGGAGATTCCGAACACTGCCACAGCCACAGCGATGGCGAGCTCAAAATTGTTGCTGGCTGCGGTGAATGCAAGAGTGACCGTCTTTTTATAGTTTGCTCCAATTGACTTTCCCATGAAGAAACTGGTGAAGAACATCACGACGAAATAGATCAGCAGGGGGATGGCAATGCGAACGACATCCATCGGGAATTTGACGATATATTCACCCTTGAGAGAGAACATGACCACAATTGTGAAAAGCAGTGCGACCAGGGTGATCGGGCTGATCTTGGGGATGAATTTGTGATAGTACCATTCCTTCCCCTTAGCCCGGATAAGAAAATAATGGCTGAAGAATCCGGCGAGAAAGGGGATGCCCAGGTAAATGAATACGCTCTTCGCAATTTCACCCATTGTGATCGGCACGGAGGTACCGGGAAAGCCAAACCAGGTGGGCAGGACTGTGATGAAAACATAGGCGTAGACGCTATAAAAGAGAACCTGAAAAATGCTGTTGAAGGCCACCAGACCGGCTGCGTACTCGTTATCACCCTTAGCGAGCTCGTTCCAGACGATGACCATGGCGATGCAGCGCGCCAGGCCGATCAGGATCAAGCCATACATAAACTCGGGGTAATCGTGCAGGAAAACGACTGCCAGGATGAACATCAGGATAGGGCCGATGATCCAGTTTTGCACCAGGGATAGACTCAGAACTTTACGGTCTCGGAAAACATCCCCCAGTTCTTCGTAACGGACTTTTGCCAGCGGAGGGTACATCATCAGGATCAACCCGATGGCGATGGGAATATTGGTAGTTCCCACAGAGACGGATTGGTTCCAAGCTTGTACCTGAGCGGGGAAGAAATACCCGATGGCCACTCCGGCTGCCATCGCCAGGAAGATCCACAGGGTCAGGTAACGGTTCAGGAATGAGAGTTTTTTTGTGGGTTGTTCTGCCATGATGTCTCCTATTCGAATTTTGCCAGTATTACTGGAATCTCCACGATCATTTCATCTCTTATGGAACGAAAATCGTTGATATCACCGGTTATTGCAGGGTCTGGAAAACTGTGATGAACCCGTTTCCCTTTACCAAGCCAGACCGGGCATTCCTCCGCGGCGGAATCGCAGACCGTGACCACCAGGTCAAAGCTCGTTTCATAAAAAACATCCACCGGTTTGGATTCGCCGGTATGCTTGATACCGATTTCCTGGAGGACTTCGATCGCCAGGGGGTGGACAATCCCCGTCGGCTTGGTTCCGGCGCTGATCGCATCCCACTTGTCACCAAAGCGGGCATTGACGATGGCTTCCGCCATCTGGGAACGGCAGGAGTTGCCAGTGCAAAGAAACAAGACTTTCTTTTTCATTGGGCCTCCAAGAGCTGTTGTGAGCATGGTCGTTATCTCAGCTTCGCTTGGGACCCGGCCTGCAGATACCACCTTCTCATTTATAACCAAACCTGGTGTCGCCAGAATCTTGTACTTTCCGATTTCAGCATGATCCGTTACCTTTTCAATTGTCGCATCTATCGCCAGATACTCAACAGCATGTTTGGTTAATGCTGCCAGCGTCTGGCAATTCTGACAACCGGAACCCAAGAACTTTGATTGAAAGCATGATTTCTTTTCTCCTTTGGTGTTTTGATTTTTGTTTTCTAAGAACTATTCGTTAACGCGCTTCATTATGCAACCACGTCAATCTTTGGTTCAATAATGATCTCGGACTTCACAGAATTTGCGACCAGGCTGTATTTTTGCGCCGCTGCAAGTGCTTTTTGGATTCTTCCATGGATAAACGCGGCTGTTTCTTTACCAGCCGAAACGCGGATCTCGGGGAAAAATCGAAGCTGGGTGAATATCTCTGTCCTGTCCAACTCGATTAGCTTCGTCCCTTCGGCGCGGCAATTATAAGAAATCAGATTAAGCTTGTAACGTTCGGTAGCCCAAATGAACATCATCATGATGCAGGTATTTGCTGCTGCGACAAAAGCATCCTCAGGAGTGAGAACGCCGGCGTGTCCCTGGGCATCCGGTGGTGCGGAAAAATCCATTTCCGGCCCATTGCCCATTACAATATGCCCCCAATGTTCCCCCTTCCAATTCACGGTAGTGTTGTAGGTGGCAGTCTGGCTCATTATTCTTCCTTCTTTTCACAGAACGTTGTGTATTCCTGCAGAATGGCAGGAAGATAATCTTCATCTGCTCCATCTGGAACCTGGTTATAGAGCCTGACAGTATCCAGCAATTCTTTTGCCATTATGGCGGAAGGTTGCTTACCCTCCCGCCGGAAATTCTCAAAGATAAGCGGTAAGGCGATCAGGATGATTCTCTGACCGTTTATTTGAACTTCTTGGACGGGTATGCCAGAACCACAGGAACAGGGGGCAACCTTTTCAGTTTCATTCCCGGGTACCGGGACAGCCACGCCAATATGTTCAAATGCACCGGCGCTTCGGTTCCAGTGCTTTCCAAGCAATTGATCCACTAAGGCTGCCAATTCTAAGGCTGTGGCGTCCACAGCTTGCACACCAGCTTGATTAAGGCGACGGCGACCTTCCGGTTGTGAAAACCCGTTTTCCATTATTACATCGCGAACCATGACACTTGCAGCAGGTTTGCTGGAATACTTTTCGGTTCCACGCGCAGCACAGCCCAGCTCGCAGCCATCCACGGCGATGGTCGGGTAAAACTTGGCAAAAGCCCGATCACCTTCGCCACCCGCGAGGAAGAGCGGCAGGCAGATGGTGACTGTATCATCCGGGCGGAGTTGATCCAATACTTTTCGGGTTGCCAGGCGGGTGATCGTTCCTTCAGACAGCTCTTCACCAGAACAGGAGACGATACCGACCTTCTTTTTCGGCAGATCAGGCATTTGTGTCTCCTCTATTTTCAGCTATAAGGTCGTCGATAGTAACAACAGCTTCATCAGCCAGAGCATGTGCGAGCTTTACACCGTTTTCATTTAGCTCAGCAATTCCATCCGGTCTGAAATTCTTATACCGGCGGTAAACATCCAGGACATCGAACCGCTGCTCAATTTTCCCACCGCTTTCTTTGACCATCTTGCTGGCGCAGGCCAGCTTGCAGCCATCGATGGTGATGACCGGGTTCCCTGTAATTGTCGAAACCGCGGACTCTTCCCTCATAACAAGTTTGGCTAACGCAACGATATCGGTTGCGTCCGGGCGGAGTTCTTCGTTTATGATATAAGCCGCTTCACGGCTGACAGATCCGAAGGACTTACCGATCCCACTGCAGGGGACTATTATTACTTTCGTGGAGTCTTGATCTTTTAGCATTAACTATTTACCTCACGCTCCGCATCCGCTTTCATCTTTATAAAATACGCCTGTGGATCAAGAAGATAAGTTTTTTCGACATTCCAGTTTCTTGGTTCCATTATTACCAGCCAACCGGTTCCATAAGGGTCCTGGTTGATAGCCTCCGGAGCAGTGGCAAGCGCAGGATTTACTTCAATGACTTTGCCTGTAATAGGGGAAGGCAACTCGACATTGACTTTCATTGTTTCAATTGTCGCCACCTCTGCGCCTTTGATCACTTCTTTACCCACAGCCTTTATCTCGGCAAACGCCACATCGCCGTTATGCTGTTGAAAATAATCAGATACCCCAATTTGAACCTGATCGTTTTCGGATTTAAGCCATATCCCTTCGGATGTATAAAAACGATCATCGGCAACCCGGAAAATAAACTTATCGATTCTAAATTCCATTAATTCCATCGAAAAATCTCCTTGATTACTTATCTCCAATAATTTTCAATTAATAGGCAAACATTTCTATCGCCAAAGTTTTGTTTTCAGGTTAGTCCAAATAGGGGAAGAATTAATGACAATCCTCTCCCCTTTCTTTTCGGCAATTGGGGCAGCAACAATCGGGGGAAGGGGCCAGTTTGGGTAAATCAACATTCTGAATGGTCGCAAGTTGTTGAATAAAATCAAGATATTTTGGATCACTCAATCGATAATGAATATTCCTTCCATGGCGCCTTGCAATCACAATATTTGATTTTCGTAATGCCATTAGATGCTGAGATAAATAAGCCTGTCTCCAACCCAAAATGGTTTCGAGGTGGCAAACGCATGGTTCCGCATCTCCGACAGCTAATAGGATTAATAACCTGGGTGACGGACCAATCGTTCCAAGCAGGGAGGAAATTTGATCAACCGAAGATATATTCATAATATTGAATATATTCTATCATTAATAATCCGAAAAAACCATATTCTGAATCTTATGCAAGAGGTTTGACTTATAACTTACATATGGATATAGTTGACGCTTACTCTTGGCTAACACAGGTTTGAATAAATGATCTCGTCAAACAAGAAACTCTTTTCCATCTTCCTTATCGTGTTCATCGATCTGCTCGGGTTCAGTATCATTCTGCCCCTGCTGCCATTCTATGCTACAACTTTCGGCGCGAACGCGATCACAACCGAAGCGCTTGTCGCAATCTATGCGCTCCTGCAATTCATCAGCGCACCAATTTTGGGAAGACTTTCAGACCGTCTTGGAAGGCGATTTGTGTTGCTGGTCAGCCTGGCTGGCAACATCGTTGCCTATATCATCCTGGGATTTGCAAACACGCTGCTGGTGATCTTCATAGCCCGTGCGATGGCTGGATTCTTTGGTGGAAATATCAGTGTCGCCCAGGCGTATATCACCGATATCACTGATGAGAAAAACCGCGCCAAAGGGCTGGGTTTGATTGGTGCCGCATTCGGTCTTGGTTTCATTTTCGGCCCAGCACTGGGCGGCATTCTCAGCCAGTTTGGATTTATGGTTCCGGCGCTTGTTGCTGCAGGCCTGGCAATCATTAACCTGGTACTTGTGTTCTTCTGGCTGCCCGAATCTCTCACGAAGGAAAAACGCGATGCCATGTCGGAGCGGAATAACCAGATTCCTTTCACCATTCCGGCTCTGATCTCGGTTCTTAGAAGACCGCATGTTGGTCCGCTGCTCTCCACCAGGTTCTTTTTTGCCATCGCTTTTTCAATGTTCACATCGGTGTTTGCACTATACGGATTGTATAAATTCAAATTGAATGCGCAGACAACCGGATATGTACTGGCTTATGTGGGAGTTCTTTCCGTAATTGTTCAGGGTTTTCTGATTGGTTTACTGACCGCAAGATTTCGGGAAGCGATCTTGATCTTTTGGTCGATTGCGATTATGTCTGTATCGTTATTGGGTTGGGCTTTGGCACCGTCTTTGCCTGTTTTATTAATCATTTTGATTCCAATTGCTTTTGCAGGCGGAGTGTTTAATACGGTGATCAATAGCTCGATCAGTAAATCAGTCCATCCGGATGAAGTTGGCGGGATGCTGGGGATCGGTGCATCCCTGGAAAGCATGACCCGCGTAATCTCTCCGGTTCTGGGGGGCATCCTCCTGCAGCAATTTGGCGCCGGTGCACCCGGGATCTTTTGCGCGATCGTGACCGGTTTGCTGGCGGTTTATTTGTGGAGAACCGGGGAACGACCCATCGATGTTGCCCAGCCAGCATGAGTGTATGCTCCTTTTAAAAATTACATTAATCCTTTTCGCTGATCTGTCTGGCCAGGACCTTTAATTTTTGCCTGTAAGCCCGGTACAATAAGATAGCCCGATCACCCGGAACCAGGATCTGCCCCATTTTTT
The DNA here is from genome assembly GCA_963828855.1 of uncultured Chloroflexia bacterium. Lineage (GTDB taxonomy): Bacteria > Chloroflexota > Anaerolineae > Anaerolineales > Anaerolineaceae > CAVVEQ01. Next base: position 391,385 of record CAWHGB010000008.1, on the reverse strand, counting down.
TTAGTTCCGTCTTCTTGGGAAGGATATTACTGACCACCCGTTTATCCTGGTTAGCGATGACGATGCTTCCCAGAATCCCGATCCAATTCACCAGATCCTTCAGGATTGGGATTTTTACCTGGTTTTGGTAATACCTTCCATAAAGAATGCCATTTTCTTCATCAACTGGTACGAAAGCGATCAGGATGCGGGTTCCATCCCCGATCCGGTTTTCCCATAAATTTGGAAATATGAAGATCAGGAAGGGTTCCCGTTTGGGTTCAGGGATTTCGTCAGCTTTAAGAGCCAATGATCCATCATCAAGGCGGTTGTAAACCCACAATTTCAAAATTCCGTCATCCAATTTAACCAGGGGACCATCCACGAGTGCTCTTCCACCGGCACCGATAGTGTTATGGTGGACAAAAGGGAGGTGCATCACGTCCAACTGGTTTTCAACCATGCGGGAATAATGTACCGGCCAATCCTGGCGGAAACTCCCGTAACTAAACCTATCATCAATATCCTTGTAAAATTTGGGCGGTACCAATTCCCCTTCAGGTGGAGTACCCCAGTAGATCCAAATCCATCCATGGGCTTCATGCACCGGGTAGGTCGTCACTTCCAGCGCATTTGGAATTTTCCCATTCTTTCCGATGGAGGGTACCAGCCTGCAGGCACCGTTTGGGTCGAATTCAAAACCATGAAACGGGCACTTCAACCTGTCGCTGACCAATTTGCCCTGGCTGAGCTGCGCACCAAGATGGGGGCATTGATCGCGCATGCAATTTGCGCTACCATCCGGATTCCGCCAGAAAACCAGTTTCTCTCCCAAGCGTAATACCCCCAGTGGTTTTCCCTGTTTGACTTCTTTCGAATCCAAGACGATATACCATTGATTTCTGATCATCTCTTCTCCTATTCGATTCTTTCAATATCAATATTGTGGTCTGTGAGGGAATTGGTAAGTAGTACTGAAGCGCGGTAGGCACTCATTACTCTTCCCCTTACCACGGCATGATCCACAATCGGGAAAGGATAATCCTTGCCGATGATGCATCCGGTTCGTATCTGTTCAGAGGTCGGCATGAGCCAGGGGGCATGAATGTATTCCGATGGTACACGGGCAAGCTCGGGGACCCAGCGGCGGATGTAATTCCCCAGTGGATCGAAGCGTTTTCCCTGAATGACCGGGTTGAATACCCGGAAATATGGCGCGGCATCCGTACCTGTTCCCGCAACCCATTGCCACCCGCCATTATTGGAAGCTGGGTCGCCATCGATCAAATTCTCGTAAAACCATTCTTCGCCTAGCTGCCAATTGATAAGCAGATCCTTCACCAGGAATGATGCAGTGATCATCCTGGCGCGGTTATGCATCCAGCCAGTTTCGACCAACTGGCGCATTCCTGCATCCACAATGGGGAATCCGGTGGTGCCTTCCCGCCAGGCAGAAAGTTCCTGCCCGGGTTCATTCCAATGAATATCGCGCATCGAGGGACGAAAAGCAGTCCGGGTGACCTGCGGGAAGTGGAAGAGGATGGATTGATAAAATTCACGCCAGATCAACTCATTCAGCCAGGTTTCAGCGTTCATCTTTTCCCTGACATCCCCAGTAGAATTGATTTTACGGAAGATTAGCTCAAAAACCCGGCTCGGGGAGATCATCCCAAAGCGGAGATACGGCGAAAGCAGCGAAGTTCCCTCCACAGCCATCAGATCCCTGTTGATCGCATACTCATCCAGTTTTCGGCGAAAAAAATCATCGAGCTGAAACCTGGCCTGCTTTTCACCGGCAGGGAAGATCCCGTCTTCATCTGCGGCGGGTATTATCTCAGAAGCCAGGACGGAGGCAGGGTGCCAGCAATTTTTCGGGATGGGGATCAACTTCCAGGTGAGAGGCAGGCTCAACCATTTCTTTTTGAAAGGGGTAAAAATCGTGTACGGATTTCCATCTACTTTATGAACATCGACCGGGTGGTGCAGAGTCAGATGCGGGGTTAAACGCAAGGGGAGGTGCCTGCCTATCCTCTCATCCCTGAGCCTGGCGTACGGGCTGAAATCCTCCCCCGCGCTGATTATCTCTGCCCCTGTCTCCGAGACCAGTCTCGTCAACTCCGCCAGAGGATCACCACGGCGAACGATCAATCTTGTGCCATTATTTCGGAGATCATCATTCAATTGGCAAAGTCCCCGAAAAAGGAAATTCTGCCTTCGCGGTGCCTTTCTCGTCAGAAGGTGGTTATCCAGGATGAAAACAGGGATTACCGCACCATTCCGACTGGCTTGTTCGAGAGCGGGATTGTCTTCCAGGCGAAGATCGCGGCGGATCCACCAGATTGCGACAGTCATTTGTTTACCCAGCCCATAGTATCTCATGTATTCACATTATTCAAACCATCCCTCACCAGATTCTCTATAATTTCCACAAATCGGGTAAGATTTAAGGGGAAGAGGACAAATGAATACTTCTTGCGCGTCCGTTACGATCGTTGTGTTTGGAGCTTCAGGGGATCTGACTTCGCGAAAGTTGATCCCGGCGCTGTATAACAATTTCATCAAAGGTCGGCTTTCCGCCTGTGCAAGGATCGTTGGGTTCGCCCGCAGACCCTTCACGGACGAGACTTTCCGAGAGCATCTTCAAACCGGGGTGGTCCAATTTTGCGCGGAGACTTACGACCCTCAAAAGTGGGATGAATTCTCCGGGAAGATCCGTTATTTCCAGGGCAACCTGGGTGTCCCTGCGGATTTCTCTGGATTGAGCCGCTTTCTGGACGACCTGGAAGAAGGACCCGCTGACCGTTTATACTACCTGGCGACCGCGCCGGAGCATTATGCACCGGTTGTCATCGACTTGGGCAATGCAGGAATGGCGGAGCAAAAGGGGGGCAATTGGCGCAGAATCATCATCGAAAAGCCGTATGGGCGGGACCTGGAATCCGCCCGCGATTTGAACCAGATTGTGCATAACGTCTTCGAGGAAGACCAGGTTTACCGCATCGATCACTATTTGGGCAAAGAGACTGCCCAGAACATCCTCTTCTTCAGGTTCGCAAATACGATCTTCGAACCGATTTGGAACCGCAATTTTGTAGAAAACGTCCAGATCACGGTTTCGGAAACGGTCGATGTGGGGCACCGTGCCGGGTATTACGATAATGCAGGGGTGGTTCGGGATATTTTTCAGAACCATATCCTTCAACTGTTAGCCCTGGTAGCCATGGAGCCGCCAAGCTCCTTCAACGCAGACGCTGTCCGCAATGAAAAGAATAAACTCTTCGAGAGCATACGCCCGATCAAAATGGAGAACACCATCCGTGCCCAGTACCAGGGCTACTCCGAAACGGAAGGCGTTTCAGATGGATCAAAAACCCCCACATTCGCGGCTTTTAAGTTACTGATCGATAACTGGCGCTGGCAGGGGGTACCCTTTTACCTGCGCTCGGGAAAAGCGATGCATCGCAAGACTTCAGAGATCATCATTGAATTCCGAAAGCCTCCGCACCTGATGTTCCATCTTCCACCAGGCAGCAACTTCTCCCCGAACGTGCTCTCCCTCTGCATTCAACCTGATGAGGGCATCCATCTGCGTTTCCAGGCAAAGGTGCCGGATTCCGACCAGGAAATGCGCCCGGTGGACATGGACTTTCACTACCCCACTTCATTCAAAGGCGGCCTGCCGGATGCTTACGAGCGGTTGCTCCTGGATGCCCTGGCGGGGGATGCTTCACTTTTCACCCGCAGTGATGGGATCGAGGCATCCTGGCGGCTGGTGGATCCGGTGATCCGTTGTTGGGAGGAAAATAACCAACCACCGCTGAGTTACTATCCCAGAAACACACCCGGACCGCGAGAAGCGGATGAACTACTTGAAAGGGCAGGACATTTCTGGCGGGAGGGTTGTGTTTCTTCCGAAGGGATGGCGGATGCCTCGGATTGAAGTTTTCGCGGATGTCGATGAATTAGCCATCCATGCTGCGGGGGAATTTTCCGAACTGGCTAAAAACGCCATCGCAGCGAAGGGCAGCTTTACAGTAGCACTATCCGGGGGTACGACTCCTAAAAGGATGTTCCAGCAACTCGTTGGTGCGAAGGTGGATTGGGCGAACACCCATTTTTTCTGGGTGGACGAGCGCTGCGTTCCGCCAGATCATCCAGAAAGTAATTTCGGGATGACTGCATCAGTATTGCTGGATCACATTAATATTCCCAAGCAGAATATTCACCGTATCCATGGGGAGATGGAACCGGAGGCAGCCGCGAATTTCTATGAAAATGAATTGCGGGTTCACTTTGCCAGAGAAATGCCGGTCTTTGACTTAATCCTTCTAGGTATTGGCACCGACGGGCACACGGCTTCGCTTTTTCCGGGTGCACCTGCTCTGCAGGAAGAACGAAAGTGGGTTGTTGAGGTTAAGCACGACACACCTCCGCTGCCTCTGGTGGACCGGGTGACGCTGACCTTCCCGGTGCTAAACGCGGGGGAAAACATCATTTTTCTTGTTTCCGGTAAGGAAAAAGCAGATATAGTTGCCAGAGCATTCGGAGAATCGATGAATCCAGATCAGGATCCCCGTACAGGAAATCATGTCGAAAAACAGGAACATTCTCTGGTTATTGGACAGGGATTCAGCCAGGGATTTGCCTGCCTCAAACCCGGGATAACCTTCGTAGACTTGCAGATAATCCAATATTTTTGAATGGAATATTATTTCTGAACAAATCTCAGTTTACGATAAACAATCCCTTTTTTTACCATAAAACATCAAGGAAAGAAGAGTAGGGGAGGCTATCCAAGATCTTGAACGATCCATCCGGCTGGACTTGAACCCAGTAATCATATTCTGTCTGAAAATCACACCGTTGGTTTTTTGGTGCATCCATGCACGGTGGCCAGAATACAGGGGTTCCATCCTGATTGGAGAATTGAACCCTGAATAAAAAAGTATCCGGGAGGGTCTGTGCTCCATAGGTTACATCCAATAATGGCAGGCAAGGGAATCGTTCATCGGTACAAAGGGCTTCCAGAACAGCGGTTTTATCCTCTGGATCAACCCCGGGCAGGAGTCGGAGAGCCATTCATTAAAGTATGGTTCATCGCTGAATTTCAGGTCATTCGCGGCTTCAGAATAATTTCCGTCTGATAATTTCTCAATATGGCCAATCAGGAATTCGCGTGCGGCGTCCTGCCCCTCCACAGGTAATCCAAATTGGGTGACATCTGAATCGTAAGAAGCCACTAACCTTTTTTGATCCTGGCGAAAAGGCAAGGTAAGATGGTGGATCGAATGGAGTAAACAGAAAAATAAGGTTGTGGCATTGCGATCTCTTTCCAGGTGGAGGTATCCCAGGCGCTGATTCTTGGATCATAATCACCCCCGATAATCATATAATCCCTATCACCCCCGAAAATCAACAAGGTTTTTCCATCCGGACTGAATGTATATGCTGCAAAACGGGAAAATTCAAATAACTCAGGTTTGAGGCGGGCGATCAGATCGCCGCTTTCAATATCGATGATCGCGACTCCTTCCCCTTTTTCCGCCTGGTAATCCGAGATTAAGAGCGATTTGCTATCCGGAGTAAAACCGAAAGTAAATCTTGAACCCGCTCTTAATCCGGTGGGTATGGTTTGGATTTTTTCCCCAGAATGAAGATCATGGATATGGATAACCAAATTTTCGAAATTTTCGACAAATGCGATCTTGCTGCTATCAGGGCTGAGAGTTGAACGATATCCTTGGTAACCCGAAACTGCCCGCGAGGAAGGATTTTCCATATCCCACCATTTTATCTTTCGCTGGTTATTACATTCATTATTGTATTGAGTGGTTAAATATCGGCCATCCTGGGTCAATCCCAACAAGACATTATTGCAATTCTCAATATCTGGTTGAATTTCTTTAATTTTTTCACCAGTGGCGACATCCCAAACCCGGATCGTGCTATCCGTGAAACTGTATTTCTTAAAATAAAAAACCCCGGTATACAGGTATTCCCCATCCGGTGAAAATACCATGCTATCAACAGGCGAGTTGTACCCTTTTAACTCGTTGGTAATTTCTCCTGAATCAGTATCGACAAGCCAGATGCGCGGTGCATTGCAGATCGTGTCGTACTCGCCATAATAAGCAATGGGAGTATGACAGCCGGCTACGGCAAGAGTTTTCCCATCCGGGCTGAATTCAAAATCCGAAACGATCGTTTCCAGGGGCTCCAGCTCATGGGTCACTTTTCCGGTATCCATGTCAAATAATAAGATCAAGGGAGATTCACAGGTGCCGTTGGATCCTTCCTGGTATGTACAACCCCAGGCAGCGAGAAAGCGATTATCCGGACTGATCGAGTTTTTCATAAACTTGGCAGTTTCTTCACCGTATAACATATACGCCCGCACCACCTGGAGATCTGTAATAGTCTCGTTATCGATCACTTCCGGAAGGGGAACCTGGGTCGGCGTCGGGGAGGGCTCTAGCTGTGGGAGTGATTGTCGGAGTGGGCGCTTGCGTGGGGGAGGATTCCACTTGAATCGGGGTATCCTGGTTTACAGGGGAGCTTGTGACTTGCTGTGGAACGGCACTGCATGCGCCAAGGGATATAGCCGATAAGAATTACTAAGGTGGTGATATTCAATTGAAATTTCATTTTCGCTCCGGTCTAATATAAGATAAATAATACAATAATTATCCTATTAAAGCAAATTTCATATCCTTACCTAAGGGATTTCTTACAACAAATTATTAGGCTCGCTGGATTCAAAAAGCTGGAGGGAATCAACGGAAGAGGGTTGTAGATAATTATGGATTTCAGAATTGATAATTTTCGATGAGTGTAAATAATTAATTAATAAGATAATCCATCCATGGGACACGATATCGAAAAACATTAGGTCTCGATCGTGAAAAAGTTATACCAATCCCCAGATGGTATGCCAGACGATGTCTGCCCAAAAGTGGATTCCGATCGGCGCGAACAGTCCGAATTTCTTATAGAAATAGGCAGCGAATATCGAAAGCAAACCATTCAACAGGAAAATCTCAACCAGGAGCATGGGAGGCAGGGACATCGGATCGCTTGCCCCGAATAAAAACATGGCGGAGGGCAGGTGGCTGGCGCCATGCAGCAAAGCCGCGAGGACCGCGACCACCCAGTAGACAATATTCAAACCCCTGCCTCGAAGGATGATTTTTCCCACCAGCCAGGTCCAGAAGGAAATATAGAAAAGGCGGAATAGAAATTCCTCCCCTATACCGGCGGAAATGGAGGCAACGATGGATGTTGGAAACGGCGGGTGGATCAACCTGCCAACACCGTTCACCGGGCTGAAGACGAGATCCAGGAGGATCAGCGCAACGCCAATAGCGCTGCCGACTATGGCAGGGATGAGGAAACGCTGTTTATTGGTGACCCGCTCGTCCCAGATATCCGGGAAGCCGATCTTGCGCCACAGGATCAGGCCGATGAATCCTAGAATTCCGTATATAACGAGGGTTCCTCCGGCGCTCACGAGGGAGATCAGCCACTGCGGGATCTGGGATTTAGGAACCTGGGGGATAATATCGCCCTGGGGAAGGATAGAATTCAGTCCTGCGCACATAGCCAGGATAACCAGCAGGATAAGAAATGTGATGTTGGATTTCGCTTTTTGGCTCATTTTCAAATCAGCCTTTCTGGGAAGTGCATAACCCTAGCGGTCTTTATTGATATTCGGCAGTCTTTCCGGGAGGTCAAGAACGATCAGCGCGAATCCGGCATATTCCCCTTCCCGGTACCAAGGAGCGATCGAGACCAACTTCTTTAAACCACCCTTTTCGGTGGTGTAGATTACATGCCTGCGCTGATTCACCACCGCCATCATTTGGCTTTTCGCGGGTTCCTGGTGATGATCAAACACATTCCTGCCAATCAACGCCGCTCCGCCTTCTTTTTCATAGATCTTGATGGCAGTATCGCTCATTTCCAAAATCGTTCCAGCGGCATCGCAGACCATGATCTCGGCGGGATAGGATTGCACCCATTCGCTGGCCGCGGTGCGCGGTTTCATCCCTTCACCGCGCCTTTTCCGAGCCCGCGAACGAGGTAGCGCTGGGCAAGCAGGGCGAAGATGATCACCGGGATCAACACAAGTGACCCGGAGGCGGCAATGCGCCCCCACAGGATGGATTTATTGGTCATGAAAGAGGTGATTATGACCGGGAGCGTGCGCGCCTCCCGACCGGTGAGGATCACTGCGTAGAGGAATTCATTCCAGCAGTAAATAAACGCCAGGATCGCTGTGGCGGCCATACCCGGAACAGCGAGAGGTAAACTCACCCGGAAGAGGGCACCGAAGCGGGAGCAGCCATCGATCATGGCGGCCTCCTCAAGTTCGATGGGTACATCGTCGAAGAAACCGGTCATCATCCAGATGCAGAGCGGGATGGTGAAGGTGAGGTAGGAAACGACCAATGCCTGGCGGGTGTCGATCCAATCCAACTGATTGAACAGAACGTAAAAAGGAACCACCAACACGATTGGCGGAAGCATTTGCGGTACAAGCGCGCTCATCTTTAACCAGAATTTTCCGCGAAAACGAAAACGGGAAAAGCCATATGCAGCCAGGGTGCCCAGGAACATGGCAATTCCCACCGTGATGAGCGCGATGGAGACCGAATTCATAAAATACCTGCCGAAATTGGTGGTGGAGAGCACCTCGCGGTAATTCTGAACCGTCGGGGTGAAATTCCAGACCGGGGGAATAGCGAAGGTCAGGTCAGGTTCTTTGAATGAAGTGATAAACAAGTAAACGATAGGTGCGAGTGAAAGGAAAACAGCCACTAAAACCAGCGAATAGATGACGATGAGGTTGATGATCTTAAGGGCGCGGTAATTTCTCTGGTGCATGGCTTATTCCTCCTTTCTGATGGCTCGCGAAATGAGGGCGGCGAAGACCAGCATGATGAGCATCATAATGAAGGAGGCTGCCGCGGCAACCCCGAGGTTGAAGGATTGAAAGCCGTACCGGTAGACATAGATGCTGATGGTTTCCGTAGCCCGCGCGGGTCCTCCCGCAGTCAGAAGGTAGATAACGTCGAAGATCCGGAAGGTATCGATAAAACGCCACAATAGAACAACGAGGATGATCGGTCTGAGGAACGGCAAGGTCAGGTAGGTAAAAGTTTGAAAGGAAGAAGCCCCATCGATCTTGGCAGCTTCGTAGGGTTCATCCGGCAAGGTCTGCAAACCCGCCAGGAGCATTAGCGCGACGAAAGATGTGGTGTTCCAGACATCCACCAGGATCACGCTCCACATTGCCACCTGGGGGGAGCTAAGCCATTCGACAGGCAAAATACCCAACTGGCCGAGATAATAATTGACCAACCCGTACTGGTAATTCAGCAGCAGACGCCACATCAGCCCAATCACCACGTTGGTGCACATCATCGGTATCAGAATGAGAGCCCGTGTAAAACTACGCGCTTTGATATCCTGATTTAGCAATAACGCCAAACCCATCCCCAGGATAAGTTCGAAGCTGATCGCAAGAATGACAAATGTGAGCGTGGTGCGCAGCGCGTTAAGGAAATCCGGATTGGAAAAAAGCTGGGTGTAGTTCTGAATATCCGAAAAAGGGATACCCTGTTTGAATGTGCGCAGTGTCCAGGTATGGAAGCTCAACCACAGGGCGTACCCCAAGGGGTACAGTAAGATAAAAATGAGAACAATGAATGCGGGGGAAATATAAAATGCAGGTTCAAACTTCCGGATAAAACGGTGGAAGGTCCAGGTTTTCTTGCTGTGGGTAAGTGCCATTAATTCACCAGGTGTGGATTTGAATTCGGGAGAGGATGGACGGAATTGTATTCCCGGCATCCCCTCCCGAGATATCCTAACTAAATCAATTTGCGTTATTGAATGTAACCGCCGGCTTTGAGGATCTCGTTCAACTTTACAGCCATTTCGTCAAGTGCTTCCTGTGGGGTCTTCGTGCCGGTAACTGCGGCAACGATCCCTTCATTGACCACTGGCAGCAACTCGGGGGAGACCGTCAGGGTAGGGAAGATCGAGCGGTATGGCATCACTTCAGCGAGCAGGGCAAACTGTGGGATCTTCTCCACAACCGCCGGATCGCTAAGGGCTTGGATATTGCCCGGGATACCGCCATTAAGCGCCCACAGCTTTGCGCCTTCGGGGCTGGTAAGCCATTCAATGAACTTGTAGGCTTCCACCTGATTTTCAGAGCAAGCGGGGATCGCCCAACTCCACTGGCTGCCACCAGTGTGCCGTTTGATCGTGCCGTCATCCTGCTTGATCCCAGGCGGGATCACGTAACCGAGCAGCGGGTTGCCATCGGCATCACAGAGACTCTTATCACAGCTCAGCAGGTCCTGAGCAGCGGCCATCCACTCGATTCCCATGGCAGCTTTGCCCTTGGAAAGGGCTTCCAGAATCTCAACATATCCGTAGGTGGTCACATCGGGGGGAACCAGGCCTTCTTTTAGAAGGTTCGCATAGAAGGTGAGGGCTTTCACACCGGCTTCATTGTTGATCGCGACCGTGTTATCCGGGTTGAGCAGCTCGCCGCCCTGACCAAATAGGTAATACATATAATCCCACCAGGCCTCATCGGGTTTATTCCCGATCACAGCGCCATAAACACCATTTGCGGGATCATTCAATTTCTTGGCAGCCGCGTAGAATTCCTCCCAGGTTTCCGGGGGGGTCAGACCGGCTTTTTCAAAGAGGTCCTTGCGATACCACAACCAGGCAGTATCACCTTCGGAGGGTAACGCGTAGGTTTTCCCGTCATAGGTGAAGAAGCTGGTGGCCATCCCGTAATCATCCAGGGTGAAATCTGGGCTGGCAACTGCAGGATCTTCGAAGAAGGTATTGAGGTCTTTCAACCCTTCGGCAGCAACATACACGGGTACAAAATCGGACATGGCATAAAATGCGTCATAATCCGAGCCGCATGTTGCGGTGATCGTATTTAGCTTATCAAAATACGCCTCGCGGGCAACTTCTTCCACGATCACTTCCTTGCCGGTTTTCTTTGTGTATTCTTCTGCAACCTTCACCAGGTTGTCGTGTTCTGGGCCGGACCAGACTGCCACGACCACGGGTTTGGCTTCCTCCGCAGGAGCGGCTGGAGCTTCCTCCGCAGGGGCGGGTTCTTCAGCGGCGGGTTCAGCCGGTGCCGGGGTGACAGCCGGGGCACAGGCAGCTAGGACGAAAATGAGCACAGTAAGCAAAGCAAAGATCTTGAACTTCATTTTTTCCTCCAAAATATTGAATGTTGACTTCTCTTGCTCCACGAATCATTCACAAATTGAACCTATAATCACCTCCTCTTCTATTACATCCAATGCCTTTTGTATTGATCAATTACCACCTCCGTTTTTTCCCATGGAAGTTCACACATAATATTATCCACGGGATAGAGGATAAAACCATTCCCGGGGGCTAGTATCTCGAAGGCTTCGTCGATTGCCGCGCGGATGCGGTCATCCTCCCACTGGCTGAGCGTCACTGCGGAGTTCATGCCGCCCATAAGGCACATGCGTTCGCCCATGGTTTGTTTGGTCTCCCTCAGATCAAGGTCATCCTGAACAGGATCAACCCCTGTCAGGCAATCGATACTGAGATCCAGCAAGTCTTCGCGGATGGCTTTCCAATCCTTGGTGATGATATAGCGGAAGAGGGATCCCTTCGAGTGGGCAAAATCGACGAGCTGTTTAAGACGTGGTTTAATAAAACGCCGGAAATTCTTGGGCGTCCAGAAGATGGTGCCTTCATACCAGGCCATGTGCACCAGCACATCCACGCCTTCTTCCAGGACGAATTCTGTTCGCATCATCTCCCATTCGAGGAGCGCTTCGAAGAGCTCCTCCATGATATTTGGTTCTAACATCTGCCAATGGAGCACGTTGTCGGTACCGCACAGCCAAACAGCCGCATCCCCAAGTGCTGTCCAGCCGCCATCGATCGCCACGCCCAGCCGCTCCGCTTCCCGATGGATGAGGTTGGATCGCTGTTTGAATTCGCTGATTTGATCCTCTGATGGTCGGGCCAGCAAGTGACGCAGCCGTTTGATATCCTCGATCCCCTTGATGATGGGTTCCGTCTGGCGGGGGAGATTGAAATCGCTGAAAAGCATCACGTCGTCGCCGTGGATCCAATCGGCACTTTTTTTGATCGTGATCGAAAGCGGTCCATCCGGGGTTTCAAAAACTTTGTGCAGGCGTGGATCGGAATCGAACTCCAGGGGAGGGGGCTTGGAGACGGAAGAAGTAATCCCCGGAACCTGATCAGCATGGTATTCCTCGGTATAACCAAGGGGCGGTTCCAACAGGAGTGTGTCATCCACTCCGAGTTTCAACAGGTTTTCAGCGCGGGAGAATTGATTCTGCCAATCGAATGGGATGTTATCGACACCTTCGTGCATCGACCACAAGCGCAGGTAGAGGGGCACCCGGTCGACTGGTTTTCGTTGTATCGCTGCCAGGATGCGTTCGCGTGAGTTCATGCATTCCCCTCGATGTGCAGATCCAGGTCGGGGAAGACGCCTTCGACACCGGTGAGTTTGCAAAATTCCACCAGGACTTCGGAAGCATGGGCATAGACAGTCATCCAGTGGTGGCCGAAACCAAATTCATCCACAGCATCCCAGACTTTGGTAATTGGCGATTTCAGCTCGAATCGCAGGGGATTGCCCTCAAAGACCATCCCGGTGGGCACAGCCTCACCTTCTATGGAGCAAAGCCGGTAATTTCCGCGCCTGCCCACCAGGTTCACGTAGGTGACCGGTCCGGGTTTGGCAGCATAGCGGATGCAAACGCCGTTATTGGCCAAGCGAACCGGTTGTAGGTTGTAACCGTTCTGATCCGCCAGCCCGGGTGACCCGCAGCCACAGTGCGAGGTAACCAGGGCATTATGCTCCCGGTCGAGTTCGAGCATCTCGCCAAAGTGGACCGGTTCATCGGAGAGCATGCTCAGGATGAGCATGCAGATGGAGGAATTGACATCCCCCTCGCAGCCAGTGGGGACCCCCTCCTGGTTCAACCAGGCGATGGGCACGCACATGGTGCCCTGGCATTTGGGGTATGACCCAATGGTGACCGCGCTCAATCCCAGGTCACGTACCATGTTCTTGATCACCAGGTAATTGCGGGCGGTAGCGATCCCATGCTCGGTCTTCGACATGATCCTGGCGGCTCCGGCGGAGATTCGCGCCCAGGCAGTTTCCGCATCGGCCTGAGGAACATTATGGGCCATTTCCTGGAGCTCATCGAGACCGTAGTTCAGCAGGCGGGTGCCAAACAGTCGTAGCACTTCCACTTCATCCACGGCTGTGGGGGTCATCCCTTCCGTTCTGCGGCCGATCACGGCCATGCGCGCGCCTTTTAATTTATTTTGAATACCACAAGCCCTCACGAAAGCTTCGGTCTTATCCAAAACTTCCTTTTCTTGTAACTCACCATAATACAACCGGTGGGGAACTTCAATATCCGCGAGGACGCAATTGAGCTGCATCGAACCAACTATCGATCCAGAGCGGATGCCCGGAATGGCGCGAATGACCACAGGGCGGTCCACTTTCTGCTGGATCTCCACGGTGTGATGATCAAATGACCAACTGGTGATAAGCGCATGCAGGGCATCCAGTTTTTGTTCGGCGAAGAAGTCACCCACCCTCCGGCAGGAAGCATCGTCCATAACCGCTACCGGCGCGGCGATCACCTCCAGCCCTCGGCTGGTAAGGCCCGCATTCATTTCCGCGATCTGTTTTTCCCAATCGTGCCAACCTTCCTCGTTGGGTTCGTAGACTGCGTAACTGCCAATTCTGGGTTGATACATACAAACCTCGCTAAGCCCAGTCGGGCTTTTTTTGAATGATCTGCGTTCTTTCGCCTTCGGTAAGATTTCTGACCTCGCTGTTGGTGTTATCCGTTCCCTGGTTTTCCACGATGATCCAACTGGCATCCCGGGTGGCAAGCAGGCTGTGCCAGGTGCCTTTCAGCACGTTGTAGACTGCACCGGGGATCATTTCCTCCACCCGAAGGACATTGTCATCGCTGGTGAAGAGCAGAGCCTTCCCGCGGGTGAGCACGAAGATTTCGTCTGTTATATTATGCCGTTCCACTTCACCAAATTTATCGAGGCCGAAAATTGGTTCCCAATTCAATATGGAAACCAACCAGTCATGGCTGGCTACCAGGGGTTGGAACCCGATCCCGTCCCAGGTATGGATCTCCAGTCCGCCGGTCATTTATTTGACCAGATCTGCGGAGCGGGCTTTGATCTTCTTGATCGCCTCGACGATCTCGCGGGTATCTTTGGCGTCGCCCAGCAGGGTGCGATGCACGAGCCAGACCGTGTTCTCGTAGGAATCATCCGAGATCGGCATTTCTGCCTTAAGGAAGGAATGTTTTTCCCTTGCCTGCTCGGGCAGCAGTTTTTTCTTGTATTCCCCGGTCTGGAAAACGGACAATTTCCGAATGGGGGGATAGCTGGCCTGGGTGGGGATGCCCTCGGCATTCAGGGCTTTGATGAAATCATCGGTTTTCAATCCGTTGAATGCTTTCGGGTCATAATGGAAGATATAGCAGTAATTCCCGTTGCGGGTCACCCGCGGATCCACCTTTTGCGGACGGATGCCTTCAATCTTAGCTAATTCTTCATTCAAATAGGCTGAGTTCTTGGAGCGTTTGGCCGCCTGTCTATCCAGACGGCTGAGCTGCTGGCTGAGGACCGCACCCTGCCATTCGCTCAGGCGGTAATTTGAGCCGTTAAGGAAGTGGGAGTAGAACCATTCGCCGGGCAGCCGGCCGCAATCATGGATGGAACGCATGCGGATCTCGAGCTCGGGGTTTTTCGTGATCACGATCCCGCCCTCACCGGCGGTCATCAGTTTGCTGGCCTGGAAGCTGAAGGTGCCGCAATCGCCAATCGAACCGACCTTTTTCCCCTTCCACTCGCTACCATGCGCGTGAGCACAATCCTCGATGAGGAAAAGTTTGTGCTTTTTCGTGATCTCCACCAGGCGGTCCATATCACAAGGGAGCCCGCCAATATGTACGCAGATGACCGCTCTTGTCCGTTTGGTGATGGCCTTCTCGATTTTTTCGGGATCAATATTGAAAGTATCCGGGTCAACATCCACCATTACCGGCATGGCGCCATTCTGCAGCACGGCACTGGCGGTGGCGACGAAGGTGAAATCGGGGACGATGACCTCATCCCCCAAGCCGATGCCAAGGGCTCCGACGGCGATCTCCAGTGCAGCGCAGCCGTTGGTGCAGGCAACCCCGTAATCCACCTGGTGGTATTTGGCGAAATCCTTTTCGAATTTAAGCGTTTTTGTACCCGGTGTGCGCCACCAGATGCCGCTATGCAGAACTTCCATTAAAACTTTTTCTTCTTTTTGGTCATATTGCGGCCAGGATGGGAAATCTTTGGTTTTGGCGGTTTTACCACCTAGCAGGGCGAGTCTTTCCATGAGTAAATTCCTTTCGGGGACAATTCAACAATTGAAAAACCTGTAATCAATTGATGATGTTTTCAGGATTTGATTTTAGCAAATATACCGAAAGAATTACAACTGATAAATGACACGAACCTGAAAAGAAGAATAAATTGGGATTCTTTCGTAAAACTATACAAGCGTTACCAGTGATTTTGCGTTATCATTTCCCTTTGAACCAGCGATTTTATTGGCAAATTGATAAGTCGATCATCGAGTTTCTTATTAGGACACTGTAATTTATTTGATTTCAACATACATTGAACAGGTGAGTTAATGTTGATCAGCCTTTTAGAAAGCCTGTGGACGAATTTCAAAACCGACCTGGTGACATTTTTCCAGGATTACCTTCCGAAGATCATCCTTGCGGTTGCGATAATGATGGGGGCTCTGTTCCTAGCCAGGTATGCATCATCTCTGGTGGAAAAAGCGCTCAAGCGCAGCAAAGCGGAAAAAGGTGTTACCACCCTGTTGATGAATTTGACCCGCTGGTTAGTGATCGGCACGGGAATCCTATTTTCCCTTGGGTTATTCGTAAATGTTTCCTCGCTAATAACGACTCTTGGCTTGGTAACCTTCGCGATCACATTCGCCTTCCAGGACGTACTCAAGAACCTGGTTTCGGGGATGATAATCCTCGTTCAACACCCATTCAATATTGGGGAATCCGTCAATATCGCAGGTTTCGAAGGAAACGTAGTATCAATCGCAACCCGCATGACCGAAATGGAATGTTTTGACGGCCGTTTCGTATCGATCCCAAACGGGAATGCAATAAGCCAACCGATCATCAATTTCACCCGCAGCCCAAAGCGTCGGGTGGAATTACCGATGAAATTTTCGTACAACGTCGATATATCCAAGATCAGGGAATTGATCACATCGGCGGTAAGAAAGGTTCCTGGTTACATTGAGGAACCAGCTCCGATGGTGACACTTGATGTTGCCGATGCCATCTCGCTAGGACTGACTGTCTATTTCTGGGTTGATATCTCTCTTGCCGGGTCGATGCTTCTCGCAAAAGATAAGGGCTATGAGGCAATCACTCAAACACTTGCAGAGAACGGTATTGAGATTCCGGTTCAACTTCAATCGGTTTTGAATAATTAGGAATTGAAACCTGTGAAGGGATGATGTAATTCAAATGGAGGAGCGATGAAACAAATTCGTGTTCTGATTGGCACCCGTAAGGGAGCTTTTATCCTGACTTCCAACGATCATCGAAAGGATTGGAAGATCGAGGGTCCGTTCTTTGCGGGCTGGGAGATCTACCATATTAATGCTTCACCGGTTAATCCCGATCGTTTATATGCCTCCCAATCCTCCGGTTGGTTTGGCCAGGTGGTGCAGCGCTCGGATGATGGCGGCAGGGCCTGGAAACCAGTGGGTAACGATTTTAAATATGAAGGTGATCCGGGTACACACCTGTTTTATGACGGGACCCAAAAACCCTGGCAGTTCAAACGGATTTGGCAGATGCAACCCTCCCTGACTGAACCGGAGACTGTTTTTGCTGGGGCTGAGGATGCTGCTTTGTTCAAATCCACAGATGGCGGCATGACACTGGTCGGAACTATCAGAACTACGCGAAGTGCGGGGTGAACTCTGGCAGCCTGGTGCAGGGGGGATGGGCTTGCATACCATTCTGCTGGATCCCGCAAACCCACTGAGGATCGTCATCGCGATCTCTGCCGCGGGGGCTTTCAGGACGGACGACGGTGGGCAGACATGGAAGGCGATCAACCGCGGGTTGAATTCGGGCGAGGAGCTCCCCGACCCGACCGCCGAGGTGGGGCATTGCGTTCATAACCTTGCAATGCACCCCTCCCGGACGAATACGCTTTTCATGCAAAAGCACTGGGACGTTATGCGCAGCGATGACGCCGGTGAAAACTGGTATGAGGTGAGCGGAAACCTCCCCAGCGATTTCGGATTCCCGATCGCGGTGCACGCCCATGAACCTGAGACAATTTACGTGGTGCCGATTAAAAGTGATTCTGAGCATTTCCCTCCGGATGGAAGGCTGCGGGTTTTCCGAAGCCGCACGGGCGGAAATGACTGGGAAGGGCTGGAAAAAGGTCTTCCGCAGAAGGATTGTTATGTGAACGTCCTGCGAAGTGCAATGGCGGTGGATCAATTGGACCCCTGCGGTGTTTATTTCGGCACAACAGGCGGGCAGGTGTATGCCTCCGCGAATTCAGGGGATGACTGGATGACGGTCACCCGCGACCTGCCTCCGGTGCTTTCTGTGGAAGTTCAAACCCTCGCATGATCAAGGTTATCCTTCCGTATCACCTGCAGCAGTTGGCTGGTACCGGACGGTTGGTGGAGCTGGATCTTGCGGGCGAAATATCCCTTAGTGAAGCCCTGGATACCCTGGAAGATCAATATCCTTCATTAAGGGGTACCATCCGTGATCTCCAGACTCACAAACGCAGGGATTTCATTCGTTTTTTTACTTGCGGGCGGGATATCTCCCTGGTGGATCCCAAGACCTGCCTGCCAAGGGAAGTGATTGAGGGACGGGAAGTGCTTCGGATCGTCGGGGCGATGGCGGGTGGGTGATAAAAAAATCCACCTTTCACTCCAGAAAATGGATTAAAGAATGGAAAAGCGAAAATTAGGAAATAGCGCCCTGGAAGTATCCGCACTCGGCCTTGGCTGCATGGGGATGAGCTTTTCTTTTCCCCCATTTCCGGAGAAAAAGGAAATGATCTCCCTGATCCACAAAGCCGTGGACCTTGGGCATTACCTTCTTCGATACAGCGGAAGTTTACGGTCCGTTCGTCAATGAAGAACTGGTCGGCGAGGCCCTTTCACCATTCCGGGGTAGAGTGGCCATCGCAACCAAATTCGGGTTCAAACCATCCTCCAGTGGGGATGGCAGGTGGAGCGAGCTTGATAGCCGACCTGAGCATATCCGGGAAGTTGCCGAAGCCTCGCTCAAGCGGCTAAAGGTGGAATCAATCGATTTGTTCTACCAGCATCGCGTGGATCCAAACGTGCCCATTGAGGATGTGGCCGGGGCGGTTAAGGAGTTGATCCAGGCAGGTAAGGTCAAGCATTTTGGGCTTTCCGAAGCCGGCGTTAAAACCATCCGGCGGGCGCACGCGGTCCAACCGGTCACTGCGCTTCAGAGCGAATACTCCCTGATGATGCGAGCCCCGGAGAAAGAGATCATCCCGACCCTCGAAGAGTTGGGAATTGGATTTGTGCCTTTCAGCCCGCTGGGCAGGGGCTTTTTGACCGGGAAGATCGATGAGAATACGAAATTCGCTCCTGGCGATTTTCGAAATACACTTCCCCGCTTCACCGAGGAGGCGCGCAAAGCCAACCTGGCGCTGGTCGATCTTATTGAACGAATTGCCAAGCAGAAGAACGCAACCCCACCGCAGATCGCGCTGGCCTGGCTGCTGGCGCAAAAATCCTGGATCGTGCCCATCCCGGGTACGACAAAGCTGCACCGGTTGGAGGAGAATATCGGGGCAGTCGAAGTTGTACTCACTTCAGGAAGATCTGCGCGAGATCAAAACTGCCGCAACCAGGATCGAGATCCAGGGTGCACGCTACCCGGAGGCGATGGAAAAACTGACCGGGCGATAATTCTAGTGCTGCCTTTGATATTGATTGAAATTTGAAATATTCGATAGCGGAAGATAAATTTCCAAGGAGTTTTCATACCATGACTCAAAGAATACTGGAATGGGATGGCTGCATCAATGTCCGCGACCTGGGGGGCATTCCAACCCGCGAAGGTGGGCAGACCCGGCGGGGAGCGGTTGTACGTTCGGATACACCTTCCAGGCTTACCCCTGCGGGCTGGAGCGCGCTCTACGATTACGGTATCCGAACAATAATTACGCTTTCCACACTTGGGCATGAGGAAAAAGAACTTAATTTCACATCACCATTCCCCGATGTTGCGGTCCTTCGGGTGGATATTGAGGATCTCACAGATCAGGAGTTTTTATATAAGTGGGCTGCATCCGATCTATGGTGCACTCCGCTTTATTATAAGGATGCGCTCGCGCGCTGGCC
The DNA here is from genome assembly GCA_963828855.1 of uncultured Chloroflexia bacterium. Lineage (GTDB taxonomy): Bacteria > Chloroflexota > Anaerolineae > Anaerolineales > Anaerolineaceae > CAVVEQ01. Next base: position 371,866 of record CAWHGB010000008.1, on the reverse strand, counting down.
GGAACGCCATGCCGCGGCCATCTCGGCGATCGCGCAGGCACAGGGTGGCGGAGTTTTGATCCATTGCAAGCGAGGGAACGACCGCACCGGGATCATCACCCTCTTGCTTCTTTCCCTGGTTGGTGCTCCACCAGAGGAGATCATCGCTGAATACGAGCTGAGCCCCGACCCCGAGCGGGACGAGATCCTGGCTCGTGAGCATACCTCCACGCGCGAAGCGCTGCTGAGTGCGCTGGAGGGATTGGATGCGGAGAAGTACCTGCTTTCGGGCGGGGTTAGCCGGGAGGAGCTGGAGGCGGTTCGGAGAAGGCTGGCAGGTTAGGAAGTTAGATTCCCCTGGAGTTGACCAAGAACATGGAAAGCAATGATTCCTTAAAAGTAGCAATAGCTCCAATTGAACTCCATATCAGAAAGATTGTTTTTCTATTGGGCGATTGTTTTGCGAGGATAGCTATATTGCCTGTTTCACGTAAAGTGATTTATTTGTGATAATCCTCGATCACTTGGGGCGTAAATTTATTTAATTGAATCGCCCGGGCTTTTGACCGCAATGACGGAGGCACCGACAAAAGTGCCTGGGATTCATTTTCTGCCTCAATGACCGCCCAGGCAGTATGCTCGCCTGAGAGGCAGCCCCAATCGAAATTCATGATGTGCCCGTGGATGATGAATTGCTCCACCACGTGATGACAATCAGCAGCCGTATGGTTTGATTCGATCAGATAACGTTCCATGATTTTGTCCTTTTGGGATTAATTCCTGAAAAGCCCCTGTCGCAACTCTCAAGTTAGTTTTGATCATTATAGTCTTTTCAGCATTTAAATAATTTGAATGACATATCCCAATTCGCGGGGCATGATTGGGCACCCAACACCGCTTGAATACGACCTGACGGGCAACAATGGATAATTGACCCGTGAAATAATTGGATAAATTTGGTATGATTCATCTGGAAAAATGAATTAGTAAGGAAATATAGAAAGGAAGATCGATATGAATACACCAAAAAACGTAGCTAACTGCTGTGGACCGCCAGGAACTCCTTGACACATTAAAAACCCGTTTTGATAAAAACATGACCCGCCACCGGGTCTGGATTGGGCGAAGGTCCAGGCAAACTTGGAAGCGAATGGAGAAAAACTCTGGTCGCTCAGCGAGATGGAACGCACCGGTGGCGAACCGGATGTGGTTGGTTACGACAATAAATTGGGTGAATATATTTATTTTGATTGCTCCGCAGAAACCCCGGAAGGCCGCAGGAACATCTGCTACGACCGAGCGGCGCTGGATTCACGGAAAGCCAACAAACCCTGGAACTGTGCGATGGATCAGCCGCTGCCATGGGCATTGAAATACTTACGGAAGAAGAATACCGGCAATTGCAAACGCTGGGTAAATTCGATACCAAGACCTCAAGCTGGGTGAAAACGCCCGCGGAGATCCGCAAACTCGGTGGTGCCCTTTTTTGCGACCGTCGCTACGATCACGTTTTCACCTACCACAACGGCGCGGATTCCTATTACGGTGCCAGAGGGTTTCGCGGATCGTTGAGGGTTTAGTCAGGATTCGAAATTCTTCAAGATTCGAATTCAAACAAAACCAAAAGTCCATTTAGATTATTAGTTTGGTTTGGGGTTCTATTCATTTTGAATGAAATCTCTTTTTTCGGACTTTTATCTTCCCCCAATAGTCACGATTCCAGCACCAGGTCAATACGGGTTTCAGTCTGGATCCAACCGACGGATGAGAATGCTTTGGCCATCGGCAGGTTGGTGGTGTCGGTGTCGGCGATGAGCGTGGTTGCATTTTGAGCGATCAATTCTCGTGTGATCCATGCCAGCAACTCACGTCCGTAACCTCTTCCCCTGGAACCAGCGGCAACTCCAACAAACCCCACGTACGCCCGGCCAGACCCCGTCGCGACACCTGATACCATACCGACTGGTTTCCCTTCATCATCAAAGGCAAGCCGGATGCAGTCAACCGGATCCGCTTTCAGCATGGAAGCGAGGATTTCATCACAGGCGGCGTCAAATCCTAGGCGTTTTATATTTGCGGCATCGGTGACATCGAGCGTACCTCGCATTATTTCGCGGTGCACAGTTGCCAGCCGAGGGTCGTTTGGGTCATGAAGTTGTTCCATACGGAGCAGGGTTTCGATTCCCTGTCCCAGTCCTGGCGGAGGTTCGAATTCGTAGTGTTTACGCTCAACAAGTAACTTCCATCCGGCTTCAAATAACGGGCTAACCAATGGTTCTAGCGCCGGATCGGCAATGGTGGAACCGGGAGGAGCAAAGATACCTGCTTCCCTGACACCCAGGGAACGCGATGCTTTAGTTGCGTGAGCTATAAGTTGCCTGGCTTGTGAACGATCGGTGGGGAGCCCAAAATGCTCAAGAATTTCCGGCGCTATACCCGACTGTGATATAGCAGCCACATGTCCCAAAACCGTACCGTCCGCAGCCCGGGCAACCCAGACCCACTCTGGTTTTCGGCGGGCTGAAGCGAAGGTAGCGTTCAAGTGAGCACTGGACCGGTAGCGACGTTGGGTCGGAGAATCAACCGGCATCAGGCTCATTTGCAGAATGGATATGGCTTCTTGGACAGAAGCCGGGCAAATGATTTCCAGAGAAGTCATAAGGTTTCCTTGGGAATCCCCATTAGAAATTCGCAATAAATATTGAATTAAATTTGATTGTAGCTTAGTCGTTGGGAAACATGAATCATTATTGATAAACTTCGCTATCGAACCATCCTGGATACATATGTGAATTGGACAAGATTACATCGGGATGATCGACCAAAAATTTGCGCAGCAGGGCATCGTGGGGACCTAATACCAATTTGATCACCCAGGCTGGTGTGGTATTGTTATACACTGCGCCCGCATCGGCAGCATTGAAGAACCAACCCTTCTCCAGTTTGACAGCTACACCGCAATGACCCCATGAATGCCCATGTAGAGGCACCAGCCACATCTCCGGGGTAAACGGTAGGCGGATGGCTTTTAAGCCATACCAGACTTCATCCTGTGTGTCGTAAAGCTGCCATTGCTTTACCCTGGAAATATGGCGGGGAAAATATGCCATATCGGTCCAGCGATGTGTTTTGCCTGTAAAGGCATCAAATTCACGGTGATGAACATGCACCTGCGCCCAGGGGAAATCGGGCAAGCCGCCACAATGGTCGAAATGCATATGGGTCAGGATGATATGGTGGACATCTTCGGGGTGGTAGCCCAGCCGCCTCACTTGATTGATGGCTGCCTCCTGTGGGTCGTATGAAACTCTCGTGATCACCTGGAATAATTTCATCATCCAGTGAGGCTGGGCATAATCTTCAAGCCCCGGACCTGTATCGATGAGCGCAAGACCCTGATCCGTTTCCACCAGGGTGCACACAAGCCCGGTCCGTAATTTCGATGGCCAGCGGGCATCACAGGTAAAGCCATTAAAAATGCGGATTGCCAATCGACAGCCTCCTTGATTGACGCATCTCTGATACAGTCAATTGATATTTGGCAGTATATCATGCAGGAGAGGAAGAGGAATCCTGCCAGCTTATTTGCCGTCATGGTAAGTCTGGCTTTCACTTACGAAAGAAAAAAGTATATGGGAATTAAAATCCGCATTCGATGGCGGGTTTCTAAATTGTGCCCCTCGCTTTTTTTGCACCCCTTTAGGGGCAGACGAATTCGGAGATCATCCCCTCAATGGGTATCTCGGTTTTGATAAATAATTAGTGCCCCTCGCAGTTTTTGTACCCCTTTAGGGGCAGAGGAATTCGGATATCGCCCCCTCAATGGGGATCGTCGTGTTGCTTAATGATTAGAAAGTGCCCCCAGAGGAATTCGGAATCATCCCCAATGGGATCCTCGTTTTGGCCTCGCGTACCTCGATGGTATGAGAGGACCAGGAATAACAAATCCGCCTCTTCGGCGGATTCTTTATGCCCCCAGAGGAATTCGGATCCTCGTTTTGGCCTTGAGAGGGCCACGTCCTAGGCCGCTAGACGATGGGGGCGATTGCGGACGGAATTTTATCATGCCTGAAAACGAGCGTCAATAAAGCCTTTCTTTTCCTCATATATAATTCAATCAATCACTTTTTTTTAGAGGTTTACATGGCGGATCAACGGCTTTGGTGGCGCGACGGGGTCATTTACCAGATCTATCCCCGCTCGTTCATGGATTCAAATGGCGACGGCATCGGTGACCTGAACGGGATTACAAGCAAGCTGGATTACCTTTCTGATCTTGGGATCGAGGGGTTGTGGCTCTCTCCGATCAATCCCTCACCCGACAAAGATTTCGGTTACGATGTTTCCGATTATTGCGGGATCGATCCCAAGTATGGCACGCTTTCTGACTTTGACCGCCTGGTGAGCGAAGCCCGCAAACGCGGCATCCACATCATCATGGATCTTGTCCTGAACCACACCTCCGACCAACATCCCTGGTTCCTCGAATCTAAAAAATCAAAAGATAACCCCCGTCACGATTGGTACCTCTGGCGCGAACCTAAAGCGGGTGGGAAACCGCCCAACAACTGGCTCTCCATTTTTGGCGGGAAGGGCTGGGAATATATCCCAGAATTGGGAGAGTCCTATTTCCACATGTTTGTCAAGGAACAGCCGGATGTGAACTGGCGCAATCCGGATCTGCGCAAAGCGATGCTGGATGTGTTCCGCTTCTGGCTGGCGCGCGGGGTGGATGGCTTCCGCCTGGACGTGTTCAACGCCTATTTCAAGGATGCGGATTTTCGCGATAATCCCCCATCGGGGAAAGGCATCCGCGGATTCGATCGCCAGAAGCATGTGCACGATACCTCCCAACCCGAGATGTACCCGCTCCTGCGCGAGATCCGCACCATCCTGGATGAGAGACCGGGTACCTACGCGGTGGGCGAGACCTTCCTGGAGGATGAAAAAATGGCAGCCTCCTACTGTGCCCCGGGAATGCTGCACCAGGCTTTCGATTTCCGCTTGCTGGAATGTAATTGGGACGCGCGCCGCATCCAGCAGGTGATCCAATCCTGGGAGAATGCACTGGATGAAGGCTCCTGGCCGAACTTTGTGCTTGGCAACCACGATACACGTCGGACGGCCACCAGGCTTGCCCGGGGGGAAGATGACGCCCGCCTGAAGGTGATCAACGCCATGCTGCTCACCCTGAGGGGTACGCCGTTCCTCTATTATGGGGATGAGATCGGTATGCGTGATATTTCTGTCTCTCGAAAAGAGCTACACGACCCGGTGGGTGTCCACTACTGGCCGCTACCGGTGGGCCGGGATGGCTGCCGCTCGCCAATGCAGTGGAATGATGCGGAAAACTCAGGGTTCAGCCAAACCCATCCCTGGTTGAAGGTTCACCCCGACCACATCCAGCGGAACCTGGCTACCCAAAAGAAGGACCCGAATTCCCTGTACCATTTCATCCGGCGGCTCATCCACCTGCGCAGGGAAAACGAAGCGTTGCGCCGGGGGATCTACATGCCCCTGATCTATTACCCCCGCTCACTGATGGCCTATCTGCGGAAAACGGATGCCCAATCGGTGCTGGTGGCACTGAATTTCACCCGCCGCCGGGTTCCCTTCATCCTTGGGCGCGGGTTGGCAATGGGTAAGTGGGAGTTGCTGCTTTCAAGCTGCAGGGATTCGGTCGCTCTGACGGAGGGTGATACCCTTACCCTGGAACCCGAGGAAGCGGTGATCTTGAGGATGAAGTAAGACCCCTCCCTAGCCCTCCCCATCCAGCGGATGGAGAGGGAGATAAAAAGAGTAGAGACGCAGCATGCTGCGTCTCTACTTAAACATTCAACCAATCAACGATTCAAACTAATGAACCGGTTTTTAGTACTCCGGAGGGGGCATCGGCATCGGTTTTTCTTTTTCCGGCACGTCGGTGATTAGGGCCTCTGTTGTGAGGATCATCGCTGCGATGGAGGCGGCATTTTCCAGGGCGCCCTTGGTCACTTTGGCGGGGTCGATCACGCCGCCCTTGACCATATCGATGTATTCATCTTTGATCACATCGTAACCAATGTGGTCGTTCTTCTTGGTCTTCTGGTGCTGGCGGACGTTCTCCACGATCACGGAGCCTTCCTTACCGGCATTTTCGGCGATCTTGCGCATGGGCACTTCCAAGGACTTGCGCACGATATTGACACCGATCTGCTCGTCCTCGTTGTTCATCTTGACATCATCGAGAACTTTCATGGCATTGACGAGGGCGACACCGCCACCGGGGACGATCCCGGCTTCGACGGCGGCGCGGGTGGCGGAGAGGGCATCTTCCACGCGGTGTTTCTTTTCCTTCAGCTCAGTCTCGGTGGCAGCACCAACACGGATGATGGCAACCCCGCCGGAGAGCTTGGCCAGGCGTTCCTGGAGTTTTTCTTTGTCATAATCGGAGGTGGTCTTGTCGATCTCGACCTTGATCTGCTCGATGCGGCCTTTGATCTCCTTGGTGTCACCTTTGCCGCCAACGATGGTGGTGTTATCTTTATCGGATTCCACCTTCTCAGCGCGACCGAGGTCTTGCACGGTGACGGTTTCTAGCTTGCGGCCGGTCTCTTCCGAGATGACCTGGGCGCCGGTCAGGATGGCAATATCCTGCATCATGGCCTTGCGGCGGTCGCCAAATCCAGGGGCTTTCACGGCCAGCACGTTCAGCATCCCGCGAAGTTTGTTGAGCACGAGGGTAGCCAGGGCTTCACCATCCACATCTTCAGCAATGATGACCAGCTCGCGTTTGCCGATCTGGACCAGTTTTTCGAGGATGGGGACGATATCCTGGGCGGCGGAGATCTTCTTATCGTAGATGAGCATGTAGGCATCGGAGATGACCGATTTCATATGCTCGGAATCGGTGATGAAGTAAGCAGAGACGTAACCGCGGTCAAACTGCATACCTTCCACGTATTCGGTCTCGAACTGGATGCCCTTGGATTCTTCCACGGTGATGACGCCATCCTTGCCAACTTTGTCCATCACATCCGCGATCAGGTTACCGATCTCGGAATCCTGGGCGGAAATGGTGGCTACGGATGCGATCTCTTCCTTGGTGTCGATCTTGATGGCGGTCTTTTCGAGCTCACCTGCCACTGCTTTTGAGGCGGCTTCGATACCGTGCTTGAGCATCATTGGATTGGCACCGGCGGAGAGGGTCTTGAGGCCTTCGGTGACGATGGTGTGAGCAAGCACAGTGCTGGTTGTGGTGCCATCGCCGGCGATGTCATTGGTCTTGGTGGCGGCTTCCTTGAGAAGTTGGGCGCCCATATTCTCGAAGGGATCTTCGAGCTCAATCTCTTTAGCCACGGTCACGCCATCGTGGGTGACGGTGGGGGAGCCGAATTTGCGGTCGAGAGCCACATTGCGGCCTTTGGGGCCGAGTGTGGTTGAAACCGCGTTATTCAATACGTCGATGCCGTTCTTGAGGCGGCGGCGTGCCTCTTCAGCAAATACAAGTTGTTTTGCTGCCATAGTTCCAGCTCCTTATTCTTCTTGATCTGATTATTTCTCATCAACGATGGCAAGCAGGTCGCTCTCACGCAGGATGAGCAGCTTCTTGCCGTCGACTTTGATCTCGGTGCCACTGTATTTGGCGAACAACACGACGTCGCCTTCCTTAACGTCCATGGCGATGCGCTTGCCTTCGTCATCGCGATCACCGGGACCGACCGAAAGGACGACACCCTTCTGGGGTTTTTCTTTGGCCGTTTCGGGGAGCACGATACCGGAAGCGAGGACGTCCTCTTCTTCCCGCGGCTCCACCACAACACGGCTGCCCAACGGTTTAAGTTTCATAGCCATACAAATCCTCCCGAAATGAAATATAGAGACAAATTGAGTGGTTTTAGCACTCGTGATACCATGACTGCTAAAACCAACTCAAATATAACCGTCTTGAAATCCGATGTCAAGAGGGTTTATAAATTCTTATAAATTTCTGATATTTCAGGGGCGGGCGTACCCGTAGCTCATGCAGATATTCTCGCCTTCCTTGACGATGCTCATCGCGGTTGTATCTTCGGGGAAGGCGGCACGAACTTCAGCGAATACTAACATCGCCTCATCACAGTAGGGTTGTGTCTTACGATGTAGCGCTGCCAGTACCGAACCATAGGTGTAGTAATACACAGCTGTGTTGGCTGTGAGCGGCATGCCAGTTATGGTAATGGCCGGGTCAGTATCCTTATTGCATTTGCGAACCTCGCAGCTTTCCTCGGGGGTGCAGCCACGGATGGCGCATTTAAAAGCCGGGATGGATCCCTCATAATTGCGGGCTTTGAAGTAGATGATCCCCAATTGACCATAGACATCCGGGCTTGTGGGATCGAAGGAGAGCGCTTTCTCGGCATTCAAGGAAGCGACCAGGGCATCCCCCATCTGAGTGTAGGTACGCGCAATCGACATATAGGGGATCGGATCCTTGATCCCCAACTGCTCATTGATGGTGGTAACCTTCGCGAAATACTCCAGTGCTTTTTCATAGAGGAATGTCCGTTCCGCATCCGTACCCGCTTTAAAGGCGAGCTGGCGGTAGTTTGCCCCGATGGCAAGGTATAAAAAGGTCATGTTGGGAGAAATCTCCGCGGCTTTCTGGTATTCCTCGATGGCCTGAGTGTAGTTGCTGAGCGATTCCTGGGTGTAGGCGGCGATGCGGTGTATATCCATCAATCCCGAGTTACGTTCGAGTGCCTGGTTGATATACTGCTCCCCCTGCATCCATTTCTGTTCATCGACCAGGACCTCGGCGTAATAAGCGAGCGCGAGTGGATTCTGGTTATCCAATTGCAGTGCTTTGACGGCAGCTTTTTCCGCCTGGCTGAGGTAATTTTGCCTTTGGTCGGCTGTAAGTGCCTGGCTGGCATACCAATCCAGCACAAAAGCGCGGATGGCATTTGCGGTGCTGTCTTCGGGAGCGAGCTCGACCGCTTTGTTGGCGGAATCCAATGCCTGCTGCATTCTTTCCAGACGCTCGGTATCGGTGGTGATCAATCGGGTGGAGTATGTTTGGATGCGCGCCAATTCGGAAAGGAGCTCCGCATTGCTCGGGTCCACCTCGTGGGCTTTTTGGTATGCCGCGATGGATTTATTCAGATCTCCGGCGGTGAAAAACATCTCCCCTTCCAGGGCATAATTGTTGGCTGTTCGGGTGGGGGTGGCGGTGGCGCTGAAAAACGGAGTAACAGTACCGCCCAGGTATCCGCGCAGAACTATGGCTAAAAAGAGCAATCCAAGCAGGAGCAGCAGCACCCGGTAGATGTTGTCTTTCCCGCGATTGCGGCGGAAGAGCGGTTTTTCATCGTGGATATACATAGCAGGTTATGGTGTACTTACGGGTGTGACAGGAACTTCGGCGGTCGGCTGCGGGGTACGCGTGGGGGTGGTGAGGGGCAGGGGGGTAGGTTCACCTGAATCGGCGAAGGTCTGGCAGACGTTTAGGATCTCCTGTGCGTTGAAAACGGCGATCTCATCATCACGAACGCCATTGAGGAGTGCCTGGGCAACAGGCAGGGCTTCCGTGCAATACCCCAGTTTGGCAAGGGCGAGACCGAAGGTATAGTAGTATTCCGCCACCCTGCCGTAATCCAGGGGCATCCCTTTTACCACGATCCCATCTATATTGGTGCCGCCCTGGATGGCAAGCTGCAGGTTCACGATCGCATCGGAATATTGGAAATTGTGGTAAAGCAGCCAGCCCAGGTTTCCGTACATATCCGGATCATTGGGGGCATTCTTGAGAGCATCGGAGGCATACTGGATTGCCGGACCGTATTCGCCCTGGTTGGCATAAGTGCGCGCGATGAGCGTCAGGGGGGTCGGATCGGACGGGTTCAGGGCATTTGCGCGATTAAATTCCTCGATGGCTTTTTCGGGGTCCTGCAGGGCGCGGTAAGTGCGCCCGAGGGAAACATGCAGGTCGGGGATCTTGTCGTTGATCTGAATAGCGGATTGATACTTGGCCTGGGCTTCCTGGTAATTGGCGGTGATTTCCAGGATCAATCCACGCGCCCACAGCGTCTCCATCAATTCAGGTGCCATACTCTCTGCGGTTCGGGAAGCTTCAATCGCCTGATCGCGGGTTTCAGCCTTGGCTTCTCCGGCTAGATCGCGAAGGGATAGAATGATGGATTTCACCGCGTAGGCTAGCGCGTTGGTTGGATCCACCTGGATGGCGGCATTAATGCTTTCCTCCCCGCCTGAAAAATTACCAGCCAAACCCTTTGCCCAGGCCTGCAATACCATTGCCTGGGGGTTGTTGGGGCTGAGAAGCATCGCATTGCCCGCGTTGGTCACGGCTTCGTCATACCGCGCAGCGAAGATCTGAAGCCTTGCCAGGGAAAGATACAGCGCTGGGTTCTGGGGATCCGCCTTGATCGCGTCCTGGTAGGCCGATATTGCCTGGGCATATTTCCCTTGCGCTTCAAGCTCCTGGGCTTTGGTCACGAACGATTCAGGCGGGATGGTAGGGGTGGAGGTGGGAATGAAAAGCGGCTGAGTGACTGGTACGATCACCTGGTTGATATAGATCGCTGCTGCCACCAGACCAATTAGGATGATGACGCGCCAGGGATTGGCGCGTTTGGTTCGGCGGTTCATATTCCACTTACTGCCCTTCAGATACATGCAGTCATATTATCAGTTTCGAAAATGAGCGTCAAGATGACCCTAATCCGGTTCTCATCCTTCGGAAAATGAACCTTCGCTCATGCACCGGGGTTACCATGTATGACATATAATCGAGAAGTACAAAAACCATAACTCAGGTGAGCCATGACCGAATCTACGTTTAAAGTTTATCGCTACCGCTGGGTGGTGCTGGCGGTTTTCATGTTTGTGAATCTGACCATCCAGTTGTTGTGGATCAGTTACTCACCCATCACCGGACCGGCTGCCAAATTCTATGGGGTTTCAGATCTATATATTGGTTGGCTGTCGATGATATTCATGCTGGCTTTCGTTCCTTTTTCACTGCCCGCATCCTGGGCGATCGATACATTTGGGTTTCACAAGGCGGTTGGATTTGGTGTGATCCTTATGGGTGTCTTCGGGGTGCTGCGCGGGCTGGTAGGGGCAAATTATTCACTTGTTTTCGTCTGCACTCTTTTTATTGCCATAGGTCAACCCTTTCTCCTGAATGCCTGGGCCAAGGTTCCCGCCCGCTGGTTTGCTGTGACCGAGCGCGCAACGGCTGTGGGTGTTGTGACCCTGGCGAACCTGCTCGGTACAGCTATCGGAATGGTACTCACCCCAATTTTGATCGAAACCATGCCCATTCCCACTGTCCAGTTGATCTATGGAATCATCGCTGCAATTTCCGCGGTACTTTTCCTGGTGCTGGCGAAGGAATATCCACCAACACCACCTTGCCCGGAAGGAATGGACGTTCGATCGTTGATGCTCGATGGGTTAAAACACGCATTCAAAGTCAGAGATTTCCTGCTCTTTTTGGCTGTTTCTTTTATCGGAATGGGAATTTTCAATGGTTTGAACACCTGGGTGGAGCCGATCATTCGACCAAGGCATTTTTCGCCAACGGAAGCAGGTATTCTTGGCGCGGTGCTCCTGGTGGGGGGATTGTTAGGCGCAGTCATCCTGCCTTCACTTTCGGATAAGGAACACAAACGCAAGAAATACATGTTTATAGGGATCGTATGTGCGATTCCCGGATTGATCGGTGTGACCTTTTTCCAGAATTTCTGGCTGCTGCTTATTTCGGGGGCTGTGGTGGGCTTCTTCCTGATCAGTGTATTGCCTATTGGAATCCAATACGCTGCCGAGATCACCTACCCCACCCCGGAGGGAACCTCAAATGGTTTAATCCAACTCTTTGGCCAGGGAGCTGTTGTGTTTGTGTATATCATGGAGGCGATGCGCACACCCGATGGCGCTTTCACCCGTTCGCTACTCCTGGGGGTTGGGTTAATGATCGTATGCGCTTACCTGATCTCCCGAATGCGTGATCCTGAATTTGTGGAAAGATCACTTTAAATCGTTGACTAAATCCACTGAAGAATGCCCGCGAAAACCACCAGCATGGCAATATCCACAACCGCCAGGCTGATGATAAAAGTACGCTGCACTTTCGGCGGCCAATCGTAGCAGAGGAATGCGATCACGAAAAAGGGAATATAGACAAAGATGAACACCGGCAGGGCTCCCCACCAGGGGTAGACCCAGACGAACGCTGGTGTTTTCACCAGGAATATCTCGACGATCGAGAAAAACGCTGCATTCGCAATGGCGAAAAAGATGCGGTTATTGACACCCAGGATCTTCAGCTTAGGATCGGCAGGCAGCAGCTTGGAAAGCGCCAACCCGGCGACAGCGAACATGAAGCTAAGTTCGATCCCCACGCCCACCAGGAGGAGAAACGAGGTTCCGGTTGGCACGGTCCAGAGCGCGTGGCCGGTGAAGTGTTGGATCAGGGCATTCAGGATCTCGTAAAACCAGTGCACCAGGTAGAGAGATAAACCGGCTGCGATCCCTTTCCAGTTCTTTTTTGAGTATTCATTGGCATAGGCATAAACGGCAAATGCCAGAAGTGTGATGACGTACCACTGGAAAATATTCCCATTCCGTAAAATGGCGAGCGCTTGCGCAGTGGCTTCTGGATGATTCAACATGGTTCCCTCCATTATGATTTCCATTATTCTAGATTAAAATCCAGTTCTGCGTTAAATAATCTTGGAAGTACAGGAAAAATCATGACACCTACCGTTTATTTTGGTTCCGCCCGCCAAGCCCGCCTGGATGCGAAAGAGACACTTCCCGCAAAACTGGAGGTCATCCTGGAAAAGCTCCGCCTGCGGGAGCGCGTGAAGGGGGAGCTGGTAGTTTTGAAGATGCATGTTGGTAACAACATGATCTATTCAACCATCCACCCGATTTTCGTACGCCGCGTGGTCCAGGCGATCAAGGATGGGGGTGGAAAGCCGTTCATCGCCGATGTGGATTGGGACGTGGAGGGGGCGGAAACGCGCGCCTACACCACCGAAACAGTCGGCTGCCCGATCTATCCTGCCGGCGGATTAAAGGATTCCCACTTCGTTGTCAAAGAGAAGAGCTATAAGAACCTCAAGCAATGGAAGGTCGCCGGCTTGATTAACGACGCCACCTTCCTGGTGAATTTCGCGCATGTGAAGGGTCATCCCTCCTGCGGGTTCGGCGGGGCGATGAAAAACCTGGCGCTGGGGTGCATGGTCGGCGAGACGCGCGGAGCGATCCACGATGCCCACCACTACGACCGGTATTGGTTCGCTGAAAAGTGCCCCGATCCGAAGGTGCTAAAAAAGATCATCAAATCCTGCCCGTTCGGGGCGATCGTGATGGATAAGCACAAGGTTGGCGAGCTGCACATTCACTTTGAGCAATGCAACCAATGCATGCGCTGTCTTAAAGTCGCTCCACCTGGCAGCCTGAAGATCGAAAAAGTAAATTTCGAATCCTTCCAGGAAGCGGCTGCCACCTCCGTCAGCGTGGTCCTTTCCACCTTTGAAAAGAAAAAAGCCATTCACCTGGATCTCGTCACCCACCAATCCCCGGTGTGCGATTGCTTCGGTTTCACCAGCCTGCCAATCTTGCCGGATGTGGGCATCTTCGGTTCAGATGATGTGATCGCTGTGGATACCGCTATCTTGGATGCCACTGCGAAGCTGAAGCTGATCGAGGAAAACCTGCCGACCTCGCTTGAAGTGCATACCCGCGAGGGGCATCCCTATCAAATGCTGCATGGACCGTACAAAGATCCATATCACATATTAAGATATGGAGAGGAGCTGGGATTGGGGAGCATGAAATACAAACTTGAGGATGTGATGCCGGTGGAAAATATCAGCCCGGCTGCGTTGGGTTATATTAAAGCCCGCTCATAAAATCATTCTGGGAAAACAGCCATCCCTGGATGACTGTGAATTTCAAGACTATCTGATGAAAGCCTGCCGAAAAGATGGGCTTTCACGTCCTTGTTCGCGAATGCCCAGCGCCCTCCTACATTGGAAGCGAGCATGCGCTGAATGCGTCCCATAGTCACACTTGAGGGTGAAATTGTCAGGGCTTTTTCCGCCCGTTGAATTCGCGTCTCAAAGTGCCGCCGGGAAGATAAGCGTTCCCGTTCGAAACGCTTCGCCAGCGCGCTGGACTGCGCGGAGAAGACATTGGTCTGCGCGAGCATTTCGCCTGCTGCTGCGGGGAGAAATGTCTCCTGGAGTTTGTCCATAGCAAATTCCACCCGGCTGCAGGTTACGTTTCCTTTGGTAGCGAAGATTCGGAAAAGTGCGTATCCATCGAAGGCCGGCTGCAGGTACTCAATGATCTGCGGAAGTGGGATTTGTGGTTCCAGCAAAAGGCTCAACCATGCGACCAGGTTGGCAGGGATCCCCTCCCGGCGGCAGTTTTCGCGTAGAAGCAGGGAATCGGCAAACTGAACCAGTCCGTCGCTGCGCCAGTTGAAATTTGGCCCGGGCAGGAGATCGGGATAAATGAAAGCGTGAATCACTGTATCGCTGAAGGGATTTCGGAAGCGCATCAGCCGGGGCTGGTCCACTCTCGCAAGATCCGGTTCATCCACATCCTCTTCCGTGTGCCAAAATAGGACAGAACCATCTTGCTGGCGGTAGACCCCTGATTGGCAGCCAGGGTGGTCGTCCTGGAGGAGAAGCCCGAGCTCCAAACTGGAAAAGTCATTGAAGGCTACATCTTTGAGTCCAGCCCCCCGCGCCCAGTAGTCGAGACAATCCAGGTAGAGATTCAGGCCTTCCCGTAAAACTGAGGGCTGGGAAGGATCCTTCCGCAGGGTTTCGATTCGGGAGAGCTGGCTCTTGACCAGAACATTTGATCTCTCCAAGAATTCCGACGATGTGGTCCTGATATGATGATGAAGAATCCGTTGAATCTGCGGTGCTATGATGCGGCTAAGTTCTCCATGGGCTTCCGCAATGGGTAGCGAATCCAGTTCAAGCAATGGGATGGTGTTTTCCAGGTTTACGCAGAAAGATTCAGGTTTCATCATTTCAATCGTTTCGATAGAGATCATTGAGCGCTATTTCCACACCGGGAAAATTAAAGGTGAACCCAGCATCAAGTAGCCCCCGTGGGTTCGCCTGCTGGCCTTCCAGAACCAAAACCGACTTCTCGCCAAGCAGAAGCTTCAATAGAAAAGTGGGAATGGGTAGATAAAATGGCCGGTTCAAGATCGCCGCAAGAGTCTTTCCAAAACCGACATTTGTTGCCAATTCAGGCGCGACCAGGTTGAATGCGCCATTGCATGATTGATTTTCGATCAAGTATTTAATCGCGTCGATTTCGTCACCGATATGAATCCATGGAAAATACTGTGAGCCGTTGCCCAGCTTGCCCCCCAGGAAGAGCTTGATTGGCAGCGCAACCAGTGGCAGTATTCCACCTGATGGATCCAGAACAACACCGGAGCGAATGACCACATGCCGAACGCCGCAGGAAATCACCCCCCTGGACGATTCCTCCCAATCCTGTGAAACGGAGCTCAGAAAATCCGATCCAGGGGGAGAATCTTCATCGATTGGTCCGCTTGATGAGGTTCCGTAGTACCCGATCCCCGAAGCCTGGATGAAGACCTTCGGTTTCTTTTTGGCTTTCAGAACAGCTTTGGCAAGTACTTTTCCGGTGGAAATCCGGGAATCCCGAATGGCCTTCTTCTTTTCGAATGTCCAGCGGGAGAAAAGGATGGTTGGCAGGCTTTCCCCGGCGATGCTTTCACCTGCCAAATTCACGATCGCCTTCGAGCTCTCGATCTCCTGCGTCCAACCTCCGAGATCTCTGTCATCCCAGCCGACGTAACGAATCGAAGAGTTCGCACTTGCAGCCCTGGGAAAACGGGTGAGGATAACAATTTCATAACCAGCGCTTGCCAGTTTTTTCGCCAATTTGGAACCGATGAATCCGGATCCACCTGCAAGGATGATTTTTTCGCGAATCGTCTTTGTCATAATTCAGTCCTCAGAAAAATATATATGACTGATTATCCCAAACAAGCCTACTGTTTACCGGGTTTGTACAACAATCTTAGGACATCCAAACTTATGTTCATTCCTCCATGGAATCAGGTTTCCTCCGGGCTTGTTTGATCCGTTTATGAAGAGATTTCTTTTCCAGCCTGCGCACTTGGGAGGAACGGGATGGCCGTGTGGGTTTCCGCGGGGTGGGTTCCCGTAGAGCAGATTCGAGCATTCGTCCCAGGCGATCGATGGCGTCCTGGCGGTTCTGATCCTGGCTGCGAAACCGGCGCGCAAGGATATTAATCCTGCCGGATCGATCCAGATGTGACCCTGCGATATGTGCCAATCGCTGCCGGCTGGCATCATCCAACAGAGATGAGGTCGACGGATCGAAGGTCAGGCGGATGGCAGTAGACACCTTGTTGATGTTCTGCCCGCCTGGACCGGAGGCATGCACGGCTTGGAAGGCTAGCTCGGATCCAGGGATGGTGACACGCCTGGATGAACTGCTTTCGCTAGAAGGTTGTGCGCGGAAGGTGGGTAAATTTGTTTCAGACACGCAGATCGGCTTTCAATTTGAGTATCACCTGGTTGGCGGCAACCCTGCCCCGCGCGATGATCTCGTCAATATCGTTAAATGCCCAGGCATTGAATTCGGCCACATCCGGTCGGATCAGGCAATCGATGGATTTTGGATCTGGCTGGGAGGAGCGCAGATGCATCAAGTTGATCACCCCGAATAGCAAGTCCGCCAAATTCTGAGGGGTGTGGAGAACGCCGAGGTGGGAAGAAAGGTCTACCGCGATGATGTAGTCCGCGCCCATTTCCCTGGCAACTTCGGAAGGCAGGTTGTCCACCACACCCCCATCCACAAGGAGTTTCCCGTTCATTTCTATCGGAGTGAAGATACCCGGGAAGGCTGCGCTGGCGCGAATGGCTTCGGCAACCGGGCCGGAGCGAAGGATAACTTTTTCCCCCGTGAGGATATCGCACGAGACCGCGGCGAAGGGGTGGCTGAGCTCGGAAAAATCAAGCCCGAAGATATTCTCGCGGATGAAGTCCTCCATCGGATCGGTCTGAAATATACCCAGGGAAGGGGGAAAACTGAGTTTGACCAGGTTTGCCCAATTAGTCATATGGATCATCCTGGTCATGTGTTCGACGGATTGCCCCGCGGCATAGGCAGCGCCGATGATCGCACCGATACTTGTGCCGGCCACGATCTCGGGATGAATGCCCTCCTTTTCAAAAACCTCCAGAACGCCGATGTGGGCAGCACCCAGCAATGCGCCGCCGCCAAGAGCAATGGCGACTTTTCGTGGTTTTATTCTCAGAAATCTTTGCAGCTTGTTCATCGGGACCCTCTTAACCTATCAATTCAATAAATTGGTTTCATCCCCATTGTATTGAGGAAGGTAACAACAGGCAAGTTGTTCTTGACATTCGAGTGAAAACGTATAAAATATGAATACTTGTTCATATAATCAAGGAATAATTATGCCCGAAAAAGAAACCGTCTTCCCCTGCGAAGTTGAGGCCATTCACCGCGACCTGGTGGACCAGGCGAAGAGCACTCTAGTGAATCAGGATATCGCAAACGATATTGCCCGCGTGTTTCAAGCCTTGGCGGATCCCACCCGGGTGCGATTGATCTCGGCGATGATCGGTACTCAGCTATGTGTGTGTGATCTTTCCATGCTGCTGGGAATGACACAAAGCGCAGTCTCACATCAGCTGCGCATCCTTCGTGATCTCCGCCTGGTCCGCAGCCGCAAGGAAGGCCGCGTTGTTTTTTATGCCCTGGATGACGATCACATCCTGGAGCTCTTTACCCGTACAAAGGAACACTTACTTCATGGATAATTTTCAACGCATCGAAGTCCCGGTCGCGGGAATGGACTGTGCAGAATGCACCAATCACGTGCGTCACGCCATTGAAAAAATCCCAGGGGTACTTTCGGTGGATGTTCTGCTCTCCTCCGAAAAAGCCATCATTCAGGCGGAACTCGGTGTGGTGCAGATGAGCCAAATCCGCTCTGCTGTGGTATCAGCCGGATATACGGTTCCGGAAACATCCAATGGGTCCCGTCCTTCAGGAGAAAGCTTCAGCCGGATGGTCTTCACGGTCTTTGCCCTGATCACCGGTGCTTTGCTGTTCGTTATCGTGATCGGTGAATGGCTGGGATTATTCCAAACCCTTACCGATTACATCCCGCGCACACTGGGAACAGTTATCGTCATCGCGGCAGGCTGGCCGATCTTTGTGGATGTCTTCAAATCGACACTCAACCGGCAGGTCACTTCCCGCACCCTGATGACCCTGGGTGTGGCTGCCTCCCTCCTGATCGGAGAATGGCCGACAGCGGGGGTGCTGGTTTTCATGATGTACATCGGTAACTACGTTGAGTCGTTCACCGCCGACCAATCCCGCCGGGCGATCAAAGACCTGACGGTCATGTTGCCGCAGACCGCGCGGGTGGAACGCGATGCCAGGGAGGAGGATGTCCCGATCACCGCGGTCCTGCCCGGTGATATCGTCATCGTCCGGCCTGGGGAAAAGATCCCCGTGGATGGCAGAGTCCTTTCTGGAACCGCTTCAGTGGATCAGGCCGCATTGACCGGGGAAGCTATGCCGGTGGAGATTGGTCCGGGCACCCTGGTTTACGCAGCCACCCTGCTGCAAGCCGGATCCGTGCGAGTTCAGGCCACACACACCGGCAGGGATACTGCGTTTGGTAAGGTTGTTCACCTGGTGGAGGAGGCGGAAGCGAAAAAAGGAACGATTCAGAAATTCGCAGACCGGTTCTCCGGGTATTATCTTCCCGTCGTATCGGGGATTGCCCTCCTGACTTTGGTTTTCAGCCGGGATGTAAACGCCGCGGTTGCTGTGCTGGCGGTAGCGTGTTCCTGCTCCATCGCCCTGGCCACTCCCATCGCAATGATGGCATCCATTGGCGCAGCGGCCAAGCGTGGGCTGATGATCAAAGGCGGGATCGTCCTCGAAACCCTGGCTGTTGTGGATACCCTGTTGATTGATAAAACCGGTACGCTCACCCTGGGGAAGCCGAATTTGACAGATATCGTCTGCTTGAATGGATCGACTGAGGACGATATTCTCAAGCTGGCAGCTTCAGCAGAGCGTTATTCCGAGCACCCCCTTGCGGCGGCGATCCGTGAAGCTGCCCTTAAACGCGCTCTGCCCTTGACCACACCGGAGAACTTCCGCAACCAGGCCGGGATCGGGCTAACCGCCAGGGTGGGGGATCATGATATCCGCCTGGGTTCCAAACTCGTCCTCAATGGCACCGCCAAACCTGAAGAGGCTGGGAAGCTTGAATCTGCGGGGAGGACGGTTCTGTATGTTTTCCGCGATGATACCCTGATTGGTTTACTAGGCCTGGCGGACACTCTGCGCGGGGATGTCCCGGCAGCTATCCAAAAGCTCCGTGATCTTGGAATTAGGGATATTGAGATCCTCACCGGGGATAACTCAGCCACGGCTGCGAAGGTGGCATCAGAATTGGGAGTGGGTTTCCGGGCAGAACTCCTGCCTGAAGATAAGATCCGCATAGTAAAGGAATACCAGGAAAAAAGCAGGAGGGTGATGATGGTTGGGGATGGGATCAATGACGCCCCTGCGCTTGCCCAGGCGGACGTGGGTATCGCTCTCGCTTCCTCCGGTTCAGACATCGCGCTTGAAGCAGCCGATATTGCCATCCTGCGGGAAGATTGGATGCTTGTTCCGGAAGCGCTGGCGATCTCACGCCGGAGTATGCGGGTTGTGCGCGGAAACCTGCTCTTTGCCGGGTTCTATAACGTGATCGGGATCAGCCTGGCTGCGCTGGGTTTTCTGCCCCCCGCGCTGGCGGCCACCATGCAGATTATCCCCGATCTTGGCATCCTGGGGAATTCCTCGCGGTTACTCAAGCAAAAACCGCTCTCGAAATAACCAACCAAATTAAAGAATCGAATGGATCAAGGCATTCGTGCGTAATAAAGTTCGTCTCCATATACGAGGAACACTACCTGCTCGGGGGAGACTGTGAAGGCGGTCGCCTTCGAACTTGGGAGATCATACCCCTGGGCGGGTTCGATGTTCAACACCCGGTAAAGGTTGAGCTGAACCCCGAATTTATATAGAGCGGGGGAATTCCTATCCAGGATATGCAGAGCTGAATCGGGCAGTTCAGTGAAGGACATCTGGGAAAAACCAAGGCCGTTCAGCGGCAACGGCTGTGGGCTGCCGGAACGCATATCCTCATAAACAGCAGGGTTAGTGCAGGTGGATTCTTTATAGTCCACCCGGCTGTAGACACAATGGACCATCTGGTTGTTCTTGAGCAATAAAAATAGATCATCGGTGCTGACTGCGAGATCGATATAATCGCCGCCGTTGTTTTGTGCTGCCAGGTCGAAGAATTGAGACGGTGACTGGCTGTATTCGTACGAGCGATCCTTTTCCCCGCTGCGGTAGCGCCATACCCGGCCGGTACCGGTATCCAGAACATAGAGGACACCATCATTTATGGTGATGGCTTTGATACGGCTCCAATTTACCTTGGGTCGGGGGAGCGGCCGGGAGGTTGGGTTTGCTTTTGGAGCGCAGTAAACAGCGTTTCCGTTTTCATCAACACCAATGAGCGCGGCACCACCACTGATCCCGGGTTGCACCTGGATATTGTTGGGGGGCAGGGTGGCAATATCTACAATCTTGCCAATGAACCCTCCCGGTCCACAGGTGAAACCGAAATCAACCTGGTATGTTTCCGAATTCCTTTTTGTCACCCGCGAAACCCGCCCGGTGGGGGCATCCAGCAGGTAAACATCCTGGTCGCGCGTGACCACCCGGCTTATCCGGGAGGTTTTTGGGATGGATGAGGAAAGAGCAGGCACCATTGCCAGGCGGGAAACACCCTGAAGCGAATCCAGCGCGGCGAAGACCTGCGCGCGTAGTTGGTTGGATTCATCGGTTTTACCGTAACTTTCGGCTTTCTTGAGCCAATCGTTTGCCTGGGACCAGTATTCAGTCTGCAACTCGCGGGTTTTTTCCTTGGAGGCAAGTCCAGCGTAATACTGGGCCACCTCAAAATTGATCACGTGCTGTTCTCCCCGGCCGCTGCGGAGGTAGATGGTGATACCCACGGCGACTACCACGATGGGAATGGCGATCGCGGCAAACAGCATGGTGCTCTGCGGGATTGCGGGGGATTTCTCGGTGATGCCGGGCAACATTCTGGCAAGGAACAAGCGGAAGCCGGAGGCAGCTTTCTTTCGCTGCGGTTCACCCTCCACCCATACGTTGGCAGCCTTAACCCCGGCTTTTTTCATCCAGGCTGGGCGGCGGCCGTTGAAATTTTCCCAGGAAGCTTTGATCCCGGCGGTAATTGCCAACATCCTTGCCGTGATCGATTTCGTTTCTTTAATCGGTTTAGGGATATCTCCACTGATAACAGGTCGCGGTGAAACACCGCCAGGTGGGGTTGTCCGGGCAGGTTGCGGCATTGAAGTACCGGGCAGGGATGCCGTGGTGACCACGGCTGCTACGGGCTGAGAAGGTGCCAGGGACATGCGATGACGGACCAGCTGCCCTTTACCGGGGGTGATGCGAATAATGCCTGCGGTAACATCCTGACCACCTTCGCGGACCAGGAATTTATACATCTCCTCGAAACCGAGTGCGGAGGTCTGCGGCAGGGTTGTTTCATTCCAACCCTCCGGCAAGAGAGACGCAAAAAGGATCAGTTCCCCCGGGAGCAGGGTGGATTGTCCGAAACGCAATTGTATGGATCGGCCCACCCCCAATCCCGGCTGTGGATTCCCTTCTGCACAAAAACGTTCCACTCCGCCAGTACGGGAAATCAGGCAGCTTGATGATCCTGCGCACGCAGTGAAGAACAGATCGCCGCGGATCACGATGATATTCAAACCAGCGGTACAGGCAGCTTTATTTGGGTATAAATTCTTGTTGATATCCATGAAATAAGAGTTCAGATAATCCGCTGCCTCGGATAGGGCGGAGGTTATCGAACCGGAACTTTTATAAAATCGTTCAGCCGCGGCGTTTAAAAGGTCGGCGATCCGGTTGGCGGAGAGGGCGTCATCGGAGCCAACCGGGTTAAGCAGTATGACAAGTGCGTCCCGATCTCTTCCGCGGGCGGTTCGGCGTGGCGGAGTGGAGGCAAATAAGCCGGGTAGGTCGGGTTGGATCTGCCCGGCTGATCGGTTCAGGCTGGATAGGTGGATATCAATCATTAATTGTAGAACCTGTCTGTTTAATATAAATATTCTTCATAGCGAATAGCGGTCAGAATTTTAGTGCATTTTTTATGCCAGCACGGGTCAATATACGGGTTGTTATCCCAGCACATCATCTATAATTGAATGGGGAACTCGAAGCAGTATGGATAATAAAACCCGCAACCTTCTCCTGGGATTTCTCGCAATCAGCTGGATATTCGCGATCGTTCTGGGTTATTTTGTTTTCCATAAACCCTTCAGTCCCGATCTGGCCGGGATTGTTGCACAGGCCATCTGGAGAATTGCACTGGCTTTCCTTTTGGTCGCCATCTCCGGCGGGGTGGGGGGCAAACTTCTTCAAATGGAGGATTACCATCCGCTAGCAAGGTTGAGCGTCCAATCTGCGCTGGGGCTGGGGTTGATAGCGGTTCTCCTGATGATCATTGGCCTGCTTGGAGGGTTCAATCCCCTGGTTTTCGCCTGTCTTCTTCTGGGATTGGTGATCTTCTTCAGAAGAGAAATTCGCGCCTGGATGAAATTATGGAGAGGGTTGGCGGATTTCTGGAAGGAAAGCAGCCGATATTGGAAAATCTGCGGAGCATTTGTGACTGCAATCTTGTGCTTCGGTTTGATGACAGCACTTGCACCGCCGATCAAATATGACGCGCTCATGTATCACCTCACCATGCCGCAGGCATACCTCCAAAGCGGCAGCTTTCCCTACCTGCCCTGGATCGTGATGAGCGGGATGCCCCAAACAACCGAAATGCTTTACACAATGGCAATGGCCCTGGGTGGAGCTCAAGGGGCAGCGGTGCTGGGCTGGTTTTTTACCCTCCTCTCCCTGTTGGGGCTGGCAGGGTTTACCCGCACCAGGCTGGATAATCCCGCTGGCTGGGTGGCACCGATCAGCCTGATGGCTGGGTACACCTTTGCCATTTCCATGGCCTGGGGGTATGTCGACTGGCTGGGGTTGTTTTTCGGTCTGGGTGCGATTATCTGCCTGGATGGCTGGCGAATAACAGGCACGCGGCGGATGCTTTTTTTCGCGGGTCTGTTTGCCGGCTTCGCTTTTTCCACGAAATATACTGCCGGTTTTCTTTCCATCACCCTTTTTGGAGCCTTTTGCTGGCACTGTTATAAACGAAGCGATAAGTTCTTTTCATCGCTTCTGCTCCTGGTTGGTGGAGCACTCCTGGCTGCTTTCCCTTGGCTAAGCAGAAACTGGGTGAATACAGGCAACCCGGTCTACCCATTCTTCCTCCCGGGTGGCGCGATGGATGCCGTGCGCATTGGAGTCTATCAGGGCTTGGCTGCCTGGGGTGATTGGCGGGACCTGCTCCTGCTGCCCATTCGCGCGACCGTGGTTGGCAGCGAAACAGCCGAAGGTTACAGCGTTTCAGCGGGACCCCTTTTGCTTGGGCTGGGAGCGTTATCCTGGATCGGATACCGGAAATTGACCTCCGCGCAGCAAGCCACACTTCAAAACGCCGCCTGGGTCGGCTGCCTGGGATTGGTTCTGTGGGCAGCCGGTAACCAGGCGAGCGGTTACCTTATTCAAACCCGTATGTATTTTTCCATCTTCCCGGCATTCGCCATCCTCGCTGCATTTGGTTTTTACAACACCAGCCGGGTGGAGATCCCCGGCTTGCGAGTTGGCAGGCTGCTTCAAGCGCTGATCATCCTCGTATTGGGCTTGAATACCATGGAGGTTTTTCTCAGTTTCACCCGCGCAGGCGTGCTGCCGCTGCTCACCGGGATGCAGAGTGAACAGCAATATCGGGAGAATAACCTGGGCTGGTTCAGCCCGGCGATGGACACCCTTCGAAGTCTGCCGGATGGGGAGAAGACGTTGCTACTCTACGAACCGCGCGGATTCCTGTGTATCCCGAAATGTGATCCCGATGAGATCCTGGATCGCTGGAAGCACGATCTATCCATTTTAGAGGATCCACAATCCATCCTCGCTTCCTGGCGTCACCAGGGGTTCACACATATCCTTTACAATAAGGCGGGCACAGAATTTCTTCGGGAAAACCCGGATCCGCATCATCCCGTGATGGAATTGGATCAATTGGACGCATTGTTTTCATCGCTCCCCTTAGTACAGGATTTCGGGGGTACCTACCGGTTGTACCAAATTCCGCAGCAATAATTGGAGGTTAAAATGTCGAACTCAGAAGGCTTCTTCCTCGGAAAACTTTACGACCTGGCGAAAGGAAAGACCCTTGATCAGCAGGTGATCTATGACCCGTCTGACCTGACCACTCACGCCATTGTCACCGGGATGACCGGGTCAGGGAAGACCGGCCTATGCATCGCGTTGATGGAAGAAGCAGCGCTGAAAGGAATCCCCGCCCTGATCGTGGATCCCAAAGGCGATCTGACCAACCTGCTGCTCCATTTCCCTGATCTTTTACCAGCTGATTTCGAGCCCTGGATCGACCCGGAGATCGCCCGCCGGGCGGGGCAGACCACGGAACAGGCGGGAGTGGCTGCTTCCGAGAATTGGAAAAAGGGCTTGGAGGGCTGGGGGTTGGGGAATGAGCAGCTCCAGGCGTTGAAAGAGTCGGTCGATTTCACGGTTTTTACACCCGGATCATCAGCGGGGGCATCAGTCAATATCCTTTCTTCCTTCGAAGCTCCTGCGCTATCCTGGGAGGAAAATAAGGAAATTCTTCGAGAAAAAATTTCCAGCATAATCACTGCCTTGCTGGGATTGGTAGGGTTGAAAGATATAGACCCACTGCGCTCCCGAGAGCATATCCTTCTATCAAATCTGCTGGAGGAAGCCTGGAGCCACGGGCAGGGGTTGGATTTACCCACTCTTATCATACAGACTCAAAAGCCTCCCTTCGACCGCCTGGGGGCATTTCCGGTGGATTCTTTCTTCCCCGAGAAGGATCGAATGGACCTGGCGATGCTGCTCAACAGCTTCCTGGCTTCGCCCTCTTTCGAAACCTGGCAGGAAGGTACCCCGCTGGATATCCAGGAGCTGCTTTTCACCCGTGAGGGCAAACCCCGCCACAGCATCTTCTACCTGGCGCACCTGGACGACAACGAACGCATGTTTTTCGTCACTTTGTTGTTTAGCGCCGTGGAGACCTGGATGTTCACCCAGCGCGGTACCGGCTCGCTCCGTGCATTGCTCTATTTTGATGAGATCTTGGGCTACTTGCCGCCGGTGGCCAGGCCTCCTTCCCACGCTCCTATGTTGCGCCTTCTGAAACAGGCTCGCGCGTTTGGTGTAGGGCTGCTGCTGGCGACCCAAAACCCGGTGGATGTGGATTACAAAGCACTTTCCAATGCTGGAACATGGCTGATCGGGCGGCTGCAGACTGACCAGGACAAACAACGCCTGTTGGATGGTCTTCAAAGCGCCAGCGGTGCATTCGACCGGACATCAGCGGATAAGACCATCTCCGGGCTGGGCAAACGGGTTTTCCTGCTGCATAACGTGCACGCCAAAGCGCCGGTGGTCATGACCTCCCGTTGGGCGCTGAACTTCCTGGCCGGGCCGCTCACGCGGACCCAGATCCCAGCGCTAAACAAACTGGCTGGCAAGGAAAAAAGCCAGGCACCAGCTCCACTTGCTTCAACAATGAATACCAGCGATGCCTCCCAAGCCGCTGTTTCTACCGCAGTAGTAAATAGGAATGGAGAATCGTCCTCCACCAGACCTGTGGTGCCGGGAGGGGTGGACGAGTATTTCCTCCTTGGGGAAGCTGGTGGGCAGGGGAAGTTATATCAGCCCGAGGTGATCCTCCAGGCGCAGGTGCGATATTTTTCCAAGCAGTACGGGGTCAACCAGGTGGTTCGGAAAACCGCACTGTTGACGGAAGCCCCACAGGGGATGCCGCAGTGGGAGAATGCTTATCCATGAAGGAATTGATCCCGCCAAGCTGGTACGAACCCCCCAGGCGGGACTCAAGTTTTCACCGCTGCCGGGATGGATCTCGACGAAGAAAAAGTTGGATGATCTGCAAAAGGATTTCAGCGATTGGATCTACCGCACGGGAGCAATGACAATATTTACGAATGAGGAATTGAAACTAGCCAGCCTGCCGGGGGAAACTAAAGAGGCATTCTTAGCCCGCTGCCAGCAAGCTGCCACCCAGCAGAGCGGCGTGGAATTAGCGAAGCGTAAGGCGGAATTTGACCGGAAGAGCCTACCCCTGCGACAACGTATCCAGGATCAGCAGCTCAAGATCAAGAAGTTGGAAGGGCAGGCAACCTCAAGACAATTTGAAATGGTAGCCAAAGGCGGGGAGGTCCTTCTCGGGTTATTTGGCGGACGCAAGCGAAGTATTTCCTCCGGGGTGAGCAAATACCGAATGGCGGAAGAAGCGGCAGCCAACCTGAAGGACGCGAAGCAGGATTTGCAGAACCTCGAGGAGCAACTCCGGGTTCTGGAGCAAAGCCAACAAACCAGTTTGGGGGCAGGATCAGACCTGGCCGGGCTGATCCGTGAAGTGCCCATTTCACCCCAGCAAAGGGATATTTACATGGAACTAGTTGGTATTCTATGGAAAATAAAATAATCAAAACAATAAAAGGAGGGCTGTCAGCCCTCCTTTTTTTATGACATCTCCTGCCGTCCGGCGAGGGCGCGCAGGAGGGTGTTCTGATCCGCGTATTCCAGGTCACCGCCCATCGGCAGGCCGCGCGCCAAACGGGTGAGGCGGATATTAAACGGAGCAAGCTGTTGTTTTAAATAGAGCGCGGTGGCATCCCCTTCCATGCTGGGGTTTGTGGCCAGGATTACCTCCCGGACTTCACCGCCTTTCACCCGCTCAATCAACGGGCGAATACGCAAGTCATCCGGGCCGATACCTTCGATGGGGGAGATCACACCGTGGAGCACGTGATAGCGTCCGCTAAAGCCGCCGGTCTGTTCAAGCACAAGAACGTCGATCGGCTCCTCCACTACGCAGAGCGTACCTTCCGCACGTTTAGGGTTGGAGCAAATCTCACAGAGACCCACATCCGCCAGGGTGATATTGAAACACAAAGGGCAGAGTGCTGTGGCGGATTTCAAGTTTCATAAGCGCTTCCGCCAGCTGCAACGAGATACCTTCATCCCCCCGTAACAGGTAAAATGCCAGGCGCGAGGCGGTTTTCGGGCCGATTCCCGGCAGCCGCTCGAAGGCTGCGATCAGATTCTGAACAGGTTCAGGAAGGATGGCCATGGATCGGACTTAAAACCCCAAACCACCCAAACCACCGGCAAGCGGACCCATTTTTTCGGCAGCCATCGCCCGGGATTGATCCAGGGCCAGGTTCACGGCACTTAGGACCAGGTCCTGCAGCATTTCCGCGTCCCCTCCAGTTACCAGCTCGGGGTCGATGAAGATCGCGGTGACTTTCTGGTCGCCGGTCGCGGTCACCTTCACTGCGCCACCCCCCACGCTGGAGGTGGTGGTTTCCACAGCCAATTGCGCCTGGGCAGCTTCCATCTGCTCCTGCAGCTTTTTCAACTGGTTCATCATCCCCATTCCTCCCCCGGCTGGGGGACGGTTGAATCCTTTGGACATACTCCTACTCCTTGTGTATGATTTTTCCGCCAGCATTCACCGCGGCGGATACGATCCCATCCGGTTCAGCATCCAGATCCTGTGGTTGGGCAGCGGTCTTGGGGTTGACAACGATACAGACGACATCGATATCCACCCCGGCCACTTCCACGATCGCCTGGCGGGTTGTGACGATATTTTCCCCGGCTTCCATTTTCGAGCGGAGCAGCTCGCCATCGAACCCAAGGAAAAGACGGCCATCCTGGATTCGGCGTACCTTGCAGGAATTCAGAAGTGCTTCCGTCTGCGGGCGCAGCCGCTTCACCGCCGCGCGAATTTTATCCCACTGTCTTAGCACCTCTTCCGCCTCACCCGCGGTTGTCTCCTTGTTTGAAAGATTGGGATTTACCTTGGGGGGGTTCTGAGGCTCCGGTTTCGAATTATGATCTACCGGGGAAACTGGTTTGGATTGAGTAATCACTTGTGTTGGCTTCATTGGGGAAGGTGCAGGCGAATCCTTCCTGGCAGCGGGAACCGGAGGTTTGGTCTCTGCTTTAATCAACTCTGGAAAATTTGAGGTTGCCTGGGCGAGCGCCATTTCCAGGGAAAGCGAGGGCTGCCATGAGTTGCGGGAATCGGAGGCGGCTGAGTTGAAGAGGCGGATATATTCCACCAAGCTGCGGGCATCACTTCGGCTGCTTTGCGCCTGCATGACCTGTTTTTGGTCAAGGGAGGCATCCACCTGATCCGGGTTACCCAGGGCGATGAGCAACAAACTGCGGAAATGGTCGACCATCTGCCTGGCGAGTTGGCGCGGATCCGTACCCCCATCCAACGCGGCGTGTAGTGTTTCCAACGCATTCATCGCGTTTTTAGTGATCACTGCTTCGGCCAGATCTATCACGGATTGGCTGGTGGAGGTTCCCAGGAGCTCCTGGGCGCTCTGAAGTTCGACTGCCTCGCCGCTGGATGTGAGCTGATCGAGAAGGGAGATCGCATCCCGCAGGCTGCCAGTGGCCTGGCGGGCGATGAGCACCAGTGCATCGTTGCTGACCTGCAATTTTTCCTTTTGGACGATCTTTTCCAGTTGAACCACGATGTGGTTGACCGGGATGCGGCGGAATTCGAACCGCTGGCAGCGTGATAGGACCGTGGCAGGTATCTTATGGATCTCGGTGGTCGCCAGGATGAAAACTGAGTGCGAGGGTGGTTCCTCCAGCGTCTTCAGAAGTGCATTGAAGGCAGCTGTGGAAAGCATGTGGACTTCGTCGATAATATAGACCTTATATTTTCCCTGGCTGGGGGAAAGACCTACTTTTTCCCGCATTTTACGCACGTCTTCGACGCTGGTATTGGAGGCAGCATCGATCTCGATGAGATCGATATATGCGGTTTCATTTACTGCACGGCAATGTGTACAAGTATCACAAGGACGGACGGTGGGATCTTCGGAAAGGCAATTGAAAGCCTTTGCCAACAGGCGGGCGGTGGTCGTCTTGCCAGTACCGCGTGGGCCGGAAAACAGGTAGGCATGCCTCAAGTTGCCGTGCCGGATGGAATTTCGCAGGGTTTGGACGATCGGGTCCTGGCCAACTACTTCCTCCCAAAGATGAGGACGCCATTTTCGGTAAAGTGCCTGTGTCATGGAAGTAATCCTGGTCAAAGTCTAAGGAATGATATATTCCGCCCGGAGATTTCCAGATGGATCATAAATCAGCGCTTTTTGCCCCGATACCCAGGCTGGTGAAGTTCTTCCCCAGAATAACTCGAGGGCGTTATCCGTTCCAGGGCGGGAGTAGACAGCGATGATGGCGCCTCCAGTATAAAGCCGCAAGTGAGAGGGAAATTCGTAGGATCCTGCACCTTCGCTGGTCAGTTTCCATCCATTCAGGCAAAGTTCGCCATCGCCGACCCGCTGGATGGTCACCTGTTCCTCCTGTAAATTCCCTGCGCCAAAAACATTCGTGATTCGCACAACTTCTTCGGATTTTGGGGGAATTATGACATCACAATCGCCAGATACAATGGCTTGGGGTAAAGAGGACGTTTTCACCGCTGGCGGTGTCTGCACCTGGTGCGTTTTGTCCCATATGAAAAGCACGGTGAGGGTGACCAGGGCGGAGATGATTATATTGAGTACAATGAAAGGCAATGACCGCGGAGCTGATCTCATGGTTTGTTGTGTAAATCATAGCACAATTGCCGCGCCTCTGGGAACCTTATGCAGTACCTGATCGATGGACATAACCTCATCCCTTTTCTGCCGGGAATAAGCCTGGCAGATATTGATGATGAGGATCGGTTGGTAAACCTGCTGCAGGTTCACGGAAGGGTTAGCCGCAGCAAGATCGAGGTCTTCTTCGATAAAGCTCCTGCTGGGCAGCCAAGAACCCACCGGGTCGGAATGATAACGGTGCATTCCATCGCTGCTCCCTCAATTGCCGATACGGCGATCATCGAGCGGGTGAGATCCTTGAAAAATCCGCGAGCATGGTATGTGGTCAGCCACGATCACCAGGTGCAGGATGCCTGTCGGAGGTTGGGAGCTAACATTGTGGATTCACCCGATTTTGCCCGTTCCATTCTGGAAAGCCTTCGGAAGGATGGGCAAAAAACGCGTGAACAGCCTCCTCTGGAAACGGATGAAATTGACGAGTGGATGAAGCTTTTCAAGACGGGGAAACCAGATTAAGGCAGCCAAGATTAATCCAACTCTTAATCCCAATTAATGCTATTCTGATAGTATTTGTATATATTAGAGTCGGCACCGAAAACTTTATTGGTAGACAATGGTGTCAGGCCATCAAATGCACTTGGCGCCCGTCCCCCCCGGGCGGCAAAAAAAGCAGTTGATGACATTCCCTCCGTGAAGATTGCCAGGCATGTTAACCATGCCTGGCAATCGCTTTAAACTTAAAAACATGAACCATTTTCCGAAGATGAAGTGATAAAACCTGGGCAGATAATTCTTTTCGTGTGGTTAAAGCATATATAATATGAGGGTGAATATTACCGTCATATTAAAAATATCTATCATCTTCGGATCCTGCCTTTTGCTTGGCGCATGTTCCCAAGCGCCTGTCTCACCACCGCCTGCCATGATAAACGCCCCGGAAGATCGTTCGGGGGTGATCGTGGAAACTCAAACCAATACCCCGGGGGAATTGATCTCCTGCCCGGAATATTACACCGAGGAATTTAATGGATCTAAAACCCAGGCATGCTGGATATCAAACCAACCTTTGATCGTAACAACTTCAAAAGCAGATCAGGTTAATCTCTCTACTACTGACGCTGGTATAAAACTACTAATAAATGCTGCGCAAACAGACGCATATATTTTTTATAGCGGAGGGATCTACCCGGATATAAACCTCCAGGCAACGATAACCAGCCATGGGGTGAACAACCACGCGGCTGCCCTGGTCTGCCGGGCAAACGATAAGGGCTGGTACGAAGCCAGGGTATCCACCTCGGGCTTTTTTTCCATCTATCGTTATGACACCGACAAGCGGGCAACGAAATTCAATCCATATACCAACTTTATTGGGGATACATCCTCGACAGCGATCAATACCGGAACCGACAAGAGCAATGTGATCCAATTCCTTTGTAATGGAAACAACCTTATCCTCTATATAAATGGTACTGAAGTATTCAACCGGCCGGTCGCGGATCAAACAGAACCCGGGTTGGTTGGCGTAGGGGGACTTTCCCAGGAAAAATACCCGGTTATCCTAACCTTCGGGAATATCCTCATCGGTAAACCATAATCGTTTGTTGAAATATTGTTTTCTGCGTGCTATATTGTTTTTACATGAGTGGTCTCTGTAAGCCAATCGCATAGTTGTTTCAGTATTCTGAACTGTGGATAATCCACAACTTGAGATACAGTGGCATCTCAAAAAAACCAAGCTTGCCTATTTGGCAGCGACTGCCCCAGGCAGTGAAACCGATAGAAACCCCCTGCTATGCGAGACCGCTCATGTTTTTTTATTCTGATGCTATAATTGGCGCGCGCCTCAGTAGCTCAAATTGGATAGAGTAAGGCACTCCTAACGCCTTGGTTGAGGGTTCGAGTCCCTCCTGGGGCACTCAAACGAAACACGGCAAGGTTTTTTCCTGCCGTGTTTTTTTCGTAGTCGATTAAATAAGGTTTTCACCCGGAGGGGGTAAATTCGGATGGTGACGCACCCAAAGGAAGAGAACCTGGCCGTCGCTGGTATCCACCGCTCGGGCTGCCAGGATGGGAGCCTGTTCTTCCAATCCCATTTCATTACGGTAATGCAGCCAGCAGAAATCCTGCTTATCCCAGGCTCGATGGCAGCGTTCCACCAGTTCCGCTCCATTATAAGTACGAAGGCGGGTGATTGTGAGGTCGGAATTTGACGCGGTTTCGAATAATCCCAGCGCCCAGGCGTCGCTGACTGGTTCAAAAACTGGCGGAGGTCCTTCGATGATGGTGATCTTGTCGTCCATGGCAATTCGGCGCAATCATACCATAATCACTGCCGGAGCCGATTTCTTATACAACGCATACATATTGTTATCGGGATTCTTACACCGGCTGAATAAAATCAATCCAACAAATACAAAGGAGTTAGAAATGGTATATTATTTTGCGCCCCATGTTCACCCACACCGCCGACCCTGGATGGGACCCGCTGAAGCGTGGCAAAGGAATTCAGGCGAATGTGATTGCATGTTCCCTGCAAATATCCGCAATTCAGCCGAATCCTATGAGATCCGGGCTATGATCGCTGGCGTCTCTGCGGAAGACTTGGATATTCAGTTCACCCGTGAAACAGTCAGCATCAAAGGTGAGTACAAAGCCGATAATCCGGAGAACGAGGACTTTCTGCGTAAAGAGCTGCCGGATGGAAAATTCAGCCGCGAGTTCAGCTTCTCCGAGCCGATCGACGCTGGGAAATCCACCGCATCCTTAAAGGATGGCATCCTGACCCTGGTGATCCCCAAAGCGGAAGAGGCCAAACCCCGCTCGATCAAGGTCAAAGCGGAATAACTTCAAAAAGGGCAGCCAACTGGCTGCTCTTTTCGTTTAGAATGACTGAATGGATTTCAAGGAAATAACCAGGCTCGAGGAATTTCTTGGCGTTCCGGGAATCCGCTACTTCGATTCCATTGGATCCACGAATGATGAAGCCTCGGCCTGGAGCAAGTCGGGCGTGGCGGATGGATCGCTCGTCCTTGCGGACACGCAGACCGCTGGGCGGGGCAGGCATGAGCGGCGCTGGCAAACTCGGGCAGGAGCTGCGCTGGCATTCAGTTTTATCCTGCGTCTGTCTCTGGCAGAAATTGAGCAAATTAGCCTATTCGCTCCATTGGGGGGTGTAGCCGTTTGTGATGCGCTGAACCGTGGATGGAACCTGCAAGCTGAAATCAAGTGGCCGAATGATATCCTGATCCGCAGAAAAAAAGTGTGCGGCATTCTGGCTGAGACCTCCTGGCAGGGGAGCAAAGTGGACGCGGTTATTCTTGGAATTGGCATCAATGTTGCACATGATTCCATACCGCCGGTTGACGAACTGCAATTCCCGGCCAGCTGCATAGATGACGAGCACGGTCAGCCAATCCCGCGGTACGAGATCTTGAAAATGGTCGTAAACACATTATTCGAATGGCGGAAAGAAATGGGCAAGCCGGACTTCTTCCATTACTGGCAGGAACACCTGGCATTCCAGGGGGAACCTGTCCGGATTATTGAGGACGGAAAAACGATCGTTTACGGTACGCAGTCAGGGATCCTTCCTGATGGGCGCTTGGAGATCACCACCGCGAACGATGCTAAAATTGGAATCACCGCGGGAGATTTGCACCTGCGGCCTGGGAAATGATGGGAGGTATTCATGCTGGATGATCTTCGCAGTTCCGCTTCCGACAGCCCGCAAGGGGATGATTACTATTACGAGGACGATTCGCAGCAGAAAAAGCAGTTCCTGGGCATGACCGCCCCCCAGCGGTTTATCGTGGTGTTAATGCTTCTCATCATGGTCTGCATCCTGGGTACATTCGTCCTGGTGATTTTTGGAAAAGTGATGCTACCATTCCTCTAAAAATATTTCTTCTATAAAAAAACGACCCCCCGGAGTAATTCGGGGGGTTGATTTTATTAATCCTGGGTTTTCTCTTCGTTCGTGCCGTTGACTGGTTTCAATTGCTCCTCTGAAAGCCTGGCAATGGAAGCACCGGTGTCATTATCGCCGATATCCATCAAGTGGATCCCGCGGGAAGAGCGGCTGGTGAGCGCTATATCTTTAACTTTCAAGCGCAAGACTACCCCATTGGAACTAATGAATGTGGCTTCATCGGCATCATGTACCACCCTGGCAGCTGCGATCTTGCCAGTTTTTTCCAGGTATTTCTCATTGAGGGTGGTCACTCCTTTTGTTGCCCTTCCCTTCACAGGGTATTCGGTAAGCTTGGACCGCTTTCCAAAGCCGCGTTCAGTGAGAATAACCAGCGAGGCATCCCCCTCGACCACTTCCATGGAAGCCAGGCGGTCGCCGGTTGCGAGCTTGATGCCGGTCACACCGGCAGCCTGTCGGCCGACAGGGCGGATGACGGACTCCGAAAACCGGAGAGCCATTCCCTTGGCTGTCACCAGAAGCAATTCATCCTTCCCACTGGTGAGGCAGACCCAACCGAGCTCATCGCTCGATTCCAGCGACATGGCGATCAACCCGGAAGGACGGACGGAGGAGAATTCGGAAAGCGACACCCGTTTGACCTTGCCGTTCATGGTCGCCATGGTGAAGTATTTTCCTTTTTCGAAATCCGGCACTGTCACGGCGGTGGTGATCCTTTCGCCGGCGTCGAGCGAGATGATGTTCACAATGGGGATGCCCTTATCCGTGCGGTTCGCATCCGGGATCTGGTAAGCTTTTTCCGAATAGACCTTCCCCCGATCGGAGAAAAAGAGCATTGTATGGAGGGTTCGGGCCGGGATGACCATCAGGACTTCGTCTTCATCGCGCATGGTCTGCCCGGAAACCCCGCGTCCGCCCCTCGCCTGAGTGCGATACAAATTAGCTGCCACCCGCTTTATATAACCCTTCTGAGTTATGCTGATCAGGATGGATTCGTCGTGAACAAGGTCTTCTTCCTTCAACTCCTGTTTCTCCTCCGACTGGATCCGTGTACGCCGCTCATCACCATATTTCTCGGCGGTTTCAGACATGTCCGTCTTTATAACATCCAGGATCTTGTGGGGATTCGCCAAAAGATCATTCAGGTAGGCGATCCGTTCCAGCAGGGCGGTGTGTTCATCTTCGATCTTCTGGCGTTCCAGGGCAGCCAGGCGGCGTAATTGCATATCGAGGATGGCACTGGCTTGAATCTCGCTCAGATTGAAGCGGGTCATCAACCGTGTGCGAGCCTCCTCAACATCAGGGGATTCACGGATGGTGCGGATGACCTCATCCAGGTTCGCGAGTGCGATCAATAAACCGTTTAGGATATGCGCTCGCTGCAGAGCTTTCTCCAATTCGTACTGGGTACGGCGGGTGATCACCTGGATGCGGTGCTCGATATAGACCTGGAGCGCTCTCTTTAGTGAAAGCAAGCGTGGCTCACTATCCACCAGTGCAAGCAGGTGAATGCTGAATGTGCTTTCCAGGGGAGTGTACTTATAGAGCTGATTCAGTACCTGGCGGGGATTGGCAGTGCGTTTAAGTTCGATCACGATGCTCATACCACGCCGGTCGGATTCATCCCGTAAGTCCGAGATCGATTCGATTCGCCCATTCCGTACAAGCTCGGCGATGCGTTCGATCAGGTTGGATTTATTTACCTGGTAAGGGATCTCGGTGATCACGATGCTGAATCGGCCGCCCTTGATCTCTTCGATGTGCGCCAAACCCCGGAGGGTGACCTTTCCGCGCCCGGTGGAATACGCCTGGCGGATTCCCTCCTTACCGATGATGACCCCGCCGGTGGGGAAATCCGGCCCGGGAAGGAAGCTCATCAGCTCATCGATATCGATGTCGTCCATCTGGTCGTACCGTTCGATCAGGTGATTGACCGCCCCGGCGAGTTCGCGAAGATTGTGGGGGGGGATGTTGGTGGCCATACCGACCGCGATCCCGGAGGAGCCATTAAGCAACAGGTTGGGCAGACGCGAAGGAAGAACGGAGGGTTCTTTGAGCGTGGCGTCGAAGTTATCGACGAAATCAACCGTGCGCGCATCGATATCCGCCAGCATTTCTTCAGCTGTGGATTCCAGCCGGGCTTCGGTATAACGCATGGCTGCGGGCAGATCACCATCGATAGAACCGAAGTTTCCCTGCCCGTCCACCAATGGGTAGCGCATGGAAAAATCCTGCGCCAGGCGGGCCATGGCGTCATAGACGGCCATATCACCATGTGGATGGTATTTTCCCAGGACTTCGCCAACGATGCGGGCGGATTTCTTGTAGGCGGTGTTGGCGCGGATGCCCATATCCATCATAGCGAAGAGGATACGCCGGTGGACAGGTTTGAGCCCATCGCGGGCATCAGGCAGGGCTCGCGCGACGATGACGCTCATCGCGTAATCGAGGTAAGCGCTGCGCATTTGCTGGTCAATATCCACTGATTGGATGGTTCCGATTTCCATATTTTTCCTGATCTTGTTGATAGCTGAGAATTAGGGTAAAAACGCGGATGCGATTATACCCTATCCGCTCATTCAACCCGGTGCTTTTTATTCAAAACCCGATATGTTAACCGAAGTATAATTGGAAATTGTGACGCGAAAAATCCTGGCTGCGCTGATACTCATCATAATTCTTCTTCCAGCCTGCGCGAAGCCGGGCTCCAATATTAACAATTCTCCCTCTAAAACGATCACCAATACTGGTTCGGATACGATGGTCAACCTGGCCTTGGCCTGGGCAGAGCAATACCAGAAGGAACATGGTGACGTTCTCATTTCTGTGACCGGAGGGGGCTCGGGGACCGGGATCAATTCCCTGCTTTCCGGGACGACCGACATCGCCAACGCATCCAGGGCGATGAAAGACGAAGAGAAAGCGACCGCGCAAGCGAATGGTTTTGAACCCCAGGAATTTGTGATCGCCAGGGATGCCATCGCGGTCATCGTCAACCCCGGGAACCCGGTGAAGGATCTCACCCTGGAACAGATCTCGAAGATCTACAAATGCGAGATCAACAACTGGTCCGAGCTGGGCGGCGAAGACCGCCCGATCGTGCGGCTTTCACGCGAATCGAATTCCGGAACGCATGTGTATTTTCTCGAAACCGTAGTCCGGCTTGGGGACAAAGAGGATAAATCCATATTCTGCGCTAAAACCCTGCTCCTGCCCTCCTCGGAGGGCATCATCGCCGAGGTGCGGGATAATCCAAACGCTATCGGGTACGACGGGCTCGGCTATGTTACTGATGAAGTAAAGGTTGTTGGCCTGGCGAAGGAAACCGGGGAGCCTTTTATAGCCCCCTCCGAAATTACAGCCAACGATGGTACCTACCCCATTTCGAGAAACTTGTACATGTACACGCGTGGAGAACCCACGGGGGTGATCGCGGATTACCTTAAATGGATCATTTCCACTGAAGGCCAGACAATCGTCTCCAACTTGGGTTTTGTTCCTATCAAGGGAAATTAGGATGTTCAAACCCAACCCGATCCGCACTGACCGCAATATTACCTACATTATCAAAATCGCAGGTTATTCCAGTATTTTATTCCTGGCGCTTATTTTCTTCTTCCTGCTGCAAAATGGCATACCTGCTTTAAAAGATACCGGCCTGGCAAAATTGTTCCAGACAACCTGGTACCCGATCGAAGGGTATTTCGGGATCCTTCCCTTACTATTCGGGTCTCTACTGGTCACGTTTTTGGCCATCTTGATCGCGCTACCATTTGGAGTTGGAACCGCCGTTTTCATTTCCGAGGTTGCACCCCGAGCGATGAAAGAAATCTTGAAACCCTTGGTCGAGATCCTGGCCGGGATGCCTTCGGTTGTGCTGGGTTTTATCGGTATCGTAGTTGTGGTTCCCTATATGCAGCGAACCTTCAACCTTCCCACAGGTCAGGCGGCGATTACTGGGGCGATCCTCCTAGGCTTGATCGCCATACCAACTGTGGTATCGATCGCGGAGGATGCGTTGAACGCGGTGCCGCAATCCTACCGCCAGGCAGCGCTTGCGATGGGCGCTACCCGCTGGCAGACAATTTGGGGAATCACTGTACCAGCGGCAAAGACGGGCATCCTGACGGCGATCATGTTGGGGATCGGGCGTACCCTGGGCGAGACTATGGCGGTGATGATGGTGACAGGAAATGCTGCTGTGATGCCAGAAGGACTGCAATCGATCTTCATGCCGGTACGCACGATGACCGCCACAATCGCGAGTGAGATGGGTGAAGTGGCCAAAGGCAGTGCGCATTACGCCGTGCTCTTTTTCATCGGGATTGTGCTTTTCATTTTCTCCCTGATCATCAACATCCTGGCATCCTGGGTGAGCACCCGCGGCCGCAAACGATCGGAAAGGATCCTTTCGTGACCGCCTTTGACGACCAAGCCCAGTTGAAAGGCGCCCACTGGCAGGAGCGGATAGGTGACGCTGGGCTATGGTTGTTGAGCCTGATCACGGTGCTGCCGATCCTCGGGATAGTGATTTATATAATTTACAAAGGCGTTCCAGGGATCACCTGGGAATTCCTCACCAGTATGCCCACCAATGGGATGCGCGAGGGTGGCATTTTCCCGGCAATCCTGGGAACCTTGCTTCTGACCCTGGGTTGCTTTATTTTCGCCTGTCCGCTGGGGATCGCCGCTGGGATCTATATCGCCGAATACGCGAAGGATACAGCCACCACCCGTGCGATCCGCATCGCGATCATCAGCCTGGCAGGGGTACCTTCAGTGGTTTATGGCCTCTTCGGACTGGGGATGTTCGTTGTCTTTTTCAAGATGGGAGTGAGCATCCTTGCAGCCTCGATGACCCTGGCGATCATGACCCTGCCCGTGGTGATCAGCACCACGGAGGAATCCCTGCGAACTGTCCCCAATGCTTTCCGGGTGGTGAGTATCTCACTGGGAGCCACGCGCTGGCAGACGGTCTGGCGGATAATTCTCAAGGAAGGCATGCCGGGGATCCTGACGGGTGTCATCCTGGGGTTGGAACGCGCGGCGGTGGAAACAGCGCCCATCCTGTTCACTGGGGCGGCCTTCTACCTGCCAACTCTTCCCACTTCACCCCTGGATCCCACCATGGCGCTGCCATACCATATTTATGTGATCTCCACCCAGGTACCTGGTATGCCCATAACCATCCAGTATGCCACCGTGCTGGTGCTCCTATCTTTTGTACTAATCATGAACCTCATCACGACGTTTATTAGGTCGCGTGCCCGTGCCAGGCGGCAGTGGTGAACCTGATGGAAATCATCCGGATAGAGGATTTCAGTATCACCTATGATGATGGCTCCGAGAGTTTGCGCGGGATAACCCTGGGAATTAAGGAACACGCCATTAATGTGCTCTTCGGGCCGGCCGGGGGAGGTAAATCCACCCTTCTGCGGGCGATCAACCGCCTGAATGATCTGACCGATGTCAGGGAAGTGAAGGGCAGGATCCTGTTCAAAGGGGATGACCTGCTTGATCCGATGCTGGATGTAACCCAGCTGCGTCGCAAGATCGGGATCGTCTTTTCCCGCCCCATGCCATTGCCCTTGACCGTCGCGCAGAATGTATCCTATGGGCTTGAGGTCGCTGGGGAACGCGACCGCAGGAAACTGGATGAAGCGGTGGAAAAAGCGCTCCGGTTGGCATTCTTGTGGGATGAAGTATATGACCGGTTAAATGACCCGGCCATCGCCATCTCCGGGGGACAGCAACAGCGCCTGTGCCTGGCGAGGGTGCTGGCACTCGAGCCGGAGGTGATCATGCTGGATGAACCCACCTCGGCGCTCGACCCCGTTTCCACCGCGAGGATCGAAGATCTACTTCAAACCCTTAAAGAAAAATACACGATCATCCTGGTACCTCACAATGTGCAGCAATCCTCGCGCATGGCGGACCGTGCTGCATTCTTTCTGCAGGGCGAGCTGGTCGAGACCGGGGAGGGGAAAAAGCTCTTCATCTCTCCAGAGGATAAACGCACCCAGGACTACGTGGAGGGCCGGTTCGGATAAGGTTTACAGCAGGAGTGGGGGTGTGATAAAATCGGGTTGTTCGGGCGCGTAGCTCAGTTGGTTAGAGCGCACGGTTCACATCCGTGAGGTTCGGAGGTTCGAGCCCTCTCGCGCCCACCTCAAGACTCCATCGGGAGTCTTTTCTTTTCCGTAGGTTCGGACACCCCTGCGGAGTGCACGGGTTCATACACTTCGCGAAGCACGCCCAACTCAAGACTCATTTGGGAGTCATTTTTTCCATGAGGTTGTTTGGTTGTAGGGGCGCACGGCCGTGCGCCCCTACTATATTTCGAAAAATAAATGCGGGGATTTATTAAGATTATCCTTGATGGTTTCTCCCTGTGATATCGCTTCCAACTGGTATTAGCCCGCCCTACCTCTTGGCATAAGGTCACAACAAATTGCAGGTTTATCCAACAAAATGTAAAGACGCAGCATGCTGCGTCTCTACGGTGAACTTCAAAACCAACAAATCTATAAATCAACCAATCAACTTATCCGACTATTCTCTCCGATAAGGCTTTAACACAGCCGCCGGACCGGTCGCCTTACGCCCGGCAAAGGCCAAAGCGATAATGGTAACGATATAGGGCAGCGCCAGGAAGGCTTCGTAAGGCAGTTTCAACCCGGTCGTCTGCAGGCGGAGCTGTAGAGCAAATAGACCGCCGAAAAGCAATGCTCCCCACAGGACGCGCAACGGCTGCCAATTCGCGAAAATGATCAGTGCGATGCAAACCCAGCCTCGCCCGGCGATGATCCCAAATGTGAAGGAGCCAAGTTGAGCCAGGGTCAGGAAAGCCCCGCCTACGGCCATCAACGCCCCTCCGATCGCGAGGGCGGTATACCGGGTCCTGTAAACGTTCACTCCGGCAGCATCTGCTGCTTCCGGATTTTCTCCCACTGCGCGCATATCCAGCCCGAAGTTTGTGCGGTATAGAACCCACCAAACCACTGGGACTAGCAGGATCGCGATATATGTGAGCGCGTATTGAGATAGAAGCGGACCTACAAAAGGTACACCTTCAAGGATGGTCAACTGCGGGAAGGGCTGAATTTTGGGGGGCAGTTGATTCTCTCCGAAAATGATCCGGAAGAAGAATAACGATAGAGCGGTCAGCAGGAGGGTGATCCCCAGTCCGGAGACATGCTGGTTCACTCCCAAGCGGACAGCGAAGAACCCCATAAGGAGCCCAGCAAGAGCGCCGGCAAGGATTGCAGCCAGCACACCCAGCCAGAGGGATCCGGTGAGGGAAGCAACGGTGAACCCAACGAAAGCACCCATGAACATTGTCCCCTCTATCCCCAAATTGAGCACCCCGGATCGTTCCGCGAAGAGCTCACCCATCGTTCCAAACATCAGGGGGGTTGCCACACGAAGGGTGGCCGCAAGCAGGTTTTGGATGAAGAACATGAGTTCCATTATTCAACCTTCCGGAGGGTGTAATTTCTAAGCAGGAACATGGCCAGGGTAACCAGAAGCAACGTGGCCTGGACAACATCTCCAAGGAAAGATGGCACGCCAAGCGAGCGGCTTACCGCTTGGGAACCGGTACTTATCAAACCGAGGAAAATGGAGGCAACCCCGGCGCCAAACGGGTTCAAATTACCAAGCGTGGCGGCGATGATCCCGGTATATCCCGCCCCCGCGGAGATCGCATCGATCAGATGGAAATGGATGCCTGCCACCTCGGTCACACCGGCAAGGCCGGCGATTCCACCGGAAATCAGGGCGGTGATGAACATCGTCCTGCCGACCTTCACGCCCATGA
This sequence comes from uncultured Chloroflexia bacterium, assembly GCA_963828855.1. Classification (GTDB taxonomy): domain Bacteria; phylum Chloroflexota; class Anaerolineae; order Anaerolineales; family Anaerolineaceae; genus CAVVEQ01. The sequence continues at coordinate 330,210 of CAWHGB010000008.1, read as the reverse complement.
AACGGGCTGCTTCCTGGCCCATTCCAACGGACCGCATGCGCATACCCAGACCGGTCCTAGAGAGAATAAACCAAATGGTTATAACCGCCAGGACACCGACGATGAATCCAAAATGCAATCGCGCGGGTGGTAAAAGCTTGGGCATCATTGTGTTGGCCAGGATGGTGGGCGATTGCGGCCAGTTCGAAACCGGGTCACGCCAGGGGCCATTGAGCAGGGCGCTGACAAAGAACAGCGCTATATAATTCATCAGCAAGGTCGTGACCACTTCGTCAACAGCGAGCTTGACTTTTAAAATCGCTGGAACCAATGCCCATAACATCCCTGCGATAAAACCACCCAGGAGCATGATTAAGACAGCTGCGGGTTGCGGGACACCGACCAGACTCGTGCCCAACCATGCGGCAGCGACTGCGCCTGCCAGGAGTTGGCCTTCCGCGCCGATATTCCAGTATCCGGAGGCGAACGCGATGGTAACGGCAGCACCTGTCAGAATTAGTGGTGTGGATTTGACCAGGACTTCCAGGATGCCGATCTTCGAAGTCAGGGGGGAGATAAGGAAATAATAATAGGCTTCGAACGGATTCGCTCCGGCGATGATGATAAATATTGAGGTGATCGCGAAGGTTACTACGATTGCGAGCAGGGGGATCAGCGCGCTGAACCAGGCGGGGGCAGGCGAACGGACAAGGCGGTAATTAAGCTTCAATTCCCACCTCCTTTGCCCCACTCATCATCAATCCGAGGACTTCTTCGCTTGCCTCCTCACAATTTAAAACACCGACGATCCTGCCTTCATAGATGACAGCGATCCGGTCTGATATCCCGCGCACTTCCTCAAGGTCTTCAGAGATAAGGAGGACGGCTGCTCCCCTTTCACGCTGCTCAATGAGTTTTTTTCGGACGTATTCCGTTGCCCCAATATCCAACCCGCGGGTAGGCTGCGAGGCTATGATTAGGCGCGGTTGGGTGAAAAGGGCGCGGGCAAGGATCACCTTCTGCATGTTTCCGCCGGATAGTTTTCGCGTCTGGATCGAAGGGGTGGCTTTGATCTGGTATTCCTTGATCATCGCTTCGGCGTGATCTTTTATCATCTTACGATTAAGAATCCCATTTTTCAGGAAGTCGTCGAGATGTTCAAGGGCCAGGTTTTCTGCAACGGTCATCTCGCCAACAACCCCTGCGTGCCTGTCCTCCGGTATCCGGCCGACACCTGCTTTAGAGATGGCTTGAGGATCCAAATTGGTAAGGTCAAGATCGCCAAGCATCACCTTGCCGGATTCCGGTTTTAGGGTTCCCGAAAGGACACTTGCCAGTTCAGCCTGACCATTTCCGGAAACGCCTGCCACGCCCAGGATCTCCCCTTCGCACACTTCCAAAGAAACCTCCTTAAGAGCCTGAAGTCCTTTCTTATCTCTGGCAGTGACTTTTTGGACTTTAAGAAGAGGTTTCCCCCCGCATTGTTCGCTCTCGCGCTGGACGCCGAATGTATCCCGGCCAACCATCATCTTGGCGAGCAAGCGTTCATTTGTATCAACTTTATCAACCGTACCGATACATTTTCCATCGCGAAGAACGGTGATACGGTCGCTGATGGTCATCACTTCATAAAGCTTATGACTGATGAAGATCACTGAAAGACCGCTCTTACGGAGCCGATCCAAGGTGGCAAAAAGGACGTCCACTTCCTGGGGAACCAGCACTGCGGTGGGTTCATCCATGATCAGTACATTGATATTGCGATAAAGCGCTTTTAGGATCTCCACCCGTTGACGCTCTCCCACGGATAAATGTCGAACGAGAGAATCCGGTTTTACATCAACACCGAATTTTTTAGCGGCTTCCTCAACTTTTTTATTCACCTGACCAGGGTTTAACCGAACACCTTCGTTGAAACCGAGTACCACATTTTCCGCAACGGTGAGCGTGGGAACAAGTGTGAAATGCTGTGAAACCATCCCGATCCCGTTCGCGATAGCATCCTTGGGGGAATGAATTTGCACTGGCTTCTCATTCACAAAGATCTCGCCTGAATCTGCTTTATAAAGCCCGTACAGGATCCTCATTAAGGTCGTTTTTCCGGCACCATTCTCCCCCAATAATGCATGGACTTCACCTTTTTTCAGTTCGAAATCCACTTTATTATTGGCTATCAACGGGCCGAATTGTTTGGTGATGCTCACCATTCGGACTGCGTCCATCAAACCTCCGGGAAAATAATAAAATAATTACAGATGGCTCCTGGAAGGGTAATCCCCCCAGGAGCCAGGGTTCAGAAAGTTTAAGAATTAATTTACTGGCTGTGGTTGTGCTTCGTCAATATCGACACGGAACAAACCCTGTTGAATCTGTTTCAAAGTATCTTGAACCAACTTCAAAGTTTCAGCCGGGATCTTGCTGTCATTACCATGGAAATCAGCGAGAGTTGCGCCACCTTTTGCCATCATGCTGAAGTCCTTCAAGTCCTGGGCTGTCCAGGCACCGGCAGCAACCTGTTTCACCACGTAATCAACGGTGGGATTCATGTTCCAAACCGGACCAGTAAGGACAACTTCGGGGGCGATGGAATTCTGATCGCTCATATTACCAAACGCAAACAAACCTTTTTCCTGGGCGACTTCGATGACACCAAAGCGTTCTGCATAGAGGACGTCCGCACCGGCGTCAACCTGGGCCAGGGCAGCTTCCTTGGCGGCAGCCGGATCGAACCAGCTGTTGATGAAGGAAACCAGGACTTTTGCATCTGGGTTGGTTTTCTTTGCACCAGCAATGAAGGCATTGACCAGGCGGTTCACTTCCGGTACCGGAACGCCACCCACAACGCCGATCGTGTTTGATTTGGTCATCGCACCGGCGATCAAACCGCTCAAGTAAGCCGGTTCGTGGATCCAGTTATCGAAAACTGCAAGATTGGGCTCAGAGGGGCCAAAACCGGAGCCGAACACGAATGCGATATCAGGGAACAGGGCAGCCACGCGGCGGACAGCTTCTTCGTTGCCAAATGCATCGCCAAAAATCGCGTCGGGTTTCTGCTGGGTGGCAACTTCGGTCAGGATGCGTTCCATATCGCCTGAGTAACCGATATTATCCTGGTAGGTATAATCGATCTTGCCATCTTCCTTAGCTTTCAGAAGGGCGGCATGGATCACGCCGTCCCAGGGTTCCTCAATGGGGGTGGCGAATGCGCCAAAAACTTTTACCTTGCCCCCATCTTCAGAAGCCGCAGGTGCAGCGGGTGCTGCTGGGGCTGCGCAGGCAGCCAGCAGACCGATCACCAGAATTGAAACCATCATCAGGCTAATCAACTTTTTCATATCGTTCTCTCCTCAATTTATTTTGGTTTTGTTCCACATTCATCTCCGAAGAACACAATTTAAAGATACTTTCAACCACCTCCTTCCGGTAGAGTTTCCTTCTATCTTTTACCAAGCTCTTCCTTCACCCTTTCGGGGTCGGCAGGTAGATTTCGGATCCTTACGCCGGTTGCATTATAAATCGCATTCAATATTGCCGGAGCTGTGGCCATCGAGGGCGCTTCGGCAAATCCCTTTACCCCCTCTGGTCCATCGGGGTGGGGTACTTCCACAACAACCGGGATGATCTCGGGGGTCATATCGGCGGAGGGGATACGGCACTTTCCGAGAGTATTGGTCAAATTTATACCTTTTTCGGTAAGGTAATGTTCGGAGAGGGCAAATCCCATCCCCATCACAACGCCACCCTGAATCTGCGAGACGACAGCGTCGTAGTTCAACACCTTGCCAACATCATTGGCTGAGATGATTTTAAGAACCTGCACTTCGCCAGTGGCTTCGTCAACCTCGACGATGGCGACCTGGGTGTTATACGCATAGCAATAATGGGTCACCATGGATTTAAACTCCGCAGTACCGATCCTGCTCTTTTCACCGACCGGGTGCATCTGGATGGTGCTCTGCGGGGTGTAGCGTTTCTCCACCACGAATTTCTTGCCCAACTTACTGATCTCTACCGATTCCCCGTTCAGAGAATTCACAAGCTTATCATCCACCAGCTTCACCTCAGCAGGCGCGCATCCCAGGTGGTCGGCGGCGCGTGAGGTGATCTCCTCCTTCAGCGCTTGTGCAGCCATGACAACCGCCTTACCGGTCAGGTAGGTCTGGCGGGAGGCAGTGGTGGGCCCTGTTGGGGGAGTGATGGCGGTATCCGGACCGGTCACGGTGATCTTTTCGGCGGGCACTTCCAACTCGTTCATGATGAGCTTCATCAGACCCACTTTTGAGCCCTGACCGTATTCGTGCTGGGAATGCTTCAAGTCAACGGTGCCATCCGGGTGAAGTTCCACGATCGCCCCGGAGCTTTCTGGAATGCCGTGACCGAAACCGATATTCTTCACCGCGCAACCAACCCCATACCCGATCTTCTTGCCAGGTTTCGGAGCAGGAATTTCGGTCTGCTTGAATTTATCCCAGGCAGCCTGGATGGTCTCCTTTATCGATACCACCCCGGGAGTCATGATGTGGTCTGAGGCGGAAGGCAGGCCGATATCCAGGGCGTTGATCATCCTGAATTCGAAGGGATCGATCCCCAACTTCTCCGCCATGCGGTCCATGTTCTGCTCCAGCGCGGAGGCAATCTGGTTGACGCCAAAACCGCGCATGGCGCCGGAGGGGACATTGTTCGTGTACCAGGCTTTGCCGTTCACGTTCAGGTTGGGGATGTAATACGGACCCGCGCTGAAAACGACCGTGTTTTCCAGGATATCCATACCCAGCATGCAGTAGATACCGGTATCCAGAACGATCCTGGCTTCCAGGGCAAGCACTTTTCCATTCTCATCCGCTCCGGTTTTAAAGTACATCCAGGCCGGATGGCGCTTCTGGTGTACCCGCAGGGATTCCTCGCGGGTGAGGACCATCTTGACGGGACGCTTTGTCTTCAAGGGCACCCAGCGCGAGGTATTGCTGCAGGATCATATCTTCTTTGGCGCCGAATGCGCCGCCGATCGGATTCTCCCGCACTCGTATCTTTTCTTCTGGAAGTGCCAGGATCTCGGAAAGCTGGGTGCGGTCATCAAAAACGCACTGCGAGCCTATCCGGATCTCCACGCCGCCATCATCCATTGGGAAACCCAGCCCGGATTCCGGTTCCATGAACCCGTGCTCGATGGCAGGGGTGGTGTAATTATCTTCCACAACCACGGCGCATTTATTGAAGGCATCCGCCACGTCTCCACGGACAATGCTTACATCGTGCAACAAATTGCCTTTTTCGTGCAGCTTGGGCGCATCCGGACGGGCAGCTTCCTCGGGGGTAAAGACTCCCTGGAGCACTTCGTAATCCACATTGATCTTTTCAAGCGCCGCGTTGGCTATCTCGAGGCTCTCGGCGAAAACCGCGGCGACGCCATCGCCGATATACTTGACGTAATCAGAAGCGATGGCAGGCTGGTCACGAATGACCTGCCCGCACTGGTTTTTGCCTGGAATATCCTTTGCCGTGATGACGGCGACAACGCCTGGCATGGCTTCGGCAGCGGAGATATCGATGCTGCGGATGCGGGCATACGGATGCGCGGACCAGAGGATCCGGCCGTGCAGCATGCCTTCCACGCGCATATCATCCCCGTATTGCAGCTCGCCGGTCACCCGGCTGCGGGCGTCGGAATTCTTCATCGATTTGCTGATCACTTCCGGCGTTTTTGGCTCAGGTGGGATCAGTTCCGGGTTGGCGGTCCATTTGGCAGCCAAGCTGGATGGCTTCGATGATCTTGACATAACCGGTGCAGCGGCAATGGTTCTTGTTTTTCGTCAGGTGGGTTTTGATCTCTTCCGCGCTGGGATTGGGATTTTCGTTCAATAAACCCTTGGCAGACATGATCATTCCCGGCGTGCAGAAACCACATTGAACTGCCCCGGCATGCATGAATGCCCGCTGAAGGGGATGCAGGCTGCCATTCGCGGTGAGGTGCTCGATCGTCTCCACTTCAGTACCGGCAACCCGCGGCATTTTCACCAGGCAGGCGCGCTGCGCTTTCCCGTTTATCAGCACGGTGCAGGCGCCACAGTGACCAGTCGAGCAGCCATTCTTTGTTCCGGTCATTTTGAGATCATCCCGCAGAAATGCGCAGAAGCATCTGATTCTCCGGCACATCCGCGGAAATCTCCTGACCGTTTAATTTAAATTTTACCGGGATCAATTTAACAGTAATATCTTCAGTCACAGTCAACATCCTTATTCAGGGAAAGCAATCTGTTTCATTTTTTCGCGATCCACCAATTGACCGTGGCTGATCACGTAGGCGGGCGCTTCATGGAAGCGGAAGGCTTCCAGAACGTTGGGCTGATCGAGCACCACCAGGTTGGCTGTCTTTCCGACCTCCAGGCCAAAATCATGAACATTGATGCACTTGGCCGGATTGGTGGTGATCATATCGTACAGGATCTCCATATCCGAGGCGGTGGTGAACCAAAGCAGGTGGGAAGCCAGGAATCCGACCTCGAGCATGTTATTGCGGCCGTAGGGATAATAGGCGTCGGAGATATCATCCTGTCCCAGGCAGACCAGGTTGCCGTTCTCGAGCATTTCGCGCACCCGCAAGTGGAGCGGGCCGGTCTGCGGATCGGTAACCATGCCCATACGGGCTTTCTTCAGGATGGCGGAAAGCTTCTGCACGTAGGGAGTGGGGTAGAGGGCCATCGCGCGGGCATGGTGGGCGAGGCCGCGGCCTTCCCAGCCGATACGGATGGCTTCCAGAGCCATGGCTTCGATGGAGCGCAAGCCGGGGTCCCCGGCATCATCCACCAGCATGGAAACATCCTTGTTATATTTCTTTGCTAGATCAAACACAACCCGCACGTGCTCCTTGATGGCATCATCGGTAAATTCGATCCAGGGGATGCCGCCGGCGACATCCGAGCCAAGCTTCATGGCCTGGTCCATCAATTCGGTTGCACCGGGTTCGCGGACGATGCCATCCTGGGCGAAAGCCACCACCTGGATATCAACAATACCTTTGAACTCATCGCGGGCTTTGATGAGGGCTTTGACGCCTTCCAGTTTGGCCTTTGAATCCACGTCGGCGAAAGCGCGAATGTGGGTGTTGCCGTAGACCGCGGCCTGGGCAACAGCTTTGCGGACATTCTTGATGATCCATTTCTCGTCGTATTGGTCCTTGATTTTGGCTGCCAGTTCAATGGCGGTCATGGCCTTGCCCATATCCGCGCCGTGGTAATCCTTCAATGCTGCTTCATCCATCATCATCAACGTGTACACCTTGCAGAGATGCAGGTGGGTATTGACATAGGATTCCGTTACGAGTTTCTTTTTTGCATCCAATTCCAGCTTGCCGGTTTTCCCCGTTTTCTCGCTTATCTCAACGATTTTTCCCGCCGTGATACCGATTTCGAATAACCTATCTCCCTTATTGCGAAGTCGTGCTTGCTTGATAAGGATATCAAATTGCTCTGCCATCATATGCTCCTGTGAGTTTGTGGGAATCTTGAGAAGACCGTGTTCATTCATTATAGAGAGTTTTGGGTTGAATACAATATAATCTGATGAAATGCCGAAAAATCAGAACAAATATCATAATGTCCATACAAACACTTCCAGGAACCTTTGGATACAGGGAAATTTGAGAATCGCCGCCATTGGAGGTAACAAATGAATACTCACGTAATTTTAGCAACCCACGGATCCCCTCCCAGGGACTTTCCACCCGAAGAAATCCAGGAGTTCTTTGCTCTGCATGCCCGACTCGGACATGGGGATCAATCTACAAACCCTGCTGCAGAACGATACGCGGAACTGGAATCCAAAATGCGCACCTGGAAGCGAACCCCGCAGAACGATCCATTTCATACGGCTTCACTGGAACTGGCATCCTATATGGAAAAGTATCTTCAGATGCCTGTATTCGCTGCATTTAATGAGTTTTGTGCCCCAACCATTTCCGAAGCGCTGGTGAATTCTGCCGAGATGGGTGCGGAGCGTGTGATCGTGGTCACCTCCATGCTGACCCGCGGGGGAGAGCATGCTGAGGTGGATATCCGCGAGGCAGTTCAAAAAGCCAAGGGGGAGTACCCGGCTGTGGAGTTTATTTTTGCCTTCCCGTTTCCGGCCAAGGATATTGCCCATTTCTTACCGAACAGGTAAAGCACTTTAATGTGTGATGATGGATATACTATTAGTGGTGCCTGTACATCAACTCGTCGGTACAAAAAAAATTTGGTGATTAAGAGACACTATTTACTGTCCGCTGCCCCAGTCCAATCCAGGTTCGCCTGATCCATATATTGTTAAAGCGTTATGATCTTTCACCCACTGCCTGGCAGCGATGAACAACGCCGGCCTATCACAATTTAATAAATCTTCCACCATGGATACATCATTGGTGGCATTCATTGCAGCGATCAACTGGTTTTCACTCCCCGGGATTCCAGCCAGAATGAAATATTTATGCGCCCCAGCGATCAATTCCAGGTTATTCTCCTGGAGGATCCGATTCATGAGAATAGTAACGCGTTCATCCTTGATGAAACCAAGTGCACCGGCGGTACGCATGCGGATGGTCTTATCATTATCTTCGAGTAACGGTAACAGCGGGTCGACCGCTCTACCGTCTTTGATGTTTCCGAGGGCGTCAATAGCGGCGATTCGCACGGTATTATCAGAATCTGTAAGCAATGGTAGCAACGCATCCACTGCTTTTGATCCCCGATCTTTCCCAAAACCCGGGCAGCACTGTTGCGCATTTCCGGATTTGGATCAGCGAGCAAAGGTATCAATGATTCAACCGCGGGTGTGCCGATTTCAACCAACGCATCCTGGACTAAAAGTTGTGCGTATGGTTCTTCGTCGGCTAGCATTCCCTCGAGAGGTTCCACCGCGCTCGCGTCGCCGATCTTACCCAGCGATTCAGCCGCGAGACCTCGCACAAGCGATTTTTCATCCAATAAATAAGGGATCAGCATATCGACGGCAGGGGATCCTATCTTTCCCATCGCTTCTACAATATCATCATGATTGTCCGTCAACCAACCGTCCCGATAGGCGTCCATGATCGGTTTAACCGCGCCTGGATCGCCGATTTCGCCCAATGCCACCACCTCATTATGGGCTCCGATATTGATCAAACGCCTGCTGATCGGTTCGACCGCCTCGACTTCGCCTAATTGCCCCAGGGCGATGATCGCGGCTCTCTGGATGCTAGGTTCCTTGTCGTGGATCAGGGGCATCAAAACCTTCCCGGCGCGCTTGTCCCCGATTTCCCCCAGGTCAACGACTGCATGATATCGAATTATTCCGTCGGGATCGTTCAGGGCATTGATGAGCGGGTCGACAGCGGACTCTCCAAATGTGATGATCAGCTGGTCAACCCCATCACCTGGTAACCTTGGAGCTTTGATCAATAATGGGATGACCTCCGGACCTGATTTGGATAACCCCTCAACGGCTTGATCATATTGGGTCGTCCCCGTCATCCGCAAGTTATATATCCAGATATCCGTTTGCGACATCGGAGTACGTGTTGGGGAACCCCCATTGTATTGAGCGGTCCCGCAAGCCATTATAAATAATACAAGCAGGGTGATCCACACATATTTTTTCATCCGATAATTATACAATCACGGCCTAAAAATAGTTTCAATACAAATTCCCGAAAAGACCTTGCCGAAAAATAAAAATGATTATAATCATATATGGATAAACGCATATATGAATATAAGCATATCATTATTTGGAATTATCAGTAATGGCCGATAACCTGCGTGAAGAGGTGGTCCGGATGCACGCCCAGTTGTGCAGCGGTATATCCGATCCCAACCGGATCCTGATCATTTACAACCTGGCGGATAGCCCGAAATGCGTGAATGAAATCGCCAGTAGCCTGGAGCTTTCGCAACCATCCGTTTCCCGCCATCTTAAGATCATGCGCGATTGCGGTATCGTACGACGCCTCGCGCGAAGGCCAATCTGTGATCTACAGCCTGGCGGACCGACGGATCATCGAGGCACTGGATATTTTGCGCAAGGTCCTCGCCGATTCACTCACTGATCAGGCTGCCCTGGTCACAAATGATTCCTCAACCCAAAACTCACGGAGTAACGCATGAAGCAATTTCTGATCCTCGGAGCCGGCACTGCCGGTACCATGCTGGTAAGCCGTCTTGTCAGAAAGCTGGATAAAAAAGAATGGAAGATCACGATCGTCGAGAAGGAACAGAATCACTATTACCAACCCGGTTTCCTGTTTGTGCCCGTTTGGGATTTACAAGCCTCGTGATACCTATAAACCCAACCGTAAGTACATCCCTTCCGGTGTGGAATTCATCAATTCTGAGATCGAATCCGATCGATCCCGGATTCCAACAAGGTGACGCTGGTAAAGGATAAACAGGTCATCTAATATGATTACCTGGTGATCGCCACCGGTTCCACCATCCGACCTGCGGAAACCGAAGGCTTGTTGGATGGGGGCTGGCGGAAAAATATCTTCGATTTTTACACACCGGATGGTTCCACGCGCTTGGCAAAATTCCTGGAAAACTGGCAGGGTGGGCGGCTGGTGGTCAATATTGCCGAGATGCCCATCAAATGCCCGGTCGCTCCCCTGGAATTCATCTTCCTGGCGGACTGGTTCTTCACCAAGAAGGGCATTCGCGATAAGGTGGAATTGGTCTATGCCACCCCGCTTCCCGGAGCATTCACCAAGCCCAAAGCTTCCGCGATGCTGGGTGACCTGATGGAAAAGAAAGAACATCAAGGTTGAAGCCGATTTTGCCATCAGCGATGTGGATGCCGGGAGCAACGAGATCCATTCCTACGATGGGCGCGGAGATCGGGTATGACCTGCTTGTGACGACCCCGGTCAATATGGGCGCTCCTGTGATCGAACGTTCGGGGATTGGCGATGACCTCAATTTCGTCCCAACCGACAAATTCACCCTTCAATCGAAAAACTGGCAGAATGTGTTTGTCCTGGGGGATGCCAGCAATATCCCCGCCTCCAAAGCTGGAGCAGTGGCGCATTTTTCCGTCGGTGTGGCCCTGGAAAATATCCTGGCGCACATCGAAGGCAAGGAAATGCCCGGAAAATTCGACGGGCATGCCAACTGTTTCATTGAAACCGGTTTCAACAAGGCCAGCCTTGATCGATTTCAATTATGATGTCGAACCCTTGCCCGGAACATATCCCATTCCCGGTCCTTGGACCCATGACGCTGCTGGGTGAATCTGTGATCAACCACTGGGGCAAGCTGGGATTCAAGTACATGTACTGGGAAATCCTGATGCGGGGTTGGGAAGTTCCCCTGCCGGAGAAGTTGAGCATGACAGGCAAGAAAGTTGGATTGATCCGGTATCATACCGGTTAAAAAATATCCATGAAGGAGATAAAAAATGGCTGATGTGCTTGCGAATGTAAAGTTTGATGCAGATGGTTACATGGAAGATGCTTCCGCCTGGAATGAAAAGGTTGCCGAAGCGATCGCTGCGCGGGAAGGCGTGAAATTGACCGACCGTCCTGGGTGGTGATCAAGTACTGCCGGGATACCTTTACCAAAACTGGTGAAGCCCCCATCGCTCCGCAATATCACCAAGAACACTGACGTGCAGACCAAGGAGCTCTACGAGCTTTTCCCTGGAGGACCCGGGAAACTGGCTGCCAAGGTCTCCGGCCTGAAAAAACCCACCGGTTGCATATAATTTAAATTAAAGAGGAGAATAAAATGGCTGAACAGAAAGCCCCCCGTAAGTTGTGCATCATTGCTTCCAAAGGTTCGCTGGATATGGCCTACCCGCCTATGATCCTGGCGAACGCTGCTCGAATGTCCGGAATCGAGACCCACATGTTCTTTACCTTCTGGGGTCTTGATATCATCACCAAGAAAAAGAGACAAGGGCTTGAATGTTGCCGTTGTTGGCAATCCCAATATGCATCCCTGGTTCCACATCCCGACTATCATCGGTGTGATCCCGTTCATGTCCGCCGCAGCCACCTGGATGATGAACCGCGAGATCGCCAAGCTGGATTTCCCCCCAGTGGACGAGTTCATGGAAATGCTGGTGGATGCCGGCACGCATATCTACGGATGCAAAATGTCGATGGACATGATGAAGCTGAAGAAGGAAGACCTGATCGACGGAGCGGAAGTACTCGGCGCGATGGAATTCATGGATATCGCCGAAGGCGCTCAGATCATCTTCGTCTAATTCCATAGTCTGAACTTAAAAGGCCTCGCGAGAGGCCTTTTTTCATTTCGAGGTTGAATCACCTGGCATGTTACAATGCCATGCATGAATGACCAAACTGGTATAAATTTTTCTTCCCGCCATGAGATCCAGATACTCGTGCGTCCGCAGGGATCAGACGCAGGTAGCTGGCAGGAATTGGATCGCGGACCGGGTTATTTCCGTATTGAACCAGGTGTAGAAGTTGGAGTCCGCATTCGACAGAGCGATGACGAAACACTTGAGGAAATCTTCGGGGAAATCCACCGTTGTGTTAATCTCACCCACCTCAATCTTTCCGAAAACCGCAATGTCTCGGATGATGGATTACAGGGATTGTCTCAATTTCCCCGCTTATCTGAATTGAACCTGAGCTCGTGCGATATTACTGATGAAATTTTCCCCACTCTGCGGAAGTTATCCCGACTGCGTATCCTTAACCTCAGTTTCTGCAATCGGATCTCAGATACAGGGTTAAGATCCATATCGGATTTACGTAATCTGACTTACCTGGATCTGCAGGGCTGCCCGCGGATCACCCGCGCGGGTTTGGCCAGGATCGAAACGACCAAACCTGATCATACATAAACACAAATAACAGCGTGCTGGAGGACTTGCATGAAAAAGTATGGTGGATTGGTGGCGGGGTGCTGGTTTGCATGGGTGTGATCAGCTTGCGGTTACCGTCTGGGCGATGAGCATGATCGGCTCCCTCTATGATTATCGTTCCCCGATCAAAGATTCCGCCCCGGCAACGTTACCTCCCCTCGGTGAGCCGGTGACCGAGCGGTTGGTCTTTATCCTTGTGGATGGACTTCGAGAGGATACCGCCCTCGATTCCGCGGTGATGCCCAACCTGGCTAGGCTTGCGTTCCGCGGGGGCATCTGCCACGATTCGTAGTACCCCGCCATCTTATTCCGAGCCTGCATATACCACCCTGCTCACAGGTGCGCTCCCTGATATCAGCGACGGTCCAGTGATCAACCTGGATTACGAGGACATTCCAACTTTCACACAAGATAACCTTGTTTCCGCTCCACCGGGCAGATTTGAAAACTGCCATCTCCGGGTATTACTGGTTCGAAAAGCTCGTTCCCCAGGCGGATGTGGACATTCATTTTTATACTCCCGGGGAGGACCGTGCGGCGGATGATGCGGTGCTCGCTGCTGCGTTGCCCTGGTTGCAGGACCGATCGGCTGAATTTGTCCTGGTTCACCTGGACCAGGTGGATTACGCTGGACATCATGAAGGCGGCCCGCAGGATCCACGCTGGGACGAGGCTGCTTCCCGTGTGGACGATATGATCGGGGAGATCACTGGATCGCTTGATCTTTCACGCGATACTGTCCTGGTGCTCAGTGATCACGGGCATATTCGCATCGGCGGCCATGGCGGGCAGGATGAGGATGTACTGGTCCAACCGCTGGTACTTACTGGAAAGGGGATAAATCCCGGCACCTATGGCGATATCAACCAGGTGGATATAGCACCCACGATCGCCGCATTGCTGGGTGCAGCAATTCCCTCAAGTTCCGAAGGCCAGGTGCGAGCAGAGATGTTGAACCTCCCCGAAGGGATCGTCGCTCGAATCCCTGCGTACCTGAATACCCAGCTTGCCGGAGTAGTAAATGCCTATTCCAGGGCTGTAATCGGCAGCGAACAAAAGCCATTTACGGGTGATGTCACCCCCGAACAAGCGCGGGAAATGATCTGCTGCTATCCGGTTGCAAAAACTGGAACAGGAACGCTCCATTCGAACAGTGTTAGCCCTGTTCCTGGTAGTCATCCCCCTGGTCGTGATCATCCTGAAATGGCGTAGGGAATTCGGCTGGTATTTTGGAGGTGCCTTTCTCAGCCTGTTCCTTTTCAATCTTCGCTATGCCTGGATTGATGGCCGCACCTATTCCCTCAGCTCTGTCCAAAGCGAGATGGATATGATTTTGTATGTTGGTTTAACTGCGGCGATTGCCTTTACGATCGCGTGGCTGGGTGTCATGCTGATCACCAAATCCTTCAAAAAGGGTGGGTTGGGAGCCGCTTTCCGTTCCATCCTGTTTTCCCTCTTTAGCCTGTATGTCCTGTTGGTGATCGCACTGGTAAATTTCGGAGTAAATGGCTGGAAGGTCACCTGGACACTACCTGACTTCCTGATCCAGTACCTGGGATTAATGGCAGTGATCATCGCAATCTTCACGGCTGCCAGCGGACTGGTCCTGAGCGGAATAGGAGCATTCACCGGTTGGTTGATCGGGAAAAGGTAACAAATGAGAGAGGTTATTAAAATTCGGGATCTCCACTCAGATACTTCCAAGTATCTTGATAATCTCATTGAATTAATCAGAGCTGTTTCAAGAACTCATGAATTATTGGATTTTATAAATTTTTGTATTGATTACGCAGAAGCAAATATCCCGCATCAAATCATTGATGATTGGTCACAATCTAATCCAATTTTTACAGAATTAATTCGTCGTTCAGAAATTGTTTATGAAGATTCCCCAAATAAAGCGATTCAATATATCTATCCCGTAGAGATCACAGCAGGAAGTGCATTAGCGGATACTTATTCATTTATTCTCAATAATATTTCTCATATAGATGGTGAACGAGAAAAACAAGCATTCTATTCAATATCTGAAAAATATAACCAAATCATAAATGGGGAAGAAGAAAATAAAGAGGTTCATTCGTTTCTTTATAGATTAAATCCCCTTGCAGCTTCAAAATTTATTGAAGGGGCAAAACAATTAACTTTTACTCCCCAAAATGAAGCCACAGAAGACCCGCTTTCAAGCATGCGATCCGCATTGAATTTAACGATAAGAACACTGATTGATCTAACTGGCGATACTACAATTCCAAAACAGGCAGAATTAATTCCCAGGATTGCGAAAGTATTTGCGAAGGATCAAGCTGCTCAAGTTGATTTAGCAATAAGAAATAGAAATTTTCTGCAATTATGGCTTAAATTATCGAAGACGAAGGACATGACCATAAATCGAGATCTGGCGATGGGTTTCGTGCTTGAGGCGACCTCGATCCTTATTTTATTTTCCAGAACTATAAAATTACCTCGTGGAATGTGATTATTACTGGATGACTATAATTGTGCACAAAAAATGCAGTGAATGAAGAGAGTCTTTAAATAAAATTATGCGAGCTTCTATTGGATTGGTTCTCATCAATATTGGCGCTCTCACCAGTTGGCGAATCGAAAAGAAGGAGTGCTGACGTGGACCCTTATTTTCATATTCATCGGCCAACGATAATTCTCAATGAAGAACGCGCGCGAAGGAACATCCGACGGATGGCGCAGAAAGCCTGTGATTCGAAAATCCGCTTCCGGCCGCATTTCAAAACCCACCAATCCGCAGCGATCGGGGAATGGTTCCGGGAGGAAGGAATCTTTGCCATCACCGTTTCCTCCCTAAGCATGGCTGCTTATTTTGCCGGGCACGGCTGGGAGGATATCACCGTAGCTTTCCCATTCAACCTGCGTGAGATCGAGGACCTGTGGGACCTGGGCGGGCGCTGCCACCTGGAACTGCTGGTGGAATCGGTTGACGTTGTGGATTTCCTGGATTCACGTTATGGGCGGGAGGTCGACCTGTGGATCAAGATCGACGCGGGCGGCAACCGGGCTGGCATCCAATGTGATAATTCCGCAGCAATCTTACACGCCTGGCAGAGAAGATCGCGGAGTCGGACCATTTGAAATTCAAGGGCATCCTCTCGCATTTTGGTCAGACTTACCACGCGACATCCAGGAAGGAAGCAGCGCAACTGTATCAGGAAGGCGTTGCCCGTATGCGCACGCTCCGGTCTGCCCTGCGAAAGACTGGATTTCGGAAAACGCTGATCTCGGTTGGGGATACCCCCGGGTGCTGTTCCAGCGAAGATCTAGGCGGTGTGGATGAGATCCGACCCGGGAATTTCATTTTTTTTGATGCCACCCAGATGCGGATCGGCTCTTGTTCAGAGGAGGAGATCGCTTTGGGGGTGGCCTGCCCGGTGGTATCGAAACACCCTGAACGGAATGAGGTCATCATTTATGGTGGCGCGGTGCACTTATCGAAGGAATATTTGGTCGATGGCAAGGTCGTTTCCTACGGTGATGTTGCATTCCCGGCGATCGATGGCTGGTCAGAGCGAATCCCCGGGGGATTCATCCGTTCACTTTCCCAGGAACATGGAATGGTTCACCTTCCTGGCAAAGCGATGGATCGCATCAATGTTGGTGATCTATTAATGGTGCTGCCGGTACATTCCTGCCTGGCTGTAGCTGCACTTGGAGAATACACAACACTCGAAGGGGAAAGGATCGGGACGATGGTCACCCGGTCAGGAGATCAGGCTGAAGGGCACGGGGGTGAAGGTGAGCAGGAACAGGATGATGCACAGTACGCCGATCACCTTCCGGCTCTTTGAAATGGGTGTGATCTGGTCGAGCGGTTCGGCATAGACCCTGCCCACCAGGAAGAAGATCATTGCCGCCCAGAGCCACCAGCCATTCCAGACAAATCCGAGCAGTACCAGGATCCCCAGGATAAAAGGCAGAAATAAACGCGTTGTCCGCTTGCCGAAATAGCGTCTGGGCGATATGTCCGCCATCCAGGGTGCCAGCGGGGATCAGGTTTAATGAAGTTACCAGTATCCCCACCCATCCAGCCCAGGCAACCGGGGATAGCATAACATCAGTAGCGCCAAAGGGAGCCGGCTGACCGGTAAAGAAATATTGCAGCCAGTAGATCATGGGGGACATGGTGTAGGCGGCGGGATGGGGGAGAAGCATGCCAAAGGAAAGGTATTTAACCAGCAGGTACAGAATGGAGCTGCCCTCGATCTGCGCACCGTAACCAGCTGGGAATGTCACCGGGATGATATCGATCACCGACATCCGCAGACCAAGGATGAGAACCACGATTGCCACCACGAATCCTGCCAGCGGACCGGCAGCGCCGATATCCATTAAGTGGTTGCGATTTCGGGGAATGCCTTTCATATTTATAAAAGCTCCCATGGTTCCCAGCCCGATAGGCATGGGGATGAAATAGGGCAGGGTGGCTGCCACCCCGTGGCGGCGGCTGACGAAATAATGACCCATCTCATGCGTTCCGAGGATGGCCAGAAGGCTGACCATGTAGGGTATCCCGCCTGTCCAAAGCGCGGCCAGGATGCCTGCAGTAGTGTTGGGGAGCTGATCGCCGGTGACGTAGGTCATCCCGGCGAATAACACGCTGAAGATTGTGACCACGAAAAGCAGGATATTGATCCACAGCCGCGAGGGCCGGGCTGCCGGCCGAGAGGGAATTATAAGGATTGTCTGGACACCATCCTCCACCCGGAAGAGCGGCATGCATCCCAGCGGCAATAGATCCACTGAGAGTTCTTCGTAAGCCTGCGCGGAATCCGAACCGATCAATTCGCCCCGGTAACGGGTTATGAATCCCAGGTTGCGTGAACCGATGGTTACCTCGGAAATTGAAAAAACGCGCCGCACGAGCGCGTCGGTATTTGGCGGTTCTGGGGATGCAATCGGTTCAAGTACCATTAAATCACCTGGAGATCAGGCGGGAATGGATGGGAGTCGAACCCACCACGGCCCGCAAAGCGACCCGACACCGGTTTTGAAGACCGGGAAGCCCACCGGGACTTATCCACTCCCGCAGGCAAGCATACCAAAGAGGGGTGGGAATGGCAAGTTATTCCCGCACTCCGGATAATAAATCAACGCGATGGATATTAGAAAATGGTAACAAAATTACTTGTAAGATACTTTCCTTTTTGCTATAGTCACTTTAATCACCAGGGTGTGGGAGAAAATAATTTTCGCTAGTTGTAATCTACCCTACCTGAATCCGGTACCTTATGGAGGAGAAAATGGCTAAAACCAAATGGTTCATGATTTGTTTGATCATCCTCACCCTGTTGTTATCCGCATGCGGACAAAAAGCCGCTGAAACAAAAGAGGTTTCGGCAGTTCCTGATGTACCATCTGAGCCATCCATTGTTAAGATCGGTTACGCGGGAAGCCCGGATACCCTCAACCCGGGGACCGCGATCCTGAGTGAAGCATATGTGATGTTCGAGCTCGTTTATAGCGCGTTGTTCGGTCAGAACCTGGATGGCACTTATAGCCTGGATCTGTTGGACAACTTCGAAGTATCCGCAGACGGGAAGACCTATACCTTTAAGATCAAACCCGGAGTCAAGTTCTCGGATGGAACCCCCCTCACAGCTAAGGATGTGGTGTATTCATTCAACCTTTATAAGGAACACACAGAATTTCCTTATATGAATACCTATACTGCGAACTTTGATACGATCGAAGCAGTGGATGACACCACTGTTGTTCTCACCCTTACAGAACCAGTACCCAGCATTGAATATCTCACAACCTTCCTATACATTCTTCCCGAGCACATCTGGTCTCAATATACTGGCGAAAAGGTGGGCGAATTCCCGAATTCTGAAATGGTTGGCTCCGGGCCATTCATCCTTATGGACTATGCCCAGGGAGAATATATCCATTTCAAGAAAAACCCCGATTTTTACGGGGGTGCGCCCAAGGTTGACGAGGTCGTTTTCCAGACCTTCAACAACCAGGATGCGCTGGTGCAGGCCATTAAGACCGGGCAGGTGGATATGATCACAGAGATGCCCCTCACCGCGGTCGCAACATTGAAGAATGCGAAGGATGTCGCCGTTGCGGTTGGCGCACCACTGGCACCGGATATTTCCGATATCATCTTTAACCAGGCTGATCCCGATAATTGCCCGGAAGGTGGCGTGTGCACAGGCCACCCTGCGCTTCGCGATTCAAAAGTACGGGAGGCTCTGGCTTTCGCAACCAACAAGCAGGAATTGATAGATATCGTCCTGCTCGGGTTGGGAGCTCCAGGGCGCACTTTGATCCCTGATTCGCTGCTGCCATGGTACAACGATTCGATACAGGATCATCCATTTGATCTTGCGAAGGCGAACCAGATGCTGGACGAAGCTGGTTACAAGGATACTGATGGTGATGGCGTCCGGGAAATGCCGGATGGATCCAAACCGCTTAACCTCCGGTTGAATTACCCATCGGATAGCACGGTAGCTCCCCGTCTCTCCGAACTTCTGGCAAAGAGCTGGGAACAGGCGGGTGTGAAATTGGAGATCTCCGCATTGGATCCTGATGCGCTCACCGCCATATGCTGCCCTACTTTTGACTACGACGTTCTCATCTGGGGTTGGGGATCCGATCCGGATCCATCCTTCCTTCTCAGTGTGATGAACACGGAAAGCATTCCATCGGGGATGAGCGAGTCCGGGTATAGCAATCCGGCGTATGATGATCTCTACCAAAAACAGCTTGTCGAAGTGGATCCAGCGGTGCGTAAAAACCTTGTCTGGGAAATGCAAAAGATCGTATTCGATGACACAGTTTATATAGTTCCATTCTATGCCAAGGCTGTCCAAGCATTCCGGACTGACAGATTCAAAGGCTGGATCATCGACCAACCCAAGCAGGCTTTGGAAGATGTAACCTCATTGGTAGTGGTGGAACCGGTAAAATAATCATCCTTAAAAGTATCTACCAAAAAATGTAGTTTATGCCTCCCGGAGATGAAGTTCACATCCTCCCCGGGAGGCTAACCATTCAAAGGGGAGTCTTTTTTGAAACGCTATAAGTACCTGCTGAGCAAAGTCCTTTGGGCGAGTCTATCCATCATCTTTGTGATGGTGCTCAACTTTTTCCTGTTCAGGGTTCTACCAGGGGATCCTGCCCGTGCCGGGGTAAAAGATCCGCGGCTGACCGCAGAGGCGCAGAATGCCATCCGGATCCGCTTTGGGCTGGATAAACCGGTAATAAATTGTTTTGAATCAATCAATCCGCTCAAATTGGGTAGCTGTCTGGTCAATCCCCTGGAGACACAATTTTTTATTTATGTCAGGAATCTCCTTCAAGGGGATTTAGGAACCAGTTATCACACCAACCGTCCGGTCAAAGACATGATCGGGGAGGGACTGGTGAACACCATTGTATTGATCGGTATTGGACAAATGATTGCAATTTTTCTCGGCATGGCGCTGGGGTTGATTGCCGCGTGGAAAGCTAATACAGCAATAGATTTTGCCACATTAGGGTTCTGTCTTGTTGCCTGGTCGCTACCGACATTCTGGCTGGGGATTGTCCTGCTCTTCGCCGGTTCCACCTGGCTGGGATTGCCGGTTGTAGGCAAATTCACTCCCGGTGGCGGACTGGCGACCGGACTTCCATTAATCCTGGATGTGGGCAAACACCTGATCCTGCCGACCCTCACGCTCAGTGTGATCATGCTTGGGAGAGTATATGCTCATCATGCGCAGCACTTCCCTGGAGATCTTCTCGGAGGACTACATATTGACGGCCAAAGCCAAGGGACTGCAGACATTCAACATCCTCAAGGACCATGTGCTGCGGAATGCCATGTTACCAATGGTGACGATCATAGCGTTGAACCTCGGATTCACCGTGGCAGGTGCGATCCAGATCGAATCTGTTTTCTCCTGGCCGGGTCTGGGGTTAGCGATTTTCGAGGCCGTTGGCAGACGGGATTACCCCATGCTGCAGGGATCCTTCCTGATGATCGCCATTCACCGTCATTTTTGCGAACCTGCTGGCTGAACTGATGTATTCCTACCTTGATCCGCGCGTCCAGGCGATTTGACCATGGATTATTACGTTCCCCCGACCGGATTTAAGAGCGTATTACTCAAGCTGCGCGGGAATTGGATGGCCTGGGCTGGGATCGTGATGCTGCTTGTTGCGTTGATCATCGCGGTTTTCGCTCCCCGGATCGCGCCTTATGATCCATACGCCGATATTAAAGTCAGCATCATGGATATTTACACTCCTCCATCCGCGCAACATCTGCTCGGAACAGATGATGCCGGCCGGGATGTGCTCTCCAATTTCATTTACGGTGCCCGGGTCTCGCTGATCGTGGGATTCTTTGCTGCATTCATTTCTGTCGTCATCGGTGGTTTGATCGGAATAAGTGCAGGATTCTATGGCGGAAAAGTTGAATTGATCCTGATGCGGTTCACGGATATCATGCTGGTGATTCCGGCCTTACCGCTGGCGGTGGTATTGGTGGCTCTCACATCTCCGAGCCTGGGGAACATTATTTTTGTTATCGGTATTTTAGGTTGGACAACCACCGCCCGCCTTGTAAGATCACAGACTCTCTCTGTTAAAGAACGCAAATTCGTACTTAGGGCAAGATCGATCGGTTCGGGGAATGCTCATATCATCCGCAGGCACATTTTCCCGCTCGTATTGCCGTTGATGGTAGCGAATTCAGTTCTGGTCATTTCGCTGGCCATTCTTGAGGAAAGCACATTAAGCTTCCTGGGGCTGGGGGATCCGACCATGATCAGCTGGGGGCAGATGCTCAATTTTGCCTTCACTCGCGGGGGGGTAAGCTCCGGTGCCTGGTGGGCGCTTGTGATGCCCGGATTGGGGATCGTTTGGGTGGTCCTGGGGTTGACCTTCCTGGGGCATGGGCTGGAACAGATCTTCAATCCACGATTGGAAGCACATCATCTTTCGGTGGGAAAGAACATGGTTGCCAGGGAGAAGGAAGGAGCGGGAAATGCCCAATCCTAAAAATTCACCCCCTATTTTGGAAGTGAAAAATCTCTCCGTGGAATTCATGCCGGATAAAAATACCCACCTAAAGGCGGTTCAAGATGTAAGCTTCAGCCTTCACGAAGGCGAGCTGCTTGGGTTGGTCGGGGAGAGTGGATGCGGAAAGACGACAATGATGCTCAGCCTGCTGCGCCTGCTCCCAGAAGCTGGGAGGATCACAGCCGGGAAGATTCTCTATCGCAACCAGGATCTACTGGATTTGGAAGAAAGGCAAATGAGTAACTACCGTTGGAAGGAGATCGCAATCATCTTCCAGGGAGCGATGAACGCTCTCAACCCGGTGCGTACGGTCCATGACCAGATCGCTGAAGCCATCACATGTCATGAGCTTAAAACGCCGAAGGAAAAACTGGACGCACGGGTATGCGATCTCCTCGAAATGGTGGGAATACCAGCTAGCCGAGGAACACAATACCCGTTTCAATTTTCCGGCGGTATGCGCCAGCGGGTGATGATCGCCATGGCGCTGGCCTGTTCGCCATCTGTTGTCATCGCTGATGAACCCACCACAGCCCTGGATGTAATGATCCAGGCACAGATCCTGGAGCTGCTCCAGGAATTGAGCCGGCAGCTTGGGCTCGCGGTGATCCTGGTCACCCACGACCTGGGTGTGGTGGCGGAGATCTGCGACCATGTGCTGGTGATGTACGCAGGTGTAACTGCTGAATACGGGGATGTGGATACGATCTACAATCACTCCGGCTCATCCCTACACCCAGGATTTGATCAAGGCATTTCCAAACCTATCCAATCCGCTCGATTCTCTGATCTCCATTCCCGGTTACCCTCCCCGCCTGGATTCGCTTCCGGCAGGTTGCCGGTTCGAGCCACGCTGCCCTAAGGCATTTGATCGCTGCAAAATAGAGCAGCCACCGGTCTATGATTTGAAAGGCCGGCATCAAGCCAGTTGCTTCCTGGTGGAGGGTCAGAAATGAACGGAAATCTGATCCTGAAGGTGGATGATCTGAAAAAATATTTCCTGGCTGAGAAAACCGGTATCTGGAGCTCAGGAGACAAGCAGGTATTCGCACTGGATGGAGTCAGCCTTGAATTAAAAAAGGGGGAGATCCTTGCGCTGGCCGGAGAAAGCGGATGTGGAAAATCGACCTTAGCGCTGACCCTGATGAACCTTGAAAAGCCAACCTCCGGCAGGATAATTTTTGACGGTATGGATATCACCAATTTACGCGGCGATGCCCAGAAGCAGGTGCGGCGAAAAGTCCAAATGGTTTTCCAGGATCCCTATGAATCTCTGAACCCAATTATGAGCATCCGGGACTTGGTGGCGGAACCGCTTGAAGTACATAAGTTATTTACAGATCCGCAAGAGCGTGAGATCCGTGTCCGGCAAGCGCTTGAGGATGCCGGGTTAAAACCAGCGGATGTTTATATCAACCGCTACCCCCATGAACTCTCCGGAGGGCAGCGGCAGCGGGTGGTTGTAGCCTGTGCCCTGGTTTTGGATCCAATCCTGCTGTCTGGCGGATGAACCGGTTTCCATGCTGGATGTCAGCATCCGCGCGGAGATCTTGAACCTCCTGGCGGACCTGCGCAGGGAAAAAGGCATTTCAGTGATCTTCATCACGCATGATATGGCCACGGCAGCCAATATTTGTGACCGCATCGCGGTGATGTACCTGGGGAGAATCGTGGAGTTAGGACCCACCAAGGAAGTTCTTACCCACCCTCACCACCCATACACGAAGGCGTTGATTTCGGTGATCCCAATTCCCAACCCCCGTCATCGCCGCAAGCGAATCATCCTGCAGGGCGCTCCACCCAATGCAATCGAAATACCCCCCGGTTGCCGCTTTCATCCCCGTTGCCCGGCGGCATTCGGGAAATGCGACAAGGACGACCCTGGGTTGATGACCGTGAAGGGGGAACATCTATCCGCATGCTGGCTGATGCGGAAAAACCATTCTGAAAAGACTCCATAACTGGCAGGTGATATATGCAGAACAAGATCCTCCTTTCCGAGAAATTTGAATACAACGGCTGGCCTTCCATGCCCCGACCGGACGCGAAGGCACCAGAAGGCTGGTCGCATGCTCTGCTGAGCAACCAGGAGCGGGTGTTCAACCCGAGCGTATCACCGGACGGTCGCTGGGTGGCATTCATCTGGCACCGGGACGCAATGTGTGAAGTGTTTGTGATCCCTGCGGAAGGAGGATTTCCCCGCCAGATTTCCTTCGGGCGCAAGGCATTTCAATTCTGGTGGGAGGAGATCCCGCAATGGTCGCCGGATGGACGCTCGCTGGCTTTTTGCATCGATCATCACGTACATGTCGCCGATCTGGAAGGAGGACTTCCAAAGAAGGTTACCGGATTTGCCGAAAGTGCCTCTTCGCCCCGCTGGCTGCAGGATTCGGAGCACATGGTCATCACCGTCGAGCGGGATGGGCTGGACCAGCTTCTAATCACTGACCGGGCAGGTTCATGGCCGCAGTTGCTGGCTGCCGGAAAGGGGGATAATGGCGATGCGCGGCCATCCCCGGATGGGAAATTCGTTATTCATACACATCGCCCAGCGATAGATCTCAACCGGGAGGATATTTGCATCACCGATGTGCAGAATGGTGCGGGCGGTATCCTCAGCGGAACGGCAGGCAGGCGCTGCTGGAACCCCCGCCTTTCCCCCGATGGCAAGCGGGTGATCTATCTTTCCAACCGGAGCCAATTTAATGAGCTCTGGCTCTTCAACCTTGATACAACCGCTGACGATCAATTGACCCATGCCGGGGCTGACCTCGCCGATCCTGCCTGGTCACCGGATGGTCGCTGGATCGCTGCAACGATTAACCATGATGGAATGAACGATCTGGTTCTGGTCGATCCTGCAAACGGGTCGATCCGGGAACTACGCAAGAACCGTGGTTCCCATTCATTCCCTGGATGGGGAACGCACTGCCGATCGCTGATCTTTTCATTCAATAGCCCGACTAGCCCCCCGGAGATCTTCCGGGCTGAGTTCGACCCTGGATCGCCAGGGTATCTCAAGGAGGATCGCATTCACCCGCTTACGATGGTCTCAGTGCCAGTCTTTAAAACGTTTAATCTTATTTCCCCGGAGGTGGTAGGTTATAAGAGCACGGACGGTATGGATATTCCTGCTTTGCTGTACAAACCCGCCAAACCCAACCGGGCTGCGATCGTGAACCCGCACGGCGGCCCGCGCGGCCAGTCCGGATTTGAATGGGATATCTTAACCCAGTACCTGCTGGCGAAGGGATACACCTACCTGGAACCGAACTACAGGGGCAGTACCGGTTACGGGTATGATTTTGAAATGTTGAACCAGGAGGATTGGGGGGGTGGGGACGTGCAGGATATCCTCACCGCTGCGGATTACCTGGCAGGGATGGAATGGGTGGACCGCAAACGGATCGGCGTGTCGGGGGGCAGTTACGGCGGATTCCTCGCATTCTCCGTTCTGGCGATTGATCCTGCACGAAATTTTACCTGCGGTGTATGCGATTATGGGGATGCTGACCTGTTCAATTCCTGGGCACTAACCGATAAGAGTACCCGGCTTTATACAGAGATGCAGCTCGGGCACCCTGCCCGAAAACGACCGGTGTATGAAAAGGGTAGCTTGACACGTTATGCGAAGGAAATTCAAAGTCCCCTGTTATTAACACATGGGCTGGATGACACCGTGGTACCTCCGGAATCTTCCGAGGAGATCGTACATTTTTTGCGTAAAGAGGGAAAAACGTTCGAATATAAAACCTACGCAGGAGAGAGCCACGGGTATTTGCTGCGAAGGACGCTCGCGGATTATTATCCCCGGGTGGAGCAGTTCCTGGATTGGTACCTCCTGCCGGATCTTGACGAGGACCGGGTTTGAAATGACTCAGCATTTTCTCTTTGAAAATCTGACCTGGCCGGAAGTCGCGGACTTTGGACCGGGAAACACCGCTGGTGCTGCCAGTGGGGAGTGGATTCATCCATAAGGAGGTTGAGAAAGCGCTGCTAGATCCGGACCAGATCGGATGGCTGCCCTCCATTCCTTATGGGTGGCAAGGAAGCGGGCTGGAAGTGCCTGAAAAGATTCTTTCAACCTGCATTGCGAACCTGGTCGATTGCCTGACGGAGGATGGATTCAGGCAGGTTCATTTGATTGTCCCTGAAGGATTGTTCCTTCCGGTGGAGGTAAAGAGACTTACTCTCAAACCATCCGATCACGAAAAGTCACTCAATATTGAAGCGGTGGATCGATCCCGGGTGATCCTAATCCCAATCGGTCACACCGAGCAGCATGCCCTGCACCTTTCTTTGAATGTGGATACACTCTGCATCCAGGCGGTGATGGAAGGCACAGCAGCAGCCTTACCCCAAAAATGTGCCTGCCTGCCCGTCTTTCCTTACGGGGTCAGTACTCATCGATCTGCCTTTCCAGGAACTTTCAATATGGGAGGAAGGGCATTCGAAGATTTTTTCCTGGCGATCGTGGATTCACTGAATACCCTGGGATTCCAGCGGATTTACCTCAACAGCGGGCATGGAGGGAATGTATCCTTCCTGGTGAACGTGATCAAATACGCTGGGGAGCGGCATCCCGAAGGATTCTGTGCCACCACCTGGTTGTACCTTAATAGCCCGGAAGGTGCTGCATCTCTGGAAAAGCTGCGCACATCAAAATTGGGCGGGATGGGGCATGCCTGCGAATTGGAAACATCGCTCATGCTGCATCTGAGACCAGACCTTGTTCATATGGAACGGGTGGTGGATGAGATTGATTTCATCAGCTCACCATCCTATTATATGGACTGGAATGAGACTGGTGCCCTGGTAGCCAATCCACCCTGGAAGGATGACACCAGGACCGGGGCATATGGGGCTGGTTCGCTGGCGACTGCGGAAAAGGGAGCCACCTGGCTGCAAGCCGCCATCAGGGAAAAGACGGGCCAGGTGGAGGAGATCATCTTCCAGCACAGCACGCGAACAGTGAAAAGAAAACAAACCTGACCGAATAACTCGGGAGAGGTATTTATATTCAGGGGATATTTAGTAGGGGGAGAAAAACCTGGAGAGACGGTTGCAACGCGAGGATGAGCAACCCTGCCAGGATACCTATTAGGATACCTGCGAGCACATCCGAAACAAAGTGCAAACCGGTCATCACCCGCGCCAGGCAGACGAGTGGAGCCCATATCAGCATAATGATTGAAAACCCAAGTGGTCCAAGACCCACCGCTAGCGTGGCGAGCATGGCTGCCCTGGCTGCGTGACCGGAGGGAAAGGAGTGCGGGTCAGTCTTGCGGTAAATCGCGCCAAATTCCCCCTCCGGGCGGCGGCGGCGGATCAACAGTTTGATCCCGAATACAAACAGCGCCAGGCAGACGATGCCAATAGCCATGAGCATCTCGCGGTAGCGCCATTCGGGGGGGGAGAATAGCCATGCAACTACCAGGCCGATCATCCAAAACCACGAATCACCCGAATGGGCAAAAAAGACAGCCACCCTCCACAGCGCTCTTCCATCTTGGGGAAGGCGCAGGGCATCGGTCAACTGATTATCCAAAGTAGAGAATTTCGCGATCACGCGGTCCCCTTTTCACGCAGGTATTTCTCCACGATCCGCAACTGAAAGAGCTTATCCACATCCATGCCCATCTCGGCATAAGGTGTTGATAAAGTTCTCGCGGTGAGCCCTAATTTTCCACTCAATTTTTGCTCAAGCTGGCTGACGGTGATCTGCCGGGTGAGGATTAGGAACAAGGTATCGAACCCGAAAATTGCGGCTTGTTTTAAAGGTTTTTTACGTGCTGCGACAAGATCTTCCCAGATCGGGAGCTCCTGGATGCGGCGATCCAGGCGGATGGCAAAAATATCGCCTCCGCATACCTCTTTATCCTTTAATTTAAGGTAGGTCCGGTTCGAATCCGGGAATGCGGATTCCATGACATTTCGCTCAACAATCGTATAGACCAGATCTGCCTCAAGCCCTGGGAGTGCATTCAACATCCATATGATCATCTTTGATGATAACGCGGGGATATCTCCTGCGCACAATAATGTGTATTCATCATCGGGTGCGATCTTGCGCAACCCCTCGAGACCACTGCGGATATTGAGGATCATGTCACCCTGGTCGGGCAGGAAATGAAGTTTATGAGAGGACTGGATGGGTGTTTCAGGGGGCAGCCCAACGATCACCAGGTCGCCAATTCCCGGGCAGGCTGAGAAAGCATCCACGATCCATTGGATGATCGGTTTGCCAGCCAGGGGGATCAGGGCTTTGTAACCCCCGCGGGTGGCTTCATAGAGCGAATCCTCGGCCGCTGGGATTCCACCGGCAGTGATCAGGACATTCATGGGTTCAATACCTGCACTTGCGGAATAAGGGGGATCTCATCCACCAATTTGGCAAGGGAAGCGATGTATGTAGAGGAATTGGCATAATCCACCGGTTCGGTGCGGCCGGTCGCGGCGATGATGGCGGCTTCCATCATATTTGTCCCAAACGATCGGCCATCCAGGACAGGGGTAGTGGTAACGAGGGTCCGCACACCAGCTGCCTTGAAAAGCGCAACATCTTCCGGGGTGGTCGTATTGGTGATGATCACTTTCCCATCTAACCGTGAGGGCATATAACGGGTGATATAGTGGCAATCACCTGCGATTATGGCAGCCCAATCGAAATATTCCACCCATTTGGGTGTGCGTTTATCCTGTTCACTCCCAACCGGATAAAGCCAGGAAAATGGAAAATGGCTGACAATCGGCATCAGAATACGGATGAGCGTGCGTAACTTTCTTTCAGTTCGAACTGGAAATGGTAAACCCAAGCCGAACATCAGGTCACCAAAGACACATTCATACCCCATATCGAGGAATGCACGGGTCAAACCCCAGCGATCGATACCCGCGGTAAGAAGAACCCGCTTTGCGGGGATTTGATCCTTAAGGGTTTTTTCCACCAAGGGGCGAACCTTGTATTCCAACGTGGCTTTCAACCCGTTACCATCCACAACCGGGGTTGATTTCACTCCGCGGACAAGTTTGGAAACCGAATGCATCGTGTAGAATTTGTCACCGATCAGAAAACCCAGGTCGGCACCACCCACGCCGAACGCATCCACCTTGCCATCCATTTCTTGAAATAACCGGGCGGCTTCTTCCATATCCCCATCAGTACCAATCCGCTCGATGGTCACATCCTCCCCGAGGATGCGGAGAGCGAATTTCTTATTCCGTTTTGATGATCCAATGCTGATGCTGACTGCTGTTTTCATAAAAATCCTAAAAACCCTGCCCGATTATAGCTTCTAATCCATTTAACCGATACATCAATTCACAATTTTGTAAATTGACACGTCTTCCGCTTCACGTATAATGAAAAAATAGCCGATCGATTAAACAAGATCAACCGGGAAAGGGATCCTTGAAAACACAATCCATGCGAGGAATCATCCTCATCAGTTCGATACTTTTAATAACCCTGGCTGCCTGCCAGGGAAACGCCCAACCGGAATTTAAACCGCTTTCGGTTGTGGCTGCGGATTGTAATTACGGTGGGAATATCAAATCCATTGAAGCTGTGGATCAGACTACGGTGAAATTCACCCTCTGCAATTCAGATCCTGCATTCGCCGCGAAGATCGCGAATCCTGCGTTTTCCATAACAGATGAAAGATATCTAAATGAGGTCGGGGGAGATTCCAAGAAAATATCATCCAATCCGGTTGGCACAGGCCCGTATCGGGTAAAGGAATATGAACCCGGCGCGTATTTGATCCTAGAAGCCAATCCGGATTACTGGGGTACACCTTTACAATCCAAAATCCTGAATCTGACCTGGTCAAAGGATGGTAACAGGCGATTCAACTCCCTCAATAACGGGAGTGTGAATATGGTTGATCTGATCGCACCATCCAATTTTGATGCAATCCGTTCGAGCCAAAATCTTGCTGTGCAATTCCGGCCAAGTTTGAATACGCTATATCTGGGTTTTAATAACCTCATTCCACCCTTCGATAATGAGAAAATACGCCAGGCTATTGGGATCGGGTTAAATCGGGAATCTCTCCTCCGTGCACAGAATCCAACCGCAGGGTCATACGTTGAACAGAAGATCCCTATCCCCGAAGGCTCATCCCTGGCGGATCAATTAATTCCATTTACCCTTTATCCCGGGAATACCGCTGGATTTTCATGGTATCCCCAGGATACCCAAAAAGCGAACAGCTTGATCTCGGAGACGAAATACGCAGGCGGTTTCCCTGCCACCCTCTATTATCCTGAGTTGGATGACCCATCCCTTCCGGATATGGCGCTGGTAGCGGAGACGATAAAAAATCAACTTTTGCAAATTGGCATCGATCTCACAGTGACCGGGATGGACCCGGAGCAATTCAAAGCTGAGCGCGATTTGGGACAACTCGGATTATTCTTGAATTTAATGCCCGCGGATTTCCCGGACGCATCGAGCTTTTACGATGTGAATTTTTCATCGACCAATCAATCCTTGGGCAGGCATTATTCCGATATTCTCATCGAAATAAACTCAGCTGAAAAACAATCCGATCCAACAGCCAGGCAGGTTCATTACGACCGCGTAAACCAACTTATTAAAGACCATGTTCCCCTGGTTCCTATTGCTTATCCAGCCACCGCGGTAGCCAATAACCGGAGTGTGGAAAATGTGACTGTAGGTCCCTTGAACGAGAATATTACCGAGATGACAACACCAGCCGGTGTAATTAATTTAATTCAATCTACAGAACCCACCAGTCTTTGGCCGGCGGACGAGGATTCAAAGGATACGTTTAGAGTTGCATCGTTGATTTATGATACTCTCTTAACCTATGAATACGGGTCCACCAAATTGAAACCAGCCCTGGCGGATACCTGGTTTTCCAACGACGCTCTCACCGAATGGACTTTCCAGTTGCGTTATGGACCAAAGTTCAGCAATGGTTCCTCCCTGGACGCAAATGATGTGGTCTCATCCTTCGCTGCGATGTGGGATGCCTCGAACCCAAACCATAAAGGCAATTCCGGACAATTTGAAGTCTTCAAACGGTTCTTTGGTAATTTCATCAACCGGTAATCTATAGGTAAAACTTTCTGAAGGTGGGAGAGTAACTCCCACCTTCTTTTTATTTTAAATAGTAGATTCCTGCAGAGTAACCCCAGCAAATTGCTCCAGGATCGCGATGATTGCTGAATTATCGAGATCGCCCATGCCTTCTGCGACCATGGAGTTGAAAAGCTGACTGCCCAGAGCAGTTGCCGGGAGCGGGATGATGTATTCCCTGGCTGTTTCCAGAACGATATTGAGATCCTTCGCCTGCATTTTTGCCTTAAACCCGGGAGATCGGTTCCCGGCGAAGAGCCGTTGAGGTTTCACATCCAGCGTCCAGCATTGCGCTGAACCGCTCTTGATAGCGTCCACCACTTTAATTGGATCCGCACCGGCCTTTTGCGCGAATACAAGCAGCTCTCCCATTGCAATCATTTGCGCAGCTACCATGATTTGGTTGGCTGCCTTGGCGATCTGCCCGGTTCCGGGTCCGCCAATATGTGTAATCGTTTTCCCCATTGCTTCAAAAACGGGGCGGACGGTCGCCAGGGCTTTATCATTGCCTCCGACCATGATGGTCAACGATCCATTTATGGCACCGATCTCACCGCCACTCACTGGGGCATCCAGGGCTTCGATCCCGTGTTCAGCCAGTTTTTCCGCTATCAGGCGGGCGGTGGCGGGTTTGATGGTGGAATTATCCACAAAGATCAAGCCTGCATGTCTACCGGAAAGAATGCCATTTTCTCCCAACACCACCTTTTCCACGTCGGGTGAATCAGGTAGGTTAGTGAAAACAATATCCACTTGCTGTGCTACCTCCGCGGGGGTGGCAGCTATGTGAGCGCCTTCTGCTGCCAATTCGTCCATGGCAGACCGCGAACGGTTTAGCACCACCAGGGTGAAACCAGCTTTTAAAATATTCCGGCAAATGGGTTTTCCCATTAATCCGAGCCCAATATATCCAATTTTTAACATACTGCCTCCGATAACCATTTTTTTCACACGGATTATAAACGCGGTCTTATAATGGATGGGGATATTTCCAACAGAAGCCAATTATTGGAGAGCAGATTTTGAGCGAATTCGAAACGTTTTTCCAGGCGGTTAAATCAGGGGATTTGAACACCGTCAAGCAAATGACCGAAAAAAATCCGGCGCTTGTCAATGCGATGGATGAAACCAGTCTTTCTGCGGTACTCATAGCGGCATACCACGGTGAAATGGGAATTGCCAATTACCTGGTGGCAAATGGCGCGAAGATGGATATCTTCAGCTCTTCTGCGCTTGGGTTGACCTATATCGTGAAGAACCTGGTGCAAAAATATCCCAAGATGGTAAATGCGGTGGCATTCGATGGTTTCCAGCCACTGGGTTTGGCTTCCTTTTTCGGTCGGACGGAGACTGCTCAATACTTGATCCGCCACGGCGCAGAGGTCAATTCGCCTTCCATAAACGAACAGCGCGTCATGCCCCTGCATTCGGCAGCAGCTGGAAGGCACCTGGAAGTTGCCCGGTTGCTGCTGGCGAACGGCGCGGATGTCAACGCCGAGCAGCAGGGTGGGTTCACCGCGCTGCACGCTGCCGCGCAGAACGGGCAGGTGGAAATGATCCAGCTTCTGCTCGCAAATGGCGCGAAAACGGACGCGCTGACCTTTGACCGTAAAACGCCTTCTGATTACGCCCGGGAACGTGGACATGCTGAAGCGCTTTCCCTGCTGGGCGGGTGATGATGGGCGCTCCTGATCACAAGAAAACCTACCGCAACGAAACCGAAAATTATGATCAGCTAATCTCCCGGGAGGATTTCCAGGAAAATATCCTGCGGGAGATCGAACGGATCTGTCCACCGGATGGATTGGATATCCTGGACATGGGCGCCGGGACTGGCAGGTTCGAAGTCCTTCTTGCGGGAAGGGCCGGCTCGCTCACAGCTTTGGATCTTTCCCCCGCTATGTTGGGAATTGCCCGTCAAAAATTGATCGAGATCGGTGCGAAGAATTGGCACGTGGCTGCCGGGGATCACCGTGCTCTGCCGCTACGAAGTAGGAATTATGACATGGTGCTTTCTGGATGGAGCATTTGCTATCTGGTGGATTGGTACCCGGATAGTTGGCAAAGAGAACTAAAACTTGCCATCGACGAGATAAAGCGGGTGATCCGTCCCGGGGGTCGGCTAATATTGGTCGAAACCCAGGGGACTGGTTTTGAAAACCCCACACCTCCACCTCATTTGGGGGAGTATTTCAAGTATCTACGCGAAAATGGGTTCATATTTACATGGATTCGGACCGATTATGCATTTTCCGACCTGGACGAAGCAAAATCCATCTCAAGATTTTTTTTTGGCGAAGAGCTCGCTGCGAAAGTCGAGGAGAATAATTGGGTTGTGCTGCCGGAATGTACAGGGTTTTGGACGAAGGTATTGCGTTGAATGTATAAACCTCGTACAATGTAATTATAAAATAATTCGAGGTGAAGTATGAAAAAAGATCTCTTCCGGCAAATCCTGATCGTGATTACATTCCTGTTCACGATTACCGCCAACGGATTGGCGAATGCGCTTCCACTCAATGGACAGACAACCGGCACGATTTCGGATAGTTTCAACGTGGTTTTTGTCCCGGCCGGGTATGTATTTTCCATCTGGGGGATCATTTACTTGCTTCTCGCTGGTTACACGCTTTACCAAGCGCTGCCTTCTCAACGTGAAAATCCGTCACTGCGCAGGATCGGATTCCTTGCCGCCCTCAGCAATGTGCTCAATGGTGCCTGGATCTTCTTCTGGCATTTCAACCTCTATGTATGGACGATGGTTATCATGCTTGCACTGCTGGCAACGTTGATTGCCATTTACCTGCGTCTTGGGATCGGCACCCAGAAGTTCACAACGACGGAAAAATGGTTGGTTAGCGTTCCCTTCAGTGTGTACCTGGGTTGGATCACGGTGGCGACAATCGCGAACGCCACGGCGCTGCTTAAATACTCTGGCTGGAGCGGGTGGGGATTGGATGGGCAGGCATGGACGGTGATCCTGCTTATTGCCGGGGTAGTCATCTCTGCGGCTATAAGCTTGCGCCACCGCGATATCGGATATGCGCTGGTGCTGGTCTGGGCTTTTACCGGGATCGCGGTCAAGTGGCTGGGTGTTTATCCCGCGGTGGTAATCAGCGCCTTCGTCGCAGTCGGATTTGTCTTGCTCTTCCTGGCGATTGGAAGATCGCGGAAACCGAAACTGCTAGCGCCATAATATCCAAAAGAAAACCGGAAGGGATGTACCCTTCCGGTTTTTTGTTACTGCAATTGATTCCGCAGTTTTTCGGCGGTTTCCTGGAAAGAAGCGAGCTTGGCTCGTTCTTTCTCCACAAGGTTCGCAGGCGCACGTTTGGCGAAATCACCTGCCAGCAATTTCTCCAGGCGCTCGATCTGGGATTCAGCTTCGGTGAGATCCTGTTCCAAACGAGTGCGGTCGCCTGATCCGGCAGCCTGGGATTGTACAGGAACGAATATTTCAATCCCGCGGATAACCAGCGACAGCATGCCAGTGGGCTTCTCGTTGAGTTCTTCCTGGATCGAGCTGGTTTCCGTATCCAGTTTGGCCAGGCTTTCCAATACCTTCTTTTGGGATTCGAGCAATGCAGTTTTCTCACCGGCAACAAACCTGGCGGAAATTTTCTCCCCGGGAGCAATACCATTTTCTGTGCGCAGATTGCGAATACCCTTGATCATCTCCATGATCAGGTCGAAATCAGTAACCACCGATTGCTCATGAGCGGTTTCCACAGAAGACTCCGGCCAGCGGGCGATCATCAGAGCATCCTCCCATTCGCCAGTGTTCGACTGCGCATTATGTCCTTTTTCCATGGCAGCCTGTCTGAGGTATCCCCAGAGTTCCTCGGTGACAAAGGGTGTGAACGGGTGAAGCAGACGCAGAGATGTATCCAGGATATTCACCAGGTTCTTCGCTGTGTGTCTGGCTTGAGCCCCCCCGGCAGCAAGCTGCTGCTTTGAGATTTCAATATACCAATCGGCAAACTCGCTCCAGAAGAAGTCATAGATCTGACGCCCGGCTTCACCATATTGATGCCCGGCGAATAGCCGTTCAACACTTCTGACCAAGCCGGTGAGCTTCGCCTGGATCCACTCATCTGCCAGGGTGATTTGCGCAGTTTCCACGGAATCGACGGGTGCGTTTTCAACCGCAGCGATCACAAACCGCCCGGCGTTCCAGATCTTGTTGGCAAAATTCCGGTTGGCCTCCACCCTCTTCACCGAGAGGTTCATATCATTCCCGGGAGCGGAGCCAACCAGAACGCTGAAGCGCAGTGCGTCGGTACCCATATCATTCATCAGGATGAGCGGATCAATAACGTTGCCTTTCATTTTGGACATCTTCAAGCCGTGTTCATCCCGGATGAGTCCATGCAGGTAGACCGTATTGAATGGCGCTTCGCCGGTGAATTCCAGCCCGAACATGATCATGCGGGCCACCCAGAAAAAGAGAATGTCATAGCCGGTCTCCATCATCGTGGTTGGATAAAAGTAGCGCATGTCAGGGGTATCCTGCGGCCAACCCAGCGTGGAGAATGGCCATAGGCCAGAGGAGAACCAGGTATCCAGCACATCCGGGTCCTGCTCGATTTTTCTACTACCGCAGTGCGAGCAGGTGGTGGGATCGGTGCGGGAGACGGTGAGCTCGCTGCAATCAGCACAGTACCAGACCGGGATGCGGTGTCCCCACCAGAGCTGCCGGCTGATGCACCAATCCTGGATATTTTCCAGCCAGTTGAAATACACCTTGGTGAAATGCTCCGGGACGAATTTTATTTTGCCGCTGCGGACGGTTTCCAGCGCGGTTTCAGCCAGAGGCTGGATACGGATGAACCACTGGGTGGAGACCATCGGTTCGACGATCTCGCCTCCCCGCTGAGAACGGGGCACGTTGACCCGGTAGGGTTTTTCCTCGATCACCAACCCGGCTGCGCGCATATCCGCCCAGATTTTCTTCCGGCATTCGAAGCGGTCCATTCCCGCGTACTTTCCGCCATTTTCGTTGATCATGGCGGATTCATCCAAAACGCAGATCATCTCCAATTTGTGGTTCATGCCGATCTCGTAATCATTCGGGTCATGCGCCGGGGTGATCTTGAGCGCTCCAGTGCCGAATTCACGGTCCACGTACGGATCGCTTATGACCGGGATCACACGTCCAAGTATTGGCACAAGGGCGGTCTTGCCGATGAACTTCTGGAAACGCGGATCTTCGGGATGGACAGCGACGGCGGTGTCGCCAAGAATTGTCTCCGGGCGGGTGGTTGCCACAGGAATGAAATCACCGGAACCATCTGCCAAAATATATTTGAAAAAGTATAAGGTACCGTTTTCTTCGGAATATTCCACTTCCAGATCGCTGACTGCGGTTTTTAACTGGGGAGACCAGTTGATGATACGTTTTCCCCGATAGATCAACCCCTTTTCATAGAGACGAACAAATGCTTCGCGGACAGACCCGGATAGGCCTTCATCCAGGGTAAATCGTTCCCTGGACCAATCGCAGGAAGCGCCCAGGCGACGGATTTGTTGGGTAATCATGTTCCCGTACTTTTCCTTCCATTCCCAGGCACGTTTGAGGAACTCCTCCCTCCCCAGTTCATCACGGGTGATTTCCTCAGTTTTGAGGAGATATTTTTCAACCTGCAATTGGGTGGCGATGCCGGCATGGTCTGAGCCCGGGACCCAGAGCGCTGAAAACCCTTTCATACGGGCATGGCGGATCATCAGATCCTCCATGGCTACGAACATGGCATGCCCCAGGTGCAGCTCACCGGTGACGTTTGGGGGAGGTATGGAGATCACGTACGGTTTGACTGACGGGTCAAAATCAGGCTTTTTTGGATCGTTGGAAGGGGAGAAATACCCTTGTTTTTCCCACCATTCATACAGACGCTGCTCAGTGGATTTGAAATCATAGGCCTTCGGTAATTCAATGGTCATTTTCTTATCCTTAAAATAAAAATCTTTCATCCCTGAGGACGAAAGAGCCTGTCTTCCGCGGTACCACCCCGGTTCGCCATGCCTGGCGCACTCGTTCACACATTTTCGTGCGATTCAGCGTTACCGGGCTGACCCGTGCCGTTCTAATCTCCTCCTTGCGGATTTCTTCGGCAATCCACCCTGCGACTTCAACCGCTGCCCTCCGGGGAACTTCTCAGTTCTGCGTTCCCTTCCTGTCGGTGGCCTCGCGTTTTACTCCTCAAGGCTCATTTATGTAATTGGAATTCATTATAGCCATCCGTCTGATGAAAGTCAATCAACCTGTTACTCTTTGAATGCCCCTATTCGCATTTTTTTGTCTTGTCGGGTACACTATCCCAACATGATCCCAGGAACCCCGAAAAGAATGGACTTCAGGAAGGTGATGGTCTGCGTGATCATCCTGGCAGCAACTGCGTGCCAGCCTTTTGGTCTGTCCGCTCCTTCATTCGCCACACCTGAGCCCACCCGGATCCGCACCATCGGAGTTACAGCCACCCCCGATGAACGTGCCACCCTTGCTGCCGAGCTTAAGATTTCAGCGGGTGCGCTCTTGGGAACAAAATTAACCTTTTGGCATCCGCTCACTGGCAATTCTGCCGGCGTCCTCAACCAGCTTGTCAATGAATTCAACCAGATGAATCCGTATGGAGTTTTCGTAACACCAACACCCTATTATGGCGAATCCGAATTGGCGGTGGCTGTGGAAAACGCACTCAACTCCACCGATCTCCTGCCTTCGGTCATCATGGATTCACCCGATCAGATCCGCCACTGGCAGGAAGAAACAGGACAGGTTCTTGAACTTGACCCATATATTCAACGAGCCCGGCACCGGGCTGGCCATACAGCAGATCGCTGATCTTTTCCCTTCTTTTTTTACAAGCGAACCGGATCCCGGTGGAAGGTTGGGCATCCCGGCATATCGCAGCGGGAGCATCCTTTTTTATAACCAGACCTGGGCAAATGAGCTTGGGTTTTCCAACCCGCCCGGCACAATAGATGAGTTCAAACAACAGGCATGCGCGGCAGCCGAGGCAAACGCAAGTGATAATACGCGGTCAAACGATGGAACCGGGGGGTGGTTCATCGATACCAGCTGGCCGAGCGCGGTGAGCTGGCTGCGCGCCTTTGGCTTCAACCGCTTCCCGGCAGCCAGTGGTGGTGATTTCGCTTTCTCGAGCCCGGAGGGTGATAAGGCTCTGTTATTTCTTAAATCAATGAATGACCAGGGTTGCGCTTGGAGCGGGCGGAAAACCGATCCCCAGGAATATTTCTCCACACGCCAGGCGCTATTTTATTCAGCAGCATTGGAGGATATCGGTCCCCAACTCCGAACAGATGCGAGATTGGGATCGCAGGATATTTGGATCCCGATCGCTTACCCGGCGCAATCCAACCTCGCAAGTATCCTAAGCGCGGGATATGATACCGCCATTTTCAATTCGGATCCTAAATCACAAATGGCAGCCTGGCTGTTCATGAAATGGTTGATGGATCCAACCCGCCATGCCAGGTTGGCTGCGGCGGATACCACCTTCCCCCTCAGTTATTCCGAGGTGGCAGCCCTGGGTTCCCTGGGTGAACAGAATCCCCAATGGCAGCAGGCATTAGGATTTATTTCGCAGGCAATAGAGGCACCAGAATCCCCTGATTGGTGGATCGTACGCCGGATCCTGGAGGATGCCTTCTGGAAATCCTTGCAACCAAATGTTAAGGATACAGATCTCCCCATCATCCTGCATGAACTGGACGCGACCATTTCTGAGGTTCTTGGAAGGTGAAAAAAGACATGCCAGAGGTTGTAATCTATACCGATGGTGCCTGCGACCCGAACCCCGGAAGGGGCGGCTGGGCGGCGTTAATAATCTTGGCGGGTGGAAAAATGGAGATCAGCGGTAGGGAGGCAGAGAGCACCAACAACAGGATGGAATTAACTGCCGCCATCCGGGCGTTGAAATCCTTGAAACAGCCTTCTTCGGTGACCATCTATACTGATTCCCAGTATCTGCAGAAAGGGATCAGGGAATGGCTGCCAGGCTGGATCAGGAAAAACTGGCGGACGACCAGCGGAAAAGTTGCCAACCGGGACCTATGGGAGGAATTAATCGCTGCGGAAAAGCCGCACCAGGTAAACTGGCAATGGCTGAGGGGGCATGATGGGGATATGCACAACCAGCGGGTGGATCTGCTGGCACGTAAAGCCCGACTGAAATCCTGATCTAACTCAACCCAAGTGCCAGGCAGCCCACCCAGAGAGCTAGCCCGATCAGGAAGACCCACACGATCTGTAGTTTTAAGAACCGCACCGCACAAAAAGCGGCGATGGCGAATAAGGCAGTCAACCACCCGCGGATACCTGTCTGAGCCATCTGGTATGTGATCATGACCAGCATACCAACGAACGCAGCCAGCACACCGGCAAGCGCGCCTTTGATCACGGTTGAGTTCCGCACCCGGTTATAGATCTGGGTGAAGATCAGGGTCATCGCGAAGGTGGGGGAAAAGATCGCAAAAGTGGCTGCAACTGCCCCAAAAACACCGGCGACCTTGTAACCAATAAAGGTCACGGTGACCAGGAAAGGACCGGGGGTGACCTGCCCCAGGGCGACACCATCTGCGAACTGGGTGGGGGTGAGCAATTGCAAGTGGTCCACCACCTCCGAGCGCAACACCGGCAGGATCATCATACCGTTGCCGAAAGCAATGGATCCGACCTTGAAAAACGAAAGGCAAAGGGTATTCAAAGGCGGGGGAAAAGTGGTGCAGAGGATGAGATATCCGAGAATTATCAAAACCACCACCCCGATTTGGATCCAATCCGAGCGAGTGGAGGATGCATCGGGGTCGGCGGGTGCTTGCTCTTCCGGGGGAATTTGTTTTGGCCGCAATAGCAGGATGCCCAAAGCTAACGAGGTCACGACGATCCAGAGCGAATCCAATTTGAAGTAGATCGCGGGGATTGCCGCGAGTGCTATGACCCAGGCAACCGGTTTACGCAACGCTTTCAGCCCCAGGTCGATGGCCAGGTTGAGGATGATCCCGACAACGATTGCTTCCAAGCCAATAAACAATCTCGGGACCCAAGGTATATTACCGGTTGAGAAATATAAAGCCGAAAGACCAAGCATTAGTAGAAACGAGGGCAGCACGAAACCCATCGTGGAAATGATCGCCCCCGGAACACCCCGGAGCTGGTAACCCAGGTAGGCGGCATAATCGAAATTCACCGGACCCGGGTAAAGCTGTACGAGGGCGATGCCTTCATCCAGCTTTTCATCGCTGAGCCAACCTCGTTTTTTAATATTTGATCGAAGCACCTGCAAAGCTGTGAAACCGAATGCGGTTAACCCGGTGAACAGGAAGGTTTTTACCAGGGTGAAATACCCGATGGGTTCTTCCTTTGGCTGCTCAACCGGTTTTTCTGGCATTATGCGGAGTTTTAATCAGCCAGGATCTTTTCGATCTCTTCCAGTTCCGAACTGGAAAAATCGAGACGATCCAAGGCGGCGACATTTTCTTCGAGCTGCTTCACCGAACTTGCCCCGATCAGGGCAGAGGTCATCCCCTGCAAGCGCAGCACCCAGGCGATGGCGAGCTGGGCCATGTTCTGCCCGCGGGACTGGGCGATGGAATACAAGCGGCGGACCTTGCCGATGGTTTCGGGAGTGATATCGGAGGATTTAAGGAATCCGACTGGACCAGCAGCGCGCGAATCGGCGGGAATGCCATCCAGGTAGCGATTGGTGAGCACTCCCTGGGCAAGGGGCGAGAAGGCAATACAGCCAACGCCCTCATCATTCAGTACGGTCACAAGGTCCTTTTCGATCCAGCGGTCAAACATGTTATAGGAAGGTTGGTGGATAAGACAGGGTGTTCCCAGGCGGTTCAATTCACGAACAGCCGTGCGGGTATCATCAGCTGAATAGGAGGAGATACCCACATAGAGCGCGCGCCCGCTGCGAACAATGTAATCCAGGGCACCCATGGATTCCTCGATGGGAGTTTCAGGGTCTGGTCGGTGGTGGTAGAAAATATCCACATATTCCAACCCCATCCGCTTGAGGCTCTGGTCCAGACTGGCCACCAGGTATTTTCGCGAACCCCAATTTCCGTAGGGACCCGGCCACATATCCCAGCCTGCTTTGGAGGAAATGACCATCTCATCGCGATAGCTGCGGAAATCCTTATCCATGATCCGACCGAAATTTTCCTCGGCGGAGCCGGGTGGGGGACCGTAATTATTGGCCAGATCGAAATGGGTAACCCCGAGGTCGAACGCCCGGCGGACAATGGCTCGCCCGTTTTCGAAGGTATTGATCCCGCCAAAATTGTGCCAGAAGCCGAGTGAGACAGCCGGTAGCATTAGACCGCTGCTTCCGCAGCGGTTATAGCGAATCTTTTCGTAACGTGATTCGAGGGGCAGGTAATCCATTTTAATCTCCAGTGAATGTGATGATCCAATTATAGATGGATTTTCAGGAAGAATGATCCTGCTCGGATATAATCTTTTGTGTGGAAAAAATTTTGGAAGACTATTTCACGCTCAGCGGAAAAACATTAACCCCGGAGCAGGTCACAGGCTTTTCAGTTCTATGAGGATGAATTATGCGCCTGGAACGAGAAATTCAATCTGACCGCCATCCGTGACCGGGAGGAAATTCGGATAAAACATTTTCTCGATTCACTCACCTGCCTTTCCAGGCTGGGAGATCTGCGGGGAATGAATCTGATTGATATCGGTACCGGGGCTGGATTTCCCGGGTTGCCGATCAAGATCGTTGAGCCTGAAGCGTGGCAGTTACACTGGTGGATTCGGTGGGCAAGAAGCTGGCATTTCTGCCGAACACCTGATCCAGATCCTTGCATTAAAGAATGCAGCGTGCATCCAATCCCGGGCTGAGGATCTGGGTCAGTCTGCCGCACACCGCGAAAATTACGACCGGGCGGTGGCGAGGGCGGTGGCAGGATTGCCGGTTCTGGTGGAATACCTTGCTCCCCCTCTTGAAAGTGGGAGGAATGGCTGTGATCCAGAAAGGCAGCAACGCACCGGCTGAGGTGGACGAAGCGCAAAAAGCCGCGAAGGTTTTGGGGGGGGAAATCGAGGCAT
Organism: uncultured Chloroflexia bacterium; assembly: GCA_963828855.1. GTDB lineage: Bacteria > Chloroflexota > Anaerolineae > Anaerolineales > Anaerolineaceae > CAVVEQ01. Next base: position 288,145 of record CAWHGB010000008.1, on the reverse strand, counting down.
ATGCACACCGGTCAATTCTTCCGGGGATCGCGGAAACCCGCTACCTGGTCACGATCGGGAAAATCACATCCAACCCCGGCAGAATTTCCACGCCGTGCGGGTCATTCCGTCCAGAAAACCAATCATTTAATGTATTTTTTACAGGATCGGATTGTATTTGGATACTGCCTGCAGATAACGTTCCAAAGTGCCGCTTGTTCGATGAACTCCTCTGGAAAGTGAGAGAGGTCCGTGGCGGTGAGGATCGCCTGATCGATATTCTTTAAGGAGAGAAGCAGGTCGCTCCGCCGCTGGGGATCCAGTTCGGCAAGGGTTTCATCCAGGAGCAGCAGCGGGCATTCGCCGGTGCGGTTTTTCATCCATTCGACTTCGGCAAGTTTGATTGCCAGCAGCGCGGTGCGCATCTGCCCGCGGGAGCCGAAATCACCCAGGTCGATCCCATTGGCGATGGATCCGCAGCTCGTCCCGATGGGGTCCGATTGTGGTTACTCCCGCGCTGGATTTCCTCCTTGCGAAGGTCTCCAAGTTTTTCCAGAAATCCGTTTTTGATTTCATTTTGGAAATAGCAGCTTCATCTGAGTCTCATTGAGTGGGAGCAACGGCGGGGGAGGTGAAAGGATCAATGAGGGTTGGTACAGAATCTTGTAGAATTCCTCATCCCCTGCGGTAAGGTTCTGATGAATCGTCGGAAGCGGTTTTTTCCAAGTTCCTGCAACGCGCGATACTCGTCCAGGAGATGATGCGTGCACCATTGTTCCGCGAGGAGGTTATCCCAGTAATCCAGCTGGTTGGCATCTCCGCCGCGTTCGGCGAGAAGTTTAAGCAGAGCATTTCGTTGCTCCAGCGCCCGGGCATAAAGACTCAAGTGCTTCGCCATAACCGGGAACTACCTGGGAAAGGACCATATTGATGTAGCGGCGGCGGTCCTCCGGGCTGCCCTCCAGGATGCGCATCATCTGGGGCAGAAAAATCACGGCATTCACCTCCCCCAGGGCTTCGACTGCTTTTCTCTTTACACCATCCACCAGGATCTCTTTGCGAAGTCGTGGGGAGCCGTTCGAGCCTTCCTCCAGGATCAGGCGGATCTCCATGCGGCTGGTTTTGCTCTTTTTTTCCACTTCAGCCACGATTCGTGCCACCTGACCAGTGTATCACTGCCAGCAGAAAAGGAAACCAAGCTGCCGATCCGTTTGGGTATGAAAGGATGAAAAAGTAGCCAGGTAAAAAATCGCTTCCAGCAGGCTGGTCTTGCCCTGGGCGTTATCCCCGATGAGCAGCAAAATCCGCCGGGGGAGTTCAACATCCAGGCGGGTGAAGGAGCGAAAATTTGTTAGAGAAAGATGTTTAAGGTGCAATTGTAGAAATTCCTTAAAATTTTCCCTTGCATCGATCTATTGAGAAGGGGGAAGCATAATATTCTGCCACCTAATGAGATTTTACACGAATTCGCGAATAAACCTATATAATCTTGAAATAAGGGATAATGAATTGGGAAATCTTTTAAATTAAAATTCTTTAGCGGAGAGTATTTTGGGTCTATGAGGTATTTCACGCTAATATGCCGAATTATTAAGGCAAATATCTACATACCTTACCCTCATCTGAAGATGGAATTAACTCCACCATCCTACTGGAAGATACCGTTGGGAGTATTCAAAAACATCAAATATGAAATCCTCTCAATATAAATACTCCCAAAAATTAGCGGTTATTTTTTTCTTCTTGTTGGTCTGGGCGAGTGTTTGGGTCTCCCTGTATTTGTATATTTTTAATTTAACCGGAGGCATGCTTAGCCTAAGATATTCAGTGCTTGCTGGCGGAATTGGGCTGGTGTTTGCCTTACCGGTATTAGTATTGTATTGGCTTGATCCAGCTGATTTATCAAGATATCCTCGGGAATTCCTCAAAAGCAGCATTTTGTGGATGTTACTTTTCGGCATAATCCTTTGGTTTATTTTGCCGCTGCCCAAAAATGTTCTCCTGGCACCTGTTGCGCAATTGACGTTGAATGTTCAAGGGAAGGAAAATGATACCGTAAGTGTCACTTGGTTGAATAATGGTTTCGGAGATATCTCTTATTCTTCTGTTGAACTTGAGCAAGCCAGTCGCATTGGCGATCAATCCATTCAGCTGCCGTTGTCAGAAAACGACCAGGCTAATCTTTCATGGAGAGGACGAGTCTGGCAGCAGTTCGTTCTTACCCTAAATAGTTCTCAACCTTTAAAGGTCATCGCGACCATTGACGGTCTATCTCATTTATATAGCTTTGATCCAAAAGAAAATCATGAGTTGAATATTGTTCTACCCGTAAAAAATTCAAGCTATTACCAAATGATTGAATTCTTAATTCTTCCGCCCTTCCTTATTTCATTATGTTTTTTATGGCTGCTAATCAATTTCTTCACCAAGAAAATTGACAAGCCTGCGAATTTTATCTCCCGATTTACCAATAAGATCACAAAAAAGTTAAGCCCTATATGGGTTGGTGTTTTTGCTGGATTCGTCTATGGGATTCTCGCCCTGGTTATTTTTTCGATTGGTTATTTCAATCGACTTTATGTTGATGATTTTTGTTATTTGAATATTTACCGTCGCTTTGGATTTTTGGGAGCGATTTTAAATAACTACCAGGAAATCAATGGCCGATTTGCCAGTCATGTTCTTAATTACCTGGCGTTCTCCCTGGGAAAAGGAAGCATCCCATTCGGTCCCATAATTGTTTTCTTTGGATTAGGTTGGAGTTTGTATTATCTGCTCATCCAATTGCTGTTTCCTCAAGGTGATAATAGCAACGGAGGTAGGAGGCGTCCAACCTATTTCGTTGCGATTCTATTTACCTTGATCATTTTAGTATGCACATCTCTGGTTGCGCCTGACCTATATGAATCATTAGGATGGACTCTGCATGCGTTGATCGTTACCGGAAGCTTATTCCTAATAAATATCTTTTTTGGCTTGGTCTTGTACTTTACATCACATCCCAAAAGATCACAGCGACAAATTAGCCAAGCTTTGATATTTGCACTAATTGGTTTTTGTGCAATGGGATTCAGCGAACCTGCCTGGCTGTTTCTATTGGTCACCTATGGTTTATTGGTTGTGGTCCTTATCGTAAAACAAAAATTAAAACTCTATTGGGGTATGCTCGCTGGTTTCGCCATTGGTGCGAGCTGTGGTTTGGTACTGGCGATTTCTGCGCCTGGTTCTGCAAACCGCGTCGGAAGTATTGGTTTTTCAAATAATCCTTCGGAAATATTGACACGATTCTATTCTCTTGTTCAGGATAACTTTCTGGCGATTTTCTTTAACCACACCGGGATTGGTCTATTTGTTTTGTTTGTGGCATTGTTGCTGGGTTATGTATTAGGTCGAACGTTAAATATTTCTTTGAGATTTGAAAAAAACTTTCCCAGCACCTACATAGGTATTTTCACTCTAATTGTTTTTCCACTCATCTTAACAACCCTTACCTTTTTACCTTCCGCATTATTAAATGGTTACCTTCCCTCAAGGACCCTCATCATCCCGCTATATTTGTTGGTTGTTCAATATTTCATTCTTTCCGTTTATTGGGGTCGACATCATGCGCATCGTCAGGAAGGCACCTCAAGACTTCTCGTATTTACGATTATCATGACGTTGATAGTGGGTGTCGCGGGTTTGAACTTATTGTTAAACGTGTAACCATGAAGTACAGCGTTTTGCAACTGAATTTGACACACGTGAAACAGAAATTATTAATGCGAAGTTAACAGGGCAAAAACTGGTGGAGTTATCTCCTTTTCGCAACACGATCAGCATCGATATTCCAAGGGATCCATCCAATTGGTATGTCGGATGTCTCACTGAATATTACGGAATTGAAATGACGACGAAACATTGAAGCAGGATTATTAACTTACCCAATACCAAATTCAAAATTTCCGCTAGAAGGAAATTTTCCGGGTCTGATCATTCCAAACTATCTGGAAAAATTAACCCATTTAAAAAAGGCAATTTATAAATCACTTCTAACAATGGTAAAAAAATCCAGATGGAAAAGTTTCGTTGACAAAATTGCTAGACGTCCTCGATCTCATCCTCAGTCTTCGGCTGCCAGATGCGGGTGGCTCGATCTGTAAATACGATTCCATCAAGGTGATCGACCTCATGTTGGAAGATCCGAGCCAACCAACCACTTGCTTTGACTTTGATAGGTTTCCCCTGGCGGTTTAAACCGCGGACAATCACATCCTGGTACCGCTCTACTTCACCCACCAACCCTGGTACGGATAAGCAACCCTCCACTCCCATTTCAGTATTGATATTCGGGAAGGTCAATTCGGGGTTGATTACCACGTAGAGCTTTTTCCCCTGCGTTTCCTCTTCCTCCCCGTATTCGATCACGATGATCCTGCTGGAAACCGAGACCTGTGGAGCGGCCAAACCAACCCCGGGGGCATCCCGCATTGTATCGATCATATCCGCAGTAAGCTTTTTTAGATCCTGGTCAAACGCCGTCACCTTGTGGGCTTTTCGACGCAGGACGGGATCAGGCATGGTGGCAATTTCCAATGGGGGCATTGTTTCTCCTAGCGGTTGATTCCGGATGATTTTACTCCGAATCAGGCGAGGGGTGGGGGATATTTTCCTCTGGAAGATCCTCCCCGGTTATGCGGTGATATGTATCGATATAATCCGCGATTCGGTCCCGCTCCGCACGCACTTCGTTGCTTTTCTCCCGCCGGGTGAGGTTGATGAATCGCTCAAAAAGGTCTTTCTGGACAGAGGAAGGATCGTTGACATAATCAAAGGACAGGTTGGTATCACCGATGCGGATGGCGACAGTTCCAAAATTTAAAAGTATGCCGAGCACACCCTGGCGGTTGTATTCGATGGATTGGATATTCTTTAGCGGTGCAGTGCGCTTATCTTCGCTTCCCAGCGGGCGGCGGTGGACATCGATGATCTGGTCGGGTGTGATCATGTAAAAGTCATTTCGCCAATCCACGATGCGGTAGAGGAACCAGATCCACAGTACCAAACCGCCAAGGAGGACGAAGAGAGAAAAAGAAGGTGATATCCACCCCGCCAAGGAAACCGCCTGCTGCGGCAGCCAGGGTCATCACCCAGAGGATGAGCAGCACCATCGGCAGGAATAAGCGCCGTAAAAGGATCCACCAGTGAGTCCGGTATATCACCGAGTCGCCCTGGATTTCTTTTAATTTGAATAGATCCGCGAGAGATGTTACCAACGGACCGGGTTCCACCTGTGATGTTACCGGGTTGACCGGCAATTGCGCTTCAGGCGGTTTATTTCCGGAGATCCGCTGACGGACATCCGCTTCCACCTCTGTCTTGTTGATATTGATCTGGCTGCTTTTCGCCCTGGACCAGTATTCCTGCACTAAAGAGATCACCCACTCCGGGTTTTGGATGTACTTGAACTGGATCGAACCGGTGAAAGTCCGCGCCCGGATTGTCCCAAAACCCATCCACCTGCCAAAAAAACTGGTGTCTGTTTCGAGTGAAAGAATCGCTTCCAGAGGTGTCTCCTGCCGGCTTTCATAGAAAAGGACCACTTTTTCCAAGTTCAAAATACGCTGATCAGTGATAACGTAATAATCGTTTGTCCAATCCCAACCCTTCCAAAGAGCCCAACAGAAGCTTACTGCAAGATCGACGAGCATCAACACCGGCATGATTATCGATTTTGGAAGGACCAGGATATAGACTAATCCCAGGGGGATGAGCAGCAGGACACCGGTCAGGATGGGAAGGACGAGCGATTTGAACAGGTAAAAATAATGCTTTCGATTGATGTAAATGATGTTTTCATGTTCGTTTCGCCAGGGGAAGCGCTTGCGCAACATGATCTGGAAACTCTTATGCTCCAGGCGGGCTGCCTGTTCGAATTCTCTGCACCTGGCAGAGAGATCACGAAGATCCTTTCGGGTGAACTTCATCAATCGGGTATCAGAAAGTGTGGTTGCCCGGGTGAGCCGCCTCCGCGTGGAATCGGAAAGCATTTCGCAGCCGAAATGATCCCCGGAGTCCGTATACCGCAATCTTTTCCTCTCCCTTGCCGGTTTCCCGTTCCAGGATGACCTTACCGGAAACGATCAAAAAAAAGCCGTTGCAATTGTCATCATGGTCGTAAACCACCTGTCCGCTTCGGAGGGTGGCTATTCGCGCTGTGCCGGCAAATTCCTGGAGGTCGTCTTCTCCCAGCAATTTGAAGAGCGGATGCCGTGAAAGCAGACTTAGTGCGTCATTTTCATCAGGAAGCATGATTTAAGTATATCCCAACATTAAAATATGACATGAAAAGTGATGATTCGACTGCGTCCGACTATTCATCCCTTATAATTTACGGCGAGAAAAAAACCATGAGACGTGGAAGTTACACAACCTTACGCTGGGCAGCCATTGCATTGCTTTTCCTTGCAGTGGTTTTGCTGGTGTTCCAATTGGTCCGCTACAGCCGCCTGCGCAGCAGCTTTCCTCCCGGAACCACCATTGCGGCTATTCCCATGGGCGGACTGGATCCGCAGCAGGCGGCGGATCGGCTCATCAGCGCATACAACATCCCGCTAACCTTATATTATGGAGACTCAACCATCCAGGTGCGACCCTCCTCGCTCGGATTTCAATTGGATCTCAGCGCCATGATCACTGCAGCCGATGTACAGCGCACACAGCAGCCGTTCTGGTCCTCCTTTTGGGATTATCTCTGGAACCGGCTGCCGAACCCCATTAATATCCCATTGAGGGCGGATATTTCGGAAGAACGGCTCAAGCAGTACCTGGCAGAGGAAATTGCCCCGCGTTATGACCAGCCTGCAAGCCCGGCTGTACCTGTACCGGGGAGTGTAGTCTTTCAACCGGGTCAACCAGGGAAAAGCCTGGATATTGATAAGTCCACCACACTGATCTCCGATGCGCTCCAATCCCCAGCCAAACGGATGGTGAACCTGAGCTTTAAGAACATAGGATCAGCGAAGCCAGGATTTAATAACCTGGAAACCCTGCTTAAACAGATCATCGATCTTTCTGGATATGATGGATTGATCGAGGTCTATTTACAGGATCTGCAAACTGGCCAGGATTTGCATTTTGCCTACCAACAGGGGGAAGAATTACCGACTGATATCAGCTTTACTGCCGCAAGCTCGATCAAGATCCCGGTGATGATCTCCACATTCCGGCGGGTGAAGGATCCTGCCCCGGAGAATGTCACCAACGAAATCGAAGGTATGATCGAGCGATCCGATAACACTTCCACAGATGCATTGATGCAAGCTTTCGATCGCAACCTGGGACCCCTGACTGTAACCGAAGATATGCGCGCGCTGGGTTTGGAGAATACTTTTATCAGTGGATACTTCTACCCGGGTGCTCCTTTGCTGCGCGAGGTTCGGACGAAAGCCAATTCAAGGACAGATATTAATACCAACCCCGACCGCTACAACCAGACAACCCCCCTGGAAATGGGGACGCTTCTGGAGGATATTTACCAGTGCGCGAAGACTGACGGTGGCACACTCACCGCGGTGTTTGATGGTGAAATCACCCAGCATGAATGCCAGCTGATGCTGGATTACCTTTCCAAGAATAAGAACGGGGTTTTACTTCAGGCAGGCTTACCGGATGGCGCTCACTTTGCCCACAAACACGGCTGGATCACAGAAGGTGATGGTTTGATGCATTCCATCTCCGACGCAGGGATCGTCTTTTCCCAGGGCGGAGATTACAGCATGTCAGTATATCTCTACCATCCAGAGCAGATCCTTTTTGACCCGATCAATCTGATGATCTCGCAGCTTTCCAACGCGGTATATAACTACTTCAACATGTCCGGCAATTGATCACCACAAGCTGCAGGTGGCCAAAATTGCGTGAATCCCTTTAAAAATCATTGCTATAATTATTTTACAGAAAATCCCATTTTCCATCCCAGCAGGAGGAATATCGCATGGTAAAAAGCATCGTGGGCACGGTTTTGCATGTGGACCTGACCGAATCCAGGTTATGGGTGGAACATCCTGACGAATCGTTTTACCGAAAATATGGCGGGGGAAGCGCGATGGGGTTGTATTACATCCTCAAAGAGATGAAAGCTGGAATCGATCCTCTCGCACCAGAAAACATTCTGACCATTTTCACCGGAGTACCCACCGGGTTGGCGATCTCAGGTCAATCCAGGGTGACTGTGAATGCCCGCTCCCCGCTGACAGGTGCGATTGGGGATAGCCAGGCTGGGGGATTCTTCCCGGCAGCCCTCAAGTACGCGGGGTTCGACGGGATCGTGATCCGCGGGAAAGCCGTGAAGCCGGTGTATTTGTTGCTTAATGACGGCGAAGCAGAACTGAAAGATGCCAGCAATCTTTGGGGAAAGTGCACCCTCGAATCTGAACAGCTCCTTAAAACCGAGTTTGAAGATCCCAAGCTGGAAGTGATGCAGATAGGCCCGGCTGGTGAGAACCTTGTGCGTTTCGCTGCCATCATGAACATGCGCAACCGCGCGAACGGACGCACCGGAATGGGAGCAGTGATGGGATCCAAGCTGCTAAAAGCAATCGTCGTCCGCGGCAACCGGAAATTAGAGGTTGATGATAAGCAGGAGATCGTCCGTTTGAACCGGGAGGGGGTAAGGTTGATGGAAGAGATCCCTGACGTGAAAGGACTAAATATTAATGGTACGGGGGATGTTGTGCCATTCCAGAATTCCATTGGCAGCCTGCCCACCCGAAATTACCGGGAAGGTCAATTTGAAGGATTCGAAGAGATCAGCGGAGAAAAGGTTTCCAATACCATCCTGGTGAACCGTGATACTTGCTTTGGCTGCGTCGTGCGCTGTAAACGGGTGGTGGAGACGGAATACGAAGGAAATAAGGTTCTATCTGCTTATGGTGGGGCGGAGTATGAGACGCTTGCCACTTTTGGGTCCTATTGCGGAAATAATGATCTGGCATCCATTCAATATGCCAACCAGCTCTGCAATGCCTACGGGATGGATACCATTTCCTGCGGAGCGACTATCTCCTTTGCCATGGATTGCTACGAAAAAGGCTTGATCGGTCCAAAAGAGACTGGCGGCATTGAATTGAAGTTCGGCAACACCAGGGCAGTTGTGGAGATGATCGGGAAAATCGCCCGCCGGGAAGGGTTGGGGGACCTGCTGGCGGAAGGATCGGAGCGGGCTGCTGCGAAAATTGGCGGGGTTGCCCGGGAACTGCTGGCCACCTGCAAAGGACAGGAGATCCCGGCTCATGCACCGCAAGCCAAGCGCTCACTTGGATTGATCTACGCTGTGAATCCGTTCGGAGCGGATCATCAATCTTCCGAGCATGATCCGATGTATGAAGAGGGAGGAGCCCCGCTTTATTTTGACCGCCTGGCGATGATTGGGTTGAACTCACCCCAATCACCCGGCTCGATGTACGATGAAAAAGTTCGCTTCGCTTACCTGACTGAAGTCTTCTATTCAGCTCTGGATACCTACTGCCTATGCCAGTTCGTGTGGGGCCCAGCCTGGACGCTTTATGGACCCGCTGAGATGGCCGCGATGCTCAAAGCAGCCACCGGCTGGGAGGTGGATATTGCGGAGTTGATGACCGTGGGGGAGCGGCGTCTGAATATGTTGAGGGTCTTCAATACCCGCGAAGGATTTACTCGCGAGCAGGACCGGCTTCCACAGAAGTTTTTCGGTGCTCTCGCTGGAAGTGGACCCACAGCAGGTGTAGCGTTGGAGGAGGCCCATCTGGAACATGAAAAGGATACTTACTACCGGCTGGCGGGTTGGGACCCCAACTCGGGTAATCCTACACCCTCAAAATTGAAGGAACTTGGCCTGGAGTGGCTGACCGTTTGATCCGCGTCAGGATCACCCTGCATTCCTATTTGAAGGATCACCTCCCGCCGGAAGCGGAAGGTCAGGCAGTGCTGGACGTGAATGAAGGAACGACAATCACTGATCTCTTCCAGCAACTTGATCTTCCCGGGACGGTCGCCGTGGCGATGAACGATACGATCGAACGGGATCGACAACCGGGTACTTAAGGATGGGGATCATGTGCGCTTTTTGCGTCCGGGGGCGGGGGGGTGAGAACCAACCCTGCCACATTTGAAGTGGATGGGTTTTGTCTTGCGGGAAATTTCACTTTCAAGTATAGTCACCGTCAAATCTCGTTTCACAAAGTGAGAGTCTCATAGGAATCATGGAACCGGAAACCAAATCATCTTCCTGGTTGGACAAACCTATTTTCAAACAATTTCCAAATTTCTCCATCGAAAAACTGTTCATAGTCCTGATCCTGGCAGCGGCGGTATTCACCCGCTTTTATGACCTGGGGGCACGGGTAATGGCGCACGACGAGGTCAACCACGTGGTGCCAGCTTTCGATCTATATGAGGGTAGGGGCTACCGCCACGACCCTGTGACCCACGGTCCCATGCAGATGGAGTTGGTCGCACTATCCTATTTTCTATTGGGAGATAACGATTTCAGCTCACGAGTCCCGGCTGCCCTGTTCAGCGTGGCTGTGATCGCCTTCATCCTGTTTTACTTCCGGCGCTACCTTGGCAGAGCGGGTGCACTTCTGACGGGTTTTTTCTTCCTGATCTCACCCTTCATGATGTTCTATGGGCGGTACACCCGCGATGAGGGTTTCGTACAGCTCTTTCGGAGTGCTTCTTCTTTTTGGCCTGTTGAAATTCCTGGAGGATGGCAGGCAGGGTATTCTTTACCTGATGGTTTCTGTGCTCTCCCTTTATTTTTGTACGATGGAAGCCGCATATATCTTTGCCGCCCAGATTTTGATCTTCCTGGCAGCGCTACTCATTTGGGAGATGCGACGCGGCTTTTTCATTGACGCAGCAAAAACGGACTGCCTTCCTGACCGCCACGATCATCACCCTGGGGTTTGCAGGCTTTTTCGGCCTGGCTGGTTTGTATCTCTCCCGGGAGACTGCCGGCGGTATTATCCTGACCGGCGGGCTTTTCACCGTCCTGATTGCCGAGATCAACCTTCTGCAGTTATCATGGTCCTGCTCTTTGCTGGGGCAATGGTTGGGCTGGTATTTATGGGGAAAATCCTGCTTGGGGGAATCCAACCGGAAAAAACCCTGGCCAACCGGTCTGGCGAGTCTTACTCGTTCTTGCTAATCAGCCTGCTTCTACCGCTCCTATCCGCCTTTCCCATTTATCTCACGGGTTGGAATCCATTGGATTACGACGCCAGCGGGATGGTGCACACCTCGATTTTTCTTCTCCTCACCTCCATCCCGGCGGTTTTCATGGGGTACTTCTGGGGATTGCGCAATTGGGTGAAATTCGCTGCGGTCTTCTTTGGTATTTTTACCGTTCTTTACACTACCTTTTTCACCAATGGATCCGGATTCTTTACCGGGATCGTCGGCGGGCTGGGGTACTGGCTTTCACAGCAGAGCGTCAACCGCGGATCACAGCCCTGGTATTACTATAGTTTGATCACGATCCCGATCTACGAATTTCTGGCAGCGCTTGGGACGATACTGGCACTATATCTTTGCCGCCAAATACAAACGCTGGTGGACTTTCGGCGGATTTGATCCCGCCCTGCAACCTGATGAGACTGATATTGCGAAGCCTGAATCCAAACCAGGCTGCAGCAGTGGCGAATGATCAACAGGAAGCAAAGCCGGATGGCACCTCACTTATCCGCGTCCCGGTGATCCTGATGTTTTTATACTGGTCGATCACCAGCCTGATCGCGTTTTCGATCGCCGGAGAGAAAATGCCCTGGCTGACAATTTACATCGCCCAACCAATGCTCCTGGCTGCGGGCTGGGGCTTGGGTTACCTTGTGGATTCCACCGCATGGCAGAGAATTCTTGAAAAACGCGGGTTGGTTGTGCTCACCCTGATGGTCGTTTTCCTTTTTGCTCTCTTCGGTGTGATTGGCAACCTCTTCGGCGTGACACCTCCCTTCCAGGGGAGTACGGTGGAGCAGCTCCAGGCGACGAGCACTTTCATCTTCGCCCTTTTCGCCTGTGGGGCTTCACTTATTCGGGATCATTTACTGCATGCGCGGGTGGGGGGTGAGCCTGGCGTTTCGCTGGTTCTCAGCGCTCTTCTTTGCCCTGCTTGCCATTCTCACCGTCCGGGCAGCCGTACGGGCATCATTCATAGAGTACGACCATCCAACCGAATACCTGGTTTACGCCCACGCCGCCCGGGGACCAAAGGATATATTGGATCAGGTCGAAGAGATTTCCCAACGGCTCACGAGCGGGCTGGATATCGAAGTAGCCTACGATAATGACGGCTTATATCCGTACTGGTGGTATTTCCGTAATTACCCGAACCATCACTGGTTCAGCGAACCCACCCGCGAATTGTCCAACTATCCGCTGATCATTGCCAGTTCGAGCAACTGGGGCAAGCTGGAATCCATCCTGCGCGATAATTACATGTCCTACGAATATCAGCGTCTCTGGTGGCCAAATATGGATTACATGGGGCTCACCTGGGATCGCATCCGCAATGTGCTGGTCGATCCGCAATGGCGCAAGGCGATTTGGGAGATCTGGTTAAACCGGGATTACGCCCTCTATGGCCAGTTGAAAGGCACCAACGAGTTCGACCTCGCCACCTGGTCGCCCAGTGAAAAATTACGGATGTACATCAGCAAGGATATCGTATCGAAGATCTGGAATTACGGCGTTCTGCCGACCTCGCAGCAGACGGTGAAGGAAGATCCTTATGCCACAGGGATGACATCACTCGTCCCTGACCTGGTGATCGGAACAGCAGGTGTGACAGATGGCCAATTCAATGCCCCGCGTTCGCTTGCTCTTGCCCGGGATGGAAGCTTCTATGTGGCGGATTCACGCAACCACCGTATCCTGCATTTCAGCGCGGCTGGGGAATTGGTAAAGTCCTGGGGATCCTTCAGCAATGCGAATTCAGAAAACGCTGCAGCAGGAACCTTCAACGAACCCTGGGGAGTTGCCGTTGCCCCGGACGGTTCGGTTTATCGTGGCGGATACATGGAACAACCGCATCCAGAAGTTCACCGCTGATGGTGAGTTCCTGACCATGTGGGGGCACTCCGGCCTGGCAGAGGATATGACCTCGTTTTACGGTCCACGCGGTATCGCCGTCGATGGCAGCTGGACGGGTTTATGTCACCGACACCGGTAACAAGCGCGTGGTGGTTTTTGACCCCGACGGTGAACCCATCACCCAGTTCGGTTCGGTGGGGATCGATCCAGGCAATTTTGACGAACCGGTCGGGATTGCAGTGGGTAAGGAAGGCAAGGTGTATGTTGCCGATACATGGAATCAGCGGGTGCAGGTCTTTACCCCGGATTCCACCGGCACAGCATTCACCCCCAGCCAGCAGATCGACCTTGACGCCTGGTTTGGGCAATCGGTGGAAAATAAACCGTTCCTGGCTGTGGATGACGACGGGCGGGTATATCATCACCGACCCGGAAGGTTACCGGGTACTGGCTTTTAACCCGGATGGCAGTTTCCTGCGGGGATGGGGAGCCTACAGCGCGAGCACGGATGGCTTCGGGCTGCCGGCAGGTATTGCTGTAGACGCTGATGGTGAAGGTGTGGGTAAGTGACGCTGGCAATAATGTGCTCCTCCGATTCGTCCATGCCGGAAAATTAAGGATTCATGTTCAAATGAATAGATCGTGAAGCCTACCCGTCGCGAGGCAGGCTTCTTGTTTAACTGCAACTTCGGAATTTAACCATACTTTGTTGAAAAGAGTAAAATTAACCAGATGTTTGATCCACACCTCCGCCCGCTCGATCACAGCCACGACCTGATGCCGGTGGCAGACCTGATCGAGGAATGTTTCCGAGATACCATCGACCCGGATGGGCTTGGAATATCTCGCCTACTTGCGGGATGTCGCCCGGCAGGAACAGGCCGCTCCGGGATGGGCACTTTATAACGCCCAGATCCGCTCCCGGTTCGATGGCTACGTATGGGAAGATGATGGCAGGATTGTTGGAAATGTTACCCTACTGCCGACACGGAAACAGGGTAAGCGAATCTTTCTTGATCGCCAACGTGGCTGTGAAAGCCGAATTTCGCAGCCAGGGAATTGGGAGAAAATTAACCGAACGCGCGCTTGGCTGGTGTGCGGGAGCGTAAGGGCAGCTCGGCCTGGCTGCAGGTGCGGGAGGATAATCCGCTGGCGCACGGGCTGTATTTATCGATGGGTTTCATTGACCGCGCCTGCAGAACGACATGGGTGGTCGATAAATCGATCTCCGAGAGATCAAACTGATCCAAAATGGGTACAGTCAACATTCCCGCAAAGGATAAGGATTGGAGTCTTCAGCGGGCGTGGCTTGAACGGCTTTATCCGGATGATGTGAATTGGAACCTGCCATTTCCGTGAGGAGCTTTTCCTGCCGGGCTTCCTGCGCGGGATTTCACGGGTGTTGAATGGGGAATGGGTTAATCACTGGGTGGTGAAAGAGAATACGGAAACCCGCGGATTCCTCACCTGGCAGGCAACCCGGAATTATTACGATCTCCTCTGGCCGGCGCTGGGTTGGGAAAGCAGTGATGAAACATTGAATGTCCTTCTCACATTCCCTGGCGAAGCAGCGGGATGCGCATAAACCTGTAGCAATTAATTACCCAGCCGGGAAATCAGATTTGGTTTTCCTGCAAAATGGGTTCACCCGGCAGACGACCCTCGTCTGGATGGAATCCGGCAGCCTGGAGATGGGTGGCGGATAGGTTGGTGATGATTGTTTAAACTCATATAATATTCTTACACAAATCCGGTATAAATCCTGCTACCATAATCGCGATAATATTTGGGTTTTCGATAAGGAGGAAAAAACCATGATGCGATTTGATCGATTTACAGAACGTGCCCAGGAAGCCGCCCAACGGGCAGCTGAAATCATTCAACGCTACGGGCACAACCAGATCGATACCGAACATATCCTCCTGGCATTGATCGAACAACCGCAGGGGGTGGTCTCCCAGATACTTGGAAATATTAAAGGTGGATTCTGCCAACCTGATCGAGAGGCTGGATTACATCCTGCGTACCAGCCCCAAAGCGAGTATTTTTGGAGGCGGAGCAGGGCAGATCTTCATCACCCCGCGGGTAAAGCGGATTATTGATGTTGCCAACGATGAAGCCAGCAAACTCAAGGACGAATACATTTCCACCGAGCATATTTTCCTGGCGATCCTGACTGAAAAAAACACACCTGCTGCCAGGCTGCTGGAGACATCCGGGATCACCCGCGAGCGTGTCTATGATGCGATCAACCAGCTGCGTGGTGGACAACGGGTGACCGATCCGCAGGCGGAGACACGCTACCGCACCCTGGAAAAATACTCCCGTGATCTCACCCAGCAAGCCCGAGAAGGCAAGCTGGATCCGGTCATCGGGCGCGAGAATGAGATCCTGCGCGTGATGCAGATCCTTTCCAGGCGCACCAAAAACAATCCTGTGTTGATCGGTGAGGCGGGGGTGGGCAAGACTGCCATTGTCGAAGGTTTAGCGGAAAAGATCGCCTCCAATGATGTCCCCGAGATCCTAACCGGCAAACGGGTAATCTCCCTCGATCTGGGCGCGATGATCGCTGGTTCCCGGTTCCGCGGAGAATTTGAGGAGCGTTTGAAGGCAGCCATCGAAGAGGTGCAGCGCTCCAGGAATGAGATCATTCTGTTTATCGATGAGCTGCACACCGTGGTTGGGGCGGGGGCTGCCCAGGGTGCGATGGATGCTTCGAACATGCTAAAACCCGCCCTGGCACGGGGTGAATTGCAGTGCGTGGGTGCCACCACCCTGGATGAATACCATAAATATATCGAAAAAGACTCGGCGCTTGAGCGCCGCTTTGCTCCGGTATATGTAGATGAGCCAAGCGTGGACGATACCATCGAGATGTTGCGTGGATTGCGCGACCGCTACGAAGCACATCACAAGGTGCACTTCTCCGACGAAGCTATCGTAGCTGCGGCACGGCTTTCTTCCCGCTATGTCACCGATCGATACCTCCCAGATAAGGCCATCGACCTGATGGATGAATCCGCAGCCAAGCTGCGCGTGGCCCTCTACTCCCTCCCCACGGACTTGAAGGAGATGAAAGTCGAGATCGACCGCCTGGCCGTGGAAGAACAGCAGGCTGGCGCAGAAAGGGATTATGAACGAGCTGCGCTGAAAAAATCGGAAAGGCTGCGGATCGAATCCGAGTTCAGTACGAAGCGTGACCAGTGGGAATCAGAGCATCAACTCGACGAATGCGTGGATGTGGACGATATCGCCCAGGTTGTTGCCCAGTGGACCGGTATCCCGGTGAGCCAGATGATGGAATCGGATGCCGAGCGGCTTTTGCATATGGAAGAACGCCTTCACGAGCGGATCGTCGGACAGGACGAAGCCATTCATGCCATCTCGGATGCCATCCGGCGGGCGCGTTCCGGTTTGAAGGATCCCAACCGACCGATCGGTTCCTTTATCTTCATTGGACCATCAGGTGTGGGGAAAACCGAGCTGGCCAAATCACTGGCGGAGTTCCTCTTTGGAGATGAAGACGCGCTTGTTCGCATGGATATGAGCGAATACCGCGAGCAGCACACCGCCTCCCGCCTGTTTGGTGCTCCTCCCGGTTATGTGGGCTACGAAGAGGGCGGGCAGTTGACAGAGGCAGTACGCAGGCGGCCTTACAGGGTGATCCTGTTCGATGAAATTGAAAAGGCACATCCCGAAGTGTGGAATTCCCTTCTGCAGATCCTGGATGATGGACGCCTGACAGATGGGCAGGGCAGGGTGGTGGATTTCCGCAATACAGTTCTGATCATGACCAGCAACCTGGGTACCGAGTTCGTCCGCAAGGGCGGCACGCTTGGATTCCTGAAATCCGGTGAAAGTGACGAAGACCGTGAGGCGGAAACGAAGATTCAGCAGGAGCTGAAAAGTACCTTCCGTCCGGAATTCCTAAACCGGATCGATGAGATCATCATGTTCTCACCTCTGTCCCTGGAACAAATGTATTCGATCGTCGATCTCCAGATGAAAGAAGTATGCGATCGGCTGGAGGAACACGGTTTGAGCGTCACCCTGACGGTAGCCGCCCGCGAATGGCTCGCGAAGGAAGGTTTTGACCCGATATTTGGCGCGCGTCCGCTTCGCCGGGCGCTCCAAAAATATGTTGAAAGCCCACTTTCGATTTCACTGCTTTCCGGTCAATTTCTGGAGGGCGACCAAGTGGTGGTTGACCTGGATGCTGAGAAAAAGGAGATCGTATTCAATAAGGATGGGCATTTCGAACCGAAAAAGAAGAAGCCCGAACCGCGAAAAGCGGATCTGCCAATTCACACAACTTCCAAAAAATGACAGGAATCCATCCCCCTCGCCGGCGAGGGGGATTTTTTCGCTTTTGGTATACTAAGGGAATCATTTCGGCAATGAGCAGGAGGAAGATTTGAAAAAAGCACTGATCACCGGCATCACCGGGCAGGATGGTTCCTACCTGGCGGAGCTGTTGCTTTCCAAAGGGTATGAGGTCCACGGTTTGATCCGTCGCTCCAGCACCTTCAATACTCGCAGGATCGATCATATCTATAACGATCCCCACCTCGGTGGAGGAAAAGTCCATCTTTACCTGCACTATGGAGATATCTCCATCGGGGAGACCCTGCTGGATATCATTTACAATGTAAAACCGGAAGAGATCTACCATCTGGCCGCCCAGTCACATGTGAGGGTCAGCTTTGAAATGCCGGAATATACCGGCGAGATCACCGGGTTGGGTACTACCCGCATCCTGGAGGCGATCCGAAAGAGCGGGATCAACACGCGTTTTTACCAGGCCTCTTCGAGCGAAATGTTTGGTGCTGCAAAACCACCGCAAAACGAGAACACTCCCTTTGAGCCACGCAGCCCTTATGCCGCTGCCAAAGTGTACGCCTACTGGCTGGCACGTAACTATCGCGAAGGCTATAACATCTTCGCTTCCAATGGCATCCTTTTCAACCATGAATCCCCCCGCCGCGGGGAAACCTTTGTCACCCGCAAGATCACCCGCGCGCTGGCGCAGATCAAGGCTGGAAGACAGAACGAATTATTCCTCGGCAACCTGGATGCCAAACGGGATTGGGGTTACGCGGCGGAGTATGTGGAAGCCATGTGGAAGATGCTGCAGCTCGACAAGGCGGATGACTTCGTGGTGGGCACCGGCGAATCTCATTCCGTGCGGGAATTCCTGGATGAAGCCTTTGGGTATGCAGGTATGGACTGGAATAATTACGTCAAGATCGATCCGCGCTATTTCCGTCCAACCGAAGTGGACTACCTTCTTGCAGATCCCAGCCGTTCCCAAAAATTGCTGGACTGGAAGCCAAAAGTAAAATTCCACGAACTGGTGCGCATCATGGTGGATGCCGATCTGGAGCTTGCCGGGTTGGAAGCGATCGGTGAAGGACGAAGAATTCTAGAAGAACGTTTTACCGGCTGGCACCGCTGGGACCGCCAGGTCATTAGCATGGAACGTTAATCCATCTTGAAATCGGTGACAGTTACTCATTCTGTTCTTTTCATCTGCACCGCGAACATCTGCCGTTCGCCTATGGCGGAAGGGATCTTACGCAACCGGATCGTGCAATGGGGTTTTCAGCTGGAAACCTGGAGGATTGGCTCAGCAGGTATCAATGCCCAGGAGGGGTGCCCGCCCTCGGTATTTTCAGAGGAGGTGATGGCGGAACGGGGGATCGATATTTCCTCCCACCTGGCTAGGTCAGCGACTGAGAAAACGATCTCAGATCATTGCCTAATTCTCACGATGGAAAAGACACACAGATCAATCCTTGTAGCCAGGTTTCCACATTTCTCAAGACGGATTTACTTGCTTTCGGAAATGATCGAACAGGAATTTCCGGTGGATGATCCCTTCGGACAGACGCTGGAGGATTACCGCCGAACGGCGGATGTGGTTGCCAGGTTGATCGACGAGGGCAAAGAATTAATATTGCTGAGATCTTCTGGAGTGGTGTAAATGTTGAGGGAATTTGTATGAATCGAACGATAATATTCGTACTTTTCTTTTTCCTTCTCCTGGTTGGTTGTGCCAACCCTTTATCATTGATCGAATCCGCGAGCGATGAGATCGACTTCTCTTTGGATTCCGGTTCCTGCCTGGATGAGCAATGGGTTGTACCCGGTGGCGAGGAGATCAGCGTGCGACTCACCAACCCGCTGGATATGCCCCAGATATTCATTATCATGGCAAGGGCTGCAACCCCGCCGTTCGATATCCAGGATGAAGATCGCATCTTTTTCAGCGTGCCTGTTCCTCCGGGTGTGACCGAGACCAGTTTCGCCGCACCGGCCATGCCGGCTGAGTACCAGGTGATCTGCGGACCGGCCGACGACCTGGAACCATTGGGACGTAACCTCCTGATCGTAGTGCAATCCGGCATGGAGCGGTGATTAGGGTTGACGTGGTTTTTTCTTTCTGCTAGAATGGGGATCACCCGGAAGGAATCCGAGGGGTTTAACAAGCGGGCGTGGTTCAGTTGGTAGAACGTCTCCTTGCCAAGGAGAAGGTCGTGGGTTCGAGTCCCATCGCCCGCTCAAACTTTCCGATCCGGCGACGTGGCCAAGTGGCAAGGCAAGGGTCTGCAAAACCCTGATCATGGGTTCAAATCCCATCGTCGCCTCCAAATTCTGACGAGCCTGCTGGCTCGTTTTTATTTCAAGCAGGGTGTTTTGCGCGGGAAAAACCGAATTGGGTCGGTGATATACTTGCCGCGGAAATTTCAAAAGAGGGTTGATTGAACATGGAACAGAACAACATCAAAGCAATCATTTGGGATATGGGCGGAGTCATATTAAGGACGGAAGATATAACTCCACGCGAGAATTTGGCGGAAAAACTAGGAACCACCCGTCCAAGGCTGGAATGGGATGTTTTTGCCAGCCCGGCAGCCGACAAAGCAACCCGAGGGGAAATTCCATCGAAAGAGCATTTTGACGAAATTGCCAAAAAATACCACCTGGACAAAAAAGGCATGGACGAGTTCGTCGATCTCTTCTGGAGCGGCGATTGCGTAGATCAGGAATTGTTAGCAGAAATCAGTAAATTGCGAGCGGGGTATAAAACTGCAATGCTCAGCAATGCCTGGGATACAACCCGCGAATTCCTGACAACGGTTTTCCCCTGCCTGGATCCCTTCGATGAGGTGATCTTCTCAGCCGAGGTTAAAATGGCAAAACCTCAACCGGAGATCTACTATTCTGATGCTCTCCAGGCTGGGTGTGAAACCTGATGAATCCGTCTTCATCGACGATTTCTCGGAAAACATCGTCGCGGCGAATACGTTAGGTATCCACGGGATTCAGTTCAAGAACCGTGATCAAGCGCTTTTTGAACTTGCTGGAATCCTCGGAAGTAAGAACAATTAACCAGAAAAGTAGTCCGGATTGTCCTCGCTGATCGAGCGTTACATACCCTATAAAACCTTCAGCCGCCCGGCCAGGTTGTATCTGCTTTCCGTCGTCATCGGCGGGATCGTCTTACAGCGCCTGGCAGCTCTTCTTCAATCTTTTTATCCTGGCGCGGGGGTACGACAAGACTTTTCTGGGGTTGATCAACGCTGCACCTTGGATCGCGGGATTGTTTTTCAGCCTGCCGCTGGGTGCGCTTTCCAACCGGATGGGTCGGAAGAATGCGATGGTTGCCGGGATGGGAGTGGATTTCGCCATGCGAATCCTCCAGGTTCTCGTCCAATCACCGGAGTTGCTGGTCCTGGTTTCTTTCCTGGAGGGAATAGGATTTACCCTGCTGATCGTAAGTGAAGCACCATTCCTCATGGCAGCCTCGGATGAAAAAAATCGTTCCCTCCTGTTCAGCCTGAACTTTGGGTTGCTGACCCTTTCTTCGGCAGTTGGTGCGGTCTTTGCCGGGCTGCTGCCTGCGCTTGTTGCCACTAAGATGGACATATCACCCGGATCGAGTACTGCATACGGATCGGTACTACTGGTAAGTTTATTGATCGGAGTGTTTGCATTTTGGCCGTTGCTTCGTATCGACGAGCGGGAGATCCATGACAGCCAGACGCGTGAGCAGAAATCCAATATTATGGCGGCCTTGAAGAAGGGATTGATTTGGAAGCTGTTTCTCCCAAACCTGATTCTGGGTTTCGGGGCGGCCATCCTCATTCCCTATATGAATGTGTTTTTCACCGAGAAATTCATGCTTTCTTCCGCTGCTTTGGGTGTGTTATTCGCGGTCTCCTCTCTGCTCACTGCCGTTGGGTCGATATTAGGGCCAGCGCTGGCGCAATGGATGAAGAGTAAGATCAAAGCAGTGGTCACTGTCCAAGGCGCAAGTTTGGGATTCCTGGCATTGATCGGATTTTCACCCACGAGTTGGGTGGCTGAAATCGCGTACCTGATCCGCGGAACCCTGATGAATATGGCCAACCCACTCTATACCGCTTTTTCGATGGAAGCATGCGAACCGCAGGATCAAGGTGCGGTGAGCAGTATGCTGAATATTTCCTGGCAGGCTGGTTGGGCGGTCGGTCCGATCCTCTCTGGCATCATCCAGGAGGAATATGGTTTTTCACCGCTTTTCGTGGCAACGATTATTCTCTATTCGATTTCGACATTGCTTGTCTGGGTTTTCTTCAAAGACTCTGAACGGAAGTTTACTCCCGCGCGTGCTGAAGGAGCCGTATGACGAGTAAATCCAGGGGATTGGAAATAACCTTTGCCATCCTCGGGGATACTCACCTGCCTGACAGGGTGGAGAAGCTGCATCCCAAATTGCTTGGAATGCTGGATGAAATACAGCCGAATCAAATCCTGCATACCGGGGATATCAGCCAGCGATCGGTTCTGGATGAATTGAAGGTCATCGCCCCAGTCCTTGCCGTGCGGGGGAACCGGGATTGGAATTGGCAGCCGGGACTACCAATGGAAATTTCCCTTGAGGTAAATGGGGTAAGACTGGTGCTGCTTCACGGGCACGGAGGTTGGGGACATTATTTCGTCGATAAAGCCGACAATACCCTTCGCGGGTATCGCCTGGAGCGATATAAAAGCTACCTTCCCTCAAAGTACCCTGATGAAGATGGATATATTTTTGGCCACAGCCATTTTTCGGAAAATACATATTGGAATGGAAAATTATTCTTTAACCCAGGCTCAGCCTGCCTGGGAGGGCGGAGGGATATTCCGCCTTCATTCGGTATCCTCACAATTTCGAAAGCGGGGAAAATTACGGGCAGGATCGTACCGCTGGAAGGATACCGGATCATTTCAAAAACCTGGGTGAGGGGAAATCCATAAAATTCTGTTCGCTGAAGGGGTTAATTTTGCAATAATTGATGCTTGACCAATAAAATTCGCGTGATATAATAATCAATTGCGTATCCCTCCCCAGATGGGGTCATTATTTAATCCAACCGCCAGTCACTGACCAGGAGATATAGATGGCATCTCAAAAACCGATCAAATCGTATGCCCGAATTCCTTCCGTCATGGATCTCCCCGATCTGATCGAAGTACAAATTGATTCCTTCCAACGATTGAAAGTCGAAGGACTCAAAGACCTTTTTGAAGAAATATCCCCGATTGAATCCTACAACAAAGGGATGAAGCTCTATTTTCCGAGCAAAGATCCTTCCCTGAAGACCTGGGATCTGAAGTACCGCTTCGAAGCTCCCAAACACACGATCGAAGAATGTGTCGAGCGCGATCTTACCTATGCGAGCCCCCTTTGGGTGCAGGTGCTGCTTGCGGGACCGGAAGTCGCCGAGCCGATGAAATCCGATATTTTCCTGGGCGATTTTCCCGAAATGACCGAAAAGGGAACCTTCATTATCAATGGCTCCGAACGCGTGGTTGTTTCGCAGTTGATCCGCTCCCCGGGGGTTTATTTTGAAGCACCCGTCGACCGCGCCACCGGTCACCGGCTTGCCATGGCCAAGCTGATCCCGGATCGCGGTGCCTGGATGGAATTCGAGACCCGTAAGAACGATTACCTGATCCTGAAATTCAACCGTAAACGCACCGTGCCCATCACCATCTTTCTACGCGCTTTAGCGGTGGTTGATGATGGCATTACCGATTCCCCGATCAAGGAAGGTAGTGACGAAGAATTATTGTCACTCTTCCGGGATGTGGATAAAGATCCTAACCGGATGTTCATCGCCTCCACCATTGGTCAGGAACCAAACTGGGATTTGAGCAACAACACGATCGCTGAAGCCGCCTTGCTGGAGTTCTTCCGCCGCATGCGCCCAGGTGACCCCGCAACCATCGAGAACGCGAAGCAATTCCTTGAGGAGCAGCTCTTCGATCAACGGCACTATGATCTTGAGCGGGTAGGCCGTTACAAGCTGAACCAGAAGCTGGATCTGACCGAGCATGTGGCTGTTTCCCACCGCAACGTGACCAAATGGGATATCGTCGCCCTCGTCAGACGCATGATCATGATCAACAACGAGATGGAAGACAAGGACGATATTGACCACCTCGGCAACCGACGCGTAAAGACTGTCGGCGAGTTGATCCAGAACAAACTGCGCATTGGCCTCCGCCGTATGGAGCGGGTGATCAAGGAGCGCATGTCCATCCGCGATCAGGACCAGCTTTCCCCCACCAGCCTGGTCAATATCCGTCCTGTGGTGGCTGCCCTGCGTGAGTTCTTTGGCTCCAGCCAACTTTCACAGTTCATGGATCAGACCAACCCGCTGGCCGAGCTGCGCCACAAACGCACCCTCTCCGCGCTGGGCCCTGGCGGCTTGCGTCGCGAACGCGCCGGATTCGACGTACGCGATGTGCACCATTCGCATTACGGACGCATCTGCCCGATCGAAACACCTGAAGGTCCAAACATTGGTTTGATCGGCCGCCTGGCTTCCTTTGCAAGGGTAAATGAATACGGTTTCATTGAGACCCCTTATCGAAGAGTTGTCCGCACCCTGAGTGCGAACGATCCACTTCTCGTTGGACGGAAATTGGCCGAGACGATCACCGACCCCAAAACCGGTGAAGTGATCCTGAAGCAGGGTGAACGCGTTGACGAAAAATCTGCCAAGGTGCATTCACAAAATGAAACAGACCTTGATAAATGTGATCCCCTTCATTTCTGAAGATGTGGAATATCTTTCCGCGGATGCGGAGGATAAATTTGTGATCGCCCAGGCAAACACGCCGCTGAGCAAGCACCTGGAATTTGATGCCGAACGCATCTCCTGCCGGTTCCACTCCGACTTCATAATCACCGGGATGGATCAGATCAATTATATGGATGTGGCTCCGCACCAGGTGGTGGGTATCAGCGCCGCGCTGATCCCCTTCCTGGAGCATGATGACGCCAACCGTGCCTTGATGGGCTCCAACATGCAGACGCAGGCTGTTCCGCTGGTTAACCCGGATATCCCCCTGGTCTCCACCGGGATGGAAGCGTTTGCCGCAAAGGATTCGGGTCAGGTGGTCGTGGCTGAAGAAGAAGGCGAAGTGGTTTCCGTCACTGGCAAGGAGATCATCGTCAAAGCCGGAGATACACACAAAACTTACACCCTTAGGAAATATCAGCGTTCCAACCAGAGCACATGCATCGATCAACGTCCAGCAGTGGTCAAGGGACAGCGATTGCACAAGGGCGATATCATAGCTGATTCCTCCTCGACCGTTGCGGGGAACCTTGCCCTTGGGCAGAACGTGGTTGTAGCGTTCGTTTCCTGGGAAGGTGGCAACTTTGAAGATGCCATCCTGATCTCGGAACGTCTGGTGCAGGAGGACCGCTTCACTTCAGTCCATATCGAAAAATACGAAGTGGAAGCCCGTGATACCAAGCTCGGTCCTGAAGAGATCACCCGCGATATCCCCAATGTGGGCGAGGAAGCCATCCGGGACCTGGACGCGGATGGGATCATCCGCATCGGTGCCGAGATAGGTCCGAACGATATCCTGGTGGGTAAGATCACCCCCAAGGGTGAGAAAGAACTGACCCCCGAAGAGAGATTGCTGCGGGCGATCTTCGGTGAAAAATCTCGCGATGTGAAAGATACATCCCTGCGTATGCCACATGGCGAACGCGGCAAGGTGGTGGATGTAAAAGTCTTCACCCGCGAAAGCAACACAGACCTTTCCGCCGGTGTGGATAAGATGGTGCGCGTTTCCGTTGCCCAGCACCGAAAGATCACCGCTGGCGACAAGATGGCTGGCCGTCACGGGAATAAGGGTGTTGTCTCCCGGGTGGTTGCGGTGGAGGATATGCCCTTCCTGGCCGATGGTACCCCGGTGGATATCATTCTCAACCCGCTGGGTGTGCCAGGCCGTATGAACATCGGTCAGGTGCTGGAAACCCACCTGGGCTGGGCAGCCAGCCGGCTCGGTTTCCGTGCGATCACCCCGGTATTCGACGGGGCCTCGGAAGCGGAAATCGAAGCCGAACTTGCCCGGGCATGGATCGTGGATGAATCCTGGAACGAAGCTGCAAACCATGCCTGGGAATGGATCAAATCCCAGGAGTACTCCCCCGAGCAGATCCGGGATGATGACGAGGTCCGCCTGCTCTTCCTGGAGCAGCAGCTTGGACCCAAAGGTTACGATGTTTACAAACTGCTTTCGGATCGGGATTATGCCCGCCAATCGAATGCCAGGGAATGGTTGAAGGAGCACGGTTACGATCCGGATTCCATCCTGAATTTCGAAAGTGTCTCGGCACTGGATGGTGATACCTCCGACCGCGATAAGAAAGCGATCGAAGTCTGCCTGCGTCTGTGGATGCACGACCAGGGTGTGGAAGAAGCCATCAAAATGCCAGCTGATAAGGTGCGCGCACGAGCGGAGGCTCTCCTCAAGGAGACCACAGTTCCGATGCCCATCTTTGGCAAGCAGGTCCTGCGGGATGGAAAGAGCGGGGCTGCGTTTGACCAACCGGTGACCGTGGGCGTCATGACCATGCTCAAACTGCACCACCTGGTGGAAGATAAAGTCCACGCGCGCTCCACCGGACCTTACAGCCTGGTCACCCAGCAGCCTCTGGGCGGCAAGGCCCAGTTCGGCGGCCAGCGCTTCGGTGAAATGGAAGTGTGGGCGCTGGAAGCTTACGGCGCTGCCTATACCCTGCAGGAAATGCTTACCGTCAAATCGGACGACGTGCAGGGGCGGGTTTCCACCTACGAGGCTATTGTCAAAGGTGATCCCATCGAGGAACCCAGCCTTCCGGCATCCTTCCGGGTTCTGGTGAAAGAGCTGCAAAGCCTTGGCCTGGCGGTTGAAGCGGTCATGGATACCGGTGAAACGATCCGCTTTGGCAAGGATGAAGAACGCATTCGCCCGCCGAGACCCTCCACCGGACTCCTGGATATTGGCAGCGAATTCGATCAGATCTATTGATCCGAGAAAAGTTGAGTGAAGAAAATTCTTGACGATTAAAGATTAGCGGTGATATAATCGCACCCTGTTGTATATTGCACGTTGATGCGGGTTCCTTGCTCCGAAAGTGATCGTAGTGAGGCCATCATGGCAACTGATGGTCTCATTTTTTGGAGAGCAATTGGAACCGAGAGAAAAATCGGAAATCATTTTGGAGGCAAAAGAGAGTGCCAACGATCAACCAGATGGTCCGCAAAGGACGAGAATCAAAAAAAGCGAAGAGCAAAGCGCCCGCGCTTCTTTACACATTGAATTCGAAGAAGCAGCGCCGCACCCGCCACCTGAAGGGAGCACCCCAGAAACGCGGGGTGTGCACCGTGGTGAGAACCATGACCCCCAAGAAACCGAATTCAGCGCTGCGCAAGATCGCCCGTGTGCGTCTTTCGAACGGCGTTGAGGTCACGGCCTATATCCCTGGTGAAGGTCACCAACTGCAGGAGCACTCCGTGGTGCTTGTGCGCGGCGGCCGCGTGAAAGACCTGCCGGGTGTTCGTTACCACATCGTCCGCGGAGCATTGGATACAACCGGGGTTGCCAAGCGCAGCCAAGGCCGTTCCAAGTACGGTTCCAAGACTCCCAAATAGTATTTTTCCCGGTAAGTTCTTTTCACCGGAAAATCATCAAGATCAATAAAACGGAGAAGTTTGCATGCGCCGAACGAAACCCATCAAGAGAGAAGTTCCCCCCGATTTCCGTTACCAAAACGTGACGGTTCAATCGTTCATTAATCACATCATGACCCGCGGAAAAAAGAGCACTGCCTCCCGCAACCTCTACGGGGCATTTGATATCATCCAGGAAAAAACCGGGAAGAACCCGATCGAAGTTTTTGAGCAAGCTCTGAAGAACGTCGGTCCGCTCATGGAAGTCCGCCCCCGCCGTGTGGGTGGTGCCACTTACCAGGTCCCTATGGAAGTTCCCCAGGACCGCCGGATGACGCTAGCTTTCCGCTGGCTGATCGATTCCGCCCGTGCCCGCACCGGCAACTCCTTCTCGGAGAAGCTATCAGCGGAATTCATGGAGGCTGCCGCCAATCAGGGATCAGCCGTGCGCAAGCGCGACGAAACCCATAAGATGGCTGAAGCCAACCGCGCTTTCTCCCATTTTCGATTGTAGGCCGGAGGCAACAGTTAATCTGTTAGGAAGATAGCATGTCTCGCACCTTTCCATTAGAAAAGTACCGTAACATAGGCATAATCGCCCACATCGACGCGGGTAAGACCACCACGACCGAGCGAATCCTCTTTTATACAGGGAAAACCTACCGGATCGGATCAGTGGATGATGGCACGACGGTTACGGACTGGATGGAACAGGAACGGGAACGGGGCATTACGATTGTTTCCGCAGCTGTCACCGCCGAATGGAAAGATTACCAAATAAATATCATCGATACGCCGGGGCATATCGATTTCACTGCCGAAGTGCAGCGTTCCCTGCGGGTTCTGGATGGCGGCATCGTCATTTTTGACGCCACCCAGGGTGTTGAGCCGCAATCGGAAACTGTATGGCGGCAGGCGGATCGATATTCAGTGCCCCGGATTTGTTTTGTCAACAAGATGGACCGCACGGGGGCATCCTACGAATACACCATAGACTCAATCCGAAATCGTTTGGGTGCCAACCCAATTGCGATGCAGATGCCCATCGGTTTCGAAAGCGGCTTCCAGGGCGTGGTCGACCTTCTCTCCCAGCAGGCGATTTATTGGGATGAAGATCTCGGCCGTGAACCCCGCGTGGAGTCCATCCCCTCCGATCTGGTTGAGGAAGCGGGCAAGCTGCATGCGACCCTCGTGGAACGAATCGCAGAGCTCGATGATGAGCTGACGGTTAAATTCCTACAGGGAGATAAGATCAGCATCGAAGAGCTAAAAGCTGCGCTACGAAAAGCGGTCATAGCCAATCAAGCTACCCCGGTTTTCTGCGGTACATCACTGAAGAATAAGGGTGTTCAGCCTCTGCTGGATGCGGTCATTGATTTTCTTCCATCCCCCTTCGATATTCCGCCTGTAAAAGGAATAGATCCTGATAATGACACCGAAGTGAGCCGCGGCGTGGAAGATGATGCGCCTTTAAGCGCCCTGGTCTTCAAGATCGTCACAGACCCGTACGTTGGCCGCCTGGCATATTTCCGGGTATATTCCGGGAAGATCATACAGGGCACCATGGTCTATAACCCGATCAAAGACCGCAAAGAACGCATCGGCCGGCTTATCCGCATGTACGCCGACCGGCGTGAGGATATCACCGAGGTTTTAGCAGGTGATATTGGCGCGGTGCTGGGCTTGAAGGAAAGCTTCACCGGGGATACGCTGTGTGATCAGCACCACAAGGTGATCCTGGAAAGCATCACTTTCCCTGAACCGGTCATCATGGTGGCAATTGAACCAAAAACGACCGCAGACCAGGATAGGATGTCTGAAGCGCTGCGAAAGCTTTCCGAGGAAGATCCGACCTTCCGGGTGCACACCGACGAGAATACCGGTCAGACGATCATATCCGGGATGGGAGAGCTTCACCTGGATGTGCTGGTGGATCGCATGCTGCGCGAATTCAAAGTCCAGGCGAATGTCGGCCGTCCGCGCGTTTCCTACCACGAATCGATCACCCGCGAAGTTCCCAAGGTGGATTACAAGTATGTGAAACAGTCCGGTGGGCATGGCCAGTATGGCCACGTGGTCTTCGCACTCGAACCCCTGGAGCGGGGTAGCGGAATCGTCTTCGAAAGTAAGATCGTCAGCGGTGCCATCCCGAAGGAATATATCCCTGCGGTGGAAAAAGGCGTGCGCGAGGCAGCCGAATCCGGCGTACTTGCCGGTTACCCGGTAACCGACCTGAAAGTAACGCTGAAGGACGGCTCATTTCATGAGGTTGACTCGTCTGAGATGGCCTTTAAAATGGCTGCCACCTTTGCTTTCAAAGAGGGTATTCAAAAGGGATCTCCGGTTCTGCTTGAACCGATCATGAAGGTGGAAGTCGTCATCCCTGAGGAATACATGGGTGACGTTATCGGGCAGTTGAATGCCAGGCGGGGAGTGATCCTAGGGACGGAGATGCGTCCGGGAAAAACCCAATCCATCCGGGTTCAGGTCCCATTGGCGGAAATGTTTGGGTACGCCACCGAGCTGCGTTCGAACAGCCAGGGACGCGGTGTGTTTTCAATGGAATTCGATCATTATGCCCCGGTTTCTGAATCGGTGGCAAAGAAAATATTAAATCAATAGTCTTATTTCCAAAACAGGAGAAGGAGAGCACTGATGGCGAAGCAGAAATTTGACCGAAGCAAGCCGCATTTGAATGTAGGGACCATGGGTCACATAGATCATGGCAAGACCACGCTTACCGCAGCGATCACGAAATACTGCGGGTTTTTCGGGAAAGCCGAATACCGGGCGTATGACTCGATTGACAACGCCCCGGAGGAGAAAGCGCGCGGGATCACGATCAACATTGCCCATGTGGAATATGAGACCGATAAACGGCACTACGCGCACGTGGATATGCCGGGTCACCGCGACTATATCAAGAACATGATCACCGGAGCCGCCCAGGTGGATGGCGCCATATTGGTGGTGGCAGCGCCGGATGGCCCCATGCCGCAGACGAAGGAACACGTGTTGCTGGCGCGCCAGGTGGAAGTGCCAAGCATCGTGGTATTTTTGAACAAAGTGGACATGATGGACGATCCGGAACTGCTGGAGCTGGTGGAGATGGAACTGCGCGAGATGCTCACCGGATATAAGTTCCCGGGCGAGACGACCCCGATCGTACGGGGCAGCGCGCTGAAGGCCTTGGAGAGCACAAGCACCGACCCGAACGCACCCGAGTACGAGTGCATCAAGGAGCTGTTGCGGGTGGTGGATGAATATATCCCCGAGCCCGTGCGAGCAGTGGACAAGCCGTTCATGATGCCGATCGAGGACGTGTTCTCGATCAAGGGTCGTGGTACGGTGGTGACGGGCAGAGTGGACCGCGGCAAGATCAAGGTGGGGGAGCCGGTGGAGATCATCGGGCTGCAGGAGAAGACGCGGACCAGTGTCTGCACCGGTGTGGAGATGTTCCACAAGCTGCTGGATGAAGGCATGGCCGGGGATAACCTGGGCTTGCTGCTGCGTGGGATTGAGCGCACGGACGTGGAGCGCGGGCAGGTGGTTGCGAAACCGGGGAGCATCACCCCGCACACGAAGTTCATGGCGCAGGTGTACGTGTTGAAGCGGGAAGAGGGTGGCAGGCACAAACCATTCTTCCCTGGATACCGGCCGCAGTTCTATATTCGCACGATGGACGTGACGGGCTCGATCACCCTGCCTGCGGGGGTGGAGATGGTGATGCCCGGGGACAACGTGGAGATGGAAGTGGAGCTGATCATACCCGTGGCGTTGGAGCAGGGTTCGCATTTCGCTATTCGAGAAGGTGGTCTGACGGTAGGCGCCGGAGCGATCACCAAGATCATTGCATAGGAAACCATAATGGCAAAACAAAGAATTCGAATTCGTTTAAAAGCCTACGACCACCGTGTGCTGGATCAATCCGCCAAGCGGATCGTCGAAACCGCCGAACGAAGCGGCGCCCATGTTGTGGGACCCGTTCCCCTTCCGACACGAATTGAAAAATTCACAGTGCGTCGTGGAGCCTTTATTGATAAGGATTCCCAGGAGCATTTTGAGATCCGCACCCATAACCGCATCATCGACGTCATGGACCCTGATTCCAAGACTATCGATATGCTCATGCGCCTGAACCTGCCTGCCGGCGTGGATATTGAGATCAAGATCTAAGTCTGAATTGATTCGCCATGTCGATGAAAATTGACCTGGTAATCGAACAAAGTTGTGGTAAAATAATCCGGTTTTGGATCTGACCAAAACCATTCGAACCGTGCAAGAGTGATCCTTGGGTGGGCACAACAGACAAGCTGCCGCTCGCGGGTGACCGACTACACGTTCGGGAGATGATGCAGCCAAGCCCTGGCTGACAGTCTCCGAAAAATAAATCTTAGGAGAAAAATTGAGATGTTCAAAGGGCTGATTGGGAAGAAAATCGGCATGACCCAGATTTTCGATGAGACCGGCGCGGCAATTCCGGTAACGATCATTGAAGCTGGGCCATGCTTCGTTACCCAGATACGCACTCCCGGAACGGATGGTTATTCAGCTGTGCAGCTGGGATACGGTGAGATAAAACCGAAACGGATAACCCAGGGTGAATTAGGTCACCTCAAACGCAACAATCTTCCCCCCTTGCGCTACCTGCGCGAATTCCGTGCCAAGGAACCCGGGGTCGAAGAAGGCGCGAAGGTGGATGTTTCCGTTTTCGCAGTCGGTGAACACGTGGATGTGATTGGCACCAGCAAGGGCAAAGGTTTTGCCGGAGGTGTCAAGCGGTATCACTTCAGCGGCGGACCAAAGACCCATGGTCAGTCCGATCGTCACCGTGCACCCGGTTCGCGCGGCTCAGGCACAACGCCAGGACGTGTTTACAAGGGTTCGCGGGGAGCCGGACATATGGGCGACGATCGTGTCACCGCCCAGAATCTTGAAGGTCGAACTGGTGGATGCTGAACGCAACCTCCTGGGCGTCCGCGGTTCTATTCCAGGCGCGCGCAATGGCATGGTTGTCATTAAAGAAGCGCGGAAACAGTAACCGGAAACCTGGATAAATGGAGCAATGAAACTATGAAGGTTGATGTCCTCAATATGGAAGGTAAAAAGGTCAAGACGGTCGATTTACCCGCCGCGATCTTTGAGGCCCCAATAAAAGTTGACCTGATGCACCAGGCATTCCAGCGCCAGATGGCCAATGCTCGCCTTGGCACGCACGAGACCAAGACCCGCAGTGAAGTGGCTGGCGGCGGCAAGAAACCCTGGCATCAAAAGGGTACTGGTCGTGCCCGGCAAGGTTCCACCCGTGCGCCCCATTGGAGGGGCGGTGGTGGAATTCACACCCCGCATATGCATTCCTACGCCCAGGCGATGCCCAAGCGCATGCGCATGGCGGCAGTCTGCTCTGCGCTTTCCGCCAAAGCAGCGGATGCCAGCATCGTCGTTGTTGATGAGCTGACCCTGGCGGAACCCAAAACCCGCTTGATGGCAAAGGCACTGACCACACTTGTTGGAGAGAACAGCGCTTTGATCCTCATTCCGGAAAAAACGGATGCTTATGAAGGCGTTGTTCGGTCCACCCGGAACATCCCTGATGCCAAGATCCTGGTCGCCGCTTACCTGAACGTTCGCGACCTGATGCTTTTCGACCGCATTGTCCTGCCCCTGGCTGCCCTGGAGCGGATCGAGGCTCATTTAGGATAGGAGAACAACAATGACCACCATGTATGAAGTCCTCCTCCGACCCATCGTCACTGAAAAGACGAACTACCAGGCTACGCGCCTGCACCAATACACCTTCGAAGTCCGCCCGGAAGCCACTCGTACCATGGTGCGCGAAGCGGTCGAGACGCATCTTCAAGGTGACCGTGTTGGATGTGAACGTGCTCAATGTTCCCGCAAAGCGATCCCGAAAAGGCAAAAGCCGCCGGCTTGGCGTTCGCAATCCTGGTTACAGGAAAGCAATCGTCACCCTGACCGCAGAAGACCGCCTACCCATCTTTGAAGGGGTTGAGTAATGGCTATCAAAGTTTATAAACCCACAACCCCCGGTATGCGCGGCAGGACCGGGTATAGTTTTGAAGAGATCACCAAGAAACGCCCGGAGCGTTCGCTGATCGTCATTCGCAAGGAACATTCCGGCCGCAACGAAAACGGAAAGGTCACAGTGCGTCACCGGGGCGCAGGCAACCGGCAGTATATCCGCATTGTCGATTTCAAACGCAAAAAGATCGGTATTCCTGCCCGTGTTTCCGCGATCGAATATGATCCCAACCGCACCGCCCGACTGGCACTGCTTGTGTATGCGGATGGCGAGAAAGCCTATATCGTTGCCCCGCAGGGGTTGAAAGTTGGCGATAGTGTCATGGCCGGAGCCCAGGCAGAGATTCGCCCCGGCAACAGCCTGCCCATTGCGAATATTCCTGTCGGCACGATGGTACACAATATCGAGCTGCAAGA
Organism: uncultured Chloroflexia bacterium; assembly: GCA_963828855.1. Lineage (GTDB taxonomy): Bacteria > Chloroflexota > Anaerolineae > Anaerolineales > Anaerolineaceae > CAVVEQ01. Next base: position 254,675 of record CAWHGB010000008.1, on the reverse strand, counting down.
AGGCAAGGGCGGCCAGATGGTACGCTCTGCTGGAACAGCTGCCCAATTACTGGCGAAAGAGGGAGATTATGCCCAGATTCGCCTGCCTTCCGGGGAAGTCCGCCTAGTCCGCCAGGCCTGCTATGCGACCATTGGTCAGGTGGGCAACCTGGAACACAGCAACATCAAACTGGGAAAAGCCGGCCGCAAGCGCCACATGGGCATCCGCCCGACGGTTCGCGGTACGGCGATGAGCCCGCGTGACCATCCGCACGGTGGTGGCGAAGGCCGCCAGCCCGCTGGTATGCCCGGTCCCAAGACCCCCTGGGGTAAACCCGCCCGGGGTTACCGGACCCGCAGGAATAAGATCATCCAATCAGTATATTGTTCGGCGCAGAAATGGCTAAACTGATATTCATTTTGGATAGTGATCAACAGAGTAGAAGGACGAGAAATATGTCAAGATCGCTGAAAAAGGGCCCTTTTATCGAGCCCAAACTGCTCAAAAAAATTGAAGCGATGAACGCCAAGGGCGAAAAGAAAGTGCTTCGCACCTGGAGCCGGGATAGCACCATCTTCCCCCAGATGGTCGGGCACACCATTGCAGTCCATGACGGCCGCCGGCATGTTCCCATCTATATCACCGAGAATATGGTCGGACACAAATTGGGTGAGTTTGCTCCCACCCGCCACTTCCGCGGGCATCTCTCCGAGAAAGCCACCGCAGCAAAGGTGCAGTAAATTATGGCAACCGATATTCATGCTTCCCTGATGAATTGCGGAGTCTCCGCGCCAAAAGTCCGCCTGGTCATTGATTTGATTCGCGGAAAGAACAGTGGTGGATGCAGTCAACCTGTTGAAATTCACCAACAAAGGTGCGGCTCAACCGATCGGCAAGCTCCTGGACTCTGCCATCGCCAATGCTGAGGAAAATTTTGGCGTGAGCCGGGATAACCTCTATATTTACAAAGTAACCGCAGATGAAGCTCCCACCCGCAAGTGGCGACGTTTTGGAGCCCGTGGGCGTTTCAAACCCCTGCTGCGACGCAGCTCGCATGTTTCGATCATCTTGCGAGAGAAAGAATAATCAGTCGGATCCGCTGACTGAGATCAAGAAAGACACCAGGAGAGATTATGGGTCGTAAAGTTCATCCGATTGGATTTCGTTTGGGGCTCAACCAGCCCTGGTCTGGTCGCTGGTACGCTGAAGGCACCGAATATACCAACCAGCTTCACCAGGATATGACCATCCGCAAGATGATCCGGAAGGCAGCCGAGAAGGCCGGTGTTTCTGACGTGGAAGTGGAACGATTCCCTGGCAAGGTGAAGGTCGTTGTGCACACTGCCAAACCCGGTATTCTGATCGGGCGCAAGGGTGATACGGTCAAGATCATCCGGCAGGATCTGGAAGAATTGACCGGCAAGAAGATCGATCTTGAAATCAAAGAGATCAAATCACCGGATTGCGATGCCTACCTGGTTGCCAAGAATATTGCCGACCAGATCGAACGACGTGTTAGCTTACCGGCGGGCAATGAAGCGTGCCCTGCAGCAGGCCATGCGCCAGGGAGCTGAAGGCATCAAGATCGAGGTTTCCGGTCGTTTGAGCGGTGCTGAAATGGCCCGTAGCGTGAAACTTCGTGAAGGACGGGTTCCCCTGCAGACTCTGCGGGCGAACATTGGATTTCGCCCGTGCGGAAGCTCTCACCACCTACGGACGGATCGGTGTCAAAGTGTGGGTTTATCAGGGTGAAGTTCTGCCGGGTGTGGAAGAGAAAGTGGAAGCCACCGAAGGCGTTTACGTTAGTCGAGTAATTATCTAGACCGGGCTAATACCGGTAAAGACGAAAGAGGACAGTTGCTATGTTGATGCCAAAACGTGTAAAGTGGCGCAAGCAGCAGCGCGGCCGGATGCGAGGAAAGGCCCTGCGGGGTGCTGATATCAATTTCGGCGATTATGCTCTGCAGGCTCTAGAACCTGGTTGGGTTTCCGCCCGCCAGATTGAAGCCGCTCGACGGACGATCGTCCATTCGATGAAACGCCATGGAAAAGTATGGATCCGGATCTTCCCGGATAAACCCTATACCCATCGCCCCCCAGAAACCCGTATGGGTAAAGGTAAAGGGAACGTGGAATACTGGGTATGCGGTTGTCAAACCTGGCAGGATCATGTTTGAAGTAAGTGGTCTGGAACACGAAGCGGCTGTTGAAGCACTGCACCAGGCCTCCTATAAATTCTCGATCCGGACCAAAGTGATCGCCCGTCATGAAGGCGCGTGAGGAGTAGCGATCATGAAGATCTCAGAAATGCGTTTACTTTCAGACGATGAATTGAAATCCAAGCTGATGGATGCCCGGCAGGAATTGATGAACCTGCGCTTCCAGGTGGTTACCGGTCAGCTGACCGATACCAGCCGGCTGAAGAAAGCCCGCAGGAACATCGCCACCTTCGAAACCATCCTCCAGGAGCGGCGAATCGGGAATACCCAGGAAGGTGCAAAATGAACGAACGAAGACGATTAGATGGTGTTGTCACCAGCAATAAAATGACGAAAACCGTGGTCGTGGAAATCAGCCGAACCTTCCGCCACCCGCTTTACCACAAGGTCGTTCATACCAGCAAACGTGTGAAAGCCCAGGATGAATTGGGATGCAAGATCGGTGATAACGTCCAGATCGTTGAGAGCCGCCCCTTATCCCACGATAAACGCTGGGTTGTGGAGAAAATCCTTACCAGCCAGGGCGAAAAAGCGATGCCGGTGAACCTGGTGGATGAAGCCGATATTATCGAGATGATCGAAGCTCCCGAAGAAACCGAACTCGCTGAAGCTGTTGAAACTGCGGAAGCCGAGAAGGTTGAAGGAGAAGCGGAATGATCCAGCACGAGTCCCGGTTGAAAGTTGCTGATAACACCGGCGCCCGCGAGATCCTGGTGATCCATGTCATGGGTGGTTCCACCCGCCGGTATGGGCGTGTCGGCGATATTGTGGTCGGCACGGTCAAATCAGCCGCACCGCAAGGTTCGGTCAAGAAAAGCGAGATCGTCAAGGCGGTCATCGTCCGCTGTGCCAAGGAATGGCGCCGCGAGGATGGTTCCACCATCCGCTTTGATGACAATGCTGCGGTGATCCTGGATACTGACGGCCAGAACCCGAAAGGTACCCGTATCTTTGGACCGGTTGCGCGTGAACTGCGTGAAAAAGGTTTCATGAAGATCGTGTCCCTGGCTCCGGAAGTGATCTAGGAAGAGGAGCGAAACAATGAATGTAAAAATTCGTAAAGGTGATATGGTCGAAGTAATCACTGGGAAAGAAGAAGATAAGGGTAAACGCGGTGAAGTGATCCGAGTCGTTTCCGGATGATCGGCGGGTTGTCGTGCAGGGTATCAATATCCGCACCAAACACCAAAGGCAGGTGCAAAGCCAGGGTCGCACGATAAACCCGGGCAAAGTGAAGTTTGAAGGACCCATCGCTATCTCAAACGTGATGCTGGTCTGCAAGAAATGCAATAAACCCACGCGTGTCAGCATTCAGCGAACGGGTGACAAGGTCAGCCGGGTATGCAAAAAATGTCAGGCGCTGATGGATGAATAGGCCACTGTGGAGCATATGAAATGAATCACATGAAAGAACGTTACCAAAAAGAAATTGCCCCCGCATTGATGGAATCCCTGGGTTTTGAGAACATTATGCAGGTTCCCCGGATTAAAAAGGTGATCGTGAATATCGGCGTGGGTGAAGCCCTGGATAATCCCAAGGCGCTGGATGCAGCCGTCGCGGATTTGACCGCCATCACCGGGCAGAAACCGATCGTCACCAAAGCCCGCAAGAGCATCGCCAACTTCAAATTGCGTGAAGGACGCGCGATCGGCGCGAAGGTCACCCTGCGCGGCGAAAGAATGTGGGATTTCCTCGACCGGTTGATGAATATTGTCCTGCCGCGTGTGCGCGACTTTCGCGGTGTCTCGGCGGAATCATTTGACGGTCGTGGCAATTACACCCTTGGTCTTCGGGAACAGATCATCTTTCCCGAAATCGAATACGATAAAGTCGATAAGATCCGCGGTATGGAAATCACCATCGTTACATCTGCAGTAAATGATGAACAGGCAACCGCTATGCTGGCAATGCTGGGCATGCCTTTCAGGAAGGGTTACATATGGCAAAAAAGTGCATGACTTACCGTGAATCTGCGGCGGAAATTTCCCATTCAGGTCCGCAATCGCTGCAGAATGTGCGGACGCCCGCGTGGTTATATGCGCCGTTTTGGTCTGTGCCGTATTTGTTTCCGCGAACTTGCCCTGGAAGGCCAAATTCCCGGTGTGACCAAGTCATCCTGGTAAGCCAATCCGGAGGTAGGAAATGAGTGTATGAATGATCCAATTGCTGATATGTTGACCCGAATCCGGAATGGCGTAATGGCGGGCCAATCCGTGGTTGCGATGCCCACATCCAAGATCAAGGCGGAAATCGCCCGGATCCTGAAGGAAGAAGGCTTTATTGAAGGCTTTGAGGTTGTGGATGGCGAGAAACCGACCCAGAGTGTCCTGCGTGTCAAATTGAAATACGTGGGCGAACGGCGCGAGCGGGTTTCCGTAATTACCGGCCTGGTTCGGGTCAGCCCGCCCGGACGCCGGGTTTACACCCGCAAGAAGGATATCCCCTGGGTTCTCTCGGGGATGGGCATTGCCATCCTATCAACCCCCAAGGGTGTTATGACCGGGCAGCGGGCACGCCAGTTGGGTGTTGGCGGCGAAATCCTCTGCAAGGTCTGGTAATCGAGGAGGTATTGTAAAGTGTCTCGTATTGGAAGATTACCCGTAACAGTTCCGAGCGGTGTGAAGGTGCAGATCAACGGCTCAGAAGTCCTAGTGAAAGGTCCCAAAGGTGAGTTGAAGCGTATCTTCACCCCGAGCGTTGATATCAAGCTGGAAGGTGATAACATTCTTGTGACGCGCAGTTCAGATCTCCCCCAGGCTCGTGCCTTGCACGGCACGACCCGGGCGGTCATTCAGAACATGGTCACCGGTGTATCCACCGGCTTTGTCAAAGTCCTCGAAATCGATGGTGTTGGTTACCGGCCTGAAATGGATGGAAGCAACCTGGTTTTATATGTTGGTTTTTCCCACCCGGTACGCATCGAGCCCAAGGATGGAATTTCCTTTGAAGTCGATACCAAAACCCGCCAGTTCAAGGTCATGGGCTACGATGCCGAAACGGTTGGCCAAGTTGCAGCGGATATCCGCAAGATCCGCCCCCCGGAGCCTTATAAGGGCAAAGGTATTCATTACCTTGGTGAAAAGATCCGCCGCAAAGCCGGCAAATCCGGCAAGACGAAAGCATAAGAGCAGGTGATTTGATATGGCAACCAATAACAAACGAGAATCCCGTATCCGCCGGCATGAACGCGTCCGCAAATATGTTTCCGGGACGGAAGATCGCCCCCGCCTGAACGTGTTCCGCAGCCTCGCGGATATTTATGCCCAGGTGATCGATGATTCCAAGGGAATCACCCTTGCATCTGCATCAACCATTGATCACGAGTTGAAGGGCAAACCACTGGCCAAAAAAACCAAAACCGAGCAGGCTAAACTGGTTGGTGACCTGGTGGCGGAACGCGCAAAGAAAAAAGGGATCAAGAAGGTCGTTTTTGACCGCGGCGGTTTCCGTTATATCGGCCGGGTCAAGGCGCTGGCAGATGCTGCCCGCGAAGCCGGCCTGGATTTCTAGGATGATAAGCGAAGTTGAGGGCTTCTTATGGAAATGATGGAATATCAACCCTTAGAACAGCATTTTGACGAGCGTGTAATCGAAATCGCCCGTGTTGCCAAAGTTGTTAAAGGTGGACGCCGTTTCCAATTCCGTGTTACGGTCGTTGCCGGTGATAACCACGGCAAGGTCGGTATCGGAATCGGCAAAGCCAATGCTGTTCCGGATGCGATGCGCAAAGCGACCGAACGCGCGCACAAGAATATGCGCACGGTCGTCACCATGGGCACAACCATCCCGCATGAAGTGACCGGCCAAGGTGGGTGGAGCAGTGGTGCTGCTCAAACCTGCATCCGCCGGTACCGGCGTTATTGCCGCCGGTGGTGTGCGCGCCGTCCTGGAAGCGGCTGGGATCCATGATATTCTGACCAAATCACTGGGCAGTGCCAATGTTCTGAACGTGGTCAAAGCTACCTTTGATGCCCTGGATCAGCTCAAATCCCCAGAAGCAGGAAGCCATCCGGCGCGGGAAAACCGTGCGCGAGATGATGCCCTTCTGGGAGCGGAGGAAGAATGGCTAAGAAGAAAGTGGAGAGCAAAAAGCTGCGCAGTCACCCTGGTGAAAAGCGCGATTGGCTATTCCGGAACCCCAAAAAGCGACCGTCCGAGCCCTGGGTCTTCGCCGGCTGCACCAAACGGTCGTACACGATGATACGCCCGCATTGCGCGGAATGCTGGATAAAGTCCGGCATCTGGTTGTAGTAGAAGAGCAGGATTGAACATGAAACTTGAATGATTTGAAACCCAACGAGGGCGCCAAGAAAGAGCCCAAACGCAAAGGTCACGGTATCTCCGCCGGACAGGGTAAAACCGCCGGTCGTGGTACCAAAGGACAGAACTCCAGAGCTGGCGAGGCCGGTCACCTGTACCGTCAGGGTGGTAACCTGCCGTTCTTCCGCCGGCTGCCGTTCATTCGTGGTGAGGGATTTACTCCCCCCAACCGGGTGGAATTCAACGAGGTCAATCTGGATCAGCTTGCCAAATTTCCCGCCAAGAGCGTGATCACCCCCGAAGAACTTGCCGAAGGAAGGTATGCTTCACCAGCCCCGGTAACCCGGTGGTCGTGTCTGGGAAATGGTGAGATCAAACACCCGGTCACTCTCAAAGTGCACCGCATTACCAAAACCGCCCGGGCCAAGATCGAAGCTGCTGGCGGCAGAGTGGAATTGATTGCATAAACTAGGAATTCGAATTAAGGAGACTCCTTCATGAAGCGTTCAGCCTGGCGCTACCTGTGGAAATCAGAAGATATCCGCAAGAAACTGCTGATCACATTTTTATTGTTGATCATCTACCGGTTTGCGGCCAATATCCCTGTTCCGGGGATCAACCGGGCAGTGGTTGCCTCCCTGGCAAATTCCGGTGGCGCAGCGGGTACGCTGTTCAATCTGCTGGACCTGCTTTCCGGCGGCACGGTATCGAATTTCTCGATCCTGGCGATGGGTGTTTATCCGTACATCACCGCCCAGATTATCATCCAGCTGCTCGTGCCGATCATCCCTGCGCTTGACCGTCGGTTGAAAGAAAATCCGCGCGAAGGTCAGAAGTTCATGGAAAAATGGACCATGATCCTCACCATCCCGATGGCGCGCTTATCGGCAATCGGGCAGATCAATATTTTTAACTCAATGCTGCGGCGGGCAGTCAATTCTTTAATTATGGCTTCACTGGCGTCAACTGCTGCCAACGATCACCACGGTTGTTAGCATGATGGCTGGCACGATGTTTGGTATCTGGATTGGACAATTGATCTCCGAATTTGGCATTCCGAACCAGGGTCTTTCGCTGATCATCTTTGCCGGTATCGTGGCGAATATGCCGTCGAATCTCTATAGCATTTTCTTGCGATAGACAAAATGGCTGGTGGATGCTTCATCCTGATCGTTGCGCTGCTGGTCTTCACCATCTTTGCGATCGTTTTTGTCCAGCAGGGCCGCCGGAATGTGCCGGTGCTATTCCCCGGGCGCCGGGTGGGCAACCGCATGTCCATGCCGGTGCGCAGCAACCTGCCGCTGATGGTCAATATGGCAGGCATGATCCCGCTGATCTTTGCCCAGTCCTTCCTGACCTTCCCGGCAATCATCGCCATCTATTTTATAAATTCCGACATAACATGGGTGGCGAATTTTGCCACCGGCATCTATAACGCGTTCAGCGGGCAAGGTCCGTTCTATGCCCTGATCTACTTCATCCTGGTGGTGGCCTTCACGTTCTTCTACACCGATGTGCTTTTCCAACAGCAGAATTACGGTGAAAACCTGAAGAAGCCAGGGAGCCCAGATTCCGGGTGTGACCGTGGGCGAGGCGACCCAGAAATACCTGACCAAGGTACAGCGGCGCATCACCTTCCCGGGAGCGTTCTTCCTTGGGTCTTGTGGCTGTGCTGCCGTACGTGCTGCGGCCTGATCCTGCCGGCGGCAAGTTCCTCGACGGTTTTCCTTGTTTCAGCAGCTGGCTTGCTGATCGTGGTGGGTGTTGTCCGTGATACCTTCACCATCATCGAAACCGAGCTGAAGCTGCACGGTTACGAGGAAAGCTTGATCCAAGGGTGGATGATGGGCATGTATATCGTTTTACTTGGCCCTCCAGGGGCGGGAAAAGGCACGCAGGCAGAGGTCATTTCCGAAAAGCTCGGATTGGTCCACGTCTCCTCCGGTGATCTTTTCCGGGAGAACCTTAAAAACGAGACCGAACTGGGGAAACTGGCCCAGGGTTATATGAACCGCGGCGAGCTGGTTCCGGATGATGTGACCATCGCCATGGTCAAAGCGCGCTTGATGCGGGCGGATAGCATATCCGGTGCACTGCTGGATGGTTTCCCGCGCACACCTGCCCAGGCGAAGCGCTGGGAGAAATGCTTCAGGGAATAGGTGAAGCGATTAAAGTGGTTCCGTATATTACCGTCCCGGAAGCTGTGTTGATCGAACGCTTATGCGGACGCTGGACCTGCCGGGCGAGCGGGCATGTGTTATCACGAGAATGTTCAATCCGCCCCGAAAGCCAGGGATCTGCGACGTGGATGGCTCTGAACTTTACCAGCGGGATGATGACAAACCGGAAACGGTTGCGAACCGCATCCAGGTTTATCAACAAGCAGACCCACCGTTGATCGAGTATTACCGAGGAAAGGGACTGCTGGTTGAAATTGATGGTACGCAGCGAGATCGATGAAGGTTACCGCCGAACTGATGGAAGCGATCGAAGGGTAGATTCGCAAATGAGCTGGGAACGGAAGATCACGATCAAGAGCGCAAAAGAGCTCGCGATCATGCGCCAGGCAGGCAGGATCAACGCAGAAGCCCTGGCAGCCGTGCAAGGTGATCATCCAGCCGGGAGTGACCACGGCAGATCTGAACGCCGCTGCCGAAGAAGTATTGAAAAAGCATGGTGTTTATTCGCCCTTTAAGAATTATCCTGGACCGTATCCCTACCCGGCCAGCACCTGTGTGAGCGTCAACGAAGAGCTGGTGCACGGCATACCCGGAAAGCGCAAGCTGAAGGAAGGCGATATCGTTTCGGTGGATTGCGGAACGGTGTTTGAAGGGTTTGTTGGTGATTCGGCCTTTACCGCTGGTGTGGGTGAAATCTCCAAAAGAGCCCAGAAGATGCTGGATGTGACCGAAAAAGCACTGGCGATCGGGATCGAACAGATGGTTCCCGGGAAATACACCGGAGATATCGGGTCCGCCATTCAACTATGTGGAGCAGAACCAGATGCAGGTTGTGCGCGAATACACCGGACATGGGGTTGGCAGGGCGATGCACGAAGGACCGCAGGTTCCCAATTACGGTTTCCCGGGCGGGGATGCTGCTGCGGGCAGGGATGACCATTGCGCTGGAACCGATGGTGCTGGTGGGCACCTACCTGACACAAGGTGATGCCGGACGAGTGGACGGTTTGTTCGCGGGATGATTCGCTGGCTGCTCATTTTGAACATACCGTGGCAATCACAGAGAACGGACCCGTAATTTTGACCCTCGCGGGGGAATGAAAAATCCTCCTAGACGGAACCGGTAAGGACAGATATAATCAAAACTTTGGTGATTAGCAACAGAAAGAGAACAAGGAGTAGCAGGTTATGAAAGTTTCACCATCCATTCGAAAGCGCTGTTCCAAGTGCAAGATTGTACGGCGAAGCGGCAGTTTGTTCGTCATTTGCGAAAATCCAAAACACAAACAGCGACAAGGATAAGGAATTATGGCAAGAATTGAAGGTGTTGATCTTCCGCGTAATAAGCGGATCGAAGTTGCCCTGACCTACATCTTTGGGATTGGACCGACCCGTGCCCGACAAAATCTTGACGGACACCAAGGTGAATCCGGATATGCGGGTGAAGGATCTGACCGAAAGCGAAGTCAACCTGCTGCGTGAATATATCACCAAGAACTACAAGGTCGAAGGTGATCTGCGCCGCGAAGTTCAGATGAACATCAAGCGGTTGATCGAAATCGGCTGCTACCGTGGTATGCGCCACCGCCGCAATCTGCCGGTGCATGGGCAGCGCACCCGCACGAATTCGCGCACCCGCAAAGGACCGAAGAAGACCGTTGCCGGTCGCGGTCGCCGCCGTGGAGCTACCAAGAAATAAACTGCCAGGAGCCTGGTCCGGGAGGGACCTCTCACCCCGCGGCTACCCGGCTGAAGGCTCCAAGCAGATTTATGGTTCGGAATTGTTAAGTTGAACGACGAAGAGGTATTATGGCTCAAACAGTACGATCAACGCGACGCACCAGTACAACCCGCAAGACGAAGCGCGCTTTATCATCTGCGCAGGTGCATATTTTTGCATCCTTCAACAATACCATCGTGACCGTGACGGATGAGCAGGGCAACACGGTTTGCTGGGGCAGTTCAGGCTCAGCCGGTTTCAAGGGTTCGCGCAAGAGCACTCCTTTTGCCGCGCGCCTGGCTGCCGAACAGGCCATCAAAGCTGCCCAGTCGATGGGGATCCAGGAAGTGGATCTGATCATCAAGGGACCTGGTCCTGGTCGCGAATCTGCCATCCGCGCAGTTCAGTCGATGGGTTTGAAAGTGCGTTCCATTTCGGATATCACCCCGGTACCGCACAACGGCTGCCGGCCTCCGAAAAAACGCCGCGTCTAGAAAAGAGAGAGGAAATATATGGCAAGATATATTGGTCCGGTATGTCAGATTATGCCGGCGTGAAGGTGAAAAATTATTTCTGAAGGGTGAACGCTGTTTCACCCCCAAATGCGCGTTTGAAAAACGCGGCTTTGCCCCCGGTCAGCACGGAAAGGGCAACCAGGGCCGCAGCGAACGTGAATCGGACTATGCGCGCCAGTTGCGCGCCAAGCAGCGCGCCCGCCGGGTTTATGGCGTTCTCGAACGCCAGTTCCGCCGGTATTTCGCGTTTGCTCAGCACAAGCGCGGCATGACCGGTCTGAACCTGCTGCAAACTCTGGAACTCCGTCTGGATAATGTGGTCTTCCGCATGGGTTTGGCTGACAACCGCAGTGAAGCCCGCCAGCTGGTCAACCATGGTCATTTCCAGGTGAACGGGCAATCGTCCGATATCCCCTCCATGCTCTTGAAGCCTGGGGATACGGTTGCGGTTCGCGAGAATTCCCGCGGGAATGCCTTTTTCAAAGAACTTCCTGATTTCGCCGAAAAACGTAATTGCGCCGTATGGCTGGATCGCGATCTGAAGAGCCTTTCCGGGCGCGTTTTGCGCCTGCCCGAACGAAGCGAGATTGACGGCAACCTGAATGAGCAACTCATCGTTGAGTACTATTCACGCTAAGCCTGGTGATCCTGTGAGAAAAGTGATTCATTCTTTGGAAAGGGGTGGATCATGTGCGCTATGAACAACATGGTAACGCCGAAAGTTGAACGGGAAGCAGAAGCCCGTAATTACGGCAAATTTGTGATCAGCCCTCTGGAGCGCGGATTTGGGGTCACCCTGGGCAATGCGCTGCGGCGAGTCCTGCTATCCTCGCTGGATGGCGCGGCCATCACCTCCATCCGCGTTTCGGATGTACTGCATGAGTTCAGCGATATTCCTGGTGTCCGCGAAGATGTCATCCAGGTAATCCTGCAGATCAAGCAGATCCGCCTGATCATGCATGAAGGCGATATTGCCCACCTGCACCTCGATGTGCGCGGTGAAGGTGTTGTGACCGCAGCAGATATCCAGACTCCGGCAGAGGTTGAAATCGTCAATCCGGACCTGTACCTGTTCACGGTGAATGACAGCAAAGCCCGGCTGGAAATCGATATGACAGTGGAGCGCGGACGTGGTTATTCACCGGCCACTGACCGCAGCGGAAAGCTGCCCATCGGTGAACTGCCGGTGGATGCGATCTTCACCCCGGTAAAACGGGTGAATTTCAATGTCTCGGCCGCCCGCGTTGGGCAGAGCACCAATTATGATCAATTGACCCTGGAAATCTGGACCGATGGCACCATCACCCCTGAAAAAGGCCTCGGTAGCGCCTCGAAAGTCATGATCGATCACCTGCGCTTTATCTCCGGGATCAGCGAAGAGATCCTGCCCATTGGCGTTGAGAAGGAAATCGTCGGGAGCGGCCTGACAAGTGAAGCCGCCGAAACACCGATCGAAAACCTTGATCTTTCAGTGCGCGTGTTCAATTCGTTGAAGCGCACCGGGATTACCACGGTGGGTGATGTGCTGGAACTGCTCGACAAGGGCGATGACGCAGTCATGTCCATCCGCAATTTTGGCGAAAAGAGCCTTGATGAGCTGGTCGACAAAATGCACGAAAAGGGCTTCTTGGAAAAAGAGAAAGACGTGGAGTAAGTACAATGCGACATCAAGTATCTGGATATCGACTTTCACGCGGAAAAGATGAGCGAACCAGTCTTGCGAAAGACCATGATCTGCCAGCTTTTCACGCACGAACGAATTAAAACCACCAAGACCAAGGCGAAAGCCATCCGCGGTGATGCGGAAAAATTGATCACCCTGGCGCGCAATTCCGGCAAGGGCAGTGATATTGAAAAGGTAAATGCCCGCCGTCAGGCTGCCGCTGAATTGAACAACCCGGAGATCGTCAAGAAATTGTTCGATGAGATTGGCCCGCGGTATGAGACTCGCAACGGTGGGTACACGCGTATTTTGAAACTCGGGCCACGCCTCGGCGATGCTGCCGAAATGGTACTGCTCGAGCTTGTTGAAGGTTGATCCTACCGGTAAACCCGGATAGGAATGGCACATTACAAACTTATTCTTGCGTACGACGGCACCCGGTTCCTGGGTTACCAGAGACAGGGTTCCAGGCGAACGGTACAGGCCGAGCTCGAATCCGCGCTGAGAAGCGTGGGTTGGCAGAATCGGACGGTGCTTTCCGCCGGGCGGACAGACACCGGAGTACATGCCACCGGGCAGGTGGTCACATTCGACCTCGAGTGGCAGCACAGCCTGGCTGAGCTGCAGCGGGCGGTCAACGCCAACCTGCCGGACGATGTTTCGGTTCGGGAGATCAGCGAAGCCCCAGCAGGGTTCCACCCGCGGTACGATGCGAAAGCACGCACCTACCACTACCGGATCTTCGTGGATGAAACCCGCGAACCGCTCCGTGAATACACCGCCTGGCGAACCTGGCCTGCACCGGACCCCGTCCTTCTGAAGGCAGGCTGCTGATCTGGTGATCGGGCAGCACGACTTCAAAGCGTTCGGTCGGCCGATGGAAAAAGGTGAAAGCACCGAGAGGATCGTCTGGGGATCGAAATGGGAGACTGCTGCAGGGAAGGATTGGGTGTATGAGATCAAGGCCAACGCCTTTCTCTACCACATGGTCCGGCGGATCGTCTTCCTGCTGGTGAGAGCAGGGCAGGGCAGAGTTTCACTGGATGATCTGCGGAGCGCGGTTCTGACCGGAAAAAAGATCCTCCCGGGACTGGCTCCACCGAACGGTCTGACCCTCGTACAGGTTGATTACGCTGAAGATACGCAAGAATTCGGATTTAGGCTATTACAGAAAGTGTGAGGATGACGAAAGTGGAAAAAACATACGTCATTAAGGGTACACCGCAGTCGAATTGGCTGCTTGTGGACGCGAATGAACAAAACCTGGGCCGCCTGGCCACACGCATTGCCAATTACCTTTTGGGCAAACACAAACCGGAATATACCCCGGGTGTGGAGATGGGCGATTTCGTGGTGGTGATCAACGCCAGTAAGCTGGCCATCGCCGCGAAACGGCTCGATACCAAGAATTACTACTCCGTTTCCGGGTACCCGGGCGGATTGCGCGCGGTGGGTATGCGCGACCAGATGCGAGTGCACCCCGACCGGGTGATCACCGCCGCGGTTTGGGGAATGCTTCCCCATAATAAAGTAGGCCGGCATTTGATGAGCCGCCTCAAGGTTTATGGCGGGAACGATCATCCCCATACCGCGCAGAACCCCCAGCCGGTGAAATAAAGGAGCAAGAGAAATATGGCACTTCAATACTACGAAGGCATTGGTCGACGCAAGGAAAGCACCGCAAGAGTTCGCCTGATGAATGGTTCGGGCGAGATCACGGTGAATCAGAAACCTGGCACCCAGTTCTTTTCCCGCCCCGGCGACCTGGATGATATCTGGGCGCCATTCGCCGCGGTCGGTCAGGATAAGAATGGGTTTGATGTCACCGTGCTTGTCAATGGCGGCGGCGTTACCGGGCAGACCGAATCGGTGCGGTTGGGCGTTGCCCGCGCACTGGTCAAGATCAACCCGGACTACACCTCTCCGCTGCGCAAGGCAGGTTTCCTTACCCGCGATGCCCGCGTGAAGGAACGTAAAAAACCAGGCCTCAAACGCGCCCGCAAGGCACCTACCTACACCAAACGGTAGAATCCAAGGTAAGACTATTTTTCCCGCGAGGGAATTGAAACCGCAGGGTGTTTTCCAGTGAGTCAACCGGAAAGCACCCTGATGTCATTAAGGATGATGTTATGAAACAAAACAATCCAGTGATCGAAAACCTTGCACAAATTTTGGAAGCGCTGCAAATCGAGAAACCTGCCAACCTGGTGCTGCTGGATGCTGAGGCGATGGATCGACCTGGAGGCTTCCGGGGTGGGCATAGGTCCCCGCATGCATTCCGGGTTTCCCCCGGATGCCAATATCCTGCTTTACAACCTCGATCCTAAAAATGGTTTACCAAGCATTCCGCGGGTAATGGGGTCAGCCTATCCTCCCTCGCATCTTGTTAAAGTGGTTTATCAAAAGGGAACCGGATGGGAGTTTAAAGAAATTTCACTTACTGTGTTAAGTGGAGAACCAGGGGAGGAAACTCCCTTTGCAGTATATATCCCTTCACGGGAAGCTGGATTTAGCTTTGAGACCTTCCAGCAGGTGGTCGCACGCTTGCGCGCGCCGGATGGCTGCCCCTGGGACCGCGAACAGACCCACCTGAGCCTGCGGCCGCATCTCCTTGAGGAGGCCTACGAAGCCCTTGAAGCGATCGACCAGGAGGATCCTGCGGGTTTGCGGGAAGAGCTGGGGGATCTGCTGCTCCAGATCGTTCTGAACGCGCAGATCGCCAGCGAGCACGGCGATTTCAACATGGAAGACGTTCTTGAGGGGATCAACCGCAAGATCATTCACCGCCATCCGCACGTTTTCAAAGATACCCAGCTTGATGGGGTGGAGGGGGTCTTGAAGAACTGGGAAAAATTGAAAGAAGCCGAACGGAAAGAGAATGGCGTGGACGAGGAGAAGGGTCTACTGGATGGTGCTCCCCGTTCACTACCAGCTCTCAGCCTTGCCCAGGAATACCAGGACCGGGCTGCCAGGGTTGGATTTGATTGGCCGTCGATCGAACCTGTGCTTCAAAAGGTGCACGAGGAATTGGGGGAGGTGGAACAAGCCTCAAACGAGGAGGAGCTCACCCGCGAGCTGGGAGACCTGCTTTTCGCGGTGGTCAACCTTGTTCGCTGGCACAAGGTGGACGCGGAGAGCGCTCTGCGGGGGATGAACCGCAGGTTCGCCCGCCGGTTCAAGCACATCGAGCAGCAAGCCCGCAAGAACGGGCGCAAGCTTTCCGAAATGACCCTGGAGGAAATGGACAGGTTCTGGGAGGAAGCAAAATCGCTCGAAGAGTAGATTAATTTCGAGCAGAAGAAAAACCGGCCAGAGCTCTGGCCGGTTTGTGATTTATCGGGTCAACGAACCTACACTGGTTCGAAGCGGCAGGTGAAGTGGCGCATCAGCTCCGGCGCGTAGGTAAGGCGAAATCCACGAAGTTCATCAGCACGGGAAGCAACGGACTTGATCGCTTTCGATCAGGTAATCGAAATGCGAGGCGGTGTAGACCCGGCGCGGGATAGCCAGGCGAACCAGCTCCAGGCGGGGGTGGATCATTTCCCCCGTTTGCGGATCCGGGTGGGCGAACATGACCGAGCCGATCTCCACGGAGCGGATGCCGCCCTCCAGGTAGAGCGCCGCGGAGAGTGCCTGGCCGGGGAATTCGGACTGCGGAATATGGGGCAGCAGGCGGCGTGCATCCAGGTAGATGGCGTGACCGCCGGGCGGTTCCAGGATGGGGATGCCGGCTTCGATCAGGCTCTCCCCCAGGAAAGCCGTCTGCCCGGTGCGGTAGGCCAGGTAGGATTCATCCAGTCCCTCCCAGAGACCAACCGCCATGGCTTCCAGGTCGCGCCCGGCCAGGCCGCCGTAGGTGGGGAAACCCTCGCGCAGGATCAGCTCGTTGCAGACGCGCTGGAAGAGGGTATCATCGCGGACAGCCAGGAACCCGCCGATATTGACCAGGGCGTCCTTCTTGGAGCTCATCCAGGCGCCATCGGCCACCGAGAAGATCTCCCGCACGATCTCCGGGATGCTTTTCCCCTCGCAGCCTTTTTCGCGCTGCTGGATGAAATAGGCATTTTCAGCATAGCGGCAGGCATCGATGAAGAAGGGGATGCGGTATTTACGGTAGATCGCCGCGACAGCGCGGATGTTTTCCAGCGAGACGGGCTGCCCGCCGCCGGCGTTGTTGGTGATGGTGATGCAGCCGAAGGGGATCTTCTCCACCCCGGTTGCCTCGATAAACCGGGTGAGCTTTTCGAGATCCATGTTGCCCTTGAAGGGATGGTGCGAGGCGGGATCGAGGCCTTCCTCGATGACCAGGTTCTCGGGGATGCCCTGCCGCGCGCGGATGTTGCCCTCGGTGGTATCGAAGTGCATGTTGGAGGGGATGCGGTCGCCGGGTTTCACCAGCAGGCTGGCCAGGATATTTTCCGCCCCGCGCCCCTGGTGGGTGGGGACGAAATGCTCGAACCCGAAAATGCTCTTCATCGCCTCCGCCAGGCGGTAATAGGAGCGTGCCCCGGCGTAGGATTCATCCCCGCGCATGATGGCCGCCCACTGCTCCTGGCTCATCGCGCCGGTACCGGAATCGGTCATCAGGTCGATATAGACATCCTCCGCGCGGAGGGCGAAGAGGTTATACCCGGCAGCGAGAAGCGCCGCCTTCCTGGCTTCGCGGAGGGATGAGGTGGATGGGCTCGACGACTTTGATGCGGAAGGGTTCGGCGGGGTGACGGGGCATTCATTTCTCCTGGTGAAGCGATGAGGATTTGATTCTTTGCAAAAATCTGAGATTGAAATTCTCTTGCACTTCTAATGATAAGAAATCACTGAAAACATAGCCGGGGTCTATTATAAGGTTACCCGGGTGAAATTGGGAAGAATTGCGGGTATTCGAAAAACCGGTTTGCTCTTGACAATATTCAACAATATGAAGTAATATATTAATAATATTCAATAAATATATAAATATAATTGATTATGGATTCAATAATATCCATAATTTATATAAACAAATGATGGAGGCAGCGATGGACGAACGGCAAAAGATCCTGACGGACGTGGCGGATGGGAAGATCAGCGTGGAGGAGGCCAACCTCAGGCTGGCCACCCTGGAGGCGGCGAGGCGCGCCAGGGAACCCCGGTGGAAACGGCGAGGTGATCCAGCCTGGCGGGACGGAACTGCCGGCTTCGGATTGGAAGAAGTGGTGGCAGATCCCCTTCTGGATCTCGATGGGCTTCGTGGCGCTCACCGGTTACTGGATGTACGCCAGTCCTATCTCGATTCGGGGATGAGCTGGGGATTCTGGTTCGCGCTGTTCTTCTTCATGCTAAGCCTGCTGGCGGTGGTCGCCTCCGCGCTTTCCCGCAATTCCCGCTGGCTGCACGTGCGCATCCGCGAGCAAGGAGACGGGAAACCCAGGAACATTGCCTTCAGTTTCCCGATCCCCTTCCGCTTTGCCTCGAAGGTTGTCACGATGTTTTCCTGGGCGATGCCGGAGGATATCCGTGATGCGCACCTGGATGAGATCATCCAGGCGGTGGAGGATTCGATTTCCACCGATGAACCCATTGAGGTTTTTGTCGATGAAGAGAATGGCAATCACGTGGAGATCTTCATCGGCTAAGCCTGGTGCGTGAAATTTCCACAGGCTATAATGGACCCGTGAGACGGGTCCTTTTTGTTATTCTACTCACCCTCGCAGTTAGCAGCCGCGATTGGATTCATCTGGACGCTTGTGCCCACACCCCGCGAGGTGCGCACGATCACCTTCCCGGATAACCTGGCAAGCTATATATGGCAAAAAGTCGATCACCCTGGAGTTCCCTTCCGCGCTGCGCCTGGGGGAGGCCGGGCAGGCGATCCTGCTCATCCGACCCGCTGGAGGCGATTCCCCCGCGACCGCCAGGACAGATCCAAAGGCAATCTCGATTTTCAATCCCGGCTCGACCTGCCCGCCATACACGCGTTGCCGGTGGATCTTCAATCCGCGCATTTCGATTCCGCGAACGGCGCGGAGTTTTCGTGGAGGCTGGTGCCAATGGCGAGCGGGATCTTTGAAGGGACGCTGAAAGTCTATGCCTCGCAGGGGAACGCGCTGGCGCCGGGTGAATCCGGTGAATTGATCTTTGCCATCCCGCTCGCGGTGAGCGTCCGGCGGGTGCTGGGAATGCCTGTGGATGTTGCCCGCGTTTCGATGATCTTTCTGCTCGTGCTCTGGCCGGGTTTGGCGCGCTTCTCCTCTTCAAACCGCGAAGATGAGAACCGCAGACCATCGATTGACTGAAACGCCCACCGGTTGATATAATTGCCCAGTCATGCCCGATCCGACCAACCCGCCAAACCAGGATAAGCAGCGGCTTGTGAACATGACCGTCATTGCCCTGGTGGGGCAGGTGGGCTGCCTGACGTTGCTGATCGTGATCGGGGCAGTCTTCGCTGGGCATGTGGATCGACAGCCGGATGAATTCGAGACCGGTGGGAACGATCATCCTGGTGGCGGTCAGCGTTCCCCTTGCGATCTACGTGATGCTCAAGGTGGTGCGCGGAACCCTGCGAAAATTGGGGCTGGAATCCAAACCCCCGGAAAACTCTGAAGGAAGGGAACACGAAAGATTCAGAGGACAATGGATAAACCAAAATCCCGCTGGCGGTGGGGAACAAACCGCTGGATCGTTCTCGCGCTCATCATCGCCGGGATCATTTTCTCGATCGTATTCCCGCCCGCGCGCCCGCTCTTCGAGGTTGTCCCCGAAGCGATCACCGGCGTGCTCTTCACCCTGCCACGGCTCGGACCGATCTCGCTCACCAATACCACCTTCACCCTGGCGATCGTTTCCATCATCCTGATCCTGATGGCTTTCTTCGTCAAGCGCTCCATTAAAGAGGATACCCTCATCCCCAAAGGCATCGCCAGCGTCCTGGACCTGCTCTTTGAGTACCTGGAGGATATGACCACCTCCACCGCCGGCAAGTGGGCGAAGTCGATCTTCCCCTTCTTTGCCACCATCGTGCTGGTGGTGGTGCTCTCCAACTGGATCGAGCTGATCCCCGGCGTGGGCAGCATCGGTTGGCTGCATCACGTGGAGGAGAACGGTTACCCCGTCATCGAACTCGCTTCCGGAGTTACCACTCTGACAACACCTGCCAATCCCACGGGGGTGGGCTTCCAGGTGGTGCCCTTCATGCGCACGCCCTCCACCGACCTGAACTTCACCCTGATGCTGGCGCTGGTCTCGGTGGTGATGACCCAGGTGATCGGCTTCCGCGCCCAGGGCGGGAAGTATTTCACCAAGTTCTTCAACACCCGCACGTTGTTTACCAAGCCGCTGTTCGGGGCGATCGATTTCCTGGTGAGTATCCTGGAAGGGATCTCGGAGATCATGAAGATCGTCTCGTTCTCGTTCCGGTTGTTTGGCAATATCGTGGCGGGCTCCATCCTGCTGTTGGTGGTGGGCTCGCTGCTTCCGATCTTCCTGCCCTCGATGGTGATGATGTTCGAATTCTTCATCGGCCTGATCCAGGCGATCGTCTTCGGCATGCTCACCATGGTGTTCATGTCGATGGCCACCCACGGGCATGAGGGTGAAGAGGAAGAATCCCCGGCCGGGGAACGGTACTTAAGGATTTATCTCGATCAAGATTATAGATTTCGGAGGAAGGTTTTCATGGATCCAGCACTCGCAACATCAGAAGCAATCATTCAAGCCGCAAGGTATATTGGCGCAGGCCTGGCCATGATCGGCGCGCTTGGCGCGGGGATCGGCATCGGCCTCTCGGTGCAGGGGGCGCTGAACGGCATGGCGCGCAACCCGAGCACCTACAATACCCTGCTCACCAACATGATCCTGGGTATCGCCTTCTCCGAAGCCATCGCGATCTACTGCCTGGTGATCGCGTTCATGATGCTTTTCAAAGTGGTCTAACCCCAAGGAATAGAGGAAAACGCGATGGAAGGTTTGGGAATCAACCTCGGGTACTTGTTGATGCAGTTGGCGATGTTCGGGATCGTCTTTGTCACCCTGCGCGTGTGGGTGTATAAACCCGTCCTGGGCATGATCGCCAAACGGCGGGAAAAACTGACCCAGAGCCTGGAGGATGCGCGCGTGGCCGCCGAGGCGCGCGCCAACGCCGAAGCCCAGGCCGCGGCGGTGATCGCCGACGCGCAGAGCAAGGCTGCCCAGATTTTGAAGGAAGCCAACGAACGCGCCCAGCAGCTGGAGAAGGATATCCGCGGCGGGGCGGACGTGGAGATCCAGAAGATGCGCGCGGCGGCCAACGCCGAGCTCCAGACGGAGCGCGAACGCGCCCTGAAGGAAATGCGCACCGAGATCGCCGCGCTGGCCATTGCCGCCACGCAGAAGCTGGTGGGCGAGGCGCTGGATGAAAAACGCCAGCACCGCCTGCTCGAGGAATTCTTCTCCGGCATCAAGGACGGGCGGGTGATCGTGCTGGAGGGTGAAAAGCTGAGCGGCGAGCACGCCGAGGTCACCTCCGCCGTGGAGCTGAGCGCCGGGGAGCGCACGCTGGTGGAGAAGGAACTTAAACCCCACCTTGGCGGCAGCCCGAGCATCGATTTCAAGGTGGACCCGCAGATCATGGGCGGGATGGTCATCAAAGTGGGCGACCGCGTGCTGGATGGCTCGGTGCTGGCCCAGCTGCAGGCGCTGAACACCGCGCTGAAATAAATATTTGGAAGGAATTGCCAGACGGCGTTTTAGGGTACAATGCCCTGAACGCCGTTTTATTTTCCGATGAGCGAAAAACCACTTCTACAGCTCTTTGCCGATTTCCCGCTGCCGTTCGAGATCCACGGCCAGCCGAAGGGCGTGACCGTGCAGCGGGTGGTCTTCGACTCCCGCCTCGTTCAGAAGGGTGATCTCTTCGTGGCGCTGCCGGGGGTGAGCTCCGACGGGCACAAGTACATCCCCGCCGCCATTGAAAAAGGCGCTGTGGCAGTGCTCGGCACGCATGGATCTTTCCCTGCGTGTTCCCTTCATTAAAGTAGATAATACCCGCGCCGCGATGGCGTATCTCAGCGCCGCGCTGGAAGGCTGGCCGGCGCGCGCGCTGACCGTGATCGGCGTGACCGGCACGGATGGCAAGACGACCACCTCCTCGCTGATCCACCGCATCCTGCTGCAGGCCGGGCTGAAGGCGGGCATGATCTCCACGGTGAACGCGGTGATCGGCGACGAGGTGCTGGATACCGGCTTCCACGTGACCACGCCGGATTCCCCCGACCTGCAGCGCTACCTGCGCCGCATGGTGGATGCCGGGCTGACCCACGTGGTGCTGGAATCCACCTCGCACGGGCTGGCGCAGGACCGGGTGACGGCCTGCGAGTTCGATATCGGCGTGGTCACCAACATCACCCACGAGCACCTGGATTACCACGGCTCCTACGAGGATTACCGCGCTGCCAAGGGCAGGCTTTTCACCATGCTTGCCGAAACGCGCGAAAAGAAGCAGGGCAACCCGCGCCTGGCGGTGCTGAACCGCGATGACGCGAGCCACGACTATTTGCTCAAACTGGCGAAGGTGCGCAAGGTTTCCTACGGGCTGGGTGGCGAGGCCGACCTGACCGCCTCGGAGATCCGTTACGACCGCGGGAGGATGTCCTTCCGGGTGAACATGCGCGGGATGGGGAGCGACCAGGTGGTGAGCACGAATTTACTCGGGGATTACAACGTCTCGAACTGCCTGGCGGCCTTCGCCGCGGCGGTGGAGGGGCTGGGGATCGACCCGGCCGTTGCCGCGCAGGGCATCGCCGCGCTGCCCGGGATCCCCGGGCGCATGGAGCAGATCGATCTGGGGCAGGATTTCACGGCGATCGTGGATTTTGCCCACACGCCCAACGCGCTGAAGGTGGCGCTGGAGCAGGCGCGCAAGATGACGAAAGGACGGGTGATCGCCATCTTCGGCTCGGCGGGGCTGCGCGACCGGGAGAAAAGAAGGCTGATGGCGGAGGTCTCGGTGGGGCTTGCCGATATCACCATCCTGACCGCCGAGGACCCGCGCACCGAATCGCTGGAGGGGATCCTGGCCGAAATGGCTGGCGCCGCGGCAGGGAAGGGCGGGGTGGAGGGGAAGAGCTTTTACCGCGTACCGGACCGGGGCGAGGCCATCCGCCTGGGGGTGAAGCTGGCGAAGGCCGGGGACCTGGTGATCGCCTGCGGCAAGGGGCACGAGCAGAGCATGTGCTTTGGGGAGACGGAGTACCCCTGGGACGACCGCACGGCGATGAGGGCTGCACTGGCGGAGCGGCTGGGGATCAAGGGGGAGAGGATGCCGGAGTTGCCAAAAACCTAAATTACAATTTTCAAATTTTATAAGAATAGAACAACCACAACTATCGTTCCCCAAAATACAATTTGGGAGGCCGTGACTATTCCATAGAAAATACCCATGCTATTTTTTTTATATTTTAACTGCGAGTGTTGTTTAAAATCAAATAATTCCTCGATTTCTTTACAACGAGAATATTTCTGATTTTTCACAGATTTCCACTGCCTTGCCATTGTCCATAAAAAGATTAATTGAAGTATTGCCAAAGAACAAGCAGCGATAATGTAAGGTTTTAATGCATTATTATTAATATTTTGCATTACAAAACCACTTAATACTAAAGACGCTCCCCAAATAATCCCAGTTGTTGTCCAAATTAGATTATCATGATACTGGGCAGAATCTTGAGCTGCTTGGTATTCAATGAGGAAAAATTCATTTACTGATTCTTGGTTTTTTTCTTTCATAACTTTAATCCCTTTCAGAATACATTTAATAATATGACCATTCTTTCTTCAGGCTACTTGGAGGATTCATTCTGAAAAATTTTGTAACCTTTAATTGGGTGGTAAAACATCCCTTGAAAACCGCCAGATGCTTTGCCTTGATTGAATTCGGAGAAAATCTGGAAAATGAAAATCTGTTAGAAAATAATCACCTTATTGACTGCCACTCCAATTCTTTTTGATTTCATTACCTGTCAATTCAATCTCACTAAGTAGATTTATCCCTCTCGAAAAGTTAAAGATATTCATCAAGAATCGAAGCAAGTTCCTTTTCGCATGATTAAAAACACTCGTCATACGTGGTAATTTTTCAATTGCAGATTTTAGAATTTCCACACCATTATCTGCATCAATCATATTAATCCTTAGAGTATGTGCAGATGAAATCGATTCGTTTAACCTACCGAAATTTTCTTCGTTGTATCCAAAATCTGGAAGAATGCTAATCATATGACCGTATGCATCAAGCATAGTAGAAATAGATTCTGCCAATAATGGGGCTTGAGGCTTCATCTTTTCTACGAACTCTTCCATACCCCGAAGCATACTTATTAATTATTTCCTTGTATTGTGCAATATTGGGATTGGGTGAATTTTGAACTGAATTTAGATCATTAGTTGATGATTCAGTACATTTATTTAGAATTTGCATTTCTTCGGAAAAACTTTTTATTATTTCTATTGCGTTTGCTGATTTACTAGTTGTTATTTCAACCAAATCTAAGAATCCATCTTCAATTTCTATTTGATTGCCAGGGGTATCAGAAACACGATTTTCATTATTTGATATTTCAGTGGGTCTAGCTGAAAATTGTATGTTATTAATTTTCATCTGGGACTGAACTTGTTCAACAATATTTATTCGTCAATAATTGAGAGAATTCTTCACTATCTTTAAATGTTTTGTATAAAACACCTCGTTCTTGTAACGAATTCCGAAATCTTTTTAACGAGAGATTTGGTCAATATCTATATCATTTGGTGAAATCGGAGCTTCTTTAAAGTAAATCATTATTTGAATTGAATTATGATCTTTTTGCCATCTTCCATAAGCTAATTCAAATTCTTCTATGGATCCAGAATCTGCCTTTGGTGTTGGCGTTCCAACACGAACCCAGAACATACCTAAGAAAATAACATAATTGTCTGGTATTTGGGAATTGATGACTGCTTGAGGATAATTGCCAATTCCTGGTGTTACATCTTTTTGCCCAATTAATGTTTCGTATTATTATTCCAAGTCGTTGCCATATATGATTTATCTCTTCAACTGCAGTAATTATTAATTTCATTTTCCTCAGCCATATCGGATGGTGAAGCAACGAAAATCTGGAAAACAGAATAATCTTTTGGATATTAATTCTCTTCAATATGAAAAATATTATTTATTTTCTTGAATATTTAGCACTTTTTTACGCAAAATCTTCTGTTTTAATCATCTAATTACTACATTTCAAGTGTAATTATTTTAATATTGACAAGAATAATAAAATAACATACGCTCACCCACACCTTCGGTGTCTCCCGGCATTTCAGGTGAAACACGATCGATCCCAGCATCAGCAGCGCGCCGAGGGCGGCGGCATAAACGGTGATCATCGGGTCCCAGCCCAGCGCGCGGGGGAGGATGAGAAAAACCGCGTCGAGCGCCAGCAGCGCGGAGATCCCCGCCAGGATGGGCTTCGAATTCGGTCCCATCTTCTGGATGCCGTACTGCAGGGTGGGTTTATCCTGCCGGAAGGCATGGATGAAGGCGGAGGAAATGAATTTGACCGCCAGGATGATCTGCAGCGCCCAGGTTAAGTAGTACATACTCGCCTCTCTATTAAGATATTCATCATCATTATAGAGGAAAACCATCCCGCGCAATTGCCTGCGTGGTGGCGGAAGGTATAATCCTGACCAGAACTCACGGAGGGTTTTTTCATGAAAGCACTTGTCATCTATGATTCGGTCTTCGGCAACACGGAAAAGATCGCCCTGGCGGTGGGGGAGGCGGCCGGCGCGCAGGTGGTGAAGGTGGGTGCGCTCCAGGATGGGGCGCTTGCGGGCGTGGAGCTGCTGCTGGTGGGCTCGCCCACGCGCGGGTTCCGCCCGACGGAGGGTATTCAAAAATTCTTAAAGGGACTGCCCAAGAACGTCGCTTGCGGGCGTGGCGGTGGGCGGCTTCGATACCCGCATGGACGTGAAGCCAGGTCAAGAACCGGGTGCTGACCTTCATGGTCAAGGCATCTTCGGCTACGCCGCGGAACCGATCGACAAGGCGCTGGTCAAATGCGGCGGGCGGCAGGCGGTGCCGCCGGCGGGATTCTTCGTGCAAGGATCGGAAGGCCCTCTCCGGGATGGGCGAACTGGAACGGGCGAAGGAATGGGGGAAGCAGGCTGTCGGGAAGGCGGGGGAGGGAAAGTAGTTGAGGGGATAAGGGGTTGAATGGATGATACTGGATGAAGAAAAAGAGACTGGCGATAGCCAGTCTCTTTTTTATGCTTAGTTTTAGCGCCGGTTGTTGCTGTAACCGCCGCGGCTGCTGCCGCCGCGATCACCACCGCCGCCGCGGTTGTTATACCCGCCGCGTCCGCCGCTGGAGGGGCGACCACCGGAGGGCTTGCCCCCGCGGTCCTTCTCCATGGCTTCCTCGGCAGTCCAGCCTTCCAGGACGGCCTGGCGGGAGAGGCGAATCTTGCCGCCTTCGTCGATGTTGGTGACCATCACGGTGAGCTCATCGCCCAGGGAGCAGATATCCTCCACCTTGTTCACCCGCTCGGAATCGAGCTGGGAGATGTGCACCATGCCGTCCATCCCGGGCAGGATCTCGACGAAGGCGCCGAAATCGGCCACGCGGATGACCTTGCCGGTGTAGATGCGCCCGACCTGGGGGGTTTCGGTGAGGGCTTCGATGCGCTCGCGGGCGGCGGCTTCATCCTTGCCGTCGATGGCGGCGATGAAGACGGTGCCGTCGTCGTCGATATCGATCTTGGTGTTGGTCTCTTCCTGCAGGGCGCGGATCATCTTGCCGCCGGGGCCGATGATGGCGCCGATCTTATCCACCGGGATCTTGACGGTGGTGATGCGCGGGGCGTGCGGCTTCAGCTCGGGGCGCGGGGCGGGGATGACTTCCAGCATCTTGCCGAGGATGAAGAGCCGGGCATCCTTGGCCTGCGAGAGGGCTTGCTGTCATGATCTCGGCGGTGATGCCCTTGATCTTGATATCCATCTGCAGGGCGGTGATGCCCTCGCGCGGTGCCGGCGACCTTGAAATCCATATCGCCGAGGTGATCCTCGGCGCCCTGGATATCGGTGAGGATGGCGTAAGCGCTCGCCTTCCTTGATCAGTCCCATGGCCACGCCGGCCACCGGGGCTTTGATCGGCACACCGGTATCCATCAGGGCCAGGGTGGAGCCGCAGACGGAGGCCATCGAGGAGGAACCATTGGAGGAAAGCACCTCGGAAACCAGGCGCATGGTGTAGGGGAAGTCCTTCTCAGCGGGGATGACCGGCAGGAGGGCACGCTCGGCCAGCGCGCCGTGACCGATCTCGCGGCGGGATTGCCCGCGCAGCATCTTCACCTCACCGGTGGAGTAGGGCGGGAAATTGTAGTGGTGGATGTAGCGCTTGGAATCGATGGGGGAGAGGGTGTCGATCTCCTGGGCTTCCTTGGGGGTGCCAAGGGTGGCCAGGGTGAGCACCTGGGTCTCGCCGCGGGTGAACAGCCCGGAGCCGTGGGCGCGCGGGCTGACGTCCACCTCGCACCAGATCGGGCGGATCTCGGTCAGGCCGCGTCCATCGGGGCGCAGGTTGCGCTCCAGGATGCGGGCGCGAACCACCTGCTTGTAGACTTCGTCGAAGGCTGCTTTGAAGCCTTCGGTGTTGGATTCATCCTCACTCTTCGAGTTCTTCCACCAGTTTGGCTTCCAGTTCATCGATGGCAGCGTAATTCTCGGCTTTGCCGGTGTACTTGTCGTGGATCTTATCCAGCTCGCCCGCGGCTTTTTCCTGCATGATTTTCACCAGCTCGGGGTCGATCGGGAAGAGCGGAACCTCGCGCTTGGGCTTGCCGATCTCGGCAGCCATCTTTTCCTGCAGGGCGATGATGGGCTGCATCGATTCGTGACCGAAGAGCAGAGCCTCGACCATCACTTCTTCAGAGACTTCCTTGGCACCGGATTCGACCATCAGGATGGCATCCTTGGTGCCGGCCATGCGCAGGTCCAGATCGGAATCCTCCATCTGGGCGAAGGTGGGGTTGACCACGAACTTGCCATCGATGCGCCCAACGCGCACCGCGCCAACGGGTCCACCCCAGGGGATATCGGAGATCATCAGCGCGGCGGAAGCGGCGTTGATGGCCAGGATATCGAGGGGGTTTTCCACATCGGCGGAAAGCGAGAACATGATCACCTGCACCTCGTTGCGCATATCCTGCTGGAAAAGCGGGCGCAGGGGGCGGTCGGTGAGGCGGGCGATGAGGATGGCATCCTCGGAGGGGCGGCCTTCGCGGCGGAAGAACGAACCGGGGATGCGTCCGCCGGCGTACATACGCTCTTCATATTCGACGGTCAGCGGGAAGAAATCCTGCCCCTGGCGGGGTTCCTTGCCCATGGTGGCGGCGGCGAATACGATCGTATCCCCCAGCCGCACGGTGACGGATCCGCCCGCCTGTTGGGCGAGCTTGCCTGTCTCGATAACGACAGATTTGCCGCCGAATTCGGTGGCATATTGCTTTGTTTCAGGTTGCATTATAGCTAACTCCCTTTTTTGTTTCCCACCCGGTCAGGGACTGAGGGCTGTTCTGGATGGATCACGGGGATGATCCAGACCGGCTTTCAATTCCCGACCTGCGGGCCGTAAAATCTTTCGCACTTATCGTTGCATGAAACGAGTAGATGGAAGTGCTCAACCATCTACCCGTTGGAAAGCCTTTCTTACTTGTGGCGGAGGCTCAACCGTTCGGTAATCGCCATAAAGCGGTTGAAATCCTTCTTTTTGAGGTAAGCCAGAAGGCGGCGTCGGTGGCCGACCATCTTGAGCAGGCCGCGGCGGGAGGATTCATCGTGCTTGTTCGCGCGCAGGTGCTCGGTAAGCGTGGTGATGCGGTTGGTGAGGATGGCGACCTGAACCTCGGGCGACCCGGTGTCGCCTTCGTGCTGACCAAAATCGGTGATGAGCTTTCCTTTTGTTTCCTTCGTAATCATGACTTCTGCATTCTCCTAAAAAAATTTTCGCAGGTCTCCATACCCGCAGCATCACCGCAGGCAGGACCAGTCAGGTGCGAATTATATCAGGTTTCAAGGCTCACGCGGTGAGAATCCTAATAATCGGATGAGAGCGTTCGTCTATAAATCAATCGGAGGATTGGTCTTCCGGCCCCTTTTGGGCTGCCGCGGTGCGGAGGTAGTGGCGCAGGGCAGCCTGGGTTTCGGCGGGGAGCTCCGGCAGCAAGCGCCGGACGAGGCGCAGGAAGGCCGGTTTGGGGTTTGCTTCCAGGAATTTTCGCAGGTAGGAGCGCGTTTCCACGGGGGAGATCGCATTGATTTGGAGCAACACGTCGTGGAGAGCTGGCATCACCGCCGGGGGAGGATCATTGACCAGCGGTTCCAGCATGTTGAAGATGCGCGGCAGGTAATCAAGACCTGTTTCCTCCAGGAAGGGCTCCAACGCCTGCAGCCCGAGGATGATTTCCTGCGGATCAGGCGAGATCAGAAAATCCGCCGAAAAACTGAGCCAGGTACCCGGCTCCGCTCTGCGGATGGTTGCGCCACCAGTGAAAAAAAGTTCGCGGAGAAGCACGGGATCAAGGGTGGGATCGCACCAGCGAATTAAACGATCGACGATCTCCTCGCGGTAGCCGGGTGGTACCTCCCCCAGCAGGAAGACGGCGATCTCGCGCATCTCCAGGGTCCGGGCTTCCCAGAGTGTATCAATATTCTGCAGGAGGCGGTCTGGATCGCTGGAGCCAACCTTGCCCAACTGGAGCTCCAACTGCTGCATCACCAGGGGGGGGACGTTATAGGCTGGCAGCCGGCTGCGGTGGCTGACGTTGTGCCCCGGGCGGTAAGCGCGGTTGCCGTATAGCTCCAGCAGGGAATCCAGCCCGCGGGCGAAACCCACGGGATCGTCGAAGGATTCCGCCAGGCGGGTGGTTTGGATCCTCAGGCGGGCTAGTTGAACCGCGGGCATGGGATCGATCCTGTTGGGATAATGGAATTAATACGCTTTCGCGAAATACGCCTTATCGTTGGCGGGTTGGCCGCAGACGATGCATTTCCCGGGAGGGACCTGCTGGTTCATCGGGATGCAACGGGTGGTGGCTTTGGTATCCTCCTTGACCTTCGCCTCGCAATCCCGGCTGCCGCACCAGTAGGAGTAAGCCCAGCCGTTCTGAACAACCTCCTTTAGCGCATCGTAATCCACGGGATCTGAGATATGTGCTTCGCGGAAGGCGAGCGCGCGGTCGTAGAGTGCCTGCTGGATCTCGGCGAGCAGCGAGGTGACAGTAGCGCCGATCCCAGCCTGGGGGACGAAGGACTTGCCTTCCCGGCCGGGTCTATCGCGGCGGGCGAGGGCAACCGATCCTTTTTCCACGTCCTTGGGACCCACCTCGATCCGCAGGGGTACCCCGCGCAGTTCCCAATCGTTGAATTTGAAACCTGGGGTGACCTCGGTGCGGTCATCCACCTTGACCCGAATCCCGGCGAGTTCCGCGGTGATCTTATTCACCACCGGCATCACCAGGGATTTTTCCTCGTCGTTCTTAAAGATCGGCACGATCACAGCCTGGATGGGGGCGAGGCGCGGCGGCATGATCAATCCCTGGTCGTCGCCGTGGGTCATGATGATGGCGCCGATCAGGCGGGTGGAAACCCCCCAGGAGGTCGTCCAACAGTATTGCAGTTCGTTGTTCACATCCAGGTACTGGATATCGAAGGCTTTGGCGAAGTTCTGTCCCAGGTTGTGGGAGGTACCGGATTGCAGCGCCTTGGTATCCCCCATCATAGCCTCAATGGCGTAGGAAGCCACCGCGCCGGCGAATTTCTCGACATCGCTCTTGCGACCGCGGATGACCGGGATGGCTGCGTCCTCTTCAGCGAAGGCGGCGTAGGTATCCAGCATGCGGATCGTTTCTTCCTGGGCTTCTTCCGCGGTGGCGTGGGCGGTATGGCCTTCCTGCCAGTAGAACTCAAGGGTACGCAGAAAGAGCCGCGTGCGCATCTCCCAGCGGACCACATTGGCCCACTGGTTGATCAGCACCGGCAGATCGCGGTAGGACTTGATCCATTTTGAATACATGTACCCGATAATGGTTTCGGAGGTGGGTCGGATGACCAACGGCTCCTCCAGCTCCTGCCCGCCGCCATGGGTAACCACGGCCAGCTCGGGGGAGAAACCCTCCACGTGCTCCTTCTCTTTTTCGAGGAATGACTTGGGGATGAGCAGCGGGAAGGCGGCGTTGACATGCCCGGTGGCCTTGAAACGTTGATCCAGGCTCTGCTGGATATTCTCCCACAGCGCCCAGCCGTAGGGTCTGACAACCATGCAGCCGCGCACCGGGGCGTAATCCGCCAGTTCGGCGCGCTGGATAAGCTGGTTGTACCATTCGGAATAATTCTCACTTCGGGTGGGCAGTTTTTCTGTGCTCATTTATCTGGAATGCTTTCTTTAAAAGGGATGATAAGCCCCGATTATAGCAGGAACGGTTTATTTTTCAGCGAGGAGCTTTTGGATGAAAGGCAGGGCGGTGAGATGGTCCGGGGCGAAAAGCAGGCGCTCCCAATCCTTTTCGGGCAAGTAGATCCCGAAAAGCTGGTGGTATTTGCTGATGGTCTCCTGCCAGCCTTCGCCGATCAGAACCAGGGGTTTTACGGGAATGGCTGAGATGATCATCAGGTTCCACATCACCGCAAGCTCTGCCAGCGTGCCGGGTCCACCCGGCAGGGCAATGGCGGCATCGCACTGCTTGATCAAATATCCGATCCGATCCATCAAGCCGGGCAGGCGGATCTCCTCGATCACCCAGGGATTCACCCGCAGCGGACGCCAGGTTTCGATCTCCTCGCAGCTCACCCCGATCACATGACCGCCGGCTTCATTTGCGCCGCGGGAAACAGCTTCCATCGTACCGGTGTAGCCACCGGTCATCACCTGGTAACCTGCTTGGGCGATCATTTCTCCCGAGCTGTCTGGCGTTTTCGTATTCCGGGCTTTCGGGCTTGGGATGGGCTCCACCGAAGACTGTGATGATCATGGTATTCCTCTGGCAAGTTTGTTTGTTGAGATAATTAACCAATGTTCGATTGGCCTCGATTGTTGATCGGGTTGCTCCCGGAGGATGATCCAGGCGAAAATGACGGAGAAATACACAAGCGGCAGTTCGTCTGCTGGTGGAATATACCCATTTGCTGAGAACGAATACCACCCAGGAAAGAATAAGCGGGAGGAACCAGGAGAGTGAGTATCTTCAACCCAGTTTGGGACCGCGAAGGGACGCCACCCAGCAGAGAAGTGGCGTAAGAGCAGGCTGAGCTGTTCATATGAGATGCCGTGCGGGTGAAAAAAATACGTGACCAGCCCGAACCAAAGAAACAACTTGATGTCCGGGAACCGTTCGCTGTCCACCAGAGAAGGATCAGCCAAATGGATAATGCCGCGCAAAACCCTGCGAAAAACCAGGTTCCCCATCTCGTAATCCTCGGGAGTGATGCAATCCGCCACCAGGTTGCAGATGGTGGGGTTGGATCTGGACGTAGCCGGCATATTCGCGCACCCGTCCCAGCCATCGCTCAACCAGCCGGGAACAACGGCAAAGGAGAGAGGAAGAAAGTGATCACCCGAAACAACGAGCGATTGCCAGCAGAACCCAGTATTTATACCGGATCGCGACTAGAAAATGAAAACAGGAAAAACCACATGAACTGTGGCTTGGTGGTCGACCAGGCCAGCAGGATCCCGGTGAGCACTTGCAACCAGTCGGCGGATCCCGCGCGGGATAAAAAAGCCGAAATACAGGATCAGGATGCTGGAGATCGTCACCACGAAATTACCCAGGATCAACCCAAAGGCCACCGGATAGAAAGCAAGGTAAGTAAATGGGAGCCATTTGGGAGCTTTCGGAAAAGCGAAATAGATCAATGACGACCAGGACAGGATGTTGGATCACAAGCCAGATTGATTCCGCCCAGGGGTAATCCATCCGCGAACGGCAGGAGGATGAAGAGACTGTAAAGAGGGTAAGCGAAGGCCACCTGGTCCTCCCGGGCGAAGCGCCTGACGGCCGTAGATCCCAAGCTGGCTCTGGTGGGTCACCTCACTACTATAGGGATTCACGCCTGTTGAAGGAATGCTGCGCGAGCTGCCAACCAGAAGGTATAAAAATCCGCCCCCACGGGCAGCTTCACCAGAATGGAATGCGTGCTGACCACCAGTGCGACCGCTAACAGCAAAACGACAGTGCCGATGAGGACGATCTTTTGCCAGGGTTTGAGGCCCGGTTTCGATTCAGCAACCGGCAGGTTTTCAGCCATGCTTACCGTTTGGGGTTTCTGCTCGTCCGCCTTCAGCTCGGCGATGACGTTCACCGCCACCTTGGCGGATCCCTTTTGGGCGTTCATCCAGCCGGGTTTATTGGCCATATCGATCAGGTGATCGAGGACGGTCTTCTGTTCCTCGTCGCTCAATTGCATCCAGGTTTTTCGTGATCAGTTTGGGATTGCGGGAGAGGATGCCATCCCAGATCCATTCAGGGTTATGCGTTTGTCATGGGTATAGGGTATCAAATCCGGAGGGCAACGTCAAGAAAAAGACCTGCCAAATTCAGCGGGTCTTTGATCGAACATTGGTGAATTATTATTCTTCCTTCTTCGCAGCCAAGTTCCTTCTGGCGCTGGGCGACGATCTCCTGGGTGATATTTCCCGGAACGACCTCGTAGTGATCCTCTTCCATGGTGAAGTACCCGCGTCCGCCGGTGAAGGAGCGCAGCTGGGTGGTGTAGCGCAGCATTTCAGCCAGGGGGACGTGCGCGGTGATGGTGGAATGACCTTTTTCGGTCTCCATGCCCTGCACGCGCGCGCGGCGGGTGTTCAGGTCGCCCAGAACGTCACCCATGTTGGATTCGGGAACGATGATCTTCACCAGCATGATCGGCTCGCGCAGAACCGGACCGGCTTCAGCGAAGGCGATCTTGAAAGCTTCACGCCCGGCGATTTCAAAGGCGATCGGTTTGGAATCCACCGGGTGCTCTTTGCCGTCGAAGACCGAGACGTGCACATTCGAAACCGGGTAACCAGCCAGGACACCCTCTTTCATCAAGGCCAGGATGCCTTTCTGAATGGAGGAGAGATAGCTCTGGGAAATGGCGCCGCCGAAAACATCCCAGGTGAGACTGAAATCCTGATCAGCAAGGGGATCGATCCGCAGCCAGACTTCGCCAAACTGCCCGGCGCCGCCGGTCTGCTTCTTGTGGCGGTACATGCCTTCACCTTTTTTGGTGATGGTCTCCTGGAAGGGGACTTTCGGGACGCTGGTGACCAGGTTCACCTGGAACTTGGTTTCCGCGCGGCGGATGATGACATCGATATGCTGGTCGCCCATGCCCTGCAGGATGGTCTGGTTGGTGGCCATTTCCTGCCGCCAGGAGAGGGTGGGATCCTCTTCGCACAGGCGGGTGAGGGTGGGGGATATCTTGGTGGAATCCGCCTGGGTCTTGGGGAAAATGGCAACCTGGAAGAGCGAACCCGGGTAAACCGGCTTTGGCAGCGTCACCGGGTGGGTCTTATCGCAGAGGGTATCGCCGGTGACCGTTTCGGATAGCTTTGGACACGATGCCGATATCGCCGGAGTGAAGCACCTTCACCGGAATGGTTTCCTTGCCGCGCGGGATGCTGAGTGTGCCCAGGCGCTCTTCAATGCCCTTGGCCTGGTTCCAAACGCGGCTGTCGGACTGCATGGTGCCGGAGTAGACCCGGAAATAGGTTTGTTTGCCCACGAAGGGATCGGCGGTGGTCTTCCAGGCGTAAGCAGCCAGGGGACTGGCATCGCTGCATTTCAATTCCTCGTCACCATCCTTCCCAGCTGCGGTGACCACAGGGGCTGCGGCGGGGGAGGGGAATGAGATCCAGGATCGCATCCAATAAGGGGAAGACGCCGATCTCCATATGACCGGAGGCGCAGAAGACAGGAGCAAAATTGCAGGATCTGGATACCCTTGCGAAGCCCATCCATCAATTCGTCATCACTGAGGGTCATGGTGGAGAAATATTTTTCCATCAGAGTGTCATCGCCTTCAGCGGCGGCTTCCACCAACTTGGCGCGCGCTTCTTCGGCTGCGGCATTTGAATTCCTGCGGGAATTTCGACCGGCGAGGCACTGTTGCCCTTGTAAGCTTTCATTTTCAGAATATCGATAACACCCTGGAAGTCGGCTTTTTCTCCCCAGGGAATCTGCACGGGGATCAGGCGGACATCGGAATATTCCTGGATGGATGCGACGGCTTTAATGAAATTGGCGTTATCGCGCTCCATCTTGTTGATCAGGACCATGCGCGGGCAGCTTGAACTGGTTGCAGTAATTCCAGGCGATCTCCGTGCCCACTTCCAGCCCGGCCACAGAATCCGCCAGGATGATGGCGCCTTCCACCACGCGGAAGGCCGAGATCACCTCGCCGATAAAATCCGTATACCCGGGGGTATCCAATACATTGAACTTGTGATCTTTGTATTCCACCGGGAGAACCGAAGTGGAAAGTGAAAGCCCCCGGCGAATTTCTTCTTCATCAAAGTCGGAAGCGGTGGTTCCATCCTCGATCTTTCCCAGGCGGGTGGTCGCGCCGGTGAGGTGCAGCATGGCTTCGGTGAGGATGGTCTTGCCTGCGCTGCCGTGGGATGCAAGTGCGATATTGCGGATCTTATCGGAATTATATTCTTTCATGAAAACGAACCCTTCTTTACGGAAGAATTAGGGAGGCTGAAAAAAACAGCCTCCCTATTCTAAATGAAAGCATTGTTCTTGACAAGCAAAGGCGGTCAGATTTCCTTTTCCATGCGCCAGGATGGTTCCTCCACTTCGTGCCAGCACCCGTTTTCATCCGGATAGGACCACCTGCCTGGATCGGTTGTCACCACTTTATACCCAGGCGCTCATAGAGCCGCAATGCGCCGGTGTTCTCGCGCGCAACATTTAATGTAATGATCCGAAAGCTTCGGCTGGCAATATCCGATTCAAGCACTGCCAGCATCTGCGAGCCCAATCCACGGTTGCGGAATTCGGGTTTGACCCGAAAGGAGAACATATAGGCGCGATCTTTACCATCCGCAAGTTCCGGGCGATCGCATTCCAGTTGGACAAAAACCTGCCCAATCAATCCACGGGAGGGATGCACTGCCACCCAGGAAAGCGCTTTTCCCTCCAGACAGCGGTGGAAGGTATTCTGGTAGATCAGGCGGAAATGCTTGAATTCACCTTCCCATTCCAAATCTTTCAAATCCCCCACTACCAGGGATCGGATTTTGATCTCCGCTCAGTATATTTTCCGCGGTGAGGTTCTG
Source organism: uncultured Chloroflexia bacterium (assembly GCA_963828855.1). Classification (GTDB taxonomy): domain Bacteria; phylum Chloroflexota; class Anaerolineae; order Anaerolineales; family Anaerolineaceae; genus CAVVEQ01. The sequence goes on along the minus strand of CAWHGB010000008.1, from coordinate 218,816 downwards.
GTTCATTCCTGATTTAGGGATTGTTGGTTTGCGGGAGTTGTTCGAGGAGCTTGCGTAAGTATTCGCGCTCCTTTTCGACGGAATCGACTTCTCCATCCAACCAGGCGGAGCGAAGAGATGCAAGGATTTTCTTATAAATCGGTCCAGCGGGAATCCCCAAATCACGAAGATCATCCCCGTCTGTCACCGGTTTCACCTTTCGCCATGCCGTCACATAATTCCAGATCAACTCCTTCTGACAAATTTCTAGCAATTCAGAATAGAGGATAAACAACGCAGGTGTAGCGATTTTATCCAAGTGAGTCACGATATGGCTGGGCTTCTGACCGACACAATCTATCAATGCTCCTGCGCCCCCGGTACACCTGACGGAGAGAATTGGAGAATCCCGCTGTCAGCCGCAGCCTGTTGGAAGCCGAGATTCCCTCGTGCTCACCGAGCTTGCTCAACCATGCCAGGTAGGCGAGCGCTGTTCGGCGAGGCAATGAGAACAAGGCTTCGGGAATATCCCATTCAGCCGGGATATCAAGCTTCCAGATCGTTCGAATCGTCTCCAATCGGTCCGACGGGAGGGTCAATCCGGGATGGATGGCTGCCAGAAGATCAAGCGTTGACGCCCTTTCGAGCATTTCGCAAAAGTGAGGCTCTTCAAAGAATAAGATCCAATTCATGCCTGGCGCGCTGCCCGGAGATCTGCCCCAACAGCGATACCGCGCCATTGATCAACTGCATCGTGCGGTCTTCGATCCTGAATACAAAACGCTGTTCAAAGCGGACCGCCCGTAACAGGCGAGTGGGATCATCGATGAAAGAGAGAGGATGCAATACGCGGATCAATCCATGTTGCAAGTCATCCCAGCCGCCCCAGAAATCATGAAGTTCACCGTAATGTGTTCCATCCAGGCGAAGGGCGAGGGTATTGATGGTGAAATCGCGCCTGAAAAGATCCAGCTTGATACTCCCGCGTTCCACCGTGGGCAGGGCGGAGGGATACTCGTAGTATTCTGTTCGGGAGGAAATTAGGTCCACCCGTTCAGGCAATCCGAACCCATTCTCAGATGTGGAAAATCCTGGAAGCTCCAGGAGTTTTTTATGGATATCCCGGATGAACCACTTCGCTGTACCGAATCGGTTGTGGCTGATCACCTTTCCGCCAAACTTTTCGGTCATGGATCTGGCCAGACGGATGGCATCGCCTTCCACGACGATATCGAGATCGGCTCCCGGGCGATTTAGCAGCAAATCACGGACGATCCCACCCACCAGGTAGACAGGGTAACCCAGGTCTGCTGCCTGATCCGCGATCAAGTTTAAGGAGCGAAACAGTCACTTTAGGCAGGTAAGAATCCAGTTTTTTACCCAGGTTCTTCCTTTTGCTAACCGGTTTGCTGCCGCTGCTGAGCACCCGCAACAGGTCGGTGCGAGTGACGATGCCGACAAGTTTATCCTTATCGGGATCGTAAACCGGTACCTGACCCCAACCGGTTTCCGCCATTACTTTCTGGAACGGTCCCAGCGAATCACCTGGCAGGACGCTGACTGATCCGATCTCCATGATTTCCGCTACCGGAAGCTGCAATTTATGGGCAATCGCCCGATCTACAATTCTGCGCGTGAGCAAGCCGGCAACCCTAGAACCTTCCACGACCGGGAAGCCTTCATACCCGTAACGCTGCATAAGCGTTGCTGCCTCTTCGATAGAAGTTTTGGGAGTCAGCATCATCGGCCGCCTTGACATTACCTGGCTCACGGTCAGGGCAGGTCGTATGGTTGTCTCAATAACTGAAACCAGATCTTTTTGAATATCTTCCAGTAATTTTTCAATGCTTGCGGTATCTTGTTTGAGTGAGGCAGGGATCATAGCCGCCGCAGCTTTTTCATGACCGCCACCTTTAAAATGTGCCATCACTGATGCAACATCGATCTGATCTGCTGGAGGAACGTGCCACAATGCGAATCCCATCCCGCGTGGCAACGATCAGGAATAGAGCATCCGGGTCGAGGAGATCACGCAATTTGTGCGCCACGCTGGAGATTTCATCCTCAAGTTCAGGCGCGGAAGCAGCAGCGATGAAGATGTTGAATCCCTGGATTCGGGAGGTTTGCGCGGAAGCCAGTAGATCGATCATAGACCCGCCTTTGTGTGGCAGAGAGCGGAGGATTGAGAAAATCAGAAGCGACCTTCAGGCTTGCACCATTCTCCAGGAGATATGCTCCCGCGTGGATATCCCTGGGGGTTGTGCTGGAATATTGGAATGATCCTGTATCCTCATAGATGCCAAGAAGCAGCATGCTTGCCGCGATTGGATCGAGTGGCGTTCCCCGCTGAATAAGTTCTTCCACCAGTATTGTGGTAGTGGCACCCACTTTCTCGGTTCGAATCTCCCAATCTTTGGAAAGACCGGGGCGGGGAATATGATGGTCGATTATTTGTACTTTGGTCCTGGATTCGATCCCGTGAAGAGTGATCATGGATTGAGTATCCACCAGGATTACGGTCTCGATCTCTTCCTTGGGAAGGTCTTCGTGTTTGAAGAATGGCAGATCCGAACCGTAAAGGTTCAAAAACGCCCGCACGTTTCTGTTGAGTTTGTGAGGCAGGACAGGGAGGGCATTTTCGATCGGAGGAGCGAAGCTGCCAGCTGGGCTGCAAGCGCGTCGAAATCCGCCTGCTCGTGGGTGAGAACAACCTTCATGGAATTATTGTAACATCAAGGTCTTGAGGAAGTTTACATACAACCCGGTCCCCGGGTTGAATTAAAATAAGAATCTGATATGATGCTGATGTTCGAGGAAGAATGGACCAAGACCTAACCCAGGATGAGTTATTACGCTACTCCCGCCACCTGATGATCCCGGAGGTGGGGTTGGAGGGCCAGCGGAGGCTGAAATCGGCCTCGGTCCTCATCGTTGGCACAGGAGGGCTGGGCTCCCCCATCGCACTCTACCTGGCGGCAGCGGGGGTGGGGCGAATTGGGCTGGTGGATTACGATCGGGTTGAATCCTCCAATCTACAGCGACAGGTAATCCATTCCCAGCAATCCCTTGGAGAATCGAAGGTGGAGTCTGCCAAAAAGCGCCTCCTCGACCTGAATCCGTTCATTCAGGTTGATGTTTTCGATGCGGTTTTAAATTCTGATAACGCGCGCAAGATCGCCTCTGATTACCAGATCCTCGTTGATGGGACGGACAACTTTCCAACCCGCTACCTGATGAATGACCTGGCTGTTTTCACAGGAAAGCCTTTCGTTTATGGGTCGGTATTCAGGTTTGAGGGACAAGTTTCCGTCTTCGATGCCCGTAAAGGACCATGTTACCGTTGCCTGTTTGCCGAACCACCCGACCCGGCGTTAGTACCATCCTGCGGGGAAGCCGGAGTTTTTGGTGTGATGCCAGGGATCATCGGCACGATCCAGGCGACGGAAACGATCAAGTTGATCCTGGGTATCGGTGAAACACTGACTGGTCAACTATTGCTGGTGGATGCCCTGGAGTCGAACTTTCAAAAGGTTGCGCTCCAAAAAGATCCTGAGTGCATGGTGTGCGGTCAAAAACCAGTCATCCATGATCTGATCGATTATGAAGAATTCTGCGCTTCACCGACGGTAACCTCTCCTGGCGGCGGATTGCCACCTGAGAATCTGATCTCACCGCAGGATCTTTCGAAAATGATCGCCGAAGGGAAAAGCCTCCGCCTGGTGGATGTCCGCAACCAGGTGGAATTGGCTATATCCACATTTCCCGGAGCGGTTTCCATACCGATCGAAAAACTTCCTGATCACTTTGACACTTGGAAGAAGGACGAAGAACTGGTATTTATATGTAGAACAAGTTTAAGATCCGCCCGCGCGGTTAGAATGGCAGAAGCGCAGGGTTTCACCCATGCCCGTTGCCTGCGTGGCGGGATCAATGCTTGGGCGGTGGAGATCGACCCGAAAACAAGGCAATACTGATCACAATAATACAAGGATTGAATGGCGATAAAACCGTTGCTCTTGCAGAATGGTGAACAACCTGTACTCCTAACCGTGCTTGCGCACCCCGACGATGAAACCTTCGGCACTGGAGGGACCCTGGCACTCTATGCCCGCAGGGGTGCAAAGGTCATTTTAATTTGTGCCACCCGAGGGGAAGTGGGCGAGGTGGATGAAAAATATATGCACGGATTTAATTCAGTCGCTGAAAGACGGGTGGATGAACTTCGATGCGCGGCTGGTCTATTGGGATTAAGCGAGATCATCTTTTTGGATTTCCGGGATTCCGGTATGGAGGGATCGCCGGATAACAAACACCCAAAAGCGCTCGCAGCCCAACCGGTGGAAGAGGTAGCGAGGATTGTTGCTGGTCATATCCGCCGACTTCGTCCACAGGTGCTCATCACATTCGACCCGATCGGCGGGTATCGGCACCCGGATCATATCGCCATTCATAAAGCAACTGTCCGTGCTTTTGATCTAAGCAAGGATCCCGATTATAAAGACGGTCAGGAACCGTTCCAGCCATCAAAATTCTATTTCAACACGTTCCCGCGGGGATTCCTCAAAGCGGGTGTACGGATCATCCGCCTTTTCGGGCGTGACCCACGGCATTTTGGGCGAAACAAGGATATTGACCTACTCTCGATCGCCGAGGTTGATTTTCCGATAAATGCCAAGATCGATTACCGACCGGTCGCAGATATCCGCGACCAGGCATCCGCCTGTCATGCCAGCCAGGGGGGCCAATCCATGAACCGGGGTCCCCTGGGTTGGTTTCGCCGGTTTTTTTCGGCCAACGAAACATATATGCGAGCATACCCACAACCGGATGGTAAGCATGTCGAGAAAGACCTTTTTGCAGGACTATAAAACATACTTCCTGGTGCAATCCGACTACTCCAATTATTTCAGAGTTAGAAATTATGTAATGTTTTTTCTCGAAACGTGTATATAATCGGCACAAATAATTTTTAAGGAGATCATCACCATGAAACCATTGAAAACTGCTTTGTTACCGATTCTTGCATTTGGATTAATTCTTTTTGCTGCTGCTTGTACTACCGCTGCGAATCAAACCGTTCAACCGGTGCAGGACGAAACGAATCTACCCCCAACGTCTCAGCCAGTCCAAAACGATTCCTCATTTTCATTTGAAGGAGTGAGTTTTGTACTCGATCCTGCGTTTTCCAGCGGTGTTAGCGGAGAAGTGATCCCAGCCAAACCTGTGACCGATGGACCCTATTGGGATGTGAATCCTGAGTATCGCAAAATCGTGTTATCGGGATATCCGTTGTCGGATTCCGCCTATAAACCTGTGATCGCTATCTACCCGGTGGAGGAATTCCGTAAACTGAGCGAACCATCCAGCCTGGAAATCGACCTTCTTCAAACCATCCTGAAAGATAAGCCGGGGAGTTTGGAAAAAATTCCTTTCCTGCCGCTACAAAATTCAGCCCAGGTCTTCCGCTCGAATATAAAATACATCCCGTTTCAAAACGGCAGCGGGGTGCGTTTTGTGGGCATGAATTCCCAGGGTATCGTACCAGTCAATAACAGCGATCTCTTTTATACCTTCCAGGGATTAACCTCGGACGGCAAATTCTATATCTCGGTGGTGATGCCGTTAAATTACCCGACCTTGCCCGCCAGATGGGATTCCCTGCCTGAGGCAGAGCGGCTTCAAATGCTCCAGGATCCGAACTATTTACCGGGTCTGGCAGCGAATTTGAGCGCCCAACCGGAGAACAGTTTTCTCCCGGACCTGGCGAGACTCGATGCCTTGGTTCAATCCATAAATGTCAATCCATAAAAAAAGCTCCCGGTAGGTAAACCTCCGGGAGTTGGTAGTAAAGAATCCTAAGTGATTGGATCACTCTGAAGGTGTATTCTCCAATCCTTTTGTTGAGTACTTGGTTTTGATCCAGGTTCTGATCGAGTTATAAATGGGGCAGCGGTCGTATACACCCCAGAAAGCGATCAACGCACCTCCGAGGATGAACAGCCAGTTGATCGAATTTAACAGTCCAAAAGTGATCAAACCGAAACCCGAAATTAGGCGAATCATCCTGACCATTGGGGAGACACCGGATTTAACCTCCACGACCCCATTGGACGCGGACTGGAATATTGTTCGTAAAGATTCCAGGCTCTGAGAGCCGGTTTTGCGAAATAGTTCCCTGCCTTCCTTGAATCCGACAATGGTGGGTATGGCGTAGATCTTCATCGCTTGGGCGATTTCCACATCCTCATCCACATTGATTCGCACAAGAGTCACAGATTCTTTGAATTCATCCGCCGCTTTTTCCAGGCTATGTTCCATTGCCCGGCAGGGACCGCACCATGCAGCCCAGAATTCCACCACAGCTGGTTTCCCTGGGTCACCGATCAATTTATTTAGGGTTTGCTTTTCCATTATGTTTTGCAATTAGAGAGGATGTAAATTAGACAACCTCTCATGAAAATAAATTACTGAGCGCTTTTATTTGTGTTGATCTTGAGCGCGGCGTACAAAGGGCAGAAACCGATGATCCCGGTTCCCAAGAGGATCGCTCCGACCACCAGCAACAGCCAACCCAACCAGCCGGATACCATACCTACCGCGAATAGCCCAATGAAAACCACCCCGACGATCACGCGGATAATGCGATCCATCCCACTTTCATTTCTTTTCATTTTCTCTTCTCCTAGTTTTTGGATATTATTAGGATGTTGCGGGGAAGAAAAAGATACAAATGATGTGAGGTGTAAAAAAATTTGGATAACGGAACTTAAGTTTTAGGAGTCTCCGGGGTTCCGATCCCAGCTGAAGAAGCCTCCGGGTGGATCTCTGTCGCAGGCGGGGGAGCGGGTTGGGGAGGGACTGCTAAAAGGATGGTTTCCCGTAAAGAAAGCCAGATCTCCTGTTCGCGCCATTTTCGCCAGACTTTTAGGAAATCACGGTAAGCTTTTTCGCGGGCGGTGGTTCGGTTCTCCAGGAAATACTGGATGCCAGGAGTGATGCGGTATAAAGGACGGTTGTGACCGTAGAACTTCTGAATACGTTTCCGTTCCTTTTCCTCGAACCCGGGTAAAAAGACAATCCAAACGTCGCAGTCATGAATATCTCCCAATATCTGCTGGCTTTTCCTGGCAGCCTGAAGAGGCAGCGTCAGCTCATCCGGGTAGATCGGGGCGAATATCTCCATCGCATAGCGGAAGCGCTTGGCAGCGATGCGCATGGCATGCAGCATGGCGGTATTATCAGGCTGGCGCAGGAAAACCTCGTATGATAAAAAATCGTTCAGTTTTTCATTGATGATTGAGTAAGCCAGTTGAAAAAGGGCAGGAGAGAATTCTACAGGTTCGTTACGAGGGGAGGATAAGCGAGAGATGATCTGGGTACAGGCCTTGCTTTTTTCAAGGTCGTCCAGCGATCCCTTCACGTCCTGCTGTAAATTTTCCCGTTGCTGGGTCAATCGCAGGAGTATTCGATTGATCCCTGGCTTGAATTTCTGGTCCTTGATCCCCTCAAGCACATGGGTGATGAGTTCGATCTGCACATCCGTATCCCTGGCTTCTCCCAGCGCCCTGGTCAACCGGCGGATGGTCCGCATCCACTCCGCCTGCTTCTTTACCGGAAGACTCGCATTGAAAACCCCAAGCGCTGAACGCAGCCTGCGGGAGGCCACGCGCATCCGATGGATGTATTCGATATCCTCGGATGAGCGAACCCCTTCGATTTCCTTCTGAAGGGCTTCTACTGAATTAACAAGAATCGAGGCAGCGAACGCGAAAATACCCGGATCGCCCCTGGTTTTGGTCTCGGGGTTGGTTTTTACCGGTCTCTCGCTTTCCAGCGGGTCCTGCAAAGGGCACCTCCCCTGGGTCTAGAATTGTTTAGGTTTATGGTTTTTTCAGTATCTTGGATTCAATTATTCTCTTCAGATCATTATGAACCACCTGAGGCGAGCGGGTGGCATCCACATCCACGAAGTTAAATTCTTTGGACAACGCTGCGAATTGATCTATCAGTGCACCCTGGTAAATGCAGAAACTGTCGTACAGGTTATCTGCGCAGCGGATATCCATACCTGATTCCCAGTGATCGAATCCGCGGGCGGAAACCACCCGTTTTACCAGGGTCTGGACATCCGCCTTGAGAAGGAACACAAGATCAGGTTTGAGGGCGAAACCATAGAGTTTACGTGCCCAGTCCGGGTTGGCTCCGCGAACCACATCCCGCGCGATGGTTGAGTAAAAATAGCGGTCAGAGAGAACGTAGAAACCGGCTTCCAACGCGGGAATGATCTGGTTTTCCAGGCGGTCCGCGAAATCGGTGGCGTAAAAGAGGCTCATCGTCAAGAGGGCTGAGAGTATTACCCAATTTGGCTGCATCCAAACCGGGCTGGGTTAGGGGTGAGCGTTTTAACCCTGTATCGGAAACAGCAAAACCTTCTGTTTTCCAACCAGGTGCGAAGCATCTGGATCTGGGTGGAGCGTCCGACGCCATCGGTACCTTCGAGGACGATCAACTTCCCCGGCATATCCTTGGGTTTGAATTTTTTGTAGGGAAAACCTGCTCCGTAGAATTTCGGATCAGTCATTCTGGCCTCCCATCTGAGCGATAGGGGTAGGATTTCCGGAAGGAATCACCATGTTCAATCCTTCCCAACCCGCCAGCACTTTCTGGACCGCCGCTCGAACTTCTTTTTGTTGAGCTTCCACGGATTGTGCCCCATCAATGACATTGAAGCCAAATTCATCCACCATCTTGTCGTATTGATTGATCACCAACTGTTGAAACATTTTGAAGCTGGTTTTTTTATCGTCGGAAAGTCCCAGATCCATCCCGGCTTCGTAATATTTGATCTTGGCACGTGAAGAGAGAATGCGTTTTACGGCGACATCCAACGGAACACGAAAGTAAAGGACGAGGTTTGGCATAACTGCGAAGGAGTAAAGTTCCCGCACCCAGGCGGGATCCACCCCGCGGGCAACATCGCGGGCAAAAGCGGTGAAAGAATACCGATCCGCAAGGACGATCACTCCAGCCTTGAGCATGGGCAGGATCTTGTTTTCCCAGCGGTGGGCAAAATCGGTGGATTGAAGCAGGCTGAATGTGGTGGGGGTGAACATCTTTTCGCTTTTTCCCAGGCGGGTAGTGCTTTTTACCAGCTCGGATGAATTCCACTCGCTGAAATAGACCGGTTTTCCCTGTTTGCGCAGCCATTTGGTGAGGAGATCGATCTGCGTGGATTTTCCGCTGCCATCGATACCTTCCACGACGATCAGCCGGCCTTTATATGGATTTGGTTTTAACAATGGTAAGCCCCTTTCTTCAGGTTCGATAACAATAAAGCTGAGGAAATGATTATAGCATTCAACATCTGGAACTTTGACCTCTGTTATTCATCCTCATCCGGTGAAATATCCTCCTCGGCATCTTCGCTCTCGATTTCCATGAATTCCCCTGTGCAAATAAACACTGTTCGTTCGCAAATATTGGATACCCGGTCAGCAAATCGTTCCAGGTTATGCGCCGCTGCAAACATCATCTGGGCTTGAGGTGCGGAGGAAGGGTTTGGCCATGATCGTATTAATCGTATCCTGGCGAACTATATCGTAAAGAGCATCCACCTTGTCGTCCTCTATGGGGATGCGGACAGCACTTTTATAATCTTCAGTCACGAAAGCGGTGATTGCATCATGAAGCATGGATATACCAAGTTCAGTCATTTTTTCAAGGTCGGCAGGAAGGAACGGGATAATCGGAGTCCCCAAGCCGGATAACAATCTTGGCAATTCCCTTGGCGTAATCTCCCATCCGTTCCAGCTCCGTGGCGATTTCCAGGATCCCAGCCAGAAGGCGAAGATCATGCGCCATTGGCTGCTGGGTGGCCATCACGATCATCACAGCGCTTTCGATGGCATTTCGCTTCCCGTTGATCTCAGCATCATCCGCCAATACCTGCCGCGCTTCAGGGATATTCCGGCTTCGAAACAAGCTGGCAGATTTGTGCATCGCTTGTTCCACCATGCTGGAAAGCATGAGGATCTCATCCCGGATGTTCTGGATATTTCGGTCGAGAGTTTCTCTGGTCATTTTTCCTCAATTTCTCCGGATTCTTACCCGAACCGACCGGTAATATAATCTTCAGTTCGTTTATCCCGCGGGTTGGTAAAGATCTGGCTGGTGATCCCAAACTCCACCATGATCCCTGCCCGGTCGGTATCCATATTGAAAAAAGCGGTGAAATCGGAAGCCCGGGCTGCCTGCTGCATGTTGTGGGTGACGATGATGATGGTATAGGTGGAGGCAAGGTTCCGCATCAACTCTTCGATCTTCAAGGTCGCGATCGGATCCAGGGCGGAGCAGGGTTCATCCATCAGGATGATCTCAGGCCGCACTGCGAGCACCCTGGCGATGCATAGACCGCTGCTGTTGCCCACCGGAAAGGCTGAGCGCGCTCTGGTTGAGGATATCCTTCACTTCATCCCATAGGGCAGCTTCCCGCAGCGATCTTTCCACCAATTGATCCATGTTTTCCTTGACCCCGTTGATTCGGGCTCCCCAGGCAATGTTTTCGTAGATGCTTTTGGGAAATGGGTTGGGTCGTTGAAAGACCATCCCGATCTTGCGGCGGATCATCACCGGATCAATATCTGGAGATGCAAGATTCTTTCCATGAAATAGAATTTTGCCTTCCATCCGCGAACCGCTGATATAAGTCATTCATTCGGTTGAACGATCGAATGACTGTGCTCTTCCCACAACCGGAGGATCCGATGATCGCGGTGATCTTGCGCGGGAATCACCTTGAAATTCACTTCCTTGACTGCCCGGAAAGCTCCGTAATAGATTGCCAGGTCCTGAGTTTCCAGAGCGTATCGGTTATCTGGTGGGATCGGATTCGGGTCATGATGTTCCATTATTCAGCTAGATTATCCCGTATTATGTCGGTTAGCAGTATTACCGTCAACCCTTGGATTTCTCGATCATGAATTTCGATAAGGGTTGATTCAAGCACTTCATTTAATTTTTCCGAAATAACTGACCGATTGAAATTGAGAGGATATATTCCCTGCCATTTTTTCCCATCTGTGCGGCTTCTGTTGGGTGGATTTCTAAGGATATAACACCTTTTCCGCGAGGTCCTGCGGGTCTCCGGGGTGAATGAAGATACCAGCTTACGCATTTTCCACAACCTCCCGGATAACCCCATCGATCGCCAGGATCACCGGTTTTCCTGCAGCCATGTAATCAAAGACCTTGTTGGGATAGGTGGTTTTATAAAGTTCCAGCGGTTTCAGGATGGCGATACAGGCGTTCGCACCTGCATCAACCTCGACCATCTCCTCCTTCGGAACAGGGGGCAAAAAAATGGATATTCGTCAAGTCTCATTTCCGCAGCCTGCGCTTGCAGGCTGGCTTTTCCTTGCCGTCTCCGATCAGCACAAATGTTATATCCCTGTTGATCATTCAGTATGCTAGCAGCCTTCCAGGATCACTCCCAGATCGTTCGAAAGCCCGTGCGCACCTGCATACAGGCAGATGAATTTACCCTTGAGATTTTCCATCCCATTCATTCGTGCATGACCCTCATCAGGAGAAAACATTTCCGGATCCGCGCCATTAGGAACCAACTCGATCCTGCTTGCGCCTTTTTGGCTGGACGTGGTCAATGAATCCCGGTGAATTCACCATGACGGTATCTGCGCTGGAGTATAAAGGAAATGCTCCAGCCAGAGCGATAGGCGGATCAAAAACCGGTTTTTAAGTACTCCAATAGCAATGGCGAAAGCAGGCCAGAGATCCCGAACTTCGAATACGAAAGCGGCATCCTTTTAATCTGGCGACCAGCCAGGCAGTGAATCCCTGGAATATCGGCGGGGATGTACCCCAAACCAGGTCCACATTTCGGACCCCTAACGCATGCGATGAAAGAGGAGAGCATGAAGCTGAAGAAGCTGATAACCGGTGGAAAAAGCTGCGATGAAGGGCAGGGTAGGTGTAAGCGCGGATGAGCGTGATTCCCGGTTCGGGCTCTTCCTGGAAATCGAATCGCCTGTACTCGGTGACCAGATCTTTTCCCGGTCAGGTAACTTACCGGGCTGGCGATGATGGTGACTGTATGACCTTTTTGCACCAGTTCGCGCGCCATTTCGTGGTGGCGGGTGCCACCCGGCTTCGGATGACAGTAACAAACGCCTGGTGGATCAGGAGGATGTGCACCGGTACAAGTTCCTGTTCGTCTGGAAGGATGGATCAATGGTGATGTTCGGGTACGGATCGACAAGCGGAAAGGTTGACCGAAAAATGGTGCGGAAGGAGAGCGCGGGAATCTTTTGCCCGTAGGTTGGTGAATACCAGCCACAAATCGCGGTGCTTTTCCTTCTCCGGCGATCAACTTCCCTGCCCGGATGAGCTGAACTACTCCGGGGAGGGATTGTTTTCCCTCATTTCATTGGTTCAGATTTTTACTTGAAGTTGACGTCAACTTTTATCACCAGGATATTCTCCACGACTTCAAATTCACCATCCGGTAAAGCCATTGGAGGATTACTTCATGGTTGGTGCTTTCTGAGATTTCCGGTAAAAGTATCCAAAATCTCCCATCTGCCATTCCATGATGTTGAACTCGGCGGGAATGCCGCATACCAATCTTCTTATAACCGTCCTGAAATGTTTCGCACGATTCACTTTTCCTGAAAGGTGGTTCTGCCTTGTGCCCAATCCAGCCAGAGGAAGCGCCCCGCACGGGTCATCTGATCTTCTCCATCGATGGTAGCTGTATTGTGGACGAAAGCTCCAGCAAGTGAATTATCCCAGGGAGAGGAAGCATTATAAGAAAAAGTACCCGCATCCATCAGGATATTCTGCCCATTTTGCCAGAGGTCCACATGGAGCTGATCAGCCTGGAAGGGACGATTTTTATACGCTGTCGCCCGGATGACCGCCCAATCCGATTCACTGCCCATCCGGTGGTAGGAATCGCTCAAATACGGTGAAGGGAGTGGGATTTTTTTATCCGACTCGCGGGTGAACCAACCAGGTAGCAAGTTCATCATATTCCCCTGCCGGGAAGAAAGGAACTGCCAAAAAATGCAAGCGAAGCAGCCTGCGCGGTGGGCCGGTGATCGGAGAAATCCACGGAACCCAGGGGGAAGAGCCAGGCTCCATCATTGCTACCGAAATTGGGTGCCTTTCCGGAGGCCGGATCGATCATTCCCAGGTACCAACCGGTGGCGAGCCGGATTTTCTCCAGGCAATCGGAAGGGAATTCCGCGCTTGAATTATTCAGGATCGCCTTGATCCACAGTACTGTCTGGAGCAATAAGCGGTGGTAATTCATACTGTGCTGGCAGTATTCCCCATCCGCACTTATCTGATCCGTCAAGGCAGCCTGAATGATCTCCCAACCCAGGGATTTCCAGTGTGGACTTTCTGCATACCCCTGAAGGATCGTTCCCGCGGTGAATAGACCGGTACCCTCCAGCAACAGATGATTGTTATTTTGCGCCCGGGAATAAGGCAGCGTGGGTGGGATCCGCCGGGTGTTAATGACAAGGAATTCCAGCAGCCATTTTTTGCCGAGTCTCATCGAAACCAGGTTCTCTGGAAAAAACGCTCAAAGCGAAACTGGTTGTGATGATTCGAATGGCGCATTCCTGGGCGGATACCCAATTAGGTCCCAGATATGGAGGGTTCTTCTGGTTGAATTCCTCCAGGAGCTGCCAGAATTTCTCCGCTATAGGATTTTTTACCTGAAAGTAGAGCTGCCTGGGCGAGATTGACCGCCCAGCAGAATCTGGCGCTCTCCCAGATGAACTTGATATCTCCCAGATCATCCCCGGCTGGCCTGCGTTCGTAAGCAGTCCAATCCGCAAGGGGCAGGGGTGGGTCAAGATCGATGGGGGCAGGATTCTCCCCCGAACAAAGGGTAGGAGCCCTTTAGAATGCCATCGGCGCGATTCAATATTGAGGATTTCGACCCAGATACTATTTTACGCAACATTTCAGCATCTGGTATATGAAGGGGCCAATTGGGCTGGATTTGAGAGGCATCCGGAGGAATAGCCAACCTGGAGAAGACCCTCCGGTAATGACCGCTGGCAAGCCCCAGGCGGTAAAGCGTGAGATTGGCCAGCGGTTTTACCCCGAGGGCTCTCAGGGTTTTTAGATCGTTCTGAGACGCTGGTTGAGGATGACAACAAGAATTCCGCGATTAGAGATTCGACCGATTCACCGGTGCGGATCGAATCCAGCGCAGCGAAAGTCGCCAGGTGGACAGCCCGGATATCCTCCAGGGGATGGGGGCTGCGCCGCCAGTCTGAATACACTTCAGGAAGGCGTTCCATCCAGCCCCGTGGCCTTTATCCTGGCTGGAACGGACTTTCTCTGTTTTTCCGTGATGGGTCAATTCAAGCGTGCGAAAATCATCCAGCCGGGCGACCCTGCCCCCGGAGAAAATCTCGCAGGTTTCCTTGGAAAGGCTTTTATCCCCGTTCGCCAGGTATGTGATGTTCGCGATGGTTCCATCCCCAAACCAGAGGGTGATAAGCGGCGTTATCCTGTTGGTAAACGCCGCCATCCGGCAGGGCACTGGCTTGGACGCGGATAGGGAGACTGCCGGTTAAGTATGTGCACAGGTCAATGAAATGGCATCCCTCCCCGATGATCCGACCCCCTCCCACATTGAGGTCCTGGGTCCAGTGGGTGGATGGAATGAAGCCGGCATTCACCCGGTAATTGATCATCATCGGTTCCGACCGTTCAGAGAAAAATCGCCGGATATTCTGCACGTGGGGAGCGAATCGTCGGTTGAAACCGACCATTAGAGAGGCTTGGGTGAGGATTTCAAAGCTTTCCACACTTCATCCAAACCGGAGCGATCAATGGAAAGCGGTTTCTCGCAGTAAACATTTTTTTCGTTCCGGATGGCGGTGGAAACCTGGCGGGCATGTTCATCATGTCGGGTAAGAACGACGATCGTGTTGACATCCGGATCATTGAGAATTTGCCCGTCATCGGCGGAGGCATACGTAAAACCGTATTTTTCGGCGGCATGGCTTGCACTTGCTCCGCTCGCGGATGCGATCCCGCGCAAATCCACCTGGCCAGCTGATTGAATTACTGGAAGGAAGACAGCTTGGGCGTAATTCCCCGCACCGAGGACCCCCAGCTTAACGGCGGCAGTTGGCTGGGGGTTCTGCCGCAGGACCACTTTCGTAGAATCCTTGATTTCACTAACCGGGTAGGTAAGGAGGACGGCCAAGAATGGCTCGTTGGTCTTGCGGGTGATCACTTTGTAAGCCTGGGGGGCATCCTGAATATCGAACCGGTGAGTGATGAGGGATTTTACTTCCAGCTTGCCCGAAGCGAGCAGGTCCAGAAAGGCCGCCATGTTACGGGTTTCTGTCCAACGCACGTACCCATACGGGTAATCGATGCCATCTTCTTCGAAGGAGGGATCATAGCGGCCAGGTCCATATGAACGGGAGACAAGGAATGTGATCTCCTTCTCATAGAATTGTTTGCGGGTGAGGTTTAAACCCACCGCACCGATGGAGATCACTCGACCGCGGTCACGGCAGAGATCGGCAGCCAGCTTGATGGCATCATCACCGGGATGATCAGCGCAGATGAGGACGGCATCGAAGCCCTTCGCATTACTGAAGGCACGCCCCGAGATCTCCGCGGAGGAGCGCAAGACACAGGCGGCTCCGCTGCTTTTTCCCAATTGAACCCTGGCAGAATCGATATCTGTACCAAACACCCTGCAGCCAGCAGCCAGGGCGATGCGTACTGCCAACAGCCCAAGAAGGCCCAGACCAATCACGGCGATATTCTCTCCGACCTGGGGTTCGGCCAGGCGGAAACCGTGCAAGGCGATGGCGCCGAGGGTCGAGAAGGCAGCAGTATCGGGATCCACACCTTTGGGAACTTTCACGAACAGGTTCCTGGGAACCAGGTTGTATTCCGCATGCACCGCGTGACTGCCCGCACACGCCACCCGGTCTCCGGGTTTGATGCCGGTGATCCCTTTTCCCACCGCTTCCACGGTTCCAGCAGTTGAATATCCTAGGGGAATGGGTTGATCAAGGCGGTCGAACGCGGCTTTCGCGGTGGAGGTCAGCCCTTCTTTCCTTGCTTTGTCCATTACCTGCTTAACGAAATCCGGTCGAGCCCTGGCTTTGCCAAGAAGAGTTTTCCCTGCAAAATCCACCAGCATGCGTTCTGTTCCAACTGAGACAAGTGAAGCTTCCACCCGGACGAGGATGGAACCCTCGTGAACCCTGGGGGTGGGCACGTCTTCCACCGATGTCTTTCCATTCCGCATGCTTTGAAGTAGTTGTTTCATTTGCATTCCTGGGAAAAATTATAAATCAAAACCTTCCTACATAAGGACTGATAGAGAGGTTGATGCAATTTCCAAACCATGCGTGAATCAAGGAAGAAATATTGCTGATTCCGTGGTTTGCTTGAAACGCAGACAGGCTGCCAGGATTATGCTTCGAGTTGATAGGTGTGAAAACTATTTTTACAGGGGCTTCCCCAGGCGATGCTGACTTGCCTGGAGGTCAGATCCATCACCATGCTGGTGATTGTCTTTTCCCGGTCCATAGGGTCATTCGTGTTCGTGGAGTGGTTGCAGATCGAATCCGGATAATTGATGTGGTCGCGCAGAATTGCCTGCAGGCTCTGAATGGTGTGCTGATCGTTCTTCTGGAGTAGGTGTTTTGCCCTGGAGAAACGTACTCGGGTGGAGATCAGTTCATCGGGCTCATCCTCGATGGCCTGCATGGCCGGGTCCAGGTAATGATTGGTGTGCACGATAATGCCATCCTCAGAGCGGATCAGCGCGAAATGCCGGGCAGAGACTTCGATGTTGTACAATTCACCGCTTTCATGCCCGAGGAGATGGTTATAACCGGCTGCCCGCAAAGGGACGATCATGTGGCGGATGGCATCGGAGATCAACCGGGACCCAAGCACCGCCCGGGAGGCGATGATACGGGGGATACCGATCCGGCAATCATTGGGATAGACTGAGTCGCAGCATTGTGCCAGTCCAACGGCATTCATGCCGATATTGGGTAGCAACCCCCCATAGGTCATCCCGATCCACGGAGGTTCGTCATCCGCCTCCACATGCACGATCATCACATCGGCTTCGTCCTCAGGGATCCAATCCTCATTGTGGGCGATGAGTACATGACCATTGGCGGTGTGCTGTTCATCCACGCCCATGGAAGTGCATTTGGTCAGATGGAGCGCGTCCATCGTCACCGCTTCCATCGCATGGAGAACCACCAGGTCATCGTAAGAGACATTGGCGCCTTCGGCGATCCCAATGATCTCTTCCACGTACTGCGGATAGCGTTCCTGGGCGAAGGGAAGGTATTTCCTGGCCTGTATGTTCGCACCGCTCCAATCAAGCTGTAGATGATTGTAGGTCAGGTCTACCAGAACTTTTGCGCTGTGGATGCTGTGTTCTACCAGCGGGCGAGCTGCTTCACCGATCTGCCGTCCGATCTCGCGATGTGAACCTTTTACTTTAATGAAAGGTACAGGGGAGGGATATACAATGGCATCTTCAGGTTCCATGCCACTATCATAGACGAAAATCTACCGGAGGACAAGCAAGGAAAAAGCCCCCGGGTGGGGGCTTTGAATCGATACGGGTTATTTCACAGGAGGTTCATTTCCAGTTGGGGGAGGTGCTCCAGGCGGCATCACTGTGGATGTAAAAATCTTGGGTGGGAGCGGATACCGCCGTGTTCCAAACCGGCTGAGCAGAATAACGCCAACAGCGATCAGGATCACGATCGATATTGAAATGAAACCCAGGCACGGGATCAGGTTTACAGCGTGTAGGACGATTGTAAGTATCGCCACACCAATTCCTGCCGAAACTGGCGGAGCCCAGTTCGCTTTAAACATTTCTTCCAGCTTCCGTCCTATTTCGTAGCCGAGCGCGATGAATCCGAAGATGATGCCGGCCATCAATGCGAAGACCAGCACGAGGATGGCGGGAATGAGAATGACAGTGATCGCCATCACCACCAGGGCGAGAGGCAGGATAAAAAAGGTCAGAAAACCTACCAGCCAGGAGACTGCCGCGCTGCTGCGAACCGTTTCAGCGGTGTTTAAAGATTGTTTTGGGAAAATCAATACCACCAGGGCAGCCAACCCAGCCAGGGCTAGGGTGCGGAAAACCGCCCAGAGGATATCGCCAAACGGGTTGCGGGTATTCTGGAGATCAGGAGTTCGATTGATCAGTTTTGAGAAATCGAAACCCCGGTCATTGGGTGTATTAATGCTTTGGGTGCCCTGAATTTTTGCTTTCGGAGAAACATATAACCAGCCTCCAGTGGAGACCAGGCTGCCGGTAATTTGCGCGCTCGAGGCGATATTTCCTGTCCCTCCCAGGACGGTAACATCACCATCGACCGTGCCTGCGAGCGTAAGGGTCCCCCCCATCACGACAATATCCCCTTGAACTGTGGACCCTTCTTCAGCGGTGAGCGTCCCTGCGATCATTACAAGGTTGCCTTTAAGAATATCACCATCGGCAAGCGTGTAGGATTCACCCACCAGGAGCTTATCTCCCTCGATTACCTGGGGTTGTGCGGATTCAGCAACCACCGAAGTGGAAGGAAAAATGAGAGCGAAGGACAGGAAACTCAATACGAGGAAGAAAATAATTTTAGGTTTCATTCGCGACTCCTGAAAATAATAATCTACGCAAAGTCCATACCCATAAAGCCACGCCTGCAATTCCCCAGGCAATAGCAACAAGGATCAACGGCAGCCAGACTTGCTGAGGGATGATGACACTCATGGTATGAAACACCCGGGAGGATTGCGTATAAATCCCCAAAATCCCGCCATAGATGGAGGTCAGGTTGACCAGCCAGGTGTATGTTGTGCGAGTAAGTACACTGGCTGTGGCGATCAATATCATGTTGGCTCCAAGCGCGATGAACAAACCGATCATCCACTTTTTCACCTGGCGTATTTGCTCCTTTTCCCGGCGTTCCGGCAAGGAGGCCAGGAACCGCAGGGAGAATCCTTCCTGCGGGCTGCGAACAGGTGAATCTTGGAGATGAAGATCCATTTCTTTAAGATCCCGCTCCAGCCCCGCGCAATCCGGACAGGCTGAGAGATGGTTCTGCAGGATCTCTTCTTCGTCGTCGTTCAGGTTGGAACGGTCTACCAACCACATTTTAAAAGGCTGGTGTTCCATAGTGTTACCTTTCTACTTCTACAGATAATTGGTCTCTTTCTTCCTTCAATAAGCCGGATAGTTGCAGCCTAGAACGGTGGAGGCGACTCTTCACCGCGCTCACGGTCAACGAAAGGGTGGTGGCAATCTCTTCTTCTGATAAACCCTGCCAGTAGCGCAGGATGATGGCAGCCCGGTCAAGATCACCCAGTTGAGCCAAACCGCCAGCGATCCGCTCCTCTTCCTGGTTCCTGATCAAAACCGACTCCGGTTGGGGGCTGTGATCAGCGATATCGAAATCCTCATATTCATCCATTTCGATAACCGGTACCTTGCGTTTGCGTTGTTGATCGATGCAGAGATGGGCTGCGATGGATAAAAGCCAGGTGATAAAGGAACGGTTGGGATCATATCGGTTCAATGCCTGGTACGCCCGCCAGAAGGTTTCCTGGGCTGCGTCTTCTGCCTCCACTTCCGAGCCGAGCATCCGAAAACACAGGTTATATACCGGAGACTGGTATTTTTCGACCAGTTCCGCAAATGCCCCGTCATCCTTTTGCCGGGCCCTTTGCAGAATTTCGGTATCCGAAAAACTCACCCCAGGCTCCCGTTCGATGTGTTTTCTACTTGATTTACGTGCATTTATGAATAAAGTTGCTGGTTGTAGGATTTCACGATTAATAAATTCGTGAGAATTCATCCTTGGATGCTAACACCGGGGGGGAGTGATTTAGAGAAGGATCTCTTCTTTCCCGGCGAATTTCTCCCTGATTCTGGCAACGACGGTATCCATGTGCTCGCTCTTATGGACGAAATCCAGGTTATCGGTGCGCAGGGTCAACACGGGGCAGATATCAAAGCTGCGGATCCATTCATCGTAATAATTTTCCAACAAACCGAGATATTCGGAGGTTATGCCAGTCTCGATCGTGCGTCCCCGGCTGCGGATCCGCTCGATGAGGATTTCCACAGGTGCTCTCAGGTATACAAGCAGTGATGGTGGCGGGAGGGTTTTCACAACCATTTCAAAGATCTGCTTATAGGTCTGGTAATCCCGCTCATTCAGATTGCCCAGGTGATTGAGCGCTCTGGCGAAAATAAAAGCGTCTTCGTAGATACTTCGGTCGATGATCGCGGATCGAGGATCGTTCCACAGATCCAGGTGCTGCTGGGCGCGGTGACCCAGGAAAAACACCTGCAGGTGAAAGGACCAGGCCCGCATATCGGCGTAGAAATCAGCCAGGTAGGGATTATCAGAAACAGATTCATACGCGGTGTGCCAGCCGAGCCGCTCGCCGATCCTTTCGGTCAGCGAGGTTTTCCCGGATCCGATATTGCCTGCCACCAGGATCATTCGTTTTGGCATTTCTCCTCCTATTCATTCACAAAGAACAATTTTCGATATATTTTGGATAAAAGGATTTTTTGCATTTTTATTATATCCGGATTGAAAATTGCCCGGCATGATAAAATCCTGCCATGATCAAACGCTGGCAATTCTGGCTTGGGTTGGTAATTTCCGCCGTATTTCTCTATATCGCCCTTAAAGGAATGCACATCCAGGAAGTCTGGGATGTGATCAAGGCGGCTCAATTCTGGTGGCTGATCCCCAGCATTGCGGTGTATTTTCTGGGAGTCTGGGCCACGATCCTGGCGCTGGCGTTACCTTTTAAGGCCGATAAAAGAGATCCCTACCAAGAGACTTTTTCCCACGGTCTGCATAGGCTATATGGGCAACAATATCTACCCGATCCGCGCAGGTGAATTGCTGCGGGCATACGTGTTGAATAAGGATGAAGATGTGGCTATTTCAGCATCGCTGGCTACCATTATCGTGGAACGCACCTTCGATGGTGTAGTCATGCTGGGATTCGTCTTCCTGAATTTACGCGAGCTTTCCGGGTTGAAATCGTATTCGGGATTTATCGGGAGCATCCAGTCGTTAGCCGTCTGGGGAGCGGTGATCTTCCTGAGTGTGCTCGTGGTTTTTATCATGGCGGCCATGTTCCCCATCCGCGCTGAAAAAATTACACTCTGGTTCATAACCCACCTTCTTCCCGGCAGTTGGCGGGAGAAGGCTGCCGGCATCGCACTTCGATTTCTGACGGGGCTGGAATCGTTGAAATCACCAAAAGATGCATTGTTTATATTTATTAACGTCTATTGTTGTTTGGCTTCTTGAAACCGGAAAATACTGGTTCTTGATGCATGCATTCCCCTTTAAAGTCAGTTTTTTTGCCCTGATGCTCATGAACGGGATCGCGAATCTGGTGACCACGATCCCATCCGCACCTGGCTATATTGGGACATTTGAAGCCGCCGGCAGCGCTGTCCTTAGGGCGTATGGTATTGAAGCTGCCGTTGCTGTAGGTTACACTCTGGTGCTGCACGTTGCGCTCTGGCTGCCGATCACTTTGCTGGGAGCGTATTACTTCCTGCGTAAGGGTTTAAGCTGGTCCGGTGCGGTAAACGACGCCCGGGCAGCGCGTGATGAGCCCGCGGGTCCCTGAGCATCTGTCCCCGGATAAAAATCTAATTCCTCAAATACCCGCAACTTTCGCAAAGATGATGTCGGGAGTTGATTCATTACCATTCTGTCGATTGTCTCAGGTAGAGAATTTATTGAAGGCTATGATGAGTGTTAGCGGTAAGTCTAACCTGGCATCAAGGGTTTATGAGGATCAGAAAAATCGCAAGGGCGACCACGGTGAGGATGACCCCAAGGATGAGCCGATTTTTGAGATCCGCACCGCTTGGGTTGAGAACGCAATCCGCGGGGTTGCGCGGATTGTAATGAACCTGCACCGGGTTGCCAACGGCAAAAAGCTTGCGAATTTTTGTCGCGGTTTCTTCCTCCACCACAACCGGGCTGAAGGTCAGTCGGCTTCCGGTGAATGTAACTCCATTTACCTGAAAAGTATATTCGATGAAAGGAATCCAGGTTCGCATCCGTCCCTTGCGTTTTTTTAGATCCATCGAAGAGATCAATCCTTCGGCAGTGGGGAAGGATCTATATTGACGTGACCGGATCATTTCCAGGAAATAGGAAAGAATGAACCAAAGTCCGGTGAGCCCGACGACCAACCCAAAAATTGGCATTTGATTTTTTCTCCGGAATGATTATACGGCGAAAGAATACCGGAATTTGTAAAAGAAGATAAATAGGATTGTAATTGTCCTAAAAATTGACTATAATCACCCCATAAAGTCATACTCCAGGAGGAAAAAAATGACAAAAAAGCTAATGGTCGTATCAACAATGGTTCTTATTCGTCGCGATCGCATTGACGGGCTGCCAAAAACTAGGGGATATTGGAGATACCGGGAACCAATTCATGACCGCCTTGAAAAATCAGGACTTTGCTGCAAGTTACGCGCTGCTTACCCCTGATCTTCAATCCGAGCTCGGCGGGTTGGACGGTTGGCAAGCATTTGCCGAACCCCGCAACTTCGAGGAATGGAAATTCACCAACACCCAGTTTGAGAATGATCAAGGCCAGGTTGACGGTGAAGCAACCCTTGGGGATGAAATCTACAATTTCAGCTTGGTGATGCAGAATGTAAGTGATTCCTGGAAAGTGGCAGGGATTGACATTCAATTTAAAGAAAACAAATAAAGAATATTTCGATAATCAAGGCTCCCCTCCATTCATCTGAGGGGAGCTGATTTTTATTTACCCCCAGGCTGGAACAAATATTGCACTGATTTATGTAGATTATCGCAATTCTTGACCAGGAGGACTGCCTTGGCATATACACCCGGAATTGATGTTTCCCGCTACCAGGGCGAAATAGACTGGAAGAAGGTGGCTGCCGCAGGGTATAAATTCGCCGCCATTCGGGCGACGGTGGGGGATTTCTATACCGACCCACGCTTCTACACTAACTGGACGAATGCCAAAAAGGCTGGATTCCTGGTGGTCGCTTATCACGTGGTGGTACCTTATAACTATGGCGATAAACAGATCCATCGATATAAAGACGTCCTGGACGGCAGGGAAAACGATCTCCCGGTCGTTTTGGATATTGAACGCCACGATAATATGTCCGATGCAGCCATCACCCACTGCATCAAGGACTGTATCGCTGATGTAGTACTGCATTTCAAGCGAAAACCGCTGATATACACTGCCCGGTATTTTTGGAAAGACCACGTACTGCCCTCCTCCGATTGGGCGAAATATGATCTTTGGGTTGCCAGTTACACCTACAGGCGTCGCCGATCATGCCGCCGGGATGGACGACTTGGAAGATCTGGCAATATTCCGGTTCCGGGAAGGTTGCCGGGATTTCCGGTGATTGCGACTTAATCGGTTCCAGGGTACATATGCTGACCTGATCGCTTACGCTGGGCATAAACCAACGCCTCCTGCGGAGCCGACCGGGATGAAGGCAAAGATTCTCCGCGAAACCCTGAATGTCCGCTCGTGGTCCGGGTACAGATAACAAGATCCTCACCACTTTGAAGAAAGACACCGAAGTGTATTTCACCAACCTTGGAGGCAAGGACGTATGGGTGCAGAGCGCGCCGGGGAAGTGGTCCGCCCAGTTTTATAGCGGGTTGAAATACCTGGAAATCCTTCCGGTGGAAAAGGGCAGCCAGGTGATCAAAGCCAAAGTGCTTGTGGATGTGCTCAACATCCGCACGGGACCGGCTATCACATATCCCAGTCTCTGGAACCTTGAAGAAGGGCGATACGATTACACTCACCGATATCTCCGGCAAAGATGCCTGGGTGCAGATTGACCTGGGGCAGTGGATCGCCCACACCACTGGCGGGATCAATTTACCTGGATATATATCCCTGGGGTTAGATGAACTCTACAGAAATTCGGAGAGTCGTAACGCTCCATTTTTTATTCCAGCAAGTTTCACTTGTATGACAATAAAGTGATGGATATCGTTCTGGAAAGTGTTGAATATTATTGTTTTGGAATTTGGGATATGCTATGATGGGGGGGTTGGAGAATCCTATTTTCAATGTATTGGGTTATCAATATTGCTTTAATAACTGAGAGAAATGACCCGGATACGGAGGTTCGCTTTCCTGAATTTTCGCTCCTCGATTCATCACAACATCTAATGATTAAGAATCTTTGGAATTAAAAATCAGCTTTTGCCCATTTCGCTCTACTTGTCCGAAATGGAGATTTCAACAAGACAGGATTCCTTATGAATAATTCCCATCCTGCACTTCCAGAATTTGAATATCTGACCCCTGCATCCCTGAAAGAAGCCAGCCAATACCTTGCCAGTCATGCGACGGATGCCCGCCCATTCATGGGAGGCACCGATTGCTTCGTTCGTATGCGCGACGGATTCCTGCCCATGAAAACCATGGTGGACGTCAAACCCCTGGAAGGCATGAAAGATATTAAATTCGATCCCTCCAAGGGATTAACCATCGGCGCAGCGGTACCAATGAACACCGTCGCAAAGCATCCCGATATTCGAAAACATTACCCCTTGCTCGCCCAGGCTGCTGAAACCGTGGCCAGCTACCAACTTCGCTCCCGCGCGACGATCTGCGGCAATATCTGCAATGCTTCTCCCGCCGGGGATACGATCGGTGCCTCCATGGTCATGGGTGGTGTTCTAACCGTTCATGGTGTGGGCGGATTTCGGCAGGAACCGCTCTCGAAATTCTTCCTCGGACCGGGAAAAACCGTCCTGATCCCCGGGGATATTGTCACTGCCATCAATTTCCCGATCCTTCCCGCAAAATCAGCCGGGAAATACCGCAAACTCGGACGAAACACGCTGAGCGACCTTTCCATCGTCGGGGTGACGGTTTTCGGTTATCTGGATACAACCGCCGCCTCAGGATTCCGCTTCAAGCTTGCACTGGCATCGGTTGCACCGGTACCATTTGTGCCGGTCAAAGCCGAAGAGATCCTGGCGGGCAAAGCGATCACACGCTGAATCCATCCAGGAAGCGGCACAGGCAGCCATGGATGCAGTAACACCCATCGATGACGTACGCGGGTCTGCGCAGGTACCGGAAATACATGGTGCGCAACCTGGTGAACGAAACCGTGACGGAAGTCTGGAAACAACTGACCAGGTAAGGTTGGATCTAACATCCGAACCTAAATCTGATATTGGAGGAATTCATGGGATATCACCGAATTGTATTAACAGTAAATGGAACCAAAGAGCAGGTGGATGTTCCCTCGAACATGACCCTGCTGCGAATGTTGCGGGAAAAACTTGCCCTGACCGGAACGAAAAACGGCTGCGCAGCCGGGGAATGCGGCGCGTGCACGGTGATGATGAACGGCGAACCGGTAAATAGCTGCATGGTGCTGGCTGCGGAATGCAATGGCGCTGAGATCATCACTGTGGAAGGCCTGGCAAAAGATCGTCAGCTTGATCCCATCCAGGAGATGATGATGGAAACTGGTGGCGTTCAATGCGGTTTTTGCACCCCCGGCATCCTCATCACCGCCCGGGCTTTGCTGGATCGAAATCCAAACCCCAACGATGCGGAGATCCGCGAAGCGCTGGTGGGTAACCTGTGCCGCTGCACGGGGTATTTCCGGATCATTGACGCGGTCAAAAAAGCCGCGCATGCGGAAGCGAGGTAACCATGGCACCGAAAACTTCTGATAACCCGATCGCTCCAGTTGGTGAAAGCGTCACCCGCCTGGATGCGCGCGCCAAGGTTACCGGCAGCGCAACCTACGCTGACGATTTCCAGTTTGGGCCGGGCCTTCTTGCACGCCCGCGTTGTGCGCAGCCCGCACCCGATGGCGTTGATCAAGAAAGTGGATACCAGCGAAGCCGAAGCGATGCCTGGTGTGAAAGGTATCGTCACCGGAAAGGATTTCGACGGCATGCTCGGTCTCTATCTCACCGACCGTTATATTCTCTGCCGTGACCGCGTCCGCTATGTCGGCGACCCGGTCGCAGTCGTTGCAGCGGAAACTGTGGAGATCGCCGAAGAAGCGGTCAAAAAGATCAAAGTTGAATATGAGGTTTTGCCACCGGTGCTCGACCCCGAAGAGGGAATAAAACCGGGTGCCACCGTCGTTCACCCCGACCTGGGAAATTACGCCTACCCGAATTTCATCTTCCCCGAGCCCGGTACGAATATCGCCAACCGGTTCAAGGTTCGCAAAGGGGACGTTGAAGAAGGCTTCAAAAAATGTGCAGCCATTGTGGAGCGTGAATACAAGGTGCCGCATATCCAGCATGTACCCATCGAACCGCATGTTTCGGTGGCGAAATGGGATGAGGATGGGCACATCACACTGTGGACCAGCTCACAGTCACCCTTCGCCCAGCGCAACCTGATCGCAAAAGCGCTGCACGTCTCCCAGGGTTCCGTGGAAGTGATCGCCCCCTACGTGGGCGGCGGTTTCGGCGCCAAGGCAGGCGTCAGCATGGAATCGCTGGCGGTAGTGGTTTCCAGCCGGACCAAGGGTCGCCCGGTGAAACTGGTGCTGACCCGCGAGGAGGAATTCCACGCGGCGTTCTGCCGGCAGGGATTGATCGCCCATTACAAGATGGGCTGCGACAAGGACGGCAACCTGATCGCTGTGGATAATAAGTATTATTGGGATGCCGGTGCCTACACCGAATACGGTGTGAATATCACCCGTGCCAGCGGTTATTCGAGCACTGGTCCCTACCGTGTACCAAACGTGAAAGTGGATAGTATTTGTGTGTACACCAACCACCCTGTTGGGGGTCCGATGCGTGGATTTGGAATGCCTGAGATCCACGTGGGACTTGAACAGTGTGTGGATGACCTGGCGCATGAGATCGGCATGGACCCCTACGAGTTCCGCAAGAAGAACTGCGTGAAGGATGGCGATATCATCGTCACCGGTATGAAGATGCACCCCACCGGTTTATCGAAGTGCATTGATGAAGTAGCCAAGGCGATCGATTGGGGCAAGAAAGAACAACCAACCGGGCCGAACAAACGCCGCGGCAAGGGTATGGCGATCATGTGGAAAGCACCCGCCATGCCTCCCAATCCCGGTTCGAGCGCGGAAGTGAAATTCAACGAGGATGGCACCGTGGATGTGGCCATCGGTGGGCAGGAACTGGGGCAGGGTACCTTCACGGTCATGGCCCAGATGGTTGCCTCAGCGCTCGGAATTCCCTACGAATGGGTGCGCATTTCCACGCCCATCGATACCAAATTCAGCCCCTATGAATGGCAGACCGTTGCCTCCCGATTGACATGGTCCATGGGAAATGCCGTGCGCCTGGCAGCCCTGGATGCCCGCAAGCAGATCATCGACCTGGTCTCCAAAGCCTGGAACGAAGACCCGGATAACCTCGATATCCGCAACGGTGTGGTCGTTTCTTACAAGACCGAAGAAACCCTACCCTTGAAGGATATTGTGATCTACGGTATTCCCAAGGAAAATTACAATGGATGGATGGGTGGACCGATCGTGGGACGGGGGAGCTTTATGCCGACCTATGTCACCGGACTGGATAAGGACACCGGTCAGGGTGAGCGCGCGGTGGTGCACTATACAACCGGGTGCCAGGCAGTAGACCTGGAAGTGGACCTGGAGACTGGTAAGCTGGATATTATCAAGGCGGTCAGTGCATTCGACGTCGGTAAAGCGATCAATCCAGAGATGGTAAAAGGGCAGATGGAGGGTGGCTTTGTAATGGGTATGTCCACCGGTTATTTCGAGGCCATGCGCCTAAAGGGTGGCGTAATGCAGAATCCCAGCTTTGTGGATTATCGTATCGCTACGAGTACTGATATCCCCCAGAAGGTGGAATCCATCATCGTGGAGGTCCCGCAGGATGACGGTCCTTGGGGCGCGCGCGGGATCGGGGAACATTCCATGGTTCCCACTGTACCGGCTATCGCGAACGCGATCTACGACGCAATCAAGATCCGTGTAGGCGACCCGCCATTCAGCGCTGAGAAAGTCTACCTTGCCATGGTGGATGCCGGGATCGTCAAATAATTCATTTTGCCTGTGCCGGGGTCACCCGGCACAGGAATTTTCCGGGCGTATCTGTGTCATGACAAACGGGTTACAAGGACCTGAACAACATCACTTGAATTGTCAGACATATGTTCTTAAACTGGCAATGCAAGTTGGATAGGGTCCTCAGAAAAATACCGATACCAAAATCTAAGGAAAAGGAGAAAATTCTATGAAACTGATCGATTTGACCATCCCTCTTGGTGTGGCAACCCCGCCCTGGCCGACCTACGAACCTCTGCAGGTAAAGTATTTCAAGCGCCTGGCGCCCAACGGCGCCAATGGACAGATTGTGACCCACTCCAACCACCTGGGCACCCACCTGGACGGTGAGATCCATTTCTACACCGCCGGCAAGGATATTGCTGACCTGACCATGGATTACCTGGTTCACGATGCCGCCATCGTTGACCTGAGCGACGTCTGCGGCGACTATGATGTGTACACCAGCAAGATGATCGAAGACCGGGTGGAAGTCAAAGAAGGGGATATCCTGGTCATCCACACCGGTTACCACCACTTTGGCTGGGATCAGCCCACCGCTGACGAGATCCGCTACATGGTCAAGCATCCGGGTCCTGACCGCGAATTTGCTGAATGGGCCAAGAAGAAGAAACTGCGCTGGATCGCGGTGGACTGCGGTTCAGCTGATCACCCGATGAACACCATCATCCGCACCTGGATGCCCCGCCAGGCCAAACAGGCCGATAAGGTGTTCCAGAAGAAATTCGGCAAGAGCCTGGAAGAGTTCTTCGATGACAGCAAGTACCAGCTGATGCACATCGAAATGTTCCCGAATCGATCATCCATGC
Source organism: uncultured Chloroflexia bacterium (assembly GCA_963828855.1). GTDB lineage: Bacteria > Chloroflexota > Anaerolineae > Anaerolineales > Anaerolineaceae > CAVVEQ01. The sequence continues at coordinate 189,851 of CAWHGB010000008.1, read as the reverse complement.
CGAATGCTTCGGCGGTGAGATTGACCTGCTGCTCAACCGCCGTGTGCAGGTTGGTTTCTTCCCCTGGCGCTTTGTGGATGGTGAATCCTGCATCGGCCGCGCGGTGGCGTTCGTGGATGACAAGGAATACGACGAGCTGATGAAGAAGAAAGCGACCATGCCCAAGACCAAATTTGGTGATGCCTACGATCCGAAGCACGTCGAAAGCTTGAACAAATTATCCAAAGCCAATCTGGCTTAATCTATCATAATTCAGGAGATTATAATAAAATGAAGTTCGATCTGCCAACCAAAGCATCACAAGAAACACTGGAGATCGATGCCCGCGAAGTGGAAGCCCTGCTGCAGGGTCCTTCCCTGAACCTGAAACCCTTGCCCGGGGCGATGATCCCCCTGAAGGATGGGAGGACGCTCTATATCCGCGAAGCCAAGATGGAAGAAGTTCCCATGATGCTGGCCTACCTCAAGCGCTTCCTGGATGTGGATCATGACTTTTATGATATCGTCGGCGCCCGTGTTTATTCCGAAATCCTCGGCTGGTACCGCAAACGCCTGAAGGATCCCTATACCCTGGTCGGTCTGATCGACGGTCTGTGGGCTGGTTTCGCCAACGGCCGCCTGATGAACGAGGATATCAACATCTGCCTGCACACCATGGCGCTTGTCCGCGGCGGGCGCATTGGCGCAGCCATGTACTACGCCAAGGCCTACTACGGCTTCGAGATCCTGGGCAACAAGGAATGGTGGGCGACCTACGAAAGCTACAACGGCTGGATGCGCTGGGGTCTGGGCATGGCTCAGCCTTCCTACCCGTGGCCGGATCAGCAGCACGAGCTGGGTGGCGCCAAGATCTACTACGTCACCAAGAAGTACTGGGATCAGCTGGTCAAGAATTACGTCCGCCAGATGGTTGGTGCCGATCTTGATTTCAATGTGCCCGCGGAAGTAGTGAAAGCCAACGAAGTCATGCGCGCCCCGGAAGAAATTCTCGTCTAAATAAATTTATACAAACTGGGCGTGGTCTTCCACGCCCTTTTTTATTTAACCGCGATAGCCATCCCGCAGAAGGCATCCATACCCGGAGGAGCTTCCGTAAGATGATAATAATTCCACGGTTTCATGTAGGGTAGGGTTACCAGTAAAAATGAAATCCAAGGCAAGGATCAATCTTTCATCGGCTTCCCCGGCAGCCGCGATTTCAATCAAATTCGCAGAGAGGGTGGTTGTCCTCTGGAAGGCAACCGAAATGATCTCATTATTCAAATTTTCCAGGAACACTTTCTGCCAATGTCGGGGATTCCAACGGTTTATGGCGAGCAGGTATCCGCAGACCAGGTCATCACCCGAGGGGGTCAGACCCGAGCCTTCACCGATGAACCCTTTGAGTATCTGCTTAATTTGATCCAGGTCATTATCTTGGGTGGAATTATTCAGAGAACGGAACCTGGCAAGAATTCTTTCGTTTTCGACCAATTAACTTTTTATCAGCAAGGAACGTAGGGAGAACCGCTGCGAATTTCTCCGAATTGGATAGTTTCAGAATCTCCTGCGAAACCTTGCGCAAGATCTGAATTCGTTCCTCCTGGGGGAGGAATTCTTGAGATGCAGCTCTAATTTGGTGAACACGATCCTTAAGGACCCTCACGGTTGAATCCAGTTTTGGGATGAGGACGCAACCCCTCTCCAATATCCACTTTTTCGCTGAGAGCAACCTCCCGAAGTTCGGAGGGGAATGGCTCCAGGTTAATATTGAGCGGATTGAGGAAAGACTCTGAGGATAGAAATATGATCCGATTGGATGTTATTTTAATAAAAATACCGCGGGAGGTAATCCCGATCACTTCCCCGGATTGAACAATGGTCGTTTCCCGGTAAGCTCGCGATCCACAATTTGTGGCTAGAATTTCCGACATGTTTGATTATCAATAAAAAAACCGGAGTTAGCTCTCCGGTTTTTTCCAATTATTTTACCTTGAACGCGAAATAGACTTCATAAAATAGCGCGTTCGAGCAGTTGTAGAGACCCCAACGTGAAATATATTCACCGGCTTTGTTTGGCATAAATGCGGCGATGTTGAATTCCGCTTTTTCATTGGGTTTGACATCCTTGGGCATTTTCAGGGTGGTTTCACCCCAAATCTGCGTCCCGCCGAACCACTTCAATGTGTAGCACTTGGCTGTCCATGTGGTCGTACCGGTATTCAAGAAACCAAAAGTTAACGGGATCTGTTCCCCGGGTTTGAAGGTGGTGTGGTCGGCAGGAGATTGATACCCGAGGATGGCGTGATCGCCGGTCTGGGAGCCAGGCTGGGTGGGAACAGGCGCTTGTGTTGTTGGAGGTAAAACCACAGTCGGCTGTGCAGCCAGAGTCTGATCCACGGTTGGCAGCAGCGGCAGGGTGGGGGTGGGGATGGATGTTGGCGTGGACTCTGGCGTGCTGGTGCTGGTGGGCATGGCGGCAGCAGTTTCGGTCACCGCAGCCTGGATGGTGGCAGCCACCTGGGTATAGATCATTTCTGGCGACTGGGTTGGAACCGCTGGGGTGCCAGAACCACAGCCGGCGAGTAAAACGGAGAGAATAATTGCAAAAGAAAAAGAAAATTTCAATCTTTTCATGTAAAATGCACCTCCAAAAAATTGAGATTTCATTATATCCTGAAAGCTGGAATTGCTGCGACGTGTCTGTAGTTATAATAATCCTCTCAGAATAATCTTATGAACTCATCTTTCCCAATTTCTTCAAAAATTACTGATGGTTTCTGGGGATCGATTCTCCATATCAATTCCCGGCAAGCAATTTTTTACCAGTGGGAACAATTGGAGAGAAGCGGCTGCATTGAGAATTTCCGCATATGCGCGGGGAGATCCGATTATCCAAGGACAGGGTTGTTCTTTTCCGATTCGGACGCCTATAAATGGCTGGATGCTGCCTGCCGCATCCTACGCTACGATGATTTACCCGATCTTCGCTCGAGGGTGAATGCATTTACAGAATTGATCCAGGCTGCCCAAGAAGAAGATGGTTATATCTTTACCTACAATCAAATTCTTTTCCCGGGTTGCCGCTGGAAAAACCTGCAGATCGAACACGAACTCTATTGTCTTGGTCACTTTATCGAAGGCGGGGTGTCACATCACCAACTCACGGGGGATGAAATATTTTTCGGCTCCATCCTAAAGACTGCCGACCTGATATGCAGGGATTTCCGAAATTCAGATTGGAAAATGATCGAAGGCCATGAAGAGATCGAGATCGCGCTACTTAAGCTGGCCAAAGAAACCGGGCAGGAGAAGTATCGGGAGATGGCCCAGCTTTTCGTCGAGCGCCGGGAAGCTGGCCGCGGATATGCATATATATTTCTGAGGCAGGCGATCAGTTCAATCAGGCGTCTTAACAAAGCGGAATCACGACGAAAAAAAATCGAAGTACTTGCAGAATTTCCCGAACAATATGTCCTGCCTCCCCGAAACCAGCATAAAACTCCCTGGAGTATTTGGCCGCGGTTGATCGGAAGTTTACTGAGTGGGAAATTCGCCCAGCGGGATGAATCTTTGAATACCGGAGATGAGCCAAAAGGGCACGCCGTACGCTTTGTCTACCTGGAGACAGCTGCAGCCATGCTTGCCAGGCAAACCGGAAACACCAATCTCGTTGCGGGGATGGAAAAGAAATGGGAACGGATGGTCGCCAAGCGGATGTACGTTACAGGCGGCATCGGTTCCCTGCCTTTGATCGAAGGATTTGGACGGGATTTCGAGCTGGATCCTTTGGTGGCATATAACGAAACCTGCGCAGCGCTTGGCAGTCTGTTTTGGAGCCAGGAGATGGCTTTGCTGACAGGTAATCCCCGCTATGATGACCTTTTCGAGTGGCAACTCTACAATGCTGCATCTGTGGGTTTTGGGCGGGATGGATGTTCGTACTTATATAACAACCCTTTAATTAGTGAGGGGCATGTCCACCGGGCTCCCTGGTACGATGTTCCCTGTTGCCCATCGAATATTTCCCGCACCTGGGCTTCACTTGGGGATTACCTTTACAGCAGAGGGCAGAATCACCTCACAATCCATCAATACGTTTCCAGCGAGGTTAAGTTGGATTCGGATCCGCAGGTAATTATCCACATGGATTCGGGACTGCCCTGGCGAGGGGAAATCCGGATCAAGATGGAAATGTCGGGAGCTAAAGCTCTTGATATCAACCTGCGGTTCCCCTCCTGGGCGGATGATTACGATATCAGCTTGAACGGGAAGAAAGTGCAAAATGCAATCGATGGTGAAAAGCGTGGTTCCATATCAGCTGCCTGCGGGATCGAGATAAAAGGCAGGAAATTCATCGAGTTAAAAGATTTAAACGCGGATGGGGATGAACTACTTTTGAAATTCGACATGCCCTTGAAAATCCTCAGGCAGGATCCTCGCATCCGTGCCTGCCGCGGCATGGCAGCACTCTCGCGCGGACCGATAGTCTATTGCCTGGAGGATTGTGATAACCCCGGGGTATCGCTTCCTCCACGGATCCTCCCGGGTTCGCTTCAAGTAGTTGATGGTCGCAGTGATTTCCTGGGTATTCCCCTGGTCGAAGGGAAAACGATCGAAGGTCGACCTGTTAGGTTCATCCCGTATTACCTCTGGGGGAACCGGGGAAAAACCCAAATGAGCGTTTTCTTCTACCCGGGAGATTGAAAAATCAAAACCTAATTACAGGACAGGATTTCAAGGATATTATTTTCCCTAAAAATGAATTACCACGGCTTTTATGATCATATAAGCTGGCAGGCAGGACAGAGATAACTACTGGTTGAGCCAGTCTTGATCTTGAGGATGGAGGTGTGACAAACCGGGCAGGGTTGTCCCTCCCGGTAGCCTACCAGGATATCCTCGATTTTGAACCCACCTTTTTCGCCGAACAAATTGAGTTCATAGAAAGCGCCACCCTTTGCCAGGCTTGGTTCCAGCCCGCGGTGAATGGCTTCTATCAAGTCAACTTTCTCATTCGCAGAAAGCGAGTTGGCAGACCGGAGAGGATGGAGGCGCGCCAGGAAAAGAATATCGTGAATATAGGCGTTGCCGATCCCGGCGATGCAGGTCTGATTCAGCAGGATGGTTTTAATGGCGGTTTTCCGTTGACCAAGAATTGCCGCGAGATCCTCAGCGGTTATGTTCAATGCATTCTTTCCAAGTTTGGAGACCTGCGGGTGATCGTTAATTCCTTGTGGGGAACAGAAATGAGAATAACCGAACCACCAGAAATTGACTGTCAGGCAATCACCATCTGCGAAATCAAATTTCAGGCGGTATTTCACGGGCAGGTTCTTTTGATCGACAAGCAGGAGTTCTCCACCCATCCCAAGATTGAGAAGCAGCCATCCCCGGTCCAATTCAGTGAGGATCCACTTGCCACGATTGGTGGTTGAGCGGATCACACCCCCAAGGATGTGCCCTCGAAAGATATCCGGGGATTCATTGAGGCATTTTGGCTGGATCACATCCACTGCGGTGATTTTTCTGCCTGTGAGATGCTCCTGCATTTCCCGCGCGCGGGAGGCGATTTCTGGAAGTTCCGGCATCCTTTCCCTCCTTATCTTTCAGTTATAAACACTGAAAATTGAATCCTCTAGTAATCCCTACTATAATACTAAAAATCCCAACCCCCGAGAAAATTCATGAAAATCATCGAAATCCGCCCTGAAGAAAAGAATCTGATTAAGAAATTTTGTGAACTTCCATTTTCAGTCTATAAGAATATTTCCCAATGGGTACCTGCCCTGCAGGGTGAGGTGGAGGCGAAATTCCACCGTCGGAAGAACCCGTTTTTCCTGCACTCGGAGGCTGCTTTTTTCCTGGCTTTGGATGAAGCTGGTACACCGATAGGACGGGTGGCAATCCTGGATAATGAGAATTTCAACAATTTCAATAACGAGCGTACCGCTTTTTTCACCCTTTTTGAATCCTTGAATGACTTGGATACTTCGAACACCCTTTTTTCGGCAGGATTTGACTGGGCAAGGAAGCGGGGTTTGAACAAGGTCAAAGGCCCGCAGGGATTCACCGCTCTGGACGGTCTCGGGCTGTTGGTGAATGGTTTCGAACACCGGCCGGCTTTTGGGATCCCCTATAATCCTGATTATTACGTTCAATTGATCGAAAGCGTTGGGTTTCGACGCGCGAGCGGAGATATCGCCTCAGGGTACCTTGATGCGAATTCAGAATTCCCTCGGGAGAAAATGCACGAATTTTCCCGCCGGGTGCAGGAAAAAAAGGGGTTGAAAGTGGTTAATTTCCGAACCCGGGGGGATCTACGTCGCCTGGTTCCGCGGCTTAAGGATCTCTATAACGGTGCCCTGGGGGGCACTCCCGGCGGGGTTCCTCTTACGGACGAGGAAGCCAAAGCGATGGCGGATCAACTCATCTGGTTCGCGGATCCCAAATTGATCAAAGTGCTCTATAAGGGAGAAAATCCAATTGGATTTCTCTTTGCCTACCCGGATATTTCGGCAGCCCTCCAGCGGCGACGGGGGAAGTTATGGCCCCTGGGTTGGGCTGATTATCTTTTGGAGATGAAACGAACGAATTGGATCAATGTAAATGGTGCTGGCATTTTGGAAGAGTACCGAGGGCAGGGGGGTACTGCGATCCTTTTTAGCGAGATGTGGAAGAGTGTGGAAGGGAGCCGCTTCACCGGTGGGGATATCGTTCAGATCGGCGAGGACAACACCCGTATGCAGAATGAGTTGATGGGACTCGGGATCACCTTTCACAAGAAACACCGAATGTACGAACTGAATATATAAAGTAATAAGAAACAGCAGATTTGACTACACGGAAAATGGCATTAAGAATTAAATTCCGATTGTGGTTGTAGAAAATGGTAAAAGCAGCTAATATACTACAAATAACCTCTCGTCAGAAAATTAAAACCGGTCGGGATTGATCCCGGCCGGTTATTTTATGGAGACCTGTCGCTGCACATGAATCATTGCGGCGTAAATAGACCGCCTTTCCCCTGTGTTATTGGGCGAGGATGCACGCTGCGATTATGTTAATCCGGCTTTTATTCCAGCCGGTACTTCCAGTCTAAAACTTCTTTTACTGGTTGTGCTTGCGGAGGAAAGCGGGGATATCCAGGTTGCCGGGATCCACCACTTTCGGTTCGTAATTCACGCTGACCAGGACAGGCTCGCTCGGTCTGGCAACTGCCTGGACGAGATCCTGAACCGCCGCACCCAGTACAGCCGGTTCCTTGCGCGGCTCCATGCGGGGCAAAGAGGTGCGCAAGCCGGCGGAATCAAAACCCGTTGCGATGACCGTGATTCGCAGGTCGTCTCCGAGATTCTCATCGATCACCGCGCCGAAGATCAGGTTGACATCCGGGTGAGCGGTTTCCTTGATTATCGCTGCGGCGGTATTGACCTCGAAGAGGGTCATGCCAGGGCCGCCGGTGACGTTGAAGAGAATACCACGGGCGCCATCGATGGTAATATCCAGGAGCTTGCTCGTGATGGCCTGTTCGGCAGCCAGGCGGGCGCGATCCTCTCCGGATGCCTGTCCGACTGCCATGAGGGCTGCCCCGCCTTCGGACATGATGGTGCGCACGTCGGCGAAGTCCAGGTTGATGAGCCCGGGTACGGTGATCAACTCCGAAATACCCTGGATGCCCTGGCGAAGGACGTCATCGGCTTTCTGGAAGGCATCCTGCAGGCTGGCCTTTTTATCCACGATCTGCAATAAACGGTCGTTGGGGATGCAGATGAGGGTATCGGCAACTTCCTTCATCTTGGATAAACCCTGCTCGGCGGATTGCTGGCGTTTGGTGCCCTCAAAGGTGAATGGGCGGGTGACCACACCGATGGTGAGTGCACCGATCTCCTTGGAAATCTGCGAGATGATCGGGGCAGCGCCGGTCCCCGTACCGCCACCTAAACCAGCGGTGACGAATACCATATCGCTGCCCTTGAGAACCTCGTAGATCTCCTCCGCGGATTCTTCGGCCGCTTTCCGGCCGACATCCGGGTTGCTGCCAGCCCCAAGACCGCGGGTGACCTTATCGCCGATGCGGACGCGGGTGCCGGCTTTTGAACACAGAAGCGCCTGGGCATCGGTGTTCACCGTGATGAACTCGATCCCGGTCAGGCCTTCATCGATCATGCGGTTGACTGCGTTGCAGCCACCACCGCCAACGCCGATCACTTTGATTCGGGCGAAGGCTTCCGACATTTGATTCTTTCCAGTCTCCATTTCAACCTCCTAATGTGTGCAACATGGTCTGAGTCGATTAACTGGCCCCTCCAGGCCAGGGTAATCCTACGGAAGCATCCTTTTGGCAAAATCCCGCATTTTGTCGATCCACACGGGATTGATGCCTTTGGGAAGATGCATCTTGGCTTTGGGTTCCATCACCTGGTTCATGAGCATAGCCCAACGCAGCAAGCCCACACTGGTGGAATAGGCGGGTGATTGCAGCTGATCCACCAATCCGACAAGGTTTTCCGGTCGGGCGACCCGCACCGGCAGACCGGTGACCTGGCTGGCGATGTTGCGAATACCGGGCAACAGGCTGGATCCGCCGGTAAGAACCATACCAGCCGGCAGCAAGCCCGTCATACCCGGAGCGTTTGATCTCCTGCTGAACCAGCTGGAAGATCTCTTCCACGCGAGCTTCAATGATATTTGCCAGGTCTTTACGGCTGACCTGCTCGGCGTGGTCATCGCCGAAAGCGCGCACGGTAAAGGTATCTTCTTTTTGAATATCAGCCTGGACGGCATAGCCGTATTGCTTTTTCACATCTTCAGCCTGGGAAAGTGGCAGGCGCAAGCCGTGGGCGATATCACTTGTGATCAGCGATCCGGCCACCGGGATGACCATGGTGTGCCAGACATCCCCATCGATATAGAGGGCAATATCCGTCGTTCCGCCGCCAATATCGCAAACAACGCTACCCATTTCGCGTTCGGTCTCGGTTAGAACCACTTCGCCGGAGGCGAGCGGATTCAACACGAAGTGGGATACATCCACCCCGGCAGCCTGCACGCACTGGCGGATATTTTCCACAGTCGATTCTCCAGCGGTGATGATGTGCGCTTCCACCTCCAACCGGTAACCGTGCATCCCGATAGGAGTGCGGATGCCAGTCTGGCCGTCCACTGTGAACCCGCGCTGAACCACATGGATGATCTCGCGATTATGCGGGATTGCCACCGCCTGGGCGGCATCCAGCGCTCGCGCGATATCGTCCTGGTCGATGACGCCGCCGGAGATGCCGGCCACGCCGCGGCTGTTCACCGAGGAGACATGGGAACCTGCCAGGCTGACCAGGGCGGAGGTGATTTCCAAGCCCGGAAGTGCGTTGGGCTTTTTCGATGGAACGGGTGATCGCCTGAGATGCGGCTGCCAGATCCACGATGATGCCTTTTTTCAATCCCTGGGAGGGTTCAATACCCACCCCGAGGATACGCAGACGGTTTTCCCCTTCGATTCGCCCGACCAGGCTGCACACTTTGGTGGTACCCAGATCGATTCCGACAACAATCATCTCATCCATAAGGTTCAACTCCTAACGATAGAAAGGCGCATCCACGTGTTCAACACTGATCATCGATGGAGTCACCCCTTCCTTCTTCAATTCTTCAACGATAGCGTTATAGACCACCATCTGCTGGTCAATCCTCGCAGTGCTGAGCCCGATATACACCGCCCAACCATTGGAATCCACCCAGCCCAAGCCCATCCGAATCGCTGTAAGCCAGCAGCGTCCCGGGCGGCATGATCCCGTTCAATTTATTGATCGCTGCCAGATACGGTGGGATCCATCTGGCTGATGATCTCCTCCGGATCGGGAGTCTTCGCCGTCACCGGTGTAACTTCGATGGAAAGCTCCTGCAGGATATCCTTGCTGACTTTGGAAACGAGAGGTGGCGCTCCGGCTCCCTGTACGGTGATGGCTGGGGCAGCATCACCCGCGGACGGGGAATATGAATCCATCCTCGTCAATCCAGACGGTCTTCCCGTCATAGGTCCAGGCGAGCACCGGTGCACGTTCATTTACCGATAGCTTGACCTTGGCGGGCAGGGTGACCTGGATCTTCACATTTGCCAGGTCGGGGTAATCGGTGGCCAAGTTTTTTCCGTAATGCAGCAGCATCGATGGCGTAAATCCTCTTATTGGATACGCCCAGATCTTTGGCGACTTCCTCGGTATTCAACCGCTGTAACCCATCGATTGTCATCCCGCTGACCTTCATTGCGTGGTGAGAAGAGGAAGAATCCAATACACGCCAGCATGAGCACCGTCAGAGTACCGGAAAGCAACCGCCAGCCGATATGGATGGGAGCAATGATAGGGAGGCGGACTTCGGTACCGGTGGAGGCCAGGGTCATCGTATAAGCCTTCCGCACGCTGGATTTTTCAGTTTTTCGCGGAGGAGCTACCTGAGCACCGAACCGGCTGGTAACCGGGGGCATGTGGTGCACCCTGCGCGGGAATAGGTATGGCTGGCGGGTTGATTAACCTTCGGGAAGGTTTGAAAGGTGGAGGCGGGCGGCATGACCGGGCGGAAGGCATGCGGGTCTGCAGCTTCCTTGGGTGTGTTGTGGATATTCTGCCGCGCCGATTCGATGTTATCGGCGGTTTTTTGCGCCCGTTTTTGGCGCAGCACCTGGGAGCGGGGGGTGGAGGAGGACTTAAAGGGGTTCATTGATGCTCCGATAAGTCCTTCTGGTCTGATCGCGATCAGCTTTGCGTTCGAGCGCAAGTTCGATCAATTTCGCAACCAAATCCGGCGTATTTCAAGCCACGTCGCTTCCCACAATTTCGGGTACATGCTGATGCTGGTGAAACCCGGGAATGGTGTTTAACTCATTCAGATAGACCTGGTTGGTTTTCTTATCCAGTAGGAAATCCACTCGCGCCATACCTGAGCAATCGATCGCTTTGATAAGCATCGACTGCGTACGTCTGGATCTGGCCCATCAGAGCCGGTTCGAGCTCAGCCGGGATGATCAAGCCCGAGGCATTATCGATATATTTGGCGTCGTAATCGTAGAATTCGCGAGAAGGGAGGATCTCGCCAGCGACCGAAGCCTGCGGATCATCATTCCCAAGTACTGAAACTTCGATCTCACGGGCATCCACACCCTGTTCCACCAGAACGCGCCGGTCATACTGGGCGGCTTCCATCAATCCTTCCAACAGGTCAGAGCGGTTGCGGCATTTGGATACACCGACCGATGATCCCAGGTTGGCTGGTTTGACGAAAACCGGGTAGGGGCTCATTTTTTCGATATCATCGATGTACGCTTCCATATGGTCGGCCAGACGGCGGCGGGTTACCAGGATGGAATCCACCACTGGGATCCCGCGTGAGCGCATCACATCTTTGAAAAGACCTTTATCCATACCTGCCGAAGAACCCAACACACCAGCTCCCACATAGGCCAGGTCAGCCATTTCCAGCAAACCCTGCAGGGTGCCATCTTCGCCGATAGGTGCCGTGCAGAACCGGGAAGACCACATCGATCTTGGCAGAGCGGTTCCAAGCCGGATGTCGGTGACCGAATATAGCCAGGAATTTCCTGGTTCATGCCTGAGGGTGGCTTCTTGTCAAATCGGAAAATCGCCTCTTTTCGAAAGCCGAAATGACATCTGCACCTGTGAGCCATTTGCCCTCGCGGGTGATCCCCACCTGGGTGACTTCGTAGCGGGCGGGATCCAGAACCGAAAGCACCGAGCGGGCAGACATGAGCGAAACATCGTGCTCACCGGAACGTCCTCCGAAGAGTACGAGAACACTGAATCTTCCCGCTCATGCCACCACCCCGATCTCGGGGTTCACGGATGACCAATCCCCGACCAGCTCGATCTCCAACTGCAGTTCGATGCCGGTTTTTTCTTTCACTACCCTGCGCACTTCCTGGATAACCTGGTAATAATCCAATGCGGTGGCGTTTTCTGTATTGACAAAGAAATTTGCATGGATGGGGCTCACTTCCACGCCGCCGTACCGAAACCCTTTCAAACCGGCTGTTTCTATCAACCTGCCAGCCTTTTCGCCGGCGGGATTCTTGAACATCGATCCCATTGATGCACCCGGCGGCTGGGTGGAGCGGCGAATTTCAGAATATTCCGACATCTTCGCCTGAATCTCATCCCGGTTCCCCGGGATTACCCTCAAGCGAGCCGCAAGGATGATGACACCCTTTAATCCGCGTTTGAGAGCACTGCAGCGGTAATCGAACGCCATTTTCTGACCATCCCAGGTTTGCCTGCCCGCGCCTTGGCTGATAACCTCGGCCTCGACGAACTGTTTGCTGATATCTTTTCCGTGAGCGCCGGCATTGCCATAAACAGCGCCGCCTACCGTTCCAGGGATCGTCCCAGCCCATTCGAGGGATGCAAAGTCACGCAGCATGCACTGGCGGGCGACTGTGCCGATATTGGCGCCACTCTCCGCCCATACAGTGGGTGGATCGGTGTGACCGTCGATCTTTATGGTGTGGGCATGATTGGCGATCACCACTCCCCGGTAACCCGCATCGCTGACCAGGATATTGGCACCTGTGCCGAGCACGCGGAAGGGAACATCCATTTCCCACAACTCTGGAAGCCATGGAAGCCAATTCATCGGCAGATTGGGCGATAAGGAACCCGTCTGCCGGACCGCCGACATGCGCGGTGGTATAGTTCGCCAGGTGAACGTTTTCCTGTAAACGTTCCCCGAAGGCGGTGCGCAGAGCGGTGAGTTCCGGTTTCAAGGTCAAAGCATCTTCCTTTAGAGCGTATTGATCCTGTCGATCAACTTATGGACCAGCTCTTCCTTTTGCTGGCTCGCCGGTCGGGGAGGATGTTGCCAGTTTTTTTGGATCGAGTGGATCCTTGGAGGTGATGAACCTCAATTCAGGTAGAACCATGAATTGATCCTTCTGGGGTTTATTGGATTTATCGAACATTTCTTTCACCTCTTTCTTTAAGTGCATTGAAGACGCCGGCAGAAATTCGGTCGGCATCCCCGGCTGATAACACCAGGAGAACATCTCCAGGTTGCAGTTCTTTAAGTAGCAGATTCTGTGCCAATTCCAGGGTTTCCGTAAACTGGACATGAGGATGATCCATTTTTGCGACGACAGCTTTTGCTGAGTACGGATTTCCGGATTCCCGGGCGGCATAGATCTCCGTGACGATCACGCGATCTGCATCTTCGAATGACCGGGCGAAATCCTCTTCCAAAGTTTGTACGCGGGTGAAGGTATGGGGCTGCCAAACCACCCAGAGGCGACGATCGTTGAAAAGATTGCGGGCTCCCTGCAGGGTAGCGCTGATCTCGGTGGGGTGGTGTGCATAATCATCGATAATCGTCACACCGCCTGCTTCCCCGCGCACTTCAAAACGGCGGCTGGCTCCGAGGAATTCCTCCAAAGCCTTGCAAGCGGACTGTAAATCCTGCCCCAATTGATGTACCAGAGCAAGAACGGCAGCCGCGTTGCGCATGTTGTGCTCACCGGGTACCTGAAGTTTCACCTGACAGAGATATTCACCCTGCCTGCCATCCCGCTGACGGAGGAGGGAAAAGGAATACCCACCGAGCGGATTTACCGAGGCATCGCTAATGCGGTAATCCGCGGCCGGGTGGGCGCCAAAGCTGAACACTCCGATCCCGGCAGGTGCTTCATTACACAAACTGAACGCTCCCGGTTCATCGCGGTTGAGTAGCAGCAATCCACCTGGTTGACAGTTTCGAATGAATCCGATGAACGCCTGGCGATAATCCTCGATCGTTGGGAAACAATCCGGGTGATCATGTTCAAGATAAGTCACAATCGCACCGCGGGGTTTGAGGCCAAGGAACATATTGTCGTACTCGTCGGCTTCAATGACGAAGTATTGACCCTTGCCAAAATGGGCATTCAAGCCCAGATTACGAACCTCGCTGCCCAGCACGAAGGATGGATCCATTCCCAAGCTGCGGAGCACCCAGGCTGTCATTGCGGTTGTGGTGGTCTTGCCGTGGGTACCGGCGATAGCCAGCACATCCTGTCCGCGGGTCAGCTCAGCCAAGCATCTGGTAGCGTTTTAGAACAGGAATCCCGGCGTTCCTGGCGGCTATCACCTCCGGGTTGTCGTCCTTGACCGCGGAGGAACGAACGACGATATCCGCCCCGATTACATTGGTTGAATCATGCCCAATGAACACACGCACACCTGTGGATTGGAGCTCCTGCGCCTGGGGGGATAAAATCCGGTCTGACCCGCTGACTGTGTGTCCTTTTTCCACCAACACTCTTGCGATGGCTGAAAGGCCTGTTCCACCGATCCCGATAAAATGATAGTGAGTCATTAGATGAATGCTCCTATCACGATCACGAAGGCGATCACCAAGGCAAAGTAGATCCCGGGTGGTGTGAGCACCGCCGGGGGCAGGCGGTTGATCATGTTGAGTGTCAATGCACCGCCTGGCAGGGAAGGATCTGGAGCCACCATGAAGGGGAAGGGATACCCGGCTGCGTTCAGATAGAAGAGAATACTGCCGAAGATGAGGTAACCATTAAGGGCTCCTAAAGCTGTTCCCCAAAACAGGTTACGGATCCTGCCGACCGGGCGTAACCCTTCGGTGCGCAGGATCACCTGGGGAAGGGCGGGGGTTACATACCCCATGATCACGACCACCAGCAGCACTCCACTTCGCATGATGAACAGGGTGGTGGGATACGCGGTGAGTATCAGGTTGCGGTAAAACGGAACATAGGTTTCCAACAGCAGGTTCAGGAAGACCCCCACAATTGCGCTGAGGGCAACAATGAATTCCTTGGTGCGTCCGCGGGTGGCTCCGATGACCGCCAGGAGGGCAAAAAAGATCCAGAAAAGTGAGAAGAAGCTGATCACTGCTTATTCTCCTTCGCCTTTGCAGTTTCCAGGATGAGATCGGCGATTCTGCTGGCAGCATCCGGCCGCGCGATCGCTCCCATGGCAGCAACCATTTTCTCCACCCTTTTTTTATCGGAGAGCAATTGCTTGATTTTTCCGGTGAGGTCTTTTTGCAGATTCTCATCATCGATGATCACGGCACCGCCCGCGTTCACGAGGTAATCAGCATTTACTTTCTGGAAGCGCCAGGCATAGGGATACGGCACCAGGATGGCAGGCAGATCGAAAAAGGGCAGTTCACCCAGGGTGGAAGCCCCAGCCCGGCAAACCACCAGGTCCGCAGCAGCCAGGGCAGTACCCATCTCTTCATGAAGATAGGGGAAGGGGAAATAGTTGGATCTAATTTCTTTTTTCAGGTTGGAAGTGGAAACGGAAACGCTTTCCCAATCAAGCTGGCCGGTGAGGTGCATCACCTGGTATTCCGCAAGGAGAACGGGAAGGTTCACCAGGACAGCCTGGTTAATGGAGCGGGCACCCTTGCTGCCGCCATAAACCAGAATGACGGATTTTTCAGCTGCCAGCCCCAACATTTCTTTTGCCTGAGCCTGGGGGATGCGTTTGAAATCACTTCGTAAGGGATAACCAGTGATCGTGGTTTTTTTATGGCGCTTAAGAATAGGTTTCTGATTCCGCCGCGGTCAGGGCGATGGAATCTGCAAAACGCGCCAGAAATTTTAATGCCAGCCCGGGCTCAATATCCGGTACATATAATGTTATGGGGAAGCGGCGCCCGGCATAGGCCATGGGGGCTGCCACATAGCCGCCAGTAAAGAAGAGTACATCCGGTTGAAACTCGGCCAGGATCCGGCTTGACGCGCGCGTGCCTTTAGCCAGGCGTGAGATATTGCCAGGCAGGCTGCGCAGGCCCACGCCGTGGAGACCCGCGGCGGGAATCGCGCGGTAGGGGAGATTACGACGGGTCACCAGTTCAGCCTCCATACCGCCTTCACTCCCAACCCAAAGGATCTCGGAAATCCTGTTACCGAGCGCGTCCAGGACGGACAGAGCGGGGTACACGCCCCCGCCGGTCCCCCCGGCGCAGATCAACAACCGCATTATTGACACTCCCTTCCTTGTATTCCTTCAGTTTTTCCGAAGTCCGGTTAACGCTGAATAGGATCCCTATACCGATCATGGCCGTGATCAAGCTGGAGCCCCCTGCGCTTATCAACGGCAGCGCATTACCTGCAAACGGCATCATGTTCACCATTGCGAGCATATTGACCATGGCTTCGATGAATATCCAGACGGATACCCCAGCCGCGAGCAGCTTGCCGAATAGGTCCGGGGCATTCTCGGCGATATACAACCCGCGCCAAAGGATGACCACGTACAGGACGATGATGACCAGGCTGCCAAAAATCCCGGTTTCCTCAGCGATAACGGCGAAAATACTATCCAGGGGAGCCACTGGCAACCCGGTGAACTTAACCGAGGATTGGCCAATTCCCACCCCGAAGAATCCGCCATGAACGATTGCCTCGATCGAACGGATGACCTGGTCTGTGGCATGTTGGGGGTCCTGGATACCAGCGAAATACCCCTGAAGACGGGCACGCCCCGAAGGATAGACTGAAACAGCGATCCAGGCAGTGATGATGGCGATCACAGTGATCAGCACGATCTGGCGGATCTCGCCGCCAGCAATGTAGAACAGGAGGCAGCTGAGCAAAACTACCGTGAACGCCGCGCTGATATCTGGTTGAAGGACGATCAAACCAGCCATTACCCCGATGATGGCTGCCAGGGGCAGTAAACCGAATGAAAACTCATTTAATTTTTCCCGCTTTGAATAAAGCCAGAGGGAAAGGTAAAAAACCGTCGCCAGCTTGGCAAATTCGGAGGGTTGGACCGAACCGCCGAACAGGGTGCGGTTGGCACCCAGGCGGGTCTCACCGATCCCAAGCGCGACCAGGGCGAGCATGAGCAACACCGGAAGGTGCCAAGTACGATCAGTCTTGCGGAACTTGTGGTAATCGATGCTCGAAATGATTACCGCAATCCCGATGCCTGCGGCAAAGAAGAGTAGCTGCCGCCAGAACATGGAATAAGGGGAACTGTAGAAGATCATCGAGAATTCCCAGCTTGAAGAATACACAAATACCAGGCCGATCAATCCAAGCAGGATCAACGCGCAGAGCAGCGGAATATCCAACGCAGTATGACGGTTGTGAGTCCGGCGTACCGGCGCTGCGACAGGGACTTCGGGGGTTACGAAAGCTGATTCACCCATGATCGAAATGATTCTCCACGTTGTTCAAAATCTTTGAATGCGTCGAAGGATGTGCCACCCGGGGAGAAAAGAACCACATCTCCGGTCTCGGCAGCCTGATTTGCCAGTTCGACAGCTTCCTGGAGCGTCTGGCAATGGTTCACTGTGAAAGGTCTTTTGTTTGGATCTCCACCGCTGATGATGGTCGAGACCTTTCCTGTCAACTCACCGAAAATCACCACGTGATCCACACGTTCGTGGATCAGCATGGCGAGATCTGCCCAGGGCAGGTCCTTATCCCGGCCGCCAAGTATCAGCACGATGGGTTCATCGAAGGAACGAATCGCTGCCGCGGTTCGCTCGGGAGCGGTGGCTATCGAATCGTTGTACCAGCACACCCCACGCAGTTCCCGAACCAATTCCAAGCGGTGCACAACGCCCTTGAATCCTTCAATTCCTTTAGAGATCGCGTCCACCGGAAAATCGACTGCCATACCGATCGCGCAAGCGGCCAGTACGTTCATCAGGTTGTGCTGGCCTTTCAATTGAATCTCCTGGAGCGCGATTAAGGGAGATTCTTTTCCTCCAGAAGAAAAAATGATCGCTTCCCCATCAGTGTAGGTCCCGGTGAAGGAATCCACGGGTTTCTCCTTACCGAAGGAAATAAGCCTACCATTCACCCGTTCCGCCAAAGCCCATGAAACCGGATCCTCGCGATTTAGGATGGCAATATCATCGTTGGACTGAAAATCCAGGATTCGAGCTTTGATTTCTGAATAAACCTCCATCGTGCCATGACGGTCGAGATGATTGGGCGTGATGTTCAGGATAGCTGCCACCCGCGGCGATGTAGTCATCAGCTCCAGTTGGAAACTGGAAAGCTCCAAAACTACAATGTCATCAGGTTTGATCTTCTCCACGCTATCGAGAAGCGGGTTACCGATATTTCCACCCACCCAGGCATTCCGTTCAGTGCTGGCGGCATGAGCTGCCATTCTGCCCACCAATGTGGTGGTGGTGGTCTTTCCGGCGGAGCCGGTGATTCCGATGATGGGAGCCGCAACCTCATCAAAAAAGATCTGCGAATCGTTCGAGATGGAGATATCCTTTGACTTGGCTATCAGCAAGGAGAGGTATGGTGAGAGGCACACCCCCGGAAACGCAGATCAGATCTGTCCGTTCCAGTAGCGATTCCGGATGACCGCCGAAAACGCAGGTTACCCCCATGGCATCTGCTTCCTTGCGAATATCATCAAGTTGTTCGTCGGACTGTTGATCATTCAAGGTAACAACCGCCCCATGACTTGATAGGAAACGCGCCAGAGCCAGCCCCTGCCGGGCAGCGCCGATCACCAACACCCGTTTTCCCTGCCATGAATTCATCATCAGATCACCGCCAGGGCAACACCGAGCATTGCAGCGATCAGGCTCACCAGCCAGAAACGCTGTACAACCTGGGTCTCGCTCCATCCCAGGAGCTCGAAATGAATGTGAATGGGAGCCATCTTGAAGAAACGCTTGCCTCCTGTGGCTCGGAAATACAGAATTTGAATAATGACGCTGAGTGCTTCGCTGACCGGGATGAAGATAATGAGCGGCAGAAGCAGCCATTGCCCGGTCATCAGCGCGATCACGCTGATCGTCGCTCCGAGGGAAAGCGATCCGGTATCGCCCATGAAGAGCTCGGCGGGGTGAACATTGAACCAGAGGAAACCGAAAATCGCGCCGACCATGGTGAAACAAAACCGCCCCACAAAGGGTTGTGCCTGGAGAAGGGCGATCCCGCCGTAGGTCGCGAAAGCGGTCGCGCAGATCAAACCAGCCAACCCATCGAGTCCGTCGGTGAAATTTACCGCATTGGAACCACCAACAATGATGAATGCCGCGATGGGGATGTACCAGACGCCAAGATCGAATACCTCATCCACACCCGGCCAGAACATCTGTGGAGCATGCATGAAATAGCGCAGGGCGAAGGCAACAACCAAGGCCAGGATGACCTGGATGAGGAATTTCGTTCGAGCACGCATTCCCAGTCCCCGGCGGGATCCGCGAACTCCCTCCCAATCGTCCATGGCACCCAGCGCCCCGTAGGCGACCAGTAACAAGCATTGGAAGAATCACCGAGCGGCCCAACACGTTCAACCCTGTGATCGTCGCTGCATTGAGCAGAACGGTGAGCAGCACCACCGGGACGATGATCATCACGCCGCCCATGGTGGGTGTGCCCATCTTGACATTGTGGATGCCAGGTTCTTCCACCCGGATCAGCTTACCGATCTTGAAATGGCGCAGTAGCCGTATGAGGGGGCCACCCCAGATTACTGCCAGCATGAAGCTCAATGCGCTCAGCGCGATGGATAAGAGGAGCCTGATTCATTCCTCCACCTCCAGAGCGTGGACGATCCGTTCCATCTGCAGACCGCGCGAACCTTTAACAAGGACCACATCCCCTTTGCGAAGGATACCCTGCAGATAAGGTACTGCCTGGGGTGCCTCATCAAACGATTGGATACTCTCGGGGGAATACCCTGCACGGAGAGCCGCATCGGCGGTGGTCTTGCTGAGAGTGCCGACCAGGACGATCAAAGAGGCAAACTGAGCTGCCCGGACTCCGACCATCTCATGCCCTCGCTTTTCATACTGGCCAAGTTCCAGCATATCCCCCAGGACGGCGATCTTGCGGCCATCCATTTGATCCAGCAGGTTCAAGGCAGCCAGGGTGGATTCAGGGGAGGCGTTGTAGGTGTCATCCAGGATCAGGGCACCTTCTCTGGAATGGGCGACCACCAGGCGAAGCTGGGAATGTCCGCTTTGAAGCCCATAGATGATTTCTGACCATGAGAGACCCTCCACCAAACCGACCGCGGCAGCCCGCAGTGCGGTGTGGACCGAATGCTCCCCGATCATGGGAACCCGAAGGTTGAGCGTCTCATGTTGGTGGTGCAGGCGGAAGCGAATGCCCTGTAATCCCAGGCCTTCAATTTCATCTGCCCAAAGGTCGGCCTGCGAGTCAAGTCCGTAGAAGAAGACTCTGGCGCGGGTGATCTCTGCCATGGGGCGGACAAGGGGATCGTCATAATTCAGGATGGCAGTTCCCTCTGGTGAGGGAGGCAGCGCCTGGATTAGTTCTGATTTACCCTGGGCGATCTCTTCCTGGGAGCCGGCGCGTTCCGCGTGAACCGTGCCGATATTGGTGATCACACCAACCTGGGGTTTGGCCAGGTCGCAGAGGAAGGAAATCTCCCCGGGAACATAGAAACCCATCTCGAGCACTGCCCGCTGGTACCCGCTGCCAAGACGCAGCAAGGTGAGGGGGAGGCCGATCTCATTATTTAAATTCCCTTTGCTTTTCAGGGTGGTAAAGCGCTGGTTGAGTACGTCAGCGATCAGCTCTTTGGTTGTGGATTTCCCCACTGAACCGGTGATGGCGATGATACGCAGATCCTGTTTTTCCCGCCAGAATTTGGCGATTTTTTGGAGGGCGGCGAGGGTATCCTCAACCCGAATACAAAGTGGGGGATCGGGAAGTTTAAAATCTGTACCGGCTTTGATTTCTTTGCGCAGATCAATCTGCGGGAAGTTAGCTGAAACATCCTTTTGAACCAGGGCAAGACTTGCTTTCCGGCGAAAAGCTTCGGTGATGAACTCGTGCCCATCCACGCGTTCGCCGGGCAGCGCGACGAAGAGAGATCCCCGGGATCACCTGGCGGGAATCGATAGCTGCTTCGCTGATGACCCAGCCAGGGTGATCAGGTCTGAAACCAAGAAGCGCTTCGAAAACATCCAGGATATTTAGCATTATGAGATCAATTCTCAATGGCCAGATTTTGGCGGAAATCTTCCGGGGGGATATCCATCAGGACAACCACTTCGCGGGCGATATCGCGGAAAAGGGGCGCAGCCACCACAGAACCCCAGATCGATGATTTGGGCTGTTCCAACCAGACATAAACAACGAATTTGGGGTCATCCGCCGGTCCCCATCCAATGAAGGAGGCGTTCGTCTTTCCCATGGTGTAACCATAGGGAGTTGGAATTTCTGCCGTGCCTGTTTTCCCCGCCAGTCGGTAACCATCCACGAGGGCTTTTGAGGATTCGATCTCCAAGAGATTTTGCCAGCAGATCTGTGATCGTCGCTGCGGATTGCTGGGAGATAGGGCTGCCTACAACCTGGGGGTTCACGTTGTATTGCACACCATCCCGCACGATGGAGCGGACGATGTGAGGCGCCATCATCTTGCCTTCATTAGCCAGCGCGGAAGCTGCCATCAGGAATTGAACCGGGGCGACCGCGACACCCTGTCCGAAAGATTGTGTCGCCATCGTGGATTTTGACCATCCTGGGTCTCCCTGACCGCGGAAGGGGAGATAAGCTTCGCCTGCGAGGTCAATATTGGAAGGCCGGCCGATATGAAAGGCAGCCATGTATTCGTCGAAAGTTTGCGGACCCATCTGCAGAGCTATCCATGCCAGGCAGACATTGAGCGAATGCTGCATGCAGCCGATCATGTCCACCGGGCCGTAAGCCTGGTCATCCCAGTTGTAGATCTCATATCCATCCACGTTCAAGACCCCGGTATCCAGAAATGGCGTTTCCGGTTTGATGATGCCCTTATCAATGGCTGAGGCCATGGTAAGGATCTTGAAGATCGAACCGGGTTCGTAGATCGTGCCGACCGCAGTGTTGAAATGGGTGGGCTGCTTGAATACTTCCGAGGCCGTCCAGTACTGGTTGGCATCGATGCGCGGGGAAGTAGCCATGGCCAGGATCTCACCAGTTTCCGGATCTTCAACGATTGCAGTTCCGGAGAGAGCCCCATTGTGTTTCACGCTTTGATCGAGGATCTCCTCGACCTTGGCCTGGATCTCGCGATCGATGGTGAGAACCAGGTCGGCTCCCGGAGGGGTAGTGGGCATCTCAGATTGCTGATATGGATTACGGGAGACAGAGAGCTGGATTGGCTGGCCAGCCAACACATCATCGTACTGTCCCTCGATCCCATAATATCCATGGGCGCTGGATCCTTCTTTATATGGGAAGAACCCAAGTACATTGGCTGCCAGGGTTTTCTCGGGGTATGAGCGCACGAGGTGGGGGGAATACAGCAAACCGACCAGGCTGGGGGCGGATCGATCCCTACCAGCTGGATTCACAGCTGCGAATTGGGATTGAACCTTCTTTATTGCATTCACCTTCTCAGGTTGGGCGTAATCGATCAGGGCGACATAGCTGTAACCGTGCAGGCGCGCTTTTTCCACCTTACCGTAAATTGCACGTGGATCGGTCTTGAAGACAGATGCGAAGGTTTCTGCGATCGAATTCACATGATACTTGGAGCCCAAATCCAAGCCGATCTCATAAACGGTCTTGTTACCAGCCAGGAGGTTCCCCCAACGATCATAGATGGAACCGCGTTCGGGATAAATGGTTTTTACCTCGTACCCGTATTTTTCATCCGCCATATCGCTCAATTCACGGTGGACGGCGCTGGTTTGAATGTTGATCATCTGGCCGATGATCACAACACCCATCAGGGAGAGAATCAAACCAAGGAAGGCAAGGTCGGGAAAGGGCGGGGAATCTCATGGGTTCACTGACCTGTCGTCCCGCTCACCTGGGCAAGTCCGTGGAACATCCAGTCCCACAAGGACTCGGTGTAGGAAGGTTTGATTACCGGTTCGGGCATATTCAACTCACCAGGAGCTGCTGCCAGAACGGCTGTTTGGCGTCCCGGATAACCGGGTACAAAGAGGAAGGTCACTTCTGCCGGGGGAAACCTGTTTATAACCGAGCTCTTCAGCGCGGGCATGCATTCTTACCACTGAGGTGATATCGGCAATATGGGTGCGCATGCTCGCGATCTCCTGGCGGAGCGACTCCCGTTCGTCGTTCATTTCGCGCAGCTCCAACCCGGCTGTGGCAGCCTGACCGCTGATGCTGAGAAAAAGTCCAATCACCAGGAAGAGCCCGGCAATGGCAACTAGAAATCCACCCATACCGCGGAATTTTGTCCGCCAGGGAGCCTGCTGGTAAGCTTGCATGATTCTGGAAGTCATTTGCTTTGAACCTCAACCATTAAGAGATTAATTGAGAAAATCGGTGCAATGGTCATGCCAGCCCCACTCTCTCGGCGGCGCGCAGCCGAGCGCTGCGCGAACGCGGGTTGGCTTTAATCTCATCTTGAGATGAGATAACACCCTTTCGGTTGAGTTCTTTTAAACTGGCCTTGTGCCCGCAGGTGCAAATAGGCGTTCCGGGGGGGCAGATGCAATCGCTGGATTCGCGGCGAAAAAACTGCTTCACCAGGCGGTCTTCCAGCGAATGGAAAGAGATCACTGCCAGATGACCACCGGGTTTCAGGGCTTCCACTGCCTTGGGCAATGTTTCATCGATCACCTGTAATTCCGAATTGACAGCGATGCGGATGGCTTGGAAGGTGCGGGTGGCTGGATCGATCCGTCCGCTGAAATGACCAAGTGCTGTGTCGGACGATGGTTGCAAGCTCGCCTGTGGTTCTTACCGGCCGGGAGGAGCAAATTGCCTGGGCGATCTTGCGGGATTTCCGTTCTTCGCCGTATTTCCAGAGGATCCCGGCAAGCTCCTCCTCCGGCAGGGTATTTACCAGGGATTCTGCAGTGACAGGGTTTTGGGGGTCAAAACGCATGTCCAGAGGTGCTTCGGTTTTAAACGAAAATCCCCCCC
This sequence comes from uncultured Chloroflexia bacterium, assembly GCA_963828855.1. Taxonomy (GTDB): domain Bacteria; phylum Chloroflexota; class Anaerolineae; order Anaerolineales; family Anaerolineaceae; genus CAVVEQ01. The sequence goes on along the minus strand of CAWHGB010000008.1, from coordinate 166,015 downwards.
GGGGGTTATCCAGCTGCATTGAAGAAACCCCCAGGTCGAAGAGAACACCATCCACTTTTTCCCACCCATTTGCATGCATCTCTTCCAACAGTCGGGTATAGGAACTGCGAACGATCCTGACCCTTTGCCCATATTCTCTTAATCGGGAAGTGGAAAGTTCAATTGCCTGCGGATCGAGATCCAATCCAAGGAGGCTTCCTGAGGGGGAGGAGGCATCCAGAATTCCCTGTGCGTGCCCCCCGGCGCCAAGGGTGGCATCGATATATCTTCCGCCATCCCGCGGAGCAATAGCCGCCAGTGTTTCATGAAAGAGTACCGGCTGATGAGCTTGCTGGGGGGTGGCGGCCGATGTTTGCATAGGGGTGCCTTAAAGATCCAACGCTGAGAACCTCTGTGCGTTGGTTTCATCATCCTGCAGGCGGGTTTCCTGCTTTTGCCAGTTTTCAGCTGACCAAACCTCAAAATATTCACCCATACCGATCAACAACGTGGTGCTGGTCAGGTCGGCGGTATCCCGGAGGAATTGGGGGATGAGGATGCGGCCGGCTTTATCGAATTCCACTGCGACAGCATTGGAAAAGATCAGTCGACGCAGATCGCGGGCGGCGGAATCGGTCATGCTCATGCCATTTACATTCTGGTAGATGCGCTGGAAATGCTGCCCGGTGAGAACGATCAGGTTACGGTCGAAGCCGCGGGTGATATATGCCCCGTTGTCGAGTAGCTCACGGTAGCGGGCCGGGATGATAAGCCTGCCTTTTTCGTCGATGGTGTGTTCGTACTGACCTAAGAACATTTGTTCTACCCTGTATATTACGCTGGAACGCCGGGGATGCCGGCGTTCCACTTTCACCCACTATTTACCACTTCTTACCACAGTATACGCAAAAAGCAGGCAATATGCAAGTGGCAATTCCACTTTTTTGACGAAAAATGGGGAAACTTACCAAACTGTAAGGTGCAAATAGCGTGCCATGAGAATTTCAAAGGGATTTCAGGACGACTATAAAAAGAAAAAACCGCAGGTATTTAACCTGCGGTTTTCTAGCCTCGGAAATGATCCAACCTAGCCTTTGGGACGTTTCATCACCAGGCGATAATCCTCGGAGTCCACGTGGGCAAGATCGGTGAAGATCGGCGAAAAATTGGCACTCACCAACTCCCAGCCTTCCTCGCCGCGTTCATTCACAAAATCATACAACGATACTCCCTGGATCCATTTGGGGATTTCCTTGCCGTTCACGATCCCCACCTTCCAAACATCCCCCACCCGAAAAACTGTCAGGAACAGATATTCCCATTTTTGCATGATACCCCTGCCTGTACTTTCGAAGATGAGATGATTGTACCATCATTGAAAAAGAGGGATTCGGATTTAGTGGAATCCGAATCTCTATGCTTGGTTTATGGTAAATCGGAACGGTTGCCCATCCAGAATTTTCGCCAGCTTCCTTTGGCGGAGAGAGCTGCTACCAGGACGTAGACGCTGGCAGTGAAGAATCCCAGCACCATCATGAAACAGCACCCAGATGATCGAACGAAGAACTGATCTCTCCCGGAAAATGATCCAACCGGAAAACAGGATGAACCCGGTATAAAGGTCAACGAGGGAGACAATTCCCCAGGGCATTCCGATCAATCTGCGTTCCTTCAGCGAAAAAATTCCCATTCAGAAAGGCGTACCCAGGATTGCGCTCATGGCCATGATTCCGAGATCAGCCAGAACGATCACAATTTCATTAAATGCCTCCGTTGGTTTATTTTCACTGCATGTTTATTTCTTTCCGCGGTGGAAGGGGAATAAATGAACTGGTGGTTTCCAAATAATCTTTGTACTCGGGTTTGCTTTCTTTGAGGGTTTTTTCAAGCAGGGCAACACCTGAGACCCGAATTAGCAGAAGAGTCATAATCACCGGACTGATAATTGTCCACCAATACCCTGCGGAAAAAGCCAGCAGGAAGAAACCCCACCACTGGAAAGCATCTCCAAAATAATTGGGATGCCTGGAATATTTCCAAACCCCGGTATCAAGTACCCTGCCTTTGTTTTCCGGGTTTGATTTGAACCGAGCCAATTGGAAATCCCCTGCGGCTTCAAAGTAGAATCCGATCAACCAAACGAGTCACACCAAGATAATCAAGGAAATTAAAGCGGACCTTTTGGGGATACCTGGGCGGCGATCACCGGCAGGGAAATGATCCACATCAGGAATCCCTGCAGCAGGAATACCTTGAAAAAGCTGCGGTACCACCAGGAGGGTCCGGCTTCATTGCGCCATTTCTGGTAGCGGAAATCCTCCGCTCTTACCCTTATTTCGCAGGAAAATGTGAATCGATAAGCGCAACCCCCAGATCGTGACCAGCGCGACCGAGAGGATTTTCCGGGGGAGGTACCCTTCCGGGAAGAGCACAAAGGTCAACCAGGCGATCAGCACAAAACCTGTTCCCCAAAAAATATCCACGATGGATGAATTCTTCAAAGCCAGGCTGACCAGCCAGAGGATCACCATAAAGCACAATACCAGTAATCCTGCATCGAGAAACGCGTTTATAAACATTTAGGCTCCCTATTCCTGCGCCTGCACTGCCACCAAACCGATTCCCCCCGGGCCAACATGCACCCCGATCACCGGGGTTACCTCTCCGGTGAGGGGTTCAAAACCACCTGGTACATACCTGGCGGTCTGATCCTTGAATTCATTCAAGCCGCTCCTGGGCTGCGGTATGAAGGTACGCGATCTGTTCCAGCGGTTTGATCTCCTCCAGGGTGGAGATGATCCGTTTGATCGAATTCTTGAAGGTGATCACCCGCTCGAATTTAAGGTCACCAGCGTGCATGATGATGAGTGGTTTGATGTTGAGCAGCCTGCCGATGTTATACTGAGGGCTGGAGATCCGCCCTCCGCGGTGGATAAATTCGAGCGTATTCAGGGCGGCAAATGACCAGGTGCGCTCGTCGAAGACCTTGCAAAGATCGATGATCTCCTGCAAGCGCTCTTCCCTGAATATTTGCCTTGGCGGCTGCCAGAACCTGCAACCCGATTCCCAGGGAGATCTGCCCGCTATCGACGATCCTGACCGGCACTTCTTTGATGCCCTTCTGCGGCGATGCGAGCCAGATTCACCATATTCGAAAGGGAGCCGGCGATATGGATGGAAACAATCCCAGTTGCACCTTTTTCGATCAATTCCATGTACTTCTTCCGGATCGATTTCCACGCCAGGTGTGGAAGTGGTCGGATGGGTGGTCATATGAGGCAACCGGGTGTAAAAATCATCCCGGTTGATATCCACCCCGTCACGCAGGCTTTTTCCTTCCATATTGATAAACAAGAGGGATCACATCGATCCCATACTTGCTGATGATCTCCTCCGGAAGATCACAGGCACTATCGGTAACGATTTGGATGTCCATGGAGCCAACCCTACAAACCAGAGAATGATCGCCAAAAACGATCTTCGATTCACCAGGCTGATAATGTTCGAGCGATCGTAGGATTTATCGATGAAAATTGAAACGAGCCTTGCCACCGCGATGGCCAGGTAACCCCAGCCAAGCATCTGGAACGCGACCGGGGATTGTGAAACCAGAGGAAAAAGACCGAGGGCGATGAACAACCCGCCAAAGATCGAGCGGAATTCCGAGATACCCCGGGGTCCACTGGCTGTCAGCCCGGTGAACCCCTCCGCCGCTTTTGGTTTCACCAATACAAACAGCCCGGTGACCAGGGTGCCAATCGCTGCGATGATTTTAAGAATGGTTAAGAATTTGCATTTTTCCTCCGTTTCAATAAGTATAAAGTGGAGTGACCTTTGATTTCAAACTATTCAGGATAAAGTCTATACATCGATTAAATCCCGCTTGATAAAAATTACTTCAGAGGATGATGCTCATCCGACTTGATCGATGAATTCCATTGGTTAATCGATCAATCTGGGGCGGTATTGCAGTGCTTCAGCCAGGTGCGGGGTGGTGATGGCTTCGCAGCCAGCAAGGTCCGCGATGGTTCGGGCAAGTTTCAGGATGCGGTGATATGCCCGGGCGGAGAGCTGCATCTGGTTCATGGCGGATTTCATCAGGCTGCGGCCGCTTTCATCCAGAATACAGAACTTGCGAACCTCCGCCGGGTGCATTTCGGCATTGCAGGCCAACCCGGTTCCTTCGAACGCTCTGCTGCTGAAGTTTTCGCGCAGATTCGACCCGCTTTCGGATCACCGCCGATGGCTCCCCAAGCCGGTCACCGCTGAGCTTTTCATAATCCACCCGCGGGACCTGCACATGGATGTCGATTCGGTCCAGGAGCGGACCCGAGATGCGTTTCTGGTACTTGGTCACGGTGGAATTGGAGCAGGTGCAGGGTTTCACCGGGTCATCATAATACCCGCAGGGGCAGGGGTTCATGGCTGCCACCAGCTGGAAGTTGGCCGGGAAGGTGAGCGAACCCTGCGCGCGGCTGATGGTGACCACCTTATCCTCCAGCGGCTGGCGCAGCACTTCCAGCACGCGCTGGCCAAACTCCGGGAACTCATCCAGGAAGAGCACCCCGCGGTGGGCCAGCGATATCTCGCCCGGGTGCGGCCAGTTGCCGCCGCCCACCAGCCCGGCATGGCTGATGGTGTGGTGCGGGGAACGGAAGGGTCGGCTGCGCAGCAGGGGGACATCCGGCGGGAGCTGATCGGCGACCGAGTAGATGCGGGTCACATCCAGGGATTCATCGATGGTCATACCCGGCAGGATGGAGGGCAGTGCGCGCGCCAGAAGCGTCTTGCCAGCCCCGGGAGCGCCGACCATGAGCACATTATGGCCGCCAGCCGCGGCAACCTCGAGGGCGCGCTTGATGTGCTCCTGGCCTTTGATCTCGCGGAAATCGGTCTGCACCCAGGTCTCGACCTCCCCGGGGTCGATGGCTGGCTGCGGGGGAATGGGGGTTTCCCCGGTGAGATGGGCGGCGATATCAGCGAGCGTCTGGACGGGGATCACCTCCAGATCCGGGATGAGGGCGGCTTCGGGGGCATCGGCAGCGGGGACGAAGATGCGCTTGAACCCCTCGGCGCGGGCGTGGGCGGCCATGGGCAGCACCCCGCGCACGTGCCGGACGCTGCCATCCAGGGAGAGCTCGCCCACCACCAGGCTGGCAGCCAGTTCCTGCCTGCGGGATGATCCCCAGCATGGCCAGCACCCCCAGGGCGATGGGCAGGTCGTAATAGGGACCTTCCTTGCGGACGGAAGCGGGAGCCAGGTTGACGATCACCGGTTTGCGCGGGTAGGTGAACCCGGCGTTCTTGATGGCGGTCTGCACCCGCTCGCGGCTCTCCTGCACGGCGGTATCCGGCAGGCCGACGATGGTCATCTTGGGCAGCCCGCGGCCGGCATCCACCTCCACTTCCACGGTGACGCCATCCAGGCCGAGAACAGCGCAGGAAAAAACCCGGGCTAGCATGGGATAAGTGTAGGAGAGGGAAGGGGAAATGTCAAACCTGGTGGCACCGGAACCTTAAAAATTGCGTTTTCAACCTTAAAAAATCATCCCGCATATTGAAACAGGCATGAGAACGGTCTATACTGATTGTGTCACCTTACAAAATTGTAAGGTGTTCCTCAGACGCTTGGAGAAAGGAGGGGTAATTATCGAGCCTGCGGTGGAGGTAATCTTTCTGTTTCAAACAATCGCTCTGATTACTTTGATTCCGTTTTTGAGTTTCACACAATTCAATAATCTGAAAGGGAATGCTATGACGACCAAGATCTTCAAGATTTTTGTTTGCGTGGTGATCCTGAGCCTGGCGCTGCCGCTGCAGGTATTTGCGCAGCCGCAGGCAGCACCGGCAGTCCCGGTGACTTTTACGATCCTGCATACCAACGACTTTCACGGGCAATTGGATAACAGTCTCAGCACCAGCAACCCGGGCATGGCCCGGGTAGCTACACAAGTAAATAGTGTCCGGACCGCTGTTGGTGCAGCAAATGTCCTACTTGTGGATGCAGGGGATGAAATGCAGGGCAGCCTGCTTTCAAACTTGGGGGATGGGACCCCTACCGGTAAAGGCATAGCCAACCATTGATGTTTTCAACGAATATGGGCTATAACGTCGCAACCTTTGGCAACCATGAATTCGACTGGGGACAGGTCAACCTTGCCAATCGCACAACTGAAGCAATATACCCCTATGTAACTGCAAATATCGTTATGAATGATACTGGAAATTGTGCAACTGCTGGTTGGACAACACCGACTTTGCTGATGCCCCATTATGTAATTCAGGACAGTTGGAGACTGCACCGAACACCGTGAAAGTTGCATTCATCGGTGTAACTACGACTGAAACCCCGATCATTACCGTTTCCACCGCAACAGCAGGATTATGCTTCAAAGATCCAGCTGGCTTCCATCGTACATTATTATGATGCAGATGAAAGCACAGGCGGATGTGATCGTTGTGCTCAGCCATCTGGGTTACGCTGATGGTGGGTATGGTTATGGTATTCCGGTGTATCGGTGATCAAACCCTGGCTACAGAATCTGAACACTGCGGGTAAACCAGTCAACCTGATCATCGGAGGTCACAGCCATTCCAATCTAGCTACTCCGCAGCAACATTAGTCTGGAAACACAACTGTGTCCAGGCCTATTACAACGGTCGGACGCTCGGGCCGGGCGGATGTCACCGTGCAGCACGACGGAGCAGTTTCAGTGGCCTGGTCCCGGTATAACCCTCTTTACAGGCTTTAGGCTGCGTGATCCGACGATCGCATGCGGGTGATCAATACTATGCGCTACAGATCCTGCATACGTCGCGTTGGTCAATACTCCTGTTGGGTACTCTGCTGTTGACCTGGGACGAAGCAACACCACGACAACATGATGGGTACTTTCATCGATGATGCCATCTATAACTACCTGAATACCGATGCTGAAACTGCAAACGATGTTGATCTGTTCTTCAATAATGCTGGCGGGATCCGGACAGATTGGTGCTGTGTACGGAGAGTTTGGGCTAACACTGGTTGTGTTTCAGGAACTCACGCACCAGCATCTGCTTAACCTACGGAAATATGTTCACCGTTCTTCCCTTCGGGAATGCAACAGCAGTCGGTAAGATGACCGGGGACAAGATCCTCGAAGTGATTAATTATGCACCAAATGTCGCCGGCATGATCCAACCGGCTGGACTGAAATACAAATACTTCTCCTACAAAGATGCTCTGCCCAGGTCCACAACCTTATGCCTGGGGTGCGTATGACGTGATGGTATTCGATAAAGCGTCATCCTCTTGGGAACCACTGGATCTGAAGAAAACCTACAATGTCGGCACGAACGAGTTCCTTGCTCCGGCCGGTGGGGATGGTTACAACGCTTTCAAGTACATGACCAACATCACCTACTGGGGGGATATGCTGAATGCGGTCAATGCGTATATTTCAGCTAACTATGGAACCCCGGAAACAGCATACATGGGTCCCAATGGAGATGGAACCCTGGATGGCAGGATCATTAAAGATGGGGACAGCGATTTCGTGTACGAAGATGGTGAAATCGTCCCGCTCACGATCCTGCATCACAACGATTCGCACGGGAACCTGTGCAAAGGGAACCTATGTCGGCTACACCCAGCTGGCAACCCTGATCAAACAGGAAAAGCTGCACAATCCAACCCGAACCCTATTGCTCAGCTCCGGTGATAACATCCAGGGTGACGCGATGAGCTACTATTTCAAGACGGCTCCCACTGGAGTAACTTCCAATGGGACTCCCATCGCGGATCCCACCCTTCACATCCAACCGTTGATCAAAGCATTCAACTCCATGAATATGACGCGTATACACTGGGCAACCATGAGTTCAACTTCGGCAAGGATGTCTTCACCAGTGTGTTATCCCAGGCAACTTTCCCGGTTCTGCAGGCGAATTTGATCTGATACCGGGGATTACGGGATTGCTTCCGTGCCGGTATGTACCCTATGTTGAGAAAGACCTGGGCGATATCGATGTCGCCATCCTGGGCATCGGCAACCACCGGGTACCCAATTACGAGCTGCCCAGCAATATTCCCGGGCTGACCTTCAGCGATCCGATCGCCAAGACCCAGGAACTATCCGACTTGCTTGGACCTACCAACGATGTGGTGATCGCACTGACGCACATCGGTTTCACCGAGAACCCGGCCAGCGTGGAAGTGGATGCCAATGTGGATACCAACCTGGTGGCGACTGTTACCGGTTTGGACGCGCTGGTTGGCGGGCACAGCCACACGAACCCCGCGAGCGGGTTTGGCGCATACAAGTATCTGCCAAGCATCGTTGTAGACCCGGATGGCAAACCAGTGATCGTTGGTCAGGCATACCGGTACAACAACACCCTGGGTGAGGAAGTATTGGGTTTGCGTCCCCTGGGTGGTGGAAATTATGAAGTGGTCAGCGGGACTGGTCGATACCTCAGCGTGGTGACATGCCACTGCTGAGGACGCTGCCACAAAGCGATCATCGATCCATATGTCGGCACTGCTCACATTCTTATAATGATACGGTGATCGGTCAGACAACCGCACCAATCGATACGATGCTGGCATTCACCCAGGAAACGAACGGAGCCAACCTACAAGCCGATGCCTCGGTATATGAACTGGAAACCAAGAATGGCATCCCGGTGGATTTCCATCTCTCCGGTGCGATGACGAATAAGTTAATCGCCACGGGAGCAACTCCAGCCACTCCGTTCACCCTAAAAATCTCCGATATGTTCGCTGCCATGCCCTACGAGAATTCGCTGGTAGTGATTGGATATGAATGGACCCCAACTCAAGGCGGTCCTGGAACGGGCGTACCGGAATTACTACTATTACAAGTATGTTCCCGGTTATGGTGGTTATTCCTATTACACCACCTGCATGATCGATACGGACTTTGGGAACAAGATCACATACAATGACCTATATCCCGCATTACCAAATGGAAACAATGTGGTTTCGCTGAACATCGGTGGTGATTGATGTTGATTTCACCGACGCAGCAACATACTACAAGGTTTCCACGGTCAACTACCTTGCTGCTGGATCCTGTAACTTCAATGACGGTGGGGTAAGCCTGTGGCCATTGAGCCAGATCGTGAACGACACCCAGTACTACGTCCGCGACGCTGTGATCGATTACGTCACATTCAAGGGAATTGTCAGCCCGGCGATCGAAGGCAGGTTAAGCTTCATTTCAGATACTGCAGGTCCTGTGATCACGATCACATCACCTGAACGCAAAGTGTATGGTCCGCTGGATAGCCTGACCCTGGATTTCAGCGCGACTGATACTCCAGCCGGGGTGGCAACGATGACCGCTAACCTGGATGGAACTGCAGTTACAAATGGACAGGTTATTGACCTGACAGCTCTCACGCAGGGAGTCCATGTGTTGACCGTGAATGCGGTCGATAAGGCCGGGAATGATCTACGGCCTCCGTGACCTTCAACTACGATTCAATGGGTCCGGTCATCACCATCACAGTCCCTGAAGCAAAACCTACCTGCACCTCAAAAGATCACACTTGACTTTGGCGCATCGGATACACCCGCTGGTATGGGTGAGGTCTCGGCAAAATTAGACGGGGTCGGTAGTCTACAGATGGCCAGGTAATCGATCTGTACACCCTGCGACTGGGACAACCACATTTCCTGGTGGTGACCGCGAAAGATGCGCTTCAGAACACGAGCACTGCATCGGTCAAGTTCTATATTTCTGCCACCATCCAGAGCCTTAAGACTAGCGTCAACCGGTTCAACACGGAAGGGAAGATCACCAAAGCCGACCACCTACAAGAACCTGATGAAATTCCTTGATAAGGCACAAAATGCTTTGGATGATGGAAAACCCAAAGTTGCCGCAGCACACCTCTCTTCCTTCATCTGGGAGACCGCATTCCAAAGCGGCAGGAGCATCAACCCGGCAGCAGCCAGACTGATGATCGAGGACGCGCTTTGGGTTCTCGATTCACCTACCAGTCTATCACTGGAGGTAAACATTCGGGATGTAAATTAAAATTATCGGGCGCGGGATTTCCCGCGCCCGAACTTTTTTAATTTTTGGCTGTTTTCTTTTTCAGGGTTCCAAACCCTTCCCGGATCTGGACAATGTGCTCATCGGTGTGCTGCGGGAATTGCAGAAGATTGAATGCCTGGCGCCAGTAACTGCCTTTATGTTTTACGAACTTCTCCGGCAGATTGGCAATAAAGAACGTAGTCTCCGTTATTGCCCGATGGAATTCCTCCAACAAGGCTTTTGAACTTCCATAAGCAGCCACGGTGGCCTTGTTACGGGCATCCAGGTTATCCCCATAACCATCCGAAACAAGCTCCTGGTCGAAAACCACAGTGTGGAGAATCAACTGCTGGTCGCGTTCGGAGTGGATCAAGTGCGCCAGCACCTCACAAGCGCTCCACTCACCCTTTTTCGGGGGCGTATTGGCCAACTCCTCGCTGACTTCGGCGAAGGATTTCTTCAATTCAACGAATTTTTCATCATAAATTTTCTTGAAAGCATCTGCCAATCCTTGCGCGGTTTTTGGGATCTCCGGGATGGGTCGGAAGGATAACTTGACCCACAGAGTTTCCAGGGAGCTCTTGCGATAGAGCTGGGTTTCCACGCTGTCGCCAGCCTTGTGGGTCTGCAATACGATCCCGATGGATTGGAAATCCGTGATCGGTTTACCATCCATTTTAATGATCACATCATTCTTCTGAACACCGGAGGATTGCGCACCCATACCTTCCACCAGACCCCCCACGAGAACACCTTTCGTCACCGGGACGCCGATCTTCGCTGCCTTTTTCTCATCCAGACCATCGATGAAAACTCCCGAGCATCGGGCGATTGACCACGCGCAGATCAGGTCCTTTTTCGAGGACATTCGCAAGGTTTTCCAGACTGACTTCCCAACGGTGCTCCACCCGTTTTTTCAACTTTTTGCCCTCATCATCTTCATTGAATCCGGACTCCTTCAACTCCAACTCGGTTCCCCGGTCAATTTTCTTTAAGGAAATGGAGATCTTCGTCGGGGTGGGTTCATTGCATCCCTGGCAGCTGATCTCAAGCTTTTCGCCCGGGATGAATTGGGTGAATTTTCCAGCGATGAAGCTGCCATGATCCCACCACAGGTAGAAACGACCTCCCTCCCGGGGTGTGACTGTGGCGACATCGCAAAGCCATTCCCGCAGAACAGTTGCGTTCGAAAAGGCACGGAATACTTCGGCTGGGGGTACTTTCAGCTCACGACGAATAGAGATCTTTCTGCCCATCGAAACCTCCTTTGAATTGATGCTATAGTTATTTCCCATAGCGTATACCTTTTATTACCAAAATTCAAGCATTCATCTTCAATTCAGTAGTAATAATATATATGAGGTTCATTTGGGAATCCGGCTGCAAGAGAAGATCGTTTATGGACCAATCCATTCCAGGCGATTGGGCACTTCACTAGGGATCAATCTTCTTTCTCCCTTCCATAAGATCTGTTCGTTCGACTGCGTTTATTGCCAATATGGAAAAACCGATCAATTAACTGATAAACCGGATTCGAGCAGCGTCTATACCCCGGAGCAGATCCTGAAGGAAGTGGAAATCGGGTTGAAAACCGTCCGGCGTTTGGATTCGATCACTTTTTCAGGGAACGGCGAGCCCACACTTCATCCCGATTTTGCGAATATTGTTGAAGAAACCTGCCTGCTGCGGGATCGATTCCAGCCTGGTGTTCCCCTGGCAGTATTCACGAATGGCAGCACCCTTTCCAGGCAGAAAGTCAGAACTGCTTTGGAGTTGATCGATATTCCACTGGTGAAACTGGATGCGGGGGATCAATTGTCTTTCGAAAAAATCAATCGCCCCATGGCGGGTTTGAAACTAAGCGGTTTGATAGAAACGATGAAAGGGTTGAAGGGTTTGATCCTGCAATCGCTTTTTCTTAAGGGCAGGGTTTCCAATTCCACAGGGTTTGATTTTCGAAGCCTGGTTGAAGGCAGTCGGTGAGATCAAACCGGTTGGGGTGCAGGTCACAACTCTCGATGAAGATGCTAATCAAAACTGCCTGCAACCTCTTATGCCCTACGAATTGAACATGATTGCAGAGAAAATTTCATCCACATTGGGGATCAAGGCAGAAGCCAGCTGGGCGCCGGTAGCCTGGCTGAGGTGAATTATTACCCTGGATTCACCAGGTCATTCCGTATCAACCTGACTTAGTTCAATCGCTTTGCGGATCTCAGCATGCTGTTCCCGGCTGATGGGATATTTCCAGGCCAGTAGCATTGATCCCCCTAAAAGAATCGCGCAGACCGGCCCGATGAGAGCACGGATCGACCAAAGCACAGACTCAGGCTGCAACACTGCCAGCGGCAGGGAGGGATTGGGGGGGATGCGGTATCCGCTCAGTGATAGCACAAACTGCATCAAAGCCAGAGTCGCAGCCGATCCGGATTTCTGGATGAAAACGATAAAACCATAATAGGTGGCCTCGCGGTGATAACCGGTGTTGAGCTGGTCCTGGTCGATCACGTCCGGGATGATGGAGGCAGGAATAACATGAGCGGCGGCCACACCCACCCCGGCTCCCACGATTAGAAAATAGATCATGGGCGAAAAACCCGGCGGGAGCAGGAAGAGCGAGAACATGACCAGGATCCACCATCCAACCGCCAAGAGATAGGCATTTTGCTTTCCGAACTTCTTCGCCAAATATACGATCAACGGGATGAAGACCAGGGTTGAGATCATCAACATACCCAGGATAATATCCACCTGGTCAGGGATGCGCAGCCAGAAGGTGAGGTAATACTGTAAGAGAGCGCCAGCCAGGCTGACCGCCACCCAGGCAGTCGTGTAAATACCAGCCGCATAACGAAAGGGTTTATTCTGCCAGGCGAGCTGAAAGCCTTTCAGAAGTTTGAAATCATCCCTGCTCACGTTCTGAAACTTTTCTTTGATGAAGAAAAACAGCAGGAAATATGGGATGATGGCCAGAATCCCAAATACGATGGCCACATTCAAGTAGGCCGACTTTTTATCTATTACCTGTTCCACGAAGTAGGGCATGGCCACTGCGGCCACCAGCCCGGCAATAACACTCACCACCATGCGGTAACCGTTCAGGCTGGTACGTTCGTTGTAATCCCCGGTCAATTCCGGCGTCAAGGCGGAATAGGGCACGGCAACGATGGTATAAGCTGTATCAAATAGGATATAGACCAGGCTGTAATAAACGCAGAGCGCTGATTGGGATTCAAAGGGTGGAATCCACCACAACAAGATAAAAAATAACCCGAAGGGAATGGCGCCAAAAAGGAAAAAAGGTCTGCGTCTCCCCCAGCGCGTGCGGACCTTATCCGCGAACACACCGATCATCGGATCGTTGATGGCATCCCAAATACCCCCGATCAGCAGGACGGGGACGGCATAGATCGGCTGCAATCCCGCGATATTGTTGAGGAAAAATGCGAAGAAGAATCCAAAGATGGTCGTGAGGGAGCTGTTGCCCCAATCTCCTAGCCCGAAAATCACCTTTGTGCGGGTGGAAATCTTGTTCGCTGGTTGACTGTTCGTCTGAGGTTGTGAAGGGAAGGATATATCAGGCATCGATGGTGGGAATGTTCATTTACTTGGAATTAGGAAATAATTGGGATTAAATCCAGGGAATTATCCGCCCAGAGAGAAAAGACCGCTGTGGAGACCAGGCGGCTGGCGCTGGTTTCCATTAATACCAGTTCCCCCATACTGGTTTTGCCTTTGTATTTTTCCATCAATCCATCCAGCGCTGTTCCCAGGGTGAGCGAGGAGGCTTTAACAGCGTATGCAGTGATGAGAAGAAATAAAGGGTTGGGGGTGAGCACCTGGCGACAGGCTTCCAGCAGGATTGGCAGCAGGGCGTAGAACTCCCAGACTTCTCCCTTCGGTCCACGTCCGAATTTTGGTGGGTCAAGGATGATCCCATCGTATAACGAACCGCGCCTGGCTTCCCGTTGGACGAACTTCAGAGCATCGTCCACAATCCAGCGGATGGGTTTGGTTTCCAGCCCGGAAAGTACCTGGTTCTGTTTTGCCCAAGAAACCGCCTTTTTGGATGCATCCACATGGGTCACCTGGGCACCGCCTGCCGCAGCAGCCAAGGATGCCATACCAGTGTAACCAAAAAGATTGAGGATCCTTGCACCCGGACGGATGCTGGCGCTCCCGCGAATGAAATCCCATTGAGGAGCTTGCTCGGGAAAGATCCCCACATGCCGCGAATTAGATAGCTTGATCAGGCAGCGCATCCCGGAGTATTCAACCTGCCATTCTTCAGGAAGGGGCTTACGGTACTGCCAGTGGCCGCCATTTTCCTCTGGGGCAGGTTGGAATGTTGCTTCGGCACGCTGCCAATCCTGTTCATTGGCGGCAGGTTTCCAGATGGCTTCTGCCTCCGGGCGAATTAAAACATGGCTTCCATAGCGTTCCAGTTTTTGACCGTTCCCGCTATCTAGCAGTTCATAATCCCGCCAGGTGGAGGGTTTCACCACCAGGATGTTTGTATCGAGGGATGATTTCATTCTTGCGTAGTTCTCGTAAATGAAAAAATCAGTATACCAGCAAATTTCCATCAAGAATCAAAACATGAAACTTAATGGATGGATTAGAGAATGGAATCCGGGGAAGAATTCCACTAGAATAGCTTATATGGAAGGCAAATCGATAGAAGACAATACGGGAAAGTTGGAAGCGGATCACAGGAATCGCTCCACGTGTGGTTGTTTCACCGCAGGGATTATCGGCGGTGCTTTCCTGATCTTCCTTATCTTGGTTTTGATGGGAAATTACCTTATCGCATCCGATCCATCCAAGAATGTGGATGCGATCGTTGTGCTCAGTGGGGCAGAAAGCGACCGGATCCCGGAAGCCGCCAGACTATATAAGGAAGGGTATGCCGATACCGTGATCCTTACGGATACCGGGTTGAGCAAAACACCTACCCCCGGCACGGAAGAATCGCCAATTGATCCAAACGGGATCAAAGCTGTGGAATTGGCCGGGATGGGCGTTCCTATCAGCAACATTATCCTTCCAAAAATGATCGTCAACAGCACATCGGGGGAAGCGGAAGCAGTTCTGGATACAATGCAACGGCAGGGGATGGAATCCGCCATGATCGTCACTGATCCATACCATACCCGGCGGGCCAAGATCATATTTGATAGGATTTTTGAGGGTACCGGCATACAACTACGCACACACCCGGTGGAGGGGCATTGGTATAAACCTTTCAGTTGGTGGCTGCATCCCCAGGGATGGAAATATGCCACCCTGGAATATCTAAAATTATTTTTCCAAAGGTAAGCTAATTAAAAAAGAACAGGGTCACTTTCGATGACCCTGTTGGTTAGGTAAGATCTTGTCTTACTCGGCCGAGCGGACCTCGGCAGCCTGCAATCCCTTGGCGCCTTTTTCGATCGAAAACTCGACCTTCTGGCCCTCTTTCAGGGATTTGTAACCATCCATCTCAATGGCGGAGAAGTGGACGAAGACATCTTCGCCATCATCACGACCAATGAAACCGTAACCCTTGGCTGGGTTGAACCACTTAACGGTACCAACAAAACGTTCTGCCATTACTTCTTCCTCTTTCATAAAAAAAATTTTGAGACGCAGCTCCCTATAGAAAAGGGAGGATATTGAACCTTTCGCAACGATAGCGTCTCGTCCGGGGCAGAAGATTATCACGCAAGAAGGTCTGTGTCAAGGCAAGGATTAAACGGGGATGAACGCCAAAATTGGGTGGAAGCTCTCCGCAGGGAGAATCCATGAGGAATATAATTGGCGCGATGAATATTTTTGACAAGAAGAGATTCTGGTTAATTGCTATTGGGGTTTTTCTGGTCCTCCTCCTTGGATCAGGTTCATTTTATTACTCACAGGTTCACGCCCTTTCAACTTCGGCCGATATAGCCGGCAGTGAGAACCGATTTACAGACCAGGCGGAATCTTTGCAAAAACTCCTTCGACTGGAACCTTGGAGGAGCGAACTCGTGCTTCAGATCGCCGAAGCCTATGATTTGGCGGGGGATCCTCCCAATGCAGCCACCTGGTATTCCAAAGCGAAAAGCGAGGCTCCCCTGGGTTTTCAGGAAGGTCTTCAATTTGGTAAGGTGTTGGTTCAAATGGGGAAAATTGATGAAGCCGAAAATATATTCAGGGAATTGGGGACCTTTCAGAACCTTGGAGCGCAAGAGATCTTCGCGTTAGTCCAGGAATGGCGGAATCTCGGTGAATTTGAGGCTGCCCTTACTACATTGAAACTTTGGCGGGATACTGAAAATGATCCGAACGGGGAGATCGCGTGGCAAATTTCCATGCTTGAAGTAACCTTGAATCCCGAATCAGCGCTGCCGGTCATTGTGGAGATCTCCGCGGGGAATCCCGAACTCCGTACGAAACTCACCCCATTGATCTCCATTCTTGATACACCTGAAATAAGCAAAGTAGAGCGCGTTACGAGGATAGGCCGATTTCTCTTTGAAGCCCGGGAGTGGGATCTCTCTGAAATCGCGTTCATAAACTCAACCAATCTCAAACCATCTGATTCAGAAAGTTGGGCGATGCTGGGAGAATCCCGCCTGATGCAGAAGAAGGATGGCTACCCGGATTTAGTGAAGGCAACCCGGCTGAATGACCGCTCGCGATTGGGGCGGTATTTCCTGGCAATCTATTGGCGGGAGCGCGGACAGACTGATCTTTCCAGGAAATACCTGGAATCCCTTTCCGTAGAGGAGCCCCGCGAGTCCCTTTGGTTGGTGGAACTGGCAAAAACTGCTTATGCCTCAGGTGATACGGCTGGGGCTTTACAGAAATACCAATCGGCTGCAGCTGTTGATGCGGAGAACCTGACTGTGTGGCAGGCACTGGCGGATTTTTCCCTCGCCAATGGGATCGACCTGGATGGAGCCGGCGAAGCAGCCGTGCAACGATCCGTGCTGCTTGCACCGGATGACCCGGTCTCCAACGACCTGATGGGTTGGCTGCTTCTCAGCCAGGGAGACCCCGATAACGCACTAAAATTCCTCAGTAAATCGGTCGCCTCCAATTCAGGATTAGCCCGCAGCCATCTGCACTATGCGCAAGCCTTGTGGGGGGTGGGGAAAGCATCCTCCGCCCGGCAGGAATTTGAGGCTGCCCTCGCGCTCGACCCTGGCGGACCGGTCGGCCTGACCGCAAGCAGGTTGCTGAAACAATATTTTCCCGGGCAATGAGCCAACCGGTTCTACGGTAAAATTTAAAATGATGAGTCTCAATACACGTATCCCCCTGCATGCGAAAAGAATCACCATCTATCTTCTCCTGTTAAATCTCTTTTTATTACCCGGATGTTCCTTTTTTTCATCAGGAAATCTTCAAACCCAAGATCCGGTCTACGGATCGGAGGAGGGTATCCCGCAAAGTCAGATTCTTTACCAGGATGATTTCAGCCAGGCAGGAGGCGGTTGGACTACGACCAGTTCAGCAACAGGAAGTACGGTGAGTTACGCGCACCAGGGTTTGGATTTTCTTATTAATGAAACCGAAAAGGATTACTGGTCTACGAGGGAGGGGGATTATAGCAACATCGCGGTGGGGGTGGATGCATCCAAATTGAGTGGGCCGGATGATAACACCTTCGGGGTGATCTGCCGGTACCTTGACGCTGAGAATTTCTATGCCTTCCTGGTGAGCAGCGATGGCTATTATGGGATCATCAAGGTCAAAGATGGGCAATATTCCCTGTTGAGCGGGAAAAACTATGGATTTCAATGCCGGGATCGTACGCGGCAGGGGGACGAACCGTATTTTGGGTGTCTGCCAGGAGGACGAGCTTGGGTTGTTCGTTAACGGTAACCTCCTGACGATCGTTCAAGATGGCGATTTCACCCAGGGGCGGATCGGGTTGATCTCGGGAACGACAACTACCGCTGGGACGGATATCCTCTTCGATAATCTCATTCTTTACCAGCAATGAAGGTCTACCTGGATACCATCGGTTGCCGGTTGAACCAGGCGGAGATCGAGAAATATTCCAGCCAGTTCCATGCGAGTGGGCATGAGATCGTCGCTTCACCGGCGGATGCGGACCTGACAATCATCAATACCTGCGCAGTCACCAGCGAGGCAGCCTCTGATTCTCGCCAAAAGATCCGCCAGGCATGGCGTGCGGGCTGCAGAAGAATCATCCCGGTGGGATGCCTCTCTACACTGGAAGCGAATGCGCTTTTTAACTTGGATGGGGTTGAATCTGTTATTCCCAATTCCGAAAAGGATCACGTGGTGAGCCAAGTGCTCGATATGAACCTTACGGAAGAGGCTTTCGAGTTCCGTGAGCAAGTGAAGGGGCCAAGGAAACGAATCCGCGCGTTTATAAAAGCCCAGGATGGCTGCGATCAACATTGCACGTATTGCATCACCCGGTACGCGCGGGGAAGAAGCCGCTCTACTCCGATAAGAGAGGTAATCGCAGATATCCATGCGGCAGAAAAAAGTGGTGCGAAGGAAGCTGTGCTGAGCGGTGTGCAACTTGGTTCCTGGGGAAGGGATCTTTCCCCGGCGAGGGATATTTCTTGGTTCGTCCAGAATATCCTCAAGGAGACCTCCATTCCGCGCATACGGTTATCCTCCATCGAACCATGGGACTTACCTGATGGTTTCTTCACTCTCTGGAAGAATGAGCGTTTATGTGCCCAACTACACTTACCGCTGCAATCCGGCAGCCAATCCACCTTGAAACGAATGGGAAGGATAAATACACCAGGCTCATACCGCGAGATTGTTGAAAGGATCCGTCAGGAAGTACCAAAGATGGCAATAACCACTGATATCATCGTCGGTTTCCCCGGGGAGACGGAGGATGAATTCCAGGAATGTCTGGATTTTGTAGATGAGATGAGTTTCGCTGGAGGACATGTTTTCCATTTCTCCGCCCGGGAGGGAACCCCTGCTTCCTGCCTTCCAGACCAAGTTGAATCTCAGATTAGAAAAGTCCGCAGCCTAAGAATGCGCACTCTTCTTGCCGAATCAGGAAATAATTACCGGCATGATTTTCTAGGGAAGGTTTTGAAGGTGCTTTGGGAACAGGCCATTCCAACCAGCGGGGATAGCTGGAAGCTGAGTGGCCTTAGCGGGAATTACCTTCGGGTGATAACCGCACACACTTCACCTTTAATTAATGTAATCAGTGAAGTTCGTCTTGAACAACTAGAATCCGAATCCGTCGTTGGTCGAATCATTGCCTAAAAAAACGAACTTCTAGAAAATCATGAGCGAGTGTTTGTATTGGGGAAAAGAAGTAGTGAAAAATGCGAAAATAATATTCCCATCACCGGATTTGTTAAGGTATAATTGGCGCTTGCGCATTTCGCAAAGTGATTTTTTGATTGAAAGGAAAGTGTATGCCAAAACGAACTTATCAACCTCACATCCATCGCCGCCTGCGCGTTCATGGTTTCCGGCAGCGCATGTCCACCGCGGATGGACGTGAAGTTTTGAAACGCCGACGCCTTCGCGGTCGTCATCAATTAACGGTAAAAGCGAACAATCACGTCAAACGCATCCGCTGGTAAAAACTCCAGGTAAGCCCGGATTGGCATTCCTACAATTTTCATTCGGATTTGTACCATAGCAAGCTGACGCGTGAAACGGAAGAACCGACTCTGCCATTCTGAAGAGATCAAGCGGGTGAGGCATACCGGTAGAAGTTATACCCACCCGCTTCTTGTGTTAATAATCGAAGAGAACAACCTGGATCATGTCCGCATCGCGGTAATCGCCGGAAAAAGCTCCGGGGGAGCCGTGGAGCGGAACAGGATTAAACGCCGCTTGCGCGCTTGCATGGACGTAATGCTGCCGTCGATACGAAATGGTTGGGATTTGATCCTGGTGGCACGTCAGGGTACACAGATTGCATCCTACCAGCTGATGTTGGCTGCTTTAGGAAGCCTCTTGACCAAGGCTGAATTGATACAGAATAATGGGTGAAATTCACTCCAGTGATTCGGAATATGCCAGCGAGCCGCGGTTGCGGGATTTGCCGGTTAACTTGAAAACACTATTTCGCTGGCCACTTCTTGCGCTCATTCGCCTTTATCAGGGTACTTTATCAAGAACTATGCCTACTAACACTTGCCGGTTCTACCCCTCCTGTTCACATTATGGATATCAGGCGATTTATAAGCATGGTGCCATCAAAGGTTCGATCATGGCAACCTGGCGGGTGATCCGCTGTAATCCATTCAATCCGGGCGGGTACGACCCCGTCCCTTAAAAAAGGTAACCAAGGATGAAATATCAAAAAATCGCGATTGTGATCTTGTTGACATTCACAGCACTTATCCTGGCCGGTTGTACCGGTGCAGGGGGTGGAGTGGATAACTGGCCGGGTATGACCATCGATGGAGATGCTGGCCTACCTTGCGAGCGGTACAGCCATTTATGGCGTGGACCTCACCAATGGTACCCAAAAATGGGTATTTCCTGAACGCCAGGAGAGTGGAGGCTTCATCGAAAGCCTTTTTGCCAGGGGACCGAATTATGGGATTCTATTCGCTCCGCCGGCGATCGATGGTGAAATGCTTGTCATTGGTAATTACAGCAAAGTATTGTATGGGATCAATATTACGACCTCCACCGAAATGTGGAATTTCTCAGATGCCGAGGATCGCTATATCGGCGGGGCATTAATCGCAGGTGATTTTATTTTTGCTCCGAATGCGGATGGCAACCTCTATATCCTTAAACGTAACGGACAGTTAGTGAAAACCATTACCACCAGCGGACCACTCTGGTCCACACCGGTACTGAACGGAACAGTAGTTTACCTTTCCGGGTTGGACCACTATCTGCACGCGTACGATCTAAAAACACTAAATCAACTCTGGCAGACCGACTTAAGCGGTGCCCTTGTGACGAGCCCGGTATTGGACGCGGATGGCAATTTGCTGGTGGGGAATATCAGCGGTCTGTTTTCCAAAGTGGATGGTAAAACCGGCAAGGTCCTCGATCAAACCACGCTAAGCGGTGGAATTTGGTCCAAACCTGTCATTCAGGATGGCAAGGTTTTTATTGGCGTGCAAAGCGGCGATTTTTACGCGCTAAATGAGAAGGACTTGAAAAGTAAACCGACTCTTATCAACACCTCTTCCTCCGTAATTGCCTCACCGGTGCTTATTCCGGATGGGGTTGTATACGTCAATCGAAGCTGGAAATGTGGTCGGTCTGAAAATTGATCTTACCGAGAATTGGCATCAACAATTAACTGGTCAACTATATTCAGACCCTGTTCTGGTGGGCGATCTGATCCTGGTACCAGTCAAAGGTGGTGACGTGTTGATGCAGATCCATTAAAACGAACGGCGCCCTTTCCTGGCCGTTCAAGCCTGCAAAATAAGATAGGAATACCATCATGGGCGATATTTTTAACGCGGTAATCGTTACACCTTTCGTAAATGTCCTACTTTTCATTTACGACCTGATCGGCCAGAACTTCGGAATTGCGATCATCCTCTTCACCATCCTTATTCGCCTGGTCACCTGGCCGCTTCAGGCACAACAGATCAAAGGCGCGAAGGCGATGACTGACCTGCAGAAGGATAAACGCTACCTGGATATGCAGGCCAAGTACAAAGGGGATAAGGAAGGACTGGCGAAGGCGCAGATGGATCTATATAAGGAAATGAAGATTAATCCCTTCGCTTCCTGCCTTCCAACGGTCATCCAATTGCCGGTCATCATCGGTTTGTACCAGGCCTTGATCATGGCCCTTGCGAGCACCAATTTTGACCTGCTCAAGCTCACCAATCACATCTACCCCCGCTTTCTCGATCTATCGGAATTGATTCCTCTAAATGACCAATTCTTATGGATGAATCTCAGCCAACCGGAGCGATTGTATATCCCCGGGTTGAATTTTGGCATCCCGGTGCTTACCATCATAGTGGTGATCACCACATACGCGCAGCAAAAACTGATGACCCCGCCTTCCATGGGAGGGAACGATCAATCCGCCCAAATGACCAAGACGATGAATATGTACATGCCGTTGTTGATGGGCTGGATCTCCTTCACTCTGGCGGCAGGTCTGGCGATCTATTTCGTTGCATCCAACCTGATCGGAATTTTCCAGTATGCGATGATGGGGCAGATCGATTGGCGCAATTGGCGGAATTTGATTCCATTTATGGGGACGAAGACTGAAACCCCGACGAAAAAATCTGGCTCCAAAGCCAAAAAGTAATTGGTGAGGGAAATTTATGCAACAGGAAAGAACCAACCTGGAGATCATCGCTCCAACAATCGATGAAGCTATTGAACAGGGGCTGGATCAGCTTGGTCTGCCCAAGGACGCAGTGGAAGTCGAGATCCTGGATAGCGGCAGCAAAGGACTGCTTGGTTTAGGTCACCGCCAGGCAAGAGTGCGTCTGACAATCCGGGATGAGGAACCTTCTTCTAAGACCCGGAAAGTGGAAAAACCCGCAGAGGGAAAACCCGGGAAAACCCCAGGCTTTGCCTGAGAATGCCAAGGTGGAAAAACCGGAAGCCAAACCGAAAGCGCAGAAGGAGATTTCCCTCGGGGATGATCACGAGCTGCAGGTAGCTAAAGCGGTGGTCGAGGAAATGCTGGATAAATTGAAGGTCTTCGCCAAAGTTGCTGTCCGGTATGTCGAACCGGAAGAACGCAGCGGAGAAAGAAGCATTTTCATTGAAATCACCGGTGAAGATCTCAGCATTCTGATCGGGCGAAAATCCGAGATCCTCAACGCCTTGCAATATCTTATGCAGCTTGATCGTCTGCAGAGAGCTGGGGAAATGGGTGCCGCTGATGATCGATATCCAGGGGTATCGCTCCCGCCGGGAGAGCCAGCTGCGCCGGATCGCTGACCGAATGGCTGATCAGGCCATCCTTACCGGCAAGAAACAGGTGCTGGAGCCCATGCCTGCAGGTGAAAGACGGATCATTCACATCCAGCTTAAAGATCACCCGGATGTATTCACCGAGAGCGTAGGCGACGAACCAAATCGAAAGGTGACGATCAGCCTGAAGAAGTAGAGCTGCAACGCGGGCACCCAGCAAAATGGCTGCCCGTGTTGTCTTTACGGGATTAAAGGTCAAAAAACCATGAATGCTGTGGATCTGATCATTAAGAAACGGGACGGGTTCGAACTCAGCCGCGAGGAGATTGAGTTCTTTGTCACCGGATTCACCCGGGGCGATATCCCCGATTACCAGGCTGCAGCATGGGCGATGGCGGTTTTACTAAAAGGTATGACCGACCGGGAGACGACCGACCTGACCCTGGCGATGGCAAATTCCGGCTCAACGCTTGATCTTTCCAAAGTTGTGAAAATTGCTCTGGATAAGCATTCCACCGGAGGTGTGGGGGATAAAACCACCCTGGTTGTGGAGCCACTTGTGGCGGCCTGCGGTGTGCCAGTGGGTAAGATGTCCGGTAGGGGACTGGGCTTCAGTGGTGGCACTCTGGATAAATTGGATTCCATCCCCGGTTACCGCACCAACCTTTCCCGGGATGAATTCATTGATCAACTCAAGGACATCGGCCTGGTTCTCACCGGGCAAAGCCCTGACCTTGCCCCAGCCGATGGCAAATTCTACGCGCTGCGCGATGTTACCGGAACGGTGCAATCCATGCCCTTGATCGCCTCTTCTGTGATGAGCAAGAAGATCGCTGGGCGGGGCGCAAGCGATCGTGCTGGATGTGAAGGTGGGCAGCGGCGCATTCATGAAAACCCTGGAGGAAGCCAGAAGTCTGGCTGTGTTGATGGTTTCCATTGGCAGACTTTCGGGAAGGAAAGTTGTTGCGCTGTTATCGGATATGAATCAACCGCTAGGCTGCGCCGTGGGGAATGCACTTGAGTTGAAGGAAGCTCTAGATACCTTGCATGGAGAGGGTCCTCAGGATTTCTGCCAGCATTGCCTGGTAGTGGCGGGTGAGATGCTTGTGCTAGGTGGGCGTGTCGGATCATCCACCGAAGGTGTGGAGCTGGCCAAACGCGTGTTGGCGGATGGTAGCGCCTGGGAAAAATTCCGCATCCTGGTCCAGCGCCAGGGTGGAGATGTGAGCTTCGTTGATCATCCAGAGAAACTTCCCCAGGCAAAGATTGTTCAAACCATTCGATCAGACAGGTCCGGTTTTATCAGCAAGCTTGACGCACGCGTGGTGGGTGAGACTTCAGTGCTTATGGGAGCCGGTAGGGTAAAAAAAGAGGACCGGATCGATCATTCAGTTGGGATCCTGGTACTCAAAAAAGTGGGCGATGCGGTGCAGATGGGAGATCCTTTGTTCACCCTGCATGCTGCAACAAATGAAGATGCCAACGACGCTGAAGTTCGCCTGCATGAGGCGATTACACTTCAGGATTCTCCCTGCCAGCCCTTGCCACTTTTCTACGACCGGATAGAATAATACTTTATTGTTAAAAAATCCATTTTTCCCACATCCTCATTCATCACCGCAGGGATACCATGTTTGATTGGCTGAGACGAAAAAAGAAGACACCACCACCTCCCCGACCGGTTGAGCGGACCGTGCCTGCTCCCCGGCCCGCGCTGGAGGAGATACCCATTTCAACGCAGGAGAACATGAGCGATGCGACCCTGATCGCGCCCTCTTATGCTTCCCAGGTAAGGCAGCAGGGATCCATACCTACGGTCGAACCGATTAATCCCGTCCGCAAGTCCGCAGATGACGCCCGCGATTATATTGATAAAGTCCGGCAGAAGGAAGATGCCCTGGCGATGCGTTTTGCCTCGGGAACGATCAACCGAAAGCAATTCGAAGAGCTTTATGCCAGTTACCAGCAGGAAATCCGCATGGTAGAGCAGTTTCTCAACCAAAACCCGGATTCACCCGAATGGCGAAACCAGGTGACAGATGGTCAATCGATGATAATCCGCAGGCGGCATCAATCGGATTTGACCGGTTATTCCATCTACGATCTGCGAACTGGGTTACCCATCAAAACCCAGGGAGATTTTGGTGTAGACCCCGCTCTCTTTGTTCCCATGTTGTTTGCCTACCAATCCGCCACCCGCGAGATCTTCGGGGGTGAAGTCCGCCTAACCCAGATCGAGGGCGGCAAGTGGCTGTGTTTTGTTCCCGGAAAAGTGTCCTCCACCATTGCACTTTTCAACAATGAACCCACCCAGCAGCAAATTAAAAACCTCGAACAAGCCCAGAAGGTTTTCGAGGATGCCAATGCCAACCAACTCCAGCGGGAAATAATCGATCCGGACGCACTTGTTCTACCACATGAATATTACTTGAAGGATAGGTTCTAAAAGTTAAATGGAAGGTGTCCCGATTTTCAAAGTGATCCTGCTTGGCGACGGAAATGTTGGGAAAACATCTCTCGCCCGGCGGTATTGTGAAGGTAAATTCGAAGTATCCCGGATCATGACCATTGGGGTAGATTTTCAGACCAAGGTGGTGAACCTACCCGGACAGCAAGTGAAACTTTCCATCTGGGATGTAGCCGGTCAGCCACGCTTCCAGGCTGTACGTGAGAGTTTTTACCGCGGGAGCGTCTCGGCTGCGCTGGTCTATGACCTGGGCGAGAAGAACTCGCTGGATAACCTGCCCAATTGGGTCGAGGAAGTCCACAAATTCGCGCCGGCCGTTAAATTCGTCGTGATTGGCAACAAGCTGGATCTGGTTCCCCAGCCACCGGAACTTGCCAGGGCTGGGATGGAATTTGCGATGAGCATTGGTGCCCCATTTCTATTGACGAGCGCTGCCACCGGCAACGGGGTTGAAGCCATGTTCGATTATATAGCGCGTCTGGGCTACGGAATGCCCATTCAGCAGTAGACCCTCTAGTTTCGCGACTCGAATCCCTTATCTTTTTTATACAAGTATGGGATAATCCATTTAACGCAGCGTGGATGGAAACGAGTAGGTTCTGAACCTCCAATAGCGAACCCGGGAAGGTGGAAGCCGGGCGGATCACGGGAACTGAAAATCCTTCCGGAGTTTTTAGCCGAACACTCATCAGGTAAGTAAGCGAGACGGATTGGCCTCCGTTACAATGGCTTTGGAATAATTGATTCAAATGGAGAGTCCGTCTGCAATGACGGGAAATCGGGTGGTACCGCGGGTGTGAACTCGTCCCGGATTGGGATGAGGTTTTATTTTTAATAGGCACAAATCGGAGGCAGGATGTTCAAACAAGTTTCACCTAAGTTAAACGTTACCTCGCTTGAGGAGGCGATTTTGTATTTCTGGAAGGAAAAGGACATCTTTCACCGAACGATGGAAGAACGGGAAGGCAGTCCGGAATATGTTTTTTATGAAGGTCCTCCCACGGCGAATGGAAAACCGGGCTCCCATCATGTGCTCGCAAGAGCATTTAAGGATCTATTCCCTCGTTATAAGACCATGCGAGGGTACCACGTACTACGCCGCGGTGGTTGGGATACCCACGGGCTGCCGGTTGAGATCGAAGTGGAGAAGAAACTTGGGTTTGATAAGAAAAAGCAGATTGAAGAATACGGAATCGCCAAGTTCAATGAGCTGTGCCGCCAATCCGCATTTTCGAATATCCAGGATTGGGAAAAACTCACCGACCGGATCGCATTCTGGGTCGATCTAAAAAGTGCTTATGTCACCTACACAAATGAGTACATCGAATCCGTCTGGCACATCCTGAAGAATTTCTGGGATAAGGATCTGCTTTACCAAGGCTACAAAGTTGTACCATATTGCCCTCGCTGTGAGACTCCGCTTTCCGATCACGAGGTGGCGCTGGGGTATAAGGAGACCGATGATCCTTCGATCTTCGTGAGGATGCCGTTGGTGGATGAACCGGGTACCTCATTGCTGGTTTGGACAACAACCCCCTGGACCCTGCCGGCCAACGTGGCTGTGGCGGTAGGTGAGAATATCAATTATGTTACTGTCGAGGCTGCCTTATCTGAGGGTGGGTCGGAGAAGTTGATACTTGCTGAAGCTCTTATTGAAAAGGTTTTTAAAGATGCTCCCGTTCGGGTTATTCAACATTTTAAGGGAAAGCAACTGAAGGGCAAACGCTACCACCCGCTATTCACTTTTCTTCCCTTTGAAAAGAAAGCCCATTATGTCGTCCTGGCGGATTTCGTCTCGGTGGAGGATGGCTCCGGCTTGGTGCACATGGCGCCAGCGTATGGTGCGGATGATATGAAGATGGCTGGGGAGTATGACCTGCCCGTCCTCGAAACGGTCGCCCCGGATGGTTCATTCATTTCGGAGGTTAAACCCTGGGCGGGAAAATTTGTGAAAGACGCCGACCCCCTGATCATCCAGGACCTGCACGACCGCGGGCTGCTGTTTACATCAGAGCTCTACCGGCATACCTATCCATTCTGCTGGCGCTGTGACAGTCCATTGTTATATTTCGCGCGTCAGACCTGGTACATCCGCACCAGTCGGTTCAAGGATCGTCTGGTCGCCCTGAACGAGAAGATCAACTGGTATCCCGGGCATGTCAAGAACGGGCGCTTTGGTAACTGGCTGGAAAATAATATCGACTGGGCGCTGGGCAGGGAAAGATACTGGGGTACACCATTACCTGTCTGGGAATGCACATCCTGTCATCATCAGACCTGCATCGGTTCGGTGAAGGAGCTGGAGGAACTCTCCAGCCGTAACCTTGAGCAATTGGACCTGCACCGGCCTTTTGTGGATGATGTTCATCTCCGCTGTCAAAAATGCGGTGGGTCGATGAACCGCGTCCCCGAATTGATCGATGTCTGGTTCGATTCTGGCTCGATGCCTGTGGCACAGTGGCATTATCCCTTTGAGCACCAGCAGGATTTCAAAGCCCTTTTCCCCGCCGATTATATCTGCGAGGCGGTGGACCAAACCCGCGGATGGTTTTATTCTCTGCACGCAATCAGTTCGCTGCTCTTTGATGAGGTCAGTTATAAAAACGTGATCTGCCTGGGATTGATCCTGGATGAGAACGGGCAGAAGATGTCGAAGCATAAAGGCAACGTAGTTGATCCCTGGCCGGTGATCAACCAGAACGGCGCCGACGCGATGCGCTGGTACCTCTACACTGCGTCCCCTCCCGGGCAGGAAAGGCGATTTTCCAGCAACCTGGTGGGCGAGGTGGTGCGCAACTTCACCCTTACCCTCTGGAACACGTATTCCTTTTTCGTGACTTATGCCAACCTGGATGGCTGGAATCCCGGCACACGGAAGGAGATATCCTACAGCGACCTTGATAAATGGCTGCTTTCCGAACTGCACGCGCTGGTCCGGGATGTGACCAAAGCTTATGAGGAATACGATGTACTGGCTGCCACCCGACCGGTGGAGACCTTCGTGGACCAGCTTTCCAACTGGTATCTGCGTCGATCGCGGCGCCGGTTCTGGAAGAGCGGTTCGGACGAGGATAAAAAGGCAGCTTATGCCACGCTTTATGAGGCGCTGGTAACCATCGCCAAACTCCTGGCTCCAGCCATGCCCTTCTTATCGGAGGAGATGTACCAGAACCTGGTGCTTAAGGCGGATCCCGAAGCACCGCTTTCGGTCCATCTTGCAAGGTGGCCGGAATTCGATGTGGTTCTCATAGATGAAAAACTCAACCGCGATATGGCCACTGTGATGCACTTGGCTTCCCTGGGGCATGCTGCGCGTAACAAAGCCAACCGTAAGGTTCGCCAGCCGCTGGCTGAAGCCGCCTTCAGCGCGGGCAGCCGCGAGGAGCTCGCTGCAGTGGAGAGTTTTGCTGAACTGCTTGAGGATGAACTTAATGTCAAAACTGTTCGCGCTCTCAGCAGTGCCACCGAAGCGGTATCCTACTCGCTCAATCCGTACCCCAAGCAATTGGGGCAGAAATATGGAGCGCGTTTCCCTGCCATCCGCCTGGAATTGCTGGCTCAGGATCCTGTGAAGGCAGGTAAGACCCTTCTTGGTGGTCAGCCGATAGAGATCCTCGTTGGTGGCGAGTCGCTGGCGATCCTCCCAGAAGAGGTTGAAGTTCGGGTTACTGCCCGTGAAGGGCTGGCCGTAGCTGCGGAAGGTGCCTACCTGGCCGCTTTGGTTACTGAACTCACCCCAGAGCTGATCTGGGAAGGCCTGGCACGGGAATTCGTTCGTCGGGTCCAGGATCTGAGAAAGTCGGCGGATTTCGATATTGCCGATCGGATCGAAGTTTTTTACCAGGCATCACCGCAGTTGAAAGAAGCCATCGAATCGAACCGCGAATTCATCATGGGCGAGGTTCTGGCCAAGAAATTGACCTGTGCGGATGCACCTGTCGGTTGCCCGAAGGTGGAGGATGAATTTGACGGTGAACATGTTCTGGTTGGGATAAAAAGAAATTGAGAAGATTTTCCAGGGGACTCCAGATTGGTGATTTTGAATAAATAGGAAATGAACATTCATGAAGAATAAGAACAGTTATTGGCTGCTTTTCGGGATCGCACTTGCGATCGTTATCCTTGATCAGATTTCGAAAGCGCTTGTACTTACATACCTGCCCAGCGGTACGGCCTGGATGCCTCTTGCTTGGCTTGCACCTTATGCCCGGATCGTCAACTGGTATAACAGCGGAGTGGCTTTCGGATTGTTCCAGGGGGGAGGGATGCTATTTGCAGTCCTGGCAACGTTCGTCGCTGGTGGGATTATTTATTATTATCCCCGCATCCCGCACGAGGATAAACTGATGCAGGTCGCATTTGGATTCATGCTCGGCGGTGCCCTGGGAAACGTTATCGACAGGTTACGTCTGGGCGGGAATGTGATCGATTTTATTTCCTTGGGATCATTTCCGGTGTTTAACGTGGCGGATTCGAGTGTGACCATTGGGGTCTGCCTGATGCTGCTGGCGACACTGCTCGAAAGCCGCAAGAAAAATCCCGGGGAGGAATCAACAGCTCCAGTTGGTAAACAAGGTTCGTGAAAACGGAAATCTTACAAACCGTTGTTCCTGAAAATGCTCCAACCAGGTTGGATGTATTCCTGGCCGCGCAATTTCCGGATTTCTCCCGCACCCGCATCCAGCAATTCATACATGATGGCAGGGTCAGAGTGGATGGGCTGCCGGCAGAAAAGGGCGGTCAGCCTGTCTCAGTCGGGCAGCAGATCAGCATGGAAATCCCGCCCCCGGTAGCTACAAACTTGAGCGGGGAAAAAGTTGACCTGCAGATAATTTATGAAAATGCAAATGTCCTGGTGATCGATAAACCTGCCGGAATGGTGGTTCATCCTTCCTATGGACATGGTTCGGGGACCCTGGTGAACGCCATTCTTGGCAGGGAAGGGGAACTACCGATGATCAATGGTGAATTCCGCCCGGGGATCGTCCACCGGTTGGATAAAGAAACATCGGGGTTGATCCTGATCGCAAAAAATGACCGGAGCTTGCATTTCCTGCAGGATCAATTCAAGAACCGCCAGGTGGTGAAAAAATATCTTGCCCTTGTGGATGGGCACCCACCCACACCCCTGGGCAGGGTGGAAGCCCCCATCGGGAGAGATATCAAAAATCGAAAAAGAATGGCTGTTGTGGAACCCGGTCTAGGCCGCGAAGCGGTGACTGAATACCGAACGCTGGAAGATTTTCAAAATCACTCCTTTTTGGATGTCCATCCATTGACTGGCAGAACCCACCAGATACGCGTTCACATGAAATTCCTGCACTGTCCGATTGCAGGTGATACGGTCTATGGTCTAAAAAAACCCTCCGTGGAACTGCACCGCCATTTTCTACATGCCGCTCAATTGGTCATCCGTCTCCCTGGAGAGGACGAACCGCGTATATTTGAGGCGGACCTTCCATCTGAACTGCGAAAGGTGCTGAATGCTCTGAAAACAGCGGAGAAACGCACCAATGGGTAGAATGGCCTGAAAACTGCACCGAATCCCCTTTGTTATAATCACTTTGGGCTCATGGAGGTAAATATGGAAAAATTCATCGGTATCGCTGAAATCGATCAAGCCGTTAACGCGATCAAGGAAAAAACGACCCAGAATCCCAGTGTTGCCATCATCCTGGGCTCCGGTCTGGGCGGACTCGCTGATTCCGTTCAATCTGCGGATATCATCCCCTATCATGATATCCCGAATTGGCCGATCTCTTCAGTCGTCGGTCATAAGGGCAGGTTGGTGATTGGAAACCTTGAGGGCAAATCCGTCCTGGTGATGCAGGGGAGGACCCATTACTACGAGGGCTACCCCATGGATCAGGTCACTTTTCCGATCCGGGTGATGCAGCGCCTGGGTATCCGGCAGCTTGTCGTGACCAACGCCGCCGGGGCGATCAACCCTGCATTTCAACCCGGGGACGTGATGATGATCACCGACCAAATCAACCTGATTGGCATGGCAGGATTGAATCCATTGCGTGGTCCCAACCTGGAAGAGTTCGGGGATAGATTTCCGGATATGAGCAAGCCTTACGATGAAAAGCTGGCAGAAGCGGCGCGCCAAGTTGCCAGGGAAAAGGGGATCGATCTGAAAGAGGGTGTCTATATCTGCCTTTCCGGTCCTTCCTTCGAATCACCGGCGGACCTCCGGTTTTTACGCCTGATCGGAGCGGACGCCGTGGGGATGTCCACAGTGCCTGAGGTGATCATCGCCAGGCACGGGAATATGCAGGTTCTGGGGTTTTCTGGGATCAGCAACAAGGCTAACCTGGATGGATCAACGGTCACAACCCATGCGGAAGTACTTCAGGCCGGAGAATTGATCGTGCCCAAGTTACGCACCCTGATTTGCGGTGTGTTGAAAGCTCAGGAATGATCCTTTTCATTCCAAATTAAATCTTTCCGCATGCAAATCATCTTGAGTTTTTTGGTTAAATTTGAATCCTGGATCTACGTCCTGGCAGTGATTGCCGCGATCATTTTTATGCGTGGGCTGATCATCAGTTGGCGGGAATTAAGGCTCTCGATATTTGGACTGGAGCGGGAAAATGCCCGGCGAAAATTAAATTCCAATCTTTCCGGGTTGGTCCTGACCGGGATCATCGTCACGGCGGAATTCATCATGGTCTCGGTAATAACTATCAAATATCCCTCCCAGGTCATCCTGGCAACTCCAACCCTGGAAATACAGGCGACCGAAACTCCTGCGATTGGTTTAATCCAGGGTCTCACGGGAACCGAAATTACCACCCCTCAGCAGGGTCAGAATGAAAATGGATGTGCTCCTGGTAAGCTGGAATGGATCTTCCCAATTGCCGGGGAAACAGTGAGCGGAAAGGTGGAGTTGAGGGGTACGGTGAATGTGCCTGATCTTGGTTTCTATAAATATGAATTTAAAGCGTCTGGCGATCCAGTCTGGGTGACCATTGCGGGGGGCAGCCTCCCGGTGATGGAAGGTGCGTTGGGCGGATTGTGGCAGACAGAAAATCTTCTTCCTGGAGAATACGAATTGCAACTTGTGGCGCTGGATAACCGTAACAATTCGCTGCCACCCTGCGTTATACCCATCACGATCAAGGCACCCTGATGGATAAAATCGGCCCCATCCCTGTTCGACAGGCGTCGCTGCAGGATCACGATTTCTTATCCTCCATACCTGCTTCAGTGGAGATAAGTAAGACTTGGCAGATGGAGCAATCCTTTGAGGATGGCGCTTGGAATATCCGATTCCGGGAGGTTTCGCTGCCCAGACCTGTCCACCTTGGATACCCTGCCTCAGTGAAAGTCATTCGCGAACGACTTGCTGAGAATGATCTCACCCTGGTGGCGGAGGATAAATCCATACTCATAGGCTTTCTTAGCCTGGCAACATCGAGCGGTTCTCCGACGGCCAGGGTGACAGACCTGGTAGTTGACCCGCAGCATCGCCGGAAGGGTATCGCCACCGCACTCATGATCGGCGCGGTTGATTGGCTGGTGGAACGCCGTTTCTCTGGGATTACGCTGGAAATGATGTTAAAAAACAATCCCGCGATCAATTTTTGCCGAAAATTGGGATTTCACCTGACCGGTTTTAATGATGTATATTACTCTAATAGCCAGACAGCAATTTTTTTTCACCGGAATATTGCTTAGCCGAACCTGACCCATGGAATATCAAACGAACCTGTATTCTTTGATCAAGGCCATCAGCGACATCCTGACCGCCGGTATCGCCATCACGGCGTTCTCGCTGCTCCTATTTGCCCTGACCATGAACCTGCGGGACAGAGTTGTGCGCTCGTTCTGCCTGATCCTGGTCAGCGTTGTGATCGTTTTTTCCGCGGAAGCTTTCAGCTCCACGGCGGTGGAACCCTGGCAGGTTGCATTCTGGCTGCGGCTGCAATGGGTGGGAATCATTCTTCTGCCAGCCTTATATTTTTCGTTTTCCGATGCGGTTCTGGAAACTACCGGGCGGCCCAGCCGGTGGCGGCGGAGGTGGGCTTCCCTGGCTGCCTATGTTGTCACCGTCTTTTTCCTGTTCATGCTCCCGGCTGGGTTGTTCACGGGTCCGGTGATCCTGGACGAACCTCCTGCACCTCATCTCACACCCACCTTCCTGATCGATCTATTCACGATCTTTTATCTGCTGGTGATGGCAGCCACATGGGTGAATTTTATACGTGCGTACCGCCGCACGGTGACTCCCACCAGCCGGCGCAGGATGGCATACCTGCTTATCGGAGCAATCGCCCCAGCCCTGGGTTCCTACCCCTTCCTGCTCTTTGGTTCAAGCCTGGCCGCGGAATACCCCTATTATTTCTGGATCGTGGTTGTCGTCAGCAATCTGCTGGTCGGGTTCCTGCTGGTGCTGATGGCATATGCCGTCTCTTTCTTTGGCATGCCCTGGCCGGATCGGGTAGTGAAAGGGCGGCTTCTGCTTTGGATTCTCCGCGGACCGGTTACTGCCAGCATCACCCTCGCGTTCACAACACTGATCAGGAGGTTTGGTGATTTCTTTGGCCAGGTATATACCGCCTGGGTACCTGTCACCATGGTGGTCACAATCGTAATGCTCGAGTATCTGATCACACTGCTTGCCCCATTCCTGGAGAGAAAATTATTCTACGGGAACGACGACTCGGATCTTGAGATCATGGAGATCTTGGAATCGCACCTGATCACCCGCAGTGACCTGCTCCAGTTTGTTGAGATGATCCTTGCAGCCATCTGCGATCACCTCCAGGCTCGCGGCGCTTACCTGGTTGCCTTCGAGCAGACCCGGTTGGATCTGGTGGCCAAGGTTGGTAAAGTGAAAACCGCCAACCTTGAGGAGAGGGGGGGCCTTTATCAGCTCGCGATGAAGGATGGAGATTTACCTGAATTTTTCGCGTACGAGAACGTCTTCCTGGCACCCATTCGGGATGAGACCACGGAAGGAGAACTGATCCTGCTTGGATTGCTGGTGATCTCGGGAATGGAGAAGGCGGAATTGCTTCCCGATCAGCAAAAGTCATTGAAAGTTCTGACCACCCGCACCGGCCTTGCGCTAAGGGACAGGCAAACACAGGCGCAGATCTTCAACGCCATGGAATCACTATCTCCGCAAATCGCCTATATTCAGAACCTCAGCGCAGCCGGAAGATATGACCGCGAAGCCATCCTGGTGGATAACACCGAGATGCTGATGGAGAACCTGGACCATTGGGTGAAGGATGCGCTGACCTATTACTGGGGCGGCCCGCACCTCACTGAAAATCCTCTGCTTCAGCTCCACATTGTGCAAAACAGGATCAAAGAAGGGAATGAGAATCCAGCAAATGCATTGAGGGCAATCCTTCGCGATGCTATCGAACTTCTGCGTCCCGAAGGTGAACGTAAATATACCAACGAGTGGATCCTTTATAACCTGCTGGTGATGAAATATCTTGAAGCCAAAAAGGTTAAGGAGATCGCAAATAAATTAGCCATCTCGGAAGCCGATCTTTTCCGAAAGCAGAAAATTGCCATATCGGAAACAGGGAAGATGATCATGAGTATGGAAAGACGATCGATAAGTTCATAATGTTTTTATGCTAATATTATCTGGCAATTCTTTTATAGGCTATCGGAGGGTTTAGGAGGTTGTAAATGACTGGTGATGAAAGCTTGGGTGGGGCAAACTTGGTTCCCGGGGAGGATGAAAGCTGGTGGACAGCCGTGTTGTTGGAGGAAAAGCGATGGGAACCATTTTCGAACGAGTTGGAAAATGAACCTCAAAAACCTCAGCAATCCCGGATGGATTGGGAGCAAGCCCGGCAGGTTATGGCGAGGGACGAAGTGGTCACCTTGGAGGTTCGGGGGTATAACCGCGGCGGATTGCTTGTTCAGGGGGACCAATTGCAGGGCTTTGTTCCTCATTCTCATCTCCTTCAGTATGACGCAACGTCAAGTGAGGAAGAGCGCCGCGAGTTAATCGTAGGTTATGTAGGTACCAGGATCGAACTTAAGATCATCGAGTGCGATCCTGCCAAGGATCGGATCGTATTTTCCGAGCGCGCTGCCAAAGCGGGTTGTGGGAAACGCAAGGAGCTCATCTCCAATATTCAGGTGGGGAATGTAGTGGAAGGTTGCGTTACGAATATCACTGATTTTGGCGTCTTTGTTGACCTGGGAGGGGTGGAAGGATTGATCCACCTATCCGAACTTTCCTGGGGAAGGGTCCATAACGGAAATGAGGTTGTGCATATTGGTGAAGTGATCCAGGTGGTGGTACTTTCCGTTAATACCAATAATGCCCGTATCGCACTCAGCCTGAAACGATTGGATCCCAACCCATGGGAATTCCTGGGTGAAAAATATCACCCGGGGGATGTGGTCCAGGCAGTGGTAACCACCCTGACGCGTTTTGGAGCGTTTGCCAGGCTATCAGAAGGTGTTGAAGGTTTGATCCATATTTCCACCCTGAAACTTGCACCCGGGATGGAACTTCGCGACTTGCTCATACCTGGTCAAAACATTCACGTGAAAATCCTGCATCTGGATATCGAAAAACGCCGGCTGGGGTTGGGATTGGTTATTCCTGAATGACCAAAAAGCAGCAAGAGACCTCCTCTCCAAAGGGAAAAAAGAATTCCACAGGTTCCAACAAATACCCGCAGGACGGTTTAAGCGATTTTACCGGCTCCTTTGACCGGTATGGCTGGGATATCCTGGCGGTTTTCCTTTTCGCTCTGAGTTTCATCAGTTTCATTGGATTGGTTGGATTATCCAAAGGTAGCTTCATCACTCCCTGGGCAGCATTGCTGAAAAAAGGATTTGGTTGGGGAGCCTGGTTCCTGGTGGTGTTCCTGGCAATTTCTGGATTGATGGTACTTCGGCGAAGCCATCCGCTGGTTCCCAAGCTAAGTCTGGGGAGAGTGATTGCTCTGGAAGGATTTGCGTTCACTATTCTTGCCCTCATGGCGATCATGAGCGGGATGTCACTGGAGGCAGCGGAAAGTGGAAAATTTGGCGGGATCATTGGTTGGGGCTTGGCGATGCTCCTGGATCGATTCCTTCCGACGATCCTTGCTGCTTTAGTCTTTCTGATTCTTGGTTTTATTCTCGCCGTAATCGGTTTTGGCTTCACAGATCGGGTGAAAGCTTTCGCGTTGAAGAATTCCCTGACCGAACCAGGTATGGAAAGCAAACCGAGCCCAGCTAATGCAGCAGAAACCAGTGCTTCTCCAACCAGAATAGTTGAGACTGCACCAGTCATGATCGTTGGAGAAGAAGTCATTTCCGGGGATGATGAGGAAAATCGGGATGACCGCTTACCTCCCCTAAACCTCCTGAAGAATGAAACCGTTTCCACCCCGGATAAAGCGGAAATCCGCGAAACAGCTATACGGATCGAGCAATGCCTGGGCGAGTTCGGTGTTCCGGCAAAGGTAATCGGCTACCGGATGGGACCGACGGTGACACAATTTGCGGTTGAACCGGGATTTATCGAAAAAACGAACCAGGATGGGAGTCTCAACCAGCAAAAAGTGCGGGTTTCTCAAATATCAAATCTTTCCAAGGACCTTGCACTAGCACTCAGTGCAGAAAGGCTGCGTATCCAGGCTCCGGTACCCGGGCATTCCTACGTGGGGATCGAAGTGCCCAATCAGCTCAGCGCTGTTGTGCGGCTGCGCGCGATCCTTGAATCTGAAGCTTTCCAAAAATTGGCATCGCCTTTGGCCTTAGCTATTGGGCGGGATGTCTCCGGATCGCCAGTGGTGGCTGATCTGGGTCGGATGCCGCATATGCTGATCGCAGGAACAACGGGTTCCGGCAAGAGTGTTTGCATCGCAGCGATCACCACCTGCCTGGCAATGAATAACAGCCCTTCGGACCTTCGAATGGTGATGCTGGATCCAAAAATGGTGGAGCTGGTACGCTTCAATGGTTTACCTCACCTGCATGGAAAGGTGGAAACCGACCCTGCCAGAATGATCGCCGTGCTTCAGTGGTCGCTGGCTGAAATGGATACCCGTTATAAGCTCATGGAAGCCGCGCATTGCCGTGATCTGGAAACTTACAACCGGAAGATGCAGCGCAAGAAGCAGGCAACCATTTCCAGAATCGTGATCCTGATCGACGAGCTGGCTGACCTGATGATGACCAATCCTGAGCAAACAGAATTCAGCTTGGTGAGGCTGGCTCAAATGGCCAGGGCAACAGGCATTCACCTGGTGGTAGCTACCCAGCGCCCCAGTACGAACGTGGTTACTGGTTTGATCAAGGCGAATTTTCCTGCCCGGATCGCATTCACGGTGGCTTCCTCGGTGGATTCGCGTGTTATTCTGGATACGAGTGGGGCGGAGACCCTGCTCGGGCGGGGTGACCTGCTTTTCCTCAACCCCGAAGCTGGCGTACCTCTCAGGGCTCAGGGCGTGATCGTCACCGACCAGGAGATCGAAAAGGTGATCAACTTCTGGCAGCGAATGGCTCCGGCTGCCGAAGAAGCTCCTCCGTGGGAGGAGATCGCCTCCAGCCAACCTCATGTGGGGGAGGGATCCGACGACCTTATCGAGCAGGCGATCGATATTGTTCGGCATTCCCGGCATGCGAGCGCATCCATGCTTCAGCGCCGGATGCGGATCGGTTATCCCCGCGCAGCCAGGTTGATAGATGAGCTGGAAGAGATGGGTGTTATCGGGCATGCTCAAACCGGCGGCAAGGAAAGGGAGGTACTCATCCCTCCCGAGGATGACGAGGATTTCGATTCTTGATACAATTGGACGTTTTCATCTGGCGTTTTATTAATTGAAGGGAGTTCATGATGGGTGAACAAGTTTCCGCCCCAAAGACAACATTTACCGATCGAATGCGCGTGTTCATGAAGGGCATTGTCACGCCAATCGTCGGCTTTCTAAATCGGATAGGGATCACTCCCAATATTGTCACAATTCTGGGGTTGATCGGCAACATCATCGCCGCTGGCCTTATCGCCATGGGTTATATAACCTATGGCGGCCTGGTGGCACTCCTGGCTGGTGCCTGTGACGGCCTGGACGGATCGCTTGCCCGACTGCGAAACGAGGTCTCCCCCTGGGGAGCGTTTGTCGATTCGGTCACCGACCGGTATTCAGAGCTTGTATTGCTCCTGGGTCTGCTCGTTTATTACCAAACCACGGGTGACGGAAAAATGATGATCCTGGTGTATGTAGCCGCGGCTGGAACTGTCTTGGTTTCGTATGTAAAAGCCCGGGCGGAAGCACTCGGTTACACTGCCAAGATCGGCATCCTCAGCCGGATGGAACGTTACCTGGTATTGATCCCATGCCTGATTTTCAATATCCCCTGGCTGGCGGTGTGGATCTTTGCCATTTTTGCAAATATTACCGCCTTTCAACGTATTTACTCCGTGCGAAGCCAGGCTTATGAAAAGATCAACTCACAATCTCAACCAAAATCTTAAGGTAATCCCATGAATATTCCCCTGCGTGAAGGAATAAGCTTAAACCTTTCATTTTTACATCTTTCTGATGTGCTGGTTATCCTCCTGGTTTTGATCCTCTCTTTTTTCAATCTCCTGCCAAGTTTGAAGATCAAACAAAAATGGCTCCAGGCAGTTGTCTATATTCTTCTAATTCTGGTTATCGCGGCACTCGCGCGCCTGGTCTTTCAAACCGCACCTTTGGGGATTCTTAATATCCGCTGGTACGGAATGCTCATCATGGTGGGAGCGCTGGCAGCAGCCTGGCTCTCGACTATTGAAGCGAAACGACGGGGGCAGAATCCGAACGAAGTATGGGAAATGCTCCCTTGGCTGCTGGTGGCGGGGATCATCGGCGCCAGGCTCTGGCATATCTTCCTTCCGCCCGCCTCCCATATCGCTGCCGGATTGACCACCCAATACTACCTTACCCATCCGTTGGATGCGATCGCGATCTGGCGGGGAGGGGTGGGTATCCCGGGAGCGGTGATCGGCGGGTTGGTTGCCCTGCTGATCTACACCCGTGCCAGGCATTTAAATTTTGGTCAGTGGACAGATATCGTCGCGCCTGGGTTAGCACTCGCGCAGGCAATCGGCCGCTGGGGAAATTTCCTGAACCAGGAGATCTATGGGGCACCCACGAATCTTCCCTGGGCGATCAAGATCGACCCGCAATTCAGACTTACCCAGTTCGCGAACCAGGAAACCTACCATCCGCTGTTCGCGTATGAAAGCCTCTGGAACCTGGCTAATATGACCCTCCTCCTGTGGATGGGACGCAAGTTCCAGGACAAACTCCTGAATGGCGACCTTTTCCTGATCTACGTATTGTTCTATTCCTTTGGTAGATTCTGGCTGGAATTCCTCCGGTTGGATCCCGCCCCTGTCGCCGGGATTAATTTCAACCAGTCCTTCATGGGGGTCCTTTTCCTGGGGTGTGGGATTGCCTTGATCGTTCGGCATATGATAAAAAATCACCAGGTAAAAACGAACTAGAAAAAGATATCACTTCACCCAATTCCCTCCCGCCCTGCGGGAGGGTTTTTATTAACCTAACAATTCTGTATACGCGGGCTGATAGAATTTCCATATAATGAGGATGTTGCCAGACTGAGTGATGGAATGATCCTTGCCGAAGACCTGACCAAAGTATTTGATCAATTCACCGCGGTGGATGGGGTGAACCTGAATGTGCCCGCCGGAAGAGTGCTGGTTCTGCTGGGACCGAACGGTGCTGGCAAGACGACCACCGTAAGAATGTTGACTTCGATCCTGCGACCCACCCGGGGGCGGGCTGTTGTTGCCGGGTACGATGTGGTGAGGGAACCCCAAAAAGTACGCGAATCTGTTGGGGTGTTGACCGAGCATCACGGGCTCTACAACCGGATGAATGCCGGGGAATACCTGGATTTTTACGGCCGGTTGTACAACATGGATTCGAAGGCACGTCAAAATAGGATTGACCCACTGTTGGGGGAGTTTGGCTTACTGGAAGAAAAAAAACGGAAACTGGGGGAATTCTCAAAGGGAATGCGTCAGAAATTAGCGCTTGTACGTGCGCTTATGAATGAACCTCCGGTCTTACTGTTGGATGAGCCGACCTCGGCGATGGACCCGGAGAGTGCCAGGGTTGTTCGTGATGGTATTCACCAACTGCGATCATTCTCACGGTCGATTATCGTTTGCACCCATAACCTGCTTGAAGCAGAGGAATTGGCAGATCAGATCGCGATCATCCGAAAGGGCAGGATCATCCTGAGTGGATCGCCCTCTGACCTGAAGCAGAAGCTGCTCGGACCGCCTGAATACGAAGTACAGCTTGCCAATGCGGTCAACGGTCGGAAACTTGATCTGCCAGTTGGGGTTAACTTGGCATCCCAGGGGGAAGTGTGGATGCGCTTCCGGGTGGAAAACCCTCAGAAGAATAATCCGGTGTTGATCCAGAAACTTGTGAATGGCGGATTTGAGATCTTATCATTTAATGAGATCCATCGCTCACTGGAATCTGCATACCTGGAAGCGATGCGGGTGGCGTCAGCTGGAGGCAGCGATGGCGGTTGAGTTCAAGCCGGCGATGGCGATCACCGTGCGGGAAGTCCGTGATCAATTCCGGGATTGGCGCATCATCTTCCCGATCATCGGGCTGACGCTCTTCTTCCCGTTCCTGATGAACTTCACCGCACGCCGGCTGCTCGATTTCGTTAACCAATATGGTGCAACCCTTATCGGGGAGCGCCTGGTTCCATTCCTGATGATGATCGTCGGTTTTTTTCCCATCTCTGTCTCCCTGGTGATTGCCCTGGAGTCGTTTGTAGGGGAAAAGGAGAGGGGGTCAATCGAGCCCCTCTTAAGCACACCATTGAAGGACTGGCAGCTTTATATTGGCAAGTTGCTTTCCTCCATCGTTCCACCTCTTGTGGGCAGTTTTGTGGGAATGACGGTCTACATGGCCGGGCTGGTAGCCCGCGATGTGCCGCTGCCTCCCCCGGATTTGACCCTGCTGATCTTCTGTCTGACGATTGTTCAGGCGATCGTCATGGTCAGCGGAGCCGTAGTAATTTCCAGTCAGGCAACCTCGATCCGAGCGGCGAACCTGCTGGCCAGCTTTATCATTATTCCGATCGCACTCCTGATCCAGGCGGAGAGCGTGGTCATGTTTTGGGGAAACTACGCAACGCTCTGGTGGGTTGTTTTTGGTTTATTTATTTTCGCAGTTTTACTCATCAGGGTGGGTCTTTCGCATTTCCGCAGGGA
Source organism: uncultured Chloroflexia bacterium (assembly GCA_963828855.1). Classification (GTDB taxonomy): domain Bacteria; phylum Chloroflexota; class Anaerolineae; order Anaerolineales; family Anaerolineaceae; genus CAVVEQ01. The sequence continues at coordinate 124,446 of CAWHGB010000008.1, read as the reverse complement.
GGAACTTCTGGGCAGGGAAATTGACGTTTTGAACATCCGTTGGGGGGAAGCGTCTTCCTTAAGACCTTTAAAGGTGAAGCCCGCAATCTCTGGGATTGGTATCACAAGGAGGTCCCGAAAACCCTGAAAATGATGAGGTTCGCGATCTTATTGACCAGCATAATCGCTGTGATCGCAATAATTCTGGGGATGAACCAGATCCAATCATTTAATATCCCGATTGGCGAAACCAGTTTAAAGGATTTAGGGAATAATATTTATTCAGCGTATGAGGCGATCCCAGGTGGAGCGCTGACTTTAGTACTATCGATTTTCTGGCAGAATTTCCGGGTGATCCTGATCTCTATGCTTCTGGGGGCATTATCCTTCGGGATCCTGGGTGTGATCCCGCTTGTTGCTTCGCTTGGTGTGGCGGGGTATCTGCTCAGTCTCCTATCCATGAACGGGTTATCACCCACGCAATACCTTTTGGGTTTCATTCTCCCGCATGGGATTTTCGAAATTCCCGCCCTTATCATCGGATGTGCCGCCGTGCTGCGTGGAGGAGCGCTGCTTGCTGCACCGGATGAGGAAAGGAACATCGGCCAAACCTTCATTGAATCACTTGCCGAATGGTGTAAACTTATAGTAGCAGTGGTCGTACCCCTGCTCATCATTGCTGCATGCGTGGAAGTGTGGATCACCCCCCAAATTGTGATGGGATTGATCCCGTTGATCCCATAAGGGAGGCAATTTGAATGGGAAAAGTAACAATACTTGGAACAGCATCGTTTATTCCTTCGGCAGAAGCTGATAACACCCATCTTGCCATCCAGTCCGGATGGCGGACGGTTTTGGTGGATACAGCTACGAACCCCTTCCTCAGCTTGAAAAAAGGTGGAATCGAACCCAATGCGATCACGGACCTGGTCCTGACCCATTTTCATCCGGATCACGTCTCGGGGTTGCCCATCCTGATCATGGGTATGTGGTTCACTGGGAGAAAAGAAGAACTCCATATATATGGGTTGGAATACACGCTGGAACGCGCGAAAAAAATGCTGGAGTTGTTCAACATTTCCTCCTGGGCAAACCTCTTCCAGATCCATTACCATCCTGTTTCCGGAAGCGGGATTTCCGTTTTATTCTCGGATGAAAATCTCCGTCTATTAGGCGCGGAGGTTAAGCATCTGATCCCAACCATGGGCATCCGGGTGGAATTTCCAGCATCAGGTAAGACACTGGCTTATTCGTGCGATTCGGAACCCTGCCAGGCGGTGGAAACGCTTGCAAAAGATGTTGATGTATTACTCCATGAATCGGCGGGAAATTCAAAAGGTCATTCATCCCCTAAGCAGGCGGGGGAAACTGCGCAAAAAGCAGGTGTGGGAACTCTTTATCTGATCCATTACCCCGGTGAATCTGAGCCTGATAAATTTATTGAACAAGCCAAATCGGTTTTCCATGGGCAGGTTATCGCTGCCCGCGATATGATGACGATCATTTTGGATTAATCACCATCCGTTCAAGAATTGCCGCCACTCCTGGTTTTCCTGGAGATGGTGGGCATATATATACTCCGCTGAAGCGGGTGGTTCAACCGGGATATGAAGCAATCGCATTCCGGCTTCTTCAACTCTTCGCCCGCCTTTCCGGTGGTTGCAATGCGGGCAGGCTGCCACAACGTTTAACCAGGTGTGCGGTCCGCCAAGGTGGCGAGGAATGACGTGGTCGATCGTTAGATCAGCCATCTGCCTGCCACAATATTGGCAGGTGTAGCAATCCCGGCGCAGGATTTCCCTGCGTGCCAACCGAACCGCTGGGCGGGGACGATGAACCATTTTATGAAGGCGGATCACGGAAGGCCTGGGATAATTGATTCGGGCAGTACGCACTGTGCCACGTCCATCCAGGACGAGGGTGGCTTTTTCGGTGAACATCAAACCCAGGGCGCGATGCATGCTGCAGACGTTCAGGGGTTCAAAATTGGCATTCAGAACCAGGACAGCTTCCATGGCAGCAACCATGCAAGCGATTATAGCACCAGAGAACGAGGTAAAGTTCCTTTCACGAATTGCGCATAGCCAATCATTTAATACGATAGGATTCACGAAAAAATCCTACCCTGGCAATAGTCGGCTGGTATAATCCGCTCTATCTTTTTATTCGGAGGGTTGGGTGAACATCGAGGATCAGGTAGCCCTTTTAATGCAGGGCACGGAATATGGGGACGAAGAAGTTAAAGCTTCCATGACCAGGGAGCTACGGGAAAGATTGATCCTGGCGGAAAAAGAAAACCGCCCTCTGCGGGTCTATTGTGGATACGATCCGACGAAGGCGGATCTGCATCTCGGTCACACCATCACCATGCGCAAGCTGCGTCAATTCCAGGATCTTGGTCACGATGTTACATTTGTGATCGGAACCTATACATCCCTGATCGGAGATCCATCCGATAAGGATGCCCTCCGCCCACAATTGGCTGCCGCAGAAGTAGAAGAAAATGCGAGAACCTACGCTCAGCAGGCTTTCCGGATCCTCGATCCTAAAAAGACATCCATCCGGTACAATGCCGAGTGGCTGCAAAAACTCACATTTGCAGATCTCATCCACTTGGCTTCAAATTTCACCCTGCAGCAATTCCTGACCCGCGAAAATTTCAAACTGCGTTTTGAACGCGGTGATGCCATTTATTTGCACGAGACCTTCTATGCCATCATGCAGGGATACGACGCTTACGCGTTGAAAACCGATGTTCAGGTGGGTGGGACGGATCAGTTATTTAATATCCTTACCGCTGCCAGAAAATTAATGACCTACATGGGTGAAAAACCCAATATCGGCATTATCATGGGTATCCTTCCCGGAACCGACGGTGTTGTACGCATGTCCAAATCGCTCGGTAATCATATTCCCATTGACACAACGGCAGAGGATATGTATGGAAAGGTGATGAGCCTGCCGGATAGCGCTTTGCCGGTCTATTTCCGCCTGGTGACGCGCTGGTCTCCAGCAGATGTAGTTCAAAAGGAAAATGACCTAATAAGCGGAAAAATTCATCCACGGGATGCAAAGATGCAGCTTGCAAGAGAGGTTGCCAGTTCGTTTTATGGCGAAGCAAGCGCGGAGAAGGCTCAGGACGATTTTATCCGCAGGTTCCAGAAACATGACCTACCAGATGAAATGCCGGAAGTTCACATCACTGGAGAACAAACGATCCTGGATGTGCTGTTGACCTGCAATTTCATTACTTCCCGCAGCGAAGGCCGGCGGCTGATGGATCAAAAGGGTGTTAAATTGGATGGAGAAATCCTCACCGATGCCATGAAACCGTTCCCACACGCGGGAGTTCTTCAGGTGGGGAAGCGCCATTTCGCCCGTATCGTGATCGAATGATTTTGCATTGAAATTAACGGGGGTCCGTAGCTGCCTGCAATATCCCGGTCCCGATCTCCCTGGCATCCAGGGGAGCATCCTCCTCCAATACCAGAGCAATAGCGAGGGGAATTCCATTCCAACCAGGACTGGTTCCCCCGAGGTACCAGGAGAAACTGCCCTGGCTGCTCTTTGATCTGCCAGTCGATTCCCAACCCGGGAATTCTTCACTCGCCAGCGCATTGCGTACCTGGTCGATATTCGAGGGATCAACTTTATTCATTTTTCCTTCCGGAAAATACACCCATCCAGTAGGGGAGCGATATGCTGTCGCAACCTGAGGCGATGGAAGGTGATCTCCATTAGTGATCGTTGCGGCTGCCAAAGCTGCCTGCAGGGGAGATACGCGCAATTGACCCTCTCCGAAGATAAGGGATTTTGGATCGGGAGATACAGGTAGTGATTGATTTCCGGCTTGGGGAAGGATGAATTCAGGCAGGGAGTCAAGGCCGAAATCATTGAGTAAAATTCTGATCTCATCGGTGGAATATGATCCGGCCAACGCGATGGAAGGCGCGGGGCAGCCTGCGATCATCCCATCTACCCAGGTATTTTCACCCTCGGGGGTAAATCCGCAGGTGTAGTTCACTCCCTTGTATTGGATTTCCATTGATCCTGGTGGTTCCTTCCCCTGGAACGCGTCGTCCTTTTGCGTGAGCAGGATGGGGGAAAGCATCGTTCCGAACGGATAGGAAGCCTGGGTGGCCCGATTTAGCAACGGAGATTGCGGATCCTGCATCCATCCATTCCACATGGATTCCGCCTGGTTGGGATCCACGTTTGGATGGGATGCCATTGCCAACACTTCGCCGGTTTGTGCGTTCAACAAAACCAGGGCACCTTTTCTTCCTCCCAACAATCGGTCCGCTTCCTGCTGCAGGTGCATATCGATTGTTGTTTTAATATCCAATCCAGGCGGCGGTTGCCCGTGGACAAGGTGATTCCACCAGATCACCGATGAAGGCAAGCCGCGTTCTCCCCGCAGATAACCATCCAGCGCGGCTTCCAAGCCGTTTTGCCCGAAGGTTGACGTATCGAAACCGAATACCGGACTGAGGGGCGGGTAGAGATAGATCCGCGAATAATCCCCTGCGTCTCCATTTGTGAAATTGATCGCCTCCCCTTTTTGATCGAGGATACTCCCGCGAGGTGAATAGCGTTCATTTATTCCGAGGCGGGGGTTATCAGTCCGGGTCAACAGGTCACCTGAACGAATGATGGACCACCACCCATTGGCGAGAAGAATCCCAATAAAACCAGCCATCACAATCCCCAGGACAATAAAATAGGGAATAGGCTTTTCGAAAACCGCTGGATCTTCGCCCCCAGTATCGCTTACCTTGAGCAGGATTCCAGCACAGAACATAGATACCAGCAAGGATGAACCCCCATAGGAAATGAATGGGAGGGTAACACCGGTGAGAGGGAGAACCCGTAAGTTACCCCCAACGATCAGGATGAATTGAAACACAAGGAAGGACGTGATCCCAGCAGCCAGTAATCTGAAATATGTGGACCTGGCTCTGAATGCGATCCGGAATCCCCGGTAAACAAACAGAATCATCAGGCAAATCAGACCCACTGTGCCCACCAACCCCGCCTCCTCGCCGATGGCCGCAAAAATAAAATCGGATTGGGCAACCGGGACAACCCTGGGACTGCCCAGCCCTGGCCCTCGCCCGAATATGCCTCCGGCTGAAAACGCCATGAGAGACTGCACGATCTGGTAAGAACGACCGCTCGGATCGAGCCATGGATTGATCCAGGCATCCACGCGCAGGCGGATCACATCGAACTGATGGTATCCCAGATACGCTGCCAGGATCAAAACAGATAAACTCAATGCGATCTGCCAGTATTTTCCTGCCGCAAGGAAAAGCATGATCGAAAATAAAATCAGAAGAAGGGCGCTAGTCCCGAGGTCCCGTTGAACCAGAAGAATGGCAATCGCTATGCCAAAGATGACGAGTGCGGGGATGAGAACCTGGGAAAAATTGAAAGTCACCCGGAGTCGATCTGCCAGGTAAGCCGAGAGGAAGATCACCAATAAAAGTTTTAGCAATTCGGAGGGCTGGAAGAAAATTCCTGCGATCCCAAGCCAAAGTTGCGGCCCAAACCCGCCCGGGTAAACTCCGATGAATAAGGTCAAAGCAAGCAGGAGGATGCCCAGAGTCAACCAGATATATTTATACCGATGCAGCACTTCAATGAATCTTCCCGTCCGCAGGATCAGCCAAAGTACAAGAAGCGAAAGCGCTAACCAGGCGGTTTGTCGTAAACCAAAATATGTATTGATCCGGTAAATGGTGAGCAACCCCCAACCAGAGAGAAAGCTGATTACCGGCAGGAGATATGGATCGGCATCCGGGATTATGTGTTGGATAGATTTACTCAGAATATAAAAACCAATCAGCCAGGTGAAAAAACCAAGCCAATGGGTCCAAAGGAGGTCAACTCCCCAGGTATGCAGCCTTACAGCAGGTGAGAGAGTCAACGCGAGAGAAAAGGCAATAAGAAAAACCGCTGCGGTTCCAAACAGGCGGTTCGAAATGCCCACCGCGGGTATTCTGAATACGAAGCTTTGGGATCTCAAGAGTGTAAATATTTCCTGACGAGAAGGTCGACTTTCTGGAGCGTCTCGGGGGGAATACATTCCGGTGAGGTGATGATCGCGTTTTCGAGAGCATGTGAACACGTACACGAGGTTTCCTCAGGTAATGTTTTCACTAGCTCGAGGATCGCCTGTTGTGCCAGGTCGGAGTTTTTTTGAAGGGTGCGTACCACAACATCCACCGAAACCTGCTCCTCGGTGAGGTGCCAGACATCATAATCCGTGATGTGTGCCATGACCGAAAAACACATCTCTGCCTCGCGAGCCAGGAATGCTTCCGGGCACAAGGTCATCCCGATGATGGACATTCCCCAGGAGCGAAAGAGGTTCGATTCACCCTTGGTCGAGAAGCGGGGACCTTCTATCGTCACGGCAGTACCACCTTTGTGGCAAATACCGCCGATTTTTTCCACTGCCTGCTCAAGGAGGTGACTGAGGTCACCGCAGAATGGATCAGCAACCCCCACGTGAACCACGAGGCCTCCCTCAAAAAAAGAAGTGATACGCCTACGGGTAAAATCGACAATTTGATCAGGGATGACGATTTGGCCGGGAGCGAAATCATCCCGTAATGAACCGCAAGCGCTGATGCTGACCAAGCGCTGTATTCCCAGGGATTTCAGGGCATAGATGTTAGCCCGGTAATTTACTTCGGTAGGAGATAGATAGTGTCCGATCCCGTGCCGGGCAAGGAAGGCGATCCGTTTTCCTTCCAGCTTGCCGACTACCACCGGGGACGAAGGATCTCCAAATGGGGTGGGGATATCGATCGACCTGGCTTCCTTCAAACCCGGCATCTGGTAAAGCCCCGAGCCGCCAATGATTCCTAAAACAGGTTGATCAGCCATCTCCAGCACCTCCTTAATAATTATCGAAATCAATCATAGCATAACTCATCAACCGGCAGATTCCACCCGGATCAGGAAATGAACACTTCCACAGGAAATCCTGTCGCCAGAATCGAACACGGCTGGTTGATGAACGGGTTGATCGTTCAAGCGTGATCCGTTGGTGGAGTGCAGGTCTTCCAACCACCATTGCTTGTGGTGATAGCTCAACCGGGCATGTCTGGCTGAAAGTGTGCCTTCCTCCACGAAAACCTCGCAGCCCGGGTCCCGGCCGATGAATGCTTCTGGGGAATGGATCTCGTAATGTGGGGTTTCACTTTCTCCTTCGACTTGCAAGATGAGAAGTGGAATCCTTATCCTGGCAGCCACGTCTGCATGTTGCCGGAGGTCCTTCCAAACGATGTAAATGACAAAACCCAGGAAGGCATACAGGCAAACCGCCATGACCACCCGCAGGATAAGTACCAGGATTCCGCTCATTTAGAATCAAGCGCTCCATCACTGCTGGTGGGGAACCTGTCTGTCTGGGAGAGATCGGTTTCCCGGTTATATATTAAAAGATACCCTGCCAGGGAGATAACATCGCCGGGTTTCAATACCTGGCTGCGAACCCTGTTATTGTTAACGAAAGTGCCACCGGTGGAATCCAGGTCATAGACCGTCGCCAAACCTTCCGTGATGCGGATTTGGGCATGATTGCGCGAAACACGCTTATCATTGATCACCAGGTCATTTGTCTCCCGGCGTCCAAGGTTGATCAGGTGGCGATCGAGAATAAATTCCTTCCCATCGACGATCAATAATATACGACTTGTTTCGCGCGGGGGATCGTCGGGGAAGTGTTCAGTTTGCTCTAGAGCTTTTGTATGATGCATGGAATCCGTCTGCCAGTTGCATTCAACCGAAAAATCATTTCCCTCCATTTTTACATCCGTCATGGGGTCAATTCTCAGCGCGGATTGAAATGTTATCCCGGAATCCCGGGCTTCCTTTTCTATTGCCTGTTTGATTTTCTCCACCCAGCGCGGATCCCGGTTTATCTCCTCCCAGGTTTTTGAGTTGGCGCGGATCACGAATTGATCCGGAGCAAACTTAAGGGAACCAGACTCATTGCGAGTGAGATCACGCATTTCTGCAATTGCAGATTCCGCGAGAGTGGTCACTTTGCTGGATCGGGAAAAGCTGCCAAGCTTCGTCTCGAAAAAATTTTGCAGGGCAGATTCCGCTTTCTGAAGAGAGGAAGGCATGCGGCAATTATAGTTCCGTCGAGGCGGGATTTTTTAATAATCCGATTAAGGAACAATATCCTGGGTGATCGGAGCGATCCTGGCGCTAGTGATCGCTACATAATCCGAAACCCGCATCCAGATCAATAATCCCCGCATTCCGCCAGAGACGTAAAATTCGCCCAGGTTTAAGGCTGAATCATCCAGCAGGACTTCAAACCCACGGTTCAGGAGCGCAAGCGCAGAGATCCCTCCGACTTTCAAGCCTGTGAGCTGCTCAGCTCCCTTTTCTGTTGCGGTGGTCACCTTCTTCTCATCGAGTGCCGCTGCCACTTTTTTCAAATCCACCCGTTGATCGCCTGCAATCACAGCAAGGATCGGTTTCCCTTTCTTCTCACGGAGCAGGACGATTGTTTTATATACAAGATCAGGTGATACCTTGAGAAACTCAGCAGTATCCACTGCGCCAAGCTTTTCAGGTGGTAATTCCACCGCATTGAAGAGTACATTTTTTGATTCCAACAATCGGGTTACGTTGTTGGTTGTCATAACGTCTGTTTCTTCGCGTAGATCGGATTACTGAATATCCAACCCCTGGATTTGCCCTTATAGTGGATCATGCACTCAACCCTATAGACCCCCGGGAGATCGTCTGTGTAATAGATTGTTTCGCGATCCTTCCAGCGGGCAATGAGATCGCCATCCCTGATTAGGCGGCATTCGGTTGTCCGCGGAAGGCGGATCTCAATCTGAATTTCATCCCGGAAATGGAGATCATCACCCATCACAGCGCTCAGGTCGCCGCTTTGCGCTGAAAACCGGAAACCCCGGGTCGGGTGAGGGAGGTCGAACCCGACGAAACAATGCCCAAGGCGCAATGCTTGGTAAACCTGGGATCGGGCAGACGTTATTTCCTCACTTAATTCGTCCTCCATTATCAAATGTGTGTTCACTGACTGAAAATGGAAGCGATAAGGGAAGATCTCGCGGTGAATCGGACCGAGGTGGATCTTTAGGGCATGGGCATCCGACCCGCCTATGGCTACGACATGTAAATCCGAACATGTCAGCTTATCCCACTTCGATAACAATTTCTCCGGAGGACCGTGTGCGATGAATTTGGGGAAGAAACCATAGAAAACAGCCTTGAGTTTATTGCGTGCCACGGCTTTGAATTCGCTCAACCCGTTCCACAATTCCAATCCTGTAAATCCATTTACCTGCCAATCCACCCAGGAAATATCCGGTTCGCCGAAGAAGGGCAAGTCCATTTCCATCGGATGAGCCAGGAAGCTCATTCCGCCACTTTTATTTACCTCGTCGATCAACCGCTGAGGATCCCTGGCGAAGCTGGCCATTTCTCTCCGGGTGTTAAAAACCAGAAGGTGGTTTTTCTGCGGGTCGCGAGCCTGGTCATGTACTTCCTCCCCGACCAATAACAGGATTCTCCCATTCTCTGTACGCAGAATTTTCTCTGCTCCTTCCACCCAGACGTTATGGTCGGTGACGAGGACGGCGTCGATGCCGGCTTGCTGCGCTGCCTGCATGATTTGATCATACGTACCCTCTCCATCGGAAAGGGGTGTGTGCATGTGAAGATTAAGAATATACTCATTCATCTTGTTGACGGATATTGAAAATGGCAGTTATAATCGGGATGTTCGAAAATCCTGGAGGTAAATTTCGTGATCACCTATATCGATATTTCCCTGATTATAACTTCTGTAGCCTTGATCATTTGTGTCGTCCTGCAAAATAAAGGCGTTGGGATGGGCAGCCTGACCGGCTCGGATACCGGCGCGATGTTCACAGCCCGACGTGGAATTGAAAAAACCCTGTTTTACGTTACCATCAGTTTGAGTGTGATATTTTGCATTCTTACCCTCGTAGCTGTATCACTCGCGACACCGGCGGTTGGCCAATAAAACGACCAGCCCGAATCTCCAAGTGACAAAACAAACGGGCGATCCCTTGCAAGCAGGTAAATCGCCCTTTTTCCTTTAATAATATGAAAAAACTTCGTTGGCAATTACTAATCATTTTTCTCACTGGTCTGGTGATCGGGGTTTTATTGCTCGTCGAACAGCCTGGAACGAATTTGTCTGCTGCCGCAACCTGCCTCGGGGGGAACTTATACCGAGGCAATGGTCGGGCAGATGCAACGGCTGAACCCACTGCTTACGTTCGGCAACCAGGCGGACCGGGATATCACCCGGCTGATCTATTCCAGCTTGTTCACCATGGATAGCCGCGGTTTGCCCAAGGGCGACTTGGTGGATAAGTGGGGTGTCTCTGAGGACGGCACGATCTATAACATGGAATTGAAAAAGGGAGCCAAATGGCATGATGGCCAACCCTTGATTCCGGAAGACGTGGTCTTCACCATCGAACTGATGCGGAACGGAGGGGACGTAGTTCCGCAGGATATCCAGGATTTCTGGCAAAATGTGGAGGTCAAAGCGCTGGGAGAATCGAACCTGCAATTCATCCTCCCGGAAGCCTACGCACCTTTCCTGGATTACTTAACCTTTGGCATCCTGCCCAAACATTTACTTAATGGCGGCAGCATTGAAGTGATCAAGGATTCGCCCATCAACCTGCAGCCGATCGGCTCTGGACCATTTAAATTCAAAACTCTCCTTACTGAGGATGGGGTGATCAAAGGGGTAACGCTGATCGCCAATGAAGCCTATTATGACCATCCTCCCTATATCCAGCAGATCAATTTCAAATATTACCCGGATGAAGCCAGTGCGCTTCAGGCGTATAAGGAAGGAACCGTGCAGGGAGTGAGTCGTCTTTCCGGGGAAAACCTCAAGAACGCCCTTTCGGAACCATCCCTGTTGACTTATTCAGGTAGACTGCCGGCAATGTCGATGATTTTCTTAAATCTTAATAATCCTGAGGTTCCCTACTTCCAGGACGATTCGATCCGCAAGGCTCTTCTTCAGGGTTTGGACCGCAAGCGAATCATTAATACGCTCCTCAAAGGCCAGGCAATCATCGCAGACGGGCCGATCTTCCCGGGAACATGGGCGTATTATGACGCGATCCAACCGGTTCTGTTTTCACCCGAAATGGCTAAAAGTGCGATCATCCAGGCGGGATATGTATTACCCGCTGAAGGTGGAGAAATTCGGAAAAAAGATGATGTTGAATTTGCCTTCACGATGCTCTACCCCGATGACGAAAATCACAAGCAGCTGGCGGAAGCCATCCAGGCAAATTGGGAATCACTTGGAATACGGGTGGATCTTGAAGCGGTTCCTTATGATCAATTGATCAACGATCGCCTGGCTGCGAAGGATTATCAGGCAGCTTTGGTAGACCTCAACTTGACCAACTCGCCTGATCCTGACCCATATCCGTTCTGGGATCAATCCCAGATCGCAGGGGGGCAGAATTACTCACAGTGGGATAACCGCTTGGTGAGCGAATTCCTTGAAAATGCCAGGGTTTCCCGTGACCTCGAGGAACGCAACCGTTTCTACCGTAATTTCCAGGTGGTGTTCAACAAAGAATTACCTGCACTGCCTCTTTATTACCCTGTCTTCACCTTCGGTGTAGACCAGGCAGTGCAGGGTGTGAGCATGGGTCCGCTATTTGACATCTCTGATCGTTTTACCACGGTCACGGATTGGTTCTTTGCCACCAATAAGAACCGCCCCAATCTGCAGTTAACCCCATAAGCAATTGAGCAAAGGTGAAACCCAAGACCTGGTCTGGTGACGACGGATTGACAGACACCCTCGGCATGGGTCGGGTGGAAAAATCCAGCCTGCGGATCGAATGCCTGGGTACCCTTGATGAAACCTCGGCTGCGTTGGGGTTGGCCAAATCCTTCAGTTCTGATGAAGAAATCCAGAATCAGATCTCATATATTCAAAAAGCGCTGTACCGGTTGATGACCGAAGCCGCCGCGACACCGGGAACCATGAAGAAATTATCCGGAATTACAGCTGCGGATGTGAAATGGGTGGAAGATGCTGTGCAAACCATTGAAAAGTTTGTTAAGATCCCGGGAGAATTCATCCTTCCAGGGAGCACCCGGTTTTCCGCCGCGATGGATCTCGCCAGAACGATTATCAGGCGATCCGAAAGACGGTTGGTGGATCTCGCACGTCACGGTGAATTTCAGAACCCGGAAGGGTTGAAATTCCTGAATCGATTATCAACGCTGATTTTTTACCTGGAAATCCAGGAGATCAACTCCCAGGAAAATCCAGGCAAGTTTTTCGCCAAGGATAAATAAATGAAAAAACACCGCCAAATTTGGCGGTGTTTCGATTGTAGCAATATTATTGTTGTTGGGCTGCCGCCACAGCGTTATCCAAAGCCTGGAATAACTCGTTATAACTTGTTTGCAATTGGTAGCGGACACCGTTGATAAAAAAGGAAGGCGTGCTATCCACACCGGCAGTTTTCCCCTCGTTGTATTCATCCAATACACGTTGGGCATATTTTCCGTTTTTCAGACAATCCTGGAATTTAGGTACATCAAGCCCCAATTTTTCAGCGAAAGCAACGAGTCGTTTTTCAACGAAATCCCCTACATTCTCGCCAGTCTGATTGGCAAAGAGAATTGCATGGTATTTCCAAAAAGCACCCTGGTCCATGGCGCAGAGAGCTGCTTCAGCTGCTCGGTGGGATTCCATCTTCCCGGAATTACCATCAAGAAAACTGTAATTTCGGAAAACAAGATAAACTTTCCCGGTATCAACGTAATTCTCCACGATCAAAGGCTCGATCTCGCGAGCATAAATTCCGCAGGCAGGGCATTGGAAATCCGCGTAGACTTCCAGCTTGACCGGGGCATTTGGATCACCGGCTGCAAGCTCACCAGCCGGAACTTTATCCGTTGGATAGGCGATCTCAGCAGGTATGTTAATCTCCCCAACCGGGTGTCAGCACGCTCGACACTGCCGGATAGATCAATACGCCAAATACGATCACCGATAAGACAATAATGACGATGATCCAACCAATATTCGATTTGTTCCGTTTTTTCGTACTTTCGGTCTTATGGCCGGTATGTTTTGACATTTTCACCTCTCGATATTTAATGGACTGAATTTATCACTGATGGTGAATTTTGTATAGAATGAGTTCTAGGTAGATGAAATGAATACACCGGGTATCTTTCCCCGGTGAATTTAAACCCCAACCTTTGGTAAAGTGCCAGAGACGCTTGGTTGTCCGATTGGGTATTAACAGTTATGTCTTCGATCCCGTTTTGTCTACTATGTGAGAAAAGGTCGGAGACCAACCAGCGGCCTATATGCTGGTTCTGCAAACGTGGTTCCACCGCAAGCCTGGCAAGATGTGCGGATGTTGGCGAGAAAGTTGATAGCTGATAACCCAAAATCTCGTCCCCCTCGATCGCGACTGACACATAATCGGCATGTAAAAACGCCTTCTCCATCGTGGGGAGGGGATGCTGCCACATACGATCGAATGCCCTGCCATCCAGGGCGGCAATCTTCGGGAGGTCTTTTTCCACTGCCTTTCGAATGGTCATACCATGGCTATTCTCTTGAAAACAATTTTGAGTAATTCGGATCGCCAGCCCGACCACATCCTGGTGATTGAAAAAATGCGAGTTCTCCATCAACTCGCGAAACCAACTTGAAAGACCTAGCCCGCAAAGAATTTCCATCCCTGAAGCCTCTGACTGTTCAATAGCTGAAGTGATCAAAGCATCCCAGGTTCTTTTCAGCCCAACTGATCTACTTGTTACGAACAGCCTCACCCACCCGATCCCTGGTGGGCTGGGGGGACAGGCAAGGGCAGCGATATCATCGCCTCCATCCCGCAGGATTAAAAATGGCTGCTTATCCAACCAATCTAACGGCGATTGCCAATCCAAATGATGATGATAATATTCGTGACTATCGATGAGCGAACGAATTAATTCCAGGTCCCTGGGACCGGCTGGATGAACTTCAATTTCAAAAGAGGGGATTCCAAACACTGGTTACTTGGTTTTTACGCCCATATACCCATAAAGTGTATCCAGCAATTTCTTTAGTGTCTTTTCCTTGCCGGTTAGTTTATCTTTATCCTCAAGGGCACCATACATGCTGGCAGTAGCATCCATTTTCTTTCCAGTGCGGATCTGCAGAGCCGAAATCTTCTTCATCACGTAACTGCGCTTCTCCCGCTCGCCGGTGGCTTTCAAGAGTCCGGCACTTTTCTCATAAAGAGGGAGCGCTTCCTGGTCGCGGTGCAGTTCTTCCAGGGCAGCCGCCTGATTTGCCAGTGCCATGGCCTGGCGCATCTTATCCCCGTTTTTTTCGAAGACTATATCAGTTCCGCTGGCAGCCTCCAGGGCGGATTGGGCGTTGCCGGATTGAAGCAAGGAAACGCTGCAATTATTCATCTGCTCGGCTGCACTGGCATCATCCGAACGGGCATGATACGACTCCGCGGCTTTTTTATACAGATCGGCAGCTTGAAGATAGTTATTCCTGCCATAGTATTTCTTGGCCTCTTTGACGAGGTCGGGCGCGGTTACGATTTCTGCCATGGATCAATAGGTTATATCTAGGATGTTCTCGGCAATCCCGCGCAATTTTTCCACGCTGGTTTGGCTCAATTTCATGGCGAGCTCCAGGTAGGGGAGATTAATGGGTTTGACAATAAAGTGCTGGATTTCGAGCGGCAGTTCCATAAACTGGTCCACCATGCTTTTTGATTCCCGCCAATGCCCAAAGCGGCCGTGACTAACAAAAAATGAATCCAGTGGGATGGAAAGCGCGGAAGCCATCAACTCCAGGTCGGTGACCGGGATGGGCAATTCTCCACGCTCATACCGACCGATCCTGGTCGAGGGGATGCCAGTATTGGAAGATAAGGCTTTTAGCGAGGTGTGGTGATTATCCCTGGCAAGTCTCAACTGAGCGGCGATGACGCGGTTACGCACCTGGAGGAACTGGCTGATCGTCTTCGCGTCGTTTTCGGAATCCCTGGAAAGCATGGACGAGGGATTGAAGAAATGTTCCACGGGGATATTAAAAACATACGCCAGGGCTTCCATCTCGCTCAGAGAGGGAGTAATCCGACCGCTTTCATAGGCACGGTATCGGCTGGTTGATATACCCAATGCGCGAGCGCAATCGACCACTTCTTTATCGGCGGCTTTACGCCCGTCGAGAATCAATAAACCGACCTTTTTTGCCCGGATGGATGAAAGCTCTGGATTCGCGCTCATGGAAACCTTCCTTGAAAATATTATAGCATCGACCCGGCATCAGGCACGAGGAGCGTTTTCTAACGAACCTTCTGGTTCTGTAAGGAATTTGCGCCGAAGATCTCCGAACCCAGGTTATAACCGGCTACTTGTAACCTTGTTGTGAACATTGGGCGGATGCCGGTAGGTTTGAGTTCACCGATAGCTTTCCCGTCGATTGTTGTGCCGCTTTGGGCGAATGTGAATATCTCCGTCATGACGATCTTATCGCCTTCCATTCCATTTACCTCGGTGATGGATACGATTTTGCGGCTGCCATCCCTCAACCTTGATTGCTGAATGATGACATCGATCGCGGAAGCGATCTGCTCACGGATCACTTTTAATGGAAAATCTATGCCAGCCATCAGGCACATTGTTTCCAGGCGGGAGGTTGCGTCCCGGGGAGTGTTGGCGTGAAGCGTGGTGAGAGAACCATCATGACCGGTATTCATCGCCTGAAGCATGTCCAACGCTTCCGCTCCACGACATTCGCCAACAACGATCCGATCAGGGCGCATACGGAGGGAGTTTTTTACTAGATCGCGGGTGGTCACAGGATTGCGGCCTTCGGTATCGGCTGACTTTGTTTCGCAGCGGACAACATGCGGCTGCTGCAGTTTTAACTCTGCGGCATCTTCAATGGTAACGATTCGTTCGTTTTGGGGGATAAATCCGGAGAGCGCATTCAAAAGAGTGGTTTTTCCGGATCCTGTTCCTCCAGAGATGATGATATTCAATTTCGAAATCACACAAGCTCTAAGAAATTCAGACATATTCTTGGTCATACTGCTACCTTCGATTAGCTGTTCCATGGAGAGCTTTTCTTTGAGGAATTTCCGGATAGTTATCGAGGGTCCGTCAATCGCCACAGGGGGTATGATCGCATTCACGCGGGATCCATCCGGCAGGCGGGCATCCACCATCGGACTATCGGCATCGATGCGTCTACCCAGGGGCAGAATGATGCGGTCGATCAGGCGAAGTACATCATCATCATTTTCAAATACGACAGTGGACTTAACCAATTTCCCGGATTTTTCGATATAGACCTCTTTAGCGCCATTTATCATAACCTCGGTGATCTCCGGATCATCCAGGAGCGGTTGAATGGGTCCAAATCCGATCAATTCGTCCAGAACAACTTTGAAAACCGTGTCCCTAAGACTAGGAGAAAGGTTTAGCTTGGTACTCTGGTATCCCTCCTCCAAGAGTTGGGAAACAACTTCGCGTCGCTGTTCGGGGGGGATTTGTTGGGATTCCAACGCACGGGTGATGTAGGATTTGAGATAGGCCTTCAGTTTATCTGGATCGACAACCTGCATTGCAGCGGTACTGCGCGGATCGTTCATGATTGCTCCTGTAGGATGCCTTCATCAACAGGAATGATCCACACGATCTGGGAAATATGCACTGCCAGGAAAGGAGCTTCCTGGATTTTCTTGCCACTATCATTGAAAATCACCGCATCCGTTACCGGAAGAAACGAATCATGTTTTTCCAGTTCATCGATCAAGCGGTCCTCCAGCCCTATATACACATGACCTTCGATCCTTTGCATGTTGGTCTGGATAATCGCATGGACTTTTTGTTTTTTTACCACCTTGGTGAAAATCTTGCCTTTTTCGTCGAATTGGGTGAACATAAAAATTCCTGCTTTCAATGTTTGGTTTCTTCCAGAGGCGGCATGAGATAACCCAGCCCCGAGCGTGTGACAATATGGACCGGAGAATGGGGGTTATCCTCAAGTTTTTGACGGAGGCGGGCGATGCTCACCCAAAGGATCTCTTTATCATCCTTGTACTGGTTCCCCCAGACCGCCATCAACAGGTCCTCTGCGGTAAGCACCTGACCGATGTTGTGAGCGAATTGGATCAGCAACCGGTATTCCGTGGCGGATAAATACACCTGTTTATCATCCCGCCAAACTTCGGCACGGGCGAAATCGATCTTCAGGTTCCCATGTGAAAAATACCGGCTCTGGGTGATCTCATCCTCCTGGGTTTTAGCCCGCCGCAAAACGGCTCTCACCCTTGCGACAAGTTCGGTTACCGAGAAGGGTTTAACAACGTAGTCATCTGCGCCGACATCCAACCCACGGACGCGGTCCTGCTCTTCGCCACGTGCGGTGAGGATAATGATGGGCACATTGGAGAACTGGCGGATGCGTTCGCAGGTAGTGATCCCATCGAGTTTGGGCATCATCACATCAAGGATCACCAGGTCGGGTTGTTTTGCTGTGACCAGATCGAGCGCCGTTTCGCCATCCGATGCTGTGATCACTTCATAACCTTCCGGTTCGAGGTTCACCTTGAGCAGGCGGAGATATAGAGGTTCGTCATCAACTGCAAGGATTTTCATTTAATTCATCCTCATTGACTTATTTACCAATTCATAACCCGGCTGGGGAGGGCAGCCATACGCGGAAAGTCGTTCCGTGTCCCAATTCCGATTCGGCGGAGATCGAACCACCATGCGCGTCGAGAATCTGTTTACAAATGAAAAGACCAAGCCCGGATCCGTGAACTGAAGGGGAGTGCTCCGGAACCCGGAAAAAACGCTCAAACAGATGGGGCAGATACTCCGGGGCGATCCCGGGTCCAAAATCACGGAGATAGACTGCTGCCCCAGCTTTCTCCGGCCGGATGGTGATGGTAACATCCGCCCCGGAAGCATATTTCACAGCATTACCCAGCAGATTTTCAAAAACCTGTGCCAACCTGCGCGAATCCCCCTGAACCTTGGGCGTATTCGGATCGATCTCCAGAAGGATTTTCATCTCCGGGTGGTAGGATCTGATCCGTTGCACAACTCCGCTCATGATCGAATCGAGCCTGACTCCCTGAAAATCCATGGGGAGCTGCCCGGATTGGAGGCGGGCGGAATCGAGGAGATTACCGATCAAATCCTGGAGGTTATCCGTTTCCTGGTCGATGATCGCCAGGAATTCCTTTTGGGTTTTTTCATTCCAATCCGTATCCGCTCTCAGAAGGGTGGTGGTGTAACCTTTAATAAAACCCAGGGGGCTGCGCAGTTCATGGGTGATGGTGTTAATAAAATCTTCCTGCAACTGTGCAGCTTGGTTTTGAACTTCCAATGTTTGGATCTGGCGTTCCAATTTTTGGATCTTAACCAGGGCGGCAACCTGGGTAGCAGAAAATTCAGCCAATAGGACATCTTTCTCTGTAAATTCGGGTCCACCAAATCGAATGAAAATCAATGCGCCTTCCAGCTCTTCCCGTGTTCGTAGCGGCACTCCCAAAAGGAACACTTGCTTAAGGCGGTCATCCGTCACATTATCTGACGAAACCCGTGTAAGGGTTTTTTGTGCCTGCATCACCTGTCCGGCAAAATCTTCTCCCCAACTCGCGTCCGGACCTGCTGATTTTCCCCTCCCAAGCGCACGGGCGTAGACGACATCCAGGTTTTCAGCATCGGAGTCGATCGCGTACACCACCAGGTTGTCGAAGATCATATCTGCCCGGAGTGCGTTGACCAAACCCTCCATGCCCTCTTTCATACGGGTGGAGCGAATCGCCAACCTGGTAAAGGTCTGCGAGCTAGGTGAACTTGCAGGTTTAGATTCCGACTTGCTGTTCATTCCATATTCCCCTCATGGTGATCATGGGTTGACCGCTTTCAGGCAAAATGAAAATGTACTACCCTTTCCCAGCAATGAATCAACTTCGATGGCGGATTCATGCGCTTCGATTATTTGTTTAACAAGTGCAAGACCCAGACCAACTCCCTTGTATTTTCGGGTTGTGGAACCATCCAGCTGATTAAACGGCTCAAAGACCTCGTGGACGCGGTCGTGCGGAATCCCAATTCCGTTATCGCGCACGAAGATCCTTACAAGCGGACCTTCAGGAATGAAGCCCAATACCACCCTTCCGCCGGTTTCGGTGAATTTGATGGCGTTCTCCATCAATTCGCGAATCACCCAGGAAATCTTCTGGTAATCCGCGAACATGAGGATGGAATCATCCGGGTATTTCGCGGTGATCGAAATATCCTTTTCCTTCGCTTTGGATTGCATCTGACTGAAAGCATCAATGCACAGATCACGGACATTGACGGTCTTAATGAGGATCGAAGTTACTCCCCGGTCCATATTGGCGAAGAGGATCAAATCATCGATCAATTTCTCAAGCCGGTTGGATGCGTTCATCATCGCAACCAGGGCTGATTTTTGATCGTCAGTAGTCTCTCCTAATGACTCCTCCAACATAAGAGGTAGGTATCCTTTTATATGGGTCAGAGGGGTACGCAATTCGTGAGAGATGTTGGAGATAAAAGCTGTTTTCGCTTTGCTCACCCTGGATAATTCCTCCAGAGCGTTCTGAAGTTCCAGAGTTCGCTGCCGGACACGTTCCTCCAGCTGCTGGTTGGATTCCTGGAGCGCATTCCTCAACCTAAGGATCTGCTCAGTGATGGCTTGATCAAGGCGGTTCTGGTCGATATAGCCAAGATCGAGGATTACACGGCCAAGAAGCACCGATTCACCCCGTATCTTCCGATCAGCCTGGGTCTGCAATGCCAACTGCAACTGTTCGGATGTGATATAGCGATTTTCAACCAAATACTCTCCCAGTCTGGGAACCAGCATTTCGGGGGTGAGAGAGGGGAGTATTTGCATCGGGAATCACTTAACTGCAGGATATATTATTGTAACAACGGGGAGGAAAGCATGCAATAAATAAATCGACCTGATCGGAAATCATAAAAGCGAAATAGGGTCAATTTTTCTTCAACTTCAAGATCAGACTTTCCAGTTCTTCATCGGAAAAATAATGAATCGTCACAGTCCCGCCTTTTTTGCCGTGATGGAGAGTAACCTTGGTACCAAGCAACCTGCGAAGCTCGTTCTCCAGTTCACGGATTTCGGGCGGGATAACAGGTGCCTGGGGAGCTTGTGGTTTTTCACCGCCCAGCTTGCGAACGAGGGCTTCCGTTTGGCGAACGTTGAGTTCCCCTTTCAAAATCGTGGAAAGAGCGGCATTCTGAGCCTGGGGGGTATTCAGTCCAAGTAGTGCGCGGGCATGACCTTCGCTGATCTGACGGGCATTCAACGCAGCGCGTACCTGCTCAGAAAGATTGAGCAGGCGCAGAGTGTTGGTCACTGTCACCCGGTTTTTCCCCACCTGGTCGGCAATCTCTTCGTGGGATAGGCCGAAATCCTCCGAGAGCTGGCGGTAGGCTTCCGCGGTTTCAAGCGGACCCAAGTCGCTGCGCTGAATGTTCTCGATGAGCGCAAGTTCCAGACGCTCGCGGTCATCCGCTTCGCGCAGGATGACCGGAACTTTCTCCAGCCCGGCCATCCGGCTGGCTAAAAGACGCCGTTCCCCAGCGATCAGGATATATTCACCGGGATTGATCCCGGAGGAGACCAGGAGCGGCTGGAGAATACCATGTTCGCGGATGGAGGCAGCCAGATCCTCGAGACCGGAGGGATCCATTTGCACACGGGGCTGGAATGGGTTGGGAAAGATCCTTTCGACTGCAACGAGTGTGGTACCTTCCGAGGGCTGCGAATCTCCCCCGGGGATCAGCGCATCCAGACCTTTGCCTAAACCACCTTTTCTTGCCATGACTGCCTGCCTGTTGAAATTAATTTTCGGAGACCAGAACCCCATCCTGCTCAAGTACTTCCCGGGCTAGCGCGGCGTATGATTGCCCGGCATGCGATTCAGGCGCATGAACCGAGATGGGGATACCCCGGGAGGGAGCCTCCGCAAGGTAAATACTGCGGGGGATGATGGTTTTAAACACCAAGTTTGGAAAGTGATTCTTCACGTCTTCGACAACATCCTGTCCCAGTCGGGTGCGTCCATCGAACATTGTCAGAAGGATCCCTCGTGTTTTTAAACCAGGAAAGAGATTGTTCTTAACCCGGTTCAGTGTTTTGGTTAATTGACCCAAGCCCTCCAGGGCAAGATACTCGCATTGCACCGGGATGATCACCCCATCCTGGGCGGCGACCAAACCGTTAACGGTCAGAATGCTCAGGGAGGGCGGGCAATCGACCAGGATGTAATCGTACCGGTCCTGCACAGATTGGATCGCATCCCGCAGGAGTATCTCCCGGTTCTCCACGGCAATCAACTCAACTTCCGCGCCAGCCAGGGAGGGCGAGGAAGGCAGCAGGGAGATTTTGAGTTTTGGATTATGCAGAACGTGCGTGGAAATATTGGCTGAGCCGATCAGGACTTCATAAGTGCCATTTTTTACTCCCTGCTTGTCAATCCCGAGCGATGAGGTGGCATTCGCCTGCGGGTCAAGATCGATCAGCAGAACCCGTTGACCGAAGTTCGCCAGGTATGCGCTGAGATTAATGGCGGTGGTGGTTTTACCCACACCGCCTTTTTGATTGGCGAGGGTATATATCCTGGTCATCTGCGATCAATCCGTAATGATCTCTGACATGACTGCTTTGACTTCTTCTACTGTGGGAACACCATCAAGACGGACGCGGGTGACTGAGGTGGATGCGATCCGCACCGCGCAGCGGGCAGCTTCCCAAGGATCATGGGTCTGATGCAGGCGGATAAAAAAGGCAGCGGCGAAGATATCGCCTGCACCGGTGGTTTCCACAATATCCACACCAGGGGCTTTAATGTGGCGGACATCCCCGTTCCAGTAAACCCGGGCACCGGCAGCGCCTTCCGTGACCACCAAGACGCGGGTTTTGGGGATCAACTCATCAATCCGATTTTCATCATGATGGACATCTTCGAAGCTGAGGATGACCGCGGACGCTTTTTCGAGGATCGGATCAGCATCAATCCAATCGCCCAAAGTCACTCGCCCGGATTCATCCCATGTACGCAGCCAACCCTGTGGGGTCACCCCGACGAACGCGCCTGGAAAATCGTTAATCACCGCTGGTTCCAGTTCTCTGCAGAGGGGAGCCAAGTGGACGATATCCGGATTCCGCCAGGCAGGGGGAATATCCTCCGCGCGGATATCTCTAGCCTTGGCATGCAGGACCTGCACCCTCCCAAGAGGCGTTTGGATATTCTCAAATGTGGTTCCTTCCGCGGCGGGGAGGATTGTCAGATCGATATCACGTAGATCCGACAGGTCCATCTTTTGAGGAGCGGCGGTAACGATTCCCACCCGCAACCCGAATGCCAGGGCGGTCAAACCTGAAAAGGATACCGTCCCGCCCAGTTTTAACCCATCAGTGGTGATATCCTGGCTGACATGACCGATGGCTAGATAATCAACGGGTTCGACCGGCGGTTGATCGCTTGTAAATTTCAAGGAGGATCACTTCTCATCGGTGGAATAATCGTCAGCGAGGGAGAAATCCTTGATGGTTTCTTCCACCGGGGGGAGGTCGATGGGGGCATTATCCAGGCGCGAACCCGGGGCGGGTGTAGCGCAATAGGGGCAAAGGTTCCAAGCCAGATCCATCAGCTTACCGCATTGAGTGCAAGGTTTTTTCAGGCGGGTGTGGCAATTGGGGCAGACGATCCATTGCGGATCCAGCTTGCGGCTGCATCCTGGACAGAGGGGATTATCCTCAATGGATTGCAAGAGGGCTTCTTCTTCCAGCGTTTTCTGGTATTCATCCTCCAGGGTGAGCGGCGGGCGAAGAATGATATAGATCAAAACTCCTGGAAGGAAAAGTATGGCTGCCACCAGGGTAGCCAGGATGCGGATGAGTGGGTCACGGGTTCGTTTTCGAGCGTCCCGAAAAGTCCAGATCACAAGGCTGATCCAAAGCGCGGCGGCAAAGGCCGCGCCGAAACCGGTCAGTATCAAAACCATGCTGCTTAAAAAAGTTGGGTCTAAGCTCATACGAGGCTCCGCAAGAAAATTATAGCATGGAAGAATTGGGATTGCGGAAAATCGTAGTTTTCGCCATAATTACCGAACTGGATCTCAAAGGTTGAGAGGAGTAATTTCTTGAAAGAAGGTCTAACCGAATATCGAATCACTGATTTGCAGCTCTCCGAGCGCCCGCGCGAACGGTTGGAAAAACAAGGCGCTTCAGCGCTCACCCAGGTGGAACTCCTCGCTATTCTTCTCCGAGTGGGAGTGAAGGGGGAGAATGCCCTGGAGGTTGCGCAACGCATCCTGGACCGATTTAAAGGATTGCGTGGATTACAATCCGCCAGCTTTCAGGAGCTTTCCCGGGAACGGGGAATCGGCAAGGCGAAGGCTGCCCAGATACAGGCTGCTATAGAACTCGGCAACCGGCTCTCAAGGGAACAGCAAGTCGATCGCGTGGTCATCAATTCCCCCGAGGATGCTGCCAACATCATTCGCTACGAAATGGGCGGACTTGATCACGAGGAGATTTGGATCCTGCTTCTTGATACCCGCAACAAACTGATCGAAGTGAAGCATGTGTATGTTGGGTCGCTGAATTCGGCATACGCCCGGACGGCAGAAATCTTCAAACCTGCCATCCTGGGGAATGCCGCGGGGATCATCCTGGCGCACAATCACCCAAGCGGGGATGCAAACCCGAGCCCGGATGATATTGCCATGACCCGCAACCTGGCACAAGCTGGTCACCTGCTGGATATCGAGCTTGTGGATCATCTCGTGGTCGCTGCTAATATTTTCACATCACTGAAAGAAAGGCACCTGGGTTTCGACTGATGGATGATTACTTACACGACTTGCTCGTCCGGGGTGTAGCGGCGATCAAGGGTGGTGAAATGGACAGCGGCCGCAAAGCACTAGAGCGAATGCTTGACCTGGACGCATCCCTTCAGGATCGCCTGGATGCCTGGTGGTACCTGAGTGAGATCACCGAGGATAAAAAACAGGTTCGCGAATACCTTGAAAACATTCTTGCGAATGAACCTTCCGACGCACGGGCAAGGCGGAAACTGGCCATCCTGGATGGCAAACTGAAAGAGGATGAAGTCATCAACCCGGATACCCTAAAGCCAGAGGCAGATGGGACGTTGGAGGGGACTGCGGACCGCTTTATTTGCCCGCAATGCGGTGGCAAAATGGTCTATTCAGCGGATGGCAGCCAAATCATCTGCGAGTTTTGCTCCAACCGTGAGCGAAAAAACCAGGAAAACGGGGCTTCTGGCGAACAGGATTTCTTCCTGGCGATGGCTACCAGGAAAGGCCATGCCCGGCAGATGAATGCGATCACCTTCGATTGCGATGGTTGTGGAAGCCAGTTTATTTTGCCGCCCACACGCATGACCATTACCTGCCCCTATTGCGGGTCGGCGTACGTGGTGAAAAGCAGCGATTCCAAATCGACCCTGCAGCCAAATGGGGTAATCCCTTTCAAGATCAGTGAATACAACGTAAAAGAGATCCTGCGGGCTTGGTTCAAAGTTCACACCCCCAAACCACCATTCCGGGTTACATCCGGGTTAGGGATGTATATTCCAATCTGGTCTTTCTGTATTGAGGGACCAATCCCTTACCGCTACCAGGTGGAGAAGGACAAAAAGATGGTTACCGTGGAGGGGGAGGATTTCATGCTTGAATCGGGTATTAGAGTTTGTGCGACAGAAAAAACACCGCCTGGCTGGTTGGTAGAAATTGGCGCTTACGATTTCCAGGAGGTCGCGCCATTCGATGCAGGATTGCTTTCGGATTGGGTGGCTGAGACTTACCAGATCAATGTAGGTGATGCATCCCTGGTCGCGCGGCAGATCGCATTGAATGATATGAGGAACCGGATCATGATAAATCTCGAGGGGGGATATTCCAATCTCCAGGTCATTTCCTCAAAGATTTCGGTGGTGAGTTTTGAATTGATCCTTTTACCAGTCTGGTGGATCCTCTACCAGAGCGAAGGCCGGCAATTTCACACACTAGTAAACGGTTCCAATGGTAAGGTCAGAGACGAACGGTATGCGGGGCAGAATATTGGTCAAAAATTAATCGATTTTATTCGCCGCGGGGGGAAAGCCAAATTCTTGACATAAGCGGGTCATTCCCGTATAATTGCGTTCGCTTTGCTCCAGCAGAGTTCCAAGGCTGGGGCATCATTATGTAACCCCAACTTCCCCGCAGCCGGGCGTGAATTGCGGCGCGTGGACTGCGGCGAAGTGAAGATTGGAGTGAACCATGCAATACGCAATAGTTGAAAGCGGCGGAAAGCAATATAAAGCCGTGGAAGGGAACACGATCGAAGTCGATTACATGCCCATCGAGATCGGGCAAGCGATCGAACTGAAATCGGTGTTGATGACGGTGAATGGCGAGAAGGTTAAGGTAGGAACGCCACTGGTGAAGGGTGCGGTCGTCAAAGCCACCATTGCCAGCCATGATAAAGGCCCCAAGCTGACGATCTTCAAATACAGCCCGAAGAAGCGCATCCGCGTCAAGACCGGTCACCGCCAGATCTATACCCAGTTGAAAATCGATACGATCGAGATGGAGTAAAAAATGGCCCATAAAAAAGGTGGCGGCTCAGTCCGCAACGGTCGTGATAGCAATGCCCAGCGTCTGGGTGTGAAGCGCTTCGCTGGTCAATTTGTTCTCTCGGGGAACATTCTTGTCCGCCAGCACGGCACCCGCATCAAACCGGGGACCAACGTCGGCACAGGGAAAGATTACACCCTCTTTGCCACCAGCGATGGCTTTGTGGTTTTCGAGACCCTGCCCAACGGTCAGAAGATGGTCAGCATTCAGCCTGGTTCCAAAAACTAGGAGTATAGGATTTGCACCGGCAGGTCAATGGACCGGTTCGGAAGCAAGTCATTGAAAGGAAAACAGGTAAGTACATGAAACAAGGCATTCATCCCACCTACTATCCGGATGCGAAAGTGACCTGTGCCTGCGGAAATACCTGGACGACTGGGTCCACCCGCAAGGAGATCCGCACCGAGGTTTGCTCAAAATGCCACCCGTTCTTCACCGGGCAGCAACAACGCCTGATCGACATCGAAGGCCAGGTTGACCGCTTCTACAAGAAGCTGCAAGCCCGCCAATCCTTCGTGGAACAGCAGAAGGCCAAAGAAGATGCCAAGACCTCGCCCTCACGCCCCGTGGCTGAGCTGGAACTTGGTAGTCGCCCGACCGAAGCTCTGGCCAAAGCCGGGATCACCACAGTCGGACAGGTGATCGATAAACTGGCCGAAGGCGATGCAGCTCTTCTTGGAATTGAGGGTTTTGGACGCAAGTCCCTGATCGATATCAAGAAAAAGATGCGTTCATTGGGATATGATTTACCCGAGCTGGTCGCAGAAACAACCGTCGAGTAATACGATCCAAAAAAATGAGAACCAGGCATGAGCCTGGTTCTTTTTATTTCTGTAACCCTGCGAGGATCATGTGCAATTCAGCCACGCTAGGGAGGATCAAATCCGGCTTGAAATCCGATCTTCGCAGGTCATCATTACTTGTTTCCCCACTCAAAACCAGGATTGTCCGTATCCCGGAGGTGCCCAAGGCGATATCGGTGTTCATCCTGTCACCAACCATGACCATTTTATCTGCGGGGCAATTCATTCGCTCGCCGATCGCAGCTACCATCGCAGGAAAGGGCTTCCCGCAGATCTCATCCGGCTGCCGTCCAGTGGCGGCTGCGATGAATGCGATAAATGCTCCCGTATCGGGGATGTAACCGGATTCCACCGGGCAATTTAGGTCGGGGTGCGTGGCGAAATATGGGAGCCCGGAACGAACGAGGTCACAGGTTTGTCGTAAAGTATCATACGTGATGCCAGTGTCGAATCCCAAAATGACAACTTCCGGATCGCTATCCACCACCGCATACCCGGATTGGTGAAATAACTGTTTTCAGGTGGTCTGTGCCGGCGATAAAAACACGCGCGCCCGGATATTTATTATTTATGGAATAGATTGTCGAATCACCGGAGGTGAAAATCTGATCGATAGTGACCTGGATACCCATGGTTTGTAATTTCACCTGGTAAGCAGCCGGGTCTTTGGAGGAATTGTTGGTGAGGATCAGGAATCTGTGTTCACGTTCTTGCAGGAAGGCAATAAATTCACACGCTCCGGGGATCAGATGGTCTCCGAGATACAGCGTCCCATCCAGATCAAGAAGGAACACTTCGATGGTTTCGAGGAATTCGCTCCGGCTGGAATTAATGGTGAAGGAAGATGGTTGCATTGTGGTCCTAATTAACTCATTTATCCCCGCGATTATAGCTGATGAGTCGGTTTGCATAGATAAGGTAAAATACCTGAAACATCTGTGTCAGGAGGATGGGTATGGTTCACCATGAGGGCTCGGTGGAAGTTGTCTGCGGTTCCATGTTCAGTGGAAAGACCGAAGAGCTGATCAGAAGGCTGAAAAGAGCGGCGATCGCCCGCCAAAAAGTCCAGGTCTTCAAACCGGCCATCGATGACCGCTACCATACTGAAAAGGTCACCTCCCATGATGGCATGGACTTCGACGCGTTGCCGATCAAAGATTCCCGGGAAATTCTGATCAACATCCACCCGGATACCACCGTGGTCGGCCTTGACGAAGGAAATTTTCTGGATGCTGGTATCGTGGAGGTGGTAGGCCAACTGGCGGAACGCGGTATCCGCGTGATCATCGCCGGGCTGGACCTGGATTTCCGCGGTGAACCTTTTGGCAGCATGCCGGAATTAATGGCACGCGCAGAGAAAGTGGATAAACTCCAGGCCATTTGCATGATCTGCGGGGAACCCGCCAGCCGCACCCAGCGCCTGGTGGATGGCAGACCGGCCAGGTTCAATGATCCGGTCATAATTGTTGGAGCTGCTGAGATGTATGAAGCCCGATGCAGGAAACATCACGAGGTGCCAAGGTGACAATGCGCGATTACCACGAATTCCTGGGGGAGGTGCTCGTCACAGAGGATCAACTGAAAAACCGCATCCGCGAGCTGGGTGGGGAGATCAGCAGGGATTACCGCGAAGAGAATGACCTACTGCTCATCTGCATCTTGCGGGGAGGGGTGCTCTTTCTGACAGACCTGATGCGCCATATCGAAGTCCCTCTTTCGGTGGAGTTCATGGCGGTTTCCTCCTATGGAGCGGGAAACCGGGAATCCACCGGGCATGTACGCATCACCCTGGACCTGATCAGCGATATTCACGATCGGAACGTGCTGGTGATCGAAGATATTGTGGATAGCGGCCGCACACTTGCCTCAGTGGTGGAGCTGCTGACCACCCGTGAACCAAAAAGCCTGAACGTCTGCACCCTGCTGGATAAATCCGAGCGGCGGGAAGTGGAAGTTCCCCTGCGATACGTTGGTTTTTCCATTCCGAATAAATTCGTGTTCGGTTACGGGTTGGATATCGATGAGTATTACCGCAATCTGCCCTTCATCGGGGTTGTGGATCTGAAGAAGTACGACTCTCAATAAAACCAGTGGATATAAAGATGGATCAAAGTTTCACCTGGCTGCCCCTTCCAATCCGGGAAGCACTTCGCAAAGGGGGAGAGAGCGGGGATGTGTTCCTCGTCGGTGGCGCGGTTAGAGATATTATCCTGGGACAAAAGTGCAGGGATTACGATTTTGTACTTGGGGGAAAGATCAAGGCACATTGCCCGCCGGGTTGCGGATCTACCTTGGCGGGGATTTTTACCCTCTGGATGAAGATCGCCAGATGATGCGGGTGCTCTGGTACCCGGATGCGCGAAGGTTGCTCACCCTGGATTTTTCCCCTTCCAGGGTGGAACCCTGGAAGCTGACCTGCAGAACCGTGATTTCACCATCAACGCCATGGCTGTCAATCCCGGCTGATCCAGATCGCATGATCGATCCACTGGAAGGAGTGATGGACTTGAAGAACCGGGTCCTGAAACGCTGCCGGGAGAAGTTCCATCCTGGATGACCCGGTGAGAGCTATTCGTGCGGTTCGAATCGCGGTGCAGCTTGAATTAGCCATTGAACGAAGACTGCGGGGGAGGTTCGGAAGGCTGGAAGCAGGCTGGATTCGATCTCCGTTGAACGAATCCGGGATGAGCTCTTCCGACTCCTGGGGGGCAGGCAAGTATGCACAGCGGTGCGACTCTTGGATACTCTCGGGCTTCTAACGGAGCTCCTTCCAGAAATCGCCCGCCTGAAAGGGGTAGAGCAAACACAGCGCGCACTCCTTGGATGTATATGAACATAGCCTGGCAAGCCTTTTTCGGTTGGAGGATGTATTCGACCTTCTCAAAGGTCGATCGGAGGATGAAATCATTCAGAATCTGACCTCCGCCCAGGTCATGGGTGTGATCCGCCCATACCGGTCGAATGATCAGCGATCACCTGCAGGAGCGGATCGCGGACGAAAGAACCCGGCGGGGTATCCTGTTTTTTGCAGTCCTCTTTCACGATGCAGGAAAAGCTGTAACCTCACATAGGGGACCAGATGGGGAAATTCACAGCTACGGTCATGAAACCAAGAGCGCCAGGATCGCCACTGAAGCGAACCAGGGCACTTAATTGCAGCAATCGTGAATCCGAGATCATTGAAAAGATCGTAAAGGGTCATATGCGCCCGAATCTGCTGCGTAAGACCCCTCAAAAAGCCACACCGAAAGCGATTTACCGATTTTTTAGGGATCACGGTGAGGAAGGGGTCGATATCTGCCTGTTCTCCCTGGCAGATATGCTGGCCAAACGCGCTGGTCCGCCGGATCAGGCTGATTGGCTTGGCTTGCTGGAAGTGAATCGTCAATTACTGGATGCCTGGTACAACCATCGGGAGGAACGTGTTAACCCCCCAAGATTGATTGATGGCAATGATCTTATGAAGGTACTATCCATCCCACCGGGTCCTGCGGTGGGTAAAGCGTTGGTGGCGATCACCGAAGCGCAGGTTGAAGGGAAAGTCCATTCACGTGAGGATGCTGTGGAATTCATTCAACGGCATAAGTCTTTTTGAAAAGGAGAATCCAGAAATGGTCGAAGGATCCGTTTCTCTTGCTTTTGATAGGTTCGGTCAAGGTGTACCGCTAATCCTGATGCATGGTTACCCCCTGAACCGTACGATCTGGAAGGGGGTAATCCCATACCTTCAAGATGTTGCTGATGTGATCATACCCGACCTGAGAGGTCATGGGGATTCTCCCATCCCGCAAGGGGAATACCGGATGGAAACAATGGCAGGGGATGTGATTACTTTAATGGATAAATTGGGTATTGATCGGGCGGTGATAGCCGGACATTCGATGGGGGGGTATGTTGCTCTCTCCTTGATCAGGAATTATCCCGAGCGGGTCATCGCGCTTGCCCTGGTAGCCAGCCAGGCAGAAGCAGATTCACCGGAACGCTACCAGGACGCGAATGCAGACCATTGAGGATGTCCAAAAATCGGGGATTGCGGTGGTGACGGGGGGGTTGCTCAACCGGCTCACCCGGAATCAAGCCCTTATTACTGATTTGGAGAAGATACTTTCTGGCACTGCCAGGGAAGGCTTGATTGGTACCCTGAAGGGAATCGCCCAACGGGAAGATGCCCGTCCCTGGCTTGGAAGTATCTCCATTCCGGTGTTGGTGATCAGCGGAAAAGAAGATGCGATCATCCCCCGCGAAAAAGCCATAGAAGTGGTGACAGCGTGCTCTACCGCCTGGTGGGTCGAGTTGCCCGAATTGTGGACACATGCCGATGATGGAGAATCCCGAAGCCACCGGGCTGGCCATTCGCAGCCTGGTGATCACATCAATCGCGAGGATGGGGGAAACGAATTAATTACAGTTGCAAAATTGAATCAAGGGTAGATTTCGGTGAGAATAGGTTCGTAAAAACAACGGCAGCCCGAACCGTGTGAACAGCCAGAGTGGGGGAGTTGAGGGGGTTGCTCTTTGGAATAAGTCCCCTGCAGGCGCTGGCAACTTGGACAGGCATCCCCGGCGACGGAAACCTGGACCATCGAGATGCGCGGGATTCTTCTGCATGCGCTGCAAGGATACTTGCACGGTTGAATTCTCCGGTAAAGAAGCTCCACAAGCGGGGCATTTGAATGCATGATCGGTGGCGGATGTGTTGCAGCGGGAACAAGTTTGCATGGTGAACCTCGCGATTTTTTCTTTATTCTAACAAAAAACCCGGAGATTTTCTCCGGGTTGACCCTTGCAGGTTAGGTCATGGCCATCACAAGCCGCAGATCGGGGCGTTTACGTTTCATCAGGCTGCGAATATGGGCTACAAGAACATGATTTGGGGCGGGTTTGATCAGGTAATCATCCGCGCCAGCATCCAGCGCGGCTGCCACTGTGCCGGGGTTATCCATCGCGGAAAGGACCAGCACCGGCATATCTCCAAAATCACGGATCGCCCGGCAGACCTCCCACCCATTCATCTGGGGCATCATCAGATCCAGGATGACCAGATCGGGACACTCCCGGTAGACAAGTGCAAGACCATCCTTGCCGGAATTGGCGGTGAGGATCTCTGCCGAGGTTGGCTCCAGCAGGACTTTCAGAAGATCCGTCATTGCCCGGTCATCATCGATCACCAAAATCTTCATTCACGCCTCCAGGATTTCTCTACCCTATTATCCTTCAACAGACAGTGATTTGAACCTTGCAGTTGCTTTACAGAAATCCACGCTAATCACTGAAGGTCTAAACAACTGCGATCACAAAGCTGATGAGTCGCGGTTTATGGTAAAATGCAAGCTTTAATGTGTGAATTTAAATCCCGCATGGGATTTTTTTAATAATCATCCTGGAGGATCATAATGGCTGGCAAAAAATGGGTTTTTCTTTTTGATGAAGTCAATGCTGCTGAAAAATATGTGGGTGGAGATTGGGACAAGGTTCGCGGACTGCTGGGCGGCAAAGGTGCCAATCTGGCGGATATGACCCGCATCGGGCTTCCTGTTCCGCCCTTCTTCACCGTCACCACTGAAGCGTGTAATGCCTACCTGGCAGCGGGGAATAAATTCCCAGCGGCGATGTGGGATCAGATGCTTGCAGGCCTTAAAGCGCGTGGAGGAACATTCCGGCAAGAAATTTGGTGATCCAGCCAATCCCCTCCTGGTCTCCTGTCGTTCAGGCGCGAAGTTCTCCATGCCCGGGATGATGGACACCGTTCTCAACATCGGTCTGAACGATGAGACTGCCAAGGGGATGGTCAAGCTGACCGAAAATGAGCGGTTTGTATATGATTCCTACCGCCGGCTGGTTCAGATGTTCGGCTCGGTCGTGATGGGTATCCGCGACGAGGCATTTGAAGACGTTCTTGGAGGATTTCAAAAAGAAAGCCGGTGCAAAGCAGGATACTGACCTGACCGCCGAACAATTGAAATCCCTCGTGGAAGCCTTCAAAAAGGTTGTCAAGAAGGAAACCAAACAGGAATTCCCCCAGAATCCCCTCGAACAAATGAAACTGGCCACCGAAGCAGTCTTCGGTTCCTGGAACGGCAAACGCGCCATCGATTACCGCCGCGCGACCAATATCCCCGATGACCTGGGAACCGCGGTCAATATTGTCACCATGGTCTTCGGCAACATGGGCTGGGATTCCGGCACCGGTGTGGCTTTTACCCGCAACCCCTCCACCGGGGAGAATATCCTTTATGGTGATTACCTGCTGAACGCCCAGGGTGAGGATGTGGTGGCTGGCATCCGCAATACAGATAAAGTCCAGACCATGGGTGAGACTTTGCCCAAAGCTTATAAGGACTTCATCAAGGTCACCAAGATCCTGGAAAAACATTACCACGATATGCAGGATATGGAATTCACCGTGGAACGCGGCCGGCTGTGGATGCTGCAGACCCGCAATGGCAAGCGCACCGCACTTGCCGCTGTTCGAATGGCCGTGGAAATGGCAAACGAAAAGCTGATCACCAAACAGGAAGCCATCCTGCGGGTGACACCCGACCAGGTGGATACATTGCTTCATCCCCAGTTTGACCCGGAAACCAAAAAAGCCTCCAAAAAGGAAGGCAAATATCTATGGTTCCGGCGTGAATGCTTCCCCGGGTGCAGCTGTCGGGCGCGTTTACTTCGATGCCGATACTGCCGAAAAGAAGAACAAGGAAGAAAAGCAGGACGTCATCATGGTGCGCCCGTTCACCAAGCCGGATGATGTGCATGGCATGCTGGCAGCCAAAGGTATTCTCACCAGCGAAGGTGGCGCCACCAGCCATGCGGCAGTGGTTGCCCGCCAATTCGGTGTTCCCTGCGTAGTTGGTGCTTCTGCGATCAAGATCGATGTTGAAAAGAAGGTCATGGAATGCAACGGGGTCAAGGTCAAGGAAGGTGAATGGATTTCGGTTGATGGAACTTCCGGTGAAGTATTCCTGGGGCAGTTGAAATTAACCGTGCCCAAGATCGAAGAACAGAAGGAACTGCTCACCCTGCTCAACTGGGCGGATGAGATCTGCGCCAAGAAAGGCATCCGCAAATTCCCGGCCGGTTGGCCTACCACGGGTTTGCAGGTTTGGGCGAACGCGGATTATCCGAAGGATGCAGAACGCGCGCGTTCCTATGGTGCCAAAGGCATTGGCCTATGCCGTACCGAGCACATGTTCTTTGAGCAATCCCGCCTGCCAACCGTGCAGAAGATGATCCTGGCCAAGACCAGCGCTGAACGAACCAAGGCATTGAATGCCCTGCTACCGTTCCAGCGCTCTGATTTTGAAGGTCTCTTCAGCGCGATGACCGGCCTGCCGGTGATCATCCGCCTGATCGACCCGCCACTGCATGAGTTTCTACCCTCCGAGGAATCGCTCCTCGAAGAAGTGATCACCATGCGGGTGAAGGGTGAGAAGAAAGGTCTGGAAGCCAAGGAAGAGATGCTGGAAGCTGTCCGCGGAATGCACGAAAGCAACCCGATGATGGGCCTGCGCGGTATCCGCTTGAGCGTTGTCATGCCCGAGATCGTTGAAATGCAGGTACGCGCGATCTTTGAAGCTGCCTGCAATGTCAAGCTGGCTGGCAAGGAACCCAAACCCGAAGTGATGATCCCGCTCACCGGGCACGTGAACGAGCTCCATCACATCCAGCCGCGCCTGGTGGAGATCGCCAAGGCGGTCATGGCAGAGAAGAAAGTCAAGGTTGAATATAAATTCGGGACGATGATCGAGATCCCGCGCGCCGCAGTAACCGCAGCGGAGATCGCCGGGTCCGGCTGAATTCTTCTCCTTCGGCACCAATGACCTGACCCAGATGACCTTCGGCTACAGCCGCGACGACGCTGAGCGCTCCTTCCTGGTCAAGTATGTGGAAACGGGTATTCTCGAACAGAATCCCTTCCAGACCCTGGACCAGAGCGGAGTCGGGAAACTGATGGACATGGCGGTGAAAGACGGTCGCACCACCCGGCCCAACCTCGAAGTTGGGTATCTGCGGTGAGCATGGCGGCGATCCGGAATCGATCGATTTCTGCCACCGTGTTGGCAACAACTACGTGAGCTGCTCTCCCTTCCGCGTTCCGGTGGCCCGTCTGGCCGCTGCGCATGCAGCGATCAAGTATTCGACCGGTAAAGAAAACACTGATAAATAAGCAGGTTAAGGATTTGATAAGAGGGGAGCTTGAAAGAGCTCCCCTCGATTTTTTCATGGAAAAAAGGCGGATATAATTGGTCAGGTTGTGGCCGAGAGGCTATACCTGGCAACCATTCCGACAGACGTAAACCAATGGACATAAAAGCACTCAGGGAAGATTTCCCGGTTTTACAGGAAGAACGCAAAGGCAAACCGATCGTTTATTTCGATAATGCCTGCCAAACGCTTGCGCCCGGCTTCGGTGATCGAGGCGGTGGATGGCTACTACCGGCATTCCTCCGCCTGCGTGGGCAGAAGCAACCATAAACTGGCTGAGGAAGTCACCCGCGCCTGCGAAGAATCCCGTTCCCGAATCGCCAAGTTTCTGCACGCCTCAAAAAAAGAAGAGATCATTTTCACCCGCAATACCACCGAGGGGATCAACCTGGTGGCCCATTCGCTCGATCTCAAAGCGGGTGATATTGTCCTAATCTCTGATAAGGAACACAATTCCAACCTGATCCCCTGGCAGATGGCTTCAAAAAGGGTGGGAATTGAAGTTCAGATCATTCCCACCAGACGGGGATGGCCGGTTGGATTTGGACGTGTTCCGGAAAATGCTTACTCCGAGTGTCAGGCTGGTATCCCTGGGGATGACCTCCAACCTGGATGGAGTGACGATCCCAGCGAGGGAGATCATCCAGGCTGCTCACAAGAACGGTTCGCTGGTTCTCCTGGATGCCGCCCAATCAACACCGCATTTGCTATTGGATGTACGAACTGCTCGACGTGGATTTCCTGGCGTTTTCCGGACACAAAATGCTTGGACCTTCCGGGATCGGCGTGTTATATCGGGAAATATTCCCTTTTGGAAAAAATGGAACCTTTCCTGGTGGGGGGCGAAACGGTGGCTATTTCCACCTACTACGGATTGCCACTTCCTGCCCCCGCCGGAAAAATTTGAAGCCGGACTGCAGGATTACGCCGGGATCATCGGGCTGGGAGCTGCGGTGGAATACCTCCAGAAGGTTGGGTTTGATGCCATCCAGAAGCAGGAAAAGCTGCTCAATTCTGCCATCAGCTCCCGACTGGCTGACGCTCCCGCGAGTCAATTTGATCGGGCCTGCCGACTCCGAACCTGAGAAGCGGGATCGTGAACTTCTCGGTGGATAAAGCGGATCATCACCAGGTGGCTATCATGCTGGACCAGGTTTCCAATATCGCCGTTCGCTCCGGACAGCATTGCGTGCATTCCTGGTTCAACTCCCGTGGGATTGCTGGTTCTGTTCGCGCATCCGTTTATTTTTACAACACCCTCGATGAAGTTGATGTATTCATCGAATCCCTGCAGAAAATATTAAAGGTGATCTGAACATGTTTTGCATCGCATCCTTCCTTGTTCTCTCCATTCTGGGTATATTCAGCGCCAGCAATCGCCAGCTAGCCCGCGAAGCGCTCGATTGTGTACTGCGGCGGGTCACCTTTCGACCGTGCAACACGGGTTTGACCAGAAAATGAAAGCCAAGCTGGTGGGCGGCGTACTCACCCGCTCGGAAACAGCTGCGGGATTTATCAACAAGAATTTCGAGATCATCGCCTGGGTGTTTGTTGATCTTTCTAACGATCAGCAGCTTTTTCGCGATTCAGAGGAATTTATTACTACTATGTTTATGGTAGCTGCAACGGATTGAACCAGACCGGCTTTTGCGCTTTTGATCCCCGCGGGGAAAACAACGCGGTTTCAACTATACCGCTGCAGTGCAAGGAAAAACCTCCAACAGCTGCCGACCTGACCCTGGAAGATGTGGACCTTTCGCTTTTCCCCAGATTAATAATGGTTCCAATGATACGTTTGTTTTCATCGGTTGCTATGCCTGTGAGTATTCACGGAAGGCATACCCGATCGATGATGAAATTGATCGAAAAATTTCCGGTGAATTTTGTATTTGCCCACTTCCCGATCAAGGAAAAAAGCGACTACACCAGTTTGGTAGGAGAGTGTGTCTCCCAACAAAATCCGAATACCATCTGGAAGTTAAATCCGATCCTTTTTTCAACAGATATAGCCAACCTGGAAGACACCCAATTCATCGAGAAAACGGTGGGTGATTTAGGGATTTCTATTCCAGAATTTCAAGCATGTCTTGCCGACCCGGCGACTGAAACCAAGGTAAAGGATCAGGTTACAAATATCACCAAAACCGGGATTTTTGGAACCCCCACCGTCTTCATTAATGGAGAACCGTTGGTAGGTCCTAAACCATACCGGGTTTACGCGATCAACCTTGCTGGTCTCCTTTACTGGTTGAAATAATCGATTTAGAGCAATCGATCAAATTAATTGATGCAGCGGTATATGGCATCCCTTTGATTATTGTATAATTTATTTGGACTGTAATACTCCCATTTGGAGGGAAGCATGGAGAAAAAGGAACTTCTGGATCTGTATCATCAGATGGTATTGATCCGCAGGGTGGAGGAATCCGCCGCTGAACTTTACCAACAAGGAAAAATTGGTGGTTTTTTACACTTATATATTGGTCAGGAAGCAGTCAGCACCGGGCTGATCGCTGCCCGCAAACCACAGGACCGCGTGATCACTGCCTACCGCGACCACGGGGTGGCGATCAATTGCGGCATACCTGCGCGGCAGGTGGTTGCCGAGCTGCTTGGCAAGGCGACCGGCATCTCAAAGGGCAAAGGTGGTTCCATGCATATGGCTGATGTGAACCGGAATTTCTGGGGTGGTCATGCCATTGTGGGCGCGCACCTGCCCATTGCTGCCGGGTTGGCCCTGGGAGATCAATACCAGAAAACAGACGGGGTCACCATCTGCATGTTCGGTGATGGAGCCAGTAATATTGGTTTCTTCCATGAAGCCTTGAACCTTTCCAAAGTGTGGAAACTGCCGGTGTTGTGGGTATGTGAAAACAACCAGTACGGGATGGGAACCGCTATCGACCGTGCTTCCGCGGTCTCTGAGATCGTGCAAAAAGCCTGCGGTTACGGCATGAAAGCTGACCAGGAAAATGGCATGGACGTCCTTGCTGTTTATGAAAAAGCCCGCGAGATGATCGAACGAATCCGCGCTGGTGAAGGTCCCATGTTCCTGGAATACATGACCTACCGGTTCCGCGGGCATTCCATGGGTGATCCAGAAAGGTACCGTAAAAGCGACGAGGTCAAGCGTTGGGAAAAAGACGATCCCATTGGGATTTTCAATGACCACCTGCTGAAAAATAAAATTGCCACGGAAGCCCGTTCTGAAAAAGATCGAGAAGGACGTGGAAGCCGAAGTTGAAGATGCGGTCCGATTTGCCGAGGAAAGCCCGGAACCGGCCCCCGAAGAACTTTATTCGAATATTTACGCCTGAGGAGAGGGAAATATGCCACTAATCACAATGCGGGAAGCGATCTCCCAGGCGCTTTGGGAAGAAATGGAAAGGGACCCGAGTGTTTTCATTCTCGGGGAAGAAGTTGGTGTTTGGGGGGGGACGTACGCGGTCACGAAGGGATTTTACGATCATTTCGGGCCTGAACGCGTGCGTGATACCCCCATAGCCGAGGCAGCGATCGTCGGGGCGGCCATCGGATCGGCACTGACTGGATTGCGACCAGTGGCAGAGCTGATGACGATCAATTTTGCTTTCGTCGCGATGGATCATATCGTGAATGAAGCTGCCAAATTACATTACATGTTCGGCGGGCAATTCAAACTCCCGCTGGTGATCCGCACGGTTAGCGGGGGCGGCCGGCAGCTCGGCGCAACCCACAGCCAGGTGCCGGACGTAATATTTGCCCATTTCCCGGGACTCAAGGTGGTTGCCCCCGGAACCCCAGCGGATGCAAAGGGACTTCTTAAGGAAGCCATCCGTTCAAATGACCCGATCCTTTTTATCGAAGAAGCCACTCTGTACCAGGTGCGCGGGGAAGTGCCTGAAGGGGATTACACGATCCCGATCGGAAAATCTACGATTGCCCGTCCCGGAAAAGATGTCACCATCGTGACCTACAGCAAGGAAGTGGATAATTCCATGAAAGCCGCGGAGATACTCTCCCAGGAAGGTATCGAAGTCGAGATCGTCGATCTTCGTTGCCTGCGCCCGCTCGATATGGACCCGGTGATCGAATCCTTCAAGAAAACGAACCGGGCGGTGATCGTGGAGGAAGGCTGGATGTCCTACGGGGTGGGGTCTGAGGTGGCGGCCAGGATCTACGAGACCGCTTTTGATTACGTGGATGCGCCCGTGAAACGGGTGGCGCAAAAAGAGGTGCCGCTGCCGTATAACCGAACACTGGAGCAAATGGCGCTGCCGCAGGTGGAGGATATTGTCAAAGCTGTCCGGGAGGTGCTGTGATGGCTGATATCGTATCGATGCCGAAGCTTGGTTTTGATATGGCGGAGGGCACCCTGATCCGCTGGGTGATCGCGGAAGGCCAGCCGGTGCAAAAAGGTGCTGTGCTGGCGGAAATCGAGACTGACAAGGCAACCGTTGAAGTGGAAAGCACTTTCAGCGGGGTGGTGTTCAAACAGCTTGTAGAGCAGGGCACCATTGTACCTGTGGGGAAACCCATTGCAGTAATTGCAGCAGAAGGAGAGTCGGTCAACCCTTCCTTCTGGGAGTCTGCTGGATAGCGTTCTCCCTGCCGGAGCTGATAAAAGCACCGGAAAATCACCTCAAAAGGTCTTGGAACCCAAACCTAATGCCCCGCTCAAGTCCGCCATTTCAGCGCCTGCGGTAGACGGAACTGGTTCACCCAACCACTCGAGCAGCAGGAGATCAAGGCGTCACCGCTCGCAAAAAAGACTCGCCCGCGATCAACAGGTGGATCTGGGAAGATTGAGAGGCTCCGGTCCCGAGGGTCGGATCGTGCGCAAGGATGTGGAAGCTGCCCTTAAATCCCTGCAGCTAGCTCCCACTCCTGTTGCTGGTAAAGGAACCCCGCCAATAAAAACCGATGCGCCTGCCGCTAATCTCAATTTCCATGCTGCTCCCATCCCCGCGGATGAAAAAATACCCTTCAACCGCCTGCGCTCCGCGATCGGGCGGCGGATGGTGGAATCCAAGCAACAAATTCCGCATTTTTACATCACCCGTGATTACAACGTGGATGATCTTCTTGATTTGCGTGAGAATTGGAACATGATCGCAGGGGAAGAAAACCGGCTTTCGATCAACGATTTTATTATCAAAGCCGCAGCGCTCAGTTTACGGCAATTCCCTAACATCAATGCTTCACTGGAAGATGAAGGAATCCTGCGCCACGGTCACACGAACATCGGGGTGGCAGTAGCTGTGCCTGGTGGATTGTTAACCGTCGTCTGCAAGGACGCGGATCAGAAAATCCTTCCCCAGATCGGACGTGAAATCCGCGAAATGGCATCCCGGGCTCGTGAGGGCAAGGTGCGGACGGAGGATATCGAAGGCTCCACATTTTCGATCAGCAACCTGGGTATGTACGATGTCGAGAATTTCGCCGCCATCATCAATCCGCCAGAAGCGGCCATCCTGGCGGTGGGAACAACCCGCGAGGTGGTCACGGTCGTGGAAGGTGAGCTGGGCATTACCAGGATGATGAAGATCACCATCTCGGCGGATCACCGCGTGACGGATGGAGCGGAAACAGCGCAATTCATGCAGCTATTGGGAGAATACCTGAGCATGCCGATTGGATTGTTGACGATTGTTTAAATTGACACGCAGAAAGCCATCCGTACTCCCGGGTGGCTTTTTTTATTTATGCCGGGTTTCGCTGGTAGATCATATTGTAAATATTTAGGAACTCGCCGATCTGCAAGCAAATAATTACGGGTTTCATCAAAACGGATTATCTCAAGGAATAGATCTGAATCTCCGTTCGCCAGCTCCAGCCACTTCTGTGCATTTCCCGGACCGGCATTATAGGCAGCTAGCGAAGCGCTGATATTCCCGCCAAGGTAATCCCGCTGGGTCATAAGATAACGGGTTCCCAGGGTGATATTCACATCCGGGCGCCAGAGGTCGGCGGCTTTGAAATCTGGTGGCCAATTAAGGTTGGTAGCCATTTCCTCGCCGGTAGCGGGAATGAACTGCATCAATCCCATCGCTCCAGCCGATGAACCTGCCCGGCTCTGGAACAAGCTCTCCTGGCGGATCAGGCTGAAAAGGAGCAGAGGATTGAAATTTGCATTCTGAGCAGCGAGGGTGACAAGATCACGAAAATATGGCCCAAAACGGATGTGGCTGAAATATATCGGAGCAGTGAGCGATGTTTCATCATTGAGATTGGCCAGGTTCAGAATCTGCCTGGCGCTGAAAATGGCGTCACGGTACATCCTCAACTTCATGAACTCTGGGATAAGGCGGAAATTCGCAACAGGATCTGTGGTGTAGGTCTGACGCAGCTTCTCAAATTCCGAGGCGGCCAGGTTGAATTCGCCGAGCTGCCAGAAGAAAACTCCCCGTTGATAATTGGGGTCATTGGCGATTGCATCCAAAGAATCCAAATCAGATCCCGGGTCGAGATTGAACGTGGATTTCATCCATTCCTTTGCCTGGCTACGCTCACTATCGAGGTCGAAGCCAAGGTCGAAATTCGTAGTGACGGAAAATGGTTCCTCATTCAAGATCTTTTGCCTGGCACGAATGCCATAATACCCCGTGGGATCAAGGCGGGCTGCCGTCTCCCAGGAGGTGAGCGCGGAAGCCAGGTCGTTCTTAGCTGCCTGGGCTTTTCCGATCCAAAATGTAGCCTCGGATTGCGACTCGGCATCGGCGGCCAGGACAGCCGTGCGTTGAAAATCAAGCATAGCCTGGTCGAAATTTCCGAGCCGGTAATTGGTAATCCCGGAAAGAAATAGCGCTCGCAGGCTTGTTTCGGAACCCGGGTATTCATCGATCAACCTTGCCCAGGTGGTGGCCGCCTGTGAAAGCAATCCGCCCCTCTCCTGGATTCGTCCCGCATCGAAGAGGAACTGGGAGGCTTCGGCAGCATCGGGGACCTCAGCGACGAAATTCGAGGAGCGTCTGTGCGCCTTCATCATAATTATCCAGGTAAAACCACTGGATTGTGGATTTTTCATCCCAGGCAAGATTCCAGAATCGATCGCCTTTATGGTCACGGATCAAAG
Organism: uncultured Chloroflexia bacterium; assembly: GCA_963828855.1. Taxonomy (GTDB): domain Bacteria; phylum Chloroflexota; class Anaerolineae; order Anaerolineales; family Anaerolineaceae; genus CAVVEQ01. Next base: position 82,641 of record CAWHGB010000008.1, on the reverse strand, counting down.
CATCCAATTCCGCAACTGCACCTTCATTGTTTTCCATTGCTCGCAGCGAGAGCGCCTTGAAATAATGACCCGCACGCTTCATGTTCCGGGTTGTCCGTGAGATAGCGATTGAGTGCATCGAGAGCGTAACCGTATTGACCAGCGTAATAATCCACAATTCCGCGATTCAGCTCATTCACCGGGATATTATCGTTTACAAGTTGAACAAGACCAGTGTAAGAATCGAAAGAACGCGGGAAATTATTGACCGAATCCTGGAAGCGGGCATATGCCTGTTCCGGCAAGCCCAGGTTGAGATAGGATTGCCCGATGAGTAGATTGCGCGGTAGCTTTTGAGTAATCCGATTGCGTGGTATTTAGCAGGTCCGAAAGAACCCGGATGGCTTCAGTATCATTTTTGAGCGGCTGGTAAACCTGACCGATCTTTATGGATATAACATCAGTATTTCCATTCGGGTTGGCGTTGATCGCAGATTGATACGCGGAAATGGCATTGAGAGTAATCCCCTGAGTTTTGCCTTGCATCCCCGATCATCTCGAAAAGGAAATCGTCAATAATCCCTGGTCTGGCGGATTGCAGGTTGGCATACTTATTTGCCGCTGAAGCGTAATCCTGGCGGATCTCATCACATTTCCCTGCAAAATAATTCGATGTCTGAGCCGGTTGGGAGCCAGGAAACTGGGTTGTGATCTGTTGCGCGATTAGGATCACCTCGTCACAATTTCCCTGCTCGTACGCGGTTTTGATCAATCCGATCAAGGCAGAAGATTGGGTATCTGCGTCTTTCGCTTCGGCAAGCGCTGCCTGGTAGCCAGTTCGGGCATCATCGTAATACCCTAGGAAGAATTCCTCGTCCGCAGCAGTTACCCGCATGGCAGGCAGGGGGGTGGGGGTGGGAAGTGGGGTGGGGGTTGTCAGGTTGAATCGTAACTTGTACGATGGCAGGCTGGTTTTCCACTGAATCCTGCCGGTTGCTACAGGCAGTTAAAAACAATAAGGAAATTACAACCGCAAGAAAATGGGTATTTCATATCAGGCTTATAATGGATGAGGTATTTCATGTCAAGTGCGGCATTAATGGATTTTCATTTCCTGCTTTGACAAACCGGAAGAGCCATGTTAAACTAAAAATCATTCAACCAGACGCTCTCATTTGAGGGCGTCGTTTGATGTATAAGTCATGCGAACGATATATTGGGATATAAACCACCAACCAGGTGACAAACGATCGACCAGAGGCAACTCCCCGGAAGTCTGGTTTGGGTTACATTAAAAACGGGGAAGAGGTAACTGCGGCGATTCAAAACATGACCATACGGGGAGCGCCGGTGATTGGCGCTGCAGGAGCATACGGGATGGCGCTGACGGCATTTCGTAGTCAAGCGAAGACAATCACTGGGATTATTAAAGAAGTAAAAGCTGCTGGGTTAACCCTTGAAGCAACCAGACCTACTGCCGTGAATTTGCGCTGGGCGATTTCCCGGATGATGAAAGTTCTTTCCGCTACATTCGCCACAAGGGAACAGGTAAGAGATTCTTTACTTGAAGAAGCCGAAAGGATCGCAGAGGAGGATGTTCTAGACCAACCGAAGAATCGCTTCCTTTGGCAAAGAATTGATTCTTGGATGGGGATGTGATCATCCATCACTGCAACACTGGTTCGCTCGCGACCGTCGAAGGTGGAACAGCGCTGGGTGTGATCATGGAAGCCTGGAAAGAGGGAAAAAGATTCAAAGTGCTGGTGGATGAAACCCGCCCGCTTTTCCAGGGTTCACGCCTGACAGCCTGGGAGTTACAACAGGCAGGCATTTCTTTTGAGATAATCACTGATGGAGCTGCTGGATATTTCCTGGAAAAACAAGTCGCCACTAAAGTGATGTTTGGCGCTGACAGAGTGGCGGTAAATGGCGATGTTGCCAACAAAATAGGTACTTATATGCTTGCGCTCGCAGCTCATGCCAATAAGATCCCTGTTTATTCGGTTTTTCCCGTATCAAGTCTGGATCCCACCTGTGAGTCCGGGCTTGATATTATTGATCGAATTCCGGGATGAGGCAGAGATATTTTCAATCGAAGTTGGGGGAAAGAAGGTTTCCCCTTCCGGCACCCATGCGCAGAATCCAGCGTTTGATATCACTCCCAACCATTTGATCACTGCCTGGATCACCGAACTGGGTATCATTCACCCACCTTTAATGATGAATTCATTCGTTCATCCGGAAAAATAAAGGAAAGCCCTCATGACCATCGTTTGCACTGGCTCCATCGCGTATGATTATCTAATGTCCTTTCCCGGCTACTTCCGGGACCATATCCTTCCGGATCGGCTGGATACGATCAGTCTTTCATTCCTGGTTGATAACATGGTCAAGCGGCGTGGGGGAATCGCTCCCAACATTGCCTACACGCTGGCGTTGCTTGGTGAACCGACCATGGTTTTAGGTACAGTTGGCGAAGATTTTGAGGATTACCGGAAGTTTCTCGATCAGCATGCCGTGGATACAACCTTTATTCGCACGATCCAGGGTAAGTTCACAGCTTCTTTCTTTGCGAACACCGATCTGGCGAATGCCCAAATCGCCAGTTTTTATACGGGGGCGATGTCGGATGCAGGCAGCGTCTCGTTGCGGGAAATCCCCCGGAAAAAGATCGATCTTGTAACAATCTCGCCCAATGATCCAGTGGCAATGCGGCAGTACTGCGAGGAATGTGTCGAACTCGGAATTCCGTATCTGTACGATCCCAGCCAACAGATCGTGCGCGTGGACCCCGAGGATATCCGAATAGGAGTGCTTGGTTGTGAGAGCCTTTTTGTCAACGAATATGAATATGAGCTGCTTCAGAAACATACAGGTTTCACGCCCGCCAAAATTCTTTCTGACGGTCAAATTCCTTGTGGTAACCTGCGGCAAGGAGGGGGCACTTGTTTATGCCGATGGAAAGGAATATAAGATTCCGGTGGTGCATTCAGATTCCATTGTGGATCCAACCGGGGTGGGGGATGCGTTCCGCGGGGGTTTCCTGCGGGGTTACCGCCTGGACCTGGATTGGCAAACCTGCGGCCAGATGGGCGTTCTGGCAGCCACTTATTGTCTGGAACAGCACGGCACCCAGAACCATTGTTACACTCCCCAGGAATTTGTCGAACGGTACCGGAGGAATTTTGACGATCGGGGCATCCTGGATGCTCTGCTATAATTGATTTTTTGATTTGGAGGAATGATGAGCAATTATGATGTGAAGGATATGTCGTTTGCGGAAGGCGGCCGCCGCCGGATCGATTGGGCGGAACGCGAAATGCCAGTTCTACGGATGATCAAAGATCGTTTCGCGAAGGAAAAACCCTTGAAAGGGTTGCGGGTTTCCGCCTGCCTGCATGTAACTACCGAAACTGCGAACCTGATGAAAACCCTGCAAGCGGGCGGCGCGGATATCGTACTGACTGCTTCCAATCCGCTTTCCACCCAGGATGATGTGGCGGCCTCCCTGGTCACCCATGAGGAGATTCCCACATTTGCCATCAAGGGCGAGGATAACGCAACCTATTACAAGCACATCTTCGCCGCGCTGGACCATAAACCCCACCTGACGATGGACGATGGAGCGGACCTGGTGAGCACCATGCAGAAGGAACGCAAGGAGCTGATCGGCGAGGTGTTGGGCGGAACGGAAGAAACCACCACCGGCGTCATCCGTCTGCGGGCGATGGCTGCCGATGGAGCTCTGGGTTACCCGATCATCGCGGTCAACGATGCCCTCACCAAGCACTTTTTTGATAATCGTTACGGTACCGGTCAATCCACTATCGATGGCATTGTCCGGGCGACCAATATCCTGCTCGCCGGGCGTGTTTTCGTTGTTGCTGGTTATGGCTGGTGTGGACGAGGCCTTGCCAGCCGAGCTCGAGGGATGGGCTCAAATGTGGTTGTTACCGAGATCGACCCGCTAAAGGCACTGGAAGCAGTCATGGATGGCTTTCGGGTAATGCCGATGATCGAGGCTGCCAAAATCGGCGATATATTCTGCACGGTTACCGGGGATTTGAATGTTATCGATCATGCCCATTTTGAGGTGATGAAGGACGGCGCGATCGTTGCCAATTCCGGTCATTTCAACGTAGAAATCAATATCCCAGCCCTGGAAACAATCTCCACGGGCAAGAAACTGGTTCGGCCGTTCGTTGATGAGTACCAGTTGAAGGATGGGCGCAGGATCTATATCCTGGGAGAAGGCCGCTTGATCAACCTGGCTTCGGCAGAGGGGCACCCGGCGAGCGTAATGGATATGTCCTTTGCCAACCAGGCTCTGAGCTGCGAATACATGGTAAAAAACCACGATAAGCTAACACGCAAGGTCTATAGCGTCCCTGAGGAGATTGACCTGGAAATCGCGAAGATCAAATTGGAGGCAATGGGTGTCAAGATCGATATTCTGACCCCTGAACAGCTCAAATACCTTAATTCCTGGGAGGAAGGAACCTAATCCCAGGTGAGGCTGAAATGAAATTAATGCGAACGGTCCTTCTTTTATCGGGCTATGTGATTATGGGAGTGGTGTTGACCTCGCTGTGGGCTTGCACCAACACCAGAACCTACCCAGACTGCCTCTGCCCACGGAAACGCTGGTGATCCCTACGGCGACAAATACAGCTTTGCCAACAGCAACAATAACCATCGCCCCCACGGCGACAGTAACCCTCTTTCCGACCCCAGACCTTTCCGGGATTGAAGTGCTTGGAGCGGGACCCAGCAATGGGTTCTACTTGGTAAATTTTTATAAACCCGGGATTGATAAACCATACCTGGTTCAGACTGACGCCGGCATTCCATTCAAATGCGACCTTTATGAGGCATACCCGGACCGGTTAATATGTTATGGGCCAATGTTGAGTTGGGGTGAAAAGGTCACCTTTAACTTTATTGATATTGATAGTGGAGAAAAGGTTTACTCTCTAGATCATGTTCTGCCTGACCGGGATTGGGGATTCGCAGAAAAACAAATCTACAATTGTGTTCATTCCCAATGCCTGTCCTCAGCGCGGACAACTGATGCACTGCGAAACCGAGGAAAGAAGAGACTCCAAAGGGAAAATCTGCATTATCGGCACCTGCATAGACCTGTGCGGTTTCTGCGTGGGGATCGACACATGTGATAACCAATAGGAAAACAACCCCCAATCTCTCAGAATACTATATTGATTCTAATTCAGATGAGGATATTAGAGAAGAGCCTGGTGCAATTAGCCAGGCTCTTCTAAATATAAAATCACTCGACAATGATCTGAATGTAAATCACATCTCCAAATGGTTTTCCATCCTGGCTGTACGCCTGCCAGGCGCTTTTGTAATCGCCGGGAGCAGTTGGCGCCAGAATATTCATCTGGATGATTGCCTTGCTGCCAGCCAGGGCTGGAAAAAGTGCCTGCTCGGGATTTGCCCCCAGGCTACCGCCAGCTACGAGGCGAAGCGTATAACCAGATACCCAATTGCAGGTCCCTGCATTTTCAACTTCCCACTTTTTTTCCATGCGCCTCGCCAATCTTGACTACCGTTCCATCAGGTATGGTGATATCGGAAACAAATTTAAGGTAGTTAGTACAATCCTCTGCCTGTGCATTCCCGGAGGTAGCTGCAGCAGCATCCGGGGTGGGGGTAGCCGGGTTTAATTCCGGGGGAATGAACATTGGAGTCTGGTCTGAACCAGGTGCAGGGCGAGAGGGACGCGGGTAAATACAGCCACTTGAAACCAGCACAAGCGCAATGAGGATAATCAGGCGCGAAAGGTTCATTTTCCCATTCCGGTGCGGTCGCAGATTCATTCCTCGCCGAAACCATCCCCATCCCCGCTTGTGGCAAGGGTCATTGGCAGCTCTCCGCCTACAGCCCGCTGACGAATGGCGGTTTCGATCTCATTCGCCAAATTGGGATTCTGGCGCAGATATTCCTTGGCATTTTCGCGTCCCTGACCAAGGCGAAGATCTCCATAGGAGAAAAAGGCTCCGCGCTTGGTAATAATTTCCATCTGAGTTCCCAGGTCGATGATATCTCCGGATTTGGAGATGCCTTCGTTATACATGATGTCGAATTCCGCTGTGCGAAAGGGAGCAGCGACTTTATTCTTCACCACCCGGACCCGCACCCGCGAACCGGTGACCTCAGCTCCAACTTTGATGGATTGGATCCGGCGGACATCAAGCCGGACGGACGCATAGAACTTCAGAGCCAGACCGCCGGGTGTGGTTTCAGGATTGCCAAACATGACCCCGATCTTCTGGCGCAACTGGTTGGTAAAAACGACCGCGGTTTTTGTCTGGTTAATTGCCCCGGAGAGTTTCCGAAGGGCCTGCGACATCAACCTGGCTTGCATACCCATGGTGGCATCGCCCATATCGCCTTCGATCTCGGAGCGGGGAACCAGTGCGGCGACCGAATCCACCACCACCAGGTCGACAGCACCGGAACGGACAAGTGTCTCAACGATCTCCAGAGCTTGTTCGCCGGTATCCGGCTGGGAGACGAGGAGATTCTCGATATCCACACCCAGGCGAACCGCATATGCAGGATCAAGGGCATGTTCCATATCCACATAGGCGGCAGTCCCGCCCAATTTTTGGGCTTCAGCGGTAATATGAAGGCAGAGGGTGGTCTTCCCGGAGGATTCCGGACCGAAGATTTCGGTTACCCGTGCGCGGGGGATCCCGCCGACACCCAGGGCCAGGTCCAACGAAAGAGAACCTGTGGGAATGGCTTCCACTGCCAAGTGGGTGGCTTCTCCCATGCGCATGATGGAACCTTCCCCGTAGCGCTTGACAATATCCGAAAGAGCTTTATCCAGCACTGCCTTACGGGCTTCATTCATCGAAGAGGATTGGGGGGAGGGGAAATCTTCATCGGAATTTGGTTTTCGAGCCATCATTATACTCCTCATATATTGATCTTGAGAAATTATATACTGAATCCATATTTCGCCATAATTATTTCCATTATAGTACAATAGTTCTAAAAGTAAAATACGTTGACGAAACCGATCTATAAATTGACAAATCTGATATTGGTGGTAAACTCGGCAGAATTTAAGTTGATTTGGGAGATGGGAGAACTTATGGATAACAAAGACTGTTCTCGAAATGATCAAAGCGGATGGAATGTCAAATTCGTTTCCTACCAATTCAGCGATGTGACTGGTGCAGTTAAATCAGTGGATGCCCCTGTTTCCATGTTGCAAGGTGCGCTCGAAAATGGGGTATGGTTCGATGGATCTTCCGTTGAAGGGTTCGCCCGCATCCAGGAAAGCGACATGCTATCTAAAGATCGATCCATCCACATACGCCGTTCTTACCCTGGTCTGCGCCGGAGATGCGGCGTGCCCGGTTTTTCTGCGATATCTACATGCCCGATGGCAGCCCTTTTGCTGGTGATCCACGCGGTATTCTTAAAGAACCAGCTCAAAAAGATCGAGGAACGGGGCTGGACCTTCAATGTGGGCCCAGAACCGGAATTCTTCCTCTTCAAGCGGAATGGAGAGGAAAGTGTTCACCCGGTACCCCACGATGTAGGCGGCTATTTTGATTTTTCCGCACACGATGAAGCTGCGCGGGTCCGCACAGAGTTGATGGAAGCCTTAAACGGTATGGGATTGGAGGTGGAAGTAGGACATCACGAAGTTGCCTTGGGGCAGCATGAAATCGATTTCCGCTTTGCGGATGCGCTTAAGACTGCTGATAATGTGCTGACATTGAAATACACAATCAAAGCGATCGCAGCCCAGCACGACCTGATCGCGTCCTTCATGCCCAAACCGATATTTGGGATCAATGGATCCGGCATGCATTGCCATCAATCCCTTTTCGATGAACAGTGTTCACCCATTTTCTTTGACAAGAATGATGAATACAAGCTCTCTGCGATTGCTCACGGTTTTATCGCTGGACAACTGGAACATGCCCGCGGTATGTCGGCAGTCCTGGCACCATCGGTCAATTCCTATAAACGACTGGTGCCGGGGTACGAAGCCCCTGTCTATATCGGATGGGCGCAGATCAATCGATCAGCGCTTATCCGTATTCCTCGCTACACCCCGGGGATGGAAAAAGCCACCCGTGCGGAGCTGCGCTGCCCGGATCCATCCTGCAGCCCATACCTCGCATTTTCTGTCATGCTCGCAGCCGCTCTGGATGGGATCGACCGTAAACTTGACACCTCCCAAACCGTTAAACAATGTCAATGTGTACGAACTCGATAAAGATGACCGCCAAAAATTAGGAGTCCAGCGAACTGCCCGGATCCCTTGAGGAAGCTCTGAATGAACTTGGATCGGGATGAGGTGGTTAAGGCTGCTCTTGGACCGGTGGCGTATGAAGCTTTCCGGCGTGCGAAACTGGAGGAGTGGGATCAGTACCGGATCGGGGTGACGGACTGGGAAGTGAAACGCTATTTGGAGACAGTCTGAGGACTAATATAGCGATTTTAACCGGATTTTGGGACAAAAATAACCAAAAACCTTGACAACCTCCTTTTTTAGGGTATAAATCCGCCCAATATTTGCGAAGAATAATATGAAAACTAGCGAATTGAATATTAATCTTGTTACCGACCGAAATCTGGCGATTGACTGCCAGGGTAATTTAAATTCGCTTCCGAACATTTCCCCCAAGCAGAACCATAAGCATCCGCATACTCACCGGGAACCCCTGGCGGGTTGGTTCTGTATAACTTCAAATGCTATAGGAAAAATTAAGTAAATTTTGAAGTAACCAGAAGGACAAAACCAATCAACCAGCGGTTGATTGGTTTTTTTTATTTTGATTGAGTCTTTGAGTCAATCTCAAAGTTCAAAATCTAAAACAGGAGTGAGAAGAATGAAAAAGGTTATTGTTGGTTCAGTATTATTGGTGTTCGTCATGTTACTTGGCGCTTGTGCGCCGGCTGTTGGCAGCGGGAGTGACGCCTCTTCCGCAGCATCGTCAGCAGCAATGCCAACCCCGGTCGCTCAGATCCCGACCGGTGACCTGGTCAGGGCCAACTACCTGACTGTCTGTTCGGATATTCCTTATCCACCCCAGGAATTCTATGATGAGAATGGTGATCCACAGGGCGTTGATGTGGATATCGCCAATGAAATTGGCAACAGACTGGGGTTAAAAGTCCAATATGTAAATACCGTATTTGATACGATCATCGCGGCTGTCACCAGTGGTAAATGTGACATCCTTGTTTCGGCGATGAATATCACCAAAGACCGCAATAAGCAGATCAGTATGATCCCCTATTTTAAAGCCGGGCAATCCCTGGTGGTTGCCAAGGGCAATCCCGAAAAGATCAGCAGTGTGATGGACTTATGCGGAAAATCGGTGGCTGCAGAAAGCGGCACCACAGAGGTGGATTTCATCCAGGGGAGCGGTGATTATGAAGGCAATGGCCTTATGCAGAAATGCGAGTCGGAAGGCAAGGGTGAGGTCAATTTGGTGATCACCCAGAAGGATAGCGACGCTCTGCAGCAACTTCAAACCGGCAAGGTGGCCGCTTATTCCACTGATTCTCCGGTTGCGGCCTACTACACTGTCGAACACCCAGATCAGTTCGAGGTCGCGGGCGAAGTGTTTGAAACGATTAACGAAGGTATCGGTCTTCCCTGCAACGCGGATGATTGCACCGAGTGCACCTCTCACGGCAGTAGGAGAGGGTGTAAAGGCAGCCCTGCTGAGCATGATCCAGGATGGATCATTCCAAAAAATTCTGGATAAATGGAACCTGAGTTCAAGCGGTGTAAGCCCTCAGTAATTTCAGAGGAACACAAACCCGAATTTGGGGTTGTGAATAGATATCGGTGGATCGAAGGATATTCATCCTTCGATCCACCCCAGGAGATCGTGCATGTACAATTTTGATTGGCAAACTTTCTGGAATTACTTGTGGCCTGTAACCGCGTTGCAGAATCCGTTGCTTAGAAACGGACTGATCGTGACGATCTGCGTCAGCGTTCTGGCTCAGGCAGCCGGCGTGATCCTGGGATTATTCGCCGCCCTGGGTAGAATGTCGAAATTTCGCTTTCTACGTATTGTTACGGGAGCGTATGTCCTTTATTTTCGGGGAACACCACTGCTTGTGCAGATGATGCTGCTCTATTTCGGATTGGGTGTAATGCACATTTACGATTTTCCGGATATCCAGATGGGTTTCTTTACCATCTCCGGGGCGATCCAGGCAGGTTTTTTAGCACTGGCAGTCAATGAAGGTGCTTATATGGCTGAGATCGTACGTGCGGGAATCGAATCAATCGACCCGGGCCAAAGTGAGGCCGCGAAATCACTTGGGATGACCACCGGACAGGCGATGCGGCGGATCATCCTTCCACAGGCGATCAAGGTCATCATTCCGCCAACCGGGAATGAGTTCAACAATATGATGAAGACCACATCGATTATGGTGGTGATCTCAGCGGGAGAACTTTTCTTTGCATTCACGCAGATCAACGCACGCATATTTCAAACCCTTTGAATTATTCATCGCAGCATCGTTCTATTACCTTGCGCTCACATCCATCTGGGATGTAGTCCAAAAGAGGATCGAACGCTCGACAGAGTGGGGATATTCAAGCAGCAAGGCGATTACAGTACAGAACGGGGAGGCAAAGACACTTAAATCACCTAAGCCCTTCGATCGTCTGGTGAGAGGTCATTGATGAGCAATTTGAACCTTTCCCTCCAAACGTCACTTGAATCGCAGGTTATTGTTAAATTTGAGCGGGTAAATAAATATTTTGGTGATCTGCACGTGCTTAATGATATCAACCTGGAGATCCTGAAAAACCAGGTGCTTGTGATTATCGGACCCAGCGGGTCCGGAAAGAGCACCCTTTTACGTTCCATCAACCACCTGGAAAAAGTGGATAGCGGCCATCTTTTTGTGAATGGACGCATGGTAGGTTACATCGAGAAGGATGGGAAGTTGCTGGAGGAATCGGAGAAAAATATTGCCCGACAGCGGATGGAAATCGGAATGGTTTTTCAGCGTTTCAACCTTTTTCCCCATTTAACCGCGCTGGAGAACATTATGGAAGCACCGGTACATGTGAAAAAGACCAACCGAAAACAGGCGGAAGAAGAAGCCATGCAGCTTCTCGTTCGCATTGGGCTAACGGAAAAGAGGGATAGCTATCCAAACCAGCTTTCAGGCGGTCAGCAGCAACGTATCGCCATTGCCCGTGCCCTGGCGATGAAACCCAACCTGATGCTTTTTGATGAGCCTACCAGCGCTTTGGATCCGGAGATGATCGGGGAGGTATTGGACGTGATGAAAAGCCTGGCACACGAAATGACCATGATCGTGGTTTCGCACGAAATGGGATTTGCCCGCGCTGCAGCGGACCGCATTTTATTCATGGATGAAGGAAGTATGATTGAGGATACAACCCCCGAACAACTCTTCGCCAACCCAAAAGAAGATCGTACCAGACAGTTCCTTAGTAAAATCCTTCATTAACTCAATTAGTAGATTGGGATAACTCGAGGTTTTTCAGGAAAATTGGGTTCATTCCGGTATTCGGCATATCACCATCACTCGCCCGACGGACGCTTTTTCCAGGGAATTTTTCTCAAATGTGCCGTCCGCATTTCGGGTCACTTTTAGATATTTTGCAGCAGAAGGCAACCCGTTGAAGTATTTTTCCAAATTTATAGATTAATTCATTCCCTGTTTCGATCAGGTTCGCTTCACACCGGATTTCCTTAGCTTTGAGGTATATCACAACAGATTTGTTCGCGCGAAGATTCCGCCACCAGTTCTTTTCAAGATCGCTGGTGATTAGAATATCCCTTCCCGATGGGACGTAATTGACCGGGGTGGTTATGGTCATCCCTGATTTTCTACCGGTCACGGACACAAGCAAAGTGGATTTGCTCATCATTCCATGAAACCGGGAATGTAAAACCCGACTTGTTAAATTGTTATATATTTTCATCATACGATTTTGGGATGACATTTGGCTCTCTTATTGGCTTTTAATGCCTTTTTGTACACATGCGAGCCAGGCATTTTCGTTCGCGGTGAGCTCATGATCAAAAAATGCCACGATCTTCAACTCTTGATCCGTCAGTGGCAGATGAATGAGATCGACACTGGTTTTACCGATTCATCCAAAAGTGAAGCCGGTATGAATCCCAATCCGGAGGGGTCTAAGCGGATTTTCTGCAGAACATCCTGGGGATGATACACAATAAGGCTGGTTGGGGAAAAACCATTCTGAAGCTTATAAACGGATGTTACGCGTTGCATTAATTCACGATTTGGTGGATAGACATAGATATTTACTGAAGTTCCATCCTGCCAATTGAGAATCGTTCCTTCGAGGAGGGAAACCAATACTTGCGGATCAAAAGTTGAATTCGGATTCGATTTGTTGACAATATATTGGATGGAATCCATGCCAAGGATAATCGCCTTTTTTTGTGTACCAGCGTCATCACCGATCTGGAAGCTGAAATCAGAACTGGAATTGACAGGGTTTGCTTCTTCCTGGATGATTAGGTCTATACCTGGTTGACCTTTCGCGCATAACTCCAGTAATGGACCCATCCAGGTGAGTTCCGGGCTAACGCCTACTTGAACAAGCGCAGTGTTTTCTTTTGCTTCCAAACTGGCGGGATTTTTATTTACCAATCCGAAGGCTATCACCAGGGTGGCGAATATAGCGCAGTAAATGATGAACGGGTAGAAACTTCGCCGGGAGACATACCGGAGAAGCCAGCGGATGCAAAAATATCCCACCACGCCAGCCGTAAGGAATCCGATTGCCATGACGGGCAGGAAGGTTGTAGCCTCAGGGATCTCCCGAAGATCCAACAGGCCGATCAATCCTGCAGCCAGCATAACCGGAATGGACATGAGAAAACTGAACCTGGCAGCGCTTGGGCGATCCAGATTGCGGGTCATACCGCCGGAGATCGTTGCGCCAGAACGGGAAATTCCCGGGAAGATCGAAATAGCTTGAAAAACCCCGATCCAGATCGCGTCTACCCAACCCATGGATTGCATATCCCGGCTACGTTTCCCAACCTTCTCGGCGACCAGGAGAAGCACGGCGGTCCCATAAAGGAGAGCGGCGGTCAGAATAGGGTTATTGAACGCCGCTTCCACCTGACTTTTAATTGTGATGCCCAGCAGTCCCGCGGGAATTGTGGCAATGATCAGAAACCACCCCATACGTGCATTGAAAGTCCCGAAAGGGGCGCGGTGAAAAATCCCCTGGATCCATTCGCGGATGATATTCCACAGATCCCTGGCGAAAAAGATGATGACTGCCGCAAGCGTACCCAACTGTACGAGAACATCGAAAACGAATGCTTCCGAGATCGGGATCTGCCAGCCTAAAAGGTAGGGGATGATAACCAGATGAGCAGAACTGGAAATGGGCAGGAACTCGGTCAAACCCTGCACGATCCCGAGAATGATCGCTTGAATGATTGTCATAAATTATCCTTTGATATTTATTCACCAGCTGCTGAATCCGTGTGCCATTTTTTCAGGAAATCCTGCGCGTAGGAATCATAACGGGATTCCAGGATAGCCTGCCTGGCATTTCGGGTAAGCTCGATAAGAAAATATAAATTATGGATCGAAACCAGGGTGGCAGCCAGCATCTCCTTGGCCAGGATCAAATGGCGAATATATGCCCGGCTGAAATTCCGGCAAGTGTAACAACCACAGGTTTCATCGATGGGAGACTTTTCGCTGGTGTTCGAAGTATTCACCAGATTTATTCTGCCGGTGGGAGTAAAAGCAGCGTGGTGGCGAGCCAACCGGGTGGGTAGGACGCAATCGAAGATATCCACTCCCCGCCAGATGGCATTGATCAGATCTTCCGGGGACCCGACCCCCATCAAGTATCTGGGTTTTTCCTGAGGAAGAATTTCGTTAACCGCTTCGATCATAGCGTGCATGTCAACTTTGGATTCCCCAACGGATAAACCCCCAATTGCGATTCCGGGCAAGTCCCGGCTGGAAATGAATTCTGCCGATTGTTTCCGCAGATCCGGAAAAATGCCTCCCTGGACGATTCCGAAAAGGGCTTGATCCGGCCGTTTTTTCGCTCCCATACAGCGATCCAACCAGCGATGGGTCCGGAGCATAGCCACCTCCGAATACTCACGCTGGTGGGGCTCGGCGCATTCATCGAACGCCATGATGATATCAGCACCGAGAGCTTCCTGTATCTGGATGGATTTTTCGGGAGTAAGACGGTGCATCGACCCATCGATGTGGCTCTTGAAGTTCACCCCGTCTTCATCCACCTTGCGGGTACCAGAAAGAGAGAAAACCTGGAATCCGCCGGAATCGGTCAGAATGGGTCGGTGCCAATTCATGAAATTGTGCAATCCGCCCATCTCGGCAATCAGGTTTTCCCCGGGGCGAAGGTAGAGGTGATATGTATTGGCAAGCACCAGGATGGCACCAATCTCATCAAGCTGGGCAGGCGTTATGGATTTAACTGTTGCCTGGGTACCCACAGGTGCAAAAACAGGGGTGGCAATCTCGCCGTGCGGGGTGCTGAAAGAACCCACCCGGGCTTTGCCATCGGTCTTTACGATTTTGTAATCAAACCATTGCTGGGTCACGAGGGCTATTATACCTAACGAGAATATTAACCAGAAACACCGCTTGTCTACGGGGATTGTGCCGTTTATACTAGACGGATGGAAATTGCTCACCCTAACGATATTGAATCCTGCTCCACCTGGCTTGAAGTGGATTTGGCAGCCATAAAGAACAATATTCGCTTGCTCCATTCCATCACAGGTACCTCCGTAATGCCGGTGGTCAAAGCAAACGCGTACGGGCATGGGTTGATCGCAGTTTCACGGGCTGCGGAGGAGGAGGGGGTACCGTGGCTGGGGGTCTCCCGGATCGAAGAAGCAATCTCACTCCGGAATGCGGGCATTCACTGCTCCATACTTATCCTGGGCTACACTTCTCCACCCCGGATCCCGGAAGCGATCGAAAATGACATTGCAGTGACACTGTATGATCCCCGCGTTGCCTTCCTTTATGAACAGGTGGCCTGTTTGCAAGGCAAAAAACTCCGCGTACATGTTAAAACCGATTCGGGCATGGGCAGGTTGGGAATCCCAACCTCAGAATTAAAATTCTTCTTGGATCATCTCAGCAAGCTGAAATCCCTGGAGGTGGAAGGATTATTCACGCATTTCGCCCGTGCAGATGAACCCGAAGCCCTCACAACGAACGACCAGATGGATAAATTCCAGGATCTGCTCGATTCGCTGACCCAGACGGGATCACGCCCCCGCATCATCCATGCTGCAAATTCCGCCGGAGCGCTGAATTTCCCGGCGGGCAGGTTTGACCTGGTACGCTGTGGGATTTCAGTATATGGACTGAATCCTTCACCTCAAACCTTACTTCCCGCTGAATTTCAACGCGCGCTCTCCTGGAAAACACGGTTGACTTCCGTAAAGACCTTACCCAAAGGTCACGGGGTGAGTTACGGTTTTCATTACTACACCCCACGGGAGGAACGCATCGGGGTGATTGCCATCGGATACGCGGATGGTTACCGCAGGGTGAATGGTAACCGGGCGCTGATCCGTGGAAAACAAACCGAAGTTGTGGGTGCTGTGTGCATGGATCAGTGCATGGTCCGGTTGGAGGGAATCCCGGATGCCGAAGTTGGGGATGAGGTGATCCTGATCGGGGAGCAGGATGGGGGGGAATTTCCGCCGATGATATTGCCAAAACCTGGCAGACGATCAATTACGAGGTTGTCTGCGGCCTAGCAGACAGGGTTCCCAGGTTCTACCGCTCATGAATAACGGGGGGAAACCTGTAAAGAAATGGGTCCTT
The DNA here is from genome assembly GCA_963828855.1 of uncultured Chloroflexia bacterium. Taxonomy (GTDB): domain Bacteria; phylum Chloroflexota; class Anaerolineae; order Anaerolineales; family Anaerolineaceae; genus CAVVEQ01. Next base: position 66,786 of record CAWHGB010000008.1, on the reverse strand, counting down.
GCCCCGGGAATCCCTGAGGAAATTGACCGGGCGCTCGGTGAATATCCGCCGTCCTTGCGGCAGGTGCTATTCAACCGGGGTTTTCAATCGGTCGAAGCCGCTGCCGGGTATCTTGCAGCGGAATCTCCCATCTATTCTCCGTTTCAGCTCACCGGAATGGAAAGAGCGGTCGAGCGGATCCTCAAGGCCATCGGGAATAATGAAATTATCGCAGTCTATGGCGATTACGATGTAGACGGGGTTACCGCCACCGTGCTGCTGGTGGAGGTGATCCGAAAGCTTGGCGGCGATGTTCAGAAATACATCCCAGACCGGTTCGATGAAGGCTACGGATTGAATTGTGAAGCCCTGGAAAAATTGGCAGCCGAGGGATGTCAAATTGGTTGTCACGGTGGATTGCGGTATCCGCAGCCCTAAAGAGGCGACCCATGCCAGCGGACTGGGGATTGACCTGATCATCAGCGACCATCATCATCCACGCGGCGAAGTTCCAGCTGCGTTCGCGGTTATTTGCCCCAAACAGGAAGGTGATGATTATCCCAATAAGGATATCAGCGGGGTGGGATTGGCCTATAAGATCGCCGAAGCCTTGATTGAAACCTTCCCCAAAGAGGGGGTTACCGCAACCGATTGGTTGGACCTGGTGGCGCTTGGTACCGTGGCGGATGTAGTTCCCTTGACAGGTGAAAACCGGGTGCTGGTGCGTAAAGGATTGGAAAAAATTCGAACCGGCTGCCGGCTGGGTATTCGCGTGCTTGCGAATGTCAGTGGGATCGATATCAGCCAGGTAAATTCCACAGATATCGGTTTTAAGCTAGGACCGCGTCTAAACGCATCCGGCCGACTGGAGACCGCCGAATCCGCATTCAAACTGCTGATTTCTACTGACACTACCGAGGCAGGCGAAGAAGCAAGGAAGCTCGACACGCTGAATTATCAAAGGCAAAAACAAACTGCGGAATCTTTTATAAAAGCTGAGCAGGTCCTGGTGCAATCAACAAGCGGCTCGATACTTTTCGCCGCTGATGAGAATTTTAGCGAAGGGATTGTGGGGTTGATCGCATCCAAATTAACCGAAGCGCACTACCGTCCATCCATCGCCGGGACAATCCAGGAGGAAACCATCCGGGCATCCTGCCGCTCGATTAAGGAATTTCACATCACCCAGGCACTCGATGAATGCGCAGACCTGCTCGTCAGGCACGGGGGTCACGCGATGGCTGCAGGTTTTACCCTTCGGCGTGAAAACCTGGACGTCTTTCTGGAGAGGTTGTTTACCATTGCAGAGAGAGAATTGAATGGTTTGGAGCTTATTCCCCACGTCAATATTGACGCAGAGGTAAATTTGAAGTCGATGCATTGGGATCTGCTTCGTTACCTGGATCAACTCAACCCGACTGGCGCGGAAAATCCCGGAGCAACATTCCTTGCAAGAAACCTGAGTGTGCTGGAAATGCGTCAGATGGGTTCCGATGGAAAGCATCTCCGCCTGAGGGTCAAGCAGGATTCTACTTCAATGAATGCTGTGGCATTCGGATTTGGGGGATGGGCGCAAAGATCCCCTAAAATTATTGATCTGGTCTTCCGGCTGGAAATGAATGAATACAATGGGTTCCGATCCCTTCAGTTGAATGTTATCGACCTGAGGGAGAGTACTTCCTGAAAGGTCTCAACCTGCATGCCTCCATCGCGGATTAAAGCCATACTTCTTGCCATCCTGGTCGTGATCATCTGGTCCACGTCCTGGATCCTGTTAAAGTATGGAATGCAAGGTGTCCCAACCCTGACGCTGAACGGGTTGCGTTACACGCTGGCTTTCCTGGTAATGATCCCTTTCCTTTTCCTGCCGGGGATACGAAAACATTTTTCAAGCATGACGCGCAAGGATTGGAAGGACCTTCTTCTCCTGGGGATCGTTTTCATCGCCCTCGCGCAAGGCACATTGGCACTTTCCCTGGTTTTCCTTCCGGCCACAACAGCAAGCCTGATCGTCAACTGTACCCCGGTTTTCGTGGCATTCTTCGGGATAGGTTTCCTAAGTGAGCGGCCGCATACATGGCAGTGGATCGGACTTACCTGTTAACATGATGGGAATTTTCCTATATTTCTTCCCGATGCAGAAGCAGGATGGCAATCTCACTGGATTGATGATCGCATTCGCCTGCCTGTTTTTCAACACGATCGGCGCGCTTCTTTCGCGGCGGATAAATCGTGGTGCACGCATGAACGCGTTCATAGTATCGACTGTCACCATTGGGATCGGGGGTATCCTGATGCTGCTTGCGGGTCTTGTTTTCTACGGACTGCCTGCAATTCAAGTGGAAGGAACAGGCATGCTACTCTGGTTGGCGGTGATAAACACTGCGGTTGCGTTCCCGTTGTGGAATTACTCGCTTCAAACACTTACAGCCATGGAATCGAACATCATCAGTAATACGATGTTGATCTATGTGGCCATCCTGGCGTATCCTGATCCTCGGCGAGCAGTTGACCACGCAGCAGGTGCTGGGATTGGTGCTGACTGCGATCGGGGCGATTATGGTGCAAATCCAATATCGGAGTCCATCTTCGCCGGAGAGCCATTGAAAACTAATTCTGCTATAATTTACCAGAAGCATTCATCCATTTTTATCAGGCGGCTGTTCCATGAATAATCCTTCAAGTTCCCGTCACACTGCTCCGGTAGGTCCACTCGCGCCTTCGCAATTTATTCCCCCTCCCATCAACAAGATCGAAGATACCGGGCTTTCCTCGCTCTGGCTCCAGGACTTGATCCTGAAGGTCATGTATTTCCAGGGCTACCTCACAGGGTTCAAGATCGCGGAGGAGATCGAGCTTCCCTTCGCGAATGTTGTGGACCAGCTATTGGAATCCCTCAAACGGGATAAACTGGTGGAAGTTCGTTCCTCCCAAATGGGTCTGGGTGAAGGTGCTTATCTCTATGCCATCACCGGGGCGGGCATCAGCCGCGCCCGTGAAGCACTGGAACGCAGCCAGTACGCAGGTCCGGCGCCTGTGCAGCTTCAGAGCTACAATGACTCGATCCGCAAACAGAGCCGCGGCAGGGTGCAGGTAAACCCGCGCGTGATGCAGCAGGTGCTCTCCAATCTGACACTTTCGGACAAGACTTTCCATAAACTCGGTCCGGCAGTCAATTCCGGGATGTCCATTTTTATTTACGGACCTCCGGGGAATGGCAAGACCAGCGTTGCCCGAGCAGTCGGCAACCTGGTGCTCACCCAGGAGATGTATATCCCCTATGCCATCTACGTGGATGGGCAGGTGATCAAACTGTTTGACAATGTGAACCACGAGCTTGCCCCGGAGGAGGAAGCCGCCCCGACCTCGGGTGGGGTACGGCCGCGCAAGGATACCCGCTGGGTCAAGATCAAACGCCCATTCATCGTCGCCGGCGGCGAGCTGACCCTTACCGGACTGGACCTGGTTTTTGATGATGTAATGAAGTTCTACGAAGCACCATTCCAGCTTCGCGCGAACGGCGGCATTTTCCTGATCGATGACTTTGGTCGCCAGCAGGTTCGCCCGCGTGACCTGCTCAACCGCTGGATCGTGCCGCTTGAAAACCGCATCGATTACCTCACCCTGCACACCGGGCGGAAGCTGGAAATCCCATTTGACGTCCTGGTGATCTTCTCCACGAACCTGCCTCCCAAGGACCTGGTGGATGAAGCCTTCCTCCGCCGACTACGCCACAAGATCGAAATCACCGATCCGTCATATGAAGAATACCGGGATATCTTCCACCGGGTGGCAGCCACCAAGGGTGTGAATTACAACGACCAGGGATTGGCCTACCTGCTGCAGGAATGGTATGTGAAACCTAACCGCAAACTGCGCGCTGTGCACCCCCGTGACCTGTGCGACCAGATCCTGGATATCGCCAGATACCTTGGTATCGAACCTTCCTTATCGAGAGAATTGATCGACCGCGCTGCGGAATCCTATTTCGTAGAGCTGTAGGTCATGGCAAAACTCAACCGGAAACCCCTGATCTTTGCGCACAGGGGAGCTTGCAGTTACGCCCCTGAGAATACCCTTGCGGCTTTTCGCCTGGCGCTTGAGCAAGGTTCGGATGGGATCGAGCTGGACGCCAAGCTCAGCAAAGATGGTGTGGTCGTTGTCATCCATGATCAAACAGTGGATCGCACCACAAATGGAAACGGTAAAGTTTCCGAACTCACATTTGCCGAACTTCAGACACTCGATACAGGCATCCAGTTCGCCCCCCGGTATGTCGGTGAAAAAGTGCCTTCGCTTGAACAGGTTTTATCCGGGTTGGGGGATAAGTTGATCATTAATATTGAGTTGACCAGTTATTCTTCCCCAGGAGATTCCCTCCCGGAAAAAGTGACTGATCTGGTGAAAAAGACTGGTACCAGCAGGAACATCATCTTTTCATCCTTTCACCCTGCCATCCTTGGCCGGATTCGTAAATTGATGCCAGAGATCCCTGCAGGGCTTGCTCACCGGGGAGGGTTGGATGCAGTGGGGCAATTCCTTCCTGGGCAGATGGATCTCGCCGGATTTGATCCACCCATATTTCACGAAGGCTACAAAATCTTTCATTGATAGGGTCCACAAGGAGCATCGGAAAGTGAACACCTGGACGGTCGATGATCCCCGGGAGATCTTTCGCCTGGTGAAGGATGGCGTGGATGGCATCATCACCGATGATCCTCTGCTCGCAATCCGAATTCGGGATGGGCTATGATCCCAGTTGAGTGGCTAACCGAAGCGCGGGAACGGTTGGATGGTAAAGTCCTTCGGACTCCGCTTTTACACGACCGGGATTCATCCATTTATTTAAAATTAGAAAATCTTCAGTTTACAGGATCTTTCAAGCTCCGTGGTGCACTCAACCGGGTTTTATCTTTATCGATTGAAGAGCGGACACGGATCGTGACGGCATCGGCAGGCAACCACGGACTGGGTGTGGCTCACGCAGTTCGAATCGCCGGGGGGAAAGCGATTGTTTTCGTGTCCGAACATGCAGTCGCAAGCAAAGTGGAAGCGATCCGCGCCGCCGGCGGAGAAATTCGAGCTGTCAGCGGTGGGTATGGCGAAGCCGAATTCGCCGCGAAGACTTTCGCTGAAGAATCAGGGGGAACCTTTATTTCTCCTTATAACGACGCACAGGTGATCGCTGGACAGGCTACTGTCGGTTACGAGCTTATCGATCAACTGAAGGGAAAATCCATCCGCAGCGTAATCGTCCCGGTGGGGGGAGGGGGATTGCTTGGCCGGGATCGGGCTGGCCTTCCAGCACGCGGGTTTGGAAGTTAAACTCGTGGGGGTAAACCCGGTTGAATCGCAATTCTTCTTTTCGCAGTACAACCTGGGCAGCCAATCCGGTGTGGAGGACAGACTAACGCTTGCGGATGGATTGGCTGGAGCAATCGATCCAGGCGCGATCACGCTCCCCATTTTAAAAGCCTTGAATGTGCAGGTCCTTGTTATTGAAGAAAAAGCGATCAGGCAGGCGATTCGGGTAATTTGGTGGAAGTATGGGCAGCGGGTGGAGGGTTCGGCGGCGATAGCGCTGGCAGCCGCAGGGGAAGTCCCTTCCATCGAAAGACCCGCTGCGATCATCTTGACTGGTGGTAATATCCAGCCAGAAGTGTTTTCAGCCATAATCGATGAGGAGCGAATGATTAATGCCTGACCGTCCTCGGGTAGGAAAGATTATCTTTAGGTTAGTGCTATTCGCGGGCTTACTCGCCAGTTCATTGAGCGCGACCTTTCTCCCCGTTACAGCGGCCCGTCCTGAATCAAGGAAACACAGCCTTGATCTTTTCAAAGTCGATATCAACTCAATGACGACGGAAGAGAAGATCGGCCAGTTATTTCTGATCACTTTCAATGGTAACGATCTCGGAGAAAATTCCCAAATTTTTGATCTTATCGCCAACCGCCACATCGGTGGTGTTCTACTTGAAAGCAGAAATGATAATTTCAGCGGGCCGGAAAATGTGCTTCAAACCACATACAACCTGACATCCGGGTTACAAACTATCGCCGGAGAGGTGAGTGAGTTGGCTGGCGAGGAGACTTTTCTACCCCTTTTTATTGCCATCAGTCAGAATGGAGATCGCGCTCCCCTCGACCAACTCATCAGCGGGATGACACCCCTCCCGAACCAACTTGCACTCGGTGCAACCTGGAATCCTGTCCTGGCTGAGAACACCGGCCACGTGTTGGGAGAGGAACTTTCCGCGCTGGGTTTCAACATGTTTCTGGGTCCTTCGCTCGATGTTCTGGATAATGTACCCTCCGGCGGCAGTGAGGACCTGGGTGCTCAGGTATTTGGTGGTGATCCCTATTGGGTAGGAGTGTTGGGACAAGCGTATATCCGTGGGCTTCATGAAGGCAGCAACAAACGGTTGGCTGTGATTTCCAAGAATTTTCCTGGAAGGGGTGGGTCGGATCAGACCATCCGAAGAAGAAGTCGCCACTGTCCGAAAATCATTAGAGCAGCTCAAGCAGATCGAACTGGCTCCGTTTTTTTCGGTGACAGGCAGCACCGATTCGCCGGAAGAACTAACGGATGGGCTGCTTGTTTCCCATATCCGTTACCAGGGTTTCCAGGGAAATATCCGTGCGACCACCAAACCGGTCAGCTTCGACGCAGCTGCGTTGGAATCCATCCTTGGACTGGAACCATTATTCAGCTGGAGGCAAAATGGCGGGGTTGTGATCAGCGACAACCTCGGCAGCCAGTCGATCAGAAGATTCTTCGACCCGACTAATTCAGGATTTGACGCCCGCCAAATTGCACGGAACGCGTTTCTCGCAGGGAATGATGTATTACTCATCGACCAGAATTTTGTCTCCAGCGGGGATGCAGATGCATATACAACGATCAACCGCACCCTGGATTTTTTCATTCAAAAATATGATGAGGATCCTGCATTCGCTCAAAGGGTCGATCAATCTGTGGCTAGAGTTATTGCATTAAAAGAAAAACTCTATCCATTTCAGACTCTGGATAGTGTCATTCCCCCCACTTCCGGGCTGGCGAATTTCGGTATCTCAAAACAGGCAAGTTTTGACACAGCCCGGGAAGGAGTGACCCTCATCTCCCCGGAGCTTGGGGAGGTAAAAAACATCCTCCCGATGCCTCCTGAAAACACCGACCGTATCGTGTTTTTCACCGACACGATGTCAGCACGGCAATGCAGCCAGTGTCCGGATGAGGTGCAATTGGGGGTCGAATCCCTTCAGAGTGCGGTTTTACGCCTCTATGGACCACACGGGAGTGACCAGGTGATGCAGAGTCACCTGGCGTCCTACTCATTTAACCGATTAAATTCATATCTTAAAGATCCAAGCGGTGACCCGGAATTGGATACAAATTTGAAAACCGCTGATTGGGTGATCTTCTCCATTTTGGATATTCAAAAAAGTGATCCCGAATCTGGAGTACTTTTTTCTGTGTTGAACGACCACCCTGAATTGATCCGTAATAAAAAGACCCTGGTATTTGCTTTCAATGCTCCCTATTATCTCGATGCGACTGATATCTCGAAATTGACAGCTTATTACGCTTTCTACAGCAAAGTGAGCCCATTTATTGATATTGCCGCCAGAATCTTGTTTCAAGAGGTTTCGCCTGCGGGTGCATCGCCAGTCAGCATCCCCGGGGTAGGATATGAGATCATTGTGGCTACATCGCCAGATCCAAACCAAGTCATCACCCTGGGAGTAGAACCGAGCGGGGGATTGGAATCAACACCGCAGACTAATGAAACAACCGAACCTCAGGTTTTTACGATTGGAGATACTTTACCGATCATTACTGGCGTGATCCTGGATCACAATGGCAACCCGGTGCCGGACGGAACCATCGCCCGGTTTGTGATCTCCACTGGAACAGATATGATCACCACTCAGCAAATCGAAACAGCCACGACCAGGGGGATTGCCAAAGCCAGTTATCCGATCACCGAGCCGGGACGGGTGGAGATCCGCGTTGTCAGTGAACCAGCCACTGTTTCACAGGTTTTACAACTCGAAGTTAAGGAAGGTGAAGGCAGCCAGGTTACGGCTATAGCACCCACCCCCGTATTCACTCCTACATCGGCTCTCTCGCCAACCCAGGATTTAAATGGTAAGGTACCATCGGATGGGAATAAAAATTCATCTCAACCCCTGCGTTTTTCGGATTGGTTGATCTCCATCTTACTTATTGGTGCGGCATCTCTTGGTATCTACCAGATGGGGAAAATTCGTTTTTCATCGCGCTGGGGTGTTCGCTGGGCAACCTGCGCAGCTATCGGCGGCCTACTATTCTACACACTTGCGCTGCTTGGATGGAAAGAAATAATCCTTGGGGCTGGGAACACCCGTGCCATCAGCTTGGCGGCTATGAGCATGGCTGGCGTTTTGGTAGGCTGGGGGGTTGGGTTTATCTGGGTGATGCTACCACGTTGGACGAACCGGCGGGATTGATCCTACATCAAGGTCAGCAAAAGGCTGAAGACTACAAGGCCGGCGGCAATCCAGATGAGACTGCGCTCAAGCGGTAATTTCAAATAGTCCATGATCGAATAGCGGTTCTCCGCGGAACGGATTATCGATGGGTAACTCCCCATCAACATCCTGCGAAAATCCTCCACCGAATGGGGCCGGGAATCCGGGTGGATTTCCATCGCCCAAAGAATCGCTTTTTCAACGCCCGGGCTCACAGCGAGATTGATCGCCCGTAAAGGGATCAATGCTTCAGGGTGAATGAACCGTTCCCGCGATTCAGCAGGCGGCTGGTTCGAAAGTAGATGATAAAGGGTTGCGCCGAAGGAATATATATCGGAACGCGCATCCGTGTGACCGCTATCCCCTCCGTACTGCTCAATGGGTGTATAGAGGGCGGTACCCTGCCCCTGGAGAATCGTTACCGTCACCTCGCCCGGTGCAAGAATCTTGACCAGACCGAAATCCACCAATTTCACTAATTTTCCGGGAGTTAGCTTTAAATTTGATGGCTTAATATCCCGGTGAAGGATGGGGGGTTCCTGCCCATGCAGATAGGATAGAGCACCCGCTAGCTGGTTCGCCCACTCCAGGACATCTTTTTCCTGGAGGAAGGATTTCGCCTGTTTGGCTTCCAGCATTAGGGAGCGCAGATCTTTCCCCGGGACGTAATCCATTACCAGGTAATCCCTGTCGCCAACGGAAAAATAATCGGATACTTTGGGCAGATTGGGATGATCAAGGCGGGCGAGGACGGTGGCTTCGCGCAGGAATTGTTCCCGTGCCTGGCGGGAGATCTCCCGGCCGAAGGAGCGGTCATGTTCCACTTCCTTGAGTGCGCACTGCCGTCCCTGTAAACGCAAATCCTCAGCCAGGTAAATACTGCCCACACCACCCTGGCCGATGATCCGCTTGATCTTGTAGCGGCTGCGCAGCACCTCGCCTGATTTGAGCGGGACTGGCATTCTTCTTTTCCTTTATCGAGTAGAGCGGTGTTGAAATTCGGCGTTGTTCCGCTCCGTGGAGAATAGAAGTTCTCCATAATTATTATACCTGATGGCTTTTTGGAGCGGTGATGATAAAATATCCATGAGATGGCGAGGATTTCAGTGGAACGGAATGAAACAACAAAACCAGTATTGATAGGGCAATCAGGCCAGTTGAATGGCCTGTGTTGGCCACTGGATGGAACCATCCTGATCGGAAGAGACCCGGAATGCAATGTGGTCATCTCCGATCGACAGGTTTCTCGTTTTCACGCACGTATCAATATCACTCCGGATGGTGTCCTCCTGGAGGACCTGGGGAGTAAGAATGGCAGCTGCCTGAATGGGAGTCAGGTGAATGAGCCCACATTCCTGCAGGATGGGGATCTACTCCAGATTGCCCTCGTGCAACAGTTCGTGTTCCTCAGCTCCGATTCCACCTTGCCGATGGATCAACGCGGTAGGCTGAATATCTCCGGAAAAGGCAAACTGCGCCTGGATCCCCGGTCTCGAAGGGTGTGGGTGGGTGAGGAAGAACTCATTCCACCATTATCCGTGCCCCAGTTCAATTTGCTGAACCTGTTATTTAACCAAACCGGGGAGGTTGTTTCCCGGCAGGACCTGATGCTGGCGGTCTGGGGGGAAGAGGAAGCCATCAGCGTTTCTGATCAGGCCATGGATGCCCTTATCAGGAGATTGCGATACCGGATAAGTGAAATGGACCCGGACCATACCTATATCATCACCGTTCGCGGCCACGGCGTTCGTCTGGATAATCCCATCGGATAATTGACAAAGAATACCCTGTCCTTGCGAACAGGGATCGTCGTGTTATTTGACTTTCGCTTTCATGGATGCTTTCATCACCGCGGCGTAAACATTCTGCAACCGCTTGGAAATCTCCGGATTGTTGCTTTCACCGCTTTGGGCAACGATCGAATTCAGGATTTGCATGAATTCGGGGGTCAGTTGAGCGGCATTCGCTTCCACCAGCGAATTCAACTTCAGCATCATCCTCACAGGCAAGGAACTTTTCTATCAATGCCACCTCGGGCGGGGGGGCGCTGGCTTTTTCCACAGCCAGGATCACCTGGTTGATCTTGCTTGATTTTTCCAGGTCGCCGCGCTGCCGGGCATCCTCAAGGGCGGTCTTCAGCACCTGGTTGAAGAACTCGTCGATCTGATCCAGGTTTTCTTCCACCGCTTTTTCGATATCTGCTGACCTCAGGATCGTTTCCAGTAATTTGCGGGCTCGGATGAGCTCCTCATCCAATCTTTTATCAATCGCCTCGGTCATTTCAAGTAGTTTTTTCCGGAGTTCGACCAATTTTTCTTTTTCATCCCCCTGCGATTGCTCGATCTTTTCCGTGAGCAACTGGAAAAATGAATAATCCATCCCGGAGCGGGTGTAACTAACGATCGTAGAAATGCGGGTATCGGTGGGCGCTTTTATCAAAAGATCCAGTAATTTTTCGCGGGTCAACCCATCTTTGCTTATAGCTTGGAGGTCTTTAAGCGCGGCTTCCATTTCTGAAGATTGCATTTTGATCTTCTGACCGATTTCCGTGTTTTCAACCAATGCGTTTTGAACCTCAGTGAGTGTATCAAGCAGTTTTTTATTTCCCTGGGCTGCTGCGGATTCCATGTACCTGGCCAGGAGGATGAAGAAGGATTCGTCGATTAGTGCAGAATCCTGCTTGATGATCTCAATTCTGTTTTCCGCGCTTGTCGTGATCAGCCGTTGAAGCAGATTAATTTTCTTCTGCTGCTCATCCAGCATTTCCTTGGTGATCCCATCCGCGCCAAGAATGGTTTCAATGAGAGTCTGGTAGGTGAACATCGACTTTGGCTGCAGAAGGTACGCCTTTTTCTTCTCGTTTGGCAGCCGGTTTGTAACCTGCATCACAAGCGGCCCCAGCGTTTTTTCCTGTTCATTCAGGGGGACTCCGAGCTCACTTGGAAAATAGGTAAGCAGCAGCTCCTTTTCGGGATCATGATAAACGATGGGGGTAGATAATGGTCCTTCGTAGCCGCAGCTCTGGCAACGGGCAACGTTGACTGCGCCGGTGAGTAATTTCTGTTTTGCCTGTGGGTCAACATTTAGATCGAATAATTGCTCAACATCTGCAATTATCGGCTGCCTGCACCGCGGACAGGAAGTTTGAATTCTGGCCATGGGGTTTCTCTTTGTTGAAAGGATGAAATACCCCGCGATTATACCATCCGGGTTTTCGAGAGTGGGAATTATCTTGGCTTACTGGGGATTCAAGGGAATCGAAAAACAGATCCTCGCGCCATCCACTATACCGCTATCCACCCAGATCTTTCCACCATGTGCTTCAATGATGGCTTTTGCAAGGTACAGCCCCAAGCCGGCGCCTTTGGTCTTGCGAGCTTGGCCCGGACCGCGGTAGAAACGGTCGAAAATATGGGGAAGATCCTCTGGATTGATTCCCGGACCTTCGTCGCTTACACAGATGATCGCGTTAAGGTTATTGACATGCCCTTCAACTACGATCCCTCCCCTGGGAGCGTATTTTATCGCGTTCGATAGAAGGTTCGTTATCACCTGTTCCATCCGCTTTTCGTCCACGATCACCACCGGGAACTCAGGCGTAAATTCCCGGGAAAGCTGATGCTGCGAAGTTTGCGTCTGGAATCGTTTCTCCAGGCGATCAATCATTTCTGGCAAAAAGACCTCAGTCTTTTTCAAGGAGACGCTATTTGCCTGCAACCGGGATGCGTCCAGCAGATCCTCGATAAGATCGCCCAAGTGGTCAGCTTCCTCCTCGATTACCTTCAGGCTTTCATCGACAACCCGGGGGTCCCAGCTGGCATCATCGCGACGCAGGGTGCTGACGTAGCCTTTGATCAGGGCAACCGGGGTTTTCAGTTCATGGCTGACGATTGAAATGAAGGTACTTTTTAGCTCTTCCGCTTCCCGGAAATGGGAAATATCCCGCACAGTGGCGATGATACTCTGGAGCACTCCTGAAGGCGAGAGCATGGGGGCGTAGGTGATACCTATGGGGAGGGGGAGGGAATCCGTTCCATCACAAAGCAGGTCACCTTCTACATAGAGTGTGGCATTGGGGGTTAGTGGCCAACCGCCAGCGATCGCTTCCTCGAGCTGCAGTGAATCCGGTTTTTTTGACCATCGGATCACTTCGGAATGAGTCTTTCCGATCACGGGTAGACTACCAGGGATCATGCGGGTAAGGGCAGCATTCGCCAGGGTGATGGTCAGATCCGGATCGAGGATCAAAATTCCATCTGCGGCATTTTCAATAAGCGCTTTGGTACGGAGGGTTTCGTTCAGGCTCTGCTGGTAGAGCTGGGCGTTCTGCACCGCGATGGCAGCCTGGTCGGCAAAACTGGCAAGCAATGCCCGATCGTTAGTGGAAAATAACCCCGGAATATTTCGAAAGATAAAAATTCCCCCCAGCACCTTCTGGCGCGTCATCAGGGCCAGTCCAACACTGGTGATTCTGCCCATGCTGGCAGCTTCGGCGAGCTCGTTCATTCGCCTTCCCAGCCCGGGCAGCTCGTTTTGGGTGGCGATGTTTTCCGCAGGGATCTCGGCGAGAGAAGGATTCAGAAATTCCAGAAATGAAGGGGCAAGCCCCTGCGAGACCTGAATCTGCCATTTTCCATCCTCCGAGCGCAGGGCGATTAAGCCGCCCATTCCGGAGAGCATTTCGATGGATATGCCCAGGATACGCCCCAGGAGACGATCCAGGTCAAGGTCTTGGGTAAGCGCCCGGGTGATCTCCAGCAGGTAATCGCGTTGGCGTACTCGGAAATCCGGCAGCATTAAAGGTCGACCAGGTTATCCACCGGGATCTCTTCTTCGATCATGGGGTAAACCCCGTTCCCGGCTTTGGTGAGGGCATCCTCGAAAATCCCGAGACCTTCCTCGATCTCCGCCCGGGTGGTGCTCAGGGGAGGCGAAAAACGAATGACGCTGCGGCCGCACCCGAGGGTGAGCAGCCCGCGCTCGAAGCAGAGATCGACGATCTTATCCCTCAGGGCAGTTGCCGGTTCGCGTTTTTCAAAATCCTTTACAAATTCCACGCCGATCATCAGTCCGATGCCGCGGACGCAGCCGATGGATGGGTGCCGCTTGGCCATATCGGTGAGGATTTCGAGGGTGTAGCGGCCGGTTTCCGCGGCATTATCCATATATTCGTTTTCAATCAGATCCAGGGTAGCCAGCGCAGCGGCACAGGCAATGGGGTTGCCGCCATAGGTATTCCCGTGAGCGCCTTTGGGCCACGTGACATATTTTTTCTTTGCAATGGCTGCGCCGAGGGGAACACCGGATGCGATCCCCTTGGCGGAGGTCAAGATATCAGGTTCGGCTCCCAGGTGTTCGATCGCCCACCATTTACCCGTGCGACCCATGCCACATTGAACCTCATCCGCGATGAGCAAGATGCCATGACGATCGCAAAGCTCACGAAGCGCAGGGAAAAACCCCGCCGGGGGGACGATATAACCACCTTCCCCCTGGATGGGTTCCACCAGGATACCCGCCACCTCTTCCGGGGGAATATTCCGCTGGAACACTTCCTCTTCGATGTACCTGACAACCGTTTGACCATAATCCTCCCCCGGTTTGGAAACGAGAACCGGGCGATAAGGGTCGGGGTAGGGGACGTGGGTGACACCACTCATCAATGGGAAGAAGCCGCGGTGATAAGTGGATTTACTGGCGGTAAAGGATACCGCTCCCATCGTCCGCCCGTGGAATCCGCCGGTGAATCCAATGAATTGGGTTCGACCGGTGGCATGCCGGGCTAGTTTGATGGCAGTTTCCACGCTCTCCGTCCCGGAATTGGTCAGGAAAGTGACAGCCGGGTCATCGAAGGGAGTGATCCGATCCAGGTATTCGGATAATTCCACCCAAAGGGTGTGGTAATAATCGGAGGAGATGTGGATGAATTTTTCGGCTTGCTGCTGGATGGCTTTCACCACCTGGGGGTGGCTGTGACCGGTGGAGACTACTGCGATCCCGGCGGCGAAATCAAGGAAACGGTTGCCATCAACATCCCACACTTCGGTACCTTTTCCATGATCCATCACGAATGGGTAGCCCCGCGGGTAAGAGGGAGAAACTACCGCATGATCACGTGCGATAATTTTCCTGGCTTTTGGACCTGGTAACTTGAGCGGTTCCATAGGATAACCTCCTTTTGATTGTGGTCAGTCATACTTCCGAAACCGGTGAATTGTTAAAACGCGGGTAACGCTTGCGATCTGTGATCAAATTATACACCAGCAAATATGGGCAGAAAAGCCGGAATGGAGAAAAAGCCGCACATATTCCGGTCATCTCTATCCTCGCGATAGGAGAAATGTTGACGCAAGGTTTATTCACTGCTATGATGGAAACGACATGCGGTCACGGCAAACCGGTATATTTGAGAAGACTCGAAATTTCTTTTCCAGACAGCTCCGTTGGTTAGCCCCGGGTATCGGGATAAAGAGATGGATCTTCCTCATCCTGTTCGGCACCACCCTGCTGGCCGTGGGTTTGGCTGTCCTGATCCTGGATATATACCGCACTGCGCCCTCCACCTGGTGGCTGCCGGCATTTTCATTTCTATCGCTCCGATTCCTTGACCGCACCCTGCGTGCGGTTGTTTTTGGTGGTATGGGGGTAGCTTTCCTCATTTGGGGTGTTACCGGGCTTAATCGCTCCCTCCTGCGACCATTTCTCCCCTCCGGAACGGTGGTGGTCGATTCCATCTCCAACTACCGTAAGAGGGAACGGGGACCGAAGATCGTGACCATCGGTGGCGGTAACGGATTATCCACGCTGCTACGGGGGATGAAGGCCCAGACCAGCAACCTGACCGCGGTGGTTACCGTGGCGGATGACGGTGGTTCCTCCGGCGCGATCCGCGAGAATCTGGGGATTTTGCCACCTGGGGATATCCGCAATTGCCTGGCAGCCCTCTCAGATGATGAAGCCCTGCTTTCCCAGGTGTTTCAATACCGTTTTGGTGAGAAGATGGGGCTGAATGGTCACTCCCTGGGAAATTTGTTGATCACCGCGCTTACCGAGATCACGGGCAGTTTTGAGGAAGCCGTGGCGGAATCCGGGCGGGTGCTGGCGGTTCGCGGAAAGGTGCTGCCCTCCACGCTACACGATGTTCGCCTTGTGGCAGATATGGAAAGTGTTGGAAACCAAGCGGAAACCCGCGTAAAAGGGGAGAGCAAGATTCCCCAAGCCAGGGGAACGATTCGTAGGATTTGGCTCGAGCCGGATAATCCCACCGGGTACCCGCCTGCGATACAGTCTATCCTTTCCGCCGATCTAATCCTGGTCGGACCTGGGAGCCTCTATACGAGCATCCTGCCGAACCTGCTTGTGCCGGATTTGAAAGCTGCGCTGCTTTCCAGCCGGGCGTTAAAATTCTATATTTGTAACGTGGCCACCCAGGTGGGCGAAACGGATAAATTCACCGCCAAAAAGCATATCCAGGTACTGGAGGAGCATTTGGGGGTTAACATTTTTGACCTGATGATCATCAACAACCGTTTCGAAGGGCGGCTTTCACATGGTGTACAATGGGTCAAATCCGAAAATGACCTGGCGGATGAATACCAGGTGTATGCCACGGATCTGCTGGATCTTGAGCACCCCTGGCGGCACGATTCGGGCAAGCTGACCTCCGCCATCATGGACCTGTATCTGGAAAAGACTGGCCCACTGGTGAGCAAGGATGTCTAATCAATATGGCAATCGCCATGAACCTCTCATGGTAAAATTTTACAAAATCTCGGAGGTATGAACAATGGGTAAGGTAAAAGTTGGTATCAATGGTTTTGGCCGCATCGGCCGGTTGGTCTTCAAGACGATCACTGAACTCTATCCCAACGAGCTGGAAGTGGTGGCGGTCAATGATCTGTTCGACGCAAAGCAGAATGCTCACCTGCTGAAATATGATTCCACGTACGGAACCTGGAGCAAGGAAGTATCCGTCGACGAGAACGATATCGTCGTGGATGGCAAGAAAGTAAAAGTCTTCGCTGAAAAAGACCCCGGCAATCTCAAATGGGGCGACCTGGGCGTGGAGATCGTCATTGAATCCACCGGTGTCTTCACCGATGCCATCGGCGACCCGGCCAAAGGCAAAGCCGGCGCGAATGTTCACATTGAAAAGGCGGAGCTAAGAAGGTTATCATTTCCGCCCCGGCCAAGAACGAAGATATCACCATCGTGCTGGGCGTGAATGAATCCAAGTACGATCCTGCCAAGCACCATGTGCTTTCCAACGCATCCTGCACCACCAACTGCCTGGCGCCGGCCGCCAAGGTTGTTCACGATAAATTCAACATCCTGAACGCGGTGATGTGCACCATCCATTCCTACACCAATGACCAGGTCATCCTCGACCAGGGTCACAAGAAGGAAATGCGCCGCTCCCGCGCCGCCGGCTTGAACATCATCCCCACCACCACCGGTGCTGCCAAGGCTATCGCCCTGGTGATCCCGGAACTGAAAGGGAAATTCGATGGCTATTCCCTGCGCGTCCCGACCCCGACCGTCTCGATCGTGGATTTCACCGCGACGGTTGAAAAACCCACCACCAAGGAAGAACTGAACGCCGTCTTTGAGGAAGCCGCAAAGGGCGCCTTGAAGGGCATCCTGGGTGTGACCCGCGGCGAGTATGGCGACCCGCTGGTCTCCACCGATTTCAAGCGCGATCCGCGCTCCTCGATCGTCGACCTGCCCTCCAGTATGGTCATGGGTGGCAACCTGATCAAGGTTGTGGCCTGGTACGACAACGAATGGGGTTATAGCTGCCGGACTGCTGACCTGGCCGCTCTGCTGGCAAAGAAACTCTAATCAGGATTTTTTGAAACCATGGATGCGCTTTCTGGAGAATGCGAATTCGTTCAGATGGCGCATCTCTTAATTTTTTGACGGGAGGATAAGATGTTCAACAAGAAAACGATCCGGGATGTGGATTTCAAGGACAAGAAAGTCTTGGTTCGCGTGGATTTCAATGTGCCCATGAAGGATGGCAACGGTGTCAGATGATACCCGCATCCGCGCTGCAATCCCGACCATCCAGTACCTGCTGGATAAAGGCGCAGCGGTGATCCTCTGCTCCCACCTGGGACGCCCCAAGGGTGGCCCGGATATGGCTTTCACACTTGAAGCCGGTTGCTGACCACCTCGGAAAGCTGATGGGGAAGGATGTCAAATTTGCCGAAGATTGCGTTGGACCGGCAGCGGAGAAGGCAGCCAAAGAACTCAAATTCGGGGAGATCCTGGTGCTGGAAAACACCCGCTTCC
This sequence comes from uncultured Chloroflexia bacterium, assembly GCA_963828855.1. GTDB lineage: Bacteria > Chloroflexota > Anaerolineae > Anaerolineales > Anaerolineaceae > CAVVEQ01. Next base: position 49,002 of record CAWHGB010000008.1, on the reverse strand, counting down.
ATCCGGAAGAGGAAAAGAACGATCTGGAACTGGCCAAGCAGATGGCTTCCCTGGCGGATGTTTACGTGAATGATGCCTTTGGGACTGCCCACCGTGCGCATTCCTCGACCGAAGGTGTGGCGCGCTTTCTGCCGGGTGTGGCGGGCTTCCTGATGGAAAAAGAGATCAAATACCTTGGTGAAGCAGTGGCCAATCCCAAAGCGGCCATTCGTGGCAATCCTGGGCGGCGCCAAGATCAGCGATAAGATCGGCGTGATCAAGAACCTGCTCAGCAAGGCGGATGTGATCCTGATCGGCGGAGGTATGGCGAATACCTTCTTCAAGGCGCAAGGGTACCCGGTGGCGGATTCGCTGGTGGAAGAGGAAGCCCTCGAAACCGCGCGGGAACTCTTAAAAACCGGTAGTTCGAAATTGCGCCTGCCGGTTGATGTGGCCATCGGGGATAAATTCGACGCCGAATCCCAGAAGAAGATCATCCAGGCCGGACCAATCCCTGAAGGCTGGCGCATTCTGGATATCGGACCAGATACCGTGGAAGCCTATGGTAAAGTGATCAAAACAGCCGGCACGGTGGTCTGGAACGGACCGATGGGTGTTTTTGAATTCCCGAAATTTGCCGAAGGCACCTTCGCCATTGCCAGGGAAATTGCAGCCAGCAATGCGGTGAGTGTGATCGGCGGCGGTGAATCCGTCTCGGCGGTGCAGAAATCCGGCGTAGCTGATAAGATCACCCACATCTCCACTGGTGGTGGCGCCTCGCTGGAAATGCTGGAAGGTTTGGAACTTCCCGGCCTGGCAGCGCTGCAGGATAAGTAAATTCTGATTTCGAATCTTATGAGACCCCGCATCGATCCACGGGGTCTTTTGCTAGTGCTATTCGTAGGGCAGGTAGAAGCCTTGCCCTACAAGCAACTGACCCTAGACATAATCGGTTCCTTCAAGTAAAATTCCACCTCGTTGTTTCAGCAAGATTATCTGGAGGAGTAACTTTGGCAAACATTCGTTCACAGATCAAACGCAACCGGCAGAATGAAAAACGCCGCGTCCACAACCGCGTTTACCGCGGCAGTACCCGCACCCTGGTGGCGAAGGCTAATACTTCCATCGTCAAAGGCGACAAGGACGTTGCGCAAACCGCGACGCTGACAGCCATTCGCTTCCCTGGATCGAGCCGCCCAGAAGGGTATCATCCACAAGAACAATGCCGCCCGGCGTAAGAGCCGATTGATGAAACGACTCGCCGCGATGGCCAAATAACCCATCAATCTCCCTCTTTGAGGGGTCAGTTTTAGCACACTTAAGCGGGAGTTCATTTCTCCCGCTTTCAATTTCAAGTAGAATGGGAATCATCGGACCAAATAAACCTGAAGGGTTTTTCCGGAGACGGGATCATGTTCGAGAAGGAACAATAACAGCTTTGGAGCAGGGCATCCGGGATTTTTGCGCAACGCATCAACTCCCGGTACCGGACTTTAACTGGAAACCCATCCCCTTCGCCGGTCAATGGGGCATTTCCATCTCCCTGTTTCGTATCTGCGGCAGGTCAGAATAGTGATTCCGATTCGCGAAGCGTGGCGGAGCGCGCGCAGGTAATTGCCGCCGCGATCGCGGAAGGAATCGTACTGCCTGTCGGGTTTGAGCGCATAGAAGCCGTGCGCGGCTATCTGAATGTTTATTTTTCCACCATCGATTTCACCACGAAGGTATTGGATACGATTCTCCTTGAAAAGGATTCCTTCGGAAGAAGTCCGAAACGCCATGAGCAGGTGATGGTGGAATTCTCACAGCCGAATACGCACAAGGCATTTCATGTCGGCCATCTGCGCAGCGCAATTCTTGGGGATGTTGTTAGCAGGCTTCTCGATGCCGCAGGTTACGATGTTATCCGCGCGAACTATCCCGGCGATATCGGTCTGCACGTGATGAAATGGTTATGGAATTACATAAATTATCACCAGGGCGAAAAACCTGCTAAGCAGATCACCCGCTGGATGGGGGAACTCTATAAAGAAGCAGTCGACCGCCTGGAAAAAGAGCCGGAGCTGGAAGCGGAGGTGCGCCAGCTCTATAACCGCTGGGACCAGCGGGAGGAAGAGGTGGTTGCCCTGTGGAAAGAAACCCGCGAATGGTCGCTGGAGGGTTTCCGCCAGATCTATGGGATGCTGGATATTCCTTTCGATATTTACTACTTCCCCAGCGAGGTGGAGAAAGCCGGGCAGAGTGTGGTAGAGGAATTGGTCGTGAAAGGGATCGCGACTGACGAAAGAGCCCAGGGCGGAGCGGTGGTGGTTAAGCTGGATGAGCTTATGGGCAATACCGGCGAAAAATACCGCGTGTTTGTCATCCTGCGCTCTGATGGCACCGCGCTTTACGCCACCGAGGACCTGGCGCTCGCAATAAAGAAATTTGGTGATTATCCTGATTTGAAACGGTCGTTATACGTTGTGGATGTGCGTCAATCACTGCATTTCACCCAACTTTTCAAGACCCTCGAACTGGCCGGGTATCCCATGGGCCAGCCAGTGCCAGCATATACCGTATGAGCTGGTAAGCCTGCCAGGCAATGTGGTGATGGCTTCGCGGGAGGGGACCGTGGTGCTGCTCGAAGATCTCATCAAAGAGGCTACTTCCAGGGCACGGGCGATGGTGGAGGAGAAGAATCCTTCCCTGCCGGAAGAGCAAAAGCAGGAAATCTCGCGTGCGGTGGCGATCGGTGCGGTCAAATACACCATGCTCTCGCGCGAAAATACAAAAGTGGTAACATTCGATTGGGAAGCAGCCCTGGATTTCAACGGGCAGGCTGCACCATTTATTCAATATGCACACGTGCGGGCATGCAGTATTCTCAGAAATGTGGAGACTTTCCCGGTAAGTATTGAACTGGATGGTATTGAACTCTCCGAGGCGGAAGTGGATTTAATCAATATCCTATCCAGATTCCCGGAGGTTATAAAATCCGCAGCGGATCAATTCAAACCGCTGGACCTGACCAATTATGCTTACGATCTCGCCAGGAGCTTCCACGATTTTTAGACACAATGCCGCGTTCTCCAGGCTGAGGAACCAAGTCGAAGTCTGCGCATCCGGCTGGTGGAAGCAGCACGGCAGACGATTGCTAATTCTCTGGGTTTGATGGGCATCACAGCCCCAAAAGCGATGTGAAAAATCAAATCTTTTAAGGAGTGATGGATGATGAGCCCGATTCGAACACTAATCATGGGAGCAGCAGGCAGAGATTTTCACAACTTCAACACATTCTTTCGGGATAATCCCGGGTATGAGGTTGTAGCATTCACCGCCACGCAGATCCCCAACATCGAAGGCCGGAAGTACCCCGCAGAACTTGCAGGCAAGCAATATCCCAAGGGGATCGATATATATCCCGAACAGGAATTGGATAAGCTGATTAAAGATCTAAAAGCGGATGAAGTCGTGTTCGCCTACAGCGATGTTTCCCACGAATACATTATGCATAAGGCTTCCCAGGTGATGGCTGCGGGAGCTGACTTTAAACTCATGGGACCACGTTTTACGCAGATCAAATCCACCAAGCCGGTGGTTTCAGTGTGCGCCGTGCGCACCGGTTCCGGCAAGAGCCAGACCACGCGGCGGGTGTCCCTGATCCTGCGGGATATGGGCTATAAGGTGGCGGCTATCCGGCATCCCATGCCCTATGGAGACCTGGTCAAACAGAAAGTTCAGCGTTTCGCCACATATGCTGACCTGGATAAACACGAATGCACCATCGAGGAACGCGAGGAATACGAACCCCATCTGGATAACGGGGTAATCGTTTACGCAGGCGTGGATTATGAAGCGATCCTGCGACAAGCTGAAAGCGAAGTAGATATCATCCTCTGGGATGGTGGGAACAACGATTTCTCTTTCTATGTTTCCGACCTGGCGATCGTGGTTGTCGATCCTCACCGCCCCGGGCATGAGACGAAATACCATCCCGGTGAGACCAATGTCCGCATGGCCGATATATTCGTTATCAATAAAGTTGATACCGCCGCTCCGGAAAACGTGATCTCAGTGCGCGAGAGCATCAGCAAATTAAATCCGCGCGCGGTCATCATTGAAGGTGCCTCGCCCCTTTTCGTAGATAAACCAGAGGAGATCCGCGGAAAACGCGTCCTGGTCATCGAAGATGGACCCACATTGACCCACGGTGAGATGGCATATGGTGCCGGCTGGGTGGCTGCTCGCAGGTTTGGCGCAGCCGAGATCGTCGATCCACGCCCATTTGCAGTTGGTTCGATAGACGCGACCTACAAGAAATACCCAGGCACCGGGGCGATCCTCCCCGCCATGGGATACGGCGACGAGATGGTGAAAGACCTGGAGAAGACAATCAACGCTGCGAACGTGGATTTGGTCATTTCCGCCACACCCATCGATCTGACTCGAATCATCAAAGTCAATAAACCCATGCAGCGGGTGCGTTATGAATTGCAGGAGATTGGCAAACCAACCCTGCAGGATATTCTGGGTAAGAAATTCAAGAAATAAATTCAGATTATTTGGGTCTGCCTGGAACTTTCTACAGGCAGACCCCGAAAAGAAAACTGGCGATAGCATGCTGATTGATGAAGCCGAAATCTACGTAAAATCCGGAAAAGGGGGAGATGGGTCCGTTCATTTCCACCGCGAAAAGTATGTACCCCGTGGAGGTCCGGATGGCGGGGATGGCGGTAAGGGGGGAGATGTTATTTTTCGGGTCACCGAACACCTGAACAGCCTGACAGCCTTCAGGCATAAAACACGCTTTATGGCCAACGATGGCAGCAGAGGTGGACCAAATAATATGAGTGGCCGATCAGCCGAGGACCTTGTTGTGCTCGTTCCTCCTGGCACGCTGCTCTACAACGCAGCTACCGGGGATGTGATCGCTGATCTGATCGAAGATGGCCAGTCTGTGACCATTTGTAAGGGAGGGCGGGGAGGCCGGGGAAACCAGCATTTTGCTACCTCGCGTAACCAGGCTCCGCGCACCGGCGAAAAAGGGGAACCTGGTGAAATCCTCAACCTCAAGCTCGAATTGAAACTGATCGCCGACGTGGGAATTATTGGTGTGCCCAACGCAGGCAAATCCAGCCTGTTGGCCGCGGTGACGAACGCGAAGCCGAAGATCGGCGATTACCCTTTTACAACCCTTGAGCCAAACCTCGGTGTGGCTGAACTGGATAACGAGACGTCGCTCGTTCTGGCAGATATCCCCGGTTTGATCGAAGGCGCACACCAGGGAGCAGGATTGGGGGATTCCTTTCTTAGGCACATCCAGCGCACCCGGGTGCTGATCCATCTCCTGGATGGATTATCGGTGGATCCGCTGGCGGATTTCACCCAAATCAACAGCGAAATGGCGCTTTTCGACCCGAATTTGGCCAGAAAACCCCAACTGGTTGTCGTCAATAAGATCGATCTCCCGGAGGTTCAGGATCGTTGGAAGCTCGTCTCCAAAGAACTTAAAGAAAAGGGGATTTTCTCCTGTGGCTGTTTCCGCCTTGGATCGGAAAGAGTTGATGCCGATGCTCTGGAAGGTGGTGGAGCTTCTTCAAAAGGCACCAGAGTTACCCGCGATCGAAGAGATCCCCATCTATAAACCCGGCAAGGATGAGAAAGCTTTTGAGATTCAGAAAATTCCGGAAGGGTACCGTGTTTCCGGGGCAGCGATTGAGCGTGCGGCAGAAATGACCTACTGGGAACACGATGGTTCTGTGCGTAGATTTCAAAAACTGATGGAACGCCTGGGTGTGGATCAAGCCCTGCGAAAAGCGGGAATCCAGGAGGGGGATACTGTTTTCATCCGTGATTTTGAATTGGAATGGACTGATTGAGGGAGGGGATTGGCAATATGCGGCTTGGAATCTTCGGAGGAACGTTCGATCCACCCCACCTGGGGCATCAAATCCTCGCAATGGAAGCTGCCGACCAACTGGCTCTAGATCGAGTCCTCTGGATGCTCACTCCCGTCCCTCCCCACAAATTAGGTAAAGAGATTTCCCCGGTTGAAACCCGGTTGGAGATGGTTCGCGCTGCGGTGGAAGGTGAACCACTATTTGAAATTTCCATTCTCGAGCTGGAATTACCCCCGCCGCAATTCGCGTTGAATACCGTCCGGGAGATCCGTAAACAGAAACCCGGTACGGAGATCTATTACCTCATCGGCGAAGACTCTTTGCAAGACCTGCCCAAATGGCACGAACCCGGGAAATTCGTTAGGGAGGTGGATGCCCTGGGGGTTATGCGGCGACCAGGTAAGACAAGCGGGATAAAGGAATTGGAAAAAACAATACCGGGCATCACCGAGAAAGTCCATTTTATCGATGCACCTTTGTTGGAAATATCCTCTCACCAGATTCGGGATAGGATCCGCCAACATCAAGCCTTCAAATACTATCTACCCGAAAAAGTGTATCAGAATGATCCTTGACCTGGGTCTTTATCTTGCGTGAGAGGAATTAAAATTAATCGAGTGGATTTTCTAAAAAATAAACGATTTCTTGCCATCGACCTGACCCATCTATCGGTCGATATTTTTATTTCCCAACGTTCCATTTTACTGACCTTCATCGCAATCACCCTTGGGAAGGATAATGCCTGGCTTGGGTTGATGACCACCCTGGCGATATTCTTCAGCGGTCTTACCCAGCCATTTTTTGGCTGGCTTTCGGACCGGGTGGGAAGTAAAAAGTTGATCGTTGGCGGTTTGGGCTGGATCATTGTCTGTTTTACGGTTATGGCATTCCTTCCCATTATTTATGTCCCTGGGCTTCTCATCGCAGCTAATCTTGGATCAGGCGCGTTTCATCCGGCAGGTGCAAACCAATCCATGCTGATCGGGAAAGAAGACCCCAAGAAGAGGGAAGCCCTGGCGACCTCGATTTTCTTCCTGGGTGGGCAGCTGGCATTTTTTATCGGTCCATTGCTGGGCGGGTTGCTCCTGGATTCCAGCGGAAAGAGTGGTTACCTCTGGTTCCTGGTTTTCACCCTTCCTGTGCTTTTCTGGACGAACCATGTTCTTAAGGACGGTCCAAAGCCTGCCCAGAACCTGGATTCATCGAAGTTAGATAGCCAGGGCGAGATCGCCCAGGTGGGGATCCTAGGCGCCATCCTTGTTTTCGTTGTTCTGGCAACGCAAGCCTGGTCGCAGCAAACGGTGATCACGTACGCGCCGAAATACGTGGCAGGGTTGGGTGAGCCCGCGAAGGTATATGGAGCGATCGCTGCGATCTTTATGGCTGGTTCCACGATCGGAACGCTGACCGGAGGCTACCTAGCGGATAACTGGGGCGGGATGCGCACCATCCGTACTGGAATGATCCTAAGCGTTCTACCTTTATTCCTCGCAGCGTACGTTCCGTATGGTCCCGCATGGTTCGTGATCATGTTTCTCGCAGGTCTTTTCCTGGGGATGACTTTCAGTACCCTTATCCTCAAGGGGCAAAAATTGATCCCCAGCCGGGGAGGCCTGGCTTCCGGGTTGATCCTCGGCTTTGATTTTGCCGCTGGCGCTGCCGCTGCCATCCTGGGTGGCAGGATCGCGGACGCGCAGGGCTTCCAGGTTCTTTTCACCCTCGGAGCTGTTGTAGCTGCCTTCGGGGCATTGCTTTCCTTCTTTATTCATTATGCGAATGAGAGACAGCGATAATTGTCCCTGCTGAGACCTCAGGGGGAATCTGAAGGTTATAATACCCTGCATGAACGATGGAATCATAGTCCGGGACCATCTTGATCGGCTGATAAAATTCTGGTGGATAATCTTTGTTTGCATGGTGCTGGGCGCGGGGGCTGGGTGGTTGATCCACCAGGTAAAATCGCCAGTTTACGAAGCAAAATCCACGATTTCCACAGCAATTAATTACGCTGAAACGGGTTTTCTGACTGACCTGGAGGAGGACCATGCCCTGTCAATTATCGGGGACGTGGTCCTTTCCGATGCAGTCCTTTCTGAACTAAAAACTTCTTTAGATGCGAATTCCTTAACCAAGTCTGATATCGACCTGAGAGATACCCTCTTTGCTGAACGGGAAGGATACCGATGGACCCTGCGGGTGCAAGCTGGATCGAAAGAAGTGGCTGCTGTGTTGAGTGAAAAATGGGCAGAGGCAGCAATGTCCCAACTCAATAATTCATTGGATCATGCCAGACGGGCATTGATCCTTTCCCGACAGATCAGCGAGCTGGAAAATTGCCTGGCGCAAACCACAACGGTCCTGCCATCCCAGGTTCCGTGCGATCTTGCTGGATCCGAAAATGTAGAGATCCGGTTGAACGAGTTGGCAGATATGCACCGTCAGGAGCAATCGCTTAGCGATGGGATCTTACCTGCCCTGGTTTTCTCTTTGACGCAAACTGGAACAAAGTGAGGGTACCCCGGTTACCTATCAGACCGCTGGGCTTGTACTGGCAGGGGCCATGTTGGGATTTCTCATAGGCGTGATCATAATCCTTGCCAGGGTACCGGAAAAGTTACACAAGGCTCCCGTTCGTGGTGACTAAGATTCTCAACCAAATTTCCCGGTTGTGTTGGGTTCTTCTTGTGCTTACCCTGCCCATCACCAGCCAACCTGCCATCGCAAGATTTGTACGCACAGGGTCGGTGGCACCATTGGCGGGATTATTCCTGGCGGTAATTTTCCTGGTCTGGTTCATTCCATTTATACTGCACAGGGGTAAAATCCCCGCTCAAACTGTGCCGATAATGCTTTTTTGTCTTTGGGCGGTTTTTGTGACCCTGGTTGCAGTTTTTCGCGCCAATCCCCCCTATAAGGATATTGGCATTCCTGCAAGTATCTTCAAGGGATTGAGCACGCTATTTATCGGGGTGATCTTTTACCTGGTAACTTCAACCTATATCCGAAGTGAAAGACTGATCAGGGTCACCATCCAATTGGTGAACTGGAGCGGGTTGTTGATCATCATTTGGAGCATTGGCCAAGTGGCTGTGAATTTTATTTATGGTGATTACCTGCATTGGATGGATGTTTTCCAGTCCTTCATATCCACGGGAGTGCTTGTACGGGGGCGGGCTTCGGGGTTTACGCTCGAACCCTCCTGGTTGGCGCATCAGTTGAACATGCTTTATTTGCCTTTATGGCTGGCCTGTGCGTATTTTCGATACAGTGCGCATACATTTAGTCTTTGGAAAATTCACTTCGAAGATATCCTGCTTCTCCTGGGCGCAGTAACTTTGATGGTTTCCTTTTCGAGAGTTGGATTGCTCGCGTTTTTATTAATGCTTGGGTTTGTTTTTATTTTGATCAATCTTCGATTAATTCGCAAGATCGAAAACTGGATCTTTCGAACCCCGAAATTAACCTCCAGGTGGAAAAGAATATTGCTAAGATTGGGATTGATCGTTCTGCTTTTTGTTTTATATGTGGGTTTCATCCTGTTGGTCGCGCAGGTCTTCATTCGGTTTGATCCCCGCATGCAAACGCTTTTCGCATTTTCCCAGGAAAATACCGACCCTGTGCTGAGATACGCCAATTCACTGAAATTTGGGGAAAGACTGGTCTACTGGCTGGCAGCATGGAGGATATTTGGAAATTTCCCCTTGTTAGGTGTGGGGTTGGGATTAGCGGGGTTTTATATTCCCGGTTCGGTCGTGGCTTACGGATGGTCTCTGATGGAAGTTAAGGCTTTGTTATTTCATTCCGGGAATCTACTCAATATAAAAAGTCTTTGGTTCCGGCTGTTGGCGGAAACCGGCATCGTCGGTTTTTCCTTATTCTTCTCCTGGCTGTTCGTGATCCTGGTCACTTCGATAAAATTGTTCTCCCAATACAAACGATTATTCGAAATCATCGGTTTGATGGGTATGTTGGTGATGATCGGTTTCCTGATCGAAGGTCTCAGCATAGATTCCTTTGCCTTGCCGTATCTATGGTTTTCAACCGGGATCGTCACTGCGGGGAGCACAATGCTTGCGTTTCAATCCACTACTCCCGAAAAAGATGAAAATTAAAAGGCAAAACCGGTCAAAGTGGCTCATCCTCGGGATCATTGGCCTGGTAATATTTTGCTGTTGTTGTGGGGCAATTATTTCATATTACGCATTCAAAACGTTTATTGATGAGTTAACGCAACAAACAGCACTTATTCAGAATAATTCGCTCTTCCAGGACCAAAACCTAATCATTACTGCGACAAGTCAGCCGAAGAGTGAACCACTCAATCAAGCGAAACTGACCTATCACGCCATATCCAATTCCGTGATCCCGCCTGCAGATTCGACCGAAACAGCGTATCGACTGGGGAGGATTCAAAGCCTTGATCTAAAAAAGGTGGAAGAACCTGAACTATACCAAGTGGGTGACGAGGTATCATTTTGGGTTTTGAACCAGGAAACTGATGAGATCAGCAATAAAACCGCCTACTTGCGGATGATAACGCCGCACGCTTATTTCTGGATTGAAAAAAGTAGAGTCTACAATTCCCAGGATCTGCAATCCCTGGCGCGGACCTTTGAAGATCAGATTTATCCAATGACGAAAGATTTCTTTGGTTCTGAATGGAATCCCGGCGTGGATAATGACGAGCACATTTTCATCCTGTATACAGACGGCGTGGGGGATGGAATTGCCGGCATGTTCTCCAGCGATGATTCTCTACAACAAACGGTAAATATCTATTCAAATGAACACGAGATGTTTTACCTCTCCGGGACCCAGCAGCTTTCTGATCCCTATACGTATGGTGTATTGGCTCATGAATTTAACCACATGATCCTGTGGAACCAGGATTTGAATGAAGATACATGGATAGCAGAGGGACTGGCGGACCTGGCTTCTTTTCTAAATGGTTATGATGCAGGCGGGTTTGATCAACTCTTTGCCGCGAATCCGGATCTTCAAATGAATATCTGGCCCGAAGATGCCGATGCTCAGGATGCCCATTATGGAAGTTCATTTTTGTATATCGCGTATCTCTACTCCAGGTTTGGAGAAAAAGCGATTCAGGAATTGATGAAAGCGCCTGCGAATGGGCTGGACGGGGTGGATGAAGTCAATTCCATGCTTGGTTTGTTTGATCCTGAAATGGATTTTCCGTTAACCGCAGAGAAAATATTCGGGGATTGGGCGGTGGCAAATTACTTGAACGATCCGGCAATTGATGATGGCCGCTATTCATATCAATTGAACTATGCGGTTCCGACCTTTCCGGATACCGAGATCAGTGATTGCCCGCTTGATTGGCAGCAACGATCGGTTAACCAATTCGGAACGGATTATATCCGTTTGGATTGCAATGACGAGCTGACCCTTGAATTTCAAGGTGATAACACCGTCAGTCTGATCCAGGGCTTGGAAGACGGCGATAATCATTTTTTCTGGTCGAACCGGGCGGATTCCTCACAAACCACCATCACCCGCGAGTTTGATCTTCCAGTAAGCGAGGATCCAATCTGGATGGATTTCCGTGTCTGGTACGATCTCGAGGATGGATATGATTATGGTTATCTATTTGCTAAAACAGATGATTCACCCTGGCAAATACTAGAAACCCCATCGTGCACTCACGGGAACCCGGTAGGAGCCAACCTGGACTGCGGTTATACAGGTACCTCAGGTGGCTGGCTTGATCAACGCGTGGACCTTAGCGATTATGCGGGAAAAAGAGTTGATCTGCAGTTCGTTGTTATTACAGATAGTGCGGTAAACACGCAGGGAATTCTCATTGATGATATCTCAATCCCGTCAATTAATTACCACACCGACTTTGAAAATGATACAGGTGGGTGGGAAGCCAGCGGGTGGGCGCTTGTGCAGAATGCCTTGCCGCAATCCTTTCAGGTATCCTTGGTTAGGACAGGGGATTCGCCGAGAGTCGATCGGTACTCCTTAAACGAAGGCGAGAAGTTAGAAACCACCATCCATTTCAATCCAGGAGAATCGGTAACTCTGGTGGTGAGCGGAACAACCCGTTATATCAATACTCCAGCGGATTACCAATTCCGGTTTTCGCAAATGCCCTGATCCAAATTAACCCCCTAAATATTTTACTAATCGGTTGCGTTCTCGATCAATCTCCGGCGGGCAGCCCTTTTCGCAGTTTCGCAAGCTGAGCCTCAAGCTCTTCGCGGCGTTCCTGGGAAGCAGTTTTGAATTCGTTCTGCAGTTCCAGGTATTTCATGCGGATTCTTTCCCGAAGCTCTTTTCCGGAAGTGGGTGCGAGCAGGAGGACTAATCCGCTGATGATCACCGCTCCGGCGAATGCTCCCAGGATATAAGCTGAAATTTTTTTCATGTATTCCTCCAAAATGATTAAGATGAAATCTTCATACGCCTGAAGACCAGCGGTGCCAGGAACACGATCCAAAGGCCTGCCAGGCTGTAGCGAATGAATCGAAGTAAATAAGATATCAGATCTTCGCTACGGGGAAAAATCATTCCCAGTCCATACCAAAGGATGAGCACCCCCGTGAGTCCGATCAGGTAAGCGGCGATTTTCCTGCCGGGAGAACGCGGAGGTTGATGCCCACCTTCCTTTTGCATCAAACTCGCACCAACCAGGATTCCGAACCATAAACCGGCCAAAGTGAAGGAACCAGAAAATGGGGCAGGATTGATAGTTGCGGCTGGGAAATTCGCTGCGATATTCGTAAGCCAGGCAGCTTGTGGTTGCCAACCGGTGAAAGTTGACCTCCAGATGATTCCGAGAATGATTATTACAAAGGAAATACAAGCTGATAAAAGGACTTGTGTTCCGACATGTCTCTGAATCCACCACTGCACGACCGGTTTTTCAAACCTGGCTACGAGCCAAAGCAGTAATAAGCCGATCAGCCAACCCACGATCACATCGCTGATCCAGTGGACCCCGAGGTACATTCGAGAAAATCCTATGAGGAAGATTGCGAAGCAGCAGAGGATCGTTAACCATCTTTTCCTGAAACCGAGGGCAATGGTACCCCAAACTACCATTGAGTTTTGTGCGTGCCCGGAAGGAATCCCGAAGGAGGATTCGTGGGCAAGACCATTTATTGATCTATCGAACCAGTATGGTCTTGCTCCCTTCAAAAGCAGTTTCAGGGAATCATTTACTGTATTGCTGAGCAAAAGGGTGATCGCAACCCGTAACCCGATGGTTGAATCCACACACCAGTACAACGCTGATAAAATGAGCAGGAAAAATTCTTCTGTTCCGAGGAAGGAAAAAAACTGCATAGGTAGGATGAGCCAGGAGCCCAGATGCTGGATCCAAACGAGAATGGGTATTTCATAAGGCCAAAGGAATGTCATAATTGTGCCTCATTGACGGGCGAGTACTGAATATTGTACACTCAAAAAATGAATGATTCAAAGCAGGAATTCGATTATCCAGGATTGATCCTGGTCTTTGGATTGTATCTCCTCGCTGCTCTTTATTTGAAAAGCACGAATTGGACGACAAACCTGGACCTCGTTACCGTTGGTTTGATTATTGGCTTCGGATTCGGCTACCTACTTGGTAGAAGTAAATTCGACCGGATTGCCGTTTTCTGGTTGACTTTATCTTTCACTTTGGTCATCCTATTTCTTTTATTATTTCTGGTAACTGATTCATCACTAACTCTTATAAATCACCTTTTTTTCATTTTTTACCAGGTCGGAATCTCAATCCAAGAATATTCTTCAGGCGCTGAGATTTCCTCGCCTTTAATCATACTTTTGATTTTCACTATCATTTTCTGGTTGGGGGGATTGTTCAGTGCTTACACATACACGCGTTATAGAAATTTTGTAGTTTCGATGATTCTCATTGTTTTCATCTTTATTCTTCTTGAATACTTTTTACCCGAAAAGGAACGGAATTCCTGGGTAACCGGTATCGCTGCCATCACTGGACTCTTGCTTGTAGTTTACAAAACCTCGATGGATCAGACCGAAACCAGAAAAATAAATGGGTCAACCGATCGGCAGAAATTGCGATGGACGATACGTCCCGGACTCGTTTTAGCATCAGTAGTAATTGTAATAACAGCCTGGAGCATCCCACTTGCTGTGCGGGCGGCATCCGCCGGAACCCCGGAATCGCAACGTTTTAATCATTTTTCCTATCAATTGCAGGACAACTTTGCGCGATTGACAGCATCACTCCGCGGGAGTGCCCGCTCTACGGCGATTAGCTTCGGCCCAAGCCTGCCGCTCGGAATAAAGGCGGCGAGTGAGGAATCGATTGTTTTCACCGTAACTGCTTCTGAGGAATTACCAGCCGATAATCGCATATACTGGCGCAGCAAAGTGTACGAGATCTATGAGGATGGAACCTGGCAGGAAGGGGAACAAAAACAGGTGCAACTGGAAGGGGGAGCACAACTTCTTCAACCAGCTGAGGTACCAAACGAAACCACGTTAACCTACCGGGTCAAAGCCAACTCCTCCCTGGGTGATTATTTTTACCCGGGTGAATTTGTTTCGATCAACAACCCCGCCAATTTGATCTACACCCCGCGGAACGACGGGGAAAAAGACATCATCGCGGTTGAACCCGTGAATACGGTTCTTTCCGGTTTTGGGTACAGGGTGGATGTACTATTTTCACCGAAGAGTGTTGAAGAATTGGCCGACGCCCAAGGAGAAATCCCGGATTGGGTAGAGACGAGGTACCTGCAAATACCAGAAGCGATCAAACCTGGAATACAAGCTTTGGCTGAGAGGATTACTGTCGATTCTACGACCAGCTATGAAAAAGCCGTTGCGATCACTGAATTTTTGAGATCAAATTATCGCTACTCTGAAGTGGTGAATATACCGGCGAATGACCGGGATAGGATTGAATGGTTCTTATTTGAAGGAGGAGAAGGTTTTTGTAACTATTTTGCCTCTGCTGAAGTGATCCTGCTTCGGGCGATAGGGATTCCCGCCCGGCTTGTAGTTGGGTTTTCTGAAGGAGAGGTTTCGGGTGAAGGAACGATCTTTACCGTAAAAGCAAGAAACCGTCATGCTTGGCCGGAAGTTTACTTCCCCGGGGAGGGTTGGGTGATCTTCGAACCGACTCCATCCTTACCGGAAATCCAGTTTTCCTCAGCGGAGAACCTTCCTTCGTCTGAACTTCCAGCTTCCATTCCCGATGAACCCCTGGGTTTACCACCAAGGGAAGATGACAACATTTCACCTGAAAATGGTTTTCCCGAAGCCGTGAAAACGATTTCTGAAAATGATCCCCAGCATGGACGCGGTTATGATCCAATACCCGCGCTCCTTTTGGTAATTGGACTGGTGGTTGGAACACCTATGATTCTTTTTGAAAGAACAGATCGGCAGACGAAAATCCGATTGCTTCGCATAATTCGCACGAAATTATTGATGTTTCCCATTCATATTTCACCTTTCCTGGAGAATTCCTTGCTTCGATGGCAAACCCCGGAAATTGAAACTGTATATAATGATACCGTGCAGTTGGGGTCTTTTCTATTCGGGATTAATCCCGGGAATAAAACCCCAGCAGAATTCATTCATGAATTAATTGCACGTTGCCCGTGGATCACCCTTGAAGCTAAAGCCTTGCTAATGGATTATCAAAACTGGGTGTATGGTGGAAAAGAAACTGATGATCGAAGGGCGCAGGCTCTACGATGGAAAATTCAGATAAAAATGATCAAATCGAAGATCACAGAGATCATTCATTTCCACATTCATTCAGGAAGCGGAGAGTAAATGGAAGATAACAATTCAACTGCCTCCAACATCTATATGGATCAAAAGTTGGAGTACATGAAGGCATTGATCAATGGGATGCAGGCGAAAATTGAAGGGGATGAACAGCGGTACCCGCCTTTGATAGCGGAAGGGATTCTGCAACTGAGCAGCGAAGTGGATACTCTGCGAAAGATCTCCAAACGGCAGGAAGAGGAGCGAAGAAGCCTGCGAGCCCTTGCTCAGATCGGACAGGTGGTAAATTCCACCCTTGAACTTGATATTGTGCTTCAGATCGTTATGGACACGATCGTCCGACTGACACACGCTGAGCGCGGCTTCCTGATGCTCAAGAACAGCTCCGGGATTCTTACAACCACGTTGGCCCGCAACTGGGAGCAGGAATCTCTGCCCGATAACGAACTGACGTTCAGCTCCACAATCGTGAATTCGGTCATCGCCAACGGAAAACCGCTGCTAACCACCAATGCCCAACAGGACCCGCGATTTGTAGGTCAGGAAAGCGTTATCGCTTTCAATCTGCGCTCGATAATGTGCGTTCCGATGAAAACAAAGGACGAGATCACAGGGGTGATCTACGCTGATAACCGGATCAAGACCGGGATGTTTGGGAATAAAGATCTCGACTTACTGGTCGGATTTGCCAACCAGGCATCCTTTGCAATAGAGAATGCCCGGTTATTCGACTCTGTGCGCAGAACACTCGATGAAGTCTCCCGGTTGAAAAACCTTATGGATCACGTTTTCACCTCGGTGGCTTCCGGTTTGTTAACGATTGACCTAAATGGAAGGATCCTCACCTGCAATAAGGCTGCTGAGACTATCCTTGGGAAAAGCTCAGTGGAGCTTTTCGGTCAGAGCCTTGCGCATGAAATACCTTCCCTTGCGCTTGCCATCAGACCGGCAGTTACGCAGATCCTGAAAACGGACCAAGCGAACCAGAGCTTGGAATCCAGCTTGAGGTTGCCAGTTCGTGGACAGGTTGATCTGAATCTTAAACTAACCCCTTTGAAGGACGGACAAAACAAGACCCAGGGTGTGGTCATTGTGATGGATGACCTGACCGAGAAAAAACGACTGGAAGAACAGCGGAAGTTGTTCGAAAAAATGGTCTCTCCCGCTGTGATTGCTCAATTGGAGACCAATAATTTCCAGATGGGTGGACGCAGAGCTGAGATAACTGTTCTCTTCGCAGATCTCAGGGGGTTCACCAACCTGAGTGAAGAAATTAACTCCGAGGAGCTGGTGGCGATCCTCAACCGCTACCTGGCAAATGCAGCGGAGGCAATTTTATCGGAAGGCGGTACCATCGACAAATTCCTTGGGGATGCGGTAATGGCCTGGTTTAATGCGCCAGTAAAGCAGGCGGACCACGTTATGCGGGCCATCCGATCGGCAGTGGCCATCCATATGGGAGAAACCAATATACACAAAGGGTTGTCCTCAGAAACACGTCTGAGATCAGGGATCGGGATCCACTGCGGACCAGCGATCATGGGGTTGATCGGGATGGAAGAACGAATGGATTACACCGCTATAGGTGACACGGTGAATATTGCCAAACGTATCCAGGAGGCGTCTCTGCCGGGGATGATACTAATAAGCGAGGAAGTTTATCACCGGGCAGGCGATGTTTTAAAGGTAAAACAAGTGGATCCTATCCAGGCAAAGGGAAAACGGGATCCGATCAAGGTATTCGAAGTGATCGGGTTCACGAAAACCGAGGAATTAAATCTTGCGGATAAGGCGTCGAAGCCGGTTGAACCGGGACTCCAATAGCTGAGACGGAGCTTCCAAGGGATATCTTAGTCCCGTCCCCTCTGCCACCAATGATGAAGAGACCGCTCCAGCAATAACAGCATCAAGCGGATCATAATTCTCGCGGATCATTGCCGAAAACCCCCCACAGAACGAATGATTCTTTCCGGTGGGGTTAATCGCCTGGAGGGGGTAGAGAGGGATGAACCATTTTCTGCCAGAGCGAGTCTCAACAAGCAATCTGCCTTGTTCTCCAAGCAGAACGACCAGATACTCTGCCCTTATATGCATCGTCGATTTAATGATGGAAGCATAATCATTCGAATCGTAATTGACCAAATCCTTCAATGCATTTTTTTTAATCACCAGGCAGAACAGGCATCCCAGGGAAGAAATTATTTGATCCCTGGACTTTTGGTCCGGGGGAACTTCCGAAACATATTGGCTGATCAAACCAGCAAAATTTCGCTGCAATAGAGCTGTGTGGGCTATACGATAATCCGTTTGTGCCGAGCAAAGATGAGCAAGGTGAGATTTCATGTAACCAGGAGGAACTTTGGGTAGGATGCTGACTGATTTGGACAGGCGTGATTTTAGATCACGACTTTTATTTTGATATCCCAATAGCGCTCGGGGGAGCTCTTTTTCGGCGGAATGGTAGTGAATTGTTGGTACCTGGTTTTCTGATAAATCTGTGATCCCGGAATGGAAGGAGCGGTTATCCTCCGGATGAGCGAGGACGCGAATGCCAGTTAGGTCAATACCGTGTTTTTCCAGGAAATGTAATTTTGAAAGCGGAAAATTATCCCCAACCTGGGAGACAACCCCGATCATCTGCTTTTTCCAAACGGCTGCACCTGCAGCGAAATATAAAGCGGAACCGCCAGGGATATCCGAAACTGCTTTTCCTCTGGTAGGGATGATGAAATCCCGGGTGATTTGACCCAGAACGATCACCTCAGGGGGAACATTTATATTTTTATTGCGGGGCATTATTAGAATGAAAACACCT
The DNA here is from genome assembly GCA_963828855.1 of uncultured Chloroflexia bacterium. GTDB lineage: Bacteria > Chloroflexota > Anaerolineae > Anaerolineales > Anaerolineaceae > CAVVEQ01. The sequence continues at coordinate 30,585 of CAWHGB010000008.1, read as the reverse complement.
GCCTAATATTTTGGCAGGTGTCATGGAAATTTATATAACACCTACTTGGAGGTTCCAAGATCCGTGATCAATTTTATTAGACCAAGAATACCAATTCCGATCTTCACACCATCGGATGTTGTCAATTGTGGTTGGGTTTGAGTAGTTTCTGATTTCTTAACCATCAACAACGCTGCGAGTAATCCGGCAAACGCACCGAGCAATCCACCTGTGACGAGAGTTCTTGTTTTCCAGGGTTCCATATTCACCTCTTTTACGAGAAGTCTAAGAAATTATTTGCGGGAGAACGCGGATCGAAAACCCGCGATTCCTTGCCGGACGAGAATTACCGGCCGGGTAACCCCATTCGAGAATTTTTTCCCATTCGCATTCCCTATAGTGGCATAGACCTGGATTTTGAGCATCCATCCCGGCATCAACTTGGAGAGTTCCTTCATTCCGCCGATACCGAATGCGAGGATGGCGAAAACCAGCAGGCTGGTGATTAGGATGGTGATGATCGCAAGGGTAGAGAATGCACTAGCCCATTTGGAGATCTCCCCGCCAGTAAAATATGCGGTGAGAAAAACTGCCACCGTCAGCACAACGAGTGCAATAACAATCCCAAGCGGTAACCAAATGGTTAATCTGGGATCGATTCTTTGGTCAAGGGGATTTTCTTTGTCCATATGTAAATTCTAGCACAAAGGGAAGATGTTTGGATACTGGAATTCGAATAATCGAGATGGAAAAAGAGCGACTAAAAGGAGAATTTAGAAATCGTTTCCACAACGTAAGCCAGATCATCTTCTGATAATTTCATGTGCAAGGGCAAACGAACCAGTTGGTCGCTGATCCTTTCAGTAACTGGGCAATCCCCGGGTTTGCCCCCAAATTTTTCTCCCATCCGGGATGTATTGAGAGGGAGGTAATGAAACACAGCATTGATGCCATTTTGTCGAAGATACTGGATAAAATCCTGGCGGACCTTCAAGGATGGGAAAAGCAGGTAATACATGTGGAAGGGTTGTTCACAGGCAGGCGGGATGTACGGTTGGCGTACCCCGAATCGCGAACACCACTCGTGCAAGTTTTCATTGTAGTAATTCCAGACAGACCGTCGTTTCGCCTGAATGCTCTCCCGATTTTCAAGCTGCCCCAGCAGAAAGGCGGCCAGCATATCGGAGGGGAGGTAACTTGAACCCATATCCACCCATCCATATTTATCCACCTGCCCGCGGAAGAATTTGCTGCGGTCGGTTCCTTTTTCCCGGATGATCTCAGCTTTTTCGATAAGTTCAGGATCATTTATCAATAGAGCTCCACCCTCACCGCAGGTGATGTTTTTGGTCTCGTGGAAACTCTGGGTGGCAAGTGTTCCGAAGGTACCCAGGTTTTTGCCCTGATATTTTCCAAATAACCCGTGGGCGTTATCCTCCACGACTGCAAGGTTGTACTCCTTGCAGATGGAAAGTATCGGGTCCATTTCGCACCCAACACCTGCATAATGAACCGGAACCACCGCCCTGGTGCGATTTGTGATCTTCCCTTCCAGGAGAGCCTCGTTGAGATTAAGTGTATCGGGACGAATATCGATGAATACTGGTTTCGCACCGCGAAGGACAAACGCGTTGACGGTTGAAACAAAGGTGAATGATGGAATGATGACTTCGTCGCCTGGCTGAATCTGAAGCAAATGGGCACACATCTCCAGGGCGTGCGTGCAGCTGGTGGTGAGCAATACTTTTGGCACCCCCAGTTCTTTTTCCAGAAGCTCACTGCATCTCTGGGTGAAAATTCCATCCCCTGAAATGTGATGGTTTTGAATCGCTTCAGTCATATAAGCGAATTCTTTGCCGCTTACGGTTGGGTTATTGAAATCTATAAGGTAACTCATCATCACCTTATTGATCTTTGCGAACGATAATAGTGAAATCATATAGCCGGTAATCATGGAGAAGTGCGACGTTTTTGGAGAAATTTAATTTGCAGAAATCAAAAATGAATAATGGATCAGCATAATATAAATCAAGACGCATTTTTTCCGAATCCGAGTATTTCGTCAGAAAGTTACTGGAAAACCCATTTTTACTCAATTCATTCATGCGTTGCAAGATCCCCACGACATAATCCGTCCATGCCTCATAACTTTGATCACCACGATAATTGAAGATCCCACTCGCAATGACATAATCGCAAGTAGGAAGCGATTCTTCTTCTGTGGTGAAATGATAATTTTTGAAGTTAATATATTTATTTCGAGCAAGTTCGATCGCGCTTTCGAGAATATCGTACCCATAATACTCAACTTGGAAGCCACGGTCATGCAGATAATCTACGAGTGCTCCGGTTCCACTTCCATAATCCAGGATCGAAAATGACGTATCCGTATCAATTACTTTTACCAATTGGCTGAATCTGAGATATTGCGATTCAATTGAGTTCCAATCCGAACCCTGTGCAGAAGTCCCGTGGGATTGGACTCTTTGATCAAAATAGGTCTTGACTTTTTCTAAATTCGGGATGTTCTTCATATGAGTTGAATTATGTATTCCTTTGCTTTTGGGCCCACCATAAACAGAAGGTCCAGGATACTCACATTTCCATCGAAGGGGGGGTAAAGTTGCGGGTATTCAGGATAATCATAGGTCATGAACTCAACTGTTATTCCTGCAGCTTCGAATTTCTCCAATTCCAGATAATCCTTCGCTGAGGGTCCTGAAATATAATGTGTGGCACCGACCTGGGTGAGCAGCGAGAGAAGCCTATCTGATTTTATCCCTTGGGATGGCAGGCTTGAGGATCGAAGGAATTTTGTTTTATTATTTCCCAGACATTCGGAAATTTCCATCGTAAGGTCTATAGTGAGATCTGCGAGGAATTCATCATGCCTCGCCAAAAGCGGTTTGATCAGATGTTGGAAATCCGAAAAGTAAGGTGCCTGATTGTATGCAAAATGCAAAGTCTTATGATGGCTTTCGTTCCAGTGCTCACCCCATGCGATCTTGATTTCATTGATTGGGATACTTTCCGTTTGAGCCCCGTGAGCTTTAACCGGTATTGTGAGCCATTTTTTTCCTTGAGGAGTTTTTATCTGGTTCCTATTCCGCCAGCCTCTTTTATCATATTGAACGTCGTCATAAAAAATAAACATATCCGATTTTAGGATTTGGTGAAAATAGCCTCTCCAGGGGATGTATGACGGTTGAAGAATCGTGACGTTCATTTGCGTCGTGTCACTGACGATTTCGTCTTAGCAGCAATCGCATAGGTAGGCTTATCGATACTTCGAGAAAAGATTCTCGCGAGGTATTCTCCAAAAACCCCGATCGCGAATAAGATTGTTCCGTTAAAAATCGCAACGACAGAAACCAAAAACGGAAACCCCGGGATACTCCCCGCAAAGAAATATAACCAAATTACATATAGAAAAAGACCAATTCCAATAACAGTCATCAAAAAGCCAATAATGCTGGCAAACCGTAAAGGTGCAGTGCTGTAGCCTGTCAAGATTAATAGAGTTTCACGAATCAAACCTTGGTAATTGTAGTTCGATCTTTGCTCAAAAGGTGGATTGATGTTTACCGGAACTGAACTAAACCGCGAAGTTCCCCAGGATAATAAAACATCCAAGATCACATTAGGACTTTGGTAGTTATCGGAAGCCTTACGGATCTCTGTTCGGAAACATCGGAATGCAGATATGTTACGCAGGTTTGGGATACCCATTACAGAAGCAAGTATTCGTTTGGTCCAGGAGGTTAATATATTTCGGATAAATCCCTGGGGAAGCTTGATGGGGGTCCCATACACCACATCATAGCCTTCCTTCAGTTTATCGAGGAGGTGGGGAATCTCAGTTGGTGGGTGCTGGAGGTCGTCGTCCATGGTTACGCAAATTGGGTAGACTGCCTCCCGTACGCCGCAAAGAGTTGCGTTGTGCTGTCCATAATTGCGCATCAAGCGGATACCTTTAATTGATTTGTGCTTTTTACAGAGGCGATCGATGATCTCCCAACTGGAATCGGGGCTATCGTCATTAACCAGGATGATCTCATACCGGGAAGTGATTTCACGTAAAACTTCTAGGAGATCGTTCACAAGCGATTCGAGCGTTCTTTCCCCCCGATAGACCGGGATTACCACGGAAACGGATGGTTTCGTCTTCAAATTACCGCACCTTTGATCAGCATTTCTTCGTGAATGATCTTATTCAGGTAATTCCCATATTCATTTTTTGAATATTGATTTGCGAGATCCTGTAGTTCAGCTAAAGTAATGAATCCCATCCTGTAAGCAATTTCCTCCGGGCAGGAGATCATCAAACCCTGGCGGTCCTCGACCGCCTGGACGAAATTTGCCGCCTGAAGCAGGGCTTCCGGCGTACCTGCATCCAACCAGGCGATACCACGACCGAGGACCTTTACCTGTAGTTGACCTCGATCGAGGTAAACACGGTTAAGATCCGTGATCTCGAGCTCTCCACGTTGTGAAGGTTTGAGTGAGGCTGCGACCTGGGAGGCATCCGAACCGTAAAAATAGATCCCCGGGATGGCGTAATTTGAAGCGGGTCGGACCGGTTTTTCTTCAATAGAAACCGGCCGGTCATCCGCGGCGAGGGTTACCACACCGAATCGATCCGGGTCGCGGACCGGGTAGGCGAAAATCACAGCCCCGGATTCGATAGCGGCGGCTTCATGCAACTTTTCCACCAACCCGCTGCCATAAAAAATATTATCCCCAAGAATAAGTGCGACGGGCTTTCCGGCGGAAAACTTCTCCCCAATGATCAGCGCATCAGCCAATCCGCGCGGGTCAGCTTGCCCTGCATATTCAAACTTCATCCCAAGTTGAGCGCCATCACCCAGCAGACGCTCAAATGATGACAGGTTATCCGGATTGCTGATTATTAGAATTTCACGAATGCCAGCGAGCATGAGCGTGGAAAGGGGATAGTAGATCATGGGTTTATCAAACACTGGGAGGATCTGCTTACTAATCCCAAGGGTGAGTGGATATAAACGGGTACCCAATCCACCTGCAAGGATGATGCCTTTCATTGTTTTCCTTCCCGGGATGAATAATTCTGTTCCACCCAACTTTGATAATCCTGCCGGTCGCAAATCGATCGAACCCATTCCTGGTTTTCCAGGTACCAAGCAACAGTTTTCTGCAGCCCGGTTTCCAAAGACTCGCGGGGAACCCAGCCAAGCTCTCGTTTTATTTTTTCCATCTTCATAGCGTAGCGCCGGTCATGCCCCGGGCGGTCAGTGACGAATTGTATCAATTCCTCATACCGCCGCGGACAGGGAGCAAGGCGATCCAATATTCGGCAAATATTTCGAACGATCTCGATATTTGTCGGTTGATTGTTTCCGCCAATATTATACGATTCACCAACGCAACCCTTTCGCAAAATCAGATCAATAGCCTCGCAGTGATCTTCCACGTAAAGCCAGTCCCGTACCTGCATCCCATCCCCGTAAACGGGCAACACTTTTCCAGCAAGCGCGTTGCTGATCACCAGGGGGACCAATTTCTCGGGAAACTGAAATGGGCCGTAATTATTGGAACAATTGGAAATCGTTACGGGGAGCCCGTAAGTGTGATGGAAAGCACGCACGAAATGGTCACTGGCGGCTTTTGAGGCTGCGTAAGGCGAATTTGGGGCGTATGGTGTGCTTTCCGAAAATGGAGGATCGTTTGGATTCAATGAGCCGAAGACTTCATCCGTCGAAATGTGATGGAAACGGAATTCCTGTACCGAAATCCCAGAGGAGAAATATTCGCGGCTTGCCTCAAGCAGGTCAAAGGTTCCCTGGATATTTTTATCGAGGAACGGCTGAGCGCTATTTATGGAACGATCCACATGGGTTTCGGCGGCGAAATTTACTACGGTATCTATCTTATATTTTTCCAGCAATCCAAGAACAAGTTCACGGTCGCGAATATCCCCCTGAATGAAAGTATGCCGTCCTGGATCAGGCAGGTTCTCTAGATTTTGTAAGTTGCCCGCGTAAGTTAAAGCGTCCAGATTGATGATTAAAACATCTTTGAATTTTTGCTGCTCATAGTGGATGAAATTAGCGCCAATAAATCCAGCACCACCAGTTACCAGGATATTCTTCATCAGGCAGGTGTCTCCATCCGGAATTTGAGTATAAACGGAATGCAGGCTTTCCGCAATTTCGTTTTAATGTATGGGTTTTTTTGATTTGTTAATGTATAATTAAGACCACAAGTTCAGCATCTCCGAGAAAAATCGATGCTGTGCAAGATAGATAATCTGAAAAGGTCGGCCTCCTCCGGGAGTGTTGAGTCTTTATAACCAGGGAAAAATAGTAGTTCACATGGTCGGAAACAGCAATTTGGTCACCATTAAATTAATGATACCTGTTTAACAAATTGATGTGATTTTCGACTTTTACGTTTTTCACCAGGTTATTTTGGAATAATCAGACGATCGATGCTTGAACAGTTCGGCCGGGATGCTGGCAGGACTGTTTTTTATATGGAGCATCGGATCACCGCGATCACTCCCCAGAAGAAGAACCGTAACCGCGTGAATGTTTTTCTGGACGGTGATTACGCCTTCAGCCTGGCAGGGATCGTGGCGGCTTGGCTGCGAAGAGATCAGGTGATTGATGATGGCAAGATCGAGATGCTCCTCAAGGCTGATTCTGAAGAGAAAGCGCTTCAGAAAGCCCTTGCTTACATAAATTACCGTCCAAGGTCGGAATTGGAAGTTAGCAGTAGGTTGGAAAAAGCGGGTTTTGACCCGGAAGTGATCGCGAAAACTACTGCGAAATTGATCTCCTCCGGAGTATTGGGGGACGCCCAATTTTCGAAGATGTGGCTGGAAAACAGATCGAATTCGCACCCGCGCAGCCATCGGCTGATGGAAATGGAGCTGAAGCGCAAAGGTGTGGCGAGTGAGCAGATAGAAGAAGCGCTCCTCGATTTACCGGATGACCGTAACTTGGCCATCGAAGCCGGGAGAAAGTATGCCCGCCGGTTGGAACGCTACGAGGAACCTGAATTCAGAAAGAAATTACTGGGTTTCCTGGCGCGCAAAGGATTTTCCTACGCCATCATCCAGGAAGTGATCCCGGTGATCTGGAACGAAATTAATCTAAAAAATGGAGCAAGTATGGGAGAAAACTCTTATGGATAACACGGTGTTGATCATTATTATCGCAGCTGTTGCGGCAATTGTTATCGGGTGGGTGCTCGGGCGGGTCTTTGCCAACCGGATGATTAAAGCTGAACAGGCTAAATTGGATGAACGCATCAGCCAGGCGAACGAGAAAGCAAGATCTATCGAACTGGAAGCCAGGGATAAAGGTTACAAGATCCAAAAGGAATCCGAGGCCGAAGCATCCAGGCGACGTGAAGAACTTTCCCGTGAGGAAGAAAGGCTGCAAAAACGCCGGACGGATTTGGATTTCCGGGTGGAACGCTTGGAACAGCGTGAGCAGAACCTGAATAAACGACAGAGTGTGATCGATAAGCGGGCCAATGAAGTGGAAGAGCTTTATGGTCAGCAAATGACTGAACTTCAAAGAATTGGGCAGATGAGCGTAGAGGAAGCTCGCGGCATACTTCTAGCGGAGACGGAGAAGGAAGCCCGCTCGGATATGGCCAGGATCATCCGACAGATCGAGTCCGAGGCACGCCAGGAAGGGGAGAAACGCGCCAGGGAGCTGATCGCGGAAGCTATCCAGCGGGTTGCATCTGACCATGTGGCTGAGGTGACAACATCGGTGGTGGTGCTTCCGAATGAAGAGATGAAGGGACGTATCGTTGGAAGGAACGGGCGCAATATTCGTGCGTTTGAGCAGGCAGCTGGAGTGGATGTGATCGTGGACGATACCCCCGAGGCTGTTACCGTGTCCTGTTTCGATCCGATCCGCCGCGAAATCGCACGCCGTTCGCTGGAACGCTTGATCCAGGATGGACGCATCCACCCGGCACACATCGAAAAGATCCTCGGCGAGGAAACCCGTAATGTTGAGCGCGATATCGTGGAAGCGGGGGAACAGGCAGCCTTCGAAGCTGGCGTGGCTGGGCTCCACCCCGAGATTATCAAGGTTATGGGTAGGCTAAAGTACCGCACTTCCTACGGGCAGAATCAACTGGCGCATGCCGTGGAATGTTCCCGGCTTTCCGCTGTGCTCGCTGCGGAGCTGGGTGCGAACGTGGAAGTGGCGAAAGCCGGCGGTTTGCTGCACGACCTGGGCAAGGCAATGGATTTCAACACAGAGGGAACACATGCCTCCATCGGAGCTGAGTTTGCCAAACGCCACGGGGTTAACGCCCAGGTGGTGAACTGCATCTCCTCACACCACCATGAGACCGAGCAGGATAGCGTGGAAGCGATCATTGTGGAATCCGCGGATGCCATTTCCGGCGCACGCCCCGGAGCACGCCGCGAGGACCTGGAGCAATATATCAAACGCCTACGCGCGTTGGAAGAGATCGCCAATTCATTCAAGGGTGTCAGCCAGACCTATGCCATTCAGGCCGGGCGAGAGGTGCGCATCATCGTCAAACCGGAAGAGATCGACGACCTGGCATCCACGCGGTTAGCCCGGGATATCGCCAAGAAGATCGAAGAGACGATGCAGTATCCCGGTCAGATCAGGGTAACCGTGATCCGGGAAACCCGTTCGGTCGAATTCGCGAAATAAGATTTGAAACTCAAAAAAGGATCCGAATGGGTCCTCTTTTTGTATTTAAATAAATGGATTGTTGCCGATCTCATCCGCCACGGTGGTTTCAGGGCCATGACCGCTGAGCAGGCGTGTTGCGGGGGGTAGGGTGAGTATCTTTTCATCGATACTGCGGAAGAGATCCGCGGTATTTCCGCCGAGCATGTCCGTCCGGCCGACGCCGCGGAAAAAGATCAGGTCACCGGTGAACACGACACCGCTTTCTGGAACATGGTAGACCAGGTGACCAGGTGTATGCCCGGGGGTGAAGAGTGCTTTGATCTCAACAGAGCCGAGTTGTATGGTCGCATCATGATCGATCAAAAGGGTTGGCTCTGGTAGCTCCGGCAGTGAAAAACCGAATTCGCTTGCCGCACCTTTATGTTGCCAAAGGGAGATTTCCAGAGGATTGATACCTATTTGTGGACGTGGGGAAGTGCTTGTGAACAAATCTCCAACGCCAGCTATATGGTCAAAATGGGCGTGCGTCAGGAGGATGATAGCGGAGGTTCAATTGGTTATCCTCGATCTCCTGAAGGATTGGTTCCGGTTCAAACGAAGGATCGATAACAGCTGCGTCATTGGTGGAAGAGTCCCAGATCAGGTAGGAATTATTCCCGAGGGGACCGAGGATGAACGTCCGGATGTTGAGTTCAGACATCCTGCGTGAAACCCTTTTTCTGCAACCGGGGCAGAATGCTGTAGTTCACCAGGATGGAGATCAGTACGAGAATCAGGCAGACGGAGTAGATCAATCCGGGCTGCTTTTCATACAGGAAACCTGCCAGCAACGGGGAAAGGATCACCGCGATGCTCGCGGAGGTTTCCATCAAACCGAAGGCGAACCCAACCATCGAAGGGTGTATGAGCGGGCGGGAAAGACCCACCAGCATCGTTCTGGATAATCGGTAACCGGCCAGCATGAAATAACCGAACCCGAACCAACCCATCCCTGAGCCTTTCAAGAGGGAAAGGGCGAAAAGCATGACCATGACCTCGCCCAATCAGCACTCCAGGGAGCGCTTTGAGACTGCCGAGAACCAACAGGGTCAACGCGTTGCCAAGGCCGCCGATTGTCCCCAGCAGCCGATCTGGATGGTGGTCAACCCCTGCTGGTTCTGCAGGAAATTGGGGGTGAGCGGTTGGGGGAGATAAAGCGCAAAAACCATGATGAAAATCAGGATGAGGAAACCCAAAAAGCGCGGAATTTTTCCAGATCTTTCGTGGCTGGGTCTCGTGGGTATGAATTACCGGGTGGACTGGTTTGATCAGAAAAATGATCACCGTGGAGATAATGAATATCCCCGCAGAGAAGGAATATATACTCTGCAACCCCAAGTTTGGTCAGCGATCAAGCCCCCGAGGATGGGGCCGGCGATCATGCCGGTATTGAAAAGACCCCCCGAGAAGGTCAGCGCCCGCTCCGGGCTGAGCTTTCCGCGCACGCTCGTCACGTAACTGTTCAGCGGCACCACGCCGAACGAGGTCATGTAGTAGAGCCAGATCCCGATCACGAATACGGTCAGGGACGACGCGACGGCCAGGATCCAGCAGGCGAGTGCGCCGATCCCCCACGAAATCCACATGATCGTCCGCGGACCGATACGGTCCGAAAGGATGCCAGCCGGGATCTGCATCAAGGCGGCTGCGAGGCCGATGCCGGAGTAGACCCCACCGATCATCAAGGGGTTGGCGCCCAAATTCTGCAGGGAAAGGGGAATGAAATAGAAAAACATGCCCTCGCCGAATCCCCAGAAGAAAAGAGACGCGGCGACGAGAACCAGGTCGCGGGTCATGCAGGTCGAGATGAGACGCGAGATGAAAGCGGTGGCAGCCTCGAAAACCAATGCTGGCGATCAGGTTCCTCGGTGATCACATGACCGCTGTGCTCCACCCAGAGGCTGGTTTTATCCGCCGAGCCGATATTCGCAAAGAGCCCATCCAGACTGTCCGCGGGAACGACCGTATCCAGCCGGGATTGGATCAGAAGGGCGGGAATCTTCACATCTGGAAGAACGCGCTGCAATTCCTTGATGGCTTTGACCACCTCCATCATTGCCCTCGAGGGCGTGAAAGGCAGGGCAACATGAGCAGCCCTGGCCTGCTCGTTGTAGAACACATCCTCCCCTTTTTTCATTTTTGGCTGGAGCATCGTGAGAATATTCATCACGTGGATGCGGGGATCATTGGGCAGCCCGAAGGGGGTGGACATTGCCACCACACCCCGCACAGGATAGCGAGTTGACGCGAGGAGGCTGAGAACGCCACCCAGCGATAATCCCATCAGGTACTGTTCATCCGTGCAGCCTTTAAGCAGGTTCAAGCCATCCTCTACCGAGGCTAGCCAGTCCCACCAGCGGGTGCGCGCCAGATCCTGCCAGGTGGTGGCGTGCCCGGCCAGGCGGATGCCCAGAACGGTGTGACCTTGCTGCCGGAGGTGATCACCCATCAGGCGCATCTCCTTTGGCGTGCCGGTAAAACCGTGTACTAGCAGGCAGCCGATCCGGCCACCGGAAAAAAAGAATGGTTCGGCCCAGGGATCACAATGTTTTTGGTCATGGAATTACCTGTTACTCCAGAAACCGCAGATCGCGGGGCAGGCTGCTGAGGGTCTCGGCGCATTCCGCGGTGATCAGGACGTTATCCTCGATACGAACGCCATTCCTGCCCGGCAGGTAAATGCCCGGCTCCACCGTGAAGACCATGCCTGGCTGCAGGGTCAGGTCGTTTTCCCCGAAGATGTAGGGCGGCTCGTGGCCTTCCAGTCCGATGCCATGCCCGGTGCGGTGGGTAAAGAATTCTCCGTAGCCAGCATCCACAATCACTTTGCGGGCGGCTCGGTCTACATCACCAGCGGGAATGCCGGGGCGGCTGGCATCTCTGCCGGTCTCGTTCGCCCGGGCGGTGATCTCGACGATTTTTTCGTATTCCGGATCCACTTTGCCGATTGCGAAGGTGCGGGTGAGATCGGAAACATAACCCTGGTAAACAGCTCCCCAATCGATCACCAGCAGGTCGCCGGATTGCAGCTTTCGGTCCGAGGGTTCCGCGTGCGGATTGGCTGCGTTGGGTCCCCCGGAGACGATGGGTTCGAAAGCCAGATGCAGGTCCGAGCCGGCGCGGATGAGCTGCAGGGTGAGCTCGGTGGAGATCTCCCGTTCGCTGACCCCGGCGTGAATACAGGGGAGCGTGTTTTCCAGCGCGGTTTCAGCGATCTGCACCGCTTTGCGGATATTGGTTATCTCACCGGCATCCTTGCAAGCACGGGATTGACTCAATTGGGCAGAGGCATCGCGAAACTCCGCCTTTGAACGCCTGCTGAAGGTAACCCATTTCCAGGGCACGCAGGCAGGTTGGTTCGATGCCAATGATCTTTTTCCCGGTACCGAGAAGCCTAGCAGCTTTTTCGAAAGCTTGCGACCAGAGTGCTGGATTATCCCCATAGGGAACTGCTTCCACCTGGAAGGGAAACTGGGCGACTTTGAGCATCTCCAGGGCGGGCAGCACCAAGGCAGGGGTGCCAGCGGATGGGATTATCAGTATGGTGGGGCGTTCCATCAAGTGGAAGTGAAAACCGGTGAGGTAAAACAGGCTGGCACCCGGGTTGAGGACCAGGGCATCAAGGCTGGCTTCGGTAAGGATTTTCTGCAGGCGATCCAGGCGGGATTGGGTCATTTGTATCTCCGCGCGGAATTATACCCGAGCTCGGTCAGCCAGTATTCGCCGTGGTCGCGGGCTAGGAATTTGGCATCGATCAGCTCGCGCCGCAGGGTGGCAAAATCCTCGTTATAGGATTTCAGGATCTCGTTGACCTGTTTTTCCGTGTAGCGGATTTCCATCTCGAAGGATTTGATCACAAATGTGAGCAGCACGTCCATCTTCTTGCGCTGAACTGGGAAGGCTTTGATCCTGCCTTCGGGGGTAACAAACTCGTTGATCACCTTGCGGTCGTAGGCATCCACGTCCACATCGGCAGCCAGGGCGGGGAGATTCTCCCTTGAAAGCAGCATGCGGGACATTTCCTCAAGGGTGGTGGTCTCGAGAGAATAGATGCTGTAATAACTCTCCGCGCGGGCGGAGACCAGGCCGGCCTCTGCCAGGCGGGCAGAGGTGATGGGAGACGGTGGGGGAGGAGAGCCCGAGCTGGCTGGCAAGCTGCTCCACCGTGGAGGAATGGTTGGCGAGCAGGCCGATGATCTTCAGCCGGTTGGCGTCTGCCAGGGCTTTAAAAAACATCAACAATGCGTTTGGTTTGGTCTATTGTATCCATTTCTTTCCTCCAAACTAAATAGAAAAATAACTAAATAAATATACAACCATCTATAACGAAAGTCAAGGTCTAAAAATATTACAGAAGGTTATTTTTATCCTATCTGCCATACTTGAAGAGGAAAGTAACCCTCCTTGACATCCCTTTTTCCATCGGGTAAAATCGGGTCGTAATTGAAACGGGCCTGTAGCGCAGTTGGGAGCGCGCTTCAATCGCACTGAAGAGGCCGGGGGTTCGAATCCCCCCAGGTCCACTGGAAGCAGGCTCGCAAAAATATGGGCCCATAGCGCAGTTGGGAGCGCGCCTCAATGGCATTGAGGAGGCCGGGAGTTCGAACCTCCCTGGGTCCACCTAAAGAAAAGCAGATCAGGAGTAGTAGGTCATCCGTCAGAAAGCCCGGCGCAGGGTTGAGAACCGGGCAGGCGCATACGGAGCGCATCAGACCGAACTCGCCTGGCAGCCCCTAAGAGGCATGCTGCGGTGGTGAAGGAAGAGTAACCAACGCCGGGAAAGCCCGTTATCGCTGACCTGAGAGGTCCTGGTTCGCCGGGCAAACAGGGTGGCACCGCGGATCAGAAATCCGTCCCTGTGCGGGACGGAATTTTTGTTTAATTTCGGAAGGCACTCGAATATGGAAGAAAAAGGAATACCCGCCCTATCGATCCCAGGTGCGATCGAACAGAAATGGCAGCAGCGCTGGGAAGCGGAAAAACTCTACGATTCCAATATCGATCCCTCCCGGCCAAAGTACTATGCCCTGACCATGCTTCCTTATCCTTCCGGCGATCTGCACATCGGTCACTGGTATGCCATAGCCCCCTCAGATGCGCGCGCGCGCTTCAAACGTATGCAGGGCTATAACGTGATGTTCCCGATCGGCTTCGACTCCTTCGGCCTGCCGGCGGAGAATGCTGCCATCCAGCGCAACATTCATCCACGTGAATGGACCTACCGTAACATCGATAACATGCGCCGAGCAGCTGCGCACCATGGGTTCCATGTTCGACTGGCGCAGGGAGATGGTCTCCTCTGACCCGGAATATTACCACTGGACGCAGTGGTTCTTCGTTCAGCTCTATAAACACGGTCTGGCTTACCGAAAGGCAGCCGCGGTGGATTGGTGCCCCACCTGCAACACCACCCTGGCGCGGGAGCAGGTCTGGGGGGATGACCGCCACTGCGAGCGCGACGGTACCCCGGTGATCAAAAAGAACCTGAAGCAGTGGTTCTTCCGCATCACGAAGTACGCGGACGAGCTGCTGAAATACGACGAGATCGATTGGCCGGAACGTGTGCGCGTGCTGCAGACCAACTGGATCGGTAAATCGGAAGGCGCGCTGGTGAAGTTCACCACCGAGCAGGGGGACGCGCTGGAGGTTTTCACCACCCGGCCGGATACGCTCTGGGGCGTGACCTTCATGGTGCTGGCACCCGAGCATCCATTGGTGGATAAGCTGACCAGCGAAGCGCAGCGATCCGCTGTGGAGGCATATCGAAAAGAAACCGCACGGCAATCGGATATCCAGCGCGAGGCCGCGGATAAGGAAAAGAGCGGAGTCTTCACCGGGGCTTACGCAGTCAACCCGGTCAACGGCGAGCGCATCCCGATCTGGATCGCGGATTACGTGCTGATGACCTACGGGACTGGGGCGATCATGGCGGTTCCGGCGCACGACCAGCGCGATTTTGAATTTGCCCGCAAATTTGACCTGCCTGTAAAGATCGTCATCCGCGGGGATGAAGATTCGATCACCGAAGCTGAAATGACAGCGGCTCTGCCGGCGATGGGTAGGATGGTCAATTCCGGTGAGCTGAGCGGAACGCCTGGAGATACTGCCTTTCAAAAAGCGATCGAATTCGTGGAAAAGAAAGGCGTTGGCAAAGCCACCGCCAATTACCGCCTGCGCGACTGGCTCATCTCCCGCCAGCGGTACTGGGGCGCGCCCATCCCGATCATCTACTGCCAGAACTGCGGTGAGGTGCCGGTTCCCGAGGATCAGCTGCCCGTGCTGCTGCCGGATGATATCGAGTGGAAGCCTACCGGGGAAAGCCCGCTGAAGCTGCACCCCACCTGGCGGAAAACGACCTGCCCGAACTGCGGTGGGGCAGCAGAGCGGGAAACGGACACCATGGATACCTTCATGTGTTCCTCCTGGTATCACCTGCGATACCTGAGCGCAAAGTTCGATAAAGGTCCCTTCGATCCCGGAGGAATACAACTACTGGATGCCGGTGGATATTTATACCGGTGGGATCGAGCATGCCACCATGCACCTGCTTTACACGCGTTTCTTCCACAAAGCCCTGCGGGATATGGGTATCGTCAACGGGAACGAACCCATGCTGCATGCTGCGCAACCAGGGCATGGTGCTGGGCGAGGATCACGAAAAAATGTCCAAACGGCGGGGCAACACCGTTCCACCGGATGCACTGGTGGATAAATACGGTGCAGATACCGTGCGGGCATATTTGATGTTCTTCTCCCGCTGGGACCAGGGAGGTCCGTGGAGCTACTCCGGCATCGAGGGTACCAGCCGCTGGATGAAACGGGTCTGGAACATCCTGCTGGAGCCGGGTCCCGCTGGAAAAGATGATCCCGCTGCCAGCCGCGACCTGCGCCGTAAAGTGCATCAGACGCTGCGTTCGGTGACCCGCGATTACGAGCAGGTGGAATTCAACACGATCATCTCCTCGCTAATGGAATTGCTGAACGAAATGCAGCGGGTGAAGCAACTGGGGCTGTGGGATTCCCCGGCCTGGAACGAAGCGGTGGAGATCTATCTGAAAATGTTTGCACCTGTCGCCACCCACATGAGCGAGGAGATCTGGGAAATGAAAGGGAAACCTTTTTCGATCCATACCCAGGCGTGGCCAAAGGTGGATGAAGAAGCGGCGAAGGACGAGGAGATCACGCTGGTCGTACAGGTCAACGGAAAGGTGCGTGACCGGTTGACAGTGGCAGCTTCCATCAGCGAGGAGGAGGCGAAATCGCTGGCAGTTTCCTGCGATGGTGCGATCAAGGCGCTTGAGGGACGGAAACCGCGGCAGGTGATTTACGTCAAGGGGCGGCTCGTGAATATCGTGGGTATAGAGGGTTGAAATTGTGGATTGGGAATGGAAAGGGAAACATGCGCATAGAAGACTGTAACTGGATGGATGTGGAGAAATACCTAAAAAATGAGGACCGCATCATGCTGGTGTTGGGTGCCACCGAGCAGCACGGTTACCTCAGCCTGGCCACGGATACGCGCATCCCCCTGGCGATCGCGGATGCAGCCAGCCAGCGCAGTGGAGTACTGGTGGCGCCTCCGTTCAACTTTGGTATTTCACCCTATTTCCTCTCCTTCCCGGGGACGGTCAGCATCCGGGTTTCGGTTTACGTGGAGGTCGTCAAAGATATTGTTCGCAGCTATTACGGGCAGGGTTTCAGGCGTTTCCTGATCGTAAATGGTCATGGGGGTAACACACCAGCAGCTGGTGCACTTTATGAACTGGCCAATGAACTGAATGGCACCCGGTTCGACTGGTATTCGTGGTGGACGACCGAATCCACCAAGCGGATCTCCGCGGAACACAACCTTCCAACAGAGCATGCCAACTGGATGGAGGCGTTCCACTTCACCAGGGTCGCCGAGCTGCCAAAGGAAGGAAAACCTGTGGTGGAAGGAAAAGGGATCCGGGATTCGCAGGCTGAGCGGGAGATCTACGGGGATGGAACCTTCGGCGGACCCTACCAGGCTGAGGAATCCGTGATGGATGAGATCCTCGCTGCTGCAGTAAACGATGTGCTGGACGCATTGAAATTTGAGTGAAAGAATTAACAACCCAATCGGTGGAGCCGAAAGGCTCCTATTTGTTTAATTGACTTTTCCACCCGATTCCATGAAAATGGATAAGTGAACACGCACCGCGAGCTGTTTCGCCAATCCCAAAAAGCACGAGTGAACCTGATCCTCACCGTTTTGCTCAGCCTGGCAGGTGTGGTTTTTCTATTAGTTCAAGCGGGGGGAATCTCCAGGGTGATCTCGGAGGTGTTCCTGCACGGTGCAGGCCTTGAAGCGGTGAAACAAATCCTCATGGGATTAGTCGTCGTGGTTCTCCTGCGCGGGCTGGCTGTGTGGGGTGGGGAGGTTGCCTCCGCCTCCCTGGCGGTGAAGGTCAAACAAGACCTGCGCGAGATGACCCTGCAAAAACTTTTCCGGCTGGGACCTGCCTACCTTGAAGGCGAGGCAAGCGGCGAATTGACCAGCACCATAACCCAGGGGATCGATTCCATCGACGCATACTTCTCCCAGTTCATTCCCCAGGTCATCCTGGCCGCGCTGATCCCTTTGATGATCTTGATCATCGTTTTCCCGATGGACTGGATCTCAGGGTTGACCCTGCTCCTGACCGCACCGCTGATCCCTTTTTTTCTCTATCTCATCGGAAGGGCGACCGAGCGGGTGACGGGAAGACAGTTCATGGCACTCAGCCGAATGAGCGCGTTTTTCCTGGATACCCTGCAGGCGCTATCCACCCTGAAGCAATTCGGGCGGAGCCGCCAACGGCTGGAGGAAGTTACCGGAGTGAACCAGGAGTACCGAAGTGCAACCATGGCGGTTCTCAAGGTGACCTTTCTCTCATCCCTCGCCCTGGAAATGTTGGGAACGATCAGCACCGCGCTGGTGGCGGTTCAGATCGGGTTGCAGCTGCTGCATGGCGGGATTCCCTACGAACAGGCATTATTCATCCTGATCATCACGCCGGAATTCTACCTGCCACTGCGGAACCTCGGTCTGCGGTATCACGCCGCCATGAGCGGAGTGGGAGGTGCAGCGAGGATATTTTCCATCCTGGCGATCCCGGAAAGGGAACAAGTCTGCATTCCTATCCTGCTGTGCTGGTTGCAGAGGGGAAAAGCCAATACCAGGTTGAAGAGATCAATATCGAATTGCGCGGTGTGGTTTTCGAACACATGGATCGAAATGAAAAGGTGCTTACGGATATAACCTGCCGATTTCCAGCGCATCAGATCACCGCGCTTGCTGGCATTAGCGGCGCAGGCAAAACGACCCTTACCCAGCTCCTGATGGGATTTCTCACCCCCAAAGCAGGGGAGATATTAGTCAACGGGAACCCCTTGTCCGAAATTCCAATCGAAACCTGGCGCAAGCGGATCTCCTGGGTACCCCAGCAAGCCAGCCTTTTTGAGGATACGGTGCTGGCAAACCTGCTGGCTGCCAGGGATGATGCCACACAGGAGGAGATGGAAGCAGCTGCGCAGAAAAGCGGACATCCATGACCTCATCACCAGCTTACCGGAAGGGTATCTCACCCGGGTGGGAGAGGGGGGAGCGCGGTTTTCCGGGGGAGAAAGAACCAGGCTCGCATTTGCCCGCGCGATCCTGCGGGATGCACCTGTTGTGATCCTCGATGAGCCGACGGCCAACCTGGATGTTGAGCTGGAGCGTGCGTTTCAGGATGTCATCCGCGAGCTAGGGCGGAAACGGACCATTATCCTGATCGCGCACAGCCTGAATACGATTCGCCTGGCAAACCAGGTGATCGTCCTGCAGGATCGTACGGTAAAGGAAGTGCTTTCTCCGGAGGAATACCTGCAGGAGCAGAGCAGATTGATCCGACCGGTGAAGAGCGCCGGGGAAACCCCATGAAAACCTTGTAATGCGGTTATTCCGCTTCACCCTGCCTCTCTGGAGGGAAATGCTGCTTGCCCTGCTGCTTTCGGTGATCACAATGGCTTGCGCGATCGGTCTTATGGGCACCTCCGCGTATCTCATTTCCTATGCCGCACTTCAACCTTCAATCGCCTACCTGCAGGTTGCCATTGTGGGGGTAAGGTTCTTTGGGATCAGCCGCGGTGTGTTCCGCTACCTGGAGCGTCTGGCATCCCATTCGGTGAATCTGCGCCTGCTGTCAGAATTCCGCATCTGGCTCTACCGTAATCTGGAGCGCCTGGTTCCTGGCATCCTTCAGGAACGACGGGGGGGTGATCTGCTCGCGATGCTAACAGCGGATATTGACACGCTGGAAAATCTCTTTGTGAGGATCATGGCACCACCGTCACCGCATTTCTTGGTGACCGTGGGGATGTTCCTTGTTCCTGCAATCTTTTGGCACCATGCCCAGCTGGATCTACCTGGCAGGTGCGTTTATCGGAGGAGTGTTGCTTCCCGTGGGGATTTATTCTCCAGCCGACGCGCGGGGAGGGAGTATATCCAGGTACGAGCGGAGTTGAATCGCCCGGTTGGTTACACGGTTCAATCCGCAGGGGAGATTCTTCTCTTCGGAATTCAGAAACCGCAGATGGAGGAAATTTCCTCAATATCCCGGACGTTCGGGAAAGCGCAGATGGCGCTTGCCCGGGTGAACGGATTTGGCAGCGGTGGAATGACCTGGATAGTTAATCTCACAATCCTTGGGGTGCTGGCTGCCTCCATCCCGCTGGTGCGGATGGGGACATGATGGATGGCGTCCTACTGGCTGTCGTGACTCTTGATGACAGCAGCCAGTTTTGAAGCCATCCTGCCACTGACGCTGACCACCCAGTTCATGAATCCGGTGATAGCTGCCGGGAGGAGGATGTTCTCCATTGTCTGATGCAACGCCGTACGGTTACCGAACCCATCCAGCCGCAAATAATGCCCTCCGTATCTGATATAGAAATCGCAGGATTAACCTTTCAATACCCGGGCAGCCAGGGATTGGTGCTGGATGGGATCGATCTTTCAACTTCCCCAGGGAAAAAGGATCGCCATCGTTGGACCTAGCGGAAGCGGCAAGAGCACCCTGGTCAATCTGCTGACGCGGAGCTGGGATTATTCCATGGGTTCCATCCGAATCGGTGGTGAGGAACTAAACTCCCTTGCATCCGAGGATATCCACACCGAAATCTCCATCCTGGCACAATCCCCGGTCATCCTGACGGACACACTCCGGCGGAATTTACTTGTTGGAGATCCGGAAGCCACCGAAGAAGAATTTGATGATTTCCCTGGAACATGTGGAACTTGGGTCATGGTATAAAACCCTTCCCCAGGGGTTGGATACCTGGCTGGGGGACCGGGGAGCAAAGATGAGCGGTGGGGAGCGTCAGCGGCTGGCGATAGCACGGATATTCTTACGAAATTCGCCGGTCCAGATCTATGATGAACCCACCGCGAATCTGGATCCGGAAACCGAACGGGAAATATTCAACCTGGTGATGAATTGGGAGACATGAGCATTCAATCATTTGGGTGACCCACCGCCTGGTGCAATCTGGAGCGAATGGACGAGGTAATATTCCTAGAGCAGGGCAAGATCGTAGAACGCGGAACCCAATCCCAATTACTTTCACTTGGAGGAAGATATGCCCAATTCCATGAGATCCAGAATAACTGGCTGGATTAACGGATGAATCCAAACCCAGCTTCAATGCATTTTCAATTTCAACCTGGCTGATAGCTCCCTGGCGGAGGATGCTGATCTGCGGCTGGCAGCAATCCACCACTGTTGAGGGAACCCCGCCGGGTGAAGTACCCCCATCCAGGATCAAATCGACCCTGCCATCAAGCTGCCCGAGAACCTGTGCAGCGGTGGTTGCATCCGGCTGACCGGAGATATTTGCCGAAGTTGTAGCCAGAGGTCCGAGAGAGCGAAGCAAAGTGAGCGCGAAGGGATGATCCGGCATGCGGATCCCGATAGTAGGATGAGGAGAAATGATGCCGGGTAATCCGGGGGCGATCGGTACGACCAGCGTGAGTGCTCCAGGCCAAAACTTCCGGGCAAGCAATTTTGCGGAGTCCGTTAACCCTGTGGTCACAAGCGGGAGCTGCTCCAGATCACCAACCAGGATGGCGATCGCTTTGTTGAAATCACGGCCCTTCGCGGTGAAGATCTTCTGGATCGCCGCTCCCTGGAAGGGACTTGCCGATAACCCATAAACGGTATCAGTCGGGTAGGCGATCAGACCCCCGGCGAGGATTACCTCGCTGGCAGATTGGATCGACATTTAGGTTTTGGATATCTATTGTAATGGTCATTCATTTCGAACCTATTAATCGCACCCGATACGCAACACACGGGGCAATCCGGAAAGATCGGGGAGGATCTCGATCTGAGCTGCGGGGAAGAGCTCCCCTGCGAAAGCCATTAATGCATCACCCTGGTCAAACTGGATCTCCAGCAGCGCGAGCGAAGGATGGCTGAGTTTTTCCAGCAACTCGCTCAAAAGCTGTCTGATCACATCCATACCATCCGTGCCTCCATCCAGGGCAGAAATCGGCTCGAAACCGAGTTTTGGGCTGTTCTTGAGTTGAGCGGAAGGAATATAGGGAAGATTGGCGCAAACGAGGTGAAACTTTCCCGGAACATCTGCGAGCAGGTCGGATTGATAGAAGCAGATCCGAGAGGATAATTCATACTTACTGGCATTTGCCTCAGCGACCTGAAGGGCTTGCAGTGAAATATCGGACAATGTCATTGCCAGGTCGGGGATTTCGCACGCGAGGGAGATGCCGATCACCCCGGATCCTGTACCTACATCCAGAGCGTGTCGGTAGCCAGGGTGTAAGCGAAGCCAGGCAAGCGCGGCTTCCACCAGGAGCTCGGTTTCCGGACGGGGGATCAATACCGAGGAGTTCACGGTGAATTTCCGCCCGTAGAATTCCCATTCCCCCAGGATGTATGGAAGCGGTTCACCCGCCATCCGACGCTCAAGAAGGTTTTGTAATCTATTTTCTTCGCTGGGTTCGATCCAATGCTCCGGGTGGGAACATACCCAGGTTCTTTCGCGGTTCTTGACCATCGCCACCAGCAGTTCGGAATCCAGCCCGGGAGTATCGCTGCTCCCAGCCAATAGCTGCCGGGCGCGAGCGGTCCACTCAATGATCCTGATCGTCGGAATCCTCGTAACCCGCGGAGGAAAGCCGCTCGGTCTCATCGCGCATCGAGAGCTCATCGATGAAGGGGTCGAGATCCCCATTCATTACCCCGTTGATATTGTAGTTGGAGTAGTTGATTCGGTGATCGGTG
Organism: uncultured Chloroflexia bacterium; assembly: GCA_963828855.1. Lineage (GTDB taxonomy): Bacteria > Chloroflexota > Anaerolineae > Anaerolineales > Anaerolineaceae > CAVVEQ01. Next base: position 8,609 of record CAWHGB010000008.1, on the reverse strand, counting down.
ACCCGTGACTGTGGGAAATTGTAGGTGCGAATCTTCTCGGATCGTTCACCGCTGCCAACCTGGGAGCGGCGGTCGGCATCACGTTCATCCTGGCGTTTTTGTTGTTCGATTTCGAAAAGGCGGGCGCGCAGGATGCTGAGTGCGCGTAGTTTATTCTGCAACTGGGAGCGCTCATCCTGGCAGGCGACGACCATCCCTGTGGGGAGATGGGTAATCCGGACTGCCGTTGAGTTTTTCTGGACGTTTTGACCGCCAGCCCCGCTGGAGCGGAAAACGTCGATGGTCAGGTCGGAATCCGGGATCTGGATATCCACATCTTCCACCTCCGCAAGCACTGCCACCGTGACGGTGGAGGTGTGAATCCGACCGGATGATTCCGTCACTGGGATGCGCTGAACGCGATGAACACCTGATTCAAATTTCAGGCGTGAATACGCGCCATCCCCTTTGACTGCAAAAATCACCTCTTTGAAACCGCCGATGCCTATATCGCTTGAAGAAAGGATCTCAACACCCCATTTCCTGGATTCGGCGTAATGGGTATACATTCGCAACAACTCTGCGGCGAATAAAGCCGCCTCGTCCCCACCAGTGCCGGCGCGGATCTCGACGATCACGTTCCTGGCATCGCGGGGATCTTTGGGAAGAAGGAGGTTCTTTAAATCCTTTTCAAGTTCGGTGATCCTGGGTTCAAGTTCATTTATTTCAGCCTGGGCCAGTTCCCGGATCTCCTGATCTTCATTTGTTAAGAGCTCACGGGATTCTTCAAGGTTATTCAGGGCTTTCCGATATTCTTCCGCCTTGATGACAATGGGTTCAAGCGAGGATCGTTCCTTGGCATACTCCGCCACTTTTTGGTAATCCGCGGCATTCTGCTCGAGGAGAGTATTCAGTTCGGTGTAACGGGCTTCAATGGAAGCTAAATTCTCCAGCATATTTCCCTGATCTTCATTAAAATATGAAATAACGGGATGATTATACCAGCCGCCATTTGCCCTTGATTATTCATCTCCTCGTAAACCGATGCAATCCGCTATAATTGAATGCGGATTATTCAGGAAAGATATTGATGTGAACAGGATGGAGGTATTATGAGCGGAACAAATTTATCCCAGCTTCAATTTGCCATCACAACGATCTATCATTTCTTTTTTGTGCCGTTGACCCTGGGATTAGCTGTAATTGTTGCCATAATGGAAACCCTCTATGTTGTTAAAAAGAAACCCGTCTATAAACTGATGACAAAATTCTGGGGCACACTCTTCTTGATAAATTTCGCGGTGGGTGTGGTGACCGGTATCGTGCTCGAATTCCAATTTGGCATGAACTGGTCGGAGTATTCGCGATTTGTTGGCGATATTTTCGGCGCACCCCTTGCCTTGGAAGGGTTGATGGCATTCTTTTTGGAATCCATCTTCCTGGGTTTGTGGATCTTCGGATGGGAACGATTATCCAAGGGATTGCACCTGGCATCGATCTGGTTGGTAGCGATCGGGGTGAATATCTCCGCCTTTTGGATACTGGCTGCCAACTCATTCATGCAGCATCCTGTCGGTTTTGAGCGGGTGGGGGATAAACTCGTGCTGACCGACTTTACATCCCTGATCACAAATCCTTATTTGATGAATCAATTTCCGCACACAGTGCTATCCGGTTTTTCCACAGCTGGTTTTTTCGTCCTCGCCATTTCAGCAGCGCACCTGGTAAAGGGAAAAAACAAGGAGATATTTGAGAGATCCTTCAAAATCGCAGCAGTCTTCGCACTTATTTCTGCCCTGGGTGTTGTGGCAGTAGGTGACCGCCAGACCAAAGGATTGGTGTCTATGCAGCCGATGAAACTGGCTGCCGCAGAAGCGCTTTGGGAGACTACAGACAGTGCACCGCTTTCTCTGGTAGCCATCATCGACGAGAAAAATGAAACGAATACTTTCGCGATCCGTATCCCCTACATGTTGAGTTTCCTGGCTACAAATAATCCGAATGCCCGGATCAGCGGCTTGCGCGAATTACAAACGGAATACGAAAAAGATTTTGGTCCGGCGGATTATATCCCCATCATCCAGGTGACTTTCTGGACCTTCCGGATCATGGTAGGACTGGGCTTCCTTGATGATCCTGGTAGCTCTGATAGCTATCTTTCTCGCGTTCAGGAAGAAACCAATCGAAAAGGTGAAACTACTCTGGTTATTTGTGCCCATGGTGGCAGCACCCTATCTTGCAAACACCGCTGGATGGTTATTGACTGAAATGGGTCGCCAACCATGGGTTGTATACGGGCAAATGCTCACCAAAAATGCCGGTACACCCATGTTAAACGTGAGACCCTGGATGGTGATCACCACCCTTCTCGGATTCTTCCTTGTATATGGGATATCTAATGGTAATCGATGTTTTCCTGTTGGTGAAATATTCAAAAAAGGTGCCTGAAGAAAGCTACCATATTTGGTAGTGCTCCGCAGGGTCAAAAGGTTGTTTCGGAGGTGACGAAATGACTCCATATCCAGTGATCTGGTTCATTCTTGATCGCGATCCTATATTCAGGTTTTTTCGTTCTGGATGGATTTGATATGGGTATCGGGATATTACTTCCTTTTATCGGAAAAACTGAACAATCGCGCAGGATGATGGTCAATGCCATCGGCCCTCACTGGGATGGAAATGAAGTCTGGCTGATCGTCGCTGGAGGAGCAACCTTTGCTGCTTTTCCGCAGTGGTATGCGACCCTCTTCAGCGGTTTTTACCTGCCATTCTTCCTTCTACTGGTCGCTTTGATCTTCCGCGGTGTAGCTTTCGAGTTCCGCGGAAAAGACGAGAGCCCGAAGATGGAAATCCTTGTGGGATTGGGCAGCATTTCTGGGAAGTACTGATCGCTGCATTCCTATTTGGGGTGGCTTTCACCAATATTCTACGGGGAGTGCCCATCGATGACTGGTATGCAATACATTGGCGGATTCTTCAATCTGTTGAATCCCTTTGCCGTTTATGGCGGTCTGATGTTCGTAATGTTGTTCATTCTGATTGGAGCATATTTCCTGGTGATCCGTACCGCGGATCCGGTCGAAAGCGCTGCCCGTAAACTGGCAAATCAGCTCTGGCTGCCAGTGATGCTTGATGATCATTGTTTATGGAGCCTGCGTTATGGCTGTTTGGGGGAAAAGGCGGTGATCTGGGATGGTATTCCATGATATTCTTTATCAGTCAGCTACGGTCGCTGTGCTGATCGCGGGGATTTCCACAAAACGGCAAAAATCCGGTTGGGCTTTTATCTGGATGTCCACTGGGCATCCTGCTCTTCACGTTCGGTATTTTTGCATGGCTTTTCCCGAATGTGATGATCTCCAGCATTGGGTGCAGAGAATAACCTGACCATTTGGAATGCATCCTCCGGGATAACTACGCTTCAGATCATGACCGCGGTTGCTTTAGTGTTTGTCCCGATCGTGCTTACTATACCAATCCTGGAGTTATTGGCTGCTGCGAAAGAAAGTTACCGGCGAGAAAGAATCATTGCATTACTAAACATAAAAATTGGAGGTTATTTTCATGAGTCCCCATGAAAAGCAAGTTCTTACGAGTGTAAACGCACCAAAACCAGTTGGACCTTATTCTGTGGTAGTATGGGCGGGTCCGTTCATTTTTACCGCCGGACAAATTGGTCTGGATCCGAAAACTGGCAACCTTGTGGAAGGCGGGATCGAAGCAGAAACCCGGCAGGTGATGGAAAATCTGTGCAGTGTATTATGCGATGGTGGTTCCAGTTTCAATTCGGTCGTTAAGTCAACCGTTTTTCTAAAAGATATGGCTGATTTTGCCCGCATGAATGCCATCTACGCCGAATATTTTGACGAAAATCCCCCCGCAAGGTCCACAGTACAGGTGGCTGGATTACCCAAAGGTGGACTGGTGGAGATTGAATTAATCGCTTTGAAAGAAGAACATGCCTGCGGGTGTGGATCAAAGTAAGTTATTATCACCAAACTTCTTTTTCAATCGGGATATTGTGGAAGAATCACATAATATGAGACCGAAAGTCTCTGTGGTCGTTCCATGCCGGAACGAGCAGGCGACGATTATTAAAGTCTTGGAATCGATCACCCTGCAAAATTATCCATTGGATTTGATCGAAGTCATCGTTGTCGATGGCCTTTCCACTGGATGGGACCAGAGAGGAAGTTGCGAAATTTATCAAAACCGGATCAGGATTATCGGTGAATTTTCTCGATAACCCGCGAAAATCCATCCCCGCTGCTCTGAACTCAGGAATCAATGCAGCGACCGGGGATATCATCCTCCGTTTGGATGCGCATTCATTTCCCGGGCGGGATTATATAGAACGATCAGTGGCTGACCTGGAGGCTGGAAAAGGCGCTAATGTGGGAGGTGTCTGGAAGATCAAACCTGGTGGAGAAGGATGGATCCCTCGTTCGATAGCATCCGGCTGCATCCAATCCCCTGGGTGTCGGAGATGCGCTCTACCGGATGGGAAACCACGAAGGCGCGGTGGATACTGTTCCTTTCGGTGCCTTTTATAAAAAAATGGCAATTAGGCTTGGTGGATTCGATGAATCCTTGCTTACAAATGAGGATTATGAGTTCAACGTGCGTATCCGAAAATCCGGTGGGGTGGTTTGGTTAGATCCTGCCATCCATTCAGAGTACGTAGCCCGGAAGAGTTGGCGTGAACTCTCCCAGCAATACTGGCGGTATGGTTATTGGAAAAACCGGATGCTTCGGATGCATCCTGGGACGATGCGGTTGCGCCAGGCACTCCCGCCGCTCTTTCTGATATTGATCATTTTGCTGGTTTTTCTCTCAATTGGTTCGGAATATGCACGCTTAACCTTGGCACTGGTGTGCGGAATATACTTATCTGTTTGTTAATCGCAAGCGTTCCGTCCACTGCCAGGCAAAAAGAAATGAAATTAATTTTCGGTATTCCAATATCAATTGCGACCATGCATTTCTCCTGGGCTGCAGGATTTCTCACCAGCTTTTTCATAAACCCGGAAAAAGGAAGCAATAAATGACGTCCGGGAAAACGGCTCAAAAATCAAGCTGGCGGTTGAGCACCGGGGAGCGAAGGATATTATTGATCCTCGGTGATCTACTTTCAGCTTACCTCGGATTGATCATGGCCCTTTATTTTTGGGCTCAAAAGGATGCCTGGTTTCATTTATCGATGGAATTTCTGCGATCCCGACCGCCAGCGTGGTTCTACCTGCTGCCGTTCCTATGGATCATCCTGATGGTCGATCTTTATGATATTCGCCGAGCAGGGCGACGGAAAGAGACATTACAGGGGATAGGTGCTGCTGCCCTCATATGTGTACTGCTTTATCTGATTGTATATTTCTCCTCGGAGCCAAATTCGCTTCCCCGGCGGGGAATCGCATTTTTTATCCTTTTTGCTTCGGCGATTACACTTTTCTGGAGGATGATCTACATTCAGATCTTTACCGCCCCAATTTTCCTACGGAGAGTGCTCATCATCGGTGCAGGCCTGGCTGGAAGTACTCTGGTAAAGGCGCTGAATGAGATTCATCCGTCACCGTTTCAAGATCATCGGTTTCGTGGATGATGACATCGATAAACAGGGAAAGCTGATCAACGGTTACCCGGTGTTATGCGGGAGCGAGGATCTTCTGCGGGTCATTGGCGAGCAGAATATCAGCGAGCTGATCTTCGCGATCACCGTTGAAATCAATCCAGGTATGCTCCAATCGCTTCTGGTGGCCGAGGAAAAGGGTATCGAAGTCTCCACATATCAGAATGTATATGAAGAACATCTAAATAGAATTCCTATTTTCCTCCTGCAATCCGATTGGCTTGTGCGGTCTTTTGTTGATCAATACCATACCAGCGGTTTTTACCAGGTTGGCAAACGGTTTGTTGACATCATTGGAGCGCTCATCGGCTCACTTATTTTGATCGTGATTTTGCCATTTATTTATCTCGCGATACTCGTGGAGAGTGGTCGGCCGGTTTTTTTCAGGCAAACCCGGCTTGGAAAGAATGGACGGGAATATGCCATCACCAAATTCCGCACAATGAAAAAAGACGCTGAAGGGGATGGGAAAGCCCGAATGGCGCAGGAAAATGACGAAAGGGTCACCCGCCTGGGTAAAGTACTTCGGAAGAGTCATCTTGATGAACTTCCCCAATTTTTCAACGTGCTCAAGGGTGAGATGAGTTTGGTCGGACCCCGAGCAGAGCGTCCAGAATTTGTGGATCACCTTCAGAAGACGAATTCCCTTCTATAGAGCCAGGCTATTCGTGAAACCTGGGTTGACTGGTTGGGCACAGGTAAATCAGCGTTATGCTGCCACTGTGGAAGAAACTGGCGTGAAGTTGGAATACGACCTGTATTACATAAAAAACCAAAACCTTTTACTTGATTTCTACATCCTTCTAAAGACTGTTGGTCAAGTTTTTGGGTTGAAAGGCATTTAGTGAGAAGCAAGCTACATATTCGAAATAGATACGTGCTCGTGGGAGATATCCTCCTAACCGTGATTTGTGTTCTTGCGAGCTACGCATTGCGGCTTGAGCTGGGACCGATTTTCACCTATTACCTGCCATCGGCTTATTACATGGTCGTAGTTGCGGTGATCATTGCACCTTTGATCTACCGCGCCTTTGGGCTTTACCGGCGCATGTGGATTTACGCGAGCATTCAGGATCTGAAGGTGATCTTCACCTCGGTCGTAACTGCCTCAGCTGCTATCGCTTCGGTGATGATCTTATTATTCACGATCGGTGCCTTTCAGGGTTTCCCGCGTTCGGTGTTAATCATCTACGGGGTGCTAAGCATGCTGGCGGTGGGCGGGTTGCGCTTTGCGTTGCGAGTCCTCGCGGAAAGCCGGTTCTTCGCCGAGTCGGATCGAGAACCAACTCACCAAAAACATATCTTGATCATTGGAGCTGGTGATGCCGGGGCGCTGGTGCTGCGGGAGATGCAAAAAAGCAAGTACTTGAACATGAAACCGGTCGGATTTCTGGATGACAATCCCGATAAACAGAAACAGCAGCTCCTGGGTGTACCCGTTATCGGAACCATTGACGACCTTGCCAAGGTGCTTGATCAAAAACACGTGGATGAAGTGATCATCGCCATTCCAAGCGCACCGGGAAATGTAGTCCGAAGGGTGGCGGAGGTTTGCCGACAAAAGGGTATTCCTTTCCGGACCATGCCTGGTATATATGAACTGTTGGGCGGTAAGATCAATATCAGCCGGCTGAGGGAAATTGAAATCTCCGACCTATTGCGGCGGCAGCCGACACCGATGCTCGATGAGGAGATTGGCAATATCCTAAGAGGCGAGATGGTGATGGTGACCGGGGCAGGTGGATCGATTGGTCGGGAGTTATGCCGGCAAATCTCACGCTGGGAACCCAGGGAACTGTTAATGCTTGGGCATGGTGAAAATAGTATTTTTGAAAGCTTCCTGGAGCTGCAGGAAAGCTTTCCTAACCTCTCATTGCAGCCGTTGATCGCCGATATCCGGGATGAAAGACGGATCGGTGAGTTGATGCAACAATACAAACCCGGTGTGGTTTTTCACGCCGCAGCGCATAAACATGTTCCGTTGATGGAGGTAAATGTCCCTGAAGCAGTTTCCAACAATATCCTGGGCACTCTCTCGGTTGTGCGAAGGCGCTGAAACTCCGGAGTCAATCGCTTTGTGTATGATCTCCACTGATAAGGCTATCCGTCCAGCGAATGTGATGGGTGGCACCAAACGGGTGGCGGAAATGATCGTGCTCGATGCTGCTAAACGAAGCGGAAAACCATATTCCGTTGTCCGTTTTGGAAATGTGCTTGGCAGCCGCGGCAGTGTGGTTCCCCTCTTCAAACGACAGATCGCCGCCGGGGGACCGGTGACCGTCACTCACCCGGATATGAAACGGTATTTCATGACCATCCCGGAAGCGGTCTACCTTGTTCTTGCAGGCGGCTACGCTTGGAGAAGGTGGCGAAGCATTCTTATTGAATATGGGCGAACAGGTCAAAATCGTCGACCTGGCTGAAGATTTGATCCGCCTTTCAGGATTGGAACCAGGAAAAGATATTGAGATCGTGTTCACAGGAATCCGACCCGGTGAAAAGCTGAGCGAGGACCTCTGGGATGAAGGCCACGAATTCATGTCCACCCGGCATCCTGATATCTTCCGGGTGAATGGGCACGATCAACAACTATCCGGTCGGGAGTTGCGATCGGCAGTCTCCCAGCTTAGAGAACTCAGTGTTGAAAACGATTCACAGGGATTAATTCAATTCATGGATGAGATCATCCCCGGAGCGACCATTGGCAGCCAGGAACCACCTGCTTATACTTCGATCGACTGATGCCTGAAATCCACCGCGAAGAATGGGATTCCTTTTTTCGCTCGCATCCTAATGCGAGCTTTTTACAATCCAATTCTTGGGGCGAAGTAAAGGAAAACTTTGGCTGGCAGGTTATAAGAATACTTCAAGGTAATACAGGCGCGCAGGTCTTGATAAAACGTGCAATATTCGGGGTGGCGATCGGCTACATCCCAAAAGGTCCACTGGGGAAAATAACCCCAGAATTCATCTACGAATTGCTCAGCATAAGCGGAATGTAATG
>CAWHGB010000007.1:0-109349 GCA_963828855.1 uncultured Chloroflexia bacterium | reverse complement strand
GATCTCCCCGGTAAATAACACCCTTACTACATTACACAAACCCTGGTTGGATTGGAAAGATAGCACTCTCCCCACTGGAACATCGTTCGGTAAGTATGAATTCCAGATGGCGACCGATTCCTCCTTTACCAGCCTGGAGATAGATGATGATGTATTGGGAATCACCAATTCCGAATATACCCCTCTGGAAAAAATTGATTCCAATATGAAGCATTATTGGCGTGTAAGGGCGTGCAACACGGAAGAGCAATGTTCATTGTGGTCCGCTGTCTGGTATTTCCGAACAGCGCTTGATGAACCGGAACTTGTCTCTCCTGAAAATACCCAAACGATTTCTTCTAGACGGCCAACTTTTGAATGGGAAGATGTTCCTGGTGCAGCGAGCTACACTATCCAGATTTCCTCCAGTCCGACCATCACAGCGAATGTTACTTCCTCAACTTACGTACCAGGGGTGGATCTACCAGTTGGAACAACTCTCTATTGGAAAGTAAAGGCAAATGGGGCGAACCCAAGCGCGTGGGCGGATATGTGGAGTTTTACATTGCACCATAATCATCTTGAGATACCCCCGGCGGTAACCTTTCTCAATATTTTATGAATGGATAAATGAAAAGCGATGAATCAAATGCTGATTTTGCCAGCCTAGAGTCTGAATTAATTTAACTCCAGCTCGACAGGAACAACCTGTTATCAAAAAACGAGGCTCTCTTTAGGTGTTTATAGGTGGGAGATATCGTTGGAAATTGATCGGATTGAAGCGCAACCAGAACCAATAACATTACCCTGTTTAAAAGAAAAATTCATCGAACTCAATAATGAAATTGTGAAAACTGTGAAGAATCCGATTATGTATAAATCGCCATCTCGCGGTATTAGTTTTTGGATTATCCTCTGCGCACTTCTTGGTGCGATTGCTGCAGGGTTTGCGATCTTGCTTTTTCCCACTTCTCTCGCGCCTATCCTGGTTGCGGGATCTTTCGCGGCTTGTGCTTTCCTTTATATTTGTTTTATTAAGCCAGTTATCGCTTTATATGTTGCCCTGTTCTTTTCACTCCTACCTCCAGGAATCATTCAAGCTGAATCGTATCATTCCTGGCTGAATCGCGGGTTGATGGTACTGGCGCTTGCCGCGTGGATCTTGGGGGTTATCACCCGTAGAGAAAAAATCAAATTTATCCCCACCAACATTCTCGCGCTCGTCTTTCTTGGCTGGGCGTTGTTTTCCCTTCTTTGGGCAAATGATATTGCGATCAGTGCTCAACAGCTCCAGGTTTACCTGGTTCGATTCATCATCTTCCTACTATTGATCCCGAATGAGATTAATTCCAGGCCAAGGATGAATGGTCTCATGTTGGTGATCGCCTTGGATGGATTGGCACTGGTTCTGGCGAGCTTATGGATACTTTTAACAGTTGGGTATTCACCAGGAGTGCGTTTCACGATATTCAAGGTGAATGAAAATATGGTCGGTGTCGCAGCCATGCTAACCTTGGTAGGGGTCCTCTGGCAAACAGTACACCCGAAGCTGCACAAGTGGTTTTGGTATCTCCTGGCTGGCGCTTACCTTTTATTTGCGATAGGGATCACTGTGATTAGCGGCTCGCGTGGATCGACGATCAGTCTGATCGTCACGATTGCAGCTTTTTTCTTGTGGAAATCAACCCGACGGTGGGCGATCCTCGCATTGATTTTTCTGATTATCGCCTTTCTATTGTTCCCGGGGATGTTCACCACCATGGTGGAGCGTTTTCTGTTGACACAGGGGGATACGATCCTGAACGGTAGGGAGTTTACCTGGCAGGCTTCGTGGAAGGTTATCGAAAGCACGCCGCTATTTGGTGTAGGGATTGGAGGAGCCAGGTATGCCATCATTCCGTTGTTATCGCATCTGCTATCAGATCGACTCACTGGAGCAGCTGTCCATAATCCGATTCTGACGATCTGGGTGGAAACCGGATTGATTGGACTGCTCTTATACCTTTCCATCCCAATCGCAGCCATATTTTCATATGTGGCAAATTTCCGAATTACTCGCCGTGAAAAAGACGATTGGATGCTTCCATATTTCGCAATCATCACCTCGATCGTGTGCGGTTACTTCTTCTCCTGGTATGTTGGTGGCGGGCTCCAGGCAGATTTCTCATATTTCCTAATCCTGGCTTTTTTCATTTTGCCTGAATGCATTGCTGAAAAAACAGTTAAGTCGATTCAATAATCAATACTAGTCCTCCATAACCATTTCATTGCATAGATAAACCCGTGAGATTAGCGATATATCTTCCTGGAATGTACGAAGGCGGCGCGGAGCGAGTGATGCTCCACCTTGCGGAGGGTCTTGCCCGGGAGGGGATTGGGGTCGATCTGGTACTTGCCCGGGCCGAGGGACCCAACCTTACCCTCGTCCCCCCAAATGTGCGGTTGGTGGATCTCCGGGCTCGAAGCACGGCAGCCAGTTGGTTTCCGCTGGCAGCGTATCTCCGCCGGGAAAAGCCGGACGCATTGCTCTCGGGTCTTTTTGCGAATATTATCGCGATCCTGGCCAGCTTGATTTCCACATGGCGAACTCGTGTCGTGATCTGCGAGCATAATACGCTATCCGTTCAAGCGAAAAATAACCGCAAGGATTGGCGTTTCCGGTTCATTCCGCAGCTCGCGAGGATGCTTTATCCAAAGGCAGACCAAATCGTGGCGGTCTCTGAAGGAGTAAAAAAGGACCTCGCTGCGTTAACTCACCTCCCCGATGAGCGTATCCGGGTGATCTATAACCCGGTCATCACCCGTGAAATGACCGAAAAAGGGAGGATCTCCCCGCCGCATGCCTGGTTCCGCCCGGGTGAACCACCAGTTATCCTATCTGTGGGGCGGCTTGTGCCGATCAAAGAATTTGATCCTTTGATCCGTGTTTTTTACGAAGTAAGGCAAAAAAGGAACTCGCGATTGATGATCCTGGGAGAAGGACCAGAGCGCGAGAAATTGCAGGACCTCATTAGCAGGCTGGATCTGGAGAATGACGTTCAGCTCCCGGGTTTCCTTGAAGATCCCTATCCTTTCATCAGCCATGCTTCGTTATATGTTCTCTGTTCCCGGCATGAGGGGCTTCCCGGTGCGCTCATCGAAGCCATGTCCTTTGGAATTCCCCTGGTCGCCACGGATTGCCCCAGCGGACCGCGGGAGATCCTGGAGGGTGGCAAGTACGGCCGGCTGGTTCCCAGTGGTGATTGGCCCGCTCTTGAGGCAGCTATCTTGGATGGACTGGCAGGTAAAATCCCCCCTCCCGAAAAATCGTCCTGGCAGCGATATTCCCTTGAACAGGTTGTGGATCAATACCGGGAGGTGCTTTTCCCCCGTTCGGTTTGAAATTTTTCCTGGAAAAACAATGGATCGAAAACTGATATTCACGATTGTTGTAGTCGCTTTCGTGCTGATGGTTTTTCTCATTTCATCAGCAGTGGTGGTATCCCTGTTGCTTTCGAACATCCAGGCATCCCGTCAGCCGCTTGTGGAGATTAGCTCTCTCACACCCTTCCAACCCATTCTGGCTGGATCTTCCGCAACAATCAGCCCTTCACCCGTTCCCACGATGATCAATACGTCCACCTTGTGGCCCACAGGCACAAATTTCCCTCTCCCATCTATCCGCACATCCACACCTCATCCTACCCGAACGCGAACTTCGGTACCAACGAGAACCCGGACAGCGCCTTCCTCCGGAACGCGGACAATCACCCGGACTGCGACCATTACCCGTACCCGGACGGTCACAACCACTCGAACACTTACAGCCACCGGGTCTTTAGTACAGCCACCAACTCTCACCCAGACCATGACTCGGACGATGACCCTGGTCCAACCCAGTCCCACCACCAATCCGAATTCGATCCCAGCCTTCCCCGGCGCGGAGGGTTTCGGATCGGATACAACCGCGGGGAGAGGGGGGCGGGTGATCGAAGTGACCAACCTCAATGATTCAGGTCCCGGGTCCTTGCGGGAGGCGATCAATGCCAGCGGTCCAAGGATCGTGGTCTTCCGGGTGGCTGGCACCATCGGTCTGAATTCCCCACTGCGGGTATCCAATCCGTTCGTAACGATCGCAGGTCAATCAGCTCCCGGCGGCGGGATCACCCTCAGGGGGATGACCGCCAACACTGATCCGATCATGGAGATCACAGCCCATGATGTTGTGGTTCGTTACCTGACCTTCAGGGCCGGTCCGCCCTCGGCTGGGGATGCCCTGGCAATCCAAACGGATGACCACAACACCTACAACATCGTGATCGATCACGTTTCTGCCAGCTGGGCAGTGGGCAGGGTGCTGATGACCTGGTATGACGTGCACGATATCACCATCCAGTGGAGCATCCTTTCGGAGGGACTGGATTGCTCCATCAACCCAAAGGGTTGTCATAGCAAAGGCGCGCTTCTCGGAGGGTATGCCAGTGATGAGAACAAGGATCAACCTGGCGCTTATAACTTTTCCATTCACCACAACCTGATGGCACACAACCGGGAGCGCAACCCGCTGGTTACCATGAGCGGGGTGTGCGATGTGGTCAACAATGTCTCTTATAACCCGGGCAATGCCTTTGGACAGGTGGATATGCAGGAGCAGTTGACTCAGATGGCGGTAAATTTTGTGGGAAATACCTTCAAAGCCGGTCCGGATACGGACGCGGGGGAATACGGTGTCGCAACCGCTCATGAAGGCGCGTTAGGCGCAAAGATCTACGTACAGGGTAATATCGGTCACGACCGGGCGGATGACAGCCAACCGGAAATCAATATCGTGGAACCGGAGGCAAGGAGTTACGTGGTTGGTTCGCGAAACCCGGCCGCCGCGGTGAGCACCAGCAGTGCGGATGAAGCCTATGCGAACGTCCTTGCAAGGGCGGGGGCGTACCGTGGGTTGAATTGTGATGGCAGCTTTTTCAACCGCCGTGATGCGATCGACAGCCGGGTGGTGTCGGATGTTCAACATGGTACCGGGCGAATCATTGATGATCCGTCGGAGGTGGGAGGGTACCTATCAATCCCAGCCGCAGCTGCCTGCCCGGATTCAGATCATGACGGAATGCCCGATACCTGGGAGAGCGCCAATGGATTTAACCCCTTCGATCCAGGCGACTCATCACTCGATTCGGATGGTGATGGTTATTCGAATATCGAGGAATTTCTTAACGGTACCGCGCCATGACCAGGGATATGCAAATCACATCCACTTTGATGGAAAACGTCTCCTCCCGGGATAAGGCCGTGGCGGACACAAAAACCAGAAAACTTCTCCTGGTAGGTCCCAAACCGCCACCCATCGGGGGCTCCCCGCTCACGGTTCAAGCGATGATGGCTGAGTTTTCCGGGTATCAGGGACTTACCGTCACGCTCATCAACACCTCGCCAGGAATGGATATCCGCAGGGAGATGACCGGATTCAACCTGGAAAAAGTTCGTCGCGCACTGGCCATTCTTCCAGCTTTCCTTCGCCAGATCCCTTTTCATGATTCCACGCTGGTTTTTTCGAATGATCTGTTTTCCATCACCCTTCTTCCCCTGCTGCGGTTCGCCTCCTGGGTATTTGGGAAACCCTTTTTCATAAAACCGGTGGCAGCCAGCCTGGATATGTTTATAAAGCGGTTGAATCCTGTGTTGAGATGGTACCTGCTATCGGTACTAAAATCTTGCGATGGCATTCTCCCCCAGACGAGGATCCTCGCAGAGAGTTTGACCCGCCTTGGTTGCCAAAGGGTTTATTACCTTCCTGGCTGCAGACCCAATCCGGTGTCAATCGAAGAGGTCGATTTCAACCAAGAACCTTTCCGACTGGTGTACATGGGGCATATCACCCGCCGCAAGGGCATCCTGGTGCTCCTCGAAGCGCTGTCCAGGCTCGAGGAGGTAGGGAATCTGGCGGTCACCTGCGATTTTTACGGCCCGGTGCACGATGAGATTCGCGCAGAATTCGAAAAGAGGCTTTCCTCGATCAAATGCGCAGGGTACCGGGGAGAAGTGGAACCCGGGGTGAGCACACAGACCATTTCCAGGTATCACGCGCTTGTTTTACCTACATATTTCGATACGGAAGGGCACCCAGGTGTGATCATCGAAGCGATGCACGCCGGGATACCAGTCATCAGCACCCGCATTCGTTCGTTGCCGGAATTGGTCACCGATGGCGTGAATGGCTTTCTTGTTCCCCCACAGGATGCGACATCGCTGGCGAAGGCAATCCGAACGCTCGCCGGGGACCGGGCTCTCACCGAACAGATGGGAAAGGCCAGTCGATTGCGCGGGCTTGAATTTGCTTCCGATGTGGTTACCGCCAGGTTGCTGGAGATCCTTTTCCCTGCGATGGAAAAAACACCTGTGCATAATCCCGAGATAATCAGATGACTGCAACCGTGAGCCGGTTAATTACCGGGGCACCCACCCGGTTGCGGATCCTCTTCTTCGCGCTTTGCTATGCTCCTGAGGAAGTGAGTGGTGCTGTATTGATCACCGAGCTTGCCGAGGATCTGGCATCCCGGGGTCATGAGGTCACGATAGTCACCGCAGTACCCAGTTACCCGCTCGGCAGGATTCCACCCCCGTATCGCAACCGGCTTTTTCAACAAGAAAATATTAATGGAGTGCGGGTTATCCGGGTGTGGAGTTTAATTTCCCCCAATCGATCAGCGTTTCGGCGCGCCTTACACCAGGCTACCTATTGTTTATCCGCTTTTATTGGTGGTTTGTTTTCACCACCTGCGGATATCGTTTTCAGTTATTCGCCACCACTTCCTTTAGGAGTAAGTGCTTGGCTGGTTGCGATTAGTAAACATGCTCCCTGGATCCTGCAGTTGGAGGATATTTTCCCGGATGCGGCGATCTCAGCAGGATTATTGAAGAAAGGACTGACGTTGTCGTTTCTACACTGGTTGGAGTCATTCCTATATCGTCATGCCGAGCGGATTTCCGTAATCTCCGCCGGTTTCAAGAAAAACCTGATGGAAAAGGGAGTTCCCCATGAAAAAATCGGCATCATCCCGGTCTGGGCGGATACCGAGCTGATCAAGCCGCTGCCGGGAGACAACGAATTTACCCGCCGGAATGGATTGGAAGGGCGATACGTGGTCATGTATGCTGGCAACCTGGGGGTTTCCACCTGTCCGGAGGTCATCCTGGAGGCAGCGGCCAGCCTCTCGAGAGTGGAAGGGATTCGCTTCGTGGTGGTTGGGGAAGGCCTAAAGAAAGATCAGATGATGCTTACAGCCGGGGATATGGGTCTCCGGAACCTCCAGTTCCTGCCTTATCAGCCCAGGGGTACCTTCGCTGAGATGCTTGCTGCCGGTGATCTTCACCTGGTCATGCTCAATGAGCGATCCGCTACCACCTCCCTGCCGAGCAAAATTTTTAATATTCTGGCGGCAGCCCGGCCGGTGCTGCTCATCGCCCCTCCGGATTGTGAGATCGCCGCCGTGGTTCGTGAATCTGATTGCGGACTGGTTATTCCCCCAGATCGCCCAGACCTGGTGGTTCGGGAGATTCTGGAGATCAAACGCCACCCGGACCTTGCAGTTTGGATGGGGAGGAACGGCCGGGCGTATCTTGAAACCAGCCATTCCCGCAGCCATTGTATAAATCTGCACGAACAACTTCTCTTCCAGGTGGCAAAGCGGGAAAGGGCTGTGGAATGACTCCGGAAACCTTCGCCTCCTGGCTTACCCGTCAGGGGTACCGGGTGACACGCTCCCGCAGCAGTTACTGGTACAACGCCGGGCCAAAGGTACTTCAGGCGTTTCCCTATCACTGGCTGATTCAGCCTGATCGGGAAGAGATCCAAATGCTCCTTGTCGACCAGGGCAACCTGGCGCTGCGGTATTCCTGCCCTCTGGGAACGCATCCCGGCATGGCCAGTTACCATGTAGTACTGACACCGCCTTATTCGATGGAAACGCTCCGATCGCAGGCAAGAAATGGGATTCGGCGAGGATTGGAACATTGCTCCGTGGCGCAGGTCGGGTTAGAACGCCTGGCCAATGAGGGCTGGACCCTTCAACAGGACACGCTTCAGCGGCAAAACCGATCGAAAAGCATGCGCAAGGAGGAATGGGAGCTGCTTTGCCACTCAGCCACCGGATTGCCTGGTTTTGAAGCCTGGGCGGCGATCGTGGAAGGGGAGCTGGCTGCCTGCCTGCTGGTTGCGCGAACGGGGGATGTTTATTGCGTTCCATACGCGGTCTGCCACCACAAATTCCTCAACCTGCATGTGAATAATGCGCTGTTTTTTACCGTAAGCAATGAATTGCTTTCCCGACCTGATATTAGGGAATTATTCTTCAGCCTGCACTCGCTGGATGCACCGGAGTCGGTGAATGAATTCAAATTCCGCATGGGTCTCCAAGCCCGTCCGGTTTGCCAGCGGGTCGCGCTTCATCCTATCCTGGAACCCCTGGCAAACGGTCTCACGCTTTCCATATTTCAGAAGCTTCTCAGGTTGAACGGGGATATGCCTTTCATATCGAAACTGGAGGGGATGTTGCGTTTTTATCGAAATGGGATATTGCCCCTGGAGCAGCAAGTGTGGCCGGAGTGCATCGCAGATCGCAAACCGGCTTTTCCTGGAGAGCAAGTTTCAATGGGGGCAGATACTGCAATCAGTGCCGTGGAAGGGATCGAATGACTTCCTCATCCAATGAACCTCACATCGATGGCTGCCAGGTTCCCTGCGTGCCGAGAATTTCTGCTGGGAGAGCGGACTTGGAGCCGGCTCCCTGGAGGATCAGGATCAAGCGCAGTTTGGCACTGCCCTGGAATCGTCTGGTCAAAGCACAGGCAAAAAAATTTTATAAACGACTTGATTCGCTCCGAAAAACAGATATCAAAGGTGAGTCCATGGAAGTAGTCAAAAGAGAGGTTTCTTCTGCACATCTCCTCGCTGGTGATTGGGTACGGGTGAAAGACCGGTCTGAGATCGAGGCGAGTTTGGATCGGTGGAAGGAGTTGAAGGGCTGCGCCTTTCTGGATTCGATGGGGGATTACTGCGGGTCAAACCAGCAGGTCCTGCAGCCGCTTGAGCGTTTTTTAGATGAACGGGATTACAAGGTAAAAAAATGCCGCGGTGTGGTGCTGTTGGAGGATGTTACCTGTCTTGGAACCCCCGTCTTCGGGCGCTGTGATCGACGCTGTTATCTCTTCTGGCGCGAGGAGTGGTTGGAAAGGATCCCGTCCCCCGAACTCCCTGAACCTGAAATTATATAAAACATTTAGTGTTGAAAAAGGATATTAATGATCCGGATCTCTTCTTACCTTAATTCGACCCGCTGGTTCCTTGCTCACCCAAATACCTTGCATGACCTATCGCGCCTGGTGGGCAAAATCACCAAACGAGGGTTGGATATTACTGCCTCGTTCCTAGCAATCGTCCTGCTTTCCCCTCTGCTTCTGCTTTCCTACATACTAATCAAACGCGATTCGCCCGGACCGCTTTTCTTCCGCGGGAATAGGGTAGGCAGGGGAGGCAGGGTTTTCAAGATCCTTAAGTTTCGGACAATGTATGAATGCCCCGAAAGCTACGCCGGTCCACCGCTCACCTGCCGGGAGGACGCGCGCATAACCCCTTTGGGGCGGTGGCTGCGGGATACCAAGCTGAATGAAATGCCTCAGCTTTGGAACGTTTTCAAAGGTGAGATGAGCCTGGTGGGTCCAAGACCGGAGGATCCGCAGGTTGCAGCCGGTTGGGAGAAAGATATCCGTACTGAGATTCTCTCGGTTCGTCCCGGGATCACCAGTCCTGCGAGCATTCTCTACCACGACGAGGAATCCCTGCTGAGCGGAAGCGACTTGATGGGGATGTATATCAACAGTATTCTCCCGGATAAACTTCGACTTGATAGGCTCTATGTCCGCAATCACAGCTTCTTCTCCGACCTCGATATCATTTTCTGGACCTTTGCCATCTTCCTGCCGCGGATCGCAAAAACCAGGATTCCAGAGGTAAACCTATTTTCCGGTCCCATTTCCCGCTTAACTTCCCGCCATCTATCCTGGTTTATCGTAGACCTTTTTTCCGCCCTTGCGGTAGCGGTCTTTGGAGGTTTGCTCTGGCGCAGCCAGGGACCATTAAATTGGGGCATCCCCGAGCTTGCCATGCTTGCGGGATTCCTGGCATTGCTTTTTAGCGGGCTGAACGCCGTTACCGGTGTCAACCGGGTGATCTGGTCCCGCGCGACGATGGAGGATGGTCTCTCGTTGGTCCTTTCGGTTGGTTTAATAACCGCACTCGCCTTGCTAGCCAATGGTGTGAATACTGTTCACCCCCTTATTCCCTATCCACCTTTGCCCACATCCATGATCCTTTTCATCAGTCTTCTTTCCCTCATGGTCTTTATCGCCACCCGGTACCGGCTGAGGTTGGTTTCAGCCCTGGCGGGTCGCTGGCTTTCCTGGCGCCAACGGGTTTTTGCTTTTGGAGAGCGAGTGTTGATCATCGGCAGCGGGGAAGGCTGCCAGGTGGCTACCTGGATGCTCAAGCGAGGTATCTTCGGCTACGCTTTCACCATCGTAGGGATCGTGGATGATGAAGATCCCCGCCGGATCGGGATGAAGATCGACGGCAACTGGGTGCTGGGTACCCTGAAGGAGGTTCCCGACCTGGTGAGGAGACATGACGTTGGGGTGATCATTAGCACGATCCCATGCCGGGATCTGCGGGCGAAAAACCAGGTGCTGGATATTTGTTGTGAATCGGATGCCCGGGTGGTTTTCCTGGGGGATTTGTTGAGCGGCATTTATGAAAAACTTGTCGAACCCACCACTGCGCTGGATTACGGTTCCTGGGTGGAGGGAATCTGAAAGGATCAACATGACACGATCATTGCAGGGACAACGGGTGCTTGTGACCGGGGCGGGAGGATTCATTGGCAGTCACCTGGTGGAAAAACTTGTGGATACGGGGGCCACGGTACGCGCGTTCGTACGCTACAACTCACGCGGAGACCGCGGTTTGCTTCATTTCATCCGCCCGGAGATCTTCTCGCAGATCGAGGTGGTTGCGGGTGACCTGCGAGACCTTCCCACGGTGAATGCTGCCGTGGAAGGCTGCAGCCTGGTCTTCCATCTTGGTGCCCTGATTTCCATCCCCTATTCCTACAAGCACCCGGTAGAGGTGGCTGAAACCAACCTCTTAGGCACCCTGAATGTCCTGCTGGCTTGTGTGGAAAAGAATGTCAACCGCCTGGTGCACACTTCCACCAGTGAGGTCTATGGGACCGCCCGTACAGTACCGATCAACGAAACGCACATTTTACAGGGGCAATCCCCCTACTCCGCCAGTAAGATCGGGGCGGATAAAATGGCCGAGAGCTTCTATTGTGCATATGGTCTTCCGGTTGTCACTGTGCGTCCATTCAATACCTATGGCCCTCGCCAATCCGCGAGGGCGGTCATCCCAACCATCATCGTGCAGGCGCTTAATCAGCCGCTCATCCACCTGGGTAACCTGGATACCACGCGGGATTTTACCTATGTGGATGACACGGTAAACGGCTTTATCTGTGCTTCCCTGGCCGATCACGTGGAGGGCAGGGTGTTTAACCTGGGTACCGGCAACGATATCCGCATCGGCGACCTGGCGCTGAAGGTCATCCAAAAGGTCGGACGTAAGGTGGAGATCTCGGTGGATGAAGCCCGTTTACGTCCACAAGTATCGGAAGTGCAGCGTCTGCTTTCGGATAATTCCCTGGCGCGGGAAACGATCGGCTGGTTCCCCGAGATCAGCCTGGATGAAGGTCTCGACCGGACGATCCATTGGATTCGAAAGCATCTGGAACATTACAACGGAAAATCCTACGTTTTTTAGAGGGGAGGTAAGCAATGAGAGCGGTCGTACTCGCAGGTGGTAAGGGGACCCGGTTATCCCCCTATACCAAGATCCTGCCAAAACCACTGATGCCCATCGGCGAGATGCCCATCCTGGAGGTGATCCTCCTGCAGATGAAGGAGGAGGGCATCACAGATGTTACACTCACCGTCGGTCATCTTTCTCATTTAATGAAAGCATTCTTTCAGGATGGAAGCAGCCTGGGCATGCGGATCGGATACAGCTTTGAGGAGAAACCGCTCGGCACAGCCGGTCCTATCGCCCTTGTGAACGGGTTGGATTCCACCTTCCTGGTTATGAACGGGGATATTCTCACCAAGCTGCGTTTTCACGAATTGGTCAGTTTTCACCAGGAGCAAGGCGCAATCGCAACGATTGCCGCCCACCACCGACAGAACAGGGTGGACCTGGGGGTGATCATCAAAAATGGGGATTGCCGCATCGCGGATTACATCGAAAAACCGGTCAATGATTATCTGGTCAGCATGGGGATCTACGTCTTTGAGCCGGAAGTAATGAAATATATCCCGCCGGGAGAGTACCTTGATTTTCCGGACCTGGTGAAGATTCTCCTGCGAGCCGGAGAGAAGGTGGTTGGTTATGAATACGACGGGTACTGGCAGGATCTCGGGCGGCCTGATGATTACGAGAAGGCAACCCAGGATTTTGAAACCATGCGCGAGGAGTTTCTTCCAGAGGGGGCGGTATGACCGATTGGCAGATCCCCCTCGCTGATATCGATTTTGGCGAAGCTGAGCTGGAAGCAGTTCAGGCAGTGCTGAAGAGTGGTTGGCTCACCATGGGTGCTGTCACCCAGGATTTTGAGATGCGCTTTGCCCGGTACACAGGCATTAAATATGCCCTGGCGGTAGCCAATGGTACAGCTGCCCTGCACATGGCTTGCCTGGCTGTCGGATTGCAGGCGGGGGATGAAGTGATCCTCCCCGCGCTCACCTTCGTAGCCAGTGCCAATGCCGTGCGGTATACCGGCGCGACCCCGGTTTTTGCTGATATCTGCGGGTTGGACGACCTCACTCTATCCCTGGCTCAGGTGGAGAAGTTGATCACACCCCGGACCCGGGCAGTAATGGTGATGCATTATGGCGGTTACCCTTGCGATATGCCCGCGTTGCTCGAGATTGCACGGAAGCACAACTTAAAGATTATTGAGGATGCCGCTCACGCAACCGGTTCAACCCTGAATGGTTCTTCCATGGGCACGTGGGGAGATATCGGCTGTTTCAGCTTTTTTTCCAACAAGAACATGACCACCGGCGAAGGCGGGATGGTGGTGACCAATGATGATGCACTCTACGAGAAGCTCTGCCGGCTGCGCTCGCATGGGATGACCACACTCACCTGGGATCGGCACAAAGGGCATGCCTGGACATATGATGTGGTGGATCTCGGTTACAACTATCGAATCGACGAGATTAGATCCGCCCTGGGGATCGTTCAACTGGGTAAGCTTGAATCCAATAACGCTATTCGCAGGGCGCTGGTTCAGCGTTACCAAGCGGAGCTTGCTTCCATCGCCCCGGAGTTGTTGGTGCCGTTTAAAAACCATAAGGGAACCAGTGCTGCGCACTTGATGCCTATTATCCTTCCTCTGCACACCATTCGGACCGGGTTCATGGAGAGCATGAAAGTTGCTGGCATCCAGACAAGCATCCATTACCCTCCGGTTCACCGTTTTAGCGCCTACCAAAATCTCACTCCAAGTCCGGATGGTACGCTTCATTGGACGGAAGAAGCCGGAAGCCGGGAAGTAACCCTTCCGTTATATGCTGGGTTGGGTGAAGCCGGAGTGGATCGGGTAGTGGAAGCTGTTTCCTCCGCATTATCCAATTAGTAAAAACCGTAGTGCGGGTGTAATCACTGCGTTTATATAAATATCTTTCTTTTATTCACCCCTGATCGAGGAGGCAAGATGTATCTTAGAAACACGATCCTCTTCTGCCGAAGGTGGCTCTGGCTGCTTTTACTCGGGCTCATCGCCGGGCTGCTCAGCGGTTTCATTGCCAGCCGCGTCATGACACCTGTCTATGAGGGCACTGCCAAAGTAATGGTCACCCGCGGGCAGCAGGGCAAGTCTGCCGATACGATATTCATGGACGATATCCAGCTCATTCTCACCAACGTTGAGCTGCCCACCAGCGAAGCGGTGCTGGCAGCCGCATCCAAAACTGTCGGGTTCCCGATCAAAGCCAGGAAGGTTAGGGTTGTCCAGGTGGGCAGCTCACAGGTGCTGGAGATCACTGTTCAGAATGCGAACCCGGAGAGGGCTGCTGGTATCGCCAACGCGATCGTCCAGGGCATGATCGACCAGAACAAGAACCTGATGGCAGAACGGTATGCCTCTAATGAGGAGAGCCTTAACCAGCGAATCGCGGTGGTTCAATCCCGGATGGATGAGATGCAGAAGGAATTTGACGACTACAACGCGGCGCTGGTAAAAGATCAGCTGGAGACGGTGAATACGGATATTGCCTCCATCCAGGAGGAGATCGCCTCCCTGCAGAAGGAGATCATACCCCTCCTGGCCTCCCTGGATGTGCTCTCCCGGCAGTCAGGCCAAATGAAACAGAACCAGGTGGACCAACTCCTTCCGGTTTTATCAAAATACCAGTTGATCAAGGCCAACCTGGAGGTATTGAAAAAACCCTCCGATACTGGTGAGATTCGTGCGGATTCGCGCTTTCTGCTGCTCCAATCAAACCTGGATCAATACCGCAAGATATACCTGAGCCTGGTCAACGATCTGGAAACGGTACGGTCGAACGCTTCTCAATATACTCCCAACGTGGTTAACCTTGAAACCGCGGCTGTTCCACAGCAGCCGGTACGGCCGATCTGGTATTTCAATACCATCCTGGCTGGTTTGGTCGGATTAATCTTCGCGGTGGGCGGTGCTTTGCTGGTCGATTATGGGCGCGATACCCTGAATTACCCACGCGAGGTGCTATCGGCAGTGGAAGCGCCTATTCTGGGAGTAGTACCGGTGAGCCGGGAAAACGGAATGGTAAATGGTCCCCTGGTCGTCCACAAGCCGGGGTCGAAAACTGCCCTAGCCATTCAATCACTGGTTACAAACCTGGAATTCCTGAATAAGGCTGGTGCGGTTAAGTCGATCCTGGTCACCGCGACGGAGGCAGGGGAGGGGGTAACCTTTACCGCGGTGAATATTGCCTCTGCGCTGACGTTTGGGGGCAGGAAGGTTTGCCTGGTGGATGCCAACCCGGGGATTGGCAATTTACACCAGTATTTTGGCCATGAGGGTCAACCTGGCTTTTCGGATCTCCTCCGAGAGCCAGCAGGATACGCGAAAGTGGGTTTCAAGAGCGAATTGCTCCCCGGGCTGACTGTGATCCCGGCCGGATCGATGCGGGTTGAAAATGATCTCATCCCGGCGGAAAAAATGGACGGTTTGCTTGCCAGGTTACAAAAGAATTGGGATTGGATCATCCTGGATGGAGCACCCCTGGGAGAAGTGAACTCCCGTATCGCTGCCTCCAGGGTGAATGGGGTGCTATTGATCCTGCAGCCTCATATGACACGCCGGGTGAAATTGCAGGCAACCTGGAGCAATTGCAGCTTACAGGTGGGAAAGTAATAGGAATCGTGGTCAACCAGGTGTCAAATTTCGAGTTGGTAGATTATTCCGGTTAGTTTGGTCGAAAATATTTTTTGTCGGCTCACAGGGGAAAGATTTTTTTGAAAGTACCAATAAATACGTTGTAATTACAACTTGAGAAAGATACCCCGGTTTGGAAAAACTGGCAGATAACCTGCCAGTTTTTGGTTTATTGATGGGATCGCTCGGACATATGTCAGAAATAAGCCGCCCGGGAAATATGATAAAAGTCCTTTATTGCTCTTAATTGTCTGACCACTGATTGACGCACCCCTTCCCGGATGCTATACTGATTTTTGGATTTTCCATATTTCACCGAAAGTAAAGGAATAAAATGAGAGTTGAACCCCCAACCCCTGTATCTGTTGAAGAGATCAAGATCAACGTTCGCGAGATCGAAGCGCTGCTATCCGCCCCGCCCATGCAGCTTCCGCCCTGGCCGGAAGCGCAGATCACCCTGAAAGACGGCCGCATCCTCTATATCCGTGCCGTGCAGGAAAGCGATATCCAGCCCATGCTGGGATACCTGGAAAAAGTCATGAATGTCGAGAAGGATTTCTACGATATCGTCGGTGTGCGTGTATACGGCGAAGTGCTATCCCTCGTCCGCAAACGCATGAAGGATCCCTTTGCCATGGTGGGTCTGATCGATGGTGAGTGGCTTGGTTTTGCCAATGGTCGTGTCTGGGATAAGGACCTGGCCATCAGCCTGCACACCCTGGCCTTCTCCCGTCGTGCGCGTGTTGGCTGGCCGATGTACTATGCCAAAACCTACTACGCCCTCGAGATCCTGAAGTGCAAGGAATGGTGGTCCACCTTCGAATGCTACAACGGCTGGCGCATGGCCGGGCTGGAAATGGCTCAACCCACCAAACCCTGGCCGCAGTACCAGCACGAGCTGGGCGGCGCCAAGGTCTTCTACCTGAACCAGGATATGTGGAATGGCCGGATCAAGAACTTCTGCAAAGAGATCATCGGTGATGACCTTTCCTTCAAGGTTTCTCCGGAAGTTCGCAAAGCGAACGCTAATTTCCGCGTACCTGAAACCGTCGAACTGTAACCCGTTTCTCGATGATAAGAATAAACATCCCCTGTTCATGTATCTCCTGGACCAGGGGATGTTTTTTCTGTCATTCCGGCGGGTATCATTTGTCATACAAGATATGTGAATATGATATTTGAAAACCGGTTTTCACGTGTGTTATATTGAAATCGCAACCAATGGCTGCAGCAATGTTGATATTCACATTATTCTTTCAACGATATTGGATCCCCGACCGGGGTTGGCCTGAATTGCTTCCAGTTTCCAGCAGGAATTTCCATTTTTAAAGAGGTGTATTCGTGGCGATGATCAAAACACAAATCCGCAGAGGTGTTTATTATGATTCCGCCCGGTTGATGCAATTGCAGCGCTCGCTGGCCGGGTTACCTGGAATTCTGGATGCCGGCGTGGTGATGGGCACCGAATCCAACAAGGAACTACTTGCCCATATCGACCTGGATACCCCCGAAGTGCAGGCTTCCAAACCGGATGACCTGGTGATCGTCGTGAAATCCGAGAACGGTAAGGCTGCCGAGGATGCCATTGGTAAAGGTGGATGAACTCCTAGCAGCGCGCAAATCGGATATCGACCAGGAATACATGCCTCGCAGCCTGGAAACCGCAGTCGAAATGCTGCCGGATGCCGGCTGGGTGATTGTTTCGGTCGCGGGGCGCTATGCCGCGGGTGTCACCCGCGAAGCGCTGCGGCTGGGCAAGCATGTTCATCTCTTCAGCGATAATGTCAGCGTGGAAGAGGAGATTGCGCTAAAAACCGAGGCCCGGGAAGCTCGGCTTGCTGGTGATGGGTCCGGATTGCGGTACAGCCATGATCGGCGGGATGGGTCTGGCTTTTGCCAATAAGATTCGCAATGGACCCATCGGCATTGTTGCGGCCGCAGGGACAGGCCTGCAGCAGGTAGCCTCCCGCATTCACCAGCTCGGCGGCGGCATCACCTTCGGCATCGGCACCGGCGGACGCGACCTGAGCGAAAAGGTCGGCGCAATCACCTTCCTGATGGCACTGGATGTGCTCATCCGCGACCCGGATACCAAGGTCATCGTGCTGGTCTCCAAACCGCCCTCACCGAAAGTTGCTGAAGAAGTTTTGAAAGTGGCGCGCAAAGCTGGTAAACCGGTGGTGGTAAACTTCATCGCCCGCGCCGTCACCACCATCCAGGATGGCAATCTGTTCTTTGCCACCGGCATGGATGACGCTGCCCGGCTGGCTGTTGAATTGGCGAATAAACCCCCCAGGCTTCAACTCGATGCAGATCTTCCCATCGAAAAATTCACCCGGGATCAAAAATATTTCCGCGGTTTATTTTCCGGCGGTACTCTGGCCTACGAAGCCCAGTATATCCTGGCCGGTTACCTGCCGCGGGTCTGGGCAAATGCCCCCATCAATAAAGAAATTAAAATGCCCGATTCACTCGTCAGCCAGGAGAACTGCATCGTTGACCTGGGTGAGGATGAATTCACCGTTGGCCGCCTGCACCCGATGATGGACAACGAACTGCGCATCCGCCGCTTGTACGAAGAAGCGAACGATCCCGAAGTGGCGGTGATCATGCTGGATGTGGTCATCGGCTATGGCTCGCATCCCGATCCGGCCAGTGAGCTTGCCCCGGCGATTGCCAAAGCCATCGCGGATGCGAAGAAGGCCGGCCGCCACCTGGAAGTCACCTGCGTGGTCACCGGGACGGATGAGGATCCCCAGAACTTTGATTCCCAGATCGGACCAGCTCAAACAGGCTGGAGCCTGGGTGGATCCCAGCAACGAAGTGGTTGTCCGCCGGGTGGGTCGGATCATGCGAGCCCTGAATGAACGCGGTGATGTGGCCGCTGCCGCGATCGGCAAACCGGTGGATCTGCGTGAATTTGAAGAAACCCATGGCTGCCATCAATGTTGGTTTGGAATCCTTCGCTGCAAACCTGAAGGATCAGGATGCTCCCAACATTCATGTGGATTGGAAACCTCCCGCAGGCGGTAATGAAAAACTCGCCGAGCATCCTTGAACGGATGAAGCAAAAGAAGTCATAATCTCATATTTCACCTTTTCCCTGGAGGAAGGTCATATGATCGATATTGAAAAAGCAAATGCATTAGTATGTGAAAAATTCATGGAAGCCCAACCCGTGGCTGTCAGCATGGCGAAAGCCATCGATAAGGTGCCCGGGATGAAGGAGAACATGCTCCTGCATGCCGGTCCGCCGGTCACCTGGGAACGCATGGCTGGCCCGATGAAGGGAGCCATGATCGGTGCCCTGCTCTTTGAGGGCAAGGCAAAGAACGAGGAAGAAGCGAAGAAAATGCTGGAATCCGGCAAGATCGAATTCGCTCCCTGCCATGAACACATGTGCACCGGCCCGATGGCGGGTGTGATCTCCCCCTCGATGCTGGTCTATATCATCGAAAACAAAGTTCACAACATCACATGTTACTCCAACCTGAACGAAGGCCGCGGAAAAGTGCTGCGCATGGGCGCTTATAGCGAGGAAGTGCTCACCAAGCTGCGCTGGATGGAAGCCACCCTCGGTCCCACCGTCAAAGCAGCCCTGGAAGCCGCTGGCGGGCTGGATATCCGCAACATCCTGGCCAAAGCCCTGCACATGGGCGATGACGGGCACAACCGCCTGGATGCCGCCTCGGTGCTCTGGACCACCCAGTTGGCCCCCTATATCGCCAAAACTGCCAAAGATACCGCCACCGCCTTTGAGGTGATCAAATTCCTGGGCGAGAACGCGCTTAGCATCCTCAACCCGGTGATGGCTGCCTGCAAGACCATGACCGCCGCCGGTGAAAACGTGGAAGGCAGCACCATCGTCACCGTCATGGCCGCAACGGCACCGATTACGGGCATCCGCGTGAGCGGCCTGGGCGATCGCTGGTTCACCGCGCCTTCTCCGATCGTTAAAGCGCTCTATTTCCCCGGATTTTCAGAAAAAGATGCCAACCCCGATATCGGCGATTCGGTCATCACCGAAACAGCCGGCATTGGTGGCTTTGCCATGGCAACTGCCCCTGCGCTGGTCACCTTCATCGGTGGATCACCCCGCGGATGCGATCAACACCACCCTGGATATGTACGAGATCACCTATGCCGAGCACAAGAACTTCACCATCCCGTTCCTGGATTTCCGCGGCACCCCCACGGGTGTCGATATCCGCAAGGTGGTGGAAAAGCAGATTGCCCCGCGGGTCAACACCGGTGTGGCGCACAAAGATCCGGGCGTCGGGCAGGTTGGGCGCAGGTGTTGTTTCTGCACCGATGAAATTGTTTGAAGACGCGCTGGTCGCCTTCGCCGAAAAATACGGTTATTAATTCAACCTAAGCGTAAAGGAGAATCCAAATGAACCGAGAAGCTTTTATTAAAATGATGTCTGAAGCCAAACTGTATGACCTGACCCAGGATTGCAGCATCTTCACTCCCCCCTGGCCGGGTGAGAAATCCCTGGAAGTGCACTTTTTCAAACGGGTCACCGGCGCCTATGGCGGCGGACAGGGTGCCAATGGTCAGATCCTGAACTGGAGCAACACCGTTGGCACCCACCTTGTGGGTGAGACGGCTTTCCATTCCGGGGCGCGCCGGATCGCGGATATTCCCCTGACCGATCTTTGCGGCCCGGGTGTGATCGTGGATATCTCCGACATGGTCTCGGATTACAGCATCATCACCCCCGAAATGATCCAGAAGAAAGCCGATGTCAAACAAGGCGATATCCTGATCATCAACACCGGCTACCATAAATATTCCTTTGATCAACCGGATGTGGTCAATCCCGAACGCCCAGGGCGGCGTGGAATCCAAGGAATTTGGTTTCCTGGTTCGCCATCCAGGTCCTTCCATCGAGTTCTACAAGTGGGCGATGGAGATGAAGTTGAAAGTGGTTGGCGTGGATTGCGGCGCAGCCGAGCACCCCATGAATACCCCCATCCGCCGCATGCACGAGAATCATTTCAAGCTGGCTGAAGAAAAATTAAAGAAGGAAACCGGCAAGACCTGGGATGAAACCTTCCCGCAGGGTGAATACTACGATATCACCCACATCCAGATGCCCAAGGCGCACCTGGTCCTGGCGGAATGCATCGTTGGTGAGATCGACAAATTGCTGAACAAGCGCGCCTGGATCTGCATCATGCCGATCCCCTACATGGAAGTGGAAACCGCCTGGTCGCGCGTATGTGCCTACACCGCACCTGATGGCATGAGCGACAGCGAATTCTTCTCGGCGATGGCAAATTCCGAGATGATCGACATGACCGTCCCCTTCAGCGTTCAGACACCCCAGTGGTTGAATTACATTCCCCTGAGTGTCACCTATCACCAAGCGGGTTGGCGGTCAATTCTTCGGCATGGGCCGCAATGGCTCCATCTGCAATGCCAGCATCCACCTTGCCACCCATATGGACGGCGAGAAACACTTCTATCCGAACGGGCGCACTATCGGTCAGGTACCGCTTTCCGATTGGGTCGGCCCCGGCGTCATCGCGGATATCTCCGAGCTGGTCAGCGATTCCAGCGTTTATACCCCCAAGATGATCCACGAGGTGGTCGATATCCGCAAGGGGGATATCCTGGTGATCAAGACCGGTTGGAACAAATTCGGTTGGGCCAGCCCTGAATCCGATGAATTCCGCTACATGGTCAAACATCCGGGTCCCTCACCCGATTTCTCCAAATGGGCTGCCGAGATGGAGTTGAAATGGATCGGTGTGGATGCTGTCTCCGCCGACCACCCGATGAACACCATCATGCGCATCTGGCATCCCAAGACCTTCGCAGAAGCAAATGCCAAGCTTGTCAAGGACTTTGGCAAGGATTGGGACGAAATGTATCCTCTGGATAAGTTCTACCAGGATATGCATCTCAACCTGTTCCCCAAGACAGATCGTGCATGCCGAAAACCTGGCTGGAGATATCGCCACTGCCAAGAGCGGGCGATATTACATTGGCTGCTATCTGCAGAAAGCCATGGAAGCCGAATCAATGTGGGGCCGCTTTGTGGCCTTCAAAGAAAAATAGAATCCATTGGGTCTTCCCTTCTGAATGGGGGAAGACCTCACTGATCTGAGTAAGCTGAAATCCGACGTGCGGATCTCATCAAAGGATCGCCAATAACTCTGAGAAGGCGGAGCAATTATGAAGCCAGTAAGTTTTGATTATTATGCCCCGTCCAGCACAGAAGAAGCGCTGGACACACCTGGCGGAGCTCGGTTACAACGGCAAAGTGCTTGCCGGGGGACAGAGCTTGATCGCCGCGATGAATTTCCGCATGGCGCGCCCGGCAGCGCTCGTGGACTTGAACAACATTCCCGAGCTTTCCTATATCAAACCACTGCCGGATGGCGGCCTGGCCATTGGTACCATGACCCGGGTAAAACAGGTCGAAAACAACCCGGAAGTCGCCAAACGCTACCCCCTGCTCGCGGAAGTGGCCAAATTCATTGCCCACCCGCAAATCCGCGCCCGCGGAACCTTCGGCGGTGCCATCGCCCACGCCGATCCGGCTGGGCAGCTGCCGAGCATCGCGGTAGTGATGAACATGGAGCTGGTCATCCGTGGGAAAGGCCGGGAACGCCGCGTGCTTGCACCCGATCTGATCGTTGGACCTTTCATGACCGTGATCGAGCCGGATGAAATGCTCGCCGAGGTGGTGCTCAGCCCGCTGCCGCCAAAGACCGGCAGCAAATACATTCAGGTTTCCCGCCAGAAGGGTGGTTATGCCCAGGCGGCGGTCTCTTCGGTTGTCACCCTGGATGACAAAGGTACACTGCAAGAATGTTCGCCTGGTCTTCATGGCTGTTGGGGAGATGCCCATCCTTTCCCAGAAAGCTCCTGAGATCCTGGTGGGGAATTTGCCATCAGTTGAGGCATTCAAGGCAGGTTGCGGAAGCTGCCATGGGCGAAATCGACCCGTCCACCGACCTGCATGGCACCGCGGAATACCGCCGCAACCTGGTTCGCGTACTAACCGTCCGCTGCCTGGGCGAAGCTTTCGACCGCGCCAAGCGAGGAGGATAAACATGAGCAAACAATTCCCTGTGACCGTAACGGTCAATGGTCAAAAATACTCCCGCGAAGTGGAAGCCCGCATGCTGCTCAGCGATTTCCTGCGCCACGAACTGGGGCTGATGGGCACGCACGTCGGTTGCGAACACGGCATTTGCGGCGCCTGCACCATCATTTTTGATGGTGAAGCCGTCCGTTCCTGCCTGATCTTCGCCGTCCAGGCGAACGGACATGATATCCGCACGGTGGAATCCCTGGGGACGCCCGATAACCTGCATCCCCTGCAGCAATCCTTCACCGAAAAACACGCCCTGCAATGCGGTTTCTGCACCCCGGGTTTCCTGATGACGCTGACACCCTTCCTGGAGCAGAACCCGCAACCAACCGAAGAGCAGGTGCGCGAAGCCATTGATGGCAACATTTGCCGCTGCACTGGTTATGAAAAGATCATCGAAGCCACGCTGGATGCTTCGAAGAAAATGTCTTCCCGCAATTAGAACCCGAGAGGTGATACCGTGACTGGAAAATATTTTGGTCAAAGAGAAACCCGGCTGGAAGACCCTCAGCTGTTGACTGGTAAAGCCCAGTTTATCGATGATATTGTCATTCCTGGCATGCTGCACGCCGCGTTTATGCGCAGCGATTACGCCCATGCCCGGATCAAGAATATCGACGTTTCTGCTGCGTTGAAACGTCCCGGCGTGGTGGCCATCTACACCGCCGAAGATTTCGGCGATTACTGGAAACCCGGACCGCTTCAGGTTCCACCTCCCACCGCGATTAAAGGTTCGCAATTCAATGCGCGCACCCTGGTTCCGATTGCCAAGGATAAGGTCCGCTTTTCGGGCGAGCCGATCGCGATCGTCATCGCGGAATCGCGCTATATCGCTGAGGATGCCTTCGACGATATCATCTTCGATGCTGAACCCCTGCCTGCGGTGGTAGACCTGGAAAAAGCCTGGGAGGATACCTCCGTGCTGGTTCACGAGGATCTGCCCTCCAATATGGCTGCCCTGGTGAAGCAGGAGGCTGGCAATTACGAGGAAGCCAAAAAGAACGCTGATGTGGTCATCACCCGAAAACTCTGTGCCGACCGCAATGCCGGCGCAGCCATGGAAAACCGCGGATTCGTGGTGGATTGGAACGACCGCAAAGAAGAAATGACCGTCTGGGCAACCTCCCAGGCACCCCTTCCCCTGCGTGGTTCAATAGCAGGCAGGCTTGGTTTGGTGGAGAACCAGGTACGCGTGGAGATTCCCTTCATCGGTGGCGGATTTGGCCCCAAGGTGATGACCTCGCAGACCGACGACGTCCTTCTGCCCTGGATCGCGATGAAACTCAACCGCCCGATCAAATGGATCGAGGACCGCAGGGAAAACTTCCTGGGGACCACCTCGGAGCGCGACCAGGTTCACTACTGCGAGATCGCTCTCAAGAAGGATGGAACCATCCTCGGATTCAAGGATGTGTTCTACCACAACACTGGTGCCTATGATCCCTACGGGATGACCGTTCCGCTGAATACCCAAACCCACACGGTCAATAATTACCGCGTGCCGAATTTCTACACTGAGATCCGCATGGTTTTCACCAACGAAATGGTGGTCACCCCCGTGCGCGGTGCAGGCCGTCCGGAAGGCGTGTTCATCATGGAGCGCATGCTGGATATCGCTGCGAAAGAACTCAAGATGGATCCGGCTGAGCTCCGCCGTAAGAACCTGCTCACTCCGGCCGAATTCCCCGTCCACACCGGCATCATCGGGCAGGACTTCGTGGAAGGCGTGCTGGATACCGGCGATTACAAGGGAAACCTGGACCGTGTTTTGGAGATGGTGGATTACGAAAAATTCCGCAAGGAAATCCAGCCCAAGGCCCGCAAGGAAGGCAAACATCTTGGGATTGGCGTGGTGACGTTCACAGAAGGCACATCAGTCGGACCGTATGAAGGCGCCCGCGTGACCATCGGTAACAATGGCAAGGTGAGCTGCTCCACCGGGTATTCCACCCAGGGACAGGGTCACTTTACCGTCTTTGCCCAGATCGTCGCCGAACAGTTGAATGTTAAACCCGAGAATGTGAAAGTCATCACCGGGGATACCGATCACTTCCACTGGGGCGCTGGCACTTTTGCCAGCCGCGGCGCGGCCATTGCCGGGACAGCCATGCACCTGGCAGCCGTTAAAGTTCGCGAAAAGACGCTCGCAACCGGGGCGAAATTCCTGGAAGTACCGGTGGAAGAAGTGGATCTCTGCGAAGGATACGTTTGCGTGAAGAGCGACCCGAAGAAACAGATCCCCCTGGGCGAATTGGCCTTCAAGGCCAATCCCATGCGCGGCACGATCGCGCCCGGGGTGGAACCGGGTTTGGAAGCGACCGCCTATTTTGCCCCACCCTACGGAGCCACCGGTTCGGGGGCAGTGGCGTTGATCCTCGAGGTGGACCCGGAAACCATTGAGACCAAAATTAAGCGCTATGCCATTGTCCACGATTGCGGAACGGTGATCAATCCGCTCCTGCTGGAAGGACAGATCCAGGGCGCTGTTTCGATGGGGCTGGGCAACGTCTGGTACGAGAAAATCACCTACGATGAGAATGGCCAGCTGCTCACCGCCTCGTTCATGGATTACCTCATGCCGCAGGCTACCGATATGCCCGATAAGATCGAGATCGGTCACGCGGTGAACACCACGCCGCTGAATCCGCTGGGGATCAAAGGCGTTGGGGAGGCGGGAGCGATCCCCACCCCGCCTGCGTTTATCCAGGCAATGGAGGATGCTCTTTCAGAGTACAATTTGGAGCTTTTGGAATCCAACCTCAACCCTGCCAAGGTATTTGAGCAATTAAAAAAGTAAGCCTGATCTACAAGGGGCGGAACAGCGAATCGTTCCGTATCTGAATTTAGGAGGAAGTGTTTTAATGAAAATAGAAGGTGAACATCTATTCAAAGGACCACGTGAGGTTGTGTGGGATATGATTCGGGATCCGAATGTTCTAATGAAGGCCATCCCCGGAACCCAGGAAATCAAAGAAGTGGAGCCGAACCATTACGAAGCTGCCATCCATCTGCGAATCGGTCCTGTTTCAGGTTCGTTCTCGGGCACTTTGGTAGTCTCCGATGAAGTTCCTCCCGAAAGCTGCACCCTGACCGTGGATGGCCGCGGAGCGCCCGGTTTTGCCAAAGGCGTTGGCTATGTCAAATTCGCGGATAATGGTGATCAAACCACTACCCTGAATTACACCGGTGACGTGACCATCGGGGGAACCCTTGCCAGCGTCGGCCAGCGCATGATCGACAGCGTCAGTAAAATGATGATCAAAGCCGGCTTTAACGCGATGGATAAAGTATTGGAAGAAAGAATGAAAGAATCCTCGGGCAATTGAGGCAACGGTACCTCGATGCTGCCTGATAAGAGTCTGTAAGATAAATAAAATTCATACTGGAGAAGAAGATGGTTGAAAAAGAGAATAGTCAAGGAAGTGGAAGTTAAAGCGGTATCTGAAGTAGAAACAGGCAAAACTGAAACAGAAGCCAAGCCTAAGAATTTGTTACAGGTCGCGGAAGTTCGCATGGTGCTTTATGTGGTCCCTGTGGCACTTGCGATTTGGTTGTTTGCGTATATTTACGAGCATTATATAAAATAGGGTTCCACGAGCCGGAGCAAAGATCTAGAGAAAGCTCCGGCTCGCTCCATCTTGACAAATGGTGTATGATTATTAAGTCAAGATTAAAATCTGACGGACAGGAGGTGCTTATCGGAGGGTGTGAATTTTCTGTTCAGCGTGTGGCTAAATCCGGGGTTGGTGTTTGAGGATTGGGCTGCACAAAGCAAGAAAAACTGCATCTTAAATTCTATCTATCGAAGGAAGGAATAAGCCCATGTCTACTCCGTCAAAAGTGGTCGGATATCTCCCACAGGATGTTCCCCCAGTTGGCAAGATGTTACTGCTGGGTCTCCAGCACGTAATCACGATGTTCCCGGCGACGGTCCTTTGCGCCCTCATCATGCACTTTGATGTCTCCACTGTGCTGGCTGTAACCGGCTTTGCGACAATCGTTGCCCTGATCGGCTCCAAGCTCTCGATGGGGAACTATATCCCCCTGTATTACGGCTCCAGCTTCAGCTATATTGCTGCTGTGTTGATGGTTATGAACCAGCTTGAACCCGGTCTCGACATTTGGCCAGACCGCCTCCCCCGAGACCATTTCCGTGGTTCAGACCGGCTTCATTGCCACCGGTGTGATCAATATTCATCGTTGGCTTGATCATCCGCCTGACTGGCGGGAAAGCGGGCGTGGATAAAATCCTGCCTCCCATCATCACCGGTTCGGTTGCCATCGTGATTGGTATTGGTCTGAGCTCTGCAGCACTTGGCATGTTCTTTGGCACCTTTCGATCTTGCCACCCAGGCGGCTGCAGCATTGACCTGGCTGGGCGTCGCACTCTTCACCTTGGTGGTAACGATTCTCTTGTCGGTGTATCTGCAGGGGAAGGGTTTTATCGGGATGCTCCCGATCCTGCTGGGTGCGATCGCTGGTTATCTGCTCGCCATCGTGGTTGGGTTGGTGAATTTCAGCTCCCTCGGTACCACCGCGATCTTTACAGCTCCACAATTCACCTTCCCGGATTTCTCGAATCCCCTTTCGCTGTCCGTAATGATCAGCGTCGGTATCATGGCCATCGCCACCATCCCGGAATCCACTGCCCACCTCTACCAGATCAGCCTGTATGTTGACCACCTGGCAGAGGAACAGGGACGCGAGAAACTGGGTCTCTCAAAATTCATCGGCCTGAACCTGATGCTCGATGGTTTGAACGACCTGGTGAACGGCCTCTTCGGCTCCACCGCTGGCACCAACTACGGCGAGAACAACTCCCTTGATGGTGATCTCCCGCAACTACTCCGGTGTCAGCCTCTGATCACTGCTGGTGCCATCGCTATGCTCCTCGGCTTCATCGGACCTCTCAAGGATTTCGTCAACACGGTCCCGACCGCTGTCTGGGGCGGTCTCGCGGTCTACCTGTATGGTGTCATTGGTATGCAGGGTATCGCGCTTATGATCGCTGAAAAAGTTGATCTCTACGATCCGGGCAAACTGGCCATCGGCGCTACGATTCTGGTCATCGGTATCGGTGGAACGATCGGTTATCCGAATGGTCTGCCCATCCCGCTGCTGACTGGGATCTTCCCCTACGGCTGGCCGCCCATCGCCACCGCTGCAGTCTTTGGCATCCTGATGAATCTTATCTTCCTCATTGCCAAACCGCCGAAGACGCGCGCAGATAACGTTCTGGGATAAGAGATCAGTTAAGTCTCGTTACCCACGCCTGAGTAATCAGGTGAAAATGAATGTAACCGCTCCCCGACGCTGCAAGTTGCATCGGGGAGTAGTTTTTCCAGAGGACAAAACCATGGAGATTATCAAACCATGATCCTATTAACAGGAGCAGCCGGGAAGACGGGAAGAATAGTTCTGAAAGCGCTGCAGGAAAAGCATGCTCAGAGTTCGCGTTCTTACCCATCGGGAAGATCAAGCATCTCAATTGCTGGTTGAAGGTGCGGAGCAGGCAATTTCTGGTGACATCCGCGATGAAGGCATTCTCAAGCAGGCGCTAACTGGAATTCACAGGGTATACCATATATGTCCGAATGTATCACCCGATGAGTATGAGATTGGAAAAAAAATTGTTACCGCAGCGAGAAAAGCCGGGGTAAATCACTTAGTCTATCATTCCGTCCTCCACCCTCAGGTGGAAGCCATGCCGCATCATTGGCAAAAGATGAGGGTTGAGGAGGCCTTATTTACATCGGGATTAGATTTCACTATTCTTCAGCCTTGCGCCTATATGCAGAATATTTTAGCTGGTTGGAAAAGCATTGTCGACCTGGGGATTTATTCTGTGCCCTATTCCCTCAAAGCTCGAATCAGTATTGTGGATCTCGAGGATGTGGGTACAGTGGCAGCGGAGGTGCTTACCTCAGACGAGTATCGAAATGGGATCTTCGAGCTGAGTGGTCCGCAGGCACTTACGCAGGTGGAAGTGGCACAAATCATCGGTGAGGTACTAGGCAAACCAATCCGGGCAGTTCAACAGGATTTATCAGACTGGGTCACAGAGGCGCGAAATTCCAGGATGGATGAATACCAGATAAAAACCCTGGTAAAAATGTTCGAATATTACGATAAATATGGTCTGGTGGGCTGCTCTCGGGTGATGCATTCGATTCTTCAAAAACCTCCTCGTACACTTGCTGGTTTTGTCGCTTGGTATAATCAAGGTTCTTGAAATGAGGATTAATAAATAATGGATAAGAATCGAAGTCTTTCCTGGAATTTTACTTTCGAGGCCATTCCGCTATTGTTTCACTCCAGCACGGATTCATTCATGCGGTACCTCGATAAGGATGGGAGAGAATTTCTCGTTTTTTACTGGAATCATGTTGGTGACCGGTTGGAAGCGGAAAAGAGGGTGACACCTGCTGGTCTGACATATTCGGTAGATCAGGTGGATAAAAATACCCGCTTGGTGATCATCACTCTACCAAGCCCAAAGGAGGATGGAGATGCCTATTTTATGGCTTTGGTTGCCCGCCCGGAAAAACGATTCTTTTTCGTACGATTGCCAAATACGGAAGTCTATGTTCTGCATCGGGATGATAAAAGTGAAGAACTGTCCAAAACTGCCTTTGGTTACCTTTCCCCGAGAGCGATTTACCAGCAAAAAGGCGCGGGCGTACGCCCGAATAAGGTCGATTTCAAACAGGTGGTGATGAAAAAGATCATAAAGAATAAATCGGAGAAGAAGAAATGAGTTTTACCCCTGAAATCATTGTGGTGATGGTCGCGATCCTGATCTTTTACGCCCGTATGGCACAGCTGCGGGGTCAACAGAGGAGGATAAATAACGAATATGCGTTGAAACGCCGGAAAGTTGGCGGCCGATCCAAAGGTGCTGCCCTCCATACCGACCCCCCTGGAACTCCGCCTTACGGAATTACCAGCTGGTGGCTGGTTGCTCTGGCCGTGCTGCTCATGCTATTCGGACTGGGACTCTATAACATGATGTTCCCAACGCTAGAACAATTATCTCCGTACTGGTACATCCCAGTATGCCTGGGGACCATCCTTTTTGCTTTTTGCTTCAAGATCAAAAAACCAATCCCAAACGAATGACCTCTAATTCGCAGTGAAGATCGATTCTATGATGAACCCCAACGAAACAAAAAGTGTTGATTTTCGTTCAATAACGGTCGAAGCCGATGCCCGCTCGCTGGATCACTGGCGCAAGCAGGTGATTGGTGGTCAACCGGAAACCGGGCGAACGTATGCCATCACCAGTGATGAAGGTACCTATATGCCCGGTGGGGAAGGAACTGCTCCCAGCCCGCTGACATATTTTGTCTCCGGCATGGCACTCTGACTGATCTCGCATTTGTCGCAGGTGGCGGCAAAACGAAAGATCGAATTGAAGAATGAGCACGTCCGGGTGAGCGCGAAATTCCACGAACAGGGTTCGGTCCTGCGGGGTGATGCGGAGGGGTTCTGCGACGGGTTTGAGGTGGAGATCATCCCTGGATTCGGGTGCTGCCCAAGGTGAAATCAAGGATTTGATCCGCATCGCGAGACGGATGTGTTTTACCGAGAAGGCTTTGGCTGGTGAAGTATCAATCCAGGTGAGTCAGAAAATTAACGGCGAATTCATCACTGGCGATTAATCAAACTTCTTTTTAAAACCATGGAACCCAACCCCGCAGCCGAAAATCAAGATCCCGGAAAAGCCAACTCGTCGGGAATCCAATCCCGCTATGAATTTCCTCCCTTTATTCGCGGAAAGAGCCCTGACCCATGTCCTGCGGAGGGAAACCAGGCGATTTCTTAATATCCAGCCGAGCAAGTCTGCAATACTTCCGGGTCCTGAATCCGGGCATCAATACGTCCTTTACCTTCATATCCCCTTTTGCGAGACTCTCTGCCCATACTGTTCATTTAATAGATATATCTTCGATCAGGATCGAGCGCGCGCATATTTCAATTCCCTGCGAAACGAGATGCGGATGGCAGAAACGCTTGGATACCGGTTCGAGACGATGTATATTGGCGGGGGAACGCCAACCATCCTGCCGGATGAACTTGCTCATACCATCGACTTGGCGGGAGAGCTGTTCCCTATTCGGGAAGTATCCTGCGAGACCAATCCGGACCATTTGAATGATCGAGTGATGGAGGTATTAAGGCACCGGGTCCAACGTCTCTCGGTGGGGGTGCAGAGTTTTAATGAAGACCTTCTAAATCGTATGGAT
This sequence comes from uncultured Chloroflexia bacterium, assembly GCA_963828855.1. Lineage (GTDB taxonomy): Bacteria > Chloroflexota > Anaerolineae > Anaerolineales > Anaerolineaceae > CAVVEQ01. The sequence goes on along the minus strand of CAWHGB010000007.1, from coordinate 78,506 downwards.
CGCTGTGGAAAATTCGGCACCCCTGCGCAGATACAGGAAAGGATAAAGCGCTATGCGGGAAATTTTACCTGCCTGAATGTGGATATGATCTTCAATTTCCCCACACAGACGGAGGCGATGCTGCGTGAGGATATACGAATGGTCATGGCTAGCGGTGCCCAGCAGGTTACCTATTACCCGCTTATGACCTCACCATCGGTCGAGCGATCGCTGGCACAAAGCGTTGGCCCGGTGGATAATCGCCGCGAGCGTCGCTTCTTTGAAATCATCCATACAGAATTGGAACGCGAATTCACATCCAGTGCAGCCTGGACCTTTCAACGAAACGGCAGCGGGCTCATCGACGAGTACATTATGGATACACGCGAATATGTCGGGTTGGGTGCGGGAGCATTCAGTTTCCTGGACGGTACGCTATACGTGAATTCATTTTCTCTGAACGATTATGGAAGGAGAATTTCCAGTGGGCAGATGAGTTTGAGGGGTGAGCAAAAATATGATCAATACGCCCGCATGCGATACAACTTAATGATGGATTTGTTCGGCCTTGATTTGGAAAAGGATGATTTCCCCGCTCAATTTGGGGTAACCCGGAACAGGGGATTGTGGCTGGAAATGTTCTTCCTCAACATGGTTGGAGCATTCAGCAAGGAATCCCCTCATCACCTTACTCCCTTTGGGCAATATCTCGCGGTGGTGATCATGCGTGAATTTTTTTCTGGAGTAAACCACCTTAGGGATCAAGCGCGAAGATCGATCTCGCTCGATGGGATCGCATAAAAAAACCGGTGAGCAGTGTAAATGGCTCACCGGTTTTTGTTTTGATCAAGATCAGATTACGTATCGTCCAGGTAGATCGGGAACCTGGCGGACTAGATTTCGGTAAAACTCACGTTTATGTTCGGGAAGCAGGCGCCACCAGATCACTGCTGTGACGGCTCCGACCAGGATCAGGGAAAACCAGGGGAAGTGAGATCGGTTTCTCATGGTTGTATCTCTCCTTAGGATTCGTACTTCGAGATCAATCCGGCAGCGATCATCCCGGAGGCGATGGTGGTAGGAACTCCACCACCCGGATGTGTGGAGGAACCAGCCAGGTAGAGACCCGAAATTACCCTTGAGCGGGCGGAAGGCCGGAAGACAGCCTGGGCGGGCAGATCCTGCTGGAAGGAATAAATCGCGCCTTCGGGCAGCAGCAGCCTGCGTTCAAAATCCAGTGGGGTGACGCAATCGGCAGCAACCACGTGTTCTTTGAGCCCGGGAATGGCTTTCTTTGAAAGATTCTCGATGGTCCGCTCGATGAATTGTGGTTTTTCCTCATCCCAGGTGGAATCGCTCAAGTAATAACCGCCTTCAGGGATCACATTCAGAATGTGGCAACCCTCCGGCGCAAGAGAAGGATCGGTGTGGGTGGACCAGCAAACCAGTCCGAAGTTCTTTTTTGCCAGCCTGCCTTTGCGGATATATTCAAAATACTGGCGATTCATTTCGTCGGGGGATACGGCGAAGATCGAATGATGCGCGTCCAGGGGTGGTTCATAATCCAGGCCGATATAGACCATCGGTACCGATATGGAGTAATCGTAGCTTTTTAACCCCCTAAGCGCCAGGGATGGCAAATGCTCCGCACCGATCAACTTGAGGTAGAGCGTCCGCGCGTTGATATTGGATACAACCTGCTTGCAGGTAAGAACGGTTCCATCAGCAAGGCGGACACCCTTGACCCGATTCTTCTCCACGATGATTTTTGAAACCCGTGTATTCAGCCGCAACTCCATGCCGAATTTCTCCCCCAGGCGTTGAAGTGCAAGCGGGATCTGGATCATCCCACCGCGGGGGTAATAAATGCCAACGTGCTCGGTATAGGGCACCATCGCATATGGTCCGGGAACAAGCGCGGGTGGCAGCCCAAAATAGAAAGCCTGGTAGGCCATCGTCTTGAGCACAGTCTCGTTTTTGAAGTACTTCTCCAGGACGCTCTGGTAACTGGTCATGAAAACCGGAAGGAACTTGAGGAAGCGCGGGTTCTTGCGAATGAGCGCAGCCATATCCTGCATGGTGCTGGCGGGTTCGCTGAAAAACGTATCGAGGGTGACGTCCATGAGGTCCTGCGAGAAAGCGCAGAACTCCGCCCAGCGCGCGCCATCCTCCGGAGAGATTCTGCGGATCACATCCCCGGTTTTTTCTGCGGAAAGCGGGTAAGTGATTCGCTGTCCATTTTCGAAGAGATAGGTCATGATCGGGTCGCAGGAGATCAGGTCCATTTCCTCCTGCAGCCGTGTTCCGAGCATTTTAAATACTTTTTCAATGGGTTGGATGATTTCAATGATGGAAGCACCAACATCGAAATGAAAGCCATCCTTCTCAAAAGTGGAGCAGCATCCACCCACTTGCCCGCTTTGCTCCAGCACCAGCACACGCCTGCCCTGGTGGGCGAGCAACGCGCCGGAGGAAAGCCCACCCAGACCGCCGCCAATAACAATGACATCATAATCCGGCATGATTCCCTCCTCAGAACCGAAATGGTGATGCTTATAAACTCAATTAATTATATATCCAATGGAATATTTGAATCAACGATGTGAACGAAGAAGGTTATCAACCGGGGGATTGGGTACTGAATTCTTTTTGCAACACCTCGATTTTTGCGCTGTTCAGGAAATCTAACGCAACCGGATCCGGGCGGTAGGATTCGCAATACACCAGGCGGGTGATACCCGAATTGATAAGCACCTTGGAGCAACTGATACAGGGGAAGTGGGTCACGTAACAGGTCGAACCGCGGGTGGAGACACCGTGAAGAGCTGCCTGGATTATGGCATTCGTCTCGGCGTGGATGGTACGGACGCAGTGCCCATCCACCATCAGGTGGCCTGCATCGTCGCAGTGCGCTTGCCCTGCCGGAGATCCGTTGAAACCGGTCGTGAGGATGCGTTTTTCCAGCACAAGCACACAACCCACGAACGCCCGGTCGCAGGTGGAGCGCTCGGAAACGGCGTAAGCGATTTTCAGGAAGTAAGAATCCCAGTCAGGACGCATGGCTGCCTCTTTTATTGCGAAGGTGGTTTGTTCCATTCAGGATAATAAAGAGCCCAATTGCCAATGGTTTGATATGGGATCAACCAGGCGGGAGGATCGGGCATCTGCGGGTCGGTGAGGTGAAGAAGCAGGAAATCGATCTTGTTTTCCTCAAACCAGGATTTATCCAGGAGCCTTTCCGGTGGATAGACCGGGAAGAGTTTTCGGGTAAGATGCTCGCCAAAAAGGGGAAATACTGGTAAATACTGAGAAAAACCAAGTGCAAGGTTCGTTACTTTTGGGACAGAATCCTCAACCAGTTTTACCGGTGTATCCATCATTCTAATCTGGATAAGTTGCCGATCAGTTCGATCAAGATTCCAAATATCATTTGGCGAAGGAAAATTCAGTTGGGAGAATGTCATGATCCCATCACGTAACTTTGAAGAGGAAGATGAAATTCGGAGCAGAGATTGCAGGCGAGGGTACGAAATCAGCGGTTTTCCACTGTTGTTTAAGAGGATATAGATAGTTGAAAAAATTATAAAAATTGTGATTACCCAATTCATGATTTTCCAACCCAATTTTTGGCGAACAATGGAGGCAAGGAAAGGTGCAGTTAATGTCACCACTGGTATGAAATATCGCCCCTGAAAGGGGTCCCAACCTGGCCGAAAAGCAATTACTAAAATCGAATAAACAAATGAGGTCAGAAATAGGCCTATGCGGAAAGGATCTCTTTTTTGTATTCCACGAATGAATTGGATTGGTGCGAGTAGAAAAACGAGAAAAAAACCCAGGATCCCATACCAACTTTGGTCTTCTTGAATCGGGGGGATATCCGAATAAATAAAAGGAAAACTTGGATCATGAACTGCTGCCTGTGACTCCAGGTCAAGGTTCAACATGGTAAAAATGGGCTTTGCCAACTTTTCTTTCAGATTAATTAGATTGTCTTCGATTTGAATTGGGAACCCTGTGAAATCAACGCTCTGATAAAAGAATCTGGCTGAGTTGAACAGGATATTTTCCTTTATTCCCCAGTTCTTTTGACCGCCGATCTGATTCGCCAAAAAATCACTATCACCCATGGGGTTGTGAAAAATTATTTGGTTTTGGATATAAATATATGAACCGAGAAGACTGATTAATCCCATACTGGAAATGACCCACACAAGAAGAAATCTTTGAATGGATCGGCGATATTTCAACCAGGCAAGAAAGGCAAAAATTGCAGAACCAGGAAGAAGGAAAAGGGCGATCTGTTTCGTGCCAATGGCAATCGCTAGTGCCAAACCTGAAAGGATTCCTGCTTGAAGATTCTTTTCGCGAACCCCGAAGATAAAAAAGTAAACAGATAGGATATAGAAAACGGCGACAATCAGGTCCTGTTGTGCTGTCGTGGATTGAAGCAAGATCTCTGGCAAGCTGAGCCACACCAAACCAGCAAAAATGGAAGGCGCACGCTTCCAACCCAGCAAACGGCTGATGCCAAAAATTGCGACTGCCCCGGTAAAAGCTGCGATCCATTGAGCAAATCCTGTCAAATAATCCGTATTCGAAAAAAGGATTGTCCAAAGGAACAGCAGGTTCGCATTTACAGGATAGATGAGGTTGTGTATTGAAGGTGTTGGCCATAAAAACATATTTCCATGTTGCAGCCAAAACCCCACTCTCGCCAGATGATTGAGCAAACTATCGTTTGTATTTGGCGGGATGAAAAGAACCAACAACGCCCCTATTGCATAAAAGCAGATCATGGAAATTGCGAGAACCCAAATGACCCTCCATTCCCCTAAGCTTTTCCTCCATTGATCCCGCGAATAATGGAAGTCTTGCGTGCTCCACGGACCGAGCAGAGAAGGTTTCTTATGGAAGCCCCAAAATCCCAAAGCAACAGCAAGCATGACCAATTCGAAGACAAGGTAAAACGACTTGTTATTTAAGAACCCCAAAGGATTCGCAATTAAGCCCGAAACCACAATGTTGCTGATGAACAATAAATAGATGGAAAGCAAATAACCGGGGCGATGCTTGATTTTTAAAGCGGATGATATAAACACCGCAAAGGATATAACTAGGGAAAAAGAGAAAATTAACATTGATCTCTAATTACGGAATGTAGCTTATTAATTGAAAAATCATTCAATGCAGCTGTATTGGAACAACAAATCTTTATCGATTGGAATTCCCGATTGGGTGAGGGAACCGCGAATTCGCTGGCGGTCCGAAAGTCCGATCGAAAATACAGGTTGTGGACCATCGGTGGAAATCGTGATCGAATATTTGCCATTCGTATCCAGTTGAATTGCCGGAATATCGATTTTCGTCATCGCATTGTCCTGCATATTCTTGCTTGGATATGTCATGGAGAATAATTTCTCACCGGTTTGGTTGTTCATCATTTGCATTAAAAAATCACCTTCGCCGGTAGTTTGTGGTGCGGTATAGGTAAAAAATGAAAGGCTGTCCGTCCTTCCGCAATCGGGTTGAAAAGTCTGCTCAACAATTTCACCTTTTTGTATGAGAACGGAATTATCCCGGGAGGGAGCCCAATTCTTATATACTGGCAGAACGCACTTCCCTGGCGTGTAGAAATACATCCCGCACGGTACATAGTAGACGAGATACATGGCTGCGGTGACGACGAGAAGCGTCAAGGTGGTACCGAAAAATGCCATCAATTTTAATGGTTTATCGTTAATGGCCGAATGAATATGGCCTCCGAAAATGCTGAAGATCAATAAAGGTATGAAGGGTATGAAATACCGACCCTGGGAAAGCGCGAGGCTGCCCACGCTCTGTTTAATCGCGAACCGGAGTGCGAATGTGCCGAAGAACAGGAGGATAAATTCGATCCCCAGGAGGATCCTGATGGGTTTGGAGATCTCGTCGAGCTGCCAATCATGCAGGATTGCGGCTCCTAAACTGATAACGAAGAGGATGTAAACGATTGAAGGTATTTCGTAATACCCGTACCCGAATGATGCAACATAGTCTTTGAGGGTACCGGGGATATTCGTGGCGATGTAGGTTATTAAGTTACCGATGAACACCATTGGGGAAGAGAAAATTACTGTGAAAAGTCCCGAAGATTGCGTTTCGGTGAGCCCACGCCTGGCAGCCTCGGCTTGGAATTGGATTGCCGACCATCCGCCGACCTCAACCAGGAATAATCCCGCGATGACTGTCCAGAATAAAACCATGACACTTCTGGACGAAAACCGGGATGGCTTTATTAATACCAATAGAAGCACAAGAGGGGTGGAGTTCGGTTTAACAAAGAAAAGAATAAAAACCAATAAGAATGTGATCCAGATTTCTTTTCGTTTGATCGGGTCCCTCTGTTCCACCAAATAGAGCGCCCAGGCGATGAACAAGAAACTGGCTCCATTGGTGGCTGGATCGGCAGAAATGGATGCAGCCTGGATCATGGTCATAGGTGCCAGGGCGAGGACAAAAAGTACCCACTTGAATTTCGGGATCAGCCGGATCGCAAAAAATACCAATCCCACATAGGTCAACAAGTAAGTGAAACGGATCAACCAATAATTTACAAGAAGCGGTAGTTTTAATAAATATCCGAAAAGAAAAAATATTACTGCCTGGGGGATATAAAGCAGCGGAGAATACGCAGCTCGCGTGAGGTGCGTGATCGTTTCGGGAGAATCCAGCGTTAGGGTCAATTGCTCGCGGATATTCTGAAGCGTAATCGGGAGCAAAAAAGGTTTTTGGCGATAGGATAGTTTCAGCATGCTGGCTGGAATGCCGTTTCCCTCCTGGCCGAGCCATTGATTGGGGATCAATGCTTTATGGTCGATCTCATAGATCCTGGCCAGATGCGTTTCCTCATCATACCCGGCGCCGGCTGGCATCAGGAATATCCATATCGTTCCGAAAACCAGGGAAAGGATCAGGAAAATCGTTGAGGGGGATTTCAGGATTTTGGTCATCGGGAGGTTTTATTTCACAGGGTTCGAATTATCCACCGCTCGCCATAATATTGATCACGCTGCTGGCAATGGCTGTGATCGTCACCAGCGAGACCCCGGCTTGCAGCATCATGAGCACCTTGGCCCTGCGGGTGAGCGGTAAAGTATCGGTCGGGCTGAAGGCAATGCTTGTGGTGAAAGCCACGAATAGATAATCCGTGTAGCGTGGAACCCAGTTTTCATAATGGGGAATTTCACCACCACGTTGGGGAAAAAGGAAATCCCATGCTTCTTGTTCACGCGGTTCCTCCTCCACACCGGGCGGGTCAATGATCCAATACCAGACTGAAAAGATCAGCACGTTGGAGGCAGCCAGGAAAATTACGCCCAGAATGAGGACATTCACAGGTCCTGAATAGAAACCGGCCAGAACATCCAGCAGAGCCGCAATGTTCATAACAAGGCCAAAGGTCAAAAAGGTATTCGCGACGATAATTATCTTGAATAATGGCTTTTTCCTTTTAAGTACCCAAAGAACCAATGCAACGCAAACCAGGAATAAACGCAGCGATAAAAATGATACTGGCAACCATGTCATCAAATGGATGTTGTCTTTAAGCCGGCCGAAAGTGGTGCTATAGGATATCGCCGATTGAAACAAGGTGGCCAGGATCAATACTACAATCACCATCAGCAGTGAAACGGAACGATCCAAAAAGAATTTTTTCATTTGTTTTCACCAAAGAGATAGACTGGTGAGCCCACAATTCAATGCCTATTATAGAAGAAAAAGTGGGGAAAGCGAAAAACAGATGGAATAGTATTTGGGAGAAAGGAATTAAATCTTACAGTTGTCGGTGAAACCCGCCGGGGGGATACCCAGTGCCTGGATCAGACGAGCCCAATAGTTCACCTGCGCTGCCGTGCTTGCCAGGATGACGATCTCACGCTCGTTGAAATTTTGCCGGAGATCCCGGAGGAATTCGGGTTGGAATCTCAACGGGGTATTGGAAATGAGCCTTGCGTATTCGATCGCCAATCTCTCGCGATGTGAAAAGGTCGAAATGGAATCGATCCCGATTCTGCCTTGGAGGGCTTGCAGCTCCTCCGGGGTGATACCCGTCTCTTCAGCCTGGTAGCTGTTCATATCGAAACAAAAAGCGCAGGATGCGGTCAGGGAAGCCTGGATACGTACGAGTTTCAGGATGCGTGCGCCAAGCTTGCCTTCAGGATGAGCTGCCATCACTTCCAAAACTCCGGATCCCACCGCAGCCCTTGGATACCAGGCCAGCATCTTAGCAGGCAGCAGATCTTTGCCGGTAATTCTCCGCGAAACCCAAATTGGGAATCGTAAAAAAAACGGGATTCTCGTCGGCGGGGAAATTAAATTTTCCATTCTCATATCCTATTGTGTAGCTTCATCGAATATTCATTTTGATGATTAATAGCCTTAAACGATTCGAAATCCTTCCTCCGAATCCACGGAGTATTGTATGATTTAGCCAATATGCAAAAATCCGCAAATAGCACAGTTGTCATCACCCACGCTCCGGAGATTGATTATCTGCGGGATTACGTACGCCTGCCTGCCAATTTCGGAAGCAAACGATATGAGGCTCGCGCGGATGTCAACGCGATCCGGGATACGATCTTCCGAAACCTTGCCGAACTGGATGAAAAAGTACATTTTTCACGCCTAGCCTCCGCGGGCGCAGGGTGCTGATCAAGCCTAATTTGGTGACAGTTTTTCACCATTTGGGGATGAAGGAACCGGACTACCCTGAATCCACCGACCCGCGTGTGCTCGATGCGGTGGTGCTGTTTATCCAGCAGTACACCCGGGATATTCATATCGTGGAATCTGCCGGAAAGGGCATGCCCACCCGTTCGGCTTTTCGCATCGCCGGCCTGGACCGCCTGGCGAAAGTTCGTAAGGTAGAGCTCGTCGCCCTGGAGGAAGAACCGGTGGAGCGTTATCTACTTCCGCAGGCGAAAGTGATGCAAGAGATGATCATCCCCAAGTCCTTCGCCCCGGTGGTGCGTGGAGAGGCTTTCTACGTCTCCCTGCCAAAAATGAAAACCAATTTATACTCCGGGGTCACCCTGGGATTCAAAAACGCCATGGGCACCATCCCTTATTACCTGCGATTGCGAAACCACAACCATACGCTCAACCATAAACTTGTGGATATGTTGCGTCTGTTCCAGGCGGACCTGGTCATCATCGACGGGATCGTGGGAGGGGAGGGGAACGGTCCGGCACCGGTGGAACCGGTTCAATCGAGGGTGATTATCAGCGGCAACCAGAGCGTGGAGACTGACAGGGTGGCAACCCGGATGATGGGTATTGATCCAGGCACAGTACCCCTGATGCAGATCGCCGATCGTGAAGGATTCAATACCCCCGTTGTCGATGTAATTGGTGAGGAGCGCATCACTCCTTTCCGGGAAGCCGATCCCTCACTCCTCGGGGATTGGATGCAGGTAAATTTTCCCAATGTGCGCGTCCTAGTGGGGGATCACCGGGCTGGGATTTCGTCGATACTCAAAGATGGCTTGCTTGAACCGCAGGATGTCATCAAAATGGAAATGGTATGCCGTGGTGGATGCCTGGCAACGATTCGTTATGCGTTCGATATGCTCTATTATGAAGGCCAGCGAACGGATTTTCACCTTTCTGTTATCCTGGGTCCAGGGCTGCGAATCAATGAGCGAGCTACCTGGTTCGACAGGTTAGGAAGACCTTTCACTGAAGCTGAAATCGCACTCCTTCCTGAAAAGAAAATGGCTGTCGGTAATTGCGCCAGTGCGTTGAGACCCATCGTAGAAAAATGGATCGAAGGCTGCATGCCCTTTCCGAATTCAGCGCACATGATCGTTCACCAGCTCAGTAGTACGTGGTGCAGGGTGCTTTCCCCGCAGAACCGGCACTTGATCCCCGCATTGATCGATACCATCCGGCTCTGTGAAAAGCGAAAGAGGCTGCTTCGATCCGGGCAGCGGATCGATATTCCCTGGCAGCCGGAGGACCGGCTCTTCTCACCTCGGGAATTTACTCCCGCCGAGCAGCAGCAGGATTCCATCTACGAACCATTTGCCCCCCTGACCAAGTCAGAGATCCACGAATTGTGCCGCGCGGAGAACCGCAGCATCCTGGCTACCTTCTTCCCTTGATCTTATCGATAGAAGAAGAGCCAGCAGGCATCCGGAAAAGAATTCACTTCGATTTTAATTACCCAAATTATTCCATCGAGAAGATAGCTCGATTAAGCCTTCGACAACCGTAACCTATACCCCTGCCGAGGGTTATCTCCAACATGAACACGCCATTTGGGTTCATTCGCTTGTTTATTTCCCGGGATTCCCTATCTTCTCGCTCCTGGTAAACAACCAGGCTATTCATAAGACTATTTTGAGTGCCGAGAAATTCAGGCTGATGAAATTAATTTTAAAGGTGAATGATTACTGGAGGTACGTAAATGAATAATGGAAAATTGATCGCGGTTGTAGGACTGGGTGCCATCCTGCCGGATGCGCCGGATGTGGAATCATTTTGGAAAAATATCCTTTCCGCCAGGTATTCGATCAGGGATATCCCGGAGGATCGGTGGAATTTGGCGCATTATTATGACCCCGATCCGTCCATACCGGATAAGACCTACACAAAGATCGGCGCGTTTGTTCGCGATTATAAATTTGATCCATTTAAACTGGGTATCGCCATTCCCCCCAAGGTTCTGGCCACCATGGATACCGTCCAGCAATGGGCGCTCGCCGCCAGCCACCAGGCACTCACCGATTATGGGCACCCCGGAAGGAAATTGGATCTCGAACGAACCGCAGTGATCTTTGGCAATTCCAACGCCGGCGATTCGCATTACCGCTCCAATTTCCGCATCCTCCTGCCGGAATTCCTGGATATCCTCCAGTCTGTGCCGGGTTTCCAGGACTTACCCTCGGAAAAGAAAAATGCGATTTATTCGCAATTGGCCGCTGAGGTACAGAACCGGATTCTTCCCATCACCGAAGACACCATGCCCGGGGAACTCTCCAATATCATTGCCGGAAGAGTGGCCAATGTTTTCAACCTGGCTGGTCCAAATTTCATCACCGATGCTGCCTGTGCTTCCTCCCTGGCTGCCATACAATCTGCTGCCGAAGGATTGCTGAGCGGTAAATTCGATGCCGCGCTCACCGGTGGAATCGACCGCAGCATGAGCCCGGAATCCTATATCAAATTCAGCAAGATCGGTGCGCTCAGCCCGGATGGCTCGCGTCCGTATGCAGAAGGTGCCAATGGATTCGTTATGGGAGAGGGTGCGGTCGTCTTCCTGCTGAAACGGCTGGAGGATGCCGAACGGGATGGCGATAGGATCTACGCGGTTGTCCGCGGTATAGGCGGAAGCTCGGATGGCAAGGGCAAAGGAATAACCGCTCCCAATCCTCTCGGGCAGCAGCGTGCCATTGAACGAGCCTGGCAGGATGCCGGGATAAACCCAGCTTCCGTAAGCTTGATCGAAGGTCATGGAACATCGACGAAGGTCGGGGATGTGGCCGAGGTATCCAGCTTGAACGCGGTGCTGGGGCCGCTCGGATTAGCCATCGGCAGCGTTGCGCTCGGATCGGTGAAATCCAATATTGGTCATTTAAAAAGCGCTGCAGGAGCAGCAGGATTGCTCAAGGCGATCCTGTCTCTAAATCACAAAGTGCTGCCCGCATCGGCAAATTTTGGCTGCCCCAATCCGCATATCGATTTTGCTCACCTGCCCGTCCGGGTAAATACCCAATCGCAGGAATGGGCTGTTCGCGAGGGAAACTTCCGCTTCGCGGGTGTCAGTTCATTTGGGTTCGGGGGAACCAATTTTCATGTTGTGCTGGAAGAATACTTCCCGGGGGTGGGTGGCAATCAGTCTGTTTCCGTGGCTGTGCCCTTGGAGCTTAAATCCACGACGGTTTCAATGATTGAACCATCTGCAACTGTTAATGATGCTGTAGCTGCGCCAACGCTTCAGAATGCTGATCAGGAAGCCGTTCGCCAGTACGTGCTGGCAACGGTCAGTGAAAAGACCGGATACCCGGTGGAAATGCTGGATGCCGACCTGGATCTCGAAGCGGACCTGGGGATCGATACAGTCAAACAGGCGGAACTCCTGGCTGCGATCCGAACCCACTATAACATTCCCCGCCGTGATGACCTACGCCTTTCGGATTACAACACGCTGGCCAAGGTGATCGCCTTCATCTGCGAAGGGTTGAGTGCCGGATCTACTAACATCACCCCCATCGCGGAAAATCCCGTTACCAAAAGTGAATTGTCAGAGATAACCATTGATATGGTCTCAGGGAATGACCCATCGTTGCGTCCTTACCAGGGATTGTTCTTTTCATCCGCGGAATCTACCGCAGCGCTCAAGGCATCTCTGGAATCAGCGCTCCAAAATGCATCCGTGGAACAAGGTTTCGATCCGCGCTGCCCAACGGGGGAGGAGCTTCAAAAAGTCGAGCGTCTCGCGATTGACTATACGGATGCTGCGGAATTGGGGAAACGGTTGGAGAAGGCGATATCAGGATTGAATAATGAAAGCGCCGGTGCATGGAAAGCGTTGCAGGCGCATGGCATTTACCGGGGGAGCGGGGGAGCAGGGAAAGTGGCATTCCTCTTCCCCGGGCAGGGGTCGCAGTACGTGAACATGTTCATGGACCTGCATGAGACCGAACCGGTGGTAAAGGATACTTTTGATGAAGCTGACCGGATCATGACGCCGATACTGGGCAAACCGTTAACCAGCTTCATTTACACGGATGGGACCGAAGAGGAATTGCACCAGGCGGAGAAGGAACTGAAGAACACCCAGATGACCCAGCCGGCGATGCTGACCGCGAATGTGGCCGTGATGCGGGTGCTGAAGAAGTACGGGGTGGAGCCGGATATGGTGATGGGGCACTCGTTGGGGGAATATGCCGCCCTGGTTGCCGCGGGGGTGTTGACCTTTGAGGAAGCACTGAAGGTTGTGAGCACCCGCGGGCAGGGAGATGAGCCGGGTGCAGATGGAGGATAAAGGCTGCATGGCAGCTGTTTCAGCGCCGCTGGAGAGAGTAAGCGAGATCATCCAGGGTATTGATGAATATGTGGTGATCGCAAATATCAACAGCCCGGTGCAGAGCGTACTGGGGGGGTCAACGAAGGGGATCGATGAAGCCATCGCCAGATTCCAGGCGGAAAACTTCCAGGCGGTGAAGATCCCGGTCTCGCACGCATTTCACACGAAGATCGTGGCACCGGCGAGTGTGCCGTTGAAAGCGGCGATCGAGGGGATGGATGTGAAAGCGCCGCGGATACCGATCGTTTCGAATGTGACAGGGGAGTTTTACCCTGAGAGCGCGGAGGGAATAGCGGATTTACTGGCGGGGCAGGTGGCTTCGCCGGTGCAGTTCGTCAAGGGGATGCAGACGCTTTATGGGGCGGGTGCCAGAGTATTTATTGAATGCGGGCCCAAGCGTGTCCTAAGCGCTCTGGCGGGTGACAACCTCAAAGACGTGCTAGGAGTGACGATTATCCCCACGAACCATCCGCGAAAAGGGGGCAAGTCCAGCTTCAACGAGGCCTTGTGCGGGATGTATGCGGCGGGTATCCCGCAGGTACGGGTTTCATCCACAACAGTGCAAGCCAGCCTACCGGTTTTTTCAACCGCTTCTGTTTTGGTACAAGATGGCGTCCCGGGAACGATCACCGGTTCCGTGGTGATCAGCGGAGCTGGCCTGGGGCTGCCCGGAAAAAATCGGCAGGTCTTCGATGATAACAATATCCAATGCATCCTGAATGGCGATATGCGCATCGAATCCCTTTCGGATGATGTACGCCAATCGATGCTTGATAAACATGTCACCCGCCTGGTGAAAAGCGATGCCGGCGCGGTGATGGAGGAGATCACTGACCTGGACCAGGTGCTCAAGCTGGCCGGGCAGGGCGGTGAGTTTGACCTCGTAGAACGAGTTCGGTGTGCCGGAAGAGCGCACAGAAACCCTGGATGTTTCCACCCGCCTGGCGATCGCTGCGGGGATCGAAGCGCTGCGGGATGCTGGTATCCCTTTGGTAATGAATTACAAGAAAACGACCACCGGTTCGCTTCTGCCACAGAGCGTAAAACTGCCAAAACCACTGCAGGATGAGACCGGGGTGATCTTTTGCTCTGCTTTCCCCGGACTGGACCGCATGGCGGATGAAGCTGACCGTTACTATAAAAACCGCATCCTGGAAAAACAGGCGGAGGAGATCCAGGAAACCATCGACCTGGTGGCCTCCATGTGCCCCCAAGGGCAAACGCAGCTGGAGGATGAACTCAAGCGGCGCAAGTACGAGGTGGATCGCAGCATCGAATCCCTGGATTATTCCTTTGACCGCCGCTTCGTTTTCCGTGTCCTTTCGATGGGTCATTCGCAATTTGCGGAATACATCGGTGCGCGCGGACCCAATACGCACGTCAATGCCGCCTGTGCCACAACCACCCATGCGCTTTCGATCGCTGAGGATTGGATCCGAGCAGGTCGCTGCCGCCGGGTGATTGTTATTGCTGGGGATGATGTAACCAACCCGAACCTGATCTCCTGGATCGGAAGTTCCATGTTTGCCAGCGGAGCCGCCACAACGGAAGGTGATTTGCGCAAGGCAGCTCTGCCGTTTGACCGCCGCCGAAACGGAATGATCATGGGCATGGGCGCAGCTGCGCTCGTCGTGGAGAGCGAGGATGCTTTGCGTGAGCGCGGAATGCGCGGTATCGGCGAGATCCTTTCCTCGAATATCTCCAATTCCGCATTTCACGGCACCCGCCTGGATGTGACGCACGTCAGTGAGGTGATGGAACGGTTGCTGCGGACCGCCGAGCAGCGTTTTGGACATTCGCCGCGATGAGATAGCCTCCCGGATGGTTTTCGTTTCGCATGAGACCTACACACCCGCCCGCGGCGGAAGTGCCAGCGCGGAGATCCGTGCTCTGCGTGCCTGTTTTGGTGACCAGGCCAACCAGATCGTAATTGCCAACACAAAAGGCTTCACCGGTCACACCATGGGAGTGGGGGTGGAGGATGTGGTGGCGGCTAAAGCGCTGGAAACCGGCCAGGTGCCGCCAATCGCCCACCTGGATGGCGAGTTTGAGCCGGACCCCGAGTTGGGTGATTTGAACCTCTCCCGCGGAGGGCGTTACGACCCTGAATATGCCCTGCGGCTTGGTGCGGGTTTCGGATCGCAGATCGCCATGACCCTCGTTCACCGCGTGCCTGGAGAGGGAGAACGGGTGGATCAAACCCGATACAAAAACTGGCTTGCCGGTATATCCGGGTACGAACAGCCGGAATTGGAAGTCAGCAAGCGGACACTGAGGATCAGATCGATCGCGGCCCCGGAGAAACAACAGGTGGAATCGACCTGGCAATATGGCCAGCCTCCTGAAATCAGGGCTGCCTGGAACGTTAATCCTGCGGTAAAAGCAATTGTTGAACCCCAACCTAAGATCCAGGTAGCGACTTCGCTACCAACCCAGAGGAAAAACCTGCGCCCGTGGAGCAACCTGCGGTAAACAGATGATAGTCAAGTTTCCCCCACCGTTGCACAGGATGCAGATGCAGTCAAGATTTATCTGCTCTCCCTGGTCAGCGAGAAAACCGGATACCCGGTGGAGATGCTGGACCTCGATCTCGACCTGGAAGCGGATCTGGGTATGGATACCGTCAAACAGGCGGAATTATTCGCAGCAGCCCGCTCACATTACGGTATTCCGCGCCGTGAGGACCTGATCCTCGCCGATTACAACACCCTGCGAAAAGTGGTTGGATTCATGCAGGAAAATGTCACCCTGGTGGCTCCGCAGGCTGAAAGTTTCGCAGGTGATCAGCCAGTTAAAGTGGATGCTGCAGAATTCAGACAACCTGAAGAAATTAAATCGTCATCTAGAGATCAAAGATCATGTCCTCGCAGTGGTGAGCGAGAAGACCGGGTACCCCGTGGAGATGCTGGACTTGGAGCTTGACCTCGAAGCAGACCTGGGGATCGACACGGTCAAACAGGCGGAGCTCTTTGCCGCGGTACGTACGCATTATGGCATCCCGCGGCGGGAGGATCTAATCCTGGCGGATTACAACACACTGGCGAAGGTCATCGGGTTTATTGAAAGTTCGCTGGAGAGCCAGCAAAGCTTAGTGGAACCAGCCCAGGCTGCTGAAGCACCAATCCCTGAAGCTGAAACGCGAAGGCACTCCTTTAATTACGACCGATAGAAGGACCGGTGATTTCCCGCCGAGTTCTTCTCCCATTGCTTCTACCCCGGCTTGATCTCTGCCTGCCCACTGGTTTGAACCTGGAAGGCAACCGGGTGGTGGTTGTGAAAGATTCTGGTAAATCGTCAGCCAGCCTGGTAAAAGAGCTGGATTCGCAGAATGCAACCGTCCTGGTTAGCAACCTGCTCAGTGTTAAGGAAGACATGGAAACGTGGGTCAAGGAAGGTCCCATCCTGGGTGTCTATTTCCTCGCTGGGCTGGATGTCAATCCGGATTGGGGAAAAGATCAGGCGAAAGGGTGGAGCAGTTTCCTGGAGGAACGATTGACTGCGCTTTATCATATCGCCCACAACCTTCCAGAACCAGCTTTCCTGATTGGTGCCACCCGCATGGGTGGATTGCAGGGCATTTCCCATGCTGCCAATCCTCTTGGTGGCGGGATCAGCGGATTCCTCAAAGCACTTCGCAGGGAACGACCTGGATCATTGGTAAAAACCATCGATTTCGGAGGGAAATCCACTGCTGCGGGTATTGCCCGGGTGATGGTGGCTGAAACCCTGCTGGATGGTGAAAACGGGGAGATTGGTTATGAAGGTGATCTCCGCTTTGGAATCACCCTGCAGCCGGGCAATGAAAGGGCTGTTCAGTCTCCTGACACCATGGAAGGGAATGTCTTTATCGTCAGTGGGGGGTCGGGTGGTATCACCGCCTCGGTAGTTTTGGATCTGGCTGGGAAAACCCGCGGGAAATTCTACCTGCTGGGCAGAACAGCTCTCCTGCCAAAGGAAAACAAGGATCTGGTGAGCCTTAAAAACGACAGGGCTGCCTTCAAACCAGCCTTCAGGCTGCGATGGCATTGGAAGGGGGGAAGGTGACCCCGGTGATGCTGGAGCAAAAGATCGCAGCACTGGAAAGGATCCAGGCAGTTCACGACATGGTCGATCAAATCGTTAAAATCGGCGGCAGCGCAGATTACATGCAATGCGATGTGAGCGATCCGATCGCGACGGCGTCAGTCATTCAGAAAATTTGTGAAACTGAAAACCGGGTGGATGTGCTTATCCACGCGGCTGGTGTGGAGAAGAGCCGCAAGATCGAGACGAAGTCCGTTGGACGAATTCCAACAGACAGTGGCAGTCAAAGCAGGTGGTTTCCTGAACCTGTTCCAGTGCGCTCGAATCCGCGGGTAAACTTCCCAAGCAGGTGGTGTTCTTCTCCTCGGTGGCGGGACGCTTTGGCAATTCCGGGCAGACCGATTACAGTGCCGGGAACGATTTCCTTTCCAAATATGGCCGCCTGGCTGCCCCCAAAATTATCCCGGTATGCAGGCGGTATCGATAGACTGGGGCGCCTGGGCGGAAGTGGGTATGGCGAGCCGGGGTTCGATACCGCGGCTGATGGAGCATTTCGGGATCGAAATGATGAACCCGCAACTGGCGGCTCCGATGGTCTACCAGGAGCTTCTCGCGGGGGAAAGCGGCGAGGTTGTGATCGCCGGTTCCCTGGGTCAGATGGAAGCATCGGAGATCGAGAAATGCGGATTCGACTTCCCGAAAGCCGATCAAGCCTTACGGGAAGATGGTTCGATTCACAAGATGTTTTCCCACCTGGTCGGCTGCGATAAACGTCGACGGCATCCGATTGGAAGCAACCCTTGATCCGGGTGAGCTGCCTTACCTCCGTGACCACGCGATTGGTGGAGTGCCCGTTCTCCCTGGCGTCATTGGTATCCAGGGTTTCTCAACAGCTGCCCGGCATATCGCTTCAGTTCTGGCAGGTGGAAAAAAGGGATTTGAGGTCTCGCGGTTGGAGGATATCCAATTCCTCAATCCTTTCAAATTCTATGATAATAAACCGCGCATCATCCAATGGCACGCGCTTCCCCTTTTACAGGGGGATGACCTGGTGGTCAAAGTGACGCTTGAATCGGATATCCGAAGGGTGGATGGGCAGCATGGATCACACCCTGCATTTCAGCGGATTGGTCCACCTGACGCAAAAAGCTCCGGAGTTGAAAGCTATCGCTGTGCCGCCGAAATGGGGAAAAAAGAAGGCAGTCTCATCAGAGGAGATCTATAAGCTGTATTTTCATGGTCCATCGTTCCAGGTCCTGGATGCAGCTCAATCCTCCCGGGAGGATGTTCTGGGCAGGTTCAACAAACGCGTTGTCGCCGAAAGCGGAGGATCGACATCCCCGCTTGCCACCCCGATGTTGATCGAGCTTTGTTTTCAAACCGCAGGCCTATGGGAAGCCGGGGCGACGGGAACGCTGGCGCTGCCCTCCTCGGTTGGCTCCATCTCCCTCTACCCCCAGCCATTAAATGGAGTTCCCATTTATGCCGAGGTGAGGCCGCGTGAATGCGGGCAGGACCTGGCGTTCGATGCCAGGGTTGTGGATGCCTCCGGGAATGTGTTTGTCGAGCTGGAGAACTACCGCACCTCACCGTTGCCGTTTCCGGCAGAAAAGGAGCTGGTCGAACCAATGAAAGCATTGGTGACCAGCCGGGATGCTGCTTGCGGGTAAAATATCCTCTCCCCGGTAACTCCGGGGAGAGTTGATTTACCATGATATACCTTGCATTTTCATCCTTCTCAATAATTCGGAATATCGCCGGTGGCAGGGGAGCACCCGATATTTTCGGTCCGTTGGAATGGGAGGACCATTCCCGGTTGAAAATTCCAGCAAGATTAGCCGAGTGGGAAGCCAGCCGCCTGGCGGTGAAGAAAATGATCAAAGAGGTTGTGCCGGGGACGGAGTCTTTCCCGCTCACCTCGATCCAGATCCAAAAGGAACCATCAGGTGCGCCTTATGTGATTGTTGATGGAATAGGTCGTCTGCCGGGATGCCTCTCCATAAGTCACTCCAACGGTCATGTGTTTGCAGGTTATGCTGAAGAGACTTCGCGGTTCGGCTTGGACCTTGAATTGGTGGAGGAAAGATCCAAGGAATTCATCCTGGATTATTTTACGGAGAACGAGATCGCATATTTACGAGGTTGCCTTGAGCCAGGCAAGCCGGGCATCACCACGTTGATCTGGAGCGCCAAGGAAGCTGCCCTAAAAGCAGCCCGTCTTGGTTTGAATTTGGATACCCGCAAGATCGAGATCATCCCCCAGGCTTGTTTTGAGATGAATCCATTCTGGCAAACAGCGGAGATCAGGTCCCAGGAACTTGGGTTGGATTTCCCCCGCTTATTTTGGCGTTCGGAAGTGGGATTTATCCAGACCTATTGTGTGAACTCGATCGAACCGGTAAGTACTAAATGGGTGAACCTTTGATTCTCTAATCTTGCAAGGGGATGAATTCGCGAATTTTCGATCCAAAGCGAATTCCTTGAGCTTCCAGAAACCGGATACGCGCCAGGTAGGCAGCACCCTTCATAATCTGCATGGATACGTCCGCCACGGTGCGGTTGGCGGGGGATTCCAGGTAAGTGCCCTTCACCCAATCGTTAAAAGCACCCATAGAAGGGCCGGTCCAGATCTGGTAATCCATTTCGCGTCCTTTTTCCCCTATGTTGGACCAGCGTGACGAAAGCCCCAGATACCAGCGGAAAACGAGTGCCATTTTGTCCTTTGGATTTTTCTCTGCCCGCTCGATCTGCCGAGGATCGCGCTCGGTGAAGAATTTCACACACTCCACCCATATATTATCAAGGCTGCACTGGAAAACCGTGGTTTCCAACTTTTCACGTTCGGTGGGGGGCATATCCTCGATGGATTCGTAGCGTTGATAAAGCTCGTAGAGCTTCTGCGCACGCATGGCGAACATGGTTCCCCGTTTGAGCACCTGGACCTTCACACCCATTTCAAACATATCGCTGGCCGGAGCCATGGCCACGTCGGGACTGTCCATCTGGGCGAGCAAATTCCGCGTGTGCACGGAGGCACCGGCTTCCACGCAGGATTGATTGATAGACCCGGTGACAACATAGGCTGCGCCCATCATGAATGCTGCGAGCGCCGAGGAAGGTGTACCGATCCCTCCACCCGCGCCGATCCGGACTGGTTGGGCGAATTTGTGTTTTTCCTGCATAAGATCCCGGAGCCGGATGATCGATGGCAAAATACCCACTAATGGGCGATTATCGGTGTGTCCCCCGGAATCTGCTTCCACGGTAATATCATCTGCCATGGGGACGAAATGTGCCATTTCTGCCTGATCCTGGTTGATCCTGCCTTCGGAAACCAGCTGCTTGAGCACTTCTTCCGAGGGCGGTTGAAGGAACTTGGTTGCGATCTCCTTGCGGGAAACTTTGGCGATGATACGGTTTTCGATCCGGATTGTGCCATCCGGCAGGCGCGTAAGTCCAGCGGCGCGGTAGCGGACCAGGTTGGAGGTGACAGTGAGATAGGCGGAGGCTTCGATGGTGTTGATCCCGTGTTTGAGGAAAAGATCCATCATTCTCTGTTCGAGGGCGGGTTCGAAGGGGCTGTTGAGCAGGTTAAATCCGAAAGGTTGATCTTTGAGCTCGGTTTGAAGCCGAAGGATGGATTTCTCCACCCGTTCGGGCAGAAGCCCGCCGGAACCGAAGAAACCCATGAACCCCGACTTCCCAAGCGCGAGGACCAGATCCTCGGAGGCGATCCCGTTGGCCATGGAACCGGCATACAGAGCGTATTTGGTGCCATAGAGATTTTTAAAAGCCGGGTCACCCAGGTCAAATGAGGTGTAGGGAAGGGAGAAAGCCTTTAATCGCCAATCCCCACCAGGATGGCCCAGACTTCCCTCATTTGCCACGAAAATTCCACCGTTCTTCTCGAGGATGAAAATACTTTTACCAAGCTCGCGCAATGTTTTGGATGTATTCTCATCGTCGGCCGGGAGCGGGTTATCTTTACCTTGCCAGCCGATAGTTTGGGAAAAAGAAACCGGGAGAATTTGAATCGGGGTATCAAAAGTCATGGGGAAGTATCCTATATAGATGCCAATATTTATATAACCCAGTAATGGGTGATTTGTTACGCCGACGGGTTGAGGCAACCATCAATTATAATGGGCGCTGCCTCGGTTATTGAACCGGGCCAGATCTTAAACATCAGGAAATCATCCATGCACTATCATTTCAGACGCTTTAGGCCGGGAATTATCCTTACGGTATTTCTGATGACCGTTACCTTCATTTCTGCTTGTACCCCGCAGCCGACGGTATCGCCAACCATAACCAGCCTGCCCAGCAGCACGCCTTCCCTGGTGCCTTCAGAGACCCCGCTGCCTACTGCCACCGCCATTCGCACGCCGCCGGCGCTGCCCGCTGTTTTCCAAACCGGGGAATTGAATCCGCTGGACCTGCCTCACACCTATATCGCCGATCCATGCCAATACCTGAAGGACAAATGGACCTCCACCAATAGTTCCCCAGGTACGGTGCTGATGCCGATCATGTTCCATTCGATCACCAAGGAAGGCGAGACGAACGCCAATCAGGTGAGCCTGAAGGATTTTGAGATCCTGATGCGAGATTTAAAGTCCCAGGAATTCGAAGCCATCACCATGCAGCAGGCCGCTGATTTCCTCAACCATAACGCGAAGATTCCCAACCGTTCGGTGCTGCTTATCGTTGATGACCGGCATTACTCTCAATATTTCAACGAGTTTTTCCGCCAGTATCATGAGGAATGGGGCTGGCCGGTTGTGAACGCCTTTATCAGTCACCCGGATACACTTCAAGCCATCTGGGATGAGAATGCCGCCCTGGAGCAGGAAGGATGGGTGGACCACCAGGCACACGGGGTGATTCACAATATCCCCATCAACCCGGGTTCATCCGATGAATATATCCTCGGGGAGCTGCAGGGATCGATCTCAGCATTTCAACAGCATTTCGGGAAAACACCTATCGCATTCATCTGGCCGGGCGGTGGCTTCACCCCCCATGCAGCCGAGTTGGCCGCCCAGGCAGGCTATTTGCTTGGGTTCACCATCAACCCGCGTGGACCGGTGATGTTCAACTGGCTCCCGCTGGCGGATGCCCCCGACCCGAACCGGCAGTATTTCATGCCGGAGGGGCAGGTCCAATACCCATTAATGGTACTTCCCCGATACTGGGATACGGATGCGGATAAGCACATCGATGCGGTCAGGCGGGTGGGTCAGGAGGCTGCGAAGTATGCCGATGCGGCTAAAACCTCCGAACTGGAGTATTACGATATCGTCTGCAGCGAGAAATACGGACCGATCCAGTAAACCAGATTTTTATCGAAGAAATTAGGAGGCCGGTGTTTTGCCGGTCTCTTTTTTCACCCGGAAGTTTTCCACCAGAACGATAATGCTGAGCATTAATACCCACAGTGGGAAAATCAGGATAAGCCATTCCGTGAGGAAAATGTTGAAGAGCATGACCAGTCCCAGCCCGTAGCTGAGATAGATCACCCATTTCGGAAAGGACCCGATCCGGAACGAAAGCGTTGTAGTGCTTATCAGGAATACAGATGCCATCTTGACCGCGTAGACATTTGCGATCGTGTACATGAGCGCGCGGCCGAATGGATAAAATTCATCCCTGGCTAAATTGCTGAGCGAGGTGCCGTAAAGCAGGATTACACTGCCGGCAATGCCAGCGGAGATGAACATGAGCACGAGGAATAGGAAACCGCTGCCAAGGAACACCGTCGAAAATAAGCGGTCCTCCATCTCCCCGAAACGATCCCGAACCACGCCCATGAACCAGAGAAATGCGATCCCGGATAACGGTATGAGAGTAAGGGCAAAACCTACGATCCTGGTATTCTTCAGCAGCCACTCACCGCTTTCCAGGGGATTGTAGGGAATGGAGATTCTAATGAGAACAAGGCTTGTGATCATCAGGGCTGAAAACAGGATACCCGCGATTGCCGCCGCACGGGGGGTTTTCAGCTTTTCCCGATCAAACGTGTTCTGTGGTTCCATCACGACTTACCTTTCTTACGGCGGTGTTAGGGTTATCTCAGGATCTGAAAAAGATTACTGAAATCGTCTGTCCACTGTGGGATGGTGGTGGAATAACCATCCAGTTTCTCCGCCCGCGCGGAGATGGCAGGATTTTGGAGAACACTGGGATCGCGGCTGAGGAGAACGAAAAGCGAGGAGCGGGATAGCTTCCCGTCACCTTCCGTGGGGATGACGACCATCGGCATTCCAAATGCCTGTGCTTGTTTCCAGAAAACGGGGATCATATTCAGATGCCGGTTGGAGATATTGGCGACCAGGGTGCCATCCGGAGCGAGCTGCTGAAGGTATATCTCGAAGGCTTCTTTGGTAAGGAGGTGCACCGGGATCGAATCCCCGCTGAAGGCATCCATCACCAACACATCATAGACCGTGGCGCTGCCATCCGCGAGCTCCCGTTCCATGGAAATGCGCGCGTCGCCCATAACAATATCCGTCATCGCGGGGGAATCCTGGATATAGGAAAAATAATCACCCAATCCCAGCGCGAGGTCTTTCATGACCGGGTTGATCTCGTAATAGCGGTAGTTATCCCCGCTCTGCCCGTACGCGGATAACCCCCCCATCCCCAGGCCGATGATCCCGACCTTCATCCCCTGCCCGAATTTGGGATGGTTCTCAATGGCAAGACCAACCCCGCTCTCTTGCGCGTAATAGCCGGTGGGCAGATCGCGCTTATCGGCAGCGGTGTATTGAACGCCGTGGATGGTGACGCCATGAACGAGGTTATAGCCATGCCAGGCGGGATCGTCCTGGTTGATCTCCCTGACGCGGGTGACCCCATAGAAGTTGCGTTCCTGGAACACATCCCCTGAAGGCGCGCCGCCCAGAAACGAAAAGACCGCCAATCCGCCAACCAGGATAATCGCTGCTCCAATCGTTACATTGAAGAGGAATTTCACCCGTTTTTCAGCATCGGTTGATTTTCGGCTGACAAAAATGGCCAGCACGAGCGCCCAGGTTAGGCCGATGCTGATGGGTAGTTCCCAGAAGCCTTTGAAGATGGCAGGGAGCGATCAGGTTCACGAAAACTCCGCCCAGCGCACCACCGATGGATGTCATCAGGTAGAAGCGGGTCAACCGGTCGGCTGCCGGGCGAAGGCGGTAAGTTTCCCCGTTGCAGATCATCGCCCCGGTGAAGAGCACGAAACTATAGATGGCGATCTGGGTTATGAAATGGGTGCGAACGTCAATGAGCGCCCAGAGCATGGCGGCAGAAGCGATGATAAGCAGGACGCCGAAAAGCCTGCGGCTGTACCATTTCTCGCCTGAATAGGTAAGGATGAACGTTACCAGGTAAATGGAAAGTGGCAGCACCCAAAGGAAGGGAACGGCTGCAACCTCCTGGGTGATCTGGTTGGTGATGGCCAGCAGAAGGGTGGAGGCGACCGCGCTGAAAAGGATCCAGAGCGCTTGCACGCGCTTCATCGGACGGGGTGAGAGCGGTGATATGACTTTTGCTTCTTCGGTTCCGGCATAGCGGGTGGAGCGGAAGGCGGCTGTGCCGGCAAGAGCTGCAAAAAGGACAAAACCAATCGCCCAGGCCCATCCCTGGGCTCGCAGGGTAAGGTTGGGCTCGATCAGGAATGGATATACAAGCAGACCCAGAAGGGAACCGATATTTGAGAGAGCATACAGCCGGTAGGGGCTTTTACCCGGGAGTGCCTTGCTGAACCAGGCCTGGATGAGCGGGCTGTTTGTGCAGAGCATGAAATAGGGCAATCCCACCGCCACGATTAAGAGTTTAAAAATATCCAAGATGGGCGTATCCACGCCGATCGGTTTCCAGGCTGCAGAGGGTGTCACCGGGGAGGGCCAGAAAAATCCCAACCCGGCGAGCAAGGCCACACCCAAGGCCAGCAAGGAAATATGGATCACCCGCTGATTTTTGACAGGAACGCGGGAAATCATCCAGGCGGAATAGGCATAGCCGACCGTAAGAAATACCTGGAAAAAGAGCTGTACCGTGGACCAGACCATTGGGGTGCCGCCGAAAAACGGTAGGATGAACCGCGAGATCATCGGTTGGACCTGGAAGAGCAGGAAGGCGGAAACGAAGATACAAACAGCGTATAGCAGCATAGGGGGGATCCTCAGACTTAATTGTACAGGGGAAATGCCAGCCGCGCGGATTCTGACCGGTTCCTGGATGCTATAATTCCCGAACTGCTTTTACCAATGAGTTATTAGGGAAATGGAATTCCGTGAATAAGATACTGATCAAGAATGGATTGATCGCACGCGGGTGCGGATCCTTGCAGGGGGATATCCTGATCGAGGATGACAAAATAAGTTCGGTGGGTGAGGATCTGCCATCGGATGGTGCTGAGGTACTGGATGCCAGCGGCTTGGTCGTGCTTCCCGGCGGGGTGGATGTTCACGTCCATCTTCCCTGGCCGACTGGAGCGCATGTCTCCTCCGATACCTTTGCTACTGGCACGAAGGCAGCAGCGTTTGGGGGGGTCACCACAGTGATCGATTTTTGCATCCCGGAGGGGGATGAAAATCTCGCGGAATCTTTGGAGAGAAAAAAAGAAGAGGCAGCGCGGGACTCTTGGGTGGATTACAGCTTCCATCTAAACATCCGCGGAGATGTTGCGAACATGGTGAAGGAAATCCCAGCCCTTGTTCGGGCTGGTTTCCCAAGCTTCAAAGTGTTCATGGCTTATGATGGCTTTCGGCTGGATGATTCAGAACTTCGACAAGTACTCGAAGCCATCCGGGCAGTTGGTGCGCTTGTATCCGTTCACGCCGAGGATGGACCCCTGGCGGACAGGGTGACTGCAGAATTTATTGGCAGAAGGGCAAGAAATCCCTTTGCCAATACCCCGAATCCCGCCCGGTGGAGTGCGAGGAAGATGCGATTCACCGCCTTCTGCATTACCAGCAACAGATCGGTACCCGCGTGCATATCCACCACGTGAGCACCCATGGCGGGGTTTCAGCTATTGCTGAGGCACGAAGAGCCGGCCGACCTGTGAGCGGTGAAACCTGCCCCCAATACCTGCTTTTCACTTCAGCGGATTATTGCGGGGATCCCGCCCACGCTGCCAGCCTGATCTGCGCGCCATCCATCAAACATGCAGTACACCAGCAGGCGCTTTGGAATGGGCTGGCAGATGGAACTCTCTCCATCCTGGCCACGGATCACTGTCCGTATACCCGGGCGCAGAAGGAAACTGATCTCAATGATTTCAGCAGAATCCCTGGCGGCATGGGTGGGGTGGAATTGCGCTTGCCGCTCATATTCACCGCCGGGGTCGCGGCTGGCAAATTGACCCTCGAAAAATTCACCCAAATCTGGGCCGAAGAGCCGGCAAGGGTGTTTGGACTCCATCCGCGAAAAGGGAGCATTATTCCGGGAGCTGATGCTGACCTGGTTCTCTTTGATCCTATCCCGAGCTGGGAAGTGCACGCTGCCAATCTTCACATGAATACCGATTGTCTCCCCTATGAAGGGTAGCAAGTGCAGGGAAGGGTCCGGGCAACCTTTCTACGTGGACGGGTAATCGTTCGAGAAAACGAACTCCAAGCAGATTCCAATGGAATCCTGATCCGGCGTGTGCTTTCAGGGTAGAATCCCAACCTGATGATCCGAAAGATCGAGCTGATCGGAGAAAAATGGTTAAGAAACGAAATACCCACACCCTAAACCGCCCACAGGCACTGCTCGAATCCCGCCGCTGCCTTGGCTGCCACAATCCTCCCTGCGTGGATGCCTGCCCTGCTCGCGTGCCCATTCCCGATTTCATCCAGCGCATTTCGGAGGATAACCTCCAGGGTGCGGCGGATCTGATCTACGCGGCTTGCCCGCTTGGGTATGTCTGCGGCACTGCCTGCCCGACTGCCGAACTTTGCGAGGGATCCTGCGTGCTGCTGCCCCTGGGAGAGCCTGCCGTGCGGATCGGAGCTCTGCAAGCCTTCGCCACGGGGAACGCCGAATCACCCCGTCTACCGCGGGTTGCCCCCGATGCGCCGCGGGTGGCTGTGATTGGCGGCGGGCCGGCCGGGTTGGGAGCGGCTGCGCAGTTCGTACGGCTGGGGCTGGAAGCGCATCTCTTTGAGCGCTCGGAGGAATTGGGCGGCCAGGCCGGCAGGGTAATTCCTGAGCATCATCTTCCCCAAACTGTGGTCGATCATGACATTTCCCGGATCCTCGCCGGGGGAATCCACCTCCATTCAAGTTCGGACGTGGATGAAACCGTTGCTGCAAGAATCGTTTCCGAATACCAGGCTGTTATCCTGGCGATCGGTCAGCAAGCCGACCCGGACCCTGGCATTCCCGGTGCGGAAAGCCAGGGGGTTTTCCGGGCGCTGGATTATTTATCCAGGGCACGGACAGCCCACACCCGGGAGGGCACCATCCCGCTGCTTGGTTCCACTGTTGTGGTCATCGGAGGGGGGAATGTGGCGCTGGATGCAGCTGCGGTGGCAAAAAGAAACGGGGCGGAGAGGGTGATCGTCCTATACCGCCGCGGACTTGAAGAAATGCCCGCCTGGGAATATGAATATATTGAAGCCTGTGCGCTGGGGGTGGAATTCCGCTGGTTTAGCGTGACGGAAATGATCATTTCCGAGAAAGGTAGGGTCTGCGGGGTGAAGATCGCCCATATGCGCTACAGCGCAGAAATGCGCGGCGGCCGCCGCTGGGTGGAACCCGATCCGAATAAACAACCGACCTTCCTGGATTGCGACGCTGTTGTGCTCGCCCTTGGGCAGTCATCCGAGTTGAATCTTCTAAAAGGATTGGGAATTGCCGAAAACAAGGGGCTAGCAGCTGTAGAATTGGGGAAATTCCAGACTTCCAACCCCAAGGTGTTTGCGGCGGGTGAAATTCGATCAGGCGGTTCTTCAATCGTCGGCAGTATGGCCTCGGGGATGCAAGCCGCACGCGAGGCATATACCTGGCTGGCCGGGCAGGGGATTACCCGTGATTAACATGGTCGTTGATTTCTGCGGGATTCGTTTCGAGAATCCATTTATCCTGGCTGCTTCGCCGTCCACCGATAACCGCGAGATGACCGCTCGCGGATTGGAACGCGGTTGGGCGGGCGCTGTGTTGAAAACCACCTCCCTGGACTCCGAAGAAGTATCCATCACCTATCCGATCATGGCCGGTGTGCGGCCGGGTCCCGGATTGGTGGGGCTGCAAAATACAGACCTGTTATCCGAAAGGCATATCCATGAGGTGGCCGAGGATATCGCCTGGTTAAAATCGCGTTTTCCAGAAAAGCGCATCATTGCCAGCCTGATGGGCAGCACCAGGGAGGAGTGGCACGAACTGGTGTATATCTCCGAGCAAGCCGGGGCGGATATGATCGAAGCCAGCATCTCCTGCCCGCAGGGAGCGGAACTGGAGGGTGAATCCACCCCGGGCTGGATGGTCAGCCAGGACCCGCACCTGACCGAAAAGGTCACGGCTTGGGTGGTGGAAGGCAGGCGCAGCGCGCCAGTTTACGTGAAGCTCAGCCCCAGCGTGACCGATATTGTTTCGATCGGGAAGGCGGTGGAACGGGGCGGGGGGAACGGTATCTGCGCCATCGATTGCCTGGAGGGTATAGGCGGGATAGATTTGAAGTACATTTTCACCGCTGCCAAGCGTGCAGGGGAAAGGCACCCGCGGCGGTTTTTCGGGAAGGGCGGTGAAACCCATAGGTCTGCGCATTGTGGCCGATCTTGCTAGCTCAGTAAAAATCCCGATCTCGGGAGTGGGTGGGATTTATGACTGGCGGGACGCGCTGGAATACCTGCTGCTGGGAGCCACCACCGTACAAGTCTGCACGGCAGTGCTGCAGCGCGGCTTTGGGTTGATTAATCCACTGAGGGATGGACTTTCCCGCTGGCTGGAGGATCACCAGTATAGGTCCCCAGCGGAGGTAATCGGCCTGGCGCTTGTGAAGTTGACTGAACACGAAAAGCTCACCCACGGAGTCAAAGTCGTCTCCAGGATTGACATGGATACCTGCATTGGTTGCGGATTGTGCTATGTTGCCTGCGCCGATGGCGGTCACATGGCCATCGAGTTCCCGGCAGACCGGCGCCCAGTGGTGCAGGAGGGGCTTTGTGTCGGTTGCGGTCTTATGTGCCCAGGTCTGCCCGGTGCCGGATTGTATAGAAATCCAGTTGCAAACCCACTGATCCTACCAATTATCAAATCAACCATTCAACCAATCATCCTTTCAACCAAGGAAACCCCATGGACACTCACATCTCCCCCATCGAAATCCTCCAGAACCTTGTCCGACAACCCAGCCTTTCCGGTCAGGAAGGCGGGGTGGTCGAAGCGGCCGAGAAGCGCCATGAAGGCTGCCGGTTTTGATCGTATCTGGCGGGATGCGGCGGGAAACCTGATAGGTGAGCTTCACGGCTAATCCGACCAGGGCGGGAAGCTGATCTTCGACGCCCACATTGGACGTGGTCCCGGCGGTGGCCCGGAATTGTGGGAGCGTGATCCCTTCAGTGGCGAAGTTGCGGAGTGGCCGGGTGTGGGGGAGGGGAGCCACGGACAATAAGGGTTCGATGGCGGCCATGATCGCGGGCCTGGGGAGCTTGGATCGAAGTCAATTCCAAGGCACCATCTATGTAATTGGCAGCGTGGGGGAGGAAACTTTTGAAGGCATCGGTTTGCAGCAGGTGGTGGATGCGATCCACCCGGACGTTGTCGTGGTTGGCGAACCGACCAATTGCCAGCTAGGATTCGGGCAGCGTGGCACGGGCGCGGGTGACCTTCCGGGTGCCGGGGATGGCAGCCCATTCCTCCGCGGATGACCAATCCGGGAACGCCGTGTATGCCCTGGCGACAACTGGCCGCAGGAGCTTTCCGATCACGCTTTTCCATCCAACCCATCCATCGGAAACGGAAGCCACGCGCCAATCGAACTGATCTCCAATCCCTTTCCCAGTCTATCCACCGTCCCGGTGGAATGCCGCCTAACCCTGGATCAGACGCCTTGATGCCCGGGGAAACAGCCGAGAAAAGCGTACTGCAGGATTACGAAGGTGTGGCAGCAAATATGCACGGCGCAACGGTCGAAATGGACCAGGTCACCTTCACCAGTTACACCGAGAAATGCATTCACCCGAGCGATTTCCATCCCGCCTGGGATACGGGGTGGAATCCGAGTCTGGTGCGGCAATGCCAGGACTGTGCTGATTTCAGCAGGTATTGACCAGCGGAACTCGTACGCAATTCCCTACTGCACCAATGCCAGTTACAGTGCCGGGGTTGCCGGCATCCCGGCGGTGGTGTTTGGCCCCGGGGATATTCGCCCAGGCGCATACGAGCGATGAATTCATTGAGATGTCAGAGGTTGAAGAAGGCAGCCACGGGATATGCAGGCATTGGCAAGGAAGCTACTGTGGATTGATTAGATAGGATTGAAATTCAGTTATAATCGGATAAAATTAGTCCAGAATAGAGTTAAGTGAGGAAATAAATGAAGCTCAGTGCCCGAAATGTGATCAAAGGGAAGGTTGTCAAAATCATCCCCGGTGCCGTAAATTCTGAAGTGATCCTTCGCACGAGCGGTGGAGAGGAGATCGTCTCCGTCATCACCAAGGAATCGGTTGAATCCCTGAAGCTCGAAGTTGGCAAAGAAGCCTATGCGGTTATCAAGGCCTCCAACGTCATGATCGCGGTGGATGATTAAATTTGCCATCCAAAAATGAAAATCCCTGGCAGCACTGCCAGGGATTTTTTGATTAACTCTCTTATCCACCAATACGTTTCAATCCACTCGTGTATTAGCCACAGTCCCAGCGGTCATCTCCACAAGCTGGGCGGGGGTGAGCTGGAACACGGCGAAGGGTGTTCCTGCCGCAGCCCAGATCTCATCATATTGCATGAGGTCCGCGTCAATCAAAATGCGGATGAGGTGGGCATGCCCCATGGGCGGCACCCCGCCGATAACGTAACCGGTCTGCTGACGGACAAAATCCGCGTCGGCTTTGCGGATTGGGCTGCCGATCAAGCCGTTGATCTTCTTCTCGTCCACCCGGTTGATTCCGCTGGCGATGACCATCACCGCTAAGTCCGTTCCTTCGATTTCTGACCTGAATATGATGGACTTGGCGATCTGAGCCACCGATGCAGCCGATGGCGGCTGCGGCTTCGGCGGAGGTGCGGGTGGAGCCAGGCATCTCCACCACCCGGTTGGGTAGCCGCGCGCGGCGAGATGATCCTGAAAACGTTGAGCGCTGGCGCTGAGATGAATTTTCCATAAAATCAATTTCCTCTAAGTTTAATTGGAATATTATACAAGCGGAAAATGAAAACGACCTGCCTTTATTCGGAGCAGGTCGTTTCCCAAAAGGAGGATGAATGACTAGGTGTGATTTTGTTTCAGCTTGCCTTTTTCCTTGCGGGTCTGCACCAGGATATCGGTGTAAGTCTTGTTATAGGTGCAGCAGCCAATGGGAGCTTGCTGGATGAGCAGTTCCAGGCAGTTATCGCAGGCGGTGCAGAAATCGATCTCGTCCTCTCTGCCTTCGCGTACCTTCTGGGGCAGGAAGGGATCGGCAAAGGACTGCCGACCGAGTGCGATCATATCCACGTAGCCCTTTTCGATGTTCTTAGCGCCATACGCCAGCAGAGCGCTATCCTCCGGGGCGACGGCCTGCAGACGGCTCTTGCCCTTGCCGAAGACGGAGTAGTTCGAGCCGATCACCACGGTATCACCCTTCACGTTCTCCTTGAGCACCTTGGCAAAGAACTGATGCAGGTAGGCAAAGTAGGGGTGATCCTTATCCGCCTGGGTGAGGCTGATGGTGATGGAGGGGCTGCCGGCAGACTGGATGATGAACTGCGCGCCGCGCTCTTCCAATCCCTTGACCAGGTCGATGGGTTCGCTCAGGTCGATGACCGGGGTATCCGGTCCCGCGGTGCCGAATCCGCCGGGGAAACCCTCCCAGACGGAGATCTTGGAGCCGATCAGGAAGTTTTTATCCGGGACTAGCCTTGCGAATTCGTTCGTAAAGATCAAAGGCGAACTGGCGCCGGTTTTCCCATGGACCGCCATACTTCCATTTGCGCGTGTTGTAGGGGCGCAGGATCTGCGAACCCAGGTAGCCATGGCAGAATTTCATGTCGATGCCGTCCGCGCCCACGTCATAGGTCATCTTGGCGGCCAAGACGAAATCCTGCATGATCTTCTCGAATTCATCCTCGGTGAACACATCCGCGGTGTAACCCGGGAGCGGTCTGACCGAGAGGCGCTTGGAGAATTCCGGGTTGCTCAGCTCGCCGGAATGGGTGAGCTGGAAAATAAAGAGCGTCTTGGGGTTCACCTCGCGCATGCGGCGGACGAATTTCTCCAGGGCTGCTTTGTTTTGAGGCATGATGAAAAGCTGGTTCATGCGCGAGCGGTTTTTATCGGTGATGGTGATGGCTTCCAGGCTGACAAGTCCGGCTTCACCCTGGAAGAGTTTTTCGTAGCGTTGATAGGTCAGATCGGTAGGATTGCCATCCTTATCGCCATCGTTGCATTCCATCGCCTGGATGAAAAAGCGGTTCTGGGATGTGTGGCTGCCGATCTTCACCGGGGAGAGCAGTATTTCTCGTTTATCCATTCCTTTTTACCTCCTTCAATATATTGTCAGAAATTATTTCAACGGTTCACAAAATTCAAGGGTCACACCGTTTGGATCCAGGAAGAGCAGCACCCGCGCGCCCAGGTTGGGCAGGTCGCA
Source organism: uncultured Chloroflexia bacterium (assembly GCA_963828855.1). Taxonomy (GTDB): domain Bacteria; phylum Chloroflexota; class Anaerolineae; order Anaerolineales; family Anaerolineaceae; genus CAVVEQ01. The sequence continues at coordinate 45,671 of CAWHGB010000007.1, read as the reverse complement.
GGTGGAAAGGGTGATCTCCACGCCTGCTGCTCGTAATTCCTTTTCATGGGCAGCCACATCCTCCACCTGGAAGGCCACGTGGCGCAGGCCGCTTTCGCTCTCCTCGTGGGAAACCACCGGGTTCTTCCCGCGGTAATCGAAGAGTTCCAAGCGGCTGCCCGCGGGTAGGGCGAAATAGCTGATATCGAAATCGCCGCAATCCACGGTTTCCAGGAACTTGAAACCCAGGATGCCTTCGTAGAAATGCTCTCGATTTCTGGATAATCGATGCAATTTATCGAAAAGTGTTCAATTCTTCCGATTTTCAAAGTTGCACTCCATGATTCGATGATTGCAGCCTGCGATTCCCACAGGCTGCAATCTTTGAAGTTTTAAAGGACTTCCCGCTTGGTCGCATCAGGGGAAACAAAGATCTTGAATAGATTGGGGTTGCGGCGAAGTTCGAGCAGCGCCCATTCCAGGTCCTCCAGCGGGACCTTCATGGAGAAGAGCGGTGTAGGGTCGATGTGCCCATATTGAAGCAGGGCGATGGCATCGGGCCAGTCGTCGGCGATACCGGCGCAGGAACCGGTGATCTTCTTCTCGCCCAGAACGAACTCGAACGGGCGGATCTGCATCACGTCATTCTCACCGGTGATGCCGAAGGCGGACAGCGTGCCGCCCTTGCGCACCATGGCGAAAGCCTGCTCGTAGGTCTTGATGGAGCCAACGGCTTCGATGACATAATCAGCGCCGCGCCCGCCGGTGAGATTCTTCACTTCGGATACCGTATCGGTCACTTCCTTGCTGTTGATGATGTAATCAGCGCCCATTTGCTTGGCGATATTGAGGCGGTGCTGGTTATCCCCGATCACGATGACCGGCGCGCAGGAGCGCAGCACAGCCATGCGGGCGTGCAGCACACCCAACCCGCAGCCGATGATCGCCATACTGCCACCCACGCGGGCATTCACCGCCTTGGCGGCGTGGATGCAGCAAGAGACCGGCTCGATGAAAGCGCCGGTTTCGAACGAGAGGCTATCGGGCAGCACGTGCACCAACTTGGCCTGGGCACGCACGTATTCCGCGTAGGTGCCATCCGTGTGGATGCCAAGCTGGGTGAACTGGTCGCACATCAGGTAATTGTGCTGGGTGCAGTAGTAGCAGTGCCCGCAGAACATGTTGATATCCGCGGTGACCCGATCGCCTTCCTTCAATCCCTTCACGTTCTTGCCAACCTTGGCGATAACGCCGGAGAACTCGTGCCCGGCGATCATGGGCAGCTTGTCGGCGGAATACCAGCCGTTGTAGATGCTCCAGTCGGTTCCGCAGATACCGGTATTTTTAACCTTGATCAGAACGTCATCCTCACCGATCTCGGGGATGGGGACTTCCTTGACCTTGATCTTCTTGATGGCTTCAAAAACAGCTGCTTTCATTGTGTTTCCCATAATTAATGCTCCTTTTCGATCGGATTTTACGTTAGTTGAACAGGACGTCGTTGCGTCCCTCGTAGGGTGCTTCGATCAGGAGAGGCTTGAGGTAGGCGATGGTCTTGTGGATGCCGTCGTTGCGGCTCATGGTCACATCCTCATGCTCATAGCTCATCACGTAATCGTAACCGATCAGGGAGAGCTCGGTGATGACCTTTTTCCACGGCACGGATCCCCAGCCGGGGATGCGGAAGCGGAACCCGCGGCCCAGTCGCTGCCAGTCACCCTGCGGGATCACCCCCGAACGGCGGACGTTGTGGGCGACGATCTCGCCATCCTTGGCGTGCACGTGGTAGATCTTGCCAGCCAGCGCGTCGATGAAGTTCTCCACATCGATACCCAGGTAGATAAGGTTGGCCGGGTCAAAGTTGAAACCGAACTCCTTGCGTCCGCCCATCAATTCCACAGCGCGCAGGGCGGTTTCCACGTTGTAGGCCAGCTCGTTCGGGTGCGGTTCGTGGGCGAATTTGACGCCGTATTCACCGAATTTATCCAGGATCGGGCTCCAGCGCTCGACGAATTCCTGCTCCATGTCCGACCAACCCTTGGAATAAGGCCAGGGGAAGAAGCGCCCGAAGTTCTCACAGCCGATAAAGCCGGTGACCACTGGCACTTCCAGGGCATTGGCCGCCTGGGCGGTCTTGATCATGCGCTCGGTACCGAATTTGATCTTCTCTTCCTTGGTGCCGGGGTAGATCGCATCGGTATCCTTGCCATAGGGACCCAGAACGATCTGGCCTTCAGGGTGGTTGGCCAGCGCGGAGATGATCAGTCCATGATCCTTAACCAGCTTTTTCAATTCGGCGGCTTTGCTACCTTTGACCACCTCTTCGATATCCAGGTGGGGGTTATTGGCGAAGGCAGGCATTTCCACAGCCTGGTATCCCAGCCCAGCAGCCAATTTGAAGACTTCTTCGATCTTCATATCCAGAAACGTGGCGGTAAAAAGACCAATTTTCATTGTATTTTTCCTTTCGGCTTAAATTTTGTTTTACTGTTCTTTCGATCAGGAGCCAACCTGCGCTCCAAATATCCAACATTTGCGTTTGATCCTGAATTTGACTGATTTTGCTATTCTCCGGTTATTCCTCCTGGGTGGGATAAGTGAATTCCTATAATTCCACTTCATTCAACGTGTCGCTGACCATAGCCAAGTATCCTGCTGCTTTGTCGAAGATCGGGAGCAACTTTTCGTATTTTGCGTTATTCGCCGGGTTGGGATCCACCATTTCGGCATTCTTGTGGATCTCATCCACTTTACCGAAATCCTTCCACAGACCTGTACCCACTGCTGCAATGGCGGCTGCGCCCAGGGCGGCGGCATCCTGGTCGATGTTGGTCTTGAGGATGCGAGTGTTGAAGGCATCCGCGAAGATGCCCAGGTAGAAGCGGCTCTTGGCCCCGCCGCCCACAAAAAGGATCTCATCTTCCAGTTTCGTGTACTTCCGCAGCAGGTCCAGCCGCAGACGCAGGTTCATGGCGATGCCTTCCATCGCTGCACGCACCAGCTCCGGTTGTCCGTGTTTAAGGTCCAGGCCGATATACGCCCCGCGCAGGTGAGCGCTATCATCCTGCGAGGTGCCGCCTGCCAGGCTGGGGTTGAAGAGCAGCTTATTGGAACCGACCGGTGCTTTTGCGGCTTCGCGGTTCATCAGCGTGTAAACATCCTCACCTGTGCGGGCAGCTTCTTCCGCCAGATTCTGGCAAACATTATCCTTTACCCAGGCGAAGGAGGTGCCACCGGAGAAAATGCTGACCGCGGAAGTGAAGAGCCCGGGGACGACGTGCGTGAACACATACGGCTTGCGGACCTTATCCAGCACGGGTTTATCGGAGGAAACGGCGATCCACACCGCCGAGCCTAGCGAGACATAGACCCGTCCGTCGCGGGTGTTCTTGGCTCCCAGCGCCATGCAGGAGTTATCCACGCCACCAGCCGCCACCTGGACGCTTTCGCTCAACCCGAGCGCTTTGGCGGCCTCAGGGAGCAGCGTACCCAGGATATGGGTGGAGGGCACGATCTCCGGCCAGATCTCGGCCGGCAATCCGCTGGCCTGGATGAATTTCGGCTCGTATTTCCAGCCAACCAGGTCGTAGACGCCTGTCCCGGAGGCATAGGAGAAATCTGTGGCCATTTTCCCGGTCAGTTTGAAGTTGATATAGTCCTTAGTTCCCAGAATGCGGTGAACATTCTTCCACATTTCCGGTTCGTGCTTGCGGTACCACATGACCTTGAATACGGTATAAAGGGCAGCCGGGAAGCCATTCCCGGTGGTCATGTACCATTCGTCCGCGTTCACGGTCTTGAAGAACTCAACCGCCTCTTCATCCGCACGTGTATCAGACCAGATGGGGGTTGCTTCCCGCAGCAGGTTACCATCTTTATCGACCGGAACGGCGCCCAGGCTGTGCCCGGAGATGGCCAGCGCGGTGATGGTCTGCGGGTCGGCCTTACTGGTTTCAAGCAGCTTATGGGTGCTTTCAACCACCGCGTTCCACCAATCGGCTGGTTTTTGCTCATGCCAGCCTACCTGCGGGTAATGGGTGGAGTAGGGCACAAAGGCGGTTGCCAGGCAGTTGCCTTCAACATCATAGAGGGATGCTTTGTTTCCGCCGGTGCCGAGGTCGAAGGAGATGATCTTTTTATCCATGGGTGATCCTTTTCCCAATAACTGGTTTCAAACCTCGACCCCCTGACCGAGGGAATGGCATTTTTCCACGATCTCAATGCCGCTTTTCAGATTGATCCCGAAGCGGCGCGCTCCAGCTTTGTACATGGCAACCAGGCCGTCCAGGTCGCGAATACCGCCAGAGGCTTTGATCTTGATCCGGTCGCCGACGATGCTTTTCACCAGCTTCACATCTTCCAGAGTGGTGCCACGCTCTGCCCAGCCGGTACCGGTTTTAACAAATGCCGCACCTGCCTCCAGGCAGATCTGGCAGGCGGATTTTACTTCTGCGGGGGTGAGCAGCATGATCTCGATGATCACCTTCACCTGCAGCGGTTTGGCGGTTTCCACCACCGCTTTCACGTCCTGTTCCACTTCGTCGACCATACCGGAACGCAGCTTGCCGATGTTCATAACCATATCGATCTCATCACAACCAGCAGCCAACATTTCCCTGGCCTGGAAGACCTTGACTGAGGTGGTATCTGATCCGGAAGGGAAGCTGACGTTGCCAACCACATGGATATCCGGCCGGTCGGCAAGGATCTGTTTTGTGTAATGGATATGACACTGAAGCACGGAGACCTGGCCAAAATCGTACTTCTTCGCAGCAGCAACCATCTCGTCGATATCAGTCTTATCCGAATAGGTGCGTACGCACGAGAGGTCGATCATTTTTGCGATTTCTTTACTAGATAAATATGAAGTCATGAAACCTCTTCCGTGAATGTGTTCAGTAAATCTTCTGTAATTTCCACCGCATCCCTGACGTATTTGGTGCATTGCGTGGAAAAGACTCCCAGCCGTTTTGCTTCAGCGTGTTGTAGGGGATCATTCAGGTCGTATCCGATCAACTCCCTGCAGTTGATGAATCGATTCCGATCCGTAAAGGTCTCTATAAAATCGGAAACAAGCAGATAGGTCTTTTCCTTCTGTTCCTGGAAGCTGGATTCCTCGGATGGTTTACTTCCATATCGTAAACCGATCACCATGCAGGCGCCGCTGACCGCGCCGCATATCTGGCCTGACCTCCCGATGCCGGCACCAAAGCCGGTCGCCAAGCTCACGGCGTGATCTTGATCCAAACCATGATCTTCAGCGAAAGAAACGAGGACAGATTGGGCGCAGTTGTAATTCCCTTCGAAGAGCAGAGCGGCTTTTTCTTTTCTTTCCATATTCATCATTGGATCAACCGCCTCGAACCGAGGAGGCGGCCTGGTTCAGTTTGTCAAACAAATCAGGCGTCAGATCAAAATGAAGCACCTGGGCAACCACCTGAGTCCAGCCGTGGACGAAATACAGCCAGCCATCCTCCACGAAGACCTTGCGGTTTTCCACCTGCGCCAGGGCCTGGTGCATGAAGTCCAGCTCGCCGCGGTAGTTGAATTCCCAGGCGATACTCTCCAACGGGAATTTTCCCTCCCAGGTGATTGGGGAGCCTGGGGTATCCTTGCCCATACCGGTGGCGTTGATGATGATCGAGCGGGGCGGGAATTTTTCCATGATCTTGTCATTCACCGCAGGATCGGAGTTCTGGATGTATTCGATTTCAATATCTGTCTTGAGGCTGCCGACCATTTCTTTCGCGTGGTCAAGCCTGCCCTGCGAACGGTTAACGAAGGTGAATCTCTCCGGTCGGTCAGCTTTATCCGTCTTATTGATCAGGTGCAACAGCGTGGCGATGGCTGAACCGCCCGCACCGAAGGAAAGTACATGACCTCCCGTGCGGCCAAAATAATCCTTCTTGATGATCGCATCCAGGCTGGCCCCGGAGGTGATCGGGTCCTTGGCGTGCCCTTCCAAGCGCCCCTCCAGCTTGGAGATGCTGGAGATCTCATCCGTGATCATGGCATAGGGATCCAGGTATTCGAACATATCCCGGGCGGCGGTCAGCAGGTCGATCTTGTGGGTTGTGACCAGCGCGCCGAGCGATTTAGGGTCGTATTTGATCTGGGCGACGGCTTTCCGGTAGGCTTCCGGCTCATCGTGGATCTTGCAGTCCATACCTTCCATCACCACTTCTTCCCGTCCCAGCACCTTCATCCAGAGGGGGAAAACCTTCATGATGGAGGATTTGCCGGTGGTCACACCGATAAAGTAAAAGGTCGGCACTTGTTTCGTCACGACCTGGTATTTGATTTTTGGGTCATGTGTCCATGTTTTACCTGTGTTGGATAAAAATTAGCGGGATGACTTTAATGACCGTCACGAAATCCGCCGCTTTTTGGGTGATCTCGTCGAATTTACCCGCTTTGGCCAGGTCGCGGCGGGCAGAGCTCGCTGCCAGCGCCCACAGCCACCACGCCGGCCTTGAACCAATCAGCGGCATTCGCGGCGCTCACCCCGCCGGTGGGCATCATTGGAATATACGGGAAGGGTCCTTTGAGGGCTTTGACGTAGGAAGGTCCACCCAGCGAACCGGGGAAGATCTTGACCACATCCGTACCCAGGCTGAATAAGCCTGGAAGACCTCGGTGGGGGTCAGTGCGCCTGCCATGGTCAGTAGTCCGGAACTGCCACCATCGATTTCACCAGGTGCGGGCTCGCAGATGGGGCTGACCAGGAAATTCGCCCCGGCAGCTTTTGCGCTCACGGCCTGTTCGGTCTTGGTGAGGGTTCCCATGCCGAGCACGATTTTATCGCCGAATTTGCTGCTGAGAGGTCTTCACCACTTCCTCAGCGTTGGGGGTGCTGTAGGTGATCTCGATCCCCAGCACGCCGCCCTTGATCAGTGCTTCCACCATCTGGACGGTCAGTTCCGCGGAGGGTCCGCGGATCACAGCCAGTAAGCCCAATTCTTTCACTTTTTCCAGTATTTCTGCTTTATTCATCATCTTCTCCATTTATGTTATATTATGTGACCCGGTACTTGGGTTCTTCACCGTTCAAGACAGCCAGGCAATCCCGCATGGCGAACCAGCCCATGTTGCTGGTGGCGCCGTCGGTTTGCGCACCAAGGTGTGGCGTGGCGATGACCTGCGGCAGATGCAGCAGCGGGTTGGCGGGGTCGGGCGGTTCGGTAACGAAGGCATCCAACCCGGCGCCGCGCAGATGACCGCTTTCCAGAGCGTGCGAACAGGGCGGTTTCATCCACAACCTCGCCGCGGGCGGTGTTGATCAGGAAGGATCCCTTTTTCATCTTCGCCAGAAATGCAGTCGTTGACCAGACCCCTGGTTTCGGGGGTCAGGGGCAGGTGCAGGCTGAGAAAATCAGCATCGGCAATCACCTCGTCCATGCTCCCCAGTTCGATCCCATTAGCCTGCGCGTAGGCCGGCATCTGCGAAAGGGTCATAGGCCAAGATCTGGCAATCGAAACCGGCCAGACGGCGGGCAAGCTGTTTGCCGATGGCACCCAGACCCAGGATGCCAATAGTCTTGCCTTCCAGCGATATGCCCGAGAAGCGCGGCCACTTGCCCTGTTGGACGTTTTGCACCGCTTCCGGGATCTGCCGGGCGAGCGCGAGCATCAGGCCAGCGCGAGTTCCGCGACCGAGACCGAGTTCGCGCCGGGGGTATTGGTCACGACGATACCTTTTTCTCTGGCACGCTTCCAGGTCCACGTTATCCACGCCAACACCGTAGCGGGCGATCACCTTGAGCCTGTCAGCGCGTTCCAGCGCAGCGCCGGTCGATCGCATCCAATCCGGCGATGTAACCATCCACGCCGGGCAGCAGCTCGGCGACCTCGGCGGAGGTAAGAGGTTTCCCGGTAGGGTTGTAGGTGACCTGGCCGACCTGGGCTTCAAGTTCGCTTTTCAGGCGCGGGTCGTTCTTTCCGTAGGAAGTGGGGGTAACCAGGAGTTTGTGCTTTTTTTAGGTCCATGTCTGACCTCACTTGGCCTGGTAGCGCGGATTATCGATGATCTCTGATCCCGTTTCGCCCTTCGATCACCAGCTTGCGGAAACCGAGCTGTTCGATCGTGCCGTAATCGTGCCCGGCATTACGCCGGGTAGGCGAAGAATGTGATCAGGTCCTCCTGGCGTGAGGTGCAGACCGAGCGGTGCGCCCAGCGCGGGGGAACATACAGCACCTTGCCGGGGGAAAGCGGTTCCACCGAGGTCTCCCCTTCCGGGGTCTCCATCACCATAAAGCCCTCACCCTGCAGGCAGTAATAAACCTCGGCGGTATCCAGGACGGTGTGGAAATGCCCTTTGGTCATATTGAATTCGCGCCCGATCTTGCCCGGGTGAACGATCGAAATTCCCATCAGCAGCTCGCCTGCCACTTCGGGGCGTTTGATCTCATAGACCTCGTAGATCAGGCTGATCTTCTTTGGCGAGCATCTTCTCGTAGGCATCCTGATCCAGGCATTGCCCTTTCAGCGCGGAAAGCCGGCGTTGCAAGTGGTTGTCGATCCGGGAAGGGATCGCTCCGGGGATGGGGATGGTGAAAGTGAAGGGCAGATCTGTCATATCAATCTCCATGTTTGAATTAATTTAGACCGGCAAGCCGCCGGGCGATATTGCCGCCCAGCATCTTGCGGATATCCATTTCGGGAATTCCCATCGTATAGCAATCGCGATTTGATCGCGCCGGGCAGGCTGGCAAGCCCGGGACCGCCGCCGATGGCAGTGTACATATCTGCTTCCGCCATATCGGTAGCCAGGCAGATGCTGTCCGCCAAACCTGCCTGAACCATTTTCTCCACCAACGGCCAGACGTTCGCTTCGCGGTTGGTATTTGGGTCGGTAGAAGGTGTCATATTCCAGCAGGACGCCGTATTTGGCCAGTTCCTGGTGGATGCCAGAAATCCGGACGTTTGTCGATGTGGCAGATCACCAACTGGCTGCGGCTTGAATCCCGCGTTTTTCGAAGAAAATCACCGCTTTTTCTGCCAATGCGCCTTTTTCCGTATGGATCTGCACCAGGGCACCGGTTTCGCGGGCGGCTGCGGCAGTACCCTCAAGCAGAGCCTTGGGGGCAATCGGACCAGATCGGCTTCCAGCGCGATCTTGATGAATCCTGCCCGCACCGGGTCGATCTGGGTCATGGTCTCTTCCAGTACCGAGTTTTAGTTCTGAAATGAACAAATCGAGCCGATCTGGACGCATCCAGCTGAAATGGATTCATTTTCCTGGCGAGTAATACTTCCGGCGGTGGAATCCCGTGCAGGCGATGATGTTCACCCCGGTCAATCCTGGAAAGTTCCGCCAGGCTAGTGGCATTCCTACCGCAACCGCCTGGCTGGCAATCCAGCATGCTCCCTCCACCGGCGGCTTTATACGCCAGCAGCTCCTTGCGGATCGCATCAAACTGATCCAGAACCGGTGAGGCTGGGTCGGCACCTGGCGACCTTGTCGATCCACACATGGTTGTGTGTATCGGTGATCCCCATGATTTCATGGGAAATCTCGCCCAGAACGCTCTGGACTGGTTTGGGGGAGGGTTCAGCAGGGTTTTTTGTCACAGCTCAGGGCTCCAGGACGATCTTGAGGGATTTCCGGTCTTCGGCGGCAGCGAAAGCCGCGACGGCCTCGCGCAGCGGGAAGCGCTGGCTGACCAGATCGGTGAGGTCCACCAAGCCGGAATTGACCAGGCGGCTGGCCTGCCAGCAGTCATCCGTGCTGCAGGCGGTAGTGGCCGTGATGATCAATTCCTTGTAATGGACCAGATTGGAATCGAAATTGATGGTCGGGCGATCCTTGGGCAGCCCGCCAAAGAAGTTGATCCGCCCGCCGATGGCAGCCAGGGTCGAGCGCTGATTCCTGGGCGGCATGCACCGGGGCGGCGACGATGATGATATCCGCTCCGCGACCGTCGCTTTCTTCGAGGAGCACCTTCTGCAGATCCTCTTCCGTGGGGTTGACCACGCGGTGCGCACCCATGCTTTTTGCCTGGTCGGCGCGGTCAGGGGATGGGTTCGCTGACGATCACCCGGCCGGCACCCCGCGCCCTGGCCAGCTTGGTGTGCATCACCCCGATCGGTCCGGCGCCGATCACCAGCACGGTCTCGCCGGGCTGAATGTGCAGGGCGTTCTGACCGCGCAGCACGCAGGCGAAGGGTTCCATCAACGCTGCCACCGCCGGATCCACCGATTCGCTGACCCGGATCACATTGCCCTGCTGGACAGATTTCGCAGTCACGCGCATGTACTCGGCGAAACCGCCATCGATGGTGACCCCGATGGCGTCGTAATTGGCGCACAGGTTGTTGTTCCCGCTCACGCATTGGGCGCAGTGCCCGCAGCCGGTGTTGGGGGCAATGAATACGCGTTCGCCCACGGTTGAATCCCTCCAGCCCTTCACCGATCCCGGCGATGGTACCCACCACCTCATGACCTGGGATGCGAACGGTACCCTCCGGGTACATGCGGTGGTTGCCGTGAAAGATGCGCAGATCCGTCCCGCAGATGCTGGCGGAGAGGACTTTGATCAGCAATTCACCCGGACCGATCTTCGGAACGGGAACTTCCTCGACCCGCAGGTCGCCGGGACCGTGATAGACAGCAGCTAACATGATTCCTCCAGACACCTTACTTGCCAAGGATTTCTTTCAGGTAAACCGGGCGTTCTTCCAGGAAGGATTTTGTTCCTGCCAGGACCCCGGCAACTGCCCAGCGGCCTTCGATCCCGCCCGCTTTGGGCGTGGTTTCGGTCTGGATGCATTGAACGAAATGCTCCAGTTCGTAGATGTAACCCCAGATGAAACGTTCCGGCCAGGTGCGGGTGATCGGGGTGATCAGCCCCTGGTCGCGGTTGGTGCAGACGACCACCGCCTGCCCCTTCAGGTCGCCGATCTGCATGATGCCCTTCTCGCCGATGATCTCGGCACGGGCGTCGTAACCATATCCGCAGGGGCACACGCCGGAGATCAATCCCAGGCCACCGCTTTCGAACTTGATGTTGACCAGCACGTTATCGTAGAAGTTGGGGGACATCCACGTTATTGGCAGCGCCTTTGAAATTGGCCACTTCGGTATAGACCCGCTCGTAATTGGAGCCCATAAACCAGCGGGTGGTATCCCAGTCGTGGCTGTTCACCTCAGCCAGCATCCCGTTGGAGGTGCGCAGGTCGCGTGCCCAGGGCGGGGGCAGGCCGGGTCCGTGGGTGTTGGATTTGATCATCATGGGTGTGCCAATCTCGCCGGCTTCGATGCGCTCGTGCGGCTGCCACGAACTCGGGGGTCGAAGCGGCGCATGAAACCGACCTGCAGCAGGACTTTGTTCTTTTCGATCGGCTGCCATGATCGCGTCACATTCCTCCAGGTTGAGCGCCATCGGTTTTTCAAGGAAGACGTGTTTGCCGTGCTCGGCAGCCAGGGCGGCGAGGGGCAGGTGGGTGGGGGTGGGGGTGGTGATGACCACCGCATCGAACTCGACCTTATCCAGTGCCTGTTCAAGGGTGTCAAATGAATTCTCGATCCCGAAATCCGTTGCGGTTTCCTTGCGGACGGATTCCACCGGGTCCACGAGGGCGACGATCTTTCCATCGGGAACGTGGCGGGTAATTGCGTTGGAGTGGTTCCTGCCCACCCGGCCCGCGCCGATCATGCAAATGCGAACCTGTTTTTTCACGTTAATTCTCCTGGTAACAATATTGACCAGATCAGATCGTGTTTTCCGAAGAACTGATCCAGCATGCTTTCCATTTGGATATATTTCTGCGACAAGGGGTTCATAAATGTTGTGATTGCAGTTCGTTTGGCTGGGCTGGCTGAGCCTTCCGTGAGGACGGTCTGCGCTGGCATGTTCGGCCAGATCGTCGATCACCCCGGCTGCTTTTCCGGCGATCATGGCTGCGCCCCAGGTGCCGAATTCGTTGCCCGTCAGCGATTGATAGGGGATGCCCAGCACATCCGCTTTGATCTGGTTCCAGGCCTGGCTGCGCGCGCCGCCGCCCACCACGCGGGCTTGCACCAGCTTCTGGGATAGGCAGCAGCTCACGCAGGATGCGCAGGTAATAGGCATATTCGAAGGCAACGCTTTCCAGCATGGCGCGGAAGAAATGCGCCTGGGTGTGTGACCAGGAAGCCCCGATCCACGCGCCGCGCATTGCCGGGCTGGCGGGGCAGATGCGTCCGCCCAGGTGAGGGGAGAAGAAAAGCCCGTCCGACGCCGGGGGGAATGGAGGCAGCTTTCGCGATCATTTCCGGGTAGAGGTCGTTTCAATATTGGCAGGGATTCTCCCCGTGGAGGTGTTGTAGAACTGGTCGCGGAACCAGCGCAAGGCCAGGCCGCCACCGCCGATATAAGCCAGCGGGTTCCACAGACCCGGGATCACCGAACGCATGGTCAGCAGGGCGCGGTGTTTTGTATCCGCAACGAAGGCATCCGTGCAGCTTGCCAGAACGGCTGCGGTACCGGCCACATCGAAGACCATACCGGGTTCAACGATCCCCGCGCCCAGTGCATTCGCGGCCGTATCCCCTGCTCCGGCAGCGATGGGGATGCCAGGTGTCAAGCCCAAATTCTTTTGCGGCTGCTGCGGTGACCTCGCCGATCACCTTCCAGGGTTCCACGATCTCGGGCAGTTTTTCCATATCCAGGCCGAATTTGCCGCACAGCTCTTCAGACCAGTGCGGTCTGTCTGGCATCCGAGAAACCGGAAAAATGGATGTAGGTGTAATCGATGAACGCCTGGTCGGCTTTCAGTCCGGCCATTTTTCCGGCCACATAGGTGCCCGGCATGACAAATTTCGCGGTGCGGTGGTACTCCTCCGGCTGCTCGTTCTTCCACCACAGCATCTTGGGACCATGGTCGCAGGTGGGTGGGCAGCCGGTGAGCCGGGTGACCAGCTCGCCAGCATCCCGGTCCATCCATTCAATGTAAGGCTGGCAGCGCATATCCAGCCAGGAATCGAACCTGGCGACCGGGTTGAAATCTTCATCGATCAAACCCACACCGGCCATCTGAGAATCAAAAGCGAGGGCGGCGATCTCATTCGGGATCGACCCTGCTTTCGCGCACGCAGGCGCTGATGGTTCGCGCGGCGGTGTTATAGAAATCCTGGTTATCCTGTTCGACGATCCCTGGTTTTGGGTAATGGAGCGGCACCTCGGCGCTGGATTCGGCGATCAGTTTGCCATCCATGTGGTATAGAGCGGCCTTGGTGCCGCTTGTGCCCAGGTCAACGCCGATCAGATAATTTTTGGTCATTGTTCAGTCTTGGATTCCTCGAATTATCACTGGTGGTTTTCCCGATGACGGGAATATCCTGCAAGACCGCTGGAAAAAGACGACCCGTTCGCGGGGTAGATTTCCCTGGAACGGATCAGATCGACCTCGAAGCGCGAACGATCGCCGCGGTGAAGCGCGTGGTAATACTCAAAGGCGATCTCGTTCTCGGTATAACTGACCGAATCCAGCATCAGCAGTGGCGCGCCGCGTTCGATATCCAGCAGCATGGCCTCGGTCTCATTGGCCAGCACGGCTTCGATGTAGCGTCGTCCGCGGGAGAGGATGATACCGCCTTCTTTTTCCAGGAATTCGTAAAGCGAGCGATTGGTCAGATCCACGGTAGCCACGGGCGGGAAAATGGCGTACGGAATGTAGGTGGTGACCAGTTGGATGGGTTCGTCGTTGATGAAGCGCAGGCGCTGGATATCCACCACCTGGGTGCCAGGCAGGATATTGAGGAATTTCGCTACCTTTTCATCCAGCCGGCACGACCTGCTGGTGCAGCACCCGGGTGACAGGTTTCAATCCGCGTTCGATCATGTCCTGGTAAAAACCGGTCAAGTTTCTGGATCAAACCTTCACTGATCTTTGGTTCGGAGATGAAGGTGCCTTTTCCCTTGCGGCGGGTGATGACCCCTTCCAGTTCCAGTTCCCGCAACGCCTGGCGAACCACCGTTCGGCTGACGCCGTAGGTCTCGCATAGGTCCTGCTCCCCAGGAATCTGCTCGCCAGGTCCCCATTTTTTCTTGACGATCTGCGTTTTCAGGAGGTCCATCAACTGGATATAGTAGGGGATGTGGCTTTCGAAATTGATTGTCGAGGAATTGTTCATGGGACTTGGGGATAAGTTGAATTCTTGTAATCCTGTTATTACAAGTTATTATAGGAAACTTCAGGCCTCCTGTCAATAGATGGTGCGGAATCTTTAAGAATGCCGTTTTGCCTGGATAAAACGGGGAATCTAATTCTGCCCAAAAATACCAAGTTATGATTTATTAAGCTTAAACCTATTGCATTTTAAAAACCATAGATATAATAATGTTATCCTGTAATAACAAGTATATGATCACAATCACCTTGATGGAGCATGATCGAAAATCGGCTTCCGGGTAATTTCGCGGCGGAATTCTCCACGCGCATTTTTGATTAAAATCATCCAACATCCATTAAAGGAGGCAATGAAATGAAAGTAGGAATTGATAGTTATTGTTACCACCGGTTTTTTGGCGAGGTTTATCCTGACCAGAAGAAACCCGCGAAGAACATGACCATGGAGGATTTCCTGGTGCGGGCCAAGGAACTGAAAGTAGATGGGGTCTCCCTCGAATCCTGCTTCTTCCCGTCTTACGATATGGGCTGGTTCAAGGACCTCAAAGCCCAGTCTGGATGACTACAAGTTTGACCGCGTGTATGCCTGGGGTCATCCGGATGGTTTGGAGCGCGGCAAGAACTGGAAGGCGTACGAGGAAATGGTGACCATGATCCCCTACGCCAAAGCCATCGGCGCGGATGTGATGCGCGTGGTAGGCAGCAGCCTGATGTTCCGCCACGAACCGCATGGACCCCAGATCAAAGCCCTGGTGAAGATGTTCAAGAAAGCCGTCAAGGTCGCCAAGGATAACGGCGTCAAACTGGCGGTTGAAAACCACATCGATTTCACCTCCGATGAGATCCTGCAGCTTCTGGGCGAGGTGGATTCACCCAACTTTGGGCTGAACTTTGATACCGGCAATTTCCTGCGCCTGCTGGATGATCCCATAGCCGGGATGGAAAAACTGGCTCCCTATGTCCTCGCAACCCATGTGAAGGACCTGATGCCCGATAAGAATGCCAGACCGACTGATTGGTTCTTCTTTGCCGGTGTTCCGGTTGGGCAAGGGTCTGATCGATAACGAAACGCTCGCCAAACTGCTCCACAAAGCCAACTTCAAGGGCTTCCTGGCGGTGGAGATCGACCACCCGCACACCGATTGGACCGAACGCGAAGATGAAGCTGTCGCTCTCAGCATCAAGGAGCTGAAACGGATCACCAAGGATCTCAAGTAACCTGATGGTCAGGATTACCCGGAATGGAGGAAGATCAATGAAAAATGTGAATGTTGCCATCATCGGAACCAAGTTCATGGGCAAGGCGCACAGCAACGCCTGGACCTCGGCTCCCAAATTCTTCAGCGTCGGGCTCAAACCGGTTCTCAAGGTGGCTTGCGGGCAGGATGAAGCCTATACCGGCGATTTCGCCAAGACCTGGGGCTGGGAGGAAACCGAAAGCGACTGGCGAAAAGTTGTGGAGCGCAAGGATGTGGATATCATCGATGTCTGCACACCCACCTACCTGCACAAGGAAATCGTCATTGCTGCCGCGAAAAACGGGAAGCAGATCTTCTGCGAAAAACCCATCGCGCTCAATTATGCCGAAGCAAAGGAAATGTACGACGCTGCCGAGAAGGCGGGCGTGCTTCATTACCTCAATCATAACTACCGCCGCACCCCCGCAATTGCATTTGCCAAGCAATTGATCGAAGCCGGAAAGATCGGGCAGATCTTCCACTGGCGTGGCACCTACCTGCAGGATTGGATCACCGATCCCAACTTCCCGCTCACCTGGCACCTGCAAGCAAAATATCGCCGGCGCAGGACCGCATTATGATCTCAATTCACACAGCGTGGACCTGGCCCGCTATTTGATCGGTGAGGTGGATACCGTCACTGCCATGCTTAAGACCTTTGTGGAGGAACGCCCCCTGCCCGGTAAAGATGCCGGTACGTTCAAATCCGGTACTGGCGGGGGATCGAAGGGCAAGGTCACCGTGGACGATGCAGCCTTCATGGTGGTGGAGTTCGCCAATGGGGCCTTGGGTTCCTTCGAAGCCAGTCGCTTCGCCAGCGGGCGCAAGAACTATAACTACTTCGAGATCTACGGCAGCAAGGGCAGCCTGATCTTCAACCTGGAGCGGATGAACGAGCTCCAATACCTCAACGTGGAGGATCCTGCCGGTGAGCAGGGCTTCCGTACCATCCAGACCACCGAATCCATCCACCCCTATATGACCGCCTGGTGGCCAGCCGGCCATATCATCGGCTACGAGCACGAATTCACCCACGCGGTGGTGGATTTCCTGAACGCGATGGAGAAGGGCACCAAGATCACGCCGAACCTGCTCGACGGGGTGAAGGATATCCAGATCCTGGAAGCCGCCATCATCTCCTCGCGCGAAGGACGCAAGATCAAGGTTTCCGACGTTAAGTAGCATCAAAAGAGCTGGGGATGGGATATTTTAAGATACTCATCCCCGACTGTTTTATGTGATGAAAAGACCAAGAAATAACCATAAATGTCATAAGTTGAGTAGATATTTACAAAACTTATTGACATTTAGAAATAGGTCGCTATAATGGAAAAGTCAGTCATCAGGATCTCTTGAACCGGCGTAAGTACTGAGCCGCATAGCTCCTCCCCCGCCAATCCTGAGGACTATTTTTTTCGAACGGAAAGATTTTCGAGCAAGCTGAGCACCTTAAACCGCATACCGTAGTACCACTAAATTCTTTCGGACTCGATAATGGGCTTTGGGCGAGAGGTTAGCACAAGAAAATACCGTTCCAATAATCTGCCGGACACGCCGGAATGGCTTGTTCAGGCGGAAGAGTTACCTAACCGGTTGTTCATCACTCCCACGGAAAAAGAGCTCATTGACCTAATCCGCAGTAATGGTGAGCTCACCAAAGCCAACCTTGTCGATTACACCGATCACTCCCGCACAAAAGTCACCAGCAGCATCGATTCCCTTCTCCATAAAAATTACATCATTGAAAACCAGGTTTCAGAATACTCCGGCGGACGAAGGTCTAAAACCTTCAGTCTGAACGGAGAGCTTGGTTATGTGGCCGGTGTGGATATTGGCGCTACCAGTGTCGATCTTGCCATCGCCAACTTTGGACACAAGATCCTGGCGCGGGCGAATGAAGATCTGCTCGTCCGCGAAGGCCCCATCAAGGTTCTCGGCCGCATCTGTGAAATGATCGAAGACCTGATGAATGCGAATCATCTCGACCCGGCGAAATTGCGGGGAATCGGGATTGGTATTCCCGGACCGGTGGATTTTTCCACCGGGACTGCGATCTCTCCTCCCATCATGCCAGGCTGGGACCGTTACCCGATCATTGAAACTGTGCAGCAATGGTTTCCAGCAGCCAATGTGGTTGTCGATAACGATGTGAACGTGATGGCCCTGGGTGAGATCAACCAGGGGGCCGGACGAGGCGTCAACGACCTGATCTTCGTCAAGATCGGCACCGGGATAGGCGCCGGGATCATCAGCAACGGTTGCATTTACCGCGGCGCCAGCGGATGCGCCGGAGATATTGGGCATATCGGTGTGGATAAGAACGGACCTTTATGCCCCTGCGGTAACCGCGGCTGCCTGGAAGCCCTGGCAGGCGGGCCAGCCATCGCTGAGCGCGCTCAGAAAGTTGCCGATGCCGGAGAGAGTTCAATCCTTGCCAAGCGGTTTCAATCCAATGGCGGTTGCTTGACCGCGGTCGATGTTGGTGTGGCCGCCCGGGAGGGGGATACTCACTCAATTGAAATCATCCGGGAAACGGGGCAAATGATTGGCGAGGTTTTAGCCAGCCTGGTGAACTTCTTACAACCCGGATATGATCGTGATCGGTGGTGGGGTCAGCAACCTCGGCGATATTTTGCTTTCCTCCATCAGGCAGGCAGTGTTGAACCGCTCGCTCCCCCTGGCAACCCGCAATCTTGATATAGTTTTCTCCGCCATTGGACCGGACGCAGGGATCAATGGCGCGATTAACCTGGCCATGGATTACATTTTCACCGTCGAAGTTTCCAACGGAAACGGTGGGGATGGAACGATCGAGGACTGAGAGGATATTAATGAAATTCGGGATCAATACATTCGTGTGGGTCTCCCCCTGTACCACTGCTGCCATCCGGGAACTCGCTCCCAAGGTGAAAGAGATGGGGTTTGACATCCTCGAGATCTCGGTAGAAAACCCCGCGCTCCTGGATATCCCCCAGATAAAAACCGAGTTGGAACGAAACCAGCTGTTGCCCATCGTCTGCGGTGCGTTTGGTCTGGACCGGAATCTTTGCAGTGCCAACGATCAATACGCAGAAAACGCCAGGGTTTACATTCGCTGGCTGATCGATACAGCTGAGGCTCTGGGATCGCCTGTGGTTTGCGGACCCATGTATTCTGCTGTTGGGAAAGACCATCTGGAAGACGAAACCGAACGTAAAGCCGAATGGAACCGCGCGGTGAGTGAAATTCGTAAACTGGCTGAATACGCAAAATCTAAAAATGTCAAACTTGCCATGGAGACCCTGAACCGTTTTGAAACCGATATGCTCAACGTGGTCTCCCAGGGATTGGAGTTTATCACCCAGACCGGGATGGATAATGTCGGTTTCCACCTGGATACCTTTCACATGCATCTGGAGGAAAAGAACAGCGGGGATGCCATCCGCGCTGCAGGGAAGAAGATCTTCCATTTCCATGCCTGTGAAAATGACCGTGGTGTGCCTGGCACCGGCCAGGTCCACTGGGATGATGTTGCCCGGGGCCTGAAGGATGTTCATTATGATGGACCGGTCGTGATAGAATCCTTCACCTCCCAGGTGAAGGAAATTGCCCGCGCGGTATGCATCTGGCGGGAGATCGCCCCCAGCCAGGATGCGATCGCAACCCAGGGATTGAAATTCCTGAAAACACTACTGGCGTGAGCAGCAACAATGAAGAGGTACATATGACAATCGCATCGAATTTAACATCAGCCGAAATCTTCCCTAAAAATCGATCCGGTGATGGAAGTCCGGAACATCTGCAAACGATTTCCGGGCGTTGTGGCTTGCAATGATATCTCTCTCCAATTCATGCCAGGAGAAGTGCATGCCGTGGTTGGAGAGAACGGCGCCGGAAAATCCACCCTGATGAAGATCATGGCTGGTGCCTATATTTCTGATTCGGGTGAATTAATCCTCCAGGGTGAGACAGGTCTCGTTCAGTCATCCGCAGGAAGCACAACTAAAAGGTGTGAGCATTATTTACCAGGAATTCAACCTTCTTCCAGAACGGACTGTGGCGCAGAATATATTCCTTGGCCGGGAACCGGGGAAATTCGGTGCTTTGAATGTGGCTGAATTAAACAAAAACGCCGTGCGATGTTCTCAAAGAAGTAGAAGCTGATCAGTTGATCAGCCCAACGGCGATGTGCCAGCACACTATCTGTCGCGGAACAACAGATCGTTGAAATCGCGAAGGCGATTTCCTTCGATTCAAAAGTCTTGATCATGGACGAACCCACGGCATCTCTTACAACAATTGAAGTAAAGATCCTGACCGATCTGATCCAAAAATTAAAAGCACGCGGAATGGCAATTGTCTTCATTTCCCATCGTTTGACGCGAGGTTTTTGATATTGCTGAAAAGATCTCCGTCCTCAAAGATGGCGAATTGGTCGGGACTGTGATGACGAAGGACACATCCACTTCTGAGATCGTACATATGATGGTTGGACGCGATTTGGATCACTATTTCCCGCCCCTCGGCAGTCCGGAAGATTTTGGCGAAGTGGTTCTGCGCATGAAAGATGGCGGGAACGATTTTCTTAAAGATATCAATTTTGAGCTGCGCAAGGGAGAAATCCTTTGTGTTGCCGGGCTGCAGGGTTCCGGACGCACAGAACTGGCTCAAGCCCTTTTTGGGGTTGTCCCATTCAAGACTGGCACGATGGAAGTCAACGGAAAGATTCAGAACATTAAAAATCCCCCGGATGCGATCCGCCTGCAAATGGGTTTCGTCACTGAGGACCGCAAGGCGGAAGGGATCATGCCGAAACAACCCATTCGGGATAATATCCTGCTGACTGTCCGCACGCTTCAGCCATTCCTTGGGTTCAGTTTATAAAGATGGAATCCGAAAATCCCGTAGACTGGTCCCGGATCTGGCCAAGCAGGTTGACCTAAAAGCAGATACCTTCGACCGCGAAGCTCAATTTCTGAGCGGTGGCAACCAGCAAAAAGTAGTTCTTTCGAAATGGCTTTCCTCAAAAGCCAACATCTTCATTTTTGACGAACCCACGCGTGGGATCGATGTTGAGGCAAAAGCCAGCATTCACGATATGATCCGCGGACTGACCAAAGAAGGCATTGCGGTTCTGATGATCTCCTCGGAACTGCCTGAGGTCCTTGGGATGAGCGATCGGATCCTGGTCATGCGCGATGGCCGGATCGCAGGTGAGCTCCCGGCGAAATCCACTGAGCAGGACATCATGCTTGTGGCAACAGGCCACGCGAAGAGATAGAATTCAAATAACAATGCATCGGCGGGAAAGGAATAACATGACGACCACATCACCTTCAGAAAACTGGTTCAAACGAATGTCCCGGTCAACCAAGATTCCACCGGTCTATTTTTTCTTGATCATTGTTTTCCTGTTCACCGGGATCTTGGATCAGATTTATTCCGATGGACAAATTTTCACCAATCCGATTATCATGCTGAATATCATTGTCCGGTCGGTCGCTCTGGGGATTGTTGCTGTTGGTCAGACCCTGGTGCTGATTGGCGCTTCCATTGATCTTTCGGTTGCTTACACCATCAGCATCACTGCAGTGATGTCCTCCTACATCATGCAGGGAAATAACGCGAATGTCCCGGTTGCCACTTCTGGGTGTTTTTGCGATTGGGATTGCGATCGGGCTTGCCAATGGCTTGATCATCACCAAGCTCCGCGTGAATCCATTTATCGCCACACTTGGCGTCGAGCCTGATCATCAAAGGCATCATCAACGCCACCTTTTCCAACTATACCGGCAGCGTTCCGCAAGCCTTTGAATAGTTCGGGTATGGAACGATCGGTCCAATTCCGGTCTCGATCATTATCTTGTTGCTGGTCGTCACGATCGGCTGGTTCATTCTTGGCAAGGACCAAATTTGGAGCCCATCTTTATGGTGTGGGAGGCAACTCCGAAGTTGCCCGTCTTTCCGGTGTACGGACAGATAGGGTCTTGATCGGAGCGCATGTTTTATGCAGCGTGACTGCAGTGCTTTCCGGTATCTTCCTGGTCAGCCTGATGCGCTCCGGCGCTCCCTGGGTGGGTCCGAATGGTGTCTATGATTTGAATTCCATTGCAACCGCAGTGATCGGCGGAACTGCCCTCTCCGGAGGAAAAGGTGGTGTCTGGGGCACCCTGGCAGGTGTATCTGATCTTTGGTGTCCTGGGCACCGCTTTCAACCAATTGGGAGTAAACCCTTACTTGAAGAACGTACTTCAGGGTGTGATCATCGTTCTTGCTGTGGCCAGCTACACCATCCGCTCGAAAAAAGAAGCGGCTTAAGGAGTGGATCGAATGACAGCATCTACAGTCACTACACAAGGTTCTTCCACCAATTTTCTCCGCAAGATTTGGGTTTGGATCAAGAAGGTCCCTCCTGTTTACCCCATTTTCCTGGTGATCTTTATCACCCTGGGTTTTCTCAATCCCAAGGGATACCAGACCATGAATGGCATCATGACCTACCTCCGCCCGGCATCGCCTTTGGCTGTTCTGGCGATTGGTGAAATGTTTGTCCTGGCGCTTGGGTGGATTTGATCTTTCGATTGGTGCGATCGTCACCTTTGTTGTGCTGGTGAGTCCTCAAAATTCCTGGCGAATGATCCCGCCAATGCGCTTCCCAATATCCTCATTTTGCTCGGTTTGGGTGTTATTGTTGGTCTAATAAACGGGTTGGTGGTGAGTTTCCTCAAGGTGCCATCTTTCATCACAACCCTGGGAATGATGATGGTCGTGCGTGGTGCTGCCCTATATTATGTTGGCGGAGCGCCAAAAGGTTATCTGACCGATAACTTCCGCATGTTTGGTCGGAACTATATCCAGGACGTGCCATTCTTTACCAGGATCCCATACTCCTTTATTATTCTGATCATTCTGGCAACGATCGCATATTATCATCTTCCACCGCACGAATTATGGCCGGCAGATCCTCGCGGTTGGGGATAACATGCGCGCAGCGGGTCTCTCCGGGGTGAAAGTGAAACTTGTCCGCGTGATGACCTTCGTTTTCTGCAGCGTTTTTGCTGTCCTTGGGGGGATCATGGTCGCGGGTTACGGTGGTGTGAATGTGACCATTGGAGAAGGAATGGAAATGCAGGCCATCGCGGCCTGTGTGATCGGTGGCGTTCTGCTGGGAGGTGGTAAAGGGAATGTTATTCAATGTTATTTTTGGCGCTTTTACCTTACAGGCGATCGTCAACCTGTTGAATCAGCTTGGTTTACCCAAGCCATATACGGACGCAGTCCAGGGCTTGATCATCATTGGAGTTGTGGCGTACTCAGCGCTCAGCACGATGAAAAAGCGGTAAACAGAATAGCTGATATTTGGCTGTTATGATGATCATGGAATTTACCTGACTGCAGAATACTAGAAAAGGAGGTGGTGTGACTAAAACAATTCAGATGAGTGTGTGTAGTTGTTCAGATACGTGATTCAAAATCCAAACATTTCTCATATTGGAGGAGAAAACAAATGAAAAAGAGTATTTTCGTTGTATTGGCGCTTCTGGTTGGGCTCTCCATGATCTGCTCGCGGCATGCGCCCCCGCAGCTGCCACAGAAGCCCCTGACAGCAGCTGCCAATCCTGGTTTGCAGATGGAATCCGCCAAAGTTGCGCCACAGTTCTTCAATGATAAAGATTATGCAAGTCAACAAGGAATTTGATGAGTGCAAAACCGTCAATCCGAATGACCCGATCTACCTGCAGTATCTGGTCGACAACCCCACCGACATCAGCAAATACCCGCAGTATGCCAGCTTTGCCGGCAAGGAACCCCCCTACAACCTCTGCTTCTCCAACGCTGGTGTCAATAATCCCTGGCGTGTGACCGGTTATGTGACCATGCGCGAACAGGTTGAAATGCTGCGCGGCGCAGGCCTTGTCAAGAACTTCTATCACCTCGATGCCGCAGGCGACGATGCCAAGCAGATCGCTGACATCCAGGATATCATCAACACCCCCGGAAAATGCGACATCCTCATCGTTGCCTCCAACACCTCCGAAGCCTTGACCCCCATCGTGGAAAAAGCCTGCGAGGTCATGCCGGTTGTTCAGTTTGACCGCTATGCCCAGACTGACTGCCCGGTTGTCTCCGAACGCACCGATCGGTGGTTATGCCTTCGGTATTTCCGGTGCCCAGAAAGTCGTGGATGACCTCGGTCCCGAGGGTGGTAACGTGCTCGCCTTCCGCATCCTCCCGGGTGTGGACGTGCTCGAGCAGCGCTGGGGTGCAGCCCGCAAGATCTTCGAAGAGAATCCCCAGATCAATGTCATCGGTGTTGAATTCGTTGCCTATGATTCCTTCAAAGCCAGCACCGTCGTGAGCGACTACCTGGCCAAATATGGCACCATCGATGCAGTCTGGATGGACGCTGGCGGTACCGCTGTGACCATCCTCGAAGCCTTCAAGGATGCCGGAGCTCCCTATCCGAAGGTCATGATCGGTGAGGATCAGCAGGACTTCCTGGAATACTGGAAAGCCAACGATATCAATGGTCTTGCCCCCACCTTCCCGACCTTCCAGTGGCGCACCGCTGTTCTGGCTGCTGTCAATGTTCCTCCAGGGAGAGACTGTCCAGCACAACTGGGTTCTGCCCCAGCCGGATGTCAACTGCTGAAAACCTGGATCAATTATGTCGGTACTGGCATGCCCCCGCTGTACTATGTTATGAGCAGCGCGGAAGACATGACCAACTGGCCGGATGCCTGGCAAGCACTTGATACCACCAAGTATCAGGACGTAATGCCCTAAGCTCCAAGTTTTAGAATTATAGAAATGAGCCCGCTCGAGTTTCGGGCGGGCTCATTTTCTGAAGCAATTATCTCCATGAAAGGAGTTCGATATCCATGATCGAAATTGGTTTTCATACAGACGCTTTTAACAGCAGTTACTGGAGTTTTGAGCAAGCTCTCCAATGGGCACAGAAAAATGATGTGCATTGGATCGAATGCGGCATGATCGATGGGGTGAGCTGGATCCATGGTCTTGGGTTACCAGCCGCATGTGGCCATGTGGGAAGACCCGATGATGTGGCGGGAAAAAGCTGAAAAATATGGTGTGAAGTTCTCCCAAATCGATGCTGCCTTCCCGATGTCCCTGCCGGAAGGTGCCTCGCTGGGAGTGGAATACACGCTGCGCACCATCCGCTGGGCATACCTGGCCGGCTGCGATCATATCGATACAACCGACGACCGCTTTGCCCCCAAGGGACTTACCCACGACCAAGCGCTCGACATGATGAAACGATCTTACGGGCAGATCATGGAAGTTGCTGAACGCTACAAAATGATCATTGATATCGAACCTCATGGTTTCTACACAACCAAACCCGAGTTCATGGAAAAAATGCTTGCCTTTGTCGACAGCCCCTACCTGCGCATGAACATGGATACCGGCAATACCTTTATCGCCGGGCAGGATCCGGTGGCTTTTCTGAAAAAATTCAAAAATAAGGTCAGTCACGTGCACGTCAAGGATGTGAGCGATATCGCTTGCAGCCTCTCTGCGCGGTGAATTGACCGGAATCGCTGTCAGCCAGTGTGCCATCGGCGATGGCGTAAATGGCGAAAATATCAAGAAGTGTTTCGATATCCTCGTGGATATTAAATACGACGGTGTCGTCAGCCTGGAATGCGAAGGCCAGGGCGGTCCGATGATCGAGAAAAGCCTGGCGTTTGTCCGTCCGATCGTCGAAGATGCCAACAAACGCATTGGCAGCCAAATAAGAACTTCAATCCTGATCATAAAGGAGTAGATAAATGGGAAAAATCTTTTTGGGCGTGAATATGGAATTTGTCCGCCACCATGACAAACCATTCGCGTGGGGCGTCGCAAAAGCAGCCGAGATCGGCTACCAGTACATTGAACCGATGGTGCACCTGGGCCGTGAACTGCTCAGTGAAGCCCGATATTTCCACAGCGTATCCATGTATGATGATCCGCGCTGGGTGAAAGACCTGTGCGACAAGACACAACATCAAGCTCTCCGGGCTTTCCTCGCATACGCCTCTTTGCAAACCTGAGATCAGCGTGGAATACCTGAAGCAGGCGATCCGCTGGGCATCCGATGCCGGCGCACCGGTGGTCAATACCGATGAAGGTCCCAAACCTGAATGGACCACCAAAGAGATGGACTACACCGCTGATGACCTACACGCTCAAGGAAGCTTCCATGGTTGCCGAGCGGTATGGCATCAAGATCGGTCTGGAGCCGCACCAGCAATACAGCAAATCCCTGGAAGGGCTGGATAGCATCTACGACCTGGTGAAATCCCCGGCGATCGGCATCAACTACGACACCGGCAACAGCTACCTGGCTGGCACGACCGACACCTACGAATGGCTGGGTCACGTGGTCGACCGCCTGGTTCACCTGCATGCCAAGGATATCAGCTATGCCGCAGAGCGGTGCGGAACGCGGTAAAGTTACCGGCACACCCGTGGGCTGCGCCTGCGGCGATGGCGTTGTGGATTGGAAACGGGTGATCGAGATGGTCAAGAAATGCCCGAACGACATTGTCTTCAGCGTCGAATGTGGCACTGTCCCGGATGCGATCCGCAGTTTTGAGTACCTGAGCAAACTGATCTAACCTTCGGGCACTCTCGTTTTGGTGAAATCCCGGCTTTTCCTGCAACACCTCAGCTTGATCGAACCTGAAAAGCCGGGTTTCATTCAACAACCCAATGCAATCATTCATGATTATATAAAAATTATTTATTTATGATGGAGGAACGATGACATACCCCAAGGTGGCAGTAATTGGTTTGGGCTTCATGGGACGAACACATATCCAATCCTTGCGCAGGCTCGGCGTGGAAGTGTTTGGTGTGGCTGGCATAACCGCGGAAGAGGCAAAAAAAGCCGCCGCTGAGCTATCCATACCGAAGTGGTACCGGGATTTCGACGAAGCCGTATCCGACCCGGATGTGAAAGTTGTCCACCTTTGCACTCCGAACAACCTGCATTTCAGCCAGGCAAAAAAAGCCCTTGAAAATGGCAAACATGTCCTCTGTGAAAAACCGCTGGCGATGACATCCGTGGAATCCGCAGAGCTGGCTGACCTGGCGAAGAAGAAAGGTCTTTTTACGGCGGTTAACTACAACTTGCGGTTCTATCCCATTTGCCAGGAAGCCCGCGCCCGGATCAAGGATGGCGACCTGGGGACGCCGTATCTCATCCACGGTGCGTATTTACAGGATTGGCTCTTTTTGAAAACCGACTGGAACTGGCGCCTGGAACCCGAGCAGGGCGGCGACCTTCGCGCGGTCGCCGATATCGGCACTCACTGGATGGATATGGTCACCTACCTCACGGGGTTAAAAGTGACAGAAGTGTTCGCGGAATTCTCGATTGCGCATAAAACCCGTCTCAAACCCTCGGGTGAGGTGGAAACCTATGCGGGAAAGATCGATCAAAACATTTCGACGAATGAAGTACCGATCAAAACAGAAGACGTGGCGGTGATCATTTTCCGCTTCGATAATGGCGGCCTAGGTACCGTCACCCTTTCCCAGGTGACTGCGGGACGAAAGAACTTCTTCTGGTTCGAGATCAGCGGTTCAAAATCCGCCATGCATTGGGAGCAGGAGAACCCGAACGAGATGTGGATCGGTCACCGCGACCGACCGAACGAACTATTACTCAAAGACCCATCGCTCTTCCACCCGGAGGTTCGCGCACTTACCGGATTCCCCGGTGGCCACGCCGAGGGTTATCCGGATACATTCCTGCAGGTCTTCCGCCAATTCTATAAAGCCATCGAGAACGGGAAAATGCCGGAAACAGGGCAATTTGCCACCTTCGAGGATGGCCATCACGAGATGATACTGTGCGACGCGATCAAGAGATCTGCTGCTGAAAAACGGTGGGTTGAGGTCAAATAAAAAGTCTCTCAGAGAGGCACCAATTTGGTGCCTCTCTGAAAAACCAATTCAAAGATCTGGTAATTTCTTTCCACGAGATAAACCGAACACCTCCAATGATTAAGAATAATCGGATTTGATGATCCCAAAAACACAATCTGAAACATATGAAATCATCTCCATGGGTGAGATCGTTATGGATATGTATCCGGAGGTATCAGGCGATTCAACTGGAAAACCCGAAAAGTCTCTGGCTGAACCGGGAGGAGCTAACGCGAACGTGGCGGTCGCCGCGGCGCGGTTGGGTGCAAGGAGCGCATTCATTGGAAAGGTCGGCAATGATCCTCAATGGTGATTACGCTAACCTGTGTGACTGAATGCCAGTGGGGTTGAAACACGCGGACTGCGTATTGATCCTGCCCATCCCACAACGCAGGTTTTTTTGACCCCATCCGAGCATTCTCCGAAACGCTTCAAATTCAACCGGGTGAGTGGGGCGGATTTGCTTTTCAGGCAAGACGATCTCGATCTCGATTTGATCAGATCGGCTGCTGTTTTGCATCTCACCTCCCTTCTTCTTGTTTCCGAACCCTCACGTTCCGCCCAATGGGAAGCAGTTAAGGCTGCGCAGGAAAATGGAGGGTTAATCTCCTTCGACGTGAATCATCGACCTGGATTGTGGCAGGAAAAAACTGAGGCACTTTCCCGAATTCGATCCTTGATCAGATCTTGCGATATTCTCAAAGTCAACGAAAGGGAATTGGAATTGCTAACTGGATCGCAGGACCCAAAGCAAGGGGTTTCTTTGCTCCTGGCGGAAGGTGTGAAACTCGTCGCGGTCACCCTTGGTGAAAATGGTAGTTATTTTGGCACAAGCGAATACACCGGTTTCGTTCCCACCTGCAAAATACTCGCGGTAGATCCATTAGGGTGCGGCGATGCGTTTACTGCCGGGATGCTGGTGAAAATATTGGAAGCACAAAAAAACATATCCTGTTTAAAACGGGAAGACCTTGAGAACATTTTCCGATATGCAAACGCAGTAGGTGCATTAACTGCCACCAAAAGAGGAGCGATTTCCTCCCTGCCGGAGAGATCCGAGGTGGATAAATTGGTTTCCCGGACATGGGGTTGATGTCGAATTAGGATTCTAAAATCTGATTTCGGGATTTGGTTCGTCATTGCGGTGAATAATGTAAATGTCGTAAAATATATTCCCAAGGTCGGTTTACACTTTAGAAGATAGGAGAATCACATGAGAATCGGCGTATTTTCGGTGATCTTTCAACAACTCCCATTTGAAGCAGCCCTGGATAAAATCCTCTCCTTCGGCGCGACAGCCGTGGAGATCGGCACGGGTGGTCTTCCCGGTGGGCACCATTGCAACGTGGATGAGCTGCTTGCCAGTGACGAAAAACGAAAAGCATACCTCAAGGCTGTCGAGAGCCGCGGAATGATCATCAGTGGGTTTAGCTGCCACTGGGATCCGCTCAGCCCCGATAGAAACATCGCCCAGTCTGCGGACGAGGTCTTCCGCAAGACCGTTCGCCTGGCGGAAATGTGCGGAGTACCGGCGGTGAATGTTCTCTCCGGTCTGCCTGCGGGATCTGCCAGTGATACCCAGCCCAACTGGGTGACCTGCCCCTGGCCGCCGCATTTTCTTTCCATTCTGGATTACCAGTGGAACCAGGTGGGGATCCCCTATTGGCGCGGAGCAGCTGCGTTTGCCGAATCGCATAAGGTAAAGATCGGCATTGAAATGCATCCTGGCATGCTCATCTACAACGTTGAAACCCTACTACGAATGCGCGAAGCCTGTGGTCCCGCACTGTGCGCCAATTTTGACCCCAGCCACCTGTTCTGGAACGGGGTGGACCCGGTGGCGGCCATCCGCAAGCTGGGGGGCGAAGCCATCGCTCACGTCCATGGCAAGGATTGCTACGTGGATCCTTTCAATGTGGCTGTCAATGGCTGCAATGACCATAAAACCTACACCGATATCCCCCATCGCTCCTGGACCTTCCGATCCATCGGGTATGGCCACGATATCAAGGTCTGGAAGGATATCGTTTCTGCACTGCGTTTGGTGGGCTATGACCATGTTATCTCCCTGGAACATGAGGACGGGATGATGTCCTTTGACGAGGGCGTGAGCAAAGGCCTCGCTGCCCTGCGGCGAAGCTGTTACAGTGGAAACCCCGGGAGAAATGTTCTGGGCGTAATCTGAGCGATAAAACCAATTAGTTTAATGCAAACATGGAGGATTCATGAAAGCCAGACTGGTACCCGTATATTTTCAAGAGTGCGCAGGATCAGAAGTTCGTCAAACAACTCGATATGTTGAAGAATCTCCTGGTGGATGAAGCCGAGTTCCTGGAGCCGGTTGCCCTGGGAAAGAAAACGCCTGAGACCGATGGGGTGATCTTTCCGCAGATGCTCGGGGACGCATTTCGGCGGCTGGTGGAGATCCAGTCCCTGCCGCAGCCGGTCATGGTTGTCACTTCCGAATTTGGTACGGTTTCCATGTGGGATTGGGAGATCAACAGCTACCTGGCCTCCAAGGGGGTGAAAGTTGTAGCCCCGAACACGCTTGAAAAGACGAAGATGGCCTGCCGCGCCTTTTCATTAAAAAGGGAACTGAAATCCGCCAAGCTTCTGGCCTACCAGGATAACCCCGCCAACGGCACCGGGCTGCAGGATGAAATTTTCAAGCGATTCTACTGGTGGGAACCGGAGTGCGTCAAGCGCGATCGAAGATCGTTATGGGATCAAGGTGGTTAAGAAGAGCTTCAAGAAACTGGCCGAAGATGCCCGCGCCATCAGCGACGCGGATGCGCAAAAGGTCTGGGAACAACGCAGGGCGCAATACCCCGGTCGGGAAGATCACCAACAGGCAGATCCTCGGCGCGATCAAGTTATATATGAAGATCAAGGAAGACCTGGATGCAGATCCAGGGATCATCGCAGCGGGGATGAACTGCCTGAATGAGTCGATGTATTGCGATACCACCCCCTGCCTGGCCTGGAACCTGCTTTACGAGGATAGAAAAATGATCTGGGGATGCGAGGGCGACCTTGTGACCATGCTCACAGAGGTGCTCATCTCAAAAACCATCGGCGTACCGTTCATGATGACGAATCTTTATCCCTTCGTGATGGGGCAGGCAGCCCTGAAGCATGAGCACATCCCGGAGTTTCCCAGGGTTTCTGGCAACCCGGCCGATCATATCCTTTGCGCCCATTGTGGTTATCTTGGCGTGGTCCCGCAATCCTTCTCCACCGAATGGAAGCTGGAGGACAAGGTACTTGCGATTGTGGACGATAACGCGCACGCGCTCGACGCCCGCCTGCCGGAGGGACCCATCACCCTTGTGAAATTGAAACCGCCTTTTGATGCCTGGAGCGTGATCGAGGGTAACCTCACCGGCTACGCCCAGTATCCCGGCTCTCACTGCTTGAACGGGGCAGTGATCCGCGTGGATAATGGCTTGAAAATGGTGGATGAGTTGATCTCTCACCACTACATCATCACCACCGGTCACAATTTGAACGCCCTGGAGATGGTTTCAAAGGTGTTTAGCCTGGGGGTGGAGACGATCCGGTAGGCGAATGGGATCATTTATGAGAAAGGATGATTAAAATTCTCACTAAGTCGAAATAAATCATCCAAAGGGGTTGTCCAACCTCCGGGGGGTTACCTGGAAATTCAGATTAAAAAACAGCCACATCCAATACTGGGTTGTGGCTGTTAATTTCTCCTATCGCTAATTTATTGTGGACAAGCGAATGGGGTGGGTGTCATAAAACCCTCCCCACCATCTCCTGCGTTACCCCCCGTACTAAACGAGGGTTTCAAACCAGATTCTACGCGGCATTTATCGCCGAGTAAACCCCAATAACTCACGTCATCGAAATCATGTTCAAATGACAGCATTTCCGCGAATGTCGCCAATGTGACCATCGGACTGAGTTTTTCTGGGTTTGATTGATCACCCATACAAACAGGGCAAGATTCCTTACCGCATTCGACGAATCTTTCATGCAGCGCTTTTGCATCCTGATCAATTTGCTCTTGAAAGTATTCCGTTTGTTCTGCATGTGAAACTTTGGACACCCAGACATTGAAATTATATGCCACGACGGGTACCTGTTCGCATTTGGTTGAGGCGAGTGTGTCCATACCCGGTTGAACAAGTCGGTTATGTGATTTGGTGAGTTGCAGTTGTTGTTTATTCAACAATGACGCCAGGTCTTCCTCATCGGATTTGATGGGGAGTAGGGGAGCTAATTCATTTTCATCCTGGTTTCCCGGATCGACTGGTGGATGGGCTAATTGTGCTTCTATTTCCCCCTCGACTACCTCTGCCACCCCATAGAGACCAGAATGCATAACATTTAATCCGAATTTCGTAGTGTCTGAATAATCGTCGTAATACCCTGTAATAGGAAATAAACGAAAATCATTACCGTCTCCGTCGGAGGCAAAACCAACGATATCCGAATCCTGAACGTTTCCGGCAACTGCCAATTTCAATTCCCCGGGTGCTGCCATTACCAGCCCATCCGGGCCGATCTGAACCGCGGTCAGGAAGCCTTTACTGAATGGAAGCCCTTCAATTTCAGTTACGGGGGTTACTGTCACTTCGGTATCGAATGCACCGTATAAATTACCTTCTGTATCCCTGGTATAAAAATTCCCTATAAGAAAAATATTAAATGGGATTCCACTTGAATCTTCGCCTTCCAAATTAGAAATTAAACCGACATTGGAACCTTTTGCTGTATGGGCTGGGTCTATTGTGAAATTTACCGAAATTGGGTCAGGGGGTAATGGAAAATTATCCTCGATAGTGTCGATTGAATCCGAATTTGCTGGTTCGGTAACAACTCCCGAGTCATTTGAATCTGCAAGGATATCTTCGTTAGTGATTTCTTTTTTTGAAAATAGGGAGCACGCGCTTACGAAAATCAACATTGCTGCTACAAGAGGGATGATGAACTTACGAGGGTATTTGGACATTAGAGTTCTCCTATCTGATAGATGATTAACT
Source organism: uncultured Chloroflexia bacterium (assembly GCA_963828855.1). Classification (GTDB taxonomy): domain Bacteria; phylum Chloroflexota; class Anaerolineae; order Anaerolineales; family Anaerolineaceae; genus CAVVEQ01. The sequence continues at coordinate 13,416 of CAWHGB010000007.1, read as the reverse complement.
ATGGCTACTTACAAAATCTCTCCATATATGATAAATATTATCCTAAATAGTATCATAAATATAATATTATTCAAAACCGCTGCTCATCAGGCAGAATTTGATCGAGTTTATCCTTTATTCGACTTTTCTATTGCCGTTTTCCATATATACTTATTTCGAAAACCAAAATATTAATTTGGAGTGGAAATTTGACCGAACCTAAACAAACCCCAGCCCCATCAAATTCTGATCCCCATGGACGTGGACAGAAAACCGGGATGATCGACCTGCCCCATCGTTGGGACCGGTTTGAACCGCTGGCAGAGATCCTTGCCATTTTGATCCTTGCGACGGCAACGCTGGCAACTGCGTGGAGCGGTTACCAATCTGCCCGTTGGAGCGGGGTTCAAGCTGCCAATTACAGCCGGGCTGGAGCAATGCGGGTGGAATCCAGCCGGGCTTCATCGATCGCAGGGCAGCAGATGCAGGTTGATATTGGACTTTTTACCAATTGGATCAATGCCTACGCGGATGATAACCAACAACTTGCCGATTTTTACCAGGCTAGGTTTCGGGATGAATTCGTTCCAGCATTCGATGCCTGGTTATTGACAGATCCAAAGAATAACCCGGATGCACCGAAATCCCCATTTGCGATGGCGGAATATTCGCTGGCAAAGAACGAGGAAGCTGATGCTTTGGAGATAAAAGCTGGTGAATATTTCGAAGCTGCAGAATCAGCCAACGAAATCGCTGACCGGTATGTCCTCGATACGGTAATTCTGGCTTCAGTCCTTTTTCTTGCCGGGATGGCATCGCAGGTGAAAGCCTTCCGGGTTAAATCCGGGGTGGTTATTTTTGCTTTATTGATCCTTGCCTGGGGGCTCTATAGCATCATAATTTTGCCGATCGAATAATTGCCGACCGCAACTCCACCATTAAAAGGGCAGTAATTATGGCATTGAATTATGAATTTCCTGCTGCAATTCCAATAAGGCTTGCTGGCTCACCTGCAACAAGCCCTCTCTCGGGCGGTCAAGGTCCACGATCAGCATCATAACCACGGTAAAAATCAGAATGAGGACAACGATACTGAAAAGATTTCGTTTCCCAGCGTAACTGTGCTGGTAACCAACCATCATTATGCTTAATATCGCAACTAGGTATAGAGCAAGTATGATCGTTGGGGGTAGGCGAGAAGTAAGCACTGCCATATTACGCGCATTGGTCACGTTAATTACTTCATTTATCGCATCCATAAAGGCGGTAATTTCCACCCTGGCAGGGTTTTCCTCCACTATTTTTTGGGTTTTTTCCCAGACTAGCGAGATTACATCTGCAGTTTGCGAAAAATTACCTTTCAAGTTTGAGGTTTTCAAGGCTTGTACGCGCAGGTCTACGAGATCACCAAGCAGGGAGTGGATCTCGTTTGGATAAGGTTCGGGCAGATATCCTGCCCGAAGAAAAGCAGTCCCGATGGCATTGGCTTCATCCACAACCAGCAATCGGCGAGTATCGAATCGGTTGACCGCGATGCTCATTTCAAAAGCCAAGAGGAAAGCCATCAGTGCCAGTGCGGCTCCCACCATAGAATTCAAAGCTGGCTCTTCTTTATTCTGTACTTTCTTTTGTCGGAAAATCCCAAAACGGTAACCCGCTTCAAAAGCCAAAAGTAAAAGCAGGAAGGTCAACAAATAGAGGAGGAGGATCGGGATGAGGTCAAGGTAGGTATCATTTGCCATCATGCTCGGCCAGCCTTCAAAATCAAGTTACCCCAACTGGGAAATAAGCCTGATAGTCTATTTTCAGGAAAAATGGTGATTGAATCTGGCATTGTTAAATTCCGTTTGTAAATTAATCCGTCATCAATTCTTTAAGAGAATATTTCCTTATGAGTATAACCAATTGACGAATAATTGAAAACAAATTTCACCGGATCAATGCTCCCTGGTTTGTGGATGGCAAAAAGAATTCCTTGGATTGGATTCCTGCCTTATAAAATTCACTTTGCATAGCTGCTGATACAGACTTATGGTCGCCTGTGCAAAATGCGATCACGCCGGGTCCAGCGCCTGAAAGGGATGCTGCAGCGCCAAATTTTCGTGCGGTCGTGATAGCTTCTTCAGCACCGGGGATGAGCTTCAGGCGGTAAGGTTCGTGAATCCGATCTTCCATTACCTTTGCAAGCAAGTCGCAGGTCGCCTCTGCGGAGAGCTTCCACCACCAATATCGCCCGCCCGATATTGAATACGGCATCTTGAGCGGGATCGATTCGGGTAGAGCTGGCGCGCGATGCGCGGTGGGGGATATTCACGGCACGAATACCGCCGCCTGGATCAGTCGGAATCTCGAAGCGCTGAACAGATCTCATCCCCTGTGGTAAGGGAGACCACCAATCCCCCCAGCAGCGCGGCGGCAGCATTATCGGCGTGCCCTTCCATGGCGCGCAGCCAGGCGAATCATTTCACCCATCTCCATACCCAGCTCGTGCAGCGTATTCGCCGCCAGGATACCCATCACCACCGCCGAAGCGCTGGAGCCAAGCCCGGAGCCGATGGGGATGCGATTGGTCATGCGGATATGCAGCCCGCCCGGACGGGTGAGCCCCTGGGATTCCAGGCAGCGTAAATAGGCGCGGATAACGAGGTTGTTTTCATCCGTTGGAAGCCTGGACGGAACCCTCGCCGGTAACTTCCACCCGGAAATCGGCAGCCGGTTCGATCTCGGCTTCGTTCCAGAGATCCAAGGCAAGCGCCAGGCAGTCGAATCCAGGACCCAGGTTTGCGGTGGTGGCTGGGACCCCAATCGTGATTTTCATTTCTGATCCCCGAGGATCGCAGAGGTCAAAGCGTCCACATTGCCTGGAAGTAGCCGCGGCGCGGGCATGCTTTGCGCGATGATTTCGGGATCCTTCATCCCGTGCCCGGTGCAGACTGCTACCACCCGCTTACCTTTAAGTTGAATCTGACCTTCCTTCAACTGGGCTGCCAGTCCTGCGAGCCCGGCCGCAGAGGCAGGCTCCACCCAGATACCCTCGCCGGCGAGCGCACGCTGCATGGCCAGGATCTCCGCGTCGCTCACGGCGATGATCCTGCCGTGGGATTCCTCCGCGGCAGCCAGGGCTTCCTCCCCACGGGCGGGCTTGCCGATGCGGATGGCCGTGGCCACGGTCTCGGGTTTTTCCACAGGGTGCCCCAAAACCAGCGGCGCGGATCCAGCTGCCTGCACCCCCAGGATTTGCGGAAGCCCTGTTTGCTTGAACTGATCGTATTGGCGGAATCCCATCCAGTAGGCGGTGATGTTACCGGCGTTGCCCACCGGAAGACAGAGCCAATCCGGGGCGCTGTTGAGTGAATCGCATATCTCAAAGGCAGCGGTCTTCTGCCCCTCCAGGCGGTAGGGGTTGAGCGAATTGACCAGCGCGATGGGATGGCGGTTGGCGATCTCCACCACCAGGCTTAGGGCATCATCAAAGGAACCCCGTATCTGGATCACCTCCGCGCCGTATGCGACCGCTCCAGCCAGCTTGCCGGCGGCCACCTTCCCCTCTGGGATGATCACCACCGCCCGCATCCCTGCCCGGGCGGCATAGGCAGCCGCGGAGGCGGCGGTGTTGCCGGTGGAGGCGCAAATTACCGTTTGCACATGACGTCCGAATGCCTCCGAGATTGCCACGGTCATGCCGCGGTCCTTGAAGGAGCCGGTGGGATTCAGACCTTCGTATTTGACCAATAATTCAAACTCACCACCCAACTTCTCAGCCAGGTGGGGAACGGGGATGAGCGGCGTGCCGCCCTCGAGGAGGGTGATCTCACCCGTGTGCGCTGGGATATCCATGAAGGAGCGGTAACAGGCGAGAACGCCCAAGCGCTGAATACTAGGTATCATTAAATATTTCTTCCATTCTTCTTGAATGGGTCTATTTTACAGGATAAAAAAAAGAAAAAAACCAGCAGAACGCTGGTTTTTTGGGAGAGGGATCGAAATTATGCTTGTTTTGCGCGGTATCGTTCCAGCAGGTCTTTAACCGCCTGGATACCCGGTTGGGCGAGTGTATCGGTGGCAATCTGCTTGCATTTAGTGGTATCCAACTTGCGAATAAGTTCTTTTACCGCGGGGATCGCTGATGGCGACATGCTGAACTCGTCCAAGCCCATCCCAAGCAGGAGCGGTGTGGCGAGTGGATCCCCGGCCATCTCCCCACACAGGCCAACCCAGCGACCTTTCTCGTGTGCTTTCTGGATCGTGCGGTCGATCAACTTCAGAACCGCCGGGTGGAAGGGACTGGCCAGGTAGGCAACCCGTTCATTGGTTCGATCCACCGCGCAAGTGTACTGCGTCAGGTCGTTGGTGCCTATGCTGAAGAAATCCACATGATCAGCCAGGTGTTCGATGATCAACGCGGCGGAGGGGATCTCCACCATGATTCCGAACTGGGTTTTTTCAACCAACAGGGCATTCTCTTCGCGAAGGGAGTTTTTGGCTTTTTCGAAAATCGCCCTGGCTTGTTGTACCTCTTCAATGCTTGATACCATGGGCGCCATGATGCGCAGGTCATTTTCCGGTGACGCGGCTTTCAATAATGCCCGCATCTGTAACAGGAGCATTTCCGGGTGCTCCCGCATCATGCGGATAGCCCGCCAGCCGAGGAAGGGATTGGATTCCTGCTGCAGGTCAAGGTAATCCACCTGCTTATCACCGCCAATATCCAGGGTGCGAACCACCACCGGGCGGCTGCCCATTACCTGGAGGATCTCCCGGTAAATTGAAGTCTGCTCCTCTTCGGTGGGCAGGCGGCCGAAATCCAGGTAGAGGAATTCTGTTCGCAGGAGCCCCACACCCTCGGCGCCGAATTCCACGGCCTGGCGGGCATCCTCCACACCACCGATATTGGCGACGATCTCCACTACTTTTCCATCCAGGCTGCGCGCAGGTTCGCTTGCTGATTTAAGCTTGTTTTGCCAGGCGTGTTCCCATTGAAGTTTTGCTTTTTGAGCTGTTTCGATTTCCTCTTTCCCTGCTTCGGTGGTCAGGGTACCGGTGTCGCCGTTGAGGATCACATCTGATCCTTCAACAATACTGGTGAATTCAAACGGGATACTGACCGCGGCTGGCACAGCCAGGCTGCGCGCCAGGATGGCGGTATGCGAGGTGGGTCCGCCACGGCGGGTGCAAAGACCAAGGATCATTGACCGCTCAAACTGGATGGTGTCGGATGGGGTCAGGTCCTCGGCCAGGATGACGGACGGCTGCGAGAGCTTGAATTGATCCAGGGAAATTCCGTTCAGGCAGTAAAGGATGCGCCGGCTCACATCGCGGATATCCTGGGCGCGTGCTTTAAAGTAATCGTCTTCCAGGGCAAGCATCTGCTGGGCGAACCCTTCCGCGATCTCGGCGACGGCTGCCTCAGCGTTGATCCGCTCGTTGCTGATCGCTGCACTGGATCGCCCCGATGAACTCGGGGTCATCCAGAAACAGCTTGTGGGCTTCGAAAATCGAAGCGTCTGCTTCGCTTATATTTTCCAAGGCGCGTTCATGGAGCTGCTCAAGCTGCTGACCGGCTCGATCCCAGCGCTTTTTCAAGCCTGGCAAGCTCGGATGCAGGATCGGAGATGGATTTCCGGCTTGTACTGACCGAGACTGGTTTATAAACCCAGCATGGCCCAATGGCGATCCCCCCGGAAACGGCAATTCCGGTGAATTGTTGCATCAGGCAGCTTCTCCAAAATTGGTCTGGATCAGGTCTTTCAGGGCAGCCAGGGCTTCCTCTTCTTTTTCTCCATCGGTTTCGATACGAATGGTGTGGCCCTGCTGAACGCCCAGGGTGAGTACGCTTAGAATGCTCTTTGCGTTGACCGTTTTTCCGGCAGTGGTCAGATTACACACCGTGATATTGCAGGGAAATTTCCCCGCGGTTTTCACGAATTCCGCTGCCGGTCGGGCATGCAGTCCCACGGGATGGGTGACTAAGATATCAGATGATTGCATCGCGGTGATCTCCTGGAGGTTATGGCTCGTTATGATATTAAGAGGTAAAAATGATTATTTCGAAGTTTGGGTTGATCCGGTTTTTCGGCGATTGAAAATCGCTTCGGCAAGAATTTCGATCGGGATCAACTTTTTCAATGAGGTTTCATTTCTGGTGTGCGGGTAAAACTGGCGCGGTGTGGCGATAAATGGCCATTTTGAGGTATTCAATACAACCTGCCAGGGGATTTCTTTCTTGCTCAACATCCTGGCGATTTCTTTACTGGTTTTTTTATCAAATTGCCCGGGATATTCATTCTCGATGGCGAGGATCAAGCCTGTAATGGTTTGTTTGTAATTATTCTGAGAGAGAATAACGATCAAAAAATAAAGCAGGATGATCGCATTGATCCAAACACTATTCTGCTGGTAAAAATTGAGAATTGCCTGCCCCCATTCCCCCAGAAACCCTCTAATCATGACATCAATCATTATGATTCCGTTTCTTCCAAGCGATTTCCAGATTTCGTCTGCCCAGGTTTGGAGTTGCCCCTGGGTTTGTTTCTCGCTGGTGATCACCAGCGTAGCTGCAGATGGGTTACCTGGGCGTGCAGAAAGGGTGCTTTGAACATCTGAATCCGCTTCTTGACGTTTTGCCAGTGCCAGCCAGGCGACAGGTCTTTTTTTCCAGGTAATAAACCCGGCTTTTTGATAAGCCATCTCAAACGATGTGTACAATTGGTCCGGCGATTTCCCCGGAAAAGATGCGAGTTTCTTCAATTTTTGCCATTATTAATCTCCAATAACAATATTATATTCAATAACCGGGGCAACCTTATCCAGATTGCCCCGGTATTTATTACAACCCGGTTGTTATGATACAACCGTGATTTTAGAAGCAAATACTTTGGTTGTTTATGCAGCTTCTTCTTCCGGAGCCCCAGCCAAAACGTCCCATTTCTTGGGGTTGCGTTTGTAAAGGAACATCACGACCAACACAACCACAGCCAGGAAACCAATACCGAGCCAGCTTGCGTACCTGCCAGCCAATTGGAACACATATGGTGTCCATAGGAAACCATCGGCGACGCTGGTGATATTGACTGCGCCTTCGGGCATGGTGAATTTTGCTTCCACGGCAGCCGCGGTGAAGGTTTGGGCCATGGAGGTGGCGATGTAGAAGCCAAGTCCCAATTCGATAATGCCAGCGATGACCATGCGGAAGATATTTCCGCGCATGACCGGAGCGAAACCGGCGACTACGAAGGGAATTACGGCCAGGTCAGCGAAGAGAATGACCTGGTTGCCGGGGAGGATCAGGCTCATCAGGATTGCGATCGGGACCAGCAGCAGCGCGGTGGAGATGGCAGCCGGGTGACCGATCAGGATGGCGGAATCCAAGCCCGATGTAGATCTCGCGGTTGGAAGCGCGCTTGCTGAGGAAATCGCGGGCGGCTTCGGAAACGGGGATCAAACCTTCCATCAGGATCTGGACCATGCGGGGCAGCAGGAGCATGACCGCGGCCAGGTTCATGGCGGTTTGCAGGACTTTAACAATTACCTGCATCGTATCCCCAACATTGTAGAAGGCGATGATGCCCATGACCAACCCGATGGTGAAACCCAAAACGATGGGATCACCGAAGATGCCCCAGTTTTTCTGGATATTCTCGGGCTCCCAGTTGACTTTCTTGATCCCGGGGATCTTCCCGAGCACCCAGTTGGTGGCCACAGCGAAAGGAACACCAGGGCCGGTGGTCAGGTGGGGGATGGAGATACCGGGCAAGCCGTAGAAGTGCTGGATGGCTTTGGCAACCCAGTCACCGAAGAACAGCGCCCAGGCAGCAGCGACAGCGGCGGCGAAGAGTCCCAGGTAGAAATCCTTGCTTACGATGGCAACCAGGGAACCGATGAAGGCGAAGTGCCAGAAGTTCCACACATCGATATTCAGGGTCTTGGTGAACCGGATGAGCAGCAGGATCACGTTGACCAGGATCGCGATGGGGATCACCCACAACCCGACCTGGGTGGCGAACGCGATGGATGCGGCAGATGGCCAGCCAACATCCATAACTGTGAGGGTAGTTCCGGTGTTCTTGACCATAGCCTGACCAACTTCTGTAAGGGTGCCCCACATCAGGCCAATGATCAGGTTGATGCCGATAAATGCGATACCGATGGTAATGGCAGCGCGGAAAGCGCGTCCCGGGTTTCGCACCAAAGATCAAGGCGATGAAGAAAATGATGATCGGAAGGATCACCGTCGCCCCGAGGTTGTCAAAAAACCCTTTGATTGCAACTAATACTATATCCATCTTACTTCCTCCGTATTCTTAGAATGATTTCTTACCGTAGACATTTATTCCAAAGCTTTTTGTATTTGATTGAGTACATCCTCCTTTCCAATTCCGGTCAGAAATGCCAGGGTTTGAATTACCGGAACTTCCAGGTCTTTTGGCAAAGGCGTGGTTGTGACGATCAGGTCATACCCGTGTTCAAGACCCTTTACTTCGGAAGCCTTGCATTGACGGGTTATCACCTGTATTCCGCGTTTCTTCATTTCTTCCTCAATCGATCTGGCTACTACAGTGGAAGTGGCGATCGCGGTGCCGCATGCTACAAGGATACGTTTCGGTTGTGCCATTCAATTCCTCCTGTTATGTAAAAAAAATATAAAAATTCCCCGGGTTACGAAAATGCTTCATAAACCTGGGGAATTTCTCCCGCTTGCATAAGTTTCTCAATAATAATCGCATCTTGAAGGACACCGGCAATTTCCTGGAGCATTTCCACCTGGGTTTTTGCCTGCTCGAGCGCCATCAGGATCACCAGCTGCACAGGAACGGCGGTTTCAGGCTCGATCATATTCTGGAAGTTCACCGGATTTTTCAGGGTGGCCAAAGCCAGTGCAGGTTTGATCACATGCTCGATATCCGTATGGGGGATGGCCGCATTGTACTTTCCGCCGAGGGGCAGGCCGGTGGGCATCCTGGATTCCCGGTCGAGAGCCGCCCGGGCGAAACTTGCATGCACATAACCAGCTTCGAAGAGAAGACCGGAAAGTGTTTCAACTACAGTTTTTGAATCAGGTGCGTCAAGCTGGATACAGACAGCGGAGGGTACGAGCAGTTCTTTGATCTTATCGGATGCCAATGAATTATCCTCCAGGGATTCCCGGATTTCCGGATCGTGCAAGAGAATGAGGAAATTTGATCATGCACATACGTGTGCAAAGAAGCACATTTGTGAGGATAGCATATCTTGCTTGGGAAGTCAATAATCTCATTTTATTTTAAGAATTGGATTTCAACAATAATATACCCAAACCCGGGGATTAGTTACGCATTTAATTATTAGAATTTCTGAACTTCGGGATAGAAAACTTATGCTGGCGGATCGGAGTGATCACTGAGCAGGATTTATTCCTTGCCTGATATTATTTGATCCTTACCTGAAAGAGAATAACGCTTCGCAACCTTCCAGTAAATTAGACTTAGCATCAGCAGGAAGACCGGGTTGCTGAAATACATTACCGGATACTGGGAGCCCACAGTGAGTGGTCCAAGCACCAGGAAGAAACTCAGCGCGCCATTGATCAATGCCAGACGGTGGCGGTCATCCCAGGCAGCCCCGTGTTTGTTCCAATGCAGAATCAGCAGAAGGATCAGAATATCGTATAACACCAGCACGATCATCTTCACAACGAAGGGGAAGGAGTTCTTTTCCGCGCCTGAATAAATCAGGACGAATTGACCGATCATCCCCAGGAAGCCGATCAGGAAATAGCGCCAGGGGCGCGCTGAAGGTGGTAGAAGCTCCGGAGTGGTTGGTTTGGGAATTACCCTGGCCAGGAGGACAAGCATGCGCGATGGCTAACACGGAGACGATCTTCCACAGCCCAGGATCATAAGTGGTCATGATCTCCCAGACCACATAGATGCCGATGAAACCGATCCAGTTGACCACCCACCAGAATCCGTGCACCCAGCTTTCGCGGCGTTTTTGCGGGTAAAGGATCTCCACAAATGCCACGCTGGCGAGGATACTGATCAGGGCATGAAAAATGGTGAGGTGCTCGGTCCAAACCCAGTTCACCCCGGCAACCCTTCCGTAGATTGCCAGCACACCCAGATCCATCCATCCGGGATCAAAGAAGGATTGCACCAGCAGCCCCTCCTCGTAGATTCCGTAGGCAAATCCCAAGCAGGAGCAGGCTGACCCATCCCTTGTTCCAGCGGATGACGAGCTCGCGGCAGATGATCGCCCCGGAACCGTATAGAAGACCCAGGGTGAGAAAGGTGACCGGGTTGATATACTCATTCAGGGGGGAGGAACCGGAGAAAAGCTCGCCAAAAATGGGAGCGACGATCCAGAGAACCAGAGCGGGGGGAATCTTGATCTTTTTCATCATGCTTCGATATCTAATCAATATCCATGGAATCCTCAAGACCATTTTAATCGCATATAACTCGAATCACTTCGATATCCCGGGTGCTTTCCGAGTTCTGGTATTTGCATAGGTGATGATCCCGACCAAAAGTTCACCAAGGGCGATTTCATGGCATAATATCTTATTCTTCCGGAGAATTGATCATTTTACTGACTGATTATCGCAGAAGTATCCCCCACCGGTCTTTGAGTGGAAAGAGGATAACGTGGCAAATGTAATTGGTGATATCACCCTTGGTGCGCTCGTGATCGCGTTAAATCCATTGGTGATCATCCTGGTGATCCTCCTGGTGTTGAGCAAGCGCGGCCGAGCCAACAGCACGATTATTTTTTCTTGGTTGGTTTTTTACACTTATGCTGATGGGTTGGCTGGTGATATTCCTGGCAGAGGCAGGTCACATCTCCGCCAGTGCCGAACGAACGACCACCATGAGTATTCTCAAACTACTTTTCGGCTATGCTCTTCCTAATATTGGCAGCGTACTACTGGAAAAAGCGTCCAGCACCAGGTCAAGCCAGCACAGGTTCCCCCCTGGATGAATTCCATTGATAACTTTACCGGAAGAAAATCGCTCACAACCGGAATTGCCATCGCCGGGGCAAATCCAAAGAATATAGGAATCACCATCGCTGCCGGACTCGAGGTTGTGCTGGCTGAACTTCCCAGCCCTCAACCCTGGGTCGTCATGGGCATTTTTGCGCTAATGTGCAGTCTTGCCATCCTGGCGATCATTATTTACTCAAGAATTGCAGGAAAATCCGCCGAGAAAACGCTGAATTCCTGGAAAGCCTGGCTGGCAGTCCATAACACAACGGTGCTGATGGTGGTTCTGTTGATCCTCGGCGGCAAGTGGGTGGTTGACGCTATTGGGAGTTTGTTCTAGACCATCATCAGAGAATTATGCTTTTTTCCGCACTCAATAAAACCTATAGAAGTGTTCGATTCGCATGAGACTGCAACCTAAATGATATACGTAAATATTTGTGATAGGTAGAATCTATTTCTGAATTAAATTTCTTTTGTAGTCGGGGGAAAATAGACTTTATTGTTCGCAAACAAACTGAACCATTCTTGTTTTTGAAATTGTGATTTTTGATTAACTAATTGTGAACAAAACCTCCTTGTTCGATATGCAGGTGGTGGAATCTGCACTTTTATGCGTAAGAAAAATATTACTTAATAAATAGTAAAAATATTGCATTTACCACATAAAAATACTATAATAATAGTATAAGAATGGAGGTGGAGATGAAAACCAAACTCGGAAACGATTCAAACTCACAAATAAATTACTCCAAAGCGGAAGAGGAACAGTTGGGGGAAAGGATCCGTTCGATTAGAACCCGTAAGGGTTTCACCCAGAAACAAATGGCTGATAAAAGTAAATTAAATATCAATACCCTGAGTATGGTGGAAAAAGGAAAAACCTCGCCTTCCATTGGCACCTTGCAACGCTTAGCCAGAGCTCTCGACGTTCCTATAGCAGAATTTTTTGATTCGAGCGAATCAGCAAACAAGATAGTCTTTACTCCACAGCACTCACGCCCTGATGCAACATGTTGCCATGCCCTTATCCAGAACCTGGCAAAGGGGATCAAGAACAGTACGATTGAGCCTTTTATCATCACCATGCAGAAAGATGCTGGCAGCGGAGGACGATCGCTGATTCATTCCGGATTTGAATTTGCTTTTTGTTTAAGTGGGGAAATACTTTATCAAATCGAGGAAATCGAATACCCGATGAAACCAGGAGATAGTATCGTTTTTCCCGCACAAATGCCGCATCGCTGGGAAAATGCTTCCAATAATGAATCTCAGATGATCATTGTTTTCACGCCACTTTTTCAAAACCCCGATCAAGGGAAAACCCATTTTCAATTCGATGAAGGAGAGGAAGAATGAAAATAGCTGTAATAACCGATGATGGAAAGACCATCAGCCAGCATTTTGGTCGTGCGCCATATTACATGGTATTCACGATCGAAGAAGGGAAAATCACCAACCGCGAACAACGAAACAAATTAGGCCACAATCAATTCAGTTCACAGCCTCATGAAGAACATAATCATGGTGCAGGTCATGGAAATGATCCGCAAACACACAGCAAGCATGCCAGCATGGCAGAAGCGATTGCTGATTGCGAAGCCGTGCTGTGTGGTGGTATGGGTATGGGCGCTTACGAAAGTATGCGTCAGCTCAATATTAAGCCTGTCGTAACCGACCTCAATGATATTGATACTGCTGTACAGGCATATATTGATGGAAAATTGATTGATCACACTGAGATGCTTCACTAAATATCCGAAATGAAAATTCTGGAAGATCTCTTATCAACTCTCTCAGATGAGAATATCCCCGTCAAAAATATAATAATCGGTGTTCACTGGACCCTGGTTAGCAGTAAATACTGCGGTTTGGGTTCAACCATGATAAGGCAGGATCAACCAGGTCACTCGCAGGTTAGAGATGTAGGGAAGTTGCATGAAAAGAGCGCCCGGGAACTGGCAAACTGGATATTATCTGATAACCTCCTTGAAGCCAGCATCGGAATTGCAGCTCTGAATTCTCTCATTGAATTTGATGAGAAAAAAACCACACAGGTAAATGCTGCTGAAATCATCACACAGGAAAGTCAGGGAAAAAACCTGGCGATCATCGGTCATTTTCCATTTATTGATCGAATAAAACCCACAACCAGAAATTGCTGGGTGATCGAAAAGAAGCCTTTTGGGGATGATTTTCCGGAAGAAGCCTCAAAAGAATATATCCCTCAAGCTGACGTGATTGCCATTACTGGTACCGCATTTATCAACCATACAATCGAAGGATTACTGAAATTATGTCCTCCCGGATCCATTGTGATGGTGTTGGGTCCTTCAACACCTTTGTCTCCGTTATTATTCAATTACGGGATAACTTATCTGTCCGGTTCACGAATAATAGATGAAGAGGCAGCAATAAACACTATTCAACAAGGCGCAAGCTTCCAACAGGTTCAGGGGGTGAAGTTGTATACAATG
>CAWHGB010000006.1:0-252089 GCA_963828855.1 uncultured Chloroflexia bacterium | reverse complement strand
GCACCGGCACCCCCGGCGGATTCGCACTCGTAAAGCTCCATACCTCCGACCATACGCTCGGATTCAACCCGTTCGCCTTTACCCGCCAGTACAATACCTTCCCCTTCGGTAGATCAGAGCTCGGTGTGTACGCAGTCCCTGATACAATCGCCGTCAATACCGGCGACGACATGCTCGCACTCGCCGAAACCTGCAGCGTGTAGTTCACCGACCCGCTCACCACCCCCCAGCGAAACTCCGGCCGCGTCGTCAATAACGCCGGATCAATTTCGTTCGCAGGCGCGCTCAGCTCCGGCGGTCTCATCGCCGTCCGGAAGTACCACGCACTCGACCACGTCGAACACTGCTCATCCAGGTTGCATACCCTCACCCGCCAGTAATAGCTCGCGTTCGGGTCCAGATCGCTCCCAGGCGTGTATTCCGATACCGCCGCTTCCACCTTCGGCGTGCTGTCGTTTACCCCTCCCTTGCCCAGCTGCACTTCGTATTTCCCAAATACCGTCCCTACCGGCACCGTCGAGTCCTTCCAATCCAGCTTCGGCGTGTAATCAGTAACCAGCGCTTTGCTCACCGGACTCACCAGCACCGGCATGCTCGGCGGATTCGCGCTCGTAAAGCTCCATACCTCCGACCACGCGCTCGGGTTCACCCCATTCGCCTTCACCCGCCAGTACAATACCTTCCCCTGCGGCAGATCCTTCACCGGTACATAGCTCAACGGCACCACCGTTACGTTCACCACCGGCGACGACATGCTCGCACTCGCCGAAACCTGCAGCGTGTAGTTCACCGCTCCCCCCGCGTCCGCTTCCCCCCACTCAAATTTCGGCCGCGTCTCCTTCAACGCCGGAACGGTCCCATTCGCAGGCGCGCTCAGCTCCGGCGGCGTCATCGCCGTCCGGAAGTACCACACACTTGACCACGCTGAGTACTGCCCATCATCGTTGTATGACCGCACCCGCCAGTAGTACTTCGTGTTCGAGTCCAGGTCGCTCCCAGGCGTGTACTCCGAGTTCCCCACACCCCCTGTAACGTCTTCATCCTCCACCAGCGCTGTGAAACCTGCGTCCGTCGCTACTTGCACTTCGTACTTCTCAAATACCGTCCCTACCGGCGCTACCACGTCCTTCCAATCCAGCTTCGGCGTGTAATCAGTAACCAGCGCGTTGCTCACCGGACTCACCAGCACCGGCACCCCCGGCGGATTCGCGCTCGTAAAGCTCCATACCTCCGACCATACGCTCGGATTCAACCCGTTCGCCTTTACCCGCCAGTACAATACCTTCCCCTTCGGTAGATCAGAGCTCGGTGTGTACGCAGTCCCTGATACAATCGCCGTCAATACCGGCGACGACATGCTCGCACTCGCCGAAACCTGCAGCGTGTAGTTCACCGACCCGCTCACCACCCCCCAACGAAACTCCGGCCGCGTCGTCAATAACGCCGGATCAATTTCGTTCGCAGGCGCGCTCAGCTCCGGCGGTCTCATCGCCGTCCGGAAGTACCACGCACTCGACCACGTCGAACACTGCTCATCCAGGTTGCATACCCTCACCCGCCAGTAATAGCTCGCGTTCGGGTCCAGATCGCTCCCAGGCGTGTATTCCGATACCGCCGCTTCCACCTTCGGCGTGCTGTCGTTTACCCCTCCCTTGCCCAGCTGCACTTCGTATTTCCCAAATACCGTCCCTACCGGCACCGTCGAGTCCTTCCAATCCAGCTTCGGCGTGTAATCAGTAACCAGCGCTTTGCTCACCGGACTCACCAGCACCGGCATGCTCGGCGGATTCGCGCTCGTAAAGCTCCATACCTCCGACCACGCGCTCGGGTTCACCCCATTCGCCTTCACCCGCCAGTACAATACCTTCCCCTGCGGCAGATCCTTCACCGGTACATAGCTCAACGGCACCACCGTTACGTTCACCACCGGCGACGACATGCTCGCACTCGCCGAAACCTGCAGCGTGTAGTTCACCGCTCCCCCCGCGTCCGCTTCCCCCCACTCAAATTTCGGCCGCGTCTCCTTCAACGCCGGAACGGTCCCATTCGCAGGCGCGCTCAGCTCCGGCGGCGTCATCGCCGTCCGGAAGTACCACACACTTGACCACGCTGAGTACTGCCCATCATCGTTGTATGACCGCACCCGCCAGTAGTACTTCGTGTTCGAGTCCAGGTCGCTCCCAGGCGTGTACTCCGAGTTCCCCACACCCCCTGTAACGTCTTCATCCTCCACCAGCGCTGTGAAACCTGCGTCCGTCGCTACTTGCACTTCGTACTTCTCAAATACCGTCCCTACCGGCGCTACCACGTCCTTCCAATCCAGCTTCGGCGTGTAATCAGTAACCAGCGCGTTGCTCACCGGACTCACCAGCACCGGCACCCCCGGCGGATTCGCGCTCGTAAAGCTCCATACCTCCGACCATACGCTCGGATTCAACCCGTTCGCCTTTACCCGCCAGTACAGGAGGGTATTCACGGGAAGGAACGATGATGGGGTATACCCTGTACCAGTCACCGTTGTATTGATGAGGGTAGTTGAGAACATATTCGACTTTGATACCTGGAACTGGTATCCGGTCGCACTGGGAACTGCAGGCCATGAGAATCTTGGTTTATTCCATTCAATAATCGAATGATCCGCTGGAGTCCAGGCACCGTAATCCTGATTGACCTGGTTCGCTCGAACCCCTGTATACGATCTACTCACCGGGGAGAAGGAATATCCTTCTTTCGTGGGGGTAACTTCGCCAGTCCAATCGTAATTTACAGATAAGTTATAGAAACCAGAGCTGTCAGATTCAACGGATTTCGCTTCGCGATCGAAGAAGCTCAATTCCACATCACCAATACCAGTACTGCCGGAAATGGTAAAAGTTACTTCGATGATCGAAATATTAACCACGATCGTGTCCAACCCGCCGTTGATATCCGAAACTTGAACGGTGAATGAATCATTACCCATATAATTTGTGTTCGGGATATACCCGATCGCCTTTGAAAAGCCTGTACCGGAGGCAGATGCTGCTCCATGCGAAGCTGGGGACAAAATTGACCAGGTCAAGCTATCTCCTTCAACATCAGTTGCATTTAAAGTCAGGGAGAAAGGAATAGGCACCCCGTTTTCTGACATGTTGATTGCCACTATATTCCCTTCAGCTATCACGGGAGGATCATTAATAGGGAGTACAGTAACCGTTGCCGTAGAGATATTGCTGTCTATGAACGAATCATTAGCCTTGTATGTAAAAAGATCAGGTCCATAATAATTAGCCGCCGGGGTAAAGCGCAACTTGCCAGATACCACCGAAGTAGTTCCATGGGCCGCAGTACCCACGATGCTATAGGTCAAGGGGTTTCCTTCCACATCACTACAGGCGGGAGATGCTTCACCCAGCGTGTCCTCATTCGTCGAAAGGCTCACCCCCGAGCAGATTGGTGAATCGTTCACCGGCGTCACCATGACCGTTGCAGTGGCTGTGTTACTATCCACCTGAGAATCACGAGCTTTATAGGTAAAAGTATCTGCGCCATTATAGTTAGCTGCCGGTGAATAATAGAGTTTTTCAACACCCGCTGTTGCGATTCCATGAGAAGCAGCCCCGACGATGCTTAATGTCAATGTATCTCCCTCGATATCCGTGCAGGAGGCAACTGCTTCGCCGGGTAAATCCTCAGTTGTGGATAGGCTGACCGGTGAACAAACTGGCGGATCATTCACCGGGTCGACCGTCACCGTCACTACCGCGGGGGAACTATTCACCGTGCCATCATTCGCCCGGTATGTGAATGAATCACCCCCGGAATAATTCACCAAGGGGATGTATCTCAAGTTTCCGGCAACCACCAGGGCTGTACCGTGACTTGCACCGGAAGCGATGCTATAAGTGAGTGGATTTCCATCCACATCTGTACAGAATGGTGCCGTCTCCCCCGTTGTGTCTTCATCGGTTGTCAACGGAATACTGGAGCAGGTTGGGGCGTCATTGACGGGATTGATGGTCAAATTCACCGTGATCGTATCCACCAAACCCCCATCCGACACCTGCACCACGAAACTGTCACTCCCGTTATAGTTCGCAGAAGGCGTGAACCCGATAATCTTCGATAACCCCGTCCCACTCGCGCTCGCCGTCCCATTCACCGCAGCGGTGGAAATGCTCCATGTTAACGATGACCCCGCTGTGTCCACATCCGTCGCATTCAATGCCAGACTGAACGCCGTTGGAGACCCGTCTTCCGACATCGTTACCAGCGTGGAACTCCCCTGTGTTATGGTTGGCGCGTCGTTCACCGCAGTTATCGTCACCGTCACCGTGGCAATATTACTATCCACATGCGTGTCATTCGCTTTATAAGTAAAACTGTCTCCGCCGTTGTAGTTCGCGACCGGTAAGAACCGCAGTTTCCCCGATACCACCGAAGCGGTTCCGTTCGTAGCTGCCCCCACAATGCTGTAGCCTAATGCATCCCCGTCCACATCCGTACAGGATGGACTGATCTCACCAATCGTATCCTCCGCTGTCGTCAGCGGCAACGCAACACATACCGGGGCGTCATTTACGGGAGTAGCCGAGACTGTCACTAAAGCTGCCGCGCTATCCACCAAGCCATCGTTGGCTTTATAGGTGAAACTATCCGGACCGTTGTAATTGACTGCCGGAACATAGTGCAATAATCCCCCAACAACACTGGACGAGCCGTGCGCAGGTTGTGTAACAACGCTGTAAGTGAGGATCGTGCCCGTGTCAACATCCGAACAAAAAGGAGCCACGTCACCGGCAGTATCCTCTGCGGTTGTTATACTTACCCCCGAGCAAACCGGTGTATCGTTTACAGACAAAATGCTCACATTCACCAAAATGCTGTCTGTAAGGCTTCCATCTGATATCTGCACAACGAAACTATCGCTGCCATAGTAATTCGCTGTTGGAACATAGTTGATTGTTTTTAGAACCCCACTGCCGGTCACATTTGCCAGACCATTAACAGCCTGGGTCGATATCGTCCAATTTATCGTCGCGCTATCAATATCCGTGGCATGCAGGGTCAAACTGAAAGCCGTAGGTGACCCATCCTCCGACATGGTCACCAGCGTGGAATCCCCCTCGCTAATAATGGGTGCATCATTCACAGGAGTTACGGTTGCATTCGCAGCAACAGCCGAGCTATCCAACAGACCATCATTGGCCTTGTAAGTAAATGAGTCTGATCCGGTGTAATTTATTGTTGGAGAGTAATGCAATTTTCCGGAAACTATCGACGCAGCTCCATGCGATGGCGTACCAACGATCGCATAGGTTAATGGGTTATTCTCAACATCTGTGCAGGAAGGATTTGCATCTGCGGGCGTATCTTCCGGGGTGGAAAAGGTTACCGTTGAACATACCGGCGCGTCATTCTCGGGATTGATTGTCAAATTCACCGTGATCGTATCCACCAAACCCCCGTCTGACACCTGCACCACGAAACTGTCACTCCCGTTATAGTTCGCTGCAGGCGCGTACCCGATGATCTTCGATAACCCTGTCCCGCTCGCGCTCGCCGTTCCATTCACCGCAGCAGTGGTAATGCTCCATGTTAACGATGTTCCCGCTGTATCCACATCCGTCGCATTCAATGTCAGACTGAACGCCGTTGGAGACCCATCCTCCGACATCGTCACTGACACTGACAAACCCTCCGTGATCACCGGAGCATCATTTACCGGCGTCACCGTCACAGTCACCGCAGCGACGTTGCTGTCTGCTGTTCCGTCATTCGCTTTATACGTAAAACTATCTGATCCACTGTAGTTCGCAGAAGGCACATAATGTAACAAACCACCAACCACACTCGCTGTTCCATGACCGGGTTGGGCAACAATGGCGTAGGTCAGAGGGTTCCCATCCACATCCGTGCAAGAGGGTGCCGCATCCCCAGATGTGTCTTCCGCTGCTGTGAGACCCACACCCACACAGACCGGAGCATCGTTTTCCGCCTGGATGGTCACGTTCACCGTGATCGTGTCGGTCAGGCTACCATCCGAGACCTGTACCACAAAGCTATCCGCGCTATTGAAATTGCTTGTGGGGGTATAGGTGATCGCCTTGGATAACCCTGTCCCAGTTGCTCCCGCAGTTCCGTGACTCGCCGCCCCCGAGATGCTCCAGGTCAATGATGGCCCGGCCGTATCTACGTCGGTCGCGTGCAACGTTAATCCAAACGCTAATGGTGACCCGTCCTCCGACATCGTTACCCCCACGGATACCCCCTCCGTGATCACCGGCGGATCATTAATGGGTTGAATGGTCACATTTACGGTTATCGTATCCGTCCCACCGCGGCCATCCGATACCTGCACTACAAAGCTGTCGCTGCCATTGTATTCAGCGATTGGAATATACGAAATCGCCTTACTTGTTCCGGTCCCGGATGCTCCGGCAGTGCCGTGACCGGCAGGCGTGGTAATAGACCAGTTTAAAGTATCCCCGTTCCCATCGGTGGCATTCAATGTAAGGTTGAACGCAAGCGGAGCACCATCCTCCGACATGGTTACACCAACGGATGTTCCTTCAGTGATTACCGGCGCCACATTTGTTGTTGCATAAAGAACCCCGGCTGCATGGGCCGCAGCTGGCATGGAAACTGTATTTGAGCCAGCCAGGCTGGAATCATTAGTAGTTCCCACCCAGCCTGAGATCTGGTATCCAGAATCTGCAACAGCCCCGCTCAAATTGATAGTATCTCCCGAAATGAAGTCCCCATTCGTCGCACATTGGGAAGATTTCAGAGGGCTGGCGGATGGTGTGCTTCCATTAACACCTGAATTTACGGTCAGCGCATAGCAGGCAGGTGGTTGGAATTCATACGCACCACGGTCATCATAGGTCCGGACTCCAGAGCCAGTATCAGATACGACCAGGAAATCTACCCTGGGATTTCCAGCGATATCCAATGATGGTTCTCCTATCGCATCCGAGTTGGCGCTATCAATCGCGGGAGATCCAAAATTGATATGGTAATTGCCTGTATTTATCGCCATGTTATAAGGTGCCGAAGCGGGACGCGTAGCAACGATTGCTGGCGACACAAGTAGGGGGTTTCCTTCAACCCCAGATACCTCAAGGGTTGGATTCGCTGTTTTGAAATTCGCGAGGGTTGGGTAATTCGACCCTCCCCCACTTCCCCAAACGATTTGGTACAAACCTCCACTCAGGTAATATAGGTTGTAATTGAGCGTCGTGCCAGCTATGGAATTGGGATCAACCCGGATATTACCCGGTGCTCCGCTGGGAGCCCCCTGGAGGAATCCATTATCTACGACGATATTATTCTCTATCGTCGCACCTCCGGACCCAGTTCGCTCCTTCCAGGTTGATCCCAGAGGTGACATTCCCCTGGACAGTGTTCCCAACGATCACATTATTCGGTGAATCATTATTATCAATCCCATGATCGCCATTTCCATAGACGAGATTGCTGATGACCTGGTTGCCGCTTGAACTAGTCCAGAGATTGATGCCACTGTCATCGTTCGCATACACTGTATTATGAAGGATGATATTTCCGGTACTTGAAAGAAGATTGATTCCTTCTGAACCTCGGGTAAGCTCAGCTGAATTCCCAAAAACGATATTGTTGCTTATAGTTACATTTAAGCACCCTGTTGCCAGGCGGATGCCATCCAGGCTATTATGATCTGTTGTATTTCCCTGGATGAGGGAATCGGTAACCGTTTTAAAATATATTCCGTTCCGTGTGTTGGTAGTATCTCCAGCGGAAATGATGTGATTGTTCGTAATCGTAATATGGGTTGAACCTATAGCAACAATCCCATGATCAGCAGTATCCTGGATCGTGAATCCATCGATCACGATGTAATTTTTCCCTGCCAGTCGGAAACCACCTCCATTCGTGGCATCCCCGACTGCGCCGGTGATGATCACACCCGGAGAGCCAAAAAACGAAATCGCACTACCCACTGCTCCATCAAAGTTGGGCTTGACCGTTTCAGCATATGATCCATTAAGGACATGGATGCTGTCACCAGCGATTGCCACATTTGCTGCCTGGGTGATGGTGCAGAAAGGAGTTGAAGGGGAGGTTCCGAGCCCAGCATCGCTGCAGGAACCGTTGGTATTATCCACATAATAGTCCTTCTCTCCCGCTGCCCGCGGTCTTTCCTTTTGCCCGGCGTTAACAGATGCAACGCTGAGTGAAAGGATCAGAAAAGTGACCGAGATTGAGGCAAGAACCTTGGATATTAAATCCTGGTTCGGTAGAGGAAATTTTCCAATCGTAAATGTATTCATAGGAAACCTCCAATCACTCGCGGCGGGGGAGAAATCATCATGAACAGTTTTTTATAGAATGCGTAAATATGGATTGCTTTTAATATTTTTAAAATCGAACTATTGAGAATTAATAAGTTTATTGGGTCGCATGGGGATCCGCACCGGGCAGATCCCCATGCTGAGAAAAGGTCGCTTAGAACGGGGTCAGAATCAACTTGTTCGGAACGCTCCAGGCAGACCAGTTGCCAGCTGCATCCCGGGCGCTCACGCACCAGAAATAGGTTCCATAGGATTGGCCGACTGGTTTATATGATGTGAGGGTGAGCTCGCCGGATTCGAACACCGGGCTGGCGCAATCAGAGTGAGTATCATAACGGAATTGGTAGCGGTTAGCTCCGAGCGTCGAATTCCACGCATAGGTGGGGATCACCGTGGATACCGATTTATCCAGCGGAGTTTTTAATGTTGGCGCAAGCGGAGGTGTGGTATCCACTGTGAAATTCCGGGCGGCACTCCAGGGACCAGCTGACAGGCTGTTGATCGCCCGAACCCGCCAGTAATATTTTCCATCCAACAAGGTGGTCGCGGTGTACGCAATCACACCCGCTCCGCCGGTAACATCCTGCTCGGTGCTTGCGAAGTTCGAAACCTTGCTGATTTGGATCTGGTAGGTATCGCCGTATGGGACACTGTTCCAGCTGAAATTGGGGGTGGAATCACCCGTCAACGCCGCATTCACCGGCAGAACAAGTACCGGCGCAACTGGTACGATCAGGTTGACCGTTATGCTGCGTGAACTCCAAAGGGAAATATTTCCTGCCGCGTCTTTCGCCTGAACGCACCAGGTCCAGGGTCCCGCAGGCTGTGTAGGCGGCTTGAAACTCAACACGTTCATCCAGCCCGATGCAAAGATCGGGGCATCGCAGCTGGCTGCACCATAAACGAACCGGTAGGTAGCTGCTCCACTTGAGGCGTTCCAGCTGTATGTTGGCGTCCCGGCTATAGCAGCGAGATTCAAAGGCAATTTAAGTACAGGAGCGACCGGGGCAGTCGTATCCACCGTGAAAGTTCGAACTGCGCTCCAGGGGCCGTTGACAGGCAGGCTGTCATTGATCGCCCGCACCCGCCAATAATACTTCCCATCAGGAAGGTCGGTATCCGGTGAATAGTTCGTCGAACTTCCAGATGAATCTTTTACAGGCGAAGTAAACATGGAGCTCACACTAACCTGAACCTGGTAGCGATCTCCATAGAGCACACCATTCCAGCTCAGGAGCGGGCGCGGGTTTCCAGAGATCGTGCTGGAGGTCGGGGACACAAGAATTGGAGCCACCGGAGTAACAGGGTTGATGGTGATCGTGCGCTCGCTCCACCCGGACCAGTTATCGGCTGAATCGCCTGCGCGGACACACCAATTCCAGGTTCCTGTCGGCTGGCTGGCAGGTTTGTGACTAGTGACTGCCAGGATCGCTGATTTATTGACCGGGTCCACGCAGTTGGCGGGATCGTACCCGAACTGGTATTTGGTTGCACCGGCAGATGTGTTCCAGCTATAGGTCGGAATCCCGCCTGCGGTTGCGCCATTTGCTGGCAGCTTTAACACCGGCGCGGTCGGAGATATCGTATCAACAGTGAAATTCCTCACCGCGCTCCACGATCCGGGTGTTGAACTGGTATTGACAGCCCGTACCCGCCAGTAATACTTTCCGTCCGGCAAGGAGTCGGCTGTGTAAGCGAGGACTCCCGGACCTCTCAATGAAGACTGTTTAATCGTCGCAAAGGTGGAACTCTGGCTGATCTGGATCTCGTACTGGTTACCGTAAACTACACTATTCCAGCTGAAATCCGGGGTTGAATCTTTGGTCGCCAAGGCGTTCACAGGGGCGATCAAAGTTGGTGCGGCAGGCGCTGCCGGGTTCACTGTTATTCTGCGCGCACTGGCCCAAGGGGACCAATTCCCGGCGGCATCCTTTGCCCGCACGCACCAAAACCATATTCCCTGTGGCTGGGTGGGGGGCTTCACGCTGGTCGTGGATAATTCTACAGACTTGTAAGCAGGATCGTCACAGCTTGCCGGGTCGTAACCAAACTGATAGCGGTTTGCCCCAGCTGAGGAGTTCCAGCTGTAGGTTGGCGTCCCAACGACAATTGCGTCCGCTGCGGGCAATTTTAAAACAGGCGGCAGTGGTGCTGTCGTATCCACAGTCAGATTCCGGCTTGTGGACCATTTCCCGGGAACGTTGAGCGCGTTATAAGCCCTAACCTTCCAGTAGTACTTCGCGTCCGTGAGATCTTCTACAAGATTACTCATGTTCAGGCTGAGCGGTTCCACGGGGTTAAGATTTACGATATCCTTCTCCACGGTGGTAAATTTCGAGCTCTTGCTGATCAGTAATTCATATTTTGTTCCACCCAGGACGGTTTTCCAACCGAAATTAATATCATTTTCTTTCGTTAATTGACTTATCGCAGGTGCGGTCAGGATCGGAGCCGAAAGCGTGGGGGGAGGAATGATAAATGACCACACCGGTGACCAATCCCCGGGTGTTGTGCCGACTATCGGGCGGTATCTCCAGTAGAGATACTTGCCTGTTGGCAGGTCCGCAACTGGTAGGTAGGAATTACCAGCGGGCATCTTATCCAGAAGATTGCTCTGGAAATTGCTGTAAGCAGAGACCTGCAGCTGGTATTTATCCGCCGTGACCTTCGGCCAAATGAAGATGGGCCGCTTACTTAAAACTTTATAAAGATCTGCTGGTGTTCTGACTTCAAAATTCTGATCAATTTGATCCCCAAGAACGTCGATGTATTCCCTGGATCCGGGGAAGAATGTGTACCCGGATAGCGCAGGGGTGACAACGCCATTCCAGGCGTACGAGATGCCGATCTCATATTCGCCGTCCGGATCAGCTACCTCCACCCCACCTGGATATGTCAACACTGCGCCACCCACCCCGGCATTCCCGGAGATTGAAAAGGTGATCGCCGAGGCTGTGTAATTCTGGCCTGCCTGGTTCTCATGCAAGCTGGTATAGGACGTGGCAGGCGGGGAAAATGTGAAACCCTCCTTGGAAGGAGTCACAGTCCCGGACCAGTTATAGTGGACCTGCAGCGAATAAGCACCTGTTCCATCGGCTTCCACCTGCTTGGCGGTTCGATCGAAGAAGGATAGCTCGGCTTCCCCTTCCCCGGCATTCCCGGAAATGGTAAGGAATACCTCAGAGATGGTCACATTCACCGTAAGGGTATCAATGCCACCGATCCCATCGGAAACTCGGACCACAAAACTATCCGCACCGCTGTAATTCGTGTTCGGCGAATATGTAATCGCTTTGGATAACCCGGTTCCGGATGCGCCGGCAGTACCGTGCGCGGCTGGCGTTGAGATATTCCAGCTTATTGGGTCTCCATCGATGTCTGAGGCGTTTAGTGTCAATGCAAATGCCACGGGAGCACCGTTTTCCGACATGCTCACCGCCACCGGATCGCTTTCCGCGATGACCGGCGCATCGTTGATCGAGTTTACTGTCACGCTGACCGACGGGGAGTTGCTATCAACCGTGCCATCGTTGGCTTTATAGGTGAATGAATCTGCTCCGTGGTAATTCGCCTGCGGTGTATACCGCAGCATGTTGGAGGCCACGGATGTGGTTCCATGAACAGCTACTCCAGCGCTATAGGTAAGCGGGTTACCATCCACGTCATTGCAGGAAGCTGCGATCTGCCCCAGCGTATCCTCGTTTGTGGTGATTGAGACCGCGTTACAGACCGGGGCGTCGTTCACCGCAGTTACCGTGACGGTCACAGTCGCGTTCGCACTGAAGGCTATTCCATCGTATGCCCTGTATGTGAAAGTGTCACCACCGTTATAGTTTGCAGTCGGTGTATAGCGCAGGTTGCCGGAAACGACCGAGGTGGCTCCGTGCGTTGCTAACCCAACTTCGTAGGTGAGCGGATTGCCGTCCGCGTCCGTGCAGGAGGGACTGACTTCTCCCATCGTATCTTCCGCGGTTGAGAGCGGTAACGCAGCACACACAGGTGCATCGTTCACCGCTGAAACAGTCACCGTTACAGCAGCGGTGTTGCTGTCTACATGGGTATCATTCGCCTTGTAGGTGAATGAATCGCCACCGTTATAGTTGGCAGTCGGGGTATAGCGCAGCTTCCCCGAAACCACTGATGCACTCCCGTGAGAGGCAGCTCCAACAATGCTGTAGGTCAATACATCACCCGTATCCACATCCGTGCAGGAGGGGCTGATCTCATTCATTGTGTCTTCCGCGGTCGAGAGCGGTAATGCAGCACACACAGGTGCATCGTTGACCGCTGATACAGTCACCGTCACAGCAGCTGTGTTGCTGTCTACATGCGTATCATTCGCCTTGTAGGTGAATGAATCGCCACCGTTGAAGTTCGCGTTCGGTACATAACGGAGCTTGCCAGAAACCACCGAGGCAGTCCCATTGACCGCGGACCCCACGATACTGTACGACAGGGGATCGCCATCCGCGTCCGTGCAGGAGGGGCTGATCTCTCCCATCGTGTCTTCCGCGGTCGAGAGCGGTAATGCAGCACACACAGGTGCATCGTTGACCGCTGAAACAGTCACCGTCACGGCAGCAATATTGCTGTCTGCGTGAGTATCATTCGCCTTGTAGGTGAATGAATCCCCACCGTTATAGTTAGCCGAGGGTATATAGCGCAGCTTTCCAGCCACTACCGAAGCAGACCCATGACCTGCTGCTCCTACAATGCTATAAGTCAATGTTTCCCCATCGGCATCCGTGCAGGAGGGGCTGATCTCTCCCATCGTGTCTTCCGCGGTCGAGAGCGGTAATGCAGCACACACAGGGACATCGTTGACCGCTGAAACAGTCACCGTCACAGCAGCTGTATTGCTGTCTGCATGCGTATCATTCGCCTTGTAGGTGAATGAATCCCCGCCGTTATAGTTAGCCGAGGGTGTATAGCGCAGCTTACCAGCCACTACCGAAGCAGATCCATGGCCTGCTGCTCCTACAATGCTATAAGTCAATGTTTCCCCGTCGGCGTCCGTACAAGAGGGGCTGATCTCACCCATCGTGTCTTCCGCGGTCGAGAGCGGTAATGCGGCACACACAGGTACATCGTTGACCGCGTCAATGGTCACGTTGACTGTGATCGTGTCACTCCCGCCATTCCCATCCGAGACCATTACCACAAAACTATCACTGCCGTTGTAATTGGCGGTCGGTGAATACCCGATCGCTTTCGATGTACCAACCCCGCTGGCAGTCGCAGTTCCATGCCCTGCGCCGGATGAAATGCTCCAGGTCAGGGAATCCCCATCGGTATCAGTGGCATTCAGGGTAAGGCTGAAAGCAGTTGGAAGCCCATCCTCTGACATTGTCACTGAGGTTATTGCTCCTTCAGTGATGACAGGAGCGTGGTTAATATGGTTGACAGTGACATTAACCGTTGAGGTATTACTATTCAGAAGTCCGTCATTCGCCCGGTACGTGAACGAATCGGGTCCGATGTAACCTGCATTGGGTGTGTAATTTAGGATGTTTATTCCCGCGTTTGCAGTACCATGCGAAGCATTGGTGACGATGCTGAATGATAAGGAATCCCCATCCACATCGGAGCAGCCAGGTACCACACTTCCGGGGGTATCCTGCGGGATCACCAGCGGCACATCTACGCATACCGGAGCGTCATTCCTTGGGTCGATAGTAACGTTTACCGTTATCGTGTCCGCCAGGGTCCCATCGGAGACCCGGACAACGAAACTATCCGAGCCATTGTGATTCAAGTTTGGCGTATACCCGATCGACTTGCTCAAACCGGTTCCGGTTGCTGTCGCAGTACCGTGAGTTGCTTGCGAGGAGATGCTCCAGGTCAATTGAGAGCCTGTATTATCGATGTCACTTGCATTCAAAGTCAGGCTGAAAGCGTTCGGGTTGCTGTCCTCGGACATATTCACGGAAGTGGAGACACCCTCAGTGATCACTGGCGCGTCATCCACCGCGTTGATCGTTACGTTTACTGTGATCGTATCGCTGCCACCGTTCCCATCAGAGATTGAGACCACAAAGCTATCCGGTCCAGAGTAATTGGCTGTCGGTGCATAGGAAATGGCCTTGGAAAACCCGGTCCCGGATGCTGCTGGCAGTGCCATGCGCCGCGGGTGTGGTGATACTCCAGGTGAGGGAGTTGGTTTCCACATCGGTCGCATTCAGGGTCAGGCTGAAAGCCAGTCGGTGAGCCATCTTCCGACATGGTCACCGGAACTGAAACCCCTTCAGTGATCACCGGCGCGTCATTCACCGACAGAATGGTTACGTTCACCACGATTGAATTGGTGCTTGTACCATCGGTAACCTGTACGGTGAAACTATCTGACCCAAAGTAGTTCGCCGAGGGTGTATAAGTAATGGCTTTCGAAGTGCCCGTTCCTGAAGCTAATGCAGAGCCATGGCTGGCCGCTCCGGAGATACTCCAGGTGATGGTATCCCCTTCCGGATCGGCGGCATGCAGGGTGAGGGCGAACGGAGTGGGGTCTCCATCTTCAGACATGGTTACGCTCGTGGAAGCACCTTCGGTGATTATCGGGGCGTCATTGAGCCCGCTGACTGTCACCGAAACAGCTGCAGAGTTGCTTTCCACCGTTCCATCGCTCACTTTGTATGTAAATGCGTCCGCACCACTGTAATTAGTGGTGGGGATGTAATGGATCAACCCGGAAAGGATCCCGCTCATACCGTGCGCGGCTGCGCTAACAGAGCTGAGCGAGAGGGTGTCAGGATCCACATCGGAACAATTCGGAGCGACGTCGCCGGCTGTATCCTCCGGGACCGTCAGCGAAACCCCCAGGCATACCGGTGTATCATTCACCGCCGCGATGGTCACATTTACCGTGATCGTATCGTCCCAGGCTGGGTTGCCATCCGAGACTTTGACCACAAAACTATCGGTGCCATTGTAATTGGCAGCGGGGGTGTACCCGATCACCTTGGAAAATCCGGCGCCGGAAGCTGTGGCGGTTCCGTGGGAGGCACCGGATGAAATGCTCCAGGTGAGGGAGGGGGAAACCAGGTCGGTTGCGTGGAGTGTCAAAACAAATGAAGATGGATTATCCTCAGACATGCCCACAGCGATCGGGGCATCACCCTCGGTAATCACAGGGGGATGGTAAACAAGAGTGTAGATCACCCCGGCTGTCCGGGGTCCAGCTGGCATAGTGACTGTGTTCGAACTGGCTGTGCTGGCGTTGTTATCCGTGCCGGTCCAGCCGGTGATCGCGTAATCCGAAGATTCGGGTACCGCCCCGCTGAGGGTGACTACCTCGCCCGCAAGGTACTGCCCATTGGACGCACACGGAATAGACTTCAATGGAGCGGCAGTTGGGGTTGTTCCATGCACGCCAGCGCTGATTGTTAAGACATAACATGGCGGTTGCTGCATCTCATAAGCACCTCGGTCGTCGAAGGCACGAGGACCTCCATAAGCGTTATTCGTAACCCATGGCGCATCAAAGCGCGCGCTCCCGGCAATATCGGTGGTGGGTTCATTTGGCGCGCCGGAATAAGCACTATCGATCGCTGGCGAGTTGTATTTGAGATGGTAATCCCCTGTAATTACGGGGATGACGTACCCGTTCCTGGGGTTCTCGGTCCGTAAAACATTGGGAGCGGGGGCTACAAATCGCGGGTTTCCTTCCAAACCATTCACCTCCTGACCCCCAACTGCTGCCTTGAAATCCGCCAGGGTGGCGTAGGCCACATTATCATTCCACAAAATCTGCACAGATTGGACGCCTTCTTTGAAGTAAAGGTTATAGTTTGCAACGGTTCCTGAGTTGGAGGGTAGATCTACTCGCAAGTTGCCTCCAAATGAGTACGAGGGTGGAGTGAGCCCATTGCCGCTCATGATGTTGTTCATGATCGTACCGTGATGAGACCCCTTGCCAATTTCCCCTTCAAAATTGATTCCAGCTGTTCCGTTACCGTGAACGGTATTTCCAACCACTGTGTTGTAAGGGGAATTGTTATTATCGATGCCATGATCGCCATTCCCATAGACCAAGGTTACCGATCACAACGTTGTAGGTTGATTGCGTGAACGGGGTTTCGCTCATGATGTACATATCGATCCCGCTATCCTCGTTCCCGTAAACAATATTGTTGCGGATAGTGTTATAGCTGGATCCATACATCTCAATCCCGGCCGCATCACTGATCACGGCGGAGGCATTCCCGTAAACCACGTTGTTGTTGATCGTATTGTTATCGCTGCCCTCGAGCAACCGGATGCCATAGCATGTGTTGTTGTTCGAGATATTATTGGATAAGGTCGAATAGTCAGCGTTTTTTAGGACAATCCCTTCAACATGCAGCGCTGGGTTGGCCGGGTCACCCGAGAGACTCACGTGGTTGTTCCGAATGGTGATGTGGTGCGATTCGGTCACAAAAATGGCATTCGCCTTCGTTCCGGTGAAGTGAAAGCCATCGACCACAACGTAGCTTCTTCCGGATATCCCAAAGCCAAACCCTGTTCCCGGTACTGCTGCCGGATTCCCGGTCACTGTGACGGTCACGCCCGGATCCACCAGGAAGGTGATGGGGTTTGTCGAGGTACCGCTGGCAGCGGGGTAGACCGACTCCGCATATGTACCAGCGACCACTCTGACGATATCCCCCGCCGTGGTAGCCACATCCGCGCCGTGCCCGATTGTACAGAATGGGACAGCCGAAGTTCCGGATCCGCCATCAGAGCAAGCGGGATTATCCTTATTTACATAATACGTGGTGGCTGCCTGCACCGGTGAGGTATCCAGCGCCAGGGCGGTGAGAACCAGCATGATCACTGTCAGGATGCTGGCCATTCCCTGGATGGAAGCTGATACAGATGTTGAATTTATCCTCTTGTTCATTTTTTCTCCTCCTGAATTCGATTCATTCGATCTTTCAAAGCTGAATAATGCTTTTCTGAAAAAATTTTCGAAACAACATGGCGAACCTCCCTTTTATGCGAACAAAAAAACCAAAATGCGTTACCTTTCTGCGATAAAACAACAAATCCTCGAATCCACTCATGGGTTCAAGGAGATATTTCACGGGGAATCTTTTTTTGAAAGGGGTTCATTTATTCCTGGATCCTTCCAGGACGATGCGGATCCTTCCCAGAATCTTTTCCCGCTGCTGGCTGGTCAATCCCGCGTAGAAAGCCGCCAGTAGTGCACCTAAAAAGGTGAGTCCTCCGAAAAGGATCAATCCTGCCCACCCCGGAGATAAATCCACCCCAGCGCTCCAGGGGGAGATGGTTAAGGCTGTGACCCCCACGAAAATGGCTGCCATCACCAACCCGGGGCGGATCGCCCTTTGTATCTGCTCCCGTAGCGATTCGCCCAGGAATTTACCCACCAGGAGCGGGTATCCAAGTGAAAGGATCGACCTGCCGATGATCAACCCCAGACACAGTCCTACAACCCCAAGTCCGAGATAAGCGATGAAAACCGCAGCCAGTAAGCAGGGAGATCGCCACGGAAACTCCCCCCAGGATCACTTTTTTCCTCAACCGCAGGGTCAGATCGATAAAATTGGAATCGTTTCGAATAAGGACGAACTGGGTGATAACCACAATGATCAACAGGTTCGGGATTGCTCCCAGGTAATACTTGCCGCCCACCCATAAATTCAGGAACGCCTTGTTCCAAACCAGGACCGTCGTGCCAATAACCGTCACGATCAGCCAGGTAAGTGCCATGATCTCCCCCCTTACCCCGCCGGCTCTTTTCTTATCCCCAGATCCGATAATGCCGCCCAAACCCGGGGCAATCCCGAAGACCATGATCGCCACCAGGCTGATGAGTACCTCGGGGGCGTATTTGGTGAGGGAGTAATCGGTCACCGATTCCACCGAATTCAATATCCCCAGCAAAACCACATCACTGGCAGTCATCAGGATCATGATCAAGTTCCAGCCCATGAACCACCAACTCAACTTAAGGAAATCGAGCGCTTCCTTTTTTGCCGGTCGAGCGATCCCAAACCAGGGCACATAGGATTTCCCCACCAGGAACCAGAAAATACCGGTGACTACTGTGATGGTCAGGGTGGCAGCCGCCACACCGATGATCCCGGTTTTCAGATAAAGCGCCAGCCATGTGAGGAACCCGCCCAGGAAGACCAGCGTAGCCGAGACCCCCATGCGCTTGTAACCCAGGTTCTCTCCCTCCACCACTGCCTGAGGGATAGTCGCCAGGTTAAGGATGGCCAGGTTGAGTACCAGGACGCCCGCTGCTATACGGATGTACCAATCAAAAGCAGCGGGGGCATGGATCCATTCCGGGATGAACCAGGCGAGAACTGCTCCCAGGCAGACCATGATCGGCAGGAAGAACACCCAAACCGCCAGGGTGCTGCCCACGTTGCGTTTTTTCTGGTCTATATCGGGGACAGTCTGCTGGTTGGCGAGGGTGAATTTCAATGCTTGGGTGGGGCGCCCGCTGGCTGGGGTGATATACCCGATCACCCGCAGAAGGATTTGCCAGACCCCGAATGTGTAATCGCCCAACCCGCTCACTAGGAACGGGGTTACCCAAAACCCAACTACAAGGCGGGCGAAATAATCCAGCGCAGCTGCGATCGCATTTAAAGTGGCCTTGCGGGTCAGGTTACGATCCGAGGCCAGGAAGGCGATCGAACGATCGTATAAAGATCGCAATGGGAATACAACCCGGGATTTATGTACCGTCATATTGAAATTTTTAAATATTCTGAAGTGCCTGGCCGGGATTTTCGGGGAATGATTGGATTTCGGGATAGACAGGAATCCCCAATTCATCAGCAGTTTTTTCCATGATCGTGTTCAAATCCATTTTTCCTGTATTCAACCTGATAACCCTGAATGCGCGATTCTGCGATGATATCTGGGCGATAACACGCTCAAACCAAAGCCGGTAGTCCTCGAGGAAGTTAATCAAGTCAACATCCTTGCGGTCTTTCATCAAGTGCCACTTGCGCCGCGAACGGATACGTTCAATAAGCAGCTTATTTGGTGCATCCAGCAAAACCACCGCAGCCAGGGTATCTGCCCAATTTTCGATCACCCCCGTCCACCAGGCTTTCACCAGGCGGTCCTGCAGATTGATACAACGCATCCGGTACAGGTCGGTCATGATGAAAACCGGCCCCTGGTCAAGGAGATGGACCTTTTCTGGCTCTTTGACGTTTTGTAATTGCTTGTGCCAGCCCTGCAGGGTGAGCATCCAAACTACCTGCCGCGGGGAAGGGTTGCGCCGGGTCGGATCCAGCATCATCCGGGAGAGTACGGGCAGGAAATGGATTAAATTTGCCCCGAAAAATGGCCAGTCCGCCATGTTGCGGAAATAAGGGGGGCGTGCCAGCCTGGCTTTTCCAGGTAGGTTGACCAATGCTTCCGCAAGGGATGATTTTCCCGTGCCGGCCGGTCCTACAAACTCAACGACCCAGGGTTTTGAGTTCAAATTGGGGTCACCTTGAGTTTTCACCTGGTTTAAATCCCATACCAAAGTCGCTTCTTAATTTCGGCGAATACGGTTTGTCTGGAATTGCTGGCATCCACAATACTGGCATCATTACCCCAATCCTCCCGGTTCCAGATCTCCCCCGAACGAAGGAGCACTGCACCTGGGTCTTCTTCAACTTTCCTCTTCAGCGCCATTTCCGGAGCCAGGCGAAGTACGAACAGTTGATCCGGTGCCGGGATGTGCTGGTAATATCCTTCCTCCAGTCGGATGAGCAGATCGACGAACCAGTTGTGCCGGGTATTGGCGGACATTCTCTCTCCCAGCGGAGCGTCCATTGTTTTGATATCCGGTAGAGGATAGCGGTCACAGATCACAAGTGTTCCACCGGAAGCAGCCTTGCGTGCTTTTTTATAGGCTAGCCACCGGTCTCGGGCGGTGCATACTTCACGGATCAGCCAGGGATAACCAGGGAAAACCTTCGCATCGCCCATCAAAATACTTTCAGCCGGCACCCGGCTAAATGGATAAAAGCGCAGCAAAGTTCCGATCTTCAAAATCCCCCGTACCAGCCAGGTGGTCGCAGACCAGGGCGGCTTCCCCAGGTGGATCGTGCGGGTATCGAAGTTAGCTTCAAGCCAGCCGGTAATCTCCCGCACTGCTGTGGTTTTCCCTGATCCATCCCCGCCCACCACCGCGATCAGTGTTTTTCCGCCGGTCAGGTGCTTTTTCCCAATTCGCGTGAAGAGATGCCGCCTTGAAACCTCCAAGACCCAGTTCCTGGTCTTGAGAAACATATCCTCCAAATCCGAGGCATCCGAAAATGGTTTTAATTCTCTCAACAGGTTCGCGCCACAATGGAGTTTTTCCCGCCACGAGCAATCGCCCTGGAATGCGTGAATGCAATCTTCGAGGCTGCATTTTGCCAGGAAGGGGAAAATGGTTTCCTGGATCATGGCGAGCCTTGTATGATCCACGCCCGCACCGAGCCAGGCTAGTTCCAACCGCTCCCGGTCATTTAACCTGCCATGCCCGGTGAAGAGCGTATCCCAGGTGGAATGCTTAATGGTCATGCGGATGATGAAAACGATAAATTCCATTTCGACGGCCGGAACCTGGAATGGTCCCCTGCGGTCCGCGGATCCCAGATAGTCTTCCTCGATCGGCAGGTGGTAATTCTTATGAAGGTCATTTCCGATCACAAGCTGGTAATGGGCGTGCACATGCACGAACCTGCCAGAACCATCGTCATACCCATAGTGATCCCGGATGGAAGGCGAGCCAGTCAACCAGGGGTCAAAGGCTGCCTTAAACCCAAGGGAGGCGAGCAATCCCTCAAACCGGATCCGGTCATCAGCTCCCACCAGCAGGTCCAGGTCGGTCTCACCCAGAGCAGAACGCTCCAAAGCTGCATTGCTCTTCCAGTGGCAGTAACGGATCTTCTGCTGATCCAGGCTGGCGCAAAGCTTACGAATGAGCTCGAGCGCAGGGAAATCATCCCTCACGATAAATGCGGGTTGAGTTGTCAGGTGTGGCTGCAATTGGGTCGTTTCCATCATCCATGATTTCGGTTCTGGATCGCTGCGGATGGTGTTCAATCCCTGCCTGGGAAGGGAGTCTCGTCTCCCTCTGAAAATATGAAGTGTTTCGTAAGACGTCCACCACGCACAACCGGCTGGATCGGGAGATGGTATGTATTCCTCGAATGCGACTGTCCCAATCCGGGCGGATCGACTGGACCACCCGCTCCCGGTATTGATTCTACGGTGAGCACCTCGATCCTGTTGATATCGATCCCCGAGCCATAACCTTGTGAGCAATCCTGCGAGGGACGGTAGAGCTTGCCAAACCGGGAGAATATCCGCCCGGCGGGGCGCGCTCGGCGGATATCCGAGCAGACCGGGTTTTGCGGGTGCGGGGTCCATTTTCCGCCGAGAAGGTTCCTGTTGGAAAACAGGAATAATTCCACATTTGCACCCTGTTCCCGGGTGCTTGAAGCCGCCGTGAAAAGCCACCAAACACCTTCATGGAACAGCAGGGTGGTATCCCTGGCCAGGATCTGATCGATCAAGGTGTGGTGGAACTCCCAGCGCAGCGGGAATTGAACGCATTGATAAAGATCGATCCTGCCCGCCCCGGCAGATTCAGGCACCATGTAGGTCTCGGAACCAACCTCGAACACAAAGGGGTAGGAAAGGTGGAAAGGTTTTTCCAAGCATACCTGGGGTGGGTGCCAACCTCCATCCCCCATTCCAGCCAGAACAGATATACGGCCTTTTTTGGCGTGTTCATCAAATTCTTCGAAAAAGATATAGGGGATGGAATTCTTCTCCACCAGGAAGGGGTCCGCCCAGAAGGCACCTCGGGGGGGAATCAACATTTCAAATTGCTGGAAATCCGGATGATCGGTGTGGTCGCTGCCAACCAAAAGAACCCACTTTTCGCGTGATAAAAATCGCCTTGATCCAGCAGCCAACCCGCGGGCAAAAAGCTTCAGGTAAGCCGTAAGGATCTTGAGATTTCTATAATTTGTGACCCCCGTCAGAGATCGAGATTTTGGCCGGGTGAGTTCAGAAATCGATCGCACAAAAGAGGGATATCCAAGCGTGCGCAGGTTTAAGAGCGCTCGCGGGAGCAGCGAAGAAGCCGCCCAAAAATAATAGCTGCGGTGTCGGGCGGGCGAAAAGGGATGGGTGAACCAGGTGGCCGTACCAAGCACCTCTGGCAGCTTCTGACTCCCGTTCTTCGCTTTTAGGCAGGTCTGTGTGACGCCCTGGCTTTCAGTCACCTCGCGCAAACCCGGCATCCACCGGGAGGATTCCTCTCTCATCCCCAAATATGATCTCCCAGGCTCCGTATCGCGCCAGGTTTCCAAATTCTTGTGAAAGAGGCTTAACCCCCACGGAGATGAGAACATCCAGACCCAGCCTGCGGATCTGGGACGCATCTGGATCGGAAAGGTATCCCTTCAATCCAGTAGCGGTCTGCGGCTTGAGATACAGAGTTTTTTCTTTGAACGCATCAGGGAGTGATTTCCACGCCAGGGGATCGCATCCCCGGCTGAAGAGGGCTCGATCGATCCAGTCCAAAATGGAATAAAGGATCGGCCGCCCGGCAGTTCCCGCGTGATCCTTCCCTAGCAAAATGACCCGTTGAACCTCCGCGCTTCCATCCTTACTGATCTCATCCAGAGCATGCGCGAACCAAGCCGGGATCCTTGGGTCCGCGAGGACCAGCCCGATCTTCAATAAGGTTTTTGAAGCGGATCGGGTCATTTCACATCCAAAGAAGCCAGCCAATCTTTGAAGGCTCCAGATGCAAGCTGATACCGCAGCAGGTAATAACCCAATTTCAAGTATTCCTCGCCGATATTCCTGGTGGATTCACCATGGAGCCACCACTTTTGTTTGAACTGGGTTCTATCGAAGGGAACTGGAGCTAGAATGATCTTCGTGGAAGATCCAAAAACCTTGTGATAAGTCCATTCCACCCGGCGCATGTGGTAGGGGTCACTGACCACAATGACTGATCCAACCGGCGAGGAAAGCGATTCAAGGTATGCTTTCAACCGCTGGGCTTCATCATAGGTGCTGAACACTTTGGAATCGTCAATGGCGATGGCACCTTCAGGCAATCCCTCCGCCAGCGCTCTCTGCCTGCCGCGTTCCCCGTGGTACTCGTTGATCTCGTCGCACCATCCCCCGGTAATGAAGATCTTTGGCGAGTACCCAGCCTTAACCAATTCAATACCGTAATCTGTTCGGTAATCGGGACCGCTGATCACATGCACGATATCCGCTTTTTGCATCTGGCTTTTCAGTGCCAGAAAATCTCCAATAAGGGTAAGAATAGGCTCGTGCAGCACCATCAATACAACGATGAGGATTGCAATAAGCACCAGGGTGACCGGCAAGGCAGTACGCATTTTTGAATGGGGATTTAAACAAAAATACCCGCAGGGGGAATCCCCCGGGGTTATCGCCTGGGTGCGAAATACAAGATCATCTTTGATTGTTCAGGAGACTCTTTCATAGTCCTGATGCCCGATTGGCATTACCTGTTTGCGTGCTCCGCCCTTCCGACAATCTCCAGGATCGCCGGTTTTTTCGCAATTGTAAATACTAATAAAAGTCTCTTACCGGTAAGCTATCTGTGCAAACTCCACCTGGTGAATGGGCAATTCCACTCGGATCTGCTGGTCTCTCAACAGGCGAATGAACACACGCACCCGTTCAGTTTCCGGCAGGCGGGAATCAAATATCGCCTGGTAGCCGCTTAATGGGCCTTCGCAGATCCTCACCGGTGTGCCTTTTCGGGGATCACGTTCGGCGGCCAGCTTGCGGTTATTGATCTCCGCCACCTTTTGGTGAATCTCCTCCCAGAGCACATCCGGAATGGAAGCCGCCTCGCCCCCGAACATTACCAATCCTGTCGACCCGGGGACCGAATTCAAAATTGATGTCCCCAACCGTTCAACATCCACTTTTACGAAAAGATATCCGGGGAAATACGGCCGTGTCTTGCGGGAACGGGGGTTCACCGGTTTGACGGTCAATTGGGGCAGATCCGCCTTAATATTACGCATGACGAGCTGTTCCCAGAGGAACTGCTCTTTCTGCGGTTTGCTGCGGATCACGTACCAGCGTTCCATTTTCCCGATCCTTTTACAGCGGTGGCGGCAGGGAGGTCTGGCAATGCATAGCCAAGCCCCTGGCTTCTATGATGTATTGAATTTTTCTTGCTTGTGCGAGCCCCTTGTTGTACCCCCGATTGACGGGGAACTTCAAAGATTTGATAGAGCCCCTGCGAAGTCCCCACCTTACAAATCTGTAAGGTGTACAATACATTATAGCGAGGGAAAAGAAACTTACAAGCATTTTTAAGAAATGTTAAGATTCTTTAAGATTCAGTGAAACGCTACAGAAAACTGCTGCGATTGGCAAAAATCCATCTTTGTTTATAATCAACTCTCATGGCAAACGAAACCCAATCCCCAGATCTCCTTCAACCTCCCTCCATGGCGGAAAAAGCCGTCGAGATCGGCATTCGCAAGGCACGCGGAACCACAGCTCGATCTGTTCATCCTCGGCATGCTGGCGGGTGCATATATCGCCTTCGGTGCCATCTTCGCCACAGTGGTCACCGCCGGCACAAAGGATGTGCTGGCGTACGGGGTGATCCGAATCCTGGCGGGACTTGCATTTACCCTGGGGCTTATCCTGGTGGTGGTCGGCGGCGCGGAGCTATTCACCGGCAACAACCTGATGCTCATGGCCTGGGCCAGGCGGCAGATCTCCGCACTGGCGCTTCTGCGCAATTGGGGAATCGTTTATCTTGGCAACCTTGTGGGTTCCCTGGCGATCGCTGCAATCATGTTCGCCAGTTCGGAATATACCTACGGCGGCGGCGCGGTGGGAGCCAACACGCTTGCCATCGGCGAAGCCAAGACCAGCCTGGGTTTCCTCCAGGCGATCATGCTGGGCATCCTCTGCAACATGCTTGTCTGCCTGGCCGTCTGGCTTACCTACTCCGCACGTTCCACCACCGATAAGATCCTGGCCGTTATCGCCCCCATCGCCTGCTTCGTGGCGGCTGGCTTCGAGCACAGCGTTGCCAACATGTATTTCATCCCCGCTGCCCTGCTGGTAAAGAACTTCGCCACCCCGGCGTTCTTTCTTTCCATTCACAAGGTCCCGGCGGATTTCCCCCACCTGACGGTGCAGAACTTCCTGCTGGGTAATCTCCTGCCAGTCACGATCGGCAATATCATCGGTGGTGGGGTATTCATCGGCCTGGCGTACTGGTTCGTTTACCTCCGCAACAAAGTATAAAAAAAGCCGCGCGAGATTCCGCGCGGCTTTCATTATCATGCAGAATTACTTCGTCCGTGGCTGCAGGTCGTAGCGCCATTTCTTCAGCAGCTTGTGCACCTGCTCGGCTCCAATGACGGGTTTCTCGTCGTATTCCAGGCTGGTCGGGAACATGATGAAGGGATCGCGTCTGCGGTCCGCCCATGCTGCCATGGTGGCTGACCTGATCCTCAAAGCCAACAACCTCATTGGTGGCTGAATCCAGGCGGGCATTGACCACAATATCCGGGCAGGCTTTGAAACTGGACTCACGGCGGACGTGATCTGCAGCTGCTTGGACCATAGTCCTTGAGCGGATCGATCCCTTCAATTTTGTCATCTTTCAGATAGCGGATGCCACCTTTGGTCGCAACCAAGGGTCCATTCTCCTTGGAATTGACAAGGACGAATCCGATCCCCGGGTGATTGGCCAACCCAAGGATCAGATCCGGGTATCTTTCCTGGATCTCTTCCATGGTCAACCTGCGGTCGGAATCACGTGAAGTAGATCGCACCCAGACCTCCGGAAGCGTAGACCATCAACCCGGCGTTTTTCTGTTTCTCCTTCCTCCCCTTCGGTTGCCTTTGGATCGCGGTCGGGACCCATCATGACCACCCCATCTTTTTCTTTGCTTTTGAGCATCCTCTTGAACATCCTGCGAAGTACGCGTGTTGTCATTGGTGGTCTGGGAAGCGATCGCATTGATATTGTCCCAGGCTTCCTCGGTATTCAGGATCGCCAGCACTTCCGCATCGCTTTTGATCAGATCCTTCACGATCTGCTCCAGGGATGTGTTGAATGCAGTTCTTGAAGGTCGGGCCGGTGGTCTG
The DNA here is from genome assembly GCA_963828855.1 of uncultured Chloroflexia bacterium. Taxonomy (GTDB): domain Bacteria; phylum Chloroflexota; class Anaerolineae; order Anaerolineales; family Anaerolineaceae; genus CAVVEQ01. Next base: position 225,648 of record CAWHGB010000006.1, on the reverse strand, counting down.
ACCGTGGTCTGCCAGCAGGACAATGTGGTAAGGCCGGGGAGCATCCTGCAATCGCTTTCTGGATGCGGGCGATATAACGGTCGCTTTCCGTGAGGGCTTCCAGTGCGTCCGGCGAATCGCAACCGGCAAAATGACCTACATCATCATACGCAGAATACAGCGCATAGATGGCTGGCACACCGCGCAGGATATCCCCGATCACCGAGTAGGTGATCATATCGTGCAGGAAGGGTCCCATCATGGCGCGGATAAAGCCGTACTTGAAGTTGCGGGATTTGACGATGTATTTATCCTTGCGGCGCCGCTGGGCAGCTGCCTGCCAGTATTCTTTTAATATTTCGATGATCATCCGGGTGATCATATGGAAGATCACGTACGGGCTGATCAGGTAGGAGTAGAAGCCCGGACCCATGCTGGCATCTTTTTTCATCAGCGTGCTCATGGTGTAGAAGGCTCTCGGTGGCATCCCCGGAATACATGTTGCCGCGGGAGGCGCCGCCATTCGCCAGCAGTCCGTCACCATTGCTGAGCTCAGCTTCCATGCGCACCATTTGCCGCGGGTCCCCGGTCATCACGGTCTTCTTGCGATCGCGATCCCACCAGCGGAACGAGGGGATTTCTTTGTTGTTGCCAAGAAGAATACCCGCCTGCATCGCGCCGGTCTGGGAGGACATATCCGTCTCCCAGGGGATGATGCGGTACTCGCCGCTATCCAGCCATTTTTTAACATGCGGCATGTGGCCTTCATTGATCGCCCGCTCGAAAACTTCCTCGCCCAAGCCATCCAGCTCGAGGTAAAGGATCCCGGGCTCTTCTGTTTTTTCCACTTTTCCGCGTTTGTCAACCATTCGTTTAATGACCGCCCGGTCAAAGCGGTCATCCTCATCCAGGGTCAGGATCTCTCCCAGGATGGCATTGACCACCGTCATGAAGACACGATCCACAACCCGGTCTGCCAGCCATCCACCGTCACACCCTGGATGCGGTTGCCGACCACCGCGATCAGGATGCCGTTTACCACGAACATGACCAGGGGGTAGAGCACGGTCGGCAGCCAGGAGAGAAAATTGACAAAAACCCAGTAAAATGCCGCCTGGGCAACGGCGTAGATCAGCGTGAAGACGAACAGGGATCTGACTGAGTCAACATCAAACCCGGGCAAGCCGGTTGCCGAGAATAAATAACAGGATCATGTGCACAATGATCACCGTGATTCCTTGAATAATCCTTCGAAGGGTAAGTTTCATAAGTATTTACTCCTTTTCGAGGTTAAGTATAATCGCGAAATGGTCGGATAAAAAGCGCCCGTAGGGGAAACGAGATACAGGGTTGACCATTTTGCGGATATCGGCATTTACTTTCAGCGTTTTCCCAAGCGGGCTGCCGGCAGAAAAAGAAATCCAGGGGTATGGACCAGGATTTTTTCAGGAACGAGACCGGCTGGTATGTTGGGCGGGGATCATCGGCGAGCGGGTCGAAGAAGCCGCTCTTTTCGATCATCTCGTCGTACATCTTCGTTCCGCGCGGGAAGTTGAAATCCCCGCAGATGACCACGAAAGCATCCTCGAGCCTGCGCGCGGCCAATCTCCGCCAGGAAGGCCACCTGGTCGCGCTGGATGCGCGAGATGGGGCTTTCGGGATCCCACTTTGCCAGATAGGAGGCGTTGGTGTGGGTGTTCATCACCACCACCTTCTGGCCCGCCCAGTCAAACTCGGTGAGCAACACCCCCTTGTAGGAAAACCAGTCCGCGAAACCGATACTGACCTTTTTCCCGCGGTTGGGAAAGAGATGGAACTCGGCTGCGAATAGGCTGAAAGCGAGGAAGCTGTGACCAGGTTGCCCATGGGGATGTGAGCCCTCGGTGCCGAAAGGCCAGATGTGGATGTGCGAGGAAGGTGCTTCTATAAATGGGGGATATAGGCTTTCTGCTGGATCTCCTGGAAGCAGAGCACATCGGCATCGAGGTGGGTGACCTCGGTGGCAATATCCGCGATGCGCCGCCAGCTCATGTAGTTGGGCAGCCCGAAGGTGTTGAAGGATACGATCTGCATGGTTGTGCTCGGAAATCAGTATACAACCGAACCGCGTGGGAGAAAACCATAGAATGTTGATACTTTATAGGTCGGATGGAATATGCTGTGGGCTGGAGCATTCGGGATTAAAATTGACCTTAAACCCAATCCCGGAGGAAACATTCTCATGGCCGATATCCAACCCTACCTGCAGAAGTTCGTCGAGAAGTTCGATAATCCCGATGTCCAGACAGCCCTCAAGGGCTACACCAAGACCCTGCAGTTCGATTTCACCGACAGCGGCGAAAAATGGCTGGTCAGCATTGAAGACGGCTCCAAAGCCACCCTCACCGCTGAAGCGCTCGAAAAGCCGGATATGACCATCAAGACCACCACCGATGTGATGGCTGGCATCATCGAGAAAAAGATCAATCCCCAAAACGCCTACATGCAGCGCAAGATCAAGATCAAGGGTTCGATGGATGATCTCTTCCGACTGCAAAAGCTTCTGCTCTAGACTACTGCAGGGTTTTTTCACCTAAAAATATCATGGCTGCCACCCTTGATCTGCGCGCCCCTAGGCGATCGCTCGCCTTCATCCTCGGCATGCCCCTGGCCATGCTGGGCGCCAACTTCGTCTGGACCTCCTTCAACTCCATCCTGCTCCTGCCGCTCGTCCAGCAGGTGGTCTACGCCCGGCACCGCCCAGATCACCGTGGGAATCATCGCCTTCGTCTCCACGCTTGTTGGCATCGTCATGAGCCTGGTGGCAGGCATCCTCAGCGATCGCTCCACCAGCACCTGGGGGCGGCGCACCCCACTGCTGCTCACCGGCAGCCTGCTGGCGCTGCCCTTCATCGCCCTGGCCGCCTGGTTCAGGCTCTCCCTGCCGCTCATCATGATCAGCTACCTAGGCATGCAGGTCTTCACCAACATCGCCAACGGCGCCTGGTGGCCGCTGCTCGTGGACGTGGTCCCGGAGGAACAGCGCGGGCTTGGCCTCTGGCATCCAGGGGTTCTACGCCCTGCTGGCGGGGGTGGCCGGGTTCCTGGTTGTCACCTGGCTCTCCGAGATCGGCCGCACCGACCTGGCTCTCATCGCGATGGGAGTGACAATGGCACTCACCGGCATCTGCAACGCCTGGGTGATCCGCGGCGAGGATAAGCCCGCTCCGCAAGCCCCCGACTGGGATTCTTCCAGACCTTTGCCGCCATGTTCCAGGTGAAAACTTACGTGGGGGTCTTCTTCTGGATGGTCGGCGCTGCCACGCTGATGTGGATCGGCCTGCTCAGCCTGCAGTTCTACGCGCGCGACTTCATGGCGGTCTATTTAGGCGCTTCAAACCCGGATGCCGCGCTGCGTACTTTCGGCATGGTGAACATCCTCTTCACCCTGGTCTCGGCGGTGGCCGCCGGTGTGCTCTCGGATAAGATCGGGCGGCGGAAGCTGATCCTGGCTGGCGCCTTCGGGGCAGCCTTCGCCACCGCGCTGATGGCGTTCACCCGCGAAAGCACTCTCTTCATGGCGCTGGCGGCGTTCCGTTCGGTGGCCACCGGGCCGATCATCGCCGTGCTGCCGGCACTCGCCGGGGATATCGCCCCCCTCGATGAAGCCGGGCAGTACATGGGCTACAACAACATCTCCACCAGTTTCTCCGGCGCCTTCGCCGCCCTGCTTTTCGGGGTGATGCTGAATGGCGGTGGTGCTCCCTCGCTGCAAAATTACCGCGCTGTGTTCTTCGCGGCAGCCGCCTTTTTTGTCGCCGGGGGAATCCTCTTCCAGGCGAAGGTGACCCGCGGAGAGATCGCGAAAAATCTCAATTCCAAGGCAAACCTGAATGAATGAAGAACACTGGGTCTTTCTTTCCGCGCATTTTGACGATGTGGTGCTTTCCGCGGGCGGGCATGGTCTGGGAGCTGACCTCGCGCGGCGCGAAGGTGGAGATCTGGACCATCTGTGCCGGCGACCCGCCCGAAGGCCGCCCCCTGCCCGAGCAGGCCAACTTGATGCATCAGTTCTGGGGTATTGGCGACGATGTTCCGCGCAAGCGTGCGACTGAAGACGCCGCCTGCTGCGGGATGCTCGGAGCCGCCTGGCGGCGTTTCACCGTCCCGGATGCCATCTACCGCTATCTGCCCGGCACCGATCAACCTGTGGTTTTCAGCGATGATGAGCTGATGCACGACCCGGAGCCGGAGGAATCCTACCTGATCCCGCTGATCGCCGATTTCATCCGCAAGAACCTGCCCGAGGATTGCCAACTGGCCGCGCCGCTGGCCATCGGCAGCCACCGCGACCACCTGCTCACCCGGCAGCGGCGCAGAGCGCCTGGGAATTCCCCTGTGGTACTACGCCGACTACCCCTACCTGGTGCACGGCAAGCATAAATTGGAGGATTTCGTCCCCGCGGGGGCAAAGGAATTTTCCACAACCAGTATCAGAACAGGGGGCGGAGATCTGGAAGGACGCCTTCGCCTGTCACGCCTCGCAGATCGAGCTGCTCTTCACGGATGAGGAGGACATGCGCGCCTCCATCAACCGCTATCACCAGGCTGGCTTCGGCGCGACGCTTGTGGCAGATTTAATAAAAACTACCCCTCCCTAATCCCTCCCCAATCCAACAATCAGGATGGAGAGGGATGCCGCATCCTTCGGATTCGGTATTTGTAGGGAGATTGCGACTTCCCTCCCCAATCCGGAACGGATTGGGAGGGATTGAGGGAGGGGTTGATTTATTGTTATTTCGAATACACCGGCACATTCCAGGCGCGGAACTCCGGTTCCTCAGCCCGCACGGCTTTCGCGAACTTCTCGCGAATGGCCGTGGTAATGGGACCCACCTTCCCATCGCCCACCAGGCGGTGATCCACCTGCAGCACCGGTGTGACTTCCACTGCTGTACCGGATAGGAAAAGCTCCTCGCAGACGAAAACCTCGGTGCGGTCAATGGTGCGCTCCTGCACCGGGATGCCCAGGCTCCCAGCCAGCTCCAGCACCGTGCGGCGGGTGATGCCTTCCAGGATATTATCCGTCACCGGCGGGGTGGTGAGGATGCCGTTGCGCACCATGAAGAAGTTCATCGCGCTGCCCTCCGAGAGGTGCCCATCCTGATTGAGGGTGAGGGCTTCATCGTAGCCGGCCAGGGCGGCATCGGATTTGATCAGCGCGCTGTTGGCATAGGCCCCGGCGATCTTGCCGCGCGCAGGGATGACGTTATCGTCCACCCGCCGCCAGGAGGAAATGGTGACGTGGATGCCCTCCTTATCGCCGAAATATCTTGATCGAAGGGATCGCCACGATGCTCAGACTCATCCTTCACCCCATGCAATTTGACCCCGATCGATTCATCCGCCTTATAGCCAGGGGGCGGATGTAGATATCCTGGTGATACTGCTCCATCTGCCAGCAATTCCAGGGTGATCTTTAGCAGGATTCCGGGAGTCTGCCCGAAATCCATCAGCAGGATCTTGCGGAATTCAGAAAGCGGCGTGTAATGCTCGATCGGGCGGAAAAGGTATAAGCTGCTTCGTCCGGCTCGTTCCAGTAAGCGCGGATACCGCCGAAGGCGGCGGTTCCGTAATTCAGTCCATGCGTGAGCACACCCACCTTGGCCTCGGAATAGGGCACGAACTTCCCCTGGAAATACGCATATTTTCGGCAGATCCATTTTCACCTCTTGGGTAAATTCATCTTCCCCGGATGGGGACTTCATTATACATTTCAATGACCAGGTGCGATCATTTCAGCGCCTGGCGGAATCCATCCAGTGCCTGTCAATACCGGCATCATCCACCCAGAAGTGCGTCACCAGACGGAAACGGCGCTCATCGACCACATTGATCTTCACGCCCATCTTCTCCAGGTCTTCAGCAAGCGCAGGCGCAGTCAGCGGGCATCCCTCCGCGAGACGGGCAAAGACCATGTTGGATAGGCGGATCGGGATAGAGCAGCTCCAGGGCGGGGATCTCCGCCAGGCCTTTTGCCAGGGTTTTGGCGCGGGTGTGATCCTCCCCGAGCCGCCCGGTCATTTTTTCCAGCGCGACGATCCCGGCCGCAGCCAGCACGCCCGGCCTGCCGCCAGCCGCCGCCCAGCATCTTGCGGAAGCGCCACGCGCGGGTGATGAAATCCGCCGATCCGCACAGCACCGAGCCGACCGGGGCGCAAAGTCCCTTGGAAAGGCAGAAAGTGATCGAATCCGCCGGTGCAGCCAGTGTCGCGGCGCTCACCCCCAGGGCGGCCGCGGCGTTGAAAATGCGGGCGCCATCTATATGAAAGGAAAGCCCGTGCGCGTGGGCAAGCTCTCCCGCCTGCCGGGTGTATTCCAGGCTTAGGGGAGATCCACCGCAGCGGTTGTGGGTATTTTCGAGGATCAGCAGACGCGAAATGGGGTAATGCGGGTTGCCCTTAGATCGGATAGCGGCACGGATATCCTCCAGCCTAAGAGTGCCATCCGGCTGGTTGGGCAGCGGGTAAGGACGTGACCCCTGCGAGCGCGGCCATACCGCCGCCTTCAAAGAGGAAGGTGTGCGAAAGATTCCCCAGGATGGCCTCATCCCCGCGGACGGCGTGCGCCAGCACTGCCAGCAGGTTTCCCATCGTACCGGAAGCGATGAAAAGTCGCGGCCTGCTTGCCCATTTTCTCCGCTGCCAACGCCTGCAGTCGGTTGACGGTGGGGTCCTCGTGCATCACGTCATCGCCCACCTCAGCCTCCGCCATCGCACGGCGCATTTCGGGTGTGGGGTGGGTTACGGTATCCGAACGCAGGTCAACAATGGTTTCCATGTTATCCTCGAATTGATTTTAATCCTTTCGTTGGGTTTCAAACCTCTCGGGAAATTGTCACTGAAATTCTGCAGGAATTTCATCTCTTTCGATGAATATTTTATCTTCGCGAGAAATCATTTTAACACCATACTTTAGCACTTAATGCCCTTGTGTTCGGTTTTATCAAGTAATATCATGTTTCAGCAATAATAAACTGCTAGGGCGATACTATGTATGGATCACGTTCCCTGGGTAATTTTATAGGAAGGAGAATCGGAATGGCCAATTTGCTTGTCATAACCTTTGACAATATGGAGGAAGCCGGGCAACCTATCTGGGCAATATCAAAGCTGCTGCAAAAAAATGTCGCAGATTCAGATCAATGATGCCGCAGTGATCGTGAAAGATGCTGAAGGCAAGGTAAAGGTCAAAGAACATGGCCGATACCGGCGTGAAAGCTGGCGCGGTGGGCGGTGGTATCCTGGGACTGATCATAGCCAGCGTGTTCTTTCCCATCGGCGGGATGCTCCTGGGGGCAGCTGCCGGTGCGTTGATCGGAAAAATGGCGCATCTTGGGAGTGGATAAGGACTTCGTCAAGGATGTGACCGCCGAGTTGAACCCCGGCACCTCTGCATTGTTTATCATGGCATCCAAAGTGAACCCCGGTCCGCTGCGCGCCGCGCTGGAGAATTACCATGGCAAGGTGTTTCAATCCACACTGGATGATGAAGCCCTTGAAGAGGTCAAGAAAGCCCTAAAAGATAACGGCTGATCGAATGAATCGTCGCATCCACTATAATTATGAATATGTCCCTTAACCTAGGATATGAATGGGTATTCCATAACGACTGCTTCCATGGAAATCCCTCGAAGGTTGATTAAATTCTTTGTCGGAAAGGGAAATTAGAATATGAAAACAAACACAAATTTCTCGAAGTATCTGGTGATCGTGATCAGCGCGATCGTGATCCTTATTTCCGCGGTCACGCTTTTCGGCACCTGGTCGTTCCTCAGCAAGGCTTCCACCACCGTGGTGGACCTTTTGAACACGGTGGAGAAGACTGCCCTGACTGTTGGGTCAGCGTATCGATAGGGTTACCATGCGTTTGGACCAGGCTCACCAGATCGCGCAGGAATTCCAGAGCGGCGCCGAACAGATCAGCCAGAGCGTGAAGGATCAGGGCGTGATCCTCACGCTGCTTCCACTCGTGCAAGGACCAACAGTTCAAGGATGCGGTCCAATCCATTCAGGATACCTTCCTGGGTCTCAAAGACACCCTGGAACCTTTGCCTACTGGATCGGAGGTCATCGGCAAACTTCCCTTCCTGAACTTGGTCGGTCGTGGATACTGCGATGCTGCAAGGCGTAAGTGATAAGATCACAAATCTGCAGACCCTGGCGGATAAGATCACCAGTTCGGTCGCGAGATTCGTGCACAAACCGCTACAGGTGTGGAGAAGGTTCCACCGCGGTAGGGAATTTTGATGCACAGCTGACGGATATCAACAACAACCTCAGTCAAATTCGCGCCCAGGTGGAGATGGTTCAAACCTCCGCCGGTCAGTTAAAAACCACCATTCCCACACTTTTCACCACCTTTGCATTCCTTATCACCATTTTTCCTTGGCTGGGTAATCTACAGCCAGGTGGTGCTCATCCGCCGATCTCTCCTGGAATTGCGAGCACATCCGAGGCTGCACCGATAGATCACCCTTCAACTGAAAAGGACCTGGGATCCAACAAAATAGGAGTGATTTGGAACCTTATCCAAGTCAATCCGTTCCCCATAGGATACGAATTCGTGCTGCTACCGAATTTAACATTATTGTCTTAACCTTTCGAAATACCAAAGGAGTAATTAGATGAAAAAAGTTCATTAATGATCGTTTCAACATCATTGATCCTCATGGTCGCGCTCAGCGCGTGCGCCCCGCAACCTCCACCGACGCCGGATCCCACCCTGGTGAGCGCCATCGTGGATGCCACCGTTCGGGCCATTCCAACCGCGACCCCGCCTTCCACCCCCACCCCGCAGATCCCCACCGCGGTGCCGCCCACACCCATCCCCCCCACCCCCACAGTGCTCCCGAATGACCCGGCATTGATCTTCGGAGCACCGGATGGCTCGGATGACTTCAGCACCAACCGGAACTGGAGCTCATTCGATAACAATTGTTATAAATCCGGTGTGGTCAACGGCCAATTCATGATGGAAGGCAAAGGGTCAGCCCGGGCTGATCTGCTGGCAGCACTCCTGGGCGAGCGTTCAGAATTTCTACGCCGATACCCTGGTCACCAACCCGCAAAGCTGCCGCCCCAACGACCGTTATGGGCTCTACATTCGCGGACAGAGCGAAACCCAGGGCTACGTCTTACGGCCTTGCCTGCGACGGTCGCTTCTTCATGACCAAGGTCGATGGCTCACGCAAGCGAGCGCATCGTACCCCTCACCTCCAATCACGCGGTCCGGGTCGGTCCCGGTCTCACCAATGTGATCGGAATTGCCGCCAACAACGGAACCTATCAACTCTTTGTCAACGGAGTTAATGTTGCCAATGCTTCCGATTACTCCTTCACGGACACCGGCTGGATCGGTTTCTTTATCCAGGCAGCCAGCGATAACACCGGAACCCCGTTCACGGCGTTCTTCGACAACCTACGGGTCTGGCTGCTGCCAAGACCACAGTAAGCTAAATTGAAGTAAGAAAGGATTAAAAAATGAAAAAAATCGTTTTTAGTATCGATGGTTATTCTGCTCGCCCTCACTGCAGCTGGTTGTTCTTCCAGCACGAGCTTCAGAGCTCCCAGGTACCAACTGGCAACTGGCCAGCCTGGGACAAACACCCGTTATCCCTAGTGCCATGCCAAACCTATCCTTCGGCCAGGATCTCACCTTTTCCAGGTTCGGATGGATGCAACCGTATCAGTGGGACATACGCGGTGAGCGGAAGCTCGCTAACCTTCAAATTAGGCCCATCCACCCTGATGGCCTGCCCGGAGGACGTGATGAAGCAGGCAGATGACTTTACCAAAGGTTTGAGTGAAACCGCTTCCTACCGAGATGGATGAAGCCACCCTTGTTCTTAAACGACTGCCCAGGGCGCGGATATCATGATGTTCGCAGTGCAGGTTCCCCTTTCCCTCACCAGCGGTACCTGGGATGCTGTGAACGTGAACAACGGCAAGGAAGCCGTTGTGGGTCTTGTGGCCGGTTCCAAGATCACCGCCATTTTTAAAAGCGATGGCACCCTGAGCGGGAATGCCGGCTGCAATAATTACAATACCACCTACAAAACCGATGGGAACAAGATCAAGATCGAACCCGCTGCAAGCACGATGATGGCCTGCGCGGAGGATGTCATGGCGCAGGAATTTCAATACCTGACCGCGCTGGAGAATGCTTCGGTGTATTCCATCCGGAACAACCAGCTCGAATTCCGTAGCGCACAGGATGCCATGCAAGTCCTTTACAATCTTGAATAATCGGGTTCATTTACATCTGATAACGAAAGAGGAAAAAATGACAAGCGAAAAAGTTACCATTAGCAAGAAGAAACTGGCGAACCAAGACCCAGGAAGCCCGGGATGCTGCCCTCACCCAGGCGGTAAACGCCGAGGAGCATATCACCGAAGGTGCGCAAAAGGTTCAAACCGGGCAAGGATGTGGTTGATCTTGGTCGTATGCAAACCGCTGCCGGGGTGAGCGATCTTACCCGCGCCGAAGATGCTGCCGTTGTTGCCCACCGGGTGAAAACCCTCAGTGATGTGGTTGGGGTTGCAGGTGTGGTGGATGTGGCAGAAGGCGCAGAAATGCTGGCAACCTCAGAAGACGTGGGTGTGATGAGCGCCATGGTTGGCTTGATGAGCGAGGATGACCTGGAGACCGGTTTGGAGTTGGCCCGCGTCGCTGGCGAACTCTGGGCGGTGAGCGATGTGGTGGATATGCTTCAAATGCCTGCCCTGACTGAGTTCCTGGCGGAGCGCGGGGAATTGCTTCAAGAACTGGCGGTTGAACAGATCCTCAAAGCTGCCAGCACCAAGGGTGTTGCCAAAGCCATCGAAGCTGCCGGTGGAAAGATCGCTGAGATGGGCAATAACGAGATCGCCGAAGGCGTCACCCGCATGGCTGTATCGGAAGGGCTTGCGGAAGGCAGCAAGCAGCTTAAGAAAGCAGGTGTAAAACTCGAAAAGCAGGGTGTGAAGAAGATCGAAGAAGGCGAGGAGTTGATCGCCGCCGGCCGTGAATACAGCAAGGAGGGAATAGGGGATATGGTCGGGGGAGGAGCTCAGATGGGTGCTTCCGCCGCCACTGAAGATATCGCTGACCGGTTGGATAAAAAAGGGAAACTGTAATCGCCCTATACTGATCAATGGATTAACGGGTGCTCTATGCACCCGTTTTTTTATATTTCTTTCAAAATAATGATATATTAATATTCCTTCAACTTACCGAATACCATTTTTCAGGAGGAATTCAAATGAAGAAAGCATTTTTCCACAAACAAAGACTCGCCGCGGCCCTAAGCCTGGCAGTAATTGCCATCTTCTGTGTCGTGCCGACGGTCCATGCGCAAAGCATTGTCTATGGTGATTCCGTCCCAACCGGGCAGACGGTAGAGGGCGATATCATCCTGACCGGCACGGATGTGACGGTGGATGGTACCGTCGCGGGTGACCTGCTGGCGGTGGGTCAAAACGTGACCATCAATGGGACCGTGGAAGGCAGCCTTCTTGCCATCGGCTCCAAGGTGGTGATCAATGGCACCGTGCAAGGCACCGCTTATATCGCCTCGGTAACGCTTGTGATTGGTCCACAGGCAACGCTCGACCGCAACCTGTATTATTCAGGCGTCAGCCTGGTGACCAAAGATGGGTCTGTGCTCGGCAGGGACCTCTTTGCCCTTGCATTTGGATCCACAAACCAGGGAGAGATCACCGGCCGCACCCAGGCAGTGGTAGGTCCCTATGAAGTCTTTAAATGGGTCATCGACCAGCTCAAGATCAACCTGCAGCTCCCGGCAACCCTCTCGCCCACCTCCTACCAGGGCGGCGCCGGCGGGGGAAGGGTATTCCTGAATTCCCGGCAGGCTGCTGAAGATACAACCAGCCAATTCCTTTCCGGATTGGCAGCGTGGGGTATGCCTGTCGTTCAGGATCTCGTCCCACTCTTCATCATCGGATTGATCCTCATCTGGCTCTTCCCGAATATCAGTCAGTAAAGCAGCGAAACTGATCCGAAACCGCCCCTGGTACACCCTGGGGGTGGGTTTACTCATTTTTGTCATTAGCATCAATATCATCGGCGTGGTGCTACTGCTGGCAGCATTGATCTTCATTATCGGGCTTGGTTTTGGCTTTCTCAGCCTGTGGGGCCTGGCTGCCATATGGTGGATGTTGGCGCTCCTCGCCTTGGGTTTGGCCACCACCCTCTTCTTCCTGATGGTTTTCTTCGGAAGCCGGGTGGTTATTTCCTACCTGCTCGGTTCGCTCCTCTTGCGAAAGGTCGGTGAAACTTCCTATCTACACCGGCTGGGCATCCTCGCCCTGGGGATGCTGGTCTTCGTGCTGGTCGCTTCCATTCCAGTCTTCGGTTGGGTGGTATCGGTTGTGGCGGTATCGTTCGGCCTGGGCGGTATCTGGCTGGCTTACCGGGAGCGACGCGCAGAGCGAAAGTGGCTGGCGGAAACTGAAAAGAAAATGGAAACCGAATTACAGCCAGCTGCGCCAGCAGCCAGCCCCATGCCTGAATCCGCTCCCGCAGCGGTGAAAAAACCGGCTGCACCCAAAGCGAAACCAGTAAAACCATCATCCGCCCCGGAGAAAAAAGAACCCGCACCGAAGAAGTGATATCGTTGGGGCAACTATTGATTCCTTACCGGCTGGTCTACCCAGCCGGTTTTTTTCTTGTCCGGGGGTTCCATATTAGAATAGGCGGATGTTTTATTTCCTCGCGTTTCTTCCCGTCCTGCTCATCCTGGTGCTGATGGCCGGATTTCACTGGAGCGGCCAGAAAGCCGGCCCCACAGGTTGGGCAGCCGGGGTGTTGATCGCATTCTTCGCCTTTGGATTGAACTGGCAGGTGTTTTGGGTTTCCCAATTCAAAGGGTCTGCTCATTTCCATATATGTTCTGCTTGTCCTCTGGCCGGCGCTATTGCTTTACTTCCTGGTGAACCAGTTCGGGGGCATCCAGGCTATCGCCCAGGCCATGCAGCGCTCGGTGCGCGATCAGAAGCTCCTAATGGTGCTGATCGCGTGGTCCTTTGCCGGAATGCTGGAGGGTATCACCGGCTTCGGGGTTCCCATTGCCATCGTCGCGCCGATCCTGGTCGGGCATGGGTGTCAGCCCGCTGCTCGCGGTCACGGCGGGTGCGATCGGTCATTCCTGGGCGGTGACCTTTGGCGGAATGGGGCTCACCTACCAGACGCTGCTCTCCGTCTCGCAGCTGGAACCCATGCAGATCATCCCTCCGGCGGTACTGCTGCTTGGAATCGCCTGCTTATTCACCGGGCTGGCTACCGCGCAGGTGTTGGGAGCGCTTCAAATATGGCACAAAGTTCTCCTGGTGGGTTTGGTGATCGCCGGGGTGCAATACACCGTCGCCATCGCCGGTTTCCCGCAACTGGGATGCGTTCCTGGCAGGGGCTGCCGGGTTACTTTTCGGCTGGCTGATCTCCCGCGCGCCAAGAACATGCAAACCCCTCGACCACCAGACCCTCGTCTTCGGGCTGCTCTGGCAACCTATGGCGCGGTGGTTCTACTCAACATCGTTTCAGGTATCCACGGACCTATAAATACTTTTATGGGCAACCTTCACTGGCAGGCTGTTCTGCCAGCCACAGAACCCTGGCTGGTTTCGCCATGCCGCTGGTCAAAGGGCAGCTCTTTAAACCCTTGTTGCACCCTGCCTTCCCTATGCTGATCGTAACCTTCATCACCTACTTTTGCCTTGCGGAAAACCGTCCTGTGCAGCGATTGCAGCCTTCGGCTGGTCTGGCAGCACCACCTGGAAGACCGCGCTGCCCGCGACCGTTGGGGTTGTCTTCACCATCGGTCTGGCCTCGCTGATGGAATACAGCCGCATGACCCTGCTCCTGGCCGAAGGACTGGCCGCACTGATGCAATCGGCTTATCCGCTCACCACCGCGTATGTTGGCGTGCTGGGAGCTTTCGCAACCGGCAGCAACAATAATTCCAACGTGCTCTTCGTCCCGCTGCAGAAAACAGTAGCGCTCCTGCTCGGTTTTGCGCCAGCTCTGCTGGTGGCCGCCCAGACCGCTGGGGGTGCCATTGGGGCAATGGTGGCGCCGGCGAAATTGATCGTTGGTTGCAGTACTGTCGGGTTGATCGGGAAGGAGGGTGACGTGCTGCGCAGGACCCTGCCTTATGTGCTGGTTCTTTGCGCCTTGCTTGGCTTGGTCACCCTGATATTGTTGAGGCTGCCTGCGAGTTGAAACCTGACAGTTGCATATTCAGACTATTCTTGCTATAATTATCTTAATTCAAATCAATCCAAGGAGGGAAGCATGAAAGCAGTATTACGTTTGGGTATCATTCCGGCATTAATCATCCTGGTGGGTATGGCCTGTTCCTTCAGTGTGGGGGATACCGGCGCTACGGATGAAACGACATCAACTTCGGAGCAGCCAATCGAACCTCTCCGACGGAAGTGGTGGTAGAGGAAGCCACGTGAGGATACCTCCAGTCAGGATGTTTCCTCACCGACAACTGAACCTTACACCACATTCACCTTCGATGAGGAACCCTCGGATTGGAGCTACTGGGTACAGAGCGGGAACGAAAAAGATACCAGCTTTGAGGTAAAGATGGGAAGCTGCATGTGGAGATCAACGGGAAGGAAACTTACCTGTATTTCACCTACGATGCCTACACATATGATAACGTCTACGTTGAAACAGTGGTGGATAACCGCGGTGTGAATTCGCAATCGGTAAGCCTGATGTGCCGCTATTCCGAATCGGAAGGTTGGTATGAAGTCAATGTTCAGAATGACGGGCTCTACAATATCTTCGCGTATGACGCCCGCAAACAACCAAAAGTCACTACGACATGCTTACCAGCGGCGGCTCGAATGCGATCAAACAGGGCAAAGAGATCAATGCCTATGGATTGGATTGCGCTGACCGGACGCTCACTTTGTGGATCAACGGGAAGAAGGTAACAGATTTCAAAGAAAACACATACCAGTTCCGTGAAGGAAATGTGGGTTTCGCGATTTCCTCTTACCAGGCCCTGCCTGTCATCGTGGATGTGGATGAGGTGACAATCGACCAGCCGTAAGATCATATGCAACATAAAAAAAGCTGGACCCGAATGGGTCCAGCTTTTTCTTTTTACACCTTCAATTTATTTGATCAGCGTCAGAAGCATCACCAGGGGAGTGGTGGTCTTCAGACTGTGCGGCAGATCGGGCGGCATGTAGATCCAGCTTCCGGTTTTGATCTCGGTGAGGTCTTTTCCCAGGGTCATGCTGCCCTCACCCTTCAGCACCTCCACGATCGCCCGATAGGGGGAAGTGTGCTCGGTGAGTTCCTGCCCGGCTGCGAAGCTGAACAGGGTGATATCCGTATGGTCGTCCTTTTTCAAGCACCTGGCTGAGGACGGCATCCCCCGGAACCTCAGGCAGCCTTTTCAACAAGTCTTCGATCACGATATGAAGATCGTCCATTTTCAATCCTTTCGGTTATTTTCCGTCGTCCAACAGCCGGCGCTCGCCTTGCAGGGAACGAAGGTGGCTGGCGTCCTGGCTGACCTCCAACGCACCGCGGTAATTTCCTTCTGTATCGCGCATGGCGAAATATTGAATGACCACAAATTTTTCACCCATCTGGATCCAGAACTCGGCTGAATCGCGTTTTCCCGCGCGGAAGTCATCCACGATCTGCTGCACTTTACCAATACTCTGCGGGGGGTGACAATTCTGCACTTTGCGCCCGATGATGGCGGGTGAGCGCTGGAAAATACGGTCGCGGGTCTGCGAGAAATAGCGTACTTCATCGTTTTCGTCCACAAAAGTCACATCGACGGGTAAGCTGCGCAGCATCATATCCACCTGGGAAGCCGGAAAGTGCACCGGTATTTAGTTGTAGCAGACCGGCAGGTACCACACCGGGTTGAACCGGTGAGGTTGCGACCTGGGAGGTTGGGGCTGAGGTCTGTCGCGCACCGGGTGGCCAATCCAACCCGGGGGTAACCAAGAAGTAGCCGATCTCATTTTCCTGGGCACGGATGGTGCGCCAATCAGCCTCATTCAAGCGTTCCAGTGCGGAGGGGAAGAGGATCTTATCCTCCTTATAAAACATTTCGCGAATAGCGGTCGCCATAGGCTCGAAAACCATCTGCACCTCCGCGGCTGCAACAAGTGCGGATGAATCCAGCGCACCCCGCAGCTGCTCATCCAACTTCTTCCAGCCTGCGCGGATCTCGTTGTGGATGCCCCACATCACGCGCGAAGGCCCGTAGAAACCAGCTTTTTCAAGCAGCGGGAAAAGAAGGTTCTCCTTGCGGACGTAATGAACTTCGTAACTCTTCAGCCTGAGCAGAAATTCATAAGCAACCCTGGCCACCTTCAAGTCAGGTTTGGAAGCATAACTGGTAACCGCTGCCTCGAGGTCGGAAAGAACTTCCTCCGCAGCGTCATTTTCCATGCGGAAGGTATGGATGGGGTGACCGGGAAGGTTCTCCGGGCTGTGGACCTGATCCAGCGAATCGCGGAAGAAGGCTGTGTGGATATCGCACAGGCGCTGAATCTCCTCCGGGGGTGTACCCTCTTCGATCATCATCTGTTCTACTTCGGTGATCGAGGGAGCATCAGCATCCTCCAGAAGAATGCCAAACTCTGCTTTCACGTCCTCCACCGAACGCCCAGCATTCAACTCCTTTAAGATCTTCTTGATGGTCTCCTTGCGGCGGGAGACATTGTCGATATATTCGCTCATTCGTTTTCCTCTTTTCCTATCCGATTTGATAGAGAAGCTCGATGGCAGATCGCGGGCAGATTTCTTCACAGATCCCGCAGTAAGAACAGGAAGCGGGTTGGGAGATCTGTGGTTTGTGTTCCATCATTTCCACGGCATCCCCCGGGCAATAATCGGCGCACAGGCCGCAGCCATTGCAGCGTTCGAGGTTTATCGTGGGCAGTGAAAGGGGTTCTTCCATCTTTTTTCTCTTAGTTTCCATCCAATAGGATACCACCTGGAAGGCGGCTTGTCTGTGATCTATATCACAACGAATAAATATATATGTGGGGAGTCAGGCTTCGATCTCTGCTTCCAAACGAGCCGGGTCGAGGATGATGATCCGCTGGCGCTCCGTGCGAATGATACCGTCGCGGATCAATTCACGCATTGCACGATTGACCGCCTCACGGGTGCTGCCAATCTGCCTGGCGATCTGGTCCTGTGTCCAAAAAGAGGGGGCAGGTGCGCTGGAATGAGCCTGGAGAAATCTGGCCAACCGTGAACGCACGCTCCGCAGGCTGATATCATGAACCACCTCGGTCAGGTGTTCAAGTTTTGCCGAGAGGTCTGCCAGGATGGCCAGGTTGAGGCTGGGTATCCCGTTCACCAGGTCGCGCAGATCATCGCGCTTGATCAGCAGCAGACTGGTATCCTCCAGGGCAGTCACGCTTGCCGGCGCTTTACCTCCCTCCAGAAAAACCGTAGGTAAATTGAAGACCTCCCCCTGGGCAAGGTGAATCAGCGTCTGCTCGCGACCATCCGGGTTGATCCGAAAAACGCGCACGGCACCGGAGAGAATGAAGTAAACGGGGGTTTCCTCATCTCCAGCACAGAGGATCTCTGCACCCGTTGACTTTTTCAACACCTTTGAGCGATCCAGGATATTATTCAGTTCTGCATCCGGAAGGCGGGAGAAGAGGTTGACCCGGCGAAGATTTGAAATCTCGATTTTCATTTTCTGGCTCTTGAATACACTATAATAATAGTTCCTAAAAGGACCGGCGCTTGATTAATTCTATCAGTTCGGTATAATCAATTTAATTGGACTAATTTTATCTGATTAATAAAATATTGATCATGGATCCTACTGCACCCGGGCAACCCTCAACTGACAGGCTGGCGCTGCTCTATAATCTTTCCCAGCAGTTGAATTCCAGTCTCGATCTGGATGAAGTGCTCAATAAATTAATGGATGAAGTGGTCGCCGCCCTCCACGCCGAGCGCGGTTTTATCATGCTCAGCGGGGGGAAGGGACGTTGGAATTCCGCGTGGCACGCGGAATGGATCAGACCGACATCGAAAATCCCGAATTTCAGATTTCCCGCAGTGTTGTAGATAAAACTGCCGCTTCCGGTGAACCCATTCTTACCTCAGATGCCCAGCTTGATGCGCGCTTCAACATGCGTCAATCGATCATGGCCAAGGGTCTGCGTGCCATTCTGTGCGTACCGATCAAGATCAAAGAGCAACAGATCGGCATCATCTACGTGGATAACCGGTTGCGGGCTGGCATCTTCACCACCGAGGATCTTGACCTGCTGAATTCCATCTCCGCCAGTGCCGCCATCGCCATCGAGAACGCCCGACTTTACCAGCTGGCGATTGAAAAAAGCCGCATGGAAACCGAGATGCAGCTTGCCCGCAATGTTCAGATCAGCCTGCTGCCCCGCGAGATCCCCTCTCTGCCCGGCTGGGAGTTCGGAGCGCACTGGCAGCCCGCCCGCCAGGTGGGTGGAGACTATTACGATTTCATCCATCATCCTGATGGGCGGTTGGGACTGGTGATCGCAGACGTGACCGATAAGGGCATGCCAGCCGCGCTCTTCATGGCTTCTGCCAAGAATATCCTCAGGGCATCCATCCTGGCATGCGGAAGCATTGCCGAGGGTATCACCCGTGCGAACGCCCTTATTGAGCAGGAATCCAACGAGCAAATGTACATTTCGCTTGTTTATGCATGTTTGGATCCTACCAACGGCAAACTCACCTATGTAAATGCAGGTCACAATCCACCCCTTCACCTTCACGGAAAACCGGTCTCCTTTACCCGGTTGAACAAATCAGGGATGTGGCTTGGGGTTGATTCCAAAGCTATCTATTCGGATGATAGTGGAACGGTTGGTGAAGGTGATCTCCTTGTGTTCTACACCGATGGCGTCTCCGAAGCGGAAAATAAACTGGGAAAAGCATTCGGCGAAGAGGGTCTGAAATCTGTGATCCTGAAGCACCGCGGGAAAACCCCTCCGGCGCTCTGCAAGCTGGTGATCGAGGCAGTACAGGATTTTACAGGCAGCAGCGAATTGAGCGACGATATTACCCTGCTGATCGTAAAACGGGGGAAAAATGGCTGAACAACTATTCATTAATCGGTACCGGATCACCGGTGAGCTCGGCCGCGGGGCGATGGGCACGATTCAAAAAGCTGAGGATACACTCCTTGACCGCCAGGTTGCCCTCAAGATGATAACTGCTGCTCAATTGACTGAGGAAAACCGTGTTCGCCTTCTCAGCGAAGCCCGTGCGGCGGCCAAGTTGAATCACCCCAACATCGTGTCTATCTACGATGCCGGGGAAGAAAACCAAATTCCCTTCATCGTGATGGAGCTTGTGGAAGGCGGTTCGCTTTTCGAAAAGAAACCGGAATCGCTGGAAGAGATTATTTCCATTTCCCGCCAGATCTGCTCCGCCCTAGGGCATGCCCACCAGCATGGAATCGTCCATCGCGACCTGAAGCCGGAAAACGTCCTCCGCAGCGGGGATGGGCATGTAAAACTCAACGATTTTGGCATGGCGCATTCCTTCTCCAGCCGGCTTTCCACCGAAGGTGTCCTATTGGGAACCGTGTATTACATCGCGCCGGAATCGATCCAGGGATTTGTTGTGGATGGCCGGGCGGATTTATACGCGCTGGGGGTTATGCTATATGAGTGGATCACCGGCCGGTTGCCCTTTACAGCCGAGGATCCGGTGGCCGTGATCTCCCAGCATCTCTATGCCCCCATCGTCCCCCCGCATATCTACTCAGCGCAGATCGCGCCTGAACTGGAAGATCTGATCCTGCGTCTTTTCAACAAGGAACCCGCAGACCGACCGGAAAGCGCCGCGGCAGTGGATAAGATCCTGGCCGGGATCAACAGAGGCCAGGTCAGCGATCTGCCGCTCACCCCCACCTACCGCCTTGACCGCGTGGTGCGGGGCAAGCTCGTGGGGCGCGAGAAGGAGCTTGAGTTGGGAAGAGCCATCTGGCAGCAGGCCCTCACTGGCAGCAGCCAGATGCTGCTGGTAAGTGGTGAACCGGGGATCGGCAAGACCCGTTTTGTGCACGAATTGATCGCCTACGCCACTCTCAGCGGTGGTCGCTGCCTGGTGGGCGAATGCTTTTCGGAAGGCGGAGCACCTTACGAACCCCTGGCACCCATGATCCGGGAGAGCCTGGGGGAAGGCGCGAAGAAGCGGCTGGATCTGCCCGGCTATGTCCTTTCCGATCTTGTGAAAATAACCCCGGGATTGGATTGGCTGCAGGCAGAGACTTCAGCGCGCCAAACTCAGGATGCCTCCACCGAACAGCAGCATATTTTTGAGAGCGTTTTCACCTGGGTGGATGCGCTTTCGAAGCAAATCCCTCTGTTGCTATTCTTCGATGACATCCACTGGGGGGATAGTGCCTCTCTGCTTCTCGATCCGTCATCTGGCGCACCGCACACAGAACCAGCGCGTCCTGTTCATCCTGAGTTACCGCGAAATTGAGCTGCGCGATGAAGACTTGGCCAATCAAATCCTGAATGAACTGCTGCGCGACCACCTGGCCACCCGGGTAAAGTTGACCCGCTTTACCCCTGAATTAACTGGAGAGATGGTTGCCACCATGCTCACCCCGGCGGGACATATCGATCCTGAACTGGTTACAGCCATTTACCGTGAAACGGAAGGGAACCCGTTTTTCATCGAGGAGGTCTGTAAAGCCTTGTTGGAAGAAGGGTTGTTGTGCTGCGAGCACGGAGAATGGGTATCGCCCGGAATCGAAGATATTTCCATTCCCCAGAGCGTCCGTCTGACGGTTCAATCCAGACTTTCACGATTGCCTGAGGATGCCCAGGAACTTCTGCGGCTGGCAGCGGTTATCGGCAGGGAATTTGAATATAACATCCTGGTGAAGGCCTGCGAAAAGCCGGAGGAACGGATCATCGAATGCCTGGAGGACGCCGAGAAAGCGCAGATCATCCGCGAATTGAAAAAAAGCGCGCCTGAAGGGGTTACCTTCGCCTTCGAGCATGCCCTCATCCCTGCCACGCTGCGGGAGGAGATCTCCGGGCTTCGCCGCCAGCGCTACCACCGCCGCGTGGCCCAGGCGGTGGAGGCCATCCATCCAGAGGATTACGAGACACTTTCGTATCACTATGAAGAGTGTGGGGATGCCGACAAAGCCTTTGAGAATTACCGCAAAGCCGCTGGCCGGGCTCTTTCGATCTATGCCAACCAGGAAGCCATGCAGTATTACGAAAAAGCCCTGGAACTCTGCAGCGACGAGGGCTGCCAGGCAGAGATGTATGAAGGTATAGCCGATGCAGCCTTCCGCCTGGGCAAGCGGGAAACCGCGGAAAAAGCATTTGAAAAAGCCATCGAGCTTTACAAGAAAACCGGAAATATCGAGGATTTGGCCATCCTTTATGCCGATGCCGCCCGCTCGGTATGGTATATGGGCGAAGTCAAAGAAGGTCTCGAGATCTGTCGGATGGGGTTGAAGGAAATGCCGGAAGGTTTGGAATCCAGGGGAATGGCTACGCTCATGCATGAGACAGCCCGCGCCTGCCGATTCAATTACCTCTATGAAGAAGCACTTGATCTGGTCCGCAAAGCAATCGCGCTAGCCAAAAAATTGGATCTGCAGGAAGTGCTTGCTGATTGCTACGCCACGCTGGGCATACTGCGGATCATTCCTTATGATGAGCGGACTTCTGCGCTGCAACAAGCGGTCGAGATCGCGGAGAAGAATGGTTTCACCACCATCCTCGCCCGAGCCAGGTTGAACCTGGGGACGCATTACGTCTATGACGGGAAGTCTCTTGCGGCGCACGAACAATACATCCGAATGATCGAAATCACACGGAGCACGGGTCAGAATTACCTGGAATTCCTTGCCCAACTATCACTGGCAGACTTGGAAATTTCGCTTTCCAGATATACCGATGCGGAAGCCCGCCTGGAAAAAATGCAGGAGCTTCAGCCTGTCAATCCAAACCCAGAAAGCGCAATGTTCAGTATCCAGACATACAGGATTGTGTTTTTGTGGTGCAAGGGGAACTTACATGAAGCCCTCGATATGACTGAAAAGATCCTGAAGGAGAATAAACCGGAAGTTTTAAAGGATTACCACCTCGGACTTCTGAATCATGAAGGGGAGGCTGCTGGGGGACTTGAAGGATATGGATGGAGTACGATCCAACCTGGCGGAGATACTATCCTTTCACCCCGAGGATAGGGAGGAGAATCCGGGGTATATTAACTCATCGATTCAGCATTTCTTTTTCCTGCTCCGGGATAAGGCCGGGTTTCTTGAACAGCACGAGGTATTGAAAAAGATCATCGGGCAAACACCCAACTGTTTCGCAAAAGATACTCTTACTAATTGCAGAAGCCCGCCACGCCTGGCTTGACCGGAATATGACCTTGCCCTCACCCAGTACAAGGAGCTTCTCGAAACACTCAAACCGCTTGGTGATCTCTTGCGGAATGGCTCCTTCCAGGAAGAAGTGGCGGAGATGCTTATGGAACGATCTGCTCCTGGTGACCACGCGCTTGCCCGTGAGTTCCTGGAAAAAGCTGTCGGAAATTTACCGAACTGCGGGTCTTGCTTTTTACGAAGAATATGCTTCCAAAAAGTTGGAAACCCTTTCCGCCACTAACCAACGTAAGATTAATTAAATCAATATAACGGAGGCTTGAATGACTGAAACATCATCCAGGGGAGAATTCCGCCCGGTTTCCGGTTTTAACCGGGTGCAGGTCAAGGGGGTCGGCGAATTGATCCTCAACCAGGGCGAAAAAGAGGAACTATTTATCGATGCCAATCCGGATCTGCTGCCACAGATCAAGACCGAGGTTATTGAGGGTATCCTTCGCATCCGCTATGAGTTCGAGTGGATGGATTACCTCGGCTTACGCTTTATCGGTGCAGGTCCCATCCGCTACCTGCTCACCATGAAGGATATCAAAGAGGTCATCCTGGCCGGTGCTGGCAACGTGGAGTGCCGCGCGATCAAATCGGGCGACCTGAGCCTCGGATTAAGCGGTGCTGGCAGCATGAACATCTCTGGTGTGGATTGCACCAACCTGAAGGCAGCCCTCAGCGGTGCCGGGAGCCTGAAGGTTGCCGGAAAATCTGAAAAGCAGGATGTGCAGATGAGTGGCGCCGGGTCTTATTATGCGGGGGACTTGCACAGCCGCGAAACCTCCGTCCAAATGAGCGGCGCCGGCAGCGCCAGGGTCTGGGTAACCGATAACCTGGATGCAGCCATGACCGGGCTGGGCAGCATCGATTATTACGGAAAACCGGCCATCCGCATGCAGAAAACCGGCCTGGGTAATATTAATCCCCTGGGAGATCACGCCTGAAGCCAAATTCATAACAGGAACCGCCCGGCTTGATCCTTGCATCCTGAAATGCGAGGATTAAGCAGAAATCATGAAACGGTTGGTTTTTTTCCTGACCGGGATATTGATAATATTCGTCCTCTCCGGTTGCTCTTCCGGAGAAGGCGTGGTGCTTGCCGCACCTGAGGATGGATCCTCCCCTGCGATCCCTCCGTGGTAGCCATAGCGAAAACATTCACCCCATCCCCGGAACCATCGATCACCCCCTCCCTGCGCCCCAGCCAGACCCTGCCGCCCACCTGGACGCCATTCGTAATCACCCCGCCCTCCTGCATCCGGTCCGTGGATCATCGGCTATTCCACGGAACGCCGGCCAATCGAGATGTACCAGTTCGGAAATGGCGCGTTGCAACGGATGATCGTGGCAGGTATCCACGGCGGGAACGAGTGGAACACCACCGCCCTGGCGCGGGAATTGATCACCCGCATCCGGGAGAAACCGGAAATGATTCCCTCCAACGTCACCCTCTACATCCTTCCGCTGCTCAACCCCGACGGGGAAGCCCGAGCGCATGGGGTGGATGGCCGGGTCAATGCCAACGGAGTGGATCTCAACCGCAACTGGGATTACCACTGGACCGCCGATTGGAACCGCGATGGCTGCTGGATCTACCGCCCGGTGAGCGGTGGGGAATTCGCCGGTTCGGAACCTGAAACTGCTGCCCTGGCTGGATTCATCAGAACCCACAAGATCGACGCGCTGATCAGTTACCACAGCGCCGCCCTTGGCATCTTCCCCGCTGGTATTCCACCAGATGCTCGCTCGCTGGAACTGGCGCACGCGGTCGCTGCGGTCAGCCCATACCCCTACCCGCCCATCGATACGGGCTGCGAATTCACCGGCAACATGGTCGATTGGGCTTCCTCCCAGGGTATCGCCGCGCTGGATATCGAACTCTCCAACCACACACACACTGATTTCGATATCAATAAACGAATTCTGGAAGTTTTCCTGAACTGGTCAGAAAAATAAAAACCGGATGGGGATACCCATCCGGAAATATTCATTCCTTATTATTTGGGTTACGCTTGGTCGCCCAACAAACTCGCCAGAATACCGCATTGTGATTCGTGCACGATCGCTATTACTTCATCAGCGGTTTGCAGTTGAAGATCTCCATGCGGAAGGATCATTTCACCTTTTCGCAGTACTGCAGTCAGCACGCATTGGTTGGGAAGGTTTAATTCACTGACTTTTTTCCCTGCTGCGAATGATCTGGGAGCAACCTTTTCTTCAACGATTGAGAATAGCCCTTTGCGTAACTTGACCAGGTACATCATATCGCCCATCGACATTTCTTCCGCGATCATCTTCCCTAAAAGATCTGCTTGATTCAGAGCGACATCCACACCCATATCCGGGCGGAACATCCAGGCATTCTCAGGGTGGTTAATCCTGGCAATCGTGCGCGGTACATTGAACTCAAACCGCGCCAGGTTTGTCGCCACCAGGTTGACTTCGTCATCTCCGGTCACTGCGGCAAGTACCTGCATCTGGCGGATCCCGCAGGATTCGAGGAAATCCGGATCGGTTCCGCTGCCAAAGAAAATACACTCCTTGGGTAATCGGGAATGATTTAATTGCTCAATTTCCTCCCGCCGGTTCTCAAGGACCTTCACCTCGTGACCGCCTTGGATCAAATAGTTCGCCAGGTACGCGCCTACTTTTGCGCCACCGATGATCATTACTTTCATAGTCTCTTCTCCTTAACCGACCAGGTCTTTCAACCGATCCTGAGAGGTGGCCATCACAGCCAGGTGGACGATATCGCCTTCTTCAAACACAGCCACACTCAGCGGTAGAAAAGTTTTGCCACCTCGAGAAAGGGCAATGACATGGACTTCCCTTGGGATCGTCAACTCTTCAACCTTATGTCCCACAAGCATGGGAGGAATTTCAATATCGACCATATTCACTTCGCCGCTTCCGACACTTTCGGAAATCGCAAGGTGGGAAAAAGAAAGGAGCTCCGCCATTCGGCTGATTCCAAGGGCTACGGGGGAAATTGTCTGCATTCCTAGCCGCCGGTAAATATCCGCCTTGCGTGGGTCATATATGCGGGCAGCCACGCGGGGGACTTTGAAGACGTTTTTGGCGATCCTGGCTGCCACGGCATTGGCTTCATCCGACGCAGTCACTGCTGCGAATGCATCGGCTTTTTCGATCCCGGCATCGAGCATCGCCTGGCGGTCGAAACCGATCCCGACCACGGTCTTTCCCTTGAAAGCCTTGCCCAGTCTTTCGAAAGCCACCGGGTCGCTATCGATCACCGTCACCTGGTGACCGCGGTTGCTGAGCATTTTTGCAAGCCCTGAGCCAACCCTGCCGCAACCAATGATTATGATTTTCATAGGTATGCTCCTATTTTGGATTCGAATTTCCGTTTAATAAATTTTGCCACTTCATCGATGATCGTCAATGCCGGGATGAAGGGGACCAGGAATAACCAATAATAGGCTGGAAACGGTCCTGTTCCGATGAAAGCATTCATGAAGGGGGTATACACAATTAATACCACCAGAACCAATTCGCTCAGAATGCCGATCCATATCAAACGATTATTGAAAAATGGAAGTTTGAAGATCGAAGTTCTTTCGGTCCGCTGTCCAAATACATTCCCGATCTGGGTAAAAACCACAGATGCGAGGGCCAGTGAAGTTGCAGCTACGTAAAGCGTGCCGGTGGACGGCAGATCAATGAATTGACCCCAATATCCATTTGTCCAGTACATGTAAAAGAAAGCGATCATCGTAATTATACCCTGTGGGATACCGAGGTATCCGTATGCCCGTATAAGCATCGAGCGGTCGATCACATGCGATTTGAGGCTGCGAGGAGGGCGCTTCATTAATCCGGGCTCCGGAGGTTCCACACCCAAACCCAATGCAGGAACCATATCCGTTCCGAGGTCTATAGCCAGGATTTGCATCACTGTCAAGCCAAGGGGGATCCGACCGCCACTCAAGACAAAGAAAATGAAAGGGATCGCCTCTGGTGTATTGCTGGTAAAAATATAGGAGCAGAATTTTCGGATATTGGAGTAAACCGCCCGGCCTTCTTCGACTGCATTGACAATCGAGGCAAAATTGTCATCCGTCAGGATCATACTGGCTGCTTCCTTGGCCACATCTGTCCCGGTGATACCCATGGCAACACCGATATCGGCCTTCTTAAGGGCGGGGGCATCATTGACGCCATCGCCAGTGACCGCGACCACGTTCCCTATGGATTGCAGGGCACTGACGACACGCAATTTGTGTTCGGGAGCAACCCGGGCAAAGATCACTTCTTGATCCAAGGCTTTAACAAGTTCATCCTCGCTCATGGATTCCAGCTCAAATCCCGAGACCACCCGGGCATCCTTTGTTTTCACGATCCCAATGCGGCGGGCGATGCTCTCCGCGGTCAGTCCGTAATCTCCGGTGATCATCACCACCCGGATCCCGGCTGAATGGCATTCCTCTACGGCTTTGGTTACTTCCGGGCGGGGCGGATCCATCATGGCGATCAACCCCAGGAAGGTAAGATCCTTCTCGATCACCTCAGGGGTGTAATCCTCCACCTGGGTGGGTAATTCACGTTGAGCAATAGCCAGTACGCGCAGCCCATCGCGGGCAAACTGGTCGTTGACAGCCATGATCTTTGCGCGGGTCTCATCGTTTAAAGGTACTTGTTTTCCCGAATTGTATAATGCTGAGGAAAGATCCAGGGTCTCTTTTGGAGCGCCTTTTACATAGGCTATTTCACGGCGCGCCGGCCCGACACTCCTCCAACCGCCTGCCAGGTTGTGGATTGTGCTCATCCGTTTCCGGCGGGATTCAAAGGGTAGTTCGCGCAGGCGTGGAGTTAGTTCTTCCTCGGCAGTGAGATCTATACCGCCCTCACGCGATACCACCAGTAAGGCAGCCTCAGTGGGATCGCCCAGAATGGACCAGCGGTTTTTTCCATTTCCGTTGCCATTGGGAGGGAGCAGCTTTGAGTTATTGCAGAGCCCTGCGGCGAGTAATAACGCCCGCATGTTTTGGTCATTTTCAGCATTGATCTCTTCGGTACCGTCGAATATCTTTCCATCAGGTTCATACCCGTTTCCGGTGACTTTCAATATCCTTCCCGGTTCTCCCGAATCTGCGATGGTGGGTACCCAGAGGTTTCTGACGGTCATCTCGTTCTGGGTCAATGTACCGGTCTTATCCGTGCAAATCACGGTTGTGCAGCCTAAAGTTTCCACCGCGGAAAGTTTCTTGATCAGCGCATTTCGTTTGGCCATTCGCTGAGACCCCATCGCCAGGGAGAGGGTGACCAGCGGGAGCATTCCTTCCGGTACAAAAGCTACAACCATCCCGACCGTAAAAATGAAACTATCCGCAATATTGATTTTTCCCAGGAAAAACGCTAATACAAAGAAAATCGCACCAACACCCAGGGCAACAAATGTAATGATCCGCGTCGTAATCTTCATTTCCTTTTGCAGCGGGCTGAGTTCTTCTCTTACTTCCTGGGTCAGGTTTGCAATCTTGCCGAATTCCGTATCCATACCGGTAGCGTAAACAACTGCTTTGCCTGTTCCCGCAGCTACATGGGTCCCGGCGAATACGATACTAGGCATCTCCATGAAAGACATGCCCTCCTGAGGGTATGCGGTAACCTTTTTCTCCACTGGCCGTGATTCTCCGGTAAGCGTGGACTGATCGCAGCGCAGCTCGGCTGTTGAAACCAGGCGGCAATCGGCGGAGATGCTATCCCCTTCACCCAGAAGAATGATATCGCCGGGAACAAGGTCCTCAACCAGAATTTTTTGTTCAGCGCCATCTCTCAGGACGCGGGTATACGTTGGGAGAAGCTTTTTTAGGGCTTCGGTGGCTTTTTCTGCGCGGAATTCCTGCCAGAAGCTGAACGCACCGTTGATGAGGTTGACCGCCCAAACCGCGATCCCCAGTTGCGGCATCTGGGCAATGAAGGCTGCGATCCCGGCGATCCAGAGCATGATCGCCATCAGGTGGGTGAAATTGGCGAGAAGTTTTATGTAGAGTGGTTTGCCCTTGACCTCTCGGAGGGCGTTCTTTCCGAAACCCGCCATCCTTGCCTCGGCTTCCGCCTGGGTTAGACCGGAGCTGGTGGTCTGCAGCGAGGAATACACCTCCGGGATGGAGCAGGCAGCCAGGGTGGTGCGGTCGATTACGAATTTTTGTGTACTGTTATCCGACATTTCATTCAATTCGCGGAATACTTTCACCGCTTTTTTTGCCTTTTCTGTCAATGGTTCGAAAACACAAGGGAACGATTATAGCATCATTTACCCTTTCCGGATTTTCAGCAAGTCAATTCATGCCAGAAGAATTAATCATTTCTAATGATAGCACCGTCCTTTCCGTCAGAATTGGATTAGAATAACGACCTGGGAATGAGAAACGCCATGAAAAGAATTTTTATCGGTATCACCATTGCTTTGATCACCATCACGATGCTGCCCACAGGGATCGTTCATGCTGGGGAGGCCTACTCCAGCAGCGGATCTACTGGCAGCCTGCCGCTCTGTCTGCCGGGTATATACCTTAACCAACCCGGGGATTGCCTGCCGATGGGGCCCTCCCAAACGCTCAGCAGCCTGGCGAAGATCGGGTACACATTCCCGCCAAAATCCCCTGTCGGGTTCAATCCCTCCGCAGACCTGGCGACCATACCCTATCATTACATCAAGGTGACCGCCGATAAGAAGGCCAATTCCGCTTTTCCGCACACCTCCTGAAAAACGGGATGATCCCGCCCCCCTTTACCAGGACCCCGGTTTCAAGTATTTCTCGTACCTGAATGCAGTTGAAAATGACGCCGGATTGTTCTACTACACCAAAGGCGGTTATTACGTAGATGGCGAATACGTCGCCCGCGCGGCGGTTCCCGCCTTCCAGGGGGTGGAGATCCGTGAAGAGGTGAAAACTCCCTTTGGCTGGATCCTTTCCACCGCCGATGTGCAATCTGCTCCCGGTTCGAACCAACCCCTCACCGGCAAGAAATACAATCGCTTCCACCGGGTGAACGTCTACCAGTGCCAGGAAGCCAGCGGCGAGGATTGGTGCATGATCGGCCTTAACGAGTGGGTTCCATCCCGCCTGATCGCGCAAATAACCCCGGAAAAGAATCCGCCGGAAGGAGTGACCAACGGGCGCTGGGTGGACGTGAACCTTTTTGAGCAAACCGTTTCTGTCTATGAAAACAACCGGCTTGTCTTCGCCACCCTGACCTCCACCGGGTTGGACCCTTTCTTCACCCAGCCGGGTTTATTCCAGATCTACCAGAAGAAGGAAGCCGAGACGATGAGCGGCGCATTCGCAGCCGACCGCTCGGATTACTACTACCTCGAGGATGTCCCGTTTACCATGTATTTCGATAAAGCCCGTGCCCTGCACGGCGCCTACTGGCACAGTATCTTTGGTTACCCCCGCTCGCACGGCTGCGTGAACCTCTCCATTGCGGATTCGCACTGGCTGTATAACTGGGCGAATGTGGGGGACTGGGTCTACGTCCATGATCCTTCCGGGCAAACGCCAACCGACCCGGCTTACTATTCCAAGGGCGGGGCTTAAATCACTCGCTCATAATATCAACCAAAGACCGGTGATACCGGTCTTTTTAGTAGGTTTTTTTCCGGCATGTTATAATTTTCCGTCAGGAATTCATCCGTTTAATTATTTGATGAGGTATGCATGAACTTCAAAATGTGGAAAAAAGCCCTGCAGGTCATCCCGCGCATTGATAAGGAAGAGTGGGATAGCCTGGACGTTGTTTCCCGCTGGCTGATCGCCACCCGCGGCGCCGTTCTGATCATCACTTTCATTCCCGCGGTCATCGCCGGGCTGCTGGCCGCCAAGGACGGCATGTTCCACTGGCTGAACTGGATCCTGGTGACGGTAGGTCTGGTCTTCGCCCACGCCATGAACAACCTGCTCAACGACCTTACCGATTACCGCAGGGGGGTGGATAAGGACAATTATTTCCGCACCCAGTATGGTCCCCAACCGCTGGAATCCGGTTTGATGAGCACAACGCAGCTGCTGAACTATGCCGCTTTCAACGGGGTCATCGCCCTCCTCTGCGGGGTTGGGCTCACCCTGTTGATCGGGTGGCAGGTGTTGATCCTGATCGCCATCGGCGCGTTCTTCGTCTTCTTCTACACCTGGCCGTTGAAATACATCGGTCTGGGCGAGATCGCGGTCATTCTCGTCTGGGGTCCATTGATGATCGGCGGCGGATACTACGCCATCACCGGGGTTTGGAGCTGGACAGTCTGCCTGGCTTCCCTGACCTACGCTCTTGGCGCGGCACTGGTGATCTTCGGTAAACACATCGACAAGCTTCCCGAGGATAAAGCCAAGGGCATCCACACCCTGCCGGTCATTATTGGAGAGAAAGCCAGCCGTTATACCGTGCTGGTGATGATCGCTTTCCAATATTTATTCGTTGTTTACCTGGTGATCACCGGGTACTTCTTCCCGGTTTTGTTGATCGTTTTCCTTGCGTTGATTCTATATTAAGCCTGTCGTGCAGATCTTCCTGCACCCCAAACCTGCAGAGTGTCCCGCAGAGTACCCTGCCGATATCTGGCCGCTCTGGTTCGTGGCTGCCGGGTTTGAGCACAACCGTAAATTCGGGATGTTCCTGATGCTGGGGTTGATCCTCCAGCTTCCCTTCTTCACCAATCTCGTTCAATCCATCTTCAAGTAAACCAATAAAGTGACCCTCGAGATCCGCGATATCCATAAAGATTATGACCAGAAACCCCTCCTGAGAGGGGTTTCCTTCACCGTGGGGCAGGGACAGACCTGCTGCCTGCTGGGATCTTCCGGCAGCGGTAAAAGTACCCTGCTCCGGATCATCGCCGGATTGGAGACTGCCCGAGAGCGGGCAGATCCTTTGGGATGGGCAGGACCTGGCGGAAGTTCCTGTTCACCAGCGCCGCTTCGGGTTGATGTTCCAGGAATATGCTCTTTTTCCCCACCTGACCGTGGAACAAAACGTAGCCTTCGGACTGCGTATGCAAAACCTGCCCGCGGAGGAGGTCAGCACAAGCACCCGCGCCGCCCTCGAGCAGGTAAAAATGGAGACCTTTGCCACCCGCAAGGTCACCGATCTCTCCGGCGGGGAGCAGCAGCGGGTCGCCCTGGCGCGCACCCTGGCGCCGCGCCCGCGGTTGATCATGCTGGATGAGCCCCTGGGAGCGCTTGACCGTACGCTGCGCGAGGAACTGGTCCGTGAGCTGAGGGAACTGCTTAAAACCAGCGGTATCCCCTCCATCTATGTCACTCACGACCAGGAGGAAGCCTTCGCCATCGCCGATCAGCTTCTGCTGCTGCACGAAGGCCGCGTGGTCCAATCCGGCCAACCGGGGGAGGTTTACCGCAACCCTGCAAATGCCTGGGCAGCACGCTTCCTGGGACGGAATAATCTTGTGGAGGGCAGGGTCATCTCCAGCAAACCGTTGAAGGTGGACACCCCTTTGGGCATCCCTGGAAGTCTCCATCCCGCCTCCCGCGAAATCTAATTACAGGCGACCTTGTCACGCTTCTCATCCCGGCGGAGAGTCGCAAGCCTGGCGGCGGATGAAAACCATTCGCAGCGCATCACCGGGCAGGTGGAGGATTCCATCTTCCGGGGAAAGGACTTCCGGGTCACCCTCGCCTGCGCGAATGACGTTCGCCTGGAATTCGACCTGGAGGAAAGTTATCCCCCTAACCAGGGAGCTTGCCCTTTTCATATCCCCCTCTGCGATCCAATGCCTGCAGTGAAACCGGGAGATTCTCTCGAGGTAATCAAGCTCGATCTGGATGCGGAGGGAACGCTGGCGCTACCCGGCCAGAGGTCATCGCGACATACCCGGAGGGGGTTCTGATCGAGGCATTTTTCAACCGGCCCGACGACCTGCCCTTCCACGGGATCACCTTTCATCCGGGGGACCGCTTCCTCGAAATGTATTACACCGACCGCCGCTATAACATCTTTGAAGTCTACGACCGGGATACCGACGCCCTGAAATGCTGGTACTGCAATGCCAGCCGGCCAGCGGTGGTGCCGCCGGGTTTTATTGACTATGTCGATCTCGCCCTGGACCTGCTGGTCATCCCCGGCAATGAACCCCTGCTGCTGGATGGGGACGAATTCGACGCCCTGGAAATCGACCCCGAAGAACGCCGGGAGACGCTGGCAGCCATGCGCGGGCTCGAGGAGCGCTTCCGGCACGCTGGAGAAATCCACCTCGCCGAAGGCATGATCTGAGACTATTTAAGAAAGTTAGAACTACGGAGTTGGGGGAACTTTGAGCAGAACGCCGATCGCGTAACCCGCCAGCGCGCTGATAGTACCGATCAAGGCCAATTCCAGGCCGCTCCGCACCGGGCTGCCGACCATCACCCTCGCTTTATATACCCCGACCCCGAAAAGCACCGCGGCGGTGATCACCACCGAAAGGATCATGCTGGGCAGCACCGGCAGGAAGAGGAAAGGCGCGAGCGGGATGAGAGAACCGATGATCGCGGAAAGACCTACGACGAATGCAGCCTTCCAGGCGCCGGAGCGATCCACCGGGGTGAGCTGGTGCTCCTCCGCCATCATCACCGCCACCCAGATATCCTGGTTGGTCGTGATCGTCTCCACGATGTGATCCAGCAGCTCTCCCTTTGAAGCCCTTTTTGGCATAGATCGGCGAACCTCGTCCTTTTCAAGCTGGGGCAGCTCCTTGATATGCCGGTATTCGCGCGCGCGTTCGCTTTCGTAATAATCCGCGTCCGCGAGCGTGGAGGTGTAGGCCACCGCACCCATTGAGACCGATTCCGCCACCGCCGCGGCCAACCCGGCTACCAGCACGATAGAGGTATTGCCCGTCGCGGCAGCCACCCCCAGGATCACCCCGAGCACATTCACCAGCCCATCCTGCCCGCCCAGGATGACATCCGATAGTCCCGACCCGCGGGCATGGGGATCGAAGGATAGGTGGTGCTGTTTTTGATTCAGCGGTTCAATTCTCTGGCTTTGCATTCAATTCTTCCAATCAGATATGATTCTTTTCAGATAGCGATTCTAATGCTAACTGGAGCATGATTATCGCGCGGTAGACGTCTATCATCCCTTCAAGGATGTGGGAAACGCCCTGCTCAAAGAGGGTGATGAGATGCGCGTCTTCCATGCGGTAAAAAACTTCCTTGCCATCGCGGCGGGAAACGATCAGGTGCATCTGACGCAGGCTGCGCAGGTGGTGGGAAACCGCCGAGGGGCTGATGCCCACTTTTTCCGCCAGGGTGGAGACATTGCACTCCTCTTTGATCAGCGCGGAGAGGAGCCGCACGCGGTTGGTATCGCTGAAGGCACGGAAGAGCTCCGCCACGTGCGCGGCGGTATGCTCATCTAAAATGGGGATTTCTTCATTGTTCTTGTATCATATGAACATATCTTCACTTGTTTGTATTATACCAAAAAAATACCGGCGGAGATATCTCCGCCGGTTGACTATTTACGTCATTAATCTGGTTGACTCAATATACCATTGGCAATTGGAAGGAGACTTCCACCAAAAATGCCTCGCCAGGCCGCGTCACGATCAATTCAGAACTCGCTGCGGTGGCGATGCAGGCGCAGCAGCAGCACAACACAAGGAGCACGAGCAGGATGATGATCACCACCTCCGAGGCATCGGATCTTCTGCTTTTCGCGGGTGCTATCGGCGGAATCATCCTGCGCGGGCAGCTCGGATGCCACGCCCAGCGGATTTTCCTGCCCGGTGGTCACGATCTCACCTTTGATTGCCTTACTTCCAGCCATCTTATCCTCCTTCCACAATTATGTCGGATTGCGCCCGAGCGCGCCTTGCGCCTGCGGTTGAAAAACCAGATCGACCACACCAGCAGGATGATCAGCGCGATCGCGATGAGCACCGGGACGATGATCGACATGACCGAGGTGACCGTGGCGACGGTATCTTCCGCCATGCTCACCGGCACGTTGCCGACCGAGCCCGTGGTTGCCGTCACCACCGGGCGCACCACCGCAGCTTTGACGGTGTGCACGCCGCCGGCCACCAGCAACCCCATGGCCATGGCAAGGACCGGGTTGATATCGGCGATCACCGAGGTGCTGGCGGCGAAGGCGATAGCGCCTGCCGCGGGACGGATGAAGGTCATCAGCACGTCGTTGGCGTGGTTGACCGCCGGGACTTTATCGGCGATGAACTCCACCGCCACCAGGAACCCGAGCAGACCGATGATCCACCAGTTCTCCAGGGTGTCCCAGGGGGCGGCCAGGGTGATCAGGTTGGTGAACTTCGCCAGCAGCGCAATGGTCAGCAGGGGAATATAAGCGTTCAACCCCGCGCTTGCCGCCAACCCGAATGCCGTAAAAACAGC
Source organism: uncultured Chloroflexia bacterium (assembly GCA_963828855.1). Classification (GTDB taxonomy): domain Bacteria; phylum Chloroflexota; class Anaerolineae; order Anaerolineales; family Anaerolineaceae; genus CAVVEQ01. The sequence goes on along the minus strand of CAWHGB010000006.1, from coordinate 190,848 downwards.
CAGTAACTCCATTTCAATCTCCTATGTTGGTAGAAAACCGGACCAGGTACCTGTCATGTTGTAGCGGATGATGTCCATCAGGGCGATCTGCCCAAGGGCGGTGATGAAACCGAGCAGCAACAGGACCCAGATCTCACTCCATATACGATATTTGTTCTCATTTCGTTGCAGCATCGTCCAGACCACGGTGTACACCAGGGTCAGGATTCCCAGAACCGTCCCCGCGCTGATCAGCCCGGCAGGGATTACCAGGAAGGGAACACCGCTCAAGACGCAGAGATCGAGAACCAGGGCGAAGAGCAGGATCATCCCCAGTTCCTTCCAGCTTTCCAGGATCGGACTCGGTCTCAAAATCCTCCCAGACCGTCTGGTTGAAAACCGGCCAGAGCACCACCGGGATGATGATCCCCATGCCGGTGCCGGCGAAAATCCGCATCAGGTTGGTGGTGATATAGACGCTCGGGCTGCCGGGCAGGAGCATGGCGAAAGAATTGAGGCTATCCAGGGTGAAGACCAGCGCGAAAACACCCAGCACTGCCCAGATCCTGCCGGGCGGAAATTTGCCGCGCCTGCCCTTACGGCCCAGGTAAACCAGACCGGCAAAGGCGCCCAAATACATCCCCGTACAGCGCGCGCAGAGCGGCAGCTCGCGCCCGCCGATATCATAGGATCTTTCCGCGATGCGGTGGCAGACCGCGTAACCGATCGCATCCGCCTTGCCCATAAGCCCGGGCGGGGTGAGGATCAGCCAGGTCACCACCAGGGCGATGGCAATCACGAGAATGATGATCGATGCAGCGGTGAATCGGAAGGGAGGTCGTTTCATGACATGCGATTATATCCTTTCCCATTTCCGGATTCGTTATTCGTTATAATCAACCCGGGAACCAAGTTTCACCATTTTATCGTCATAGTAACAAGGAGATTTCAATGAAAACCTCGCGATACCTTATTGCTGCGCTCGTGATTACCCTGATCGTTTCCGGCTGCGGCGCCGGGCAGATCTTTGGTCCAACCGTCACCCCCTCGCCCCTCCCCGCCACATCCACGCCCACCCTCACCCCCACCCCGGCCGCCACCGCCACGGTCACCCCCTCCCCCACGCCGGATTACCCGCCCCAGGGGCTGGGTCCCACCAATTTCCCCCCGGATGTCAACCCGCTCACCGGGCTGCAAGTGGAGTGACCCCGCCAATTTGGAGCGGCGCCCGATCGCGGTGAAGGTGGAAAACCTGCCGCGCGAGGACCGCCCGCAGTGGGGGCTCTCGCAAGGCGGATATCAATTACGAGTACTACACCGAGGAAGGCACCACCCGCTTTATCGCGATCTTCTACGGGAACGACGCTGACCTGGTCGGCCCGGTGCGCTCGGCGCGCCTCTTCGACCTCAACATCGTGCCCATGTATAAGAGCGCCTTCGCGTTTGGCAGCGCCTGGTCGCTGGTGCTCAACCGCCTGTTCAGCCAGGATTACGCCAACCGGCTGCTGATCGAAACCAGCTGGACCTACCCGGCCATCTTCCGCAAGAACGTGAACGGCAACAATTACCTGATGGTTAACACCGCCCTGATCAAGGATGCGCTGCGAAACTACGGCGCCACCAATGAACGCCAGAACCTGGACGGCATGTTCTTCATGGCGCAGCCTCCTCCGGGCGGCAGCAAGGCGGATACTGTTTACACCCGTTTTTCCTCCGCCATCTACAACCGCTGGGATTATGACCCAACGACCGAGAAATACAAGCGCTCCTCGGATACCCAGAACGCCAGCACCCCGGAAACGGAGGTCTATGCGCCCCTGGTGGACCGCGCCACCGGCGAGCAGATCACAGCCGATAACGTAGTGACCTTCTTCGTCCAGCAGGATGTGATCATGCGCTCGGGCAGCACGGAAGTGATCGATGTGCCCCTTTATGGCAACGGCACCGCCTACATCGCCCGCAACGGGCAGATGTACCAGGTGCTCTGGGCGCGCCCCACGCGCGATTCGGTTCTGACCCTGGTGAACGCGGATGGCTCCCCGTTCCCCTATCAAACCTGGGAACACCTGGTACGAGGTGATGGGGAATACCTCCACGGTCGCGCAGCCCGCGGATGGGGTCTGGCGATTCACCTTCGCGATACCATAATATAGGTCGTACAAAAGCTTGCATTAAACACGGGATTGAGGCATACTAATTGCACCCGCAAGGGAGTACCTTTTCATTCGCTATTCTTTAATGAGGAGGTGGTGCCCGAAATGAACGATAGTAATTTGAAAAGCGCTGCGGCATCCCTCCTCGCAAGACGATAGGCTGCCGCAGCGCCCCAACTCACCGCGCCGTCCTTTTTTGGACGGCGTCGTGATTTAATTACTCCCCAAACGAGATCCCCAACCCCCTGGCGGCGCGGATGGCGTCGCCGTTCAGATCCACCCGCTTGGGAACCGCCAGGGCTTCGGCGATATCGATATCCACGATCCGCTCGCTCTTCAATGCCACCATCCGCCCGAATTTCCCCTCCGCCGCCAGGTGCACCGCCGCCGAGCCAAAACGCGTGCCCAGCCAGCGGTCGAAGGCGCTGGGGCTGCCGCCGCGCTGCAGATGCCCCAGCACGGTCACGCGCGTCTCCACCTGGCAGTTTTCGGCGATGAACTGCGCCACCTGGAAGGAGATCCCGCCCAGCCGGGCCACGTAGACCGAATCGCCCGGGATGGATACCACCGGCTGGCCGCCCTTCGGGAACGCCCCCTCCGCCACGGCGATGATGCTGAACGAGCTGCCCTGGCGCTGGCGCTGGTGCACCTTCTTGCAGACCGCCTCGAAGCTGAAAGGGATCTCGGGGATCAGGATCACATCCGCCCCGCCAGCCACGCCGGCATGCAGGGTGATGAAACCGGCGTCCCGCCCCATCAGTTCCAGCAGCATCACCCGGTGGTGCGATTCGGCGGTGGTGTGCAGCTTATCCAGCGCGTCGGTGGCGGTTCCAACCGCGGTATCGAAACCAAAGGTGCATTCCGTCCCGCCGATATCATTATCGATCGTCTTTGGCACGCCCACCACCGGAACACCCTTTTCAAATAGCTCCCGGGCAATCCGCAGGGTGCCATCCCCGCCGATCACGATCAACCCGTCCAGCTTGAGGTCCTGGATACTGCTGGATCAGTTTTTCGGAAATATCCTCCACAACCTCCTTGCCATCCCGGATGACCTTGCGGGCGAACGGGTTTCCGCGGTTGGCGGTGCCCAGGATGGTTCCGCCGCGCGGCAAAATGCCGCGCACGTCGTGCGGGTGCAGCGGGCGGACGCCATCCTCCTCCACGAAGCCGTCGAAGCCATCCTTCACCCCCAGCACCTGCACGTCATAGTCATGCTGCGCGGTCTTGACAACCGCCCGGATGACCGCATTCAGTCCGGGGGCATCCCCCCCGCCAGTGAGCACAGCCAGCTTTTCCATTCTTACCTCCGCTTCTTCAATCACTGATCCAATTTTCATTATATTCCTTCTGTCAATCCAAAAAATGGTGGTATGGGGTATAATGGACGCAGTTTGAGATTGGCCTGCGCGGGACCGGTGCCCACGATAAACCGGATTCTTAGGGGGAATAGACGACGGCCATCGGATGGATGTCCCATTGGAATGGGTCCGGGTGGACTTGTTCACAGGGGAACCTGGAAACGGGTTTCTGATTTGAGATGGGCTTTGGTTTTTTGGTTTAGGAAAGGTTTTCGATGAATATTTATGTAGGGAATTTATCATTTCAGGCCAGCGAAGAGGATGTCCAACAGGCATTTTCTGCCTATGGTTCAGTGACTTCCGCTTCAATCATTAAAGATAAGTTCACCGGGCAGTCCCGCGGATTTGCTTTCGTGGAAATGCCAAACGCGGATGAAGGCAAAGCTGCCATCCAGGGTATGAACGGAAAAGATCTCAAGGGTCGCACGCTGACAGTCAATGAAGCACGCCCCAAAGAGGATCGCGGCAGCAGCAACGGCGGTTACAACAAAAATAAAAACCGCTATTAATCTTTAAGTTTGGCGGATTTTGGGCGTCTGCACTCGTGGAAAGGCAGACGCCCTTTTTATTTAATTACGATGTGTTTCTCAGAGCCGGGCGTCTTCAGGAAGGTGAAGAGTGCAAACCCGAATAGGACAACCGCGCACACTGCGACCGTTGTGGGTGCTGAGATGCTGGCAGCCATCCAACCCACCAGTAACGACCCGATCGGCCCGCTCCCAAAAAATACCAGGACGTAGAAACCCATCACCCGCCCGCGCAGTTCATCAGGGACCTCCTCCTGCACCATCGCATTGGAGGTGTTAACCATTGTCATCAAACCCCAGCCAATCCCTAAAAGCAGCAGGAGGGAAAAGGGTAATATCCTGGATAAAGGAAAAAATGAAAAGCGTCAGCGGCAGAACAAAGCTGCCGATTGTCCAGATCTTGCCCTTAAGTCGGCGATATGCCAGGGCAGCCACGGTCAGCGCACCAACCAACGCTCCCAGTCCGCGCGCGGATAGCAAGAACCCATTGGTGGTAACATCCCCGCCCAATATGGAAACCGCCCAGACCGGCATCAGGGTCATCAATCCAAACCCGAAAACGCTTACAAAAAACAATCCGGTCATCAAGACCACTACCACCGGTTTTACCATCACATACTGGATACCCTGCTTGATCTGAAGGATCGCAGAGCCTTTTTCGGAAACAGGCTGTTGCGGTTTCAGTTTCATCAGTAACAGGGCAATGATCACTCCCAGGAAAGAAAGCCCATTGATCGCGAAACACATGGCCGCGCCGAAGGCCGCATAGGTCAACCCGGCAACCGCCGGACCCACCACGGTGGCCAGGTTGAACATGGTCGAATTGATCGCGATCGCATTTGTCAGATCCTGGCGATCCACCAATTCCACCACGAAGGATTGCCTGGCTGGGGCATCAAAGGCATTGGCGACCCCCAGCAGGAAAGCCAGCACCACGATCTGCCACGGTTGGACGACCTGGTTGTAGACGAGGGCGGCAAGGATGAAAGCCAGCACCATCATTACGGACTGGGTGATGAGCATTAACCTACGGCGCGGGATGCGGTCCGCGATAACTCCTCCGTAAAGGGTGAACAGCCAGCTGGGTACACCGGCAGCAAAACCAACCAAACCAAGCCATTTGGCAGAACCGGTGAGCGTATAGACCAGGTAGCCCTGGGCGGTAACCTGCATCCAGGTGCCCACCAGGGATATCAGTTGACCGCCGAACCATAAGCGGTAATTGGGGTATTTCAGGGCGATAAAAGTCCGCCTGACGCTCTTGGGGAACGAGGCGGAGAACCGGGCTATGCTGCTCAAAGAATTTCCTTTATTGAATAAAGGGATGATAACACAGGTTTATTTGAGGCCGGGGTCAGAACGTCTCCAATCGGAAAGCACCTTCGGCAGGTCCGAAAGGCAATTGATGCTGGCGTCCGGTTGAATTCCCGCAGCGGATTTTCCGCCAGTCTCCGGGTGCAGCCAGCGTTTGATCCATACCCCGGCGATCCCCATACGCTGCGCGCCGAGGATATCCATCGCGGGCAGATCGCCCACCATGACCGCCCGCCCTGCCGGAACCCCGAAGAAATCCAGTGCAAGCTGAAAGATCAGCGGATGCGGTTTACGCATCCCAACTTCCGCCGAAACCAGGGCTAACTGAAAATATTCTCCGAGATTGTGTGCTTCCATCAGGCGGTGAAAATCCTCCGCATCGGCAGCGTTGGAAATGATCCCCAACGGTAACCTCCCTTTCTCAACCGGTCCAGGGTCGCGAAGGTGTCATCCCCCATCTTCCAGTGGGTTTCCGAAACCGCGTACATGGCACGCAGCGCCGATCGCAGAGAATCAGCGGGGGGATTCGCATACCCGCTCGAGATCAATTCCTCGCGCAGCACATAACTGCTGGTCAATTCCAGGCAGTCCTTTTCCCTGCGGGCAAAATAAGCTTTCATCGCTGACTGGAATCGTTTCGGGAAGGCTTCCGCCATCGAGGATGAAGCCATGATCGATCAGATCGCGGGTGAGCGCGCGGGCGGCCAGCGCTGCGGATTCTTCCTCATCGCCGTCAAAATAGATCAGCGTGTTGCCAAGATCGAAGAGGATGAGTTCGACATCCCTGGCTGATCATGATCAATAATTCTCTTTTCGCGCAGGATAAAAACCAATTCGCTTCGAACTAAGCATTAATATCCCTTTTCCGGGTCGAAGAGGTTAAGCAATGGCTCTCCAGCCACATAACGGGTGAGATTCGTTTTGAACATGACCACGGCACGTTCGAGGTATTGCCGGCTGATCCCGGCAATGTGGGGAGTGATGAGCATGTTGGGAGCTGACCAAAGCGGGCTGGAAGTAGGCAGGGGTTCCACATCGAAAACATCCAGGGCAGCACCCCCCAGGCGCCTGGATTCCAGGGCTTCGAAGAGCGCCATTTCATCCACGATCCCCCCACGGGAGAGGTTCACCAGGAATGCGCCGGGTTTCATCGACTCAAATTCAGGCTTTGAGATCATCTTGCGGGTACGGGCAGTCAGCGGCACCGCCACCACCACGAAATCGCACAGCATCAGCATGGAATGGATCGCCTGGAATGGGTACAGCCGGTCGAAGAGGTCGCCCTGCGGATCGCCAAGTCCTTCAGGGGTGTATCCTTCATCCTGGGGCCGGCGGGCATTCAGCTTGGCTGCCAGGATCTTCGCCCCCATCGGTTTGAGCAGTCGGGCAAGCTCGCGGTTAAGGCTGCCGTAGCCGACCAGCCCCACAGTGCACCCGCGAATCTCCACCGGCGGAAACTTCCCCCAGCGGTCGGCAGGCCACTCCTTGCGTTGCTGCATCGCCCAAAGCTGCGGCATCTGGCGGCTGAGCGCCAGGATCATACCCAGGGCATATTCCGCGCTCTGCGAGGCTGCTGCGCCGGAGAGGCTGGTGATGGCCACCCCTGGAGTTTTCCCGATCTGCGAATCCAGCAGGTGGTCGATCCCGGCGAAATGGGATTGGATCCACTTCAGGTTCGGCACCTGGCTGGGATCAGGGTAGATATTTCCGGTATAGAGTACTTCGGTTCGTTTCCACGCGTCCGCGGGGATCTCGCCGGCGGCATTGACCGGGAAGGTGGAAATCCGGATGCGCGTGGAGACCGACCTCAGGTCGTTCACCTGGGCTTCCGTAACCGGGAGGGTAATGAGGACGTCGATCCTGGGTTTGTTCATGCCTGCAGGTAAACCCTAGCCGCCCCCTTTGAGGTGAATTCCCTGCGGGTCCAGCTCCTCGCGCAGGATGCGCAGCTCTTTTTCGGTGGGCGGGTCGGTCACCCGCAGGTCATCCCGCACGCGCAGATCCCACCCCGTGTTTTCCTTCACTTTTTCCACCGTCGCTCCCGGGTGCAGCGCGCTGAGGGTCAGCTCGCCGCTCTCATCCGGTTCCATGATGCCGAGATCGGTGACGATCACAAGCGGACCCCGCCCGCGCACCCCCGCAGCCTCACGCTGGGCGCGGCCGGAAAGGTACCCGGCGGAGGTGGCGAAATCCACCTTCTCCGGAAAGCGTCGTTTTTGGTGCGGGGTCATGATATAGCAGCGATCCGCCCAGGCTGCGATCTCCTGCGATCCACCCGAGCCGGGCAGGCGGGTCTTCGGGTGGGCATAATCGCCGATCACGGTCGCGTTGATGTTGCCAAATTTATCGATCTGCGCCCCACCCAGGAAACCAACATCCACGTTACCGCGCTGCAGGTAAAAGGTGAAAAGGTCATACATGCTGCAAACACCGGCAGCCCCGCTCACCAGGGTGGGGTCACCGATCGAGAGCGGAAGGCGCGAAGGTCGCGAGCCAACCACCCCAGCTTCATAGATCATCTGCAAATTTGGCGCGTGGGTGCGCAATGCCAGGTTGCATGCCAGGTTGGGAATGCCCACCCCCACCAGCACCCGGTCGTGATCCTTGAGAAGCCGGGCGGAATGGACGCACATCAATTCGGAAGCGGTATAGTCTGCCATTCTATCTGCCCTCTCAGTAGTTCCCGTAATCCACCGGTGCTGCCAGCCGGGGGGTGATCTTCAACCGGTTGTGAACCTCAGTTCCCAGCTTCTTCCAATAAGCCTCGCGGTCCGGAACGCCGTAGACCCATTCATCCAGCCAGAGCCGCACGGCATCCTGCGATTCGCTTATCTTATCCCAGGCCAGGTAAAAAGCGTTGTCGCGGTCGTAGTAGCCCTGGGTGTAGGAAGGGTGCGAGGCGTGCGGGACGTGGCAAACAGCCGAGACGATGAATTCCGGGATGAGGGTGCGGTTCGGATCGGAGCGGATGACGCTTTCATCCACGATCTCCTCCGCGGTCAGGATGACCCGTTTTGCGGCGAAGGCGGCTTCCTTCTGCTCGCCGATGATGCCCCAGATGTGGGCGTTCCCGCGCGCATCGCAACGCTGGACATGGATAATGGCCACATCGGGATTGAGCGGCGGAACAACGATCACATCCTTACCCCCGTAGGGGTCCTTCACCCGTTTGATGTTGGGGTTGTTGCGCTCCAGGTCGGTGGCGGCGGTCTGCTTCATGGGGATGAAAGGCAGCCCGGTGGCACCAGCCTGCAGGCGCGAGATCATGCCAAAGTGCGAATATTCCTCCCACTCGAGCTGCCCGGCTTCCACCGCCGCGCGGACGATGCGCAGCGAGCCCACCCCGGGGTTGCCCATGTAGGAAAAGATCACCTTTTTCGCGCAGCCAGCCGCAACCATCTGGTCATAGATCAGGTCCGGCGTGGCGCGGGCAAGAATGAGGTTTTTGCGCTGCTGGCGGATGATCTCGTGCCCGGCGGCAAACGGGATCAGATGGGTGAACCCGGCACAGTAAACCAGGTCTCCATCCCGGACGTTTTGCTGGACAGCTTCCTTGAGTGAACAGATCTTGGTCATCTTGGTGGTTTCCGCCCCCCGGTAGTGCATGCCCGGGCCTGGGCCTATCCTTTCGTCACGCGGTTTTGGATTTGTTCGCGCATATAGAGCGGCAGGTAATACAAGCCCGCCGGCGTTCTTGCCGGTGGACGCCGGAACCCTTCCAGCCGCCGAAGGGCTGGTAACCAGGCCAGGCGCCGGTGGTGGCGCCCTGCGGGCGGTTCACGTAGGTCACACCGGCTTCGATATTTTCATAGAACCACTCGGCTTCGGATTCGCTTCCATAGAACCCGGCAGTCAACCCGTAATTGACCTGGTTGGCGATCCGCATGGCCTCTGCCAAGATTTGGCACCGCGGCGATCGTGCTGATGGGCAGGAACATTTCCTGCTGCCACAGTCGGTGATCCAATGGCAGCTCGGCCAAGGTAGGCGCGCAGAAGAAGCCTTCCGCCAGGCTGCCTTCGGTGAGATGGTGCCCGCCAGCCAGCACCTTCCCGGCTTCGCGGATCTCATCCACATAGGACTGGTAATCCCGGTACGCGGCACGGTTGATGACCGGTCCGGTGGTTACCTCGCGCCGGGTGGGATCGCCGACCTTCAACCGGGAGGTAAGCTCCAGGATCTTTTCCAGCAGGGGCTGGTACACATCCTTTTCCACCAGGATTCGTGAGCAGGCCGAGCACTTCTGCCCCTGCAGCCCAAAGGCGGAGCGTACGATCCCCTGCGCGGCGATATCCAGATCCGCATTGCGGGAAACGATGGCGGGGTTCTTGCCGCCCAGCTCCAGGATGATGGGACGAATGAACTTCCCGCGGGAGTAATCCCGGTAAAGCTGCATGCCCACTTCGTACGAACCGGTGAAGGTGATCCCATCCACCTCGGGGTTTTCGATCAGGGCCTGCCCCAGGGTTGAACCGGGACCGGTGACATAGTTGAAAACACCCGCCGGGAGTCCAGCATCGCGCAGGCACTCGGCCAGCAGGCGGGCGGTCCAGGGGGTATCGGTGGCAGGTTTCATCACCAGGGTGTTGCCGGTCACCAGGGCCGCGGCGGCAGGTCCGCCGGTGAGCGCGGCCGGGAAGTTGAACGGGCTGATCACCACCCAGACGCCATATGGGCGCAGGACCGAGATACATTGCGGCTGGTAAAGCCGGTGAGCGGGTCACTGCCCCATTTCGGCGATATACCCGTAATTGGCTTCCATGCGGTCGCAGGCGTAGCGGATCAGGTCGGCGGTTTCGGAAGCATCTCCCAGGGATTCCATGCGGTTCTTGCCCACCTCATGAGCCATCACCACCCCAAACTCAAAGATGCGCTCGTCCATCAAGCGGGCAGCCTCGCGAAGCAGCCTCACCCGCTCCTGCCAGGGGGTACGGCTCCAATTGGGGAAGGCACGCCTGGCGGCTGACAGTGCCAGGGCAGCATCCTGGGCTGCGCCTTTTTGGAACACCCCCAGGACCTTGCCGGCATCTGCCGGAGAGCGGTCTTCGAATTTCTCCGCGGTGAAATGGTCCTTTCCATCGACCCACATGCCATATTCCTGCCCGAGATTGGCAGTTGATCTGCTCCAAGGCAGCATCGAATCGCTGATGCAGCTCCTCGGGGGGATTGAACATGGTGGCGTACGTCAGTTTGAAGGGATTGGTCAGTTTCATATTGGTCGTCTTTCTACGGATAAAAAAGGAAACGAAATCTCCATCCCAAGTATAGCCCAGCTTACCGGGCGCGTCAAAAATGGTGAAACGGGTGAAAAAAAGACCGCCGTGCATGGAGCAGGCGGTCAGGTTCGATGTCTATTTGGGCATTCCACCGAAGAGCTTGCGGAAAAAGCGGTGGAAGCCGTGGAAGGAGCCCACCGGTTCCACGTACATCATGATGCACTCCCCGGCGACCACATTCATCTTATTTTGTTCGCAGTAAGCGATCGCAGCTTTGGACTCAGCTCCCTGCTGCAGCCAGACCTGGTCGATCCCGCGTGCATGGGCTTCCTTCACCAACTCCTCGGCTTTGGCTGGCGGCACAACGATCACCACACCTTCGGTATCCTTTGGAAGCGCAGTGATGGAGGGGTAGCATTTTTCCCCGTAGAGCTCTGTGGCATTCGGATTCACCGGGTAGGCTTTATAACCCTTCTTGCGCAGCTCATCAAAAACCATGTAACCGAATTTCTTTGTGTCCCGCGAGACCCCCACCACCCCAAGGGATTTTATGGGAAATAAAATCATCGATCTGTGCCCTGGTTGTCATCTTCCCTCCGCCGCGTAACCTATATTTTTGGAATCCTGAATCCTTATTCAGTATAATCCAGCTTTTCATATTTTGATAAACCGAACAGAATTCAAGCGTCAATATTATATATCATCCCATAAAAAACCAGAGCGTGAACATCACGCTGGCGATCATCAGCAGCCCGCCGCTTATCACCACATAAATGAATCTCGCTCGTCCGCTGGTCGTTGATAGAAAATCGCCGATGATCAGGAAGGCCGGAAAGAGCGCCAGGACGTAACGAGAGAAGGATTTCAGCGAAGCAACCTCGGCCTCTACCCCACCCCGGGATAGGAGGCCCAATAAACTGACCGCCATGTAGGCGATCAATTCCCATTTTCGCCATTTTGGTCGTACGAGCATCAAGCACAAGGATGCCGCTGAAGAATAAAAGGCTGAGGATATCCAGGGTAGTGGGGAGATCGAAAACCTGGAGCCATTGCTTGATCGCCAAGTAAACCCCCCAGGGCGGAAGGACAAAAAACGTGCGCGTGTATATCCAGAGCACTTCCGAAATCGAGGGAAATCCGGCGGATTGACGCCAGGCGATGAACCCAAGCCCACCTATAAATGGGGCAATGATCGCAAAAAGGATCGCTATAATCGTTTTCAGCGGGAGCTGCCTTTTTGAATCCTGCCATTGATAAAATGCCAGGACTATGAACGCCGCGAAAGTCGCCATCCCCGGACCGCGAGTGAGGCTGGCGCAAATGGCGAGTGCCCCTGCCAGCCACCATCGGCGATCATAGGCTGCCAAAAGTGCGCCCGAGCGTGAAGGCGAGGAACAACGATTCGGAATACGGTGCGATCAGGAAGAAAGCCAACGGGTAGACTGCCAGCACAATGGCTGACCAGGTGCCGGAGGATGAACTAAAAACCCTGTCACCGACTTTTTTCAGGAAATAGAACGTGAAAAAGGTCGCCAAAGTGGAAACGATCAATCCCGCCAGGATATATTGATCGCCAATCAAAATGGCGGTCAGCCTGGTGAGACCCGCGTACATCGGGTAAAAAACGGTTTCGCTCACCGAAATATCAAAATATCCCCTCATCGCCAGGTTTAAGTGGTGGACCGCATCCCACCGCACCCAGGGCTCAAGGAAGAGCCTGCCAAAAAGCGAACTGGGGATATTTAACTTTCCATACGCATCCGGGTGAACTGAAAGGATGGGGGGAAGATTTTTTCGCAAGGATCGCCGTGGCTGCAGCCAGGATTCCCCCAAGGGCAAGCCTCAATCCAAGAGTCAACCAAAATGCCAGAGAGCATGCGGATAAAGATGATTTGGTTTTCGGTTCAGGGTTTGGATCCATTAGCAGTTATCTTGAACAATTTTACAGGATTAATGGATTAGGATTCAATTATCCTGTGATCGATCGCATGAAGTATTTTTACCGATAAAGACCAGGTTCTTTATTTATAGAAACCAGTTGCGCAGGGAGGCAACAAGCGTTTTTTCAGTCGTCTGACGAATAATTCGGGTAAAACCGAGGCTCGTCTTGAAGTAGAATTCATAGTGGCAAATACCTCCTTGCTTCATGAAACCATTACCGCGAATCGAGTGAGCGGTGGGATTTTTTTCGTATGGAGTTACCGTATGACACAGTCACATTCTTCACAGCCAGATAACATGATCCCTGAGCAGGTACCCTCTCCATTATTACCCGCTCGGCGGATGGTCAACTGGCCGCACGTTTGGGTCTATGTCGGGTTGGCGTTTGGACTGGCCTGGCTGATCGACCTGGTACTTTATCTGAACGGTGGCTTGAAGAGCCCCGCTGCCAGCCTTATGCTGCAATTCCAGATGCTGATGCCGGCTTTCGCCGCCCTTCTGCTGGGCGTTTTCTTCTTCAAGGAAAGCCTTGTCTACCGCAAGACCAACCACACCGCCTCGCGCTGGTTCATCTACTATTATTTCCTGATGACCTTCGCCTACCTGGTCGCCGCTATCCTGGCGATGATCACAGCCCTCGTCTGGCCACAACGATCAGCGGTGCGATGCTGATCTTCAGCGTTGTCGGGTTGGTTGCTGCTGCTGGTGCTGCGCTGGCGTGGCGGTCCGCAGTCCTTCGCCGGGGCAGGTATGGCCTTTGGCAGATTTCGCATCTGGATCCTGTATGGTCTTGGGTTGGTGCTCTTCTATGGCCTTCAGGCGCTGTTGAATTACGTTTTCAAATTTGGCACGTTGGTTGATATCGCCAAGTTATACCCGCCCGGGGTAACAGCCGGAATTCCACCAATAGCCTTGCTCGGCTCTTCATTTCTCAACGTGATCATCATTGGCCCGTTTCTGGGATTGATAATCACCTTTGGAGAGGAATATGGCTGGCGCGGATTCCTGCAGAGTGAGCTGGTCCACCTGGGTCGCATCCGCGGGGTTGGTCTGCTGGGCATCATCTGGGGTATATGGCATTGGCCGATCATCCTGATGGGCTATAACTACCCGGGTCAGCCGGTGCTCGGTCCTCTGCTGATGACGGGTTACACGGTGGTTCTCTCTTACTTCCTGGCTTATGCCGTTTTTAAATCCAAGGGTGTATGGACGGCGGCATACCTGCACGCGCTCAGCAACCAGACCATGGCGTTTTTCATGACCGGGGTAGTGATGCCGGTAAGCGTTGTTATGTCCTTTGGTATCGGTGTCCCCGGGTTGGTACTTAGTGCACTGGTTATCCTGTTGATCCTGCGTGACCCGATCTGGAAGGAAACAGATTAGCACCCCCATATTTATAACAAATATGGGTTAATCTTTTTAGAATATTCCATATTTAGGGGTGGCTGACGGGAGTCGAGCCCGCAACCTCCTGATACACAGGCGAGCGAGGAGGTGACTGTATAGTCCAAACTATCTGTTGAATTTTAGTTTTTCATAATCCAAACCAAAGAATTTCCGAAAAAGGAATTCTGAATATGGACTGATTAAAAACCAATACATCTCATTTAATAATCATACTTTGTTAAACCTTGCATTTAGTAATCAATTAGTAAAGCTTGTACAAATCGTGAAGATACCCTTGAAAACTAGGATCAAAATGATAAAATTTTTATCCTTGCGGCGAAAAATGGGAAGTATTACTCTATATATTAATTAGGGAGTTTGAAATTGAATACCCAAGACCATGTTGAAATAAAATCCTATCTGGATTGGGCGCTTAAGGGCAGATCCGCCTGGTGGTTGTATCTGATTGGCCTTGCCATTTTTCAGCTAATTCTCACATCCGGAAGTACTTTTTTTGGGATACTGCTTATCATCCTGATCCCCGCGTTTGTTACCGGCTCGGTCACCGGCATGGTGGCTCTGACTACGCTCGTATTCCTGCCTGCTTTTCTGCCATACCTTTCTTCACCTGGTTATTGCATAAACGTCCGTGGTGGAGTGTTGCGCTCCCCGCACTCAAGTTCAATGGGTGGAAACTTGGAATCGGCTTCCTTTTCGGACTATTGATCAACCTGGTTGTATACATTGCCGGTGGTTTATTCGCAGGCAGCCAGATTTCCTTTGTGACGCCTGATCTTTCAACCTATCTGCCCCTGTTGATCGTTGGCGCGATCACGATCTTCATCCAGGTCACCGCCGAAGAACTGCTATACCGGGGTTACACCATGCAGTTCATGCGGCGTTTGACCGCCAAACCGGTTCTGATCATCGGTATTTCGAGCCTGGCGTTTGCTGCCATTCACTACGGCAATGTTATTCAAAATGGAATGCCCTGGTACGGGATCCTCATCTACTTGTTTGATGGTTTGGTTTATGGATGGCTCGCCTGGCGATCCCGATCTTTGTGGATGCCAATTGGCTTTCACTGGGCGAATAACTTTGCGCTAGTCGTACTCGTAGGCGAGAAGGCCAATGTTGATCTTTTGCAAGGGAGCCCACTCATCGTTGTTGACAAGCTGCCGTCATTCAATTTCATGTTGATCGCCTCAGGTGTAGTATATCTGCTGGTAGTAGTCATCATAAACGCATTGATCAGCCGTCGAGAGAATCAAGCTGGCGTATAAAGCCAACTTTTTTAGAGCAAAGCAGCCCGGAAAAATCAAATCCGGGTTGCTTTTATTATTAATTTCTCGCTTTGATGTATCCGCCACGCTGTTTCAATATTTTGAATATCATTCCGGATTGCAGGTAGGTTACCGCTCAAGTCCCCTCTCAACTTTTTCACTCCTTGATTACTTCCTTTGGAACCTTCGCTAAACAATTTTTCGAAGAGATTTGCATCGGGTATACTAAAAATACAATAACGACGGAAGCAGGATAGTTTGATAGTTTTACCTTCCAGTCTTTGTATTTCATCCGCATTCACAGTTTGATCCTCACAAGTCGTGATGGGTATGCAGATTACTTCGTTGGAAATTGAAGAAAGGAAAACCCTATGGCTCAAAAAGTGATCATGGATTGCGATCCCGGGCATGACGATGCGCTGGCGATCCTGCTCGCAGCAAAACACCTCGATGTGATCGGGATCACGACGGTGGGTGGGAACCAGGCCCTCGAAAAAGTGACCAAAAACGCGCTGAAGGTGTTGGAGCTGGGAGGGATCACCCACATCCCGGTCTATAAAGGGCATGCGAAACCCAGCATTCAGCCCATGACCCATGCGCCGGAGTGCCATGGCGAGTCCGGGCTGGAGGGCGCCGCCCTGCCCGAGCCATCCATTCAAGCGCAACGGGGGCACGCGGTGGATTTCATCATCGATACGGTCATGTCCACAGATGATGTGACCCTGATCGCAACCGCGACCGCTGACCAACATCGCCGCCGCGATCCATCGGGAACCCCGGATCACCGAACGGATTCGGGAGATCAGCCTCATGGGCGGTTCGGTGACAGCCGGGAATTGGACCGCCGCGGCTGAATACAACATCTGGGCCGACCCCGAGGCCGCGCATGTCGTTTTCAGCAGCCCCATCCCCAAGCGCATGGTGGGATTGAACCTGACCCGCCAGGCACCCGCAACCCGGGAGAGGATCGAACGGATCCGAGCCTGGGGAATCGCACCGGGCGGACGATGGCTGACCTGATCACCTGGTTCAGCAACGCCTGTTACCTGCTGGATGGGCATCCGGCTGTTTACCTCTACGATCCCTGCGCGGTGGCCTGGTTGATCCAGCCGGAACTGATCCGTTCTCAGATGCTTCATGTGGCCATCGAACTGAAAGGGGAATACACCCGCGGGATGACCGTCTGTGATTATCGAGGCCTGATCGGTACCGAACCCAACATGGATATCAGTGATGAGGTATCCGCTGTGCGGCAGGGCCTGGAACCGAATGTGAATGTGGGGTTGCGCCTGGATGCGGATGGGTTCTTCGATCTGCTCACATCCACGCTAAAGATGTATCCATAAATGGTTCCATGAAATTATTAATCGATATAAGTATCGGGATTTATTTGATTGGATCTTATCGAAAAGCCGACCGACCTCAATACCGAGCAAATTAAAGCGGTATTCATTTTAGAATTTTCTCATATTCGGGGTAGCTGGTGGGGGTTAAACACTCAACATCTCGATTCGCCAGTTGTTATAGAAGTCTCAATCGACTCTTTTTTATTTGGAAAAAAGAATTGAAAATGTGTGTTTAATTTTTTATAATACACTTAATTGTACATACATGAAAAATACTATGTTTCCTGAAACATGACCCGATCTTCCATAAAATCTTCGAAGCCGCCAGTGACGGGATATTGATCACCGATCTGGAAACTGGCGCTTTATTAATGGCCAACCCAGAGGCAGCCGAGATGCATGGCTACCCGCTTGAGGCTTTCATTCGTCTTCCCTTAATAAGATTGATCGAAACCAAGAGCCGGATCTCTTTAAATGATTTTTCGCAGGTGATTAAGCAAGGCGGCATGTTTGAAATGATGGCTCAGCATGTCCGCCGGAATGGGACCTTCTTCCATGCCGAATGGCGTGCAGTTGGATTTGATTTCCAGGGAAAGCATTGTGCGCTTGTTTCTCTGCGTGATGTCAGCAAACGGGTGCATGCGGAACACCAGCTTCAGCAGCGGGTGGAAGTCCGTGCTAATGAACAAGCGGCCCTGCTTGAAATCTCCCAGAGTCTGGCATCCACGCTGGAACTGCAACCGGAATCGATCCTGGAGCATTTGGGAGTGCTGATCAAATATACGCAAGCCGGTCTATTTACGGTGGAAGACTCAAACCTTTGTGCAGTGGCAGCCCGTGGAACTGAACAGTTGGAAAAATCAGTGCCTTTTCAGGATCCGCTTAAATGATAAAGAAACCCTGGAGACGCTGTTCAACGAGCATAAACCTATAAGGATTGCGGATTTAGCAAGCAATAATCCATCAGCATTTTTTCTAAAATCGTTACTCGTAGAAAATTCAGCGGCTCTATTGAAAGGGGTGCGATCCTGGATGTGGGTACCCCTGGCAGTGAAAAATCGAATCATTGGCGGCATCGGTCTTGGACACTCGGAGCCGAATTATTTCACCGCGCACCATGCTGGGCTGGCGATGACCATTGCCAACCAGGCAGCGGTGACCCTGGTCAATGCAGAGCTGTATGAGCATGCCCAATCACTGGCAGTGCTGCAGGAACGCCAGCGCCTCGCGCAAAACCTGCACGATGCGGTCAACCAGTCTCTTTTTTCTGCCGGGTTGATCGCCGAAGTTTTACCCCAGCTTTGGGAACGGAATCCCGGGGAGGCGCGCAAAGCATTGGAGGATCTTCGCAGGCTCACCCGGGGGGCGATGGCTGAAATGCGGGCTCTGCTGGCTGAACTGAAACCATCCACCTTGACGGATTCAGAATTAGGTGACTTGCTGCGGCTGCTTGGCAACGCGTTTGCCGGTCGGACGAACATTCCGGTTGACGTGACGATAAATGGAGAAGGAAATCTGCCTGCTGAGACGCAGGTGGCCATTTATCGGATCTGCCAGGAGGTATTAAACAATATTGTAAAACATGCCAAAGCCAGTCGGGTGGAAATGAAATTACAGCAGACGAAATCCAGGATTGTGCTGCATATTCGTGACGACGGCTGCGGATTTGATCCCTCCAAACAAACCCCTTCAGGTCATTACGGATTGGGAATGATGCGTGAACGCGCCAATGCAGTGGGGGTGAAATTGACGATCACCAGCCAGCCAGGTCATGGAACGGATGTCATGATCTGCTGGGGAGAACAGGAGGGTTTATGACCGAAGCTGTATCCAACCCCATTCGCGTCATGCTGGTGGATGACCACGCCATGGTCCGCCGCGGATTGGCGACCTTTCTGATGGTCTATGATGATCTGGAGCTGGCGGGTGAAGCTGAAAGTGGCGAAGAAGCCATCCAGATGTGTGGTGAAGTTCAACCGGATGTGATCCTCATGGATATGGTCCTTCCAGCGATGGATGGGGCAGCAGCGACCCGCGTCATCCGACAACGTTTTCCAAATGTTCAAGTTATTGCCCTGACCAGCTTTAAGGACAAGGATCTTATCAAGAACGCACTGGAAGCCGGAGCCATCGGGTATTTATTGAAGGATGTTACTGCCGATGAACTTGCCCGAGCCATCCGGGCTGCACATCATGGGCGTGCCACGTTATCGCCGGATGTTGCCCAGGTTATCGTCCAAACTGCAGGACAGCCCCCCGAACCAGGACTTGACCTGACCGAACGTGAGCGGGAAGTGCTTGCCTTGATGGTTGAAGGTCTGAATAATACCCAAATTGCCGGAAGGCTTTCGGTCAGCCCATCCACAATTAAATCCCACGTCAGTAACATCCTTTCCAAGTTGGGGGTTTCCAGCCGCACCGAAGCTGTCACCCTGGCCCTGCGGCACGGTCTCGTTATCTGATCCCGAGTTTCACATCCCCCCCAAGTGGCGGATATAAAGACTCCCCGGCTGATGGTTACAGCCGGGGAGTCTTTATCGTACGATGAAAACATGACCCGCGTGTATTTGGCCGATGCAAGACTCGACGAGCGCTCCGCCCTGCGCCTCATGCTTCTTGATTTGAAAATGGAAATAGTCTGGCGAATCGGCTGATTGGGTGACTACTTTGAATCAGGCACCAATCAGCCACGCAGACATGCTGTTGGTGGATTGGGATCTGCTTCCCGAATCACCCACCGCTGCGCTTGGAAAGCTTCGAGAAGCCTGCCCGGCCGCGCTGGTCATCGTCCTCATCAGCCATTTGGATGCCCGGCAACAGGCCGCACTTTCGGCTGGCGCAGATGCATTTATCAGCAAGGGGGAGACGCCCGAACGTGTGGCTGAACGCCTGAGAAATGTTGCTGCGAGTATCCCTGATTTAAATGATTTACAGGCTGATCGAGAAGGATAAAAAACCGGCGCATAACGCTGTCCCGAGCGCCGGCGAAACCTGGGGCAGCTATCAAAAAGGAAAGGAGATGAAACGATGAACAAAGATATTTTTGAAGGCCAGTGGAAACAAGTTCGGGGTCGAAGCCAAATCGTTGGTGGGGCAAACTCACCGACGATGACCTGGATCGGGCTGCCGGCAAGTACGACGTCATGGTGGGCATCCTCCAGGAAAAGTATGGCTACTCCCGCGAACGCGGCAGCCAATGAAATTGATAAACACGTTACTGAGTATGAGGCAGGTCTTAAAAAGGTAACTGCCTAATCCAAATGATTTCTAACTTGGGATCACCTCTTTCTCTTTGAAAATCGAGGCTGGATCCAAAAAAACGCACGGTATTCCGTGAAAAACACACTTTCAAAAGGAGTATCAAATGACAATCATAATTTACCTTGTTGTTGCAGCAGTGATTGGTTGGGTGGCGACTGAAATCATGCATGACCGCTCAAACCTGCTGGATCAATATTGTTGTGGCCGTCGTGGGAGCATTTATCGCTGGCTGGTTACTTACCCCCCTTCTCGGAATCCCCACCATCAACCAGGGAAGCTTCAGTCTACCCTCCCTGCTGGTGTCACTCGCCGGGTCCATCATCCTGCTGGCGGTTGTACATTTTATCCGCCGCAGACGATAAACCACTATCTTTGGAAAAAAGTTCGGTGATCAGGGGTGCTTGATTGGCACCCCTGACTTCAAAACAGAAGACGATCACCACATCCTCTTTTGACCAATAAAGAAAGGATTTTTAAAATGAATAGATTTACGAAGAACATTGGCATGCTGTTGCTGGCCATTTGGCTTATCGCCTGGGGTCTGTTTGCGCTAATCCCCGCCCTTGGAGGTCTTACTGTGATCCTGGCTATTCTTGCTATCGCAGCCGGGATTTTTATCATATTGAACCGATAACCCAAAGCATAAATTCCAAATGGTTCATATTGAATATTTAATTCACCGTTGAAATGGAAAATTATCTCAGAAAGAAAAATAGTAAGTCCAAAGGGAATTAATATGACTAAAGATGTGGGTCTATGGATCGACCACCGTAAGGTAGTCATCGTGACCATTGAAAATGAAGAAGAAATTCTACTTGAGATCAAGTCAAACCTGGAGAAGCATGTCCGTTTTTCGAGCGGAACGACTTCAAAAGCATCAAATAAACCCCAGGGTTCAACCGCAGAGGATGTACGTGACCGGCAGTATGGAGACCATGTTGGGAAATTCTTTAATGCGGTCATTCCCTTTCTCCGGGATGCTGATTCAATTTGGATCTTTGGCCCTGGAGAGGCGAAGATCGAATTTGAAACCCGACTCAAACATGAAAACCTTGGTGACCATATTGTAGGGGTCGAAACCGTGGACAAGATGACGAACCCTCAAATCGCAGCCAAGGTTCGGGATCGTTATCTTCGATAAAGGAACCAATGGATGAATCGCTCGATACAGCTCTTATTTCAAACAAAACCCGGAATGAAAAAACGATGCCTCTCATCCCAAATCTCCGGCGATCTCAAGTAACTTTATTGATGTTCTTTTCTCTCGCGATTAAGAGATCGATACCAGCGTGAATTTGCACCTGATTTGTATTGGAGTTTAACGAAAGCATGGATTCACTTCCTCCTTCAAGCCTGGATACCTGGACTTTTCGCCGGGTAATGTGGGCAACACTGCTCCTGGTTTTTGTTGCCTTGGGTTTCTGGCTTTTATACCGGTTTTACCAGGTTATTTTTATCGTATTCATTGCCATCCTGATGGGTACGGTCATCCGGCCGGTAATCAACTGGTTAAATAAAAGAGGAGTCCCCCGGGTTGCAGGATTTATTTTTATTTCCATTCTGCTGCTCATACTATTCTTTGGTTTTATGCTGCTCTTATTTCCGATGGTTATGGACCAGGGTTCATCAATTGTCGCAGATATGCCAGGTTACTATCAAAATCTGCGGTTGTGGCTGGCAAATACTGGAAATCCAATGATCGTGGGTTTGGGGGATTTTCTACCTACAACGCTTCCCAACCTTGCGCCGATACAACAAACAGGACAGCAAGTGCTGGCCTCTGCAGAACAAGCAATGGGCTATGTAACGTCAGGGGCGAGATTAATTTTTATTTTTCTGGCGGTTTTATTATTGGCTTTTCACTGGACACTGGATGGACCGCAAACAATACAATCCTGGCTGATTCTCCTTCCAAGGAATCAGCGCAGCAGCATTGGCGAGATGATTTCAGCCATGGAAACCAAGGTGGGTTCTTTTCTGGCCGGGCAGGGGGTCCTTTGCCTGTCCATCGGGATCATGGCTTTGATCGCTTACCTGATAATCGGGCTGCCAAATGCCTTACTCCTGGCACTTATTGCCGGAGTGATGGAGGCTGTACCCATGATTGGACCGTTCCTGGGGGCGATCCCTGCGGCTGTTATCGCTTTATCCATCTCGCCTTCCAAGCTGATCTGGGTGATCCTCGCGACGGTGATTATTCAACAATTGGAAAACAACCTCCTCGTTCCGCGGGTCATGCGCAAGGCGGTTGGGGTAAATCCATTTGTTTCCTTGCTGGCCATCTTTAGCTTCAGCACCTTTTTCGGAATAATCGGTGCGCTCGTGGCGATTCCACTAGCCGCCATCATCCAGATCTTATTGGATCGATTTCTCTTTCGTCCAGGCACGCTGGAGCCTGAGGTTTCGGCCGGGCGCGATTCTGCCAGCCGGCTGCGCTATGATGCACAAACCCTGGCCCAGGGGCTGCGCAGGCAGGCCAGGTTTACAAAGCGGGGATCTGCCCAAAGGGTCAAGCAGGTGGATAAGATAATGGATGAGATTGAAACCATCACAACGGATCTGGACGCCCTGTTGGCTGAGGTTCCCCCTGCGGGCAAGCCATGACAAAGCAAATTATCCGCATCGGAATAGCTGTTCTAACCTCGCTTCTGGCACTGGTAGTGTTATGGCAGTTCCGTGTGATCATCGCATATATTTTGATCTCAGTGATGCTTGCTGCAGCTTTACGTCCCCTGGCGAATCGCCTGGTTGGGCGGAAGCTCATTGTGCGCATAGCGTGGATCACTGCTTTACGTGCTGGTTCTGGGGGGGTTCGTCATAATTATCTTCCTGACAGGCAAGGTTGCAATTGCTGAAGTTCAGGATTTCGGGGCGGGTTTATCAACACAGAATGCATGGACCCTGCCGACCTGGTTGGAAGGTACTACGTTCCAACAGACATTGGTTTCCTGGCTGCCACCTCCGAGTACGTTATTGGCAGCAATCACCGGAGCTCAAGGACAACTTGTTCTGCCATCCATCCTTGGTTTCTTAAGGGGATTTGGCGGGGTTATAGCTGCCATCGCTCGTCATACTATTTTTGAGCATCTATTGGAGTATCAATCAAATCCATTTTGAGCGATTATGGCTCTCCTTACTTCCTTCCGGTCAGCGCAAACAGGCACGCGGCATTTGGCGCGTGATCGAACCTGACCTGGGTGCATATATTCGCGGCCAGGGGTTTCTAAGTCTTCTAGCCGGGCTGCTTTTAGGTCTTGGTTACTGGCTGCTGGGATCACCTTATCCGGTATTGCTTGCAATGGTTGGGGCACTCGCGTGCCTGATCCCGGTGGTGGGGCCTTTTCTGGCGGTAATTCCAACCTTCCTAATCGGTTTGCTCACCAGTGTGCAACTTAGCGCAATTACGACCATTTACGCGATCGTTATTTTAATTGCTTTACAAGTATGGGTCAAACCACGACTTGGCAATCGTAAATGGGATAATCCGATTCTCACCATCGTTTTACTGCTCGTGCTTGGTGATGCTTTTGGAATTATTGGCCTTATCCTCGCCCCTCCTTTATCTGTCGTGTGCCAGATCCTTTGGCGCAGGCTGGTGACTCATCGAGCTCTCAAAGGAGAAGCAGCTCAGATTTCAGATTTGCAAGATCGTTTACTGCGGATCAGAGAAACTGTTGCAGCATTGGAAGATCCACCCATACCTTTGATCGAAAGCAGTTTGGAACAACTATCCAACTTGATAGAGATTGCTGAACCGATTCTCAAGGGGAATGAGCATGGAGAACCTTCCAGTAAAATTACCTCTATTACATCCGGATCAGGTTCAGATTCATAAAGAATTCGAAATCATCGAGCCGCAGAATTAATTAAAGCTGAGACCGCACCTGAAAATCCAAGCTAACGAAATGAAAAAGAATCCGAATAATTCATCGCTTTTCGGATTCTTCTGCCTACTCTTTTCTACCGAGAATATAATTATTAATTTCCCGTCTAATAATACCTTTTTTTTACTTTTTCCCCTCGAAATAGTTTTCGATCCAAGATACCGTATTCAAAATCACAAACCCTGGGGTGTCCGGACCAATTATTCAACCCCAGGGTATTTGCGAGCAAAACCATTAAAGATTCTTAACGAAACACGCAACAAGTAATAAGATAAGCCCTGCCAGGACGAGAAAGAAAGCAAAGGGGCTCAAAGCGGCAATGGTACCTGTGTAACCAAGGAGCCCTAGGGCACCAAGGATGAGAGCGATCCACCAGGTTATTGTTTTTGGGGGTGTTAGTTTCATAGTTTTCCTCCTTTCTTATGATTTCTTCATAATTGTGGTCCAACGCTTGGTCCGGGGGAAGCAGGGCTGAACAACCTGCCAGATTATTATTGATTTTCCATATTGAAATCTTTAAATCTCAAAGCCAGACCTGATCAGCGTCTCCGACCGGCAAAAATACCAATCAGCACAAAAACAATCGCCACACCAAGCAAGAAGCCCAGGTTATATTGGCTTCCATCGTTATGAACTTCGTACATCTGTATATTTGGATCAATGAATGACCATACGAGGGTTACCGGGGAAATGACCCCATGCCAGATGCCCAGTAAAGTGCCGGCAATTTGACCATTCGAACCAGCTGTATTTACCATTGGGTTTGGACCGGGCACATTGATCTTTATACTTACGCCGGGCACATTAACTTCGCCATTCTGAGAACTCGGAACAGGTGTATTAATTTGCGCAGAGGATCCAGTGGTGCATCCTGCAATCATTACTGTCATCACAATCATGAAAAGGAAAATCGAAAGGGCTTTCTTCATATATAACCTCCGGGTGTGATTTATTTGCCATAAGGACTACCAGGTCTAAACAAACATTAATGAACTGGAATCCCATGTTGCCTAGTTACCATATTACGGTATTCCACCCTGAAACACATCCAGCAAGCGGGGGTTATCGCACTCCGCCACTCGGGGGAGATAGCAAAAAGAGTTGTTAGTTCAAATTAGTAGAAAGCTAGTTAGGGTGTGACGAAATATTGGGCTAATCGAGATAAACCAGTCGGAGATCGAAAATCAAATTTCCAATCACGAGTTTAACCCGTTTTCCTCGCCCTCCTGGTCTATTTCAAACCGCTTAGGATATTTCGATGAAGGAGCGAATTCTGGTCGAATTCCACGAAGATTTAAATTTCTAAGATACCGATCTGATCAGGAAATATTTATCATTTTAAACGGGTGAGTTTTAGATAAAATTCAAAGACTAATCCTGCAACCATTCTCATCTCCGCCCGCTCGCGAATAATCCCCGCATTCATTTTCGCCGCTTTTTCTCGTAAGCCTTTATCCCCCAATCCCTTCAGGATCGCCTCCGCTAGCGCTGCAGGGTCAGCAGGGTCCACGACGAAGCCGTTGCGTCCATCCTCCACCCACTCGCGGGTGGATTCGATATCCCCAACCACCGGCAGGCAGCCGATGGCCATGGCTTCCAACAACGAGTTGGGCGTGCCATCGTGCTGGGAGACCGAAACGGATACAACGGCGCGTTGGAAGAGCTTCCAGAGCTGCCGCTGGGGGAGAAAAGGGAGCAACCGAACGTTCTGCGCGATGCCCAGCCGCTCCACCCAATCCAGGG
This sequence comes from uncultured Chloroflexia bacterium, assembly GCA_963828855.1. Classification (GTDB taxonomy): domain Bacteria; phylum Chloroflexota; class Anaerolineae; order Anaerolineales; family Anaerolineaceae; genus CAVVEQ01. Next base: position 165,456 of record CAWHGB010000006.1, on the reverse strand, counting down.
CTTCCTTCTGACCCTGCATCCCGGCGCAGGCAAAGAGCGTTCGTGGTGCGCTTTTCAGAACCAAGGGAATTGATTTGAAGAATGTATCGTTCCGTACACTGCCCGGGCGGAATCCGCGCGGGTTGACAACCAGCTTCTGATCGGAAGGCAGTAAATCAAGAAAGGGATCAGGCTCTTTCAAAGCTGCGGCAATCTCCACCAGGTCGATGCCCCCACCCCCGGGGACCACCAGGCTGGGTTTACCCACCCCGAAGCCCCATTCCGCTCCCAGGCGTATATCGCGGTGAGCATCCGCGAGCAGTCCGTCAGCACGCGTCAGCACTGCGCGCGTGTGTTTTGCCATGCTCCCGGATCCATGCGCGTGAAACGTCAGGTCGTTGCCCCACACCGAAATGGCCAGCGGAATCCCTGGCGGAGTGCAGCCAGCCAGCATTCCCTCAAAGGGGATGCGCATCCCATGCACCAGATCGGGATCGGATCGCTCCAGAAAATCCTGGTATTTCTTCCTGTAAAGGGGAATGGTGGCGGGACCGAGCATGAATCTTCCTGACATCAGCAGCGAACGAAAGCGCCCCACCAAGGTGCGTGCCGTAGAGGGCTTTCTGACAGTTCTGCCGGATTCCACCTGGCTGCCGGAGAGCGAGCCAAAAGCCACCGGGATGATCTCCAGGAAACGGACCCCTTCGAGAGGTGCGCAGGGGAAAGTGCTGACCAGATCGACCTCGATCCCGGTGGATGCAAGCATCCGCACCCAGCCATGGGTGATGGGGGAACGTCCATCGGCAACCAGCAGAACCCGCATCCCCTACCTCCCCTTCCCGTCTTTTTCGGAGAGGACGAATTGGATCGCCTGCCTGAAGCCCTCCACCATTCGTTCGAGGTTGATCTCTTTAGAAACGATCCGGTAGGATTCCAAGCCCATCGTTCGCAGCAGGGAGATCTCCCGCAGCGCAAGGGTGATGGTTTTGGTCAGCTCTTCAAGGTGGCCGGGGGTCACCCTCCAGCCGTTTTCAGAGCGGACGAGATCCTCCTGAGTGCCATCAGCTTCGGCTACGATCACGGGCAGGGCAAAGCTCATCGCCTGCTGCACCGCCAGCCCGCCTGTACCTGGCAGAATGAAGAGATCAGCTTTGGTGAATTTTTCTTCAAGCTCCCTGCCCTGCAACGCACCAAAGAAAACCGTGCGTGGGTACACCTTTTTAGCTTTCTCCTGAAGAGGAACAAGCATCGGACCGTCTCCGACGACCCACAAGTCCGGCTGCATGCCCGCCGGCTGCCTTGCGCAGGCTTCGAGGAGCAGGTCCACCCGCTTGCGCTCCTGCAGCCTGCCAACGAACAGCAGGCGCAGCTCCTCTGCCGTGGCGGCGGGTTTGCGCTGCGGCGCGGGGTGGGTGGGCTTAGCAGCCACCGCGTTGCACGCGATGAAGATGGATCTTTCAGGGATCCCCACCCGGGTGTATTGAGCGGCACCGGTCTGGGAATAAGCGATGATCGCATCGAATTCGAGAAGCGTCTTCCGCCGTATCGTTTCCAGGAATGGCGCCAGGATCCCGTGAAACTCCGGAGCGCCCAGCCCCCAACCGATGGCCATGCCCCCCCGGCTTTTCACCGCGCGTACGGCTGCAAACGTTGTACGGGTGCGCGGGTTAGCCTCGCAGATCAAGACTTCCGGCTTCCACTCATTTACCCAATCAAGAATGTTGGTCTGCCAGAGCATCCCTCCCAGGTTGAATGGCAATCGGCGATTGATGGCATGTTCAAGTTGGCAAACTTCAGGACTGCCTGTCAACACGCTTTCCCCCGGGAGCGGTTCGCCGGAAAACACGGATAATCCCCCTTTACACTCCCCGGCCAACATGTCGAAGAATGGCACCCTGTAGGCAGGCAGGATGCGCTGCTGGATGCCAACGCGGGTATCAATGGGAGTCATTCGGTCACCACTCTTGCCCGCGAGCCCCTGGTAGTCTTTTCCACCTCGATCCGGTTCGGAAACGCGTCCTTCAATTCATCAAGGTGGGTGATCACCAGGATGAGCGCAAAATCCGGGCGTACCAGGTTGATCGCTTCCACCAGGCGCTGGCGGCCTTCCGCATCCTGGCTGCCAAAACCCTCATCAATCACCAGGGTGCGCAACCTTGCTCCCGCGCGCTGGGCAAGCACGTGCGAAAGCGCAAGGCGGATGGCGAAATTGATCCGGAAAGCCTCCCCCCCGGAATAAAGCTCATATTCACGCACACCGGCGGCATCGCTGATAAGAATATCGAGCGTTTCTTTCTTATCCTCTCGTTTTTTATCCTTGTATTCCCGTTGGGTGTCAAAACGGATGGACATGCTACCGTCGCTCAGGCGGTCAAGCAGTTCACCCGCCCGGGATTCGATCTCGGGCAGCGCCTGTTCGATGAGCATGGCTGGAAGTCCCTCCCGGCTGAAGGCGCGGTCGAGCGTTTTCAGTTGCGAGATCTGCCCGGTTAACTCATCTATCGCAGCCTGGATGGTCTGCTGGCGGGTTTTCAGACCCGCTAGGACATCCACATTCTGCTGGGCGGCGCCGGTCTCGCGCGTCAGGCGGATTTCCTCCTCCCTTGCCTGCTGCAATTCCGTTTCCATCGCTTTCAAATCTAACAACCCTGCAGATTCCTGCTCGAATTCCTGCGCAGCTGCTGTCGCCTGTTCCTGTTGCGTGGAAAATTCCTGCCCGAGGGTGGCCACGCGGCTTTTTAGAGATTCGATCTCGCGCGTCAACTGCTCGAGCGATGCGCGGGCTTTTCCGAGCGAGTTCCGTTCTTCTTCGATCTTCCTGCCCTCCTGCTCAGCCAGGCGGGCAGCACGGTGTTTCTCCGGATCGTACCCCAACTTCTCCACCTGTGCATCCAGCTTTGCCAGGCGCTTTCGGGCGGGGATGGCAAACTCTTCTGTTTGAAGCTGGATGTTCACTTCCGCCAAACGCTTTTCGCCTGTGGATGCCCAGCTCAGTAATAGCTCTGTTTTCGCGTTCCGCTCCGATTCCACACGGCTATGAGAGAGCTGCAGACTTTCGCGCTCCGCTGCTGCGGATTTCAACTTCAGGATCTCCTTTTCCAAAACCGAGATCTCACTTGCGCAGGTTTCGCTCTCGACCCGATTGGCGCGGAATCTATCTCCCAGCTCCCGGCCTTCCTTCTCAAGTTCTGAAACAATCCCCTCACGCTCGGTCTCCGCCAGGTCCTTGCCGCATGTGGGGCATTTTGCTTCATGGGATTCGCTGAGAACTTCCTGCCGGGCCTTGATCTCTTCCATCTGTTCCCGCAGATTATTATTTTGCGCCAGGAGCGTACCACGTTTTTCCGTTTTTTCCGCCAGCTCTGCTTCCACACGTGGGTGGTCTTCCAGACGGGTCGTCAACAGCGTCAGGCGGGTCGCCTGATCGTTGTATTGAGCTTCCAGACCGGGTAATGTTCTTTTTGCTTCGTCGATCAAAGATTGCTGGATCTGAAGCTGCTTTTGTTCCGATAATAATCCTGCCCGTTCGGATTCGATCTCCAACCGTGGCGCGGATCGTTTTTCATCCAGCTCGTGATATTGATCGGCAAGCCTGTCCCAACCTTCCAGTTCCTCGCGGGTTCGCTGCCAGGCGGTATATCCGGCTTCGATCTCAATTGAGCGGGAAACCTGTTCACTGAATTTCCGCTGCTCCTCCCGTCGTGCGTTCAATTGGTTCTGGGCCGATTCCAGGTCAACACCGGTTTTCTCCGCCTGGTTGACCATCATATCCACTTTTCGTTTTTGCTCGGCCAGAACGGCTGCCAGCTTTCCAGCGGTTTCGTATGCCTGCTGCCGAGATTCGCGCAGCTCCCCGGCCTGGGTAAGACTGGCTTTTAGCTGCTCCAGTTTTGCCCGCCGTTCGGTTTCCTCGCCCAGCTCGGCGACCACTTCCTGCAGGATGGCACCCTGGACGGATTTCTCCCGCTCCAACTCACGGATCATCTTAACCGCCGTTTCCCTGTACCGCTCCCACTCATCCAGGCCGAGGATGGAGGAGAGGATCCTCTTGCGTTCGCCGGGGGTTTGCTGGGCGAATAGATCCGCCCTCCCCTGCAGGAAGAAGGAAGCATTTATGAACGTCTCATAATCCAATCGCAGGGTGCGCCTGATCTGTTCCTGCGTGCCGCTGACTGTCGCCTCGGTCAATGGTTTCCATTCGTTTTCGGGGCTTCGGAGGAAAAATTCGAGTTGGGTGGTTTTTCCGCGAGGGCGGATTCGCTGCACGCGGTAGCGCAGGTCTTCGTAATCGAATTCAAGACCTACTTCTGCTATCTGGGCATGGGAATTAATCACCGAGTCATCGCGCCTGCGGGCTTCTCCAAAAAGCACCCAGGTTATGGCATCCAGCAGCGAACTCTTTCCAGCTCCATTCAAACCCGAGATGCAGGCAAGCTGCACCGGTGAGAGGTCGATCTCGCACGGCTCCTGGTAGGAGAGAAAGCCGGAAATGCGCAGGATGCGGGGAATCATTATTGAGATTCGTCTTCGGGTGGCGGCAACACCCTGCTGACCAGGATCTTATCCACCCGGCGTCTATCCATATCCACAACTTCGAATCGGAATCCCAGCAGTTCAAAATGCTCCCCGCTGGAAGGGATCCCGCCCAGGTTGGACATTACAAAACCGCCCACAGTCTGGTAACCGGCGCGGTCTTCATCAGGTAGATCCTTCACTAAAAGAAGCTCCTTCAGCTCCTCCACCGGCAACATACCATCCAGTAACCAGGAACCATCCTCACGCACCTGCACCTCCGGTTCGGCCGGGCCACTCTGGTCAGCGATCTCGCCGATGATATCGGTGAGCACATCATGCAAGGTGACAATCCCCAGTACGCCGCCGTATTCATCGATGACCACGGCAAAATCGGCGGCTTTTTGTTTGAATTGCTCCAGCATGGTGAGCGCGGACATGCTCTCCGGGATGAACAAGGCGGGTTTTAGCAGGGTGGCAAAATCGATGGGGAGATCGCGCACACAGCCTGCCAGGAGTTCCTTGGCATTCAAAATACCCTGGATATGATCCAGTTCGCCCCGGCTGACCGGGTAGCGCGCATAATGCCCATTGGCAACCTGCTTGATGATCGCTTCCACCGGATCCTCTATATCAATCCATTCAATTTCCGTACGCGGGGTCATGATCCCATCCGCCGAGCGGTCGCCAAAGCGGAAGATGCTCTCCACCATGTCCTGTTCGCTTTCCTCCACAACGCCATTCTCGGTCCCCTGATCGATCAGGCTCATGATCTCATCCTCGGTGACGGACGGCTCCTGGGAAGGTTTCACCCGCAGGATCTTCAATCCCAGCTCGGTGGATTTCCCCAGCAGGTAGACCACCGGCCGGGCGGCGTTTTCGATCACTTTCATCACCCCCGAAACACGCAGGGCGATCCTTTCGGGATTATTCAGCGCGAGACGTTTGGGGATCAATTCCCCGATCACGAGGGTCAGGTAGGTGATGACCAACACGACCAGGAAGAGCGAGAGACCATTGGCAATCGGCGCCAGGAACTCCACCTGGCTGAGAAGCGCTGCCAGGCTATTTCCGAGCGCTGCTGAACCGATTGCGCCGGTCAGGATTGCCACCAGGGTAATTCCGATCTGCACCGTGGAAAGCAACCGATTGTGGGAACCGGATATTTCCAGAGCGGTTTTCGCTCGTTTATCGCCTTCCTCTTCGAACTGTTCCAACCGCACGCGTCGGGCGGAAAGCAGGGAGATCTCCGCCATGGCGAAGAAACCGTTCGCGATGATCAGGAGAAGAATGATTAGGATCTGTACCAGCGAATTCGACATCTCAACCTTCCTCTTCCACCCGGCTGCGCCGGATCACTTCCTCGATCAGGGGCTGCAAGCGGGCCAGGTCTTCCGCAGGAGTCTTGATCATTTTCAGGTATTCACTCAACAGTTCAGCGTGAGATAGGCTCTCCAGCGAACCACCTGCGCTCAGCCGAATGCGGGCTTCCACCTGCGGCCTTCTGATAAAGTGAAATTCCAGCGCTTCCGATGTCAGCTCGCGGAATCCCTGTTCATCGATCAATCCCTCCCAGGAGCGCGGGTATTCCAGCACCAGGCGCACGACTGCATCCTTTATCTCCTCCGGAGAGGGCAAAGAGGCGGTCACCCGTTTTCGAAATTCGTCCGCGGAGGGCATGCTTTCATCCATCTCGAACCGCAGGAAGCGATCGAAAAACCTGCGCCCCTGCAGCTCGCGGAATTCATAGGTGGATCTCCCTTTTTCGATCTCGGCGATCACGTAGTATTTTTTATCCTGTGCCTCGCCAAAATCTACCCGCTCGATGGAACCCGGGTAAACCACAGGCGGATGGTGCCCCTCGTTCACATCCTGGGCGTGGTGGATATGACCGAGGGCGACGTAATCCAGGCGAGGATCCCTCACCAATCCGCCCGGGAGGACAAGGTCTGAACCGAGCATCACGCTGCGTTCATTCCCATAGGTTGCATTCTGCACCGAGGCGTGCGCCGTCAGGATCAAGGGCAGGTGCGGGTCAGCCCGGACGATCCATTCCCCGATGAGCTTATCGATCAGCGTCTCCAGCTCGGTGTTCACTTTTTCGGCTTCCAGCGCACCATCCTCCTGCGCGGCCAGGAACCCGGAGCGGGTGATCCAGGGCAGGCCGATCACCTGGAGAGGAAGACCCCACAGATCACCGGTGCCAAGTAGCCCGGGTTTCGAGATCACGCGGATATAGGGCACCTGGAGGGTATCGAATTCATGTAAGGTATTCGCCCGTCCGGCAGCGGGGGAAAGATCATGGTTGCCCACTACCAACAGGGTGGGTATCTGCGCCTGCGAAAGTCGCATCATGCGGCGCCCCCATTCACGCTGGTACGTCGGAGAGGGGTTGCGATCCTTATAGGCATCACCTGCGAAGATGACCAGCTGCACCTTTTCCGCGATCGCGGCGTCGATGATCGTATCCAAGGCGCGCAGGAAATCCAGCACCCGCACGGGCAGCCCGCTGAGCGGGTCATGCCGGCCTTGACCGGCAGCCATATCGATGTGCGCGTCGGCAAAATGCAGAATGCGGATCATCGGGCTACGGGTTCACCCCCCATGATTGCAGCGTTTGGAGCGCGGGCGCGAATCCCTGGTGGTAGATCAATGCCTGGCGCAGATCCTGGATCCCGCCCTCGGTATCTCCAATTGCATAGCGCGCCAAGCCTCGCCAGTAGTAGCTTTCCTCCAGGGCAGGTTCGTTATCGCGCACGAGTTTGATGGAATTTTCGGTGGCGTAATTGATCACATCCATATACCGCCCGGTGTAATAATACGCGAAGAATGGCCCTGTCTGATACCATAGTATCCTGTAAGGCCGGCTGTTAAGATCCCGGGGAAGATTATTATAGACGGTGAAAGCCTCGTCGTACGCCTGGGCAGCACCGTTGTAATCCTGCAGTTTCGCTAGATTTGTGCCGATGTTGAACCAATCGAAGAATTGATCGATCCCGCTTTCCTGGTAGACCAGTTCTGAGGCTGCGAGGTAAGTGTTCTTGAAATTCTGGGTCTCGTCCGCATCTTCCCCCAGCAGGTTCATAACCTCCTGCTCCCGATCAGGGGAATACAGGATGGTGTATGTGTGATTGAAGCCTTTCCATTCTCCCAGCAGTTTTTCGTAGGATTCCTCATAATTCGGGCGGATGAAAGAATCCTGGGCGATGATCACCTGGCGGTTGTCATCATATCCCGTGACCACCTGGTAATGACCCATCCAGCTCAACGATCCCTGCAAGTCGTGAAAAAACACGCCTTTTTCCAGTAGAACCGGGAAGCCTGCCGCGACGAATTTCCGGATCGTATCCATGTCGCCACCCACGCGGGTCACTGCGCCAAGCCCCTGCGCGCGGGCATAATCCTCCATCTCGTAGGGCATGACGTTCTTATCCTGCGGATAGGGTTTCACGGAAGCGCCAACATCGGTGATGCTCCCGTTCCACCCCCAATAAGACATTGCCATGGCGAGGTTGGCTGGAGCGCAGTAGTTGAAATAATTATGCTGCGAGAAATACTTGCCTCCGTTGATGTTCGCCGTCGCTGGAACCGGCATGGATGTGGAGGTAGGTAACGCAGTGGGAATGGCGGTATCCTGCGGCGTGGGGGTGGCGGGAGGCGTGGAAGAGGGAGCGAGAGCGGTGAGGGTGGCATCCAGGTTGAAATCCGCTGTCTGATTGGATTGAAAGGATACATCCTGTGGGGGTGCAACCAAAGAACGTGCACGAATGATCACCTGGTCCAGCCGCCAGGCAAGAGAACTGCGTGTGGCGGGAATTAAAACCAAACTCAAGGAAATTATCAGGAAAACTGCACCGATACCTATAAATATTCTTTTAAGCATGGAAAAGATTATAACAAGATTTATTTTTATTTACCGAATTCTAAATTCTGGATAAAAAAACCTCCTGTTCGATCAAAAAGGAGGTTCATTTATCATAAAATGCTAGGATATTTTAAGGGAATAACTGCCTAACGTAAATAAAACTGATCCCTGCACATAAGAAGACCACAAACGAGATCAACACTGCGGGAATCAACCACTTCCAACTTCGTTTGCGGTGGTGTTTCTGTGCGGGGGGCTCCTCCGGGGTAGGCTCGAAGGCTGGCGTGGAGGCAGCCGGGGTGGAAGCAACCGCAGCTACCGCGGCAGTTTCTGCCACAAAGGGAGGTGTGACCGGTTTTTCTTCCTCGGCGATTGGGGTTGGTGGCGGCGGTGGCGGGGTGTATTTTTCTGCAGCCGCACCGATGACCGGGATTGCTGCAAAAGCTGCGGCAGACAAATCCTCTTCTTTTTGCGGCTCAGGTTCCGGCACGGGGGGAACGATCAATTCGGGAGCAGCCTGGATCACCGGTACCGCGGCGAAAGGTGCAGCAGGGATTTCCTTTTCCACTCCCTGGTCGGTTGTTGCTTCTGCCGGTGCGGGGATGAGCGCCTGGCTGCCTTCTCCGTCAAGGCTCTCACCTGCCTCAACGGCCTGGACTTCCTTCAGCATGTCGTAAGCTTTCTGCACCTTGGGATCTTCGGGGTTGAGTTTCCGGCAGACTTCCAAGACCTTTAATTTATCTTCGTTTGTCTCGAGGGTTTCCACCATCCAGAACCAGGCGGGGATATTGTGCGCATCCGTACGGATGATCTCTTTGAGGATCGCCTGGGCTTCCTCCCTTTGACCTGTGCGGATGAGGGTTACTGCGTTGTTCAAATCGGACATGCAACTCTCCTTTTCCCAACCCTATTGGAAATGCAACAACAACCGGAATCAAGGTGCCGTCAATTAGATAATAGAATCCTTCCGATTGCATGTCAAGCAAAATTGTGTTTGTTTTTGGTAAAAAAAACCGGCCAAAAGCCGGTTGTTGCAGGGATTAAGAGTTGGGAGAAAACATAAGGTTCAAGCACGCCAGAACCCACGCCGTACCGGACGCATATCCTCCACCGTGACGAACGCGTTTGGATCCGTCTCCAGGACGATGGTATCCACATTGTTGATATCTTTACGCAGGACGGAGCAGTGCAGCACAGCGACGGTGCCGTCCTTTCCGCGGGCGGGGATCTCCGTCACGGCGTACCCTTCCTTCCGCAGGGATTCAGCGATCGCCGCCCCGCGCACCGAACTTATGATCGTCATCAAAGAGTGCCCAACAGCCAGGCGTTCCTCGATCTTCATGCCCACCACGTTACCCGTGGCGAACCCCGCAGCATAACCGATAATATTGAATACATTGCCCAGATTGGTGAGCACCGAGGTGATCGCGATGATGAAGATCAGCGATTGAAAAAAGCCGAGGATCCACGCCAGGCCTTTGCGTCCGCGCATGACGAAAAGGACCCTCAGCGTATCCAGTGACATATCCACCACGCGCAGGCCAAAGATCAGCAACCCGCCAAAAAGAGCCGCCCAGGTGAATGTAAAATCCATGTTCATTTCTTCCTTCCAGGCCAGATCCTTATAATTATGAACCCTGCCTTATTTATACCCTTATTTTCTCATGATTCTAGCGGACGAAAAATCCGGGGGATTCACATTACCATCTCCCGGATGAGGTTTCGATCCAAAAATACGGTCCGGTGATACGGTTAGCTGTTCTCGGTCTCCCGCAGGATGGGGAGATACGACCATTCCATATATTCTTTGACCATCCGTCTCGTACTGAACTGGGGAGCCAGGGTGCGGATGGATTCCTTGATCCGCGTAATCCATTCAATCGGCAGGTTATCCGGAGAACGGCTGCCATAGAAGCAGGGCACGATCTCATTTTCAAGTACAGCGAAAAGGCTCTCCGCGTCGGCGGCATCCTGTTCGCCAAGGTCGGGCATGTCACCATCCTGGCCGATCGCCCAGCCATTTTTGCCGTTGTACCCTTCCCGCCACCAGCCATCCAGAACAGAAAAATTCAGAACACCGTTCATGGCTGCTTTCATCCCGGAGGTGCCCGAAGCTTCATTCGGTCGGCGGGGCGTATTCATCCATACATCCACGCCCTGCACCAGGTAACGGGCCATGTTCATATCGTAGTCTTCCAGAAAAACGAGCCGCCCCCCGGAGCGTGAATCCTTTACCGCCCGGTAGACTTGCTGGATGACCATTTTCCCGGGTTCATCAGCGGGATGCGCCTTGCCGGCGAAAATGATCTGCACTGGGCTATTGACGTTGTTGATGATGTGCAGCAGCCGGTCGAAATCGGAGAGAACCAGGTTGCCGCGTTTATAGGTGGCAAAACGCCGGGCGAACCCGATGGTGAGCGCGTAGGGATCCAGAAGCACACCCCCCGCCACCACCTGCACCGGCGATATCGTCCCGCTTAACCACTGCTTGCGGGCACGGTCTTCAATGAACGTAAGCAGCTTTCGACGCAGGTGCCGGCGAACCGCCCAAAGCTCACCAGCGGGGATATTACCAATCGCCGTCCAGGCTTCGGGGTCATCCATGCGGTTCCACCATTGCGGACCTAAATACCGGTCATACAATGAGCGCTGCCGCCGGGCGAGCCAGGAACCGACATGGACACCGTTGGTCACATGATTGATGGGGACATCGTCCTCAACCACTTCCGGCCAGAGAAAATGCCACATCTGCCGTGCCACCCTGCCGTGCAACTCGGATACTGCATTGGCATGGTTGGAGAGGTTGAATGCAAGGACCGGCATGCTGAAGGATTGCCCCCAGCTTTCCTTCTGGCTGCCCAACCCGATAAATTGATCCCGGGTGATCTTGAGATCCACCCAGTACTGGCTGAAATATTTCTCGATCAACCAGCTCTGGAAGACGTCATTCCCCGCCGGCACAGGTGTGTGGGTGGTGAAAATATTGCCCTGGCGGACGAGATCCTTTGCCTGGTTGAACGATGCACCGTTGCCCATCTGTTCGCGCAGGCGTTCCAGAACCAGGAAAGCGGAATGTCCTTCGTTCATATGCCAGATGCAAGGATCCTCTCCAAGAACCCTTAGCGCCCGCACTCCCCCGATTCCCAGGAGGATCTCCTGCACTATGCGCGTTTCGGGATCGTTGGTGTAGAGCCGGGCGGTCAGGTCGCGATCTGCCGGGCTGTTTTCCTGAAGATTGGTATCGAGCAAATAGAGCGGGATCCGGCCCACCTGCACCTGCCAGATGCGTGCAGTGATCACTCTGCCAGTAAGCTCCAAACTGATGATGATGGGTTTCCCTTTATCGTCAGTAAGTTCCAGGATGGGCATCTGGTGATAATCGAGGATCTGGTTGCGGGTCTCCTGCCAGCCATCCTCGGAGATCTTCTGAACGAAATATCCCTGGTTATAGATGAATCCTATCGCCAGAAGTGGGATACCCAGATCGCTCGCCTCTTTCAGATGGTCGCCCGCGAGCACCCCCAATCCTCCGGCATAGACCGGTAAGGATTCATGCAAGCCAAACTCAAAAGAAAAATAGGCGGCTGTTTTATTCCTAAGGTTCAGATGGTTTTCCTGAAACCAGGTCTTTTCAGCTTTCATATATTCGTCAAATGCCGCAAGAACCCGGTCATAAGATTCCAGGTAGTTCCTTCCGGATGTGACGGCATTAAGTTGGGCGCGTTGAACCTGGTGTAAAAAAGCCACCGGGTTATGGTTGGTCTTTTCCCATAGGAATTTATCAATTTGACCGAATAAATTCTGAGCTTCGGGGTTCCAGACCCACCAGAGGTTAAACGCCAATTCACCCAGGCGTTGGATCCTGGGTGGCAGGCTGAAATGGTTTGTGATTGGCTTGCGGTTAATACCTGGCATTCGGCGTGAGTTCCTTAATAACCCGTAATGGAAAACCGGACGATTATATCACTTCCCCCATCAAGGCGCTTTGCTGATGGAATTGATGAACCAATTCTGATTCTGCTGGACCAGGTTGAAGAGGATCAAAGCTTCGGCCCCCCCTGCCCGAACGCCAACTGTGACTGATGCTTCGGGTCCTGAACGAGCAACGGATTGCACGGCAAATCCCTCGATCATGCCATCTAAAGGCAGTAACTTTCCGTAGCTTTCGACAGGCGTATTTTTCCGCAGAGCATCACCCAGGTAACCCCCCAATTGTTGGGGAGCTTCCTGGTAATCGGTCAGGAACTGTTGGACAACCACCTCCGGAAGGATATTCTCCGCGGGAGCTGTAGCCGCAGGGATGGCAGAGGGAGCGGCGCATGCTGTCAGGAGCGTGAGGGAAATAATTATGAACAATGTCTTTAATTTCATGGAGGTCATTTTAACACAGCCGCTTATCCTTATGCATGATTTTAGGCGTTTCCCCTTATTCAAAAAGCTACCAATTTCCCTGCTGATGATGAATCTTCTTGTCTTCCCAATATGCAATGAATCGCATCTTTACTCAGTGTTTTCATTCCAAGAAAAAAAGGCGGCTCAAGATGAGCCGCCTTTTCATCAATCCATAGTCTTATGGTGAAGTTACGTTATAGAACCAGTTGTAGGCGTAATTATAGGGGTTCTCCAGCCGGATTGCAATTTGGTAGCTACCCGCCAGGCTGGCCGGGATATTGTAGGTGGCCGTGATCGTTCCACCCGCACCTGTCTCGGTTTTCCCTACCTCCGTACCGCCCACACCGTAGCTACCGTAGGATCCCATCGTGACCACGAAGCTCTGGTTCGGCGGGAAGTTATAACCGGTGATGGTGACAGTGCTGTTGGCTACGACCGAGTTGATGAAGAAATACGGGTAACCCGAATAATTCGTCGGGGGAGGATTGACTGGGGCTGGGGTCGTTCCCGGTGCAGCCGTCGCCGCGGGGGGAGGAGCAACACTGGTGGTGCCCATATTGGTGAACCAGTTGTAGGCGTAGTACCCCTGGGAGCTATCCATGCGGATCGCGATCGCGTCGGCTGATTTCAGAGAAGCCGGGATGGAATAGGTGGCATCAAATGAGCCGCCTGCCCCCGAATCAGTCGTTCCCACGATCTCACCGTTGATCCCGTAGGTGCCATAAGGTCCCATGCGGACAGTGAATGCCTGGGCAGGCGGGAAATTATAGGTATGGATGGTGACCGATTCGCCTGGTTTTACCGAGACGATCGAGAAGGTTGGAACATAGGAAACATAGCTTCCGCCGGTCGAACCGCTGGCAGATCCGCTGGAGCTCGAACTGCCGCTGCCCGCCGAAGGTGCCGATCCGCCACCGGATTTATTATAAAAGGCAACAGAAACCGATCCGGCATCATCATCCCCGACCATCAGCAGGTCGATGATGCTCTGCCCGTAGAGCTGGGAGGGAATGGTGTAAACCACGCCGAAGGAACCGCCATCGCCGGAAAAGGTTCGCTGCACCAGAACGCCGTTCACGCCGTTGGTGCCATGCTTGCCCATATAGACATTGAAATGTGTTCCCTGCGGGAAGTTGTTGGTCCTGACGGAAACGGATTTATCCGGATCAACTTCTTCGACATAGAGTTGAAGGTCCGAAGTGCTCTTGCTGGAACCGGAGGGTGGCAAAGTCCCCGTGGCCGGTTTGGATGCACCTCCCACCTGATTCACGAATGGGCCATAGGCAACATATTCTCCATCCGCAGCTCTCCAGGCGGAGGACAATGGATTGCAGCCCATTCAGCGCAGAGGGAATGGCGAAGGTGCGGTCCAGACACACCGCCTTCGCCGGTGAAGGTGGTGGTAACGTAATACCCCAGGCCAGCCGAACCGGCCGGACCCATCGTTACGGTCATGTTCGTCCCTTCCGGGAACCCATAGGTGTGGATCGTGACCGAGGAGTTCGGGTCGACGGATGTGATATAGAATCCCATCGAAGCCGCCTTCACCGGGAACACAACCAACCCGATTAACAGCGTCATCACAAAGAAGGAATAGAGCAATCGTTTCATAGTATTCATCTCCTGCTTTTCCATTAATAGCACTAATAGTATAACGAAAGCGCAAAATTGCCGCAAGAAGGCAAGAAAAGTGCCACCTAACAGTAATGTTAGCAGATTTTGATGTTGTTGACACTATTTCCCACATTTTTCGCATCCGGATTATGATTAATATTTATACCCGGAGAGTATTTTGATGAAAGCATCTTACCATTTTCCCCATGGATTCCTGTGGGGCACTGCCACCTCCTCCCACCAGGTGGAAGGCGGCAACACCAACAATAACTGGTCTGCCTGGGAGAGCGTCCCGGGAAAGATCGTGAACGGTCAAAAAGCCGGGCTGGCCTGCGATTGGTGGGGCGGACGCTGGCAGGAGGATTTCGACCATGCCGCGGAGGGCGGGCAGACCACCCACCGGCTTTCCCTCGAGTGGAGCCGCATTCAACCTTCCCGTGACCGCTGGGATGAGGGCAGCCTGGCGTATTACCGCGAGATGATCGCCGGGTTGAATAAGCGCGGGATCAAACCCATGATCACCCTGCATCATTTCACCGATCCACTCTGGCTTACGGAAATGAATGGCTGGCTGAACGAGGAGACTCCCGCCCTGTTCGCCGCTTACGTGAAAAAAGCGGTTGCCGCGCTGAAAGACGAGTGCAGATCTGTGGTGCACGCTCAACGAGCCCAATCTCTATGCCCTGCTGGGATACGTGGCAGGTAACTTCCCTCCCGGCAGAACGGGGCGATTTTGGCGCGTTATTCAAGGTCTACGAGAACCTTCTCAAAGCCCATTCCCTCGCTTACCAGGCGATCCATGAGCTGCAGCCGGAGGCGCAGGTGGGTTTGGCCATCAACCGATCGCTCCTGGTGGCTGGCAGGCGCTGGAACCTGGCTGACCGCTGGGTCACCCACATGGCCAACTGGATCAGCGGGGATGCCTTCATGCGGCCGTTTCAGACCGGTGTTTTCAAGCTCCTGGGCAGAAAGCGCCGCATCCCAAGCGTCCGCGGCAGCCTGGATTACTTCGGGTTGAACTATTACTACCGCCAGATCATGGAAGTGGCTCCTCTCGAAAAGAATGGGCTGTATTCTCAGAATATTTTATGAAGAGGACGGCGAGCCCAGCCCGAGCGGTAAATTTGGCAATACCCCGCGGGGTATGTATGCCGCGCTCAAGTGGGCAAAAAGCTTCAATCTTCCCATCTACATCACCGAAAACGGCATCGAGGACCGCGAGGACAGCCTGCGCCGCAGGTACATCATCCAGAACCTGCACCAGGTCTGGCGGGCGGTGAATATGAACTTCCCGGTACGGGGGTATTACCACTGGTCGCTGGTGGATAACTTTGAGTGGACCGACGGCTGGGAGAACCGCTTTGGCTTATGGGAATTGGATACAGCCACCCAGGAGCGCACGCCACGCCAGAGTGCCAGGTTGTATGCAGAGATCTGTCATGAGAATGGGATCACCACCGAGATGGTGGAACGATATTGCCCGGAAGTGCTGGAGAAAGTATTTCCGTTTAAATAATATTAACAAGCTTAATTGCGCCGGGCGATGAACGCCAGCAGCACACTGATCCAATATAGCAGAACACGAGTGGCAGCATCAGCAACGCCATGTTCACCGGATCCACCGTGGGCGTGACCATCGCCGCGATCACTGCGATAAGCACCAGCGCAAGCCGCCACTGCTGGGCAAGGGTTTTCGCATCCACCAGTTTCAACTTGGCCAGGAAGAAAACCACCAGCGGAGCCTGGAAGCTGATCCCGATCCAGAACACCAGGCTGGTGACGAAGCTGATGTAATTGGAAAGCCGTGGAACGGTCTTCACCCCCAGGAAGCCGGTCAGGAAGGGGATGGCAGCCGGCAGCATCACATAGAAGGCAAATGCCGCCCCCAGCAGGAACATCAATGTGACCGCCGGGATGGTCCAGAAAACCCAGCGCCGCTCCTTTGGCTGCAGACCGGGAAGGATAAACGCCAACAGCTCATAGAGAATGACCGGCAGGGCGATCACGAATCCGCACAGCAGCGAGACCCGCATGAAAACCCCCAGGTTTTCGGTGATCTCGATGGATTGCAGGTTTTCCAGCCCGCCGATCGGCTTTGCCAGGAAGGCGATGAAGTTGTTCGCGTACGAGAAACTGATCAGCGTGCCCACCGCCAGCGCGATCAGGGCGTAGAGCAGCCGTTTGCGCAGCTCCTCGATATGGCCGGAGAGCGGCATGGTACCTCTCAGGGTCTGTCACCGCTCACCCCCTCGCCGGTTTCTCCTCCCCTTTCGGCGGCTGACCGATGGTTGGTTCTCCCAGTTTTGGCTTTTTCCATATCCTTTTCCCAGTTCACCTGGTCCTGGTTGCGGCTGAGATCGCGGTTGATCTTGCGCAGCTCCTCATCCAGGCCGGTATCCTTCATGATCTGGGTGGGCAGGTTTCGGAACTCGCGGGAGGAATCCACCGCATCCTTCCAGAAATCAGATTGCGTCATCTTGCGGATCGCTTCCGCCGCCTTACGGGCAGTATTGACCATCTCCCTGGGTCCTAGCAGGATCAGGGCAAGCACAAAGATCAACAGCAGTTCGAGCGGACCGATGCCTAAAAAATCCATAGATGTGAATATTCGAAATATAAGGTTAGCGAATGAACCTCAGGAGGACGGTTTATCCTTCTTTTCATCCTCTTCGGAGGATTTCCTTTTTATCGTCCTTCAAACCGTCCCGGAAGGATCGGATGCTGTTTCCCATTTCCCCCGCGATCTTGGAGATACGCCCCGGTCCGAAAAGCAGCAGGATGATGACCAGCACGATCAGAATCTCAGGTAATCCCAGGCTCATCAGTGACTCCTTGAATCATTAACGTTATCGCAGGAGATTATAAACCGGCTGCATTAATATATGGATATGAATGTGCCGGAAGGCCAAAGATTATTTTAATCTGTTCGGCTTGTTTCTCCCAGGTCTCCACTGCCCGGCGAACAGCAGCTTTTATCTCCGGATCTGATGACCGCCTCGATGCCATCGTAGTGATCCAGCCCCACCCAGACGGTGACGCCCACATCATTCTGCACGATACGCAACCCGCGGTTTTCCAGCGGGGTGCCCTTGATCTGCTCCGCCAGGATCTCGTCGATCTGCTCCACCATCGTCTTTGGCCGCGGGGGTTCTTCAGCCTTGCCCTTCTTATCCCCGCCCTTTTCAGCTTTTGCCATCCGCAGGCGCAGGCCGCACCGGTGGCGGCGGGACGGGCGGCAGCGGCGCTGGTTGGGCGACCACGGCTGCCGTGGCGACGGCGGCAGGTTTCACCTCTGCACTGGGTTTTGGCTCGTCCTCGTTGCCCAGCACCCAGCCAGCCCAGGACATGGCCGTGTATTTCAGCTCCGTTCGCTGTGTTTTGCTCAACTCGCTTTCATCCTTGTAGACCTTGCCATCCACTTCGGTCAGCAGGTTTCCCGTTTTTTTATCCCGCCAGATTCGCGCCACCTCGACTCGGTTCTTATCCACCGGCGTCTCCTCGGAAGCAGCGTCACTGGCAATCTTTTTTTCCTTTTCCGACCAGAGCAGGGTCACCAGCACCCCGGCGATGAAACCGACGATGGCGCAGGCAAATGCTGCCAGTAATTGCATGGTCAAAGGCGACATAAGACCTCCCTGTAAGAAATAACCCAACCTGTGATTTTATTGTAGCTGATTCTCAGGAAAAGAAAAGCCCGCGATCCTGCGCGATTCAGGATGAGGTTTCGCCACACTCCTGGCAGACCGGGCAGAAATGGCTGCTGCGCTGCCCCACCAGGATGCGCTGGATGGGTGTGCCGCACACCGGGCAGGGCTCCCCGGTGCGCTGGTAGACGCGGAAGTGGTTCTGGAAATCCCCGCCGCGGTAGACCCAGTCGATGCTCGCCCCGTTGTGCCGGATGCCCTCCTTCAGCACCTCGCGGATCGATGCCAGCAAGCCTGGCTGACTGCTCGATTGACAGAGTTATTAGATGGATGAAGCGGGTGCAGCCTGGCCAGGAACAGAGCTTCATCGGTGTAGATATTGCCCAGCCCGGCCAGGAAGGTCTGATCCAGCAGCAGCGGCTTGAGCTGCCGCTTGCGCGTCGTCAGCAGGGTGTGGAAATCCACCCGCGGTGAACGCCTCGTCCAACGGCTCGGGACCAAGCCCTGCCCAGGACTGGTTGCGGATCAGCGACCAGCCAGACCCGCCCGAATTTGCGCGTGTCGTTGAAAAACAACCGGCGCCATCCTTCGGAACCGGATGGCCATCCGGTCATGCGGTTGCGGCTGCGAAGTCTGCCTCCTCTCCACCCGCAGGTCGCCGCTCATGCGCAGGTGGATGAGCAGCTAGTCCCGCTCCAGGTGGATGACAATGAACTTCCCGCGCCTGCCCACCTCCTCCACCCGCTGCCCGGGCAGGCGTTTTAGAAATTCCGCCTTGCTGGGTTCCGCCAGGCGTGCGCTCCCAGGAGAGCTGCGCTGAAAGGATCACCCTGCCCTGGATGGGCGGTTGCCCGCGCCCGCCTTGCTGCAGGCTGCGCGCAATGGTCTCAACTTCGGGGAGTTCTGGCATGAGAATTTCTAAAAAGAACCGGAGGAAGGTATTCTTCCTCCGGTGTGGTTCACTCGTTGAACATCTCGCCCACGCTGCGGCCTTCGTTCGCCCGGCAGATGACCTCGCCCAGCAGGGGCGCCACCGAGAGGATCTTCAACCGGTCGCCGAAGTAGTTTGGCTTTTTCCGGCGGGATGGGGATGGTATCGGTGGTGACAAACTGCTTCACCGGCAGCGCTGCCAGGCGCTTGGCCGCATCCAGCGAGAAGATGCCGTGCACGAAGATCATATACACATCCTGCGCGCCGCATTCCTTCACCAGGTTCACCGCCTGGACCATCGACCCGCCGGTATCGATTTCGTCATCCACGATGATCACATCGCGGTCGTCCACCTCGCCGATCATGGTCAGCGCTTCGGCCGTTGGAATCGTTGGCTGCTGCGCCGTTTTTCGATGAACGCCATGGGGATATCCATCTCGGCGGCGAAGTTGCGCGCTTTCTTGGCAAAGCCCAGGTCCGCGGTGACCACCACCGGGTTGGTCATGGTGTTCTGGATGCCCTTCAGGTAATCGACCAGCATGTGGAAGGAGGTGAGCACATCCCCGGGGATGGAGAAGAAGCCCTGGATCTGCCCGGCGTGCAGGTCGAGGGTGATGTAGCGGTCCGCGCCGGCCACCTCGATCATATCCGCCACCAGGCGGGCGGTGATGGGCACGCGCGGCTGGTCCTTCTTATCCGAACGGGCGTAGCACAGGTAGGGCACCACCGCGGTGATGCGCGCGGCGGAATCCAGGCGCAGGGTCTGGATCAGGATCAGCAGCTCCATCAGGTTGCGGTGCACCGGGGTGGAGGTGGTCTGGATCACATAGCAATCCTGCCCGCGCACGCTGTGAGCGCAGCTTGACGAACAGATTGTCGTTGGGGAACTGGATGATATCCCGGTCGCACAGTGGCACGTTCCCAGGTAGCTGGCAATGCCTTTGGCCAGGTCCGGGCAGGCTGTACCGGCGTACAGTTTGATATCTCCGTACATCATGCGGTTATGCGCAGTGTGTGTTTGTGCCATCATTCACCTTTCCTTGATCTGTTCCCATTCCGGGAAAAGTATGCTCATACGGAGCACGTCGTGAAATCTTCCGTTCTTCCAGATATCATCCCGCTGGCGGCCTTCGTGCTTGAAACCGACCTTTTCGTAGCAGCGGATGCCGCGGGTATTTTCGTCAACCACCTGCAGGTAGATGCGGTGCAGGTTGAGATCGTTGAAGCCGTGATCCACCATCTGGCGCATCGCCTCGGTGCCGTAGCCCTTGCCCCAGGCGCTCTTATCGCCCAGCACGATGCCGATCTCGGCGCTGCGGAAGGTGGTGTGCATCCCAAAGAAGGCGATGTTGCCGATCACCCGCCAGACGCCATCCTTCATTGACCTCGATGGCGAAGGGGTGCTCATCCTCGGGGCCTTCCAGGATCTTCTCGTACCATTTTTCCTCGCGCGCCTGCGAGAGCGGGTTGTGCAGCCCCAGGAATTCCAGCACCTCCGGATCGGTGAACCATTCCACGAACCAGTGCAGGTCCTCGCGTTCCAGCGGGCGCAGGCGGACTTGCGAGGTTTCCGAGGTCATTCGAATCGTCACTCTCGGGCATTTTTCCTCTACGGGTTCAGCCGGGTCGGTCCGCGGAAGATGATAGACCGCCTCGCGGATGTTATTCAGCCCGAGCATGATCATCAGCAGGCGGGAAAGCCCCAGCCCGAAGCCGCCGTGCGGCGGGCAGCCGTAGTTGAAGAAATCCAGGTAGAACTGGATCGGCTCCAGGGTCAGCCCTTTTTCCAGCGCCTGGGCGGCCAGCACGTCGTAGCGGTGCTCGCGCTGCGCGCCGGTGGTGATCTCCAGCCCGCTGCCGATCAGGTCAAAGCTGCGCGTGAGGGTGGGCGCATCGGGATGGCGCATGTGGTAGAACGGGCGCACGGTGATCGGCCAGTCGATCAGGAACACGAAATCGTGGTTGTATTTTTCCTTCACGTAGTTGCCCAGCTCGCGCTCGCCGGCCGGGTCGATATCGCCCTTCTTCTCCGGCGGCAGCTTGTAGCCGCGCTCCTTCAGGATCTCCACGGCATCCTTCATGGTGATGCGCGGGAAGGGCACCTCCGGCACCACCAGGTCGAAGCCCAGCCGCTCCTTGATCTCCTCGCCGTGCTGCTCCTTCACCTTCTGCAATGTGTATTGCAGCCAGCGCTCCATGAAGGCCATCACGTCCTCGTGCCTGTCCACCCAGCTCATCTCCATGTCGATGCCGGTGAACTCGGTCATGTGGCGCGAGGTGAAGGAGGGGTCGGCGCGGAAGACCGGGCCGATCTCGAACACGCGGTCGAACCCGGCCGCCATGCGCCATCTGCTTGTAGAACTGCGGGCGACTGCGCCAGGTAGGCCTTGCGCTCGAAGTACTTCATCTCAAAGAGCTCGGCGCCGCTCTCGCTGGGCGCGCCCATGATCTTGGGGGAGTGGATCTCGATGAAGTTGTGCTTGAGCCAGTATTCGCGCATGGCGTGCTCGGCGGTGGTCTGCACCTTGAAGATCAGCAGGTTCTCGGGGCGGCGCAGGTCGAGGAAGCGCCAGTCCATGCGCAAGTCGATCATCGGCAGGGTTTCGGCAAAGGGATCGAACGGCACCGGGATCTCGCGCATTGCTGTCCACCTGCGAGGGATTCGAGCTGCACTTCCAGCCCGCCCAGCTTGACGATGGGGTTATCCACCACCGTGCCGGTGATGGTCAGCGCCGATTCCACCGAAAGCGCTGAGATCTGGTCTCGCCAGCTCCTCGTTATTCGGGCGGTAATGCGCCACCTGCACCAGCCCGGTCGGGTCGCGCAGGATGAGGAACTGCATTTTCTTCTGGTCGCGCAGGGTCTGCAGAAAGCCCTGCACCTTCACCTGTTTCCCGACCGAGTTCCGCAGTTCCGCGATAAGGGTTCGTTCCATTTGCCTTCTCCTAAGATTGATCTGATGATTGCTTCAATAAATCTTCCACCGTCTGGTAGGGCGAGCGTTCGCGCGCGTAAAGCGCGTCCATCGCCGCCTGCCAGTGATTTTCCGATTTTTGCTTCACCCAGCGGTGGAAGAGCTCCTCTTTCAGCAGGTCTTCCAGCTCGCTATCCAGCCGCTCCCGATCCCGAAGCTGCCACTCGCCGGTGCGTTCCAGGTAGGCGCGGTGATCCTGGATCAGGTCGCAGGCCTCGATGATGCCCACCGGGTTGAGCGACTGCACCTTGATCACCGGGGGCGTCCACACCTCCGCGCCATCCACTGCCGGACGGCGCGTTCCCGCGCCCATTTCCAGGTTGGCGCGCAGCACCTGCTCGGTACGATCGGCGCCGGGCAGGTCGGCCTTGTTGACCACCAGGATATCGGCGATCTCGAGGATGCCCGGCCTTGATGGCCTGGATATCGTCGCCCATGCCGGGTGCTTCCACCACGATGGTGGTGTGCGCCAGGCGCGCGATCTCCACCTCCGATTGGCCTGCCCCAACCGTCTCCACCAGGACCATGTCGAACCCGGCCGCATCCAGCACCTGGGTGACGGCGGCGGTGGCGCGGGCAATGCCGCCCACCGCCCCGCGCGAGGCCATCGAGCGGATGAAGACGCCCGCGTCCCCGGCGTGATCCTTCATGCGCACCCGGTCGCCCAGCAGCGCCCCGCCCGTGAACGGGCTGGAGGGATCCACCGCCACGATCGCCACTCGCTTGGGCTCGCCCGACGCGGGGGTGCGGTAGACCCGCGCGAGCTGGTTGGTAAAGGACGATTTGCCCGTCCCCGGCGCGCCGGTGATGCCCACCACGTGGGCCCGCCCGGTGCGGGGGTAGAGTTCATTGAGCGCTGCCCTGCCCGCGGGGTCGTCGTTCTCCACCAGGGTCAGCAGGCGGGCGAGTGCCCGCCGGTCGCCTTCCAGGATGGACTTGACCGAAACCATGATCGGCTTATGCCGGCAGTACGGCGGCGCGCACGTCCGCGGCGATCTTCTCGGTGGAGGTGCCGGGGCCGTAAATTTCAGCCACGCCGCAGGCCTTTAGCGCGGGGATATCCTCCTCGGGGATGATCCCGCCCAGGAAGACGTGCACCGAGCTCATGCCCTCCGCCTTGAGCAGTTCCATGATGCGCGGCACCAGGCCCATGTGCGCCCCCGAAAGGATCGAGAGCCCCACCGCGTCCACGTCCTCCTGCAGGGCGGCCTCGGCCACCATCTCGGGGGTCTGGCGCAGGCCGGTGTAGATCACCTCCATGCCGGCGTCGCGCAGGGCGCGCGCCACCACTTTGGCGCCGCGGTCGTGCCCATCCAGGCCGGGTTTGGCGATCAGGATTCGGATCTTCTTTTCTGGCATAGTCCCTCCGTGGGAGTGGATATATTGTAATTATACCCTCGGCGGGGGGGAGGTTGAATGTGGGAGGGGTTGGATCGTTGATTAGTTGAAGGGTTCGAGGTTGAGTGGTTGACTCGTTGAAGGGTGTAGAGAACATTATTTGCTTGCGTGGCACAGCAACTCCCTTATAATGAAAACGGGAGGCGCACATGAGCGATCAAGACCTCTTTTCCCGCTTCAGTGAGCTGGGATTTGAAAAAATGGGCGCGTGGAAGCTGCAGAACGGCGCGCTGGCTTTCGAGCTGGCGCGGAGGGATCCGCGCGGGAATTTTCTCTACGCCTTCGTCATCGGGGAGCGGATCATGTTCCTGGAGTATTCCCGCCTGCCGCTCGAGGCGCGCATGGACGCCTACAAGCACACCGACCACCGCTACGCCGGCACCTTCCAGCCGATGAACAAACGTCTGCGGGAAAAGATCCTGGTCGCGCTGGA
Source organism: uncultured Chloroflexia bacterium (assembly GCA_963828855.1). Lineage (GTDB taxonomy): Bacteria > Chloroflexota > Anaerolineae > Anaerolineales > Anaerolineaceae > CAVVEQ01. The sequence goes on along the minus strand of CAWHGB010000006.1, from coordinate 141,714 downwards.
GGGCGACGAAGCTGTAGAGATCTGGGCTTGCTACCCGGGGGAGATGGAATATCAGGGCTACCGGGTGGATCTGGCCGCGGGGCTCTTCGATTCCCTGGTCAAAGCCTTTACCCCGGAGTGGAACGGGTATATTCGGTAATTGATTTGAAAAACAAAACCAGCAGGATCTTTCTCTTTTTCGCAATTTTCTTCCTCCTATCCGGCTGCGGGGTTTTCTTCCCCGCGCCCACCCCCACCCCACTGCCGACCCCCACCGAAACACCAACGCCCACCTCCACGGCCACCTTCACACCTCAGCCCCTCACCCACCGCGACGCCCACCCTCACCCCCACACCCGGAGCCATCCGGCTGCTGGAAACCGCCCGAGGATTACACCCGCATAGAGGTGGGCGGCTGGACCTTCAACGCGCGCACCTACGCCATGCTGCAGCACGCTGCACTAGCTTACGGCGGGCCGATCGATATCACCAAGAAAGCCATCACCCAGGGCAGCTACCACGATAACGGCGAGCTGAGCTTCGGCACCCACCTGGGCGGCGGGGCGGTGGATCTTTCCGTGATCCAGCACCCGGAATGGGTGGTGCTGTGGGATGAAGTGGATCCGCTCATCCGCGCCCTGCGCGCTTCCGGCTTCGCCGCCTGGCTGCGTGATTACGGTGAGATCTATCCCGATTCGCCCATCCACATCCACGCCATCGCCATCGGGGATGCCGAGCTATCCCAGGCGGCGATCGACCAGCTCACCGGGCCCAACGGCTATTTCCGCGGTTTCACCGGCCTTCCGAATAAACAGGAGCCCGACCGCCACGGTGGACCCGTTCTCTGCCAGTGGATGATCGACATGGGATATGGGGATTTGAGATAAAACACGCTTAGAATGATGAGGGCGGGGTGAACGCATGAATCAATTAGATCTTTCCGAAGTATCCATGACCGCATTTCTACCTTTGCTCTGCCGGGTCATTGCCACGGGCAAACCGGATGCAGTGATCAACGACCCGATGGCAGCGCTTTACCTGGAGAGATTGATGGCTCTCGCGTCCGAAACGGAAAAGGCAAGAATCCTCAAGTGGAAGCGAAAGTATGCCGGCAATCACGCCCGGGAGGCAGGATCATCCGCTTTGAGATCGGCCAATTTCGACCGGATCACCAATGCTTTTATCGATGCTCACCCGGGTTGCACGGTGATCAACCTCGGCTGCGGTTTTGATACCCGCTACTGGCGCATCGATCATGAGCACTGCACCTATATCGAGCTTGACCTGCCGCAAATGGTCGCCATAAAGCGCGAGATCTTGAAGGACCATCTCGCGTATGAACTGATCGCCTGTTCGGTGCTGGATTCCTCGTGGATCGACCGGGTTACCTCCAAAGGCAACCGGGATTTCCTGCTCCTCGCCGAGGGTCTATTCTATTATTTTCCCAAACAAGATGCGATCAAGATCCTGCAGGAGGTGGCGCGCCGGTTCGAGTGCTCTCAGCTGGTGATGGATACCGCCCCCGAATCCTACTCGAGGGGTGTGATGAAATGGTTGATCGGTCTTGAAAGCCGCTCCTGGGGAGTGGACGTTGCTTTCGCTTCCGGCATGAAAAACCCGCGCGAGATCTGAATCCTACGCCAGCTGGTTTCAAGGTGCTCGGAGAAGCAAAAGGAAATGTGGGACCGATCATCATAGTTTCGGTCAATACAGTCAAAGAGGATATCCATCGGATACCCTCTTTTTTCATTCAGGCTTGATCAGGTGTTGTTTTAGCTGCCGCTTTCCACGCCGCAGTTGAGGGTCACCGTGTAGATCTTTTGCTCCGGGGTCAGGTTGCAGGTTGTGATCGGCGCGTCCTGTGGGCATTTGGCGGATTCAACCGGGGTCCAGATCGCCGAAGCCATGCAGATCTCGTTATCCTTGCGGTATCCCATCGAGGTTCCCGTGGGACCATCCGCCGCGAGCATCGGGTCCGCCGTGAAGCCTTCCCCTTCCAGCATGGCACCGAGCTCATTCACCACTGCCGTGGGGCTCTCAAACTGCGCCCCGGTGCCCGTGATCGTGGATTGGCACCCGGTCCCGCTGGCGCCCGTCACCGGGTCGCTGAGGGGCGCCTCGGATTGGGTCGGGATCAGGTCATCCAGGGTGTGCGACATGGCCTGGGCTTCGCCATCACACACCTCCATCGAGAGGGGCTGGATCGAGGCAGTCGCGGTGGAGGTGGTATCGGAGGTGGAAAGGCACTTCCCGTTGTAATAATCCCACACATCGCACACCACCCCGTTGGCAAAGGTGCAGGTGCCCTGCTCGTTATCGGTGTTGCTCTCCCCGGTGACGGCATAGGTGCCCCCGGTGATGGCGCAGTACTGCGCGGCCGGGGTCACGTAGCCCGTCACCTTCAAGCCGCCCGCGGGGCATTCCCCGCGCATCAGCGCCCATTCCTCGCACTGGCGGTTATCCTCGAAGGTGCACACCCCGTACTGCCCGCCGTCCCCGCGGGTCTGGATGGTGAGCGTCCCGCCCTGGGCGATGCAGTTCTCGGAGGCGGGGTTGGCCATGCCTGCATTGGATTGGGGCTGCGAACCGCGCCGGGCGCGGCCTGGGGAGCCGTGCACGAAACGATAAGGAGAGCAAGAAGGACAAAGACCATTCCCTTTTTCATTTTTTACCTCCTTCAGAAATCACTTTTTATCTGATCCTCAAACCCGTTGCAACATGTGAGATCAAACGCAAAAAAAATGTGCAATTCTTATTAAAGATCGCATCTACCAATAATATTCTTGACAATGTAACGGGTGATGAAGGGTCGGGGACTATACGAATGGATCATCCCCTCAGATTTAGTATATCACCAGGAATACTGAAGAGACGACCGCCACGGCGGACCCGTGCTCTGCCAATGGATGATCGACATGGGGTATGGGGATTTGAGATAGTATATTTATTAAAGAATGAAGATGTCGGTCACAAGAACGGTGACCGACCTACGACTATAAAAATTATTGCATCAAAAATAACAGTGATTTTTATTATGATAATTTATGTTAGACACAACTCAAGACAATCACAAAATTGGTGACAGCCTTTCGACATCGAAATAATAAATTAAAAGGGTATTTCTTCATTTCCAATTACTCCCGGTTTCTTTAATTCTTCGATTATTTGGTTGATTGTTTCATCTTTATTGTAATAAGACTCCTTTGCAGCTTCCAACAAAGAATCCAAAAGATAGTAAGCATCATCTAAACCATTTAATTGTATAAACTCTATTCTTTGATTTTGGTTGTTATAAATACTGAGATAGAGCAATTCATTATCATCTTTGTAAACATTGATGGAGTCGTTTAATATCCTCACCATAAAGTCATTCATATATGGAACCACTCCAGGATCATCGGGAATTTCCCATTTCAACTCCTTTTGTTTCGATCGCGCAATTAGTAATTCAATTAGTTGTTTTGTCTCAGTTGAAATCATGGGTTCTCCTGTTCATTTTGACTTCTATCCCAATCATGGGTAGAAGATAGAATTGTCTCGATTACCGGCAGCATATCAGAAACCTTTGGCTTCTTATGATCTGAAAGCGAAATAGATAGAGACAAGTTAATTTTCGATAAATCTCTAATCGCTATTTCAATATTTCGGTTTGTTTGGATTGAGAAATTCCTCTCTCGATCTTTATATCGAATGATTTCCTCTCGTAAGTCTTGAACACGGAATAACGCCCATTCGTACGAACCCATTCTGATTGAGTTGAATAGATCGTTTAAACCGAAATTAATTTTTTGAATGCTTTCGGTATTCAACCTATCTATTATTTTCTTATATGTTTCATCGGTTGCTCTTTTTGCAGCATTCGATGCTGATTTAGTTTTTAACAATTGAATAAAAATAATGAAAAATCCAATTAATCCCAAAAGGATCTGGATACAATCACTTAATGAAAAATATAAAAATAACGGGTTTTCAAAATATTTCATTATTAGATTGGCTGTTTTTTCAATTATTATTCTTTCAAGAATAGTAAAAATTATAGCATGCCAATACTTTTTCCATTAATTGCAAGTTCTTCGACTTTATACTGAGTTATTCGGAGTGTGATTATTTTCATAGTTGATCATCAGAACCCCACCCTCTCCTTTACCGCCTTCCGGCTCGCAGCGGAGATCGCCCCCTCCTCTATCTCCCCTCGGCAGCGCCAGCCACTCCCCGCGTTCCAATAACTCAATCGGATTACAATAGAGTATTCCTAAAATAAAGGAGATCCAACATGTGTGAAGAATGTAATTGCCAAACAGGCGAGACATGCGATTGCGATTGCCATTCCGACGGCGGTTGTGATTGCGGCTGTCACGGCGGGCACTTTGAGCGGCGCTACCAGACCAAGGCGGAAAAGATCGCCGATCTGGAAGGCTACCTCATGGACCTGAAACTGGAAGTCCAGGCGGTGGAAGAACACCTGGCTGATCTGCGTAAGTAAGTTGGGTAAAGATCGTGTCCCGTGCCGGTCACCTTTCGGTGGCCGGCTTTTTTTAAAACCCCACCCTCTCCGCCATGGCCTTCCGGCTGGCAGCGGAGATCGCCCCCTCTTCCACCCCTCCCCTCCGGCAGCGCCAGCCACTCCCCGCGGCCGCTCCGGCGCGTTTCCCTACCCCCTCCAATTCCATCGCCACCCCCTCCCCGCCCACCAGGTTATTCAATAACCCCTCGCTGATCCCCAGCGGCGCGAAGATGTTGCTGGCCGCCCGGATGGTCAGCTCGCGGTAGCGGGCAAAATCCAGTTGCTGCGGCTCGGGCGAGGCGGGCAGATTCCAGGCGTGCACCGCGCGCTCACCCCTGCAGCAATAGAAAGCGCACCTTCTGCCCCGGGCGCACGTGCTGACCGATCGCCTCCAGCTGCGCCGCGGCGCGCGCCGCCGGGGAGGGGTCCTTATACTGCGCGATCTCGCGGCTGAGCCGCTGGGTCACCAGCAGGTCCTCCAGGGGCACCGAGCCCTCCTTCAGCTTTCTCAGCCGCCTGCGCAGAATCCCCACCGCCTGCGGCACCAGCCCGTGCAGGCTGGCGGCATCCGCGCGCGCCGGCAAAGCACTCCAGGATCGCCATCTGGGTATCCCCGATGAAAACGGGCGTATCGTGCCGGCGCACGTCGATCCCGCGCACCTTCAGCGAGCCATCCTGGAAGGCGCCGAAATAGCGGTTGGGCACCGCCACGCGCGCATCCACCCGCGATGCCAGAAAGGCCACCCAGCGGTAGACCCCATCCAGCCCCACCGGCAGGTGCGTGCGCGCCGAGATCTCCACCAGCAGGTCGTTGAAATCCGCCGGGGTTCTCGCAGCCCTCCTTCTGCACCCACAGCCCATCCACGTACATGTGCAGCACGGTGAAGCCCAGGTCCTCGGCGGCCTCCTTGGCCGCAGAGCAGCGCCTCGCGCCCCCAGGTGGTCACCGCCTCGTGCGATTCGATCCGCCCGAAGCGCGCGTTCTTGTAGCCCAAGTAGCCGAAGCAGGTCACCAGCAGCCACTTGTAGGCCTGCGAGCGGGCCTTGTCGTACTCGCGGCGCGGGTCCCAGAGCGGCAGGCTCAGCGCGCGCTGCTTGAGCGCGATGCGCTTTTTCAGCAGCGGCCCCAGCGTCTGCGGCACCAGCCCCGGGGGATAGTCGGAGACGCCCAGCTCGGTGGGCGCGGGCACCTCGGGCGAGATGTTGCAGTGCACCATGATGCTGGGGTACATCGAGACGAAATCCACCATGCCCACGTTGGCGTGCAGCCCGGCGATGGGCGCGTAGACCATCCCGCCCTGGTCGGCGTGGATCAGATCCAGCGCGGTCTTGGGCTTTTCGGCCTGCTGCTTGTGCCAGGGCACCAGCACCCCCGTGCGCAGCGCGGTGAGCGACTCCATCGAGGAGATCCCCGTGCCGGGCGAGACGCGCGCCGCCACCTGCAGCGGCAGGCAGGTCACCCGCGCCGATTCGATGGTGCCCTCCAGCCCGTAATCGCCCCACAGCATGGCGTTGCGCTGGTCGATGTGGCAGCGCCCGAAGAGGTGCATCTGCTTGCCGCGGTGGATGATCTGCCCGTACGAAAAATAGGTGTGCTCCTTCTTGATGATCGGCGCGCGGCCCTCCTCGCGGTTGAGCGGCAGGGTGAAGCCGTGCTGCGCGGCCAGCTCCCAGAGGTGCGGCAGCAGCCAGGTATCCCCCAAGCGCTGAGGATCAGGTCGGGGTCGTAGCGCGCGAGCAGGGCGCGCAGGTTGATCAGCAGCGGGCGCACCGGCTCGAAGGGCAGGCGGTACTCGTGCTTTTCGTGGCGCAGGCAGAGCGCGTGGGGCACGGAGTGGTTCGGGTCGCAGTCCGGCTCCATATAGAGGACGCGCAGGGGCGCGGGGTCGGGATCCAGGTCCCAGGGCGAATCCAGCGCCTCGATGGCGTGCAAGCCGGCCATCGTCATCCGCCTCCACCCGGCAGCGCGCCATCGGGTAGGCGCCCGTGCGGGCGGCGAAGCGCAGCGAAAGCTGCAGGTCGGCATCGTAGTAGGTGAGCGCCGGGAAGGCCTGCGAAACGCGCTTGAAGAGCTGCACCTGCGCGGCGGGGTTGGGGACTTCGGCAGAGAGCACCGTCACGGGATCCGGCAGGAAGAGGTCGCGCCGCTCCTCGCGCGCGAGCCTCACCCCCTCGGGCTGCTTTTCCAGCCAGCGCCACAGCGCGCGCAGGCTTGCGGGCGGCCCCGCGGCATAGAAGCTGACCGGGAAGTTCTGATGAAGCCGGTGGCGGGTGCCATCCTCGCCGATCAGCCACAGCACCACGCCGTCGCGCGCGTCCTCGTAGAGATCGAGCAGCCAGCCGGAGAATTCAGCCATCACGCTCCGGCACCAATTGGTCCATCCGCGCCTCCAGCCGTTCCACCTGGTTGCGCAGGCGCAGCACCTCCTTGTGCTCCTCCAGCAGCATGGCCAGCAGGAAGGTCTCCATCGGCAGGGCGTTGGCGGCGTAGGCGGCCGCGGCCAGGTGCCCGCGCGCGGCGGCGAAGAGCTCATCCAGCGCCATCTGGTCGCTGCGCCGCAGCGCCCGCCGGAAGCGCGAGAAGGATTCCTCCTCCTGGAGGAAGGCCATCGTGATCGAAGGCAGTGTGCGTCCCATAAGAAACTCCTTTCAATTGATAAGGCGGAGGTCCCCCTTCCCTCCATTGAACAGTTATCGCCAGGCCTGGATGCGCAGGTAGCCGCCGGCGGAGGCCCTGCGGGTGGAAAAGACCACCCCGTTGGTGGCGTTGTTGGCCGTGGTGATGTAGATATTGACCGCGTCGTAGCCCACGCAGCTCATCACCGCGCTGGCCGAGTTGACCAGCGACCGGCACGATCTCGCCCGTCCCGGCGGCGTTGGCCGAGTGCTCCACCACCACCAGGCGCGGGTGCTGGCTCAGCCCGTGCGCTTTCGTATAGGTGTTGTTGTAGGCGGCGGCGAACCAGCCGCTCGAGTAGTCGGCATCCCCCAGGGGGCTGGCGAAATAGTCCTTGATCGAGATGATGTTCGCGCCGTCGTAGCTCACCTCGCCGATCACGCGCTGGTCGGTGCCCTCCGAGCCGGAGGTATTCACCGAGAGGGTGAAGGTGGTGCTGCCCGCCGTGCGGTTGGCGAAGACGTACCAGGTGGCCGCCCCGCCGCTGAAGAGCCCCGCGGGAAGATCGACGTTGGCGCCCGCCTGGCACATGAAGCCGTTGATCATGAGCGTGGCTGGGTCGGTGGTCACGTAGGGCACGCGCAGGCGGTTGGTCGCCAGGTATTGCAGCCGCACCCCGCGCGCGTAGCGGCGCAGCATCACCCCCGTGGTCACGCAGTCGCCCTCCGCCTGGCCCAGGCGCAGCGCGTCGGCGCGCAGGGTGTTGTAGTGGGCCACCGCGGTGGGCTGCCCGGCGGAAACATCGGTGGAAAGCGGGTAGGTCATCTTTTTACCTCCATTTATTGATTTTTCGTAGGGCGGGAGCGTGCTCCGCCGGTTTTTCTAGCGCCACACGTAAAGTGTGGCTAGCGCCAGTAACTCGTCGCCCAGCTGAGCGTGCCATCCCAGGTGGAAAGCCCGAGCACGGCGGGGTCGACCGGCGGCCAGTAGGTGCCGGCGTTGTTGAACTGGCAGCGCACCAGCGACTGCGTGGGCAGGTGGATCTCGTTGGCAGCGTGCCCCAGCGCGCCCAAATTGGCAAAGACGCCCACCGGCGTGCCCACCTCCAGCCCCGAGCGGCGCTCCAGGTAGCTGGAAAGCAGGGCGTAATCGGCGGCGCGGCTGCCCGCGCGCGGGGAGCCATCCGGGTTCACGAGGCGTATCCGCGAGCAGAATATCCACGTGCAGGGTCAGCTTCAGCGTGCCGTCGGAATAGACCTCGCGCCGCACCTGCGCTCCCCCGGCGCGGATGCTGCCTTCGAGCGCGGCGATGAAGCCCGCTGGGCGCGCCGCCGTTGATCTCGGCGTGGGCGATGGTCACGTGGCAATCCTCTCCGAGCGTAGCCATGGCTAATCCCACTCGTCCAGGTTGAAGCCCGCCGGGAAGCCCTGCAGGGGCTGGACGCTCCTCAGGCTGAAGAGCTCCAAATTGAAGCGCTCCAGATATTTCTCCGCCAGCTCGCGCAAGCGTTCCGGCTCGGCCGGCGGGGCGCCGATGCTGCCGGCCAGGCGGTGGATGCGCTGCAGCGCGGCGAAGACCGCCGCCCCCAGCGCGATCACGCCCTCGTGTGCCTCGGGCAGGCTGCCCGTTTCGGCCTCATCCAGCCCGGCCAGGGTGTGGCGGGCGGCGTAGGTCAGCCGCGCCTGCTCCCCCGCCGCGGGGGTCGTGCCATCCGCAAAGCGCAGCACGGGGCTGCCATCGATATAGGCCAGCGTGCACGCTAAGTGCGCGGGGCGCGCCGGGCGGGCGCCATCCGAGGGTGGGTGGGGATAGCTCACCTCCAGCAGGTAGAGCGGCGGGCATTCCAGGCCATCCAGGGGCTGCTCCGCGCCCGCCCTGGCAAAGGTGATCACCTCCGTGCGCACCTGGGGGCAGGTGCGGGTGTAGGTGGCCAGCGCCTGCCGGAAGGCCTCCTGCAGGGTGGCATCGTCGTAGCGCGTGCCGTCGGGGTCGCCCAGCAGCTGCAGCGCGCGGGATTTGAGGGTTGAATAATCGGTCATGGTTGTCCTTTCTCTTTCTACCTCTCCCGCCTTCCGCATCGTCCTTTCGCGAGGTGAGGCGCTCGCGTGATTTCGTGCGACTCCCGAAGGGAGGGTGGAGCGTTGTTCTTGTAGGGGCGCACGGCCGTGCGCCCCTACAGACAGACCGGGAGGGGCTACGCGCTTTCCCTTCGCGGTCGCCGCGGCAGCTCGGCGGAATGCAGCTGCGCCTCGGCCACCTTCACCTTCTCGGGGCCGAAGATCAGCTTCATCCCGTTGGGGGCGATGACGATCATGCTCCCGTTCGCCAGCCTCCGGTACGATAGCGCCATCCCGTTGATCAGGTGATTGGCGATGCGCCCATCCAGCGCCTGGTATTCGGTCATTTTTTCTCCTTGTAGTCTCTGCAAACCACCCCTCCCTGCCCTCCCCAAATACTTCGTATTTGGGGAGGGTCGCGGGAACTGTTTTGCCCTCTCCAAATCGGTTTTTGATTTGGGGAGGGTGGCTGAAAGACCGGGAGGGGTGGGCTATGGCTTCTGCATCTTCTTGTTGATATCCTCCACGGCCACGCCGGTGGAATAGACCGCCAGGGCGGCGATCACCGCCTGCAGCGCCTGCCAGGCATCCACCTGGCCGCCGAAATACGTGCCCGCCACGGCCGCGAGTGCCGCAACCAGCACCCAGAACTTGCGCGAGCGCAGGATCATTCCAACTTGTTCCAGAACAGACATTTTCACCTCCATAAGATTTGTGTGTTCCGGGTTGACGGGTGACGAAACCGCGCGGGCCGCGTCACGCGTCAACCTAAAACGCTTCCCGCTAGGCCACGTTGGCCTTGTAGAGCGGGCGGTAATCGGCTACGAAGACGCTCACCCAGTGGCGCACCTTCATGCGCAGCTCGTCGTTGGTGAAGAGCGCGCCGTTCAGCTCACCGTCGGCGAGGAAGATCTCGGGCAGCAGCCCGAAGCGCTCGCCCAGGATGATCCCCGGCGCCAGCCGCGGGTCGGCCACCGCCGCCCAGTCGTTGGCGTCGCTGAACTCGGGGCAGGTGATCACGTCGCCCATCTCGCCGCGCTGCAGGTTCTCCGAGAAGATGGTCGCCTCGCGCTCAAAGCTGGGGTAGAGGATGCGCATGGCGGTCAGGCGCAGGTCGCGCGGCACCACCAGGTATTTCGCGTCCAGCGCCAGCTTGGGCGCGGTCCCGCCCGAGCCCACGAGCATGCGTCTGCGAGTAAATGGCTTTGCCGGCCGCCTCCCATGCCGCCGAGCTCAAGCGCGGTGGTGCCCAAATTGCCGTGATGGGCGGATTCAAAGACGTGGTAGGTATCCGCCATCGCCGGCCCCGTGCCGCTCGAGCCGGTGAAGACCGCCCCCACCAGCGCGGAAATGCGCCTGCAGGGCGCGCTCGCCAGCTTCCGGGGGTACTGGCGCAGCTTGTGGGTCTCGTCGCGCTCGAACATCTCCAGCGTCAGCCCCACGTAGCCGCCGTATTTGCCCCAACTGCCCACCTCCGCCGAATCGCTGATCGAGAGCTCTGTGTAGGCCGCGCCCTCCGAGACGGAAGGCAGCACGGTGATCTCGCCCACCAGCACGCCGGTGATATCGTGCAGGCTGCTGAAGTGCTCCACGCTCACCAATGGCTCCCACCAGCGGTAGCCGGCGCGTCCCAGCTCCTCCCACTGCGCCAGGATCAGCTTGTTGAGCGCGTTCTTCAGCACGCCCGGCAGGTCGCTGGTAGCGGAAAAGCGGGCGCGCTCGGCGTGGTAGCCCCCGGCAAAATCGGTATCGCCGGTGGTCAGGGTGTAGAACTCGCGGATGCCGGAAAGGCGCGCGGTCTTCAATCCCTCCAGCCCTTCGGGGCGCGGTGCGCCCAGCAGGTCGTGCAGCGCGGCGCTCAATTGATCTTTGGGATCGTACATGGCAGAGCGACGCCGTCGCGCCGCGGATGGAGGCGGGGGCGGTCAGCTCCCCGGCCAGCTTGCGGGCATCCTCAATGGCCGCCTGCAGTTCGCGCCGGCTCGTAGCTCCTCCCGGCAAAGCGGGCGCGGACGCGTTCCGCGAGCGGGGCGGGCAGGCGCGCCGATGCCAGTGAAGAATCCAGCAAACAGGCGCACATCTGCGCCCGTGCCTCGCGCGCCTTTTCCAGCTCGGCGGCCGCGTCACCTGCGGCGGGGTTGAAACGGTTTCCAATACACTTTCTGTCATCCAAACCTCCTTGTTGGCATTGAGCGCGCGCAGGAACGACCCGCCGCGCGCCGGGTTGAACACCGCGTCCAACGAGAGCACGCGCAGGATGCGCTCCACGCGTTTCTCCTTGGCGGTGAAGACCAGGTCGGCCGAAAAGCCCACCCGCGGGCGCGGCTCGGGCTCCTCCAGCCACTGCCGCCCCAGTTCCTGCAGCAGCGCGGCGCTGGGTCCGCTGGGGCGCAGGCGCACCACCACCCCCTTTCGTTCCTCGTCGTAGCGCGGCCCGCGTGCAGATGCCCGCCAGGTCGCGCAGCGAGTGCCCCACTCTCGGCTCGGGGGTGTGGTCCACGAAGGTCTCCACCCCTTCCCAGAGCGGCAGCGAGCCGCGCAGCGCCTCCGGGCTGAACTGCCAGCCGTTGCCCTCGCCGGCGTTGATGGCCAGCACCTCGAACTCGCCCGAAGCGGTCACATTGGCGGTTGCCGCCAGCCGAACGCGCTCCTCTTTCACTGCAATTTCTTCCAAAGCTCCTCCTTTCCTGTCGATACTTCCCCGCTTTCGGGGTTCACCCGCAGCCCCCGCGGTCTCTCCTGCCAGGAGCCGGGCTCCGTTTTATCACTCCCTGCGCCGCCCGCGCGCGAGAAGCGAGGGGATATCGGCCGTTTCACCGCAGAAGCGGTAGGCCAGCCGCAGCAGCTCCTCCGCGTCGATCAGCCCGTGCTCATAAAGCTGGGCGAAGGCGCTGATCACGGTGGAGGAGGCCAGGGCCAGCGCGGCGTTATCGCGGGCGCTCAGGTCCGCGCCGCGCACTTCCACCTCCGCATCGGCCTGCAGACGGGCATCCACGGCGCTGCGCCGACGCAGCGCGATCCTCGCCAGGTCGCCCAGCATCCAGAGGAAGAACTGCTGGCGCTGCTCGAAGCGCCGAAAGGTGGGTCCCCCGGCCGCCTCGGCCGTGGTGCGGGTCGCGGATTCCGGTTCCGCCAGAAAGTGCAGCGGCAGCCCCGCCCCGGCGGCGATCATCTTCTTCAGCGCCAGCCCATCGGTGGCGGCATCGCCCGATTCGAGCTCGGGGTTCAGCACCTCCCAGGCCTCGCTCTCGTCGGTGACCAGGATGGAGCCCGGGTTGGGCGGGTTCGCGTTCAGGCTGTTCTGGCGCGCGATCCGCTCGGCCTCGCCCGCGTAGCGCGCCTTGACCACATAGAGGAAGGCGGTGCGGAAGTGGTTCAGCCGGGCGCGGTCCTCCAGCCAGGCGGCGTAGCGGCTGAGCCAGCGCAGCAGCGGGCGCCAGGTCGCTTTCTCCGCGCAGCGCGCCCACCGGACGGTTGATGGCATAGTGCGCCATCACGGTCGGGAAGCGCCCATCGGCGCCGGGTTCACTCCTCCAGCGGCCTGCGCGGCCGCGAAGCGAACTTCCTCCCCCACCCCGCCGGGCGCCCTTTGGATGAAAGCAGTCTCCTGCTGCAGATCGTTGGCGGCATGCTCGATCCCGGCGATCTCGCCCGAAGGCACCGCGCGGATGTAGCTCATCCCGCCCGCGTCGGTGGAGATCAGGAAGAAAAGCTCCCCCGAGCGGGTGAGTTCATCGCACCACTCCACCACCCGCACGGGGCACTGGTTGAGGGGATGGTTCCACCACTGCTGCAAAAAGGCGTGCGCGCGCGTCGTCGCGGCTGGAAAGGCTGATCCCGCCGCCCACCACGTACTGCGAGGTGAGCTCCACGATGCGCCGCGCCAGTGGATTGCTGCGCCAGGCCAGCAGGGCCTGCTGCTGCAGCGTCTCGCGGTCGTAATCGTAGCGGTCGCGCTCCGCTGCGTTCAATTGGCGTGCGCCCAGAGCGAAGGTGGCGTCGGTCTCAGAAGCCAGCGCCGCGCGCACCTGCGAACGGATCTCATCGCGAAAGAACAGGTTAGCCAGGTTGTTGCGGATGTTCATGCGTCCTCTTTTTTAGAATCCCTTGTCCATCTCCGCCAGCGGATCGCGCCCGCGGATGATGGCGGTCGGCTGCCCGGGCGGCCAGTCCTGGTCCTCCAGCACAGCGCAGAGCGCCGCCGAGATCACCAGGTCGTCGTGCACCAGCTCGCCGCTCTCGGCATCGCGGGCGCCATCCGGCACGCCCCAGCTCATGCGCTTTTCCGGCCCGGGCTGGATCTCATACTGGCAGAAGGAAAGCTGGCGGAAAAGGAGCTCGCTCTCGGGAGAGTGCCCGCTCTCCTTCCAGCGCCCGGTATCCACGATGCCCAGGAAATCCCACCCCAAACGGGATTTGCTCCCCACATTGAAGGTGAAGGGCAGCACCCGACCGGGGAGCGCCTTTTCCAAAAAGGCGGCCAGCCCGGCGCCCACCCCGGTGGCATCCACCACCACCTTGCGCGGGCGCCACTGCCCCGCCAGGGCCTTGATCTCGGCGAAGAGGCGCGTGTGCCGCACCCCCACCCACAGCTTCCGCGCGCAGGCGCGGTAGGTGGGGCGGCAGATCAATTCATCAGCCAGGGTGGAAAGATCCACCTCGATGATGGTCAGCGCGGTGGCATCCCGCTTCGGGTTCTCCAGCTCGTGCGCCAGCGGCGCGGAATCGCCCACCGCGCCCTCGTCCTGCCCGGCCACATCCAGCAGGAAGGCGTAGATGTCGCCCGGGGAGAGGTTCTGATCCGGCGGAAGTGGAGCCAGCCTTCATCAGCGCCACGCGCCAGGCGGGGAACATGCCGCTCTCGGCGGTGATCTCCTCGCTGAAGTACTGGGTGCAGACCATCGGGTGGCTGCGCCCTAATCTGGAAACCTGCTCGGCCACGAATTTGCCGTATTCCGGCACCTCGCGGGCCACATCGTCCCCGCTCAGGCGGAACACGCGCCGGATGCCGTCCTTCTTCTCGGCCCGCCGCGCGGCGCGCAGCTCGCGCCCCAGCAGCGTGGCCCCCGTCCAGGCCGTGCCCCAGAAGACGCGCGTGGCGTTGGTGGAGGCCGCCATGGGCGCCACCTCCTTATCGAACTTGCCGGGCTGCACGTCCTGGGCTTCATCCACCTCCAGCAGCGTGGAGGCGGTGGCGCCCACGATGTTGCTCTCGGGCGCGGCGGAGAGGAAGTAGATGCGCGCCGAGCCCACCCGGTAGATGTAGCCGGCTTCCTTCTCCCACAGCGTGCAGGTCAGCGGGTTGCGCTTGAGCGTGCGCTCCAGGCGGCGCATGGCGTTCTGCGATTGCGGCTTCCAGGTGGGCGAGACCTTGACGATCTCCCCATCCCGGTCGGAAAACATGCAGCAGCAGGTAGGCCTCCAACTGCGCCTGCAGCTCGTTCTTGCCGCTCTGGCGCGGGAACATCACCACCTCTGAAAGCCCCCTGCGGTCCATCACCGAGTCGATCACCGCCAGCGCCACCTCCTGCTGGTAGGCGCGCAGGGTCACCCCCGAGCCGTGGCGGCAAAAGAGCAGCACGTCGCGGAGGATCAGGCACGCATCCGCTGCCATCGACTCTTTGGAAGGGGCGAACGCTGCGCTCACCGGCTCTCCCTGCGTGGATTTCTGCCTGCCGCGGCGGGTGCCAGCCCGGCAGCCGGATGATCCGAAGGACACCTTTTCTTCAGAGGGTTAGCATGCCCGAAGGGTGCGGGGGCGCTTTCGGTTGGCTCCTGCTGGAGCCGCGCGCCGCCGGCGTGGTTGTTCCCGCCTTCGGGGTGGTCCTTCGATGAGTAGCATCCGGCTGCCGGGCTGATTTGGGGGGTCATTCCCACCCCTTCTCACGGCGGATGGCCTCCGCCGCCTGGTGGATGGCCGCGGCCACATCCAGGTCCTGCCGCAGCGCCGCCTGGGTCTTGATCAGCGTGGCCAGTTGGGTGTAGACCCGCCCGAGGGTATCGGCCAGGGTCACGAACTGCGGGTTGGGTTCATCCCCATCCAGCGCCATGCCCTGCAGCTTTTCGATCAACCCCCGCATCTCGTTGATCTCCTTATCCAGGCCCAACTGCGCGGGCGGGGAAGCGATGGACTGCGCGAAAGTCTCCCGTTTTCTCACCGTGTTCTCCTTTTATAGAATATTTGTTCTATTTCGGCTCTATTATGCCACGCTCGCCCGCGGAAATCAACCGCGGGAATATGCAGTTTTATGCAGTTTTGGGGCTCAAAATTGCTTGTTTTTGCTTGTCATTGCGAGGAGGGCGTAGCCCGACGAAACAATCTCATATGAAGGCTATGTTGGTTAACGATTGTCGGATATTCGGGTGAGATTGCTCACCTGCACTCCCTGGCAATTGCAGCCAATGCAAGTGTGCGGCAAGTGCAAGTGTCGACCGCTTCGCGGTCTCGCAATGACAGAGTTCATTTTGCGAGGAGCGCCGGCAACGACCGGCGCGACGCGGCAATCTGTCTCGATCAATATTGGATGGGAAGCAGCGCTAGGTGGAAATCCTGCCTAATATATCCTTAATGAGATCGCCGCGTCGGACTTCGTCCTCCTCGCGATGACAAAACGAGGATGCTATAATCATCTCACCGGAGGCTCGCCATGACCACCATCAAAACCCCCCACACCAAGCAGGAATTCAAGGAATACTACGCGCTGCGCTACCACGTCCTGCGCGAGCCGCTCGGGCTGCCCCACGGCACCGAAAAGGACGATTACGAAGTGATCAGCGAGCACTTCATGGCGGTGGATGATCAGACCGGCGAGATCGTCGGCGTGGTCAAGCTCTATGAAGATGAGCCCGGATTGGCGCGCTTCTCCCACCTGGCGGTGCGCGAAAACCAGCAGGGCAAGGGCATCGGCCAGCTCCTGGTGGATACCGTGGAAAAACGCGCCCGTGAACGGGGTTTCAAGCGGATGGGCACCCTCACCCGTGCCTCAGCGGTGGATGTCTATGAAAAATACGGCTACGAGCGGGCGGGGATGGGGAAAAAGCTTTTCGGCAAGCTTCAGATGATCTGGATGCTTAAAAGCTTCGAATAATCAAAAAAAGACCCGGTTGCCCGGGTCTTTTTTCTTTATTCCAAATCAGGTTGAGGTTTTTTGAATGCCCGCTTCACGAGGTTGGAAACCAGGCGGATCGAACCCATCAGCGGCGCCAGGATCCACTCCAGCAACTCATTGACGATCGAAAACCCGTGTGCCAGCCATATCAAAACAAAACGCAATTTTTGCAGCGGTTTGAAATGCGCGTAGGCCAGCGAGAGCAGAATGATGCTGACCGTGATGGCAAAACGGGTCAGGTCCGAGATCTCGATCCCGGCGAATTCCTGCACCAGCAGCTCGATCGCGATGGCCAGCACCAGGATATACGCCGCCGGTTTGAGGATGGGTTCCTTTTCCACCATATAAGAAAACCACCCAGCAGCGAAGCGCATGGTCAGAATGCCGATGAAAACACCGATGAGCACCACCCAGAGCTTATCGGAAAGCCCCACCGCAGCCACAACGTTATCCAGGCTGAAGGCCAGGTCTGCCAGCTCCACCGAGATCACCACCGACCAGAAGGTATCCTGCTTGACCGCGCGGATCTCATCATCCTCACTTTCCTGGTTCGCCATCCCCAGGTTCTCGAAAGCCAGATGCACCAGGTAGAGCGCTCCAACCACGTTCAGCCACGGGTTCTGGATGATGTAACTGGCAGCGATCAGCATCAACGCCCGGCCGAGGTATGCGCCGAGCAAGCCCAACTTTCAGCGCGGCAGCGCGCTGGTTGCCCAGGGTTCTCTGCAGCTTTTTTCCGATACCCGCAGGGATTTGGGCCACGGGACGGTTCATCCTTGGGCAGCTTGGATACCAGCGTGCCCAGCACGGCTGCGTTATCGATCGAAAGCAGCCCTTCCAGGAGTATCAGCTGGATGATGATGAAAATGATCGAGAAATCCATGAAACCTCCGGGTGTTCTATCCACTAAAACAAGACCCAGTGTATCCTTTCGGTATCTGTTCCACAAGTGAAGGATTACACCTTTCTATCAGTACTTCAACAAATTTCTTCAACCCCACCGCGCCCTATTGCGATAATCGCTGAATGGCGCGATAATCACCCTTCCATGAGCACCCACCTTGAACTCCATCCGGGTTTTCGATCCGCCGTGATCCTTCGGTTTTCTTTTGGTACTCGTCCTGGGATGCACGTTTCAGGGATCTCGTCCACCTGCCACTAATCCTTCCGGCAATTCGGATCCTTCTTCCACCCCGGATTGTTCCGCCGGGGACTCCTTCCAGTTTTGGTTCACCGATCCGGAAGACATCCGCGGCGGTTGTGAACCGCTCGAGGGCCTCCTGGAGGCGATCAATTCCGCGACCGATACTCTGGATATCGCCGTGTATAACTTCTCCGAGCCCGCCCTGGCCAAAGCGCTGATCCGGGCAGAGGAGCGCGGGGTTCGGGTGCGCCTGGTGATGGAGAGCGATAATTTCATCAACCCTATCCCGCAAAAAATCCGCGCCTCCGGCATCCCCATCGTTGTGGATAAGCAGGACAGCCTGATGCACAATAAGTTCATGGTCGTGGATGAGTACGATCGTACTGATCGGGTCAGCAAATTACACCGTGAATGGCTTGAATTCAGACAACAATTACCTCCTGCGAGGTTGAAGACCCGGAGCTGGCCCGTTTGTACCTCGCAGGAGTTCAACAGCATGTTTGAAAATGGGGATTTTGGGGCAACGGACCTTCAGCCCACCACCCAAAATCAATTTGTGATCGATGGAAAACCGATGGGGGTGTATTTTTCCCCGGAGGATGGGATTTCTGAAAAGCTGCTCGCCCTCGTGGATCAGGCCGATACGAGCATCCATTTTCTGGCCTATACCTTCACCCTGGATGACCTGGGTGAGGAATTGGTACAGAAATATCAATCCGGTGTGGATGTGCGCGGCGTGTTTGAGGGGGAAATACTGCCCGGCAGCACCGGAACGGAATACGACCGTTTGCGGCGCGCGGGGATGGATATCCGCCTGGATGGCAACCCCGCCCTGATGCACGAAAAGCTGATGATCATCGACGGGGAGATCGTGGTGATCGGTTCCTACAACTTTACCCGCGCAGCCGACGAGCGCAATGATGAAAACATCCTGATCATCCATGATTCCTCCCTTGCGCATCTCTTCGAAAATGAATTTAATAGGGTATTCGAGGCAAGTCAACCTTGATCCCCAATAGGTGAAAAAATGACCACATCCCTGATCCTAATACTTGCCGCCCTGCTCTTTCTTCTTGCGTTCCTCCTTCTGCGCACCCTCCTTTTCCGGGCTCCCACTGCCCAGGTGCAACCAGTAGAGCAGGAAGAGTTCTACCCGCAGGTCCTCGCCGAAGCATTATCAGAAGCCATCCGCTGCAAAACAGTCTCGGATCACGACCATGATAAAGTAGACCCCCACCCCTTCCTGCAGCTCAAGCTGGAACTGGAGAAAAGTTTTCCACGCGTGCACCGCACCCTGGAGCGCATCGACCTGGGCACGCCCAGTCTCCTGTTTCACTGGCGTGGCAGCCAATCGGACCTGGACCCGATCGTCCTCACCGGTCACCTGGATGTCGTCGCGGTCGATCCCGGCACGGAATCCCAGTGGCAGCATCCTCCCTTCGAGGGCGAGGTCGCCGATGGTTACATCTGGGGTCGGGGCGCGGTGGATTGCAAGGGCACGGTGGTCGCCATCCTGCAGGCGGTGGAGCACCTGGTCGGCAACGGTTTCAAGCCTTCCCGCTCCATCTATCTCGCCTTCGGTCACGACGAGGAAACCTCAGGCACCCACGGCGCACCGCGCATCGCCGCCTGGATGAAATCGCAAAACATTCATCCGGAATTCGTTCTGGATGAAGGCACCGCGGTGGTTTCCGACTTCCTTCCGGGAGTAAAGATCCCCACCGGACTGATCGGCGTTGCCGAGAAGGGGTACCTCACCCTTGAGCTCAGCAGCCAGGCAAAAGGCGGGCATTCCGCCATGCCGCCAGCCAGCACGGCCATCGGCTCCCTGGCCGCGGCCATCACCCGGCTGGAAAAGAACCCCTTCCCTGCCCATCCGCAGGAATTGCGCGAGTTGTTCAGAAGGCTGGGATCCAACGCTCCTTTCCTTTATCAACTCGTCTTTGCCAACCTATGGCTGTTCGCTCCCCTGGCTGCCCGTATTATTGGTCGCATTCCGGAAGCCAACGCCTCCATCCGCACAACCTGCGCCGCCACGGTCATCTCCGGGGGTGTGCAGGAAAATGCCCTGCCGCAATCAGCCTCTGTGCTGCTCAACCTGCGCCTTTTCCCGGGGGATTCCGTCGCCTTCGCCTGCGAGCGGGTCCGCAAGGTGATCGCCGATCCCGGCATTCAGCTCCGCGCGTTGGAGGGTCGCGCCCTGGAAGCCACCAGCCAATCCCCCTCCAAGTCAGATGCCTACCACGCCATCGAAAGAATCGCCGCCGGAATCTTCGGGAAGATCCCCTTCGTTCCGGTGCTGATCACCGGGATGACCGATGCCCGTTTTTATACCCTGGTTTCTGATAATGTCTACCGCTTCACCCCCCTGCGGATGACGCCTGCGGACCTGGCCGGTATCCATGGGGTGAACGAGCGAATCCCTGTGGAAGGATTGTTGAATATGGCAAGGTTCTATTATGCACTAATCCAAGACCAGGCAATTTAACCGGAAAATCAAATTTTTTTAGGTCCCACCCTGTGAAAAATTCTACTCTTACAGCCAGGCTCGCGAAATTTCCTTACTATCCCTTCCTGATTGCTTGTTACCCAACATTATCTCTTTTCCAAGTAAATATCCAGGAAGTAGACCCCTCCGTAATAATTCGACCGTTGATGGTGTCTTTGAGCTTGGTATCCATAATTTTCATTGGGACGTTCATTGTAAGTAGAAATATGTATAAGGCAGCAGCCTTTTCTTCGTTGTGCATTATTCTGTTTTTTACGTATGGGCATCTACAGAATTTCATCTCTGCTTCGCCGCTATCGGATATTTTTATCAGCAGGCATCGCTGGTTGATCCTGTTTTATGCGATCATCTTCTTATTCTGCACATGGTTGATATTTGCTAAGATGAAAAACGGCAAATCCCTGGCGGGTTACTTAAATCTTACTGGAGCGATAATTATCGCCTTGCCCCTCTTTTCCATTCTTTATACCGCGATCCAAGATAGGAAGTCCGAGGTATCCAGTGAAGTCCCATTAGGGCAGGAAGCTGTCAGATCCGGCGGCTACGAAAGACCGGATGTTTATTACATCATTTTGGATATGTATACAAGAGAAGATTATTTACGATCAGATTTCCGTATTGATAATTCAAAATTTATTGCCGAATTGGAAAAGCTTGGATTTTTTGTTGCTGATTGCAGTCGAAGCAATTACGTTCAAACTGAATTGGCATTGAGTTCCACCTTGAATATGGATTATCTGCAAAATCTCGCCCCGGAGTTGGACCCGGAGGCTTCGAATATGGATAGTTTGGTGGGGTATATCAAGGACAACCGGGTTCGGTCCATCCTTGAGGAAAATGGTTATAAGACGATTGCCTTCGATACAGGTTATTTTTGGGATTCCTGGAATGATGCAAGTTACTATTTTTCGCCATTTTCGCAGGGAAAGGTCAGCGGGTATATTTCGCCGTTTGAAAGCATTCTGCTGAATTCGACCGCATTATTGCCGCTTATCGAATCACAGATTTTCTTCTCACAAAATACTGTTGCTGAAATTCAGAATCCCGTTCAGTCACATATCGAAAGGGAGCTCTTCAAACTTGATAAGCTTGGCGAGATAGATACCATCAAGGGTCCAAAATTCGTCTTTGCCCATTTCATTATTCCCCATTACCCATTTGTGTTTCGGGCTGATGGATCCATGCAAACGGATTTGGGGTATTACAGTAATCACAATACACCAATCGATGAGACTTATTTCATCGAAGGATATTCGCAGCAGGTTGAATTTATTAACCGCAGAATCATCAATGATCTTGAAAAAATTATTAATAATTCTCAAATCCCGCCTGTGATCATCCTTCAGGGCGACCATGGGGTAAGGGGCGAGAATAGATTGGCTATCCTAAATGCGTATTATCTTCCCAGTGGAAAAAATCGCTTATATCCAACCATATCCCCTGTGAATTCATTCCGATTGGTATTCGATCAATATTTCTCAAGAGATTTCGAGCTTCTACTTGATAATAGTTATTACTCGCCCGGGAACCGTCCCTTTCAATTCGTTGAAACGCCGGAATCCTCTCCAAGTTGTTTACCTTGATGTTCAATCCGATGTCTCATCACGAACCGGTCCACCGCCCCAAAGCGGTATTTGTAATCTTCGTTCCCGCGCATGAAATCGAATTCGCTGTGGCCAGTTTCGATTGCTGAGCGGATCAGGTTCGCCAGCAGCACCCAGCCAGGGGAATATTCCGCGAATTTCCAATCCAAGCCGGAGTTGTAGATCCACATCTTGTCCAGGTAGTCAAAATTGAGGTACCCGGCTGCCTTTTCCCCACTCACCTCCAGGAAAGCCAGTTGGAGGCAGCCCGCTTCAAACGCGCAGTGTGCTGTCTGCTGCATGTGCGCGCGCATCGCTGGCGTGAGGAATTTGGCCTTATCCTCGTCATTGGCCATCAACCGCATGAACGCCTTCAATTCGGCCTCCAGCGTGGCTCCATCTTCCACGATATACCAGCGTACAGCCCCCCCGGCTTCCTCCGCCCGGCGCAGCTTGCGGCGGATCTCGTGCCGCTGTTTCTTATCGATCCCCGATAAGTAGGTCTCCCAATCCGCGGGCAGGGGGATATACGGCGAATGCTGAAGTTGGGTGGTTTCCACCTTCAACCCTTTTCCCATGGCGATTTTCGTGAGAGCAGCCAGGCTCGGTGACCCTTCCAAAATATTATAGAGATCAAGCGCGTCCCATTCCAGGGGGAAGGAATTCACCAGAAAATCCAGCAACCCGCTCAGAAATTCCTGTAAATCTTTTTGTCGCACGATGAAATCCAGGTAATCCGAGATCTCGATACTCCCCAGCAAGAGCAAGGATCTTTTACCCCCCCATTCTGCCTTGAATAGGGGCGCCACACCAGCCAAACCGTTTTCATCTTCCGCGGTGATGATCGCCAACTCAGCTTCAGGCCACTCACCCCCGCCGCGTGATTGCCACCATGTTTCCAGGTACTCATACCTTAAGAACGGTACATGGTTGATACTCGTTTCGAGCAGCGCGTTCCATTCGTCCTTTATAGAAGCCGGGAATTCCCGGTGCAGTGTGAATTTCAAGCTGTGACCTCGGTTTGATTTAAGCCAGCGAATCTTCCTGCTCAAGGCGGTAGCCATACCCCCGCACGGTGACCACCCGGGTGGGATGGGAAGGATCGGGCTCGATCTTCTTGCGCAGCAGCCAGATGTAACGCCGCACGGCGGTGCTTTCCTCCTGGCGGTTCGCTCCCCACATCTCCTGGATCAGCTCCTCCTCCGAGACGGCCTTCCCCTTCCTCCGGGCCAGCACCTCCAGGAGGCGGAATTCGGTGGGGGTCAGCGCCAGCAGGTTTCCATCGGCGGTGACCTCGTGTTTATCCAGATCCACCACCAGGGACCCACACCGGAGGATATTCTCAACTCCTCCCTGCTGCTGCCTCGCACGCGCGAGCACCGCCTGGATGCGCGCTGCCAACTCGGCAAAGGAGAATGGTTTGGTGACATAATCATCCACACCCAGGCGAAACCCGCGCAGCTTATCGGCTTCGGCGGTCTTGCCCGTCAGCAGGATGATCGGAATATCAGTACATCTCGCGCAGCCGCGCGCAGACCTCCCACCCGTCCATCCCGGGCATCATCACATCCAGCACTGCCAATGCCGGGTGTGCCTGGTAGGCTTCGCGAATCGCCTCCTGTCCTGATCTGGCTGTGAGGATCTCGTAGGGATGATCTTTGAAATACTCCGCCAGAAATTTCAGCAGGGTGGCGTCGTCATCGACAAAAAGGATCTTATCCTTCATCTTTGGTCAATTCCGTATCCGCAAGGGGCAGCCAGCAGGTGAATTGCGCACCTGCATCCGGCAGATTGTATACCTCAATGCTGCCATCCATCGCTTCCAGCAGTCGTTTTACGATATACAATCCCATGCCGTGTCCGTAAACCTCGCGGTCATCCTCGGTATTGTACCTGTAAAAGCGGTCGAAAAGGTAGGGCATCGCACCTTCGGGGATACCCACGCCTTGATCGGTGACAGAAAGCCATCCGCGCGCGCCCTTGCTGCCTGCCATTACCGTGATCTGCCCGGAGGGGGCATATTTCAGGGCATTATCCAGCAGGTGAAACAGAACGCTATTCAACGCGTTTTCGTCCGCCAGCATCTCGGGGGCAGGCTGTGGGATACGCCAGGCGATCCTCGCGGTATCCTCCAGGTGGGTCATCTGGCGCTGAATGGTGGTTGCCACCCGTGAGATCGCCAGCGGGGCGATGGTGAGCGGCATTCTGCCTGCATCCAGCGCAGAAATATCCAGGATGGTTTCAACAAAGCGCGTTAAGCGGTTGATCTCTGCCGAAACCAGCTCCAGGGAATTTTTCGTCCGGGCGGGCAGCTTGTTCCCCTCTTTCAGAACCAGCTCGATTCCGCCGTTTATATTGGTCAACGGAGCGCGCAGTTCGTGCGAGACCAGGGAAACGAAATCCGATTTCAATTCATCCAATTTTTGCAGCTCGCGATTTTGCTTTTCCAGGCGGTTCAGGGCAACACTCAGGTTCGCGGTCTCCTCGGCCACCTTTTCCGCCAGTTGCTGATTCATCTTTTCCAGCTCGTCATGCGCGCTGGCAATCTGTTCATAGGCCGAGCGCAAATCTTTCTGCTGTTTTTTCAATTCGCGCAAATCGTGAGCTGTACCCGCCAGGCTCAGGCGGTCATCCCCGCCCGGCTGAATGGGTTGCAGCGAAAGGCTCACCGGGATGCGCTCCCCGTTTCGCGCCAGCAAGATCCTTTTCCCCAGACCAACCCGTCTTGCGCAGCTGCGCAAATGGCGGTAGGGGCAATGCTTCATCCAGCATTCGCTGCAACCGTGTGCCAAGCACTTCCTGGGCCTGGTTGTGATCAGTGATTCGCAGGAAAGCCGGGTTGACCATTCGCAGCCGTCCGTCCCGGTCGCAGACGAAGGCGGGTTCTGAAATGCTATTGACCAGGCTGGCATACTGGATGAACTGCTGCTCCCCTGTGCTGATCCCCTGGCGGATGATCAACCCGATGCCAAGGATCACCGTAACCCACAATCCCAGGGAATTGGTCGCCCCGCTGAATTGCCAGAAAAACAGCGAATACCAACCCAGGATAACGACCAACAGCACCGGCAGCAATTTCTGGAACCGTGCGATCGGCGGGTTTGGTTGGAGCTCAACTGTTTCTACATTTTTACGAAGCTGGCTTACCCCAGCCAGGAAGAAACAACCATCCCCGATGATCCACCCGAGATCCACCAGGCTTCCTGGTAAATACCCCTGGGTATTCACCAGGTAAACGAAGAACAGGTCGCTCAGGGTAAAGGCAAAAAGTCCCCCCAGGATCCAAAGAAACGAAGGGTTCACCCTGCGCGGGTCACTGAGAAGGAAAAGATCCAACACGATCACCAGGAGGATCAAATCCACCAGGGGGAAGAGTGTCGCAGCCCAGCTTCGGGGATGAAGCCCCGTGGCACCGTTATAAAGCGGCTCGAAAACAACCAGCCAGGCAAGCACCACCACAGCGGTTGTGGTGATAAAAGTATCCATTAACAAAGTCGCCCGGCTGGTGGTTACACGCAGCACCCTCGGGTACACACTGATCCCCACCGCCAGCAGGATGGTACCGATAGGGTAAAGCCAGAATCCCGCCTCAGTAAACAGTTAGAACCGGGAAGTATCGTATTCGAGAGGAACCTGGTCAGATCGCCGGCAGTGCTGACGGCCAGCCCGGTCGCCATCCACATCCAGGCTTTTGTGTAACCCCCCAGTCTTCCAACCGGCTTTTCACCCGCCACCCCTGCCAGGCCGCCGCTCCGCCGGTGAAACACCAGCACCAGAGTGCCAGCATATCCCCGTTCGAAGGCATTTCCACCCCCCCAGATCAGCCAGGCGAAATAGAGCCCCAGGAAGAACATCCGGGCAATGATTCCCTGCCTTGGGGGAATTCTCTGGAGTTGCAGTATCGGTTCGGGTACATTTTGGCTCATCTTCACGCTACCGAATTCACTCTCAGAATGCGCGCGCATGGAAATAAACCCAGGATAACCAGGTTGCATACCGCGTGCGCGCAGACTGCCGACCTCCAATCGCGATCGCCTGCGGAGATCGCCAGGCCGAGTCCAACCAGTAAACCCGGCAGGACCAAGTGTCAAGCGGAAGGAAAGCAGGGCAAAAAACAGGGAGGAAAGTAAGACCCCGCCAGTCTCCCCCAGCTCGTTCCAACCAGTCGAGCAGAATTCCCCGGAAGTACTGCTCCTCGGCCCATGGCAGCAGGCTGATAGCAAAGACAAGCAGCAATACCCCCTGCAATGGGGGTGGCCCCTGCGCTCCCGGCAGTTAGATCGCCTGCAGGGAAGGGAAGAGGGTCGGATTCGATCGAAATGATAAAAATGGCTCCCAACCCCAAGCCCGACCCCTGCCAGGAAGGCCGTCACGGTTTCTCTCGCTGCGTAGCGTAAATGACTTTGCGGGGATCCAGCTTTTTACCCGCAGCAGGAACCAGGTGAGCATCAGTACCTGCCAGAGAAGGAGAACAGGCACTTGATGGGTTAGCAGCAAGTTCGAACCGCGCCAGCGCAGTCCAGAAATCTGGCGGTAGAAACCGTGAAAGCCAGGCACATCAGAAGAAAATAAACCGCCGGGATCAGGTAGCCCAAATGGCGATCAGCAGGGGAGAATCCCATCGCCAGCCCCGGCTCGGATGAGGAAATCACCCACCAGCGCCAGGGCAAAGAAGAGCAGCCCGAGCGCAAGCGGTGATAAACGCCATCACCTTGATCTGTTCAGTCAGCGAAGCGCTTCGCACCACCACATTGAGTGC
The DNA here is from genome assembly GCA_963828855.1 of uncultured Chloroflexia bacterium. Taxonomy (GTDB): domain Bacteria; phylum Chloroflexota; class Anaerolineae; order Anaerolineales; family Anaerolineaceae; genus CAVVEQ01. The sequence goes on along the minus strand of CAWHGB010000006.1, from coordinate 115,452 downwards.
CAGGAATAGCACAACGAAGAAAAACCCGCCCGCCAGCAGGGATGCGAGAGTGGCTCGCCTTGTTGTGCGAGCCACTTCTGTCGTTTCGGCTTTCCCTCGAAGTTGTCGGTCATCCGCCCGGGATCATGGCGTCCGGGTACGGGTGGGCGTATTGGTCTTGCATCCGCCGAGCTCGATCGGTGTCTGGCAGATGATGATCTGCGTCCGGGTCGGCGTCAGCGTGTTCGTCGGTGTCCGCGTCGGTGTCCTTGTGATCGTTGGCGTCAGGGTGGTAGTGCTCGTCGGTGTATGACGTGATCGTCCGCGTGTTGGTCCGGGTGGGTGTGATTGTCCGCGTTAAGGTTACCGTGGGGGTGCGGGTAATTGTTCGGGTCAGCGTGATCGTAGATGTGACCGTCGGTGTATAGGTTATCTGTCACCGTCGGTGTGTTCGTCCTTGTCGGGTGTATTGGTGCGGGTAGGGGTACGGGTGCGGGTAGTCGTCACCGTGATGGTCAGGGTGATTGTCGGAGTCCGCGTGATCGTGGGCGTCAGCGTGATGGTCGGTGTGTTGGTCCGCGTGCGGGTGACCGTCGGGGTGCTCGTGACCGTCGGGGTGTCGAGTGACGGTCGGCGTTTGCGTGATCGTGGGTGTCAGTGTGATCGTGCGGGTATTCGTCGGGGTACGGGTGATCGTTGATGTACGGGTTGGTGTGCGGGTGCGGGTCACCGTGGGGGTGACCGATCTGGGTGACCGTGCTCGTGCGTGGTGGGCGTGGGCGCCATGATGCTGAAGTTATCCACGATGACGCTGGATTTTGTGCGGTTATCGGAATTGCGTGCCAGCACCACCAGGGTGTAATCCCCATCGGTGATCAACCCGGCGTTAACGCCGCCCTGCAGCCAGCGGTCTGCCCACGGGGTGCGGCTGTTGCAGCTGCCGCCGAAGATGCAGTACTGGCTGGTGGTGTCGGATGACCAGTGAACCAGGTAGCCGTTGGAATCATAAACGTAGAAATAAACATAATCCATCGGCATGGCATCGGTCCCGCTAATGATCGCCCGGATCCAGAATCCGCCTGAGATGGGTGATGAACTGGAATACTGCAGGGTGATCTCCGGTCCTTCCCGGCCGGTCATGGTCAGGAGCAGGTCCGGGCCGTCTCTTCATCGAATCCGATCTTGTAGGTCAAGCCCGCCATTGAAATCGCTTGGCCAGTAATACCCCTGTGCCTGGCTTGGTCCGGGAGGCGTGACGGAGAGTTCCAGGGTCGGGTTGGCATCGAACGGGTACTGCCGGAAATTGGGTGTCTCCCAGAAGGTGAACGGGGTGGCATACACCCACTTGAACCAACCGGATTGCCCCGGGTAGACCCGGTACTGCGGCGTGGGGAAGATATGCGAGAACGGGTAGGTGGACTCGTATTCGCCGGGTCATAGAGTTTGTTCGCGTTGGCTTCCCAGGCGTAATAATCGAAGATGTGTCCTGCCATCGGGTCCTGGAATGCCGAATGCCATCCGCCATTGTAGGTCAGGCTGGCAGCTCCGAGCCAGACGCTATTGACGGATCAGTATTGCGCATGTAGGCTTCGAGCGAGTTGCCGCCATTCTGGATTGCCAGGTTCTCGCCCGGGTCACCGGTCATGCCCTCTGTATCGTTCACAAATGTCAGGCAGTCCGGCGTGGCTGGTGGGCGTGGCGGTCATCGTGGAGGTGGCGGTTGGCGTCAGCGTTTCGGTCGGGGTCATGGTCGCCGGCGGCGGGGTGAAGGTCCAGGTGGGCAGGAAGGCCATCCCACCGGTGAGACCGGTGACGCGCGAGGTGCGGAATTTTTCAACGATGCCCTCGCGCATGGCGGTCAACCGCAGGGTCGGCCACCAGGTGGAAAGGAAGGGGGTGATCAGGTTGTGCCGGTAGGTGAGGGTCACGCGCACCCGGTCGCCCGGGCCGCCGGCGTCATCCACCGCGCGCACCAGGTTGAAAGTACCAATTTCCACCATCTCGCAGTGCTGCGGGAACAAGAAATCATTGGGATTGCCCCCACCGGGAATCGGGTTGAAGAAGAAGTTGTTGGGGTTCAACCCGAAGAGGACTCCATGATCCTGAATAATCCGGTTGGAGCAGGTGGTCACATTGAAAGAAGCCCGGCAGGCTTGGGTTACCGCGGTGGTCCTGGTGGAAAGCGCCATCATCCAGGGTGGTATGAGCTGCGGTCAGGAAATCCTCATAATTACCGGAAACCGGGTCGTCCAGGTTATAGGCGATCCCGGTCGCGCCCTGCAGGGAGACATCCCGGATGGTCAGCAGGCGGGCATAATCCTGAAGCGGAACGGAGAGATCATCGATCTGGTTGCCGATGGCATCTTCGATCACGCAATCGTCACTTCCGTCGGTTTCTTCGGCGACAGTCAGGCCAAGGTCGGCGGTCATGGCGCCAACTGCGGCTGCACAATACTGCGAGTCGTAATTCCCGGTGACCGCATAGCGCACACCAAACCTCGCCCCGTTCTCGATCGCCAGCCAGGCCTGCAGGATGCGTCCGAACTCGATGATCCCGAATACCAGCAGCAGGAGGATCGGCAGCGCGATGGCAAATTCCACCATCGATTGCGCCGGGCTTCTCCGCAGGTGGTCTCTAAATCTGGAAAACTGGCCGTTTTACTGGGCTCATGGGGATTACTCCGAGATCCTTGTATAAATGCGGGAAGCGATATCGAGGAAGATGCCTTCCAGGGCTGCCCCGGATGGTGCAAAATAATACTGGCCGCAGATGCGCCGCGGGCCGACGCCGTCGCATGGGTCGGTTTCACGGTCGCCGTCATCACCAACAGCTGCCATGTAGCGCAGCAGCTGTTCGCCAATGGAGACATTGATCGGGTCGCTGGTATCACCGCCTGCTGCGCCCAAGCCGATGGTATAGATTGAGATCTCATTTCCACCTGGTTCATTCAGGTTCAACGAGCGGGTGAGGGCAGCGGTATCAGTCATATCCAGGGCGTAATCCAGCACGCTGTAATTCAAATTTGGGCGTGGTACCATCCCAAACGGAACCCGGTGGGCAGGTGCCCGCGGCGGTATCGATGCAGTGGCGGGGTAGCGAACTCGGTATCGAAACACTGCGAATTCCACCAACCTGTGCCCATGCCACCGGTGCAGAATCCGTTAGGATAACTCTGCGAGGTCGGGGTTGACCGGATCGGTATTGGGAGTATCGCTCAGGTTCACCGGCACCATCGGAAAGGAAAACGATCACCCAAACCGAACCTGAGCGGCCGAATTCGCGCAGAACATTGGATGCCACCCGGATGCCGCAGCCATGGCAGGTGGAGAGCACGGAGGCGGAATCGCCCGGAACCACGTTATCCGCTTCAGTATATAATCCCGTCCCCGTTCATATCGAAGGCATCGTTCTTGTTCCAGGCGTCGCAGGGAACTCCGCCCCAACCCCAGTAATCGTGGGATTCATCCCAGCGATCGCATTCCCCGGGGTTATGCCCGGTGGGATCGTTCACGTCGCAGCACAGCGGGTGGGAAACGTTATCCTGGCAGGTGGGCAGGTCGTCATCATCGTCCAATCCATCCCCGTCGCGATCCTCGGGGAAGACCGGGTTGAACATGCCCGGGAACATCTTCCACTGCGGCCACATCAGCGCGTATGGGGCGTCGTTGTGCAGCGGGATGGCGTCGATCGCGTCGGAGGCTTCCTCCAGGTGGGTTTCCGGGTTCATTGCGTCGTTCTCACCAAGATTGAAGCGGATCTGCGCCTGGGTGTCGAAGGTGACGATCCCCACCCGGTCGTAGCCGTCATACAGGTGCCGAGGAGTGCGTTGGCAGCGTCCTTCGCCTGGAGCAACGGCTGGCAGGAGTTGGTGGCGTTGCAGGCGGCATCGTAATTATCCACGAACGGGCAGTTCTCTCCGGCGGTCACGAACGGCTCGCACAGGGTTGCCAGGGTGTCGGAGGCCATGGATTCGGAGGTATCGAAAACCAGCACCATATCCACCGAGGCTGCTTCTGCGATCGCGTCGGTGGTCAGGGGGATATTATCAAAGCCCAGCATGTGCAGGAAGTACAGCGGCGCTTCCTGGGTGGCCCGCACCCAGATCAGCTTGCGTGGTTGCCGAAGCAGCCCGGTGACTGGGTCGGGGACGTTCGTGATCGGGCAGCGGTTGAAGAAATCAGGGGCCATGTCACAAGGTCAGCATCCCGGAAGCCGTCGAAATCCGAATCGCACAGGCGGATCTGCAGGTCCACGCTGTTCGGGTCGATGTTCTGCAGTTTCAGGATCTCGGTGGCAGCATAGGTCATCTTTGGGATGACTTCCAGTTCATGCCCGGGTTCCTGGCGCTTGAACTCGTTGGCAGCCGAAACCGCTGCGGCATCCACGGCTCTTTTTAGCTGACCGTAGGTAACATACAGGGAGCCGGAATCCACCGCCAGACCGATAAAGAATACCAGCGCGAGCGCGGCGATCGCGAAAATGACCAGCGTTTGACCTTTTTGATGTTTTTTCATGGCGTTAAGGTGTCGGGCTGGGGGTTGGGGTCGGTGACCCGGGGGGAAGGGGCATGATCGTGTAGGCATGGATTTGGAAGGGGTTGGGAATGAATTGGGTGATCAATGGCAGATTCAGAACCTGCTCGTAACAATAAAAGAACTCGACGGCAACATATCCTTTCGCGTTTGGCATATCGACGTTGTATGGCAGCACCAGGCTGTTCACGCTGGTTTCCGTATAATGCGGTTCCGCCCGGACGGTATTTCCCTGGCAGTCACGCATCCAGTTATCCCCATCCAGCGCGGGGTCCGGGTCGGTGTAATTATCGAAGTTGGATAGCGCCCAGTATTTTCCATCTCCCGCCGGGTCATCCATTGGCCAGACGTTCGAAACCTGGTTGGTGCTCAGGGTGAAAACGGTCACCACGATATCATCGGTGGCGGGGTTCATGATCAGGAAAGGGTTCAACCCGTTGCAATAATCCGAATCCCAGCAGGATGCTGGAACCGATCGTCGGTGAAAAAATGCAGGAGGTATCGTAGAAGAAATTGAAATCGTTCGCCGTGCTGCAATCGTAATCACCCGGGGGGATGCCCGCCCCGGCGATGATCTCATCGATCTGCGGGTCGCGCTGCGAGGCAAAACGGGCAGCTTCACGGGTCAGGTCCAGCACATCCAGGTAGCGGCCGATGAAGAAAACCACCTCCACCATCCCGATGAGCATGATCAGCAGCACAGGCAGGATCAGCGCCAGCTCCAGGAACGCCTGGCCGCGCTTGTGATCTTTTTTGGGTTTACGGAATTTATCAAATATCATGGCTCGCAACCTTTGCGTGCTTTTAATCCAAATCTAATTTACATCACCGGGAAGGTAAAGTCAACCGGTTTGGGGGAACTGTAAGCCGATTGTAATCCAAATAAAATGGCTTTGTAACCAAAAACGGACAAAACGGATGGTTTTTCATCCCAAAGGTGGGTCAGAACCTTGACAATTTCATGCCTGTGATGAAATAATATAGAACATTATTTCTATTGGAGATGCCATGACCCGCATCATCATGATCCCGGACGATACTTCCATCATCTACACCAGTTCCTCGCTCGCCGCCGAAACGATCGTGCAATCGATCAACTCCAGCGGCTGTGCAATCCAACCTGGAGGTGCTGGAATCGCTCACCCTCACCATCGATCCGGCAGCCATGAAAGCCAGCAGCATGGGTGACCTGGTTCTGATCTACTCCCGCGAGCAGGGTTCCTGCATCCTATTCAGGCGAGAATCCTTCGCCCGCGAGCTCTCCTTCCGCCAGCAGCGCATCCTTGCCGACCTGTGCGAAGGGCTACACCCAAAAGGAGATCGCCCGGCGGGAGGGGATTTCCCTGCGTACGGTTGGCGTTCGAGGTCTGCGGCTCTGAAAAAGATCGTCCCCACCCTCGCCAGCCTCTGCCGGGGTACCCGCCCTATTCCCGGGATTGAATGAAATTGACATACAACGTTCCATTTGCGTATACTTGAATCGCAAACAATCCTTCAGGGCAGGGTGAAATTCCCGACCGGTGGTCATAACCCACCAGCGCGAGAAAAGCGCAGACCCGGTGTAACTCCGGGGTCGACGGTACAGTCCGGATAAAAGAAGGCTAAATCATTCCAGCAATATGCCTGGATTGATGCCCTGAGGTCGCTTGCCCGGGGTATTTTTTTATGCGAGCAGAAGATAAACCAATCAAACCAGATCTCATTTCCAGCAACTCATTCTCCGCCAGGAGGGTCTGGATCCTGCTGGCGTTCGATCCTCCTCTTCCTGGCTGCCTGGAGCCTGGCGGTGAGCGGTATTCCGGCTGCCCTCCTTCATTCTTCCCGCGCCAGTGGAGGTTGCGCTGAACGCACCTGGAAAGCCATGCAGGATGGCTCGCTTGCTCTACCACACCGCCGCCACCCTGCTGGAGGTGCTGCTGGGCATGGTCGTTCGGGATCGGTGCCGCGCTCCTGATCGGGTTATGCCCTGGCGAAATCCCGCCTGCTGGAGAACCTGCTTTCTCCCTATATCGTCGCCAGCCAGGCCATTCCGGTGGTCGCCATCGCCCCCCTGCTGGTCATCTGGTTCGGTCCGGGGCTGTCTTCCAAAGTGCTGATCTGCGCCCTGATCGTTTTCTTCCCGGTGCTGGTCAACACCCTGGTGGGGTTGCGCAGCGTGCCGGAAACCTGCGCGACCTGATGCGCTCCATGCGCGCCAACCGCCGGCAGATGCTGCGCTACCTGGAAGTCCCTTCCGCCCTGCCGCTTGTCCTGGGCGGCTTGCGCATCGGTGCCACCCTGGCCGTCATCGGTGCCGTGGTGGGGGAATTCGTCGGTTCCGATCGGGGTCTGGGTTTCCTCATCAATCTCGCCCGCGGTCAATACGACACCCCCCTGGTTTTTGGTACGGTTCTTCACCCTGGTCCTGCTAGCCCTGATGCTCTACGGCCTGGTGGCTGCCCTGGAAAAACGCTACCTGAAATGGCAGCGCCCAAAATCGCTTAATGAGAGTGATCAATATGAAACGATATATTTATCATTATCCATTGTCACTGGTCCTTCTGGCTGCCTGCCAGGCACAGCCAACCGCTTCCTCCCTCGATCCGTCCCGACGGGTTCCGACCTACCCATCCGCCTGCCGGTTGGCTACATTCCCAATGTGCAGTTCGCGCCGCTGTATGTTGCCATCGAGAAAGGGTTACTTCAAGGAGCAGGGGTCTGGATGTGACCCTGGATTACAGCACCGAGATCGACACTGTCGCCCTGGTGGGGGCTGGCGAGCTGCCCTTCACCATCGCCTCCGGCGAGCAGGTGCTGCTTGGACGCGGGAGCGGTCTTCCGCTCGTCTACACCCTGGCCTGGTACCAGGATTACCCGGTGGGGGTGGTTTCCCTGAAGGAGTCCGGGATCACCACACCTGCTGATCTCAAGGGTAAACGCATCGGCATCCCCATGCTCTCCGGTGCCAGTTATATCGGTCTTAATGCCCTGCTTTCCTCCGCCGGGCTCACCGAAAAGGATGTATCCCTGGATGTGATCGGCTTCACCCAGCTGGAATCCCTGGTAAGCAAACGGGATGATGCCGTGGTCGTCTACGCTGCCAACGAACCAGTGCAGCTCCAGGCAAAAGGATATGCCGCCAACCTGCTGCGAACTTCGGATTTCAATAATCTGGTTGGTAACGGTCTGGTCACCAGCGAGGATTTGATCCGCAAGGATCCGGAACTGGTTCAGCAAAATGGCAACCGCCATTCTTCAGGGGATCTTATTCACGATCGATAAACCCGAGGAAGCCTACGCGATCAGCCGTAAATACGTCGAGAACCTGGGTGAGGATGACCCGGTCCAGAAAGCGGTGCTATCAAAATCCATCGAAATGTGGAAAAGCCCGAAACCCGGGTATTCGAACCCCAGCGCATGGGAAAACATGCAGAATGTGCTCCTAGGCATGGGGTTGCTGGAAAAACCGCTCGATCTTTCGACTGCTTTTACCAACGAGTTTTGGCCGGGGAAATAATGGAAATTCTCGCCGACGCAGTCCTTGAAGTCCGCAACCTGGGTGTATCCTTCCAGGATGAGCAGGGTGAGTTGGAGACCCTCCAGGAAGCCAGCTTTGCCCTGGCTCCGCAGGAATTCGTCTGCCTGATCGGACCATCCGGCAGCGGCAAGACCACCCTCCTGCGCGTGCTGGCCGGATTGCTCACTCCCACCTCCGGCGAGGTGATCTTTCATGGCGATCATCCCCCGCGAATCGGTCTTGTCTTTCAACAGGCCAACCTGATGCCCTGGCGCAGCGCCCTGGCCAACATCACCCTCCCGCTGGAAATGCAGGGCGTTCCAATGGAGGAAGCCAGCACGCAGAGCGCAGGGAATGGATCGCCATCACCGGCTTGGAGGGATTTGAAAACGCCTGGCCGCGAGATCTTTCCGGGGGAATGGCGCAGCGGGTTGCCATCGCCCGCGCTCTGATCCAATCCCCCGACCTGCTGCTCCTGGATGAACCCTTCGGCTCACTGGATGCCCTGACCCGCGAGAATATGGGTGCGGAGCTGCTGCGGATTTGGCAGCACGAACGGAAGACGGTGTTAATGGTCACACATTCAATCTCCGAAGCGCTTCTGCTTTCCGACCGGGTGCTGGTGTTCTCCCCCCGACCCGGGCGCATTCGCACCGAAATGATCGTGGATCTGCCCCGCCCGCGTTCCGAAGAGATCCGCTATTCCCCCCAGTTCATTGAATTGGCCCGCTCTCTGCGGGCAGCCATCACCGACGGGGATTAACCCTGCTTCCGCAATACCGGCCAACCCATTAAGACCACCTCCAATAGCAGTCGCAAGTTGGCATTGTTATCAAGTTTCCACAGGGCGGAGGTTATCTCCTTCAGGCAGCCGAGCGCTTCCGCCGGTTTCACCGCATTTTCCGTACGGAGAATTTCATCTTTGAAATCGATATTGATCAGGTAGGCATCCGCACCCGAGCCTGCCAGGTATATATCCCTCCACAGCCCGCTCCATGCCTGAAGTGTGAGCCGAAGCTCATCCCGGGTCTGGTTCATCTTTTCATTGCGCTTCGCGGTTCTTTCGGCATAGGTGAAACGCCCGACCAAATCGCTCTGCAGCAGCTCCATTCCTTCTCCCAAACGCTCCCTGCGGTTCTTGTAGAGCTCCTTCGAGGACCCTAGCGCGATTGCCCTTCCCGGGCAGCCGCTGGAAATATGTGCAAGCTGATCAAGAGGGGCAGTGTTAACCCATCCACCCCCTGAAGTGCGCTCGCTAGTTCTGCTGGCTTCAGCGGACGCAGGCGGATCTGCTCGCAGCGTGAGGAAATGGTCGGCAGCAGGCTTTCAGCCGATTCTGCGGTCAGGATGAGGATCACTCGGTCCGGTGGTTCCTCCAGCACCTTGAGGAGCGCGTTCTGGGCGTCCTCGGTGGCCTCCTGGAAGTTCACAAGCAGCGCGATGCGGGTTTTGGATTCATACGGTGCCAGGGCCAGGGTGTGCTGCAGGTCGCGCACCTGCTCGATCAGGATGCGGGTCCGCTCAGGGTTTCGTCGGATGACGGATAGGTCCGCCTGTTCCTCCTTGAGGATGCCTTTACATGCCCGGCAGGTCCCGCAGGCTTCACCCGGCGCGGGCGGGTTCTGGCAGTTGAGCGCCTGGGCGAATCGGAGTGCCAGGGTGCGTCTGCCAATACCCTGCGGACCGGTGAAGAGATAAGCCTGCCGGGTGGTATTGCGGGTGATATGCTTCCTGAGCAGATCGACCGCCCATTCCTGCCCGATAAAGTTCCATTGCATGCGCACGATTGTAGCATACCTCCTTCTGACGCCCTCTGGGAAAAAGAAAAAACCGCGGGGATTCCGCGGTCCATCCAGGTTTTTCTGGCGTTATTTCGCCGCCACCTTGCGAGGTTTCTTCACATCCACGGGGGTCGTGGGTTCCGGCAGAGTGGGAGCCGGGGCTGGAACCGGGACCGCATCAGGTTCGTCATTTTCATCCAGGTGCAGATCCACCCGGTCCTCCATGCGTACCTGCCCGCGAAGAAAGGCGCCCTCTTCCGAGGCGAATGCGCTGATAACCACGTCGCCCCACACCCTGCCCGTGGAGCGGATCTCCAGCTTCTCAGCAGTGATATTACCCTTCACCGAGCCAGCCACGATCACCGTGTTTGCGCGCAGATCCTCGCAGGTCACGCGCCCGCTTTCTCCCACCACCAGAAGCCCGCGCAGGACGATCTCGCCTTCAAAGGTGCCTTCAATTCGTATGCCACCGCTGCCGCGCAGCGCTCCCTTCCAGATGATCCCCGAACCCAAAACGGAAGTGACCCGCTCGGCAGGGGTGATGGGTTGGGTGGAAGAGGGCTCAGATTTTCGAAACATGGTTCATTATCCAATCCATTATCGCAGGAATTCTTACCCCGTACAATTTACTCATTTTCTTTTTTTCGCGCAGGTACCATCAGCAGCGGAATGTCTGAATCGTTAATCACCCTGGCACCTACACTCCCAGCCCAAAAGGCACCCAGCCCGGCTTTTCCGTGGGTACCAACCGCCACCAGGTCATATTCACCCGCTTTCGCTGCCTCAAGGATCTCCTGTGCCGGGTCGCCCCGCAACACCTGGATGGAGACTTTCAACCCGGCATCTTCCAAGACCAGGGCTTTCTTAGCCAGGTAATCGTAAGCGAACTCCTCGGTGACTTCCAGGACCGCCCGGGTGGTATTCGGAAGCAACCGCCCGGTTTCGGCATCCGAACCAGGCAGTGAACCGGTGGTGTGAACCACCATAAGCAAACTGACCCCAGCTCGTAGACCCCTGGCAAGCTCCACCAATGCCGGCAGCACCTCTTCATGCTCATGCAAGCCATCCAGGCACACCAGGAAGGAAAACAACCTGCCTTGCTGATCTGGTTCCCTTTTGACCAGGATGATCGGCACGCGTGTTCGGCTGATCACCTGTTGGGCTAAACTTCCGATGGTAAAATCCCGCCATCCCCCGCTGCCGTGTGCGCACATCAGCACCAGGTCCGGCTTGAGCTCCTGGATATGGTCCGCCAGGCTTTGAGCGACATTTTCGACTTCGTCAGTGTGGACGTGGCAAACCAGATCCGCTTCCCGTGGGAACCATTTTTCTGCAATCCCGCCCAGGTAAGAACTGGCATCTTTTTCAGTAGCAAGATGCTTTTCCCCATGGATGGTCCCGGGGGCGTCCTTCTCCAGCATATGAATGAGGGTCACTCGAGGGTTGAAAGCTTTGAAAAGTGTTTTCGCATAGGGCAGAACGACCTCCGCCAGGGGAGATCCATCGAGGGGGATAAGAAGATGGTTGATCATTTTCTATCCTGAAATGAACGTAGCATAAAGTAAATATACATTCAAGAAAATTATTAGACCGGCAACGAAAACCGCAACGACCGTGGTTCTCTTTTGGTTAATAAGGACGCCCATGATCTCCTTTTTACTGGTGAACATTACCAGTGGAATGACCGCAAAGGGCAGTCCGAAGCTCAGTAATACCTGGCTGAATACAAGGACATTCGTGGGATCCAATCCGAGGAAAATTACGATCAAAGCAGGCAGCATGGTGACTGTTCTGCGAATCCAGACTGGGATATCCCTCTTTAGAAAACCCTTCATGATCACCTGCCCTGCCATTGTCCCGACAGAGGAAGAGGATAGTCCGGAGGCTAGCAGGGAGATGGCAAATACCGTGCTGGCTGCTTTCCCGAGAAGCGGTTCAAGTGTGAGATGAGCCTGTTCTATTGTGCCAATATCGGATAGCCCTTGAGCGTGGAAAGTGGTTGCCGCCATGATCAGCATCGCGCCATTAACCAGGCTGGCGATCCCCATGGCAATCCCCACATCGATCAATTCAAATCGAAATAGCTTTTTTAAAAGAGTGGGTTCTTTCACCACCACCCGGTTCTGGGTAAGGGAGGAATGCAGGTAAATGGCGTGCGGCATGACGGTTGCGCCGAGGATACCGACTGCCAGGTAGATGCTTTCCGGTCCTGCCAACTGGGGAACAACGGCGTGGTAAAAGACTTGCCCCCAGGGTGGTTGAACGAGGATCGTTTCGATCACGTAACAAATAGCGATTACACCCACGAATGCAGAGATCACTGCTTCGAGGGGGCGGAATCCATATCTTTCCAACCCCAGAATAATAAAGGTGGTGATCGCAGTTATGATCCCAGCGATACCAAGCGGCATACCGAAGAGGAGGTTGAACCCCAGCGCAGCGCCAAGGAATTCAGCCAGGTCGGTTGCCATCGCCACCAGTTCCATGATCACCCACATGATCCATACAATCGGCTTTGAATAAGAAATACGGCATTGCTCAGCCAGGTTATTCCCGGAGGCGATCCCCAATTTTGCAGAAAGTGATTGGAGCAGCATGGCCATCAGGTTGCTGACGACGATCACCCACAGAAGTAAATAACCGTATTTCGCTCCCGCTGCAATATTCGTGGCGAAGTTGCCTGGGTCCACGTAAGCCACGCTGGCGATAAAAGCCGGGCCGAGAAACGGCATGATCCTCGCGAACCTGCCCTTCTGACTGGTTCCCCTCAAAACATCCCGGGCAGCCTGCGAGGTGGGATCGTTCTCAACCGTTGGAGGTCTGCGGTTATTGCTCATTAATGTAAATGATTGTACCATCCGGGACTGCGCGTTTCCACTCCGTGGGTGGGAAACCTCTCGGGTATAATAACCGCCGAATCTGCTTATAGAAGGCTTAATGATGGAAAAAGAACGTGATCAGAAGATTAGTGCGTACTGGGAAGACCCCAATACCTCATCCATGAACGATAAATACATCGCCACTCTTGAGACGGAGATGATCAGAAGACACATGCCCGCCGGTGCGCGCGTTCTTGACCTGGGTTGCGGGGATGGCAGCGGTTCCAGCGGCTACCGGGTGGGCGTCGGTTCCTATTACGCCATGGAACGTTCCTGGAAGATGATCCGTGAATTCCAAACTCGCGAACCAGCGATCCCCCTGGTGCGCGGTGACCTGCGCGCGCTGCCCTTTTCCCGCGAACAGCGCTACCAATTTCCGGTGGTCATCACCCAGCGCGCCCTGATCAACCTGCCGGATGAAGCTGCCCAGGAGGAGATTCTTGCGCTCCTGCCGGATCTCGTCGAGCCAAGCGGGCTGCTCCTGCTTTGCGAAGCATTCCGTGAAGGCTCACAGAATCTCAACGCCCTGCGCCAGCACCTCGGTTTCGATCCCATCCCCGCCCGCTGGCACAACGTGCACCTCACCCACCCGCTGGTTGAAAAAGTGCTTTCCCCGCGTATGGAGTTGATCGCCGAAGAGGACCTGAGCACCTACTTCTTCCTCACCCGCGTGGTCAACCAGGCGCTTTCCGGCAACGTCCCCCTGGATTGGGACCGCCCGTTCAACAAGATCGCCTTCGATATCTCCCAGAGCGGTATCGGCCCCCAGTTCCGCGGTTGGAGCCATATCACATTGCAAGTGTGGAAAAAGAAAAGTTGATTGGTTGATTTGTTGAGTTGTTGAATGGTTCTTTTGGAGGGCGGGCTCATGCCCGCCATTTTTTCCATCTTTGCGAGACCGCGCAGCGGTCGAAGCAATCGCACAAGCGAAAAATCTGGTTATTCAACCGTGTTTTCTTTTGGTGAGATTGCTCACCTGCACTCCCTGGCACTTGCAGCCAGGGCAAGTGTGCGGCAGGTGCAAGTGTCATCGAGCTACGCCCACCTCGCAATGACCGCAGGTGTGAAGCGCTAAATTTATTCACTTCCCCCGCGTCGTGAATCGCCAGGGCATGCTTTTCCACGGTTCGGGGACATTGTTCAACCCGATCCGCGGCGTGGCAAGGATGGCCTCCTCCCGCGCGCTCTCCCCTCTCTCCACGAACAAACCGCTATCCCGGCTGCAGATACCCATCCCATTTTGGCTTCCGTCAATCCCGAAAGCCTGGGTGAGCTTGGCCGGCCCGTCGCACCAGATCTCGCGCTTACGCCCCACCCGCCGCGCTTCGATCAATTCCAACCCTTCAATGGGTTCCACCGCGCGGATCAGCACCGCCGCCGGTTAACCCTCCGCCCCGGTGACGAAATTCAGGCACCAGTGCATCCCATAGGTGAAATAAACATACGCGACCCCCGGGGGTCCGAACATAACCTCATTGCGCTTGGTCTTACCCGCGTGCGCGTGGCAGCCCAGGTCCTCCCTCCCGCGGTAGGCTTCCGTCTCGGTGATGATCCCGCTCACCCGCGCACCGTTTTCCTCCCGTACCAGTCTCATCCCAAGCAGTGCGCGGGCAACGTCTAACGCATCGCGGTTGTAAAAGGAAACCGGAAGGATCGAATTTTCCATCATTTATTCGGGGGGTTATTTATTCGGCTTGCCGTTGGAGACATGCGCGAAGCGCGCATCCTTCTGCAGGGTCATGCGCAGCCCATCCTTTAATTTTACTGAAGGGCTGAATTTCAATTTGTCCTTGGCCAGGTGGATATCGGCGCAAAGTCTTCCCGGCCCGGTATCCGAGCGCGGGTTATAGATCACCTGGGCGGGTTTCTGGGTGACCTCCAGGATGAGCTTGACCAACTCTCGAATGGAGGTGTCGTTTCCGCTGCCAATGTTCATGGTCAGCCCGCTGATCCCCGGCACTTTCGAAGCCGCGACCATGGCCTTGACCACATCATCGATATAGATGTAATCCCGGGTCTGCAGCCCGTCCCCCTGGATCACCAGCGTGCCCTGCTGAAGAGCTTGCTGCATAAAGTTCGGAATGACCGGCGCGTGCACCGGCGGGATCTGCTGACCGGGACCGTAGGCGTTGAAGACCCGCAGGTTTACCGTCTCGATACCCCACTGGCTGCCGATCGTGCGCACGTAATATTCCGCGGCCAGCTTGGAAACGGCATAGGGGGAGCGCGGGTCGGGACTGAAGCTCTCCCGCACCGGCTGGTGGTGCTGGTTGCCATAGACTGCGCCGGAGGAGATGAAAACCACCCTTCGGACACCCACATCCCGCATCGCTTCCATCAGCGTCACCGTGCCGCCCACGTTGACTTCGTTGTATTCACCGGGGTAGAGCAGGGATTCCGGCACCAGCACCCGCGCTGCCAGGTGATAGACGCAGTCCACCTCCTGCAGCAGCGTCCAAAGCTTGGGGCGGTCCTTCACGTCCCCGCGGGTAAAGTGAACATCGGGTGAGAGCGCATCGGGATTCCCGGTGGATAGATTATCCACCCCGCGCACTGTATTCCCCTCTCCCACCAGGGAGTTTGCCAGGGCGGAGCCCAGAAATCCTGCTGCGCCAGTGATCAAATATCTCATGGAACTGGCATTATAGCATACCCACGATTGCGCTCTTGGTGACCCATTTTTTACCCGCTGGGTGGGTTTCTTTGTATAATCTTTGTTAATCCATCTGGAGGAGTGCCATGCCCAGGATCAATGAGCTTTCCGACCAATCCATCTACCCGATCAAGACGGTCAGTGCCCGCACCGGGATCCGGCCGGTCACCTTGCGTGCCTGGGAGCGGCGATACCAGCTTCTCTCCCCCCGGCGCGGAGAAAACCGCTACCGTCTGTACTCCGACCAGGATATCGCCATTCTCTTGTGGGTAAAGGCCAGGGTGGATGGCGAAATGCAGATCAGCACCGCCGCCCGACTGGTGGAGGAGATGCGCCGCGCCGGAAACTGGCCGGAGGTGAGCCTCCAGGTGCAGGCTGCCCCGCTTCGAATGGCCAGCGCCCCCGCCACGGACTATATCCCCTCCCTGCATCAGGCCCTCATCGATAAACAGGAGGCGGCTGCCATTTCCATCCTTCATGAAGTGCGTGAGTTATACACCCTGGAGGAGATCTTCAATAGCATCCTCATCCCCGTGCTGGTCAGGATCGGGCAGGCCTGGTATGAAGGCCGAATCGGGGTCTCCACCGAGCATTTCGCCAGCTCCCTTATTCGCGGCTGGGTGCTGCAGATCTTTTATTCCCTGCCCGCCCGCAGCACCGGGAAACGTATCCTGGTGGGCACCGGTTCGGAGGAAACCCACGAGATCGGCGCGTTGATGTTCGCCTGCCTGCTGCGTGAAAAGGGATATTTCGTCGATTACGTCGGTCCGGATAACCCGCTTGATGACCTGGCGGATTACGCCGAGGAACAGAAAGCATTTATCGTCATCCTCACCGCCACACTGGAAACGAACGCGATGGTGCTTAAAAAAGTTCAGGAAAAATTGAAGGAATCTAGCCAAGCCACCCATTTTCGCCTATGCCGGGCAGGCATTCTTACTCTTCCCGGAACTTCGCCGCATGATCCCCGGTGTCTTTCTGGGGAGTACGCTCACTGAAGGTCTTGAAAAAGTCGGTGATCTACTTAATGAAAATTAACCGGATTGAATCGACCCATTAGGAAATTGCCACCTGGTCAGGATTGAGGAGAGCGAGAAACCAAAGTCTTGATAACCAGCAGCGCGCTAAACGAGATCAGGATCAGGATGATCGACAACGTGACTGCGTTGGTCAGGTTGTACTCAAAACCGAGATAGATGGCCATCGGCATGGTTTGCGTCCGCCCGGGAAAATTCCCCGCGAAGATGATCGTCGCCCCAAATTCCCCCAGCGCGCGTGACCAGCTCAACACCGCCCCGCTGATCAGCGCGACCTGCGAAATGGGGAAGACGATATATCGAAATGCCTGCCAGGAATTCGCCCCGTCCAGGTGAGCTGCCTGGATCAGCTCATTATCCACGCTGGCAAAACCGAGTGCCGCGGCTGTGATGAAATAAGGCGCCGCGATGAATACCTGCGCCAGCACAACCGCACCGGTGGTGAATGATAGTGGCAGACCCGATATCGGCAAGGAACCCCCCGATCGCGCTTTGCCTTCCCAGGGCCAGCAGCAGGGCGACCCCGGCCGTGGAGGGGGGAAGAACTGTTGGCAAACTCACCAGGGCATCGGCCACTCGGTGAAGGGGAAATCGGTGCCTGCCCAACAGGTATGCGAGCGGGGTTCCAAACAGAATGATCAATAAAAGGCTGAGGAAGGTCGTACGTAAACTCACCCCGATCGCCTGGTGTACCCCCGCATCCCCCAAGCTCTTCAGCAAATCCCCAAGCGAGGAATAGGAAAATAACGCAAGAATGGGCAGGATGAAGAAGACCAGCATCGGCAGCGCTGCCAGCCACCAGAGACGCTGAGTCCAGCGCTCCGATGTAGTTCCGGTGCTCTCGCCGAGCAGATCCTCAGGATCCTGCCCGTTCCTATTCTCAAGTGTATGCCGACCGGGTTCGATCGGCTCGTAATTGAAAGCTGCCATGCTGAGCTACCTGGCTTTCAGGAATCCATTCTCTTCCAGGATCTGCTGTCCTTCATCACTCAACACAAAATCGATGAATTTCTGAGCCAGCACTTGATTGGCGCTCGCTTTGATACCGGCGATAGGATACTTGGCGATGATGTTCAACGCCTCCGGGATCAGGAAGGATTTGATCCCTTCTGTTTTATCCGTGAAAGCGTCGCTTTTATAGACAATGCCGGCATCCCCTTCACAAATATCCACCTTGGCCAGCACGGATTTCACGTCGGCTTCAAAGGATACTTCGTTGGCTTTGACCGCATCGACGAAGGACTCACCCGAGGGTGGGATCCGCAGCGGCTTTTTCCAGGAATTGGTCGGTGTAATCGCCGACTGGCACTTCCTTGGCAGCCACCACCAATTTGATCCCCGGCTGGGCAAGATCCTTGATCTCTTCGATCTTGAATTTGGTGGTCGGGCAAACGACCACGGCCAGCCCGTTACGGGCGAAGATCTGTGAGCCGGTATCCGAGATCAACCCGGCTTTCTTGACTTCTTCCATATTCTTGCCGCTGGCGGAAGCGAAAACATCAGCAGGTGCCCCATCCTGTAGCTGCTGGCTCAACTTTTGCGAACCGGAATAATTGAAAGCCAGCTCGGTGCATGGCTCCATTTTTTGGAATTTGGGAGCAATTTCTTTAAATGCTTCCGTCAGGGAAGCGGCAGCAAAGATATTGAGCGTGACGGGTTTGCATGCTTCCGTCGCCGCGGGAGCCTCGGTGGGTGCCGGGACTTCCGTAGAAACAGCCAATGGTTCAGCTGTAGATTTGGTCGCGATACGGTGCTGCGCAACCGGTCAGGATCGTGATCAAGGTAACCAGCAATGCTATTAATGCGAAAAATCGATTGTTGGCATGCATTGAAGAAAAAATCCTTCCGCGAAATTTGCGTTTACGATCAAACGAACGATTAATTCACCGAAGGTGTGTCTTCTCCCTCATCACTTAGAATTTCCGGGAGCTGCTCCAGCCACTCGCGGGTTGCCCGCACCTGGCGCAGGCGGTAATCCAGTACCGCGCAGGTGAATTCATGTCCTGGCAAGGAATTCTCCATATCCAGTAACAGGGTTGTCTCCCAGCGCAGACAGTTGGCTTTCTGGTGATCGATCAGCCGCTGGGTTCTTAACCCGGGATCCACCCGGTAAACATGGTGCAATTTAGCCATGAATTCCTGGCGCATGAAGCGTTGGGATTCCACCGGCTGGTCCGCCCATTCCTCCAATTGCGCCTTCCCAATGGGACTCAAGCGCAGTTCCCTGCGATCTGGGCGGTTTTCCCCCGCCAGCACCTGTCCCTCCAGAAGCCCCTTAGCTTCCAGCTTATCGAGCAGCGCATAAAGCTGGCTCTGATTTAACCGCCAGATCAGCCCGACGCCTTCCAGGCGCACCAGTTCCTTGTAGATCTCATACCCGTGCCGGGGTTTCTGGTCTAAAAGGTCCAGGAGGATGAATTCAAGCGCGAGGGGGGAAGCTCTTCGAGGTGACATACTCAATTAATGAATATTATAACATAAGAATATTCTGTAATAAATCCTGCAAGCTACGCCGGGTGTAAAATTACGCCCAGGGAACCCACCGTGACAAAATCCAGGATCCGCCTCCTTGCCCTGTGTGTCTTCCGGCATCGCGGCCGCATCCTGGTTGCCTGCCTTAATGATGCCAGACAAGAACCAGGATTTCTACCGCCCGCTTGGCGGTGGGGTGAAATTCAGGGAAACCTCCGCCGAAGCCATGCTGCGGGAAATAGATGAGGAGCTCGGTACTCCTGTGGAGGATCTGAAGCTCCTTGGTGTCCTGGAAAATCGCTTCATCTACGATGGCAAACCCGGTCATGAGATCCTTTTCATATTTGACGCGAAGTTTACAGATCAGAGGTTGTACCAATTGAAACACGTGCCTGCCCATGAAGGCGACAACCGATCGATCCGCACAAAATGGATAAATCCCTTTAAAAAGAAACGCCGAACACCACTCTACCCGGAGGGTCTGCGGGAGTTATTGCAGGATTACGAAAGGAAAGAGGTCTGATATGTTCAAAGAATTCAAAGCATTCATTCTGCGCGGCAATGTGCTCGACCTGGCCGTTGGGTTTGTGATCGGTGCTGCTTTTGCGAAGATCGTGAGTTCGCTGGTCTCCGATCTCATCATGCCACCCATCGGACTCCTGCTCGGAAATGTCGATTTCAGCAACCTTTATGTGTCGCTTTCCGGAGGTGAGTATAAATCCCTGGCAGATGCCCAGGCAGCCGGGGCAGCCACCCTGAACTATGGCATCTTTATCAACAACATCATCGATTTCCTGATCATCGGCTTTGTGATTTTCCTGATCGTTCGCCTCGCGAACAAACTCTTCACCAAACCCGCGCCCGCTGCTGATCCCACCGAAAAGGATTGCCCCTTTTGCTTCACGAAGATCCCCATCCAGGCCACCCGCTGCCCGCATTGCACCTCGCACTTCCAGTAGCCGCTTTTGAATAAACGCCTCTCTGCCGATCTCACCCTCCTCCTCGTCGCTTTCATCTGGGGAACGGCTTTTGTCGTCCAGCGCATCGCCATCGGGGGCTTGGGTGTCTTTCTCTTCAACGGGCTGCGCTTTCTGCTCGGCGCTTTGGTGCTTCTGCCCTTCATTAACTACCGTCAGAAACCCACGCGCCGCCAACTCTATTGGATCTTCGCCGCCGGCGTTATTCTGGTGATCGCGAGCTCGTTGCAGCAGGCAGGGATTCGATACACCACCGCGGCCAATGCCGGTTTCATCACTGGTTTCTATGTGGTGCTCATCCCCATCATCCAGGCGCTCTTTCTCAAACGCCGACCCCCACTGTATGTCTGGCTGTGCGCGGTCGGCGCATTCATTGGCATTTACTTGCTCAGCACCGGAGCCAGCCTCACATTCAACCAGGGGGATATCCTGGTCCTCATCGGCGCCGTCTTTTGGGCGCTGCATGTGCTCGTCATTTCCGGCGCGGTTCGCGAAACCCCCGTGCCGCTTTTCTCCGCCGGTCAGTATGCCATTTGCGGAGCGGCCAGCCTGCTGATCGGATTCTTCCTGGAAGGAGGGCTGACAGCCAATTTACCTTCCCTGGGTTGGACGGTGCTGTACGCTGGCATCCTCTCGGTAGGCGTGGCCTACACGCTGCAATCCGTCGCGCAAAAACACTCCCCCCCGGCAGATGCAGCCATCATCCTCTCCATGGAGGCGGTTTTTGCCGCCCTATTCGGTTTTATGTTCATCGGGGAGCAGTTGATCCCCGCGCAGCTCCTCGGCTGCGCGCTGATCTTGGTTTCCATGATCGCGGTACAGATCATTTCCGTGCGCATGCCAGAACCTGAAAGGGGTTAAGCTGGCTTTTTCTTCCGCAATCCCGCTGGTTTCATCCGATCTCATCCGGGAGATGTTCAGTAGATAGATTCCCCCCAGGGCAACCAACCCGCCCACGATCTGCCCGGTATTGAGTGTCTCGCCAAAGAGCGGGATGGCCAGCATGGCAGTGATCACAGGCTGAAGGAGGAGGGTGGGTGAAACCACAGATGCCGGGAGATGACCCAGGGCGTACCCGATCGAAAAATATCCTCCCACCTGTGAAAACAATCCTGCAGCAATGAACACCACCCAGGTTGATGCGGGATAAGGTCCAAAGGGATTTCCCAATCCCAGGTTGATTAGCATAAGGAAACCGGCAGCGAACAGATCCACCAACCAGATATAGGTGATCGTTGTCAGCCTGGTTCTCGCCACCTGGGTGATCAGGAAATACCCTGCGTAGAAAATACTGGATACCAGCGCCATGATGTTCCCTTTGGATAAACCGGGGTCACCCAAAGATATTGACTGCCCAGCACGGTTGCAGCCCCGGCGAATGCCAGCAGCAGGCCGATCCAGAAACCCCACTTCATCTTCTCTTTCCAGACGAGGATCGCGAAGATCGCCACCCACAATGGAGCCATATTGTTGAGCAGGGTCGCGTTGGCGATGCGCGTAAATTCCACCGAGGTGGACATGACAGCATGGTCCAGTGCGGTAAAAAGCCCGCCATGAGCGGCAGCATCCAGAAGAACTTCATGCGGCACATTTCTTTTCTTTTCCCTTGTCACCCAGAAAGGGATCAGAAAGAGCATGGCTACGCTCATCCGGTAATATGAAGTGATCGCCCCTGGCGCGGTGGACCACCGCAGGAAAAGGGTGGAAAAGGTCAGCGCCAACACGCCTGCACCCAGCGCCAGGTAGGGAAGGGTTTTTGGGGATCGGTTCATAGCACTGAAGCGTAGATTTTAGCACACCCCCTTCCAGGATGGGATAGAATAGGTTTACCTCTATTTGGGAGCAGCCCGAAATGATTCCTCATGTTCATCCAGAACAAACAACAGATCCACCATCATTCCCCTGGTGTTGATGCTTATCTGCGCCTTGCTCCTCGCCGGCTGCAACACGGATAGCACCCCCCTGGTCTATGGCATCTGGGATCAGCCCGATTCGCCGCTTAAATCCATTCACCGTGTAAATGCCGATGGCTCCTCCCCAGCCAGCATCATTGAATCGACAACCGGGCTGGTGGTTCAAAAATACTCCAGCCGGCACAACTACGCCAACCCGCTCTCCCCGGATGGGAATTTCCTGTCTGTCATCGCCCAGAACGAGGACAATAACTGGGAGCTGAACCTCCTGCCCACCCAGGCGGAAAATAGCGCCCCGCTTCTCAACCATCCAATGGGCAGCCAGCCTTCGCTTTCCATTTCCGGGTTTTCACCGGATAGCCGTTACTATGTTTTTACCGAGCAGGACCCCGATAGCGGATTGTTCACGATTCAAATCTATGATCTGAAATCCAATGCCCTGCTTCCCCCAAAGGGCGGTGCTTTCTTCGCCGATTTTTTCCCCGGCTCGTCTGACCTGCTCACGGTGGGGGTGGGACCCACCGGTTCGATCGCCGGGGTGCAGCGGGTTTCCCTGCCCTCCCGCGCGGAACAATCGATCTATAAACCCCCTGAAGGTGAACAGATCGGCTTACTCCTGGTGAGCCCCGATCAAAAGAACCTGCTCGTCTTTGACCTTGCCACCGGCAAGCTCGACCGGGTGCCTCTGGATGGAAGCCAGCGCTCCACACTTTACCAGTTTGGCGGCGATATCGGCGCTGCCTTCACACCCGGGGCTGGCTACCTGGTGATCACCGATCTCGCCCAATCCGTCCAGCGAATGGTGGTTTTCGACCCGCAGTTCCGCGAGATCTACCGCCAGGATGGTATTGGTTCCGGCTCCCTCGCCTTCGCGGAAAACGGGAAAGCGATCGCTTTCATGACTGGCTCCCCAGAAGGCATGACCCTCAACACCCTCAGCCTGGATCCCCTGGCAAAGCCGGTGAAGATCTCGGATTCCGGCGTTTTCTACCAATCCCGCTTCTCGCCGGATGGCAGCCGGATCGTCTTTATCGAATACAAAGCAGCAGAGGAAAAAACCGGGGAGCTCTATACCGCCAATATGGATGGCTCCGGGAAGAAGCTGCTGGATGCCGGGGTAACATCCTTCACCTTCGGGGTCAACAACACCCTTTTGTATTTCAAAGCGGATACCACCGATTCTCTCCAACCCGCAATCCGCACTCTACCGCGTGGGTTTGGATGGATCCGCGAAGACCCGCGTCACCCACGCCGGAACCTGGTTTTGCCGTTTTTTTGGATCAATAACCCTCTTTGATCAATTTCTGAATACTTCAATAAAAAAGATACCGCGCCAATTAGCGCAGTATCTTTATCAATGCTGCTTACAAGGTTACTTTCAATTCGTAGGTCACGTTGGTCGAGACCGAAACTGTCATCTGCCCGGTGGCGATGGGCACAGGCATGCTGGCCATATTCGGCTGCGCCTCCGCCCTTGCCGTCATAATACATCGGCGCTGGGGCACTGTTGGTGTACATGCTGATATTCTGCACCGGA
Organism: uncultured Chloroflexia bacterium; assembly: GCA_963828855.1. GTDB lineage: Bacteria > Chloroflexota > Anaerolineae > Anaerolineales > Anaerolineaceae > CAVVEQ01. The sequence continues at coordinate 92,195 of CAWHGB010000006.1, read as the reverse complement.
CCCAGCTTTGCGCCGGCTGCAGCTGGCAGCTTCCTCCGCCTGCATCTGGGCATTCTGCATGGCCTTCGCCCGCGCCTCGCTCAGAGCTTTTTCCTTGTCGGTCACATCAAAGGAGATGCTGTTGATGGTATTGGCCCCATTGCGAACGGTGCTATCCAGGATCGAGCCCAGCTTTGCCAGGTCGCGCACGGTCACATAAACAGTGTTGTTGGCGGTGAAATAAGAGCGCACGATGGTACCATCCGGTCCGTAATCCTGGCTCGGGTTGATATTGAACCCGGAGGTCTGGATATCCTTATCCTCCACACCGAGTTCTTTGAGAGAATTCGCGGATGCCCTGAGCGGCGGCGGTGTTCTTATCCAGCGCTTCGGTGACGGTATCCCCCTGGGTGGTGACGCCGATATTGACGTAGGCCACATCCGGGGTGACATACACGGTGCCCTCCCCGCCCACGTTGATGGTGCGCATCTGCGGGTGAGGGGTAGGCTTCCACGGTCAGGCAGCCTGCCAGGGTAAAGACCAGTACGGCTGCCGTAAGTAAAACTACAGAAATTCGTTTCATTTTTTCCTCCTGATTATTTCTGATACTGGTTAAGACGCTGCTGGAATAAAAAAGTTCCCTCAATCTCTGAAGATTTTCGGAAAATTCACTCATCTGACATATTGAAATCTTGAAAAATTTATGTTATTATTTATTTGTCCCTCCAACCGGTTGCCCCCCTCAACCGGTCGGGGGGATTACTTGTTAAATAATCAGCCGGGAGAATCCCCGGCTGATTTTATTTGCTTTCTTACGGCAGGTATTCGATGGTGACCAGCCCGATGGCCGCATCCACCTTTACCACCTGCACCTCGGTGGCTGTCGCGGCCTCCGGCGAGGAGATCACATCCCCCGACCGGGTGAAATCGGATGGATAGGTCGGGATCGCCAGGGCGGTGTCCAGTTCGATCCGCACCGCGGCATTCTGCGGTACCTGGATCACCGTCTGTCCCACAGCCTGTGCTCGATCTCGATCGTCTCCATGCCGTTTTCAGGTAGAACGATAGTCGTCTTCCCCACACCGGAGGATAGATCCAGGCTTTTCACCTGCAAGCCCGTCCAGGTCGAATTCGTGATTTCCCGGCGCCCATACTCAGCGGAAACGACATACACGACATCGGGGTTCAATTTGAGATTCCAGTTCAAAGAACTGGTCACCCCGGAGAAGGGTGTGTAGGTGCCTTCGGTTGTGTCGCTGATAGAAAAACCTGCGCTTGTGCCCTTCCACCTTGACTGAGCTCTGCACCTTCCCGGTGGCTGTCACGGTGCCTTCCACCAGGTAATTCTCACCAGCTCTTCACCAACCATCATTTCCCCCATCGGCATGGTCAGCGAACCGTTAGCCTCGGTCGCTCCGTTACGCTCCAGGGCGATTGGCTGGGTTTCCGCTGCCTGGAACGCGGGGTTATACCGCGCCACATAGAACGTCCCGGCAACCAGGGCCAGCCCCAGCAGCAGTCCCACCACCGCCGACCAAACTCCGCGGTGATCCACGATCAGGTCAACACCCCAGGCGATCAGGAGCACCGGCCAGAATTTGATCAGCACATCCAGCGCGGACATCGGCAGGTAACCAAAATTGCACAGCAGGAAGATCGCGCCGAGACCGATCCCGACCACCGGACCTGCGTACCCGGAACGGTTGACCAGGCTTTCGATCCCGCCGACGATGAACAGCAGCGGCCAGAGGTTCACGATCACCTGCCAGGTATCGCCCGAGATCGCCCCGGTGTTGTTGAGGAACAACACCACCCCAACCACGATCAGAAGAACCGGCCAAAAAATACTGTAATGCCTTCGTTTGTTTTCCATATTATTTCCCTCCACGGGTTGCGCGCAGGATGATGACCACTCCGGCCGATATCAGCAGTGCAGGCCAGAGGATCATCGTCTTGAACGTATCCCACCAGTTATTCGGCAGCAGCTCCAGCAGCGAAAAGGCTCCCAGCAGGATCATCCCCACCCCGATATAGGTCAGGAGCTGGGGATTGCGGGAGGAGAAGAGCTGCCGGATCTCCTCCCCGATCAATTTGAACCGTTCTGCAAAATCATCCGGCTGCGGCACGCCTGTGGATCCCTGCGCTTGGGCAGATGATCCTCGCGGGGCATGATCACCCACAGCGCCAGGTAGACCAGGAAGCCCAGTCCCGTGGCCAACACCAGCAGGAAGAAATACACCCGCACCCACAGGACATCGAGCCGCAGGTATTCCGCTAGCCCCTGGCAGACACCGCCGAGGATGGCATTTTCCTTCGTTCGGTAAAGCTGGTTGCTCATGATTTCTTTTTATTCCTTGCGAGGGGAAAGCGCCCGGATGAGCACCACCGCGCCGCCAATGATCAGCGCCACCGGCCAGACGTATATCCCGTAGGTGGTATCCAGGAAGCCGAAGAAGAGCGCCATCACCAGCAGAGCCAGTGCCGGGATCCACGCCCAGCGGTTCTTGGCCTCACCAGTGGGCAGCAGCGCCACCAGGCCGAAGGTGATCGCCAGCCCCAGGAACATCACCCCCACACCGGCCATCGCGTAATACTGGCTGACGCCGATCAGCGCGGCGACGGAAAACAACGCCCCGCCCGGGATGATAGCCCACCAATTCTGGTGGTCGATCAGGTAAATGATCCAGAAGCTGACCCCGATCATGGCCAGGAAGAAGGCGGCAGCCAAGCCCGCCAGGGAACCCGGGGATCATCGGCAGGATGATCACACCCGCCAGCCCGATAAGGCTGCAGCCGGGGATGAGCGCCCACCACTGCTGCCGGTCCGCCAGAAACACATAAATGAACACCGCACCCGCGGCGGCAAAGATCGCACCCATCACGACCGCCCAGGTGGAACCCTGCAGGTCCATGATTCCCAGGCTCTGCAGCAGGGTGATCACCCCGATCACCAGCAGCACGATTCCAACAATGATACGCCAATCAACTTTCTTCATTTCGACATTCCTTTCGTGATTTATTGAATACTGACCGATCCGACAGCCGAATCGATCTTGATCTCCACTTTATTTTCCGCCGTTTCGTAATCCGGGGAGAGGTAGCGCTCCCCGTTGTAGGGGAACCGTTTCTCATCGATCGTCTTCTTCATCAGCGCGGCTTCCACCTTGATGCTCGCTGCCACACCTTCCGGTACTGTTATCTCCACGGTCGCTGCCCCGGCGTCGATATCCACCAGCGTGTAACCGGCTTTGGCCGGCAGGATGATCCTGCTGGAACTGGCCCCGGTATCCAGGTCAAATTCCTTCACCATCAATCCGCTCAGATCGCAAACCAGTTCGCTGGCGCCGGTATCCAGGTCGAGGACGAATGGGGATCGACGGGGTGAAGTTCACCGTCCATTCCAGCCCTCCCCCGGGATAATCGAAAGCGCTCTCGAACGCCGCTTCCGCCTCGCTCTCCAGCTTGATGGCTGCCTTCCCACCACTGACTGAAACTTTCTTTTTCAGCCCGCCGCTGAAGGTTCCCCCCAGCAATTCGCCTTCCTTAGCTCCTGCGCGCAGAGTCAGTTTCCCCGCGCCATGTTCGATGGATACTTTGGCTTCCTTCACCCCTTCCAGGGTGATCGCATCCTCGGCCACCTTCAGATCAGCGCTTTTCGGGAACCTTGGCCGGATCAGAAACCAGATACCCAATGCGATCAGAAAGAATGGACCGATGATCGCCCAGATGTTGACGTTCGTGAACCATCCCAGCGTCACACCCAGACCGAGCACTCCCAGGAGGATCAATACGATCCCCCAATAGACACGCCGAATATTCATTGTTTCCCTTGCCTTTCTCAGGGTTGCCCGCGGTTGAAGAGCGGGCGCAGCAGGATCAGGATGCCCGCCGCCACCAGCAGCAGAGGCCAGTAGATCCCGGTTGCGTTGAAAGCGCCGAAGATCGCCCCGAATATGGTGAAGAGGATCAAGCTGGTGAGGATCACGTTCAGCCCCCGCCGCACCGAGTAGCGGTTCCCCCCGCCGGTGACGGATGCCAGGATGATCCCCACGCCGACAAAGCCGGGGATCAGCGTCCAGGCATAGGTCCAGGATTCGAACATGTCAAAGACGGTCTGAAAATAGAGGATGCCCGCCGATCCCGGCTACAATGCAGGCCGGCACAGCCATATCCGGAACGCCGGTGATCAGCCCGATGACAAACAGCAGTACCCCCACCCCCACCACGATCAATGGCCACAGATTATGTGATCTGTGACTGCAGACCCGGCACCAGGTTGACCAGTGCGAAGAAAACCCCCGCCAGGATCAGGACCACCCCGATGGCGACTGCCGATTTTTGACGCGTTTCCATATTTCCTCCGTGGAAAGATTAAGATTTATATGAGTATAACGATAATTCTAACGGAAAGTTGCGTCCTGTGATCCCCCAATCTCATGATTTTTATATTGGTCAAGTGACCAGCCGGGGGATTTCTGCTTGACGTGTAAAGGTTTTGTTAGACGTAGGTCGGGGACCGGTTGCGTCCCCGACATCAACCAATCTGTATCACTCCTTACTTCTCACATATATAGGTTATATGCTGTTTTGCGTGTGGTAGTACATGCCCTTGACTTTTCTTTTTATCGCACTATAATGGGAATATCTACTGATTTTGTCCGATTTATGGAGCCCAATGGGAAAATGCATGTGTATGTGGCGGGGATCAGTCCTGACCTCCGCCTGAGAGAAAAACCTCACAGCCAGCCGAATCAGGCGGCGGAAGCGACCCCGCAAACTTGAACGTGTAGTGCGGAAGCAACCGCTGCTTTTTATTTCCCGGCTGGCTTTTTAATTCGAAAAGAGTAGAAAATGAAAATCGCAAAGGATATTACTGAACTGGTCGGGAATACCCCGCTCGTTCGTTTGAACCGCATCACCGCCGAAAGCCAGGCCGAGATCGTGGCCAAACTGGAATATTTCAACCCCTCGCATTCGGTCAAGGATCGCGCCGGGCTGGCCATGGTCGCTGGCGGCTGAAAAAGCGGGGCTGCTCAAACCAGATTCGCATCATCATCGAACCCACCAGCGGCAACACCGGCATCGCCCTGGCCATGATCGCCGCCGCGCGCGGCTACAAATGCGTCCTCACCATGCCGGAAACGATGAGCCGCGAACGGCGCATGCTCCTGCGCGCCTACGGCGCCGAGCTGATCCTCACCCCCGGCGCGGAGGGCATGGGCGGCGCCATCCGCAAGGCCGAGGAGATCGCCGCCTCCGACCCGCGCTACTTCCTGCCCCAGCAGTTCAACAACCCCGCCAACCCCGAGTTCCACCGCCGCACCACCGCCGAGGAGATCTGGGCGGATACCGATGGCAAGGTGGATATCCTGGTTGCCGGCGTGGGCACCGGCGGCACCATCACCGGCGTGGGCGAGCTGCTCAAGGAGCGCAAGCCCTCCGTCCAGGTGGTGGCCGTGGAGCCGGATGCCTCGGCGGTGCTCTCCGGCGAGCCCAAAGGCCCGCATCCCATCCAGGGCATCGGCGCCGGTTTCATCCCGAAAGTGCTCAATACCAAGGTCTACGACCGCATCGTGCGGGTGAAGAACGAGGATGCCTTCGCCACCGCGCGCAGGATGGCCACCCAGGAAGGCCTGCTGGTGGGCATCTCCTCCGGTGCGGCGGTCTGGGCTGCCCTGCAGGTGGGCGCGGAACCTGCAAAACAAAGGCAAGACTGATCGTGGTCATCATTCCCTCCTTCGGCGAGCGCTACCTCTCCACCGCGCTCTACGCGGACCTGGGGGATTAAGATGAACCGCGCGCAGCTTTCCACCTCCCTTCCGGAGCGGAGGCCAAGATGAACTCACAATCCTCCTGCAGGTTCAACCCGCCAAAAAAGGTGCTTTCGCCCGCATCCGCGCGGATATCCAATCCGTGTTCGACCGCGACCCGGCCGCCCGCTCGGTGATCGAGGTCCTGCTCACCTACCCCGGCTTGCACGCCATCTGGGGTCACCGCCTTTCGCACTGGTACTGGACCCATCACCTCAAGCTGCTCGGGCGCATCAACCAGACCTTCTTCCGCTGGCTGACCGGCATCGAGATCCATCCCGGCGCGACCATCGGCGAGGATTTCTTCATCGATCACGGCATGGGCGTGGTCATCGGCGAGACGGCCGAGGTGGGCCGCAACGTCACCCTCTACCACGGGGTCACCCTGGGCGGGGTCAGCCTGAATAAGGGCAAGCGCCACCCCACCCTGGAGGATAACGTGGTGGTGGGGGCTGGGGCCAAGGTGCTGGGGGCCATCACCATCGGCGCCTCCAGCCGCATCGGCGCCAACGCCGTGGTGGTCAAGGATGTGCCCCCCGATTCGGTGGTGGTCGGCGTTCCGGGGCAGATCGTCCACCGCTCCCTGCCGCACGATAACGCCCCCGACCTGGCGCACAACCGCCTGCCGGATATGCTCACCGAGTCCATCGTCTCCCTGATGAAGCGGTTGGACACCGTGGAATCCACCCTGCACCTGCACGGCATCCAGCACCCGGTGCTGAATGGCGACGGCGCCTGGAAGGACGAGCACCCCGGGGATGAACAGCCGGAACCACGCGCCAAAGTGATCCACGCCCCGCAGGATGGGCAGTGGTCGCGGCGAGGATTTCCAGATATAAAAACGCCCGGAGAGGTGATAACCTCTCCGGGTGAATTCTATTCAGGCGTAGGTCGGGGACCGGTTTTGTCCCCGACATCAACCACCTTAACTTTTCTTGCGGAAATTCACCACCAGCACCGCGCCCAGGCCCAGCGCGCACAGCGCGATGATGCCAACTCCCAGCGTGCGGCGGTCCAATTTTGGAAGCCCCTTGATCAGCGGTTCCGGGGTGGGTGTGGCGGTGGCGGTGGGGGTGTAATAGGGTGTGGCTGTTTTGGTCGGCACGCGCGAGGTGGCTGTCCGCGTGGGGCGGACGGAGGTGGCGGTGGGTGTGGGGGAAATGGTCGGTGTGGGCGCGTTCTTGATGATCAGCTTCATCCCGTTGTAAATGGTGGTGGTGCCTGCCAGGTTGTTCATCTGCTGGATATCCAGGATGTGGATTCCATAGGCCACCGCGATGCTCCACAGCGTCTGCCCTGGGTCAACGATATGCACCACCGATCCATCCGGGAAGGGTGTGGCGGTGATCACCGCCTCCATCACCTGTGAGATCACGGGAGCCTTGGTTCCGGTGGTCCCTGTGGTGGTCGTGCTGCCGCTCGCTCCCGCCCGGTAAGCCGCGTGAACGATATAGACGGTGCCGGTGGACCCCAGTGCTGTGCCCGCCCCGATATGGGTGTAGGCTGGGGTTGACCATGGGGATCATGTGGGCGGCATCCGCCCAGACCGCGGCAACCTGATCTGATTCAGGGTGCCGACATTGAAACGCGCCCAGTTTTCGGTGGCAAAAACCGTTCCGCCGCTGCCGTAACCCGCGGCAGACACCCGCCCCGCCACATTTCCGATGTGGTCGCTCAGGTTGTTATCCGCCATGTACTGCGCGGTCCACTGCGCGGTGCCATCCAGAATTGGGTCTTCGATAAGCGCCGGCAGTCCGTTGGCGGTGCGGAGGCTGTTGACCAGCGCGATCAGTTCCCCCGCGCTCACATTCCCGGATTGAACCGGCGTGAAAAATGCGGCCAGCAATCCAAGGGATAGAACAACGGATAGGATCACCGGAAAAAAGGTTCGTTTCATCGCCCGGAATTATACCAAAGCGGCTTCTCTGCACTACCCGCGTTGTTAAGGATACTCTTAAGTTTTTATCGAAAAAAAATAGCCGGGTATTCCGGCTATTTAAAGATAACCTCTTTACACAATTCCGGTTCAGGAGAGCGCCCGTTCCGCCCCGCCGTACCCAAAAGCCTCGGCGACCACCAGGAAATCGGTGGCGGCGATCATCCCCACCAGGCCGCCTTTTTCATCCACCACAGGCAGGTGGTGGATGCGCATCTCTTTCATCTTCGCGGCGCATTCCTGCACGGTCATCGTCTGGGGAACCATCACCACCGGAGTATGCATGATCTCTTTCACCTTCATCTTGGACGGGTTCTGGCTGTGTGCCACGATCTTATCGCAGATATCGATCGTGGTGATGATGCCATATTCGGGGCTATCTGCTGTTTTATTTACGATCAGGCTGTCGACGTAGCGCCTGCGCATCAAGGCGAGCGCTTCCGTCACCGGGGCTTCCGGGTCGATGAACAAAATCAGGTTGATCATCCAGTCTCGTACGGTGGATTTCATGGATCTTCTCCGTTTTAGTGGAATGGATTGCGCTGTGGTAATTGTAGCACGTTCAGCGCGGCCATTTCCAGCCCTGCAGCACCACCAGCGAGGAGGTATCCGTCAGGTCCAGCTGGATGGGGGTCACCGAAATGTACCCCTGCTTGATCGCGCCGAAGTCGGTATCCTCCTCCTCGATGCCGGTGGGAGCCTCCCCCCCGATCCAGTAATACGGTTTCCCGCGCGGGTCCTCGCGCCTCATCAGCGCGTCACGGTAGATGCGCTGCCCCTGGCGGGTGACCTTCCAGCCTTTGATCTCGCTTTCCGGGATACCCGGAACGTTGATATTCAGCAGCCGCCCGGGATGCATTTCGTTCTTCAATAAAAGCAGTGCTGCCTTCCTTCCTGCCCTGGCTGCTGGCTTGAAGTCAAATGGACCGCCCGAATGTTCCGGGCTATCCAGCGAGACCGCGATGGCCGGGATGCCCGAAATGGCTCGCTTCCATCGCCGCGGTAACCGTTCCGGAATAGGTCACGTCGTGACCCACATTGGCGTTCGGGTTGATCCCCGAAACCACCAGGTCCAGAGGGGTTTCGATGAACCCGAGGATGGCCAGCGCCACGCAATCGGATGGGGCTCCATCGCTGCTGAATGCCTGGCTGCCATCGGCCAGTGTCGTTTGGCGTACCCGCAGCGGGCGGTGCATGGTCTTCACATGCCCGGAGGCGCTCCAGTTGCGGTCGGGTGCCAGAACGGTCACATCGCCGATCCTGCGCATCTCTTTGACCAGGGCCAGCAGCCCGGGGGCATTCACGCCGTCGTCATTGGTCACCAGAATATGAGGTTTCTTTTCGATCATGGTTTTCTTTCCAGTATGGATTTCAGAGTTGAATTTTAACCCGAATAGCTTCCCGGCGAAAAGAAAACAAGGCACCATTTTCGGGTGCCTTGTTGTGACTACCGGTTTTCCCGTGGATATCAGTCCTTAAGCGTGTTTTCGGCCAACTCGGCCGGTGATCTTTTGCTCTGCAGGATCGCCCAGATGACCGCGATCAGCAGCAGCCCGGCCACCAGGTATTCCGCCCAGGCGTTATCCGCGTACCGGACGATCAACGGTGCGGCCAGCAGGCTGATCAGGTTGACGACTTTGATCATCGGGTTGAGCGCCGGCCCGGCGGTATCCTTCAGCGGATCGCCGATCGTATCTCCAACCACGCCAGCTTTATGGCGCTCGGAGCCTTTACCGGTGTTGGCTTTCAAATCCACAGGTTCGTCTTCGATGGACTTTTTGGCGTTATCCCACGCTCCACCGGCATTGGACATAAAGACCGCCAGCAGTTGGCCGCTGAGGATAACCCCGGCCAGGAATCCGCCAAGGGCTTCCACTCCCAATGCCAGGCCGATAACAAGCGGCGTGATCGCGGCGATGATCGCCAGTGGGAGAAGTTCCTTCTGCGCGGAGCGGGTGGAAATACCCACCACCTGGGCATAATCCGGGGTCACGGTTCCTTCCATAATGCCGGGGATGCGGAACTGCCTTCTGACCTCCTCCACGATCTCCCCTGCCGCCCGGCTGACTGCCCGGATGGCGAAGGAGCTGAAGAGCCAGGGCAAAGCGCCCACCGATCAGGAAACCGACGAAGATCATCGGGGCGGAAATGCGGATGGAATCCATTACCGGTGCGCCCATGGCGGATTGCACCTTGCTTACATCGGTGATGTAGGATGCGAACAGGCTCACCGCGGCGATGACCGCCGAAGCAATGGCAACACCCTTGGTGATGGCCTTGGTGGTGTTTCCCACCGCGTCCAGGTCCGCCATGATCTGGCGGGCTTTCTTGGTTTCTTCATCCTCCATGCCATGCCAGGACATTTCACCGATGCCATTGGCGTTATCCGCGATCGGTCCGTAGGAATCCATGGCCACGTTATTGCCGGTATGGCTGAGCATGCCGATACCGATCATGGCTATGCCGTACAGGGTATAAATCGGGGGCATGTCCTGATAAAGCACGATGGCAAACACAAACGAAACGCCGATGATCAGGGTGGCCCAGACGGAAGACTCCATCCCTAGGGAGAGACCGGAGAGAATGGTGGTAGCCGTACCTGTTTTTGTGGATTTGACCACTTCCTTGACCGGCGCGCGCTTTGTGGCCGTGAAATAGGAAGTGAGCGGGTTGAAAGCCACAGCCAGGCCTACACCAATGCTGGTCAGCATGGCCAGGCGCCAGTCATTGGCATATAACCAGGCGACCAGGAAAGACCATAATACTGTGTTCACGCTGGATACTTCATAGGAGCGGAACATCGATTCCTCCGCATCATGCGCGCGCAGGAATTTGATCGGGATTGTCTCCCAGATCGGTACAGTGAAGGTACCGAGGATCGAGCTGATCACACCGATCGCGCGGATGATGAGCGGGTAAATGATCCACTTGATGCTGTGGGTCGGATCCACTTCCATGAGCGCCAGGCCGAGGATCAGCGCGGAAACGATGGTGACTTCGTAGCTTTCGAAAATATCGGCCGCCATACCAGCGCAATCGCCAACGTTATCTCCCACCAGGTCGGCGATGACTGCCGCGTTGCGGGGGTCATCTTCCGGCACGCCCACTTCCACCTTGCCCACCAGGTCCGCGCCAACATCCGCAGCCTTGGTATAGATACCGCCGCCAACGCGCATGAAGAGTGCGATCAGGGTACCGCCAAAACCAAATCCAAGCAGCACGTCCGGGGAGGCCGCGCCAAAAATGATGAAGATGATCGTTCCACCCATCAAACCCAACCCATCCGTGAGCATCCCGGTGTACGTACCGGAATAATACGCGATGGAGAGCGCTTCGGTGAAACTGCGCCGGGAAGCGGAAGCTGCGCGCACATTGGCCTGGATGGCCATGCGCATGCCGTATTGCCCCACGATGAGCGAGAAGCTTGCGCCGGCGATGAAAGCCAGCATCCTGCCAACCGCAATGATCATGGTCGTATTTTCAGGGAACATCATCGTTGCTTCTGACGTTGGCGGGACAACGATAGACGCTCAGGAACAGCGCCAGAGCCATGACCACGATGAATGGCAGGATCGTGCGCAGTTGTTTGGAAAGGTAGGCATCCGCGCCAACACGGATCGCGTTCCAGACTTCCTGCATTTTCTCGGTGCCTTTGTCTTTTTTCAGGACGCCTTTTCTAAGCCAGGCAGCATAAATGAGGCTGAAAAATGCTGTGGCAAGAACAACGACCATGGCAATTTGTTCAAAATTATCCAGACCCAGCCTCGAGCCCATTCCTAAAATGTCCAATTCCATCTCTGCTCCTTAATAAAAATTTTTCAGCCGGATGGCTTGTACTTACAGAATCCCTGGGTGCAAAAGTTCGGTGCTTGTCTGGGGGATAATTCATCTGCAAGAGAACCCGACTGTTTAGATTATTAAAAGCTGTCAAACCCAGTGAAGATTTGACCGATTTTAATCGATTTCTAACCCAGCGTTAAGGGTCTGAAAATTAGCGCTCCGCTTACCAAACCCGTTCCAGGTCGGGGTTTTCGCAGGCGCGCCTGCCCACCTTGGCCATATCGATCCATTCGCCGCCCACCTTCACCCGCACCACGTCCGCGGTGAAATCGGTGACCGTGTTGGCGTGGTTATCGAAGAGGGAGGAGCCCACGGCGTAGATATCCACCGGAACCTTGAGTTTTTCGAAACGGGCGATGCGCTCGGCGTTGAACCCCCCCGAGACGACGATCTTCACCTGCGCGGCAATAATTTTTCGCCCGTTCCTTCCAGGCGCCGGGGATATCCCAGGTTTCCCAGTCGTTATCCAGCGCACTGCGGACGTTGAAAACCAGTCTCGGGGTCACCCCAAGGTCCAGGAGGGCATCGCCCAAAGGCGGAACGGACACATCCCGGAGTGAGCCGCTGGTATCCAGCCGGACCCCGTACAACTTGAAGCAATCCGCCTCTTCCTTCTTGCCTTCATCCAGAAGTCGGCTGTATTCCTGAAACATGGCCCGGCAGACTTTCATGGAATCACTTACGCAATCGTTGTTGAAATCCACCAGGGCAATTCTTGGGATACTCCCAGGCAGAGTGTGCGAGAAAGCAACCATCGATTGAGCAGTATCGCCTAGAAAAGCGGCGATCGCGGCATGTGCCACCGTGCCGCCGCCCATTCCACCCCACCAATCTCCCTGGGCGTCTGTGGAAATCGCTGAACCCAATGTGCTGGAGTGATCCAGGTTGAAGCGCTGCACCGCAATGTTATAGGCGTACCCATCCCCGGCCTGAACTTCGTGGATATCGAACCGGGCGGGGAAGAAAAGCATCGGCTTTCCGTGTGCAGCCACAAGAGTATCCAACACATTGGTCGCCACCCGGCTGGCGCGGGTGAGAATGCCCAGGGTAGGGGTTTCCAGGATGGCAAAATCCCGGTAACGCCCGCGCACTTTTAAGACCGGCTGGATGTGTTCCGGGTCGCCATCGTAATGAACCTTGCAGCCATCATGCACCGCCCAAACTTCGAGATTTTCGGAGGTATCGATGAACTTATCATTTTCCCAATACCCGGTGCATGGCGCAGCATTGCCAGGGCTTTATCCACCCCCACCACCAGGGTTGTGCCAGCGCGGCGGGTGAACCACTGCATTTCCACTTCCAGGTCACCAGGGTAGATCTTCGCTGTCCTTTAAGTGAGCAGGAATCCCTGGAAACTCTGCCTTCGAGGGTATACCCTTCCTGGGAGAGCGCGGAGAGCATGACCGCAACATTCACAAAGTACTTGTCGGTGTACCATCCCTGGCGCATGCGCTCGATATCCAGCTTGAAGGTGCTGTTGGTCAGGCGTTGGTGGTCAAAGATACTCATTCGTCCTCCAGGAAAACTAATCAATAAATCATACCGCAATATCAGACGTTCTCAGTCCGTTTGGAATAAAATATGCGTATGGCAAATCTCGAAGTGATTGCCCGCTGGGTGATGTTCCTGGGAATCGGACTGCTGATCACAGGCGCTCTGATCTGGGCGGTCAGTAAAATTCCCGGAATTGAGAAGTTCCCCTCCGGCATGTTCACCTTCCAGGTGGGCAATGTGACCTGTTTCTTTCCCATCCTGCTCTCGATCATCCTCAGCATCCTGCTGACGATCATTTTAAATGTGATCGTAAAAATGATGAATCGCTGATCTCTCGTCCATCAATTATTACGATCACTATTCAATCATACTCCCAGGTGATCTCCGCCACGCCGCGCAGGGTGGCTGCCACCGAGCAGTATTTATCCTGGGAGAGCTGGATGGCTTGCTCCGGTCTTTGGGTTTGATCCCTTTGCCTTTCACGGTATAGGTAAGGTGGATCTTGCGGAACGTCCAGGGTGGTTCTTTATCCTGTTCGGCGGTCACACCAACCTCCAACCCGCGCAGATTCAAGCTTCTTTTTCTGCAGGATCTCCACCACGTCCACCGAAGTGCAGGAGGCCAGCGCCACGAGCAGCATGTCAGAAGGTTTTACACCAATTCCCTCATCCGGAGTGGAAAGAACCACCGAGTGATTGGTGGAATCAGTTCCCACGAACCTTTTCCCCCCGAACCAACTCACATTTGCTTTTGCCATCAAAATCCTCCATCCAGTTTTTATATAGGTTAAGTGATTATAACGAGATTGACTACCCGGGGGATTGTTTGTATTGAATATTTTGATTTGCGCGTTTTTGCAATCTGAAGATAATTATTTTAAAGACCGGTGTAAATGAATACCTATTGACAGAACGTTTGTTCTTATATATAATAGAACAAATAATCGAAAGGGATATTGCAGGAGGATGGTATGACACGCGACAGGGAAATGGAGGAAAGGCTGCACCGCATCCTGGAATTTCTAACCAGTTTCCAGGAAAGAATCGGGCTATTCCCCCTCCATCCGGGAGATCGGGGATAAGATCGGGGTCAAATCCACCTCCCTGGTGGATTTCTACCTGGAGAAGCTTGAAACCCGTGGAGCCATCGTCCGGGATAAGCACATCTCCCGCAGTATCCGTGTCCTTTCCAACGCCCTGAAGGAAGTCTTTCGCATCCCGGTCATGGGGCGCATCGTCGCAGGCAAACCCATCCCTGTACCCGCCTCCGATCTCGATTACTTCAACTCCGAAGATAGCGTCGAGATCGCCTCCAGCATCCTGCCCTCCAAAGAACGCGCCGACCGGCTTTTTGCCCTGCAGGTGGAGGGCGATTCCATGGTGGACGCGATGGTCAACGATGGCGATATCGTCATCATGAAACCCGCCCGGGTGGCCGAAAATGGCGATATGGTCGCCGTGTGGCTGCCGGACCGGGATGAAACCACCCTGAAATATTTCTATAAAGAAGGCGATCGTTACCGCCTGCAGCCTGCCAACCCGACCATGTCCCCGATCTTTATTGAAAAATCCCGTCCGCTGGAGATCATGGGTAAGGTGGTAATGGTCGTCCGCCAGGTGCACTCCGCTCCGCTCGCGGGGTGATCTTCGAACAAATTCTATTTCCTTTTTTTATTTATTTGAATTAGTTTGGCTTTTCGTCTGGTAATTACTTTTCACCCGTGGAGGAGAAATGAGTGATTACATTCGCGATGAAATCTACACGGCTCAAAATCAAAAAGAAACCAGCGAACTGCTTGAGATCTGGCAAAGCCAATAATCGTCTCGAATGGACAGATCTCACCTTTGATGTCATTCGTGAAATTTTATTGAGTCGAGGGGTGGAAATTCCACCTCAGAATGTGCCTGACCTTATTATTGCGAAGTCCTCCCCGCCAGATATCACGTACATGGGTTTTATTGGTTTCTATTTTTCCGCCAGGGGCCGGGTGGGTTTGGCATCCTATTGGCTTTTTGCGATTCTCCCCTATTTCTTTCTTACCGTCATCATTCGCATTTTAATGGATCTTTTTATGAATGATTTATTCTTGGATGGATCGACCTATTATTTTATCGTTCTCTTTGTCGTCCAGCTTTTCTTGATATGGTGTCTGTTTGCCATGGCCATAAAACGTTGTCATGACCGGGATAAATCCGGCTGGTTTATTCTTATAAATTTAATTCCCATCATCGGAGGAATTTGGTTTTTTATTGAAACATGTTGTCTTCCTGGTTCAAAGGGTCCAAATCAATTTGGGACGAAGAGTTTTTGAGAAAACGGATTTCCAATTTTCCAGGCAATACAAAAAAAAGAGACGCTTATCGCGTCTCTTTTTTGGTTCGCTTAAGAATTATGCAACTTCGACAACACCGCCAGCGGCTTCGATCTTGCTCTTGGCATCTGCAGCAGCAGCCTTGGCAACACCGGTGAGGACCTTGGCACCCGCGGTCTCGGCCATGGTCTTGGCTTCCACCAGGCCCAGGTTGGTGAGCTGGCGAATGACCTTGATGACCTCGATCTTCTTGGGTCCGGCATCCTTGAGGACGACGTCGAACTCGGTCTTCTCTTCCACGGGTTCAGCGGAAGCACCGCTCCGCCAGCCGGGGCAGCCACGGCCACAGCGGCAGCGGCGGAAACACCCCATTTTTCTTCCAGGGCTTTCACCAGTTCAGCAGCTTCCAAAACGGAGAGCTTGCTCAGTTCTTCAACCAATTTTTCTAAATCAGCCATCTATATTACTCCTTCAATTATTTCTGTTTATAATTTCTATTCGACTGCCAGGAAGATTCTCCTCCGGCAAGTCGACCGGTGGTTTCCTAGGCAGCCTGGGGCTGTTCGGAATGCGCCTTGATGACGTACGCCATCCGGCGGGCAGGTTCAGCAAGAGTGCGGACGAGCTGCGTGGCGGGTGTGTTGAGCAAGCCCATCAGGCGTGCGCGCATCACGGGCAGGGCGGGCAGATCGGCCAGAGCTTTCACCTGGCTGGCACTGAGAAGATCCTTCCCCAGATATCCGCCTTTGAGCGTGAATCGTTCCGATTGCTTGGTGGCAACCTCGTTAAGGACCTTTGCCAGGGCGGGGGGGTCATTGAATGCGAACCCGACCAGGGATGTGCCTTCAAAAGCCTCGCTCTGAGGCAAACCCGCATCATTGATCGAACGGGTGATCAGTGTGTTCTTGACCACATGCAATTCGCCGCCAGCCTCGCGGGCTTTCGCGCGCAGAGCTTCGATCTCCTTCACGGTCACGGAAGTAAATGATGCAGCAAATACCGCCTGGCTTTGTTCCAGCCATTTGGAATACTGCGCCTGCATTTCAACTTTATGCTTTTTTGTAAATGCCAATGAATTTCACCTCCTTTCCTCAGGGTTAAAAAATCTTTGCCTGTAAAGACAGGCAAAGACATGTTTCCGTTTCAGGAACATCGCGCCGCAGCGCTTTTGTCTTCACCTGGGCAGGAAATTAAGCCATCTCTGGCACCGGCCGTCTTCGGCGATCGCTCCGTTTTTGAGAGCGGCAATATTTTACTTGATAAATACCATCCGGGCAAGGGTATTTCCCCGCCCGGGTTGATCTTATTCCTTCACGTTCATCATCTGGGCTGCGTTCGCGTCCACTTTGACGCCAGGACCCATCGTGGATGCCAGGGTGATGCGCTTGATATAAATACCTTTTGCGCCGAGGGTTTGGCTTTCTTGATCGCTTCCATCAGGGCAGCCAGGTTATCGTAGAGCTTATCCACCTCAAATGAAACCTTGCCCACCGAAACGTGCACGTTGGCGGTCTTATCCAGGCGGAATTCGACACGCCCGGCTTTGGATTCTTCGATCACACGCGGCAGGTCCTGCGCATCCACAACCGTACCGGCTTTGGGGTTCGGCATCAGTCCGCGGGGACCGAGCACACGGCCCAGCTTTCCGGCCTTGCCCATCATATCCGGGGTGGCGATGGCCACATCGAAATCGGTCAAACCATTCTGGATCTTGGTGATCCATTCGTCGCTGTCAGCCACGTAATCTGCGCCGGCTTCCTGGGCTTTTGTGGCACCTTCGCCCTGGGCGAAGACCAGCACGCGGACAGTCTTGCCCAGCCCGTGGGGCAGAACCACCACATCGCGCACCTGCTGATCAGCCTGGCGGGGATCCAAGACCCATGCGCAGGTGAACTTCGACGGTGGCATCGAACTTGGATGTAGGAGGTTTCCTTTACCAGGGTCAATGCCTGGCGGGGTTCGTAAAACGTTCTTTCATCAATCTTGGCAATTGCTGCCTGGTATTTCTTTCCGTGTTTAGCCATTGTTTCTCCTTGGTGGTTTTAACGGGCGTTTTCGCCCTCCCACAATTAATCGACTACCGTAATCCCCATGTTGCGGGCAGTGCCTTCGATCTGGCGCATGGCGCCTTCGACGTCAATGGCATTCATATCCTTCACTTTCATCTCCGCGATCTGGCGGATCTGGGCCCTGGTGACCTTGCCAACCTTGTTGCGGTTGGGGACATCGGATCCTTTTTCAACACCAGCTGCCTTTTTGAGCAGTTCCGCAGCCGGGGGTGATTTCAGGATGAAGGTGAACGACCCATCGGTATAGACGGTGATCTCTGCAGGAATGATCTCGCCGACCTGGTTCTGGGTGCGGGCGTTGTATTCCTTGCAGAACGCCATGATGTTGATACCATGCCCGGCGAGGGCAGGACCGATGGGGGGTGCAGGATTGGCTTTTCCAGCCGGAATCTGCAGACGTACAATAGTTTTAAGTTTCTTTGCCACTTTTCTCTCCTTGGTGGTTTTAGCGGGTGATAGGGGAGCACCCTCCCACATTAAGACCCAAAGGGGTCAATGCTTACGCTTTTTCTACCTGCAAGAAATCCAGTTCCACAGGGGTTTCCCGCCCGAAGAAATTCACCATAACGCGCACCTTGGTCTGTTCCATATCGATATCCTGAACCGTACCGCGGAAATCATTGAACGGTCCATCGACGATGCGGACACGTTCGCCCACCTTGAAGGTTACCTTCACCAGCGGGGCTTCGGCTTCCATGCGCTTCAGGATCTGGTTGCACCTCTTCATCGACGCAGCGGGGTGGGCTCATTGCCCATGCCCACAAAACCGGTCACACCGGGGGTGTTGCGCACCACGTACCAGGATTCCTCCGAGAGCTTCATGTTGACCAGCACGTAGCCGGGGAAGACATGGCGCTCCACTGTGCGGCGTTTGCCATCCCGCACTTCGATCTCTTCCTGGGTTGGGATGACCACATCGAAGATCATGTCCTTCATGCCCATGGTCTCGATACGCTGTTCCAGGTTATGGCGCACTTTGTTCTCATAACCGGAATAGCAGTGAATCACATACCAGGCGACCTCGTCGCTGATAATATCAGCAACCGATTCCTCTGCGCTCTTGCGGTGCAGGGGCGGCGGCTTTAGGCGCGGGAACAGGTGCCGGTGCCACGGGCTCTGGCGCTCTCGATCCGGTTCTTCCCACACTTCGTTCTTGTTCAGATCATCCTGCGCAACCATTCATACTCCTCGGATACAAATTCGCCAGGTTAAAGGGTTACCAGGTAACCGATCAGTCGTGAAAAGATAAAATCAAAACCGCCCAGGATCAACCCGGTCACGATCATCACGGCCAAAACGATCTTGGTCATGCGCATGGCTTCCCGTGGAGTAGGCCAGGTTACCTTGCGCAGTTCACCGAGCGTCTCACGCCACCAGCGTTTGAAATCGGTTTGGTTTTTTCGCTGTTTCTAGCCACGGCAAACTCCTCTTTTCAGGCTAAAATGCCGTCATTCCCGTATTGCTGAGAAGGACGGCTCCCACTTCTTCAGGCAGGCCAGGCAGGAATCGAACCCGCAACCTCCTGTTTTGGAGACAGGCACTCTGCCAATTGAGCTACTGGCCTGTACAGGTTCCGGGTGCGATTATTTGTCAAGACCGCACCCCTTGCTACTAATCCTTATTTGGTCTCGCGGTGCAAGGTGTGTTTGCGGCAGCGCGGACAGTACTTCTTGATCTCCATGCGGCCGGGATCGTTGCGACGATTCTTTTCGGATGTGTAATTGCGCTCTTTGCAATCCGAGCACGCGAACGTGATCACCGGTCGTACATCTTTCTTTTTTGATGCCATGGTTTATCACTTAGCCGTTCCCGGTTTCCCGGCTGACGCTCTTCCTTCCTATGCAATGATCTTGGTGATCACTCCGGCGCCAACCGTCAGACCACCTTCACGAATCGCGAACTTCGAACCCTGCTCCAACGCCACCGGGATGATCAGCTCACTTCCATGTTGATGTTGTCCCCGGGCATCACCATCTCCACTCCCTCAGGCAGCGTGATCGAGCCCGTCACATCCATCGTGCGAATGTAGAACTGCGGCCGGTATCCAGTGAAGAACGGTTTGTGCCTTCCACCTTCTTCACGCTTCAACATGTACACCTCCGCCATGAACTTGCGTGTGCGGGGTGATGCTGCCCGGCTTTGCGATCACCATGCCCGCGCTCCACGTCCGTCCGCTCAATTCCGCGCAGCAGCAAGCCCAGGTTGTCTCCAGCCATGCCTTCGTCCAGCAGCTTGTGGAACATCTCCACACCCGTGCACACACTGGTTCCGCGTCTTCTCCTGCAGCCCGACGATCTCCACCGGTTCCCCTACCTTGATCCTGCCGCGGTCCACTCTGCCCGTCACCACCGTCCCGCGTCCCTTGATCGAGAACACGTCCTCGACCGGCATCATGAACGGTTTGTCCACTGCTCGTACGGGCTCGCGGGATGTATTCATCCACCACCCGCAACAGCTCCTTGATGCACTCGTATTCCGGCGCATTCGGGTCCGTGCTAGGTGCTCTCCAATGCCTTCAGCGCGCTGCCGCGCACGATCGGGGTCGTCTCGCCCGGGAACTTGTATCCGGTCAGCATTTCGCGCAGTTCCATCTCCACCAGTTCCAACAACTCCGGGTCGTCCATCAGGTCCACTTTGTTCAAAAAGACCACGATGCTCGGCACTTCCACCTGGCGCGCCAGCAACACGTGTTCCTTCGTCTGCGGCATCGGGCCATCCGGCGCTGCCACCACCAGGATCGCGCCATCCACCTGCGCCGCTCCCGTGATCATGTTCTTGATATAGTCGCGGTGACCCGGCATGTCCACGTGCGCATAGTGCCGTTTCTCGGTCTCATATTCCACGTGCGCAATGTTGATCGTGATCCCGCGCGCTTTCTCTTCCGGCGCGTTGTCGATCTGATCATACGCCCGGTATTCCGCTTTCCCAAAGAACCCGCAGTACTTCGTGATCGCCGCTGTCAATGTCGTCTTGCCATGGTCGATGTGTCCCATCGTCCCTACATTCAAATGCGGTTTGTTTCGGTCAAATTTCTGCTTCGCCATCAGTCCTCTCCTTTACCTGCTCCAAATATTTTTATAATTTCGTTCGGCAAAGAGAGCCCTCAATGGGAATTGAACCCATGACCTCGCCCTTACCAAGGGCGTGCTCTACCAACTGAGCTATGAGGGCTTGCCGTACTTACATTCTTCTCCAACAGCCAGCTTGGTGACCAGCTGTTGTAGAATTTAGGTCATAAGACCTGTGGACGGTGAAGGATTCGAACCTCCGAAGGCGTGTCGCCAACTGATTTACAGTCAGTCCCCGTTGGCCACTTGGGTAACCGTCCATTTGAACCGTTACCGGCTCGGGAGCGCCGGGAGAGATCTCGCCCACTCACCAACCTGCAACTGAGCCGATGATGGGAATCGAACCCATAACCTGCCGCTTACAAGGCGGCTGCTCTGCCAACTGAGCTACGTCGGCGACTTTTTAAGGTGCGATTTGAGCGTGCTCGATTATACCAAAGCCTGTATACACAGGCAAGGTTAACCCTGCGAAAACCAACCCGCAGGGATGGATGAGTTTACCCAATAACCGCGCGAGCGTCAAGGAAAGCGATACCAGTAGCCTTTGGGCGGTATAATTCATCTGACGAGTTATTATATGAAGGGGCAGGTCGCTGCCTTGTTATCCCAGGGTTTTTTGACATCTCCCCTATTCATGGATAAAATTCTTTAAACAATCGATTCGAGGTGTTTCGTGGGTAAATGGGCAGATAAATACGTCATCGGTCTCACCGGCAATATCGGAACCGGGAAAAGCGTCGTCCGGCGCATGCTGGAGCACCTTGGCGCTTATGGGATCGATGCCGATCAGCTTGCCCACCGCGCCATCGCCAAGGGTGCCCCTGGTTACCAGAAGGTGCTGGAGAACTTTCGGCAAATGGGTACTCGCCCCGGATGGTGAGATCGACCGCGCCAAGCTCGCTTCGATCACTTTCAGCAACCCGGTCGCCATGGCCGACCTGGAAGCGATCATCCACCCCCTCGTCTGCCGGCGCCATCGATCTGATCATCAAACGCGCCACCCAGAAGGTCATCGTGGTGGAAGCCATCAAACTGGTCGAAAGCGGCTTGGGAAAGCATTGTGATGCGATCTGGGTCTCCTACGCCTTTCCCGAGCTGCAGCTCTCCCGCCTGGTGCGCCAGCGCCACATGAGCGAAGCGGATGCCCGCGAACGGATCGACGCGCAAAGCCCGCAGGAAGAAAAGATCGCCTCCGCCTCGGTGATTATCAAGAATATCTCCACCTTTGAAGAAACCTGGCGCCAGGTGGTGGCCGCCTGGAAGAAATTCATTCCCGGAGCAATGGCAGCCCAGCCTCCCGCCCCGGTGGTGGAAACCAAAGCCCCCCAGGGCACCATCAGCGTGCGTGCGCGGCGGACCCGGGCACTGCCTCGAGATCGCCGATCTCTATAACCGGCTGAGCAAGAATCACGAGCATATGACCGAAGAAAAGGTCATGGAAGCATTCGGTGAAAAAGCCTTCATGCTGCTCACCCTGCGCAACAAGATCATTGGCATCATTGGCTGGCAGGTGGAAAACCTCATCTCCCGCACCACCGATATCCTCATCGATCCCCGGCTTACCTTTGAAGAGGCCATTCCCCTGCTGATCAAGGAAATGGAACTGGCTTCCCGCGACCTGCAATGCGAGGCCTCCCTCCTTTTTATCGAAGCCGACCAATGCCGCCAAGGTGGATTTCTGGAAAGGACTTGGGCTATGAGCGCCGCGCGCCGGAAACGCTTGGGAGTCCTCGCCTGGCAGGAAGCCGCCCAGGAAAGCATGCCTTCCGGTTCGGTTCTCTTCTTCAAGCAACTGCGCGTGGATAGGGTTCTCCGCCCCATCTAACTCCACATGGTCCAAAACCTGGTCGACGAGCTGCTTTTTCTTTTCCAACGCTTCACCTGGTTGAGCGTTCTGGACCTGTTCCTGGTCTCCGCCATTTTCTTTACCGTTCTTGCTGGCATTGCGCGATACCCAGGCGGTCACCCTGCTGCGCGGGCTGCTGGTGCTCTTTATCATCCTGGCATTCCTTGCCACTGTGGTCGACCTGCCCGCGTTTTCCTGGCTGGTGGATAAAGCCCTGCCCGCCCTGCTGATCGCCATCCCGGTCGTTTTCGCGCCCGAGATTCGGCGCGGGTTGGAGCGCCTTGGCCGTGCTGGCACGCCCACCTTCGGTATCTTTTCCAAAGGCAAGCCGGGGGTGATGGCCGCCACCATCCATGCAGTGGTGGAAGCCTGCGCGCGCCTTTCCGCCCGGCGGCACGGCGCGTTGATCGTCCTCCAGCGGCGCGATTCCCTGGGGGAATACATTCGGTACTGGTGTGGCCGCTCAATGCCCGGGTCGCGCCAGAGCTTCTCATCCAGATCTTTTACCCCAACACACCTCTCCACGATGGCGCTGTGATCATCCAGGAAGACCGCATCCTGGCAGCCTCCTGTGTGATGCCGCTCTCCGCCAGCGGCGTGCTGGATCGCTCCGCGGAGCGCCAGATGGGATTGCGCCATCGGGCTGCGCTTGGGAATCTCCGAGGTCTCGGATAGCATCGCCGTGGTCGTCTCCGAGCAAAACGGGGCGATTTCGATCACCCATGGTGGGCGCATGATCCGTAAGCTGGATACCGACCGGCTGGAAAATGTCCTGCTGGCTTTCTACGAGATGGGAGAATCCGCCCAACCCCCCAAGGGGTTTTTCGCCACGATCCGCGGTTGGTTTGTTTCACCCCGGTGGAAAGGAAAATCAACCGTGAACTTCTGCGCGCTTCCTGGGACGCAACCTTGCCATACTACTCACTGCCTTCCTGCTTGCCCTGGCCGTCTGGGTGCTGGCCGTCATCTCCACCGATCCCTCGCAAACGCAAGCTCTGCAGGACCCCGTCCCCGTAACGATCATTGGGCAGGACCCTGCTCTGATGGTCACCAATACACTCCCCGGGGAGACCACCGTGGTTCTGAAGGCTCCCCGCTCCGTCTGGGCGCGGATTAACGCTGACCCGTCCTCCGTGCGGGCGATACTCGATATTTCCGCCCTGCAGTCCGGGCAGCACACGGTCCCCCTCCAGGTCCAGATTGCCGAACACCCTGCCGTGGTCGTCTCCACCTCCATCGATCATGCCGATGTTATCCTGGAGAAGATCGAATCCCGAACCCTCCCGATCGGGTACCTGACCGTCGGCAACCCTGCTCCCGGTTTTGCGCTGGGGAGTATCTCACTCTACCCCGCAAAGCGCTACGGTTAGCGGACCCGCCTCCAAGGTTGCCGGTGTGATGGGGCTGCAAACCAGCTTGCAGCTCGAAAACTCCGCCGAAAATATCAACGAGGAGCTGACCATCTCTCCCCTGGATGAAGACGGCGAATGTCGTATCCAGGGCGTCCAGGTCACCCCCGCCACCGTTCAGGTCTCCCAGGCCATCGAACAGCGCGGCGGGTACCGAACTGTGGTTGTGAAGGTGCCTTTCACAGGACAGCTTGCCAACGGGTACCGGTTGAATAGTGTCACCGTCACTCCGCCTGTTCTGACCGTGTTTTCCGATGACCCGAAGCTGGTGGAGAACCTGCCGGGTTATATCGAGACGCTGCCCGTGGATCTGACCGGGATCAATGCCGACACGGAGATCAGAGCCAGCCTGAACATGCCCCAGGGTATCCAAATGGACGGTGAGGAATTCGCCTTGGTGCGGCTGGGGTATCTCACCCCTCGAGGGCAGCCTGACTTTCTCCAACCAGGTCCGTGGAGATCGAGGGTCTTGAAGCGGGTCTCAGCGCCAAAGTCTCCCCCACCCGTGTGGATGTGATCATCTCCGGTCCGCTTCCCCTGCTTAATAAACTCACTGCCAATGACGTGCACGTGATCATGGACCTGGCCGGGATGACCCCGGGGAATTACCAGAAAAAACCCGTAGCCAGGATCACCATAGACGGACTTGAAAGTCGATTCCATCCTTCCGGATACCCTGGAAGTGATCATAACGTTCGCGGAAACCCCCACACCTTAGGAGAACATGCCAAAACCTGTAGTCGCTCTTGTCGGCCGGCCAAATGTCGGCAAAAGCACCCTCTTCAACCGCCTGGCGGGGGAGCAGCTTGCCATCGTGGATGATACCCCCGGCACCACCCGTGACCGTCTGTTTGCTGCCAGCGATTGGAACGGGATCGATTTCGAGATCATAGATACCGGCGGCATCGACCCCTCCACCGGCGGCAAGGACCCGCTTTCCATCGGTTCTGCGGATTACATCCAGCAGATCAAAGCCCAGGCCGCCATGGCTGTCGAGGAGGCTGATGCCATCCTCTTTGTGGTGGATGCCATCAGCGGGGTGACCCCCGCGGATGCGGAGGTTGCGGAGATGCTGCGCCGCAATCAAAAGAAGGTGGAGGGGCAGCCCTTCCCGCCCATCTTCCTGGTGGTGAATAAATCCGATAGCGCCGCGCTTCGCCGGGATGCTGCGGGATTCTACGAACTCGGCATGGGGGAACCCTACCCCATCTCCGCGGTGCACGGCACCGGCACCGGTGACCTGCTCGATGACCTGGTTGCTGCTCTGCCGAAAACGCACGAAGAGGAGGAGGATGACTCGGTCAAGATTGCCATCGTCGGCAAACCGAACGTGGGCAAATCCAGCCTGCTCAACCGCATCGCCGGGGAGGAGCGCTCCATCGTCAGCCCCATCGCCGGCACCACCCGTGACGCGGTCGATTCCCATCTCCAGTTCGGCGATATACCCCTGACCCTGATCGATACGGCCGGCATCCGCCGGCGGGGCAAGGTGATCCCGGGTGTGGAAAAATACAGCGTCATCCGCTCCATGCGCGCCATCGAACGCTCCGATGTGGCCCTGCTGCTGATCGACGCGGTGGATGGCATCAGCGCCCAGGACGCGCACATCGCCGGCTACATCCTGGAGGAGTGGAAGAGCGCGGTGGTGGTGGTCAATAAATGGGACGCGATCGAAAAGGACAACCTGACGATGGACGAGTTCACCCGCCGCATCCGCCAGGACCTGAACTTCATGGATTATGTGCCCCTCATGTTTATCTCCGCCAAAACCGGCCAGCGCGTGGACCAGGTGCTGCCGCTGGCGCTGCGCGTCCAGGAGGAACGCCTGGCCCGCCTGACCACCGGGGTGCTCAACCGCATCCTGCAGCATGCCCAGGACCAGCACGCGCCCACCACCAAGTCCGGGCAATCGATCAAGATCTATTACGGCACCCAGGTGCGCTCCGACCCGCCCACCTTTTTGCTCTATTGCAACAATCCCAAGCTGGCCCATTTCAGCTACCAGCGTTTTATCGAAAACCAGCTCCGTAAGGAATACCCTTTCACCGGCACCCCCATCCGCCTGGTGTTCAAAGCCCGAAGCCGGGATTAACCACTTGTAGGGCGGGAGCGCGCTCCCGCCAATTAATGTTGTTATGACGCTTTTTTCATCCAACCCTTAGACAAGACCGCTTGCTCCCCAATACAAGCGGTCTTATAATCCCTGCAACATGGAACAAGAAAATCTCCAGGGGGAAACCACCCCGCAGCCGGAAGCATCTGAAAAATCCCGCAGCAGCGTCAAGACGTTCTTCATCGAACTTCTTCAGGTTCTTGTGCTGGCCGCGGTCCTCTATTTCGCCATCGATGCGGTCGTCGCCCGCGTGCGCGTGGAGAATATCAGCATGGAGCCCACCCTGATGCCCGGTGAATTCCTGCTGGTCAACCGCCTGGCCTACCGCATGGGGTCGATCCAGCGCGGGGATGTGGTCATCTTCCATTACCCGCTCAACCCCAAAGAGGACTTCATTAAAAGGGCCATCGGTCTGCCCGGGGATACCGTCCGGGTGGAAAATGGCGCGGTCTTCGTCAATGACGTGAAGCTCGAGGAACCCTACATCGCCGATGCGCCCGATTACACCGGTTCCTGGACCGTGCCGGAAGGCGCCATCTTTGTCCTTGGGGATAACCGCAACCGATCGCTGGATTCACACGCCTGGGGGTTCGTCCCCCTTGACCTCATCCTGGGCAAAGCCCTGGTTGTCTACTGGCCATTCGATAGAGCCAAGACCATCACCCACCCCGACCTCGCCGGGGTATCTTCCACCGCCGCACCATGATAAAATAGGGCGAAAATGAGACTCGTGGAACCCACCCCAAACGCTGAGAATCCGATCATGCCCTGCCCGGAATGCCAGGCGGGCAAGATGCACCGCAGCGTGGTCACTTATCTAACCTACATCGGCGAAGAGCTCATCTCGGTGCCCGATTTTCCCGCCTGGTTATGCGATATCTGCGGACGGCGCGAATATGATCAATCCGCCCTCAACCAGCTTTCACTCATCCTCAGCCCCACGGCAGGTTCCCCCACACCCTCCCGCCGTCCGGTTCCTCGCGCCCCGAAAAAGCCTGTCAAGGAATCCATCGCGGACCGCAAGGGCTGATAACTCAAGATTAATATTTGGCGGGCACCTGCCCGCCTTTTTTATTATCCTTTGTAGAGGCGCACGCCGCGCGTTCTTTGCGGTCCCTACAAGTTTTCTACGGCATAGGCTGCCAGGCGGGCATCTGCTCCACTGCCGGGTTGTTTGTCAGGTTGGTCTGCATGTTCCCAGCCGTGTTCATCACGAAAATATCCTTGGTCCCGTCCCTGCCGGATGTGAAGGCGATCCACTGCCCGTCGCTGGAGAATGCCGGCTCGGTATCCCTGCCCGTTTGGGTGATGGGCGTGTTGCGGCTGCCCCGGTCACTGAAGCGGGTCAGGTAGATATTCCGGCTGGCGCCTTCCATGCGCACGTAGGCGATCAGGTCCCCATCCGGTGACCAGGCAGGATCGGATACATCCCCCTGCCTGCCAAGCACTTCCTGGGTATCAAATTTCACCGGTGAAGCATATCCATCCGCCGCGGTGCGCAAATACATCACATAGTGGCTCGACATTGAGGCCACATACGCCAGGTAGAGTGCATCCGGTGACCAGGTGGGCCAGAACTCCTGGAATTCCTTGCTCAGGCGCTGGATGTTCGTTCCGTCCGCGTTCATCAGGTAGAGCTGGCGCAGGTCATTCCCGTTCGCGCCCCGATTGGTGAAAGCGATTAAGTTCCCGTCCGGGGACCAGGCCGCCTGGGTATCCTCGCCCTGGTGCTGGGAGAGGTTGACCGCCGAATTTTCAGGGATTTCGAGATCCAGCATCCAGATATCGATCCCAAGTGTCTGCCCTCCGCTCGGAGCTGAATAAAGCAGCTTCTTGCCATCCGGTGACCAGGCTGGGAAGCTTTTATCCCCTGCATCGCTGGTCAGTTGTCTATCCTCCACCACCTGGAAGGCACCGCTGTTATCCAGCGCCACCTTCATCAGCCACACCTGGTAGATCTTGTCGCTGCCCTTGTTGCTGATGTAGGCGATATAACCTCCCTTCCCAACCAGGTTGGGTCCCGGGGTGGGCTGTTCCACCGTAGGCGCAGGTTCCGTGGGAACCACCGGTTCAGCCGTTTCTGGCTCGGGTTGTGCTGCCGTTTCCTGCGGTTTGGCGATCGCAGCCGCCTGCGTTAGCGTTGCTGCCACCGAGGTGGCCAGCGAGTCACCCGAATTGCTGCCCGGCGCCGGAGTGGAGGGATTCCCGCCGCCCAGCAGCAAAATGCCACCTGCGACCAGGCCGATCAGTACCACCCCGGCGATCACCAGCACCCACCAGGGGAATTTCCGGCGTGGTTTTTCTTCCGCTGGCGGAACCTCGCCTGGCGGGGGGGAGCTGCCTTTTCCCGGGCGGTCATATTCCGGCT
The DNA here is from genome assembly GCA_963828855.1 of uncultured Chloroflexia bacterium. Classification (GTDB taxonomy): domain Bacteria; phylum Chloroflexota; class Anaerolineae; order Anaerolineales; family Anaerolineaceae; genus CAVVEQ01. The sequence goes on along the minus strand of CAWHGB010000006.1, from coordinate 63,951 downwards.
TGACCATCAGGGTCTGTGAAGTGAAGGGTGTGAGCGCCTTGAGGAAGGCATCCACGCTGGGGTAGCGCTCCTCTGGCTTGGGCGCCATCGCCCGCTCGATCACCGCCTGCATCCCCTCCGGCACCGCCGGGTTGAGCACCTTCATGGGAGCCAGCACCGCAGAGCCCATCAGGCGCTGCAGCCCGTCCTCCGGCTGATGGTTTGTTAGCAATTGGTAGAGCGTGGCCGCCAGGGAGTATTGATCGGAATAAGGCCCGGTGTGCGCGCCGCCGTATTGCTCGGGCGGGGAGTAACCGGGGGTGAACCCCTGCGCCCCGGCGGTGGTGGCGTTGGTTCCATCAGAAACCTTGGCGATCCCAAAATCCACCAGGATCACTTCACCGGTGGGCATCAGTTTGATGTTGGCGGGTTTGATATCGCGGTGGATGACCGGCGGCTTCTGGCGGTGGAGGTAGCTGATGGCCGAGCCGAGCTGCTGCGCCCACTGCATAACCATCTCCATCGGTTGGATGCCGTCTTCCTTGAGGATCACGTCGAAGGAATCCCCCGGGATGTAATCCATCACCAGGTACTGTTCCTCGCCGATGATGAAATAATCGGTGACCCGCGGGAGGGTGGGGTGGCGCAGGGCAGCCAGCAGCCTTGCTTCCTTGAGGAACTGTTCCTCGGCTTCCTCCGCCGGGCTGTGATTGGCCTTGACCGCCACAACGTGATCGAGCACGGTATCATGTGCCAGATAGACCGCGCCCATACCGCCATGACCCAGGCTGCGCATGATCTGGTAACGCTCTTTGAGGACGAAATCGGGGGCTAGCTCCATCGAAGTTTCTCCGGGAGGGAATGTACCTGATAAGATTATATACACACCTCCCTGCGGGGGATAGCGGTGGGACTTTCCAATCTGCTTACAGTTTTTTGGATGCTATGATAAAATGGGAACCGTTTGGGCGCGTAGCTCAATGGTAGAGCAGTGGGTTTCGGTTCTATCAAGTACCCTTTTAAGCCATTGGTTAAGGGTTCGAGCCCCTTCGCGCTCACCTTCTTTCTCCCTCCCCTATTTTAGGGTCGGGGAGGTGATTTCAATCGACTGGGAAAACCGCATTTGGTTAAGGGCACCCTACGGGTGTGATATTCGAGCCTTCGCGGTCACCTTTCTTTTCTCCCTCCCCTATTTTTAGGGGAGGGCTGGGGAGGGGTAAACCGACTGCGGCGGTTTTTTTATTTTCCCGTTTTCAATCCGCGTAGGTCGGGGACCGGTTTCGTCCCCGACATTCATTTAACGATCTAATATACAATGAATGTATGCCACGCAAGAATGGATATCGATTGAAGGGAAGCGGGCTATGGTTGGTTGATGGCGGTCACGCAACCGGTGACCGCCCTACGACGCACATATAATTTACATATTAACCCAAAGCAACATATGGGTGAATTCTCAAATTATGAAGTAATTAATCCTGGAGGTTTCGATGGCGCAGCAGGATGTTGATCAGGAAATCAAGAGCCAGATGGAAAAGGTAGTGGATACCTACGATACGTATATGAAACGCGCCACCTTTGGTCGCGAGGCCAAATTGCGCCAGGTGACCGTTGAGCTGGCCGGTGTCAAACCCGGCGACTCTTTCTTGGAAGTGGGCTGCGGAACCGGTACGCTGGCCCTGGCTGCCAAAAAAGCAGCTGGAGCATCTGGGAAGGCGTTTGGGATAGATATCATCCCCGGTATGATCGAAGCCAGCCAAAAGAAGGCAGTTGAGGCAGGCGAGGAAATCAACTTTCAAGAGGGAAGTATTGCCGACATCCCCTTCGATAAAAATTCTTTCGATGTCGTGCTGTGCAGCTTTATGATCTTCCACATGTCTGAGGAAACCCGCCGCAAGGGAATTTCCGAAGTATTCCGGGTGCTCAAACCCGGCGGTCGCTGGCTCATCCTGGACCTTGCTCTCCCCACCCAGCCAATTCAGCGGTCCATCGCCCACGGGTTGCTGGGGTTTTCAGCGGATGATGACCTGCGGGTGCTTTCCCCTTTGATGGAATCGGCTGGCTTCACCGGCATTGAATATGGACCGGCAAAATTCCGTATCTTCGGACTTTCTTTGATCGGCTATATCCGTGGAAATGCTAAGAAGAATCAACATAAGTCGGGAGTGGTTGTAATCCCGACATCAATTAATTGTCATAGAATCAGGATCGACACCGAGAATGTGATGGCGGCATCACACACCCGGTGACCGCCTGACGACTCAAGTCCCTCCCCCTCTCCCACTTGCGGCTATAATTAATCCCTGGAACCACCCAGTGGCTTACTGAGCCCCGGTTTCCACGAAAGGGATCGCGCCATGATGAACAGTTCTTCCGGAAAGCTGGTGGCCTATCTGGTGGGGATCGCCGCCGTGGTCGTCATCATGTTCGGCGTCCAGGCGCTCTCCGCGGTTCTCAACCCCGTCCTGCTCTCCGTCGTCATCACCATCACCGTCCTGCCGCTGCCCGGGTACCTGGTGCGCAAGGGCTGGAAGCGCGGCCTGGCAATGGCGGCAGCCATCCTGCTGGTGGTCACCGTCCTCCTGCTGGTGATCGGCACGGTGTTCTTCTCCGTCACCAGGCTCGCCACCGAGTTGCCGGCATTGCTTTCCCAGTCCTCCCCCGAAGGATCCAGCACCACCACCCCCGACCTCTTTGCTTCAACCACCATCAATATATCTGAGGCGACCGCGCAGCTTGGGCCTATCGCCGCGGGAGCCATTTCAGCCACACTGACCATCGTCACCCAATTCGTTCTCGCCCTGGCCATCTTCTTCTTTATGATCGCCGCCGCGATGAACCTGGATAAGAAAACCCGCAAGGAGATCGATCCCAACGCCCCGGTCGTCGGGCGCATCAGCGAACTCACCGGCGGCGTGCAGCACTATATGACCATCCTGACCGGCATCAATTTCCTGGTCGCTCTGGGGAATACCATCTTCCTCGCTCTGCTGGGGGTCGATTACGCCCTGCTCTGGGGGTCTGCTTTCCTGGTTCATGGGTTACATCCCCACCATCGGATTCTGGGTTGCCCTCATCCCGCCTGTGCTGATGGCCTACGCCCAGTATGGCATCCAGACCGCTATCGTTGTTTTTATCGGTTACATAGTGATCAACGGGGGAGTTGAGCTCCTTGTGAAGCCCAGGTTGGCAGGCAAAGGTCTGAAGATCAGCCCGCTGGTGATCTTCGTCGGCCTGTTCTTCTGGGGATTCCTGCTGGGGGGGATCGGAGCCATCCTTTCCGTTCCTCTCACCCTGCTCGTACTGACGATCATGGGGCAGTTCCCGGCCACCCGGCCGATCGCCACCCTCCTGCGTGAAACCGGGGAGGAGGAGAAAGAAGAACGGACCCAGGCGATGCGGCAGGTGAAGGACCTGTGGGGGAAGACCAAGGCGACCTTTACCTCCCGCATGGAATCCCGGGGCGAAGGATCGCAAGGGAAAATGACGCGACCATGCTCTTTTTCATAACTATATTTCCGGAGGTAAAACCATGTTTCCCATTCTTGTAATCGCGATCGGTATCGTAGTTCTCGTGTTCGGCAAACGCCTTTCGGTGCTCGGCGCGGCGGTGGGCGCGCTGCTCGGCGTTGCGCTCGTCTCGCTCTTCCCGGGCGGATCGGACCCCTTCACGCTCATCATCGTGCCCCTGCTCCTGGGCGTGATCGGTTTCTTCGCGGTCTCCTTTCGCCAAGGGCATCATCAATATCGTCATCCTGGTTCTGGGCGTGCTGGCCGGCGCAGCCATCGCGCTGGCGTTCCTGGAACTTTTCACCCCGCAGCCCGGTCTGATGGGATGGTTCTTTATGGCCGCCGGCGGGGTGGTTGGATTCATCCTGACAAGCCGGTTCAAGGACTGGGCGGTGCTCATCCTGGCCGGGCTGATCGGCGGGCTGCTCGTCACCCGCGGGCTCACCGTCTGGCTGCCCTTCCTGAATGGAGCCTTGGGCACGCTGATCACCCTGGCGCTCGCCGGGTTGGGCGTCGCCTACCAGGGCGGGTACCTGAAACTGGGGAAAACCGCCAAATAGAGCCCCCTTCGTATCATAAAAGCGCGGGGTTCCGCGCTTTTATTGTTTAACTTGTGATGGTTTACCGTACCGGCATCAACCTGGAGCCGCCTGCCCGGGTGGTTGAATCCGTTAATCCCTGGCGCGGGTTCCTCCTGCGGTTGGGTAAGCACGCCCTGGATGCCGATGGCCAGCAGCGCGATCTCCATCACCCCCCAGGCGATCACCGACCAGGCCACGCCGCTCTCCCAGCCCTGCACCGCCTGCAGCGGCATGAGGATCAGCGCCGGGAACGCCGATCAGCACCCGCCACGGCCGCAGGGAGCGCTCGCGCGATAGCCCCCCCTTCCCGAAAACATCCAGGGTGAATAGAAGCATCGCCGCCCAGAGCAGGGTGTGCCCCAGGCTCGAGCTTAAAGGGGAATTTCGCCCCGGCCTGGTTGAGAACGAAATTTAGATACACCGCCGGAACATAGGTATAGATGCCCACCGCCAGAACGTGACCAAAGCCTGTACCCGGTTTGACGAGCGCTCCGATGCCCCACAGGATCAACGCGACCACCAGCAGGATCAACAACCTGCCCAGCACCTCCCACAGCCAGATGCCCCCCAGCGCGGCCGCTTTGATGTACCCCAGGAGGATGCCGACCCAGCCCAGGATGGCATTCTTGTCGATCACCAGCGGGTCCTGACCGATCATCCCCTGCACGTCCGCCCAGCTCACCCATTGATCGCGGCCATTGTTGTCCACGATCTGGATGCCGTCGCGTGTGATTAAAAAGCCGGCGCGGAAGCGCGTACGGTCGATCTCCTGGATCTCGCCGGTGGTATCGATGGCGAAGATCTCCCTGTCGCTGCCGTAGATCGTATAGGGCTGCGGACCCCTGGCAGTTGCCACGCCGTTGCGCACGGTGATGGCCGGGAAGACCATTTTCGTCAACTCTTTTTCAATGTCTGTCACGGCGGTATCCACCTGGCGGTTGAACGCCAGCGCGGAGATGACAGCTAGGGCACTGGTGAACAGGAGGAAGAACAGCACCGCCCAGCCCGCGCTGCGCTTTGCCGCCTTTTTATAAAAGGTGAAGCTGCCTGCCGGCAGCACCAGCCCCATCGCCAGCCAGAGCAGCTCTTCCAGGAATCGCGCGCCTCCTGTTTTGGCGGGTGCGCTGGTTGTTGGAATATTATCCTGCACAGAAACTTGGTCGCTCATGGGTCCCTCCAGTGAATATCTCATTTTATTATAGGTCGCTTTTCATCATTCCCGTTAGCATGATGAAGTGGATATTTGAAAGCAGAACGGCGGTGCGGCGGTGCGCATGGCCGACCCCGCTACCGGCGCGGTCTATGCGCTTTTCACCCTCTCGGCCGGGCTGGTGGGGAGGTTTGCAGGCAAGCTGGGTGGGGTGGGGGAATTAAATCTTACGATTATTATTAATAAACTAATAAACCCGGATATTTTCTCGTAGGAAATTCTAGCAAATTCTTCTTGCCGTTTTCTAATAAGCGATTCGTTCCATTCGAGATTGTTTTCTTCTAGAAATCGAACGAGATGTATGGTGATTGGTAAAACCGATTTTCGTAATTCAGGCATTTTTTCTTCAATAATTCCATTCCCAATTGATGAATTAATCTTCTTATCAACAAGCGTTAAATTACCAATAAGATCGACGTATCCTTTAATTTCCTTTTTTGTTAATTTCCATTTGGAATCTGGGTTCTGAGGTAATAAATGTTCAGTGTTCACATTATTAAAATTAATAACAATTTCACGATTTTCCCCATAACTGTCATTAATTTGACCTAAAATATATTTGATTAGAGAACGAGATTTTTCTGAATTATTACGTCATACGATAAATCCGCATATGAAGCAGTAAATAGTTCAAAGGAAGGTCTGATTTCCTTTAACTCGGTTTTTAAGTCGCTTAGGATTGATTGTATTTTTCCCCCAATTTTCCCGGGAGATTCTTTTTCTACGGCATGTTGGATTTTTTGAGCGTATCCGGAGTATATCTTTTCAACAACATTTCCTGGCATTTTCGAAACCACAGAATAATTGAAAGTAAACTTTTCTATCGTTAAGAAGATATCTGAGGGATTTGTTTCAAGTTTCTTCCAATGTTTCGTAGGATTGATAGAAAGAAAATATAACATTGAGTTACATTCATCCAGCGTAATGCCTGAATTGATCTAAATATTTTTGTTCCGATTTTCTTTTGGTCTGTATTAAGAACATTCCAGTCTTGTTCATTCCCCTCAATTAATAAATTAAACCAAACTGTGCCTCCTTAATTCATAGAGGAATAATTCCCAATCCGTTATTTCCTTTTTGACAGCCCTAAAGAGATTTTTATCTGAAATGTATTCGTATTTGGATATCCAGAAATATCGTAAGAATTTCTTTAATTCGGTATTTGTTGCCAAGATGTTCGCTTCTATCTCCTGCCAAACATCTTTCGCAAAATCTTTCTTATCTTTCCGCGAATTTGTTTGAAAATTGCGATTTTTTAATAGATCTGCAACGGATAAATCAACACCTCTAGCGTTAGTTGTCTCAAAAATCTCATAAGCATCATCTTCACTTTCTATTTTTACTTTTATCACCAATAAATCTTCGATTCTTTTTCGAGACTCTCAATGTAAATTACTTTTTCCCCTTTTGTATCAAATCTTTTTAATTCTTGTTCGACCTTCTTAAGTAAATATTCATAGTTTTTCTTAATCGTATTTCTTCTTTTGTTTTTGGAATTGAATTTAGAATATCATTATCGTAATTTTGTATATTCTTCTCAAAATATCTTGGGTCGAATCTCCACATTTAATTCGATTTTTATATTCACCTTGTCGATTTTCAAACGCGATATCCTGTCTCTGAATTCGCCTAGCAAGATCGTTTTCAACCGACTTTGATGAACTCCCAACACTGCGCTAAAAATGGTAAAAGATAACAATCTTTGTTGACCATCAACTACTTCAACATAACCATTATCATTTACAGTTTCATAATTAAAAATGAACGAGCCAATAAATAAATTCTTGTTTGATCCAGTAACATCATTCCAAAATTCGGATATCTGATCTTCTGTCCACGCATAATGCCGTTGGTATCGTGGTATTCGAAACTCTTCATCCCCAAATAAAACCTCCCGTATTGCTCGGTCTTCAGCATCAAATCCCATTTCATTAGGGGGCATAGATTCTTCTCCATGACTCAAAAAGTGTTCCAATAATTATATATTACAGCTATTTGTTGGCGAAGGTCGAAATCGGCTCGCGTTCCCGTCATTAACCAACTCATACACTTTTTTTCTCCGCCAGTTGTGGATTGGTCACCGTTAATTTAACCGACTATTTTAATGCTATATAATTCTTGGATGAAAACATACGGCACGTTCCCTTTTGGTCAACAAGTAAAAGTAGTAGTTCAAAAAAACCGCACCCCAAAACAAGTGTTAGTTTTGGGGGTGTACGCAAGCGCTGTTCACGCGCGTTGGGTTAATCCTTTAGGTAAGGATGTAGTAAAAGCGCTGGCTGTCGCCAGTGAGCCCGAGATCTTTTGGCGCGGTGAAAACGCAGAGCCGATAATCCGTCAAATTGAGATACCTACAAAGCTTGGTAGTTTATTGCCGGCTGATTCAAAATTCAATGGCCCTTCAGGGAAGGCGCTTGATGAATTGATCTTGAGCCTTTAGGTTTATATCGTGATAGAACCTGGCTTTGTGATCTAGTCCCGTATAGCTGCGTGAATCCAGCGCAATTGAAAGCAATCGAACGATCATACAATCCAAAAGTTAAAATATTCCTTACCAATACATTCCGTACCTTCATTGCCTCATCCTTTGACGAATGAAAATAGGCGAAATGCACTCCTCGAAGAAATTCTTGAATCAAAGGCGAATGTCCTTGTCCTACTGGGCGATCAACCAATAAAATGGTTTCTTCCCCTTTTCGATAATCGCTGGAAGAAATTGAGCGATTTTGGAGAACCGCCATTGGATTATGGGAAACTTCATGAAACCAAATTGAATGGAAAACCAATACAAATTCTCCCCCTCGCACACCCAAGGCAAATAGCAAAACTGGGGAGATCAGCGGATAAATGGTATTTTGCCCATCAATCCTGGTTAAAGAATTTTGCACCTGAAATATCCGAAGAATTAAATTGATAATTCAAGAGTTGGTCGGGGACCGTTTGTAGCAATGGTTAAGTGGTTGTTTCATTATCGATTGAAGATACTGAGGTAATAATGGGAAACATTAATCAAAGACGCAGCGGAGAATTTCTTCGGGAAGTATGTAAATTTATTTATGACAAACCAGAAGGGATTCAAGCCAAAGAAATACTTGATCATATTGCTGAGGTAATTCCACTTACTGATTACGAAAAAGGTTCATATTCTTCTGTTCCGAATGACTTGCGATATACGAAAATAATCAGGTTTGCCACTATTGGTCTCGTAAAAGCAGGTTGGATGTTAAAAAACAAAGGTTATTGGATATTAACTGACCTTGGAAAAGATGCATTTAACAAATATAAGGATCCTGAGGAATTTTATAAAGAAGCCGACCGTTTATATCAGGAATGGGCAAAAAGCCGCCCTAAAGTTATAGATGACCAAGAAATCACAGATGTTACTGTAAGCGATATTTTTGAAATTGAACAAGCAGAAGAAAATGCATGGAAGCAAATTGAAAATTTCCTATTGTCAATGAATCCATATGATTTCCAAAATCTAGTTGCTGACCTTTTAAAGGCGATGGATTATCATGTGGTTTGGGTGTCCCCTCCTGGAAAAGATAAGGGAATCGATATAATTGCTTACAACGACCCTTTAGGTACAAAAAATCCACGAATCAAGGTTCAAGTTAAGCACAGAGAAAATCCGACTGCTGTCGATGGCTTACGATCTTTTATGGCAACATTGGGATCAACTGATGTTGGAATTTTTGTTTCTTCAGGTGGTTTTACTAGCGATGCAAAAGATACAGCTAGAACTCAAGAAACAAGAAAAATAACCCTAATTGATCTCAAACAGCTATACGATTTGTGGATTCAATTTTATGGTTCGCTTTCACAAGATGCACGTCAAAGATTCCCATTACGATCGGTTTTCTTCCTTGACCTTGAAGATTGAAAATTGACCAGTAAGCAAGCCGTAGGTCGGGGACCGCTTGCATCCCCGACTTTTTCTTTATCCCCACAGAAAAGAACCTGTAAAATATCATCATCCTTTCCGATAAGAAAAAAATGATGCGTCCCCTCCAAACTGACTCCGATTTCTGGCGCTCGCGCGCCTTCCTGCGCGAGGTGCTGCTGCTCAATAATCTGCGCGAGCACTCCTGGCACGTCGCCCGCTGGGATTACTGGCGCTGGCACGGCATCGACAACTGCGGCATGGACCCCTTCGAGGGCAACTCGCTCCTCTGGGAGACCCCCGCGGGCGAGATCGCCGCGATCCTCAACCCCGAGAACCGCAACAGCTTCTACCTGCAGGTGCACCCCCGCCACCGCACCCCGGCGCTGGAGGAGGAGATGATCCGCGCCGCGGAGGAGACCCTCGCAAAGCCCGAGCCGGGCAGCCGCTGGGGCGCGCGCATCCACGCCCACCAGGGGGATGAACTGCGCGAGGCCATCTTACGAAAGCGCGGCTACATCCTTTCCGAAGACAGGGAAACCCAGAACCGCCGCCTGCTTTCCCGGCCGGTGCCGGATATCCGCCATCCCGCCGGTTTCACCATCCGCTCGCTGGGCGCCGCTCGAGGAGCTGCCCGCGCGTTCCTGGGCATCCTGGCGCGGCTTCCACCCCGACGAGCCGGATGAGAAGTACGAGGGCTGGGAATGGTACCGCAATATCCAGCGCTGCCCGCTCTACCGCCGCGACCTGGATATCGTCGCCGCCGCCCCCGATGGCGCCATCGCCTCCTTCTGCACCATCTGGTACGACGATGTCACCCGCACCGCCTACTACGAGCCGGTGGCCACCCCGCCCGAATACCAGCGCCTGGGGCTGGGGCGCGCCTGCCTGCTGGAAGGTCTGCGCCGCCTTCAGCAGCCTGGGCTGCCTGCTGGCTTTCGTGGGTTCGGAAGAGGAACCCGCCCAGGCTTTCTACCATGCCGTCGGCTTCGACGAGCACGATATCCTGCGCGCCTGGGATAAACCCCTGGGAAGTTGATCTGCACTGCTGCGCAATCATATCGTGCCCGATTGCCTTTCCCCCCGTTCCGTGCTATTTTTAATGCAACAACATCCTGCGAAGGCGGTGGGTGAATCGCGCCTCTTGAACCGCCCACCGTGTCCTTTGTTCCAAGGAGAGACTTCCATGCCCTTGAATACCCCGTTCGTGATTGACGGTCAACCTTTTCCATCCGGGATGATCCCACGCTGGAAGAGATGGAATGGGTTCAAAACGCGATCGATGAAGAGAAGCGCATCCAAACCCGCGGGGAAATTGACCAGCCGGGCATCGAGATCGCCCTGGCGCTGAAAGACGCCCAGGGCAACTTCAGGGCGGGGTGATCGCCAGCACCGTCTTCAGGGTGATGCACCTGGAGGTCCTGTGGGTTTCGGATGACCTCCGCGGGAAGGGCTACGGCAGCCAGCTTGTCCTCGCCGCGGAGCGGATCGGCTTCGCGGGCGGCTGCAACACCGCCCAAACCTGGACGCTTTCCTTCCAGGGGCCAAAGTTCTATCCAACCATCGGGTATCAACCTTTGGGTATCTATGATGGTTACCCCAATGGAATAACCGAGCATGTATTCATGAAGCGCCTGCCTTCGGATCAAGCCAACAACAGGGAGCTCGGCATTCCCGACGCACAGGGGCTGATCCTCACGACGGACGTGAGCGAAGAGGATAAGAAGATCATGCACGCGGGGCTGCACCGCCACGTGAAAATGAACATCGGGGATGGCGATAAGGGAATAAAGATCAGGTTGATCCTGAAAGACCAGGCGGGCGAGCTCATCGGCGGGCTTTCCGCCTGGACAACCCTCTCGAACCTGATCTTTGATCACGTCTGGATCGCGGAAGGGTTCCGCGGGAAAGGCCTGGGAAGAAGGTTGATGATGGAGATGGAAAAAATCGCCAGGGAAAATGGCTGCATTGCCTCCCAGGCCTATTGCTTTTCGTTCCTGGCCCCCGGTTTTTTTCAGAAAATGGGCTATTCGGTTCTTGGCGTATCCAATGGGTACCCTCCTCCGGTCGAGGAGTTTTACCTGATCAAGAAATACTCTCAGGGGTAGATCGGTGTTGTGCCCGGTTGCCTTTCCCCCCGTTCCGTGCTATTTTATTTTTCAAAATCCTGAGAACTCCCCGAAAGGATAACCGTCATGAACCCGGAACTTCACATCACCATCCTCGAAAAACCCGATGACGCCGCCTGGGAGGTGATCGGCGGCGGGATCAGCAATTTCAACCTCCAGCCACGCCGGCAGTGATGCCGCCACGCCGCTGTGCGTTGTCCTCCGGGATGAAACGGGTGCGACCCTCGGCGGTCTCATCGGGGATACCTATTACGATTGGCTTTACGTCAGCCTCATGTTCGTCAAAGATGACCTGCGCGGGCAGGGCTATGGCGAAAAGCTGCTCCTCCGCGCCGAGGAGGAAGCCCGCACGCGCGGGGTGAAGGACGTCTACCTGGATACCTTCTCCTTCCAGGCGCCGGGTTTCTATAAAAAGCTGGGTTATCGCGTCTTCGGCGAGCTGGTCGATTTTCCCCCCGGCCACACCCGTCACTTCATGACCAAGCGATTGTGAAATTACCCATCACCCTCGCATCTTCCCACCGGGATCCAAATTCTCCATAAATTCGTGAATGGCAGGCAGCGTCTCCTGCCGGTGGGTGATGCTGGCAAAGTGACCGCCATCCTTCAGCCTCAGGAACCGCGCGCCGGGGATGGTGGCAGCCGAATATTCGCCCAGCGCGATCGGCACCACCGGGTCATCCTCCGCGTGGATCACAAGCGTAGGGGTGGTGATCCGCTCCAGCGGGATCGAAAAGGGGTTCGCCATCTGCTGCAGGTCGCAGAGCATCCCCTCCCGCCGCGGTGTGGAGGGAAAATTGGTCTGGAAAAGCGCATCCAGCTGCCGCATCGTCTCCCCGTCTTTTTGGATCCGCGCGAGCACCTCACGGCTGACCCCGTTGGCCTGGTAGATCCTCCGCGGGGCGACGGCATGGAGAAACCAGGGCAGGAAATCGGAGGATAGCATGATCGGGAAGATCGCCCGTAAAAAGCGCGGCAGGGGTGGAACCTGGCGGCTGATGGCCGAGATCAGGATAAGTGCGCGGCAGCGCGCGGGGTGGCGCAGGGCAAATTGAAGCGCGGATGCGCCGCCGCCCGAAAGCCCGATGACGACGACGGAATCGATCCTGAGCAGGTCGAGGAGCGCGGCGTAGAGATCCGCCTGTGCTTCAGGGGTCTGATCAGAAGGACGGGGGGAGCGCAGATACCCGAAACGGGAGGGGGCGATATATCGATAAGGTCCGCCCAGGAAGCGCGCCAGCCACAGCCCCATATCATACCCGCCCCCGCTGCCGTGTGAGATTAGAACGGCGCTCCCCTGCCCGGTCTGCGCGGCTTCCAACAGCCCAAGCGCGGTTTCGAATAATTCGCTTTGGGAGAGCAGGCGCTCGATCGCGAGTCGTTTTTCCTGCCTGTAACGGGTCAAGATGGTTTCCAATGGATTAATCCGTGAGATCCTTCAGCATCATTATATAGCCTGCCTCACCCCCCGCTTCGCGCAGAAACGCTCACGTCTGGGACCGCTTGCATCCCCGGCATTATTTACGAAAATCCCCATCATCGTTAAATTTTAGTTACGATGTTTTCACCATAATCTTATTGATCATTAACCATCATGGCACCTCCAGAGGTGTATCATCCCCGTCATGAGCGTTGGAAATGCAGAAAGGAGATTGTGATGAAAAACGAACAGGCATCCCCTGAGACGAAAGGTGTAAAAGTGGAGCTGCTGGCAGCGTTTGACCTTGGCCCCGAGATTGATGGTCTCGCCGGCCGCCAGTTCCGCATGCGCAAGGTGACCATCGAACCCGGAGGCGTCATCGGCCCGATTCACGACCATAAAGACAGGCCCGGCATGGTCTATATCCTGCAGGGAACGATCACTGATTATCGGGATGGAGTGGCCAGGGAGTACGGGCCGGGACTTGGCTGGCCCGAGGATCGGAACACCCTGCACTGGCTTGAGAACAAAGGCACAGATACCGCGGTCGAAATCTCCGTCGAGTACACTTAAACCTCAGGTGTAAACCTGGGGGCGAATTGCGTCCCCACCATATTGCGGGTGGTGATAGTACCCCCGTTGCCGGGTATAATACCGCCGCGGATAATCGCACCTCATTCCAACCAGCAAAGGAATCACCACCATGAAAACCTTCCTCATCATTCTTGGGGTCCTCCTCGCCCTCATCCTGCTCTTCGTCCTGCTCGTCATCCTGCTCACCCCCTGGATGGACCGTTGGGGATCCACCCCCGCCGAGCGCGAAGCGCCGCTCCCCGGTGATGACCTCCTGCCCGAGCCTGCCCGGGTGGTCAACCGCGCGGTAACCATCAAAGCCTCGCCGCAACAAATCTACCCCTGGCTGCTGCAGATCGGCGCGGATAAGGCCGGCATGTATTCCTACACCTGGCTGGAAAGGCTCACCGGCTGCGAGATGGCCAAGGATGAGGTAATCCGAACCGAGTGGCAGAACCTCAAGGAAGGTGACCTGATGAAGATGTGCGCGGGGGATTTCGCCCCGCCACCCTATATCGTCGCGCGCATCCTGCCCGGCGAAGCCGTGATCTTCGGTCATAAGGGGGATGGTAAATGGGAGGAGCTCTGGCAGTTCGTCCTGATCCCCCAGGCGGATGGCACCACCCGCCTGCAGACCCGCACGCGCACCAACATGGTCGGCGGAGCGTGGGAGGTGTTCAACCGCGTCGCCTTCGTGATGGAGCGCAAGATGCTGCTCACCATCCAGCGTCTGGCGGAAGGGAAATAATTCAGCGCAGCCAGCGTAGGTCGGAGACCGGTCGCGTCCTCGACATTAATTCCCCCACCACACCACGGTAGCAGGGGAATTTCTCCTATGGGGGGATTCAAATCTCCCCAACAGGTGTCAGGTGATCCTCTCCACGATCAGAAGGAAATTGACCTTCGAGGTCGCACCCATTGGGCGGAAAACTGGCGTAATGTTCGGGATGATCGCCACAACTTCTCCCCGCAGTGAATTCAGGAAATCTTCGAGGAGCTGCTGCATTAGCTCCTCTTTCACCTCAAGCCTGTGAACTTTGTAAGTCATTCTGACCTCCATTCAAGTGCTGCGAAGCCAGTTCAACGTTGAAAAATTCAATTCAGCATACAAGGTGTTTTCCGCAAGTGATACCCTACCACACCCCTGGCAGAGGCGGTATTTCACCTTCTGCAGGTACCCGCCGTAACCCGGCAGGTCGCGCGCCAGCACTTCCTCCTCGTTACGGATGCGCACCGCCAGGATGGGGATGATCGAAAGCGCCGGCAGCACCATCCACCAGAAGCCCAGCGCCAGCGGGGTAAAGGCATAGATCAAGATCACACCCAGGTACATCGGGTGCCTGCACCGTGGCATAGGGTCCGCTATCGATCACCTTCTGCCCCTGCTCCACCTCGATCACCCGCGAGGCATAGCTGTTTTCACGCAGCACCCGGTAGAAGATCCAGTACCCAAGCATAATGATGATATCGCCCGCGATCACCGCCCAAACCGGCGTGACCGACCAGCCGAAGCGAAAATTCAGGGCAGGCAAAACGAACAGTAAGCCGATATAGAGAAAACTGGATAAGACGATCTTCTTTTGGACGGCTTCCCGTTCCTTCATTCGCATCCGTCGTTCAAATAACGCCGGATCGTTTCTAATTAGGTAAAACCTACCAGAGTGGAGATCCCCCCAATATCAACAAGTAGATCCATGCCTGCCAATATTTCAGGCTCCCGGCCATCCCAAAAAGGATCAGCCCCATCACGATGAAAAATCCCACCATCCGGGTGATCGCCACCCGTGCCAGCTCCGCGCGTGTCATCGGTTTCGCTTCCATCTCTTCCTCCGCAAATCTCAAGTGGATCCCGGGTACGGTTTTGAGCTCGCACCTTCGATCCGAATCACAAACATCCCTGTCACTATATTCCATTTCACGGGTGTGACATTGTACAGTTGTTGAATTTTTTCATTGGCCACAATTACCCTATTACACGAGGTTTTTATAATACCGCGCGGGAAATTATCGATATAATCAATGAGATACGGAGGGTGAAATGAAAACACGATCGATGCTTGTCCGCGTACTCATCATCCTGGGGATCCTGTTCTTCCAGCTTATCATGACCCAGGTGGTCACCTTCCTCCTATCCCTGCTGATAGGCGGGCTGGAGAATGTGCAACTGTCCAATAAATATCTCTTTGCCGCCATCGTGGGGCTCACATTTTCTGCCGGTGCTTTCCTTTCCGGTTGGATTGCGCTGCGCTTCCACTGGCTGGAAGCCGCTCCGCGCCTGCCCGCAAGGGCAATTGGCACTCTCCTGGGGGCTTATATCCCCCTCCTGGCAGCAGTCCTCATTTACCCCGTGCTCGAACCAGGCAATCCCTTTTATTCGCTTTCCATCCTGGGGGCCATCATCGGGTTCCACATGCCCACCTGGTTCAGGGGAGAAAAGAGAATATAGTCATTTATGCGAACAAGGCGAAATTGCGTGGTATTTTAGAACCAGGATTACGCAAGTCGCATAATCTCTAGGATTATTAAGAAGATAAGCTGTTCCGAAGAAATCCCAGAAGAAAATAACTTAAGTAGGTTGGGATTGCCCAT
The DNA here is from genome assembly GCA_963828855.1 of uncultured Chloroflexia bacterium. Lineage (GTDB taxonomy): Bacteria > Chloroflexota > Anaerolineae > Anaerolineales > Anaerolineaceae > CAVVEQ01. Next base: position 48,077 of record CAWHGB010000006.1, on the reverse strand, counting down.
GAATAATCTGTTGAGTTACCTTGACTGGCGGGGGGATCTGACCTTTAAATCCGACCCGTTGAACGAGGTCGATAATCTAATATTTTCTGTTCTCGCCTATTTTGATTACGAGGGGATCGTGCCTCAGCCCTGGCAGGAAGGTTCGATCCCCCTTTCGGATGTCGTGAACCGGGTAGATCCATTGAAAGTGAAACAAGTAAAGAACCGACACGCGGTTTTCGATAAAGGTATCCATGAACTGTTGGGTGCTGCCTCACTGGTACGCCGGTTTCGGGATGTGCGCTTATCACACTTCACGAATATGATCGACCCTCAGCGATCGAAGCAATTCTCCGCCACTTTGTTTTCCATATCCGAAAATCTGCACTTCATCGCATATCGCGGCACGGATGGGACTGTGGCAGGGTGGAAAGAAGATTTTCAAATGAGCTACCTGGATCATGTGCCTGCCCAATCCATGGCAGCCTCCTATACAGGGAATATCTTAGTCAAGGAAAACGGCTCGTTCTATCTTGGAGGGCATTCGAAAGGTGGCAACCTTGCCGTTTACGCAGCCTGCAATCTCCCACAACAACTCCAGCAGCGCGTTAAATGGATATTCAATAATGACGGACCCGGCTTTCTCGAATCGGTCACGCAAAGTAAAGGCTATCAAAGAATCCTTCCCCGGGTTCGCACGATTATTCCCGAATCATCAATCGTGGGAATGCTTCTTGAGCACTCAGAAGAATACATCGCGATTAAAAGTTATGAAAAATTAATGCTGCAACATGATCCCTTTTCCTGGTATGTCGCAGGACCTCGTTTTATTCGTGAGCAGGGTCTGAGCGAGGAAAGCAGCGAGTTCAACCAATTTATCAGGGTGTGGCTGGAGCAGATTCCATTTGATCGGCGGGAGGAATTTATCAATACGGTTTTTAATGTGATTCAATCCACCGGGATCCTTCGGTTCGATGAATTGACAGAAGATAGACAGGAAAAAATAAAATCCATTGTCAATTCCATCAAAGGGCTTGATCCCGAGGCAAAGAGGAACGTCGTGAAGACGATCGAGATCTTTTTTACCGAAAATAGTGAGAATATTAAAAAGGACATTGGAAAAAGGATTTCCAGAGTCGTCGGCAAGATCCCGAAAAAATTGTAAGGGGAATGGATGCTTAAAAACATTCCAGGAAACCATTAATGAAATGGGTAATCGAAACTGAATCTTTGGGGAAGCATTATGGAGAAATTCAAGCCGTCGAAGGCTTATCCCTGCGCGTATCTGAAGGGGAGATCTATGCCTTCCTGGGCTTGAACGGAGCCGGCAAGACCACCACCATCCGTATGCTGCTGGGGATGATCCACCCCACGGCGGGAACCGCAACCGTCCTCGGCACCCGCGTGCGCATGGGCAGCGTGGACCCCTGGGCAGCGGTCGGTTATATGGTCGAGGACCCGCATGCCTATGGCGAGTTGACCGTCCGGGAGAATTTGGAGGTTGCCCGCCGCCTGCATCCGGGTACGCCGGGGAAGGCGGTAGGGGAAACCATCGAGCGCCTGGGGCTGGCAGCCTATGCCGACCGGCGCACTGGCACCCTCTCGCACGGCAATGCCCAGCGGTTGGGGTTGGCCAAAGCCATGCTCCATAAACCCCGCTTGCTCATACTCGATGAGCCTGCCAACGGGCTGGATCCGGCCGGAATCGTCGAGATCCGCACCATGCTGCTGGAACTTACCGCCGGGCAGGGTGGCACGGTGTTCCTCTCCAGCCATATCCTGGCGGAGGTCTCGCGGCTGGCCGGCCGGGTCGGGATCATCCACCAGGGGCACCTCCTGCGTGAGATGGATATCCGCCTCGCTGGAACGGGAGCGCAGCCGCAGGCTGTTGCTGAACGTGCGCGAAATCGAACCCGCCAGGCAGGTGCTCCTTGCTGCCGGGCATCCCGCAAGTAACTCAAATGGACGGCACCCTCGAGCTCCAGGACCAGGCGGCAATCGAAAAGCCGGAGGAAATTAATCGCCTGCTGGTGAAGGCAGGTTTCCCGCCCGCCAGATTGGTGGTGGAAGAAGAACCTCTTGAAGAATTTTTCCTCCGCCTGGTGGGGATGGGAGAGAACCACCATGAGTGAACTTTCCGGGATGCTCTGGGCGGAATTTCGGAAAGCGATCCGTTCCAGGATGCCGCTGTGGACCTCGCTGGGGTCGCTCTTCCTGCCAATGTCCATCGCCTTCCTGCTCTTCGTCGCCAGGAATCCGGAGATTTCCCAAAAGCTCGGCCTGGTGGGTGCCAAAGCCAACCTGGTGATGTATTCCGGCGCGGATTGGGCAGCCTACCTCGGGCTCTTCACCCAGATGGTTTCAGCCGGGGTATTCATCCTCCTGGTGCTCAGCATCAGCTGGGTTTTTGGTCGCGAATTCACCGATGGCACCGTAAAGGACCTGCTGGCTGTGCCCGTGCGGCGTTCCAGCATCCTGCTGGCGAAATTCATCCTGATCGCCGCCTGGGCAGGCTTGCTCACCCTGGTGGTCTTCGCTCTCGGGTTTCCTGATGGGAGCGTTGCTCAAGCTGCCTGGTGGATCGGCCACTCTCATTCTGGAGGGCAGCGGCAGGGTTCTGCTCACCGCCTGCCTGACCACCCTGGTGGTGCTGCCGTACGCATTTTTTGCCAGCGCCGGCAGGGGGTACCTGCTTCCGCTCGGCATGGCTGTGCTTGCGCTTTTGATGGCAAACCTGGCAGTTGTGATCGGCTGGGGTGAGGTCTTTCCCTGGTCGATCCCTCTGCTCCTTGCCCAGGCCAAGGAACCCTTACCCCAGGCCAGTGCCTGGATCGTGATCCTCACCGGCGTGGCGGGGATGGTTGCTACCTGGCTCTGGTGGATGAAAGCCGATCAGATCCCGGTGAAGTTCAGTCTGGAATCGAAAGGAAAGCATCATGACTCCAACCCAGAAGATCCCGAAGGGATTGCCCAATATCGTCCGCTACTTTTCAGCACGTTGTTCAAGAATCGGATGATCGCGGATATCGAGAGCGGAAAGAGTGATTGTTCGATAATCTCCACACACTGGCCGCAAGAGCGGCCGCGCCTACCGTACGCCCGTGGAAGCGATCTTTTTGGATAAAGAGGTCTTGATCGGCCTGGTCTACGGCCGCAAAACCGACTGGCTGCAAAACATTTTGGCGCAGGGGGGTTGCACCATCTTTTACAAATCGCAGACGTATGCCGCCACCGACCCCGTGATCCTGCCGGTTGATACAGCGCGGGAGCTTCTCCCTCCAGGGTAGTACCAGGATCCCTAAAAGTGGGGCTATTGCGGGCGAGTACCTGCATCTGCGTGTAAAAATCCAAGCCACTGAAGCGTAATCACCTTTTCGGGGCACTCCTTTCCCAAATCTTTGCACGGTGTTCCTACGATCACTATGTAACGATTTCATGACGTATTGAAATTCGTTTTTATTTATGCTACCTTGGGCGTATCGCTGTGGTAAAAGGAGAGATCCATGGAGAAAATGGAAGCCGAGATGGTTGAGATCAAGCAGGTCATCCACGATGCCATCGGTTGGGCCTTGACCAAGGATATCGATCGATTATTCTCCATCGTGGCGCAGGATGATGACTTCTTCATTTTTCATCCGGATTCAAAATCCACAATAATCGGCTTTGAGGCTTTCTCAAAGCTGGGAGAGCGCGTGTGGCTGAAGGATGAATTCAAAGCCACCGGATTCAAGGTCAAAGATCTGCGCGTGAAGACCGCAGAGCTGGGGAATGCCGCCTGGTATTCGTGCATGCTTGATGACCATGCAGAGTGGAACGGGCAACCCGTGGGGTGGGACGATTGCCGCTGGACGGGCACGCTGGAAAAACGCGCTGGCAAATGGGTCATCGTCCAGATGCACTTTTCGTTTGCGAAGGATTGAAGCGTTAATCAGTAGGATCACATAACCGGTGAAAATTTAATACATGGGGGGATAGGTAAAAAATCAATTGGGAGGTGGATTTCCCACATTGAAATCCCGATCAATTTATGCTACGTTGTGAATGTCGTGCTTTTCGACGGAATGTCGCGTGAATGTCGTCCTTACGACATGGTGATTGTTCTTTCCCCTTTCTATACTGAGTTCAAATTTGGAAAGGAGAAGAGAAAATGAAACAACCTGAACTTGGACTCAAAGTTGCCGAGCTGCGCCAGGCGAAAAACCTGACGCAGGAACAGCTGGCGGAGGCGTGCGAAGTGAGCACGCGTACCATCCAGCGCATCGAAAGCGGGGAGGTCGATCCCCGCACCTACACGCTCAGCATGCTGAAGGATATCCTCGAATTTGACTTCGGGGAGGAGCAAAATGAGCATGAAAGCCTCTGGCTCGCGATCATGCACCTGAGCACGACCGTCCTCGCCCTGCTCGTCCCGATCATTATCTGGTCCTGGAAAAAGAACAAGAGCATGGCCATCCGCGAGCAAGGTCGCCTCGTACTCAACTTCCAGATCACGATGACGCTGCTGACCTTTGCGGGTTGGCTGGTGGTGATGATCGTCCCCATGTTCCTGCTCATAAATCCTGTCAGTTTTCAGGTGCTTGGAGGAACCACACCGGTCATCCTTGCTGGATTGACGCCGCTTCCCTTGATCTTGATCGGGTTCTTTTGCTTCTTCGAGGGAATCTTCAACGCAGTCCGCTCGCTGATGGATAAACCCATCCGCTACCCGCTGAGCATCCCTTTTGTCAGGGAATGAGGCAGGTAGGGCTAAGAATTGGTCAAAGAGAGACGCTGCGATCATGCGCATCGTCTCTCTTTCTCAGGAAGATGTCTGACGGGTAAATCAGTCATCCAGCCAATAGCAAATCATCCTTTTTACCAATGCCGTCCTCCCTGCCACGCGCTATTTTTAATCGGTGTAGGACTCTGGATCTACAGTAAGAAAAGAGAAGGAGAGTGTGAAATGAGCAAACTGACGAATTGGATCATACGGCACCAGGTGGTGGCGTTTTTTATTCTTGCCTTCGCGATAACCTGGCCGGGGTTGTTCGCTGTATTTTTTATCTTCCCGGGCAATCAATTGGTACTGGCTCTGGCTGCTTCGTTTGTCCTCTTCAGCCCTGGGTTATCTGCGATGCTGATCTCGGGTATGGCAAACCCGAAACCCAGGTTACCGAAGAGCAGGTCGCATTGGATCGCGTTCGCGATTTCCTGGGTGATAGCCGCCGCAGTTCAGGCTGCTTATAATGTCAGGGTTCAACACAATGATTCCCTTCCGGCGGCCATCGTCATCGGCATGATCTTTGCCATTTTCCCCGCCTGGTTGATTTCCAGCGCTTATTCCCGCAATCCGGGGATCCGCGCGCAGTTTATCACCCTGGTCAAACCGAGGGGTCCGGCGATCTGGTACCTTGTGATCTTCCTGATCTTTCCAGGCATCCCGCTGCTGGCGATGGTTATTCCCAGATCGCTCGGCGGGGGAGCTCATTTCAACTTGGCAGGTTTGGCCTTAGTTGATATAGCGATCTATTTCCTCCTCGAATTCACTCATGGATTCCTGTATACCGGTGGGATCAACGAAGAAAGCGGCTGGCGGGGCTTTGCCCTGCCCCACCTGCAAGCCCGCTACCCGGTGATTTTATCAGCACTCATCGTCTGGTTCTTTTGGGCAGCCTGGCATATCCCATATGATATCGGGAATCAAGTACCTGTTGAATGGATGCTGCAAAATCGCATACTATGGAATATGGTTGTGTCGATCATCATGGCCTGGCTGTACAACCGGACCAACGGCAGTATCCTTGCACCAGCTCTCTTTCACGTATCCATGAACACCTTTGGAAATCAAATCTCAATACCCCCGCCGGAAATATCATGCTCATCGCAGTTGCTGTTTTCGCGATCGTGTATGACCGCATGTGGAAGAAGCTCCCTCCCGGTCACCTGGCCGTGTATCAACAAAAGACTGCGAATGAGTAGGGAAATAGTTTATAAGTAGAGAAGCAAAACCTGATTTCCAAATAAATATCCCTCAGCATTGTTGGAGGGTAAAATTACTCAATGGAATTCACAATTGAAGCACCTTCCACTGGTAAGGCTTCCCTTTGTGAGCCGATCCTGCGGTCCCTGCCGGATTGGTTCGGCATTGAGGAAGACATCCGCAAATACCTCGCGGAGATCGACCGGTTACCCACCTTCCTTGCCCTTGATCTCGGCCGTGTCCTCGGTTTTCTCACCCTCAAACAACACTTTCCCCATTCAGCTGAGATCCTCGTCATGGGCTGCCTTCCGGAAGTGCATCGCCAGGGGGTAGGTCGCGCTCTGACTGAAAGAGCTGAAAATTGGCTTCTGAATCAAGGTGTCGATTACCTTCAGGTAAAGACCCTCGGGCCCTCGCGCCCCGACCCCGGCTATGACATTACCAGGGAGTTCTACCAATCGTGTGGTTTCGTACCTTTGGAGGAATTCAACCAGATCTGGGATGAAAACAATCCTTGCCTGGTGATGGTCAAGAAATTGGATCCCGGAAAAAATGGCATCCTTCCTTAGAAAGCTGGTTGACGGAGTCTTATACGATGTTGATTTTTTAAAAGGTCACACCTTGCAACCTGCCTGGTACAAGGTGTTAAAAATATTCCTGATTATTGGATTCCTTGTTGTATATGGATTGCTGTTTGGCATCTGGAAAACACTCCTGTTCGCGGTTGCTTTCATCCTGCTGACCCTTTGCATTCACCTGATGTATCGGACCAAAACGGAAAGATTCACGCGTTCATGGCTGGATTTCCAGGTGCGGAGGGAAAACGGGGTATTGAAATATGAGCGCATCGGGCGCTATTATTACACAGCAGTGATACTCAGCGCGATCATCGCTTTCGGGTTCAGCCAACTGTTGGGCTGAACTTGGACTATTGATCGCAATTTTTGGTAGATCCTCAACATAACACTGCTGATTGCTTTTCCCCCTTTTTCGTGTTATTTTGGTTTTGGGAGGAAAAGTTATATGGCATCAATAAAGGAAAGTACGGACAAGCATTTCCCCGCGATCGTTTTCGATCTTCCCCTGCGCAGGTGGTTCAACGATCCAAAGAGATTTTGCAAGTATCCTAAAACCCGGACAATGGGCATCTGATTTAGGTTGCGGACCGGGGTTTTTTACCCTACCCTGGCGGAATGCGTTGGTGAAAAGGGAAAAGTTTTCGCGGTTGACTCTGATGAAAAAGCGATTCGCCGTTTGCAGCATAAAATTGAAAAGAAAGGGATTGGAAACATTGAAACTCATGCTGCATCGGCGGCAAGCCTGCCTTTCATCCCGGATCATGCGTTGGATTTTGTCCTTGCCTTCGGGCTCCTTTGTTGCGTGGCTCCAGCGGATCACCAGTCCAGTGTGCGCGAAATTCAACGGATATTAAAACCCAACGGAATCGCCTATCTTTCTGTATCGAAAGGCTCGATGAGTTATGTGAGCCTTGAGGAATGGAAGAAGATCCTGGAGGGGTTTAAAGTGGAGGACCAAAGCGACCCGTCAGATTCCGGTGATCGCTGGGCGCTTGTCGCATTGAAGTAATGCAAGCGTTAATAAGAATTCTTTATTTCTTCGCAGGTATGTAACTGTTTTCTTTCTTTGATGGCACCTTCCACACCTGGTAGATCCCCAGCCTGCCCCCCTCGCCGTCGGATTCAAATTCATCCTCGATCTCGAAGCCTGCCCGATCTGCCAGCTCCCCGAGCTCCCCGCGGGTGAAGAGATGAACATAGCGGTAGCCCACCTGTTCTGCCTGGCCGAGCAGGGAGTAGCGCCAGTCCATCAGCGTGTCGCCCGGCTCCACATCTTCGCTGGTCAATCCGATGAACTCCCAGGGCATTCGGCGTGCCATTAATTTTTCGCTGTATTGGAACTGCCATTCGCTGTGGATAAACATCCCTCCCGGTTTGATCAATTCCCGCGCCTTCCGCAGCAGCTCCACCCTCTGCTCCTCCCCGGGGATGTGGTGCAGCACCGCGAAGGCCAATGCACCGTCGTAATGCCCGCTCTTTAACCCTTCCGTCCAGTCCGCCTGGGTCAGGTCGGCTTGTGCGAAGCTCACCTTCAATCCTCGCGGAATCATCACGCCCCGCAGGGCTTCCTCCGCTTCGGCCAGCAACCCGCTGGAAAAATCCAGTCCCATATAGGTGCCTTTGCGTTTCTGCTTCACCCATTCCAGCGCGAGCTGCCCGCTGCCACAGCCGAGATCGAGCCATTTTCCCTTTTTAGGGATGTCCTCCAGTACCTTCCTCACTCCCGGCTGAATGCGCCGTCGTGTGGCGGCGAACGCCCCGGCGAAGGTTTCGTAGAATTCGTCATTCAAGCGGATGAGCTGCTGCCGGACTTCTTCCTTCATAGTATTATTATAGCGGCGGAGAATGAGAAATCCCCATGACCAAAAACATCCAAAAATGGGTTGACGCCCGCACCTACTCGCCCGAGCTCCTCGCTTTTGCCCGCGTGGTGCTGGAGGAGATCCGCGCCGGGCGGGAGCCCTTCCGCGCGGTACGTGCCCATCCCCTGCCGCAGGGCGGCTACGTCCCCAAGCACGCCCTGATCGCCAGCTATTACGATCTGGTAGAGCGCGGTGAGTGGCAGCCCGATCCAGCCCTGCTGGAGCGCCTGCGCATGAAGCCCATGCGCTCGCTCTCCGGTGTCACCACCGTCACCGTGCTCACCAAGCCCCACCCCTGCCCGGGGCAATGCATCTTCTGCCCGGATGACGCGCGCATGCCCAAGAGCTACCTGCCGGATGAGCCCGGCGCGGCGCGTGCCTTTCAAAACCAGTTCGACCCCTACCTGCAGGTCCGTTCACGACTCGATTCCTACATCGCCACCGCCCACCCCATCGATAAGATCGAGCTTCTCATCCTGGGTGGCACCTGGTCCGCCTACCCGCGCGAATACCAGGAGACCTACATCCGGCGCTGCTTCGACGCCATGAACGGTTTCGATTCCCCCACGCTGGGAGAAGCGCAATTCAAAAATGAAAGCTCTGCCAGCCGCAACGTGGGCCTGGTGGTGGAGACCCGCCCGGATGAGATCACCCCGGAACTGCTGGCCTGGCTGCGCCGCCTGGGTGTCACCAAGGTGCAGATGGGTGCGCAATCACTGGATGACCGCATCCTGGCGCTCAACCTGCGCGGACACAACGCCGCGGGTACACGCCGGGCTTGCGCGCTTCTTCGTGCCGCGGGATTCAAGATCGTTCTGCACTGGATGCCCAACCTGCTCGGTGCCACCCTCGAATCGGACCGGGCGGATTTTTCACGCCTGTGGCAGGATTACTGCCCGGACGAGATCAAGATCTATCCCACCCAGCTTCTGGAAGGTACCGGTCTCTACCAGAAGTGGAAGGCAGGCGAGTACACCCCCTATACCACTGAAGAATTGATCGACCTGATCGCCGGGTTGAAACCCGGAATTCCGCCCTACTGCCGGGTGAACCGCATCATCCGCGATATCCCCTCGCCGCACATCATCGCCGGGAACAAGCGCTCCAGCCTGCGCCAGGACGTGCTGGCTGAGCTTGCAAGGAGGGGGCAATCCTGCGGCTGCATCCGCTGCCACGAGGTGGGCTCCCGGATGGTGCTGCCCGAAAACCTGCGCCTTGAGGATTTCGCCTACCCCACCGGGGGGGCAGAGGAGCACTTCCTGAACTTTCGCACCCCGGCCGAAAAGATCGCCGCCTATCTGCGCCTCTCCCTGCCCGGCGCCACGGAAGCCAACGCACAGATTGTGGATGCCATCCCGGAGCTGGTCGGCTGCGCCCTGGTGCGCGAGGTGCATGTCTACGGGCAGGTGCAGGCGATCGGCAGCGAACAGGATGGCGCTGCCCAGCACATCGGCCTGGGGACGCGTTTACTCGAGGAAGCTGCCCGAATCGCACTCGACGCTGGTTTCCACAAACTCGCGGTCATCTCGGCGGTCGGAACGCGCAAGTATTACTCCGCCCGGGGTTTTGACCCGGCGGATCTCTACATGATCCGAAATCCATCCCTGAGGAGAAATTATGGACACACTAGAAACCATCCTCACCCGCCGCTCGGTGCGGAAATTCACCCCGCAGGACGTGGGAGAAGACCTGGTGGAAAAGCTGCTGCGGGCAGCCATGCAAGCCCCATCAGCCAATAACGGCCAACCCTGGCATTTCATCGTCATCCGCGAAAGAGCCATCCTGGATGCGGTACCCTCCTTCCACCCTTACGCCCAAATGGTTAAACAAGCACCGCTTGCCATCCTCGTCTGCGCGGATATCCGCGATGCGCGCAGCCCTGATTACTGGGTGCTGGATTGCTCCGCCGCCACCGAGAACCTGCTCCTGGCTGCCCACGCTCTTGGGCTGGGTGCCGTCTGGCTTGGTATCCATCCGCGCCAGGAGAGGATGGAGAAGATCATCCCCCTCGGTGAAATTGCCCGAGGGCGTCAAACCGTTGGCTCTGGTGGCCATAGGGGTGCCCGCCGAACATCACGCCTTTGCAGACCGTTTCAAACCGGAGCGTATCCACCACGACACCTGGTAAAACTCTGCCATGCCGCTTTGTAACGGGATTCGCTATTTCGAAATCAGATCCTGCGGGTGTGGCCTATCCTCCGGTGGTGCTGCTCCACGGGGCGGGTGCCAGCCACCTGGCGTGGCCTCCGGTTCTGCGCCGCCTGGCTGGTCTGCGGGTCATCGCACCCGATCTCCCCGGCCACGGTGAATCCACTGTGAATGCCTGCGCTTCCATCCGTGCCTATGCAGAACGCATGCTCGAATTCCTGGATGACCGGGGAGTGTTCCATGTTGCCCTCGCCGGGCACTCGATGGGCGCATTTATCGCCCTGGAAATGGCGCGCCTGGCACCCAACCAGGTCACCTGCCTGGTCTTACTTTCGGCAGGATTCGAACCGCCCTGCGCACCGGGGATCTCTCGATTGATCGATCAACCGTTCGAAGCCGAAATGGTGCGCCAGGTGCTTCCGCGAAACATTCTTTTCTCCATCCACCCCCATTCCGGAGCGGGATAAAAGTACTGGGCAAGTTCGGCACACAACAAGCCCGTAGGTTTCGTTCTGGATTGGCGACTCTGCCAGGATCACGAATCCGTCCTGGATGGAATCGCCGTAACTTTCCGGCACTGGTGGTCGCCGGGATGGATGACCGCGTGGTCAAACCGTCTGCCGCTAGGGCGCTGGCAGGTGCAATGGGCGAGACTGGCAATTTGTGGGCATTGAGCACGCAGGGCACATGCTTATCCAGGAGCGGGCTGATGTGCTCGCACCTTTGCTGACTGAATTCTTTAAAAATTGCTTCGCACCTCTGAACGCGCCGGGGACGATCCGCCCCCTTTCCAATCAACCCAACCTTCCCACCCATTGAAACAAAAACCGCCGGGGTGGTCTGCTCCTGGCGGTAGGTTAGAGATATTCCTTTAGCTGCCTCGCGCGGCGCGGGTGGCGCAGCCGGCGCAGGGCTTTGCCCTCGATCTGGCGGATGCGCTCGCGGGTGAGGCCGAACTTCTGCCCGACCTCCTCCAGGGTATAGGTGTGCCCGTTTTCCAGACCAAAGCGCAGGCGCAGGATGCGTGCTTCCCGGCAGGGAAGTGTTTCCAGCACTTCCTCGATCTTTTCCCGCAGCAGCTTGCTGTAGGTGCTCTCGGTCGGGGTGGGAGTCACCTGGTCCTCCACGAACATGCCCAGCTCCGAATCTTCCTCCTCGTCATTGATCGGGCTTTCCAGCGAAAGCGGCAGCCAGGAAACCTGCAGCATCCATTCCACCTTGTTGGGTGCGCACCCCGATCGATTCGGCCAGTTCCTCGGTGTTGGGTACCCGTCCCAGCTTCTGCTCCAGTTCGTGCGTGGTTTTATAGAGCTGGCGGATGCGGTCCACCATGTGGACCGGCACCCGGATCGTGCGCCCCTGGTCTGCAATCGAGCGTGTGATCGTCTGGCGGATCCACCAGGTGGCGTAGGTGGAAAAGCGGAAGCCGCGCTGGTATTCGTATTTCTCGACGGCTTTCATCAAACCCAGGTTGCCCTCCTGGATCAGATCCAGGAAGGGCACCCCCCTGCCGATGTAGCGTTTGGCGATGGAAACCACCAGCCGGGTGTTGGCTTTGATCAAGTGCTCGCGGGCCAGCACGCCATCCTCAACCTGCGATTCCAGTGTTGCGCTGAGTTTCTTTGGACAGGTGCCGTTCTTTCGGTCCAGTTCCTTGCGGGCTTCCCGCCCGGTCTCGATCCGTCGGGCTATGCTTTGCTCCTCGTCCACGCTGAGCAGGGGAACCCGTGACATTTCTTTCAGGTAAAGGCTGATCGTGTCGTCGCTGGAAATTGGCTCCAGGTTGGAATAGGGGTCCATATCCCCCCCGGTGAGCGTTTCCTCCTCCTGTAATTCCCCCCCGGCCTGGTCGTAGAGTTCCACCCCGCGTCTGCGGAGCGCCATCAGCATCTGTTCCAGGTGGACCTCTTCCTGCGAAACGTCCGGGTAAACTTCCACCAGGTCATCCGTCGTCAAATAACCCTGCACGTCCGCTTTTTCAAGCAGCATGCTCAGGATCTCACCACTTCTTTTTCGACGACTCAAGTTCGGCAAATAGTAGTCCTCAGCCTGGATTTCCGTTACCCGGATGCAATTTTCTTACCTGTTTTCCTCCGATAAATCCTTCCTTATGAACCGTTTTTTATCATCTGCGACTGGTGCTCGCAGGTGGAAAGGTTTAAATTTTCGCCGCATTCCGGGCATAACCCCCGGCAATCCTCGCGGCAGAGCAGCTTGATGGGCACCTCCAGAAGGAGGTATTCGCGCACCAGGGGGGCAAAATCCACGTTGCCATCCTCTGGGATGACCATGGAGGATTCCGAGGTGGGGTGCGAATGATAGGAAAACAGCTCGGTGAAATCCGCCCGCAGGAATTGCTGGAATTCTTCAAGGCAACGCACGCATTCGGTTGTGACCGAGGTCTGAAAATCCCCCTGCGCCAGTACACCCTGCGGAGTGCGGCTGACGCGGATCAACCCCTTCACACCCGAAGGAACGAATTCATCGGTGAGTTGAAAATCGGGAGTGTCGAAGTGGATTTCCCGGCTGGTGCCGACAGGCTGGTTTTGCAGAAAACCAATATTGATTCGCAGCGGGTATCGGGTTGTAGGCACAGTATAGGTCAAACGTTTTAGGATATAATTTCGATAACGAAAAGATTATAGCATTTTCGTATAGTCTAGTCAAGTTATTATCATTATTATCATAAATATTAATTAATTCCATGGATCGTCTCCTTTTAGCTACCCGCAATCCCGGGGAAATTGTTGGAAATGCAGTCGCTTCTCGAAGGGCTGTCCCTCGAGTTGGTCCTGCCGGAATCCGTCCTCCCTGATCTCGAAGTTATCGAAGATGGCGACACCTACACCGAAAATGCCGCCCGGAAGGCGCTTGCCTATCAACAAGGCAGCGGTCTGGTGGTACTTGCTGATGACAGCGGGCTGGAGGTGGATGCCCTCGATGGCGCTCCCGGGCTGCATTCAGCACGTTACTCCCCCATTCCCGGCGCTAAAGATGCCGATCGGCGCAAACTGCTGTCTGGAGAACCTCGCTCCGCATCCCCGCCCGTGGATGGCGCGCATTTCACTGCACGGTTGCCATCGCCACCCCTGCTGGTGAACTGTTCTTTACCGAAGGCATTGCCCCGGCGAGATCATCCCCGAAGAACGCGGCACGAACGGTTTTGGTTACGACCCGATCTTCCTGCTCGCACGTTCGGACCTGACAATGGCCGAGCTTACCACTGCCGATAAGAACCGGGTCTCCCACCGTGCACTGGCCATCCAGGCAGCCCGGCCGATCCTGGCGCGCATATTCAATTTTTGATCAAAATTCAGGAAGAACATACGGCGGCTGGAGGTTAAACCCCAACAGCCTGGCTTTACCTTCCCCTACTGCGATGAGCGTGAGTGAAGCAGTGGCTACATGGAAGCGGTGGAAATCCTCCCGGGCGGCATCTCCAGCAGGTTCTCCAGCGCCAGGCGGATGATATCCCCGTGGGTGAAGAGCGCGATCCGGTCTTTCTTTCCCGCGGAAGTGGTTACTTCTGCGAGCATTTGCCGCACCCGTTCCCGTACCTCGGGCAGGGATTCCCCGCCCGGGAAAGCACCAATCCGGATCGGTCATCAGATCCTTCCACTCGGGCAGCTTGCGCAACGTGCGAAGGGATTGCCCGGTCCATTCGCCGAAATCCACCTCGGCCAGAGAGTCCAGGAGGATGATCTTTTTGCCCAATCTTCTCCGCCAGAGGCGACGGCTGTTTCTACCGCCCTTTCCAGCGGACTGGAATAGATCTTTCGGAATTTCACGCTTCTCAGGGATTCTGCGACCAGCGCAGCTTGCTCCCGCCCGCGCTCATTAAGATGCACGCCGGGTCTTCTTCCCACCAGGCGTTTGCCGGTGAAATCGTTCTCTCCGTGTCTGATCAGAAAAAGGATTGGCATGCCTGGCTCAGAATGGCCGCTCCACCCACCACTGATCGTGGCGGAAAACCCTTCCCTGGTCGTCAAACGCTACACCCTCTTCCACCAGTAACCTGCGCTGGATGGAATCTCCGATCCCGTCACCGAAGGTGGAGCACTTGCCCTGCGAGTTGATCACCCGCTGCCAGGGCACATCCTCCATCTCCTTGGTGCTCTTCAAGGCCGACATGGCATATCCCACCATGCGCGCGCTGCAACCGCCGACGATTTTGGAGATCTGCCCATAGCTGGCTACCTTCCCGCTGGGGATCTGCCTCACCAGAGCATAAATCCTCGGGTAGAGTGGCTCGCTCATTTCTTCCCTCCCTTTTTTGGTTTCACCGGTAGGCTGGCTGGTGAAACCAAGCGATTTTTCAAACCAGGCTTCGAAATATTTCGGATTCGAATACTGCTGCAGGGGTAGAGGGCTACATACTCTTTCATCACCCTCCCGGGGAGCGGTTCAAATGGAGTGGCCAGGTGAAGTGAATTGATCCTGGCGCGGTCCTCCTCCGGAAGCCGCAGGAAAAATGATTCCTCAAAGAGACCGAAAGAACATATTCCCGCCCATGAAAGCACAGGGGTAGCCGAACATCTTGCGCTTTTCCACTTCCGGGTGTTTTTCCAGGACATCATTGAAAAAATCAATATTTTCCTGTGGAGCTTTTTTCCAGGCAGAGTCCATGTTGTCCTCCTGAATCCAAGATTCTCACAAAACCCACTTCACCCGCTCGCTGGCGGTCAATTCCCGGTAGAGTTCATCCATCTGCTCCCGGCTTTCGGCGATAAACAAAAACGATACGGAGCGATACTTGCCCCCTTCGGAATCTTTCTGAGAGACCGTCCCGCGGTCCATGGACGGCACGTGCCGCTGGACGATCTCTATCGCAAACTCGTCGAAACCGTCATCATTGATACCGATTACCTTCAGCGGGAATTCGCAGGGGAACTCAAGTTTTGGCTCCCGCCGCTCTTCTTCAAGCGTCAATCCAGCAGCCTTTGTTCCCCGGTCAGCTTCTGGATCTCGGTGATATCCTGCCCTGTCTCCAGGCAGCCCAGGTAATTCCCGGCGGCATCCCGCAGTGCGTAGTATTCGATCAGCAGTTTGGTCGGTTCGATCTTGCCGCGCATGGTGGTCTCGATCCAGAAGGTGGCTTTCTCGCGTGTTCCGGCTTTCATTTCACTGATGATCTTTTCCACCGCGGCCAGGCTTTTTTCCGGGTGGCACTTGCGCACTTCCCGCCCCACGGCAGCGACCGGTCGCTTGAAAACCCTGGTCTCGTGTTTATTCCAGGCAAGGACTTTATCGTCTGCATCAACCACCGAGATTTCCAGGGGGATGGTTTCGAGCAGGGCTTTCAGGACTGGTTCAGGTAACTCTCCGATCATGAATATCTCCTTCTCAAACAATTGTGATTTTCCATCCAATTATAACTAGGCTTTCCGTAGGTATTGATAGATTGGGTATACAATCATCCAATACATTCACCTATCCGCATCCTGCAATGAGGTTGACACATGACTCCCACAACAAGCAATCCTGGATCATCCCCCTCACCACACCATTCACCAACCCCCAAGAGCTGCTCACCCTGGCCGGAGGCAAAGGCGCCAATCTCATCCGCCTTGCTTCGGCTGGCTTTCCCGTACCGGCAGGCTTCATCCTTTCCACCTCCGCTTACCGTTCTGTTCGTTGATAGAAAACTCGCTGGAATCAAAAATCCTGGACGCCATTCCCGGAGACTCCGGAATGGATCTGACGGTCCTTGAGAAGGTTTCGCAAAAAATTCGAAAATTTTTTTCCACCAAGCTTCTCCCCCGTGAAGTCGCGGATCAGATCATAAATGCCTATGCCACTCTCGGCAAGCCGCCTGTTGCGGTGCGTTCCTCTGCCACGGCGGAAGATCTGCCCGGGCTTTCCTTCGCCGGCCAGCAGGATACTTATCTGAATATCCTGGATGATAAATCTCTCCTTCAGGCAGTGGTCGATTGCTGGTCCAGCCTGTGGACCGCACGTGCGATCGGCTACCGGAACCGCAACGGTATCCCCCACGACGGGAATCAGCCTGGCGGTTGTTGTCCAGAAAATGATCCAGAGTGAAGTC
Organism: uncultured Chloroflexia bacterium; assembly: GCA_963828855.1. GTDB lineage: Bacteria > Chloroflexota > Anaerolineae > Anaerolineales > Anaerolineaceae > CAVVEQ01. Next base: position 31,505 of record CAWHGB010000006.1, on the reverse strand, counting down.
CTCGGGTGTGCTCTTCACCGCCAACCCGCTCACCGGGCTGCGCAGCGAGGTGGTGATCGATGCCACCTTCGGATTGGGGGAGGCACTCGTCTCCGGTCTGGTGGAGCCGGATCACTATCGTTGTGGATACGCTGGGCAATACGATCGTCTCGAAAACCCTTGGCAGTAAAGCGCTTGCCATCCGCTCCGCCACAAAAAGCGGAACGGTACGGGAAGAAAAGGATCGCGCCAACGAACAGGCTCTCTCCGATGGGCAGATCCTGGAACTGGCTGCCCTTGGAAAACAGGTCGAAGTCCCTCGACGGCGTGCCCCAGGATATTGAATGGGCACTTGCGGATGGCAAACTACATCTGCTGCAAAGCCGGCCGATCACCTCCATCTTCCCCCTTCCCGTCAACCCCAACCCTTCCCCGCTTGGATATTTACTTCTCCTTTGGCGCGGTCCAGGGCATGCTTGATCCCATGACCCCGATGGGCAGGCATGCCATGGAGATCATCTTCGCAGTCATGAGCTTCCGCCATTCTCCAAAAACGATCACCGCAGAGAACCAAACTGTTCTTCTTTACAGCGGGAGAGAGATTCTGGATTCGTTTTACCCCGATCCTGCGCAACACGATCGGCCGAAAGGTAGCTGCCGATGTTGCGCTCCGATTCGTTGAACCCACCATTCTCCAGACGGTCTTCACCCTGCTGGATGATCCGCGTCTGCAGCCGGAACGAAGGGGTATCCGACTGAAAACGATCTTCACCCTGGCTTTGACATTCCTTCCCCTGGCTGGCAATATTCTTCCTGAATATCGGCTCACCTGAAAAACGCAGGAAAATGATCGTGCAAAAAGGAGAAGATCTCCTGGTTGAATTAAGAAAACGATAGCCGGACATCTCATGGCGATCGGTATCAGCGTATGGAACAAGCCAGCGGATTGCTCAGGGGATTCTGTGACCGCAACCTGCCTAAAATTTTCTTCCTCTTTGTATCTGGGGTGGCTTCAGGCATGGCTTCCTATAATTTCCTGCACAGGGCAGCCGGGGATATACCCGAGAAATTCGGCAAGAACGGGAAATATCCAAATCCGACCTGCTGATGGAAGTGACCCGGGGAATCCCCAATAATCCGACCACATCGATGGATCTTGCTCTCTGGGATACTGCCAGGGTCATTCGCGCGGAAGCAGATGCGTTAAGCGATGTTTGAAATCTCTTTCCCCCGAAGAATTGACTGAAAAATACCGCCAGCGAAAGTTGCCGCAAAAAACTACGAAATCCATCGACGCTTTTCTCGCCAGGTATGGGCTGCGGGGTTTGGGGGAGATCGACCTTGGCCGTTCACGCTGGATCGACAATCCCCAGCATGTCTTTGAGAGCCTGAAGGGGTATATACAGATCACAGATCCTTCGCGCGCTCCGGATGTTGTCTTCGCCAGCGGTGAGGAACACGCCCGGGAAGCGATCGATGTGCTTGGCGCGTGAAGCCAGCGGTCAACAAGCATGGCTGGATCAAATCCCGTCAGGTGCGGTTCACCGCGGATAGAGCCCGCCGCCTGATGGGTCTGCGGGAGAGCCCAAAATTCTTCGCTGTTCGTCTGATGGGGCTCATCCGACAGGCGCTCTTATCCATAGCCGAGGAATTTACCGGGTCCGGGGAGCTGGAAAAGGCCGAGGATATTTTCTTTTTCAGCTTTGATGAATTGACCCGCTTTGCACGCCGGGAGGGGAGTGATTGGAAAGCTTTGATGCGATCACGCCGGGAGACTTACGATTATGAGATAAAAAGGCGCCAGATCCCCCGCCTGATTCTGAGTGATGGTCGTGCATTCTATGAGGGCATGTCAATCTGATGACTCATCCAGCACAAGGCTGCCAGGCAGTCCCGTTTCACCCGGGGTGGTGGAGGGCAGGGTTCGGGTCGTCCTGGACCCCCGCATCGCCAACCTTCAACCGGGCGAGATCATGGTCTGCCCGGGCACCGATCCCTCCTGGACGCCGCTCTTCCTCACCGCCGGCGGGTTGATCATGGAGGTGGGCGGGATGATGACCCACGGGGCGGTCGTCGCCCGCGAGTACGGCATCCCGGCTGTCGTCGGGGTTCACGAGGCTACCACCCGGCTGAAGACCGGGCAGCGTATCCAGCTGGATGGGTCTTCCGGGAAGATCGTTATTCTCTCTGAGGATTGACCTATCTCCTTCAAATTGCACCCCGCTGGGTGGTCATTGACTTGAGTATCTGTTAATTAGTACAATAAAAATAGTCTTCCCGAAAAAACGGGTTTCATACCGTTTCAATTGCATAAATCAGAGTCAGGTTCAAGGAGGAACCCATGTCATCAGAAACCCCCAAGAAATTTGAGACTGCCGCCGAAGCGGACGCTTTCTATCGAAAAATGGAAGCAGATAAAAAAGCTGGATCTCCACCACCGCCCGCCGCCAAATCCGCTGCCGATCTCGCCAAAGAAGAGAAAATGCTTCAGGATATCCAGGCGTCCAACAAAGCCCGGGTTGCCCCCAAGGTCATTGCCAAACACAAGCTCACCGCCGAGGAGACCCTCAGCCATCTTTCATTGAAGTATTACGGTCACGCCACCCGCGATTACTGGATGGTGATCTATGAAGCCAACAAGGAACAGATCGGCGATAACCCCGCCCACGTGCGAGTAGGCATGGAGCTAGTCATCCCCGAGCTGCCGGAAAACCTGAAAGCCAAGAAGTAAGAGGACGGAATGGCGCAAAACAATATCAATCTCGCCGATCTTTTCGGGGCTGCGGCATCCGCTCTGTCCCAAAACCAGGGTGCATTAAACCAGGCAGATTCCTACAATCAGAACCATGGCGATAACATGGTGCAGATTTTCAACCTGATCAACCAGGCGATCGCAGAAAAACCAACAGCATCCGCCTCCGATCAGCTTGCCTACGCCGGGCGGGTGGTACAACGCCAGGCTAGCAGCGGTTCCGCTAAGGTCTATGCCGGCGCCCTTCAGACAGCCAGTCAACAGATGCAGGGCCAGCCCCTGAACCAGGATACCGCCATGTCGCTGATCACCTCACTTCTGGGCGGCGGACAGCCCGCCCAGGCAGCCGGTCACCCAGCAGGGTACCGACCTGGTGAGCGCACTTACTGGGTTCATTCGCCGGGGATAACACATCGACTTCCCGCCAGGCTACATCCAGCCAGGGAGGGGCGGCGATCGATGCCGAGGATCTTATGCGCGGCGGCATGGCCTATATGAACGCCCAGCAGCACGGTGCCAGCGGCACCGAAGCGATCATGGACGCGCTCATCGCCGGCAGCCCTCTCGGGGAATCACCGCAGAGAGCGCAATCCGCCAAGCTGGTGGGTACCGCCATTCTGGGCGCGGTCACCGCCTACGCAGCCTCCAAAAAAGTAAGCGCTTCCAAGTCGTCCAAACAAACAACTTCCACCCGGAAGGCTTCCGCGCCAGCAGCCAAACCGACTGCAAAAAAATCCACCGGTATCAAACGCAAAGCAAAACCATAACACGCGAAAAGTTCCTGCCACCGCAGGAACTTTTTTTATCGACTGATATTGACTGCAGACACACTTATGCTACAATATTCTCAACCGAATAGAACCTTTCAGGTGCCTTTTCCCCCGGATGGGAAGGCTCAAAGGCGAAGCCGGTGAGAGTCCGGCGCTGACCCGCAACTGTAAAGACCTAGTCTAAGCCAGGTCGCCCGCCTGATGGGTATGCCAAATGCCTCGCGGTCAGGAATTGGAAATTGTGTCACTTTCCTCTGTCTTCCAGGCAGAGGTTTTTTTATTCTATTTCTAAAAGGATTGAAACCAATGAAAAAAATCGTTCCCGCAATTTCGATCATCCTGGCAGTACTGGTTCTCCTGGGGGCCTGCACCCCAATGGAAGGCCCCGGTGCTCAGAACCTGGAATTGACCGACGGATTAGGCAGGCAGGTAAAGATCGCCGCCCCAACCCAGCGCATCGTTTCCCTTGCGCCATCAAACACTGAGATCCTATTCGCACTCGGTGCCGGAAGCCAGGTGGTTGGCCGGGATGAGTTCAGCAACTACCCCACCGAAGCTGCCTCGATCCCAATTATTGGTGGCAATATGGGGAATTATGATCTAGAGAAGATCACAGCGCTTAAACCTGATCTTGTTCTCGCATCCAGCTTGAACACTCCCGAACAAGTCAAGTCACTGGAGCAGCTTGGTTTGACGGTATACCTTCTTCCGAACCCTAATGACTTGGATGGTCTATACCAGAACCTGGCCACAATCGGCACCCTGGCGGGCAGGAGCAGCCAGGCGGACGACCTGATCAAATCCCTTAGAGCCCGCGTGGAAGTGGTGAAGGAGAAGATCTCCACGGTAGATGCCCGCCCAATCGTTTTTTACGAACTGGATGGCTCCGATCCAGTTCAGCCCTGGACGACCGGTCCGGGCACTTTCCTGGCCAACCTGATCGGGATGGCTGGAGGCGTGAATGCCGGGGATGAACTCGGCAGTGATTTTGCCCAGATCAGCCTGGAATCATTGCTGGTGAAAGATCCCGCCCTCATAATCCTCGGGGATTCGAACTACGGGGTGGACGCAAGTCAGGTGTCTGCCCGCCAGGGATGGGATGTCCTCTCGGCGGTCAGGGATGGCAATGTCGTGCCGTTCGATGACGACCTGGTAAGCCGCCCGGGGCCGCGCCTAGTGGATGGGCTCGAAGCTCTGGCCCAGATGATCCACCCGGAAGCGTTCGGGAAATAACACCTTCGGGATGAAAACGAATCTGGTCAGATCCTACCTGGTTTCGTTCGCCCTCTTTTTAGGGGCAGTGATCCTCAGTATCACCGTCGGTAGTGTTTCCATTTCCCTGCCGGATCTGACCCGCGCGATCTTCGGAGGAGTTCCCACTGGCGTTGATGGAAATATCTACCGCTCCATCGTTTTGGACCTGCGTCTGCCGCGCATGGTCATGCTCGTCCTGGTGGGAGCGGCCCTTGCTTCCAGCGGTGGAGCTTACCAGGGGCTTTTCCGCAATCCTCTTGCCGACCCATATCTTATCGGGGTGGCTTCCGGCGCTGGCCTTGGCGCGGTCATCGCCATGTCAGTACGCCCCGCATCCTCCGCTCTGGGGCTCTTCCTGGTTCCGCTCGCGGCGTTCCTGGCTGCCCTCACCACTGTGGTCATTGTCTATGCCCTGGCACGGGTGGGGAAGACTGTGCCGGTAACCAACCTGATCCTGGCTGGTGTGGCGGCCAGCTCTTTCGCCACCGCGCTAACCTCCTTCTTGATGATCAATTCCACCGGCGAGTTGCGCCGGGCGGTGGTCTGGATGCTGGGTGGTTCCACCCTGGCAGGCTGGCCGCCGGTGATCGCCGCCCTCCCCTATATCGCCACGGGACTGGGCATCCTGCTTTTCATGGGTCACCCCCTCAACGTGCTCCAGTTTGGGGAGGAGCAGGCCGCGCAATTGGGATTGCGGGTAGGAGCGGCGCGCATCTGGATCGTGGCGGCTGCGACCCTGGCCACCGCCGCGGCAGTGGCTTTTGCCGGGATCATCGCCTTCGTCGGGCTCATCGTCCCCCATCTCATCCGCCTGGTTTGGACCTCCGACTACCGCCACCTGCTGCCGCTTTCTATGATCGGAGGAGCGGCCATGCTGTTGATCGCGGATACAATCGCCCGCACGGTGCTGGCTCCGCAGGTGCTGCCCGTAGGGATCGTTACCGCCCTGATCGGGGCACCATTCTTCTTCTGGGTGCTGCGCCGCGCCAAGCAGCAGAACTTTTGGTAGGAAAACCAATGACACCTCCTGCGCTCCTCGAAGTCCGCGATCTCACCGTTTCCTATGGAGAGCGGGTCGTATTGGATGGAGTTGATCTCACCCTGGCCAATGGTTCCGTGCTGGTCGTTATCGGGCCTAACGGTGCCGGGAAGACCACCCTCATCCGCGCGATCAGCGGGGTGTATCTCTGCCGATTCCGGCCGGATCTCTCTGGAAGGCCGCAGCCTGACTGGATTAAGTCACACCGAGCGGGCTCAGCTTTTTGCGGTCGTCCCCCAGGCACGTAATCTGCCGCCCGCCTTCACAGCCTGGGAGACCGTTCTTCTCGGGCGCACCCCATACCTCAACTGGTTCGGCCAGACTTCTGAAATGGATGAGGAGATCGTCCAGCAAGCTATGCGCCAAACCGATACCAGCTCCCTGGCGCAGCGCAGGGTGGGCGAGCTTTCCGGTGGCGAACAGCAGCGGTTGCTGCTGGCCCGCGCCCTGGCACAGCAGCCACGCGTGTTACTGCTGGATGAACCGGTCACTCACCTGGACCTGCATTACCAGATCACCATCCTGGATCAGATCCGCGAGCTCGCCAGGGAAAACAAGATCTCTGTGCTGGCAGTGCTTCACGATATCAATATGGCGGTGCGCTTTGCGGATCAGACTGCGCTGCTGGTGGGGGGAAAAGTGATCGCCGCGGGTAGCCCAGCCGAAGTGCTCACCCCCGCGCGCCTCAGTGATGCATACGACCTGCCCAAGGAGATTTTCAAGTATTTCATTGTTCAGACATAAAAGCTCCAGAGTTTACTTGCGGTTTCCCCCTCGATCCTCTTGCGTATAATTTATATTGTGAGCATCCACGATACCGTCTATCTGCACATGCAATCCTGGATGGTGACCAATTTCATGCGCAACCGCCCGGGTCCGTTTCTGCGCTTCATCCTGCGACTGCCCATCCTTCAATATAAAATTGGTCTGGGGAAATCGATCGGCAATCGCATCCTTATCCTGCACACCCGTGGTCGAATAACTGGAAAGCCCCGCCAAACCGCGCTGGGGTACGCGTACGATCCTTCCACCAAGGGCTACCTGGTGATGACTGGCTGGAGCGGTGGATCGGATTGGTATCGCAACGCGCTTGCAGAACCCGAAGTGGGGTTATGGGTTGGTTCAATGAAGATGCTGGCCAGGGCTTTCACACTGACAATTGAGGAGAATGTCGTCGAGATCAAAAGAATGCTCACCCTGGACCCATTTGCCGAACGTATGTTATCTGAATTGGAAAACCTCCCGTATGATGGTTCGGAGGATTGGTTCCGTACGGTCGCTGACCATAACCCCTCCCTGCGCATCATCCCGGTGGAATGAACAAGGCGGGTGGTCCCCCTCCGTTATAATCGAGCACGCATGAGCGCATCCCTGGAATCTTCCCCGCAATCAACCAATCGCCGCATCGCCCGCGCTGCTGGAACGGTGATGGTGGCTTTTATCATCAGCAATCTGGTTGGCCTGATCCGCGGCATGGTTATCTACCGCACCTTCGGAACAGGCGCGGAACTGGATTCCTTTAACGCCGCCAACCGGGTGGCGGAGCTGCTCTTCAACCTGATCGCCGGGGGGGCACTTGGCTCGGCATTCATCCCGGTATTCACTGCCTTCCTCACCCGCCGGGATACCGAAGGCAGCTGGCGCCTGGCTTCCGGGATCATCAACCTGCTCGTGGTCAGCCTTTCCACGGTTACTCTCCTGGCCATCCTTTTCGCACCCGCCATCGTCGAGAACGTGCTGTTTTTCCTCAACCCGGGTGTCAATATCGGCCAGGTTGCACTAACCACCCACCTTCTGCGCATTCTGCTGCCCACCATCATCATCTTCGGGGTGAGCGGCATCCTGATGGGCATCCTCAACAGCCACCAGCAGTTCTGGATCCCCGCCATTGCCCCCGCCATGTACTCACTGGGGATGATCGCAGGGGTGCTTCTTCTTCCGGAATCCTGGGGCATCAGCCGGCTGGCATGGGGTGCGCTGCTGGGCAGTATTCTGCACCTGGTTGTGCAGCTTCCATCCATTTTCAGGCTGAAATTCGAATATAGACTGGCCTTCTTCTGGAAGATGGCTGAAGTGCGCGAGGTCATCCGCCTGTTCATCCCGCGCATTTTCGGCGTCGCCATCGTTCAGCTCAATTTCATCGTCAACACCATCATAGCCCTCAGTCTGCCTGCCGGCAGTGCTTCCGCCCTCGTGCTCGCCTTCAGCCTGATGCTGATGCCGGAGATGGCCATCGCCCAATCCATCGCCATTGCCGCGTTGCCCTCGTTTTCCCGGCAAGTGGCTGAGGGGAAACAGGTGGAAATGCGCGCCTCCCTGGCTGCTGTACTGCGCGGGGTGCTGCTGCTTTCAATCCCCGCCGCAGTCGGGCTCATTCTCCTGCGCGTCCCCCTCGTTTCCGCGCTCTACCAGCAGGGCGGGGTGTTCGACGCTCGTTCCACGCAGATGGTCGCCTGGGCACTCCTCTGGTATGGGCTCGGGTTGGTCAGCCATTCCCTGGTGGAGATCACCAGCCGAGCTTTCTATGCTCTGCATGATACCCGCACCCCGGTCATCGTCGGCGCGGTTGCCATGACCCTCAACCTGGGGTTCAGCTTCCTCTTCACCGGCTTGTTCGAAAGAGTAGGATGGATGCCACTGGGCGGTTTGGCATTAGCCAACACCCTGGCAACCACCCTGGAAATGGCAGCCCTGCTCATCCTGATGCGCCGCCGTCTGCAGGGTCTTCACTCCCGAGCAGTTTTGAACGCCGCCGTGAAAGCCTCCATCGCTGCTCTCGGGATGGCGTTGGCGCTCTATTTCTGGCTGCAGTATTCCGCTACGCTTTCCGATTGGTTGATCCTTTTCGGTGGATTAATAATCGGGATCACGGTCTACGCGCTGCTCATCTGGCTGCTGCGGGTGGGAGAATTTAAAACCCTCATAGCAGGCGCTCCGTCGCCGACTTGCGCCGAAGAGGGCTGCGGGATGATCGAATATATTCCCGGTGATCGCATATTCGCAGATGCTGCCAGCGGGTTGCTGCACGATACGATGGGACCTTTCGCGGATGCAGCTCTCGGATTGGGAGACCATTCTTTTTCCCTCCAGGTTCTTCGGGATTTATTCATCCTTAACAGGAACCGGTTCAGTCATGATTCCTCAACACTTGCCATGCAAGCCGGCGCGGTGGCTGCGCTGCTGGTCGCATTCCCCGGCAGGGAACTGGGTGGGAGGAACTGGCAGTTCATCCGGCAATCAGTATCTGTTTACGGATTGCGAAAATTTCCCCGTTTTCTCATGAATTTCGTGCAAACCTTTACATCCAAAGAAACAGGGAAAGATGAATTTTATATCGCCCACCTGGCAGTCAGCCCGGCATTCCGAAAACAGGGCATTGCCAGATCTCTTCTTGGACAGGTCGAATCCCGGGCGAAACTGGCTGGCTTGTGCGGCCTTTCACTACTTGTGGAGTTGGGTAATATCCCCGCCCTCGCACTTTACCAATCCGCTGGGTTCAAAATCATTCAAACGCTTGAAACACCGGGGCTTGAAAAACGCTTCCACTCTCCTGGTTACCACCGCATGGTAAAAAATATTTAAATATCGAGGTGATATATATGACAGATTCCATTGGCGAACGATTCATGGTCGAATCACGGTACGAGAACATGGGCGAGACGGCGCAATCCCGCGGGGTGCCGCAGCCTCCGTTGGAGCTCCCCTGGGATGAAAAGGCAGAGTTGATCTCACTCCCCGCACCCGCCGAGATCCATCTGCCAGGCAGTGACCTGCGAACGATGATCGAACAGCGGATGACCATCCGGGCTTATTCCGACAAGGCGCTCTCGAAAGTCGAATTGGCTTACCTGCTCTGGTGCACCCAGGGAGTGAAAGCCAAAACGGAACGGCCGGTACTCTCGCGCACGGTTCCCTCCGCCGGCGCGCGGCATCCCTTTGAAACCTATTTGCTGATCAATAAAGTGGAAGACCTGCAGCCCGGTCTTTACCGCTATATCTCCACCCGGCATGCCTTGATCGCGATGAACTTGCAGGGAAAACATCGCGGAAACGATCGCGCACGCTTGCCTGGATCAGAAACATGTACTGCGAAGTGCGGTCACCTTTCTCTGGGATGCGGTGGCGGAGCGGACCTGCTGGCGGTATGGCCAGCGCGGCTTTCGCTATATGCACCTGGATGCCGGGCACGTCTGCCAGAACCTCTACCTGGCTGCCGAATCCATCGGCTGCGGGGTCTGCGCCATCGCCGCATTCAATGATGTGCTGCTGAACGAAGCTGTCCAATTGGATGGTACCCGCGAGTTCATCATTTACGCGGCTTCACTGGGGAAAAAAACCAAATAATTTCGATATTTCCATCAACGAAAAACGCCCTGATGAAAGATCATCAGGGCGTGGTTATTATATGTTCGGAAAAAAGGTCAGCACGAGCGTGCCGACGGAAGCGATCAGGATGAGCACCGTGCAGGCAATTGTGAAATTGCGCTGGAGCTTATTGTTCTGCTTTCCGCGCATGATCTTGGGATCGCTGGTCAGTTTGATGAGGAAGAAGAACACCAGCGGAAGGACCATAGCATTTAAGGCTTGCGTGGCCACCGCCAGTGAAAAAAGATTCACCGAAGGGATCAACGCCACCGCTCCGGCAATGATCAACTGGCCGATAAAGATCGTATAAAACGCTTTGCTGGTCTTGAAATCATAATCCAGGCTGCCTGAGGTTCCGAAGAATTCAGAAAAGGCGTACGCGGTGGAAAGGGATACGATCACCAGCCCCATGAACCCGGCATTCATGATCCCGAGTGCGAAGAGCGTACCCGCCAGCTCACCTGCGAAGGGTTTGATGGCCATGGCCGCTTCCTCCACAGATTGAAGCGGGATATTCGCGTAGAAAAGGGTCGCTGCCGTGGCCACGATCATAAAAAATGAAAAGAAATCCGTCAGGAAGGCACCCCAGTAGGACTCGAATTGGGAGTATTTGACCTTCTCCGGATCGATCTTCTTATCAGAAGGAGAAGCTGCTGATAAAGAACTGTCCCCAGGGGGTGATCGTGGTGCCCAGCACACCCATGCCGATGATCAGGTAATTCCGCCAGTAAGCCGGGGTGAAATCCACCCCATGCGGCCAGATCAGGTTGCTGAGCGCAAGTCTGCCAATCCGGTTTGACCTTGATGGCTGCGAAGATATAGACCAGGAAGAACAGGCAGGCAAACAGCATGATGATCTGGGTGTGCTTGTATTTCCCGCGGGTGACAAACAGCACCGCCAACAGGATGAATCCAAGGATGATCGGTACCGCCGGAATACCTAGCTGGGCACCCACCGCTTTGATCGCCGCCATTTCGGTGACGACCGTCGCCAGGTTGGCCACCAGCAGCCCGGTGAACACGATCAGCGAGATCCCTACCCCCCAGCGCTCACGGATCAGGTCGCCCAGTCCTTTGCGGGTGACCACAGCCAGGCGGATGCCCATCTCCTGGGTGATGCCCAGCAGGATGGTGATATAGGGCAGCAGGAAGAGGATCGGGTAGCCAAGTTTAGCGCCTGCGATGGAATACGTGGCAACCCCCGAGGCGTCATTATCGGCAAAGGCGGTGATGGTTGCAGGACCAAATACCGAAAAGAAAACCAGTAGGATTTTCCAGTATTTCGCGAAGAAAACTTTAATGGAGGTGCTGCGCATGGCTAATCTCGGTTCAATGGATAAGATCTATTTCAAGTAAAAATGGGGCAAATGCTTTTTCCAGGCAGTCGGGATGATCTTATCCAGGGCATCATCCGAAGTGACGATCCCGTGCAGGTGGTTATCGCTATCCACCACCGGTACCGCCAGCAGGTTGTATTTGGCGATCACCCTGGCAACCTCATCCTGCGGTGTCATAGAGATCCACTGCCGCCACCCTGCGATGCATGAAGTCCATGATGGGTGTCTTCGGGTTGGCGAAGATAAGGTCGCTCAATGAAAACACCCCGATCAGGTGATTGTCCTCATCAGTCACATAAACATAAAACACCTGCTCCACTTCGTCACCGATCGCGCGCACCGCTGCAATGGCTTCCTCGGCATTAAGCTTGGGGGGGATCGCCACATACTCTGTGGTCATGATCCCGCCAGCCGATTCTTCAGGGTACGCCAGCAGCTTGCGGACATCCTTCGCCTCGTCATCCTCCATCAGATCCAGCAGGTTCTCGCTGCGGTCTTTGGGGAGTTCAGCCAGCAGGTCAGCGGCTTCATCCGGGGCCATCTCTTCCAGCACGTCCGCCACTTTCTCGTCCGACATATCTTCGATGATGTGTGCCTGGAAATCGGTCTCCACCTCTTCCAGGGTGTCAGCCAGCTGGCTGATCTCCAGGCGGTTGGCAAAGCGCCCGCTCTCCAGCCGGTCCATATCCTCCAGGATGTCGGCAAGGTCTGCCGGGTGAAGTTCGGCCAGCTTCTCCTGCGGCACCTTCAGACGCATCGGCTCATCGGTGGAAAGCAGCTCCACCGAATCCCAGGAGATAACCCCCTGCTTCTCCATTTTTACGTTCTTCTTTTTCCCAGGGATTCCCACCCCCAGCCTTCGGAACAACCCGCCCACGCCAACATCGATGTTGGCGATGAAATAATCACCGTTCACCCTGGTGACCTCCAGGTCATTCACCCTCACCACCCGCACGCCATTGATATCGATGATCAGCTTGTCCAGGATATCCCTTGCCAGGAAAATCTCACCATCCTTTGGCGTGTAAGGTTGGATATCCTCGATCTTCTTGTTCAAGGGAACGATGGGAGCGATCAACGCAGCCACATCCGCGATGGGGATCAGTGTCAGGGATTTCTTGTGCTTCACCTGCACTGCTGTCACCTTGGGATGCGGCATCCCCTCCGTGCGGATCGCAAGGATCTCAGCCACCTTGCCAATATTTTCGCCCTCCACGTCAATAACCGGTTTACCCACAACATTGCTCAGGTATGCCATCTCGCACCTCCAAAAAAAATAAAAACCGGATGATACAGAAGGTATCATCCGGCGAGCAACGCTCACGTGGATTTATCCGGCAGTATAAATTTACCTGGCCGGATCCTCCTGTATCAGATGCCCGGGCAGGCTTAAAGTCTGCGCGGGTATGATCGTAAACTAATATCTTTTCAATCATCGCGGAAAAGCGAAACGCACCCCGGGTACTAAGGGGGATGCTGTCGCCGTTATTTTCCGCTTCTTCGGTTTGCATGGAACCAATAACCTCTACCAAAATTTTCACCAGACTTCGTCCTATTTTAAGAACCTAGCACGTCTTTGTCAAGCAATTGGCACCCCAACTATAAATCTCTTTATTCCAGATCATCCCTGGCATAAGAGGATTGCTTCTGTTGGTACATGTTCCGGTCAGCTCGGCGCAGCACCTGCTCGAGCGACTCGTTCTGCGCGCCGGTCGCGCAACCCAGGGAGATCTTCAACCTGGGTCCGATCCCGGCTTTGGCTTCCTTTGCGACCGCTTTTTGGATGCGCTCGATCGCCTGTTGAGCAGCTTTGGCATCCGTGGAAGGCAGAACCACAGCGAATTCATCCCCACCCATCCGCGCAATGATATCCTCCGCGCGGAAAGCGCTGCGGATCACGCTGGCAGCTCTGCGAAGCATTTCATCCCCCACGGCGTGCCCATATTTATCATTAACCGTTTTTAGTTTATCCACATCGCTCATGATTATGGAAACCGGGAAATCCCGGCTTTTCTGCATGCGTTCGAGCTCGGTTTCCATAAAAGCCCGGCTGTAGAGACCTGTGAGCGAATCGTGATGCCCGAGGTAGCGGAGCTCCTCCTCCATCGCTTTACGATCACTGATATCGTACATCACCCCCTGCCAGGTCTTCATCCCGTTAGGATCAACCGCCAGCACCGATTCATCGTGGATCCAGATCACTTTTCCGCTCTTTGTGTACACCCGGTAATCCATGTTGAACGGATCACCGGTATTGAACGTACGCTCATGTTCAACCATTACCCGTTCACGGTCATCCGGGTGGACAATATCCGGCCAGAGGTTCGGGTTGCTCCTCCATTCCTGGTCGGAATAACCGAAAAGTATCTGCATTTGGGGGCTCATAAAAATGGGCGTGCATTCCAGGTCGTTCGCGTCCACATAGGTGACAGCAGTGATCTGTTCGACCAAAGTCTTATACCGAGAATTAGTGAATTCCAGTTCGCGTGTTTTTTCCTGAATGGTCTTCTCCAGTATCGCTGCATACGCCTTGGATCGTTCCTCCTCGCGCTGCAGAAGGTAAAATACAACGCACAGCAGGCTGGAAAGGATGATCACCAGGAAGAAATTGCGTTTGAACTCCTCCTCCACGCCTCCGGCAGCCAGGACCTGGGATTCAGAAGCCGATAAAGCGATGGAATACCCCTTGCCTCCCAGCCAAACAGGCACCCAGGAAACAATCTCTTTCCCGAGCTGCGGATCAACAATATACCAATCGCTGCCTCTTAACCCATTTTCCACCCCTGTGAGGACACCCTCGGTATGAGATCCTCCTTTCAACCTCCGAACCTCAAATAAATTTTTGATCGTCATCCCGATCGCCCCGTTCGAAAATGGGAGATCGCGATGCAAAAATATATCTTCCGGGGTCGCCATCCAGACTTCACTCATCCCTGGAATATTATTATTGGCAACGAAATTAATAAAAATCTCGTTTAGGACCACATTGGGATCGGCACCCTGGGTGTTCACGCGCAGTTCATACCATGCTTCGGCATTCCGGGCAGCTTCCCGGATGATCACTGCCTGCATATCCCGCACCGCCTTTATGACTTGCTCGCGGCGTTGGTTGTGAATGGAAAATACCGCCCAGATCAAACCGAAAACGATAATTACCAGTGCAATCGCACTGGCTTTCAACCAACCTGGTGAATTCTTATATTTTCTCCACATCCCTGTTTCGCTCATATTCCACACCTTCCGCAACAGTGCGTCTAGTATAGAACATCTTCATTAGTATAGAAAGTTTATTGTTTTTTCACAATCCATTTTTCATTACAATTCCGTCAGAAAGGTTATCAATTTTGTCAGGTTGGTTCACGGTCTTCCTGATTCACCTATTCAACCTGATTTATTTCAGGATAACCCAAACATTTCCTTGCGTTTTTCTTCCAATACTTTCATTTCTGCCCTGTTCTCGGTCAATTTCTGGATTGCCTTCACCGTATCCTCAACGCCCTTACGCCCCGCCCGAAAAATGTTTTCGTCCAGCCAGACGGCCTCCAGCGCGGTGGCTCGTTCAGTCTCCGGAAGGCTCATTTTCGAGTAATCAAACCGTTCTGGGAACGCATTTGGAACAGCCAGTTTGGACGCGCGTGGCTGGAAGATCTCATTTTTGTGCATAGCCGGGTATCCATCCCAGCAGGAGATCCCCTCATGCTCCAGGGCGTAACAAACTGCCTGGTGCTCGGCACCGAATACTTCGGGGTCCACCGCGATAACGTACCGGTAGAACGAGCGCACGGTATGGCGCGGGTCGCGACGCAGCAAGCGCACCCCCCGTACCTCACTCAGGGATTCCTCCAGATAATCGGCATGCTCCGCTCGCTGACGGATCTGTTCCGGGAAGCGCTCAAGCGCCACCACCCCCAGTGCTGCCTGCATCTCGGTCATCCGGTAATTAACCCCCATGGTGTTCTCTTTTTCCTCAGCGTCCTTCGCGCGCCCGCAATCGATGATGCTGGCAGCCCGTTCGGCCATGTGCTTTTCGCGGCAGGTGAGGATGCCCCCCTCCCCGGTGGTGATGATCTTCGAGGACTGTAAACTGAATGAGCCAAAATCCCCGATCGAGCCAGCTCCCATCCCCCGCCATTTTGCCCCGTGAGCATGCGCGCAATCTTCGATGACCAGCAGGTTGTGTTTTTTCGCGATCTCCATTATGGCGTCCATATCCGTCATCTGCGCGCCCAGGTGTACAACGATAACCGCTCTGGTTTTTGGAGTGATAGCCTCCTCAAATTTCACCGGGTCCATACAGTAGTTACCCTGGTCGATATCCACCAGAACTGGGATCGCCCCGGCAGCCATCGGCGCGGCTGCAGTAGCCATGAAAGTATAGGCCGGCACGATCACTTCATCGCCCCAACCAATATCCGCAGCTCGTAGAGCCACCTCCATCGTCACCGTGCCGTTCATCATCGGAACAGCGTATGGAACCCCCTGCATCTCCGCAAATTTCTGAGCGAATTCCGCTGTTTTGGGACCTGGCCAGGGGAATCCTCCCCACCTACCTGAGCGGATCACTTCTGTAACGGCGTCGATATCCCGCTGGTCATAGACCGGCCATTCCGGGTACGCCTCCTTGCGGACAGGGTCGCCGCCTAACGCTGCTAAATTTGCCATTTGAAACACCTCGCAGAAATGAGATTGGTTTTTTTCACCACGGTAACCCCTTGCAATCTACTTCACCTTCCGGGAAGGCAAGTCCGTGCAGATCGATCACCATGCAGGATTCCGAAAAGGACTTCCGTTCCTCCCCCCTCCAGACAAAGACCGAATTGTGGATCAGAGAATACCCGCATTTGGTATAGTATGGGATCCGTTTCGGGTCGCAGAAGAGCATCCCATATTGGTACCACAGATCAAAGCGCATGAATTTCGTGGATTCAGTGAGTAATTTTCGTGCGTACCCAAGCCGTTGCCGGTCCGGCCGGGTGGCAACACCTCCTATACCGCCGATACGATACGACTTGCCTCCCGCCAGGATCTCGCGGCGGATCAAGCCAACAGTGCTCACCACCTTACCATTTTCCTTCCCCAGGAAGCGCATGGTCGGCGCAGCCCAATCCTGCCACCAATCGTCATCCCCGTCCTCTTCGAAAAAGGCGAGGTGATCCACCTCGTTCATTTCTTCCAACTCGGAAGGGGTGAGTTCCTCGAGTTTCTTGAAAACGACTTCGAACATCGGGATCACCTGATCTTCTCCAAAAGTTCCAGGGTGCTTTGTGTAAGCACCCCGCGGAAATGATCTGAGTATCCGTTCCCCGCGACTTCCATTCCCAGCAGCGCTCCGCCTGCCACCGGAGGCACCTCCAGCTTGACAAAGCGTGCCTTGCCTGCGCAGGAACCGACCGTTTCCTTGAGCGGATCGATCACCATCGCCCCGCCGTTGAACATGCTGCCGATTAGCACCACGTCGAATTCCAATTCCTCGAACCCCAGCTGGCGGATGATCCCGTTCACCATGCTGCCCAGTTCCCGGCCTGCCCAGCGAATGCATTCCCGGGCGATTTCATCGCCCTCCTCCGCTACCTTGAATACCAGAGGCGCAACATCCCCATAGGCCGAATAATACCCAAGAGTCAATCCCTCAAGCAGGTCACTGACACTTTTGGCTCCAGTGAACCGGACAAATTCTTGGGATAAAGCCGTTGCGGGTCCGCGATGCCCCCATTCCAGGGAAACCGCCTGGATTGCCTTGACCACCAACGAGTGCGAACCGCCAAATTCCGCGAACATCGGCCCGCTGCCGGTGAGTTGTGCGATCCGCCCGGCGTGATCCCGCCCGATGCAGTTTTCCCCAGTGCCGGCATCCACCGCCACGCCCCAGCCGCCATGTGCGCCTGCCAGCAGACCCACCAGGGTATCGTTCCCGGCTTCAATGGGGCAGGTTAGCCCGATTTTGCCGATGCTATCCAACATGTCAGCTCGCTCGGAAGGCCAATCGTACCCGGCAATCCCAAATCCGGCACCGGTAATCTCTTCCAGGCTGATCCCCGCCATCTCGAGCGCCTGGCGGGTGGTATCCACCAGCACAACCTCCATACCTTCATACCCTACGGCCTCATGGTTACCGGTTCCCGCCTCGCCAAAACCGATCGCCTTACCATCCCCGGTGGCAATTAGTGCATGCGTCTTGGTTCCCCCGATATCGATCCCAAGGTAATACTCTTTCATTCGGTCTCCCCAGCCAGTTTTCGCATCTCCGTTTTTTTTGCCAGCTCAGCGCGGATCTCCTTCAGGCGCTCCCCATGAAGTGGGTAGAAATAAAGCGCCACGATCGCCAGGGCAAAACCAATAATCGCAGGTACCGTTAAAAAGATCCGGAATCCCAAATCCACGGTTGCAGGCTGAACATCCAACATGGTGTCGTAACCGAATAATGGCACAATGATCCCGAACACCAACGAAACCAGCAGCCCGCCCAGGGTGATCAGCAGTCCGGTCATGCCGAAGTACATGCCCGCCCGCTGAACGCCTGTTTTTATCTCGTCTTCATCCACAACCTCCGCGACGATCACGTCCCCGATCAGTACCAGGCCGGAAAGTCCGACCCCAATAATCGCGGCAGACACAAGGGCGACCGCCAGGGAACTCCCGAATCCGAGCGGGATCATCCCTACGATCATGATGGCATTTGCGAGCATCAGCGTGCGCCGCGAATCCAGGCGGTTGGCCACCAGGTATTTCCACGGGTAAAGGAGCGCAGCCGCCAGGAGGAAAGCCACCCCGAAGATCAACGAAGCTGTGGCCGGATCGGCATGCAGGCAGTACTTGACATAGAATAGCATTCCCATCTGCAGCACGCCGGTCCCGAAAAAGCGCATGGTCTGCGAAATGGTCACCATGATGTAGCTGCGGTTTACAAAGGTCGCCTTGAAGGCCTCTCCCAGGGGAAAGTATGTATCCTCCTTTTTCACCTCGAACATCGCAGGAACACCGATATAGATCGCCACCCCGCTGATCACCGCCAGGATGACCGCCATCCACCCCCAGCCAATGTATTCGGCCATCAAAGGTGGCAGCGCCACCCCGATCAGCAGCCCGATGATCTGGAAGATATTCATCTTGGCCGCCACGTCGGTTCTTTCCTCGTAATCCGGGAACATTTCGGGCAGCAGCGAGTAATACCCTGTCGCTACGGCCGTGTACAACCCCTCCCAGATGACGATCAGAACGCCGAAATAAGCCAGCAAGCCATACGGATTGACCTTGCCATTATAGGGAGACCAGAAGATCAACGCGTAGATCAACACGTATGGTAAGCTTCCGAAAAGAATATAGGGGATACGCCTTCCCCAGCGTGTTTTCGTCCGGTCAGAGAGGTAACCCAGTAACGGGTTGTTGAACGCATTGTAGATCGTGTAGAAGATCCAGAATGTGGCGAACCAGGTGGCTGGCAGGTTCATCACATCCACAATATAAAACGCGATGATCCCCCCCAGCGATTCCGCGGGGATGGCAATCCCGAAGCTGGAAAGGCTGTAGAGCATGCGGGTGCGGAAACTTGTCGTGTAATTTTTTGCGGTCGTTGCCATGATGTTCCTTCTCTTGGATTTACCTTGCCGCTGGCATCAGGCTCTGCAGGCTGCGGTACCCAATAAGCTCAATACCCTGGTCCTGGATGAATTTCCGCATCTCTTCACTGCGGAATGTTTCGTAATCTCCCACCCTTGAGCGCCAGTCCGGGCAGATGGCACGCAGCTCGGCACAATCCGGCGCAGGGTGGATATACATATGCGTCAACCCAGGCGTCAGTCCTGCCAATGCGTGTTTGTACTGGTTTATCTTATCGACCGGGTCGTCAAGTGGAGCAGCCGCAATATTATCCTCCAGCGGCATGCCCATCTCCTCCAGCTCCTCCACAAAACGGGCTGCTATTTTAGCGGTCTCGGGATCGGTACCCCATGCCAGCCAGCCCGTTTCATCCATGCGCACGGCCATAACGGGAAGTCCATTGGCGAATCCCACCCTGGCGTACACCTGCAGCAGCTTGGGGTGCAGCACAGCACCCATGTGAGTATCCAAATGGGTTGGTTTCATCCCCGCCCGCAGCGCCCAGTCCACCTGGGTTTGCATTTCCAGCCTGGCTGCCTCCGGGTTGCATTTCTTCTGTACCTCGTCCGTTGACCGTGGGAAGTATCCCTCTGCATCTATCAACCCCGAGGCAGGATCCACCGTGGAGAGCGGTTTCCAGCGGTAGGTGAGCCACTCGCTGGTCAGGGTGATGTGGATCCCCAAGTCAGCCTGCGGGTGCTCCTGCGCGAAAGCCGCTGCGGATAGAAAATAAGGGCAGGGCACCATCACCGACCCGCAACTGATCAACCCAAAATCATACAGTTCGCGGTAAGCGTCCAATCCAGCGTTGCACATGCCGATATCATCCACGTGCAGGAGCAACAGTCGGTCAGTTTCAGAAAATCCCAATTTTTTCAACACCGGGTTCGGTCTCATTTGCGGTTCCTTAAAATTGCGGCAGGTATTGTTTGTTTATCTGCAGGAGGTCCTCCAGCACGGCGCCAACCTGGTCGGCTTCCGGGCCAAGCGGGTGGGCCAAAAGCGCCTGCCTGGCAGCGTTCCGGTTCCCGGTGACCGCGGCTTCCGCCGTGAGGATCTCATAAGCCTTCACGTTGGCGATCAATCCAGCGCACACCGGCGGCAATGGATCCGCGGGCAGGGGGTGGATGCCACTTATATCCACCCGGCAGGGCATCTCCAGCACCCAGTCTGGATCCCAACCGCTCACCGCCCCGCCATGGCGCACGTTGCATACATGCGTCTCACCCAGGTCATTGTAGTGCGCGTTCGAGTAGCTGGGTGGCCACGGTGGAGTACCACGCACCACCCCGCTCCATCAGCTCCGCAGGGGGGTCCTTCTGGTTTGGATCAGCATACTGGCGCAGCAGCTCATTTTCGATCCCGATAACAGTTTCCCCGCGGGAGGGCGGCCATTTTTCCTGTTCCGCCAGCTTCTTTTTGGTGTAATAGTAATAACCCAGGTAGTAATTCGGCATCATTCCCAGGGATTCGATCGTTCCGGGATCCCATTCCTCGTCCTGCCCGCTGCGCACCCTATCCAGGTACGCCGCGAAGACCTGCTCCCAGATATCCTCACCATCCAGGATGAATCCGTAATGCCAGCTCAGGTGATTCAATCCAAGTGTTTTCAGGTCCGCGCGGAGCGGATCGATCCTTTCCCCCGTCAGCTTTTCAAAACCCTCCAGGATCTCCATTTTGGTGTGGATGGCCACGTTGCAGACCCCCACCGCCTGCACTTCGGGTGCGTAGCGGAAGAGCGCCTCGGTCACCAAACCCGAAGGATTGGTGAAATTGACCAGCAGCGCGCCGGGAGTGGAAACTTCGCGCATGTCGCTTGCCAGGTTGAGCAGCACCGGGATGGTGCGTAACGCCTTGGCCATCCCGCCCACGCCTGTTGTTTCCTGACCGATCAAGCCCTGCCTGCGCCCTAAGTATTCGTCGGCTACCCGGGCGGGCATCTTGCCAACCCGCAGCTGGGTGGTCACATAGGAAGCCCCCCGCACCGATTCGCGCTGGTCGGTGCTGAGCACCACCTTGAACGGGGAGCCGGCATTCTCCACGATCCGCCTGGCGAAACCGCCCACCACCTCCAGCCGCTCCGGGTCGATATCCATCAGCCAGAGCTCCTCAAGAGGGAAGCTTTCGTGGCGGTCAAGAAAACCTTTTATCAATTCAGGGGTGTAGGTGGAACCGCCCCCGATCACGGCGACTTTTAACATTTTCTATCCTTTTGAGAGATCGATCACTTTTCCTTCTTTTGCACTCCGGTAGGCAGCATCCAGGATGCGCATGTTCGTCCAGCCCTCCAGCCCGCCTGGAACAGGCGTCCGGTTGGTTTGAACGCACGCAAGGAAATACGCCATCTGTCGGTCATACATGACCTGCGGGGCCTGATCCTCACGCGGGAAGGTAAAACCGGGGTTGATGGTATCCACTCGTTCTTCCCGTGTATTGGGAATTTCCAGCAAGGTTGGGAAAACCGAGCCAAACCCCTTCTTCCCATAGAGCTGGGTGGCGGCTTCCGGTCCATCCATATGGGGCTGCCACCAGCCGGATTCAAGGTATGAAACTGCCCCGTTCTTCCAGGTGACGATCACCACCCCCGTATCATCCACATCCGAATCGATGTAGTTCGTGCCGATTTTCGCGAAGACTGATTCCGGCTCCGGGTCGCCCAACAGGAAACGGGCGGTATCCAGGGCATGGATACCCATATCCACCAGGGCGCCACCCCCTGCCAGTTTTTTTTGTTTGAACCAGCCCTCAGGACCCCAATTAGCGTGCACCCCGTATCCCTTGGTGCGTATGATCGCGCCCAGCTCCCCTGCGCTCACCCGGCTTTTCAGCCAGCGTACTTCTTCATCGAACCTCCAGCAGTGGGCAACCATCAACGCTTTACCGCGCCTCTGGCTGGCAGCCAACATCTCCGCGGCTTCCGAAGCGTTCATCGCCATCGGTTTTTCCACCATCACCGGGATGCCTGCGGTAAGCGCTTCGATAGTTTGTGGCGCGTGCAGCGCGTTAGGGACGCCGATCACCAGCGCATCCGCCCCGCCGGCATTGGTGAGTTCATCGATGCTGGTAAAAACCCGTTTGATTCCGTGTTCCGCTGCGAATGCCTTTCCTTTCGCCGGATCATATTCCACAACAGCATCCACGATGGCTTTCCCGGAATTCTTCACCGCGCGGGCATGCACCCCGGCGATAAATCCCGCTCCGCTGATGGCAACCTTGATGGTCATGCCTCAATTCTCCTTCCAAAGGTTCATAAGTTCTTCTTCAGCCGCTGCCAGCGCTCTGTCCTTCCGCGCCAGCCGCGAGCGGACCCGGGTACCGGTAAGCATAAGTGGCCAGCTCCACTTCATAGCCGCCATCCTCATGGGCGGTATCGGTGGGTAGGTAGCTGATGCAGCCATCGCTCACGCTGGTAAACATGGTGTGTTTGGCGGGGGAATGCTGTTTGACCCGCAAGCCGATCTCAGTAAAGACCTCCGCGCCAAAGCTCACCAGGGCAAGGGAGCCGATCCGAACGACGTTGACCCGCAGGAACGTTCCCCAGCTTCCACCACGCTTTTCGATCCGCGGTTTCCACGGGTAGCGAATATTGAGCAGATAATCGGTGGCAAACGACATCCATTCTGGAAAATTCGCCATCTTCAGAATTCGCTTGCGGTAAACTACGGGCGGTTTTTCCGATGATTGCCTCACCCTCGAACGGAATCCAGACCTCCTGGCGCGAGATGGCCAGCTCACTGCCGGCGATCATCGCCTGCCTTCCACCAGCAGCCATCAAGACCGCATCGCCCACCCGTTGGCCCTGGCTGACCGCCATCTCCCAGCAATCCTCCCTGCCCCAGCCCATTTTTGGATTGAGGTTACCCGCCGCTCCTTGCAGAAAGAAACATAAACCGCCTATTTCCCCCTCCACCTTCTCGCGCATGGCAGCGATCCAATCGGCGGAGACCAGCAGGTTATCCGGTCCCCAGACTGTGCCATGGCAGGCAAAATTGACCACCGTTGCCAGCCGTTTCCCATCCGCTTTCACCGAAAGAACCCCCACGGAGCGGTCCACCACCCCCGCCGGATCCTCGCCGATGATCACCTCGCCGCTGGGCAGCTTCTCGCGGCGGTTTATGGCGATATCCGCGCTACCCTGCCCCCACATCAGTTCCGCCTCGTGGGTGGCCTCAGCCGCCTGGTGGATCGCCTCGGCGATCCCCATTACCAGCACGTCCATGTATTTCTTTTCACGCCTACCGGAACCCTCATCCGCGTAACCGATCGGTCCGGAGTGGGTGTGTGAGCAGCAAAGTAAAGGTTCGATCCCCGGGCAGGCAGCACGCACGCGGTCAACGATGAATTCATTCAGGCAGAGGATATCCAACGCAACGATGGCGATCTTTACCCTGTCGCTTTCCAGCACCAGCGCGGTAGCGGTCAGGTCATCGTGGATGCCTTTGTTGCCCGTGGAGCGATCGCCATAACCGATCAGGAAGATCCCTTTTGGTGGCGAAATAACAACCCGGGCGACCCCGGCTTTAATTCTCTGGGACGGCATGTTCCAACTCCGGCAACCCCATATTTTTACGGGTTTCTTCGGGGGTTTCACCCAGGTGGTAACCCTGGAAAATGATCAAGCCGATCAGAACGAAGACAGCCATCACCAGAAATCCTACCCGGACCCCGCCAGGGTTATCGCGCGTGGAACCGAAGGCGCTCAGAAGCAAGGGCAATACAAGCAACCCGAGGGAGGATCCCAAACCGATCGCGAGACTGAAAGTGCCGTAATAATTCGCTTCCCGCCTTCGGTTGGTGAGCATCTCGTCATAATCGACAACATTTCCCATCATTGCATAGATCAGGATGAGGTACCCACCCAGCGACACCCCGCAAACCGCGAGCGCGATATATGCCTGGGTAGCCACGTCCAAACCGGCCACCTGCCCCACAAACGACATCATCAGCAGGGCAATGATGAAAATAACCAGGCTGATCTTGATCAGATCGCGCTGGGATTTCCGCCTGTTCCAGAGCATCCAAAGTGGTCCGGTGATGGCGATCGCCAGGATCAACACTCCCTGGAAAATGCCCACATCGCTCTCGGTCCCCCGAACGACCAGGGTGATGAAGTAAGGCAGGCTGGCGAGCATCATCTGGTAGGTGATATGGACGAACAGGGTGGAGAAAAACAGGAACAGAAACTGCCTGTTTTTCATGGTTGTTTTCAAACCGTCCCAGACGGGCATGGTTTCCCCGATGGGGCGGTCAGTTTCCTTGATCCCAAAAAGGGATCCCCACAGCGTGGCGAGCCCGACAATGGCCACCACGATCCCCATCGCGACCGGACCGATCGTTCCGAAAAGCGGCGCTGCCACGAGAGAACCAATGAGCACCCCAATGATCCCGAACAACCCTTTGAAATAACTCAATTTCACCCGCTCGTGCGTCTCGGGAGCCATTTCCGGCATGGTTGCGTCGTAGGGGATGCCCACCAGGCTGTACGCGGTGTTATAGAGCAGATTGATCACCAGGAAATAGATCGAGACCAGCAGGATGGAAGAGCTCATCGGCGGCATCCAGATCAACACCACCAGGATGGCCGTGGCTGGCGCGCCAAACATGATGAACGGCTTGCGCCGCCCCCAGCGGGAACGCAGGTTATCGCTGAATTGACCGATAAAAGGGTCAATCACCGCGTCCCAGATGGCAACGATAAAAGCTACTGAGCCCACAAAAGCCAGCGGTAGGTAAATGTGCCGCCCGGAGTCCGCGGGAGGGGAATAGAAATAGAGTAGCCAGGTGCTGACCGTGATGGCCAGGATGTTCAACCCGGCACTTGCCAGGCTGTAGGTGAGGATCCTTCCCATGGAAAGGTGGGGTTTCTGTGTGGTTGTGGTCATGAAAATTCTCCAATTATGTATTTTGGTTCTCTTGCAGAGTTATCCTTCTTTACCGCCTGTCAGTTTTATACCTTGAATAAATTGTTTCTGCAGGAAGAAAAATGCAATGATGATCGGTACTGTGAAGATCACCGATGCTGCCATAAGTTGATTCCAAAGGATCTCGCGCTGTCCCTGGAAATCCTGCAAACCCAGTGCCATGGTGAAATTTTGATGGCTCTGCAGGTAGATCAGGGGTCCAGTGAAATCGTTCCACGCCCACAGAAATGTAAATACTGCTATGGTAGAGATCACCGGGATGGAAAGAGGGATGATGATCCTGGTAAAGATCTGCCATTCGTTGGCGCCATCCACCCGCGCCGCGTCGCTCATTTCAGAAGGGATCGTCCTAAAAAATTGCCGCAGTAGGAAAATATCCCAGGCGTTGGCAAAAAAGGTGGGCACGATCAGCGGCAGAAAGGTGTCTCCCCAACCCAGGGTTTCATTGAAAAGTTTGAAAAGCGGGATCATGGTTACCTGGAAGGGCAGCATCATCGTGGCCAGAACAAAGATAAAGAGCGTATCCCGGCCTGGAAACGGGATGCGGGCGAACCCATACGCAACAGGGGTGCAGGAAATCAGCGTTCCGATGATGCAAAAAAATGCAATGATCAGGCTGTTTTTCAGGTAGGTGAAAAACGTCACGTTCAACCCCGGCCGCGAAGCGCGGGTTAAGGCATTGACATAATTCTCCCAGTGGAATTTTACGATCAGGATTTCGGCCAAAGCGGTTTTAGGAACTTTAAATGTTTCAACCGGGGCGGCGGGGTCAAACACGACGGCGTCGCTGCCGTCATACCCCTGCAGAGCCACGACTTTTTTAATGCCGTCCGACTGTGTGAGGATATAAATGGGAAAGGATTTCCCGCTAATCTCCACAGTCTTGTTCTCCCTGGGAAGGAAATTCGGGGGAACCCGGCCAATATCGAGCTTCGTTTTTAAGGAAGTGGAAGCCATCCAGATAAATGGAATAAAGAACAGGACTCCGACCATCCAGATCAACATGTGTTTGCCGAATTGCTCAAAGAATTTTCTGACCTTGATGGAAAATGGACGCTGGTAGGTGCTATTGGTGTTCATGGATTTACCCTGCGTAGTAAGTGAACCGGTCAGACGCTTTGAGAAGCGCGATGGTGCACAACAAGATCACAATGAAAAGCACCCAGGCCATCGCGGAAGCATATCCATAGCGGAAGCTGGTAAATTTATCGTAAAGGAACACACTGTAAAAGAGGGTCGAATCCATTGGCCGCCCGACGATCAGGTCTGCCTTGCCGATACTCGCAAACCTTGCAAAAACATACGCCTGGGAGAAATATTGAAACATGAAGATCACCCCGGTGATGAGATTGAACAATGTGATCGGAGAGACCATCGGGATGGTGATGTGCCTAAGGCGGTTCCACCAGTTTGCTCCGTCCAGTTCAGCCGATTCCAAAAGGGTTTGGGATACATCCTGCAGCCCGGAAAGATAGATGATTATCGTCCCACCGATGCCCCAGATCCCCATCAGGATCAAGGCCGGTTTGGACCACAAAGGATCCAGAAACCAATTCGGGCTTTGGATCCCAAACCAATTTAAGACCGTGCTGAGCAACCCGTTATCCGGTTTCAGGATCCATATCCAAAGCATCGTGGCGGCAATGGCAGGAACGATGGATGGCAAAAAAAAGATCACCCGGTAAAAAGACTGCCCTCTAACCTTGAGGTTTAAAAGGATCGCGCACAGGAGGGAAAACACCAGGTTGAGGGGAACGGCAATGATCACCATAAAGATTGTGTTCTTCACCGCAGACCAGAAGCGGTCATCCTGGATCATGGCGGCATAGTTTGCATACCAGGTCTGCTGAGAGCTGACAATTCCCTGGAAATCGGTGAAGCTGTAGATCAGGGAGGCGATCATCGGGTAGAGATTAAAGATCAAAAAACCGATCAGCCAGGGGGAGATGAAGAGCATTCCCACCAGGAGGTTGTGCTTCTCCATACGGGTCATTTTCTTCCTGGCTGGTTTACCCTGTTTGTTAATCATCGCGCCTGTTTCCATCTTCACCTCCAGAGGATTATTAACAGTAGATGAAATAGCGGAAGGAGGTCCACCGCCATTGAGCGAACCTCCTCTATATCTATACTACGAATATCCGGTTTATTGTTTCAGGCTATCCGCCAGCAGAGGTGCGAATTTTGCCTGCACCTCGTCCAATAATGGTTTGGGATCAGCACATTCACGTAACACTTTCTCTTCAACCGTTGTCATTTCCCGTGATTATTCCTGTTTGAATTGGAGAAGTGATCACATACGTAGTAGCCGGGATTGCCATGATGTCGATGAAGGTATCGAAACCTTTCATCTCAGCAAAGCGTGGATCTTCCGCGGCTTTCTTGCTGGTTGGCAGGTTCGCATTGTAGGAGAATTCCTCTGCCACGATATCCGGAGACATCATCCAGGCCAATAGCTTGCCTGACCATTCCTTATTGGCAGCTTTGGACGGGACCAGGGCTACTGTACCCTGCACCATGCCGGAACCGGCTTTATCGGGATTATTCGTATCCACCGGGAAGGCGGTGATCCCGTAATTCAAACCTGGCGCGATCGCCGGGATGAAGTTGGGTCCCACCTGCCACTCGCCGTCCACCTGGAAAGCCGTTTTGCCGGCATAAAAGAGCTGTTCGGCCGCCATATAATCACCACCCGTTGCTACCAGGTCCAACATCTGCTCCGGGGTGATCCCATCACAGTAGAACTGCTGCTCCCATTTAAATGCATTGACCATCTCATCGCTGTTTACGGTCAGCTCCGTGCCATCCTGGTTGTACCAGAAGCCATTGAAGCGCTGCCCATACAGGTCGATATGTCCCCAGGAAAAGTCGGGGATGAACCCCGCCTGGGTAAGGTTTCCATCCGCATCGGTTTTTGTAAGTTGCTTGGACATAGCCACCAGTTCATCCAGGGTCTGGGGGGGTTTCTCGGGGTCCAAGCCTGCGGCTTTGAACATATCCTTGTTCCAGAATAGCGCGTAAATATCATTTCCCCAGGGCAGGCACAGGTAGGTGTCGCCCTTCAGGCATGCCTGCAGAGGAGCTGCATAGAAATCCGTAAGGTCGATGCCTGAGCTTTTAACGATGTCATTCAAGGGCGTCACAAATCCCTTGGCGTCGTAAGATTTCACATCATCCCCACCGCTCAAGATCAGGATGTCAGGAGGATTGCTGCTGTTTAGTGCAGTTTGGATCTTATCGGCTTCAAGCGGAGCGGTGACCTCCACCTTGATCCCATTTGCATCGCCAAACTTGTTGAAAAGCTCCTGGAGCTGGGCAGGATTATCACCCCATTGGATCCACACGGTCATTTTCTCCGGTTTTTCCGCTGCAGCAGGTGCACCTCCACCCCCGCAAGCTGAAAGCACAAACGCGAGCACCATCAAAATTGAAAACAGGGGCAATGCTTTTTTCATTTTTTCTCTCCTTTTCAGATTTTTGAATGAAATGGATGGAAC
Source organism: uncultured Chloroflexia bacterium (assembly GCA_963828855.1). Classification (GTDB taxonomy): domain Bacteria; phylum Chloroflexota; class Anaerolineae; order Anaerolineales; family Anaerolineaceae; genus CAVVEQ01. The sequence continues at coordinate 2,998 of CAWHGB010000006.1, read as the reverse complement.
AGCTATTATTTTTTCCTCTCGACCTCCTTGGATTGTTATGGGCATCCGCAGGATTGGCGGATGATCAGTTCTGTGGGCAGCAGGGTAAGCAGCTCCACTTCTTCTTTGCGCATCAAACGGTGCAATTGCCGGAAAGCGACCCTTCCCACATCTTCTGTGGGAGCATGCACCGTGGTGAGGGCCGGGTGCAGGTGCTGGGCGAGTGTCAGATCGTCAAAACCCGCCACAACCACGTCCTGGGGGATGCTCATCCCCAGTTTATTCAAAGCCAGGTATGCTCCAAAGGCGCCTTCATCGCTGCCTCCGAAGATCGCGTCCGGCCTGCGTCCGTTTTGCATCAGATCCATCACAACCTTCACGGAAGTATCCGTGTTGAAATCCGCCCGGAACATTAGCGCTGGATCGTATTCGATCCCGTGGGAAGCCAGTGAGGCGCTGTAACCCAGCTCCCGCCAGTTGGAATCTTCGTTGCCCACAGGGCCTCTCAGGAAAGCGATCCGCTGGCAGCCATGGGTTTCGATCAGATGGTCGATGATCCTGCGGGTACCTTCCTTGTTCTCCACAGTCACGGTGGGGATCCGCAGCGTCTGCGGCGCGGATTCATACAGGAGCACCATCGGGTAATTTGCGTGATAGAGCGGGGTGATCTCGCGAATATCCAGGTTACCGGTGAAAATGAGCATTCCGTCGGTATTGTGCCTGCCAAAAGGTAGCCGGGTTGAGGGGTGCGAATCGATTGCTGCCTGGGTGGCGATCAGGAGGTCGTACCCCGCCGCGGTGGCTTCCAATTCGATCCCGCGCATCATCATCGAGAAGAAATCCTCGCCAATGGATGGGAGCAGCAACCCGATGGTGTTGGTCGTGCGTTTGGCAAGGTTGCGCGCGGCCGCCTGTGGAACATAGCCCAGGGCGACAACCGCCTCGCGTACCTTTTCGGCAGTGGCATCATCCACGGGCGCGGACCCATTGACCACCCGGCTGACCGTGGAAATGGAAACCCCCGCCCTTTCGGCCACATCCGCGATCGTGATGGCAGTACAGAAGCTGGGGTATTCATGGGAGAAAATTGCTTGAAAACGCTTTCGAAAGCGCTTTCATGAGTATAGCAAAACCGAGCCGGGAAGTCAATACCCGGGCTTTAAGTCTTCGACTTCTATTGAATATCGACCTGGAGCTCGAACGTTTTTGGGAGGCTGACGCCTTCACCTGAAGTGCGCTTATAGGTCAATCCCAAATGCATAGTCCCCGATTTCAGGACCTTGAAGATAAGTACCTGGGTGCCGCCCACAACAGGATGCCCCTTCGGGAGTGTATTGAACCTCTTTCGAAGCCTCAAGATAGAGCGGGTTTATTTTTTCCACCTGCCAGGAATACCCATTGATGGGATCGCTCTTCAAATGGATCTCCAGGATCTCTCCGGGAGCCATCTCCCACGGTTGCTGCCCGTTGGAGCTATCATCCACATTAATGGTGCGCGGACCAGAACCACATCCGGTCAACAGGAAAAGTCCCAATAACCAAACAAGCAATAAAAAACGTTTTGTATTCATGCGAATCCTGAAGTCATCCATTTTCGGTCACCAAGGCAGGTGCTTACTTACAATTTCCAATCGCTGTAGTGCTTTCCCTATTATCCGGTCAGAATCCTCACCCGTCAAGCAGCCCACCCATTTTTCATCCTTGATCAGCGCGATAGGTGCCAGCCTTTCGACCAAACCCGCTCACCAGAGACCTCCCGCGTCCGGATCGTTCTTTCCGTGACCTCCCAGATCTCCGAGGCAAATTTCTCGATGAAGTACCGGTCGTGCACCACTGCCAGCACCGTACCCTTAAACTCCGCGCAAAGCCTGCTCAAAGTGCACCCGCGCGGGGATATCCAGGTGGTTGATGGGCTCATCCAGCATCAGGAAGTTGCAGCCCTCCGCCACAAGCCGGGCCAGGATCAGCCTGGCGCGCTCACCTTGGGAAAGCCGCTCCGCGGGGGTGAAAACCTCATCCCCCTTGAACAGGTACCGGGAGAGGAACGCGCGTGCCTCGGTTTCATTCCAATCTGTTTCCCCCTGGATCAGCCCCAGAGGGTTCCCGGCCCCCTCCAGCTCGCCATGTTCCTGGCTCATGTAGCCGATCTTTACCCTCGTCCCCAGCCGCACCCGACCTGCCAGCGGTTCCAGCTCGCCGCGGATGATCTTCAACAGGGTGGTCTTGCCGCTGCCATTTGGACCGATGAGCGCCACCCTGCGCCCGAAGCGCAGCCGCTCCGTCACATCCTCCAGCAGAACCAGCTCCCCGTACCCGGCGCTGAGATGTTCCAGCACCAGCACATCGCGCCCGGTTTCGCCCGCGTCCTGGAACTCGATCTTCATCTCCCAGTTCTGCCGGGGTTTTTCCACCCTATCCGCCGATTCCAGGTAGCGCTCCAGCTTGGTCTCGCGCGCCTTTGCCTTTTTGGCAACCTTCTTGGCAATCCCCTGCACATGATCTTTCATCCCCGAAATCTTCATCTCCGGGCCGCCGATGCGGATGGAGCTGGCCTGGCGTTCGTTATGGGCAGCGCTTTCCTTTTCCCTCAGGATGTCCTGCTTCATCCTTCTGATCTCCGCCTGCTGGTCGCGGTACTGAGACCACTGTTTATCCCGTTCGGATTCTTTTTGGACAATAAAATCGCTGTAATTCCCCTCGTAGGATTTGAGGCGGTGGTTGCGCTCGTCGATCTCAAGGATGCGCGTGACAGTGGCATCCAGGAACGCCCGGTCATGCGAGACGATCAGCGCGGCACCGCGGTAGGAGCCAAGCCAGGTTTCCAGCCATTCCAGCATGGCAATATCCAGGTGGTTGGTCGGCTCATCCAGCAGAAGCAGCCTGGGACGCGCAAGCAGCACGCCTGCCAGCGCCAGACGGGTCTTCTGCCCGCCGCTGAGCTTCCGAGCGGGGAAATCGGAGGGAATACCATCCAGTCCCAAGGCGGCAAGCGTTTGCAGTGCCATGCCCTCGTTTTCCG
>CAWHGB010000005.1:0-350718 GCA_963828855.1 uncultured Chloroflexia bacterium | reverse complement strand
GCCAGATTGATGCATTAATGTGGTTATTGGATGCAAAATTTTCCAATGTCTTTGCTCAACTAGAAAATCTTGTCCATCCTGCATATCAGAATAATACTGATTGGGGTGTTGGCGTATTTACTATGGATAATGGCGTAAAAGCCATTTTGAAGTGTGACGGAATTGCACCAGGTCCTTTTGAAATATTAAATTTACGAATAGTATGTGAAGATGGCGCTTTGGTATTTGATTATTTTCCTTCACCAAAACTCCAGGTATCTGGCAAAAAGCTTACTGGGGGTAAAGTGTGGGAATACACCTGCCAAGATGATTTGCGGAATGGAATGGCAAAGATGGTTGAGGAATTTGCCTCGTATATTATCGAAGGGAAACCTGTACCAAAATACCAAAGCGTGGAGATAGCAGGATACAGGCTTTTAAAAACAGCAGAAGCAGCGCATAAATCTAACGACGAGAAATCACTTGTGAATATCGAATATGAAGTATGAGCGATAACCTCAAATCCAGACATTAGGTGATTGTTAGGTCACCTACTTGGTTTTGTAAGGAAATAATCTTAGAATTCGTTCGAACAGAAAAATATAATATTCTTTGGTCGACTGAGGCAAAATATTTTGCCTCAGTCGATTTTTACTTTGGGGATTGTTTTTCGAAATACGATCAGATGGTTTTCTTATACATTTTTTTCTGTCGGTTTGATTTAGGTTAGCTATAGTGATCAGTTATGGCTACCATGAGTATTTCCCCCTTTGCGAATTCTTTTTGGGCTCTTGGAAAAAACTGACCTAGTTAATCAACCTGATACTTGCGATTTAAATCGAGTTCTTTATCGGGGTGAAAACTTAGCAGCACTTTTGTTGTCTGAAAAAAAGTTAAACCGCCTATTTTTCTTTACCGTTCGCAGGTGAACCGGGATGCGGGATGGACTGCACCCAATGGCCTTCTCCACCGGCTTCTTCCAGACGGGTTCGCAATTCAACCACCACCCCTTCCAACATCTGGGTGGTATCGAAATAAGCCCACTTGGAACCTACGTGCACTCCAGTGCCGCTGGCTATGTTCTCTATCCCGGCACCGATCAGCGCTTCCACCCCTTTATCGAAACCAGGGATGGTCAGACGGAAGTGATGCAAACCAGGCCCATGATCACGCAGGAAATCGCTGTAGATGTTTTGACCTTCCAGGGGTTGAACGATCTCGATTTGAACCTTGCCCACCGTAACAAACGCTAATAGCAGTCGGAAGCTAGCCGGGTGACCATGATACGTCGCCTGCGGGTCAACTCCTTCGAGCGGCCATTCGAAAATTCGAAAAGGTCCAATACCAAACAACCGGGATAGTTCCTGGGTAAAAGCATGCAGATCATTGACAACAATCCCGATTTGATCCAGGTCAGCGTCGCTAATCAAGGGCGTTGATTCTGTCATTCTCACCTCCAGTTTTAACCTTTACAGGCGTGCCCGGATTTCATCGGTGGCGTAGTCGATTGGCAATCCTTTTTCTTTTTTCTCGATGAAGTTGAGCACAACCTTGCGCACTGCGTTGGCAATATCGTCCAGGTCCTGTTTTTCGAGCAGTGGGTGAACGCTTGCCAGCCAGAAAAATTCTTCGCATGCCTTTTCAGCAACCGGGCACAATCCCTCGTAATAACTTACCTCACCTTCATACCACGGGCATTCAAACGGGCATTTGGTGCCACCGTAACCGGCTTTTTCTACAAACAATGGCTCCAGATGCTGCGGAACCATCCAGCGGGTTGTGCTTAGGTAATTTAGGTTATAGGTACCTTCGGCGGCCAGAGCGATGGCAAAATTGAGCATATCCGCACCAAGCACTTCGGGATTCAACCCTGATGACATAATAAAAGTAAACTCTATCTCCATAGGGTACTTCCGGTGGGAGTGTGATACCTGGGAGGTCCTTTAATTTTTCATTAAGGTAATGGGCATTATCGTTTCTTTTCTGGTTGATGTAATCCAGGCGTTTGATCTGCTGGATTCCCACTGCCGATTGGAAGTCAGTAATACGGTAATTCGTACAAGGAAGACTCCAGTGGTATTTGGATGCCGGTCCCTGTGATTTTTTCCGCCCGAAGTCCATAAATCCCCACATTTTTTCGTAAAGATCATCGTCATCGGTTACAACAAAACCGCCTTCTCCGGTGGAAATGATCTTGCCGGTCACTGTGCTGAATGAACCCACGTGTCCGACCGTTCCAACATATTTTCCTTCATATCGCCCGTGGTACTTGGCACCTATCGATTGCGCTGAATCTTCCAACACGTACAGATTATGTTCCTTCGCGATATCCATGATCGGTTCAATATTTATAGGGATGCCGGCGATTGAAACCGGAATGATCGCCTTAGTCCTCTTAGTCACTTTTCTACGCACATCATTGGGATCCAGAGTCAAAGTCACCGGATCCACATCCGCAAAGATGGGAATGGCGTTTTGCTCAAGCACACAAGTATCAGAGGCAATAAATGTATACGGGGTGACAATAACCTCGTCCCCCGGACCAATACCCATGGCTGCCAGAGCGATGTGGAGGGTTGTAGTCCCACTTGTTACGGCGATGGCATGTTTGACTTTGAGTGTTTCAGCGATCAGTTTTTCATATTCATGTAGTCACAGCACCGCGCCGAATTCGCGCGGACTTCATCACAGCGATTACCGCGTTTAACTCATCGTCGGTGAAATAATCCGTTTCCACGATCGGATCTTTGCTCCGGACCGGCGCGCCGCCATCAATTGCTAGCTTTTCCATTATTTTTGCTCCTTTGAAGCAACAATTACAGCATCTTTGAGATGTATGACATCTAGAATAGGTAAAAGTAGTATAACAAGTGAAAAATGTCATGTCAAGGCTCAGTTTTGCTCATTTTCCGCCATCTTATTGACAAATCAGTGATTTTTGGTTACTATATTTTTACTTAGTTGTCATACCTCTACACGACGAAAACATGGATTTTTCTGACATCACCCGCCCCGACATTCAATGGGATAAAGATGCCCGAGACGGTACCCAATTGGTGCAGCGGGTCACCGAGTATTTGCGCAAAATGATCATGGAGGCAAAGCTGCCCCCCGAAACCCAGCTCCCAAACGAGCCGGATCTGGCTGCTTATCTAAACATCAGTCGATCCACAGTGCGCTCCGCGCTTGCCATCCTGGAACAAGGTGGGTTCATTCAGCGGCGCTGGGGAGTGGGTACATTTGTGAGCAAGAACCCGCCCACCTACGACAACCTGAGCCTCAATTCTGGCGTCACCCAAATGATCCGCTCCTCCGGCGCAGAACCGGGTAGTGCCGAGTTATTGATCACCAACCGTCCGGCCAATGAGCGGGTATCCAGTCAACTCTCACTGGAACTGGGAACGCCAATCCTCGTCATCGAGCGCGTCCGGCTGGCCAACGATCGCAGAGTGGTCTTCACCGTGGACTTCCTGCCCACCAGTCTATTCCATCTGCCCGGCGGCGATATTCCTCTGGATGACCTGGAGAAACATATCCACGAGCATCAATCCGTCTACGGTTTCCTGCGTCAGCGCCTGTCGCTGGATATCCATCACGGCATTGCCTGGATCCGTCCGCTTTCCGCTGAACAATATATCGCCGATAAGCTGCAAATTCGCGCGGGAAGCAACATCCTGCACCTGGAACAGGTGGATTTTGATTCAGATGGAGAACCCGTGGCGCTGTCGGATGAATATTACGTGGCGGACGCATTTCGATTCTATATTTATCGATCGAGTCAAGGAGAAAAGTTATGAGTGGTGATCTTGAAACCCAGAAAGGTGGGCGAGTTGGCAGGTAAAGTGGCCTTGATCACAGGTGCGGCTTCCGGTATCGGATTGGCAATCACCCGCCGATTTGTCAAAGAGCAAGCCTTGATCGCGATGGTGGATCGCAATCATCGAGAAGTTGAACCAATCGCGGAGCGAACTGTTGCAAATGGATCCGTCCGCCCAGATCCTTCCCGTGCCTGTGCGATATTACCAACGAAGCGGAGGTTGAAGCAGCGGTGAAAACCATTGCTGATCATTTTGGCAGGTTGAACATTGCCGTAAACAATGCGGGCGTCTCGGTCAGCGTCCCTTCCGATGAATGCACTCTGGAGCAGTGGAACTGGGTGATGAACGTGAACTGCACGGGTAGTTTCCTGATCTCCCGGGAGGCAATAAAAGTATTTAAACGCCAGCCGGATGGTGGGGCGCTGGTTTTTATCAATAGCGACGATGCTCTTAAACCCAGCAGGCACTTTCTGGCCTACAACTCATCCAAAGCAGCGGTGTTGCAAATGGCCCGCACCATCGCCAATGAATTCGGTCCGTATCACATCCGCGCCAACAGTGTTCTTCCGGGAGCGGTCTTTGGGGGAAGCAGCATGTGGACTCCGGAACTGCGGGCTGCCCGGGCAAAGATCCACGGTTTTGATCCAGATAAACTTGAAGAAGAATATAAGAAGAACAACGCCCTGGGCGTGATCATCGACCCCGCCGAAATTGCGGAACTGGTCGTCTTTCTCGCCAGTGACCGTTCAGCCAAAATGACCGGTGCCGCCCTGGTCATTGATGGCGGCGGTTTGGGCGGTTACGTTCGATAAGCATTGCCCAAAACTGGAATCACAATAAAAGGACAAAAAAATGATGCTTGAAAAATTACGCCAGGAAGTCTTTGAATCTCTTATGGAACTACCCAAGAACCGTTTGGTGACGATGCACAGCGGGACGGTCAGCGGACGCGACCCCGAGACCGGCAATATTGTCATCAAACCCACCGGCTTTCGTTATGACAGGTTGACCCCTTCCGATCTCCTGGTGATGGATATTAATGGCAAAATTCTGGAAGGTACGCTGCGGCCTTCCAGTGACACCGAAACCCATTTGTATTTATACCCGCATCGACCGATATCTTTGGCATTGTCCACACCCACTCTCCCTATGCCTGCATTTTTGCCGTCCTGGGCAAACCGATTCCGGCGGTGATGACTTCGGCAGCCCTGCTCGGTGGCGAGATTCCGATAGGCGGCTACGCCGCGGTCGGCGGGGAAGACATCGGTTCGGAGATCATCCGCAAGATCGGCAAGTGCTCGGCCATTGTCATGCAGAACCACGGGGTCTACACCATCGCCTCCTCCGTCTGGCAGGCGACCATCGACGCGGTGGAAGTGGAAGACCTGGCCAAGATTGCCCATTTTGCCTCCCTGCAAGGAAAGCCCATATCATTAACTCAGGAGCAGATCGAGGAATTTCAGAACATTTATCACACGCTCTACGGGCAAAAAGAACAATAAGGTTCCATGACGATTTCAACCTCCCTCGGATGAGGCGGTATCCAGATGAGGATCGCGGATATGACCATTTTTTTCCTGCCCTTCCTAAATTGATCCCGCGCTCAACGCGGAGGCGGCGCGATGACGGCTTCGGTGCAAAAAAATCCAGTCGGCGTCTATGAGAAAGCTTTCCCGCCGAATACTCCTGGGAGCAGATCCTGCTTTCTGCCAAAGGCGCCGGCTATGATTTTGTGGAAATGTCGATCGACGAAAGCGAACAGCGTCTGGATCGGCTGAATTGGTCGACATCACGATCGCGCCGCGCTTCGACAAACGATCTTCGATACCGGGGTGCCAATTTGGGGCATGGGGGTTAGCGCTCATCGCAAATTCCCACTCGGCAGTGCCTCATCCGGAACTGCGGGCAAAGGGTTTGGATATTCTCTATCGGTCGATCGAATTGGCAGCCGATTTGGGCGTGAAAGTCATCCAGATCATGGGTTATGACGCGTTCTATGAGCCGAGCAATGCCTGACACCCAGGCGAGATACCTGGAAGGATTGCAGTACTGGTAGTCGGAGTGGGCGAGTGCTGCCGGGGTGATTTTAGCCTTGGAAAATGGCGATAGTCCAGCTGGTGGATTCGGTCGAAAAAGCCATGCGTTTTGTCAAAGAGATCAATTCACCCTGGTTTCAGGTGTATCCCGATATTGGCAACATGACCGCCGCGGGCTTACGACCCGCTGGAACAACTCCCATTGACCGAAGGTCACCTGGTGGGCGTACATGTTAAAGATACCCGCCTGGGTGAACTGCGGGGCGTGCCCCTGGGGGAAGGCATTGTCCAGTTTCCAGGAGTGTTTTCCATTGTTGGCACGAATGGGTTTTTCAGGACCGTTGGTGATGGAAATGTGGGCGCATCTCGACGCTAGTGGTGATCCCATCGGTTCAGCTACCCGTGCCCGCGAACATCCTTGGTACGCAGTGGATCTCTGATGCCTGGGAGGATATATCTATTACTGAATAAAAAATTAGGAATCGAAAGGAGACACTCCGATTTGTCATTCTTAGAACACCGAATCATACTTTCTCGATTGGATCGATAAACCTGATCAAGCTGAATCTTTTTCCAGGAGGTTTTTCATATGTCTAAAAAATTGACCGTTTTATGTGCATCCGCCCATCCGGATGATATCGAGCTGCAATGTGCCGGTACGCTCATCCGGTACGTCAAAGAAGGTCACAAAGTCTTCATGGCGGTTGCCTGTACCGGCAACGTGGGTTCGAAAATTCACACAGGACCGGAGATCGAAGCTATTCGAGCCGTTGAAGCGCAAAAAGGCGCCGATGTGATCGGAGCCGAGCTGATCATGATGGGCTACAAGGATGCCGATGTCTGGCTGGACCATGCCCACTGGATCAAGTATGTGGATCTTATCCGGCAGACCAACCCGGATGTGATCATCACCCACGACCGCGATGATTACGTCCACGACCATACCAATGTCGGCGAGCTTGTCTACCGGGCCGCGATCTGGGCCAGCGTGGCCAACATCCCCGAATGCAAACTGCCCCCCATCGACCACATCCCTTCGGTTTTCTATTTTGAGACCATCGGCACCACCCGGGTCGCACCTCCCGATCATTATGTGGATATCAGCCAGGAGTTCGAACAGAAGATGCTTGCCTTCCGTCAGCACGAAAGCCAGCACGGTGATTTCCTGGAGAAACAATTCGGCGTCAAGGACTGGTTTGAAGCCATGGAAATGGTGAACAAGCTGCGCGGTTTCCAGTGCGGCTGCAAATACGCGGAAGCGTTCCGCGTGGTGCAGACCTGGCCGAACCACAAGCCCTATCGCCTTCTGCCCCCTGTCCAGTTGGGGTCGCGGTAACATATTTCGGGAAGTGACCGGGCCAGGACGCGCTCATGCCCTGGCGCTTGCGCCCGGCCTCTTCCAAAATCGAAACCCCTGCCCTGGGCGGGGAAAGGAGATCAATGGGTCCTACCAAAAAGCTCACCATCCTGGCGGCAACTGCGCACCCGGACGATGTCGAGGTGTTCTGCGCCGGCACGCTGATCCGCTACGTCAAAGAGGGCCACAAGGTTTTCATGGCCATTGCCTGCACCGGGAATGTGGGCTCCAAGATCCACACCGGACCGGAGATCGAAGCCATCCGAGCAGTAGAAGCGCAAGCGAGGCGCCGAAGCGATCGGGGCGGAGTTGATCCATTGGGATCACAAAGACGCCGAATTATGGCAGGATCACGCCACCTGGATCCAATATGTGGACCTTGTCCGGCACACCAATCCGGATGTGATCATCACCCTCGACCGGGACGATTACGTCCACGACCACTCCAATGTGGGCGAGCTGGCGTACCGCGCGGCTATCTGGGCCAGCGTAAGCAATATCCCTGAATGCAAGCTACCTCCCATTGATCATATCCCCACCGTGTATCCGCTGCGAAACAACCGGAACCTTCCGCGTGGCTCCCCCGGACTACTACGTGGATATTACCGAGGAATTTGATCAAAAGATCGAGGCATTCCGCCAACATCGAAGCCAGCATGGCGATTTTCTGGAAAAGCAATTTGGGATCAAGGACTGGTTTGAGTATGTGGAAGTCACAAACAAGCTGCGCGGTTTCCAGTGCGGCTGCAAATACGCGGAGGCTTTCCGGGTTGTGCAAACCTGGCCGAACCAAAAGCCCTAGCGTCTCTTACCGCCAGTGGAGGGTGACCAGCAATAACCGCTAATTTCCGAGTCGAAGCGATTTGAGCAAACCACTGATTTCTACGCATTTCTCTTTCATGGTTTAAAGGCAGAGGTCGAAATTTCAGTGTTTGAATATGGAGTTTTATCGTTTTGAGACAAAGACATGACAAATGCATGTTGACATTCGTTTCAACCCTCCCTATAATGAACATAATTGTGAGTTGTTGTTCACGATTGTGAATCCATTATCAGGCGCACATGATACCTTCGTAATAAAAGGAAATAAGACTTTTGTCAATAAGAAGATTGTTCAAGAGGTTTGATAATAATTTCATGTAAAAGAAGCGGTTTTGTAAGCGATCCTTTCCTAAATATGAGAACCAACGGGTAGGAGGTTTGAGTGAGCTTTGGTGGGGACATACTCGAACTAAGGCATATCAGCAAAACGTTTCCTGGCGTAGTAGCGCTAAAGAACGTCGACATGACGGTAAGGAGCGGCGAAGTCCATGCTCTGTTGGGTGAGAACGGAGCTGGCAAATCCACGCTTATTAAGATTTTAAGCGGATATCACCAACCGGATAGCGGTGGCGAATTGCTGATCGATGGCAAGCCCGTTACGTTCAAGAACCCCAAAGAAGCCATAGAAGCCTCCATCATCACCATTTACCAGGAATTGACCCTTTGCCCTCACATGACAGTGGCCGAGAATATCGTCCTGGATAAACAGGACCAATTCAAAGGCATCCTGCTGCGAAAGCAGGAATTCCGGGACATCGCCGCGCGCGCCTTGAAGGATTTGAACCAGAGCGACATCGACCCGGATTGGATCGTCAAAGATCTATCCATTGCCCAGCAGCAGGTGGTCGAGATCGCGAAGGCCGTCACCTCCAAGGCCAAAGTCGTCCTGATGGACGAGCCAACCTCGTCCATATCCCAAAAGGATGCCGAAAAGCTGATGGACATCATCCGTGGACTGCGGGCCAGCGGTGTGGCCGTGGTTTACATTTCCCACCGGCTGCACGAGATCGGCTGCATAGCCGATCGGATTACCGTTCTGCGGGATGGCGCCCTGGTGGGAACGGTGAATTGCACCGATGTGACCGACAAAGAGCTGATCACCATGATGGTCGGGCGTGAACAGACCACTGTCTATCCCAAGCGTGAAGTCCCTATCGGGGATGTGGTGTTGAAGGTCGAGAACCTAGCTTCCGGCGAATTGTTAAAGGGCATTTCCTTCGAAGTGCGCAAAGGCGAGATCATGGGTGATCGGCGGATTGGTGGGCTCGCGGCGTACCGAAATGCTGGAGACCCTTTTTGGGATGCGGGAGATCACCGCTGGGAAGATATTCCTCAACGGCGAAGAGTTTCTGCCTGAAAACCCGCGAAATGCAATCAAACACAGGATCGCATTCGTGACCGAAGACCGGAAAAAGTCCGGACTGGTGCTGTGCCTTCCGGTTCATGAAAACATCAACTTGGTCAATGCCCAGCGGCCTTCCGTTCTGGGGTACCTGAATTGGCCCAAGCTCAAAGCCATCGCCAACAATCAACGGAAAGCACTGAACATCCGTGTGAGCAGCATAGAACAAATTGTGGGTTTGCTCTCCGGTGGCAACCAGCAAAAGGTGGCGCTGGCGAAATGGCTCGATTTTTCCCCCGAATTGATCATCTTTGACGAGCCCACCCGCGGGATCGACATCGGAGCAAAAACAGAGATCTACACCATCATGGGGGAACTGGCTGCGCGCGGCGCTGCCATCGTCATGGTCTCGTCCGAGTTGCCCGAGCTCATCAGCGTCGCGGACAAGATCCTGGTGATGCAGGAAGGCAGAATGAAGGGCATCCTATCGAAGGAAGAAATGACCCAGGAGCGGGTGATGAGCCTGGCCACGCAAAAGGCATAGAATGATGACCCAAATCATCAATTGGAGGGAATAGAGAGTGACACAAGCACAAGCCAAAGACTGTCAAGACATCTCGACCGACCATGGGAAAGTTATTGATCAAATACCGCACGATCGTGATCTTGATCGTGCTGATGACCATCTTTTCCTTTCTGAAGCCGATCTTTCTGAATCCAATAAATCTGCTGGCGATCATCAAGAACATGAGCTATGTGCTCATCGCCGGGTTGGCAATGACCTTCATCATCACGCTGGGAGGCCTGGACCTTTCGGTTGGCTCGATCGCTGCCGTAGTGGGGGTTGGTTTTGCTTTGCTTGTGAAGGGCGGCTTGTTGCCGCCGGTCCTGGCGCTTTTGATCGTGGTGGTTGGTGCGATGCTCCTGGGTTCCTTCAACGGATTTGTAATCGTGAAGGGAAAGATCGAGCCTTTCCTGGTGACCCTTGCCACGCTGTATATCTTCCGCGGAATTGCGCTCATGATGACATCAGGCAAACCGGTTCCGATCGTCATACCGCATTTTGCCAATATCTTCGGGAACGGCAAGTTGTTCAATCTTATTCCCACCCCGGTCATTATCTCCCTCCTGGTTTTCGCCGTCTCCTGGTTCCTCTTCAACCGCACCAAGTTTGGTTTCTACGTCCGCAGTATTGGCGGCAACCAGGAAGCAGCCAGGGTCGCCGGTATCGATATCAGCAAGGTGAAGCTGGCGGCGTATACCATGAGCGGATTGTTCGCCTCGATCTCCGGTTTGATCATCGCGGCGCTTTTCAATGGCGGCCTGCCGGATGTGGGTTCGGACCTGGCGCTGGATAGCATCTCGGGCGTAATTTTGGGTGGAACAGCGATCTCCGGAGGCATGGGTTCCATATTCGGAACGCTCGGAGGCTGTCTGATCATCGCCATTTTGAACAATGGTATGTCGCTCATGGGAGCCCAATATCATGTGCAGATTTTCGTCAAAGGAATGGTCATTATCCTCGCGGTGCTGATGGACAACGCGTTCAAATCCAGAAGATGAGTGACTTCCTTCCGCGGTTGGCGCGGAGAAAGGAGGAATAATCAGCGAAATAAAATCGTATTTGTTACAAGGTACTACGACAGTATTGAACCTAATATCCGAAACAAAGAGGAGAACGAAAATGAAAAGAATGATGTTAATTGTTTCGCTGGTGGTGGTGTTCACGATGTTGGCTGCCTGTGCGCCTGCAGCCGCTCCGACCGAAGCCCCCGCCCCGTTGCCACCGAAGCGCCCGCCGCGCCAGCTGCCACCGAAGCGCCCGCTGCGCCGGAAGCTACGGAAGCCCCGGCTGTTCCGGTGAATCCCAACTCAGCCGATTTCACCTTCGTTGGTGATCCAGAGTGTTGCGTTTGACCTGAATGGGTATTACGCTGAAGTGGGTGTCGAAGCCAACACAACCATCAAGGAACCAGGCGCGGTAAAAGTCCCCGATAACGTGACCACCGCCATGCCCAAAGCCAAAGAGAAATACAAGATCGGTTTCTCCGTCTACTATACAGTGGACGAAGTGGGCTCCATGATCCTTGAAACCATGAAAGCCGCGGCAGATGAAGCCGGCGTTGAACTGCTGGTCAACGACGCGAACTACAAACAGGATGTTCAGAATCAGGCGATCGAGCAATGGATCCTCGAAGGCGTGGACGGCGTCATCCTCGCCCCGTGCGACTTCACCGGCGTCAAGACCGCCCTGGATGCGCTTGAAGCTGCCAATATCCCCGTCGTCACCCTGAACGCACCCCTGGCTGGCAACGTGAATGCTGTCACCATCTCCGATACCGTGGAACAGGGCAAGATCTCCGGTGAACTGCTCGAAGAGGCTCTCCTGGCGAGCGGCACACCCATGAATGGCGAAGTCGTCTATCAGACTCTGCCCTTCGTGCACCCCAATGCCGCCACCCGCGCCAAGGGCTTCATCGATGTCTTCACAAAGTACCCGGACATCAAGATCACCGAGCTGACCGGCATCTCCCCCGAAGATCACTTCAAAGCCTTTGATGGTGCCCTCAAGGCCAACCCCGATATGCTCGGCGCCTGGGGTCTCTACTCCTCCGCCACCGTCGGTATGATGAACGCCCAGAAGTCCAATGGCACCACGGTGCCGCTGTCCTCTGTGGATAACGACAAACCCATCCTGGCAGGCATCTATAACGGCGAAGTGCTCGGCACTGCTGCCTACTCCTCCATCGCACCCGCCTGGTGGAGCATGACCCAGATGGTCAACCTGCTCAACGGCGATCCCATCCCGGGTGTCATGTTCTATGAGAACATGAAGGTCACCAAGGACAACGTGGAAGAGGCTTTCGCCCACTACTACCCCGGTAAGACCTTGCAGGATTATTTGGCTGGTAAGTAACCTGCCTTGTAGATCTGGTTAAGAAGCATGTACTTCGAGGCGGACAGCGGAAGTCCGCTGTCCGCCTCCTTTTATTGACTCGCATCCACATCCTACTGATATAAATAAGTAAAGTAATAGAAAAAGACAATATAAGGAAAGGGAAGTGATGAAAAGAGAAACGGATTTGGAAAAACGGCCCTTTGGCAATACCGATATGCAGATAACTCCCATAGGATTTGGCGCCTGGGCGCTCGGCGGGGGAGATTGGGTGTACAGCTGGGGTCCGCAGGATGATCAGGAATCCATAGCTGCAATTTATCATGCGTTGGATCTCGGTATCAACTGGATCGATACAGCTGCCGGTTACGGACTGGGGCACGCTGAAGAGGTGATCGGCCAGGCGCTGGAGGGAATGTCCGAACGCCCCTATCTCTTTACGAAATGCTCCCTGCCGTGGAATGAGCGCGGCGAGATTGTCGCCTCCATGAAGCGGGATTCCATTCGGCGTGAATGCGAGGATAGTCTGCGCCGCCTCAAGGTATCCACGATCGACCTTTACCAAATTCACTGGCCGAACCCAGACCCGGATATCGAGGAGGGATGGGCAGCGCTGGCGGAATTGCAGCGTGAAGGCAAGGTGCGCTGGATCGGCGTTTCTAATTTCAGTATTTCCCAGATGAAGCGAGCCGAGAAAATCGCTCCCATCAGTTCCCTGCAGCCCCCCTATTCCCTCATCCGCCCTGAGGTACAGGAGGAGATCCTGCCGTATTGCCAGCAGAATAAAATTGGTGTGATCGTCTATTCACCCATGTATTCGGGGCTCCTCTCTGGAAAAATGACCGCGGACCGGATTCAGAACATGCCGCCAGACGATTGGCGTCAACGCGATGCCGAATTCCAAATGCCCAAGCTTGAACGGAATTTGCGCCTGGTTTCCCTCCTGGCGGAGATCGGACAACGGCACGGTGTGGAACCAGGTGTTGTGGCGATCGCCTGGACGCTTCGCCTCTCCAGCGTGACCGGGGCCATCGTCGGGGCGCGGCGCCCCAGCCAGGTGGACGGCGTTCTCCCTGCGGCCACCTTTCGGCTTTCTTCCTCGGAGCTGGAAGAGATTGGCGCTTTCGTCGCGCGCACTCACTGAGCCGGGTGTTCCCTTCCGACCATATTCACGAACAAGCCATGGAGCCGGATGAATCCCAATATCGCTGATTTTCAATTCCTTGGAGACCCTAGCCTTGTTTTCGATTTAAACGCTCATTACCAGGCTTCGGCAGTCGAGTCCTGCGTCAAGATCAAGGAGCCGGGCGCGGTAAAAGTCCCCGATGATGTGGCTACCAGATTGCCCACGGGCAAAAAAGCAGTATCTGCTTGGCTTTGCCATCTTCGACACCCTGGACGAAGTGGATGCCACCCTGCTGGAAACGATGAAAGCGGCGGCGGACGAAGCTGGCGTGGAATTGCTGGTCAACGACGCCAACTACAAACAGGACGTCCAGAATCAGGCCATCGAGCAATGGATCCTCGAAGGCGTGGACGGCGTTATCCTCGCCCCGTGCGACTTCACCGGCGTCAAGACCGCCCTGGATGCGCTTGAAGCTGCCAATATCCCCGTGGTCACCCTGAATGCCCCTCTGGCTGGCAACGTAAATGCGGTCACCATCTCCGATACCGTGGAACAGGGCAAGATCTCCGGTGAACTGCTCGAGGAGGCTCTGCTGGCAAGCGGCAAACCCATGAATGGCGAAGTCGTCTATCAGACTCTGCCCTTCGTGCACCCCAATGCCGCCACCCGCGCCAAGGGCTTCATCGATGTCTTCACCAAGTACCCCGACATCAAGATCACCGAGCTGACCGGCATCTCCCCCGAAGATCACTTCAAAGCCTTCGACGGTGCCCTCAAGGCCAACCCCGATATGCTCGGCGCCTGGGGCCTCTACTCCTCCGCCACGGTCGGTATGATGAACGCCCAGAAGTCCAATGGAACCACGGTGCCGCTGTCCTCTGTGGATAACGACAAACCCATCCTGGCAGGCATCTATAACGGCGAAGTGCTCGGCACTGCTGCCTACTCCTCCATCGCCCCCGCCTGGTGGAGCATGACCCAGATGGTCAACCTGCTCAACGGCGATCCCATCCCCGGTGTCATGTTCTACGAAAACATGAAGGTCACCAAGGACAACGTGGAAGAGGCCTTCGCCCACTACTACCCCGGTAAGACCTTGCAGGAATATAGGAAGGCATAGATGGATTGTTTACTCGGTATTGATGTCGGCTCGACGAGCATGAAAGCCCTGGTATATGATCTGGATGGCAACGTCATTTCACAAGGCAAGTCGCCCGACGGAGAGTATCGCAAACGACCCTGATCACCCAAACTGGCAGGTTTACCTGCCCGATCATATCTGGGACGGGATTGCTTCTGCAATACGCGATGCTGTGAGTCGGATTGGTCCACAGAATCGTATCATAGCAGCGGCGGTTACTGGCTTGGGGGCAGATGCGGTACCCCTGGATGAACGGGGTGAACCGGTTTATCCTTTTATAAACTGGTTATGTACTCGGACTACACCGCAATTTGAGACGATGGTTGGAGAATGTTGGTCTTGAACGAACCTTCCAGATCTCCGGCTGGCAACCCTTTATTTGGAGCACTGCCTTACGATTCTTATGGTTGAAGGAAAACGAGCCGGAGCTTGCACGACGGGTTCATAAATGGCTAATTGTTGAAGATTTTGTGAACTATAAGTTGACTGGAAAATATTCCACCGATTACACAGATGCGTCTCCTACACTTTTATTCGATCAACGCTCCCTGGCATGGTCGGATGAAATGTTCAATATTACAGGACTCGAGAAAGACCTCCTTGCCAACACCACAACCCAGTGGATCATTTATCGGTGAAGTAACACCCGAGGCGGCTGAAAAGACCGGCCTTATGCCTGGTACACCAATCTTCCAGGGAGGGCATGACTACCTGGTGGGAGCACTGGCTGCTGGAGCAATCTCATCCGGTATGTTTCTGGATGTCACCGGCACATGGGAAATGGTAATTACACCCACGACAGATCCTCAATGGGGGTCTGAAATCCGACAAGTTAGGCTTAACGGTAGAAGCACATTCAGTTCCTGGCATGTATTGCATCTGGGCTGGGGGAACTGCTGCAAGTATGCTGGAATGGTACAAAGATCAGATCGGATCCAAAGCCCAAAACCTCGCCCAGGTTGGTCAAGGAAATGTGTGGTCGCACCTGATGGATGAAGCGCGTACTCTCACCACCTGGTTCAAATGGCGTTTTCTTTCTGCCACATTTCAATGGCATAACCTGCCCGAATTTGGATCCACGCTCACTAGGCGCATTCTTGGGACTTAATGACACTACGAAAAAAGAGGATATGATCAGAGCCGTGGTCGAAGGTCTAAATTATGCTTTCCTGGATATGTTGAACGCACTTGAGCTAGGGGCAGGACAAAAGGCTGAAAAAATTACTGCCATTGGGGGCGGCACGCGCAATGAATTTTGGATGCAGAACAAAGCGGATGTTTCCGGCCGTCCGGTGGTTACGTTAGAGATCGAAGAAGCCACAGCGCTTGGGGCAGCAATACTTGCCGGTGTGGGGGTCGGGGGTTATAAGAATTTATCAGAAGCAGTACAGCGAGTTCATAAACCAGGGAAATTGTTTGAACCTGATAAAAAATTGTCATCCTTATATACCGAATTATTCGAAATCTACAGGGAAATTTATCCCGCTCTACATCAGATTAATAATCAAATTTACAATCGCTTCCGGGTTTGAAATCCATATCCGACGGTACTTCCATAATATTCAGCATTCACTGCGAATAAAAATGAAACCTGGGTGAAATAAGGGAAAAGCTATACGATTGACCTCAAAAGTGTTTGGGTTTCAAAACCTCCAAACGAGGTATATTAATCTTACATTATTGTACATACTGCTTGAATTCCACCTTTAATTCTCAAGCACTTTTCCGGGATTAAGGATATTTTTCGGATCCAATGTTGCTTTTATTCGTCTTTGGATATCTATCGAAACATCCCCCAATGCCCTCTGAAGAAATGGTCGTTTGAGAGTTCCAATTCCATGCTCACCGGTTAGCGTACCCCCCAGGCGTAAAGCGAGTTCAAATTCTTCGGCAACGATCTGGTTGACTTTTTCCCATTGAACCGGATCCCGCTTATCAAATAAAATGTTCGGGTGCAGATTCCCATCACCTGCATGCCCAAAAATTACGATGGGTAATTCATACCTGGCACTGATTTCCTTGAGTTTCCGGATCGCTTCCGGGATGGCACTCCGGGGTACGGTGATATCTTCACCAAGTTTGTTAGGAGCTTTGCGAGCCAGGGAAGGAGATACCGATCGTCTGGCTTTCCAGAGCTTCGCGCGTTCCCCTTCGGTTTGAGCAATTTTTACCTCTCGCGCTCCACAATCGCGACAAATCCTTGTGGCTGCGGTCATCTCCCTTTTCACGGAAAGATCGTCAGCACCATCCGTCTCCATGAGCAATAATGCTTCGACATCCAGCGGTAATCCCAGGTGCATGGCTTGCTCGATACAGTCTATGGCGGTTTCATCCATCAGCTCAAGAGTCGCCGGAAGGAGTCCTTCAGATAGGATCGCGTTGACCGCATTGGCTGAGTCATCGAGAGATTTGAACTCAGCAAGGGCAGTCTGGGTAAATTTTGGTTTGGAGATCAATTTCAGTATCGCTTCGGTGATCACTCCCAAAGTTCCTTCTGAACCGGTAAAAAGGGAATTTAGATCATAACCAGCAACGTCTTTGATCGATTTCCCGCCTGTTATGAGAACATTGCCATCAGCAAGCACTACGGTCAAGCCTAGAACGTAATCCCCCGTGACGCCGTATTTTAAACAACGCGGGCCAC
Source organism: uncultured Chloroflexia bacterium (assembly GCA_963828855.1). Taxonomy (GTDB): domain Bacteria; phylum Chloroflexota; class Anaerolineae; order Anaerolineales; family Anaerolineaceae; genus CAVVEQ01. The sequence continues at coordinate 333,557 of CAWHGB010000005.1, read as the reverse complement.
CTGCATTGCAGGCGATATTTCCACCGATGGTGGAATGGCGAATGCTGGATGGATCAGGGGGGTAGAATAGACCCTGCTTTTCCACTGCGGATTGCAGATCAGCGGTCACAATTCCCGCCTCGACGCGAGCGACGGAATTCAGTTTATCGATCTCAAGGATCTGGTTCATACGGGTCATTGAAAGGGCAATTCCACCTGAAAAGGGGACAGAAGCTGCGGCAAGACCCGAAGCCATTCCGCGAGGCACAACCGGGATACTCTCCTCCGAGGCGAGCATTATCAATTTACTTACCTGTTGAGTGGTTCGCGGAAGCACAACCAAATCCGGGCTGTGTTCTTCGAAAGTGCCATCATAACTGTATGCGGCAAGATCCTCTGGTTCTGTAAGAACGCCATCCTTTCCGACGATGTCTTTTATCCGTTGGATCAATTTCTCATTCATTTTGGTATGCCTTATCTAGTAATTGAACCGGATGCACAACCTTTACTTTTAGATTTCGTTTCTTGACCCCCACAGATAACTGCATCTGACAGCCTGGACAACCGGAAGCGATATAATCCGCCTCGGTGTTTTCCAAATTATCCATTTTACGGGAAAGTACTTTTAGCGAGGTCTGGTAATGCGTGATCAACTGGCTGCCGGCTGATCCGCAGCACCAATCAGCTTCAGGCATTTCGGTAAACTCGATCCCATCTATCAATTTCAGCAGGTCCCTAGGTTGTTCCCAAACCCCCTGTCCCCGTCTGAGATGACATGGGTCATGATATGTCACCCGTCCATTAATAACCCCTTTGGGTTTTTCCAGGGGAATCGACATTAGGAATTCGCTTATGTCTTTGACCTTATTACTAAATGAAGTAGCTCTATCAGCCCATTGAGGATCCTCACCGAGCAGAGCCCCATATTCTTTCAAGGTTGAACCGCAGGTCGCACAATCGGTAACAATGAAATCAACATTTATACTCTCGAATAATGGAAATATTTTTCTGGCCTGTTCCAGAACGAGATCCTGCCTTCCATAGCCCGCTGCCGGCATTCCGCAACATACGGTTTGAGGTGGCGTGATGACGGTGCAGCCATTTCTTGCCAGCACCCTCACTGTTGCCGCGCTTTCTTCCGCGAACAATAAATTCTGGGCACAACCCAGGAAGAATCCAATCCGATATTTGCTATTTTGTTTTGCTTCTGTAATTTCAGGGAGCGACTGCCTCAGCGGACGCTGGGGTAGATGCGGAAGCATGGCTTCCATATCCCTCAATTGGCTGGGTAGTAACTTGCGCAGACCGAGTGCATAAACCAGCTTTCGCATCCCGCTTCTTTCATAAATACGAAATGCCAGGGTGGCATTTTCCATGCGTTCAGGATTGGGAATCAACTCACCAAAGAGAGCTCGCTTCCAACCGGTAGGATGAATCTGTTCATCAACCCAGCGCATCTGCATCGCAAGATCCGCGGGTTTGATACCCACAGGACAGGCATCGTTACACGCAAGGCAGGCAAAACAGCCGTACATCTGTTCGATCAGGTTCGGGGTGAGTTTCATTTCACCTTCCAGGCCTTTTCGGGTCAGAAAGACCCGTCCACGGGGAGAAGCGGTCTCGCTCAGGTACTCACGGTATGTCGGGCAAACAGAAAGGCATAATCCGCAACGGATGCAATTCAGGTATTGTTGTTGAGATGGCTGCGATAGGCTGCTTGTCAATGCGAAATTCTTCCTTATCAAAATCAGGTGTTTATTCAGAAAGTTAATTATGATTTGCCCGCAAATCATCCGGGAACGGATTGTTCGCAATCGACCATCGTCTGTAAATCGATTAGGCAATGCAGTTACAGCACGCTGTTTGTAACAACTTATCGAACGATCTTTGTGCTTACCTGGTCGAAATTTTGGCAAATCACTTTTGATTCTGTTTTTTATTATATTTCTCTGGTCACCAAGAAAGCCTTCGAATCGGTGTCGAGCGCTTCGCCTTTCAGCGTCATCATTTCCTGAACGATCGGCAAGTTAGACAATATGTGATGACTTCCTTGCTCCAATTCAAACGATTCGAATATTCGTTACTAAAACCAATATTCGCCCAGATTGCTTTACCAGATGGTCATCGTCTCCTGGAATAATTTCACCAGATCCTCCGGACTCGCGGGACGCGGAGAGAGTTTGGTTACCCTGTGCTGTGGCAGTGTACCCGCCACCAGGTCTTCGATATCCTGAACGTCAAAACCTACCGCCTTCAATCCGTTCGGCATTCCGGTTTTCTTCATCACATCGATGACGGCTCCAGCGAGTAAGTCGCCCGCATCCTCGTCTTTTGCATCAGATACGTCCACACCCATAAGGCTGGCCGCATAGAGATGAAGTTTTGGATTGGTTGGGGCGGTAAAACGGAAAACGGCGGGCGCGCTAAGAATTACGGACATTCCATGCGGAACCATGGGGTGATCTTGAGGATAACCTTCCGGGAAATAGTTTCGCACCATCCCGGAAATGGGATAGGACATTCCATGCGGAAGGGTAACTCCGGCGTTTCCAAAGCCGATCCCGGCAAAGGAGGAGGCTAAAAGCATCTGTCCCCGCGCTTCGTCATCCGAAATATCAGTGATCTCGCGTACCAGGAATTTTGAACAGATCTCGATCGCGTTGGATGCCCAGATATAGCTGATGGGATTGGCGCCCTGGTATGCCGGGCGCTGGGCAGGGGTCTCCGGTGCAGCGCGCTGCTGGTACGGTAGAGCTGTCAGTGATTCAAGCGCGTGGCACAGCACATCCAGGCCGCTGCAGGCTGCCACCATTTTTGGCATCGTTCGAGTGTTGTCTGGATCAATAATCCCAAGCTGCGGGCGCAGCGCCCGGTGGGCTATCCCTGTTTTGATGTGCATTTCGAGAAAGTCAAAAATGGCTGTTCCGGTTGTTTCGCTGCCGGTACCTGCTGTCGTTGGAATGGCGACCATCGGGCATAATCGCCCGGGAGGTGGTTGACCCTTGCCAATGGGCGCATTGACATAGGTCAGGAATTCAGCCGGATAAGTGGCATACAGGTTTGCTGCTTTGGCTGTATCCATGGTCGACCCCCCGCCCACGGCAACATAACCATCAAATTTCCCGTCAGTAGCAAATTGGATCGCTTCTTTGAAGGATAAATCCGTAGGTTCGACGCGCACATGGTTATACAACACCGCGTCGATACCTGCATCCTTGAAGTGATTTCATTGCCGTGGCACAGGTTTCACTTTCTGCCAGATTCGGATCTACGAGCACCATCACCCTGTGGGCACCCAACGACTTCATATCGTACCCGACTTCTTTCGTCGAACCCGGGCCAAATTTGACGCTGGATGTATCCATTAAGAAAGTGGTTTCATTTGCCATTTTTTCTCCTGAAATATTAGACCGAATTGGGTATTTTTTCGTTTATAAAGATATTGCTTCGAAAAAAATAAATCCGATTTGTCGCAAACATTTTTGATGTAATTTCTAGATCGAATTAATATAATCTACAAACTTATCGGGGTTTAATGTTTTAATGAAAAAAACCTCCCATAAATGCCTGCATTGATTGTTTTGAAAAACCTTTTGAATCCACTTGAAAGTTTATTCTAATCTTACTCTATATTGACATCGTTGTCTAATATCTCTATAATACCTTCTAACGCTTATCAAGCGCAAAACCATCCCATAGGAGAGAAAGAGAAAATGAGTCATCGTAAAGTAGCTATTGGTCTTGTTGTTATGCTGATTGCAACGATTCTTGTTGCATGTGCTGCCCCTGCAGCACCCGAAGCTGCCGCACCCGCAGCACCCGAAGCCGCAGCGCCCGAAGCCGCAGCGGATCAACCCATGCGCACCTACTACATGATTTCTTCCCACCAGGCGCACCCATATTTTGCCGATTCCCACCTTGCCCTGAGATATGCTGCCGAGTATTTCCAGGTCAACATCATTGCAGCTGGCCCTGAAGGCTGGGATACAAAAGCCCAGGCTGATGCCATCGAAGCTGCAATCGCCAAGAATCCGAATGGGATCATCACCCGTATGTGGGATGACTCCCCTGCAGAAGCCGTAAAGAAAGCAATGGCTGCTGGTATTCCGGTTGTTATGACCGAAACCAGAACTGCTGTCAACCCCGGCCTCACCTATATCGGTCTCGATAATTATCAATGCGGACGCGATACAGCAGCCGAGTTGATCAAACGCGCCGGCACAACCGGGAAAGTTGCCCTCATGGGTAACTGGGGAGCTGCAAACACTGACGCCAAGCTCAGAGGCGTAAAAGATTACCTTGCCGAGAACTCTGAATGGGAAGTTGTTGTCGAAGCCGATGACAAAGCTGCAACCGCAGATGCCATCGAAGCGGCAAAGAGCGTTTTCAATAACTATCCCGACGTCAATGCTGTTGTTGGGCTCGATTCCAGCTCCGGTACCGGTATCGCCATGGCTATGGACGAACTGGCAATCGAACCGGGTTCTGTAAAGGTTGTTGTTCATGATAGAGAACCCGCTACGCTGGAATACATCCAGCAAGGGTTACATCGATGCAACGCTCATCAACAAAACCGCAACCGATGAATTCATGGCCATTCTCGTTATGGAGGATTGGAACGATGGTGGATTGAAGAATATCCCGGTTTCTTCAGACAATGCAGCCGCCGGTGTCAACCCTGTTCCGGAAAACATGTATAATACGGCAGCGGTCATTGATGCCAATAATGTTGAATACTTCCTTGCTGAGAATATGCCCGTTATTGAAACCGACCTGTATAACTATTAATCTTTACTGCTCTAACGATATATAAGTCGAAAGGTGTATTAACCGTATGCCTTTCGACTTCTTTTTTCAGGCAATGAATTGATTGGATAGCAACAGAAGTCCTGAAATGGGAGTAAATCAATGTTAGACAAATCCTGTGCAAAGTAAAACAAAAGCTAACACTAGCTCCCGCATTTGGAGATGACGATTTCATTCAGATTCGTGAAATTTCAAAGGCTTATGGTGCTGTCAAGGCATTGAAGAGTGTCAGTTTTGGAATTAAAAAAGGGGAAGTCCACACATTACTCGGGGAAAACGGCGCCGGTAAATCCACATTGGTAAAGATCATTATGGGTGAAGAAGCACCTGATTCCGGTGAAATTAATTATTGGTGGAAAATCAATCAAAATCTTTTCACCTGAGCACGCCCAAATGATGGGTATTTCGATGGTGCATCAGGAATTATCAATTTTCGATAATTTGACCGTTGCTGAGAATATTTTTCCCACCCGCTATTTTACAAATACTATCGGTACCATCAATTGGAATAGTCTAAATCGTCGCGCGGAAGAAAGTATCGCGATTTTTGATATCAATATTAAACCGAAACAGAAAATGGAGTCTCTCACTCTTGCTCAACAGCAGATGGTCGAGATACTCCGCTGTATCAGCAATAACCAGCAAATTATTCTTCTTGACGAACCTACATCCGGTTTGAACAACGATGAAACCTGCAAACTTGATGCAGATCATTCGCGACTTACGTGATAAAGGTATTACGATCATTTACATCTCCCATCGGATCAATGAAGTACTGGAAATTAGCGACAGAATTACGATATTACGGGATGGAAGATATGTATGTACGTATATTAAATGATGAAAATCTTACCGAGGATGACCTCGTAAGTGCGATGGTTGGTCGTGAGTTATCAGAAAGCCTTTACTCCAAGAAGATTTTTATTGATGCAAGCGCAAATCCGGTTTTCTATAAGGTGGAAGGACTTTCGAAGAAAAATGCACTCAATCCGATCGGATTTGAACTTCACGAGGGCGAGATAATCGGCTTTTTCGGATTGGAAGGGTCTGGTTTGATCACTGTATCCCAGATGATTTACGGTCTTGAAGGAAAGGATACTGGTGAGATCACCTTCAAGAATGAAAAACTATCGAAGATCACACCGCCAGAGCTGTTAAAAAAGAAAATCCTATACCTGAATAACAATCGCAAAAAAGCCGGTCTCCTATTGGGCAGTGGAGCTGCAGATAATATGATGATGCCAAAGATGGATGAGTTATCAACTTTTTCATTTCTAAATAAAAGTGCAATCGCAGATTACACCGAAAAATATATCCATCTATTTTCGATCGTTATTCCAAATATTTTTGAAAAACCACGCAACCTTAGTGGTGGTAACCAACAAAAGCTCATGATCTCAATGTGTATCGGCACGAAACCCGAGTTGATGATCGTGAATGAACCAACACGTGGGATTGATGTGGGCGCAAAGAGCGAAATTCATAAATTTATTTTGGAGGCCGCAAAACAAGGAACCGGATTCATCATTTTCAGCTCCGACCTTCCCGAACTTATGGGGCTTTGCGACAGGATCTATGTCATGAAAAATAAATCTATTGTTGGGGAGCTGGCGGGGGACCGGATAGACGAGGAATCCGTTTTTGCATTGGCCGCGGGAAGCGGGAGGTGTTAGCAAATGAATAACGAAACATTATCGACTGCAACACCGATAAGCAGAAAAAAGAGCTTTAACTTTAGCTCAATTACCATCATACTCATTGCTTTAATTCTGTTTATTTTTCTTTCATTTACCAGCGATACTTTCCTTAACTTCAAGAAATATCTACTCCATATTGTATGGTGTTTCATTCCAATTTTTTGCGATCATTGGCTTTACCTACCTGATGATAATGGGTGAGATCGACCTTTCAGTAGGATCGGTCTACGCTTTTTCCGGGATGTTTATGGGATATCTGATGGTGATGATGAAAGTCCCGCTTTTACCGGCGATGGGTATCTCTCTGCTTGGTCTGTGGGCTAATGGGGATGGTTACAGGGTATCTTGTTGTCCGGTTTAGACTAAATTCCATGATGGTTACTATCGCTACCTTGACGCTAATTCGCGGCTTATCTTCATATTTTGTAAAAGCCATGTATGGTGCAACTTATCCGCCTGCCATGCGCCATCTCTCCAAAATTGAAGTCGGGAATGTTTATATAACCATTATCGCTATGATCGTGTTGGTCGTCGTCCTAGAGATCTTGCTAAAAAGATCTGCGATTTTTAAAAGGATGTATTTTGTGGGAGAAAATCGCCAAACCGCAAGAATTTATGGGATCAAATCTGACCGGATTAAAATCACAATGTTTGCGGTATCAGCCCTTGCTGCTGCCATTGGGGGGATATTGATTTCCTCCCGGGTTTCATATGCGGATACGGCAATCGGGGTGGGGCTTGAGTTTCAGCTGCTCACCGCGGCGGTTCTTGGAGGAGCCAGCCTTTATGGTGGAAAAGGCAGCATACTTGGTTCTTGTATCGGCCTAATTTTCCTGGCAACAATTCTTAATGGGATGGTGATTTTCAATATTGAGCCACTCCTCCAGCAACTGATTATTGGGATAATTCTTATCGTATCTGTTTTCATTGATACGCGCCTGAATAGGGGTAATTAAGGATATCAACCTATGGAAAAGAAATCAACACTTCAGAATATGAGCCAAAAATTTTCGAGTATTTTTAAGAAGAACGAAGCAGTATCCGTCACCCTTGCAGTTTTGTTATTCTTGATGCTCGTCATTGCCTCACCATATTCTTTGGATCCTGCAAATATTGATGCTGTTCAAACTGCAATTGCTCCTTACGGAATAATGTCCATTGGCATGATGGTGCTTCTTATCTCAGGCGTATTTGATTTATCGGTCGGATCAGCCATGTGTCTGGGAGGTCTTGTTGCTGCAATATCTCTGACCTTGGGTGCGGACCCAATTTTGGCGATTATCGCAGGTATCGTTTCAGGAATGATCATCGGTTTGATCAACGGGTTACTCGTCGAGGTTGCAAAAGTCAATGCGCTGATCGCCACCATCGGAACCATGTACATTGCCAGAGGCATCAGTGAAATTGTATTAGTCGGCCGTGGACAAGCAGGATATACAAATTTCCCCGAAAATTTTAACAACCTGGGTAGAGGTCAATTTCTGAATGTGTACTACATGTTTTGGATAATGGTTGCACTCGTAATAATATTCCAATTGATCATCACCTATACAAAATTCGGACGCAAATTATTCTTCATCGGTGGCAACTATAATGCGTCCAGGCAGTTGGGGATCGACGTTAAGAGAATCAGGATTATTGCTTTCATGATAAGCGGAACTCTGGCAGCATTTGCAGGTATTCTGGTAACTGCCAGAGCAGGGATCGCCAATCGGTATACGGGGGTCGGGGCGCATATGGAAATCATTATTGCTTGTATCATCGGGGGGGGGACTTTAATGGGCGGTCAAGGTTCAATTATCGGTGCAATTGCCGGTATGGTATTCATGGCGCTCATGAGCAATGCCTTTAACCTTTTCACAATTCCTCCCCAGTGGCAAAGCATTATGGTAGGTATTATTCTCCTTATTGTTATTACTGTTGATGGTTATGTAACACTTTCCAAGCAGAAAAAACTTGGGAAAATATGATGCCATTACATCGGCCTCATGATCAATAGGAGCAAATATGTATTTACTTGGAATTGATATTGGAAGCACAATAATAAAAGCTGCGATATTTGATCTTGAAGGCAACGAATTAGGCGCCTTCGGGGTAAGGGCTGAACATTCCTCGCCTAAACCTGGTTATTACGAACGGGATATGAACGATCTCTGGAATGCAAATATCAACGCAATAATTGGTGCCATAAAGTGCGCGGAGATAGATGGCAAAGATATCGTCGCAGTCTCATTGACCGGTCACGGTAATGGCGCGCACCTGCTTGATTCAGAAAGAAAACCAATACGCAGGACGATTGAAGGCGCAGACAGCCGAGGCCTTCCATTAATGAAAATATTGGAAAACGAAGGCTATTACGAAAAAGTCCACCCGCAGAACATGCAGATCCTTTGGCCAGCGTTGTCTTTTGTGGTTATGCGTTGGCTTAAGGAATACGAACCGGAAAGTTATAGCAAAGCCAGATATTTCTTAAACGCACATGATTATGTGCGATTCAAACTCACTGGCGTGTTGTGTGCAGAAATCACGGATATGTCGGGCACAGGATTGATAAACACAAAAGAACAAAGGATTGACCGCGCGATGTTAAAGCTTGGGGGAATTGAAGAGGTAGCGGATATGATCCCCCCTCTGGTTGGTTCCTTTGATGAAGCAGGAAAAATCACCAAGGAAGTATCGAAATTAACTGGACTTGATGAGGGGGTTCCTGTTTTTGCGGGTTGTTATGATATTGATGCCGCAGCGCTCGCAACGGGTTCTGTGGATGAAACTAGAATTTGTATCATCGCGGGCACCTGGGCAAATAACCAGTACATTGGAAAAACCCCGATTGTTGCAAAAGAGTTTTTTTCAACAACCGTTTTTTCGCGACCAGGGTACTGGCTAATGCTGGAGGGTTCCCCCACTTCGGCAAGTAATCTGGAATGGTTCGTGGGCGAATTCCTGCAAGAGGAAAAGAAACTCGCCAAGGCTGCAGGATTAAGCGTTTATGATTTATGCAATAACGCCATTCATGATACAAGCCCGGATGAAACGGATCTTATTTACCTGCCATTCCTTTATGGAAGTAATGTAAATCCACTTGCCCAGGCCAGTTTTATTGGACTACAGGGCTGGCAGGAACGCAAGCATATGATCAGAGCGATCTATGAAGGCATTTGTTTTTCCCATAGATATCACATTGAAAAGCTGCTTAAATATCTATCTCCTCCCGAAGCTGCCCGAATTGCAGGCGGTGCCTCAAAGAGCTATGAATGGGCTCAGATGTTTGCCGATGTTCTTCAAATGCCCATTGAGTTACCAAAGACAAGTGAACTGGGTACGCTTGGCGCAGTTATTTGCGCTGCGGTGGGGGCAGGTTATTACCCCAATGTTGACGACGCTGTTGCAGGGATGGTAAAGATAACAGGAGTTGTGACTCCGGATAAAAACAAAAAAGAAGCCTATGATAATAAATACGGCCGGTATATTCAGGCCATCAATGCGCTTGATAATTATTGGATCAAATAGATCTTAAAGGATTAATAAAGATGAATTCCCGTGAACGAGTACGAATGGCGATAAACCACCAGGAACCTGACCGGGTCCCGGTGGATATTGGCGGAACTTTTGTTACCGGTATACATGTGGACGAGTACATAAAAATCGCCGAGCATGTTGGTTTGGACTGCGAATTACCAAAAGTATATGAACAAATGCTTATGCTCGCCCGTCCCGACTTTCTCATGCTGAACTTTTTCGGGGCTGATGTTATTCAATTGGAAAACGAAGTCTACAGTTTTGGCATGAAGAACAAGGATTGGCAAATCTGGAAAACGAATCGCGGTAATCGAGTATTGATGCCGGGAAGTTTTAAAACCAATATTGCCGCGGATGGAGAGATCCATATCGTAAATGCAGATGGAAAAGTCCTGGCGAAAATGGCTCCCACCGGTGACTATTTTGATCGCCCGAATTATGGCATCGGCATGAATCTTGATTTTGAAATCATTCATGTCGATATCGAAAAATTTAAAAAAAGTCTTCCTTTATATAATCAAGAAGAGTTGCTCGCGCTTGAAAAAAGGGCGGAGTTCCTGTTCAAAAACACAGAATTATCTTTGCACGGCAGCTTCCACAGAGGCAAACTCGGTTCTTCCGCAGGCGTTGCCGGTCATTCCTTTGAGGAATGGATGCTGATCATGAAACTTGAGCCTGATTATGCTTATGAATTAATGCATGCCACGGCTGAAGTCGGCCTTGAGAATCTAAAGGTGTATTTACAGGCTGTCGGCAAATACATAGACACCATTCTTATCTCGACGAGTGACTACGGAACCCAGCGCGCTGAGATGTTCAGTCCAGAAATTTACAAAAAGGTACATCTTCAAAACTATAAAATGATGAATGACTATGTTCATCAAAATTCAGATATTAAAACCTTCTATCATTCATGCGGTTGTGTTCGCGGTTTTATCCCCTACTTTATTGAAGCTGGGGTTGATATTCTAAATCCTGTTCAAACAACTGCCGAAAAAATGGCTCCGGGCGAGCTTAAAGCTGAATTTGGATCGAAATTAACTTTTTGGGGCGGAGGTATCGATACGCAGGTGACGCTCCCGACTGGTACGCCTGAACAGGTAAGAGCAAAGGTGAAGGAATCCGTTGAAACCTTCAAACCCGGAGGTGGTTTTGTGTTTACTCCAATTCATAATATGCAGCCGGATATTCCAATAGAAAATGCTCTCGCCATGTTGGACGCTGTAAAGGAATTCGGGGTCTATCAATAGTAATAATTGATGAATTGCTAATAAAATCTCAAATATTTTCGCGAATTAGATAACAGACACCCTGATAAATAGGGTGTCTGTTTGTTTTATTCTATCACTAGGGATCCTGCAATCGCGGATCTCTCGGTTCAAATTCACCAACAAGAAAGGGATTGGTTATTTTTTCTTCGTATCCAAATAGAATTGGTAAGCCATCTTATCGGTATACTTTTCATGGACCACTTTCGCAACAGCCTTTGCCATCGCCTTGGGATCATCCGCCTGGAAGATATTACGGCCCATATCAACACCATGCGCGCCTTCACTAATTGCGTGATAAGCCATCGTCAGCGCATCATTTGGGGGCAATACCTTTCCACCAGCGATCACAATAGGAACCGGGCATGCGGCAGTAATCTTTTCAAAGTCGTTGCAGTAATAGACCTTAACAAGCTGAGCGCCAAGTTCTGCAATGACCCTTGTGGCGAGAAGGAAAAACTGGGAGGTCCTCGCCATATTTTTGCCAACAGCAACTACACCCAGGGTGGGAATGTTGTATCTCATGCCAGCATTGATTGTTGCGCAAAGGTTAGCAATTGAAGATTTCTCGTCGGGCGATCCCATAAATGTTTGGACAGCCATGCAGGATGCGTTCATTCTGATCGCATCTTCGATATCAACACCCACAAACTCCGCGGTTACATCATCGGATAGAACAGTGCTGCCGGCTGAGCATCGTAAGGCAACACCTTTATTAAATGTAGGTGGAACGCAGGTACGTAGAGCTCCGCGGGTCGCCATGAAAACATCAATGTCTTCAGCGAGTTGCGGGATTAATACATCCAGTCTCTCCAGACCGGTGGATGCGCCCATGATGTAGCCATGGTCGAACGCAAGCATTAGCGTATTACCGCTCTTGGGATTGAAGATGCGGGACATTCTATCCTTCATGCCCCAATCAGCATTGTCCATCCCTTTAATGTGATAATCCATTTTTAATGGAGGGACATTTAGGTGGAACTCCTTATCTGGGGCTATAGAACCAGATTCTTGTACGCCATCCTGTTTATCGGCCATTTTTCTTCTTTCTCCTGGAGTATTAAGGGTTGATATAAATTCGGTATATCAATTTCTGAGATAATCATTATACTTCATATAAATTTGAATGTCTTACGTTGTCAACTATAATTCACCTTGATCCTTTAAGTGAAGACAGAAGGGAATAAAAATAAATGATTAGAGAATGGAGTGTTTATGTTTATTAAACCTGCTAATGTTTTTCTTTTGCCATACTTGCTTTCGGCAGCAGAGCGCGGCAAATTTGCGGTAGGTGCATTTAACCCCAGGTATACAGCGATGATTTCGGCTGTTTTGCGTGGTGGAGAACAAATGCAATCGCCTGTAATTGTTCAGATCGCCCAGGTGGAGCTGGAACTGTACAAATTATCTGTCACCCATTTCGCTGAACATTTCTGGAATTCAGTAAAGGAAGAGAAACCGTCCATTCCCCTGGGATTGCACCTGGACCATACCAAGAATTTTGCAATTATCGAAGAAGCAATCTCGTGTGGTTTTACATCAGTGATGATCGATGCTTCTGCAAAAGAGTTTCGGGATAATATTTCAACTACGCGGGAAGTGGTTGCTTACGCTCATGCCAGAGGTGTATCCGTAGAAGCGGAGCTTGGCAGAATTGCTGCTGGTGATTCGATAGAGAATGAGAATGACGATGAACTATTTACTGATCCGAAAGAAGCAGGCGAATTTGTTCGACAAACCGGCGTGGACGCTCTTGCCATTTCAATCGGCACAGCCCATGGGGCTTATCTAGTAAAACAACCCAGGATCGACCTCGAACGGCTACGGGCGATTCGAGAGCAAACCCGGGTCCACCTTGTGCTGCACGGTGGTTCAGGTACACCCGCCGGGATGATCAAAGCCGCCATACAATTACCCGGTGGTGGGGTAAGCAAGATAAATATCGCCACCGATCTCGAAGTAGCCCTTTATTCAGTTCTGAAGTTCGAAACTCGGCTTTCAGAATCAGAAATGAGCTCAATTGATAAAACCGAAGTAGACCGGGGAGCACTTGCGGTTCAAAAAGTTGTTGAGGCGAAAATTACGGATTTCTTGATCAGCAAAGGACGGGCGGTGGAATATCATTAGAAAACCGTACGAAAACATGTTCCTATTAGAGCGAAGCGTCATTAATGGATTATTATTTGGACCTTGGAGAGAATAATGGAAAACAACAATAATAAGAAATACATCCTGCTTTCAATTGTGTTGTTCTTCGCAATTGTTGCCATCATAATATTCGTAATAATTCCAAAATATACACCTGTGACACCTGAAAACATTGTTGAGAAGATCGACTTCTCGAAATCCACCTGGATTGAGCAATATGTTGACAAGAGTGTGGGATTGTTTGGAAATGATTTTTTTCAGAATTCCGCCTTTTCATATAACAAAAGATCCAACAAAATGGTCGTTACTTATGCTTCGCAAAAAAGCGTGGAGGATGCGCGCAGCTTTTTCCTGGCCCTCCCAGGAGCCAGGGAAACCGGCAGAAATGATGAAACGAGTCTGAACATCACCGCAGAAGAAAATGGCCAAGTTGTTCAAGTCCAAAACTATTACTCCCCTGTCGCCCGTGTCTTTGAAATAGAACTAACCCTAGATGCCATGAATGCGGAAAAAGTGAAAAAACAGTTGGAAAACGCATTCCCAATAGAAGAATTAGTCGAAAATCCCCGAGATCAAAGATCTCATTTCAGGTGATACGTTTGGTGGGTACGTGCGTTATCGGTACGACAATTTGGATGATTACGCTTATCCAAATATCCCGATATTTTCTCGTGCATTCATCTTTGATGGCACAGAAGAAGATTTTAACAATATTATTCGTGGATTGGACGGAGCATACCCCTTAAATAAATTCGATGAAACCCAGAACACTCACTATTATCAAATTAATGGAAATATTATTTCGTTAAGTTTCTTTGTGACTGATGCTGATGAGGTCGTAGTTTCGGTTGGCATCCAAAAAATGGGTGAACAGTGAAATTCACCATTGGTCTTTCAAAGAATTATTCGATGGTTTCAGCTAGATGATTATCAGCCCTTTTCCATATTTTCTGTCTATCTTTATTTTTTCCGAATCACAAATGACTGCTCTACGAAGTAATGACTTTTGAAATGGTTTTATTATTAATAATGCTACCTGTTCGGTGTGTCTGTCGATCCTCTCACGACCAATCTCGGGGAAAGGATCACAGAATCCATCGAAAATTCGCTTCCCTTTAGCTTGTTGAAAAGAAGCTTGAGTGCTTGTTCAAGTAAATCCTCAATGGGTTGATGAATTGTTGTTAATCCTGGCCAGGTGCGGGCCGATGAAAGTAAATCATCGTGCCCACAAATCGAGAGTTCACCCGGCACATTAACACCTGCTTCCTGGGCAGCAAATAAAGCCCCCTGGGCAGATTCATCGCTTCCAGCATATATCGCTGTTGGGGGAACAGGTAAACGCATCAGAATTTGGGCGGCGGTGTAACCACCATCAAAAGTGAATTCGCTATCCTGAAGGTACTCCGGATTTACGTCCAATCCAGCTTCATTCATGGCAAAATTAAAACCGGTGAATCGATGAAGTGCGGCGCGCATGTTCTTCGGCCCCTTGAGAAATGCTATGCGTCGATGTCCTAAACCCAACAAATGGGTTACAGCCAACTGAGCTCCAAGATTATCTTCGGATGCAACGAACAATTGGTTTTCTTCATCTGCAGTTTCTTGAATCCAGGGATTGATTTGAACAAGGGGTATTTTGTAAGTCTCCAGCAAACTCACAATGAATCCATCAGCTTCGCATGGTGGAGTGGTTATATATCCATCGAACCTTCGCCCGCTCACAAAATCCGATAGTTTCCTTCGGGAGCGGGGAAAAGGAGGGTAATATGTCTGGAGAAATAGATCATAGTTTTCTTCGTAAGTCAGGTCTAATAGTCGGGTAAGCACAGCAGATGTTGGCTGCATAAAACCCGGGTAAACCAATATGCAGACCGCAAATGATTTCTGTTGAACGAGGCGGCGTGCGGCAAGATTTGGGGAATAACCGCTCGCGCGGATTGCAGTCTGCACACGATTGCGCGCCTGTTCGGAAACATGAGCTTCATTATTAATTACCCGCGAGACTGTCTTTATCGAACAGTCAGCCAGGCGGGCAACATCTTTTATGGTAACAGGCATTTAGAACCTTTTTTGTCTAGATTGTTCATTTACATATGTAATTTCTGAGCTATCACTCACCTGGATTCGACAAATAATTATATATCGAACAGAAAATGTAAACTCTATTTGTTCCTTTCATTTTGGTTTTTTGTCGCCCAAAAAGATATTCAGTGATTGACAACGTTGTCTTATTATATATAATATTCATATCACAAGTTGACTAATGTGATTAGATGTTATGCTGTTTCACTTTTCCGCTCTAAAAGCTAAAAGCGAACGAACGCAGCCATTTGGGATTCATAATCTAAGAAAGGATTTGTGAATATTAACATGCCAAGTTTTCCTGGTTTAGCAATTCAAGATTCGGAATCCTTTATCTACGGGACTTGTCCCAACCCCGTCACACTAAAGAATGGCATTTCGATAGGTGGGGGATTGGTTTATCCAGAGCTGAATTTCACCTTGCCTGGAATGATCGTGGACGCGAAGTCCATGCCGGACGTCCGGAAAGAATATACCCAAATGATCACTGAGGCATCCAAACGGGCTGTTGAACTCAATGCTCCCGGATTGGTGGTTGAGTTTGAACTTCTCCCTGATCTCACTTTGACGCCGGAATGGGGGGCGGATATCACTAAAATCCTCAAAGATACATTGGATGATGTTCAAGAAAAATCCGGGATAAAAACCGCGTTGAGGGTCACCCCGAATGATATCCGGGAATTCACACGACCACCGATTCAGCGCAGCGGTGAATTTGTGGAAAAAATGTACCGCAGTTTTGAGCTCTGCGCGCAGGCGGGAGCGGATTTTTTTTCAATAGAATCAACCGGGGGGAAAGAAATCCATGATGACGCAATCCTGAATGGCGACCTGGATCAATCAGTTTTCGCGCTTGCAATCCTTGGAAGCCGTGACATGACCTACCTCTGGC
Organism: uncultured Chloroflexia bacterium; assembly: GCA_963828855.1. GTDB lineage: Bacteria > Chloroflexota > Anaerolineae > Anaerolineales > Anaerolineaceae > CAVVEQ01. The sequence continues at coordinate 317,166 of CAWHGB010000005.1, read as the reverse complement.
GAAATATCGTGGAAATTAGCAACCGATACGGAATCATACCTGCCGGTGATTCTGCTTGCGGTTTTGCGAATACAGCAATGGTCCTGGCTGAGCAGCATTTCATCCCCAGAGTCTGGGCAGCATTGATTCGGGTGATGACCGTTCCCCGCAGCCTGATCGCATTTGAACAAGGCGCGATCGGACCTAATAAAGATTGCGCTTATGAAGGCCCATACATAAAGGCAATTACCGGTTTCCCCATAAGCCTGGAAGGTGCCGAGGCTGCCGTGGCACATCTCTCGCCTATCGGCAATATCGCCAAAGCTGTACCCGATTTATGGAGCAATGAATCTGTAAATAATATTAAACTTCTTGGGGGAATGGCTCCAACAGTTTCTGTTGAGCAATTGATCTATGCCACCCGTTTGATGAATGCCGCATCGAGTCATGGTCGTAAAGCAGCATTAAATCTTCGTGATTGGTGTGTGGAATCCGACGCGAAGCTGGATCCGCAGGCCTTTGTGCTTAAACCGGACATTGTTTTGCAAATAGCAAAAGAGATCATCGGCGAACCTAGCGCTTACCTGCGAACCCGAAAAGCCGCGCAGGTCACAATAGATTAAACTCAGGGAAGCGGTAAATAAAGGCGATTTATCCTTTTCAAAACATGAGCTGCGTTGGTTAGATAATTTATCGAAAAAGTCTGATCTGCTCCCCGAGGATGAAAATGAGTTCGTCCAATCTGTACTACCCAATATTGACCGCGGCAAGGTTCGATTAACAGAATATGAAATCATGGATTAGGGCTAATGATTGAATCCTAACGATTTATCAACGCAATTAATATGAATGCTTATCCCGATTATTCGACCGCGAAAAACCGAGCATAGGTAAGGTAAGATTCATTTAATCATCTAATAATCTTGGTATTGAGAATATACAAAAAAACGGAGGAGAAATGGAAAATCTCGTACAGGAAGTTTATGCTGCAGTATTGAACGGTAATGCCAGTGAGGTAAAAGAAAAAGTTCAACTTGCCCTGGATAACGGGACTGATGCAGAGACAATTTTAAATAATGGATTGATCGCTGCGATGAAAGAAGTGGGGCAATTGTTCGAAGATGGCGAATATTTTGTGCCGGAAATGTTGATATCCGCGCGAGCCATGCAATCCGGGATGATCATCTTGCGCCCTTTCCTGATCGCCCAGGATATTAAACCGATTGGAAAAGTGGTCATCGGTACGGTTAAAGGTGATCTCCATGATATTGGAAAAAACCTCGTAAGCATGATGCTGGAAGGTTCGGGATTTCAGATCTTTGATCTCGGGTACGGATGTTTCCCCGGAAAAATTCCTGGAAGCGATCAATACTCACAAACCGGATATTGTGGGTATGTCAGCGCTGCTGACAACAACCATGGCAAATATGGATAAAACAATGCGTTTTCTCGAGGAAAATGGAGTGAGAAATGAGGTAAAGGTTCTAATTGGCGGAGCTCCAATTTCCCAGAAATATGCGGATGATATTGGCGCGGATGGGTACGCTCCGGATGCCAGTCAGGCTGCCGTAATCGCAAGCCGTTTGATGGGTAAGGGTTAACCTCTTGAGATCTGCATTTGGTAGATTAATCCTTGAATCGACCTCCCGAATCCCGATGCCCATAGGTGTCTACGCGGGTCTTGAGATCACAGGCGCGTCTGTAAAAGACGCTGTGACGAGCACCCAACATCAAACTGATGCGGTGCTCGCCTTGCACGAACGATTCAATACTCAAGTCATGCTGACCGCCATGGACCTGAGTGCAGAGGCGGAAACGTTCGGGTGCGAAATAAGAATGCCAGACGATGACATCCCAACCGTGATTGGCCGCCTGGTCGCATCCGCCGAAGAAATCGACCGGCTAGCCGTTCCATCAGCCGGAGATATGCGCACCTCCGTCCATTTACAGACCGCTCAAAATTTGGTCGCCCAGGCAAATGGTCTTCCCGTTTTAGGTGGTGTCATCGGCCCTTTCTCGCTGGCTGGCCGATTATTTGGGGTAAGTGAAATCCTGGAATTATCATTGACCGATCCCGATCTAACGGAAAGGTTATTGCAGAAGGTAACTCAATTCCTGCTTGGATACGTTCAGGCTTTTCGCGACCAGGGTGTCGATGGGGTGATCATGGCTGAACCTGCCGCTGGCTTGCTCTCACCGAGAGGATTAGCCAAGTATTCATCCGCTTTTGTAAAACAAATCATCGATAATTCCCAAACTGACGATTTTACGATTGTGCTTCATAATTGCGGCGCGAAAATCGCCCATTTGCCGAAAATACTGGAAGCTGGCGCTGAGATCTTCCATTTTGGCGCTCCAATGGATATCAGCCAGGCGATAACACAGGTTGATAGTGATGTGATCATCGCCGGTAATCTGGATCCCACCGCGATTTTCCACAGCGGCACGATCGCTGAAGTGGAAGCACAAACATCGGCTTTGATGAATCTCACTTCACCATACAGGAATTTTATTATCTCCTCGGGATGCGATATCCCACCCCACACCCCGGTTGAGAATTTGGACGCTTTCTACCGGGTGGTGCGAGAGTATTCCAATTGACAAAACGGTTATGTATTGCCTGCGAGATTTTTGCCCGCCCGATCTATCTTTCAGCGGCGTATTCTCCTTTTGCCATCGATATTGAATTAATTGAACGCGGATTACACAACCAGCCCGATAAGCTGAAAGAGTCCATTCAAAGTCATATTGATCAAGCTGAAGGTCGCAGTTATGATGCGATCCTGCTGGGGTATGGTTTATGCGGAAACGCAACAGCAGGATTACAAGCCCGTTCAACTCAATTGGTGATCCCCTGTGTGCACGATTGTATTTCCCTGCTCCTTGGCGATCCGCGAAGATACCTGGAACAATTCGAGAATAATCCAGGGACTTATTGGTATTCGCAGGATTTTCTGGAGCGATCTGACGATCAGAAGAAAGTTCTCATCCATGGGACCAATATCTGACGAAGAATTATCAAAGCAATATGATAAATTTGTGATCAAGTATGGGAAAGAAAACGCAGATTATCTGATGGAAGTGATGGGAAATTGGCAATCACACTATAATCGGGCGGTTTTTATCGATACCGAAATCTATCGTGATGAAGCGTCTCAAGAAAAAGTGCGCCTGGATGCTGAACAAAGGGGTTGGGCTTTTGAAAAACTGGCGGGTGATCTGGTTCTGTTTCGTCAACTTCTCAATGGTGAATGGAAAAGTAGGTCATCGGATTTCATCGTGATTCCACCCTACCATTCCATTGAACCTACTTTTGACACAAAAATATTCCGATGTGTTCAATAAGAACTAATGATGAGAATGCACAATTCTGGGTAACTCTTGAGCCCGTTGGTCGCAGAGTCCGGGTCGGAGTCAATACCTCTATTCTTAGCGCTACCCAACAGGCAGGGATTGAGGTTACCGCGGTCTGCGGAGGAAATGGTTCCTGTGGGATGTGTAAAGTCAAGCCAATCTCTGGAAAGTTTTCACCACTAAGCGAAGTTGAAATTGAACAATTGCAGAATTCTGAAATCAATACCGGGCTTCGACTTGCCTGCTGTACCCAAATCCTGTCTGATTGCACGGTTCAAATTCCCCCCGAATCTCTCGCAACCCTGCAGAGGTTACAGTTGGAAAGTTTTAATAATCATTTCGAGATCGATCCAGTTGTTGAACGGGTAGAAATCTCTCTCTCCATCCGTGATGGAATTGAATATTTATCAGACATGGAAAATGTTCGTAAAATTCTGGAAACCAATGGGATAAGGAGTGCTGAGATTCCCCTCAACTTTATTCCGGGTCTACAAAAGATTATTATTGAAAATAACGGGAACGCCTCCATAGTTTTGAACAAATTTGGAATAATAACTGTAATTTCCCCTGACCAGCAATTATTGGGTTATGCTGTTGACATAGGTACAACCAAGATAGCCGGGTATCTCGTGGACCTCCAAACCGGTAAAACCCTGGTTTCAAATGGGGTTATCAATCCGCAAGTTGCGTATGGAGAAGACGTAATCAGCCGGATCAAATATTCTGATGAGCACTCACAAGGGGCTGAACTCTTACAGAAAATTTTAGTTCAGGCTATAAATGATCTGCTGGCTGATCTCTGTAGACAAATCGGTATCACTTCCGATCAAATAGTTGATTGTGTAATGGTGGGAAATACAGCCATGCATCATCTCTTTACTGGCCTTCCGGTGCATTCACTTGGAACCGCTCCTTATACTCCCGCAAGCCTTCAAGCCATGAATTTTCCAGCAAGTAAAGCGGGAATCACCATTGCGAAAAATGCCTATATCTACTTGCCGCCAAATATCGCCGGGTTTGTAGGAGGCGATCATATTGCGATGTTGGTGGCAACGGATGCAAGGCATCGCGATAAAACTGTCATCGCGCTTGATATTGGAACGAATACCGAGATCAGTCTCATTCACCGCGGAAAACATTATTCATGTTCTTGTGCATCCGGCCCCGCATTTGAAGGAGCTCATATTCGAAACGGAGTACGAGCGATTTCAGGTGCAATAGAAAAAGTTTTTATCGATAAGGATTCTGTAAAGATCCAAACAATAAACAATATACCGGCTGTTGGGATCTGTGGATCTGGCATTCTGGATACGGTCGCTGAAATGCTAAAAGAGAATTTGATCGATTCTCGCGGCACACTCAATAAGGCGGACGACCGCTTGGATTATTCAGGAGAGATGGTTGAGTTTATGCTCGTTCCACCAGAGAATAGTGGAACTGGTCAAGAGATCGCAATAAACAGGAAAGATATCAATGAAATCCAGTTGGCAAAAGCTGCGATCCGGTCGGGAATTGAAGTTCTTCTAAAAAACGCTCACATTAAACCGGATGAAGTCGAATTATTTCTTGTCGCGGGAGCTTTTGGTACATATCTGGATCTAAAAAACACGCTGAGGATCGGTATGTTTCCGCCAATACCTTTTGAGCGATTTCAACAAGTCGGGAACGCAGCGGGTTCTGGAGCCCGCGAGTTATTAGTGTCAAATAAAAAACGATTGGAAGCCGAAAAAATGGTTGAATCGATCGAATATATTGAATTGACCACGGTCCAAGATTATCAAAATATCTTCATGGACGCAATTCGTTTGGGATGACTGTTTTTTGGGATTCAAGGGATTTATTAACTCAAGCCGGGTGATTGTTATCCTTATCTGATTACTTATGATCCTGCAATTCGCAGGGTCTTTTTATAATAGAATCAATTCTACTTATGCCCATTCTTATTCTTTGTCTCCTCGCCTATCTTCTCGGTTCCGTTCCCACTTCCTACCTCGCCGCCCGCTGGTCAAAGGGTATTGACCTTCGCAAATACGGCAGCGGTACGGTGAGCGGCTCAATGCTCTTCGAACACACCCACCGCTGGCTGATAGTCCCGGTGGGCATATTCGATGTCCTCAAGGGTGTGTTACCTGTTTGGCTGGCACTTTACCTCGGGTTGGGTTTACCTGCTGCCATGGCAGCAGGCATGTGCTCTGTGCTTGGGCATAACTGGCCGCTTTTCCTCGGTTTTACCGGCGGCAGGGGCATAAGCCCTTTCCTGGGAGTTATGCTGGTGCTCTTTCCGTGGGGGGTTCTCTGGCTGCTGGTCTTCCTGGCTGTTGGATTTCTCATCGGTGATTCCGCCCCCTGGGCACTGGCCAGCCTCGCCACGCTGCCCCTCCTGATCTATTTTCTGGATGGCGACCCAGCGCTCTACTGGATGGTCGCGGTGATGATCGCGATCACTCTCATTAAACGCCTTGAGGCCAACCGCCGACCGCTCCCCCCACCAGGGGCGGCACGTCGTAGGGTCTTGTGGTTGCGACTGGTCTTCGATCGCGATATTCCCGACCACAAAGAATGGATTCACCGTAAGATCGTGGAAGATTGATTCAATATAATGATATGAAAGAAGGGCTATTGCCAGTAATACGCCAGGCCGATCAAGCCGGGTCCGGTGTGCACAGCCATCACTGGGGTGAAGCTGGTGACGATCATATTTTCCGGGTGAAGCTGGTGCTCCACCATCAACTTCAATTGATCCGCCCACTCCAGGATATCAGCGTGCATCACTGCCACGGTCAGCGTGCGATCCTTTTCCACCCGCTCGGCCACGTAATCCACCATTTTTTGGAAGGCATTCTTATGACTGCGAACCAGTCCAACATTTACCACCTTACCGCTCTCAGTGAGGGTGAGTATCGGCAGGATGTTGATCATGCTGCCCATCATGTAGGATGCCATATTGATCCGTCCACCACGTGCCAGGTATTCCAGGGTCTCCAGTGATGCCACCAGGCCAACATTGCGGCGCTCCTGGCGTAAGCAGGTAAGGATTTCGCTTAGCTGCGCTCCCCTGGCGGCCATCCGGGCTGCCTTGATCACCAGGAAACCTTGGGCAATGGTCGCCAATCGGGTATCAAAACATTCCGCGTGCCTGCCCGGGAAATCCTCGCGCACCATTTGCATCGCTAACTCAGCAACCCCATAGGTACTGCTTAATCGGCTGGATAGTCCCACGTAGAGAACGCTGTCCGCCCCATCATTAAGGGCCCTACTGAAAATATTCTTGAATTGATCAATGGAGGGGGAAGCGGTGGTGATCTTCAGGTTTTTCTCCACGCGCATCCGCCGGTAGAGCAGCTGCGGCTCAAAATCCCCCCCGTCTGTGAAAGTCTCCCCTTCCACCGTGAAGACCAATGGGGAAACGCGGATATCCAGTTCCTTCACCAGATCCGGAGGAACCTGGGCGATGCTGTCGGTGACAATGACAATTCGTTTCTTTTTCGCGGTGTCGACCATTTTAGATCACCTGAAAAGATCTTGGTACTTAAAGGAGTATAGCACGGCAAAAATAGAGGCATATTATTATGGTTTGATCTAGCAGCAATTACCGAGTTTGGCAAAAAATTGCACGTAACGACCCCGCGCGATTGTTACCTCCAAAAGGTTCATCTTCCTATATAATCTAAATGCTCTTTTGATGTAGTCTGTAGATCTGCCGTAGCTCGTAAATGGATTCAAATATGCCCAGGGTTAATACCAACCAAAAACCAGAAATTGCCGTAGTAATTCCCTGCTTCAACGAAGTTACCACCATTGCAAAGGTGGTCGGTGATTTTCAGCGCGAGCTCCCCAGGGCGCGGATCATCGTTTTCGACAACAATTCGACCGATGGCACTGGGGAGGCAGCCCGCTCTGCCGGGGCAGAAGTGATCCCCGAAATACGCCAGGGCAAGGGCTTCGTCGTCAGCGCCATTTTTCAAAAAGTAAAAGCTGATCTCTACGTGATGGTCGATGGGGATGATACCTACCCGGCGGAATCGGTGCACGCATTGCTTGCCCCCGTGCGGGATGGTCAGGCTGATATGACCGTGGGTCAGCGCTTATCGGATTTCACCGATTCCGCCTTCCGCCCGATGCATTACCGCGGCAACCAGGTGATCTGTTCGTTCATCAATGCCATTTTCTCCTCCAGCCTCAAGGATCCCATGTCCGGTTACCGCGTCTTCAACCGTTCTGTTGCCCTGGAGATCCCCATCGTTGCGACCGGTTTCGACGTGGAAACCGAAATGACCCTGCAGATGCTCTACCGGCATTTCAAGATCGTCGAGATCGAGGTTCCCTACCGCGAACGCCCAAAAGGCAGCACCTCCAAGCTGCGGACCTACCGGGATGGGACCAGGGTGCTCTATAAAATATTCACGCTGGTGCAATCCTACAAACCGCTCACGTTTTACGGGGGGATCGGGCTGTTCCTGCTCGCTTGCGGGTTTTTCGCCGGCATCTTCGTCATCCAGGATTACATCAACTATCAATACATCTATCGGGTACCTCTGGCCATCCTGGCCACTGGCCTCGTCATGATCGGGGTATTCTCGGGATTTGCGGGCATCATCCTCACCCGCATCAATTTCCGCCTGCTGGAAATTTCCAGCATCCAGGCCAAGACGCTTCACCTCATCGATGAGCAGGACCCTCGGCACCCCGATAATTAATGTCGATTTTCTCGCTTATTTCTGGGTGATCAGTTCAATCCGCAAGCGGAATAATATCCTTCCAGAACCGCCAGGATTTTTTTCTGAACCAATGTTTCGGCATTGGCTTTCCGATCCATTCCAAACCCTACAGGCAGAATATCATTTAGCAATTCCGATGGCAGCTCTTTTCCTTCGAAGTTCCTCCATAATCTCGCCACAGCATCAACCACGGTCGGTTCGGTCCAGTAGTAGCGGATTCGATCGCTCAGGCTGTATTTTCGCTGGCAGGCTTGTTCCGCATCGGTACCGGGGTAATGCGTCTCCCAGTGCTTCGGATTGCGAAGCATGGCTGCTTCCAGCGTCGCCTGCAAATGCGAGCGCTGCCCTGCCGGAATGATCTCATCCTCGATCATCGTCAGTGCGAAAACCGCCTCCCGGTAGGCAAAGGTTAGCGCTGGACCCACTTTGAGTATGGCAAAATGATCGCGGACCATCTCCTCCAAAGCTTGCAGGGGATTGGTAATCGGTGGAATGAGCTTCAAAAACCTTCTGCGTATCTTCCGAGGTTTTTTTCAGCTCAACGGTCTTTTTCGGATCGTACTCCAGGATAAAATCGCTGCCGAATTCCACGCCCGGCTGCACCACCAGGGCGATAACACGTTCCCAAACCGATCCGCAGCCCAACGTTTCCAGCTCCAGGCGGGTGGTTTCCAGGGTTGCGCGGGCATCCTCCGCACAGGGTGGCGTGCACCCCCTCCTCATGCTCATGCGCGCCACCAGGGAGCGGCACCTCCGTGCCAACGACATACCGCAGGGAATTGGCATCCCCCGCCGCCGCCTCCGCCACACGGATCAGGCGGGTGGTGCGCTGCACGGAAAGTTCCAGAGGCAGCGGTTGATCGGGATCGTCTCCGCCCAGCTTCATGCTGGCATCGATATGCAGCTTGGTGAACCCGGTTGAGGCGTAGGAGCGTACCAGTTCCTCTGCCCGGCTCATGGCCTCCTCTGCTGGCAGATCCTGCCAGGGGGAAGGGCCGAGGTGATCGCCACCGAGGATGAGCTGCCCACGGGGGAAACCTGTTTCCTCAGCCAGTGCGTTCACGAACCGGTGGAAATCCAACGCGGTCATGCCAGTGTAGCCTCCGAACTGGTTGACCTGGTTGCAGGTGGATTCGATCAGCACAGGGCGGTAATGGCGCAGGGCACAGCTCAGCACAACTTGATGCGCCGAGCAGATCGAAGGAATCCCGCGTGGTTTACCGGCGTTCTGTGTCTGGACGATCTCATCCAGCAAATGGGACATACCCCAGCGCTTCCTCCAGTGTGGGCTGACCAGAAACCCCGCCGGCGGCGCGGGTGGAAAGCGATCCGCAGACCGCAGCCAGGGCAAGTGTTTTCTTCAATTCCCAGCCATTCAGGTAACCATAGAGAAATCCCGCGTCAAAGCTATCCCCCGCTCCCACAGTATCTACAACTTCCACTTTGAGCGCCGGCACCTGGATCCCGGTATCGCCCTTGCGAAGCCAGGCGCCTTTCGCCCCGCATTTCACCGCAGCTAGCGTGGATTTTTCAGCAAGCACGAGCATTGCCGCGGGTAAATCATCCTGCCCGGTGATGCTCCGGGCTTCGTTTTCGTTTGGCAGGAACACATCCACCTGGCCGAGTAGTGAATCAAAACCCTGCCATTTCTCCGCCGGATCCCAGTTGGTATCCAGCGATGTGGTCAACCCGAATTGGTGCGCCTGGCGGAATAATCCATTCAGCCCGGGTTGAAGCCCGGTCTGCAGGAAATAACTGGCTACATGCAGGTGGCGTGCTTTTTGGAGCAGCCCTGGGGGGATATCCGCCGCGGTAAGGGAGGGAATGAGCCCCAAATGGGTGAGGATGGCGCGATCGCCGCCCCTGGCGAGGATCACGCTCAAGCCCGTCTGGCCGTCTTCGCGGATGATCACCTGCGTAGTATCCACCCCCCTGCCTGCCATCTCATCCAGCATATAAGCGCCGAAGAGATCGTCACCGCAAACGCCAATGAAAGCGACTTTCAACCCCAGCCTGGCCGCCCCGCAGGCGAAAATAGCCGAGGAGGAACCCACCGTCAGGTCGGCGGAATCGACAAGTTTCTCCACCTGCCCAAAATCCGGCAGGATATCCCCCCGCAGGACAAGGTCGGGGTTGATCTCCCCCGCGACGAGGATATCAAATTCCCTTGAAGTCATATTCTTTGCTAAACCCCTTCGCCCTCTAGACCTTGTGCACCTTGAATTGCGGCAGGTACTGCTCGTGGCAGGCGAATAGCTCATTGGTCATCTCGCGGATCTCCGCCAGCGAGAGTACCGCTGCTGAAAGGGGATCCATGCAGATGGCGTGGTAGATGGCCATCGGATCACCGGTCAGCGCTCCCTGGATGGCAAGCTCCTCGATCCCGCTGGAAAGCCCGGCCAGCAGTGCGCACTGGGGCGGAAGCGCTCCAACGTGCATGGGATGGATGCCGCTGCGGTCGGCCAGCACTGGAACCTCCACGCAGGCACCCTGCGGCAGGTTGGTGACCAGCTGGGTGTTGGGCACGTTCCCGTTGAACTTGAACGCCTCGCCCCCTTTGAGAGCGTTGATGATATAAGCCGCATATTCCTGCCCGCGATCGAGATCGGTGCCATAGACTTCCTTGGCCAGTTCCACGCGCACGTCGTTTCTCCAACTTGTCTCCGTTTGTTGGTATTCCTTGAGGATATATGCATATGCACCCGGGTTCCAGCCTGTCCCGTGGGTGCAATATTTTTCGATCAGATCGGGGCGCTTGCGGAACCACCAGTTGTATTCCGAGTTGTGCCCGCTCGATTCGGTCACGTAATACCCCAGCGCTAAATACATCTCGTTGCGCACCTGCTCCTCGTTGTAGATCTCGGGGTCCTCCGTCACCGCCTTGTATATGCGTGGGTAGAGGTCAACTCCTTTTTCCTCGAACTTGAGGTAAAAAGCCTGGTGATTGATGCCTGCGCACAGGTAATCGATGTTCTCATATTCCGCCCCGATCCAGAAAGCCAGCATCATGGCCGTGCCCTGCACAGAGTGGCACAGGCCGGTCACCGGGATAAAGGTCTGTCGCTGCAGCGCCCCACACAGCATCGCCATCGGATTGGTGTAATTCAGAAGGACCGCATTTGGGCAGACCCGCTCCATATCGCGGACAATATCCATCATCGGCGGCAGAGTGCGCAGGAAGCGGAAAATCCCGCTCGGCCCGCGCGTATCCCCAACATTAATATCCACCCCGAATTTCTTGGGGATCTCAATATCGTGCCGCCAGACCTCGGTGCTGCCGGTCAGGATGGTGGTCAGCACCACATCCGCATCGCGCAAGGCTTCCACCCGGTCCAGGGTTGCACTCACCGTTGCATTGTATTTGCCTGCGTCGATCAATTTTTGCACCGACTTGAGGGCAAAATCGAGCCGCTCCGCGTCGATATCCATCAGCGCAATGTGCGAGTCCGCAAGCAGCGGGAAGGTGAGGATATCCCGTACCAACCCTTGCGTGAACCCCAGGCTGCCTGCCCCGATGAATGCGATCTTTGTCATAAGTAGACTCCTTGAATATAAATATCAACCTAATTTATCGTACATTCCATCTTTTCAGCGCTTGACGCCGCTGAGGGAAATGCCCTCGATAAATTGCTTCTGGGCGATGAAAAAAACAATGATCAGCGGCAGGATACTGATAAGCGCTCCCGCCATCAGGACGGTGAACTTCCCGCCCGTGGTGAGCTGCTGCTGGAAGAACGCCAACCCCACCGTCAGGGTGGTGTTGGGCACCGCCGGCATATACACAAGAGGGTGCAAGAGGTCGTTCCAGGCTCCCTGGAAGGTGAAGATCGCCAGCGCTGCCAGGGCAGGTTTTGCCAGGGGCATATATATCCGCCAGTAGATCTGGAAGAGCGACGCCCCGTCCATGCGGGCCGCGTCCACAAAATCCTTTGGGATGGTGAGGAAATACTGCCGCATGAGAAATATCCCAAAGGCTCCCCCCAGGAAAGCCGGCAACCAAAGCGGGACGCTGGTACCCACCACCCCCATATATTTGAATACGATGAAGTTCGGGATCAGGGTCACCTGGGCAGGGATCATCAGGGTGATCAGCAGGATCACGAAGAATGCCTCCCGACCCTTGAACCGAACGACAGCGAAGCAAAAGGCTGCCATCGAACAGGTGAATAACGTCCCTGCAGTGATGAGTAGCGAAATATAAACGCTGTTGAAAAATAGCATCGGAAAATTAATATCCACCCCGAACAGATCGCGGAAGTTCTGCAGCGTCCAGGTGGGCGGTATGAGCGTGCGGGTGAACTGGTCAGCCGGGAGCTTGAACGCGGTGGAGACCATCCAAAGGAACGGTCCAAGCATGATCACCGATCCGAGGATGAGCAGGATATAGGTTACCGCGTCCCACAAGGCTTTTTGTTGTTTTCTATTCAACGCTCCACCTCAATCATAGACCACATAGCGGCGTTCCATCCAAAGATAAAGACCCATCAGAATGATGACAAATAATGCCAGCTCGATCGCCTGGGCGCTGGCGCCGCCATAATTGAAGAAGGACCAGGCATTGCGGTAGATCGAGTAGACCACCACCGGGAAGGAGCTGTCGCCATGCCCGCGCCGGGTGAGCATATAAATATAATCATATGCCTGGAAGGCGTTGATGGTCACGATGAGGGTCATGAAGAAGATGCTTGGCGTGACCAGGGGAAGGGTGATCTTGAAAAATCGCGAAAAGCCCCCCGCTCCATCCAGCTCGGAGGCTTCATAATATTCCCTGGGCACAGCGGTGAGACCGGCAAGGAAAATTATCATCCCCTCACCAATGGCGCCCCAGACGTTCACGATGATCAGTGCCCAGAGCACCTTATCCGTGCACAGCCAGCATACCGGCTGACCCCCGAGCAACTGGACGATATAGTTCAGGATGCCGGTATCCTTCCCATAGATCATGTTCCATACCAGCGCAGTGGCCACGGCCGAGGTAACCACGGGCAGGAAGTAGATCGTCCGAAAAACAGTCACCCCGCGGATCCTGCGGTTGAGCAGCACCGCCACGAACATCGATATGACCACCACAGCAGGAACGTAGAGCGCGCTGAATTTGAAGGTGTTGGTGAGCGCTTGCCAGAGCTTCTGATCGTTGAACAGGGCAATGTAGTTATCAAACCGCGCCCATGTCGGCGGGGTAAGCAGGTCCCAATGGGTGAAGCTGAGCGCCACGGTCGCCAAAATGGAACCCAGCACGCCGAAGATCAGCCCGATGAGGGTTGGCGCAAGCATCAACCAGAGGGTAATCTTCTCCTTGCCAAGGGGTTTGATCCCAGTGTCCATGAAATTATTTCAATCCGCTCCGCCCCCCGAAACCGGGGGGCAGAGCTATTTTCTACATGATGATTTTATTTATTCTTTGCCAGCACCGCATCCGCCTCAGGTACAATCTGAGCCAGCGTTTCAGCCAATCCAGCCTCGCCGCGCCAAACAGCTCCCATCCCGTCCCCGATCACTGCTGCCCATTCGTCGTACCCTTTGAAAACAGGCTTCATGTGGGAGAAAGCCAGTGAATCCAGGAAGACCTGCTGGTTGAGTTTTGAATTCTTCTGCTCCAGGAATGTCGGGCTTTCGGCTACGGATTTCAGCACCGGAATGGCAAACCCGAGCTCCGTCAGGCGTTTCTGCCCGGCTTCACTCATCACGAACTTGATGAACTCGAAGGCTGCGTCCTGGTTTTTACTGGCATTGGCCACCACGAACCCTGCGCTGTTCACACTGGTGGCGTGTCCGGCATCCCCGGCAGGCATGGGAGCAGCGTCATAGGCAAAACCTGCTCCATCATAGCCGGGAACCGCCCAGTGCCCGAGGGGGGTCATCGCCGCGATCTTGGCCTGGAAGAGATCCAGCCCGTACTGGCCGATGGTGTTGGCATCCGGGGAGGATTTATCCACAAAGACCATGTCATAGAGCGTCTGCCATCCCTTCACCGATGCCGGCTCCCCCACCAGGGTCTTGGTATGATCCGCGCTGATGATATCACCGCCGTGCGACCAGAGCGCTTCGCTCCAGCCGGGCTCCATATCCCACTGGTCGAAGACAAAGCCGTACTGATCGATGGTGCCATCCCCATTGGTATCCAGGGTCAGCTTCTTGGCTGCCGCCCGCAGGTCATCCCAGGTCCAATCGGCAGTAGGATAGGCCACCCCGGCTGCGTCGAACATGTCTTTGTTGTAGAAGAGCACGATGGTCTGGAAATCGCGCGGCAGACCGTAGTAGCCATCGGCTGTCTTGTAGGCTTCCAGAGTCTGCGGATAGACGTCCTTCAGCATATCCGGGTTTTTATCGATGTAGGGCTGCAGATTTGCGAGAACGCCGCGGGTCTGGTAATCCAGGAAGAGCGGGGCATCCATGGCGAAAACATCCGGCGGGGTATTGGCAGCCAGTTGGGTTTTAAGTTTATCCCAGTAGGCATCCCAGTCGGAGACCTCCACATTCACCTTGATGTTCGGGTTGGCGGCCTCAAAATCAGTAACGATCTGGTTCCAGACCTCCAATTCCTCCGGCGCTCCCCAGGCGCTGAAGGTGATGGTCACAGGACCTGTACTGGCTTGTTCGGCAGGCTTGGCGCCCCCGCAGGCCGTCAGCAGCAGGATTGTGACCATGGCAACAGAAAACAGCAACTTTTTCATTTCCTTCCTCCTTTAGAGTTTGACCACCGGGTCCAAATTGGTGGGTAGATCCGGATTTAATCCTTTGGAAATGGAACGGTGAAATGCGATGGATTGAGCGAAAGGTAGGAATAGAATATCGCGGAAGGGCTCGTGAATCCCCGAGCGGTACTCGATCTCGGCATCGGATTCCGAAACGCAGAAAACCTGCCCGCCAAGGGCACGCATTTCCTCCAGCACGGGTCGCTCGCGGGCGGCATTTGCCCCGGAAACCAGCCCAACCACCCGCGCTGAGGGGGTCACCATGCTCTTGGGACCATGGCGGAACTCCAGGATGTGGAAAGGCTCGGAGTGGGTCAGGCTCATTTCCTTCATTTTCAGACTGGCTTCGCAGGCAAGGCCGTAACGACTGCCGCTGCCCAGCCAGTAAAACCGGTCAGCGGCAGGATCAGCGCCCAGTTCCGCAGCGAGCGAGGCGTGGCGTTCCAGCATGCTCCGCCCGAGTCCCGGCAGGCGTGCGAGGTGGTCAATCAACTCGCCACCACCGGACCAGTGGGCAGCCAGCGCCAGGCTGCCCAGGAAGAGCGTGGATAACGCGCGCGTCTGCGCCACCGAGCGCTCCTGGGCGGAATCCAGCACAATATTCAGGCTGCCCATCTTCGCCAAGGGTTGATCGGCGTAACAGGAAAAGGTGAGCAAGTCGCCTCGTTTACCCTCCAGGAAGGACCGGCAGGCATTCAGCGTCTCAGTCGTCTCGCCCGAGCGCGAAACCGCCACCAGGGTGGTTTTCCCTTGCGGATAGGAGGAAGCAGGATTCAGCCAGAGCTCGGAGGCGGGCAATGCCCGGCTCCTGAGCCCGGTGAGCGCTTGCGTGACTGCGGCAGCAGAAAGCGCAAGGTAATAAGTGGAGCCGCAGCCGGTGAAGATCACCTCGCCCTCTGCCGGTTTTTGCGCAGCAGGGTCAACTGAATATTCGTGCAGTTTACGAAGCGCTGCTTCCCAGGCTTCCGGTTGGGATTGGATCTCCTGCCAGGTGAATGTTTGTTTCCAGTCCATTGTGTTATAATTCCTTGTTTGTTTTCTCATCGCGGGGTACCCAGCACCCGCACGGCATTTTCAAAATACACTTTATTCAAGCACTTCCTCCGGCAGATTGATCCCGTAGGCATACCAGCGCCCCTGGGCGGGGTTGGGGGTCAGGTTGTAGTTGAAATACTCGTCCTCCGTCTCCAGGAAGCGGTAGATGAGTCTTATAGGCTTCCGGGTAGGGACCCATATCCGAGCCAAAGAGGATGCGGTCGGAATAGCGGAGGAAAAACTTGCGCGCCGTATAGGGCTGGCGGCCCAGCTCCCCGATCCGCCCGGAGATATCCACGTAGAAATTCGGGCAGCGTTCCAGCAGAGCGCCGACCCAGGCCAGATTCTCAGCGTAACACCCCACGTGCGCGCCGAT
The DNA here is from genome assembly GCA_963828855.1 of uncultured Chloroflexia bacterium. Classification (GTDB taxonomy): domain Bacteria; phylum Chloroflexota; class Anaerolineae; order Anaerolineales; family Anaerolineaceae; genus CAVVEQ01. Next base: position 301,009 of record CAWHGB010000005.1, on the reverse strand, counting down.
GAAGGTGGTTCGCGGGTGGGCGGAGACCAGGTTGGCCAGCCCCTCCAAAATGTGTATAAATGGCGGGAAGGGTGGGCTGGTAAACGCCCAATCTGGATGCGCGCCTAACTCCTCCCAACGCTCGTTGGTTTCATCGATAGGATCGAAGAATGCCACCGGGTCGGCTACGTGGATCATCACCGGAAGCCCCAACTCGCCGGCTGTCGCCCAGATGGGAGCCAGGCGCGGGTCGTCCACATCCATCAGCTTTCCGTTGTGGTCCTTCACGTGCAGCCCGAAGGGCTTCCAGATCTTCAAACCCTCCGCCCCGCGTTCTTTTTGTACCCGCAGCCTGGCAGGCAGCCCAATCGGGGAATTGCTCGCCCAGGTCATGCCAGCGTGACCAATCCACGCCACCAAAAACCTGGAATCGCTGCGGAGCGCGCTCTTTAAAAAGTTTTAAATGAGAATCGAGCAGCTCCTCGCCCCAGCCGCCGTCGAGATCGACGTAACGCGCGATCCCGGCTTCATCGAGCAAGTCGATCAGCTCCTCAAACGGCTGGTTCTCCCAACCTCCGCCGAAATCCTCCCCGAGGTGATTGTGCGCGTCGATGGCCGGAAAGCGCGGCCGGGGTACATCGGTCTGTGGCACCTGCAGCTTGGATTGGGGAAAGAACCGCTCGAGGTCCATTTTTTTACGCGGTCACCACGCGAATGCCTGCCTTGCGGGCGGCTTTCAGGAAATCCGGCGGGATCTGTCTGTCGGTCACGATTGTTTGGATGGCGTTGAGCGGCGCGAGCAGCGCGGTGGCTTCGCGACCGAACTTGGTATGGTCGGTGACGATCACCACCTCACGCCCTGACCTTAAAGATTGCCCGGTCGGTGAGCGTCTCGGGCAGGTATTCATGCGTCAACCCGTGCTCCAGGCTGATCGCGCGCGTGCCCATGATGACCTTATCCGCACGCACTTCCGCCAGCGATTGCTCGGTGATGTGCCCGATGAAAGAGAGCTCGCACTCGCGCAGCATCCCGCCCAGGCAGACCAGGCTGATGCCCTCCTGCCCGGCCAGGGCGTTGATCACCGGCAGCGAATTGGTGATCACGGTCAACTTTTGCCGACCTCGCAGCGCGCGGGCAACTTCAAGTACCGTGGAACCGGAACCGAGGAAGACCGTCTCGCCATCCTCCACCAGGGCGGCTGCCGCGCGCCCGATGCTCATCTTCTCGCTCAACTGTTCATCCTGGCGCTGCAGGATGGGCAGCTCGGGCGGCATCCCTGCAGGCAGGATCGCCCCGCCATGCACCCGCTGGATCTTGCCAGCCTGCTCAAGCGTTTCCAGGTCGCGGCGGGCGGTGGCTTCTGAAATGCCGAATTGCACGCAGATATCTCCGGTGCTGATGCGCTGTCCGCGCAGGAGAACCTGCAGGATCTCATTCTGGCGTTCCTGGCTGGAAATGGAGGTATTCAAATCAAACGCTCATAAACAATCATATTCATGATTATTATTGCACGTTTGTTATCGTTTTTCAAGAGGGGAGAAGAGTTGGATTGGTTGATTGGTTGAATGGTTGTCTGGAAAAAACATCTCGGCGTAGGGCGGGAACCGTTTTTGTTCCCGGCATCAACAATTCGGTTTTTGTTGGGCGGTTTTATTCCTGTCATCCATCATTAAAACAATGCGGTTTTTTCGTGTTTTTCGGTTATTTCGTGGTTAAAAATTTTGGTTTTCTTAGTTCGCCCAGGTCAAGGCTGCTTCAAATGCCCGTTCACCGCTGCTCAGGTTTTCCCCAGCAATCAGCCAATTCTCCGGGTCAGTTCCCTCCTGCCTGGCCGCGCGGATGGAAACCCGCTCGGTGGGCAGAACCTCGTGGATGAAATTGAGCCGGAGCTGCGAAACTTGCTTCTCCCGGTATGTCTCCAGGGGGAAACAGTCGAAAATCCAATCCACATAACGCGCGGAGGTGGCGTGGCCGAGGATATCGACGATCCCATATGTGACCGGTGTGCTGAAAGCCTCCGGCATCCCTTCCGGTGCGTTGAGCTTCTCCAGCGGCTCATCCAGGGCACTTTCTCCGTGGGGGTCGGGCAGGGTCACCCGCATGGAGGCAGCCGGTAGGATGCGCCGCGTGCCGGTATCGATCAGAAGCCAGGCGAAGGATGCCGCCAGCACTCGTTCGCCAGTCTTATCCTTCATTTCAAAATCGCGCAGGAAAAAGAGCTTCTGCTGGATGCCCTTGATCCAGGTTCGGGTGGAGACTTCCTCGCCGATCCCCGGGCGACGGTAGAAATGTACGTTAAGTCGCGAGAGCACCCAGACGATGCGCTGCTGCACCAGGTCTTCGTAGCTATAGCCCAGGATGGCGGCATGTTTGGAGGCGGTATCGATCAGGTGCTCCAGCATGCGGGAGGGGCGCCACAAGCCCAGGAAATCCACATTTTGTGTTTCGACGAATGCCTGCACGGTGAGGAAGGCGGTTTTTTGCATGGAGGTCTCCAACATAACGGGCTTGATTGTATCCGGGTTTAGAGGGATTGTGGTATTCTCAATACAGGAAATTTTATGAGCGAAATCAGGGAACCGAACGAGAAGAATTTCCACCTGCGCAGACAGATCCAATTGGCTAGCGCCCGGATGCAATCGGTCTTTCGCGCGGATGGCTTCAACCCCAAAGCCTTCGATACCGTCACTCTGACGGTCCATATCCGCGGTCTGGATAAAGCCTTCGACGGCTACCGGGTGGCGGTCATCGCCGACCTGCACCTGGGTCAATGGCTAACCCCCGCGCGCCTGGCGGGCGTGGTAGGGATGGTTAACACGCTCGAACCCGACTTGATCGCCATCCCAGGGGACCTGGTCTCCTACGACCTGGAGCGCTTCGCCGCGCCGCTCGCCGAGAATTTAAGAGCCCTGAAGGCAAAAGATGGCGTGGTGGTCTCGCTTGGCAACCACGACCACTGGGCGGGGGCTAGCAAGGTAAGGCAGGTATTGAAACAAGCCGGGGTCACCGATCTCGCGAATGATGCCATTCCGATCAAGAAAGGCAAAGCCGAATTGTGGATCGCGGGGGTGGATTCGGTTAAGGTGCACGCCGATAGGCTGGACCAGGTGCTGGCGAAGATTCCGCCCGGCTCGACCCCTGGTATCCTGCTGGTGCATGAGCCGGATTTTGCCGACCAGGCTGCCGCGACAGGGAAATTCGCGCTGCAGGTCTCCGGGCATTCCCACGGCGGGCAGGTAGCGCTGCCCTTCCTGGGTGTGCCCATCCGCGGGAATTACTTCAGGAAATATTATTCTGGAACCTACCAGGTGAAGGATATGGTTCTGCACGTCAACCGCGGGCTGGGGGTCAACGTGGTCTGGCTGCGCTGGAACTGCAGGCCGGAGATCACGCTGATTACATTGCGATCCGTCTAAAATAATACAAGACTAACTTCTACTCGAACTTACCTATGCATTCCCTGGAATATCATCTGTTAGGTGGAAGCGTTTTATGAGTGATTTTTTTGCGGCGGGTTTCGCAGAACGCTTCACCCAAAGAACATCTGTTAAATTACAGTAAAGGTACACATTCAAATATCAATGAAAATACAATACATTGCCCTCCTACGAGGTATCAACGTAGGTACACTGCGCCGCGTGGAAATGGGAACACTCAGGCAGCTTTTTGAGCGGCAGGGGTATATTCGGGTTTCCTCCTATCTCAACTCCGGGAATATTCTGTTTGAAACAGGAGAGGATGCTGTAGAGATACGCAGGAAGGTGGAAACTGGTTTGAAAAAAGAGTTGGGGTTTGAGATCCCCACCTTGATAAAGTCGGTAGGAGAAATGACTAAGAATCGTCAAGTCCATCCCAGCCGCCTGGAAAAATAATGATGAGCAAAGAACGGATGTGGCATTTCTCTTCCCGGAAATAGATACAGAAAAGGTCCTCTCTGATCTACCAGTGAAATGGGATTTTATTAATCTATTCTACGTGCCGGGGGCTATCGTCTGGAATCTCGACCGAAAAAACCTATATAAAAGCCATCTCAGCAAGATCATCTCCCATCCTCATTACCAGTTGATGACCGTACGAAACGTGAACACTGCCAGGTACCTTGCCGGGGAAAACCGTGGTCTGGAAAATCTCGAATAGACTATTGATTTTCAATCGGGGTTAATAACACGACCTTATTTTCCTAATGTAGCCCATATTTTGTGACATCGCGCTGGTCGATGCTGGCACTCCTAAGAATGTGCTTTTAATAGACAAAAATGCCCGGTTGCCCGGGCATTTCACTTCTACTTCAACTTGATCCTCTTCGGAGGCGCTTCCTTCAGCTTCACTTTCCCTGAAGGTTCGGCTCCTTTGGAGGGTTTTGCGGTTTTCGCGGGTGCAGTTTCCCTTCGGATTCGCACCTCTTTGATAATCGTTGGTGCGAAGAGCAGCAGCACGAGGAATCCCAGCATCCCAAGGAACGCCCCCCACGCAGCCGGTTGGCCCACCTCGGGCACCAGCCCGCCGGGGTTGTAGTTCGCCGGCGCCGCGGACGCCTGCTCGTTTAGCGAGACCGAGAGCGCACGGTTGAGCCCATCACGCAGGTCGGAGGGTGAGGTGTAGGTCACCGCGTACTCGCTCTGCAGCCCGCGCTGGTAGAGCTCATAGATCGCAGCCAGTGCTGCGGGATCCTTGGCAAAGCTATACAGCCCGCCGCTATTTTCCGCCAGGTACTTCAGCGCTTTTTCATCCAGCGCGGTCTGGCTCCCGCCAGTCTGATTCGCGTCGCCCAGGCCGATGGTTGAAATTGTCAACCCGCTGGCCGCGATCTTACCAATCACCTCCGCGGCTCCGATGGAGCTGCGGTTATCCATCCCGTCGGTCAGCGCAACGATCGCCTTCCGCCCGGGCACATCCGACAGGACGTCCTCACCCTTCACCAGGGCATCGTACATGGCGGTATCGCCCTTCGCGGCGAGTTTATCGATGGCGTTATTGAGCGCTTGGGTATCATCCGTCACAGCCTGGGAAAGAGTCAGATCCGTGTTGAAAGCCAGGATGCCGGTCTGGTCGCCTGCGCGCATGCGGCCGATGAAATCCTTTGCCACCTCTTTGGCGTGAATCAGTTTCTTGCCAGTGGCCATGCTTCCCGAGGTATCCATAACCAGGAGCGTTGTGACCGGACCCGCTTCACCTGAACCCTGTAAAAGTTGCGCTTCGACCGCCTTGCCGTTCTCCATCACCACCAGTGCCCCTGGGTTTACCGGCAGGGGCTGCCCGTTCGCGTCGGTGACCGAGATATAGACCGTCACCAGCGGGAATCGCGAGGTATCCACCTGGGTGATCCGCACAACCGGCTCATCCTCGGCATACACCGGTGCTGCCGACACAGAAAGGATCAATCCCAGGCAGATGAAAAAGGCGAAAATTCTTGAAATGATCTTGTTCATGGTTAGCCTCTCTTCTCCCGGTAAATGACCTTCGTGTGTCCCAGGCTGATCGTCTGCCCGTCCCGCAACGAAGCCTCCTCGACCTTTCTGCCGTCGATGAAGGTTCCCCCGAGACTCAGGTCTTTTAAGAGGAAGTATGTATCCGCCCCGCGCAGGATGGCATGTTGGGGGGCAATATCCGGGTCAGGCAGGACGATATCGGATTTCATCGCGGAGCTGCCGATGAAAGCCGCGGGTCCGCCTTTCTTCAGGAATTTATCCAGGATGAACTCGGTGCCCTGCATCTTGCCGCTGGTCACCTCGAACCAGGCACGGGTGAGCAGGTAGGTAAAGAGTGCGATGCACCCACCGATCCCCGCGCCCAGCAAAAGCAACCCCGCACCCTTTCCATAGACCGGGGATTTGACGAGCGTGCGAAAAACCTCCAGCAGAAGCACCCCCACAGCTCCCCCCAGAAGACCTCCTAACGCGCTTTTCCAGGCTTGCGAGCCGCCTTTGATTCCACCGGCGAACCCGATCGCCAGCCCGAAGATGCCCCAGCCGATCATCCGGCTGAAAAGCATCCCGCCAGTCATCTGGAAAACAGCTTCCGCGATCGGCAGCCCAACGGCACCACCAGCCATGCCAAGCAGGCCGCTTGCCAGCCCCGATTGCCACATCTGGTGATAGTTTCTGGTCATCAATCCATCGGAAAGCCCGATGCACCCACCGATCAGAAAGCCGATCAGCGCTCCCACACCCAGCTCGCTTATATACAGGTTGCCGAAAAACGACAACCCGAGGTAATTGCTCACCTGCCAGGCGAGCAACCCGCCAATTGCCCCCAGGATAGCAAAGTAATAGATCCGCATTGCACGGCTCATTGAAAACAACCTCCTTTACTTACCTTAGGGGTACTTACGGGCACCAGGTTGCGCCAAAGCACCACGCTGCGCCCATCCCTGCCGGTCAGTTCGTGGAAACCGAAATAACGGTGGTTATCCAGGTTTCCATCCATAGTTTGTGTGAAGAATCCCCCCCAGAAATTGTAAGGCTCGATCACCAGCGCCACCTGCCAGGGGGCAGGGTAGAAATTTTCGTGCAGCCAGTGATCCCAGGTGGAGAAGAAGACCCCCATGCGCGGGTGGGTGTGGAACCAGCCCACCAGCTCCTTGTTGGGGTAACACTCCTCCATCTCCCTGTTGACAGCCACCATGCTATCCTGCGTGAAGGTCAGGTGCGCCCGCCCGAAGCGGGTGGCCTCGGCGGGCAGCACCCGGTCGATCACCACATAGTCTCGACCGCTTGTGTTATCCACGCGGTGTTTTCCAAGCAGCCAGCCGCCGGTTTCATTGTTCAGGTCCTGCCCGGCGATGGCGCAGGCGCGGATATAGGCGCGCTGGCTGAAGAAGATCTCCACCGCCGGGGCAGTCTGGTTATCCTCACCCCCCGCTGGCACCCAGCGGATCGAACGCCCTAGGGGCATGCGACCCTGCTGGGTGGGCTGAAGGTGTTCCGGGATCAAGCGAATGCGGTTCTGGCTGTTTTCCATGCTGGCTTCTTTGAACAGTGGTTTTTTAGTTTACCCGGCGGTGATATCCGCGGTGATCATCAGACGGTCTTCGGCGGGGATGCCCGCGGCTGCCAATGTTTCATCTTCCAGCAGCTCGCGTCCCAATGCCTTGCTATCGATGCGATAGCTGATCGGGCGGCCATCCGGCCCGGTCACCGGCAAAGCCAGTGAAGTGGTCAACTCGGGCAGCAGTTCTTTCACGGGAACGTCATCCGGCACTTCCGCAGTGCGGCTTCCGCCGGAGGGTAGTACAAGCGTCACAGATTTGTCTGTCATTTTGAACTCCTTTTTTGTTTTGAATCGAACAACCAACTACTTGATCCGAACACGTGAAGGCTTTGGAGAAGCGGTGCTGCGCAGCTTGACCCGCTCCGGCCGCAACAATTCACGGCGATCAACAGGAAAGAAATTGGGATGCCTGGCGCGGTATTCCCGGCACCAGCGGGCAGCTTCCACATCCCAGGGAAATGGTGGTTTTGATGGATCATCATGGAAATTCTTGTATTGCAGCATTTCGCCCATCATGATCACAAGCCGGTCCAACGAACGGCTGGCTGCCCACCAGGCAGCATCGATGCACACGCTGCCATTTTGATGGTTGATATTGGGGTGCCAGATGGGCGTCAGCCACATCAGCCCCGGCCAGCGTTGGGGGTACTGGTTATGAAGGTAGATCTCCACCTGGTGCCGGCTGGCCATCACCGGCTCACCCTTGCGGTCCACCTTTGATATGCTTTTGCATAGATAAGTGATCACGTATCGTTCGGGAAGGAACCCTGCGCTCACCGGCTTGGCACTCACCTTGATCAGGTCGCTGCGGGCAGCCAGCTCCAGGACGAGTTGGTAATCAGCGCGGAGCCTGCGCATACGCGGGCTTGCGCTCACAGCAGTAGCCCCCGCGGTAATATCCGCGGTGAGCATCAGGCGATCCTCGGGCGGGATACCCGCCTCAGCGAATGTTTCCGTTTCCCAGAGCTCCCTGCCCAGGGCTTTGCTATCCAGACGGTAACCCATCGGGCGGCCATCGGGACCCACGGTGGGCAGCTTGAGCAGCGAGGTCAGCTCGGCGATGATATCGCGCACCGGAAGGTCATCGGGGATATCTGCGCGGCGGGCACCGCCATTGGGCATAACGATCGTGATCGATAGATCTGGCATCAGTGTCTCTCCAATTCAGATTTACAGCGGGGTATCGTGAGGCACCTGGCAGCGCCCGGTGATATCCCAGCAATCCTTGTGATGATAGGCTTTGCAGATGGGGCAGATAACCACCCCGCGCGGATCGTTGCGCTTCACTTCATCGAGGCAATAGGGGCAGCGGTGCTCATCGAATGCCGCCAGGGTCACTTTTTTACGGGACTTCCGGGTGGTTGTGCCCGTTTTGGAAACTGTTTTCCTGCCAACCACCAGCTTGTTCTTCTTCGGATCCCTTTTTGATGGAAGGCTTGCTTTTCCTGGTTGAGGTGGGTCTTGAACTTGGAGCCGTCACCGCAATTGCCGCAGCCGGGATTACCGACGAGGCATGCGGCTCCACCAGGATGGCGGATGGGGATGGCATATCAGCAGGGGCTGCGTTTTCGTACGCTCCCCTCCTCCGCCGGAAACCATATAACGCGATGTAAACTGCACCCAGCCCGAAAGCAACCTGCACCAGGCCGTACCAGTCGATGGCTGAGCGGATGTAGGGGCTGAGCCCCAGCATCCCGCTCGAGACCAAATACATCACCACCAGCCCGGCAAAGAGTGCCACCGCAGCAGCCAGGAAGCGCAGCGCGGGGCTGCGCTTTTTCAACAGCCACCTGGCCATAAATCCTGCCAACAGCCCCAGGCAGATGGTTGCGGTGAAGCCGAAGACCACCAGGTGGACGGTCGTATTCTGCAAAAAAAGCAGCAGCAGCAGGATGCCTGCCCCCACCGCCGGCAGTATGACCAGCGCCAGGCGCAGCGCCAAACTCAGCGCTTCGCCGGCGGTCTTCATGAACCGGTGCTTGAAGGTGGAAGTTCCAGAATCCATCGATTATTCCTTCAGGGTGATCCTGGTTCCTTTATCTTTTGGTTTTACGACGATCGAAGGTTCTTCCTCCCCCAGATGGACCTTGATCTCGCGGGTTGCGCTGACCAGGGAAGCTTTTTCAAAATGGCTGAAATGCAGCGCTTCCTTCAAATCGCCGCTCAGTTCATAAAACCTGTATTCCTGGGCGTTATAGGCGCGCAGGATGTGAAGCGCAGGAACACCCGCGTCCGCCAGCGTCATGGAAAGGAAATCCTCCTTGCCGGTCACCGCGTGGGTCATCTCGATCTCGCGCAGCGCCCCGCAGGTTGGGCAGTGAGCAGCTTTGAATGTGACCTCCGCCATTGGCTTCAAAACACGTTCGCGCGTCTGGCAGGTGGTGCAATTCAGGGAGATGATCATCTCCTGGTCCAGTTCCAGCACTGCGTCGGCTCCCAGGTCGGCATGAACGATGCGAATCATCTCGCCCAGGGTGGTCTTGCCCGCGCTGGCGGGCAGCTCGGTCACGTCGCCGTAGGTCCAGTGGGATTCGCAATCCTCGCGGGGTTTGTAGGCACTGGTGTGCATATCGTTGGTCATGCCATTGAAGTGGATCACTTTGCCGGCTTCCACCGGAAGGGAGTGGATGATCTTGAGCGCTTCCTGGGCCTGCATAGCACCGATGATGGATGCGATGGTTGGCGTAGTGGGCACCTTGCCGAGCAGCACGTTTTCGCGCGCCAGCAGTGGGCAGGAATAACGCAGGGAAAGGTCCCGCCTGGCCTGCTCGGTAAGGGTACATTCGAAGCAGGCACCCTCCCCGGGGACGAAGACCCGCACCAGCCCCAGGAACTCCTGGATGGCGCCATCCACCCAGGGCTTGTTCATCCAGTAAGCAAAGCGGTTCACCGCCAGTCTAGCCTCACGGTTATCCAGGCAGCCGATGATCACATCCATGCGCCGGATGATGCCCAGCCCCAGGCCGGTGGTCACATCAGCGTGCAGATACTGCACCCGCACATTGGGGTTCAAATCCTTCAACCGGGCAGCCGCCACCTCGGCCTTGCGTCGGCCGGTGTCGCTTTCGCGGTAGAGCACCGAACGGCTCAGGTTGGCCAGCTCGATCGTGTCAAAATCCAGGATGAAAATATGCCCCACGCCCATTAGCGCCAGGTTCTTGGCCACCTCGTTGCCAAGCGCACCCGCTCCAACCACCAGCACCTTCGCACTGGAAACCTTCTCGCGCTCCCACCAGGAGATCAGCTCAAAGGTCCCCTGCCGGTCGGTCTTCAGGTTCGGCAGCACAAGGGGTTTTTCAGGGGATACCGGCAGCCGTTTGGGACCCGCGGATTCATCCCGCGCTTTTTTGCCATTTTCATCGGGGATAAGAGAGAGATCCATGGATGCCAGCTCGCGGGCATTTGCCACATTGGAGGCATTCAATTCATTGACGAACCAGCCCACCCCCTGCTTGCCGGTGATCAGCTCGTTCTCCTGCAGCACCTTAAGTGCCTCGCGCAGCGTGGAGCGCCCAACGCCGAACTGCTCGCACAGTTCGCGTTCGGAGGGCAACTGGCTGAGGGGTATGAATTTCCCGCTGGTGATGGCGTTGGCGATCCGCCCGGCCAGCACGTCGGAGAGTGATTTGCGTGGAAGAAGATTGAAGGTCATTTCAGCTCACTTGTTTGTTTATCAGACCACTATACAAGATTATAGCGAGCGATTCAGAAATGTCAATACCCCAAAAACGCTTACCCTCCCCCCGCTTCACGGGGGGAGGGCAGGGTCGCGATTTTTGCACTCGCCTTGCGAGAGGGGGGACTATCATAGATCGGCGCGACGCCGCTTGCGCTCCGGATGCTTTTCCGGAGTGGCAATCTTGACTCGGGTATCGGGAGGGGGTCTGCGCCAGTGACCCATGACCGCCCGAATCAGGAAGCCTGACACTTCCCCCATCCCCGGATTTGGCGCATAATTGGGAGGAAACCCGGGTAAAATAAGCCTGAGTTTGTCCAATTACTCTGTTTTACCCACAGGAGGAATGAATGCCCGTCAAAGGCACCATCGAAGTGGATGAACAACTGTGCAAGGGCTGCGAGCTGTGCGTCGCCGATTGCCCGCAGCACGTTCTTGCGCTCAACCTGGAGCACCTCACCCCCAAAGGCTATCACCCGGCTCACCTCTTCACCGAGGGCTGCACCGGCTGCGCGGTCTGCGCGCTGGTCTGCCCCGAGGCGGCCATCACGGTCTACCGCGAAGGCGCAAAGGTCAAACCCGGCGATAGGAGGTGCGGCATGGCCCGTGAACTTTGGAAGGGCAACGAAGCCATTGCCGAAGCCGCCGTGCGGGCGGGCATGCAGGCCTATTTTGGCTACCCCATCACCCCGCAGACCGAACTGCTGGAATACCTGTCCCGGCGCATGCCCGAGTTGGGACGCGCCTTCGTCCAGGCCGAGAGCGAACTGGGCGCCATCAACATGGTCTACGGCGCGGCCTGCACCGGCGCGCGCACCATGACCTCCTCCTCCAGCCCGGGCGTCAGCCTGATGATGGAAGGACTCTCCTACATCGCCGGCACCGAGGTGCCCATGGTGCTGGTGGACGTGATGCGCGGCGGGCCGGGTCTGGGCAACATCGCCCCGGCGCAGGCCGACTACAACCAGATCGTCCACGGCGGCGGGCACGGCGATTACTACCCCATCGTCCTCGCCCCGGCCAGCGTGCAGGAATCGGTCGATCTGACCGTCCTGGCCTTCGACCTGGCAGAAAAATACCGCTCGATCTGCGTCGTGCTCACCGATGGCAGCATCGGGCAGATGATGGAACCCTGCGAGCTGCCCCCCATGCAGCCGCTGAAGACCAGCCTTCCCCGATTGGGCGGTGCGCGGCGTGGAAGGCGGAAAACGCCACGTCCTCTCTTCCATCTACCTGGATACCGCCTCGCAGGAGAAAGCCAACCTGCGCATGGTGCGCCGCTGGCAGGAAGTGCAGGCCAACGAGGTGCGCTTCAAGGAATACTACCTGGAGGATGCCGAATATGCTGTCATCGGCTTCGGCTCGGCCGGCCGGGTGGCGCTCAGCACGGTGCGCGCTGCTGCGCGCCGAAGGCATCAAGGTCGGCCTGCTGCGCCCGATCACCCTGCAGCCCGTTCCCCGTAAAAGCCATCGGCGAGCTCGCAGCCGCAGGTGAAGGGCATCCTGGTGGTGGAAATGAACACCGGGCAGATGCTGGAGGATGTCCTGCCTGGCCAATAGCTGCCGCACCCCCGTGGAATTCTTCGGGCGCATCGGCGGGATCATCCCCCTGCCCGAAGAGATCGCCGCCGAGATCCGCCGCATGGCCTCCGGGTCCGATATCCACCGAAGGTCACCCGCGCGACCGCTGGCTGGCGCGGATCGCTCCCGATCGCTAGGAGGTCATTATGGTTACTGAACATCTCGATTACGCCCCTGTCTACACCCGCCCGGAATCCCTGACCGATGTCTCCACCCACTACTGCCCGGGCTGCACCCACGGCGTGGCTCACCGCCTGGTCGCCGAGGTGCTGGATGAAATGGGCCTGCGCGAGCGCACCATCGGCGTGGCTTCGGTGGGCTGCTCGGTCTTTGCCTACAACTACTTCAACTTCGACTTGGTGCAGGCCCCCCACGGGCGCGCCCCGGCCATGGCAACCGGCGTCAAGCGCGTGCTGCCGGACCAGATCGTCTTGACCTACCAGGGCGATGGCGACCTGGCCTCCATCGGCATGGGCGAGATCGTCCACGCCGCCGCCCGCGGCGAGAACATCACCGTCATCTTCATCAACAACGCCAACTACGGCATGACCGGCGGGCAGATGGCCCCCACCACCCTGCCCGGGCATGAAGACCACCTCCTCGCCCAATGGGCGCGATGTGGAGACAATGGGTTACCCCATCCGGGCGGCTGAGCTGCTGGCCACCCTGGATGGCGCCAGCTACGTCGTGCGGCGCTCCCTGCACGACCCCAAGAACATCCGCCTGGCCAAGAAAGCCATCCGCACCGCCTTCGAAACCCAGGTGCGCGGGCTGGGCTTCTCGATGGTGGAGCTGCTCTCCACCTGCCCGACCAACTGGGGCATGACCCCGCAGGCATCGCGCGTGTGGCTGGAGGAAAAGATGGTGCCTTATTTCCCGCTCAACGATTTCAAAGTGCATCCCACGATATTGGAAGCACGGCTTTAGAGGAGGGATCAGATGCAAACCGAAGTGATCATTTCCGGATTTGGCGGCCAGGGCGTTCTCTTCGCCGGGCAGCTGCTGGCTTATGCCGCCATGGATGAGAAAAAGGAAACCACCTGGATCCCCTCCTATGGACCCGAGATGCGCGGCGGCACCGCCAACTGCACCGTCATCATCGCAGATGAAGAGATCGGCTCTCCGCTGGTCAGCCGCCCCACCGCCGTCATCGCCATGAACCTGCCCTCGCTGGATAAATACGAGCCGCTGGTGCGGGATGGGGGTGTGCTGGTGGTCAACCAGTCCATCGTCAACCGCGACCCAGTGCGCAAGGATATCCGCGTGGTGATGATCCCCGCCAACGATATCGCCGAGAAGCTGGGCGACAAGCGCCTGACCAACATGGTGCTGCTGGGCGGGCTGCTGGCCAACCTGCCGTTCCTGCCGCTCGAAGCGGTGGAAAAGGCGCTCTGCGACCACCTCCCCAAGCGCCACCACGACCTGCTGCCCAGAAGAACTACGAAGCCCTGCGTGAAGGCGCGAAGTATAAGGCTGCCTGATTCAATGATCGAAAGAATCGCTGGCTGCCGGGAGCAGCTCTCCGGCAGCTTTTTTGTAAACCAGTGAGATGTCTTTACCGATTAGTCCCAATCTCCCGCTTGCTTTGGAACCGATTTGTGATATTATCTTGGCTACAAACATCACGCCGTGCCGGCGATCCATCTAAACCGCCCCGCTTGGAGTGGTTTTTTTTACCAGTCATGGTGATGGTGGATCCACGGGGAACATCGCAGGAAACTTTTTTTAAAGGAATCGGATCATGACCAACACTTTCCTGACCCAGGAAGGCTACCAGAAGCTCCAGGACGAGCTGGAACACCTGCGTACCGATAAAGCGCAAGGAGATCGCCGAGCGCCTGCGCGAAGCCATGGAAGGCGGCGAGCTGATCGAGAACGCCGAGTATGAAGCCGCCAAGAACGAGCAGGCCTTCGTTGAAGGCCGCATCAAGGAGCTTGAGGTTCTGCTGGCCACCGCCCGGGTTATCGAGGATACCCCCACCCACGAAGTGGCGGGGGTTGGCTCCACGGTCGTGATCAAAGAGGAAGGCTCGCAGCAAGGATGAGACCTACACCATCGTAGGCGCAGCCGAAGCCGACCCGCACAACGGCCGCATCTCCAACGAATCCCCGCTGGGCAAAGCGCTCACCGGCCACAAGAACGGGGATAAGATCGTCGTGGAAGCACCTGCAGGTTCCTACAAGGTGCACCTGGTAAGCGTGAAGTAAATACATTTCCTCCAAAACCTTCAGGGTTGCCTTCCGGCAACCCGGTTTTTATTCCTGGTATTGTTCAATACCTTCGTTAATTTTCAAAGACCCAGGGACCGTAAATTCGCTGTTCAAGTGCATCCATCACCAATGATTGGGCTTGCTCCATCGTCATCCCGGCTGCCGGCTGGATACTGCCGAAATAGCTGCCCAACGATCCGCAGGTGAAGGTCAGGCCGGGGTGGGTTACGGCAAGTGACTCCTGCGCCCGGGTGCAATTCGCCTGGAGATTCGTCGAGGGATCCACCGCGAAACTTGAAATTGTGATCGTGAAGGGTCCGCCGCCGTATTGATCGGTTCCGACCGGGAAGCCAAGGATAAAACAGCGGTTAGCACTCCCACCGGTTCCGGGATCCTTTGCGCCCACCAATTGGTAGGAATCCAACCCCGTGCTCACCCCGCCCGCTTCCAGGATCACAGGATAAGGATTCCAGTCCTGCGTATCGGGATACTGGGCACAAAACGTGGCTGAGGTATACGTGGTATCTTTCTCGACGCTCTCCAAAGATACCGAAACCCCCTGGTTTTGGGATACCGTTACGTTGGGCTTGCCCACAACGAGCGAAAACCAGATCAGTCCGCCATCCCCTGGCACCCAGGCCCCCGCGGGGTTGTGCAATTGATACACCCCTGAAAAAATCGCATCCGCCTGCGGCGCGCTGAGGGGAATGGATACTTCCACCTTCCCGCCGGGGGGCACTTCCGCTGGCAGGTGGATGAGGGCAGGTTCCCCCAGGGTTAACCCCAGCGGATGGGAGCTCTGCGTTAAAACAAGGGTGTAATCCTTACCCCAGGTGGTTGCCCCGTCATTCTCCAGGGTCCAGGACTTGGTGATGCTTTTCCCGGGATCGAGGGAGGATCCATCCGGGATCGTTTCCGAGATGAAACGGGCATGATCCCCCTTTGCAACAGCTGGAATATATTGCGTTGGGGTTGGCGGGGGTAAAGTTTTCGTGGGTAAGGAGGTGACGGTGGAGATCACCGTTTTCGCTATTGGGGTGGCAAGAGGGGGTGCCGCTGCCGGTTGATCCCGATTGGATGCAAATAGCAAAAACGCAATAATAAGGATTCCACCAACAATCGTGATCGCACCGATCCATTTATAACTCGTCATTTTATACCTCTGGTTTGAAATGGGATGATCTCCATTCTGCGCCGGAGGAATACCGGTTTCAACTGCGGATTCCCGAACCCCTGCCATCGCCTCTTCCCCTGCGGTTTTCCGGAAAGGCGCGTCCTTAAGCTGGATGATGGCTTCCGTTCGGGAACCGACCCCCAGTTTTTGATAGATGCTGCTAAGGTGAAATTCGACCGCCCGGTTGGTTATGCCAAGCGCGTTGGCGATCTGCTTATTCGCTTTGCCTTCCAACAGTTGGGCAATGACCTCCGCTTCGCGGGGGGTGAAAACCGGTTCGTTTGAATTCATGGATGGATTTTATACCATGGGACTGCGCGGTTACCTGTGGATTTCCGAAGGCTTGTAGATTGAGGGAAACCGCGGTGATTTACGGCCGGGCTATTCCAGCTTCATGCCCATGCTGATCGTCTCGTATTTCGGCTTCGATCTTCAGCCCCGCGCAAGCCCGCTGCATCCCGGTTTGCCAGGCGGGCAGCTCGAACTCGGTGAGCGGCGATTTGTGATCGGCATAGATCCGCCAGAGAATTTCGGTGAGAAAATATTCCGCCTTTCCGCTGTAGGTCTCATCCAACCCGATCTCCAGGATGTTGATCCCGCCTTCCTTGGTGCGCTTGTTCACGGTTGCCACGCCAAGCACGTGCCTCCCCCGGCCGCGCAGCAGCGCATAGACCTGGAATTTTTCCCCGGCTCATCCATCGCCACAAACTGTTGAAATGCCCGGGTGAATGCCGAGCGGCGAAAAGAGGACTCGGTCACGGGTGCGAATTCCTGCACCCCTGCGGGAGTGACGCGCTTCCAGAATTCGTAACGCAGCTTCCAGGAATCCCCCTTGATCTCCTCCACCCGGCAGTCGTCGGTTCCCACCGCCAGCAGGGGATGGTAGCTTTTCATCTCGTAGAATGCCAGCGAGGTGTAATCCCGGAAGCCCGCGGCTCGATAGAGCTCGATCGCCGGTTTATTCCCGCTGACCACATCCAGGCTGACCTGCCTGCCGCCCCGCGCGCGGATATCCTCCACGCAGGTCTCCACCAGCTTGCGGGCATATCCCTTCCCGCGGTACTCCGGCAGGATAACCACGTCGGAGATATACCAGGCTTCCCCGCGCCGCTGGCAGGAGATATTGCCCACCACCTTGCCGTCCTCCTCGCAGAAAAAACCGCGGATCAGGTCGCGCGCGTCGGCGGAAAAAGCGCGCAGCACGGCAAAGAGCGGCCAGATCCTGTTTCAGCGAGCGGATGCCCTGCACATTATTTTCGATCTCCTCCGGGGAGTAGTTCCACTCGGGGTGATCGGGGTACTGGAAGCCCTCGGCGGTGACAGCGATCCACGCGTCGAGATCCCCGGGCAGGTTCATGGTTCTGATAGTCGCGGTCAAGCTATTTTTCCTTTTCGTCCAGATTCAGGCGGTGAAGCAGGCGGTGCGCTAGCGGGGCAATGAT
Organism: uncultured Chloroflexia bacterium; assembly: GCA_963828855.1. Lineage (GTDB taxonomy): Bacteria > Chloroflexota > Anaerolineae > Anaerolineales > Anaerolineaceae > CAVVEQ01. Next base: position 283,955 of record CAWHGB010000005.1, on the reverse strand, counting down.
GATCCCGACCACCAAGCAGGAACGCCACCCCGGCGTAAATGGCATAGAACGAGGCAAATAGCTTGCCGCCTTCGGTCTTGAGCATATCCACCGGACCCATCCCGCCCAGGATCATGGAAGCGTTCAGCAGGGAATCGATCCAGGGGAGGTTTTCGGTGAAATGGTAGCCCACCATGCCGATTCCGAGCGAAACCGCCAGGAAGAGCAGTCGCCGCCAGTCCATGGCGCAGCATTCGCCGCAGAAACTGGTTGAACGGCAGCAGGGGTTCGGTTTTATGCTCGTAATGCGTGAGGGGTTTCATTTTTTTACTACCCACAATTATATAGTAGCCCGCTCTGCCTGTTCTTTCAGGGCTTTATTCATCGCCTCGAAAATCCCTTCCGGGAGTTCGTATCGATATCTTTCGCCTGGAGGGGGATGAGTAACCCGGTGAATACTTCAATATCAATGAAACGAACGCGGTTTTCTCCGGCAGGCTCGATCGTGAAACTGTGCTCACCGTACCACAGACCGGGATGGATTACCTTATACTCCCAACTTAGCTCCTTATTTGGCACTAGCTTTGCGATTTTACAGTGCAAAGTCGATATCCTTCTTGCTCCCATGAAGGATTCCTCCTTTCGTCCATTTCCGTTTTCCGTTGCGGTGGATAAATGGGTTCCAATTTGGATATTGATCGAACTTGGTAAGGATTTGCCATACCCTTTCCGGTGATGCGTTGATCTCAATTTCAGTCCTCAGCTCTTTCATTTTCCGTTCCCTTCCTGGTTCCCTTCCCGGCAGGATCGCCGGGTAAAAGTAGTGTAGACTCAATAATCCCCGATTTCAAGCCCCATTCTGCATTAAAATAGACCCATTCTCACCCCAAGGAAGTCCTTCATGGAACGATCCGACCTCGAAAAGATCCGCCTGGAAAAGGCCGAACGCCTGCGCGAAGCCGGGATGGAGCCCTACCCCACCCGCTCGCACGTCACCCACACCGCGCAGGAAGCCCTGGCTGCCTTCGAAACGGCCGAAGCCGCGGGCAGCACCGAACCCGTCACCGTCACGGTGGCAGGGCGGCTGCGCGCCATGCGCCCGATGGGCAAGCTCACCTTCGCCCACATCGAGGATTCCACCGGCCGCATCCAGCTCTTCCTGCGGGTCAACGACCTGGGCGAGGAGAAGTTCAAGCTCTTCAACGAGGAATTCGACCTGGGCGATATCCTCGAAGCCACCGGCACCCTCTTCCGCACCCGCACCGGCGAGATCACGGTCAACGTCTCCTCCTTCGCCATGCTGGCCAAGTCCATCACCCCCCTGCCGGCCGCCAAGGACGAAGTCGTGGATGGCGAGGTGGTCCGGCATGCCACCCTGGCCGATCCCGAGACCCGCTTCCGCCAGCGCTACGCCGACCTGGCGGTCAACCCCGAGGTGCGCGAGATCTTCCGCAAACGCGCCGCGGTGGTCACCGCGCTGCGAAAGTTCCTGGATGGTCAGGGCTTCCTGGAAGTGGAAACCCCCATCCTGCAGCCGCTCTACGGCGGCGCGGCGGCCAAGCCCTTCGTCACCCACCACAACCAGCTCCACCAGGACCTCTACCTGCGGATCAGCTTCGAGCTTTACCTCAAGCGCCTGATCGTGGGCGGGCTGGACCGGGTCTACGAGATCGGCCGCGATTTCCGCAACGAGGGCGTCTCCTTCAAGCACAACCCCGAGTTCACCCAGCTCGAGTTCTACATGGCCTACTCGGATTACCTCAAGATCATGGACCTGACCGAGCAGATGATCGCCACCGTGGCGATGGAGGTGAACGGGTCTCTACAAGATCGACTTCGACGGGCAGGAGATCGACCTCACCCCGCCCTGGAAGCGCATCGAGCTGCGCCAGGGGCTGATCGACACGGTGGGCATCGATATCAATGCCCACCCGGATGCCGCCTCGCTGGAAAAAGCCATGACCGCCAAGGGGCTGAAGTTCAAACCCGGCAGCCCGCGCGGCAAGCTGATCGAGGCCATGCTGGGCGATTACCTCGAGCCAACCCTCATCCAGCCCACGTTCATCTATGATTACCCGCGCGATATCTCCCCGCTGGCCAAGAGCAAGCCCGGCGACCCGACCACCGTGGAGCGCTTCGAGGGCTATATCGGCGGGATGGAACTGTGCAACGCCTTCACCGAGCTGAACGATCCCCTCGACCAGCAAGCCCGCTTCGAGGAAATGGGTCGCGCCTACGGCGATGAAGACGAGGACCGCCACCCGATGGACGAGGATTACCTGCAGGCCATGCTCTACGGCATGCCGCCCCAGGGCGGTTTCGGCATGGGCGTGGATCGGCTTGACCATGCTGCTCACCGGCAAGCGCTCCATCCGCGAGGTGCTGCTCTTCCCCCACCTGCGCGAGCGGGACGCGGAGAAATAACTCCGATTAGAAACATCCCTGCGGGGATGTTTCTATTTAGCCAGTTGTTACCCCGTAAAAAAGTTGGCATAACCCGTGAGGGGATTACTGCCACATCGCGGTGGGAATGCGCCTACCCGCCTTATATATGGCGGCTTCCCGCCCGGCTAATTTTTCCCCTAATGTTTGACAAGACCATAACCCGCCGATAACAAAATATTAACATTCACCCTTTACAATGCGGAAGTAAAAGGAAATATAGAAATGATAAGAAAGAGAATATTAATTACAAATGATGACGGGGTGGATTCACCGGGTCTTATGGCGCTTGCCATTGAATTGGAAAAGTTCGGCGATGTCACCATATTGGCTCCCGACCGGAACTGGTCCGCATCCGGCCATTCCCGCGCGCTGGACCGCCCGCTGCGCGTGAAGGAGACCCGGCTTGAAAATGGTATGGCTGCATTCGCCGCGGATGGCTCTCCGGCGGATTGTGTTGCGCTTGCAGCCCGCGGTTTTCTTCCCTTCACACCAGACTTGGTGGTTAGCGGGGTTAACACCTCCGCCAACCTCGGGCAGGATGTGGTTTATTCCGGGACTGTTGCCGCTGCCATGGAAGCAGCCATCTGGGGGATTCCAGCCATCGCGGTATCGCAGGATGCCCCCGAAGGCCTGGATGGCCGCCGTGATTATTCCACCGCTGCCTTCTTTGGCCGCCAGGTGGCGGAATCCAGGTTCCGTTATCGGCTTAACCCGGGTATCGCCCTGAATGTAAATGTTCCGCCAATCCCTTTGAACCAAATTTGCGGTATTCGCTCCACACGCCTGGGCATCCGGGTTTACCATGACCACGTGGAACGCATAAGCGACCCGCGGGGAAAGGCTTTCTACTGGATTGCCGGCGCAAGCCCCGATGGAATCCCCCTGGAAGGGACTGATATTGGTGCTGTTTCCGAAGGGTTCGTTTCGGTCACCCCGTTGCACCTCGATATGACTTCCCGCCTGCACCTGGCGGAAATCGTGCACTGGGATTGGAGCGAACGCATTGAAGTTGATCTAGCCAGTACCCGCCTCATCCTTCCGGCTTTGGATGTTGTACCCTGAGATCGGAACCGGTTTCATTCTTTTTCTCCTTCTCCTTCATCTTAGTCAATCGTCCCACACTGGCTGTGTGGGACGATGCATAAGGGTAACGAGGCTTACTCCTCATGAATTCAACATTTTCTCCCCAACGAGGTGGTGAAACCCCTAATCAGGATCGCTGGGGAAAACCACTTTTTGGGTATGATACTATTAACTACATGACCTCGACGATTCTGGTTGTGGAGGACGAACCCTCGCTGCAGGAGACCCTGGTTTATAACCTCGAGAAGGAGGGTTTCACCGTCCGGTCTGAGGTGAATGGGCAGGAAGCAGTGGTGACCGCACGCAAATTCAAACCGGATCTGGTGATCCTGGATGTGATGCTGCCGGGGATCGACGGGTTCGAAGTCTGCCGCCGCCTGCGCCAGGAAATGAATATGCCCATCCTGATGCTCACCGCCCGCGCGGAGGAGATCGACCGGGTGGTGGGGTTGGAAGTCGGCGCAGATGATTACCTGACCAAGCCCTTTTCCATGCGCGAGCTGCTGGCAAGGGTACGCGCCCAGCTTCGGCGCAGCCGCGTGATCCAGGAGGAATTGGAAAAGCTTAAGCAGGCTCCGAGCGATGAGGCGGTTGAAAAATTCATCTTCGACAACCTGGTAATCAATCTTACCCGCCGGGATGTATCACTGGATGGAACCGTGATCAATTTTAAACCCAAGGAGTACGAACTGCTCCTGTTCTTCGTCCAGCACCACCGCCAGATGCTTTCCCGCGAATTCATCCTGGAGCGGGTTTGGGGCTGGGATTTTATCGGCGACAGCCGCACCGTCGATGTCCACGTGCGCTGGCTGCGGCAAAAGATCGAAAAGGACCCGGCCAACCCGGTTCGCCTGGTCACCGTGCGCGGCGGCGGCTACCGCTTCGAAGGCTGATGGGGCATGTCCGGTCCTGAAACCATCGTATAAATATACAAATCGATGAGCCAAAACCTGCTGATATTCCTGCTGATCGCGCTCCTGGTTGTGCTGGGGGGTTTTGCCTGGTATCTGATCGATTCCCGCCGGCAGATCCGAAACTATTCGGAAAAACTCCGCCAGCTCCAGGCCGGCAAGCTCCCCCCCGGTGAAGTTCCGTTCCGGGTGCGGGGTTTGGGGCAGCTTGCCCCCCTGCTGCACGATCTTTTTGAGGAGGAATACGACCGGATCACAATTCTGGAAACCGAAAAAGGGAGGCTCGCCACAGTCCTCGACCAGATGACGGACGGGGTGCTGATCGCCGATCCGGCAGGCATCATTCGCTTTGCCAACCCGGCTTCCACCCGCTTATTCGAACTGGATGATCAGACCGGCCGCAACGTCGCCGAGGTCCTCCGCCAGCATCAACTGATCGAAGCCTGGCGGCTCTGCCAGGAAAGCGGTGAGATGCAGATGCAATCGGTGGAGATGCCCAATACCCGCCAGTTCCTGCAGCTCATCGCCGTCCCCGACCGCTACAGCGGTGGTAGTTTGCTGCTCATCCAGGATCTCACCCGCGTGCGCCACCTGGAAACGGTTCGCCGCGATTTCGTCAGCAACATCTCCCACGAATTGCGCACACCGCTGGCATCCCTGAAGGCGCTCACTGAAACCCTGCAGGATGGCGCCCTCGAAGACCCCCAGGCCGCCCGGCGCTTTCTTGATTCGCATCGAGGCCGAGGTGGATGCCCTCACCCAGATGGTCGCCGAGCTGCTGGAGCTCTCGCGGATCGAATCCGGCCAGGTCCCGCTCGATCTCAAACCGGTCAACCCGGTCACCCTGCTCTACACCGCCCTCGACCGCATGCGCCTGCAGGTGGAGCGGGCAGCGCTCTCTCTCAGCGTTGTCTGCCCGCCTGACCTTCCATCCATCCGTGCAGATGCCCCGCGCCTTGAGCAGGTGCTGGTCAACCTGATCCACAACTCGGTGAAGTTCACCCAACCCGGAGGTCAGGTCATCCTTTCAGCGCAAAGAGCGGAAGAGTTCATCCAGTTTGCCATCCAGGATTCAGGGGTGGGCATCCCAGCGGAGGCTCTTCCGCGGATCTTCGAGCGATTCTATAAGACCGATCGAGCCCGCAGCGGGGGTGGCACCGGGCTGGGACTCTCGATCAGCCGGCACATCGTGGAAGCGCATGGTGGTCGAATCTGGGTTGAGAGTGACGAGGGGAAAGGCAGCACCTTCTTCTTCACCATTCCGCTGATGTGAGCTAACGATTTGGCTAAAAAATCGAAATCCCCCGTGGGATTTCTTTTTTTCAACTGGCAAAAGCGTTAACAAAACGTTAACCGGGTATTCGCAATGCCTTAAAACACCCCCGGTATTATCAGGCTGAAGAAAAAATCAAAGGAGATTTTGAAAATGAGAATTAATAAGTTTGCCCCAGTCATGATATTCGTTATAGTCGCTAGCGGTGCTTGCCGCCTGTGCAGCCCCCGCCACCCCGACCGCAGCCCCCGAACCTACCCAGGTTTCCGCGACTGAAGCTCCCGCCGTTGCGCCGACGGCCGACCCCATGGCCATGTACGCCCCCGACGCCGTCAGCGGGGATATCGTTTCCGCCGGTTCCTCCACGGTCTACCCCCTTTCCGAGCGGATGGCAGAGGTCTTCAAGAATGAAGGATTCGAAGGCAATATCACCATCGACAGCATCGGTACTGGTGCTGGTTTTGAGCGCTTCTGCAAGACCGGTGAGACCGATATTTCCAATGCCTCCCGTGCGATCAAGGATGCCGAGAAGGAAAACTGCGCAGCCCTGTCAACCCGCCCGCAACCCGCTTGAATTCCGCGTTGGCACAGATGCCCTCGCCATGGTTGTGAGCAAAGAAAACACCTTCCTCAAGGACGTCACCCCCGAACAGCTCGCCGCCATCTTCTCCACCGCCGAAAAATGGTCCGATGTCGATCCTTCCTGGCCCGCCGAACCCATCCAGCGCTTCAGCCCCGGCACCGATTCCGGCACTTTCGATTACTTCGTGGAAGCCAGTCATGGCTCCCGCCAATTTGAATGCCGATGGCAAAGCAGATATCAAGCTGGGTGAAGCCGCCCTGCTGGCCGCCAAGAACATCCAGTTCTCCGAAGACGATAACGTCCTCGTGCAGGGTGTGGAAGGCTCGCCCTATGCCATCGGTTACTTCGGGTATGCCTACCTCGCCGAGAACAAGGATAAACTCAATGCCCTGTCCATCAGCGGCGTGGAACCCACCGAGCAGACCGCGGAAAGCAACGAATACAAACTCTCCCGCCCGCTGTTCATCTACTCGGATGCCAACATCTTGAAAGAAAAACCCCAGGTGGCAGCATTCATCAAGTTCTACCTGGAAAATGTCAATAACGAGATCGAATCGGTGGGGTACTTCCCCGCCAGCCAGGCTGCCATCGATGAATCCCTGCAGGCCTGGAAGACTGCGGTAGGTCAGTAATAAGCAACACCGGGGAGCCTCTCTCCGATCAGCCTTCCCCCTCGAATTTTGAGGGGGAAGGCGCATGTAGTCTAAACTGGAAGATGATTTCATGTCCGAAAACGCTCAAACACCAGTCCTTCTCCTGCGGAGTAAAAAGATAACCCGCTCACGGCGCGCCCGCAGACCCGGCGAAGCGGTGATCACCGCCTTCTTGTTCCTCTGCGGTCTGTTTTCCATTCTGATCACTATCGCGATCATATTTGAATTGACCAAGGAAGCGCTGCTGTTTTTTGCGGACCCGAATGTCACGGTGTGGAATTTTCTGACCGGTCTGAAGTGGCAGCCTAAGATCAATCAATTCGGGGTGATCCCCCTGCTCACCGCCACGCTGGTCACATCAACGATCGCCATGCTGGTGGCCATCCCGCTCGGTCTGATGGTGGCGATCTATCTCAGCGAATATGCCTCCCAGAAGGTGAAGGGTACCGTCAAACCGATCATGGAGATCCTGGCAGGTATCCCCACCGTGGTTTACGGCTTCTTTGCCCTGACCTTCATCACGCCCCTCCTGCGCGGGAGCCTTTGGTGCGGATACGGTTCAGATCTACAACATGGCATCCGCCGGAATCGCCATGGGCATTCTGATCCTGCCGCTGATCGCTTCGATGAGTGAGGATGCCCTCAGCGCAGTACCGCGGTCGCTGCGCGAAGCAGGTTACAGCCTGGGTTCCACAAAAATCGAGGTAGCCCTCAAGATGGTGGTTCCAGCCGCCTTCTCCGGCATCTCCGCCGCCTGCCTGCTGGGTATTTCGCCGTGCCATTGGCGAGACCATGATCGTCGCTCTGGCTGCGGGAGCTGGCCCGAACCTGACCCTGAACCCATTCCATTCTGCTGAAACGATGACCGGGCTACATGGTGCGCATCAGCGGCGGTGACCTGAGCTACGATTCGATGGATTACAACAGTATCTTCGCCATCGGTCTGCTCCTCTTTGTGATCACCTTCATCCTGAACGTGATCAGCCGCTGGATCGTTGGGCGTTTCCGCGAGGCATACCAATGATGAGCTCCCGTATGAAAGAACAAAAAACAGCTCCCAATTTACCTGCCAGGCACCGGGTGGAGAAGATCTGGAGCGGAGGGCTCCTTCTTTCCACACTCATCGGGGTTCTTTTCCTTGCACTCCTGCTGGTTAAGATCGTCAATGACAGCTTCGGGTACATGGTCGTCGAATATGGAATGAGCCCCAACGCCATGGCGGTGAACGGGGTTCCGTTCTGGGATCTGCCCAAGGAAGACCAGGTGCTTTTCCTGCAGGAGAATATCACCCCCGGACGGTTCAAGAAACTCATGAAGGAAAAACCGCTGCTTGAGCGCAGTCGAAAAGGAGATCAAGGCGCTGATCCTGCAGGAGATCGCCAAACCGAAGGTGGCGCAGACCTGGACGCTTAGCCAATCCATCTTCCGAAAAAGCGAGATCGAGGCCACAGCCCGCCAGGATTATCCGCAGGGAGAGCTATCCTTCAAAGCCTGGCTCAATTGGGATTTCATCACCTCGCCGCAATCCTCCGACCCGCTCTACGCCGGTATTCGCACAGCCATCCTGGGCTCCCTGATCCTGATCGCAGTCGCCATACTTTTCTCCCTGCCGGTGGGGCTGGGCGCAGCCATCTATTTTGAAGAGTACGCCGTGGATAACTGGTTGAACCGGCTTCTCAAGACGAATATCAATAACCTCGCCGGCGTGCCCTCGATCATCTACGGGATCCTCGGCCTGGCGATCTTTGTCCGGCTTTGGGAGCCGGTTACCAGCGGAGCCATTCTTGGCGGAGTGGAAGTGGCCACGTTGAACGGTCGCACCATTCTTTCCGGCGGGCTGACCCTGGGATTGTTGATCCTGCCGATCATCATCATCAATTCCCAGGAAGCCCTGCGGAGCGTGCCCTTTACCATCCGCGAAGCAAGCTACGGGGTGGGCGCAACCAAGTGGGAGACCATCTGGTCGCACGTGCTGCCCAACGCCATCCCCGGGATCATGACCGGAGCGATCCTGGCTTTTTCGCGCGCTTTCGGCGAAACAGCCCCCCTGGTCGTCATCGGCGCTTCCACCTACATCGTTTATGACCCCGCCTCGATCTTCTCGAAGTTCACCGCCTTACCCATCCAGATCTACCAATGGACCTCGCGTCCGCAGGATGAATTCCGCAACCTTGCCGCGGCTTCCATCCTTGTGCTGCTGATTCTGCTGCTGGGTATGAACACCCTGGCGATCTACTTTAGGAACCGGTACCGCCGAACCTATTAACCCCTGGAACGACAGGATGAATCCACCAATCTTGAATCAACCCAGATCCGAAAACGAGGAAATGATGACAACTCAAACGCTGACCCTTAATAACTTGGAACGATTTTCCTCTGAAAAGTCGCTCCAACTCGGTGTTCCCGAAAAAGCAACTGCCAATATCCCCGAGGATATCAAGGTCGACGCCAGGGATGTGAGTGTGTATTACGGGGAATTCAAAGCACTCGCAGAGATCAATCTCTCGATCAAGAAGAACCGCATCACAGCCATCATTGGACCTTCCGGTTGCGGAAAATCCACCCTGCTGCGGTCCTTCAACCGTATGTCGGATCTTACCCCAGGTTGCCGGGTGGAGGGGTTGATCACTCTGGATGGGGAGAACATCTATGGCAACGGCGTGGATGCGGTGGATATCCGCAGGCGGGTTGGAATGGTCTTCCAGCGTCCGAACCCCTTCCCGAAATCGATCTACGAGAATATCACCTTTGGCCCGAAGCTGCTTGGAGTGCGCCGTAAGAGCGACCTGGACGAGATCGTGGAGATCGAGCCTGCGTGGGGCGGCACTCTGGGATGAGGTAAAGGATAAGCTCAACCAGTCCGGCTATTCACTTTCCGGCGGTCAGCAGCAGCGCCTTTGCATTGCCCGCGCGCTGGCTGTTGAACCGGACGTGGTTCTGATGGACGAGCCTGCCTCCGCGCTCGACCCCATCTCCACACTGAAGATCGAAGAGTTGATGCACGTGCTGGCCAAGGAGTACACCATCATCATCGTCACCCACAACATGCAGCAGGCAGCGCGTGTTTCAGATTACACTGCCATGATGATGATTGACGAGAACCGCGCCGGACGGATGATCGAATACGACCTAACGCCAGTGATCTTCACCAACCCGAAGGATAAACGTACCGAAGCCTACGTAACCGGCCGGTTTGGTTAATGTTTTTGTACGACGGGCTACTGCCCGCTGGTAACGAGGTCATTGCGAGACCGCACAGCGGTCGAAGCGATCGCATTTGAAACCAAATTAAACCCCCAGTGTTTATTGATAATGGGATTGTTTCGTCACAAAAAACGCTCCTCGCGAAGACAAGCGAAGGCTATCCCCCCTCCACGCTCACGTTGTGCGCACCGACGATATCACCCAGGCGGCGCAGCAGCTCCTCGCAGATTCCGGTTGTGTCGTTGGGAAAATCCAGCATGTAGCGGTGACCGTTCTCCACCAGCAGCAGCGCAAAGTGATCCTGCCCCGGGCACGAGTGCAGGAAGCCGAGCAAGCGCTGCAGGCGGCGCTTATCCTGGTCCTTGTTGCCGCTTGAGCGTAACTCCACCTTGAGCATGCGCTGGGAGGATTCCTCCCCCGGCGGGGTGATGAGTGGCGGCAGTGGCTCCGGCAGCGGTGGGGCGGTTTGCGCTATAGCGGCCATTGTCCGCGCGTCCACCAGCGGCTCGGGCGAAGGCTCCGCGATCTTCTCCAGCACCGCGGCAAGCTTCTCCCGGGCGGGCGCTGATGGTACCTCTTCGATCGCGGCTGGTTCGACCAAGGGTTGCACAACCTGGGCGGGGGTCTGCGGTGGGGGTTCATCCCAATCGGGTGGCGGTGGATCTTCCGGCGGAGTATCCTCGATATCCTTGCGCTCTTTCATCCCGGTTTGATTCCCCGGAGCTTGCGCGGATCGACGACGTCGGCGGATCCTCTCCGAATTCGTCCGGTTGCACCTCGGAAAGCTTATCCACTAGCACCTTGGGGTCACCGCTCTGTGCATCCACTTTTCCCTCGGCGCAGAGGACCGTGTCCATCTTGAGCAGGTCGTGGTACTTCTCCCAAGTCTTGGGGAAGATCACCAGCTCCACTGTGCCCTGGATATCCTCCAGGGTGGCAAATCCCATCGGTTTGCCCTCCTTGGTGCGGATACCGCGCACGTTGGTCACCAGCCCCGCCACGGTCACCTTCTCGCCTTTACCAGCCTCACCCAACTGGGCGGAATAATGGCTCACCTTCCGCTCCAGCACCGGCATGAAGATCTTGAGAGGGTGATCGGAAACATACAACCCCAGCAGCTCCTTTTCCCAGGCAAGTTGTTCGCGGGTATCCGTGGAGTTGGTGGCGGGCAGCACGATCCTTTCCTCCACACCGTCTGCCGCGCCAAAGATGCTGAGCTGTCCCTTGTTAGCGGCGCGGAAGTGGCTGGCGCTGATGGCACACACCTGGTCCAGGGCAGCCAGGACGGAGCGGCGCGGCCCGAAGGTATCCAGCGCGCCAACCCGCACCAGGCATTCCAACGTGCGCTTGCCAACCCTGGCAAGATCCACCCGGCGGGCAAAGTCGTTCAGGTCACGGAAATTTGCCTCGCGGCGGGCGGCAATGATCATATCCACCGGGTCGCGTCCCACATTTTTGATGGCGCCCAATCCAAAGCGGATGGAAGCCCCACCCTCGGGACAATCCTCGATTGTGAAATCCCAGCCGCTGGTGTTCACATCCGGCGGCAGCACGTCGATGCCCATTGCCTTGCTATCGGCGATATACCAGGCTACTTTTTCCATCTCGTTCTTGGAGGCGGAAAGCAGCGAGGTCATGTATTCCACGGTGTAATGGCACTTGAGAAAAGCGGTCTGCACCGCGATTACGCCGTAATCGGCTGCATGGCTCTTATTGAATCCGTAGCGGGCGAAGTTTTCCCAATCACTGAAGATCGAATCAGCCTTGTCCTTGCGGATGCCGTTGTTTCCGCAGCCCTCCACGAATTTTTCGCGGTGTTTGGCGAGGGCATCGGCGTTCTTCTTGGAGATCGCCTTGCGCAGTTCATCGGCATCCGAGGCGCTGTAGCCTGCCAGAGACATGGCAGCGAACATGACCTGTTCCTGGTAGATGGGGATGCCGTAGGTCTCGCCGAGGATCGGCTCGAGCAGCGGGTGGGCATAGGATACCGGTTCCTGCCCATGCATACGCAGGATGTACTGCGGGATAAAGTCCATGGGTCCCGGGCGGAAGAGCGCCACCATGGCGATGATGTTGGCCAGGTTCTTGGGTTTCATCTGCACCAGGTAGCGGGTCATGCCCGTTCCCTCCAGCTGGAAGACGCCGGCCGTCTCACCTTTGCCCAGGAATTCGAAGGTTGGCGCATCGTCGAGCGGAATATTGTGCAGGTCGTAGGTTTTTCCGTGGCGTTCTTCGATCAACCTGCAGGCTTTCGACATGACCGTCAGGGTGGAAAGCCCGAGGAAATCCACCTTGAGCAGCCCCATAGCCTCCACAATTGACATCTCGAACTGGATGACCGATTTGACCGGGTTCTCCTCGCTGGTGTTGGTCGGGCGGTGCAGCGGGGCATATTCGATAATGGGTTTATCGGTGATCACCACCCCCGCGGCGTGTGTGCCGGCGTTACGCACAACGCCTTCCATCTTGGCCGCAGTATCCAGCAGTTCGTGCAGGTATGCTTGTTCATCATAGAATTGTTTCAATTCAGGAGTCTGCTGGATGGCCTCCTCCAGGCTCATCGGGCGGCCGGGGTTGGAGGGAATGGTCTTGGAAACCCGGTCCACCTCGGAGAGAGGGATATCCATCACGCGGCCCACATCGCGCACTGCGGCGCGCGCACCCATCGTGCCGAAAGTGATGATCTGCGCCACGTGGTCCTCGCCGAATTTCTCGGCGCAGTATTTCAGCACCTCGCTGCGGCGGTCATCCTGGAAATCCAGGTCGATATCAGGCATGGTGATTCGCCCGGGGTTGAGGAAGCGCTCAAAGATCAAGCCTTGCTCGATGGGCTCCACAAGGGTGATATCCAGGGTAAAGGCCACCATCGAGCCAGCAGCGGAGCCGCGCGCCTCGTACCAGATGCCGCGCTCGCGGGCAAAGCGGCACAGGTCCCAGACGATCAGGAAATAGGCGTCGAAGCCCATCTGGTGGATGACGGTCAGCTCGTGCTCCAGCCGCTCACGGTATTTTGGGTCATCCTTGTTCGTCGGGTAGAGACGGCGGAAGCCTTCCTCGCAAAGGGTGCGTAGGTAGGCTTCGGGGGTCGTCCCCGGGGGAACTGAGAAAATCGGCAGATGATACCCTTTGGGAGCGAGGTCCACGTTGCAGCGCTCGGCAATGAGCAGCGTATTCGAGATCGCCTCGGGGACTTCGGCGAAAAGCGCGCTCATCTCCTCGGGAGACCGCAGGTAATAAGTATCGCCAGCCATTCGCATTCTATCCGGGTCTGAGATCAGGGTGCCGGTCTGAATGGCCAGCAGGATATCCTGCAGGCGGGCATCCTCGCGGTTGATATAGTGGACATCGTTGGTGGCGACGAAGTTAGCCTGGTAGTGCGAGCCCAGCTGCATGAGCACTTTGTTCTGGGCGTGCAGCTCGGGGATATCGTGGTGCTGCAGCTCGAAGAAATAACGGTCGCGTCCGAAAACCTCGTAATACCAATCCAGCTTGCGTTTCACCCCCTCCGCACCTTCATCACGGATGGTGCGTGAGATCTCGGAAGCCATGCAGCCGGTGGTGCAGATCAAGCCCTCCGCGTGGCTGGCAAGGAAATCGCGGTCAATGCGCGGGTAATAATAGAACCCCTCCAGCTGGCTGGCCGAGGCGATCTGCAAAAGGTTCTGGTAACCGGTCATATTTTCCGCCAGGAGAAGCAGGTGGGAGGACGTGCGGTCCAGGCGCGGCTCGCGGTCGTTCATCCCGCGGGCTGCCAGGTAACCTTCCAACCCAATGATGGGCTTGATCCCGGCCTTGGTGGCTTTTTGGAAGAATTCGATCACCCCGAACATTGTGCCGTGGTCGGTGATGGCGATGGCGGGCATGCCCATATCCTTGGCCCGGTTGATCAATTCAGGCACCTTGCAGAAACCATCCAGCAGCGAATACTGGGTATGCAGGTGGAGGTGAACGAAGGAATTGGTCATATCTACGGGTAAATCGATTCTGGGAAGCCAGATATGGTATTTTTAACCCGCTTCTCATTTTATGACATTTTTTATCCAGAATCAAGTCTGGCAGCCATACGCTCGGCTTAAAGATATGTGGATAAGTTGAAATTCTAAAATCAACAACTTGTTGATGGATTAATTTTCGTGTGTTGTATAATACTTTTAAGAAAAGAAAGGAGAATTACCATGCGCATGATGAGACGAAGGATGGTAAGAAGGGCACGAAGACGCAGAAGACGCGTGATCGTTGGCGGTATGCTCCTAATTGGAGGGGCAACCTCCGCGGTCAAGATGTCCCAAGCCGATGCTCAGAAGGTCCAACAGGAAACCGGGATGGCGCCAGAAGATATGGAACCAGAAGATCTTCAAGCCACAATGCAGGATCTGGGAATTCAATCCCAACCAGTCACAGCCGAAGATCAACAGGCGATTGCAGCGGATGAAGCTGCCCACCCTGACGCAGGATAATTAAATTTATCCTTTTTAAAAAAGTCCTCCCGCATTTTCTGCGGAAGGACTTTTTTTATCAACCGATTACCATTACACTGGAGAGGGACTCAAGACCGGGGAAATTGGTTTTCCTTCACTCCCACCCTGGGGTGGATTGCGGTTGAACTGGCTGGTATACAGGTCGTAATAAAAACCCTTCTTCGCCAGGAGCTCATCGTGTTTGCCGCGTTCGATGATCTCACCGCCATCCAGTACCAACAACTGGTCGGCATGGCGGATCGTGCTCAAGCGGTGGGCGATCACGAAGGAGGTGCGCCCTTTGAGTAATTCTTCAAGGGCTTTCTGGATAAGCCTCTCCGTCCTTGTATCCACACTCGAGGTGGCCTCGTCCAGGATCAGGATGCGGGGGTTGGCCAGAGCCGCCCGGGCAATGGAGATCAACTGGCGCTGCCCCTGCGAGAGCCCGGAACCCCGTTCTCCGAGCACAGTCTCGTATTTATTCTCAAGGCGTTCGATGAACGTATCCGCGTTCGATATTCTGGCTGCGGCCTTCACTTCTTCATCCGTGGCATCCGGCCGACCAAAGCGGATGTTCTCCATCACGGTGGTACTGAACAGGAAGGTATCCTGCAAAACGATACCGATCTGGCCGCGCAATGAAGCCTCAGTGACCTTGCGGACATCGATGCCATCGATCAGCACACTGCCATCCACCACATCATAAAAACGCGGGATGAGGTTGATGATGGTCGTCTTCCCCGCCCCGGTGGGACCGACGATCGCGATCGTCTGGCCGGGCTCGGCGATGAAGTTGATGTTGCACAGCACAGGTTGATCCGCTTCATATTGAGCAGTCACATTCTTGAATTCCACCCTGCCTTCGATCTCGGGTAAGGAGATGGCATCCGGAGTGTCCTGAACTTCCAAAGGCTCGTCGAGGAGGATGAAGATTCGTTCCGCTCCGGCCACGGCGTTCTGGATATTGGTCCATAACACTGAGATCTGCTGGATGGGCTGATTGAAGCGCTGCACGTAACCCATGAACATGATGACCAGACCCAGGGAGATGACCGTGCCGAAAAGGGTGCCATCACCCAGCAGAACCAGGCCGCCGACCACGGTGACAATGGCCAGCCCGAGATACCCCAGGGCTTCCAGGGTTGGCGCAAGCGCGGAAGTGAAGGAAACCGCGCGAACGTTCGCATCCCGGTTGGCTGCATTGGTCGCCTGGAATTGTTCGATATTTTCCTCTTCGCGGTTGAATGCCTGCACTTCACGCACCGAGGAGATCGATTCCTGCAATTCAGCGTTCACATTGCCCAATTGTTGGCGGGAAGTGCGGAACGCCTTGCGAGCCTGCCCGGAAAAATAAATGGTGGCAAGGATCATGAAGGGCATCACCACCATGCTGAGCAGGGCATATGAAACGCTCGCTTTGAGCATCACATAACTGATCCACACCAGAAGCATCACCCCGCTTACCACGCTGACCAGGGCGAAGTTTAGTGCCTGTGAAATGGTCTCCGCATCATTTGTGATCCGACTCATCAAATCTCCTGCTTCATGTTGAGTAAAATATGCGATTTGAAGTTGGTGGACTTTTTGGAAAATTTCCACACGCAGATCCCGCACCAGGTGCATGCCAGCCCAGTTCATTCCGTAGAAGGTCAAACCAGTGGCCACAGCGCTGACAACATATAGCAAGAGAACGATCAGGATGAACCTGCCCAATCCGGCGATCCGGTTCGCCTGGGTCATAGAGCCTACTTCGGTGCCCGGGAGGGGATACCCATTCAAGGTATACAAATTCTGGATCACGGTTTCAGTGAATCCGCTAGGCTCCTTGGATAACCAGCAATTGGTTTGTGCATTGGTTGTGGTTGTCATACCCGGAAAAGCCCCTGCGGTTGCGCTGGAGACTCCGGGGGTCAGAAAGCAATCCACAACCTGACCAGTAAGGTTCGGTCCAGTCACTTGTGCCCAGGTGGAAACGATCATGAGCGCAAGCACTATTAATCCGATCCACCAGTAAGGTTTCACATAATGACCGAATCGTTTAAGGGTGGAAGAAACCTGTTTTGGTTTTTCCGATTCCTGCCGCATCATTCTTGCCTGAGGTCCGTGACCTCCACCACCGCCACCCATCATGATGATTTCTCCTTATCCCGAATGGGATCCTATTCTCGAATTTCCGTTTTTTCTTCGCCGATGAGCTGGGAGTTGTAGATCTCGGTATAGATCTCGCTCTCCTCCATCAGCTGCTGATGCTTGCCGGAAGCAACCACTTTGCCTTTATCCATCACCAGGATCACATCCGCGTTCATCACAGTGGTGATCCGCTGGGCGATGACAAAACTGGTACGTCCTTTCATCAATTCATCCAGGGCATCCTGGATCTCACCTTCAGTGGTCAGGTCCACTGAGCTGGTGGAATCATCCAGGATCAGGATGCGCGGGTTCAGCAGCAGCGCGCGCGCAATGGCGATACGCTGCTTTTGCCCGCCGGAAAGAGTGGTACCACGTTCTCCCACCGGGGTGTCATACCCTTGGGGGAAGGAAATAATGAATTCGTGGGCAGCGGCTGCCCGTGCGGCCGCTTCGATCTCCTCCTGCGTGGCGTTGGTCTTCCCGAAGGCGATATTATCGCGGATGGTCCCGGAGAAGAGGGTTGTCTCCTGCAGGACGATGCCGATCTGCCTTCTGAGCGTATCCAGGCACACATCGCGGAGATCATACCCATCGATGCTAACCTGCCCCTCCGTTGGATCATAAAATCGGGGCAGTAGGTTAATAATGGAGGTTTTCCCGGAGCCGGTTGCACCCAGCAGCGCCACCGTTTGGCCGGGTTTGATCTCAAAATTCACATCGCTCAGAACGGGATCACCGCCGCCGAAATAACGAAAGGTGACATGGTCAAATTTCACCCTTCCCTCCACCTGGGGTAGGTCAACCGCATCCGGCTTGTTGACCACGTCGCTCTTCGCGTCGAGGATCTCAAACACCCGGGTCGCTGAAGCCGAAGCCTGGCTGTATTGGGTGATAATGAAACCGAACTGGGCAATGGGGAGAAACAGGTATATGAGGTAGAGGCTGAACTCCTGCCATTCACCGATCGTCAGGGAGCCTAAAATGATCTGCTTGCCGCCGTAATACAGTGTGACTGCCTGACCGAGGTTGGCGATCAGGAATACGATCGGAAAAAGGAATGAGAACAGGCGGTTGACAGCCAGTTGCTGATCGAGCAGCGCATCGGCGGACTGGGTGAATTTCTTCTGCTCCGAGCGTTCACGGGTGAACGCCTTGATCACCTTGATGCCCGCCAGGTTTTCCTGCAGGATGGTATTCATCGCCGAAAGCTTCTGCTGGACACGGGTAAACATCGGCCGCGCGGTCGCGCTGAAAATGACGAACATGATCATTGCCACAGGGAGGATCCAGATGGTGTAAAGTGCCAGCTGGGTGTTGGTGGTGAAGAGGATGATAAGGGTGCCGGTGAGGAGTAAAACCGCTCCTACAAGCTGCAGCAAACCCTGCCCCAGGAAAAGACGCACCTTTTCAACATCGTCGGTCGCCCTCACCATCAATTGCCCGGTCTGGTTTCGGTCGTGATAGGAAAAGGAAAGCCGCTGGATCTTGGCATAGAGATCATTGCGCAGGTCAAATGCCATGCTTTGCGAATTGCGTTCCGCCCAATAGGATTGAAGGTAGGCAAAGATGCCGCGAATGACGGCAAATAGGACGATGGTTACACCCGCATATACCAGTGCCCGTGGCGCATCGGCAACCTGGGCCGAAAGGTAATCCGTTAACTGCTGAGCGCTCCAGGTAAGGGGTAGATTGAGATATGCGAGGATCTTTGGCAGCGCCGCGCTCATGAATGCTGGTGGGATCTTGGAGAGCGCATCCAAAATGGTTTTGGAAGCAACCCCGCTCGTAACTGCATTAAGAACTTGACCGATCAGCTTGGGGACCGCCAACTGGGCGAATGTGGCAATGACCATGAAGATATAAGGCAGGAGGGCTAGCCAGCGCAGGTTTTTCAGGTAGATAATGGCGCGCTGGATACCCCCTGGCTGCCGGTTTTGCTTTGTCTGTTTTGTCTGTGCGATATTCAAATCAGGCTGCCTTTCCATTTCCACGATCGTGCGTGCAGTTAATCCCATGCTTTGCTTCATCGGAGTCCAACCGCCTGGCTGCTTTGGTTAGGATCTGCAGCCCTTCGGCGACGATCTTCTGTTGGTCGGCGGATAGCTCGCAGGTCAGGTCTTCAAACCAGCGCTTGCGGACTTCGATTCCGCGCAGTACCAGGTTTTCGCCTTTATCTGTGAGTGAAAGCTGCTTAAAACGACGGTCGCTGGGTGATTCCACCCGCTGGATCAAATCCATTTGCACCAAACGGTCGATCATCTGGCTGGCTGCAGGGTTTGTAACGCCAGAAAATTCACCTATATCCGAAACCCCGCTGGGTCCGTGGTGGTACAGACGCATTAAAGTGTTGACCTGGGTAGAGGAAAGACCTTCCTCATTCATGAAAGTTTTAAATTCGCGGAAGGAACGGTGCATGAAGACTTCCGTCCACTCGCCAACGATTAGTGTAAAGGGTTTATTGATAACCATAATTAACCTTGTGTATTAGTTAAGTGCGTGAAAGTATAATCCCATCCCCATCCCTAGTCAAGGAGGCAATTAGAAAAGGATATTTACGTGTTGGATTGTTCTTGTTGAAGGAATATAAATTGATACCGCCGGGAGTATTTCCCGGCGGTGAATAAAAAACTAAACAGGATTAATATAGAATTACCGAAACCAGATATGGCACCATCGCCAGAATCGCCAGATAGGGTGTCCGGCTTCGCTTTGGATTACGGCTGTCCCACTGAAAGAGCAATACCGCCAGTGCAAAGGCGATCAATCCACCAAGGATCAGGACTGCGAGCGACCAGATCGGGCTAAAGCTGGTTTCCCAACCGTAGGCCAGCCCGCGGAAGGCATTCATTGCATGGGTTGCAGGCAATAACAGCGCGATCCGCTGCATGGTTGGTGAAAGGAAATCAAAAGACATCATCAAACCCCCGATGATCATCGAAGGCAGGAAGATAAGCTGGCTGAAAAGGACAACTGTATTCCCATTCGGTGAGATCACACCGATCAGCATCCCCAATCCAGCCATGGCGAAGAATTGCACCAGGATGATGATCACAAATGCCAGCCAATTAACCGGCAAGGTCGCATCGAAAAGTGGATACCCGAGTATTGTTATCACCGCCGAGACGATGATCACATGCACCAGGTTCCCCAGCGGGGGTACAGCCAGAATGTGAGCCGCTGGAATACCATTGATCTTAAAGCTGCGGTAAACTCCCGCCAGCCTGTCTGCAACGATCGGATTGGGCATCCCGAGCAGTGTCACCGACATTGTCGAGATAATGATCATTGCAGGGATGATGGTTGTTTTGAAATCCGGGTTTACACCGGTCAGCAGGAAGCCCATCAAGATGAAAAGACCAAGGGGGAAAAGGTAATTAAGCAGCAGCAGCGATTTTTCCCGCAGACCGTTCTTGAAATCATACGTAAGATAGTGGAAAAATGCTGTCATGGCTATTTCGCTCCTTTATTCGGAGATTCCTGCGTGATCTCGAGAAACCGCTCTTCCAGGGAGGGCCGCTCCACCCGTAGATCCACCAGGGAGTCGTTCCGATTCTTCAAAAATTCCAGGATTGCCGGGACGGACAAGCCGGCATCTTCGCTGAAAAAGGTTGCATATCCCTCACCCTGGAACTGCTTCTTCACCCCAGGGAAGCTCCCCGGGTAGGATTGCAGGCTGGAGGAACTCGAAGCCACCGTAATCTTGACCAGCCCCTCCCCCTGGGCAGTCAGTTCTGTGGGGGTACCGGTGGCAGCGATGCGTCCTTTCAGCAGTATCGCTACCCGGTCCGACATTTTCTCGGCTTCGGCCATATCATGCGTGGCAAGTATGATCGTAGTTTCATTTTTACGCAATTCATCCAACCGGGCGTGCAGCTCCACCCGCGCCGGAACATCCAACCCGGCGGTGGGTTCATCGAGCAGCAGCACAGGCGGCTGGTGGGCAATCGCCAAGGCAAGAGCCAGCCGGCGTTGTTGACCGGTGGAGAGCATGCTGAATTGGGTTTTCAACTTTTCACCCAGTCCGAATTCTTCCAACAGGTCGTTCCGGGGAGTCACACGATGGTAGGTGCAAAAAAAGCGCATCGCCTCCAGCGGTGTCATGCTGGCGGGTAATGTGGAAGCCTGCAGCTGTACCCCGATCATTTCTCTTAATTTCCCGGGTTGCCTGGCGGGGTCAACTCCCTGGATGCGCAGGGAACCACCATCCGGCTGCCTCAAGCCCTCAAGGCTTTCCAGGGTGCTCGTTTTACCTGCCCCATTGGGACCTAACAGACCGAAGATCTCGCCCCTGTGGACTTCGAAGCTGATATCATCCACGGCTACCAGGGATTTGTAGGTTTTTCTGAAGTTCGTTACTTCAACGACGGATTCTTTCATTGTTCCTCCACGGTCAATATTAGGGGAAAACCTGTCAATAGGGGCTATTTTTGTCCAAGGGGCTGAATAGATCCTGAACTATTGATCTCCGATTTTACCTTGGGGTCTCCGTAATAACGCACGGATCCGCTGCTGTTGATCGCGGCGTCAAGTTGGTCCGTTACCCATAGGATCGCATCACCACTACTATCGATCGTCACTTTGGCAGTGGAGCTTTTTAATTCCGGCGCTTGATAGTTACCAGAACTGGAAATATCAATCGTTTGCTGTTGGACTTCCCCGCCGCGGATATTGATATTGCCGATGCTATTGATCGCAACCTGGAGTGAATCAGCAACAAGATTTTCCAGTTCGATGCTGCCAGTGGAGTTGATCTCAGCTTTGAATCTCTTCACATTCAGGGTGGGAGCGCTGATCGAGCCTAGGCTTCCGGTGATCAACTGATCCAATGTTTTGGTGGTGACTGTATATTTGATGGGTTTTGTGGGTTGGATCACTTTTCCAGGTACGGAGCCAACGGTCAGTTTGCCCCCGCTTACTTTCGTTTCGATGAGGGGCAGGATGTTATCCTCTGCTTCGATGCTTATGGATTCCGAATCCCCCAGAGTCACTTTCATCTCTCCCGGGATACTCAAATCGATAATGTGAAAATCGCCAAGCGTCCTGGTTTCGGCTGCCATGGAACCGGACCCAATCACCCCCTTTGCTTCTTCCGGGCTGCAGGAAGGCACCAGAATTCCGAAGGCTAAGCACCAAAAACATCGCGATCTTATACATATCTTCCTCCGTGGGTCATTTATTCTTTAACCTTTATGATACGCATTTTTATCCAAACCGCATTGGACTGAAAGAGGAATTTGCCCTGTTCAACCTGTCATATTTACCCTGTACAGTTGACCATTATCGGATTTGGAGGAGGATCCACAGGGGATCGTCAGGAATAAGTCAATAAAAGAATTGTAAGCCGTTCTCCTAAGATGTTCATTACATACCAAACCGGAGGATTCACATCCCTATAGGAGGAATCGCTGAAGGTATTTTCCCAACCAAAAATTCCGGGATCATCATCACCCTGTTTTCGGGAAGGATGTACCTTCTGATCGACAAGGTCGACCGTCAGATCAGGGTGCAGTATCCGCAGATCAGTAGTCTGCCCAGAAAAGGAAATTGTGCTTTCCTTTTTGATCTGGGGCGCCTCACACGTCCTCATGGAATCCAAATATGACGAAACCATGATGGTGGACACGCTCACCCGCATCGCCCACCTGGTGATCCAACGGTTGAACGATTATGAAAAACCTGGCGATCAAACCGTGATAACCAGGCCAGGTGTGTAATTGATTCGGGGTAAGTGGCAAATAATCTCCAATCCCCTAGTCCCATTCTTACTTGTGCCGCCCTCCTGAAACTGACCTCCTGCCCGGGTTAGCTATGCGCTTTATTCCCCACCCAGCCAGGCAACCTCGATCGGTTGGGCATCAATCGTGTTCACCTGATGCAGGTCCTGGTAAAAGTTGTCGAAGGTGGTCAGGTAAATCGCCTGGCTGCCAGAATCCTGGCCTGCGAAGAAGAGCAGGTTATTATGCTCGCTCCAGATCGGGTGAGAAGCTGGCGCGTCAAAGATCTGGCCGAATTCCACGCCCGGGCCGGTGATCCAGGCACCCGGCTGGGATGCGTCCAGGCTGGTCCAGCCCCAGATGGCGCCATATTCGGCCAAATCCATCTCATTGGGCTGTGCTTTGACCGGTGAAACCTGGTGGTCAAAATCACTGATGTTGCCAAAGGTGGCCATCCCGCCGCCTTCAAAGCGCACGGTAAACACCTGGTCACCTGCCTGGCGGGGATCGATGAACGCATCCCCCGCCGTGCTCACCTGTGTCGGTGTACGCTCATCAGTTGTCAGCATGTAGATACCGCTGGCGTTTGAATACAGAGCCGACCCAATTCCCACATGAGCAGCTGATGCTGAATTGAAGCAATCCTCGTTTAGAACGGTTTCTTTATGGGTATTAAGGTCATAAAACCGCAACCTCTGCAAGCCGCATGGCTGCGCCCAGGTGGCTAGCAGGACGGTACTGTCATCCAGCCAGCCTTCCACTTCTTCGCCGGCGCTATTGGTCGCAAACAGCTCGGTTGGGTTCGCGCCCTCAGAATCGGCCATCCAAACGCCAGACATGGTCCCGCCTGCGCCGGTGCCAAAACTCTCCGCCGCCATGTAAAGCAGGTGGGTTCCATCCGGAGACCAGGAAGGGGCAAAATTCTGGGCGGGGTCCTGGCTGACCCTGCTGATCGTACCGCTGGTAACATCATAGAGGTAAATATCGGCCGAAGGTCCATCCATTACCCCGCCGAAAGCCAATCGGGTGCCATCTGGTGACCAGGCATAACTGGTCTGTTCTCCCACAGCCCGCAGAGCCTCAAAGCCGGGATCGCCCGGGCTCAGTTGAGCATAATCTTCCGTCGTAGTGGAGGTCAGATTGGTGATCCTAGTGACCTTTCCATCCGGGAGGGATAGAAGATTGAGCGCCATGTGATTGAAATCAAAATTCCCGGGCGACAGGAAAACCACCTGGTTGCCTTTCGGCTGGATGGCTTGCTTGAGTCCGCCCTTCCAATAGTCCACCGTTGTGAGCTGGGTCAGCGCGCTGCCATCCGGGTTGGCAGCCCAGAGACCCTGTTCGGTTTCGATGAGCAGCCAGGGGCCACTTGTGTTGAGGACGGTACCATCTGATGGCTTTTCAGGCGATACCGCTTGAGGAGTAGCACTTGGTGAAGGCTGCGGTGTTTCGGTCGTCGTGCTGACTGCTTCTGGTGTGCTGACCAGGTTCAATCCGGCAGGCATGCATAGGCAGCCGAGACTGACGATCAGGATCAAACTCGCAAATATAACCAGCCTCGATTTTCGGGTTTCTATTCTGGAGCTCATTCTCCACCTCCCATGGTGAACCGCAATTCGAAGCGCTTCAACTACTATTTATACCTCTTTTATCATAAATTAAAAAGCAATTCTAGGACGACGCTCAATCAAATGATAATGTGAAATAAAACAGGGGGAATCATCGCGAAATAAGCACCCTCGGAGTCGATGAAGGGGGGGGAGGGTCGCAGGTTGTGCACCTTCGAAGCTGATTTTTTACGGAGAGGGTCACGAGATTCGCACCCTCGTAGCCGAACGGTTTTAGTGAGACGGAAAGGGTCGCGGGGTTACGATCTTTGCACCCCCTTGTGGGGTATGCACCCTCGGAGCGAAGACGGAGCGGAGAGGGTGGGATTCGAACCCACGGTGACCACAAGGGCCACAACGGTTTTCGAGACCGCCCCGATCGGCCGCTCCGGCACCTCTCCGAGTTAAGCGCGTACATTATACAACAAAACCGTTTATCTTCTTTTTATCTGCTTTCAGAAATATATTACTTTGATGGGGCAAGAAAAATCAGGCGGTCAGATTTCTATAACCTTGTATAGGTCCGGGTAGCTGACATTGGTGATCCCCTTCTCCGCCAGCTTTCGCCTTGAAAGCATCTGCGGCATCCTTTTCTCCATGTACAAGGATCAGCTCCTTCAGCGTATCCCGCGTGGCTAGAGCGTATTCCAGCAGGGTATCCTGCCCGGCGTGCGCGGAAAACGCGTTGATGGTCACCACCTCCGCGCGGCGTTCATAGATCTGTCCGAAGATGCGTACCACCTTCTGCTGCTCCACCAGGCGCCTTCCCAGCGTATCCGGTGCCTGCCACCCTACGATCAGGATGGTGTTGCGCGGATTTTCAATATTATTGCGCAAGTGATGCAGAATGCGTCCATTTTCTGCCATGCCCGAGGCGCTGATGATCACCATGGGACCTTTCAGGTCATTGAGGGATTTCGATTCATCCACCGATTGGACCATACGCAATTGCTTGAACTTGAGCGCGGGGTGGTTTTCATCGCGCTCAAATTCCTTTGTCTCACGATCCATGTAATCGGGGAAGGATTCAAAAACGCGGGTGGTTTCCAACGCCAGCGGACTATCCACGTAGACCGGGAAGGGTGAGATCTCGCCCTCCGACACCATTTGGTTAAAGGCAAAGATCAATTCCTGGGTTCGCCCGAGGGCGAAAGAGGGTACGATCACCCTGCCACCCCGGTCGAAAGTGCGCTGTACAACCTGGCGCAGCTGGTCGTGATATTCGCGCGGATCGGTCTTGGGCGTATCGCCGTAGGTGCATTCCATCATCAGGGTTTGCACTCCGGTTGGATAAACCGGGTCCTGGATCAGCGGCAGGTTCCTGCGGCCGATATCACCGGAGAATTGAAAGCGGAATTTCCGATCGTCTTCCTCTATGTCCAGAATAATGCCGGCAGATCCAAGGATGTGCCCGGCATCCTCCAGGTGCACCCTGACCCCATTCGCCGGGGAAAAACTTCTGACCGTAGGAAAGTGCGCGGAAGTGCTCCTCCACAGCAATGGCATCAGCAATTGTATAGAGCGGTTCCACCGGCGGCTCGCCCCGCCGGAAATTCTTTTTAGTCACGTACTGCGCATCGGCTTCCTGGATGTGACCGCTATCCTTCAACATGATGGCTGTTAGGGCGGCAGTCGCAGCAGTCGTATAAATCGGCCCGCGGAAGCCCTGCTTGACCAGGTTGGGCAGGTTGCCGCAATGGTCGATGTGAGCATGCGAGAGGATGACCGCATCCAGCTTTGAAGGGTCAAATCGAAAATTCTGATTCCGCCGGTAGGTATCCGCGCGGTGACCCTGGTAGAGACCGCAATCCAGTAAAAATGTGCTTCCATTGACTTCCACAAGGAATTGCGAACCGGTGACATCCCGGGCAGCGCCGTTGAATGTAATTTTCACTTTTTCTCCTTTTGTTTGCGGGAGACCGTTAAAATTTCTTTACCGTAATGCTTCAGTCTCCAGGGGACATCCGCCATGATCTTTTTCAAATTGGCAGGATCTTTTGGATCCTTTTGCGCGATCGATTCAAGGATATCCCTGGGAAGGATGATATCCGATTCCACTTCGATCTTCTTGCCAGCGTCCCGGCGCCATTGCTTCAATCGCTCCAGCCTATCCAGAAATTCCTGATCCGGCCGCGGTGCGCGGGGTGGTTTGGGGATGGGTGCTGCCATTCTTCCATTCTCCACAGCCGCCAGGATTTCTTTTCCGTAGCGGTCGATCAATCTGGGACTCAGCCCGGGGATGTCCTCCAGGTCTTCTTTCCTGTGAGGATTCGTCTTCGCCAGGGCGATGAGGCTCTCATTGGGCAGGACCTTGAAGACCGGTCGGTCCGATTTTTTAGCCTGCGAATCCCGCATCGCGCACAGCGCTGCCAAAACCGCCCGTTCCCGTCCATCCAGCGTCTGAGCACCGGGGATTCGCCAGCAGGGTTCGCGTTCATCCCCGCCAGTGGGTTTCACCTTGCACAGTCGCGCAAAATCTTCCGAGGCCAAGCCCATCAACCCGCGCTCATTCAACCGCTCCGCCAACCGGTCGCGAAGCGGAATCAGGTAACGCGTATCCTGGCAGGCGTAATCCAGCATCTGGTCGGAAAGTGGGCGCAGACCCCAGTTGGCGCGCTGATTGCGCTTATCCTGCATTACCCCGAATTCCGCTTCCAGGATCGATCCCAGTCCGACCTCCCTTACCCCCAGAATACGTGCCGCCTGCATGGTGTCAAAAATGGAGCAAAATTCCATGCCATAATCCCGCTTCAGGCATAAAATGTCGTATTCCGCAGCATGAAAGATCTTTTCCACAGTGGGATCCGCCATTAGAGGGTTCAGGCAGCTCAGGTCGTCCAATTCCAGCGTGTCGATCAAAAAATCCTCCCGGGGGGAGGAAATTTGCAGCAAGCAGACCCTTTCCTTATATGCAAAAAGGCTGTTGGATTCTGTATCCAAGGCGATCTGATGGTACTCGCGCAGGTCGGCGGCCAAGCGAAACAGCTCCGCCTGATCAGAGATCCAATGAGGTTGGATGGCTTGCCGGGGGATCGCCCGGACGGTCTGCATCATGGCTGGGATTATAGCCCAATCCCCATCACGGGGTGTATAACGTTTCTAACAAAACATTTATAGTTTATGGAAGTAAAGATTAAAAATTGTGGTATATAATCACAAAAAGGGAGGGGCTTATGAACGAGCTCATCTTGGTAATTGAAGATAATGAATCCATCGTGAAAGTCCTGCAACGGGGACTCATGTATGAAGGATATAAAGTCGAATCCGCCCTGGACGGTGAAAAAGGGCTGAAACTTGCCAAGCAGAACCGCCCGGACCTGGTCATCCTTGACCTGATGTTGCCCGGGATCGATGGCGTGGAGGTCTGCAAGCAATTGCGCACCGATTCCAATTTGCCCATCCTCATGCTCACCGCCAAAGATGCCATCCAGGATCGAGTGCTCGGACTGGATGCCGGTGCGGATGACTACATGGTAAAACCCTTCGAGCTGGAGGAAGTCCTCGCCCGCGTGCGAGCATTGCTGCGCCGCACCCAATCCGACCGGGCCAGCGTGCTCACCTTCGCCGATCTCACCCTGGATACATCCACCCGCCTGGCCAATCGCAGCGGGCGCACCATCCAGCTGACCGCAACTGAGTTCGACCTCCTCGAGCTCTTCATGCGCCATCCGAACCAGGTGCTCACCCGCGAGCTGATCTTTGACCGTATCTGGGGTTACGATTTTGGCGGTGAGAGCAACGTTTTGGATGTCTATATTCGTTACCTGCGCCAGAAACTTGAGGAAAAGGGCGAACCTCGCCTGATCCATACCGCCCGTGGAGTGGGCTACGCCCTGCGCGAAGAGATCTAATGTCTCTCCGCCTGCGGCTCACCCTGCTGTATTCTTCTCTGCTGGGTGTCATTCTTCTCATTTTTGGAACCCTTGTCTATAGCCTGGTCAGCTTCAACCTGATGCGCCAGGTGGATTCCTCGTTGCAGGATGCCTCACGCCAGTTAATCAGCAGTCTACGGGTGGACCCGAACGGCAACTTCACGCTCTCCACCATGCCCTCGGTGGCGGAAGGGGAGAATTTCTTTTTCCAGGTCTGGGATTCAACCAACAATTTACAGGTCAGTAAACCAGCTTCCCTGCTTGTTCCGCTTGATTCAACTTCCCTGCCAGTGACCAGCGTGGTTTATCACACCACGGTCATCAACGGGGTACCGTTGAGGGTCATCAATGTGCCCATTCGTTCGATCCTTGGGCCGAATGCGTCGCTTCAGGTGGCGGTCAACATGACCCTGATGGACCTCACCAGAAGCTCGCTTTCCTTCATATTAATAACCCTCACCTTTGTAACCATGCTGCTCACCGGGCTGGCCAGTTGGTTTGTCACCGGCAGGGCGCTGGCTCCCTTGGCGGATGTGACCGAGGTCGCCACCCGAATCACCCAGGCGGATGATCTCTCCCGCCGCATTCCGCTCAAGGGTGACCCCGAGGACGAGATCGGCCAGGTGATCCGCGCCTTCAACGACACCCTCACCCGGTTGGAGATACTCTTCGGCTCCCAGCAGCGCTTCGTCGCCGATGTGAGCCACGAATTGCGCACCCCTCTGACAGTGATCAAGGGAAACGTCTCGCTCATGCGCAAGCTACGAAAAGTGGACCTGGAATCGCTAACCTCCATCGATCAGGAAGTGGACCGGCTCACCCGCCTGGTGGGCGACCTGCTCCTGCTCGCCCAGGCTGAATCCCGCCGCCTTCCGCTGGATATGAAACCCCTGCAACTGGATAAGCTTCTCCTGGAGGTCTTCCAGCAGATGCGCACCCTGGCAGGAGGTCATCTCCATGTTCACATCCACGAAATCGACCAGGTGGAAGTGATCGGCGACCGTGACCGCCTGAAGCAGGTCTTCCTCAACCTGGGTGGAAATGCCATCCAATATACGCCCGCAGGCGGCGAGGTACATCTTTCCTTGAAAAAAGATGAGCGATCGGCGCTGATCTCGTTCAGCGACTACCGGCCCGGGATCAAGCCCGAGGATCTGCCTCATATTTTCGAGCGATTCTACCGGTCAGATACCTCGCGGAAACGCGGCAAGGAGGATAGCTTTGGGCTGGGTCTTTCGATCGCTTTCTGGATCGTTCGCAATCACGGCGGCTCCATCCAGGTGGAATCCACAATGGGAAAAGGCAGCACCTTCACCGTGGTTCTTACCTCTTCCTCACCCGGAAAACCTTTCAGAGATAACCACTCCGCTAACTGAAATCGCGGAAAAAAGCCAAAAATTAGAGATTAAATCACTGCTTATCCAATATTAATGGATTAGTGAAAATATAACCCATATTTGGTATAATTAGGAATATTTGAGGATGTAAGATTCGTGTCTGAAAGGTACTAGAAAGGAGCAAGGAGAAGAAATGAGGAACTCACGAAAAAAAATGATGTCAATGGGATTTTCACTGGTCAGGTCTGTTAGCCTGTTATCAGCATGCTTCGGCTGCCAGAGCAACCAGCCAACCGCTGCGCCCGAACCAGTTGACCCCTCCTGGTCCAAGGTGGAGCGCTCCGGGCGTTTTGCTGGTGGGAACCTCCTCCGGGTATCCTCCCTATGAGTATTACACTGAAAACAATACTCTGGATGGATTCGATATCGCCCTGATCAACGCTGTGGCGAATAAACTGGGCGTTCGAGCCAGCATCAGCGATTTCGCCTTCGACGGCCTTGGAGCCGCCCTGAGCGTCAACCAGATCGATGCGGCCATCGCGGCGATCTCCGACACCCCCGAACGCGCGACCCAGGTGAACTTCTCGAATGTCTATCTGGTAGGCTCGGATGGCATCCTGGCGCAGAAGGGATCGCCGATCACTTCGGTGAAAACCCCTGCGGATATGGCCAACAAGCGGGTCGGCGTGGAACGCGGCACGGTCTATGAGACCTGGGTTCAGACCAACCTGGTGAATACCGGTCTTGATCCAGCCCAACCAGATGTTCGTCTACCAGCAGGCCAAGCACGCGGTCAACGACCTGAGCCTCGGCCGGCTGGACCTGGTGATGGCGGACCTGCGTCCCTCCACCGTCGCCACCCAGAATTTTGATGTCGTCCTGGTGGGGCAGGGGCTCAACCAGCAGCGCTTCGCCATCGCGCTGAAGTTGAACGCGAATGAACTGACCAAGCGGATCAATGATGCCCTCATCCAACTGCAGAACGAAGGCGTGATCGCCGAGCTGCAGAAGGAATACCTGAACCTCGATCCTGCGGATACGCAGCCAGTTCCCACACCTGTTCCGACCCTGGCTCCTTCCGCCCCCACGCCCACTTTCGTCCCCACCCCGGCGGGCTGTGTGGATGGCATGCAGTTCGTCTCGGATCTCTCCTTCGGTGATGGCAACGGAACCTTCTACCCGGACGTGAACCCCAACCAGAGCTTCCAAAAGGGCTGGCGTATCCGGAACACCGGTACCTGTACCTGGAACTCAACCTATTCCCTGAGATTTGTCTCGGGGACCCAGATGAATGGTCAGAATACCGCCGTGCAGGGCAATGTGGCTCCCGGACAGAACTATGATATGTGGGTTAACCTCGTCGCCCCATCGCAACCCGGGCAATACCAGGGGATCTGGCAAATGTTCAATGGTCGAAATCTTGCCTTCGGGCAAAGAATATGGGTGATGGTCGAAGTGGTAGGTCCAACCAGTGTGCCGCCCACCAAGGCGCCGCCCACCGCCACCCCGCCTGCACCTACCAAGGTGCCGCCCACTGCGGTGCCACCGACAGTCGCTCCACCCACGCAAGGCCTCGCTCCGGTAATTAATAGGCTTACTGCCAATCCTACGACAGTGTCACGTGGGTGATGTCATCACGATCAGCTGGTCGTTTTCCGGGCAGGACTTGGCATCTGCGAAATTGACACGAATCAATCCCGATGGAAGCACGACCCCGCTCAATGGTGGTTCGGATGTATCCACGCCCGGAAGCTATGACGATTTGGCAACGACCGAAGGCACGGTAACTTATAAGCTTGTCGTTAGTTCAGAGTTTGCTGGTTCAACCAGCCAAACAGTCACCGTGCAAGTGAATCCTTAGTTATTCCCTTCGGATTTCAACTCTATTCGTAAAACGAAGGAGGCTTCAATGCTTCCTTCGTTTTATGATTGCTTTACGGATTTCTTTGATGGGTATTGAATAATGCAAATGTATTACCGGTACATTGATTGCTGCGCTGGCAACCGCTGTGTTGGGATATCTAATAGGTTTAATGAGTTTAAGATCCTTTATTTGGTTTCGGAATTCATTGAAAAACCAATGGAAGTTTTTTTGCCTATGGATGTGCGCAGGTTCCCGCTTTTCCACCTTTAGGGAAAGTATAGTTGCCTAGTAACCTGCTTGTAAGTGGGTTCAGCGGTTGCTATAATGAAAAAATAGGTGGAAACACGGATGTCGGTTGTTTAATATCCTCAGGAAAGGAGTTTATATGAGAAGGTTTTTCCGAATCGCGATGCTTGTTTTGGGTGCGTCATCGTTGCTTATCGCAGCTGGATGCGGGGATCAACCCACCGAACAGGTGCCTCTTCAGACCGACAATTCGTGGAAGGTGGTTGAGGAAAGGGGCATCCTTAATATCGGCACCTCCTCCGGGTATCCGCCGTATGAGTACTATACCCAGGATCGAACTCTCACCGGATTTGATATCGCGCTGATAAACGCGGTTGCATCCAAGCTGGGATTGCGCATTAATATCCAGGATTTTGCCTTCGACGGTCTTGAATCTGCCCTGCAAGTGGACCAGATCGATGCCGCAATCGCTGCCATTACTGCGACGGAAGAGCGGGCTAAAAATGTCAATTTTTCCAATATCTACTTTGTAGGCTCGGATGGGGAACTTACCCGTAAGGGGTCTCCGATCACTTCCGTGAAAACCATCCAGGATTTTGCCAACCGGCGGATTGGCGTGGAGCGCGGCACCGTCTATGAGACCTGGGTTCAAAGAGAGCTCGTCGATAAGGGTGTGATCCGCGCCGATCAGATGTTCGTATACGCCCAGGCGAAGGACGCGGTCAACGACCTCAGTCTCGACAGGCTCGATCTGGTCATCATGGACTTGCGCCCGGCGAATGAGATGCAGGGGTATGCAGATGTGGTGCTGGTGGGTTCCGGTCAGACGCAGCAGAGATTCGCGATCGCCATGAAGTTAAACGCCAACAGCCTCACCGCCAAGATCAATAATGCGCTGATCGAGCTTCAGAATGATGGAACCCTGGCGGAGCTGCAGAAGGAATACCTGCAGTTGGAGCCTCAGGAAGCTGAGCCTCTGCCTACCCCCGTGCCCACACAGGCACCCGCTGCGCCTACCCCCACCTTCATTCCCACTCCTCCTCCACCTGCCGGCTGCATCAATTCCATGAAATACATAAAAGACCTTACATTTGATGACGGTAACGGGACTTTTTATCCAGATATACCGCAAAATACGTCGTTCCAAAAAGGCTGGCGGATCCAAAACACGGGGAGTTGTACATGGGATTCGCGATACTACCTGGCTTTTACCGGCGGAACACAAATGAATGGCCAGCCCACCGCTATTCAAAGATTCGTATCTTCCGGCCAGACATATGATATTTATGTGAATTTGATTTCCCCTTCAAAAGCCGGGAAATATTCCGCAGAGTGGAGTCTTTTTAGCAATTTGAACACTGCTTTCGGCGAGAAACTATTTGTACAAATTGAAGTGATTGGTTCCACCAAGGTTCCCATCACCGCAACACCAACTAACACTTCTATTCCGCAGGTCATCACATTCACGCCCACTTTCACCCTGGAGCCGCCAACCATTACCCCCACTCCCACATTCACAGAAGCACCCCCCACCGGCACCCCAACGGAAACCCCGGAAGTGGTAAACCCGGTCGCTACACCATAATAATCACGATTCAAAACTACATTCGAGCAATGACAAGAAGCAGAGGAGTATTCTGTTTCTTGTCATTCAGCAGAATAAGTGGCTGATATTTCCGATATTATTTCGAATTTATAATTAGTAAATTGTGTTATCTTTACATCGAATTCCCGGGAACAAAAATCCCGAAAAAGGTGTCTATTCGGTATGAATAATTCATATCCGCCTGAGCCAGAACTCCAAAAAAAGAGCGAAATCCCCGTCTTTGGATTTTCATCCTCGCGGGCGTGTTGGTATTTCTGCTCCTTGCCGAGGTTGGGCTTCGTCCATTAATTTCTGGTTTTTCAGAGATACCTCCCCCGCAAGGCGAATCGACGAAGGATGATTCCTGGAGCGTCGTTCAGCAATCCGGCGTGTTGCTTGTGGGCACCTCCTCCGGTTACCCTCCCTACGAGTACTACTCCGGGGCTGCCAACCTGGATGGTTACGATATTGCCCTTGCGTACGAACTGGGCAAGAAGCTGGGTGTGCAGGTGAACATCCAGGATATTCCCTTCGATAGCCTTTTTGCCGCGCTGCAATCCCGCCAGGTCGACCTGGCTATCGCCGCCATTTCCACCACCACGGAACGCGAACAGCAGGTGACATTTTCCGACGTGTACTTTACGGGGGTCGACGGCATCCTGGCGCAGAAAGGGTCTCCGATCACCTCCGTGACCTCCGTTCAGGATATGGCCAATAAACGGATCGGGGTGGAGAAGGACACCGTCTTTCAATCCTGGGTGCAGGTAAACCTGGTGGATACCGGCTTGATCACCCCGGACCAGATGTTCATCTATGTCCAATCGAAGGATGCCGTCAACGACCTCAGCCTGGGCAGGCTGGACCTGGTCTTGATGGACCTGCAACCGGCGATTGCATACACGGAAACATTTGGCGTGACCCTGGTTGGGCAGGGATTGAGCCAGCAGCGGTTGGCGATGGCCATGAAGAAGGACTCATTCGAACTGGCGGCGAAAGTGAATGACGCGCTGCTTCAACTTCAGAATGAAGGCGTGCTCGCAGCCCTCCAGGAGGTGTACCTGAAACCCGGATCCGATGGCAACTTTCCGGCGGGAAATTCTCCCACACCCCCCCTCGCGACCACCACACCTTACCCTACCTTCACCCCATACCCCCTCCCACCGACCCCCATTGGTTGCACCATCTCCATGACCTATGTCAAGGATCTTACTTACAGCGATGGCGGCATGACGTACTACGCGGATGTTAATACAGGACAGAGTTTCTCCAAGGGCTGGCGTATCAAGAATACCGGGAGCTGCACCTGGAATTCCTATTATTACCTGAAGTTCGTGAAGGGGACCCAAATGGGCGGGCAGCCCGTTGCGATCCAAAAATATGTCTACCCCGGCCAGACCTATGATGTCTATGTAAACCTGGTTGCGCCTTCCACAGCCGGTCAGTACAAAGCCGAATGGCGATTATTCAATCCGTATAACTATGCCTTCGGAAGCTCTCTGGTTGTCATGGTCGAAGCCATCCCGTCAGCCACCCGAACCGTCACCCCCACCCGCACTGTCACACCACCCGCACAGTCACCTCAACTGGAACGCCACACCCACTCCCACGGCCACCTCCACGCCAACGCCCACACCCACCGAAACTCCCACGCCAACCCCAACCTCCACGTGACGAGTGGGGGACTGGATCCTCAACAGATTAATCAATTTTCAATGAGCCCGAACTCGTCGGGGTATTCAGAATTTCCCTCGGAGCGCGCAGGTTTGAATGATTGCGCAGGTTTGATGATAGGATTTCCCAAGATGGGTTAATGTATAATCATTAAAGATTTTGGATTCTGAGTTTAGAAGGAGTCGCCATGACTACATCTCCTCTTCCCCAATCGCCTGCACCGCAAGAACCAAAGAAAAGATCCAGGGTATTGCTTTATTCCATCCTGGGGGTTCTTGTCGTTCTGCTCCTGATCGTCGTCGGTTTCCGCGCCTGCCAGAGCTTCACCACCCAGCCCACCCCTCCCCCGGCTCCCAGCGGGGATGACTCCTGGCAGACCGTCAAAGATTCGGGTGTTTGGATGGTAGGAACTTCTTCGGGGTATCCTCCCTTTGAATACTTCACGGAAAACCACAACCTGGATGGATTCGATATCGCCCTCGCCTACGAGATCGGCAAGAAACTGGGCGTCCAGGTGAATATCCAGGACTTTGCCTTTGACGGGCTGCAAGGTGCGCTTGCAGATGGGCCAGATCGACTCGGCCATCGCGGCAATCTCCGTAACTCCTGAGCGGGCGAATGCTTTGAATTTTTCCAATATTTACTACGTCGGCTCTGACGGTGTCCTGGCGCAGAAGGGCTCGCCTATCACTTCGGTGAAAACCCCCCAGGATATGGCCAACCAGCGGGTGGGCGTGGAACGCGGAACCGTCTATCAAACCTGGGTGCAGAACAACCTGGTTAACACGGGTCTGATCAGTCCCCAGCCAGATGTTCGTCTACGCCCAGGCCAAAGACGCGGTCAACGACCTCAGCCTGGGCAGGCTGGACCTGGTGATGGGCGACCTGCAGCCGGCCATCGCTTCCACTCAATTTTTCGGAGTGGTGCTGGTCGGGCAGGGGCTTTCCCCGCAGCGGATGGCCATCGCTGTGTTGCTCAACGGGAATGAACTCACCGCAAAGATCAACCAGGCTCTCCTTGAACTTCAAAATGAAGGCGTGATCGCCGCCCTGGAAAAGCTCTACCTGAACCTGGACCCGGCGGACGCCCTGCCGGTGCCCACACCGCTCCCCACACCCACCACAGTTCCTGCGGCACCGACGGCCACCCTGCGGCCATCGCCTACGGCACCCTCCGGCTGCG
Source organism: uncultured Chloroflexia bacterium (assembly GCA_963828855.1). Classification (GTDB taxonomy): domain Bacteria; phylum Chloroflexota; class Anaerolineae; order Anaerolineales; family Anaerolineaceae; genus CAVVEQ01. The sequence continues at coordinate 248,158 of CAWHGB010000005.1, read as the reverse complement.
TGGATTCCATGCAATTCGTCCGGGACCTGACCTATGGCAATAACAATGGCACCGAGTTCCCGGACCTGAACCCCAATCAATCATTCAAGAAGGGATGGCAGGTGCGTAATACCGGTACCTGCACCTGGGATTCGAAATACTTTGTCAATTTTGTCTCCGGGGCGCAGATGAACGGTCAACCGACCGCCATCCAGGGCAGTGTGAGCCCGGGGACGCTCTATGATATTTACGTGAACCTGGTCGCGCCTTCCACGCCGGGGCGGTATGATGCCGACTGGCAAATGTTCAACAGCCGCAACCTCGGGTTTGGCCAGCGCTTATGGGTGGCGATCGAAGTCATCGGTCCCACACCAGTGCCGCCCACAAAAGTTCCACCCACAGCCACTCCCCCGGTTCAAATAACCGCCACGGTCCCGGCTCAGCCGACGGCCACGGTTCAAGTTCCACCCACGGCGACTGTGGCAGTGCCACCCACCGCCACGCTGGCTCCCACGGCAACCCAGGCGCCTCCACCCACCGCCACCACCAACCCGGCAGCAGGACTGGTGGGTCCCACCTGGGTGGTTGAATCCATCAAGGGCAGCCCGGCTTCCTCCGGCGCCGAACAGACCGCCATCTTCGATGCCACCGGGAAACTGACCGGCAACAGTGGCTGCAATCCGTACACCGCGACCTACACCACCTCCGGGTATTCGATGTCCATCTCCGGGATCACCTCCGGGATGATGAGCTGCGACGCGGCGTGATGGAAGATGAGCACGATGTTCCTCTCCGCGCTGGGTTCGGTCAATGCCTTCCAGATCGTGAATAACGGCAGCGAGCTTCAATTACTCTCTGGAAAAATGGTCGCGATCCAGTTCACCAAGGAATAGCAAGGCAAATTAATGTATACAAACCGGAGGCGGAAGTTCCGTCTCCGGTTTTATTATTATGGAATGTGACACCCCCCTTTTCCGGGATTACAATACCGTCAGAGTTTTTACGATTTGGAGATTATCATGAACACCCGCATAGAATCCGTTTTAAATAATTACATGGACCTTTTCGAAAAAAAGGCGTTTGCCCAGCTTGCCACGCTGATGCCGGGTGGCAGCCCGCAGGTCTCGCCGGTGTGGGTGGATTATGTGGATGATCACATCCTGGTCAATTCGGCGCGCGGCAGGGTCAAGGATCGCAATATGACCCGCGACCCGCGCGTGGCGCTCTCGATCCTCGACCCCGATAATGCGTACCGCAAGCTGCTGGTCCGCGGGCGGGTGGTGGAGATCACCACCGAAGGCGCGGATGCGCATATTGATAAAATGGCCAAAAAATACCTGGGGGTCGAAAGTTACCCCAACCGCCGTGCCGGGTGAAGTGCGGGTGATCTACCAGATCAGCATCGAACACGCCACCGGTTGAACCCGAAGAACCCGTACCCGGATCCACTCCGATAAAACCACTCATCGTACCAACATCATGCCCACATCACCTCTGAAGATCTCGAACTCCCAAGCCCGTCGGTTTCTGATCGCGCACCAGGGGCTTCCCCCGTATTCAATTTCACAGGGGACTGCCGGGGTGCTCGATCTGATCGCCCGCCTGGGCTGCATCCAGTTCGACCCGATCAACATCGTGGGTCGCAACCCCGACCTGGTGCTGCAAGCCCGCATCCGGGGTTACCAACCCGCCCTGCTGGAGGAGCTGCTCTACCAGAAGCACATCCTGGTGGAAGGCATGGACAAGGTCTGGTCGATCCATCACCACGCGGATTGGCCGCATTTTTCACGCCGCAGGCAAAGAATCAATGAGCATTATTTGCAGGGGGATTCCGCCCCGGAAAAACACGCCCGGCAGATCGTGGAGGCGATGCGCTCCAGCGGACGGGATTCGAGCCACCTGCCAAAGAGCGGTGAATCGGTGGTCTGGGATTGGGGCAAGCGCGTGGGGTTGGACCGCGCCGCGCTGGATCTGCTCAATAAGGCCGGGATCATCACCATCACCTCGCGCGCGGGCAATCACAAGACCTATGACCTGGTGGAGCGGGTGCTGCCCGCCGGGGTGCTCAGCGCTGCAGACCCGCATCCAGACCTGCCAGATTACCAACGCTGGCACGTCCTGCGGCGGGTGGGAGGGCTGGGGTTGGCACAAAGGAACGGGGTGGAATTCTGGCTGGGCATCCTCGGGCTGAAGGCGCCCGAGCGCCGCGCTGCGGTGGAAGCGCTGATCGAACGGGGGGATTTGATCCCGGTGGAGGTGGAAGGCGCGGAAAAGATGTCGTTTTTGATGCGCGGCTGCGATGAGGATACCCTGCGAAAAACCGCGCGTGCCTCCCGCGCCGCCCCGCGCATGTCCTTTCTGCCCCCGCTGGATAACCTCCTTTGGGACCGGGCTGTGATCCGGATGCTCTTCGGCTTTGAATACCTGTGGGAGATCTATAAGAAGCCCGCCCAGCGAAAGTTTGGGCATTACACCCTGCCCGTGCTTTACGGGGAGCAATTCATTGCCCGCTGCGAGCTGAAATTCGACCGGTCCAACTAAGATCCTCTCCACCGCCGCGTGGTGGTGGGAGCCTGGAGCTATCCCGGATGCCGCAATGGCAAAGGCGGCATCCGCCGCACTGCAGGATTTTGCCCGCTATTTGGGGGCCGAACGGATCGACGCGGAAATTCCGGGATTCAAATTAACTCTCTGATTGGGTTGGGTAATTTCTTGTAGGAAATCATATGATCCGGTTCTTTTGTAGGGGCGCACGGCTGCGCGTTCCTCGCGGCCCCTAAACAAAATTATCGTGTTAGCGGGTATGAACCCGCCCTACGAGAAACCATGCGATATTGAAAGATTTGTTCCGGAAATTTTATTCCCACATTTCGATGAAATTCCCGTGCCAGGTGTGCAGGAAGACTGCCCCACTGTAGCCATTGACGCTCAGCATCCCCACGGGCTCTCCATCCTTGAGAATATCAAGCGTGTAATACCCGTAGAAGGGATCCGCTTCGCTGGCAGCCTGGGTGCCGGGAAATTGGTCATCCAGGTAACCCTGCGTTATCTTCACCGCATCCTCAGCCGTGACGGTCATGGTCCCGGACCGATTTCTCCCAGCGCCCCATCATGCCGAATCCACCCATCATCCCCCTGCCACCCATGGGGCTGTATTTTTGGTTCCACATCATATTGGGGCCGTATTCGGGGAAAACGGACAGCGTCTGGGGATCAACCAGCAAGTTCCATCGCGCCGATCCCGGTGCTTTTTTCGGTAACGCGGGCATAGGCGTTATTATCGAAGATCATGACCTCGCTGAGCTCAAGATCTGGATTCGTTATACCGGGCGAGGTAGCCTTCGAAAGCCTGCTTGGCCTGATCCATGGTGACGGGAGTGGCAGCGGCGGGAGCAGCATAACGATTTCCGCCCATCATGCCATACCCCATCCCATAATTACCCTGGCCGCGAGATCCATTTCCCATCATGCCGTAACTGCCAAAACCGTCGGGATTGAAGACAGCCTGCCCCAGGAAAAACCCTGCTCCGAGGATGAAAGCCCCCAGCACAATTCCCCCGATGACCGAAAGAGAAATAACCAGTCCTTTATTCATTTGGCTGCGCTCCTGTTATTACCAGTAATTGGATACTATTTCTCTTATTATATTACCAATAAACCAGCGATTTGCATGAGGGTTTAATAAGACTTGCTTATGATTTAGAACAAAATGGCCGGAATGAGCCCACCCTGCCAGCAAATAGGTAATTAAATTTCTCGTTATAAAAAGTTGCTGCACTTGCCTATTAAATTCAAAGGTGATAATCTTAATAAGCATATTGATTCATGCACAGAATTGGAGAAGCCAAAATGGGTACTACCGGAAAAAATGACAAGGGCAAGAAGGAACAAAAGAAGAAACCGAAGCTGACCATCAAGGAAAAACGGAAATTGAAGCACGAGAAAAATGTCAGCAATGTCGGGACGTTGTAATAAAAAAAGGCGGGCTTATGCTCGCCCTACTCGTACTTCAGCGCGTTCACCGGCACGAGGGTGGCCGCCCGCAGCGCCGGGTAGAGGCCCGAGAGCAGGCCCACCAGGGTGGCGAAGGCCAGGGTGAAGATCGGCAGCCAAACCGGGGTGGAGATGGCAAAGTTCGGCGGCGGACCGCCCGTCTGCGCAGACCTGCTGGGTGAGGTAGGTGACCGCCACGATGTTGATCACCTGCCCGGCCAGCCAGCCGAGCATCACCCCGCCCACCCCGCCCACAAAGCCGATCCCGCCCGCCTCGCCCAGGAAGATGCTGAGCACATCCCGGTTGGTTGCCCCCACGGCCTTCATCAACCCGATCTCGCGGGTGCGTTCGAGGATGGCCATGGTCATGGTGTTGGCGATGCCGATGGCCGCCACCAGCAGGGCGATGGCGCCGATCCCGCCGAAGATCAACTGCAGGATCATGAAGAAGTTGTTGATCGGCTGCAAATACTGCTGCGGGGTGTTGGCCTGGAAGCCCAGGTCGTTGATCTGCTGGGTCACATCCAGCACAACCTCCGGGTCCGCATGCGCGCACGATCAGCTGCCCGTAGCCTTCCTTCTTGCGGTTGATGCGCGATCCCGCGCACCCATTCGTTCCAGGCGGTCATCTCGTCCATGGTCACGTACATCGAGCCATCCGACTTCCCCGCGGGTTTCGGTCAACTGCCCAGCCACCTTCAGAGGGATGGTCTTGCGGATCTCGCTGCCATCCTCGCTGTATTTGATCAGCGTGAATTTCAGCGTTTCCTCCTGCAGTGACCGGCGGTTCGGGGGTGGGCTGCCCGGGGCGCAGTTTGGGGTCGTAGAAGTTCCGCGGCACCCAGCTTCCCATCACCGTGGTGCCCTTTCCCAGCGCGGTGCTGCCGCTAACGGCCTTATAGCCCAAGATCCGCAAGGTCGTTGGTCCCCACGCCAAGGATGTTGACGTACGATTCCAGCGCGCCGAACTTCAACATGCCGCCTGCGTAGGAATATTCCTGCGGAATGACCTTCACCACACCCGGGATGGCAGAGATGGAATCGATCGCATCCGAGTTGTCAGCAGCTTCATCTGCTCGGGGGTCATCGGTCCACCCATCTGGGCTTCCATGGGAAAGCCAGGGTAGACGTCGATGCGGGTCAGGTCACTGATGCCGTAGAGGTTTTTGGCGAAATTCTGCTGCAGCCCGATCGCGAGGGAAACCAGCACCACCACCGCGGCGGTGCCGATCACCACCCCCACGGCCGTAAGCGCCACGCGTCCCTTGCGGCGGTTGAGGTTTTCCGCGATCAGCCTGAGCAGATCAAAGAACTTCATGGGTTTCGAGAATGAAATCCCTAACCGCCCTTGCCGCCAGGCCCGGTCCATAGATCGGCTTGGTTTCGTCGGGGGTAACTCCGCTGGTAATCTCCGGCTGAGGCGCGGCGCTATCCAGGCCGAAGAGGCCGCGGAAGAAGCGCAGCACCTTCTGGAAGAAGGTCTCGGGTTCCGCGAATGACCGCATCGGGGGGCAGTGCGCCGGGTTCCAGGATGGGCATCTCCATGGCATGGCATCACCTCCACCGACAAGTTTTTGCTCGATCTCGCGCGGTTGGTTGAAATCATCGGTGTAGTTGATCCGCACGGTCAATTCCAGCGGACCTTCCTGGTCGGGAATCAGAACCGAATCCAGGGTGAAGTACCCGCCGGGATCCAGAATGCCTACCAGGGCGGTGTTGTTTTCCACGATACCGCCATCGGTGGTGACCAGCATATTTCCAAGGACCACCTGCTTGCGTCCCAGGTTGGTCACCTGCAGCGGAAGCGTTCCCGGGCTCTGCGCGATAGAAAGGATCCGGGCTGCGGTAAAAACCGACCTCCACCTGGGGAAGGGTCATCACAAGCAGGGTGATGGCCTGGTCGTTCACCAGGCGAAAACCACTGGTGTTATCGTAAGTGAAGGAGATCTTGAAGGAATAGGCGCCCGGGGCGGTGTTTGTGTTGACGATCATCTGGGCGGTTGTGGTTACCTTCTCGTTCACCCCGATATCCCCGATGAAGATCACGTTTGAGCTGCCCAACGGGGCAAAGTTGGCCAGGTCTGCTCCGGAAGATGTGCCCCCGCCGCCGGGAACAGGCGTCCCACCCGCGGTGGAATCCGGGATCACGCCTCCGCCCAGCACCATTGAGACCGAGCGAGCGGTGCTGGTGCCCAGGTTCTCGATCTCCATGGTCAGGTCGAACATCGAACCCGGTTGCAGGGGATCCACATTGGTCTTGTAGGCTTTGATCACCAAGCTGCGGGCGGGCAATGGCCGTGGGTGTGCGGGTGGCCCGCCGCCCACATGCTCTGCGGAAAGGCCAGGTTGATCGCCAGGGTGAAATTCTCGCTGTAGGAGTTCCCGATCGAATCGGTATAGGAAACCTTTACCCCCAGGATGCCCATCACCTGCCCGCTCAAAGCCGAGGCTTGGGCCAGAGAGTTCTGGCTGACCGAAGCACTTCCCCCGGCGTTCATCAACTGGAAACCGAGATCACCCCGCCCTGTAGTTCACCGGGACGAAAGTCCTCCCCCTCGAAGGAGATCAGGATGTTTGTATGCCCGCGACCCGCCAGCTATTGTTGCAGGTTCAAGCGTGAGGGTGAATTCCGTGCCCGGGGTCACATAGGTGGTATTGGCGGAAAAGGACTCGCACCATCGACCACCGGGCGGGAAAAGACCGTTGCGGTGGGGGAGGGGAAGAATGGCGGTGGTGGTTAGCAGCGCGGTGGCCAGGGTGGTTGAGCCATCGCTGAAGCTCACCTGGGCGGAATCGCTGCTCACCGACGGCGATGCCGGGATGCTCACATTCACCCCGAATGCGTAATCCCCGTTCGCAGGTGACCGTCACGCTGGAAGGGCTGACGCTCGTGGCTCCACCCATTGGCTGAGACGGCCGAACGCGCTCAGGGTGAAATCAGACGTGTAATCCGAAACCGTCACCACCAGGTGTAAGCCACCACCGATCCAGCCAGCCCGGATTTTGCGTCGCTGGAGGGGATCACTATCCCAGTAGCTGCCTCGTACTCGGGTAAACGGGGACGAGAAAGGCTCCCCAGCAAGGAAGGTGAGGATGCCATGATCAATAGAATGGTTTTCTTCATAAAGGAAATCACTCCTGTTCGGCAGCCTGGATCCGTTCCAGGTCCGCCTCCTCGTATTCGGTTTGTGATAACGGTCTTCCCATCCAGCAGAAAAGACCGTGTGGGTGGCAAAGTGCAGCATGCGCGGGTCGTGGGTCACCACCAGAACGGTGCGTCCACTTTTATGCAGTTCCGAGAGCACCTGCATGATGCTGTAGCCCGCTCGCGCGGTCCAGGTTCCCGGTGGGTTCATCCGCCAGGATCAGACCCGGGTCATTGACCAGCGCGCGGGCGATGGCCACCCGCTGCTGCTGCCCGCCGGAAAGCTCGGTGGGCTTGTGGCGCGCACGCTGCTCCAATCCCACCCGGGTAAGCAGCTCCATGGCGCGTGCTCCCCGCTGCGGGGCCGAAACGCCAGCGAAGCGCATCGGGAAGGCCACGTTTTCCAGGCTGTCCATGCTGGAGATCAGGTTGAAGGATTGGAAGATGAATCCCACCGTTTTGCGGCGGAAGATGGCCAGTGCGTTCTCATCCATCTCCTCCAGTTTCTGCCCATCCACCTCGATCGAACCGGAGGTCGCCCGGTCCAACCCTCCCAGACAGGTAGAGCAGGGTGCTTTTGCCGGAGCCGGAAGGACCCATCACCACGGTGAGGGATTTGCGCGGGATCTCCAGGTCGACACCCGCCAGGGCATCCACCCGAACCGTTCCCATCTGGTAGGTCTTCCAAAGGTCAGAAATTCGTACGTAAGGTCTGGCTGCCATGATCATAACGAATCAGAATCCTAGAAAAAGAACGGTTGGACGGGGCCGACGCCGCCCAGCTTGGATGCGGCAAATGGCTGGAAGGGCAGCCAGGCAGAGCAGGATGACCAGCACCACAGTGGTCACCAGCCAGGCCTTGCGCCTGGACATACCCGCGATCAGCGGCACCCCGATGAAGAGCAGGGCAATCTGCCAGACCAGGTAAATATCCACCTGGGTGAGGAAGGCGCTCAGAGAAGCGAGCCCGGCGGGCTGAATCCCGAAAGCCCCTGCGAGGAGATCAGGCTGCGGGTGAAAGAGAATATACCCCGCCTGGAGCAGGTAGCGAACCGCAAAGGGCAGGCTGGCCCATCCTACCAGGTTTAGAGATTTAACGCTGGAGCTGCGGCTGCCAGCCAGGGTCAGCCCCAGGTGGAGCATCCCGCCCAACAGCGCCCAACTTATCCAGATGCCTGCCAGGAGGGTGACCGCCGGGAAGACGATAAGTGAAAAGCGGTGAGGAGCCCGCCTGTTGGGCCTGGGTGAACTGCTGCTGCTGTTCCGGGGTGTAATACTGGAAATCGGGAGGCAGATTCGTCGCCATCCTGGGATTGCTGCCCACGGAGCGGACCTGCCACCAGGATGGAAAGCAGCGCCGCCAGGCTGATGGACCAGTAGGGGAACCAACCAGAACGCTCGCTCCCGCGCGGTGATTTCCTTGAGTCCGCACGCATGGGTTTAAGAGTACCGGCAGGATAAAACGGAAACCGGATCGCCAGGATTCCGGTGACGGCGGGGATGGGTTCGGGAATGGCTTGCAGGTTTCGTCGCAGGCATCGGGATCCTCTCCGTCAATCAAATTTAACAACCAAACCATAATCATACCGTATGTTGTATTGGGGTTCCAACCTGTTTCTCATCCAATCCTCATCTACGATTTTTATTAAAACAAAGAGGTTCACAAGTTACCCACCCGGAAGTTTTCCACTAATATTTTCTGTTCTTATCTCTTCCCGATCAATCATTAATCCTTTCAACCACTGAATTCTCCCATCCATGCTATATTATTCCTATGATCATCCGCATCGGCCTGGAGAACAATTTTGAGCACCGCTCGCTTGCCTGGGCGCTGGATCTGCCCGGCTGCTTTGCCTTCGGCGCCACCGGATCCGAAGCGCTGGCCACCATGCCGCGCGCGGTCATCGGCTATAAAGCCTGGCTGGAAAGCCACACTTCCGATAGCTGGTTCGCTGATCTCGGTGATTTCGACATCCGCCTGGTGGAGACCTTCGAAGATTACTGCTTCGACGAGGATTTCGAGATCTCTGAAAGCGGGTATGAGGTGAATGCCTGGTTCCATAACGATTGGAAACCACTGCGCAACCTGGATATCGAACGCGGGTTGAACCTGCTCAAATGGTCGCGGGCGGACCTGATGGAATTGGTCGGCGCAATTCCGCAGGACCGCTTTGACCTGCTCCTGCCGGCGGAAAGATGGAGCATCCGTGGCATCCTGGGGCATATCGCCGGGGCTGAGTTCTGGTACCTCTCGCGCCTCGACCTGGCCAGCGGACGCCGCGAGGACCTGCCCGAGGATGTGTTCGAACGTCTGCGGCACGTGCGCTCCCTGCTGGATGCCGCCATTCCCACTCTCGAGGATTCCGAGCAGGTCACCGGGCGAAACGGCGAGCTCTGGAGCCCGCGCAAGGTGCTGCGGCGAGCGCTCTGGCATGAGCTGGACCATACCAACCACATCCTGAAGCTGCTATCTGCATAGAAAAACTCCCCGGGTCTTCGGGGAGTGATAAACGCGTTTCTACCTTGTGCGCATCCACTGGGAGATGCGCATGGATCAAATGCCGGTCAGAAGTTGAACCCCTTGCGGGTTACTTCTTCCAGCTTGTCAGGCTCATCGCTCCGAAGAGCAAGCCAATGAATGCCACCAGGACGTAAACAATGCTGGACATTTTTTCCTCTTTCCAGTGCGAGTGGAACTCACTCCTCACTTAAATTAACACCCATCGAACAAAGTCGTTTCTATTGATTTAACGAATTTCGTCAGCAAATAGTTCCAAAATTCGCCGTGCTATAATTTTTTTACAATGCGTCTCCGCTTCCTCGTTTGCGCGACCGCTGTGATGGTGCTCCTGGCGGGCTGCTCCAAGTCTGCCCCTCCTCAAACCCTCACGGTCCCGCCCACCATCACCAGCTCAGCAACTGCATCCTTGATGCCGCTGCCCTCCCGGACGCTGCCGGTATGGATGAATTACCCTTCTCCCGTTGCATTAACCATGCCCACGGCCATCCCTCCCCCTGCCCCGCGCCTGGAGCTGCCCCCCGGGGTGCGCTCGTTTCTTCTCGTCGGCAGTGATAAGCCCTCCCCGTATAAAGGCCGCACCGACGCGCTCATGCTGGTGCTCTATGATCCCGGCTCGGCCAAAGCCTCACTGATCTCCCTCCCGCCGGACCTGTTCGTCTATATCCCCGGGCTGACCATGCAGCGCCTCAATACTGCCTATATTTCCGGCGGGATCGAAAGCCTGCTCACCACATTGGAATACAACCTGGGGTTGCGCCCGGACCAGTACGCCGTGATCCCCCTGGATGCCTTCACCTACTGGGTGGATGGTCTGGGCGGGGTGGATCTGACTGTCTCCGAGGACCTGTGGGATTCGTGCGGAACGGTGCGCAGCGGGCGGGTGCACATGAATGGGCAGAAGGCGCTGTGTTACTTCCGGGTGCGCTCCGGAATGGATGAACCTGCCCGCAACCGCCGCCAGCAGGAGCTGCTTCAGGCGTTATACCTTCGCCTTGCGGAAAGTGGAAACCTCAGCCTGCTTCCCCCGCTCTACCAGACATACCGGGAGCGTATCGATACCAACCTGAGCTTTGAAGAGGTGGTCAATTCCATCCCCCTGGCGCTCTACCTGGCCGATCCAGGCCGCATACGATTCTTTTCGCTTTCCCCCTCCGCGATGGAAACCTGGCGCATGCCCGGGTCAAGCGAGGCACAGGTTTTCCTGCCGCATACCATCGAATTACAAAGATCCCTGGGTGAAATGCTGGCGTTTCTCGGCACCTCGCAGCCGCTCACCCAGCGCGTGATCACCCTCGTCCACGATCTCACCACCAGCCCCACCGCCACGCTCACCCCCACCATCACCCAGACGCTTACGCGCACCATCACCCGCACCCCCACCATCACGCTCACCCCCACCATCACACTCACCCGCACGATCACCCTCACGCGTACAGTCACCCGCACCCGCACCATAACCCGCACCCCCACACCCACACCAACCCCCACGCCTACTCTTTAATAATATTGCTGTCAATAACCAGGTGAATGGTTTGCACCTTTGTTAAATTCCGCCTGGGTTATTGTGAATCGCTTGCGCTTGTGCTACACTAAAAATCCAGCGATCATCGATTATCGATTTGCAGGGTGGTTACGCTTTGAAACGACTCTTCCTCGCGAGCGCGGTTCTATGCCTGACTGCGGCGGTGTATTTTCCCGCCGCGGGCGGTTCAGGCTGCCGACCCGCCGCTGGAAGGTCCCGACCGCCGCACGACCCTCAGCGCGGATTACACCCAGTACGAATGGTGGTTAAGCTGGTACTCGAACAACCAACCAGCCTGCACCCTGCTCACCGACCACGAAAGCCAGCCGACGCTGGCGGAGATCCGCTCGCAGTGTACCTCCGAAGTCTACGAAGCCTGGAAAAAGACCGGGGCGTGTGCATCGGATGTATGCGGCGGACTATATTTACAACAAGTAAGCTCAAAGCCAGCCAAAAAGAACGTGGTGGTGGACCTGCCCCCCGTCAACGTGCATATCACCGTCACCGGTTGCGAGCTGAAACCCTATGATAATCGCTGCTCCTCACCGCCTAACCTGACGTTTACTGCCATTGAACCGCTGCCGAACGAATTGATCCTGGATATCGCCGGCAGGATCGGTGACCAACCCTTCGAGTGCTCCGGGGCTACATGCACGGTACCGCTGGAATCCACCGGCAAGGACGGTCGCGAAGTGGTTTTCTGGGCAAATTCAAGTTACGGAGACTCCAGCCCCAAATACAACGCCCTGGTGCGGGTCATCCCCTGGGGTGATTTTATGTCGCCGGAGGGAGAATCCACCGACGATGCCCTCTGGTACGTGGATGTGATCAGCAGCCAGTGGCAGGGCGCAACCCCGCCCAGCTGTTCGGATACATGGGCAGCATTCCCGGATATGGGCGGTTTACCCTCCTGGCTGACCTCTCCCCAGACAGTGGAGGGGCTGCAATCAGCCATCCCCTATTACTACCTGGCCGGCATGCTCATCGAGCGCGGCGCGGTGGATGCCTCCACCTGCGATAATAACGGGTTGGCGGGAGATCACAGCGCCAGCGAATGCGGCATCCAGAAAGCCATGCCGCAGGTAATTGAATGGCAGAACCGCTTCGACCAGGAGATCCTCGATGTATCCAATGAATCCGGGGTGCCTGCCCAGCTCCTCAAGCGCATCTTCAGCAAAGAGAGCCAGTTCTGGCCAGGTATGTATGAGAACTTCGAGGAAGCCGGGCTGGGGCAGATGACCGAGCAGGGTGCGGATACCCTGCTGCTCTGGAACACCGATTTTTATGCGGATTACTGCCCCCTTGTGCTCACCAAGGAAACCTGCGCCGCAGGCTTTGCCGGTCTGAACGACCAGCATAAAAAGACCCTGCGCCTCTCCCTGGTGGATGGGGTCAATTCCACCTGTCCCACTTGCGACCTGGGCATCGACCTCTCCAAGATAAATTTCAGCATCCAGGTCTTTGCCGAGAACATGCGCGCCAACTGCGGTCAGGTTGGACGGATGGTCTATAACGTCACCCGCCAAACCCCCGGGAAAGCTGCCTCCTACACCGACCTATGGAAGTTCACCCTGGCGAACTATAACTCCGGCGCCGGCTGCGTGGCGGACGCGCTGGAGCTCACCGCCAGCGACGGGCTTCCGCTCACCTGGGAAAAATTGAGCAAGAACCTTACCGGATTGTGCAAAGGCTCAGTGGGTTACGTCAACGATATAACCGGGGAAATCCAACTTCCTCCCACCGCCACGATCTGGATCCAACCCGGGGTACAGCGTCCCACTTCCACTCCCGCCCTCATTCTCAGCCAGACGCCCACGCCAAAGCGCACCCCAACCCCCCTGCCAACCCAGCCGGTCTATCCCGGTCCTTAACCCCCGCCTGGTAGATTATTCCTTGCGCCAGAATCCCGCGATGGATTCGCCGCAATTTGGACACTTGCCTGCGGTCGTGATCGCATACCCCGTGATGGCATATCCCCTGCGCTTGACCAGCGCGACATTGCAGCCGGGACAGAGAGTATCCTCCAGGTTGCCCACCCTGCCGGGCAAATTACCGGCATAAACGTAGCGCAGCCCTGCCTCCTGCGCGATATCGGCCGCCTTCTGCAGGTCCGCTGCACTGGTGGGCGGATTTTCAAAGCGTTTGTATTCCGGGTGATAAGCCGTCACGTGCCAGGGGATATCCCGCGATACAGCGGCGAGGAAGGAGGTGAGATCCCAGAGTTCCTGCGGGTCGTCGTTCAAACCCGGGATGAGAAGCGTGACCACCTCCACCCACAACCCTTTCTCACGGGCGGAGCGGATGGTATCAAGCACGGGCTGCAGATGGCCTCCAAGATCGCGGTAGCTTTTCTCGTTCATTGCCTTCAGGTCGATCTTCATGCCATCCAGCCAGGGCTGGAGGTAATCCAGTGCCTCCGGGGAGGCGAACCCATTGGAGACAAACACCGTGCGGATGCCCTCCTCCTTGGCCTTGCGGAATATCGCCACCGCCCACTCGCTGGTGATCAGGGGCTCGTTATAGGATGAAGCGATTACTTCCGAGCCGGTCTGGACGGCCAGCGAAACCACTTCATCCGCTTTCATCTTATCGATATACTCGCCAAAGGCTTCCGCCCGCGGGTCCTTGAGCGTCTGGGAGGTCTGCCAATTTTGGCAGAAATTGCAACGCAAATTACAGCCCAGCATGCCAAAAGTGAGCGCCTTGGCTCCGGGGAGGAAGTGTGCGAAGGGTTTTTTCTCGATCGGGTCGGGGTGCAATCCGGCTACATACCCCCAGGGGACACGCAGTTCGCCGCCTTCATTGAACCGCACCTGGCAGATACCCCGGTTTCCCGGTGAAATATGGCAGCGGTGGGCACAAGCCAGGCACCAGCCCTTTCCATCTGTATCTCTTTCCCAGAGGTCTCCCACCGCGGTCAAGCGATCCAATTCACCCCGGATGTTTTCCATGGCGATTTCATTATAGCAAATCGCCCCGCTTGCGCCATCAATGGCGAAAGGCAGCCGGTGAATCATGGTAGACTTTGCAGGTCATGGACGCAAAGACACTGCAGGTTTTGGAATACCCCAAGGTACTTGAACGGCTGGCAGCCTACACATCCTTCAGTGCTTCAACCGATCTTGCCCGCGCGCTAAAGCCATCCACCAGGCGGGAGAACGTGATTGAACGGCAGAAGACCACTTCCGAAGCGCGCCTGCTTCTCAGCCTCAATTCGGAAATAAGCATCGGGGGTTCAACGGACATCCGCCCGCTTTCTGATCTTGCTGTCCGAGGCGGCGTGCTCAACGCCGCCGAGCTGACGCAGGTGAAAACAACCCTCGAAGCCGCGCGCGAAATGGGACGGTATTTTGATAAAAACCAGGCTAAATTTCCCCTCCTGGCTGCCATCGCCGCGCCTTTGGCACCGCCGCCTGGACTGATCGAGGCTATTTCCCGCTGCATCAATGAACGCGGCGAGATCCGCGATAGTGCCTCTCCAAAGCTCGCTACGATCCGCCGGGAGCTTAAGACGTCCTACGACCGCCTGATGGGCAAGCTGGAAAAGATGATCTCTGACCCGCGCATCACCCCGATCCTGCAGGAGGCGATCATCACCCAGCGCGGTGGGCGGTTTGTGATCCCCCTGCGGGCGGATTTCAAGGGACGCATGCGCGCCATCGTCCACGACCAGTCCTCCTCCGGGGCAACACTATTTGTGGAACCTCTTTCCACGGTAGACCTCAACAACGAATGGCAGGAGAAGCAGTTAGCCGAACGGGATGAAGAACGACGCATCCTGACCGAGCTCTCCACGGAGGTCGGCGCTCATTCCAGCGCGCTCAACGGCCTGCTGGATGCCCTCGCTGAGGTGGATCTAAGCCTGGCTTGTGCCAAATACGCCGAGGACCTGCGCGCCAGTGAGCCGCTCATCCCTGAGACACGCAAGGCGAAGGGGGAAAAGCACCCCGGCAGCACCATCCGCCTCTACCACGCCCGCCATCCCCTGCTGGATCCCGAAAAGGTTGTGCCCATTGATTTCGACCTGGACGAGGGCATCTTCGCAGTAGTGATCACCGGTCCCAACACCGGCGGGAAAACGGTAAGCCTCAAAACAGTTGGATTGCTGGCGTTGATGGCTCAATCCGGGCTTCATATCCCCGCCCAATCCGGATCGACCGTAAGCTGCTTTCACCAGGTTTTTGCCGATATCGGCGACGAGCAATCCATCGAGCAGTCACTTTCAACCTTCTCCGGGCATATCACCAACATCGTTCGCATCCTGCGCCTGGCGGATCGTGACACGCTGGTCATACTGGATGAATTGGGCGCAGGAACCGACCCGCAGGAGGGTTCGGCCATCGCCCGTGCCATTCTGGGGAACCTGGTGGAAAGAGCCATCCCCTGCCTGGTCGCTACCCATTACCCGGAACTGAAAGCCTTCGCCCATGCCACCCCTGGGGTAACCAACGCCAGCGTGGAGTTTGACCTGAAAACCCTGCGCCCCACCTATCACCTCAGCCTCGGTCTGCCCGGGCGCTCCAACGCTCTCGCGATCGCTGAACGGCTGGGGCTTTCCTTTGAGATTATCTCCGCTGCGCGCTCGATGCTCGACCCCGGGGATCTGAAAGCCGAGGATCTGCTGGACGAGATCCACCGCCAGCGCGACCTAGCCCGCACAGCCCGCGCAGAAGCGGAGGAAGCCCGGCTGAAGGCTGTTACTGCCCAACGCGATTGGGAGACCCGCCTGCAGAGTATTGAATTGGAACGCGCCGCGTTGCTGGACCAGGCCCACGGGGAAGCCCGCCAGGAAGCGGAAGACCTGCATGCCGAAATGGACTCATTGCGACGCGAGATGGCGAAGGCAAAGCAGCCGCTCGATTCAGTAAAAATCATGAAGCAGGAGCTTGAGCGCATTGAAAAGGACATCCCCGAACCCGAGCCGCCACCACTCCCCATCCCGAACCGTAAATCGGGCCCGCTAAAGGTAGGCGAAAAGATTCACCTGCGCACCCTCAAAACCGACGGAGTAATCACCACCCTTGGAGAGGAGGAGCTGGAAGTGCAGGTTGGTGTCATGCGCATTCGCGTCCGCCGCGAGGATATCCAGCGAAAAAACTCCCAACCCGCGGAGGAGGAAAAACCTTCCCAGGCTTCCAAAATGCCCACATTGATGCATCCATCCCCGGGGTTGGAGCTGGACCTGCGCGGGCAGACCGCTGAGGAAGCCCTGCCGAAGCTGGAGGATTACCTCGATGCGGCCTACCTGGCCGGCATGCCCTACGTGCGCGTCATTCACGGAAAGGGCACAGGCAAGCTGCGCCAGTCCATCCGGGATTCCCTGCGCCGCTCGCCGCACGTCTCGAGCTGGGTTCGCGGACACGAAAGCGAAGGCGGTGATGGGGTGACAGTGGTGAAATTCAACTACGAAGAATGATCTCTTCGATGAAAAGATTCCCCCTCCATCCATTTTTATTCAGCATCTACCCTGTCCTTGCACTGTATTCCGTGAATATCCAGCAAGTATCACCGACTGTTTTCATCAGACCCATATTAATCTCCCTGGCTAGTTGCATGGTGATTTTTCTGGTAATCAATCTGTTTGTAAAGAATTTCAAAAAAACTGGATTGATCGTCACACTCTTCCTGATCCTATTTTTTTCCTATGGCCATCTATATCATTTTTTGGAAACATCTAAAAGTCTGGGTGGGTTGGGTCATCATCGTTTCCTGCTTTTCTTCTATCTGGTTCTATTTATTTTAGGGGTATTGGGGGTGTTTTATAAATTTAAGGATATTGTGCCAATTACCAGGATTTTAAATTGGGCTAGTATCCTACTGGTAGGTATCTCACTTACCCAGATCGCCTTCTCTCAAGGAAAAGTGGTAATCGCAAACGAAAAAGTTAAACAGGCTTCAACGAGCCCAACAATTTTGCAACCACCACAAGGGAAAACTTTTCCGGATATTTATTACATCGTTCTCGATATGCACACTCGGAGTGATGTTCTAAATGAAGTTTATGGATACGATGACACCGCATTTATTCAAGCATTGGAGGATCTGGGTTTTTTCGTGGCGAAGTGCAGCCGGTCCAATTATGGTGAAACCTCCGGTTCAATCACGTCCACGCTCAATTTGGATTATCTTGATCAAATCGCAACGGATTTCAAACTTTCCTCCGAGGACGCACAATCCTCCTTGCTAAAACAAAGCTTTGTCCGAACGAATCTACAAAAACTAGGGTATAAAACAGTTGCGTTTGAGACGGAATATCCCTGGAGTGAACTGGAAGATGCGGATTATTACATCAGCCCAACCAGAAGCAATCTTGCTCTCCGATCCATATCTCCATTCGAATCCATGTTGATTGATAGCACTGCGCTCCTCCCTTATCGTGAATTTCGAAACCGGGAGCAAATCAACAAGATGTCCGAGTTGAACCATCCCTGGAAAGAACATATCGAATTGGTCAGGTTCAATCTGAAAAATCTTGCTGAAGTACCCAAGATCAATGAACCGAAATTCGTTTTCTCCCATATCCTTGTCCCCCACATCCCGTTCGTATTCGCTGGCGATGGAACCTTGCGCACTGATCCGGGTTATTGGGAAGGGAAAAACGCACTTCCAATTGATGCGATTCACGAAAAAGAAGGTTACGCAGGTCAGGTTGAGTACATAGATGACCAGGTATTATCAATCTTCAAAAAGATATTAGCTGATTCTTCCACCCCGCCGATAATTGTAATTATGGGTGACCATGGATTTACACAGAATGAGCGAAACAAAATCTTTAGCGCATATTATTTTCCTGGTGGTGATTACTCAGACCTTAGTCAAACAATATCACCCGTAAATTCCTTCAGGGTCATTTTCGATCAGTTTTTTGGTACCCATTTTGGGAAATTGCAAGATCGTAGCTTCAATCTTGATAAAGAGACTTTCGAAGATTCTCCGGCTTGTATAATTCCATAATATTATTATGATGGGTTTATCCATTTATTGACATCCATCCTGCCTTGGAGTATCCTTATCCGGCGCCTGGGCGGGACCGGCGCGGCAGAAACCCCCGAACCCCGACAGGTCCGAGAGGAAGCATCGGTAAGGAGGCACCTCTGGGCGCCGCCGGCAAACCTGTTCAGGCGTACTTTTCCCCCATGACCGAAACTCCACCCATTTGCAGTTACGAAGGCTCCGATTACCCCACTTCCTTCTGGGAGCAGGGCGGTCGCGCCTACGAGGACGAGGTTGAATCCATCGCGCTTGGCTCCCTGCTGCCGCAGGGTGGAGCGCGCCTGTTGGAGCTTGGCGCGGGCGGGGGGCGCAATACCCTGCGCTATGTGGATTTCAAGCAGATCGTCCTGCTGGATTATTCAGTCAGTCAATTGGCACACGCCCAGAAGCGCCTGGGGAAGAAAACCTGCTACCGCTTCGTTGCCGCAGATATCTACCGGCTGCCCTTCATGCCCGGTGCCTTCGATTGCGCCACCATGATCCGCACCCTCCACCACATGGCCAACCCCCGCCAGGCACTGGAGCAGGTGCAGGGCACCCTCCAAAAAAATGCCTGCTTCATCCTAGAATATGCCAATAAACGTAATTTGAAGGCAATTATGAGATATTGGCTGCGGCGGCAATCATGGGATCCCTTCTCGCTGGAACCGGTGGAATTCGCCGAGCTGAACTTCGATTTTCATCCCAGGGCCATCCGCAGGTGGCTCGCGGATGCCGGCTTCCGCCTGGAAAAGACCCGCACCGTCAGCCATTTCCGCACCGGGTTTTTAAAAAAACACCTGCCGCTCAAGTCCCTGGTGTGGATGGATTCCATCCTGCAGCCCACCGGGAACCTCTTTCAGCTTTCCCCCAGCGTGTTCACCCGCTCAAAGACTTTGAGCGGTCCTGTCGCGGTAGCGGCTTCCAACTCGATATTTCAAATGCCCCAACTGCGGCTTTGGTCCGCTGGAGGATACTCCCCTGCAGCTCAACTGCCCCCGCTGCCACAAGATCTACCCCGTGAAGGGCGGCATCTACGATTTCCGGCTCAAATAATCAATCCTAAGGAGGGATTATGGACGCACTCAAGCTCAGCCCGTCGGAACTTACTTTTTTGTGGGATGAATGCCCGCGCTGCTTTTACCTAAAAGCCAAAGGGATGCTTACCCGTCCTTCCGCTCCGTTTCCATCGATCTTCAGCAGCATCGACCGGGCGATGAAGAATCATTACCGCGACCGATCGGTGCAGGAGCTCTCGCCCGATCTTCCCCCGGGAAAATTTTACTTCTCAGAGCAGTTCATCGTCTCGCAGCCGGTCACGCGACCGGGGTTCGACCTGCCCATCTATTTCGCCGGCAAATTCGACGCCCTGCTGGAATTCGATAACGGCGATTTCGGTATCGTGGATTTCAAGACCTCCGAGGCGAAGGAAGCCCATATCGCCTTCTACGCCCGCCAACTGGAAGCCTACGCCTACTGCCTGGAACACCCCCTGGCTGGAAAATTAGCCCGTTCCCCCATCACCCACCTGGGGCTGGCGTATTACTCCCCCCACACGATGAAATTCGCGGATGATGGCGAGCTCGCTCTGCACGGTCACTTCGGCTGGCAGCCACTGCAGCGGGATGAAGGGGCTTTTCTGAGTTTTATGGATGGGGTGATCGCGGTGCTCGCGGAGCCCGAACCCCCGGAAGCCTCCCCGGATTGCAAGTTCTGCCAATACCGAGAGCTGGCGAGGCATACAGGAATCTGAATCTTAGGTTTTTTCAATAACCCAAAACTGCGATAATCCTAAACTGCGCAGAGGGGTTTTTTCCAGCCACTGTAGGAACCGTTTCAACGCCTTCCCGAGTGTCCGGTTTCGCGCGATGATGTTATCGTACGCGCCAAAGATCACTGTGCGCTCGACCACCTTAAGCGGTAGCCCAATCATCAGTTTTTCCAGATCCTTCCCCGAATACACTCTCACGTGCGGGGCGAACTTGTCCCGCCATTTTCGCGGCAGGTAATTGACCCCGAACTTGTTTCCGAAATGGTATTTCCCCCGCCAGTAGATGCCGTGTGTCTCGAAGGGATACCCTCGGTTGGGCACAAAAAGCGCCAGCCTGCCACCTGGCTTCAGCACCCGCACGATCTCCTCCAGGCAGCGGCGGTCATCCGCCACGTGCTCCAGCACTTCGTGGCTTAGCACCAGGTCGAATTTATCGTCGTCAAAGGGCAGTGATTCTCCCGCGCCGTTCAGAACCACCAGTTTCTGCGCGGCGGCCTCCCGGGCGCGCGGGAGCTCGATCTCCAACCCGACTGCAAACGCAGCCTCGGTGCTCAGGCGTTTCAGGTACATGCCCACCCCGCAGCCGTTTTCGAGGATGGTTCCCTGCAACCGCTCCCCGGCTGCTTTTTTGATCATCTCCAGGCGCCGTTCCTGGCCCGCGCGCCACACGTACGAGGGCTCCCCCCGCTCGGCGGCTTTGGCCGAGGGCTGCAAGCGGTGCTTTGTGTGTTTCGGAATCCATGGGGATAATTTTACCCAATTAAACCAAAAACCTGCCGTTCGGCAGGCAGCGGTACTCCCCAACCTAGGATCATTCCTCCAGCACCAGCGGCACCCAGGCCAGCACCGAGGTGCCCTTGCCCGGCTCGGAGCTGAGATCCACCTCGCCGCCGGCATTGCTGGCGCGCGTCTGCATGTTGGCCAGCCCATGCCCGATGCTGGTGCGTACCTGCTTCGTATCGAACCCGCGCCCGTCGTCCTTGATCTCCAGCAGCGCCCGGTCGCTCACCAGCCAGAGGATCACCTCCACTTTTTTAGCGTGGGCATGCTTGGCGATATTTGCCAGGGCTTCCTGGCAGATATGGAAGAGTGCCAGCGCCTGCGATTTTCCCAAGGTCTTCCAGCCCTGCAGGCCGGCCCCTGCAGGTAGACTTCGCAGGAGGTGTTCACCTTGAATTCCAGGATCAGGCGCTGGATGCCCTCCATCAGCGATTCGTCGATATAGCTGGTGCGGGCGCAGGTCGAGAATGTAGGAGCGGATATCGCGGATGGCGGTGTTCAGGTCGCCGATCGAGCGGTTGATCTGCTTCCTGGCTTCCATCGGGGATTCGTCGATGGTCAGGCTCACGTTCTCCAGGTTCAGCCCCACCGCGTAGAGGGATTGGATGATGCCGTCGTGCAGGTCCATGCCGATGCGTTCGCGTTCCTCCAGGATCGCCAGGCGCCTTGCCTTGAGGTTGAGCAGGATGTTTTCGATGGCCATCCCGATCCAGGTGCTGATGGCGGAGAGGAACTGCTGCTCGGTCTCATCCAGGTTGCTGCGCTGGCAGGCACCAACGCACAGCACCCCCACCGGTCCCTTGCGCCCGGTGAGCGGAAAACAGGCGATCTCGTGGAAGCACCCCTCCAGGATGGATGGGTGGAACTGCGCAGAAGTATCCTCCGCGTCCACCCGGATGACCCGCGGTTCGTTATAGCGCGCGGTGGTGCCCACGTAGCCCCTGCCCGAAAGCGTATTGATCCTGGGTCCAGAGCGCATCCGCCGCACCGCCCTGGTGGATGATCTTCTTCAGGGTCTTGCTTTCCTCCTGGCGCAGGTACACTTCGCCCACATCCAGGCGCAGGTATTCCATCACCTTTTTCAGAGCCTCGTCGAGGATCTCGCTGATCTCGGAGGAGGTGCCCAGGGTGACAGCCAGCTGGTTGAGCAGCGCCAGGTTCTCGTTGCGCCGCACCAGCTCCTTGCCGCGCGATACCAGCTTGGCATACACGCGCGTGTTGGTGATGGCTGCCGCGGCATAGGATGCCAGTGCGCCCATCACTTTTTCATCCTCACCGGTGAACTGGTCCGCGCCCGCGCTTATTGACGCACACGATCTCGCCCAGCGATTTTTCCGCCTGGCGGATGGGCGCGCCAAGCGCGGAGCGGATACCGGAGGCATCGCTCGGCAGGCTGCCGGTCTTGGTGAGGGGGTTCTTCTTGCGTTTGGGGGTTGTGGATTGGCGCAGTTCCGCGCAGAGCACCTGCGTGAGGCTGCCGGAAAGCGCTTTCTGCAGGTCCTTGCGCGCCAGCCCGAAGGTGACCACCTCCTCGGTGTTGTTATCATCCCCGCGCACGTTCATGAACGCGTAGGAGGCATCCAACTGGCGGCAGGCAACCTCCACGATCTTCTTGAAAAGCGTGTCGGTGGACCTGGCAGTGAGCAGCTCCAGACCGGATTTATCCAGTTCGGTCAGCCGGGTTGCCAGAGGTTCCTGGGTTTGAATGGTCATGGTTTGGGAATCAGTAGAACAGGATGAATTATACCGATTCAGTCCAATTATATCAGAGCCGGTGGGCGGTATAATTTTTGATACGCAATTATTCGAGGAGTTATCATGCCAAACCCAGAACGAATTCCCCCCGGGCAATCCCTGGCACGGAAATTCCCCGTGCTGCATTACGGGCCCGTGCCTAAAACCGACCTCGCCGGATGGGATCTCCGCCTGTGGGGGGAGGTGAAAACTCCGCGCAGCCTCGAGCTGGGAGGAGTTCTCCGCCCTGCCGCGCACCCGCCTGGTGATGGATATCCACTGCGTCACCCGCTGGAGCCTGCTGGATACCGAGTGGGAGGGCGTGAGCATCCAGACCCTGTGCGATGAAGGTCTGCTGGAGATCTCTGCCCACCTGCACCCACGTCATTCAGCACGCTGAATTCGGTTTCACCGCCAACCTGCCGCTCTCCAGTCGTCCGCGCGGAAAATTTCCTGCTGGCCACGCACTATCAACGGCCAGCCGCTCAGCCCCGAGCACGGCTTCCCGCTGCGCGGGATCGTCGGCGCCATTCCCGGTAAGCCGGAGCTGGAAACCCCCTATTTCTGGAAAGGCGCCAAGTGGCTGCGGGGGTTGGAATTCACCAGCGAGGATCACCCGGGGTTCTGGGAGCAGGCGGGTTATCACAACGACGCCAATGTCTGGCGCGAAGAACGCTACGCCTGATAATCTTTGGATTTCTGATCGAACCGATCGTCGAAAGTAGGGGCGCACGCCGTGCGCCCCTACGTAATAATCACTCATCGAGATTTGAGAGTGATTCACGGCCATCATGAATAAGCTTGGTTCGATCTGCATTGCGTAGGGCGGACACATGTCGCGGCTGGCAATATATTATCGACGGTGATTGATGGCGGGAACAAAAACCGTTCCCGCCCTACGCCTGGATGTCTTTTCACAAGCGCAGGAGAAATACTCAATCCCGTTTGGAGATAAAGAGGAACCCGCGCCAGATGGCCAGCCCCACCCCGGCCAGAATGCAGATGGCACCCAGCACTGCCAGCAGCGGGGAGCGCGTCCTGGGCTGGATCCTCCAGCGGCTGCCCCAGGGAGCTGTATTGCGCACCGAAATCCAGGATGGTGTCATCACCCGCCCGCAGTAGCAGCGGGTAATTCGTGTTCATGGTGGCGTTGAATCCCTCAGGGATGGCCATGCTGACGTTGTAATCCCCCTCGGGGATGCCTTCAAAACAAGTCGGCACCCAATCGCCAGCGGCATCCAGCTTCGGATTTCGAAACCCCGGTGAGCGAAACCGTCCCAAGCCGGTTGGTGATGCTGATCGCTCCGCCTGCGATGGGTTCTCATTGGTCTCGAAGAGCGTATCGCCGTTGATATCCTCGAACAAGATCACGCAGATGCGTCCGGTGGTGATGGTGGGCGTGGGGGATGGGCGTGGGCGGCAGATTGGTGGGCAGCGGCGTGGCGGTGGGACCGGATAACGACACCCAGGAGGATCTCCCGCCCGACGATCAGTGCGGCACAATCCTCCGCGGTGAGGTTGTTGTTTGCCAGCAGGGTCTTGTAATCCACCCCGAAGCGGACAGAGATGGAGATGCAGCTATCACCCGGGTTGAACCTTATAGATCATGCGCCCGTCCACCCCGGCGGTGGGCATGGGCTCCACGGCCTGCCCGAAACCGGTGGAAACCTGGAAAGGCAGAATCCCCAGCAGGATCACCAATCCGAGCAGTACGGTGAGGATTATCCTTCGCCTGGGTTCAGGGTTGCGCATTTTTGGGAGGTTTTTTCGGTTCGCGCGGCGGAGGAATACAAGGTAGGCACCCAAACCTGCGCCCACGAGCACCAGAACGCCGCCAAAGACCAGTGGCAGCACCGGGCTGCGCTTGGATCCACCGCCATTCGACGGGGGAGGGCTGCCGGGGGGACTGCACCAAAACGCACCAGCAGGGTCTGCCCGGCCTGGATCTTCGCGGGGTAGATCAGGTTTGTTGAAGCCTGGAAGGATTGCGGCAGGGTGGCGGTGAGGATATAGTCGCCTTCCGGCAGTCCGTCGATGCAGACCGGCTGGTTGCTTGCCCCGGTGATGGCCGAAGCCGGCTGCCCGCTATCGGGAAGGGTGAAGTAATTGTAGGGCTGGTTGGAGTTTTCCGGCAGCACAACGCCCACCGTTCCGCCAGTGACGAACCCCTCGCCGGCATCCTGGAGCCCATTCCCGTTCAGATCCTCGAACAGGATAAAGCAGGCCTTGCCATTCCCGTTGAAGGGTGTGGGGGTCGGCCCGCTGGGGGTGCTGGTGAAGGTAGGGGTGGGTAAAACTTCGACAATGGCCAGGATCAACTGCCTGCCCGGTTCCAGCGTAGCGCCTGGTGCGCATTCGGCTGGTTTCAACTGGTTGAGCTGGGTGATCTGGTCGCTGGATACGCCGTTCTTTCAACGAGATGGAGAGGCAGGAGTCATTATCCCGTACGATATAAATGATCTTGCCGTCTGGCCCCGGGGTGGGTGTAAAGAAAAACGCCTCGGCGAGCACCCGTTCGCCGTTGGTCGATCCCCGGCAGACTGAGAAGGAAGGCACCCGCCAGGATGCCGATCAGTGTCAGAATGGCGATCCGCTTGGCTTTCATGACGAAAAGATTATAACATTATTGGAATCCGCCCTTTCCGCGGCACTTTTTTAGGTCTCATATTACAATTTATACGGATATTCTGCGTGAAAAATCACCTTCTGGTTCTGTTCCTTCTATTGCTGCCGCTTGCTGCTGGCTGCGCCACACCCGTGGAGGAGCTCCCAACCCCCACAGCCTCCCCCAGCCCCATCCCCTCGCCCACGGTGGTGTGGTTCCCGCCCACCCCAACGCACACACCCTTCCCCACCAGAGCGATCACACCCACCCCCGAGATGCGCACCGGCATTGGCGATCTCGCTTTCCAGGACGATTTTTCGGAACCCTCCCTCTGGCAATCCCTAAAGCGTCCCTCCGGACAGGTGGTGATCGTCAGCCCGGAACTCGCCATATCGCTCGCGGGAGCCAACGGGTATCTCTTCAGCCAGCGAAATAATCCAACCCTCTCGGATTTCTACCTGGAAGCCACCCTCAAGACGAGCTTGTGCACCGGCGGGGATTCGTTCGGGTTGCTCATGCGAACCACCACCTTTCAGGATTATTACCGCTGGCAGATAAACTGCGACGGTTACCAGCGCCTGGAACGGGTGCGTGGAGGAACTGTGGGGGTCCTGCAGGATTGGTTTCCCTCCCCGCAGGTGCTTCCAGGTGCGCCTCAAACCTTTCGCCTGGGGGTGCTGGCCAGCGGTGACGAGCTGCGCTTCTTCGTGGATGATATTTACCAGTTCAGCGTCTTTGACGATGCGTTTCGGAGCGGAGGGGTGGGATTTTTTGCCCGCTCCAGCGGGCAGACCCCGGTCTCGGCGGGCATCCGCGACCTGAAAGTGTATAACCTCAGCGGCAGCCTCCCCATTCCCACCCCGCGGGATGGCATCTCCACTCAATCCTCGCCTTCTGTCACCCCGGCAAAATAATAAATTTCCTCCCCCGTTTTGATTGCCCTTTTTGGGGTTTGCTATACAATTATTGGGTCGGCAGATCAAACACACTGTACACTTTGGAGGAGGAAATATGTATCACACTATCATCATCGTAGGGAATGTTGGCCGTGATCCGGAAATGCGCTACACCCCGGCAGGCCAGGCAGTCACCAGCTTCTCGGTGGCCACCAACCGGAATTACACCAATTCAGCCGGTGCCCAGGTAAAAGAAACCATCTGGTTCAGGGTATCCGCCTGGGGCAAACAGGCCGAAACCTGCAACCAGTATTTGCATAAAGGCAGCAAGGTGCTGATCGAAGGACGCCTCACACCCGATGCAGCCACAGGTGGTCCACGCATTTGGAACCGCACCGACGGGACGCCAAACGCTTCCTATGAGATCTCGGCTACCACTGTCCGCTTCCTGACCTCGAAATCCGAGGATGGCGGTGCAACGCCAGCGGAAGAAGCGCCGGAAGTGGGTGGCGCGGACGACATTCCGTTCTAAACGGAAATGGACCGCCCGCCAGAGCAACCCCCCGCGCCGCAGCCCTTCCCGCCGTTGGATATTAGAGCCAGGCCTCCAGCCCGTCTATGCCAACCTTGTGCGCATTTCCCACTCGGTGGCCGAGCTGGTGATGGACTTTGCCTGCCTGCTTCCGGGGCAGGGACCGGGCTCGCCTGCGGGGAATCCGCGCATCAATGCACGTGTGTTGATGTCGCCCATCGGGGCAAAGCTCTTTTATCATGCCCTGGGCGAGAACCTGGCCCGCTATGAGGCCAATTTCGGCGAGATCATTCTTCCCGGGCGGCAACCCGCTGGCCACCGATCTCTTCAAACGGTGCTCATCCCCCCGAGCCGCCGAAAGAATAAACCATTGGATATCTTCAATTCGATCGCCGATAAAGCCCGCGAAAATTTTGAGGCGCGCACCAATGCCCGTGATAAAGCCCTGGCGCGCGCCCGCGACCTGACCCGCTTCGCTGCCCATTCCATCCGTGCCATCCACCGCAGCGAAGCGGAGCTGGCCCACCAGAACCTGGAAAGTGCCCGCGCGCTGGTGGAGGATCTCAAACGCGACCTGGCGGGATTCCCGGAGCTCTATTTTGCCGGCTACACCCAGGATGCCATCAAGGAATTCGTCGAGGCCACCCTCACCTGCGCGTTGATCGAGAATCAGCCCATCAAATCGCCGGAGGAGCTGGGGGTGGAATACGCCACCTATCTGAACGGCATGGCCGAGACCACCGGCGAGCTCAGGCGGCGCTGCCTGGATATCCTGCGCCAGGGTTACAGCCCGGAAGCCGAGCGCCTGCTGACCTGCATGGACGAGATCTACTCCGTCCTGGTCACCATGGATTTCCCGGACGCGATCACCTACAACCTGCGCCGCCACACCGACCTGGTGCGCGGCATCGTCGAGCGCACCCGCGCCGACCTGACCCTGGCCCTGCGCGAGCAGCGCCTGCAGCAAGCCCTGCAGGAAGCCTCAGCCAAGTTCGATAAATAATTCATTCCCATGCGTACCGTCAAAGCCTCCGAGATCGGCTCTTTTTTGTTCTGCCAGCGTTCCTGGAGCTACCAGAAACAGGGCTATGAGCCTGAAAACCGCGCCGCGCTGAATGCCGGCAGTGAATACCATGCCACCGGCGGGAAAAAAGTTGCCGCGGCGGTCCTGCTGAAGTGGGGCGCCTGGATCGCCCTGCTCGCGGCGGTCGTCCTGCTGGCGGTGGGCGGCATCCTGCTCCTTTTCCAGTAAGAACCACATGTACCTTTTTATCCTTGCCGCTGCCCTGCTGCTTGCCGCCCTCGTCCTGGCGCTCGTTTCGCGCTGGCAGCGCCGCTCCGCCGGGCTGCCGCCGGGCCGGGTGACCTATGCCGACCCCTCGTTATGGGGCAAGGTGGAAAAACCGCTCTACGACCCCGCCACCGGGCTGGTAGGCAAGCCGGATTACCTGGTGGAAACGAAGGAGGGCATCATCCCGGTGGAGGTGAAATCCGGCGCAGCGCCCTCCAACCCGTATGAGGGTCATGTTCTGCAACTGGCTGCCTATTGCTTATCTGGTTTCCAAAACGACCGGCAAGCGCCCGCCTTACGGGTTATTGAACTACCGCAACCGCACGTTTTCGATCGATTTCACCCCCGCGCTGGAGCAGAAGCTGCTGGAGCAGATCGCCGCCATCCAGGCAGCCGGGAGGAAGAAGGACGTGCCCCGCTCGCATGAATCCCCCGCCCGCTGCGCGAGCTGCGGGTACAGGAAGATCTGCGATCAGAAGTGTGAATAGCCCTTACCTCATCGCTGCCCTCCCCTTCCAGGGGAGGGTCGCGGTATGTGCACTCCCGGAGGGAGTGTTCAAGACTGGGAGAAGGTTGATTATTCAACTTAATAAATTCGACTATGGAAGCAGACAACGCGATTTTGCGCCCCCTAAAAACAATATAAGGCGGGCATGTGCCCGCCCTACAAGACCATCTTATTCTCCCCTATCCCTCTTGATCAGCACCTTCAACCCCTCCACCGCCGCGCGGATGACCCGGTTCTCGTCCCCGGTCTCCATCTTCTTGCCCGCGTCCTTCAGATCCAGCTCGGCCAGGTCGTTGGAATTGATGATCGAGGTCACCGCCCCGGCACGCTTGCGGTAGATGCCCGCCAGGATGAAGAGCGCGGAAGCTTCCATCTCGCTGCAGATCGCCCCGCCGCGCACGTAGGCATCCCACTTCTCCCCCAGCAGCTCCGCCATGGGCATGCGCGTGCGCTCCACTTCCCCATAGAATGAATCCTTGCTGTGCGAAATGCCGGAATGGAACGGCACTCCCAGCGTTTTACAGCCTTCGATCAGCGCATTCACAACATCCAGGCTGGCCACCGCCGGGAACTCGAGCGGCAGGTAGGCACGCGTGGTGCCTTCATCCCGGATGGCGCCAGTGATCACCGCCAGGTCGCCGGTGTGGATATGCGGCTGCATCGACCCGGAGGTGCCCACCCGGATCATCGTATCCGCGCCAGCTTCGATGGCTTCCTCCACCGCGATGGCGGTGGATGGGCAGCCGATGCCGGTGGAGATCACCGAGACCTTCTCCCCCAGCAGGCTGCCGGTGTAGGTGGTGTATTCGCGGTGCTGCGCAACGGGTTTGGCATCATCCAGGAAGGAGGCGATCTTCGCCACCCGCCCGGGATCGCCGGGCATGAGCACGTAGCGCCCGATATCGCCTTCCTTGATCAAGAGGTGGAACATCAAACCCTGGTCGTTTCGCATGGCAGCCTCCGCTAGATTATTTGCCCTCAAATTATAGTAGGTTTTACACTTCCCCAATGCCCCGCCCCAATCACGCTATAATAGGCGCATGGCAACCGCCGCACCCCAGTTTCAACGCTTTTCCATCCTCATGCACCCCTCCATCGCCCGCGCCTGCGAGCAGGCCGAGACGCTCAAAACGTTCCTGCTGGAGCACGGCGCCGCGGAGGTGACCTGCTCGGATATCCACGACGAAGCCATCCGGGAACGGATCGCTCACGGCGATTTCGACCTGCTCATCCCCATGGGCGGGGATGGCACCGCGCTGCGCGCCGCCCGCCTGGGCGCCCCGGCAGGCATCCCCATCCTGGGCATCAACCTGGGGCGCTCCGGGTTCCTGATGGAAATGGGTCCGCGCAACTGGAAGGAGTTCATTCCGCGCCTCTTCACCGGCGAATACCGCCTGGAAAGCCGCATGCTGCTGGAAGCCGAACACTTCCGCGGCAACGAAAAGCTGGGAGCCTGGGACGTGGTCAACGAGGTGGTTGTCTGCCGCGGGCAATACGTCCGCCCCATCAACCTGGCTGCCAGCGTGGATGGCTTCCCGCTGGCCAACTACCTGGCCGATGGGCTCATCGTGGCCACCCCCACCGGCTCCACCGCCTACTCGCTGGCCGTCGGCGGGCCGATCCTGCCGCCGGACCTGCGCAGCATCCTGATCGTACCCGTGGCGCCGCACCTCTCGCTCGACCGCGCCATCGTGCTTTCTGAGAGCGCCCAGGTGGAAGTCCGCGTGCAGAGCCGCCACGAAGCCGTGCTCAGCGTGGATGGCCAGGCCGGCATCCGCATGGAGAACGACGACTACATCCGCGTGAAGGCCAATCCCCTCTCCGTGGAATTCGTGCGCTTCCAGGACCGGGGCGCCTTCTTCCGCACGCTCACCTGCTCGATGGAGCGAAATTCCTGCATTGGATAAAAACATGACCGAACAAACCCCCGAAACCACCTACTGTGCCAACCATCCCACCCGCGAGACCATGCTGCGCTGCAACCGCTGCGATAAGCTGATCTGCACCGAGTGCGCCGTGCTCACCCCCACCGGCTACCGCTGCCGGGAGTGCGTCCGCGCGCAGCAGAAGGTCTTCGACTACGGCCGTCTGGTACGATTACCTGCTCGGTTTCGGGATCGCCTTCTTCCTTTCGCTGGTCGCCAGCCTGATCTTCGCCGGGATCGGGATGTTCACTGGCTTTTTCGGATTCATCCTCGCCATCTTTGGCGGGCCATTTGCCGGGGTGGCCATCGGCGAATCGGTGCGCTTCATCATCAAGCGCCGCCGCGCCCGTTCGCTCTTCATGACCATCTTCGTGGCGATCATCCTTGGCGCGTTACCCGCGGTGATCTATTTCCTCTATTACTTCCTCACCTTCCACGTGTATCTCTACCCGTTGATCGTGCAGGGCATCTACCTTTTCACGGCCGCGCCCACCGCCTATTACCGCGTCTCCGGTTTCAAGCTCGGTAAAAAATAAGCCATGCTGCAAAGCCTGCGGATCGAGAACTTCGCCATCATCCAGGAGCTCGAGCTGGGCTTCAACCCCGGCTTGAACATCTTCACCGGCGAGACCGGCGCGGGCAAGTCGATCATCCTGGATGCCATCGAGGCGGTCATCGGCGGCAAGGCGGATGCCACCAGCATCCGCAGCGGTGCCAACCGCGCCAGCGTGGAAGCCTCGTTTGAGCTCTCCCCCGCGCTTTCCGCATCGGTGCTTGAGATCCTCAAGCGCGAGGAGCTGGAGGAGGATTCCGGCACGCTCACCCTCAGCCGCGAGATCCGCCTGGAGGGGCGCTCCACCGGGCGGGTGAACGGGCGGGCGGTCAGCCTGCCGCTGATGCGCGAACTGGGCGCGCTGCTCATCGATATCCACGGGCAATCCGAGCACCTTTCCCTTCTGACGATCCGCAGCCACCTGGGACTGCTGGACCGCTTCGCCGATCACCCCGTCCTGCTGGATGCCTACCGCAAGGTCTATTCGCGCCTGCACGAGATCCGCAGGGAATTGAATTCCCTGCGCCGCGCCGAGCAGGACGCCCTGCGCCGCGCCGACCTGCTTGGCTTCCAGGCGAACGAGATCGCCGCCGCGAAGCTCACCCCCGGCGAGGAGGAGGAGCTTTCCGCCGAGCGCAGCCGGCTGGCCAACGCCGAATCGCTGGCCGAGCTTGCCCGCGCAGGCGGTGGAGCTGCTGGATGAATCCACGCCGGAATCACAATCGATCAGCGATCTTTCCGGGCAGGCCGCCCAGGCGCTGAGCTTCGCTCGCCCGCATGGATCCCGCGCAAGGTGCGCTTGCCGAGCAGGCGCAGCTCCTCACCGATACCGCCTCCGAGCTGGGGCGCAGCCTGCGCGCGTACCTGGAGACGATCGAGCCCAACCCGCGCCGCCTGGAAGCGGTGGAGGAACGCCTGGAGCTGCTGCACACCCTCAAGCGCAAGTACGGCGCGCGATCTCCCTGCCGTGCTGGCCTTCGAGCAGGAAGCCCGCAGGCAGCTCGATCTGATCGAGCACGCCGGGGAGCGCATCGCCGAGCTGGAATCCCAGGAGAACCTGCTGCTGATGGACCTGGCCGTCGCCGCGCGCGCCCTTTCCACCAGCCGGCAATGCAGCCGCCAGCCGCCTGGGCGAGGCGGTGGAGCAGGAGATGCACCAGCTTTCCATGCCCGGCGCGCGCTTTTCGGTGCAGATGCAGACCCGCGAGGATGCCGATGGCGTGCCGCTTTCCGATACCCTGCGCGTGGCATACGACGAGACCGGCACCGACCAGGTGGAGTTCCTGATCGCGCCCAACCCCGGCGAGGGGCTGAAGCCGCTGGTCAAGATCGCCTCCGGCGGCGAGACCTCGCGCCTGATGCTGGCCTTGAAGGAAGTGCTCGCCCGCGCCGATACCATCCCCACCCTGATCTTCGACGAGATCGACCAGGGCATCGGCGGGCGGGTGGGCTTCACCGTGGGCGAAAAGCTCTGGCAGCTCGGCCGCAGCCACCAGGTGTTCTGCGTCACCCACCTGCCGCAGCTGGCAGCCTTCGGCGATAAGCACTTCCGCGTCTCCAAGGAGCAGGAGGACGGGCGCACCCTCACCCGCGTGCAGGTGCTGGCAGGCGAAAAGCGCGTGGATGAGCTGGCGCTGATGCTGGGCGGCGTGACGGATGCCAACCGCCAGGCGGCGGTGGAAACCCTGACCATGGCCCACGCCCGCGCGGCGGAAACCTCCCCCGGCGGGACCCAGCGTTGATCGACCTCCTTTCCGATCTCAACCCCCAGCAGCGTGAGGCAGTCACCGCGCCAGATGGGCAGGTGCTCGTCCTGGCCGGACCCGGCTCGGGCAAGACGCGCGTGCTCACCCACCGCATCGCCTGGCTGATCCGCGAGCGCGGCATTCCCCCCTTCCATCTGCTGGCAGTCACCTTCACCAACCGCGCCGCGCGGGTGATGCAGGAGCGCGTGCAAACATTGGTGGAGGGCAGCCTGGAGGGCATCTGGCTGGGCACCTTCCACTCGCAGTGCGCCAAGCTGCTGCGGCGCGAGGAGAACCTGCTGCCCTTCAAGCGCAACTTCGTCATCTTTGATGAAGACGACCAGCAATCCCTGGTCAAGAAGGCCATCCGCGAGCTGAACCTGGATGAAAAGCTCTACCGCCCGGCGGGGGTGCTGGCGGCCATCTCGAACGCCAAGAACCAGCTGATGGGACCCGAGGATTTCCCCGCCCGCAATTACCGCGAGGAAGCCGGCAAGAAGGTCTACCGGCTCTACCAGGAGAAGCTGGAGCAGAACAACGCCCTGGATTTTGACGACCTGCTGCTCTGGGCGGTGCGGCTGCTGGCCGACCACGCCGATATCCGCGAGGCCTACGCCCGCAAGTTCGAGCATGTGCTGGTGGACGAGTTCCAGGATACCAACACCGCCCAGTATGAGCTGCTGCGCCTGCTTTCGAGTTATCACGGCAATATCTTCGTGGTGGGCGATGAGGACCAATCCATCTACCGCTGGCGCGGCGCGGATTATAAGAACGTGCTGCGCTTTGAGAAGGATTACCCCGAATGCCGCAAGATCCTGCTGGAGCAGAACTACCGCTCCACCCGCACGGTGGTGGAGACCGCCCGGGCGGTGATCGACCGCAACACGGCGCGCACGCGCAAGAACCTCTTCTCCGAGCGCCCCGAGGGGCTGAAGATCACCCTCTATGAAGCCATGGATGACCACGCCGAGGCCGCCTACGTGGTGGATACCATCGCCGGGCTCATCTCCTCCAAGCAGGCGAACGCGGGCGAGGTGGCGGTGATGTACCGCACCAACGCGCAGTCCCGCCTGCTGGAGGAAGCCTTCATCCGCTCCGGGATGCCCTACCGCCTGGTGGGGGCGCAGCGCTTCTATGGCCGGCGCGAGATCAAGGACGTGATCTCCTACCTGCGCCTGGCCTCCAACCCGGCCGACGAGATCAGCCTTGCGCGCGCCATCGGCGTGCCCCCGCGCGGGATCGGGGATAAGACCCTGACGACGCTGGCGCTGGCCGCCCAGCGGGCCGGGATGCCGCCGGGGGAAGTGCTGCTCGACCTCGGCCGCAACGCGGATGGCTCGCGCTTCTGGGAGGAGTTCAAGGGCAGGGGGGCGGCGCTGCTGGCGGATTTCGGCGCGATGCTGGCGAACTGGCAGAAGCTGGCTGCGGAGGTGCCGCTGCCCGCGCTCTTCGATGCCATCATCGCGGATTCCGGCTACCAGGCCTACCTGGTGGATGGCAGCGAGGAGGGCGACTACCGCTGGGAGAACGTGATGGAGCTCCGCAGGCTGGCCTTCGAGTTCCAGGAGCTGGGGCTGATCCCCTTCCTCGAAAACCTGGCGCTGGTGGGCGACCAGGACACGGTCCCCGAGCAGGCCGAGGCGCCCACCCTGCTGACCCTGCACGCCGCCAAGGGGCTGGAGTTCAACACCGTCTTCATCACCGGGCTGGATGAGGGCTTCCTGCCGCACAGCCGCAGCCGGGATGACCCCGAGGAGATGGCCGAGGAACGGCGCCTCTTTTACGTGGGCCTCACCCGCGCCAAGGATAGGCTTTACCTGGTGCGTGCCGAGCAGCGCTCGGGCTATGGCGCGCCGGATTGGAGCAGCCCCTCGCGCTTTCTGGATGATATCCCCGCCAGTTTGGTCACCCGCAAGGGCATCTCGGAGAAAAGCGGCAAACCTGCGCGCAAAACGGAGTATTTCA
This sequence comes from uncultured Chloroflexia bacterium, assembly GCA_963828855.1. GTDB lineage: Bacteria > Chloroflexota > Anaerolineae > Anaerolineales > Anaerolineaceae > CAVVEQ01. The sequence goes on along the minus strand of CAWHGB010000005.1, from coordinate 213,721 downwards.
CCACCTGGACGCTGGACCGCGACCGCAGCGCCGCAGCCCGTGAAGGAAGTGGAGATGAAATACAAGGCCGGGATGCGGGTGAAGAACGAGAACTGGGGGGAGGGGCTGGTGGTGGATGCGCGCATCCAGGACGGCGAGGAGCGCATCGATGTGTTCTTCGATTCGGTGGGGTTCAAGCGCCTGATCGCCTCGATGGCGAAGCTGGAGATCGTGGGGAATTCGAAATAACTTCGTCAAAATTATCATCATTCTAGTAAATATTGATCAGTAAAAAAAATTAAGGCAAATTTGTGAAAGATTTTGAAATAAACAAAAGGAAATTCGAAAGAATCCTAATCCAACTAGCTATTTGCTATTTGGACGGGTATTCTTCTATTCAAATTCGGGTAAGACTCCATGAATTTAAAAAGAATAGTCCGGGTCTATTTTTTGAATATAAATATTTGCTAAATCATATTGAAGGAATTTGTTACCAATCCGCAATATTAAAACTCTTCAAATATCCTAATTCAAAGAAGTGATTCCATAAATCTCAGTTCTTTATCTTCAATTTATAGTACATATCTATCGACTCCAGATGAAAGCGGGAATGAGAATTCAATTCAATCGCGTATAAATTATTTACTCAATTTATATCCCCCAGAAAGTTTCGTTCAAATTAATTTAAAAGAATTAAGAGATAAATATATTGCCCATATTGATCACAGTCGCCTATTAAATCCCAAAGCTGAATGGCCCGAAAAGATCAAAATTCAGGATATGAAGATAATATACGAAACCATTGGAAATCAATTATTCGAAATCGCACTTATGATGGGAATCGATTTACACGTATTTGACTTTGATCAATGGTCGCGAATTAATGATGAACTGGAAGATATATTTCAGAATCTAACTGGTAGAGTGGCTTAATTAATATTGGTAGTGATTGCTAGCTGTATGTCGGTCACAAAAACGGTGACCGACATTTTATTCTTGTCACCCCTCTTCGTGATAAAGATCGAATCAGTTGATTTTGCGGCAAGTTCACTACTTTAAAAAATAAAAGGCATGAACATCCTGGTTTGTTTCATATAGGATTGATAATCAGATCCAAAAAAGCGAATACATTCGGCTTCATCCGCTTTGGCGGTCAAAACCAAAAATACCGTTGCTCCCAGCGCCAGGACTAATCCCAACCCGGATGGCGCTTTGAAGAATATCCCCCAGGCGAGCAAAAGCAGCGAGCTGTAGAGCGGGTGGCGAATGTAGCGGTAGATCCCGGTGGTCACCAGGGTGGAGGTCTTCTCAAAAGCCAGGAGCTGGGGCTCGCCCTCCCGCTGTTGGGTGGGTTTTCCCCCGCTTCGCAGCGCGCGGATCCCGAAAACAAGCGGGACGATGCTCAGGATGAGCAGGAACCAGGAGATGAGCTGGTGCCAGGAGAGCGGGTTTTGAAACCAGACATCGATATTGAGCAGGAACAACGCCAGGATGAACTCCCAGGCGAAGAAACGGTAAAAGCCGTGCGAGCGGGGCGCGCGCAGCGAGGCGCGCGAGATATAGGCCAGCACGAGGGAGAGAACCAGGAAGGTGACGATTTTCCAGATTGCCATAGAGTCTGTCACCATTTATCGCGAAGAAACCCTTTCCTCCCACGCCTTCACCTCCGCCCCACGCTCCGCGAGCAATCGCCCGGCCATTTGCTTCCCCGGCTCGGTGACGAAGTACTTTTGCAGGTCCTCCCCCAGGTTTTCGAGGTACTCGCGCGGATCCACCCCTTTGCGGATGGTATCCTGCCAGAAGTTGGCGTGGGTGAAGGACCACTGGTGGTCGATATCGCAGACCACCTTCACCGGCAGGGGCACCCCGCCCATCGCGGCCAGTTCCCCGGGCCGGTCGTGGTAGAGGACCGCCTTGAGGATCATCTCCTCCTCCTCTTCGCGCAGGGGCGGGTCGAAGGGGTACTCCTTCAATAACCGCCGGGCCAGCTCGCGGCCCAATTCGGCGTGGCGCAGCTTGGGTTTGGCAGCCTCCTCCGAAAGTGCCAGCCCCGCCACCCCCAGGCTGGCGGCGATCTCCGCCTCGCTCATCAAGCTCCAGCCGCAATCGTGGAGGATGAACGCCAGGTGGATCATCCGCTCCGATTCGGTCACGGCGTTCGCCTCGATCAGTTCCCCGGCGAAACCCAGGCAGGTGGCGATGTGCACATCCGTGCTTCGTTTTTGCAGGTGGGGGAGCACGTATTTGAAAAAATCCAGGTATTTCGGCGGGACAAGGTCCAGGTATATTTCCCGCCAGGGGATATACGCCAGGAAGTGCAGGAATTCTGGCGCTACCGGGGCAGCCCGCCGGAAGGCGCAGGTCAAGATCGGCGGGGATCCAGCGGGTCTCTGCGCCGGGTTGGGTCAAATGCTCTGAATTCCAATTTCGCTTGATCGACCATTCCTGCCTCCCGGGAAGCAAACGATGCGAATAGGGAATCTATCGGTATACGTAAGTATCAGGATCAACACAACTTTAGCACGGTTCTTTATGATGTGAAACTGGTTAAATTACCCCCATGATTTCATCAGGATCGATCATCGCCTCGTCGTTCGGATTCGCGTAGTACCTGGTAATAAGCGATTACCAGTCGATCAAAGTATCGCTCCTGTGGGAATCATTCTCAAACCTTCGAATAAGAAAAGGCGGGCGTGAATGCCCGCCTTTCTTGGACTTTACTTAAAGAATACGTTCACCAGACTACGGCAGCACCTGGTGTGGGTTGATGAAGGCCCCGTTCTGGCGGATCTCAAAATGGATATGCGGGCCGGTGGAATTGCCTGAGCTGCCGGCAGCCCCGATGAGCGTTCCCTGACCCACCCGCTGCCCGCAGCGCACGTTAACAGCGCTCATGTGAGCGTAGAGGGTGTGAAATGTGGCGTACGTGGTATCGTGCTCGATGATGACCGTGTTGCCATAGCCATCCGTGCGTCCGCCGGCGAAGACCACCACACCGGAATCCGAAGCATACACCGCATCGCCCACATACGCGGCGATATCAATGCCCAGGTGACCGCCCCAGAAATCATTCCCCGAAATGGCGGTCGTGTTACTCGGCCAGATGAATGAGCCGGTGCCAGCGTAGTAATCATCCGGAATGGCACACTGGTTATTGATGGAGCGGGTTGCGCCGGATTTCGGGCTGTAGGCGATGGGAACCACCCACTGTGTGAATTCGCTCTTCCCTCCCGGGATCATCACGTACTGGTTCGGCTGGATGACCGGGTTGGCCATATCCAGGTTGTTGCCCGGCCACATGAGAATATCCTCGGGGGTGACCTTGTATTTGCCGGAAACACTATCCAGGGAATCGCCTTCCTGCCAGAGGTAATAGATGCCATCCACGGGGGGGATATTCAATTGTGAACCCACAGAAACATTCTGCGGATCATCCTTTAAGAACCGAATAATTGGACCAGAGCACAGATTCCGGTTTCAGCTTGTAATGGTTGGCGATGCCAAAGACCGAATCGCCCGGTTCGACCACATAAGTGGTGGCATATTCGCTGCCCCGATCCGGGCGGGTGGTGACCGGGTTCGCCAGTCGTATGAGCGCATCACCAGCCTGGGTGGGCTGGTACTCCGGCAGGGGGACGCTTAGCGGCGAGAGTGTGCTCACCGGCCCGCTGGATGAGGAAGCCGCGGTGGGGATCACCCCGAAGAATTGCAGGACGACTACCACCAGGATCAAGCCTACGATCCCAACGCCTACCCACCCCAGCCAGGGGGTCATATCCCGTTTGCCCCGCTTTGGTTTCGACCGGTTTGATCTCCTCCTGCGGTCGATTTCGGCTGTCTTTACCGGCTCCGCCGGGGGTTTTGGTTCCTTTTTGGTTTCAACCTTTAATTTCACATGTCCTCCGTCAGGTTTTCCAGGAATTCCTGGTTGTTCTTGGTGCGCTGCATGCGCTGCAGGATGGCTTCGGTGGCCACGGCAGGATCCATGCCGGCGCCCTGAGGCGGCGTGGCCGATCATCTGCAGGTACATGCGGCGCATCAGCCAGACGCGCTGCAGGATATCCGGGCCGAGCAGCAGTTCTTCGCGGCGGGTGGAGGAGCGCTCGATGTCGATGGCGGGGAAGATGCGGCGTTCCTGCAGGCGGCGGGAAAGGTGCAGCTCCATGTTGCCGGTGCCTTTGAACTCTTCGTAGACCACATCATCCAGGCGCGAGCCGGTATCCACCAGGGCGGTGGCGATGATGGTCAGCGAGCCGCCTTCTTCGATGTTGCGGGCTGCGCCGAAGAAGCGCTTGGGCGGGTAGAGCGCGCTGGGGTCCATACCGCCGGAGAGGGTGCGCCCGGAGGGGTTGACCACCAGGTTGTAGGCGCGCGCCAGGCGGGTGAGCGAATCCATCAGGATGACCACGTCGCGGCCGATCTCCACCAGGCGCTTGGCGCGCTCCAGGGTGATCTCGGCGGTGCGCACGTGCGAGGTGACCGGCTCGTCGAAGGTGGAGGCAACCACTTCGGCATCCACCGAGCGATCCATGTCGGTCACTTCCTCGGGGCGCTCGCCGATCAGGGCGATGATCAGGTGCACATCGGGGTTCTTGGTGGAGATGGAGTTGGCGATCTGCTTGAGGATGGTGGTCTTGCCGGCTTTGGGCGGCGAGACGATCATGCCGCGCTGCCCGCGCCCGATGGGTGCGATCAGGTTGATCAGGCGGGTGGAAAGGATATCCGCGGTCGGTTTCCAGGTCGAAGCGCTTATCCGGGAAGATCGGGGTCAGGCTTTCAAAGTTCGGGCGGCGGCGGGCTTCTTCGGGGTCGATGCCGTTGACCGATTCCACCTTCAGCAGGCCGTAATGCCGTTCGGATTCGCGCGGCGGGCGCACGATGCCCGATGACCAGGTCGCCGTTGCGCAGGTCGTAGCGGCGCAGCTGGGCCTGGGAGACGTAAACATCATCCGGGCCGATGGGGTAATTGCTGCGCAGGAAGCCGATGCCCTCCGTCATGATCTCCAGCACGCCGCCGCGCACTTCGATGCCTTCCTTTTCCGCTTCCACCTGGACGATGCGGACGATCAGATTCTCCTTTTTCAGGCGTTTGGCGTCCGGAATGTTGAGCGCCATGGCCTGGTCGCGGAGGGTGGCAAGCGGAAGATTTTCTAGTTCAAGGATGTTGAGCATATTGAAATGACCCCGAATAGATTGATTGTGGTGATGGGCTAGAAATCAAGCCTGTTCTGCCTGTCTGTGCAGGCGTTTGAAAGAGCAATTGTCATGAACGGTTGGGATTGTCTTTGGGTTGCCGGTTTTCCGCCCGCATCCCGTGTAACGAATACATTTGCCTCGAAGGTTTAAAAATTATAGCATGGCGCTATGCATCTTGCAAGCGAATTTTCCTCAATGTCAAGGGCTTTTAAATGATCTTTAAGCTGTGAAAATGGTTAACCGATCTGGATCACCCGCATGGCAGACCAGGTGTCATCAATAGAAATCATGGAATTGGCTGTCATCGAAATGGTCTGCACGTACCGCCAGATAATATCCCGGTTAATATCCGTTTTGACTCCCGAAGTGCCTTTGGGGTAGGTGATCCAGACCGGGATCTTGGGGGTCAGATGCGGAAGGAGGTCTGCCAGGATTCTTTTCAGCCCAGCCAGGTCCTTAACGAACACCTGGATAACCTGGATGGGTGGCTGCGGCTCGCGCAGGAGGACCAATCCCTCTGGTAAGGAACCCATTGATTCCACGTAACCAGGAGGATCGCCGATAAGCAAAAATCGGAAATCTTTTTTCAGAAACAAGTCGCTCGGCGATGGATTTATCGGACATATTCCAAACTTCTTTCGGGAAAGGGTTCAGCGGATGACCAGGACGGCCTGGTTCACAAAATCCATCAGCCAGCCGGGTTCCAGCGCGAAGATGAAGACCGCCGCCGCGGAAACCAGGGTCACCACGGTCAGCCAGATATCCCTGCGGATGTGCGGTTCGCCTCCCGCATGAAAACATCTTGAAGATCACGCGCAGGTAATAGAAAACGGAGATCACCGAAGCCAGAATTCCGACGGCTGCCAGCCACGGGAAACCGCCATCCATCACATCGGTGAAGAGATAATATTTTCCCCAGAACCCGACTGTGAGCGGCACGCCGGCATAGGAGAGCAGGAAGAGCGTCATGCACACACCCAGCCAGGGATATTTCTCCCCAGCCCGGTGTAATCTTCGATCTCCAACCCCTGGGCGTCGTTTTTTTCCACGGCGATGACCACCGCCCATGCGCCGAAGGAGGTGAGTGGCGTAGGCGATGAAGTAGAACACCATCGCCGAAACGATCTCATTGGTCATGCGCCTTGTTGCCATAGGGAACAAAGGCCATCAACAGGTAACCGGCGCTGGCGATGCTGGCGTAGGCCATCAACCGTCTTGATGTTCTTCTGGGAAACGGCCATCAGATTCCCGGCGAGCATGGTGACCAGCGAGAGAACCATGAAAACCGCGGTGAGATCCACGGCATAAATGGTGAAATCCTCCAGGAACTCGCGGATCAGCGCGCCGAAGGCGGCGATCTTCACCCCCACCGACATGAATGTAGTCACCGGCGTGGGCGATCCCTGGTAGACATCCGGCGCCCACATATGGAAGGGAACCGAAGCAACCTTGAATCCCAAACCCAACCAGCAGGAAGCCCGCCCCCAGCAGCATGAGGGTGGGGTTGAACAGGGCATCCGCCGAAACGCGGTGCAGGATCTCGGGGATGTTGGTGGTGCCCGTCGCACCAAAGACCAGGGCAATGCCATAGAGCAGGAAGCCGCTGGCGAACGCGCCGGTGAAGAAGTATTTGAGCGCAGCCTCCTCCGAATCCAACCTGGGTCGGGCAAATCCCGCCATCACATAGAGCGGAATGGAAAGCAGCTCCAGCCCCAGGAAGAGCGTGATCAGGTCGTTGATCTGCGCCAGCAGGATCATCCCGCAGACCGAGAAGAACATCAGGCTGTAAAGCTCGCCCTTCTCGATCTTCATCCGGCGCATGTAGTCCACCGAGAGCGCCGTCACCACCAGCCCGGTGACCATGAAGATCATCGTCAGGGTGACGCTGAAGCCATCCACCACGATCATGTCGTTGAATGCCGGTGATGCCAAGATGGATACCGGGGATGGAAAATTGCTGGTACGCAAGCACCAGCCCGATCACAAACCCGATGGCTGCCAGGATGGCAGTGATCCCTTTACGGTTTTTCGGGATCCAGAGATCAACCAGGAGCAGGAAGATCGCCCAGGCTGCGCTGAAGACCAGGGGAAGATAAACCGGAAGATTCATGTTAAGCATTCGTTATTCTCTCCCTACGGTATGGCAGCCAGGATCTGGGTAGCCGAGGCGTGGATCAGGTTGAAGAACGGCTGCGGGTACAGGCCGATCCAGAAGATGAGCAGGATGATGGGCGCCAGGATCAGGATCTCACGTTTATCCAGGTCGGGGAGCTGCTGGTTTTCCGCGTGGGTGACCGGACCCAGAAAGACCTTCTCGAACATCACGAAGAGATAAACCGCCGCCAGGATCACCCCCAGCGAGGCCACGACCACGAACCAGGGCTGCGCAAGCAGCGGGGATTGATAGGCACCCATGAGGATGTTGAACTCGCCCGCGAACCCGTTGGTGGCCGGCAGGGCGGCCGAGGAGAGCATCACCACCAGCGCAAGCGCGCCTAGGATCGGCATCACCTTCCAGATGCCGCCAAAATCAGCCAGGTTGCGGGTATGGCGCCGCTCGTAGAGGAAACCGACGATCAGGAAGAGTGCCCCGGTGCTGAGCCCGTGGTTGACCATCTGCAGGATGGCACCTTCCAGGGACTGGCTGGTGAGGGCGAAGATGCCAAGCACCACGAAACCCATGTGGCTGACCGAGGAATAGGCCACCAGCTTTTTCACGTCCTTTTGCGCCAGCGCCACAGCAGCGCCATAGATGATCCCGATCACCGCCAGGATGGCCAGCCAGGGACCCAGTTGCCAGGTGGCTTGCGGGAAAAGGGCAAGATTGAAGCGAACAAGTCCGTAGGAGCCCATTTTCAACAGGATGGCTGCCAGGATGACGGAAGCCGCGGTCGGGGCTTCCACGTGGGCATCCGGCAGCCAGGTGTGTAATGGAAATAGCGGCACTTTGATGGCAAAGGCCAGTCCGAACACGATGAAAAGCGCCATCTGGGCGGAAGCGAACGCCTGCCGCTGAGCGGTGAGATCGGGGATCGAATAGGTTCCCGCGATGGAGCCAATGTAGATGATCCCCAGCAGCATCAGCACTGAGCCGGCCATGGTGAAGAGGAAGAACTTGAAAGCGGCATAAACCCGCCGCTCGCCCCCCCAAATGCCGATCAGGAAGTACATCGGCACCAGGGTGAATTCCCAGAAAACATAGAAAAGTACCATGTCGAGGGAAAGAAAAACGCCCAGCATGGCCATCTCCAACAGGAGGAAGACCACCATGAAGGGTTTAACGTTCTGGTTGATGGATTTCCAGGTGGCCAGGATGGCCAGCGGGGTGATAAAAGCGGTCAGCAGCACCAGCAGGATGTTGATCCCATCCAGCCCGAGATGGAAATTGACAGGGATGCGGTTGATGGTGAACCAGGGGATATCGATCTGGAGCTGTGCCTTCGGATCAGTGGGATGATAGAGGGTTAGCACCCAGATCGAGACGGCGAATACGGCCAGGGAGGTTACCAGCGCGATCCAGCGGTTGGCGGTCCGGCTTTCCTCTTTGTGAAGCAGGATCATGACGATCCCGATCACGGGCAGGAAAGTGAGGATCACCAGCGGGTTTTGAAAAGCATTCATAAACAATCCTCGCGCTGCATTTCTTTAATGAAGGAGCAAATAGCCGATCAAGATCACCGCCCCGAAGAGCACCGCCAGGGCATAGGAACGCACGTACCCGTTTTGAACTTTCCGCAATTGACCGGAGAGCCACATGGTCACTTTGCCGATCCCATCAATGAAACCGTCGATCAGCTTGTGATCAATGACCGCGGATAAGCCAGTCGGAGACCGCGAAATAAGGTCCCACGAATACCGCCTGGTAAACCCGGTCGAACCAGCGACGCTGCAGGGTGGAAAAGAGCGGACCGATCACCCGGCGCAGCGGATCCACCTGCAGCGCAGTTTCATGGACATGCCGCCGGTATAGCAGCACACCAAAAACGATGCCGCTGATGGCCAGCAGCGAGGAAACGATCATCACCCAGGGAACCATCAGCGATGGATGAATACCCTCAAGGGTGTGCTCCAGCCAGTGCTCCAGGTGGTAAGAGGGGAAGACGTTCAACTCGCCGCCCACCACGGAAAGTGCTGCCAGGATGATCAACGGGATGGTGATGATCGCGCCGCTTTCTGCAGCGTGCTCCGCCGAATGGCTGTGGCCGCGCCCGAAAAAGACCAGGTAAATCTGGCGGGTCATATAAAAAGCGGTCAGCAGCGCCGAAATGCCCAGGATGATGAAAATGGGCGGAAAGTGACTTGCCGCGGTTAGGATCTCGTCCTTCGAGAAAAAGCCGGAAAGCGGCACGATCCCTGCCAATGCCAACGCACCCACCAGGTAAACGGCGAAGGTGAGCGGCATCTTTCCGCGCAAGCCGCCCATGTTGCGCATATCCTGGGGATCATCCCCGGAATGGGCTGCATCGGAGGCTGAAGCCTTGTGACCGTGCTCCATGCCCAGGATCACCGACCCGGCAGCCAGGAAGAGCAGCGCCTTGAAAAAAGCGTGCGTGGTCAGGTGGAACATGGCCGCCACCCAGGCGCCCATCCCCGCAGCCGCCACCATATAGCCAAGCTGGCTGATGGTGGAATATGCCAGGACCTTTTTGATATCGTATTGGCTGACCGCCACAAGCGCGCCGAGGATGGCGGTGAGCGCGCCGACCCACATCACCACCGCGGCGGAGGTGGGCGAGGCGATGAAAAGCGCCTGCGAGCGCACCACCAAGTAGACACCGGCGGTGACCATCGTGGCGGCATGGATGAGGGCTGACACTGGTGTGGGACCAGCCATCGCATCCGGCAGCCAAACGAACAAGGGTAGCTGGGCGGATTTCCCCGCGACAGCCAGGAGCAGCAGCAGGGTGATGGCCAGAAGAAGCTGGGAGGAAGCTTCGGCTGCCTGCTGGAAGACAACCTCAAAATCCAGGCTGCCAAAGGAGGCTGCCATGAGGAATATAGCCAGCAGCATGCCGAAATCACCCACCCGGTTGACGATGAACGCTTTTTTTGCAGCTTTGGCGTTGGCAGTGCCTTCTGCACCTTTCTCAAACCAGAAGCCGATCAGTAGGTAGGAACACAGTCCAACCCCCTCCCAGCCGACAAAGAGCATGAAAAAGTTGTTGGCGCTCACCAGCACCATCATGGAAGCGATGAAGAGGTTCAAGTATATGAAGTAGCGGCGGAAGCGTCCCGGGTCTCCGTTGTGGCGCACATCGGAATGCATGTAACCGATGGAATAGAGGTGGATGAGCGTGCCCACCCCCGCCACAACCAGCATCATCCAAACCGAAAGGGTATCCACGCGGAATGCCCATTCCAGGCGGATATTGTCAAATTGCGCCCACACTGCCAGGGGACGGACCACCGCTTCCGGGTTGGCCTTCAATCCCAGCCCGAGCAGAACCGCCACAACGAAGGCTCCCAACGCGGCCAGGACGGCGACCGTCGCCGATCAGTCCTTCCTTGAACCATTTTCCAAAAAGCAGGTTGATCCCCAACCCGATGAGGGGGATGAAAACCACCCAGGGAACCAGCTGCGATGCTTCAGGAATGGGCATATTCTTCTCCGATCCTCATGTTCCCTTCCCTACCCCTTCAAGCTCGACATTTGATCCACGTCCACGCTCTTCTTGGCGCGGAAGATGGCCACCAGCAGCGCCAGGCCAACCGCCACCTCGGCGGCGGCCACGATCATCACAAAGAATACGATCAACTGCCCGGAGAGCACCCGGTAGTAGGCCGCGAAGGTGATCAGCACCAGGTTGGCGGCGTTCAGCATCAATTCCAGCGACATGAACACCACCAGGGCATTGCTTTTGAGCAGCACGCCGATCACACCCAGGCTGAAAATAATGGCGGAAAGGATCAGGTAATAATCGACTGGGACCATATTTCCTCTTTAGGATAGTGCTTTCCTCTTCCCGGATGGTTCTGGTTCGTCGGAACTGATCTCCTTTTTCCCGTCGCGGGTCAGGACGATTGCGCCGATCAGGGCGGCCAGCAGGATCAAGGAGGTTAATTCAAAAGGCAGGGCGTACTTGGAGAACAATTCCAAGCCGAGGGCAGTCGGGCTGGCGTACCCGGGTGCCTGCACCGCCGGGACAGCCATATTGCCATAGCGGACAAAGTACCCCAGGGTTAGTTCCACCAGGAAGATAACGCCGAGCACGGCGGCGAAGATGAGGTGGCTGCGGCGGGGTTTGGAGGGTTTGAACCGCTCCCCCCCGAGAAGCATGATCACGAACAGGAAAAGAACCATGATCGCCCCGGCATAAACGGCGATCTGGCTGAGCGCGATGAAGGGAGCGCCCAGGGTGAGGTAGATCACCCCCACGGTGGCAAAATTGAGCACCAGGAAGAGAGCGGAATAGACTGCATCCCGGCTGATCAGCATGGCGACTGCGGAAGCCACCGCAACCAGTGCCAGCACTCCAAAAACCAGGTAGGGAATCGTTGTCACGAAGTTCATAGTCAATCCACGGGGTCTTTCATTTCCGGAACCGAGCGGGTGAATACGCCGGGCGGGGTTTTCTGCGGGGTGGGTTTACCGCCCGGGGGTACCCCCTGCAGCAGCATTTCCTTCGGGTAGATGGCGCTCGCTCGGTCGTAAAAGGTCAGCTCATACTGGTCGCCAAGGATGATGGCTTCCGTCGGGCAGGCATCCTCGCAGTAGCCGCAGAAGATGCAGCGCAGCATATTGATCTCGTAGGTGGAGGCGTAGCGCTCGCCAGGGGAGATAGCGAACCTCATCCGTGTTTTCGGCGGATTCGACGAAGATCGCATCTGCCGGGCAGGCTGCCGCGCAGAGTGCGCAGCCGATGCATTTTTCCAGCCCGTTGTCGTAACGGGTGAGATAATGCCTCCCCTTGAACCGCTGCCGGACGGGGCGTTTCTCTTCCGGGTAGGAAATGGTCACCGGTTTGGTGAAAGAAATCTTAAAGGTGGTCCATAAACCTTTAAGCATTTACGAACCCTCCAGGAATACCAGCACGACAGAGGTGATCAGCACGTTGAAGAGCGCCAGGGGGAAGAGCACCTTCCAGCCAAGCGCCATCAAGCGGTCGTATCGGATGCGTGGCAGCGTGGCGCGGATCCAGACCAGCACGAAAAGCCAGATAATCACCTTGCCGAAGAAATACGATCGGTCCCCACAAACCGGGTGTCTCGATAAAGGGCAGGTGAAACCCCCCCAGGAAGAGCGATGTGCCGATCATGGCGATGCAGATCATTTTGATATATTCCGCCATGAAGAAGACCGCGAACTTCATCCCCGAATACTCGGTGTGGTACCCGGCGGTGAGTTCCTGTTCAGCTTCGGGCATGTCAAACGGAGCACGGTTGATCTCGGCGATGCTGGCAAGGAAATAGATGCCAAAAGCAAGCGGCTGAAGTGCGATGAACCAGACCGGCTGTTGGGCGTTGACAATGGCGGTGACCTGCAGCGTTCCGGCCACCATCACCGGGCCGATCATGGCCAATCCGAGGGCCAGTTCGTAACTGATCATCTGGGCGGTGGAGCGCAGCCCGCCGAGCAGGGCATATTTATTATTTGAAGCCCAGCCGGCCAGGGTGATGCCGTAGACCGAAATGGATGTCACCGCGATGATATACAGAACTCCGATATTAACATCGCTGGCCAGCCCCATCGGGATCGTCCGCCCGAAGAGGGTGACACTCTCCCCCCAGGGGATTACCGCGGTGATGATCAGCGCGGGTAAAACGGTGATGAGCGGGGCGATCACGAAAATGGTCTTGTTGGCTGCCGAGGGGGTGAGCTCTTCCTTGAAGATCAGTTTGACCGCGTCAGCGATCGGTTGCATCAAACCCTGCCAACCGGCGCGGTTGGGGCCGATTCGTACCTGGAAGCGTGCCAGCACGCGGCGCTCGAACCAGGTGAGATAGGCAAACCCCACGGTGAGGAAAAGCACCAGGAAAATCGCCTTCAAGAACCATTCGAGTATGAGCCAGGTATCCATTGTTTACCTCGACGGCAGCAGTTCTTCGGCTGGGGTAAGCCGGAATGCCCCCGGCTCGCGGAGGGGTACCCCGGAGCTGCGCGGCAGGAAGGCTGCCTTCTCAGGAAGGGCTGCATCCAGCGCCACACGGACAGGATGGGAGAGCCCATCGATGATCAGTCCAACCCTTGAGCCCTCTGCTAGGTTGTGCTTGGCTGCCAGACGGGGGTTCATGCGCAGGATTGCGCCGGATAGCCTTTTTTCCAGCAGGGAGGAAGGCGAGATTAACGAGCCGCGGTCCAGGAGTGAACTGCAGGGCAGGACCAGAACCTCGTCCCGGGCGGCAGCCTTTAACCTGTACGCGGGTGATTTTGCGATGATCACTTTATCGCCACGCTCTGCGGCACAGGCAAGCTGGATGCCTGTCCCCTGGCGGTTCACATACGAAGTTCCACTGTAATAAAGATCCCTTTGTGAAGATGTGCCCGGCTGAGTGTTGCCGGCTAGTTCCTGGTAGGTGACGCCTTCGTAAGCCGGGACGAACCTGGCGATCTCGGCCATGATCAACGCGGCGGATTGCGCTTCCAACTCCACTCCGGCGTGCTGTGCGATCTGGGCGGCGATGGTGTAATCCGGGCGGGGACCTTCCAGGGGTGGGATTGCCTGGTAAAAGCGCTGCACGCGCCGCTCGCCGTTGGTGTAGGTGCCTTCACGCTCGGCGAATGCCTGGGCGGGGAAGACGATATCCGCGCGCTTGGCAGTTTCGGTCAGAAAGAGTTCCTGGACGATGACAAAGGAAGCGAGATCCACTGCCCTGGCCAGGTCCGGGTCGTCGCCGGCAGGATCCGCTCCGGCGATGAAGAGCAGGCCAGCCTTGGAGAGTTTCCCGGGCAGGTCCACCGAGGGACGAAAACCCATATCCCAGGCGCCCTGGGTGTTCCCACTGCGCCAGGCAGCCATCAATCCGTTGTTGGCTTTGCCAACATGCCCGGTCTGAAGCAGCAGCTCGGCACAGGCGATGGACAGTTTCTGCGAGCCCTGAAAACCGACCCCCTCCGAGCCGTAGATGATTACCGTGTTGGCGGCTTCAGCGAATATTTTGGCAATCCCATCCGGGGCGGCTTTTTTGTTCGGCAGAAGCGAGTTTACGAATGCCGTTTCTCCGCCGGGGTCGTAGCGGTGGGTCTGGCTGGCAAAGGCTTCCGCGCGGGTTGGTCGCGGGTTGGCCACAACCACCTCTGCTCCCCGCAGGGCAGCCTGCCTTATACGAAGCCACCACAGGGGAGCCTCCTCGTGCAGGTCGCAGGCCACTACCAGGATGACATCACCTTTACCCAGATTCCCCAGATTGCTCCCTCTGCCCACCCCCACCTTGGCGGTCAGATCCCCGCCTGCCATCCAATCGTAGAGGTCCGGTTCGGCGCATTTGGATCCGGTCAGCTGGCGGATGTTGAAGAGATCTTCGTTGGAAAGGACGCCGCCCACCAGGGTGACCATGTTCTGTACCACGCCGCGGATCTTGAGTGCGGCGGTTTCCAGGGCTTCCTCCCATTCCACCGGAACAAGTTCGCCATCCTTGCGCATGAGAGGCTGGGTCAGGCGGTTCTCCGCCTCAACGAAATGATGACCGAAACGCCCTTTATCGCAGATCCACATCTCATTAACTACCGGATTCTCGCGCGGCATGACCCGCTTGATGACCTTGGCACCGGCGGAGCGGGCCTCACTGCGCACATTCAGGGTGAGATTGCAGCCCACCGGGCAGAGCGGGCAAATGGAAGCGGCTGCGTTCATCTCCCAGGGACGGGCGCCGAAACGGAAATCAGTAGTGGTCAGGGCACCCACCGGGCAGATATCAGTGGTGTTGCCGGAGAAAACTGAGTTGAAGCCCGGTTCGGAATCGGTGATGATCTCCAGCGCTCTACCGCGCTGGTAAAAACCTATTACCGGGTCGTCTGCGATCTCTTCCTGGAAGCGCACGCAGCGACCGCATTGGATGCAGCGCTCGCGGTCGAGCATGATCAATTCACCCAGCGGTACCTTCTTGGCCAGGTGCATCTTCTCGTCAAAGCGGAAGCGGCTCTCATAGGCGCCGTGCGCCAGGGTCAGGTTCTGCAGCGGGCACTCGCCTCCCTTATCACACACCGGGCAATCCAAGGGGTGGGAGGTGAGGATGAACTCGATGATATCCCGCCGCGCGGCCAGCACTTTGGTGCTTGTGGTGATTACCTGCATGCCTTCGGAAACAGGCGTGGTACAGGCAGTCTCGAGTTTGGGGCCGAACTGCATCTTCGGGCTGCCATCCTCCAGGCGGATGAGCTCACCTGTGGCGCGGTCCACCACCGGGCGGCCGATTTCCACCAGGCACATTCGGCACATCCCCACCGGTTTGAGTTTGGGGTGATAGCAGAACACGGGGATATTGACCCCCACCGCCCGGGCAGCGTCTACGATCAACACGCCTTCGGCGATGGTGAGCTCGTGCTCATCGATCTTCAATGTCACCAGTTTGGGCATAAACCACCTGGAACGGGGAATAATCGCAGTTCTTTTGACTTCATTGCACGCGGTCCTCAAAATCCTTGCGGAAATGCTTGAGTCCGGAGATAACCGGCATGATTGAAAATTCCCCGAGCGGGCAAAGACACTTGTTTTCGATCTGGGAAGCCACCGTCTGCAGCAGGTCAATATCGTTCTTGGTCGCCTCGCCACGCGCAATTCGCTGTGCGAGGTGCGACATCCAGTAGGTGCCCTCCCGGCAGGGGGTACATTTACCGCAGGATTCGTGCTTGAAAAAATGGCTCGTCTTAGCCACCACGTCGGCGACGGAGGTATCTTCATCCAGGATGATCATGGATGCCGAGCCGAGCTGCGCGCCGAGGGCAGGCACAGATTCATAATCCATGGGAGTATCGAGGGCTTTTTCATCTGCGACGATCAGGCTTGAGGAGGCTCCCGCGGGCATGATGGCTTTCAATGTCTTTCCGCTGGGGGTGCCCCCGCCGTGCTCAAAGATCAGCTCCCGGAAGGTTGTACCCAGGGGCAGCTCATAGTTGCCCGGTTTGCAGATACAGCCGGAAAGCGAGAAGATCTTCACCCCGGGGCTTTTTTCGGTACCCAGGGTTCGGTACCAGGCGGCACCATTTTCAATGATGGGCGGCAAATTTGTAATGGTCTCCACATTATTGATGACCGTGGGCTTGCCATAAAGCCCGGCAACCGCGGGGAAGGGCGGACGCAGCCTGGGTTGGCCGATGCGGCCTTCCAGCGATTCGAGCAGGGCAGTTTCCTCACCGCAGATATACGCACCCGCGCCCAGGTGGGTATGGATGCGCAGGGAATAATCATGCTTGAAGATCTTATTCCCCAGAAGACCGGCTTTTTCCATATCCCGGATGCACCGATCCAGCTCCGCGGCAAGCTGCCAGAATTCACCACGCAGGTAGATATAGGCGGCATTTGCCTGCACGGCATAGGAGGCGATCATCAGCCCCTCCAGGAACTGGAAGGGATTGCTCTCCATGATCTCGCGGTCTTTGAAGGTGCCCGGCTCGGATTCATCCGCGTTGGCGACCACGTAGTGCGGCCAGAGTGAATTGGGCAGGAAGCCCCATTTCACTCCGGTGGGGAAGCCCGCCCCGCCGCGTCCGCGCAGG
Source organism: uncultured Chloroflexia bacterium (assembly GCA_963828855.1). Taxonomy (GTDB): domain Bacteria; phylum Chloroflexota; class Anaerolineae; order Anaerolineales; family Anaerolineaceae; genus CAVVEQ01. The sequence goes on along the minus strand of CAWHGB010000005.1, from coordinate 196,893 downwards.
CCGGATTCCTTGACTTCGTTCAGCACTTCCGCGGGGGAGAGTTTGGTCACCGCTTTTTCAGCAGCAACGAACCCGCCGTATTTTTTGTAGATCTCTAACCGGTTCAGGCTGGCAATATCCCGGTTGCGCAGGAGGATGTGCGCGCTCATGCTTTTTCCTCCCCGGGATTGTTCTCTTTGAGTTTTTCAATCACCGCGAGAGCTGATTTTACCGACTGGTTCTCGTGGTAACTGATCCCATCCCCGCTCTGCACCTGGAACATGGGTGCCCGGTGGCAGCCAGCCAGGCATTTGACTTCCTCGATGGTAACAAGTCCATCTGGTGTGGTCTCGCCTACCTTAATACCGATATTTTCGCATAACTGCTCGAGGAAGACATCCGCGCCCTTCATCAGGCAGGGCAGGTCGGTGCAAACCTGTACACGGTACCTCCCACCCGGTTCATCGTGGAAAAGGGTGTAAAACCCGACCACGGAGGCAACCTCGGTGGAGGTGACGTGCACCAGGGCGGCGATCTCGGAGATCTGCTCTTTATTCACGTAGCCGTTCCCGCGCTGCGCCAGGAAGAGCAGGGGCATGATCGCTGAGCGGGCGTATTCGGGTGGGTATTTGGAAAGGATGGCTTGAACTTCCGGGGAGGTGGGGGAAAGGGTTGGGTTCACCGGTCTGCATCTCCGAGGACGATATCCACGCTGCCGATGATCCCGACCACATCCGCCAGGAAGCGGTTGCGCGTCATGATGGGCATGGCCTGCAGGTTGGTACGCGAGGGTGTGTGATAGTGCACACGCAGCGGCTTGGGGCTGCCATCGCTTTCCATGTAAACCCCCAGTACACCGCGCGGTGTTTCGATCGTCTGGTAGCTGCTGCCCTTTGGCACGCAGAAGCCTTCCGTCCAGAGCTTGAAGTGGTGGATGAGGGCTTCCATGCTTGTGCCGATCTCCGAGCGGGGAGGCGGGACGACCTTGTTATTGCTGGAACGGGTGGGTCCGGCAGGCATGGAGTGGAGTGCCTGTTCGATGATGCGTGTAGATTGGCGCAGCTCCTCCATGCGAACCAGGTAGCGGTCGAAGATATCCCCATTCTGCTCGGTGGGGATCTCGAAATCGAAGCGGTCGTAGATGCTGTAGGGGCGGGCGCGGCGGAAATCGAAAGCCTTGCCGCAGGCGCGCAGGATGGGTCCTGTAACGCCATACTGGATGCATTCCCCCGCAGTGATCAACCCTATACCCTTGGTGCGTTCCAGGAAAAGTTTGTTCTTGCGGAGGATGCCATCGTATTCCTCGATGCGTTTAGGGAAAATGTCTATGAAGTGCTGGACTGCCGGTACAAATTCTGCCGGAACATCCCGCCAGAGACCGCCCGGGCGGATGTAGGTGGTCATCATGCGTTGCCCGGAGCACATCTCGAAGATATCCAGGATCAGCTCGCGCTCGCGGAAGGTGTACAGGAAGACCGACATGGCCGCCAGGTCAAGGCAGGAGGTTCCCAACCAGATCAAGTGGGAATTGATGCGTGAGAGCTCGGTGAGGATCACGCGTACGTACTCGGCACGTTCGGGGACATCCAGGTCGAGAAGTTTTTCCAGCGCCAGGACGAAGGCCAGGTTGTTGCCGATGGTGTTGGTGTAATCCAACCGGTCGGTCATAACCTCGGCCTTCTGGTAGATCTTGGACTCCATGTTCTTTTCCACACCGGTATGCAGGAAGCCGATATCCGGGATGCAGTTCAATACGATCTCGCCATCCAGTTCCAAAAGCAGGCGGAGCACGCCGTGGGTGCTGGGGTGCTGTGGACCCATATTGAGCAGGACGGTCTCACCGCTCAGCGCCCGGTCAGAAACCAGGTTGCGCAGGTCGTCCAGTGTCACTTCACGATAATCAGCCATGGTTTTCCCGTTTTCGTAGGGTCTAGTCCTTGGGGTGCGGCTTGTGAGCAGCAACTTTTTCGAAATTGAAGGTGAACTGCGGTTCCTCGTACCCGAGCGGGTAATCCTTGCGCAAAGGATGTCCCTCCCAGTCGAACGGCATGATCAATCGGCGCAGATCGGGATGACCTTCAAACTTGATCCCGAACATATCCCACACCTCGCGCTCGTACCAAGCCGCGGCAGGATGTATGGAGGTGAGCGAAGGAATGGAGGGGGAATTTCCATTCAGGGGGATGCGCAGGCCGAGCATGTCATTATCAGCCATCGACCAGATGCGGCTGACCAGGTGGAAGCGCGGCTCAAGCTGCGGCCAGTAGTCCACCGCGGTTTCGAGGATCAGCAAATCGTAACCGTACTGGTCGCGAAGGATTTTAGCGGCGGGAATGAAAGCCTCGGGGCTCAGGGTAAGCGAAATTTCGTCATGCGCCTCCTCGAAGGAAGCATTGAAATCTTTCTGGAGTTTTTCGACAGCCCGGGATTGATGTTTATTCATGGTTGGATGGTATCTTCTTTGGCTATCAGGACCAGCGGGTGATCTTTTCGCCCTTCACTTTTTCCTGCAGGCTGATGATGCCATGGATCAAGCCTTCCGGACGCGGAGGGCAGCCGGCGATATAGATATCCACCGGAACGATCTCATCCACTCCCTGCAGGATGGCATAGTTATTGAAGACGCCTCCGCAGGAGGCACAATCGCCCATGGCGATCACCCACTTGGGATCGGGCATCTGATCATAGAGTTGGCGCAGGACGGGGGCCATCTTACGCGAAACCCGCCCGGCAACGATCATCAGATCTGATTGCCGCGGGCTGGCGCGCATCAATTCCATCCCGAAGCGGCTCAGGTCGTAATTGGAGGCCTGGGCTGACATCATCTCTATGGCACAGCAGGCCAGTCCGAAGAGCATGGGCCACATGGAGCGGGTGCGTGACCAGTTGACCAGATCCTCCAACTTGGTGGTGACAACCCCCATATTACCGGCTTTCTGTTCTAATCCCACTCGAGGGCTCCTTTCTTCCAGGCGTATACAAAACCGGCGACGATGATCCCGATAAAAATGATCACTTCCACCAGCCCCGTCACGCCCATCTTGCGGATGACCGCAGCATAGGGCAGGAAGAAAACGATTTCAACATCGAAAAGGATGAAAAGGACTGCGATCAGGTAATAGCGGACAGAGATGCGCCTGCGTCCCGGCCCATAGGGCACCATGCCGGATTCATACGGCTGCCCTTTCTTCGCCGTTGGCCGTTTGGGTCCAAATAGATACCCCAGTCCGATCGCGATGCAACCGACGAGGGTGGCGACGAAGAAAATGATGAATAGGGGAAGGAATTCAATGACCATGTTGTGCTCCGGGGATTTTAACCAGCATGGCGCATAAGCTCACCGAGTATATCATATTTAATTTTATTCTCATTTTCACTCCCCCGTCGCCCGCAGGATGGTGATGCCGTCCTTTTCATATACGATCAACAGCCCTGGGCATCTTCCCAGATCATCAGCCGAAAGTACCCCACTGCCTGCTTTCAGATAGATATACTGCAGGTTCGCTTCTTCCATCAGCGCAAACAAGTCCTCGCCGCAGCCGGTCAGGGAAAGAGCACTTCTTGACCAGCCATTGATCCGGGATTGAATCGCCTCTCCCCCCGAAGGGTACTGCGGCGGGGGCAGGAGCTGCCCGCGGCTGGTGAGGTTCAGGATCCAGTAACCACCATCCACACCTCGGTAAATGCCGCTCTGCCAGGGGGCGGTTTGGTTGAGGAAACGGGCATCGGTAGGTGTGTTCGCCTGGATCCAATCCAGAGCCTGGATATCGGCTTTATCAGAAAGGATGACTGCCTGGGGATAGAGGTTCACCCCCGCGCTCAACCCCCAAAAAACGAAACCGACGGTTTCCACGCCCAGGATGGCAAATCCAACCGTTCGGTGGCTCCCCCGCCCGATGAGCGCTGCGCCTTCCGCCAGGAAATATCCCGCCAGCAGAGCGGAAGGCAGGCAGAGCGCCAGGCGCAGTTCGCCGCGGGAGAAAATGGACGGGGAAAAAAGCGGCAGCGATAGAAGCACCATTAGAAGGGTCAGGATCACCAGAACTGGGCTGCGCCGCTGGATGATGAGTACCACCAGCCCGAAAACGGCCAGAGCGGTAAGGACGGCATCCAGCGGGGTGGCGATGAAAAAAGTCAGGTTTGCCAGAGGCGGGAGATATGAGGTCGACGCAAGAGTTGAGGGGACAAAGGTGTTTTCCTGCACCCAGCGCAGGTAGGGCAGGACCAGAACATAAGCTAATGCAACTGCGGCTAGGGCGTGTCCCTCCAGGCGGGGAGCCAGGTGCTCGACCTGGGGTGAGATGAAGCGGGCAAGGAATTCGGCCGCCAGGAGCAGTACCAGTAGCGGCACAGCGGCGGGATCCGAAAGAAATGCGCCCATGCAAAGGATCAGGAGCAGGCCAAAGGATTTCCAGAATTCCCCCTCGCGGTAGGGCAGCAGGCGCAGTCGGATGACCTCTGCTGCAGCCAGTGGGAAAATAACGAACAAGGTGAGCACGCTGCTGCGTCCCCAGCCCAGCAGGTACGCCGGGAAGGTAAATGCAACTGCGGAGAGCAGCGCGGCCAGGGCGGCGGGTTTCCAATCCGCCCAGAGCACCTTTCCCAGGCGGTAGAGCGAGAGCGGAACCAGGCAGCTCACCAACAGGCTCATCCACAGCGTGCCGGTGGCAGCAGGCAGCCGGGCCAGAGCGGTGAATACCGCCGCGGCAATATCGAAGGCCAGGTAGGGAGCAAATGCACCAGGCATGCCAGGCAGCAGGTAGCGCGGCACACCGCCAGCCGCCACCATCAGCTGCACCCAGTAAGTGTGAGAAACCGAATCCACCCAGGGACCCACAACCAGCCCCTGCGCCTGCGAGAAGCGGAGAAAAACCAACCCTCCCAGGGCTGCGAGACCAAAGAGAGCTATTAAAACGACCGGGAGAGGGTTGCTGCGTGGGGATTCCTCGCGGGGCTTGAAAACCCAATCCCGCAGCAGGTGAAAGGTGATGCCTGCGGTAATCCCCAGCAGGCAGAACAGGTAGAGAAAAACACCGGTGGGTGGTGTAAAGGTCAGCCCGGTCTGAAAAAGGAACACCCCGAAGAATGCCCCGAGCGAGAGACTGAGTCCACCGGCAAGCGCGAGGAACTCAAGCGGGTCGGTGCCCCTGGGACGAACCCAGGCGACCACCGCCGCGCCGGGAAGGAAAATCACCGCGATGGCAGTGAGTATAAGGGAAACAGGGGTTGTAATAATCAAATGTCACCCTGGCGGCAAGGGTTATCTCAGGCTTATAAAGATTGTAGCCGAAAACGAAGGACTGGGATTGCCTTGGGTGAAATCAGCTGCCCAGGTATTCACGCAATTGCCGGCTGCGGGTGGGGTGGCGCAGCTTGCGCAGGGCTTTGGCCTCGATCTGGCGGATACGCTCGCGGGTGACACTGAAATAGCGGCTGACCTCTTCAAGGGTGTGGTCCTTGCCATCCACCAGCCCGAAGCGCAGTTCCAACACCTGGCGCTCGCGCTCTGATAGCCCCGCCAGTGCGTTCTGCACCTGCTCGCGCAGCATCTCGCGCGCGGCGGTATCCATTGGTTCCAGGGCTTCGTCATCCTCGATAAAATCGCCCAATTGGCTGCTTTCCTCATCCCCCACCGGTCGTTCCAGCGAAACCGGCTCGTCGGCGGATTGCAGGATGCGCTGCACCTTGGCCGCAGCCACCGTCAGGCGGCGCTGCAGCTCGGGATCGAGGAGGAGATCGTTTTTCTGGGCGTGCTTGATGGCGGCTGCATCGGTCTCATCCATGAAACCGGCATGCAGGGCAAGCTCCTCCATGGTCGGGTCGCGCCCCAGCTCCTGCACCAGCTTGCGCTGGACGCGCAGGATGCGGGTGATGGCTTCGAAGAGGTGCACCGGGATGCGGATGGTGCGGGCCTGTTCGGCGATGTAACGGCTGATCGACTGGCGGATCCACCAGGTGGCGTAGGTGCTGAACTTGAACCCGCGGGTGGGATCGAACTTGTTCACCGCGCGCAGTAACCCCAGGTTGCCTTCCTGGATCAGGTCGAGGAAGGAAATGCCGCGCCCCAGGTAGCGCTTGGCGATGGAGACCACCAGGCGCAGGTTGGCGCTGATGAGGGTCTGGTTGGCTTCCTCCGCCAACGCGGCGATGTTGCCGGTTTCCACCTCAAATCGCTGGGGGGTAACTTCGCGCTCCCGGAAGAAACGCGCCTGCGGCATGCGCCCGGTTCGTTCCAGGTGCTTCATCAGGGGAACCGTCACCTCCTCGGGAAGCAGGTAAAAGGACAGGTAGAGGGTGAAAGCGTTGCGGACCAACTCATCCCACAAGCGGTCCTTACCCCACAGGCCGTTATCCATAAAACTGCGCATGTAGGAGGGCAGCTCCATCTGCCACTGCTGGCGGAGGAGCTGGGCTTCCGAGAGCACCAGCAGCAGGTCGGGGACGCTGTTTTGGTTCAGGCGGCGGGCATCCTCCTGCAGGCGCTTCCAGGAGGTGATCAGGTCATCATAAATGCTGCAGAGCAGCGCGCGCGAACGGTTTCCGTCCCTTGGCACGGAGAGATGTTTTTTGAGGTTGCGCACCCGGCGTTCGGCCTCGATGCGGGTGGCCAGGCGGAACTCGGAATCGGCATCCAGCAGGTGGATCTGGCCGATCTCCTTGAGGTACAACCGCACGGGGTCTTCGGAAAGCTCCACCGCCAGGGCGGGATCTTCCAGCATCTCCAGCGGATCTTCGGCCAGCAGTTCTTCATCCTCACTGGTCACCTTTTCCGGGATCGGCTCGTATGAATCATCTTTAATGGGGAGGCCGTCCTCATCCAGAGCCGGGGAGCTGCTCTTGATACGTTTCTTCTGGGTTCGCCTGGGTAATGGCGGGATGGGCAGATCCTGCGGAAAGGACTGCATCTCCGGGTCGGTCTTTACGGATCGCTTAATTCCGCGGGTGTTTTTCGATTGGGGCTTGCGGGGAGCGGCGGATTTCTCCAAGTCGTTTTTTGGGTCCGCAGCCTGCCCCTGTGCCGGTTTTTCCACTTGCGAACTTGCAGGTGACTTTTTAGGCATGGGAATAACTATACCATAGATAAAAAATCAATCCAGGATGATCGGCTTCGAGAGAGCAGCATCCAGGCGAGCGCGGATTTGGAAGGCCTGAGCGATCTGGCGGTTGAAATCTTCAGGCTTCCCGCTGCCATCTTCCTCCCCCGGTTCCTGCTGCAGGAAGCGCAGGCGGTCGATCTCCAGGTTCACCCGCACCTGGCGTAAGAAAAACACCGTGCGGATCAAATCCTCCAGCCGTTTGGAAGCCGAACTGCCCTCCGGGATCGCGGTTTTCAAAGCCGCGGCAACAGTCTGCAGCGAGGGTGGTGTTTGGGTGGCAATGAATTCTGCGGTGTCCATTTCGTCCTGGTCGTTGGCGCGCAGGAGGATCGCCGCGATCTCGGCATTCGCGCTCAGCTCAAAATCACCGGGCGTAAAACGGGTAAGACCCGCGCTCTGCAGGGCTCGGTCCAATGCGAAAATATCCCCCGGCTCCAGGAGCAGCAGCCCAAGAACGTGCTTTTCGAGTCCCTCGGATTGCAGTTCCGGCGAGATATCCAGAGGCTGCACCCGGGAGGCGCGGGATCCTTCCCTGGTGGAAAAGGATGGTCGCCGGCGAGTGCGGTTCGAACCGGGTTGGGGTTGGGTGGAAGCCAGGGCGCTTTCATCCACTTTAAGCAGGCGGGCGAGCTTCTGGCGGTAGTCATCGCGCTCCACCGGGTTCGGCACGTCGTTAATGAGCGGCAAAACCTGGCGCGCGATCTCGCGCTTCTCCTTGGGATCGTTCAGGTCGCGGCTGCGGGCGAGGGTATCCATCACGTGCACCACGATCGGTTTGGCAGTGGAAACGATGCGCTGCCATTCCTCTGGATCGGCTAATGCCACCTCGTCGGGGTCGCGCCCCTCGGGCAGGGAAGCCACCAGGACATCCGCCTGCAGGCGGGCTTCGCTGCGCAGCAACCCGCGCGCATCGAAGATGACCTCTGTGCTGTGATCCATAGCCTCGCGAGCCAGCTCCAGCCCGCGCAGGGTGGCTTTCTCGCCGGCGGAATCGGGGTCGAGCGCCAGGATGAGCTTGCGGGTGAAGCGCTTCAGCAGGCGGAGCTGATCCTCGGTGAGCGCGGTGCCCATCGGCGAGACGGCGTTGGCAAACCCAGCCTGGTGCAGGGCGATCACATCCAGGTAGCCCTCCACGATCACCGCCTGCCCAACCGTGCGGATGGTCTTGCGAGCCTGATCGAGCCCATAGAGCAGGCGGCCCTTATCGAAAAGCGCAGTCTGGGGGGAGTTGAGGAACTTGGGCACATCGTTCGGGTCGAGGATGCGCGCGCCGAAGCCGGTCATCTTGCCCATTGCATCCCGGATCGGGAACATGATGCGGTTGTGGAACCGATCGCGCACACCGCCGCCCTCTTTTTCGGTCACCAGCCCGGCCTGCAGCAGCTCATCGGGGGTGAAGCCCTTCGCGGTGAAGTGCCCCAGGGTATTCTCCCAGCCCGGCGGGGCATAGCCCAACCCGAAGAGCTCGATGGTGGCGGGGGTGAGCCCGCGTTTTATCAAATATTCGAAGGCGGGCTTTCCGGCAGGAGTCTGGGTGAGGTGGTGGCGGTAGAGCGTGACCGCATCTTCCAGCAGTCCGCGGATGCGCGCATGGGTCTCCTCTTCAGCCTGGCGCTCGGGGGTGGGGGCTTCCAGCTGCACCCCGGCTTTTTCGGCCAGGTAGCGCAGGGTGGTCGCAAAATCCCAGCCCTCCTTTTTCATCACGAAGCGGAAGATATCCCCGCCCTCGTTGCACTGCCCAAAGCAGCGCCAGGTGCCGGAATCGGGGAAGACCACGAAGGCGGGCGTGCGCGTGTTGGTGTGGAAGGGGCAAAAACCCGTGTAGCTCTTGCCGGAGCGGCGCAGCTTGACCGACTGGGATACCAGCTCGACGATATCGATGCGCTGCTTGATCTCATCTATTGCGGTCATGGGTAGGATGATTTTATCCCAAATGATCAAAGGGCATATAATTTTAGGAACCCCTGAAAAAAGGATCTGCTATGCTCACAACCGAACCCACGCTGAACGATATCCGCCAGGCTTCCGCGCGCATCCGCCCGCACGCCCATTGGACCCCCGTGATACGCTGCCACGCGCTGGATGAAATGACCGGGGCGAACCTGTTTTTCAAGTGCGAAAACTTGCAGAAGGTTGGCGCATTCAAGTTCCGCGGGGCATGCAATGCCGTGCTTTCATTATCAGATGATAAAGCCGCACGCGGTGTGGCCACCCATTCTTCCGGCAACCACGCCCAGGCGCTAGCGCTCGCCGCGCGGATGCGCGGTATCCACGCCACCATCGTCATGCCCTCGAACGCGCCCGAGGTGAAGAAGGCTGCCGTGGCGGGGTATGGCGGCGAGATCGTGTTATGTGAGCCGAACCTCCAGGCCCGCGAGGAGACCCTGGCAGGCGTTGTTGGAAGGAGCGGGGCCGTGGTGATCCACCCCTATAACAATTATGATGTGATCGCCGGGCAGGGCACGGCAACCCTGGAGCTTCTGGAAGAGGTACCGGACCTGGACGCCATCCTGGTACCGGTGGGCGGCGGGGGCCTGCTTTCCGGAACGCTGATCGCGGGCAAGGGGATCTCACCCAGGATCAAGGTCATTGCTGCCGAACCGCAAGGCGCGGATGACGCCTATCGCTCTTGGAAGGCGGGGAAAATCATCCCCATGGTGGGACCGAAGACCGTGGCGGATGGGCTGCTGACCTCGCTGGGGGAAAAGACCTTCCCGATCATCATGCGGTTGGTGGATGATATCGTTACGGTTAGCGACGATGCCATCCTGAAGGCGATGAAGCTGATCTGGGAGCGTGCCAAGCTGGTTGTCGAGCCCTCCGGCGCCGTACCGCTGGGAGCTCTACTGGAGGGCAAGGTGGAGTTTGGGGGGAAGAAGGTGGGAATCATTCTTTCGGGCGGGAATGTGGATTTTGGGTCGCGACCTTAGCACCCCCTTGAGGGGTCGCGGTAGTTGCACCCCCTTGAGGGGTCGCGGTTTGTGCACTCCGGTGAATTTCCAGAGCGGTTCGGGGTATGACCTCTTCCCTCCACGGTTAACTGTACTCAAATCCATCCGCGCTTACATTTCGGTAACTTTATCTAACGTTCCAGCATCCAATCAATAGAAGGTAAAGTTATCATGGGCATTCTTCAAACCGGTTTCATTCCTATTCTCTTTTCCCTCGCGCTTTATGGCTTTTTGCATTCCGTGCTTGCCTCCCGCCAGTCAAAAAGTCTGGCCAAAAACATCTTTGGAACACGCTTCTCCCACCAGTGGTACCGGTTGTTTTTTAACCTGGTCGCCTTGGTATCATTTCTCCCGGTCCTTTGGATCACCGCCACCTCCCCCGATCAGCCCTTTTGGCAGCTACCCTCCCCCTGGAACCTGCTATTTCGCACCGTACAGTTGCTGGCCCTGGTCGGGATGGGATATGCCCTTCTGCAGACTGGCTCACTGGACTTCCTCGGCTTGCGCCAGCTTTTTGAAGCCAGCCGCGCTTCCGAACCAAAACCGCTTGTCACCGGTGGGCTTTACCGGCTTGTCAGGCACCCGATCTATACTTTCGGATTGGCCCTCCTGTGGTTTTCCCCCTCTTTCAGTGTCAATTCTCTCGCCTTCGCCCTGGGTATCACCGGGTATATCCTCCTCGGGATCATTTTCGAGGAGCGAAAGCTGGAACAGGATTTCGGCAAGGATTACCTGGCCTACAAACGAAAAACCCCGGCATTGATCCCGGGGTTGAAAGTACTCGTTCCTTTGCCCGTACCCGTCAATCGGCGGGAAGATCGATGATCACACCCTTGCCGGAAAGCCGGGTGATCTCCTCCACGAATGCGTCGTAATCGCCTTTTTCCACACCCACGCGGGTAAGAGTGAAGCAGCTCTTATCCTTGAAAAGCCCGAACATCGCGTCCGGATTACGTTCGATGGTCTCAAAATCCCCCCACGCGAACCTGCGCTTGCCCTTCACCGTGCTCAACTCGACACCTTCATCATCCGTTGTGATTAGCCTGCCCTTTAAGACAGCCGCCCTCTCCGGGTTTTGATAATCCTTCGCCAGCATTCGGCGCAGCTGCCGTTCCTGGTATTTTGGAAAGTATAAGAAAAAACCAACCAGGATGGCCACCATGAGGAGGCAGACGACCAATCCGATGCCGGTAAAATAAAGCACCACTGTGAGGAATAACATGATCACCAGGTAGCCCCAGCGCATAAGCTTCTGGCGTTTGGCGATCTCGGGGATGCTGCGGATGCGGAACAGGTTTAGCTGCAGCATATCTTCCAGGGTGAGGGAGTATTTGAGTTCCATGCCGAAATTATAACCCTTGCGGGTCAGATCGAAAGCATTTCCGCGGGAAGGGTCATGGGCTCCCCCTTCCAGGGAGCCAGCTCCAGGTGCATCGCGTCGTTGGGGCAATGGCTGACGCACACACCGCAGCCCATGCACTTGGCCTCATCCACCACGCTGAGGTCATTTTGGATGGAAATGGCCTCGAACTGGCAAATTTCCACACAGGTGCCGCATGCCTGGCATTTTTCCGCGTTCACCCGGCTGAGATAGCCGGAGGAAGCCAGCATTGGGGTGCCGTTGCGCTGGGCTTTCATCGCTCCGCAGCAGCAAGTGCAGCAGTTGCAGATGGCATAGAAGCGTCCCAGCATGGCATCTTTGAAAAATGCATGATGTACGTGTCCGCGCTGCTCCTCCTCCTCCAGGATCTCCCGCGCGCGTTCGGGTGTGATCCATTTGGAGCGGTTGGGGTGCCTTTCGGAAACCATGCTGGCAAACGGCTCTCCCACGATCAGGCAGACATCCACCGGTTGACAGGGGTTTTCCTGCGAAGCGCGGCAGGGGCAATCCAGGGCGATGATGTGATCAGGGTCGTGCAGGATGAGGTCGCGTGCCAGGGAGTAGGGAATGACCTGTTCGGGGTAGGAAATGGTCAGGTCCTGCTTGACCGAGACCAGTTGTTTGGCTGTCTTCAGCGGGAGTGCCTTGCCGTGGTAGGTATCAGCAAATCCCCCACTCTTTTCCTCTTCGGGTTTAGGTCTGGCAGGGAAAATCCGCGTCCATGCACCCCACACTCTGCCCGCTGCCCTCCCGAGCGGGTGCTCCCCTTTGCCAATGCCTATGTAAAGGTAGGGGAAATACCCGTAAACCAGGCCGTGCACCAGGTCAAAAAAGGAGTAACCTGGCATTCGGCGGCCTTCAGCAATGAATTCCCGGGTGGGGTGTTTAATGGGGGTTGGGTTTTTCATGAGCAGCGATCCATTCGTGAAAAAGATTCTATCCCCAATCGCGGGGGAATTCATCTGCCATTAATAACCCATTGGAAGGAAAATCGTTCCAGTCGTCAGCCCTTGGTTTGCCTTCTACCCGGTATAAGGGTCACGATTAGCGCCGCGAGCAGCAGCCAGAAGGAGACAGAAATGATCCAGCCCCACGTGGGACTTATTGTGAAAGCGATTCTGATATTGCCAAAAAGAACGATATAGAACAGGATGATGTATGGGATATGCAGTTTGGGCTGTGCGCGGAAATTGATCTTCATCCGGTAGTCCCACAGCCATTCCAGGAACATATACACAAAGATCGCCAGGAAGACCAGGTACTCCCAGGCTGGTTTTCCCGTTATCAGGTAAGAGATGAAAACCACCAGGAATGGAATCGTCAGACACAGCAGTGCGATCCCGAAATTTCGTACCAAACCGGTCTTTCCCAATTTCTGGGCAATATAAACTCCAATGATGAACAGGTTAAATAGAAGAGCGCTGATGACGAACAACAGGTCCACGCCTGAAATCGAGAGCAAACTCGCAAGATTCATTTATGCCTCCCCGCAGGCGATCCATGCGCCGTGTCGCAATGGATCAACCCATTTCCAGTGTAGCACAACGAAAGCCGATTCGGAATAACCCTTTATCGCTGCAGGGTGGTGATGGCCGGCACGCGGTCGAACATCCAGAAGGCGAGCGGGAGACCAAGCCCCAGGGTGAACCCGGTGATCAACCAGGCGATGATCAACCAGACCAGGCTGAACCACCAGCCGATCAGGATGAAATACAGTGCGCGCCAGAGGAAAAAGATCTGTTTTTGGTTGCGGTGGGTGATCACCGCGCGACCATCCACCATGGAGACCGTCGAAACCGTGCGTACGGGCTTGAGGGTCATCACTTGCGGGATGCGGTTCAGCATCCACAGCCCGAGCGGCATGCCGATGATGGTGATGTTCAGGATCCAGGCTACCCAGCACCAGATGCCCCCCAGCCAGAGTCCGATGAAAATGAACCAGAGACCCCGCACCAGGCAGCCGGGTCCCTTGTTGTAGTCATAGACGACCGCGGGTTCCGATTGTGTTGCAGACATGATCATTCCTCCGAAAAAGGTAATTTCACAGAAATATACGCATGAATCAACAAAAGGTGTCGGAACGAAGGGAAGATCAGAGCGGAGGAGATTTCAGGTGCCAGTCGGTGTGCTTCTGGAACAAATGAACGGATTCCAGGAGCAGTTTTTCGTTGAACGGCTTACCCATCATCTGCATGCCGATTGGTAACCCTCCCCCATCAAACCCGACTGGGAAGGCCAGCGAGGGGATGCCAGCCAGGTTGGCAGGCAGCGTGTAGATATCCTCCAGGTACATGGCCAGGGGATCATCACCATGCCCGCCGATCTTGAAAGCCGTCGTGGGTGCCACCGGAGCGGCTACCATATCTACTTCCGTGAAGACCGTTTCGAAATCCCGTTTGATGAGGGTGCGTACCTTCTGCGCCTGCCCGTAGAAAGCGTCGTAATATCCCGCCGAAAGCGCGTAGGTGCCCAGCATGATCCTTCGCTTGACCTCGGCACCAAAGCCCGCGCTGCGCGCCTCGATGAAGCGATCCAGGAGGGACTCTGCATCCGGTTGCATTCCGAAACGGATGCCATCGTAACGCGAGAGGTTGGCGCTGGCTTCCGCCGGGGCGATCAGGTAATACACCGGCAGGGCATATTTTGTGTACGGCAGGCTGACCGCGCGGATCTCGGCACCCATGGATTCCATCTTCCCAATGGCGCTCCGCACAGTATTTTCCACTTCCCCTTGGAGACCCTCCGCAAAATACTCGGCCGGGATGCCCACCCTGACCCCGCGCAGATTCTCCCTTTCATCGAGGGCGATCTTTGGATTTTCCACTCTCGCGCTGGTGGCATCGTGAGGGTCATGCCCGGCCATCACCGGAAAAAGTGCGGCGATATCCTCTACGGATCTTGCCAAAACTCCAACAGAATCGAGCGAGGAACCGTATGCGATCAGCCCATAGCGGGAAACCCTTCCATAAGTGGGCTTGAGACCGCTGATCCCACAGAAGGAAGCCGGCTGACGCACACTACCGCCCGTATCCGTCCCGAGCGCGGCAGAAGCCATTTTGGAAGCAACAGCAGCCGCACTGCCCCCGCTGGAGCCGCCCGGCACGCGGGTGAGGTCCCATGGGTTGTGTGTGACCCCGTAGGCGGAATTTTCGGTGGAGGAACCCATGGCAAATTCGTCGGTGTTGGTCTTGCCCAGGATGACCACCCCGGCATCCAACAATCGCTGGACGCTGGTGGCGGTATAGGGGGGGGTGTAATACTCCAGGATCTTCGATCCGCAAGTGCAGCGCAAGCCTTCCACCGAGAGAACGTCCTTCACTGCGATGGGCAGCCCGAGGAGCGGGGGGGGATCGTCATTCCCAACCGCGGATCGCCGTTCATCCGCCTGCCGGGCCTGATCCAGAGCCCGTTCGGGGTAAAAGTTGATGAAAGCATGCAGATCTGCTTCGAGGGATTGGATTCGGTCGATGAAGCTGTTAGTGAGCTCCACGCTGCTGACTTTTCGCGCGGACAATAGATCCAACAACTGCCGAACGGGCAGCCCGGTCAGGTCACTCATCCCTGGCTCCAAATACAGGGGGAACCTTGAATTGGTTCTGCTGGGAGTGTTTTGCGTTCTGCATTACCCTGGCTGTGTCCAGCCCTTCCGCGGGCTCATCCAGGCGTAAACCAGATTGTGGGGTGAGAATGCCAGAGGTTGGCTCCACGCCGCGGGTATCCAACCCCTGCAGAGATTGCACGTGATCGAGGATCGAGGAAAGCTGGTGCTGGAACAATTCCAGCTCTGCTTCCGAGAGCTTTAACCGCACGAGTGCGGCGATGTGTTCAACTTCCTGCCGGGTGAGGGACATGGGCTAATTATACTTTTCGCACGCTTGGATCAGGGTGGATCGTCATCGCCAGTTCTGCCCATACCAGAGGACATAGTCGGGCATGTGTTCCAACCAGTAATCAAAATTGTGCAGGCCTTCATTTAGGTGCCATTCGTGGGGAACACCGAACCGGGTGAGGATGTCATCCAGCCTTATTGCGCTCTCGCGGTAATCATCCGATCTTCCGGTATCCAGGTAAAGACTGGGGACCTGGTCCACTGCGGTTTCACGGATCAATGTCGGCAGCCGGCCCAGATCGGCACCGAAGACCGCCGGACTGTGGGCGCCAATAAATTGAAAGAGGTTTGGGTTGGAGAACCCGATCCGTACCGCCCAGGCTCCCCCGCGCGAGATGCCCCCTATCGCCCGGCAGCGTGCTTCCTGGCAGGTGGGGTATTGGCTGTCGATCGCAGGCACCAGCTCTTCGGCGACAGCCTGATCGTAATTCGTATCCGCAAGGTCCAGGAGGAAATGCCGCTCGGTGGGCATCACCATGAGAAAAGGTTCCACCGCGCCCGAAAGAATGAGGGTATCCGCGGTGCTGATCGTGCCCAGGTCATCCCAGAGAGTGGCGTCCTGCTGCTGCCCGTGCAGCAGGTAGAGCACCGGGTAGGGTTTTTCGGGATTTTCGCTAAAACAGGGCGGAAGGTAAATGCGGTATTGAAGTGGTTCCCCCTGGTATTTACTCGCGATCTGTTCATCCACCAATGTGCTTATTGGGTTGGAGCAATCTTCCCGAGTGGGAAATGGGGTAAGAGTAATGGTAGGAAGGGGTGTGGGAGGAGCAGTTGCTGTACCTGTAGGTGTGACGGTATGGGTGGGAAGGGGAGTGGATGTGGGAGCGATGGTGGGGGTGGAAGGTGGCGCAACCCGGCAGCCGTTTATAATAAAAACCGCCGCAAGGGCGGCCAATTGCATCCAACGCGCGGGGTGGGTAGGCATACTCTTCCTTGACGAAGCCTGTCCCGACAGATTATACTCTACGCGCCGGGGTGTAGCGCAGTTGGCAGCGCACCGCGTTTGGGACGCGGGGGTCGGCGGTTCAAGTCCGCCCACCCCGACTGGATTTCCCGCCGTGAATCAGCGGCGGTGATTTTTTGGAGAGGTTCGAATGAAAAAAGATAAAATCGACGGGGTTGTGGAAACAGTCCATTACGCGCAGGATGGGCAGATCGCCTATGTGCGCGCTTACCAGCGCAGGGGAACGACCTTTTCCGACGTGGTCCTGATCCAGCGCGACGAGCTGGTCAACATGATCAAATCCGGTTCGGTCTACTTTACCGGCGAACGCATCTGCGGCATGGGATCGGAATTTAAAACCTTTGAAAAGCTGCAGGTGGTCCCTTCCGCGGAAGGCGAGATGCTGCTCACCGCCTCTTCCGGAAAAAAGGATAATTTGGGCTCCTCGCCCCTCCTTTGAGCTCTGTTCGGCTTCCCAGGTCTTCGAACCCGGCTGTATAATCATCGGGGAAAATAAAAATGGCACCTGCCCTGCCGGAAAAACCACCCTTCCTGTCGATCATCATCCCTGCCCATAACGAGGAGGCGCGCCTGCCCTCCGCGCTGGAAAAGATCGCTGCCTTCCTGGAGAGGGAGACCTACTCCGCGGAGGTGATCGTGGTGGAAAATGGCTCTACCGACCGCACCTTCACCCTGGCGAAAAGTTACGCGGAAAAATTTCCCAACCTGAAGGTCATCCATGAAGAGCAGCGCGGCAAGGGTCTGGCAGTGAAGCGTGGGATGCTTGAGGCTCGAGGAGATTATCGTTTCATCTGCGATACCGATCTTTCCATGCCCATTGATGAGATCCGGAAATTTCTACCGCCCGGGCAGCCAGGCGTGGAGATCGCTATCGGATCGCGGGAAGCTCCCGGAGCGGTTCGCTACAATGAACCTGCCTACCGTCATTTCATTGGGCGGGCTTTCAATTTAATGGTCCGGATCATGGCGCTTCCCGGACTGCAGGATTCGCAGTGCGGATTCAAGATGTTCAGGGGCGATATCGCCGCCGAGGTTTTCCCCCTGCAGACCCTGGCAGGGATGTCCTTCGACGTGGAAGTGCTCTTCATTTGCCGCAGGAAGGGCTTGCGCATCACCGAAGTGCCCATCCCGTGGTATTTCAATCCCGATAGCCGGGTGCGGCTCTTCCGGGATTCATTCCGCATGTTCTTCGACCTGATCTCCATCCGCCTGAACGCCATGCGCGGACGGTACGGGTAACCCTCTCACACGGTGAAAGCTACCCTGCCACCCTGCCCGGGCATCGCAGCAGAATCCATTCTGTGGGGCTTGGGGTGTCGCCGGGTGGCCGGGATCGACGAAGCCGGGCGCGGCGCGTGGGCAGGTCCGGTGTCTGCTGCCGCGGTGATTCTCCCGCCTGACCCATCCATTCAAGAAACTCTGTATGGTGTACGGGATTCCAAACAGATGGGCGCCCGGGAGAGGGAGACTTGGGCGGAAAGGATCAAGGAAAATGTCCTGGATTGGTCCACCGGGCTGGCTTCCAGCCGGGAGATCGACCGGCTGGGCATCCTACCCGCTACGCAACTCGCCATGCAGCGCGCGCTGAATGGGTTGGTTTCACCGCCGGAACATTTACTTATCGACGCGCTCCGCCTGAAAAGTATGGAAATCCCCCAAACCGCCTTGATCAAAGGCGACGCGCTGGTGCTTTCCATCGCCTGCGCCTCGGTACTGGCAAAAACCTTCAGGGATGGATTGATGGTTAGCCTGGGGAGCAATTTCCCGGTGTACGAATTCGCGCGTCACAAGGGCTACGGGACTGTCTTTCACCGGAATGCGCTCATGGAGCACGGACCCTGCCCAGAGCACCGCTTTTCGTATAAACCAGTGCATTCCCTCACACGGGTATAATCAGCCCATGCTTTCTCCCCAGGTGGAATACAAACCAGCCGGGTTGCGCGACCTATCAGCACTCCGGCAGGTGGAGCAGATATGCTTCGGCCCGGATGCCTGGCCGCTCATCGACCTTATCGGAGTGCTTTCGTTTCCGGGGATTGTGCGCATCAAAGCTTTGGTTCATGAGCGCATGGCAGGCTTCATCGCCGGGGAAGCCAAACCCTGGGAAGGAACAGGCTGGATCACCACCATCGGGGTGCTGCCGGAATTCCGCAGGCTGGGCATCGCCTCGCGCCTGATCCTCGACTGCGAAGCGGGCATGGAACTGCCTTCCGTGAAACTATGCGTGAGACGATCCAATACCCAAGCCATCGCGCTCTACGAGCACCTGGGATACCGCCACCTGGAGATATGGCCGGCTTACTACAGCGATAAGGAAGATGCCCTGGTAATGATCAAGAGCCGTTGACATTCACCCCCACCTGTATTATCATCTTTCTAGGAACAGTAACGCCATGCGATTCTTTTCCACAACCCGGTTTCTCTAGCAAGGCACGCATTTTTGCGTGCTTTTTTGATTAAATATTCAAAGGAGAATCACTCATGGACTCCGGCATGATCAGCAAGATCGAGAAAGGCAAACGGTATGCTGATGAACGCGATCAGCGCATCCACTTCCAAACCTTTGCGGTAGCTGTGGATGGCGATAACAGCACCCACACTGTTGTGCTGAAGGATGGAAAAATGACCTGCGATTGCGATTTCTTTACCAGCCGGGGGCGCTGCAGCCATACGATCGCGATGGAATACTCCCTGGAGGGGATGCTCCCACCCGGGAAAGATTGAGTGCAGGAGTTAAAAATCACCCCGCGAATTGAAATCCGCGGGGTTTGTTTTTTATCCGAGAAGGCCTAACCTTCCAATGATTGAAGCTGCTGGCGTTTTTGCGCCCGGCTAGCCACCCACTTGGTCAGCTCGGCGGCGATGGAGGGAATAAGCACCAGGGGCAGGATGATCTCCCACTCGGTCCAGCCCATCGGCAGGGTGTTGAAAATGGAGTTGAAGAAGGGCAGGTAGATCACTGCCAGGATCATCAGAAGCGAAGCTCCCACTGCCCAGTTCATCCATTTATTCCCGAAGACGCCAATCTTTAAGAGAGGGTAACGCTCCGAGCGGGAGGTATAAGCCCGCAGAAGCTCCGATATGGATAAAGTGGCAAAGGCCATCGTCTCGGCGAATTCCGGTTCCACGTGTTGCAGACCCAGGTAAAAGGCAAAGAGGGTTGTGGCGGAAATGGCGATAGCCTGGATAGCCACTCCCCATTGCATGAAGCGGTTGATGATCTGCTCGGTGGGTGGGCGCGGGGGCTGGTCCATCAGATCCGGGTCGCCCTTCTCGGTGCCCAGCGCCAGGGCTGGTGCGCCATCCGTCACCAGGTTCAGCCAGAGCAGTTGGATGGCGGTAAGCGGTGCCAGGATGCCCCGCTCGGCCATCTGGGGAAAGAGAAAACGTCCAAATGCGGTGGGAATGAAGATGATCAGAACCTCAGCGATGTTGCAGGAGATCAGGTAATAGACGAACTTGCGGATGTTGGAGTAAATAACCCGTCCTTGCTCCACCGCAGAGACGATGCTGACGTAATTATCGTCGGTGAGCACCATGTCGGCGGTTTCCTTTGCCACGTCGGTGCCGGTGATGCCCATCGAGACGCCAATATCGGCTCGCTTGATGGCCGGGGCATCGTTGACACCGTCGCCGGTCATGGCGGTAACCTCGCCGTTGGCTCTCAATGCGTCCACGATGCGCATCTTGTGCTCAGGCGAAACGCGGGCGAAGACGTCGGTATGCTCCACCTCCACCTTGAGCGCGGTATCGTCGATCTCATCCAGCTGCGTGCCGCTGAGTACTTTGTGCCCGGGGCGCAGCAGCCCGATGGATTCCGCCACCGCACGCGCTGTATTGGGAAAGTCACCGGTGATCATGATGGTGCGGATTCCGGCACCCTTGGCCTTTTCCAGTGCGGGGCGAACCTCCGGTCGGGCGGGGTCGATCATTCCCACCAGTCCGGCGAAAACCAGGTCCTTCTCAAGTTCCTCAGGGGTGAAATTTGCGGGTATTTTTTCCACGATCTTGTAGGCCACACCCAGAACGCGCAGGGCGTCGCGGGTGAGCGTATCGTTGGCAGCCAGGATCTGGCCGCGCCCGGTTTCATCCAGCGCCTTTTCCCCGCGTGAATCCATGCAGCGGGCTTTTGAGCACAGCCCCAGGACGAGATCCGGCGCGCCTTTGACGGTCACGACGATGTGTTTACGAGTGTGGCTCTCGTCGAACGGTGAGATATCCCCGGCGGAAGGCGCTTCAAGGGTGTGAATTGTGATCATGCGTTTACGCACGGAATCGAAGGGGACTTCGTTCTCGCGCGGGTAGGATTTATCCAGTTCGCGGGTGAGGCAGCCTGCCTTGGCAGCAGCCACAACCAGCGCGCCCTCTGTTGGGTCACCCACAATGCGCCAGGCGGGTTCAGCGTCTTCCTCGCGGACCTCCTCCAGGCGGGCATCATTATTGAGCGCTCCCAGCCAGAGCGCGGTGCCAAGGCCGGGGTAATCCTTCACATCCACCTTTTTACCGTCCACCAGGAAATCCCCACCCGGTTTGTATCCGGTACCGGTAAGGGTGACGAAGGTGTCATCCACCCACACGCGGGTGACAGTCATCTCATTTTGGGTGAGCGTGCCGGTTTTATCCGAACAGATCACCGTGGCTGAACCGAGAGTTTCCACCGAGGAGAGCCGGCGGATGAGCGCGTGGCGTTTGATCATTTCCTGCATGCCCAGCGCCAGGCTGATGGTGACGATGGCAGGCAGCCCCTCGGGTACTGCGGCGATGGCCAGGCTTACCGCGATCATGAAGATATCCAGCGGGTTGCCACCCTGAAGCCAGCCGACCCCAAATACGATGGCGCAGATCACCAGGCAGGCGTAGCCAAGCGTCCGACCGAGTTGATCCAATTTTCGCTGCAGCGGGGTCTGCTCTTCTTCCACGGATTGGAGCATGCTGGCGATGAGCCCAAGCTGGGTGTGCATGCCGGTGCTGACCACCACCCCGCGACCGCGCCCATAGCTGACCACAGTGCCCATGAAGGCCGTGTTCTTGCGGTCACCCAGGGGGATATCACGATCCAGCACCAGGGCAGCGTTCTTTTCCACCGGCAGGGATTCGCCGGTGAGCGAAGCTTCGTCTACCTTCAAGTTGACCGCTTCCAGCAGGCGGATGTCGGCGGGGATGAAGTTGCCCGCTTCCAGGACGACGATATCGCCCGGAACAAGTTGTGCGGCTGGCACGCGCACCTGGTGGCCATCCCGAATGGCATTTGCTTCGGGAGCAGCCAACTTCTTTAGCGCGGCAAGGGATTCTTCGGCCTTGCTTTCCTGCACCACCCCCAGGATGGCGTTGAGCACCACGATGGTGAGGATGGCTGCCGCCTCCACCCACTCGCCGAGAATGGCGGAAACAAGGGCTGCGACAATTAAAGATGATGACAACGAAGCTTTTTAGCTGGCTGAGCACAAGTTGGAAGAAGGAGGGTCCCTTCTTTTCAGCCAACTGGTTGGGACCGAATTTGGCCAGGCGTTCAGCAGCATCAGCAGACGTGAGGCCGCTCTCCTCGAGGGTATCGAGGTGATCGAGCACTTCGGCGGAGGAGGATGCGTGCCAGGAAAGTTCCGATGGGACTACATCCGGCCGGGGGCTGGCAGCGGGGGCGGGATCTTTCATCTCGTCAGGATCCTTTGTGTTTTCAGATTTGTCCCGGAATTATAACCGTACCGGGAGGTACAACCGCGTTCTTGGGAATGATCACGATCCCATCGCGGACGACGAAGTTTTCGGCATCCACTTCCATATCCTGTGGGAAGGGCTGAATGACCACCTCGCGACCGATGCGGGCATTCTTATCAATGATCGCGCCATCGATGTGACTGCCAGAACCGATGCCAATGGCTACCTTGGCGGGGTCGGTGTATTCATAGCAGGGATGGTCATAATAATCGGCACCCATGATCACGCTATCCTTTATTAACACTCCCGAATGGATCTGGCTTCGCAGTCCGATGACCGAATGGGAGATATCGGCGGAATTAATGCAGCAGCCCTCGGCCAGAAGAACGTTTTCGAGGTGGCTGTTCAGGATGGTGGAGCCGGGCAGGAAGCGCGGATGCGTGTAGATGGGGCGCTTGGGGTCGAAGAAATCGAAGGGCGGGTTGGGGATGGTGAGCGAGAGGTTGGTCTCGAAAAAGGAGCGGATGGTACCGATATCCTCCCAGTAGCCGTCGAAGCCATAACCCATCACTTTGTGTGTGTCGATGGCACCCGGGATGATGTGATTGCCAAAATCGCTGAAGGCGGTGGATTCGAGTAGATCGAACAGCACTTCGGTGTTGAACAGGTACAGCCCCATCGAGCCCAGGTAGGGCCGGCGTTTGTCATCCCGGCTGACCAGTTTTTTGAGCAGTTCGGGGTCTTTCGGTTTTTCGGCAAAGTTGGTGATGCGGTTCTCGGCGTCCACCTTGAGGATGCCGTAGCGTCCGGTATCCTCAGCGAAGACCGGCTGCACTGCCACGGTGACATCCGCGCCGGAATCCCAGTGGAAGTGCGCCATCTTCTCGAAATCCATGCGGTAGAGCTGATCGCCGGAGAGAATGAGCACATAAGGGGATCGCGCTGCGCGGATCTCGAAGAGCTGCTTTCGGACAGCATCCGCGGTGCCCTGGTACCAGTCGGTGGTAGCCACGGTCTGTTGGGAAGCCCAAAGCTGGATCCAACCGGAGTGGAAGGCGTCGAACTGGAAGGTGCTGGTGATGTGGCGGTGCAGGGATACAGAGTTGAACTGGGTGAGCACGGCGATGTGGTAAATGCCGGAGTTGATGCAGTTGGAGATTGGAATATCGATCAGACGGTACTTGCCGGCAAAGGGCACGGCCGGCTTGGCGCGTTGGCGGGTGAGCGGGTAGAGACGCGTGCCCCGGCCCCCGCCAAGAATAACACCCAGGATGTCGTTCATGGCAGGCATGGCAACCTCCAGGCCGAAGAAAATGGTCCTATGTGGTTAAGGATACCGGATTGAAGGGGGAATGTCAAACGGACCCAGCCTCTCCCGCCTCCGGCACCCTCCCCTAAAAGGGGTCGCGGTTTGAGCACTCCCGAAGGGAGAGGGCGGGGGTGAGGTCGAAGGGGAGGATGGCTGAAAGCCGGGGGGGGCTGGTTATTCCCTTCCGTACCGTTTGAGCGCGTGCCCGATGATGGCCTGGATCAGCATTTCGTAATCGATTCCGGCGGCGCGTGCCTCCAGCGGGAAGTAGGAGGTAACCGAGACCTCGGGCGGGATCATCCCCGGAGGCGAATTGATATCCAGGATGTAGGGGTTGCCCTTCGAATCCAGGCGGACATCGATGCGGCACAGGTCGTGGATACCGATCGCATCCCAGGCCTGCTGGCAGATGCTCTCGAGTTTATCTTTAAGCTTGTTGTCGATTCGTGCCGGGCAGACGAGGTGTTCGGGAGCCTCCTCCTCGATGATCCACTTGACCTCCAGCGAATCGATCGGCAGGTAACCCTTCGGCAGGGTGGAGTAATCCGCTTCCACAATGGGCAGGAATTGGGGCGGGTTTCCCAGCATCCCCAGCGAGAATTCGCGCCCGGTGATGTAGGGTTCGGCAAAAGCTGGCGTCTTGAAAAGAGCCATCACCGCCGCCACCTGGGCACGCAGCTCCTTTTCATCATGCACCACGCTGGCGTTGGTGATGCCGGCGGAGGAGCCCTGCGATTCGGGTTTGACGATCAGCGGGAAGTTCATGCCCTTCTTGAGCGGTTCGTCGCCGTGGTTGAAGATCTGGTAGCGCAGGGTGGGAATACCGTTGGCGATGAGGATATCCTTCATCATCGGCTTGGTCTGCACGATAGCCTGAACCACCGGCTGCGAGCCGGTGTAGGGGATATCCAGCATCTCGAGAATGGCGGGCAGCTGGGCGTAGCGATCGCGACCGGAGAGGCCGAGGGAATAGTTGTAAGCCAGGGTGATGCGATCGCGATTGCGTTTGAGTTTGTCGAAAGCATCCTCATCGGCCTCGATGGGCAAAACCTCGTAACCGCAATTCTTGAAATGGGTGATCATCCACTCGATCGTTTCGGGGTCGTCGAAATCCACTTCCAGCTGGGTTTTCGGGTCATCGGGATCGGGATAATTATGTCGAACATTGTAGAGATAAGCTATGACCGGTTTTTTCATGATCGTTCCCAGAAGTGCGCACCTCGCTTTTTAAGTATCGCGCAATTGTAACTAAAAGCTCTCTTTTGAAAAGAGGGGAGTTTTGGCTCCGGGAGAGTCTTTCAAGGAAAAGGTTAAAGACCATAACCACGGAGATATACCACTTTTCAGGTTGCTGTGGTGATTCCAAAGAGGTATACCCATTTTACCAATTGCCTATTGAAAATCGGCATTAATATCGCTATAATCTTGACAATACATTAATTTATCGTTAATTTTTCGCTCTTTTTAGGGCTATACCACTTACCACTTATGCAGAAGATCGCCAGGTTCAACCCCCTCTTTCGCGAGCCGGTGCCCGAAGCATCGGAGATTTCCAAACCCATTTATGTCCAGATCCAGGAATACCTGGCTGAACAAATCCTTACAGGTAAGTTTCCTCCCGATACGCGAATTCCTTCTGAGCGGGATCTTTCTGAAGAGCTGGAAGTGAGCCGCATGACCACCCGCAAGGCACTCACCGAACTGGTGAACGAAGGCTTGCTCGACCGCCGGCATGGCTCGGGTACGTATGTGGCGCGGCCGAAGGTGACCTACGAGAGCGGCGACCTGATCAATTATATGGAAACGATGCGCGCGCGGAACATTGCCACCGGCAGCCAATTGCTGGAATTCGGGCAGGTGCCTGCCAGCCGCCGCCTGGCCGAAAAACTGAGTGTGGAGATCGGGCACTCCCTCTACCGCATCGTGATCCTGCGCCTTGCCAACCATGTGCCTATCATCCTGGAGCGCAACTATTTCCCCTGTTCGCGCTGCCAGGGATTGGAGGAGTTTGACCTCGAAAAAACTTCGATCTCCGACCTGCTTTCCAAAGCGTACGGAGTGAAAGTGAATAAAATTAATCAAACGATCGAAGCAGTGGCTGCCAGCGACGATGTCGCTGATCAGTTGCGGGTGGAGGATGGATTCCCTTTGCTGATGATCAGCCAGATCATGATTGACCGGGAAACCGGTGATCCGGTTGAATATTCGCAGGATTTTCTACGCAGCGATTATGCCCGCATCCACGCTGAGGTGAATCTGGAATGAGCGCGCTTGAGCCAAGGTTTTATATTTCGATTTTCACGAGTTTTACCCCTGCATGGCTCAAGAGCCCTTCCGGAGAAAGGAGGTGGCGCAGGGTCTTTGGATTTTCGCAGTTGCAGTATGTGCCAAGTAACTTAGAAAACTTTGTATTAGGAGGAAAGCAATGGCTGAAATGGTTACCCCTACCGGGGGAACAACCGATCGTAAGCTCTACGCACGCAAGAGCTCTGGCCTTGTCAGGACCATTGGTGTTTTTGGCGCGATGGTCTTTGGCATTCACTGCATCAGCCTCTCTTCATCCGGGCTGATCCCCTTCTCCTGGGTTGCGGGTGTGTGGCCGGGCAGCAGCATCATCGGTGTGCTCACCGTGGCGATGTTCTTCTGCCTGTTCCATGCCTACACCTACTCCGTTATTGGTGCTGCAATGCCGCGCTCCGCGGCGGATTATACGCTTGGCAGCCGCACGCTGAGCGCCCCGCTGGCCTTCTCGGCCAGTTGGACCCTGGTCATCTTCAGCGCGATGGTGGCCGGCTCGCTGATCGCCTGGATCCCCAAGACGGCCTTCCCCGTGCTCTTCCGCACGATGGGCATCGTCATGGCAAATCCCGCAAATGGTGGAATTCGCCAACTGGTCCTCCACCCCCTCCGGAA
Source organism: uncultured Chloroflexia bacterium (assembly GCA_963828855.1). Lineage (GTDB taxonomy): Bacteria > Chloroflexota > Anaerolineae > Anaerolineales > Anaerolineaceae > CAVVEQ01. The sequence goes on along the minus strand of CAWHGB010000005.1, from coordinate 170,755 downwards.
TCGCGATCATCGGGACGATCTGCACGATCATCACATTCTTACTGATGATCCTGCCCACCAAGACCATCGTGCGCATCCTGGAAGTCGGCTTCTTCCTGGGCATCATCGCCTGGGTCATCCTTTACTTCCAGCTGGGCAGCGGTACCCCCGAGAAATTCCAGGCCGCCTGGGATAACTTCATGGGTCCCGGATCCTATGCCAGCCGCATCCAGCTTGCCAAGGATAACGGCATGGTCACCAACCCGAACGTGGCTCTGATGAGCCTGGCCGGGTTGATCATGGGCTTCTGGATCTTCTACGGGTACTACATCCCCACCTTCTTCGCCGGCGAAGTCAAGCAGGCCGATAAGACCCTGCTGGCTGGCAGTCTCTCCTCGCTGGTGGTGAGCTGGGCGATCTTCGTTGTGGCAGCCATCCTGCTGCAGCGCCTGGTCCCGTTGGAGTGGATCGCCTCCGAAAGCTACCTGAGCAACGCTGGTGTGGCGGATGCCACCCCGATGCCGTGGATCACGTTCTACGCAGCCATCCTGCAGCCGAATTTCCTGCTGCTCTGGACGGTTGCCATCGCGTGGTTCTACCTGACCATCAACCTGGCGCAGACCTATTTCTTCTACTGCTCCCGCATCATCTTCGCCTGGTCCTTCGACCGCCTGATCCCCGAGTGGGTCTGCTACGTGCACCCCAAGTGGCGCAGCCCGATCGTCGCCATCGCGATCATCACGGTCATCGCCTGGATCGGCGTAATGGATGCCTCCGGCCTTTGGTGGCCCGGCAGCGTGATGGGCGCTCAACTGAACTTCGTGTTCTTCGCAACCTGGACGCAGCTTGTGCCGGTGCTGGCAGTTGTGCTCTTCCCATTCCGCAAACCCGACCTGTTTGAAAACGCCTCCGCCTTTGTGAAGCGCAAATGGGGCAAGGTTCCTGTGATCACCGTCATGGGCACGATCACCCTGTGCTACCTGGCCTGGATGATCATCGCCTCCTTCCTCTATCCGGCGGTCGGCGGCCGCATCGGGACCGGAACCATCGGCACCCTGATCGGCTTCTTCGCCAGCGGTTTCATTGTGTTCTACATTGCCCGCTGGTACCGCATGAAAAAAGAGGGCATCGATATCAACTGGACCTTCCAGTCGATCCCGCCTGTTTAGTATTGTGTTTGGTTTGGGAGCCAGGGAACGTTTTTCCCTGGCTCCCTCATTCAAGAATGGAATATCTCCCATTCGAAGGAAACCCTTCGGATGAGGCCCAGCGAAGGATCAATCCAATGCACGCGATGCTTCCCTGGCTCTCAGGCTCGCTCGGAGATACAAAAAAACAGAATAAGGATATTTAGATGAAAATGACCCGCATTTTGTACGGATCCGATTTTCATGGTTCCGATACAGTCTATCGCAAGTTCATCAATGCCGCATTCCAGTACCAGGCCAACGTGCTGATCGTGGGCGGCGACGTGACCGGCAAGGGCATGATCCCGATCGTGAATGAGGGCAACGGTGTCTACACCGGCTATCTTTTTGGAGGACGCACCGACTGCCGCACGCAGGATGAGATCGACAAGTTCAAAAAGACCATCTCCAGCGTCGGTTTTTACCCCATCGTGCTGGAAAAGGATGAAGCCGATCACCTGGAACACGACCCGGCTGCCATGAGCGATCGATTTGAAAAAGAAATGTGCCAGCGCGTGCGCGAGTGGATGATCCTGGCGGAGGAAAAACTGACCCCCAAGGGCATCAAGCTCTTTTTCATGCCGGGGAACGATGACCTCTTCTCCATCGATGAGGTCATCCGTGAATTCCCCAACATCCAAAACCCGGACATGTGCCATACCATGATCGATGACGAGCATGAGCTGGTGGGCTGCTCCTATGCCAATATGACCCCCTGGAAGTGCGTGCGTGACCTGGAGGAGCCGGATCTGAAAAAGAAAAACGATGAGCTGGCTGCCCTGGTGCAGAACCCGGCTAAAACGATCGCCGTGCTGCACGTTCCGCCCATCGACTCGGGCCTGGATAGCTGCCCCGAGCTGGATAAGAACCTGAAGATCGTTGCCATCGGCGGGCAGATCGTGATGAAGGCGGCCGGGGCGCATGCCACCCGCGAGTTCATCGAGAAGGTGCAGCCCATGCTCAGCCTGCACGGGCACATCCACGAATCACCCGGGCACAAACACATCGGCCGCACCCTGTGCGTCAATGCGGGCAGCGAATACGCCGAGAGCATCCTCAAGGCTGCCATCATCAATATCGAAGGCGATAAGGTCAAGGGTCACCTCCTGATCTCAGGATAAAGGAAAAGAACATGGGAAAATACGGAGAGATCCAAGGCGATTTTATGGAGGAGCGCAGCCGCATTCTGGATGCGCTGGAACTGCCGGAATACAAGCACATCGTGCTGCGCCTGATCGGCGCGCTGGCCTTCCGCACCCACTGCCCCAAATACGGCTATTTCCAGGAAGCGCTTGGCCGGGTTTTCACCGATATCGATTTTGCCGGGTACTCCAAACAGTACAAAGATATCGCCCGCTTCCTCACCGAGCTGGGTTATGAAGAGGATAAGATGGTCACCCGGCTCTTCGGGGATTTTCGCCTGGTCTTCCACGAGGAGAAATTCGGGCGGCATATCGACGTCTTCCTGGATAAGCTCGATTTCTGCCACGTGCTGCCGCTCAAAGGCCGCCTGGAGGTGGATAAGCCAACCATCCCGCTGGCAGAGCTGATCGTGGAAAAAATGCAGATCGTGCAGATCAACGAGAAGGATGTTATCGATACGATCATGCTGATGCGCGAGCACCGCGTGGGAGATAAAGATAAGGAAATGATCAATGGAAAGTTGATCTCGCAGCTAACCAGCGACGACTGGGGCCTCTGGCGCACGCTGACCGGAAACCTGGACCTCACCGAAACCAAACTGGCGGGCTACCCCCAGCTGACCGATGATGACCGGCAGGTGGTAAAGGAGAACATCCAGGAGCTGCGTACCTGGATCGATGCCGCCCCGAAATCGCTGAAGTGGAGATCCCGCGCGGTGATCGGCGAGAAGAAGAAGTGGTACAAGGACGTCGAAGAACTGGAAGACAGAAGTTAATCCCTTGATTTCAAGGGTAATTTGAAAGGAAGTATTGATTATGAAGTCCATTGAAGAATTCATCGTGCCCTGGGTACGGGAGGCGGAATCCTACAGCGACAAGCACATGGATTTTGCCTGGGACCATCCCGAGATCCTGCGCATGATGTCGAACGAAAACCTGCTCACCCCGCCGCAATCAGTACTGGATGCGGTGATGGAAGCCGCCCGTATGGGCAACCTATACCCCGGCTCGGGAAAACGCGTACGCGAGCTGCTCGGCAAACGCTCCGGCTTAAAGGCCGATAATGTCATCCTCGGCAACGGCTCGACGGATGTGATCAATTTCATCATCCACACTTTCGTCGCGCCCGGCGAGGATGTGGTCATCTCGGTGCCCACCTTCCCGATGTACGTTACCCGCACGCGTATCAACGGCGGAAATCCCATCCTGGTGCCCATGCGCGAGGATTTCTACTGGGATATTCCCGCCATCCTCAAGGCGGTGACTCCGAATACCAAGCTGTTGTTCATCTGCAGCCCGAACAACCCCACCGGCAATATGATCGCCGACGAAGACCTGAAGCAGCTCCTCGACCTGGGCATCCCGCTCTTCCTGGATGAGGCCTACTTCGAGCTGGAGGTGGAGCCAAAATCGCGCATCTACCTTCTGCAGCAGTACCCGCACATGATCATCAACCGCACCCTCTCCAAGGCCTATGGCATCGCCGGCATGCGGGTGGGGTACGCGCTGGCCGATGAGAAGATCATCACCTACCTCAACCGCTCGCGGATCCCCTGGAACGTGAGCCTGCTGGGGTTGGCTGCAGCGGAAGCCGTCCTGCAGGATGAAGCCGACCACGAGCGCAAGCGAACCAACACCATCGAGGGCCGCAATTTCCTGATCGAGCAGCTCGATGAGATCACCGGGATCAAGGCCTATCCGAGCGAAGGGAACTTCGTCCTTTTTGACGCCTCCATTCTTGGGAAATCCTCCCTGGATATGCGCGACGACATGATCGTGCGCGGAATCTTCATCCGACCCATGGAAGGGCATGGTGCCAAGGCAGGGCTGATGCGGGTGACAGTGGGTACGCCTTCCATGAACCAGGATTTCATCCGCGTCTTCCGCCAGTACGTGCAGGACACCCTCGCAGCCAAGAAATAACCAATATAGGAATCAAAAAGAACCCTCGCAATTTGGGGTTCTTTTTGAAAGGACCTGGTATGACAAAAAAATACATACTCGCACACGACACCGGCACCGGTGGTGATAAAGCTGTGCTGACCGATCTGCAGGGCAGGGTGATCCACTGCGCCTACCAGGATTACGGCATCTATTACCCCCAGGCGGAATGGGCGGAGCAGGATCCCGAAGAGCTCTGGCGGACGGTATCTCAAACCACCCGCAAGGTGATCGCGGAAAGCGGCATCGATCCGCACGAGATCCTGGGGGTGGGCATCTCGGCACAGATGTTCAACCTGCTGCCGGTGGATGAGACAGGCACCCCCGTCACCCGCATGCTCAGCTGGCTGGACCTTCGCTCGGTGCCTCAGGCGGACCGCATTCTGACTGGCGATACCCCGCGTTTCCTCTTTGAAAGAACCGGCAACATTCCCACCGCCAAGGATATCATCCCCAAGATCCTGTGGCTGAAGGAGGAGCGCCCTGCCCTCTGGCAGCGCACCGCGCACCTCCTGGACTGCAAGGAATACATCATCTTCCGCCTCACCGGGAAGATCGCGACCGACTGGCACGGCGCCTCGGTCTATTTCCTGTTTGACCCGCAGAAAAAGGAGTGGTCGCAGCAGGTGCTGGATCGGCTGGGCATCCCGCGAGAAAAACTGCCGCCTGCCTTTCCCTGCACGGATGTGATCGGCGAAGTTACTGAGACGGCCGCGGCTGAGACCGGGCTGGCAGCCGGCACCCCCGTGGTAATCTGCGCCGGGGATGTGGGCGTGGCCCAATCCGGCTCGGGTGCCAACAAAGCCGGTAAAGCCCACCTGTGCATCGGCACCGCCACCTGGGTGGGGGTTTCCACCGCCAAATTCATCAATGACCCCGAGAAACCCTACTGGGGGCTGAACCACATCGACCCGGATAAATTCGTCATCGCCGGGGAGATGGAAACTGGCGGCGGGGCGTTGATGTGGTTCCGCGACCTGTTCTGCCAGGAAGAAGCCAGGCGAGCTGAAGAGCGGGGCATTTCCACCTACTCGCTGCTGGGGGATATGGTGGAATCCACCCCGCCCGGCGCGGAGAAACTGATCTTCACCCCCTGGCTCTCCGGTGAGCGCGCCCCGGTGCTGGATCACTATGCCCGCGGCGGCTTCAACGGCATGACCATGAGCCACACCAAGGCGCATTTGGCGCGGGCGGTGATGGAAGGCGTGGCCTATCACGTGCGCTGGATCTGCGAGGCGATGGAAAAGACCGGCCTGGAGCTGAAGGAGATCAATGCCATTGGCGGCGGCAGCACGAGCGCACCGTGGACACAGATCATCGCCGATATCACCGGGCGGGAGCTGAACATCGTCGAGCACCCGCTGGAAGCCGGAGCGATGGGCGCGGCGCTGACCGTGGCGGTGGGGCTGGGGGTCTACCCCAATATGGAGGCGGTGGACGACCTGATCGGCATCGCCCGGCGGGTGGAACCCAGGGCGGAGCTGGCCACCCGGTATAATGGGCTTTATGAAAGCTACCGCGCGCTCTATGCAGGCCTGGCGCCGGTCTACCGCAAGCTCTACGAGGTGAAATGAAAAGTCTGCGCAACTTCCCGAAGATGAAACGGATGGCCACCATCTCGCAAACGCTGAGCGTGAGCGGGCTCCTGCTGCTCCTGGCGGGTGTGCTCCTGAACCTGTTCCTGCCCGCCTACTATTCCCTGGCACTGGGATTGATCATCCTGGGCGGCGCGGCATCGGTGGTGGGCATCTATTTTGCCAGCCGCTGGGTAAAGAAACCCCGCCCGGAGGATACCCTCGATGCCCAGTTGAAGGGCATGACCAACGTTTACCGCTTCTACCATTATCCCGACCTGCCCTATGACCATGTGCTGCTCACCCCGGAGAAAGTTCTGGCAGTTCAGGCGGTGAACATCGAGGGAGATTTCATTTTCGAAAAAGGCAAATGGAAGGAGCAGATGACGGTGGGGCGCGCCATCCGTTGGCTCGTGGAGGAGCACCTGGGCAACCCGATCAAGGAGGCCCAGGACGCGGCCGCCAACCTCTCAGATCACCTGGAGGTGGAGTGCGGGCAAAAGATCCCGGTGGAGGGAGTGGTCGTGTTCGTCCACCCGCGAGCCTTGATCAAGGTGAAGAACGCGCCTATCCTGGTGTGCACCCCGGAAAAGTTCAAGACCCACCTTGGCGCCAAGGGAACGAAGCTCAGCAGCGAGATCTACACTCGCGCGCGCACCTTCCTGGATAGCCGCATCCCCGCGGCGTGGAATGAGGAAGAAGAGGAGGGGGAGTAATCCCGCCTAGGATTAACATTCCTTGTAAAAGAGTGATGATGTGCTTGTAGGGGCCGCATAAACCGCGCGGCCGCGCGTACTTTGCGGCCCCTGCGCTGAATGGTTCTTTCATTCCGTGAAAGTTACTAATAAATACCCCCGGGTGTTATATGCATCCGGGGGTTATTGAATTCTAGGGGATATCGGCAAAAAGGCTTGCCGGACCCACCGCCATGCCCAGCATGGTTGGACCGGTGTGCGCGCCGAGCACCGGGGCGATCGGGGTCAGCGGTTCCAATATCAGGTCAAAGCGCTCCTTCATTTTTTCCACCAGGAGAGCCGCGCCTTCCGGGTTTTTGCCGTGCAGGGGCTGCACGCGGAGCTTCGTCTCCCCAGAATACCACTTGGAGGCGATATCCGCGATCTTGATGATGGCTTTATTGAGGGTGAAATCCTGCCCCACGGTCACATAGGTGCCCCGTTCTTTTTCAACCGTGATGATCGGTTTGATATTCAACACTGAAGCGACCAAAGCCTTCATATGGCTGATCCTGCCGCCGTGGATCAGGTATTTGAGTTCCGCCAGGGTGTAGATCCCGTTGGCCTTGGCGCTGATCTCGGCCAATTTGGCCTTGATCTTTTCGACGCTCCACCCAGCTTGGATAGCATGGGCTGCCGCTTCCACCTGCCAGCCCAACGGGCAGGAAAGGGTGAGGCTATCAATGAAGGTCACTTTTGCCTCCGGGACCATCTGTGCGCCAAGTTTGGCCGAGTTCATCGTGCCGCTGAAGCCCGAGGAAACATGAATGGAAAGGATCTCCTCGCCTGATTTTGCCAGCTCGCGGTAAATATCCGCAAATTCACCGCTGGAGGGCTGCGAAGTTGTGGGGAAACTATCGGTTTTGCTTATCAATTCATAAAACTCATCCGGCTGCATTTCCACGCCGCTGGAATAACTCTTTCCGTCGACGGTAAAGCGCAGGGGGGCATAGGTTAATTCCAATCCCTTAAGCTGCTCAGGGGCAAGATCCATCGCACGATCAGTCACAATTTTCATAAGATTTTCCTTTTCCTTCGATATAAATTATTTAACCCCGTTCAAGGGTAAAGGTGATTTTCTTTTTAGTAATACGGGTCCCACCAGGTCGATCGCCCAGCCGAAAAGCATCTCCAGCAGCGGGGATACCACCAGGTAAGCAGGAACGTATGCCTTGCGGCGCGGGTGTCGGACAAGACTGATCACCGCGCGGGCTACCCTCTCGGGTGGAATGGCAAAGAGCTCGCCGGGAGTCCTGCGGTTGCCGCTTGATCGTTCCTGGGCGGTATCAAAGAATTCCGAGTTCACCGGTCCGGGGCGTAGGGTGCTAATGTGAACACCGCTTCGGCTCATTTCCCGGAAAAGTGAAGTGGAGAAGGAATCCAGGAAGGATTTGCTCCCGGAATACACCGCGATGCCCTGGTTTGGTAGTTTACCAGCAATGGAACTGATATTGATGACCTGCCCGCAGCCGCGCTTCTTCATTCCCGGCAGGAAGAGCAGGCACAGGTGAACGATCGCTGAGATGTTCACAGCCAGGATCTCGCTGGCTGTCTGCCAGGGCATTTCGGCTGCGAAGCCGTAATAACCCATGCCGGCGTTATTGACCAGTAGATCGAGGCGTCCGAATCTGTCCGTCACCCGATCGAAGACTCGTACTCGCTCCTTCTCCAAAGAAATATCCGCTGGCAGGGTTTCCGCCTGACCACCGGCTGCGCGGATCTCCCGGGCGAGCTCATCCAGCCGCTCCACCCGCCGCGCGAGGAGAATGACCAACATCCCTTCCCGTGCCAGGGAGTGGGCAACTGCCGCCCCGATGCCGCTTGATGCGCCGGTAACCAGCGCGATCCTCCCATTGAAGAGGGAAGGCTTAGCCATTTTTTCCAACCTGTCTTGGAAGGGTCATGACCCGTTTACCCGCGTCTTCCTACGCTTGCGGAAAAGACGCTGGTTTTCGATGAACCAGCGCAGTGTATCGCTGATGGTGTGCTCCAGTGAACGGGCTTTATAGCCCAATTCCCGGACAGCCTTGGCGTTGCTGATATGCGAATTGCTCAGCACGGTCTCGATCGAATAAGGAGTGAAATGCGGCTTCCCGCCGGTAGCCCGGTAATAAGCCGGGGTGAAGCGGGAGACGAACTTCGCCAGGGAAATCGGGATCTTGAACGCGGGCTGATAGCAATCGGCATTTTCGTGGACCAACTCCATCAGCCGGGTGAGGCGGATGCGTTCCCCTGAGAGAATATACACTTCGCCGCGGCGCCCTTTCTCACCGGCCAGAACGTGCCCGCGGGCAACATCGCGTACATCCACAAAATCGTAACAACCTTCGATCATAATGGACGGTTTCCTGCGGGTCCACTCCAGCAGGAGCGTACCCATTTCCGATTTTTTATAGTCATAAGGGCCGATCACCCCGGTCGGGCAGACGATAACCGCGTTGAATCCCTCGGAGGCAGCCTGCAGCACCGCCAGTGATGCCTCCGCTTTGGTGCGGTCGTAATCGCCCATGCGATTCGCGGGATCGAAATCCACCTGCTCATCAATCACATTCCCCTCGGGGATGCGCCGCAGAGCATGGATGGAAGAGGTGTAAACCAGCCTTTTCACCCGCGCCTTGCGGGCTGCGGCGATGACGTTCTTCGTGCCATCCACGTTCACCCGGCGCATTTTTTCATATTCGCCTGGCATGATCGAGATCATCCCCGCCAGGTGATAAACGGTGCGGATGCCTTTCATGGCTCCTGATAAACTGGCCGGATCGAGGACGTTGCCCTCCACGAGCTCAATATCCAATCCAGTGAGGGGAGAGAGATCCTCACCCGGGAGGACGAACGCGCGTACTTTTTTCCCGCGGATCAAGAGCTCACGGACGACGACATTACCGATATGACCGGTTGCACCGGTGACAAGATTCATGAATCCTCCCTTTTCAATCCATTAATGATCATTTCCATGCTGCTGATCGCGGTATCACCCCAATCGGTCGAATCCGGGTCCATCAAGCCCTGGGCAAGCGTGCCCACAGCCAACCCGACGATCATCCTGGCAGCAGCATCCGGATTAACCGGACGCAGGCTGCCCTCGTCGATTCCCCGCTGGATATACCCGGAAAATAATTGGGTGTAGCGGCGGTAGGGATCCACGGTGGCTTTCCAAACCTCGGGGTCGTGCAGCGACTGGCTCCAGAACTCGATGAACATGGCCAGGTGACCGCCCGCCGCGGAAAAAATATTGCGGGTGACAGTGGCCATTTCAATAAGTCCGCTGGGGATATCCTTCGACTCGGCGAGTTTCTGCTCAAGTTGTATATCAAGAGCTGCCAGCCAGTCTTCGAGAATGGCCAGGAAGACCGCCTGTTTGCTGGGAAAGTGGTGGTAAAAAGCGCCTTTGCTGACGCCAGCTTCGTTGCATATTTCTGCGACGCCGGTGGCATCGTACCCCTTATCAGCGAAAAGGGTGACGGCTGAATTCAAAATACTTGCGCGGGTTTCCTGGGATCGTTCCTGCATTTTTTCTCAAAACCGACCGGTTGGTATGATTTTAGCCACCTACCCTATGCAAGTCAATAAGCGCACCTTAACAGTTTTGTTAGATTCAGTTAAGAAAAATGCCCCTCTCGGGGCAAGATAATCAGGGCTGCGGGGGTGGTGTGCCAAGCGAGCCAGTCTTGCGGCGCACCTTTTTATCATCGCCGACCATGACCATGAAGGCAGCCACCACCGCCGGGTCGAAGGAAAGCCCGGATTGGCTCATGATGTATTCGATGGCCTTATCCTCATTCCACGCCAGGCGGTATGGGCGGTCGGAGGTGAGAATCTCAAAAGTATCGATCACTGCAAAGATCCGCGCCTCGAAGGGGATCTGATCCTCGGCAAGCCCGCGCGGGTAGCCTGTGCCATCCCATTTCTCGTGGTGGCAATAGGGGATATCGATGGCAGGGCGAAGGTACACGATCGGCCATAGGAACTCGTAAGCAATTTTGGGGTGTCCGTGCATCTCACCCCATTCTTCGTTCGTCAGGCTGCCGGTCTTTTTAAGGATGGTATCCGGGATACCGATCTTGCCAAAATCGTGCAGCCAGCAACCCCGGCGGAGATGGACAATTCGCTCTTCGGGGACCCCCATACGCAGCGCCAGCCGGATGGTGTTTTCGGCCACGCGTGCGGAATGACCCGGAGCGATATTCTCGCGCAGGTCCAGCGCCCGGGAAAGACTCTCAATGGTGGCATCAAATGCCAGCATCAACTCGCCGAAGGCCAGGGAATGGGGGGTGGTGATATCTTCAGTGGGCATATCTCACGCTTTCTTCGAGTGGAAGATCCATTCCACCCGGATCATTGTTATGAGCAAGGGTTTCCCTTTTTGGAAACCTGCAATCATCAAAGAACCTCCAGCCGGATATTATTCTTGCCGGTTTTTTTCACTTCGTACATGACCGTATCGGCTTCCTGGATCATCTCATCCACCAATTTTGGATAGCCGTGCACGTAACTGACCACCCCAAAGGAGAAGGTGGTGGGGTAATTTTCATCCACCATTTTGGCGTTCAGGCGTTCAAAGATACGGTGGGCAGCCCGGCTGGCAGCCTTCTCGCCGCTCTCCGGCAGGAGGACGCAGAACTCATCCCCACCCACCCTGGCCACCAGGTCCGAGGTGCGCAGGCTGCGCGAGATGGTGCGTCCCACCAACCGCAGAAGCGCATCACCTGCTTTGTGACCGTAACTATCATTCACCGTTTTCAGGCCATCCAGATCAAGGTAAATTATGGAAATGGGATGGGCATAACGGGAGGCGCGGTTGACCTCGATGGCGGCGATCTCGAAAAACGCACGCCGGTTGGCAGTTCCCGTGAGGAAATCCGTGCGGGCAAAGTTGCGCTCCATCTGCAGGTTCTGATGAAAGCGGTCCAACAGAACTACACCCGCCAGGATAAAAACCAGTCGTGAAACTGAGTTCCAGATGGGAATCCAGACCGTCGGGTAGACTTCGCCGGACATATAACTGGCCATCTGCCAGATGACCACCGAAATAAACGCGCTGATCGCGCCCATCACCCCGCCACCCACCCAGGTGATCAGGCAGACGGGCAGTAAATACAGAAAGGAAAAGGAGAGCTGATTCCCGGTCGAGAAATCCAGGATCCCCAGGAGGAATAGAAATACATAGCAGGTGACGATCACCAGGAAAGGCCGGCTGATATAGAAATTCCACGCTTTGAGAAGGGGTTGACGCACGCGCGTTCTCCTTTAAGTCCGGGGGGTTAACTCAACCCGCATCATCATTGTATATGATTATTCTCTTTTACACCCCGGTTTTTTTGATGAAAGTCCCTTCCCGGTATTCCTTGAAAGCTAACTCCAACTCGGCATCGGTGTTCATCACGATCGGCCCGTACCAGGCAATGGGTTCGTGCAGGGGTTTTCCGGAGATAAGCAGCAAGTGCATGCCGGAATCCCCTGCCCGGAATTGGGACTTCGTCGCCATCCTCGAAGAGAACCAGGGAGCCATTCTCCAAGGGTTCAGCCAGGGGATGAGGGGATAAAGCCGCCCCCCTCGAAGACATAGGCAAACGCGGTGTGCCCGGCCTGCACCGGGAAGGTATGCTCAACCCCGGCAGGGATGGAAATATCCAGGTAGGCGGGATCGATGACGATATCGCGCACCGGTCCGCGCACGCCGCCCGCCTCGCCGCTGATGACCCGAATCCGGATGCCATCCTCAATGGTTACTTCCGGTATATCGGCGGATTTAACCTCCCGGTAGCGGGGCTCCATCATCTTCTGGGAAGCCGGCAGGTTCGCCCAGAGCTGGAAGCCGTACATTCTGCCCAGGCTATCTCCCTGCGGCATTTCCTGGTGGATGATGCCACTGCCGGCGGTCATCCATTGCACGTCGCCGGAGCCGATAACCCCGGAGTTGCCCATGCTGTCGCCATGCTCCACCTCTCCTGCCAGAACGTATGTGATCGTTTCGATACCGCGATGGGGATGCCAGGGAAACCCCTTTTGATAATCGAGCGGGTCATCCCCGCGGAAATCATCCAGCAGCAGGAAAGGATCGAAGAGATGCGGGTCGCCAAAACCGAAAGCGCGCTTCAACCGCACCCCGGCGCCTTCCAGGGTGGGGCGGCTGGCAGAAAGCGCGTTTGATCTTCTCTGGGTTGCTCACGATTCCTCCTATATGGTTGAATAAAAAGGCGCACCCGGGCGAATCCACCCGGGCGCTGCTTAAATTGATGATTCTCAAACCCTTCAGCGGTTCTCATTCCGCCACATAGAAAGGATAATTCACCTTATTGAATCGCTCGCCATCATCATTGAATAAACCCCAGTAGGTGATATACAAGTCCTCCGGGATCCTCAGGCGGAAAAACCCACATGCCGATGAAAACCGTCTCACCGGGTTTAACTTCGTGGGGCAGGCTTCACCGAAGTCTCGCCCCAGGCCTGGTAACCTTCGTAATAGCGGAATGTGTAATTCTTGGTCCAGGTGGTGGTGCCAATGTTCTGGAAGGTGTAATAGACCGGCATGCCGGTTCCCGGCTTGATGATGGCGAAATCCCGCGGGGATTGATCCGCCAGGTAGGCATGATCCCCTTCCAGCACCTTGCCGCCACTGGAGGAAGTTGGTACCCGGGTGGGGACCAATGTGGGCAATGGCAGGGTGGGCGTGGGCACCAGGGTGGGATCCTGGTTGGCTGGGGGCATGGTGGTAGCTGTGGGGGGCACAGCAGTGGGTACCACTGGTTCCAGCGTCGGTTGAGATGCCTGGTACGTTGTCGACCGCTGGCGGTTTTCACCTGCGCGATATCCGCTGTCGGCTGGGCTGGGACGTTTGGCGCGCAGGCAGCCAGCATTGCCGCGAGCAGAATGAGCAATACAAATTTTTTCATCAAATACCTCCTTGGAGCGGGGAAGAGAGGTCCCTCCCGGACACGGTTTGACCTGATTATGACCCGATTGAGTGGATTGCGCAATATACGGATTTTAAGCGTTTTATGAGGAAAAATGAGCGCGAATGAAATCCGCTATATGGAGTTAATGGACTGACCTGCTTCGGGGAAGAAAGGGGCAAACGCCTGGAAAACATGCCAGAGCCCCTCCCATTTTTTAAACTCCACCTGGTTGCCCTCAGCGCTCAGCTTTGCTTCCAGTGCGAGTGAGTCCTGGAGGAGGAAATCATCCCCGCCCACATGGATGAGGATGGGAGGCAGTCCGCGAAGGTCACCGAACAGAGGCGAAACAAGCGGATCGCGCAGGTCGCCCTCGGGAAGATACAACCGGGCGTAATCACCCGCGAATCGTAGAGATTCACCCAGGGGGAAAGCAGAACAATGGAGGATGGCAGCGGTCTGCCGGCTTCTCTCAGCTTGAAGATCAGCGCCAGGGCAAGCCCGCCACCGGCGGAATCCCCGCCAACAGGCTGATATTCGTCTCCGGATACCCCTGGGCGAGCAGCCAATCCCAGCAGGCAAGCGTATCCTCCAGCGCGGCCGGGAAGGGATGCTCGGGTGCCAGGCGGTAATCAGGAACCAGGGTATAAGCTTGGGATGCTTTGGCGATCCGCCCGGCCAGGTTGCGGTGTGTGGCCGGGAAGCAGATGGTGTATCCACCGCCGTGCAGGTAAAGCAGCGCATGGCCTGGAACCACATTTTTAGGGGTGATGAACTCGCAGGTGACGCCTTTGGCGACCATCTGCCGCGCATCCACCCAATTGGTCAGGAACCAGGTCCAGTAAACGATCGGCCCAGCCTTTCGCGGGATTCCTGCACCGGGACGCCCGTTGGAAAGGCGGGGCAGGAAGAGGCGCATGACGCGCTGGAAGAGACGGCTGCGAAGGCTGGGCAAGGGAAACCTCAATGCGATGGATTTGAAAGGGTTTGATGATTATAAGGGATATACCTGGTTGGCAGATTGTTTTTACCCAATTAAGCAAATTCAACCCTTGATTTAAATAATCTCCCCATTATAATTAATTAATTATGATAAATATGGTCGAATAAGGACTATATAATTTTTCGTGATTGTTGAAGAAATGGAGGATGAAATGAAATTCAACCGTCTCTATTTATTAGTGGCTGTTTTTACGCTTCTCATGACTACGCTGGCTTGCAGTCTCACGTCCAGTAATAAAACCTCGATTACTGATATTGTCCCAAAACCCGAACCTACCAACTCCGAGCCATCGCTCAAGGAGACCGCTCCAACAGAATCGGTCGTAGATGAGGTTCATTCACCCAGGAAGACACACCAATATTGACCCTGCCGATTTGCTTGCCTCCCTCCCGCCGCTGAGCAGTATGTTCCCTGCCAAGGATCTCAACGGCGACGGAAAGATCGATATCTGCGAAGCGATCCCGACGGAAGCCTGGGAGATGGTTGTGGCGCGGCCGATGGTGGGTGACCCAACACCCTTTGACGACCCATCGCTCGGTAATGGATGCGCCTATGATTTTGGAAAAGATGATCTGCGCAGCATATTTTTCCTATGTGACCTTCGCGAGTGAAAAACAGTTCAATGACGCCCTTGCTGTCCGCGGTAAATGCCGAACCGGTCACAACGATCGGCGATTCGGCCTTTTTGAATTACGGCGCAGATGCCCGCCAGTTGTGGGTGCGCAAAGGCGATAAGGCCGTGATGGTTGCCATCGGAGATAGCGAAAACGTGGAAGGCATGCTCCTGGTTGCGCCATATCTGCTCAAAGCGTTGCCTTAATTTTTAGAAATTGATACAGGAGATATTATGAAAACAACCCGATTTTTACCCGTTGTTAATGGTTCTGCCTTCGGTTACCATAGCCTGCGGACTATTTGCCCCAAAAGGATCCAGTCCGAAGGTGCTACCAGGGAGCCAATCCTAATGTGATTTCCGCCGTGGATTTTAGCACCGGGAACCGTAAATGTTACCCTGGACGAGAATGATACAACCAGCGAAACGATAACCCCCAAGGGCGGAACGTTGACCTTGAACGCAACGGATGGTTCTGTTTATACCCTTGAAATTCCACCCGGTGCGCTTGGAGGTTGAAACCCCCATTTCCATGACAGCGGTAAGGAGCATGGAAGGCGCACCCCTGGATAGTGGACCTGTGTTCGCAGTGCAGCTCGAACCCTCCGGATTTTTTTTCAATGAAATTTTGACGCTGACGTAACCCCGGGGAGGAGATCCCCATCGAAAATCAGATCGTCTTCGGTTATGAAGGCACCGGGCAGGATTACCATCTGGCAGCTAGTGGACCCAAAAAGCCGCGAAATCAAGGTCAAGCTGATGGGTTTCAGCGGTGCAGGGATTGGGTCAGCGGTGGGGATGACGCGTGGGCGAGCAACCCTTACAAGTCCAGGCGGATGGCATCCACGCACGTCTTGCGCATAAGTTTGGAAGAGCTTTTCCAGGCAGAACGGCAGCGCCAATTATTCGGTGAAACTGAATGAACACCGTCAAATTGGGGAGCAAATTAAATCCAATCTTGAACAATTATGTCGATCAAGTTGCTTCAAAAAGAAATTGCTGCCTCTGAACTGGATTGTAAATATGCCCAGAAAGCTAAAAACACATCCTTGGGGCTGAGAGGCAGAACCAATTACTTGGGCTGGAGACGAAAGTGGAGAGTAAGATCGAACCAATATGAATGATATTTGGGGGAAAACTGGAAAGCTGAACGAAAATTGCTGCGGAATGTCAAGGTCTGCATATCACGGATCAATGGAAGTATTGATCGGGACTGGTAGAAGGTGATGTGTGATATCACGCAAGCCTTTCACCATCTCGGGGAGTGGTGTGACATTTACTTTCACCCCCACCATCGATATCAGGGTGGTTCACAATTCCTACTACGGGTCCTTGTTGGCTCGCGGTCTGGAGCCGGAAATTACACGGTCAATCTATCAAGATGGTATTGCCGTATGGATCAAAGCCGGTGGGGATGGCGTCATGGATCAAGGCGCCACGTACGATCATACCTCGATCCCGCTACCCGAGGATGCCTGTCAATAGCCGATGATCACCAAGGAGTGTAAAGTTGAAATAGAGAAATGAGACGAAAGAGGATAGAGCAATTAATCTCCTTACCTTTTACAAGATCTATCACGTGCTGATAACTTAAAGGCAATCAGAATGGTTTATATCGATTGTCCCCAATTCATGATTTCAACAAAGTGCACTGACTGTTCCGTCATCATTCTCTACCAGCTTACGATTTTTCGTGAATATATTCAGCGCGTTCTAATTAGTGAAAGGATTGTCTTCTGTTTATCAAGAATTCGGTGCAGGTTCAAGTTCAAAATTTAACCGCATGGGCAGCCCTGCAGGTTCAGGTTTGATTTAACACACTGCTTGAATCCTTTCGCCACGGGTGCGCTCATGCCCGTGGTTTGTTTTTAAGGAATGGCAGAGACCCATCCCCGCTTGATCCGCACCGGGTATCTCCCCGCGTGTAAACAATTCAAAGCGTAAAAAAGCAAGATTCCAGCCGGCCACGGGAATTTCCCGCGCCGGCTTTTTGTATTGTGAGGCAGAAATGAAGAACAGTATAAGATCCAAGGATCATTCCCTGATGATAATTTTGACGAACCGCTTTTTGAAAAAATAAGGACAAAGAAAAAAGATGAAAGCATCCCGCGAGAGCGGAGATCCATCGAGAATAATGACGGGTTCAATTGCAGATCCTGCAAGAAGCTGGGTCAGCGCCACGCGGGAAGCCTGTGGAGTGAATCACCGCAACCATTGCCCGTCTCTGCCTGGTCTCGCTCCACGTGGACCAGACAAAGGCCGGCGATCCGGCTCTGCGATTGCCGGAGCAGGATGGAAGCAATCGGTCTGACCTTCAAAAAGATCAACAAACGGTACCCCGCAGGAGGACCAGGGCGAGCTGATGCTCATCCACCGGTGCACGGGCTGTGGAAAGATCGATATCAACCGCATCGCGGCGGACGATAACCCGGAATTGTTGTATGCCCTGTCCAGGACGAGCCTAAATATCACCGATGAACTATCCGGTGAACTCGCCCGCCAGGGGATCAACTCCGTGGATGCCGGAGGGTTCAATGCCGCCTATGCGCAAATTTATGGCAGAGAGCCGATTGAAGTTGAACTCGCCGGGGTGAGTGTTGGTTCGCTGATCCAGGTACAAAAGAGGTGGGGAGAAACTCCCCACCTCTTTCTACAGATCTATTTCGAGATTAATTGTTAGCGACCGGAATCTTGTAAAGGAACATCGGGATCTATTTTCTCGGAAGCATCAGGAAAACCCCAAAGGCTATTGCAACCAGCCCCAGCACCCGCGGCAGGGTAACCGGGATGGCGGCGGTCGCCCCCCAGCCTTTCGCATCGATTATTAATGATGCGGTCATCTGACCCAGGATGATGGTTGCCAGCCCGGCTGCCACTCCGTGAGCTGCAGCGAAAAGGATAACCCCGGTGATGATGACGATCCCCAGCGCGCTGCCAATCAGGAGCAACCCCAGAACAGAGGAGGGTATTCCCCAAACGCTGCGCCCCTGGAAGCGGTGAATCCCAAAAGAAGCAACCCGGCCAGGATGCCTCCCGCGAAGTTGACCAGCATGCCTGTGCGGAACGGCCGATAACCGCGCCGATGCGCGAGCTGATGGTGGATTGGGCGCCGATGGCAGCCCCGGTGGCCAGGGCAGCCAGCACACCAAAAAGGATGGTTGTTTTCATGGGAATCCTCAATCTATTATTTGGATTTTGGCCAGGTCCACGATCATCAAAGTGTCATTTTCGAAGACCACCTCCGCGCCTGGCACGGTGGACCAATCCTCCCAGTGCAGCCCGGGTTTGATGGAATAATTCCCGGCTCCGAAGTCCTTCCACCGGGGGAGCACCAGGTAATCCGCCCACCCAGATCGTTCGCCTGGATCCACTGCAGGAAACTGGTTAATCCCTCCGCATAGGCAGCGTTGGCCTGGTCATACCGCAGGATGCGCTCGGAGAAGCCCGGCAGCCACTCGTACCCCTGCACAACGTTGGCACTCCGCCTACCGGTGAGGGTGGTGATCCATTCCGAGTATTTATCCGTCTCCCAGGTTTGGCCCGTGATCACCATGAAAGAGGAAGCCGCGGGGGTTCCGTTTTTGATCCATTCAACCCCTTCATGAAATCCTGCCGGAAGCGGCTTGATCACCTGGTTGGTGTAGAGAAAGGAATTCAGGAACAGAATTCCGTAGAGGAGCGCCCCGGCAACAAAGGCCACCCACCGCCACCCCCAGGCCGGCCACTTTTCACGCAGGAATTCGTTCACAGCAGCCAGGCAGCCAGCCAGCAGGGCCAGCGGGATGACCGCCTTCTGATCGGCAGCCCGCCCCTGCAGGCAGAAGACCATCAGCAGCCAAACGGGCAGGAGGTACTGCCTGCGCCGGAGAGACCACCGCGCCGATTATCCCGAACAGGGTCATGAATGGGAAAAAGGGTTCGTTTGTAAATTCCAGGGTGATCAGCTTGGCGATATCTGTCCCGCGGTTGAAACCGGAATCCAGCAGCGGCAGGCTGATCGAACCGACCGTGAATCCGGGTGACGCCGATGAGCCAGGGGAAAACGACCAGCAGCGCGCCCAGCAGGATGATGAGGGAGAGGATCGCCCCCCTGCCCGGTCTGCGGATCACGGCCGCCAGGCAAACAAGCGCGACCGAGTAGAACAGGAACCATGCCCATTCGGGGTGCGAAAGCACGGTCAGGCCGCAGAACAGGCCGCGGCAGCGCCATCAAGAAACCAGGAGGTGCGCAGAAAGCGGAAAACGAAGGCAAGTGCCAGGATGCAGAGCACCTGGCCGAGGGCGCGCGTGACCCCGCCGCCCATGATCACCCAGGTGTAGCTCATCGGCAGAACGGAGAAGATGGCCATAGCGGCCAGGCTTATCCACTTATCCTTTTAATATTTCCTTCGCCAGGAAATAAAACGCGGGGATGGCTGCAGTGGAAAGCAGCAAAGGCATCCAACGGAAGAGCTGCAGCCGGTCGGCGTGGAACGCGGTTTCGATCCAACCCGCGGCGTAGAGCCCCAGCGGCGGGTAGAGGAACGGAATGGAGGCGCCGTTATAGCTGCTGGTGACGGGCAACTGGAACCCGTTGCGGATCAGGTCGCCGACCATGACGTAGAAAAAGCCGCCATCGTGGAGGGGAAAGCTGCTGGAAGCAAAGAACACCCGGCGCAGCAGGAACCCGCCGAGCAGGACGAGGGAAAATATGACCGGGAATTTCAGATCCTTTTTCAACGAAAACCCCTCAATGACATCGATCCATATATTATAGGAGAAATTTGAGGTCAGGCGCTACGCCTACCAAAGGATCGTCGGGGGTTCGAATTTAAAAAAGGATCAAAGTTCCAACTGGCGGATATACCCCTGCATCACCTCCGCCGAGCGATGCGGGCAGCCAGCTCGGTCTCATCCAGGTTGAGCGGCAGGATCTTCTCCACCCCGCCCCTGCCGACCACCGAGGGCAGGCTGAGATAGACATCCTCGATGCCGTAGTACCCGGGCACCAGGTTGGAGACGGAGAGGACGCTGTGCTGATCCCGCAGGATGCTTTCCACGATGCGCAGCAAGCCGACCGCCACCGCGTAGTATGTGGCTCCCTTGCGGGAGAGGATCTCCGTAGCCGGCATTGCGCACCTGTTCCGCCATTTTCGCGCGGTCATCGGAGCAAAAATCTCCGCTCACAAGGCGGCAGTAGTCGTCGAGGGGCATACCGGCGATGTTGGCCGAGCTCCAAACTGCAACCTCCGAATCGCCGTGCTCGCCGATGATGTAGGCATGCACGCTGCGCGCATCCAGGTTGAAGCGGGCGCGCAAGAGGGCGCGGAAGCGGGCGGTATCCAGGATGGTACCGGAGCCGATCACGCGCTGGGGCGGCAGCCCGGAAAGCTTCCAGGCGGCATAGCTGAGGATATCCACCGGGTTGGTGGCGTTAAGGATGAGCGGCTGCGGGTTATGGCGCATGATCTGCGGGACGATCTGAGCGAAGATGGCAGTGTTGCGTTTTAGTAAATCAAGGCGGGTCTCGCCCGGTTTCTGGGATGCCCCGGCGGCGATGACCACAACGTCCGCGCCGGCGCAGTCGGGGTAATCGCCCTGGGTGATGCGGGTGGGGTGCGAAAGGGGCACGGCGTCCGAGAGGTCCATCACCTCGCCTTCGGTGCGCTGCTTATCCATATCGATCAGAACGATCTCGCCC
Organism: uncultured Chloroflexia bacterium; assembly: GCA_963828855.1. GTDB lineage: Bacteria > Chloroflexota > Anaerolineae > Anaerolineales > Anaerolineaceae > CAVVEQ01. The sequence continues at coordinate 150,009 of CAWHGB010000005.1, read as the reverse complement.
ACCCTGCCGCTGAGCAGCAGGGCATAGGCGAAGGTGGTGCCCACCTTGCCACTGCCGATGATGGCGATCTTTTGGGGTTTAAGGTCCAAGGTTTTTTGGGACATAGGTAAATTACCTCCTACAAGTAAAGGTTACAGTGGAGGGATTATAAAGAAAAACGGCGTTGAATGCAAAAATGAAACCCCTCCCGTCTCGAAACCCTCCCCTTCCCCGGAAGGGGAGGGTAGGGGAGGCGGGGTGGGAGGGGTCAGCGGGCAGCGAGGCCGAGGTAGTAAGGCCAGATGATCAGCCCCAGGATGGCCTGCCACCAGAGCAGCTTGGCGAAGGCGATGGTGAACATCCAGCCGATGAACCAGATGATGCCCATGCCGGCATCCACGCGCACGGGTTTGGGTGAGGAAGGGGTTGAGTCAGACATAGGGTGCCTCCGAAGATTCTTCAAATTTGATTCCACATATAGATAACAACTAATTCGGTCACAGCCTGACCGAGAAATAATATCTTCTAGCTCTACATGGCACTCTGAACCAAAAACCTTTCGGGAAATTGCCAAATGCCTTCGCGATGGTGTTTATGACAAGCATTTATAATTAGCAAGTTATAGCTGCAAATTGAGAACTACCCGTTCTGTAAGATCGTTGAATAATGTATAGGCTTCAAGGATAAACATCCATACCCAAATTTTGACCAAGGGGGTTTCTGGTTCTTACCAATAAACTGTGTTGTCTGTTAATATTGAATATGTTGGCTGTTGCAAGGTTAATGATAATTTCTTGCGATCCCGAACTTGATATCATTAATATCTGGGGTAATTCCTAGTTCCTTACTACATCGGGTCTAATGTGGAGAATCTCTAACGTAGGATCATCAGGCGCTGAGCATTAACCGAAAAATGCTTTCAATTTGTTTCGAATCGCACACAACCATAATAGCTGGCGAAAATACGGATCTGCAATTGTGCCATCGTAAGGCTTGACCGATTTCACGATAGCTATTGGCTTAAATCAAGATTCCAGGCAACAGGAAACCTAATGAGGTAGCAGCTGAACACCGTAAATTGTATCCACCAGGAGAAAACGCTCTAATAAGAGACCGCTGCTAAAATCATTCATTGAAGATTGAGAATTTTTAATATCCTGGGAAATTCGATGATTGAAGCTGCCAATGTAGTTCGTCCGATTCGATGATAATCGCTTTAACAAGGTCTAACGCTGCTGTCCGGATGAACATTATCAAGGAACATGAATCGTAGCGATTGGGGATGAGTTTAGTTTAGAAGCAGCGTCATGTCACGCAAAACTTCAGAATGAAAATGCTCTCCGAGATTTTGAATCGGCGATTAATCTACAACCGGATTCAGAATTTGCGCATCTAAATAAAGGAATCATCCTTCATAAAACAGGAAATTATAATGAGGCGTTAAGATCTCTAGGAAAAGCAATAAAAATCAACCCAAATAATGCAGATGCAATTGTAAATCGCGGTGCAAGTTATAGCGAACTTGGAAACTTGCAAAAAGCTATCGAAAACTATAATTTAGCAATAAAAATTAAACCTGAATCTTACACTGCATATAATAATCGGGGTGTTGTGTATGCTAAATTCCAGAAATATGATTTAGCAATTAGTGATTATGATTATGCAATAAACTTATTGCCTGATGAAGGAGACGCGTACTACAATAATGCCTGTTGCTATGCTGTCCAAGCAAATGCTATTGAATCTGTCAAATGGCTTCGTGTAGCTCTGAAAATTAATCACCCAAAAATTCTGCCCAATGATAAAAAGTGAGAAAGACTTTATTTCAATATTAGAAGATTACCACTTCAATGCTATATTAAGAAAATTTTGTAATCAGTCGTAGGTCGGTCAACGGTTGCGTGACTAACATTTAATCCCTTCATCGAATTCCGAACTCCCCCCTCGCTTCGCCGAAATCCAAACCCTATCCTTTCAGAATCTCCAATTCATAAATATCATGTAAATACATACTTTCCCGAAATTTACATTCTTCCTTACCAACAATGATGAATCCGAACTTTTCCAGTAATCTTTTGCAATTCCGATTTTCGATATACACAATGGCAATTATCTTATTTACTTTCATTTCCGTTCGTGCAAATTTAATAATCGCCTCTACGGCTTCCGTCATAAATCCTTTCCCGGTATACTGCTGCATAAGCTCAAAACCTATTTCAACTTTATTCTTTTCTCTATCCCAAATGTGGAACCCGCAGGTGCCCATTTTTATATTTTCAAGTTTGTTTATCAGTACCCATCTGTTTTGATTTCTTGGCTCCTTCATATTATAAAAATCAATTAGATCATCCGCTTGTTTAATATCTGTCATCGGTTCCTGGTCATACAAATATTGATTAATATAATCATTTTGGAATTCTTCGAAAATAAATTCCCTGTCACTTTGATCAATGCACTTTAAATGCAATCGTTCTGTTTCCAGATCCACGAACATGATTCCTCCAATAAATCCTGATTATCGTAGGTCGGTCACCGGTTGCGTGACCGACATCAAACCCCTTTACTAAATTACCGAATTCCTCTTCCCATTGGTGGATCATGGCATGCAGCTCCTCGTGCACCCCGTGACCGATCACGCTTTCCTCGTGCTGCTCGAACTTCTCAAACATCGCTTCCTGGGCAGCCGTCATCCAGGAGCCTGATCAGCCATAACGAAGAGAATGGTGTTCTCCTTCTGGATGTGCGGGCGAAGCAGGTCGCGGTACATCCCGGCGGCTTCGCTAAATTTCGCCAGGTCTTTTAAATCAATCGCTTCCGCCATCCCCGCGATATACTCCCTGCCCAGCTTGTGCTCCGCGAGCATCACCCCGATCGGCCCGCCTTCGTTGGGCACGCCCCTCTGAACCATCTCTTCAAAGAGGTAATTCTCCTCCTTGCCATGGTGGCATTTATCGGCAAAGGTCTTCAGAAAGCGGATTAGCTCACCCCCAAACCGAAGCATTTCATCCTCGTCTTTCTCCGCGCCGGCCAGCGCCCGGTCGAGGATCTCAAGAACGTGCAAGATGGCATCGTGCTCGCTGCGCAAATCCTGTGTCGCTTTTCCCATAAGTAGCCTGCCTTTCATAGAAAAGAACGGGTAAATCCATTAATAATATACAACTTAATGGGTGATTGTTGGTTGGATCCGTTGAGCTGGAGGTTTCCCACCTGCTTCCATAACCCGCCCGGTTGAAAAACAAAACGTCGGACACAAAATCGGTGTCCGACCTACAGATTAAATAAAAAAGCTCCCCGACCAGGACTCGAACCTGGAACCTAGCGGTTAACAGCCGCCCGCTCTGCCAAATTGAGCTATCGAGGAAGGCGATGCGAATTATACAGTCCGCAAGTGATGTTTGTCAATGCCAGCGCGTATTGACAGAATCCGCGGGGTTGTGCTATTCTTGGGTCACCAAACAGGCCCCCCGGGGCTTGAAACCCGAAAGGAATAAAAATATGGCCCATCGTATTGACCCCGACGTGTGCATCGCCTGCGGCGCCTGCGAACCCGAGTGCCCGGAAGCCGCCATCTCGGAGCAGAACGGTACCTACGTCATCGACGAGCCCAAGTGCTCCGACGACGCCAAGTGCGTGGAAGTCTGCCCTGTGGACGCGATCAGCAAAGTAAGTTGATCTATCCCCTATTAAGGAGGCAGTCCCAATACCGGCTGCCTCCTTTTTCGTTTAAAACAGCGCGATGCTATAATACCTGCATCCCTTCATCCCCGCGGAGGCGCGCATGAAAAAATATATCGCGGTCGCCGGCAATATCGGCGTGGGCAAATCCACCCTGGTGGAGATGCTCTGCGAACGGCTGGATTGGAAGCCCTTCTTCGAGCCGGTCACCGAAAATCCCTACCTTGCGGATTTTTACCGCGATATGTACGCCTACTCGTTCCAGTCGCAGATTTTCTTCCTCACCCACCGCCTGCGCCTGCAAAAGGACCTGATCCATTACCCCGGTTCAGTGGTGCAGGACCGCTCCATCTATGAAGATGCGGAGATATTCGCCCGAAATCTTTTCCTGCAAGGGTTCCTGGCCGAACGCGATTACGAGACCTACCACGCCCTCTATCACACCATCCAGGAATTCCTGCCGGCGCCGAACCTGATGATCTACCTGCGCGCCTCGGTGGATACCCTCACCCGGCGCATCGACCTGCGCGACCGGGATTACGAGCGCAAGATTGCCCCGGAATATCTCTCCAATTTAAATTCCATCTATGAGGATTGGATCCGCAACTTCAACATCTGCCCGGTGCTCACCGTCCCGGCCGACGACCTGGATTTCGTTGCCCACAGCATGCACCTGGACCTGATCGTGGCCAAGATCCAGGAGAAATTAACCGGCAAGGACGAGGTCATTTTCGCCCCGGAAGAAATTTCCAACTCAAAATAGATCAGTCTGAAGTTTTGGTCAGCGCGGTTCCACCACCAGCTTGACGGCGGTGCGAACGTTACCGTCGATTTCCACATCCACGAACTCGGGGATGCAAACGATGATGATCCCATCCTCCGCCAGGTACCCCTTGGCGAGAACCAGTGCCTTTACAGCCTGGTTCACAGCTCCGGCTCCAATGGCTTGCACATCGGCGTGTTTGTGCTCGCGCATCACCCCGGCGATCGCTCCTGCAACGGCTGCCGTGCGGGAATTTGCCTTGACCTTGATGACATCCATCTGTTCTTCTCCTTCTCCCCTTGCAGGGCAGCGTGACACATCAATGATGCTCAATGGGCAAATTCATTTTTCATACTATACAGGATTTTATGCACACATACAAGCGTTGAATGAGTGAGGAGTTATCCATATATTTATATGGTTATTTATTAATAGTAGTCTTCGTAGGGGTTGGGGATATGTGGAGAATCGCGATTTATTTCGCCACCACCCGGTGCCTGTGGGGGCTTGAACTACCCGGGGATGGCACGGCTGGAGGTTTCCCTTATCCACATTATCCACAGGAAGGGTGTGGATAATGTAGGGTTCGTGCGGAAAAGAGTTTAATGGCGAAATTCAACCGAACCATATTTTTAGAAATATGGAAAATCAAAGTGCCCTTCATTAAAATTTTGAACATTTGTCCACAATTCGATGGACTTATCCACACTTTTCAGCCAGTTATCCACAGGGCGTTGGGGAGAATTTAGCGGATGCCGCTGGAGAGGGCGAAATCATCCAGCGTTTCATCCACCCGATCCAGGAATTTATCCAGGTCGGAAAAGCGCGATTTAAGCGAGGCTTCATCCAGGCCGAGCGCGCGGCGGAATTCGTTATAGGGGTGCAGGGCGGCAGCGTTGGAGCGCAGATGTGCGGCCAGCTCGGTCCAGGTGTGCAGCAGCAGCCAGAGCGCACCGGGGGCATTTTCGGTCCGCAGGGCCTGCATGGCGGAAAGATAATAAGCTTTCCTTGCAGGCTGCAGTTTCACCGGGCAGGATGAGAGCGCAGAAACGGTGTCGAAAATATTCTCCCAGTCGATCATCCAACCCGCCCACAACTCGTCGGTGGGAGGCTGACGGACGAAGAGCCCGATCAACCCGGCGGTGAGATCAGGTTTGCCGGCTTTCAGGGCGCGTTTTGGGAAGAGCATGAAGAACCGCCGCTCCGGCAGGGGCGGACCGTAGAGACAGGCGACTGCGTTCCCGGCGTTCTGCAGAGCTTTAAGATAAGTCAGAAGCGGCGGGATGCCGGGCTCCACCGGTTTGGATGAAAAATCCATCCAGACCTGGCGGGCATAATCGGCGAGCGGGCGCACCCGCGCCAGCACAGTATCGGGTTGGTAGAACTGGGCTGCCACGCTGGCCTGGGTGAACTCGAACCAGTGCTGGTTTTCGAAGAGCAGGATCGGATCGGCGATCATGTAGGAACCCAACCACGGGTTCAGGCGCAGGCGGCGCGGCTGGTCGTAATTCATCTGGGAAAAATGGGCGATATCGAAAGTGACCTCGTCGGTCACGCGCAATACCTCGCGATCCACCTTGGGCAGGCGGTCGTGCACGAATACCAGGTCGATATCCGCGGTTCCGCCGATAACGGGATCCTCGTTCACGAGCGAGCCGGTGAGGTAGACGCATACCACGGTCTTATCCTGCGCCAGGCGGAAATTGACGGTCTGGCGGGTATGCTTGAGAAGGGTTTCGCGGGTGATGCGCATGCGGCGGATTCCTTGGATTAATAAATGATCAAACCCCGCCCCCGGTGGCATCCGCGGATGGCAGCGGCAGGGTTGGCTGCAGCGGCGGGGCAAGCAGGGCAGCGCGGATGAGCCCTTCCACGGCGAACAGATCCGTGCGACTGGAAACAAAATTGATCAGATCGGTCTCAATGGTGATCACCGAGACCGGGTGGTTTCCCTTGAGATAAGTATTGTCATATTCCTCATTAAGCTGGGCTATGTAATCCCGCTCCATCTGGCGTTCGTAATGCCTATCGCGGAAGGCGATCCGCTGCATGAGCGTATCCGTGCTGGCGCGCAGGTAGACGATCAGGTTCGGCAGGGGAATTTTTTCAGCCAGGGCTTCGTGCACACGGTAATACATCTCCAGCTCGTCGCCAGCCAGGTTGATGCGGGCGAAGAGGGCGTCTTTTTCGAAGGTGTAATCGGTGATCAAATTGCGGTTCTCGCCGATCACCTCTGGGATGATGCGGCGCTGCTGGTGGTAGCGGCTGAGCAGGAAAAAGATCTGCGTCTGGAAGGCGTAGCGGGCGCGGTCGGAGTAGAAATCCTTAAGGAAGGGATTCTCCTCAAACACCTCCAGCTGAAGCTGGGCGTCGAACGCTTCCTGCAGCAGCCGCGCCAGGGTGGTTTTGCCCACGCCGATCACGCCTTCGATGGCTAAATACATGCTTGCTCCGTGAAATGATCTGCCTCCCTGCATAAAATCAGGGAAAAACGCATGAATAAATATACCACATTCACCATCCCGGGTTTTTAGCTCTCTGGAATTAAATTTCAATGGCACCTTGCAGAAATGAAAACCGCCGTAACTTGTAAGGAAGCAGGGTGATGGATACAATCTATTCAAACGGAAACAGCCTTTCCGGAGGACACGCATGCCAGAAAGCATCACCGATCTGGTGATCCGCATTGAAAAAACTCTTGATGAGGGCGATACCCGCACCTGCATCATCCTCTGCGACCAGATCCTCAAGCAGGATTTCAATAATTCCTATGCCTGGGAGCGCATGTACGAGTTCACCCACGGCGCGGGGGACATGCAGAGCTTTAAGGTGCGCTTTGCACGCTCTTATTACCCGGATCAATTCCACCATCTCGAGCTGAACGAGCACGCTGCGTCCGCTACCTCGCCTTTTCTCGCCGGCACGAACCTATTGGGAGAAGATATCGATCCCCAGGCGCAGACCGAGATCGTGCGCGATATGGCCGAGCAGATGGAGCAGACCGAGCTGCCGGAAGATCTGCAGAACGAATACACCGAGGAACTGATGAGCGCCATCCCCAATGAGCGCATCGCCGCCATCCGTGAGATCCGCCATCTGGGCTTGAAAAAATGCCTTCCGGCGCTGGTCTTCCTGGCGAAGAAGTCCTCCCAGACCAACGATTCCACCCCGGGTGAGCGCGAGCTGCTCATCGACACCCTGGCGGAAGTGGGCGGAGCGGAGTACGCGCACGAGATCCTCAATTTGCGCCGCTATCCCTCCTTCACCCGGTCCGACGTGTTGCACATAGCCAAAACCCTCAACCTGTTGGGTAAACCGGATCTTGCCCTGGAAGCCATTGACCGCGGCCTGAATCCGGAAGCATACTCAGAGATCAACCGCAACACCCACCTGGAATTTATCATGGCTGCGGGAACGCTCAGCTCACCGGAAACTGTGGAGCTGCTCTGTAAAAACTTAATGCGCGAGAAACGCTTCTGGAGCCAGGTGCAAGCTGCCACCCAGGTGGGGCTGGATAACGCCCTGGAGCCCCTGGTGGTGGAGGCGGAAAGGCGCGGTCCCATCGCGCCGGTGCGCGGAACAAAAGCGAAAGAATTTTCCGGTGCACAGACCGGAAAAAGCGCAGCGCTGTTGGAAGTGACAGAAAATCTGATCAACCCTTTCATGATCGCCAGCTATTCACCGGGGATGCAGATGCTGCTCACCTACCACTGTTATGTAACAGCCCTCCGGCACATCGGGCTGACCAATGCAGCCATCCTGTTGATGGATGTGACTAACCGCAAAAACACGCTCGAACAGGCAGCCATCGCTCTGGCCGTGGCGCAGCTTGGCAACCGCTCTGCCTGGCCATCCTTCGAAACATTGCGCCGTGATCCCGATTGGGCGGTGCGACTGCTTTCCTATGAGGGTATGATCCTGCTTGCAGATCTGCTGCACATCGAAGTGGACGCCATGCAGCTGGCATCCCTCAAAGATAAGGACCCGCGGGTCAGCCTGGCCTGCGCTTATTTGATGCTGCTTACCAAACGCGAGGAATACGAGGTGCCGATCCTGGCGCTGCCCGAGAGCCTTGATGCCGCCCGCCGGGAAGCCTACCTGGGTCCGCTTGCCTGGATGGCTCGCAATGGAAACGATAAAGCCCGCGTAAAATTAACCGAGCTCGCCCGGGAGGATCCGGACGAACGCGTGCGGACTGCGGCAGGATTGCACCAGATCGCGATCAGCCCCAGACGGGGCAGAGTTATCGGGAGTGTGAAATGGAACAGAGACACTTCATTATTGAAAAAGGACGGTTGAAGGAGATCCCCAACCATAAAGACCTGGGGAACAGGACCAACCGCCGCTGGCAGAATTGGTATGACTTCCACATATCGAACCGGGAAGAACTGGCGGAAGCGCTGGAGAAGCTTGATCCGCACCCCATCATCCTGGACCTGGCGCTGCACCCCGAAAACTCGCCCAACGTGATCTATTACGGGCAGGACCTGTTGATGGAGGTCCCGATCGTCAGCAATCCGGCAACCCTGGAAGTCTGCTATTTCACGATCATCTGGCGGGAAGGAACTCTGATCACGATTCATTCCTTCCCCTACTTTGAAGACCTTGTTGCCAACCTTGAAGCGACCGGATACCACCCACCTGGAAGATACCATCAATATCCTGTATGTATTATTTGACCGTGTCCTGGATCAGCAAGTGAAGCTGGAGATTGCCCACCGCGACCAGATGGTGAGCCAGGCACGCCAGATGGCGGATGGGACCGTTGAAGTAACCGCCAACGACCTGGCAAAGCTGCGTCAGACGATGGATAGGATTGTGATGCTGGCGGAAAGTTATATGTTCCTGACCGAGGGCATGAATACAACCGATATCCCCGGACTGCGCAGAGAGGAACGCAAAGCCTATATCCGCGACCTGATCGCGACTGCCGAGATCGCCCACGCTTCTGCCTCCCAGATGGAAAAACGGTTGAATTCGCTCTATGCCCAGTTCCAGATGATCCGCAGCGAGGATTCGGAGAAACGCCTGCGATTCCTGACCATACTCTCCGCCGTAAACCTGCCGCTGATGTTGATCACCGGTATCTACGGCATGAACATGGCCTGGCTGCCCGCGGCGGAGCGGGAGAATGGGTTCTATATCGTCCTGGGGTTCATGGGACTAGTACTGTTGGCAGAACTCTGGTTCTTCAAGGCGAAGGGCTGGTTTGATTAGGATCTAGGGCGATCAGCTCCGTATCCACAGTGGAAGGCTCGAAACGAAAAAGAGCGGCTTTGAAAAAGCCGCTCTTGTGCATAATTGTACCGTTTTATTTCACCGGGATCGCTTCCAGTTGCTTGACCAGCTCGTCGAGGACATCGAAACCGCCCTGCCAGAAGGACGCCTTGGTAATATCCACGCCGGCGTGTTTGAGCAGCTTCACCGGTGCTTCCGAGCCACCCGTGGAAAGGATCCTGCGGAAACGCGGTTTGAAGGATTCTCCCTCCAGCTTGATACTGGCGGTAGAGCGAAAGCACCAGCAATTGCCCGAACGCGTAGGCATAGACATAGAACGGGACGTTGTAGATGTGCGGGATGGCTACCCACTCCCATTTGAATTCCTCACTCAGCTCAACCGAATCGCCGAACTGTTCCTTCAGGTTTTCCAAATAGGCTGCTGCCAGGTCGTCGACCGAGGCATTCTGCATCACCATGCCGTGCGCCTGTTTTTCAAACAGGGCGAAGTAGACCTGGCGCTGGATGGTGGCATAGCTGTCATCCACCTGGCGGAAGAGCAGGTCGCGGCGAACGGATTCGTCGGTTTCCTCCTTGAGAAGCTTTTCCACCAGCAGCATTTCCCCAAAGGTGGAGGCAGTCTCCGCCAGAGGCAGGCAGGCGTGCTGGGTGAACATGGTGTGGTGCTCGGCCATCATGGAGTGGATGGCATGACCCAGCTCGTGCGCCATGGTGGCCACGTCATCCGATTTTCCCTGGTAATTCAACAGAACCCAGGGGGTGAGGGCTGGTTCGATGGTGGCGCAAAAAGCGCCACCCATCTTGCCCTTCCGCACCTCTCCATCCAGGTGGTCCTCCCGGAAAACCCGTTCCGCCAAGCTGCTCGAACTGCGGGTCGAACTGGTGGAAGGCATCAAAGACGATCCGGGTGGACTGGGCGAAGGAGTATTTTTTATCCGATTTTGCCACCGGGGCATAGATATCATAACGGCGCAGTTTGTTCATCTTTATCCAGCGGGCTTTCAGCTGGAAATAGCGCTGGAAGATGGCGTTGTTGCCGCGCGAGACATCCAGACAGGGTATCCACCACCTTGTCGGGGATATCGTTGACCAGGTTGCGGGTGGAGATGGGCGCTTTGTATTTCCGCAAGGACACGTTCTCATTGGCCCAATCCCGCACAAGGGTCTGGTACATCTGCCCCAGGATGGGTGCATCCTTGGTATAGACCCGGTAAAGTTCCTGGTATGCCCGGGCGCGCACATCGGGATCGGATTCGCGCACGTAGACCATCAGCTCCCCGCGGGTGATTCCCTTGCCGCCCCGGACGCCTTTCAGGTCAAAGGTGTAGCGGTTGGTGATCGAATCATAGAGCGTGTTGAGCGCATTGAAACCGGTGACGTTCTTGATATTGAGGATCTTCTCCTCCGCTTCAGTAAGCGTGTATGGTTTGAACAGGCGGATCTGCTCCAGCCAGTAGGTGTAATCACCAGCACACCTTAAGCAGTCGCTCGGCAGCATCCCTGGGTAGGTCCTTCCACCACAGGGTGAAGAACAGCAGGCGGTTGGAAAGCTCCGCGCCGAACTGATCCACGCGCGCCAGCAGGGTCTGAACAACCTGGTTCTGGGTATCCTGGTGCAAAGAGAAGCTGGGCGTAACCGCCCAGTCGGTATAGCCCGCCGCTGGACGGATTCAAGCTTCTTGATGAAGGCGAGGAAATCAGACTCAGCGATATCCGCGGTGAAGATCGGCCGCTGGGATTCCAGGGCTTTCACATCCTTTTCCAGGGATTTAAACGCTTTTTCCAGGGCGGGGTCATCCACGCCTGCAAAGAGGTCCTTCAAGTTCCATACGCTTCTGGGAATATGATGTTTTTTTCAGGGGATTGTTTCATGGGCATCCTCATTGATTCATTGATTTCGTTCGTACCATCAAATTATATTCCCGAAATTCATAGCTCGGATGTTATAGGAGTTGATGTCGGTAACCACGGATCGATGTAAGGCATCGCCGCATCCGGATCTCCTCCGAGATCATTCCGGCCAGGGTGGCACCAGCGCCGATCAGCGAATAGGGCGGGTGGAAGAAATCCGGGTTGCCATCCAGTCCCACCACCACCCCGCCGGCCTCCTGGATGAGCAGCGCCCCGGCGGCAAAATCCCAGGGGCTGTTTCCAAGCTGCCAGTAGCCATCCAGGCGCCCGGCAGCCACGTAGGCCAGGTCGAGCGCTGCGGAGCCCGTTGCGCCGGATGGTCTGAGCCAGACCGGAAATATGGACGAATATCCGGTTGTTCTTCTCGAGAAGGCCGCTATCCGCCGCGGGGAAGGATGTGCCCAGAAGCGCCAGGTGCATTTCATCAACGGTTGTGACCCGGGTCGGTTTCCCGTTCAGGGCAGCCCCCTGCCGCGTTCAGCGCTGAAGAGCTCATCCTGCATGGGGTCGTAAATGGCGGCCAGCTTCAGATCCCCGGCTTCGCGGTAGGCGATGGAGACGCAGAAGACCGGGTAGTTGTGGGCGTAATTGATCGTCCCATCCAGCGGATCGACGAACCACTCGTGATCGGCACTGCCCGGCCAGGGATCCGCTCTCCTCGCTGAGGATGCTGTGGGCGGGGAATTTGATCGCGGATCTCGCCCAGGATCAGGTCCTCGGCTTTGCGGTCCATCTCGGTCACCAGGTCCTTGGCGTGCTTGAAATCCACCTGGTGCTCCTTACCGAAGCCATCTTTAAGGAGCACGCCCGCACGGCGGGCGAGGGATTCGATCATATTCAAGGGTGGGTTGCATGGAGTATCGCGTCCTTTGTGAAGATAGATTTTAATGCTCCCCGCGCATTTCCGCGGCGAGCTCATCGAAGAAAATTTGCATCGTCTGGTGGCGGTGTTCGGCGATCCGCCGCGCGGTGGGGGTGAAAAGGCGGTCCTTCACCTTGCTGAGCTTGAAGAGGTATTCGTGGTAGGCGCTGTGCAGCTCACCGGGGACCTCGCTGCCGGTTTCGAGGAATTGCTGCTGAGGGCTCTTCGAAGTGCGGGGTTTTTGCCAGCACGGCATAGGCGATGGTGCGCGCAGCGCCGATGGCGCCAAGAACGTCCAGCTTATCCGCATCGAAGAGCACCCTGGCTTCGATGGTGGCCGGGGGAGCGCCGGTGTTGCGGTACCGGTGCCCGCGGATGCATTCCTGCACGGCGGCGATCCGTTCGCTGCTCCAGCCTTCCTTTTTGAGCACTTCGGCGGCGAATTCTGCGGAATGATGGTGGTGCTCACTGCGTTTTTCCCCGCCCGGGGTGCTTCCGGCGGCATCGTGCAGCAGCGCGGCAGCCCGGACGATCTCGAGGTCCGCGCCTTCCTCCTCCGCCAGTTTTTCCGCCATGCGGTAAACACGCACGACGTGGTCATATCCGTGCACGGGGTCAAACCCGGGATACCAGGCCCGGGCATCTTCCAGGGTGGGCATATTTGATCCTTGAGGTGAGATGGGGTAATTTTATCTTAATTCGGCGTTGTGTATCGTGGTCATCCCCGGTCCATACCGCGTCAAAAATTGAGGCACGGTTATCCACAGCTCGGCGAGCGAGGTGTCGAAGAGTCCCCTCCCGCGAACGCTCCCAGGGTTGAATGCCCAGATCAGCCAGTAGAGATAGAAATGCTCCCAGAAATTGCCAAATTTTCCCAGCGGACTGCGATAGGGCTGGATGGTGAACCCCAGCGATTGCCAGCGGGCTGCGTTGAGCTTTCCCCGGGCTGAGCGGCAGGAGGGCGGTTTTGCCCCGCAGGATCTTCGCCCCGGTCAGGGCGGGGTTGGCGCGGATATAGTCAGCCATGGGAGCGAGGGATCTGGTAAAAAGGCGGTAGGTTTTCAACGCCCAGCCCGGTCTTCACCACCCGGCGGAAGCGGCGGCAGATGCTCGTTCCAGACGTGGAAAGCCAGAATAGGTTCGCCTTTGCGGATGACGATCTCGTCCAAAGGTCAGGTCGCGCGGAGCGGTCTGCACCTCCAGACGCAGCAGGCATTCGGGATCGTCGCTGAAGGTGATCATCTTCGCGTTCAGCGCACCATCCAGCGGTCGAAGGCGAGGATCAGGCGCTCTCGCGCATCAGTTATTGTGGCTTGATCTAGAATCGTGTCCACGACCAGCTTGCCCTTTTTGATCACCTGCGCCACCAGGTTGCCGCCAAAACGGTAAGCGATCTGGCGGTAATCCGGGACGGAAAGGATCACCAGGTCGGCATCCTTGCCGGGATGCAGGGAGCCGATCGCGATCCGCCCGGCCGATGGCTGCGGCAGCGTTGATGGTGGCGCAAGCCAGCGCCTGGGCAGGCGAAAGGTGCAGGGAGCGGCAGGCCAGGGCGATCACGAACTGCATGCTCTCGCACCAGGCTGTGCCGGGGTTGAGATCGGAGGCGATGGCGAGCAGCCCATCCGCAGAGATGATCTCTTTGGCGTTGGTAAAGTGTGGATCAGCAAGCCCGAAGGGAGTGCAGGGCAGCGAAACAGCCACGGTATCGCTCTGGGCAAGGGCGCGCAGTTCCTCCGGTGGAGGTTTTCACCAGGTGATCCACGGAGACTGCCCCCAGCTCCACCGCCAGGCGGCAGCCGCCCAGGTTTTCGAATTCGTCCACGTGTGCTTTGAGCGGAAAGCCCAGTTCCCGGGCTTTTTCCAGGATCTCACGGGTCTGCGCCAGGTTGAAAGCGCCATTTTCGCAAAAGACATCCACAAAGGGTAGCGGTCTACCCGGGGCGCGCTCGCTGCCACCAGGAACGCAGGGTCGGGAAGCATTTCGTCGACAATGCTGCGGGTATAGCCATCCGCATCTCCGGCGAATTCCGGTGGGATGGCATGCGCAGCCAGGAAGGTGGGAACGATGGTAAGCGGACCTGCTTCATCCAGCGCGAGCAGCAACCTCCAGTTGTTTCAAGCTCGGCTTCCAATTCCAGCCCGTAGCCGCTCTTGGCCTCGGCGGTGGTGGTGCCGTGGGCAAGCATGCCTGCTGCCCGTTTACCCGATTGCGCCAGCAATTCCTCGCGGCTGGCAGCGCGGGTGGCGCGCACCGTGGAGTTGATCCCTCCGCCTGCAGCCATGATCTCCTGGTACGTTTTTCCCTGCAGGCGGCTTTCGAATTCCGCGGCGCGGTCGGAGGCGAAAACCAGGTGGGTGTGCGCATCCACAAAACCGGGCAGCACCGCATTCCCGCGGGCATCCAGGCGCGGCTCGGCTGGAAACCGGCGCAGGAGGGCTTCCTCCGGGCCGATCTCCGCGATCTTCTCACCGTGGATGAGAACCGCAGCCCCCGGAGAGCGCATTCAACTCCCCCAATTGCTTTCCGCGCTGGGGAGAGGGGGTAAGGGTGATCACCTGGGAACAATTGACGATCAGCATTTCAAGCACCTGAGTGTATAAAAATTTTTATACAGGAAAACCCGGTATTTTTCAAGGCTGTTGGAGGTTCAAATCCCCGGCAGATTGTGGTGCAGCTTCCAGCGGGTTTCGCTTCGCCAATCCTGATGAAGCGCAGGATCACCAAGTGCGACCAGGTTGAAGACCAGGCAGACGAGCGCGTTGAGCCAGAAACCCTGCGCGTAAAGATAGGGGGCAGCCAGATCCCCCAGCATGCGGGCGACGGCGTGCGAAGCGATATACGCTGCCAGCAGGGTGGCGCGCATGCCGGGCATCACCTCGCTGGCCAGCGAGATGCTGCTGACCATGGCCAGTTCGAAACTGAAATAGATCACGAACAGCCAGGTGAGTGCGCCGGTATAGGTATGTCGCAGGAGCGGAAAAGCGGCGAGGGCGGCGATGTTGATGATCAATCCCAGCGCGATCGTGCGCTCCTTGCCAAAACGGTCGGTGATGGCAGCGGATAGACCCTCCCCTCCCAGCTCGGAAAGACCCAGCACCGCGGAGGCTGCGCCCAGGGCGGCAATCTGCAGGGCAAAGGTATCCTCGATCCACACCCCGAACATGACCGAGATGAGCTCGTTCCCCGCGGCAAAGAACAGGCCGAACACCATCAGGAGGACTGCATTGCGGGTGGTGAAGATCGCCCGAAGATGGATCGGTTCACCCGGAATTGGCAGCAGCCGGCGGGCGGGTGGCAGGGATGAAGGCGATCACAGCAAACCACCCCGATCATTCCCATCACCGCAAGTGCGGCAAAGGCGCTTTGCCAGCCGAAATTCTGGATGATGAGACCCATCAGGGGAACGACGAGGAAGAAACTGGCTGCCCAACTTATCTCGAAGATACCCATCACCAAGCCGCGACGCTCGTAGGAGGTCCGGTCGCTGAGAAAGGCGAAAACAGCCGGGCAGGAAAATGTTGATGGCCAGGTTGCCGAGGAAGAGGGAGAGCGCGAAAACGGGAAAACCCGGGAAGGCGGCCACCAGGGCTGCGCTGAGGGTGAAGATCGAAACCCCCAGCAGGATACCCGCCCTCCGCCCGTAACGGTCGCTGAGCGGCGCGAGCAGGGGACCGAGCAGGGCGGTGAGCATGGAAACGCCCAGCGCGGTGGTAATGGCGGTGATCTCCACGCCCATCCCGCGGGCAAAAACCGCCAGGAAGGGATAGATCATGCGGGTGATGGTCTGCAGCACAGCCCGCAGGACGGTGAGCAGCCCGAGATCGAAGGCGAGAGAGGGTTGTTTGGTCGTCATTTTACAAAAAAGAAAGCCTCCCGGAGATGAGGGAGGCCGGGGAAGATGGTTACTTTTAATCGATCGTCCTCTGGGGACGCTCCGGCAGGTTATGGATATAGACCGTCTTCGAATCGTACGAGGAAACCCGGTCGATGTGCATCAGCCAGTCCAGTTCGCTTTCGGTGGGATGGTGGCTGATATCTGCTTCGCCGATCGGGACGAATTCCCCGCTGATCAGGTCCTGGAAGAGCCCGTCGCCCCAATCAATGACAAAATTTCCCTCGCGGGTGATGACGATCCACTGGCGGTTGACGGCAGTTCCTGTTGGCATGATTGTGTCCGGTATAGTCCGAGAATCAATGACGACCGTTTTTACTGAATTGGGCAAAATTGGTGGAACGCAGCTTGGCGACCAGCTCTTCCTGGGTGGAACACCAGACCTCCTGCAGCGGGCAATCATCGCCGAAGGGGCACTCAGCCGGGGCATGGGTGCAATCGTTCAATTTGATGGGTCCGTCAATGGCTTCCACCACATCCAGATAGTGTGACCTCGGAAGGCGGGTGCGCCAGGGCAACACCACCATGAGCTCCGCGCGAGGTATGGATGATCCCAGCGATGGAAAGCTGTGAGATGATCTTTGCCAGGAAGCTGGGCGGGATCTTCTGTGTTTTGGCGATCAGGGCAGTGGAGGCTTTTTGATCCGGTTCGATCCTGGAAAGGTAGAGAACAGCCCGAAGGGCATAATCCGCCTGTTTTGTAATCTGCATACGAACCTTCCTCTAAAAACAAAATCGGTAAAATTTGTCTGAATATGAGTATACGCGCAAGAGGCAACTAGGGCAAGTGATGAAGGTCATAAAATCATCGGCAGGCAAAATAGGGAATTGATAGAAGAAAACCCCTGCCAAAGATATAATTCAGGCATGACAATATTCAAATTCAACCTTACCCATCCAGCTGCGTTACAGCGACCTGGATCCGCAATGGCACGTCAATAACGTCCGCACCCTATCGATGCTCGAACATGCCCGTTTTTCATACCTGATGGAACTGGGGCTATTTGACGGCAAATCGTTTTTTGATCTTGGCTTGATCGTTGCCGATGTACACCTTTCCTACCTTGCGCCCATCGAGCTGGAGCAGAAGATCCGCGTGGGGGTGCGGGTGGCGAAGATCGGCACCAAGAGCATGGTTTTTGAGTACGAGGTGGTTGAAGAAGACACCGGAGCGGTTCTTGTGAAATCGGAAACGGTGATGGTGGCCTACGATTACCACACCCACCAGAGCATCCCCGTTCCGGCCAACTGGCGTGAGAGGATTGGCGCATTTGAGGGTATCAATTTTGGGTAGGATGCTTGAATAATATGGGTGAATGTCTCAATAAATGATCGCTTGTGTGAATAGCCAAGGAGAATTCCATGCACGGAATTGATGAAGACTTTCTCGTAAAATTCCTGGTTGACTTGTTAAATACTCCCAGCCCGACCGGTTACACGGAGGGGGCGATCGAATTCTGCGAAAAAACCCTCTCAGCCATACCCGGGATCACGCTGCAACGAACACACAAGGGAGCTCTGCTGGCAAGCCTTCCGGGAACGAAAAAAGGGCACGAAAAAGCGCTCACCGCGCATGTGGATACCCTGGGTGCGATGGTGAAAGCCATCAAACCCACCGGCCGCCTGCTGCTCACCCAACTGGGGGGGTACGCCTGGAACTCCGTTGAAGGGGAAGGCTGTACTGTCTTTTCTCCTCGTCGGGAAAAGCTTTTCGCGGCTCCATCCTGATCAACAAGGCGTCCGTGCACGTGCACGGCAGGCAGGTTGACCTCAAACGTGAAGATGAGGTCATGGAGATCCGCCTGGATGAAACTGCCCAAAACGCCGAGGAGATCGAAAAGCTCGGGATCGGCGTAGGGGACTATGTGGCGATTCGACCCCCGCGTGGAGGTGGTGAATGGTTTCATCCGCTCCCGCCACCTGGATGATAAAGCCGGTGTTGCCTGTCTCGTTTCTGCGATTAAGACTCTCCATGATAATGACCAGCGTCCGGTCCGAACCACCCATTTCCTGATCAGCAACTTTGAAGAAGTCGGTCATGGCGCTTCGGCTGGTATCCCGCCTGAAGTGGAGGAGCTCCTGGTTGTGGATATGGCAGCGGTGGGGGAAGGGCAGACATCCGATGAATTTCATACCACGATCTGCGTCAAGGATTCCAACGGTCCCTATCATCATGGTTTGTCT
The DNA here is from genome assembly GCA_963828855.1 of uncultured Chloroflexia bacterium. Taxonomy (GTDB): domain Bacteria; phylum Chloroflexota; class Anaerolineae; order Anaerolineales; family Anaerolineaceae; genus CAVVEQ01. The sequence goes on along the minus strand of CAWHGB010000005.1, from coordinate 131,501 downwards.
CAAAGGCTTCGCAAGCTGGCGGATCGGCATGAAATTCCCTACAAAGTCGATATTTACCCGCATTACGGTTCCGATGGCGGTGCCTTCCTCAGCGCCGGCGGGAATGTGGCGGTTGCCCTGATTGGTCCGGGTGTGGATGCCTCACATCACTACGAACGGACACACCTGGATGCTTTGAAGGCAACCACTGCCTGGGTACAGGCTTATTTGCTGGAAGATGCGGAATAAGTGAAGGGAATGCATTTCACTGCCGATATTGGGCTCGAGGTCCACGCGGAGTTGGCCACCCGCTCCAAGATGTTCTGCGCCTGCGCGGTGGTGGATTCCGTTTCCGCGCCACCCAATAGCGCGGTCTGCCCGGTATGCGAAGGGTTGCCCGGGGCGTTGCCGGTGCTCAACGAAAGGGCGGTGGAATATGCCTTGCGGGTGGCGCTGGCGCTGGGCTGCGAGGTCGCGCCGCAAAGCATCTTCGTCCGCAAGAATTACTTCTACCCCGACCTGCCCAAAGGCTACCAGATCTCCCAATTCGAATCACCCCTTTCGGAACACGGCACCATCTCCTATTCGGTGGCTGGGAACGAAAAAACAGCCCGCATCCGTCGTGTGCATCTCGAGGAGGATACCGGCAAGCTGACGCATATTCACTTGGATCAGGAGGATTACTCCCTAGTGGATCTTAACCGAGCAGGGGTGCCTCTGCTGGAGATCGTCTCGGAACCGGACATGCACTCTGCGGAGGATGCCAGTGCCTATGCGCGGGCACTCAGATCGGTGCTGCAGGCTCTGGGGGTCAACTCTGGGGATATGGAAAAGGGCGTCATCCGCTTCGAGGCCAACGTATCCCTGCGTCCGGAGGGGCGTGATGAGCTAGGCACACGGGTGGAGATCAAGAATCTCAACAGCTTCCGCGCGATGGAGCGCGCCATCCGCTACCAGCTTGAGTTGCAACAAGCCATCCTGGAAAGTGGTGGAGAAGTGGAGACAGGAGACACTCGGCTGGGATGACCTGACCGGGGTAACCTTCTCCCAGCGCAGCAAAGAGGATTCACACGATTACCGCTATTTCCCCGAGCCGGACCTGCCACCCCTGGTGATCGGGAAGGACTGGCTGGAACGCGTCCAGAGCGGTCAGCCTGAACTACCGCGGGATAGGAAGCTCAGGTTCACCCGCGAGTATGGGCTCACGAAACCAGAAGCCAGCCTGCTTGCGGAGGAAATCACTCTTGCAGATTATTTTGAAGAGACTATTCGCGCGGGGGCGGATCCCCGCGAGGCGGCCAAATGGATCACGGGGGAGATCTTCGCCTGGATGAAGGAAAGCGGGCTGGAGATTGGGCAGATCAAGGTTCCACCCAAGTCAATCGTGAGCCTGATCGGCATGATGCAGCGGGGTGAGATCAACCTGGCCACCGCCAAGCGCATCCTGGCGCGCATGCTCGCCGAGGGCGGCGATCCACAGGCGATCGTTTCAGCGGAAGGCTTGCAGCAGGTTTCAGATATAGACGTCATCCGCAAGGTGGTCGCTGAGGTCTTGGCGGCGAACCCAGGTGCGGTGGAAAAATACCGCTCCGGCAAACCAACTGTGGAGCAGTGGCTCTTCGGCCAGGTGATGCGCTCAGCGGGGGGTAAGGCCAATCCCGACCTGGTGCGCCAGGAATTGCAGAAGCAGCTCAAAGCGTAGGAATACGATCTGAATTTGGCAATGCGACCATCGGTATCACCCCTGAGTTAAGCCTATTAGGGTGAATTAAACGGGAATAAAAAAAGTGGCTGCCGGATTCCCGGCAGCCACTCGTCATTCCCCATTTCTCATGGGATCAATCCCATCTCCCTGCCCACCCGGGCGAAGATCTCCAGTACGCGGTTCAACTGGTCCTCGGTGTGGGTGGCCATGTAGCTGGTACGCAGTAACTGCCTTCCCGGCGGTGTGGCCGGACAGAGAACCGGGTTGACGAACACACCCGCTTCGAAGAGCTTCTTCCAGGTAAGCAGGGTGCGATGGTTATCGCCAATGATGATTGGGATGATGGGCGTGACCGAATGCCCGGTATCGAAACCAAGTTCCTTGAAGCCCTTGTGCATCAAGGCAGCATTCCTCTGCAGATTTTCCACCCGCTCCGGCTCCTCGCGCATCACATCCAATGCGGCCAGGGCGGCGGCGGTGGAGGCGGGCGGCATGCTGGCGCTGAAGATCAGCGCGCGGGCATTGTGCTTGATGAAGTGGATGACCTCCTCATCCCCGGCGATGAAACCGCCCAGCGAGGCGAAGGATTTGCTGAAGGTGGACATGATCAGGTCCACTTCATTCGTCATGCCAAAATGAGCTGCGGTGCCCCGCCCTCCCCCGAGCACACCCATGGCGTGGGCGTCATCCACCATCAACCGCGCCCCGTATTTCTTGCAGAGTGGGTAAATCGCAGGCAGGTCGGCGATATCGCCTTCCATGCTGTAGAGCCCATCCACGATCAACAGCTTGCCGCGATCTTCCGGGATGGAGGCCAGCACCCGTTCGAGGTGCTCCGGGTCGTTATGCTGGAAGCGCTCGATCGAGCCATAGGAAAGCCTGGCGCCATCCACGATGCTGGCGTGGTCGCCCTTATCCATCACCGCCACGTCCATGCGTCCAATGAGCGAACTGACCACGCCCAGGTTCGTCTGCATCCCGGTGGAAAAGACCAGGGCGGCATCTTTCCCGACCCATTCTGCCAGTTCGTGCTCCAGGCGCTCGTGCATCTCGAGAGTCCCGTTGAGGAACCGCGACCCGGTGCAGCTGGTGCCGTACTTCTGAATGGCATCGATGGCAGCCTGGCGAACCTTGGGATGGGTTGTAAGACCCAGGTAATTGTTGGAGCCGCACATGATCAGGCGGTGACCTTCGATGATCGCCTCGGTGCCTTCATTCTTTTCCAGGGGGATGAAGTAGGGGTAGAGCCCGGTGGCCATCACCTCTTTGGCTTCGGTATACGCGCCGCATTTACTGAATATATCCATCGATCATTCCTCTAAATGTAAATTCCAATGCCGGGTGATTCCGTCAGGTGAAAACACCGTTGACGGTATATCAATTCTCATTTTATTTTAATCGTTTTCCGTATATCGGAATATTAATATAAACCCGCGAAAGCACCGATGGATATGATGAAAGCGTAATTCACCCGTTTAATCCGATGCGGGAATGGAGAACGTGATCCTGGTACCGGGTACCGATCGTCCTTCAGGTGTTGGAACCGGGCTTTCCGCGGTGACGGCACCGCCGTGGGATTCCACCAGCTGCCGGACGATGGCCAACCCCAAGCCCGAGCCGCCGCTTCCACGCGAACGGGATTTATCCGCGCGGTAGAAGCCGGTCGAACACGTGCGGCAGATCCCGTGGATCGATCCCCGCGCCGGTATCGGTCACCGAAAACGCCACCGTCTTGCTGGCAGCAGAATACACGGCAGTCACGGTCACGGTTCCACCCGCGGGCGTATAGCGCAGGGAGTTTGTGATCAGGTTGTTTAAAACCTGGATCAGGCGATCCGAATCTCCGAGTACCCTGGGGAGGTCCCCTGGCGGATCAGCGATAAGGTTCACGCCCTGTTGTTGGGCGATCGGCTGCATCAGTTCCACTGCCCTGCGGACAAGATCGCCGGGAGCGATAGGCTGTAAATCCAGCGTCCAGCCTGCCGGCTTCGGCCAGGGAAAGCAGGCGCAGGTCCTCCACCATCCGGTTGAGCAGAGCGGTTTCGGCAACCAAGCGAACCGATCTGCTCCTGGTCGCTGGTAAAACGCCATCCTGCATTCCTTCAAGGATTGCCTGGATGGCGGCCAGAGGGGTGCGCAGCTCGTGGGCAACATCGGCAGCCAGCTGCCGGCGCTGATCCTCAGCATCTGCCAGGTTCTCCGCCATATCGTTGAAGGATTACGCCAGGTCACCCAGCTCATCACTTGGATTTAACTTCCACCCGGGTCTGCAGATCCCCTCTCGCGATGCGTTCGGCGGCTTTCTGCATCGCCCTCAGAGGCGCGGTGATCTGGTTGAAGAGCAGGAAACCCAGCAGCAGGGCGATGGCACCTGCCACCAGCATGGATTTGACCAGGGCGGTATTTACGGAAGCGAGGAATTCCCGCGCCACCAGGCTGCCGATGCCTTCGGATACAGCCAGAAGTGTTCCCACGCTGGACACCATTCGACCTGGATCGGGAATACCTGTGTTCAACTCCCGGCGGGAAAGGCGGCTGCCCAACCTCCTGTGCAGTTGGAATCGGCCAATGATGGTCCCATCCTGGTCGGCAAGCGTCAGGCGCAGGTTCATTGCCGCGATCATCCCGCTTCCCGGCATCATCCTGCCCATCGGCATCATCCCGCCCTGCCCGGATGTGTTTCCCGCCCACTGTTCCAAGGCAAGGAAATCCCCCACCCCCTCCCAGGAGCCCGTCGTGGCGTAGTAATCCGAGAGTCTTTCCGCCAGGCGGGTGGCCAGCAGCTGCCCGCTGCGGTTGGAATAGCGCGCAAAGGCATTGCGGGTGGAATTGACCAGCAGGACGGAGATCACCAGCGAGCCGATGACGACCACCAGCAGGAAAGCGCCCATCAGTTTGTAGATCAGGCTGTTACGCATCTTCACCCGGCTCCAGTTTGTAACCAAGCCCGAAAACGGTCTGGATAAGCACCGGGTGCTTCGGGTCCGGCTCCAGTTTTATGCGCAGGTTCTTGATATGGGCGTCAATGGTGCGCTCGTAGCCTTCAAAAGCATCTCCCTGGGCCTGCTCCATGATCTGCAGGCGGCTGAAAACCCTGCGCGGCTGCCTGGCCAGCACCACCAGGATCTCGAACTCGGTGGGGGTCAGCTCCACCAGCCTTTCGGCAAATCGGACGGTGTGTTTTTCAAGGTCGATCACCAGCCTGCCAGCACTGGATCAGGTTTTCCGTGGAGTCGATGTTCCCGGCTGCGCCGCAGGATCACCTTCACCCTGGCCACCACCTCCCGCGGGCTGAAGGGTTTGAGCACGTAATCATCCGCGCCGATCTCCAGGCCGATCAGCCGGTCGGTTTCCTCCACGCGCGCGGTGAGCATCAGGATGGGGATATCGGAGGTCTTGCGTACGATCTTGCAAACCTCAAAACCGTCCATCCCGGGCAGGTTCAGATCCAGGATCATGAAATCCGGGTGCTCCTTCTCGAACACGGCCAGCGCGGAAGGTCCATCCCCGGCGGTGACCACTCGGAAACCAGCTTTTTCCAGGTATGCCTTGAGCGCCTTCACGATGTTGGGCTCATCATCGACGAGCAGGATCTTCTTCGCTGATTTCAGCCATGATCATATTATATGGTTTTCGAAGCAGTAATTGGCGCCGAAATCAACAGGAATGAAAAAACAGGGATGCCGGACGGCAACCCTGTCTGTGCAGAACATTGCATCACGGGATCAGGGATTATTCTGCTGCCCGTAATTCCCGCGGAATTCCTGCCAGCGCTGCATCATGCGCATGCCGCGGGTTTTCATCCAATTTGCCTGTTCCTCGGTGATCTTGCCATCCTTCACCGCCTGGTCGATCAACTCGGCGCGCGCGTCGCGCATCAGCGTTACGAATTCATCGCGAGAGAGACCTTCGGCGGCAGGCGATATCCGCCATGGATTCGCCGTCATCGAGGCGGGATTCCAGATCGCTTTCGGAAATTCCCAGCTTCTCGCGAAAGGATGGCAATCATCTCATCGTGCATCCAGCCGCGGTCCTGGTCATACCCGGGCTCCATGTTTCCACAGCCGCCACTCCCTGGTCCATAGCCGGGGACGGGGGGATTCTCGGATTGCGCCGAGACTGCGCCAACGCGCCGAAGAATACCGCGGCAACTGCCAGGATCACGACACCAAATTTCAATATTTTCATTTTCAACTCCTAATCTATTTTCCGGAATATCATCCCGGTCGATGATGATGATACCCGGGAGATATGAAGAATTTATGAAGGACGGGCGAATTTTTGGTGAAAGAATTCCGGACGGCTCAATGAGGATGAAAATCATATTGACTTGACGGTGTTTTCCCATTAATCTATTATCAGTAATTGAAATGGAGGGGCGGATTGAGGATGGAAAGCAGCATCATCAAGCCGGACAGCGGGCACAGAACCGAGGTGTCCGTTTTTTATTTCCCTCCATCCGCTGTTGTAGAATTAACCATATCTGAAACAAGGAGTTTGCGTGATGGCAGGAACGACGAATGCTTTCGAAATGGCTCAGGCGCAGTTTGACCATGTTGCCGAGCTGCTCAAGCTGGACCAGCAGGTGCGTGAGATCCTGCGCTGGCCGATGCGCGAATTCCACTTCCGCATCCCGGTGCGCATGGACGATGGCAGCATGCGCGTTTTTCAGGGTTTCCGCGTCCAGCACAACGACGCGCGCGGCCCCAACAAGGGCGGCATCCGCTTTCACCCCGCCGAAACGATCGACACCGTGCGGGCGCTGGCCACCTGGATGACCTGGAAATGCGCCGTGGCCGATATCCCCCTGGGCGGCGGTAAGGGCGGCGTGATCGTTGATCCCGCCACGCTTTCGGTCGGCGAAAAGGAACGCCTGTGCCGCGGTTGGATGGACGTGATGTGGAAGAATGTCGGCCCGCGCAACGATGTGCCCGCGCCGGATGTGGGCACCACCCCGCAGATGATGGGCTGGATGATGGACGAATATTCCAAGCTTTCCGGCAACTACACCCCCGGTGTGATCACCGGCAAGCCGCTGGGCGGGGGCGGTTCCCTCGGGCGCACCGAAGCGACCGGTTACGGGGTGATCTACCACATCCGCGAAGCGATGAAGCACCTCAAGCTGGATCCCAAGAAATGCACCGCCGCCATTCAGGGCTTTGGCAACGTGGCGCAATATGCGGCCATCGGCTTCATTGAAATGCTGGGCGGCAAGGTGGTTTGCGTCTCCTGCTATGACCGCAATGACAAGACCAGCTACACCTTCACGAAGATGGATGGGATTGACCCGCACTTCCTGATGAGCATCACCGACCAGTACGGCACGATCGACAAGGCCAAAGCCCAGAAGGAAGGCTATGTGATCGAAGATGGCAACGCCTGGCTGAGCAAGGACGTGGATGTGCTCATCCCGGCTGCCATTGAGAACCAGATCACTGCCGAGAACGTGGAGAAGATCAGCAAGCAGGTCAAGATCGTCGCCGAAGGCGCCAATGGTCCCGTGACCATCGAAGCCGACGAAGTCTTCAAGAAGCGCGGCATCTTCGATATCCCCGATTTCCTGTGCAACGCCGGCGGGGTGACCTGCTCCTACTTCGAAAGCGTCCAGAACGACATGAACTTCTACTGGACCAAGGCAGAAGTGCTGGAAAAGCTGGATACCAAGATGACCCAGGCCTTCCAGGGCGTGCTGGAGATGAGCCTGAAGGAAAAGGTCTACATGCGCGATGCGGCCTACATGGTGGCCATCGACCGGGTGGTCAAGGCCATGCAGCTGCGCGGCTGGGTGTAAGTTTATCTGGAGTATCGCAATTCAACAGAGACGGGCGATGCCCGTCTCTGCGGTTTATAATACTGGATATTCATGGACGAGGTGATTTGATGGTGAAACCAAAAATATTAGAGCGGCTCCTGCCGATCATACTTATCGTCGATCATTCTTATGCGCCTGCAGCGATCCCGCAGCAGATTACCGGTCGCAGTTGAACGACGCCTTGTCGAAATACGATACCTGGAACCAGGAATCGGTTGTCGCCTACAACCAGATGCAGGAAGCAAAAACCAGTGGTAACCCCGATGTGACCTACGGAGAGCTGATCACCAACACCATCCAGAACCACATCGCCGGGCGATCCCCGCCGCGCGGATCTGACCTGGGATCGCGGCCGACTTCGAGGTGGTCAAGGGGCAGGCGCAGATGGTCTACGATGGCGCCCGCCCGCTGCTCACCCAATTGCAGAAGATGACCCCGCCGGACAACATGAAGGATGCCCACCTTGTGCTGCAGGAATGCGTAAAATACGAAATGAACATCGCGGCGACCATTCTAATATTTTTAAATGATAATAAATTCGAACCGGTGAATTACTCCTATAAACCCTGCGACACCGTGGATACTGCCCTGCTGGTACTGAGGAACTTCGCGGAATCAAACCAATAATCCCATAATCAATATTTCAATCATCACTATAATTAAAGAGCTCCATCACCAAATCACTTTTCAAGGAGAAGGATTATGACCGCGTTGAAATACCTCAGCCCGGAATGGACCGCGGAAGCCCAGCAGCGCCTGCGCAGCCAGTTGGACCCGGAAACCATGAAACACCTGACTTCTTCCATGCTCACCGTCTACCACGCCTGCCCGGATGGGCAGGACCGCGCGCTCTATTACAAGATCGAAGACGGCATCTTCACGGATATCTCCGTCCGGCAGGAACCCTTCCCCGAGGCGGAGTTCATCATCAGCGGGGATTACGAGACCTTTGCGAAGATCTCGCGCGCCGAGCTGGGCTCGCGTTCCGCGCTGATGACCGGCAAGCTGCGCCTGACCGGCAACATGGTCAAAGCCCTCAGCCTGGCTTCCATCGTGGACCGCTTCAACAAGGTCCTTTCCGAGATTCCCTGCGAGTACTAGGAGCAGCCATGACGAGCGATCCTTATTTCATCGATTTTCCGGCACGGATCAAGTCCATCCAGCGCGAGATGGCGAAGGACGGGGTGGATGTCTACCTCGGCTCCCGCCTGCGCACGCTCTCCTGGACGACGGACGCATTCTTCCCCTGGCGCTCCTACATCGTCATCCCTGCCGAGGGGCTGCCTACCGCTTTCACCTTTGTGATCGATGCCGCCCGCGCGGGAGATGACTCCTGGCTGGATGCTGACCACGTGCTGGGCTTCGCCCCCATGGGCGGGCAGGACCAGATCACCGCGGTCAGCGAGCTGATCTTGAAACATCTGAAGGGCAAAAAAGGCACGGTGGGAGTGGAAGCGGGCATGTCCAACTACCTGCCCGAAGGCAACCTGACCCATTATGAATACCAGGCCTTCGAAAACGCCCTGCCGGGGGTGAAGCTGACCAACGCGCTGGATATCATCGACCGGCTGGCGGTGATCAAGGAACCCGGCGAGATCAACCGCTTCCGCAAGGCCGGGGCGATGGCAGATGCCGGGCACGTGGCGGTCTACAACGCCATCATCAACGGCGGGTTCAAGAAGTACACCGAGACCGAGATCGCCGGGATCGCCGCGATGGGCATGCGCGAGGCCGGCTCCACCTGGGAGTGGTCCTTCACCGGCGGGAACGAGATCGCCTCCGGCTACCGCACCGGCTACATGGGCGGCGCCTGCACGCCTCCAACCGGAGAAACGCCTGATGCCCGGCGAGGCGTTCACCGTGGATCTGCACTCCACCTACCGCCTGTGCGTGGGCGACCACACCCACAACTACCTGCTGGCTCCTGCCACCGAACGACAGAAGTGGCATGCTGCGAACTTTGTGGATATTGTTTCGCTCGTCCTGGCGACCTATAAACCCGGGATCACTCCCTCAAAACTGGCGGATGAGATGCTGATCTTCTGCGAGGAGCGCGGATTCGCCGAGTACATGGTGCCGGGGTTCGAGCACGGCATCGGCATGCTGGGTGACGAGTGGCGCATCGGGCGCAACGACGGCCCCTTCCCCTACTGGACCAACCCGGACCATGTCTATGAGCCCAACGAGATGCTGATCTGCGCCATGCAGTACGCCTGCCCCGAGGAGCAGATCGGTTTCCGCTATGAAAATGCCATCCTGATCACGAAGGATGGCTGCGAAACGATGTCAAAGACGCCGTTGGGGGTGGAAGTGATCGAGTAATATTTATTATTGAGATGCAGACCGGGGCGCAAGTCGGGCGCTCCGGTTTTTCTTACCATTTCGCTTGGTGCCCATCCGCCTAGCCGTAGGGCGGTCACCGGTTGTGTGATCGCCATCAACCAACCCTCGTCCACTCCCACTCAACCGAAGCTGCTTTTGTCGTTACATACGATTATTTTATACGAGATCGGGAGTTGGATGTCGGGAACAAAACCGGTCCCCGACCTACGCGTCAATTAATTCCAGAGCTTTTTACCATTTCGCCTGGTGCTCCTCCGCCCAGCCGACCAGGTCTTTCACCTCCAATTTTTTGCCTTCATCGGTCACCAGGGTCCCGTTATAGCGCCCGAACATCTGGTGCACCTCGCTGCGCAGGATGGCCAGGTCCGTCTTCGCCAAGCCGGTCGAAGAAGGGGGTGAAAACCAGATCAATGCGCTTATCCGCGGATTTCATCGTCCAGGGTTTCATGAAGTTCTGGTTGGAGTAGGTGAAATCCACTTCGCCCAGTTTGTGGACTTTGCCATCCAGGATGAAGCAGTTCTCGGTGGCGGCGCGGGTATTCCCGAAGCCGAAACCCAGGTTCAAACCCAGGGTGTGTTTTCCGCCGGGCAGGAAGCCGCTGGCGGAAGCCCAAACCCAGAAGGACTTGTATTCCCAGATGCCCCTGCCCCAGTCCAGGTTGCCCAGGCAGGTCTTCGGATCCAGATCGTAGCGGGTTCCTGATGATTCCACCCAACCCGAGGCGGGCATGCAGTTGGTCTTGCGGTTGTAATAGAAGCGGTTGCCCCGCAATGGGGATGGTGATGACCATGGATTCCTGCTCCGGGGGGCAGGCAAAGGAAGCCTCGGCTTTCAGGGGAGTTCCGTTGGAAAAATTCGGCCAGTCAACCTTGATCTCCCGCTTGCCGGGCAGCACGCTGAACTCCAGGCGCACCTTGCCATCATCAAAGAGGCTGACCCCCTCCGTGCTGTTGCGCGGCAGGCTCACTTTGCGGGAAAACGGCAGGGTCAGGGTCTTTTCGGTGTATTTGCCGGTATCGAACTCCAGCACGTAGGCAAAGATGGAGGCCAGGTAGCCCACGTGGCTGACGGTGAAGGAGAAGAAATGGGTGGGCGTGGTGATGCCGTAGTAATCCCAGCGTTTGATGCGCATGGGCTGCCAGAAGCGCGGGGTGCCCTCGCTGCGGGCGGCTTCCAGGTTGCAATCCAGCAGCGGCTGCGGGCACCAGCCCGCCTGCGCCAGGCTGCCATCGGGGTTGAGCAAGGGTCCGGGTTGGGTGATCATGCGTTGGGAAGATTTGTTCATGGTGCCTCCTGATAGACACTAATTATAGCCAGGATAAAAAAACCTCCCCTGTAAAGGGGAGGTCGGTTGGAATTCGATTTCCTTAGCGGACGATGGTCAGGGTGCCATTCAGGGCGGTGATATTGGGAGTCGGAGTGTACGGACTATAGCGGTTATTGCCGAAGAACAGCGATTTGTAGATCAAAATCGTCGCGGGGCTGCCGGATACGGCATAGAGACCTTCAGCGCCATTACCGGTCGTAACACTGTTGGAAAGGGTGATATTTCCGCCATTGGTCACATAGATACCGGGAACATCATCACCAAAACCGTTCCCTATAACCGATACGCCGCTGATCAAAACATCCCCGGAGGTCGTCAAATAGATGCCAGAACGGCTGTTGCGGTTGAAATTCCCACCAGTGATGGTGACCCCCCCGGTCCCGATCTGGTTGTAAACTTCCAAACCACGGAAGCCGTTATCATTTGCGGTGATATTGCTGCCTTTGAAAACCCCGGTTGAAAATACATACAATCCGTTTTCGCCATTATTATTGAAAACATTGCCACCGTACGTGGATAGAATGGTAACCGTACCTGTACCCGAGGAATTTTGATAAACATCCCTCTAAAACCAGCAGATGAGTTGTTCGATGCCGAGACGTTGTTCAGGATGACATTTCCGCCCAAGTTCGCATTCAAGCCGCCATTATGGTTGCCGTCAAATTTGCTGCGCGAGATGGTCAAAGTCGAGGAAATGCTACAAATATCGATCTGTGCTCCAGTGATGCTATTGGATAGAGATATTGACTTTATCCAGAGTTCGTATTCCCGGCGGTCTGGATCCACAACCCTGCGAAGGAATTGAAGCTGGAGGTGACATTGACCAGGCTCACTGTGCCGGTTCCGCCGGAATTTATCAGGTATATACCTGTGCTGGAAATACCGTTATTCTCGTAAGCAGTGGTGTTACTGATCGAGACCGCACCATTGGAATAAATATCAAGACCGTTGGATTTGTTCCCATCAACATACACACCGCTGACGGTGACCTTGCCTGATCCACCGGTGTTATCCAACATGATCCCGTGACCCGGAGGTGTTGTATTGGGCTTTCAAGTTTTGAACCACCACATCCCCGCCGGAAACGATCCACACGTTCTCATTTCGATTGGATTTGGCCAGGTTCTGGAATCCCCCGGTGGATAGGATGCTGATGGAAGCCGGGCTGGCCAGGTCGAATCCGCGGCCATTTGAATTATTCTCCGCGATTACATTGGTCAGGACGATCGGACCGTTTGAGGTGGCGTACAACCCGGAATTGTAATTCGAACTGAAATTGCTGCCAGAAACGGTAATTTTTGCAGGCAGCGTATGTATTATCCAGGTACGCTCCCCACCCAAGCAAACCAGTTATTCCCATTATTTAAAGAGTTCACCGAAGAGAGTGAAATAATCCCGGTGCTGTAAGCTATTAGCCCATAATTCCTGTTGGAGTCAATACTGACCTTACTGAGGGAGATTCCGCCTGATCCGGTTTGATTTTCAGCCTGGATACCATTGATAAAATTGGCTTCCACCCGCAAGTTGGATATTATTATCGGTCCGTCAGAATAAAGCATTGCCCCTCTACCATGGTTGTAAACGATGCTGCTCCCGGCAGGAACAGGCGAATTGATGGTGATACTGGATGCGGCTGAGCCAAACCGGTTATCGATGTAAACACCACCTGAATTCACTGTGTTGATGACCTGGATCGAGGTGAGCAGCACATTTCCGGTAGAGTTGATATAAAGCCCCTCATACACCTGGGTTGAGTTGGAGGTCAGGGATTTCACCGTGACCGATTTCGCGCCCGGACTTAAAGAATTATCAAGGAGAGTGCCGTAGGTATTATTTCCATTCGTGACCCCGTTGGTCAGTGAGAGGGTTCCGTTCAACGATGCGGCGGTCACACCGTTAGCCCCATTGCCATTGGCGGTGATATTGGTCATGGCTGATATTTCCCAGCGTTGTCAAAACCGAAACCCCATACCCCGTTCCAGGCGCGAAATGATTGTAGTTTGCGGTGATATTTACTAAAACAACTGAACCGTTTGAATTGAATTTCAAGACCGCCCTGGGGATTATTGGTAAATGAATTTGGCGCGAGAGCTGTGCCGCCATTAATGGTAACCCCGCCAGAACCGATCGGAATAATCAGCGAAGCGCCTTTTGTCAGGTTATCGTTTGCATGGATGTTTGTTCCAGTGATCGCACCATTGGAAACAACCTGCAGACCCGTAAGTGTGATTGTGATTAAAATCGCTGTTGATGATGGTCACGCTTGCCGAGGAGGAACTGTTATCCAGGTTGGCTCCATAGCCATTTGCATTCCAGTCAGCGGTCAGGTTCTTCAATGAAATCGCTCCTCCCGATAAGATCGTCAATCCATTGTTGTAATTATTGCTTATGCTGTTGATAAACGACCCCGTGGCAGCCAGGGTGACACCGCCCGCAGTTTCAATATAGACCGCGTTTGTCCCTCCAGACATTTGTTTGGCTGTCAGGTCGGTGATTTTCACCGCCCCGTTTGAAACAACTTTTAATCCCTGGATCACGTTATAGCTCACATCCATCCCGGTGATCGTGATGGGTTTATTGCCTAGCAGGTCCACGCCTGCCAGGGCATTGTAATTCGCAGTGATCTTGGATAAAGTGATCGTTCCCAATGTATCGATCTTGAGACCGTTTTGGGTGTTGATATTGAAGACACCGTTGGTGACGGAAACATTTCCAGACCCGGCGGTGGTCGTGATTAAAGCGCCGTCGCTGGTGTTGGCGTTGCTGTTTGCCGTGATCCCATTGATCACCACGCTCCCCCGGGTGCTTACTTCAAGCCCGGCACCAAAATTATATGAAAAGGTGCTGGAGTTGACCGTGACGCCTGAAGGTGAAGCGGCCAGGGAATTATCCAGGAGCGCACCTCTCCCAAAATTGTTTGAGCTCGACTCGACATTTTTCAGGGTGATCGCCCCTCCCGAGATAATTTGGATCCCGTCCGTGGTCTGGCTGCCATTGGAAATCGTTGAGGCCAGGGAAACCGAACCGCTTCCGGATGATGTATCCAGGTTAATATTATGACCTCCGTTATTGGCTGCATCCACCCCGGTCACGGAAATTGCTCCGTCTGACAGGATAAACAGCCCATCAAAATAATTACTATCCATTTTGCTGTTTCCCAGGGTATTTGTGAGGGTCACCCCGGCTGTGCCGCTTCTGTTATCTATAAAAACGCCATTTCCGTTGGTGGAGCTTGTGGAAGTAACCTTGTTCAACGAAACCGCTCCGCGAGAGATGATATAGAGCCCTGATCCACCGTTCCCATAACTAAAATCGCTGTTCGTCACACTGACCGTTCGAGGGGCGGTGGCGTATTCATTCCTTAGTTCAGCGTTGTGATCAGTACTGGCATACCAGGTAGTTACACCCGTCAGGTTGATGTTCCCATTTGAAAACACGAATAGAGGTCGCCTGCTTCCAGTTATCGACACATTATTTAGGGTTACAGGGCTGGCTGAAAACGAGCAGGGAGCATAGGATCCGCAATTATCGATCCAGGCACCGTTATACTGGTTGTACGAAATTTGGAGATTCTTCAGCGTCACGCTGCCATCCACATTAACCAATAAACCGGTTTCCTGGTTGTTGCTAAAATCGCTATTCTCGATCAGGATTGCGCCTTTGCTTCCCGGGAGAATCACCAAACCATCGCCAATTAAGTTGCTAATTATCCCGTCGTGGTTATACGTAAACACACTATTGCGGACGGTGACACCCTTGACCGTAAAAATATTTGCGCCATCTCCCGCATTGTTATTGCTGGCAGAGACACCATTCAGAGTAACACTCCCGCCAGAGTCGATCAAGAGTGCTTCGTTACCGCTGTTCGAATCAAACGAGGAATTGGTGATTGCCACGTTACCGAATGCCGCAATATCGGCGCCCTCATCCCCGTTTAGGTCCGCTTTTACTTCGTTGAGACTGACATTTCCGGTATGAGCAAAAACAGAAAGTGCATCCCCGCTCGCATTTGTGTTATTTAATTACGAGGTCGAGCAGGGTTAACAGCCCGGTATTCCAGGAAAAATCCACCAGCGCGCCGGCCTGATTGCCGGAAACCGTAAGCCCGGATAAGGTGAAGCCCGCCAGTTGATTACTGACATTAATGGAGCCGTTGAGTGTGATCAGGCTGCTGGGCGATGAAGTGAGTGTGCTGACCCCGACCAACCCGGTCAACCCTGGGATCCCATTCACCACAACCGCCCCAGTATAATCCGTAGCCAGACTGGCGTCTTCGATAAAAATGTTTCCGCTACCCAGCCGGGTGCTGAAATCAGCGATCGCATCCTGGATACCCGATAATCCGAAATACTGGCAGATCCCATCCACGATGCCATCCACGCTGTCATCGGCGCAGGTGAAATACGGGTCCGCCTCTGCGGCAGCCTCTGCTGGCCAGCGAAAGCGGCTCCCCGGTCTCATCGACAAGTACCGGTTCCGCAAGGGATGGTCGCAACTTCTTCTGGAATCATCCTGTTCACCCGATGCGGATTCTTCTTGAAGTTCAGTGGAAGAATCGGGGACTCACCATTGAATCGCTATTCTCGATGATCCGCGACCGGTTCTGTGGGAGGTTCGGACAACCGGTTCAACAGCTTGAGTCTGTTCAGTGACCAGTCCGGGTTCGGAAACCGGTAGAGGTTCATCCTGGGCATACACCTGCCCGGTTAAAAGAAAAAACGCCCCTACAACAGCCAAACCCATGGCGCCGAGAAACGAATACGAGCAGTTTTTTGATTCATGGAGATCTCCTTGTTAGTAGCAATCAATCCTTGAAAGTCGACAATCATTTATATAGATAATTAAGATAATAATAGTCCTAATAAACATCATACCGTCTTATTTCATTAAAGTCAATAAGGACTTTATTAGTAACGACCAAATAATAATGAATCTGAGCCTGCAGGTGGTAAAATGGGACAAAATTTATCCTGATTTTGGAGCCAAGCATGCCCTCAGAACAAGAAGTGATGAACGCACTCAATACGGTGATGGACCCCGAGCTGGGGCGCAGCATCGTTGACCTGCAGATGATCAAGGACCTCGTCAGTCGATCCAAGGCGGCAAGGTGTCCTTCACCATTGCCCTCACCATCCCCTCCTGCCCGCTGCGCGAGAAGATCCGCAACGACGCCGCCCTGGCGGTGAAGGCGCTGCCCGGCGTGAGCGATGTGGAGATCCACATGGGGGCGATGTCTGAGGAGGAACGCCGGCAGGTGCTGGGGAACAGCGGGCAGAACCTGCCCAAGCTGAACCAGTTCAATCAAGTGGAGAACGTCATCGCGGTGATGAGCGGCAAGGGCGGGGTGGGGAAATCCTCGGTCGCGGCGCTCCTGGCTGCCAGCCTGGCGCGCAATTGCCAGCGGGTGGGCATCCTGGATGCCGATATCACCGGGCCGAGCATCCCCAAGCTCTTCGGGCTGCCCGCCGGGGGAATCCGCTCCAGCGAGCAGGGCATCCTGCCGGTGGTCACCGGGTTGGGGATCAAGGCCATATCCATCAACCTGCTGGTGGAGGATGAGAACGCCGCGGTCATCTGGCGCGGACCGATGATCTCCGGCGCCATCACCCAGTTCTGGACGGATGTTCTCTGGGGCAAACTGGATTACCTGGTGGTGGATATGCCCCCCGGCACCTCCGATGCAGCCCTGACCGTGATGCGCAGCCTGCCGGTTACGGGCGTGATCATGGTCACCACGCCGCAGCAGCTTTCCGCCATGGTGGTACGCAAGGCAGCCTCCATGCTCGAGCAGCTAAACACCCCCGTCCTCGGCGTGGTGGAGAATATGAGCTATTACCCCTGCCCGGATACCGGCAAGGAGCACGCCATCTTCGGCCCCAGCCACGCACAGGAAGTGGCCACTGCTTGCAAAGCAGAAGTGATTGCCCGGCTGCCGCTCGATCCGGCTCTCACCGAGAACGGCTGATAACGGGCGCATCGAAGACTTCGTCCAGCCTGAGATGGAAAAAATGGTTTCGGAGTTACTTAAAGGAACGGAAAACCGAAGAAATTAACGCAAATAGACGATGAATTCGAATAATTACGCTAATTATTTATCACCGGGCAGGTTCTTCCAGCCCGGTTTTTTATTTCTCGCGAGAGGATCTCGACAAGCGTGTATTCCTTGAGCCGCTCCGGCAGAAAGACGGACGGAGCACCGGGTAGGGATTCGACCAGGCGCTTGAAGCGGCTGCCATCGAACCTGGCCAGCAGCGGCGAACATCCTGCCGGTGGGAGCCAGTTGACCCCGCGCGGGCTCTGAGAGCGGAGAGTTCATATCATCGCAGTGGATGGGGATCAGCACGCGCGGGTGGTAAGTAGTCGATCAATTTTTCGAGATATGCCTTATCATCGCCGCGTGGATTCAGCGGGCTGGTGAAGAGGATATCGACTCTGACCCACCCCGGCAGGATCCAGGCAGTCTTCGGTAAGCAGTCTCACTCCCGCCGCACTCCACCAGGAAGGAAAGCCCGAAGTCCATGGCATAATCGCGGGCACGGAGTGGAGGTTTAAGATCGCGCTTGAGGGGCTTGCATCCCGAACCCGGCCACCCATTGGTGGGGGCGCTCGGCCAGCGCGGTAATCTTCACCCCGTCCCGATCCACCACAGAACCTGGATGCAATTCCAAGATCTGGCTCTCCGGCAGACCTTCGGCGCGTAAGATACGGCAGGTATTGGGGGAGCCATAAACGACTGCGCCGGTCTGTCGGGCAGCTTCGGCTGCATCCAGCAAGGTGGTCGAAATGGGAATGGGTGATGAAGATCGCGTCCGCCTTGGGGAGGTAGCGTTCGGATAAGTCCGGGTTCGGAACGAATTCGGGAAAAGAAAATTCTTCCGGAAGGAGATGCGGCTGAAATAGGGGTCAAAAATGATCCGCCGGCCGGGGCAGCCGAGTTCGATTCCGGCCACTCCCAGCCAGCGGAGGGTTATCTTTTCCAGGTTCCGCATAGGGAACCAGATTTCGAATGCTATTTCTTGGCGACTGCCTTCTTGACAGGCACAGTAGGACCTGGCGGCAGCCAGTTTTTCCTCGCCCTCCACCCAGACCTGCCCAAGCACCGCGTAGCTGATCATGCTGATATAGAGCACAACGAGCGATGATCACGACGGGAACCAGGCAAAGCAGGATCACGGTGGAGAACACGACCCCGAGGATCACTGCCAGCAGAGCGTAGACGCCTGCAACGATCAGGTAAACCACCAGGTAACCGGCAAAATTAACCTTGAGGTTCTCCCACCATTCCTTGAAGTGGAAAGCGGCACCGAAGCTGCCCTTGTCGATCATGTTCAGGATCGCGGGGATAACAAATACGGTCAGAGCCACAGCGAAGAGATAGGTCAACCAGGAGAGAATTCCGCCGCTGATCCAACCAACAACCGGGATGAACCCTAAAGCAAGGCTGATCGGGAAACAGTACCATCACTGGGAAGGAAGTAGATCAACACGACTGCAACCAGCTTGAGTCCATCCAGGATCATGTGACCCCATTCATCCCATTCCGGAAGATCGCCCAGCGTTTTGGTAACCATAACGTTTTTGGCGATGCGCATGTACCACCCGATCAGGAACAGGGCGGGAACGATAAAGCCGCTGAAGATCAGGAACAGTGCGGCGATCAGAAACTTGGATACCCCTCGTTTGTCTTTAAAGGGAAATCCCAACAGCGTTTGAAGCCCGAGTGTATTGAATGATTTTTCCATTTTTACCTCCAAATATGATTATAGTGTTTCTTCACGGAAATACCATACCAAAATACTACGGATTTGTTGTTAACAGGTTGTAAAAGTTGCCGAGAAATCGACGGTGATGAGTCGATCGTTATAACCGTCGGAATTATCGATCAGCGGTTCCCGGCCAGGGCGTGCTGTGTTACCGGAACGGCGGCCAGCACCGGATTGACCAGGTAGCGCACCAGCTGGGAGCGGTGGCTGATGCATTCAGCACCCAGCCCATCGAGAACCGGTTCCAGCCAGGCCTGGAAGGACCGCACTGCCAGGTAGACCGGTTTTCCGGTTGCCGGGAAACACAGCCCGCAAACCGCGCAGCAATCTCGGGGATATCCTCAGCAGAGGGGTGGAAGACCGGCAGGAGGAAAATACCGCGCGGACCGCTGAGCACCCTGGCGAAGGCAGCCAATTCTCCTTTACGGCGAACATAAAGCCTTTCGGCAGACCGGAGGGCAGCGGCTCGGCACTCTGCGCCAGGGGGGGAACGACAGACGAAAAGAGATTGCGCACCGCCACTTCATCACGGGGGGTGACAGCCTGCCAGATGTTCTGACCTTTGGCGGCGCAGGAAGCTTCCAGGCGGATTGCCATCCATAAATGGAAAACCCTGCCTTACGCAGGCAGGGAAAAGCCGGGTGGTCATCTTCTGCATCTGCGATAATATTCATCGCCCCCAGGTAACCGGCCTGGCTGATCAGCTCATCCAGCAGGTCGGTGAGGATCGGACCGCAGGCTGCGGATTCGGGCATCAGGAAGGTCAGGTAAGCCGGGCGCTCATTGATGATATGGGTTACCTGCCCGATCAGCACAGTGCCATCATCCCCGCTTGCCACCAGGGTGGTGTTTCCACGGGCAGGGTGCAGCTGGGCGAGCATGGCGCGCATCCCGGCCGGGTTGCCGCGGGTGAATTCCAGGGCGGTATCCAGTCCCATCACCTCTTTCTGGTTTCGTGACGAGGCTGGAAATATCATCCAGACCCAGCGAATGAATTTCTATTTTGCCATCTCCAGGAAAAGCCGGTGAAAGCGGGTCGTCACCGGTGAGTTCGGGGTGAAATGAAGTTGCCAGCAGCCTGCCCTGGCGGGCGGCGACGATGCGGCCATCCGGCAGGGTGGAAAGCGCCTCCGCGGGCGGCTGCACCGCGGAAATGACCGGTCCGCGGATGAAGACGGTCTTGAAAGGCGCGCAGGTCGGGTCCACCACAGCCAGGGCGGGGATATTCCAGCTCCACCTCAAAGCTATCCACCTGGCGACCGAAGGCGTTGCGCTGGATGGTGATATGCATCAGATTCAGCAGGGGTTGATTAAGGCCATCTGTATTTGGAAAGGAAGATAGCCCCGGCGCAGGTTCCCCAGATGGCATGGTTCAATCCGAATGCACGCAGGGGTTCCATCAACCCGTAGGCGACTGCCAGCTTGCCGATCGTAGTGGATTCACCGCCGGGGATGATCAGCCCATCCAGTCCGTCCAGCTCACCGGGCAGGCGTACCTGCAGCAGTCTGCGCGCCGATGGATTCCAGGACCACCTGGTGCTCGTAGAAATCACCCTGCAGTGCCAGTACGCCGATCTTCATGGTGTGTTCGATTGAGGAGGAGAAGTTACCAACCGCGCCCGGCGATCTTTTCCTCTTCGGGCATCTTTTCCACCGAGCGGCCGACCATCGGTTCACCGAGGTCCTTGCTGACCTCGGCCAGGATGCTCGGCATCGCGGAAATGGGTGGTGGCTTTGACGATGGCCTGGGCGCGTTTGGCGGGGTCGCCGCTCTTGAAGATGCCCGAGCCGACAAAGACGCCATCCACACCAAGCTGCATCATCAGGGCTGCGTCAGCGGGGGTGGCGATGCCACCCGCGGCAAAATTGACCACCGGCATGCGACCCAGCTTGCGGGTTTCCATGCAGAGCTCATAAGGTGCGCCGATCGTCTTGGCGAAGGCCATCACTTCCTCTTCGGGCATGTTCTGAAGCAGGCGGATCTCGCCCAGCACCTGGCGGGCATGACGCACAGCCTCGACCACATCACCGGTGCCGGCCTCACCCTTGGTGCGGATCATGGCCGCTCCCTCACCCACCCTGCGCAGGGCTTCGCCCAGGTTGCGGCAGCCGCACACGAAGGGGACCTTGAAATCGTGCTTGTTGATGTGGTGGGCTTCATCCGCGGGGGTGAGCACCTCGGATTCGTCGATGTAATCCACGCCGATGGCTTCCAGGATCTGGGCTTCCACGAAGTGCCCGATGCGGCACTTGGCCATCACCGGGATGGTGACCGTATCCATGATCTTCTGGATCAGCCCGGGATCTGACATGCGCGCCACGCCGCCCGAGGCGCGGATATCCGCCGGGACGCGCTCGAGTGCCATCACGGCGCAGGCGCCGGCATCCTCGGCGATCTTGGCATGCTCGGGGGTGACCACATCCATGATCACGCCGCCCTTGAGCATCTGCGCCAGGCCTTTTTTGACGGCAAAAGAGCCGGTAACTTGTTCGGACATACAACTACCTCCTGAATTTTACTGCAGGGGAATTTTACCACTCCAAGAGCCTCCAGACTTGATGAGGTAATAAAAAACCTCTCCCTTCAAAAACGGGAGAGGTGATTCATTTATTCGCAGATTTAGAATTTCTCGAATCGTTCCCGGGGCGTTCCGCACAGGGGGCATTTCTCGGGGGCGGAACCTTTTTCGATGTAACCGCAGACCGGGCAGAGGTAGTAATCGAAGGTGCCGCCCTTCTGCAGGTCAGCGATCATCTCGCGGTAGAGCTTTTCATGCACGATCTCAGCTCCATAGCTTTCTCGAAGGAGTGGATGGCAGCCTTTTCGCCTTCGGCTTCCGCGTCTTTGATGAAATCGGGGTACATGGTCACCGATTCATAATTCTCACCGCCTGCCGCTTCTTCCAGGTTCTCGACGGTGGATTTGATCCCACCCATGGTGCGTAGATGCGACATGGCATGGATGGTTTCGGCTGCCGCGGCGGCGCGAAAGAGCTTGGCAGCCTGGGGGAAGCCTTCCTTATCTGCTTTTTCGGCAAAAGCAAGATATTTGCGGTTCGCCTGGGATTCACCCGCGAACGCAGCCTGCAGACCTTCCATAGTTTTTGACATTAGCATCCTCCAATGGTTGAGATAGAGCTAATTATATCCAATCCTTCCGCAAAAGGTAGCGGAGGCCTGGAGAGCGGAATTCGGTCATTTAAATATTTTTTAAAGCCTGCCGATAATGGCTTTTTCCCCTTGACAATTTGCAGGAATGATATACAATAATACAAAAATACAATGATACAATAATACAAACAGACAATCTGAAAGGAGGAAGTATGGGGTGATCACACTTAATATCACGATCGACCTGCGCAGCGATGTGCCGGCCTACGTCCAGATCATTGAGAACATCCAGCGGCTGGCGGCGAACGGCAGCCTTGAAGCCCGGGGATCAGCTCCCCACCGTGCGGCAGCTGGCCGCGGACCTGCGGGTGAACTTCAATACGGTCGCCAGGGCATACCGCATGCTGGATGACGCCGGGGTGATCTCCACCCAGCATGGCAGGGGCACCTACCTTGTGGAGCAGCCCAGCGCGGAATCCCGCGGAAAACTGCGTACGGAGATCCTGGAGACCCTGGTCCACCATTTTTTAAACGAGATGCAAAGGCTGGATTTTCAGCACGAGGAGGTCCTCGAAGAGATCGATAAACAGTTCCAATCCGGACGATTGAAAGGGTAGCTGGAAAACTTTAATTGAATAGTTGAGTACAGAAAGGTAAAGAATGAAAAACGCAAATTACAGTTCAAATCCCGGCGCGGTCATCAGTTCAGACCAGAGTGCGCATATCAGCGGGATTAGTTTCTTCATGTTCATCATCGCGCTGGTGATCGGTTTTGCGGGCAGCGTGATGCTCTTCAATAGCGGCACCAGCTTTGGGTATGTGCTTCTCTATTTTGGATTCTGGTTCTTCATCGGGCTCATCTGTTTGTACAGCCTGCGGGTGGCACGCCAGTGGGAAAAAGGCGTCCTACTGCGCCTGGGTAAATTCCGCGGCCTGCGTGGACCTGGTGTCTTCTGGGTGATGCCTTTCATCGATTCGGTGCCCTCCTGGGTGGACCTAGCGCGTAAAAGTTACCCCTTTCAGCGCAGAAAAGACCCTCACCAAGGATACCGTGCCGGTGAATGTGGACGCGGTGCTCTTTTGGGTAATCTGGGACGCGGAAAAAGCCGCCCTGGAGGTGGAAGATTACCGCGCCGCCATCACCTGGGCGGCACAAACTGCCCTGCGCGACCTGATCGGTCAAATGGCCTTGGCAGATATCCTGCTGGGTAGGGCAACCATGGATGCCGAGCTGCAGAAGATCATCGACCAGCGCACCACCCCCTGGGGCATCACTGTGCAGTCCGTTGAGATCCGGGATGTGGTCATCCCCGCCGACCTGGAGGATGCCATGAGCCGTCAGGCGCAGGCGGAACGCGAGCGCCAGGCACGCGTTATCCTGGGCGAATCCGAAAAACAGATCGCGGAGAACTTCGCCAAAGCAGCGGAATCCTATCAAAACAATCCGGTTGCCCTGCACCTGCGTGCCATGAACATGCTCTATGAGGGTCTGAAGGAAAAAGGCGCACTGGTGATCGTACCATCCAGCGCAGTCGAATCGATGAACCTGGGAGGAATAAGCGGAATGGTTGCCATGTCGTCAACCGCGCCTGAGATGATCAAAGCTGCCAATAAGAGCGCAGCTGTGCCCAAGAAATAAACCAGAAATAACTCTGCCCAATCCCGGCGGGGAGCTCCCGCCGGGAATTTTAATAAATAAGGAAATTAATATCATGAAGAAACTTTTATATTTCATCGCAGTGCCGCTGATCCTTCTTGTGTTGGCAGCCTGCGGGGCAAAAGCACCGGCAGGCCCCACGCCCACATCCGACCCCGCCATTGCCGCTGCCGGCGAGAAAGTGGTGGATGACCTGGCTGCAGGGAATGCAGACGCGGTCTTCGCACTCTTCGACGAGAAGGTGGCCAAAGCTTTACCGCTGGAACAGGTAGCCGGTTTATGGGATCAGCTCGTCGCCCAGGTTGGCAAGTACCAGGGACGCGGCAGCGCCAGCGTGGAATCCAAACAGGGATTCCTGGTAGCTTCAGTACCGGTGAATTTCGAAAAGCAGGCGCTGATCATCAATGTGGTTTTCAATAAGGACATGAAGATCTCCGGATTGAATTTCCAACCTGCCACCACACCCACGCCGGCAGCCTATATCCAGCCTGCCTATGTGGATACAGGTAAGTTCACCGAGGAAGAAGTGACCATCGGCAGCGGTAAATGGGCTCTCCCCGGAACCCTGACCTTGCCCAAGGGTAAGGGTCCCTTCCCAGCAGTTGTACTGGTGCATGGTTCAGGTCCGAACGATAGAGACGAAACCATTGGCCCAAACCGGCCTTTCAAAGATATCGCCTGGGGACTTGCCAGCCAGGGGATCGCCGTGCTGCGCTACGATAAACGCACCAATGCCCACGCGGAAGCTTTTACCCCGGAAGTGCTGAAAAGCCTCACCCTCGATGAGGAGACCAGCGACGACGCCATCCTGGCTGCGAAGCTGCTCGCAAAGGATAAGCGCATCGATCCCAAGCAGATCTATGTCCTGGGTCACAGCCAGGGCGGCATGGCTGCACCGCGAATTGGCGAGCAATATCCCGATCTGGCAGGGCTGATCATCCTGGCCGGACTGGCGGGCAGTCTGGAGGATACCGTCACGGACCAACTTACCTACATCGCCGGGCTGGATGGAACGATTTCAGACGCGGAGAAATCGCAGCTCCAGATGGTCAAAACCGCTGCCGCGAAGGTCAAAGATCCGGCATTAAGCTCCGATACCCCCGCCGAGGAGCTGCCTTTGGGCATCCCGGCTGCCTGGTGGCTGGATCTGCGCGATTACCATCCCGCCGAAACCGCGAAGACCCTCGCCATGCCTATCCTGCTCCTCCAGGGCGGCAGGGATTACCAGGTGACCAAGGCTGATTTTGACCTCTGGCAGCAGACCTTGAAGGATAAGCCCAACGCCAAACTGGTCTTTTACCCTGACCTGAACCACCTTTTCATGACCGGTGAAGGTATGGCTACCCCCGAGGAATACATGCAGCCGGCTTCCGTGGCGAATGCCGTCATCGACCAGATCGCAGGGTGGATCAAGGGAGCAAAATAGTAGATAGGTTGAGCTGTTGAATGGTTGATTTGAAAAATGTTACCAATGGGTTGTTTCACGTGAAACACCCGTGAAAAATTGAGAAGATTCGTTTCACGTGAAACAATTTTAAATAACGACCGGACCCTCATTCGGGTTCGGTCGTTATTCTATTGAAACGGGAGTGAAAAATGCCAGGGCCTGGTTGCTGGTCATCATCCATGACCAGCTGAAGGTAATGACCCGGCTGCATATCAGAAACTCGCACCAATTTCAATGCCTCCGCGACCTCGCGGGGAACATCGATAAGCTCCGCCGCGCAATCCGGTGCTGTATCCAGGCAATCCCGGCAGAAAACGCTGGTGGGGTCATCCAGGTAGATGGCAAGCGGGTAGATCTGTGCTTCCAGCAGGTCCTGGAAGAAATGGGTACCCAGGGAGGGCTCAGGGGGCAGCCCGATAGCCCTGCCCGGCCAGCTCCACCAGGGCGCGGGTGTGGTAGATATCGCCGTAATTGATCGGCACACCCAGGTCTGCGTTGGAGCTTCCCCAACGGCCGGGACCGATGCAGATAAAGTTTTTCTTCTCAAGGGCGGCATTCAGCCGCCCGATGGTACGCGCCAGGCGCACGCGCAGGTCGCGGGTGGGCAGGGCGAAATACTTTTCGGGGGGGACGAAAAGACGATGAACTCGATATTCCCGATCCGTCCGCGTGGAACCATGAAATGGGTGGAAAAGAGGGTTTTATCGATGGATATATCCTGCGGTACCGTAGCGTTGCCGGTATCCACCAGGTGGCTCTGCGGGCGGCACTGCAGCAGGGTGATGACCAGGTCGCCGCTGCCATCCGCCCGCCACGTGGATACTCAGGCAGAATTCCACGTCCACAGGGGAGCGGTATCCTTTTTCCAGAACCCCCAGGATGGTGCGCATTCGTTCGGCAAAGGGGGTGCGGCGCAGCAGTTCATCGAATGTGAGCACCAGCTTGTTCGCATCCCCGTTGATGATCCGGCTTTTCAGGGAAACGAAGTAACCGTCCTCCTCGGTCTGTGCGAGGTATCGCAGCGGGGGGTAATCGGAATTGAGCACGGTGTGGATGGGTTCGGTGGCGAACTCGTTCCCCTCCAGGTCGATCAGGTCCACAAACTGCTGGGAATAGCGCCGGATGGACTTCGGATCGCTTGAAGGGCGCAGCAGCGGGTGGCTGAGCGCGATCAGGCGCGGGTAATCGTTGCCCACCCGTTCCACCGCGCGCGTTCCCAGACCCCCACACCAGACGGATAAAGCCATCCTCGCGGCGGATTTGCGGTGCCCAGCGGTAGAGGTTACGGCTGAAAGCCACGCCTGCGCTTCCGGGAAGCAAATACTGCCCGAAGCGCTCCCCCTGCACCACCTGGAGGAGGATGCCCATCCGTTCGTCGTAATCCTGCAGCCCCTTGGAGCGCCGGTAGAGCAAAGCGTCGGGATTCAGGGTGGAGGCATACACCAGGGCGATGGCGCGGGTGAGGGCTTTCAGGTTTTTGCGCGGGGTGGACTGGTTGGGGACAAAAATACTCTCGTATTTCCCGGCGAAGGAAGTGCCGAAGTTATCCTCCAGCAGGCTGGACGAGCGTACGATGAGCGGGCTTTTTCCCACGGAAGTGAGGAGCTCTTCCAGTTTTTGGAGGACGTCCGCGGGAAAACGTCCTTTTTCGTATTCCTTCTGGATCTGCTCGAACTCGCTGCGCATTGCATCTTCATCTTTGTATTTCTGGTCGTTCCAGTGCACCAGGTTGTTGAGCGCCATGAAGGTGTACATTTCATCAGAGCCGATGAAGAAGGATTCCGCCGGTTTCAAACAGCAGAGCAGATCCCCGGGCGCATTCTTTTTCAACACCCGGTGCGCCAGCAACATCCCGGCCGCCTTGCCACCGATCTTGCCGCGTCCGATCTTGTGCCCCTGGATCTCGAAGAGATCGCTCGACAGTGAAGAATTCCTTGGCAATATTGATGTAGGGCAAGCTGGTCGCTGATCAGGTTGCGGATGAGAACAACCTTGAGCTCCTGTAGCCGGGCTTCAAAGCGGCTGCGACGCGAATCGGACATTTGTTCTATTGCAAGTGCCTGCTCGAAGACCACTTCCATCGAGGATAGCTCCGGGTTGACCGTGAGCACATGCTCCCGGTCGCCCACCCCGCGTTCGGCCAGGACGGCCTTAACCAATTGCTTCGAAGGACTGGAAATCGAAATGCTGGCTGTAGACCAGGTCAGTGTGCTGCTCGCGGACGCGCTCGATGCGCTGGTCCCAGATCTCAGCAGGTTCCTCGTGGACCGGGTCGTGCAGGCCCTCCATTTTCTGGGTGGCGATGGCCTGCTCGCGTACCTCGGCTTCAAAGCCTTGAGCGTCGATGTACCCGCGGGTGAAGAGTTCCCGGCGCATGCGCGCCCTGATGGAAGGGCTGAGGATGGGATACTGGCTCAGGGAAAAAGAGATGCGCACCAGGTTTTCGTTGATATTGAGCTGGGGGTTCATGGTCGGTTCAGGAAATCCTAGAAAATCGCCCCCGGTGGCGGGGGCGGAGTGGGCTTTTTATGAAAGGATCAGCCCAGGTGCATGGGCATGATGACATGTTCAAAGGTGTCATCCCCCACCGGGCGGAGGAGCCCGGGGGTGTTGTTGGCGTTTGTCTCCAGTGAAAATTCGGGACTGCGAATTACATCCAGCACCTGGTTGAGGAACTGCACGTTGAAGGCGATCAGCAGCTCAGGGCCATCCACGTTGGCTTCCACGCGGTCCTCGGTGTTGCCGGTTTCCTCGGAGGTGGCATGGATCAAGACCGCACCCGGTCCGCCTGAAGCGGGCTGGATGTTCAGGCGCACCACGTTGTTGGATTCGCGGGCGATGATCT
This sequence comes from uncultured Chloroflexia bacterium, assembly GCA_963828855.1. Classification (GTDB taxonomy): domain Bacteria; phylum Chloroflexota; class Anaerolineae; order Anaerolineales; family Anaerolineaceae; genus CAVVEQ01. The sequence continues at coordinate 103,511 of CAWHGB010000005.1, read as the reverse complement.
CGGAACGCTTGCAGGCTTCGCGGAACTGCCCGGTGCTCAGAATGGTGCGGGTCTTGGAGGAGCGCGGGATGATCACGCGGTAATCGGGGAAATTTCCCTCGATCAATTGTGAGACTAATTCGGCATCTTTTAGATGGAAAATCACCTGCCCGCGACCCTTGGGGAGCGCCATCTGCACGGATTTATCGCCATCCGCGGCGATACGGGCCAGCTCGGTGAGGGCGCGCGCGGGGATGATTGCGGATACCGCATTGGGAGCCGGGATGGTGAGGGAGGCTTTACGCACGGAGATGCGGAACCCGTCGGTGGCAGCCAGGATGACCTCGTTCCCGCTTATATTCAGCGAGACGCCCTGCAGCACCGGGCGGGCATCATCAGTGGAGGCGGCAAAGGCGACCTGCTGGATCATCTCCTTGAAATCGCTTATGTTCAGCTCCACTGCCTCACTCAGATCGGGCACGGGCATGGGCGGAAACTCGACCGCGTCGATGCAATTGATACTGGTCACCGAATAACCGCAGCTCACCGTCAGATTCATGGAATTCTCGGGCAAGTCCAGGGTGACCATCTCGGCTGGCAGGGTGTTGACCAGGTCCTGGAAGATGCGAGCGGGGATTGTTGTTGTGAGGGTGCCGTCGTTTCCCTGCATGGGGAGCCAGGCGGTGATGCCCTGCTCCAGGTTCGTCGCAGATAAACGCAGGCGGCCGTCATCCTCGGTGGCGATCAGGATATTGGCAAGCACGGGCAGGGTGGAACGCGGTGAAACCGCCTTCGAAACCAGGTTCAATCCGTGCGCTAACTGGGGTTGGGAAACCATCACCTTCATGGACACCACCTCGAGTAGAAATGATTAATCAAAATGGATACAATACACTTACATTTTACACCAAATGGGAGATCGCTCTCAAAGCGATATGGGGAGGTTCAGATGGATCGACAATCGGGAGATTACGTTTTCAAGCCGGTAACGCCGGAGAATTGGGCTGATCTCGAATCTCTATTCGGACCCCGCGGCGCATGTGCCGGCTGCTGGTGCATGTACTGGCGCGTGCCGCGCAAGGAGTTCACGAAAAGCCAGGGGGAACCCTTCCGCCAGGGAATGAAATCCCTCGTGGAAGGCGGCACGGTCCCCGGGTTACTGGCATACGAGGGTGAGCGGCCGGTGGGCTGGATCTCGGTGGGAAAACGGGAGGAGTTCGTCCTGCTCGCTCAGTCGACCGTGCTTGCGCCGGTGGACGACCAGAAGGTGTGGTCGATCGTGTGTTTTTATATTGCGAAATCGCATCGCAAGCGCGGATTGATGCTTCCGCTGATCAACGCTGCGGTGGATTATGCCGGCTCGCAAGGCGCCAGGATCGTGGAAGGCTACCCGATGGATCCGTATAAGCGGCTGGGGGGCATTAGTGCTTATGAAGGGATCACAACCGAGTTTGAGAAAGCCGGTTTTCACGAGGCCGCCCGGCGCAGCGAGCATCATCCGGTGATGAGAAAGAATCTGGATTAAACAAAATTGCCTATTGACTTTTTTATACAAACATGCTAGAATGTATGTATGAAGAGAACAAAAGAGGAAGCCGCAATCACCCGCGAGAATCTGCTCCTGGCCGGTCTTGTGGTTTTCGGGCGTAAGGGTTATGACGCGGCCACCCTGGAAGATGTCGCCCGCGAAGCCGGGGTCACCCGCGGAGCGATCTATTGGCACTTTGGCAGCAAGACCGAGCTTTTTAACGCCCTGATGGAAAAATATTCATCGCGGGGGACGCTCATCCTGCAACAGGCTGCCTCCGAAGGCGGCACTTTCACCCAGATCCTCGCCCGGGTGTTCGCCCGGATGCTGAAAGCAGTCGAGACCGACCATGAATTACATTCCATGATGGAGATCAGCCTATTTAAATCCGGATACTCCGACCCGAAGGAAGACTGGCGGAAGCGCCAGGTAGAGTCGAATCACGCCCTGATCCAAGGTATAGCCGAAACAATGAAGCAGGGAATTGATTCCGGCGCGCTCCGCAAAGACCTGGATCCAGTTCTCGCGGCAAGAGCTTTCCTCGCGTTTCAGAACGGGATCATATACCTGTGGTTGAGCGATCCGTCGGCATTTTCGCTTGGCGTTACTGCCGACGCGTTTGCGGAAGTCTACTTGAGGGGAGTTCAGGCATAATATTTTTTTGGAAATTATACATACAAACAGATATGTATAAAAATATTATTTCAAAAGGAGAAAGAAATGAAAAAGCAAATGATGGTGAAAGTTGTGGTGGTTTTTGCGGTTTTGACCGCGGTCGGGGTCGGGATGGTGGTTATCCCGCTAAATTATGCGGCCGGTTCGATGGCCCTTGCCCTGCCCATCGTCGGTGGTGGGATCTTCACCGCTGCACTTGCTTTCTTCCTGGTGGAGATGTTCCGCCTCGAGGCAGCATAACCAGAAAAGCATTAAATGAAAACCGGCGGAGACTGCCTCTGCCGGTTTAGTTTTTATTTATCACTCAACCACTCAACCTTCTTTTAAGGCGGCGGAAGAAACTGGTTCGGATCGACCTTTCCGTACTCATCGCTGCGCATCTCAAAATGCAGGTGCGGTCCGCTGGAGTTGCCAGTGTTGCCCAACGCGCCGATCACATCCCCCTGGAAAACACTTTGTCCGCAGATGGCATTGATCGCGCTTAAGTGGGCGTAAAGCGTTTGCCAACCACCGTGATCGATGACGATCATGTACCCGTAACCGTGATCGTTCCAACCGGAATACACCACCACGCCGTTATCGGAGGCAAAGATTGCCTCACCCACATACCCGCCGATATCGATGGCCGAGTGGTTGGTTTCAGGCGAATAGTTGTAACCGGATACGTGATGCTGGGGGGCAGGCCAGATGAAAGTGCCCGTGCCCACCGCGCCATCCCCGATCGTACCGCAAAAACCCGGACCCAACACCTTGGCAACGGCAGGGTCGGAGCGGGTGATGCGCGGGGCGCTCCAGGTGATGAATTCGCGCGTACCGCCGGGGATGAAGAGCATGGTGCCGGGCGGGATGTTGGGTTTGCTGTAATCGCCAAGAGTGGCCGCATCCAGGCGGTTGCCCGGCCAGTTAATAATTTCTTCGGGGGTGACTTTGAAGTACTTGGCCACACCGTTCAAACCATCTGCCGCTGTCCACTGGTAATAGGTCCCGTCCTGGGGCAGGATGTTCAGCTCCATCCCCGGTTTGAGAAAGTGGGGGTTATCCTGGAGGGTCATATAGTTTCCCCACAGGAGGGTGGAGGGTTTGAGATTGAATTTCTCGGCGATACCGAAAATTGTGTCGCCCTTCTCCACGGTGTAGGAGGCCACATCAAAGCGCGGGCGGGCGGGCAGGATGGTGTGCAAGTCCGCCTCTCGGCTGACCCCGCGGACCAGCGCCAGGGGCTGGTAATCGGGGAGGATGACAGGCACATCCGGGGTGGGTTGGCTGGCTGCCTGTACGGACGCAGCGGGGGAATCGATCGTCCCGCCCAGGTAGAACTTTCCCATCACCCAGATGACCACCAGGGCGAGCAGCACCATGGCCACGCCAGCAGCCGCCCGCATGGATACCTCCCCCAGCCCGAGGCGGACGAGGGTCTCCCACGCCTGGTTGAAGCGATTGCTGCCGCTTGGTGGCGGCTCGGGTTTACGGGATTTGGATTGAGTATGATCCTTCCCCTTATGCGGGGAGGGAGGATCGTTTTCTTCTGGAAGAGTCATTCTTTTACTGCCTGGAAATCATCTTATCACAGGGGTTTTCAAGGGTCAATTAATCAGAATTAGAAGCGCATGAGAATCTACCCTTGCTAATTGCATCAAAATCGGGATTTTTCCATGTCGGATGGGTTGCAAAATTCCAGCCATTCCGCTACAGTATCCTAAAGGAGCGTGAAATGCAGAAAAAATTCGGTGTGTTGAGGTTCACCGCAAGTGTTTTCAAGGTGCTGGGGATCGTGGCCGGTATCCTCGCGGTGGTCGCCTGCGGGCTGACCGTTGTGGCTGCTTCCGCCGGTCCGCAGATGATGAGCAGCGTGATCGGCACCGGGAATTTTGTCGATATGGGCTCAGCCGGGTTCACAGCCGGGCTATTTGGAGCCTTTCTGGTGCTGGCTGGCGGGCTGCTCTGGGGGCTTTGTCTCTATGCGGTGGGAGAGCTGATCAACCTGCTGATCTCGGTGGAAGAGAACACCCGCGCCGCGGCGGTGGCTGCCATTAAAGAGAGATCTCAATCCCAGAATGGGTGAAATAACGGAGACGTGCAACTTTTTCGAGATAATATCGCTATAATAACTGTTTGAAATTTCTGTTGAAAAAAGTCAAGGAGGAAGCAATGTCAGAAAATCAACCTGTGGTCATTCAAGCTGAACCGGGCGCCACCGTTCCCCAGACGAGTGGAAAAGCGATCGTCAGCCTGGTCTTTGGCATCGCCGGGTTCATTCTGCTGCCCCTGATCGCCGGGATCGTGGCAGTGATTGTGGGCTATTCGGCGAAGAGTGATATCCGCAAGAGTGCCGGGGCGTTGAAGGGCGAGGATATGGCCACCGCCGGGATCATCCTCGGCTGGGTCAACCTCGGCCTGACCGTGATCGGTATCTGCGTGGTGGTGGTCATCGTCTTGGGATTACTCGGAGCTGTTGGCGGTTCAGCCTTCAATTCGTTCTGATTTTTTAGTTGATTTACGATGGATCTCCCCCTAAACATCAGGGGAGATCCATGTTGCTTGACGATTCTGCCTGAGGGCGGTATATTTAGCCCGCTCCGAATGCCCCAGTAGCGCAATTGGATAGAGCGTTTGCTTGCGGAGCAAAAGGTTGCAGATTCGAGTTCTGCCTGGGGCACACGCGATACCTGCTCATCGATTTCGATGGGCAGATTTGTTTATGGACAGACGAGGATTCTTTTGGAAGGTTTTGATACCCATTGAGGGTACGATGTTCGAGTTCTGCCTGGGGCACCATTCAAGCCCCGCGAGGGTCTTATAATATTTCACTATGTTCCCTGGATTATTGCGTAGGTCGGGGACCGGTTTTGTCCCCGACATTAATGATCAAATATTGTATAAAATGATTGCATGGCACGATACAAGGGTTATCGGTTGAATGAAATCGCACAAGGGTTTGTTGATGTCGGGCACACGTGCGGTGTCCGACCTACGACAATAATGAAATCATTCTGATTTGAAAGGTCCCCTATGCAAGACAAATCCGTGATCATCATCGGGGCTGGATTCGCCGGGCTTTCGGCTGGCATCTATGCCCGCTTGAACGGTTATAAAGCCACCATCTTCGAGCTGCACGATAAACCCGGAGGTCTTTGCACCTCCTGGAAGCGCAAGGGCTACACCATCGATGGCTGCATTCACTGGCTGGTGGGCTCCTCCCCAAAAAGCCAGATGAACCGTTTTTGGCAGGAGGTGGGGCTTGCCCAGGGACGGGAATTTGTCAACGCAGAGGAATACTTGCGCTACGAAAGCTGCCGATGGTCGCACGGTCGTTTTTTATTCCAATGTGGACCGCCTGGAAACCCACTTGATGGAAATGTTCCCCGGGGACGAAAAATCGATCCGCGATTTGATGTCCGGCATCCGCCTGGGGGTAAAAATGATGTCAGTTATGGATGCGCCGCCGGATAAAAAGACTTTATCAGCGGGGCTTGCGTCGATCTGGTTTTTCCTTCGCTACGGCCTGGCATTGAGACGGTGGCTAAAGATAACCACGGTGGAATACCTCCCCAAAATTAAAGATCCGCTTTTTCGGGATGCATTGAATGAGCTATGGCTGCCGGATTTCCCGCTCTTCTTCATGCTCTTCACCTTTGCCTACCTGAACAACCAGAACGCCGGTTACCCCATCGGCGGATCTCTGCCCATGTCGCAGGCGCTGGAAAAGCGCTTCCTGGATCTCGGCGGTGAGATCCACTACAAGACCCCGGTTGAAAAGATCCTGGTGGAAAATGGCAAAGCCGTCGGCATCCGCCTGGCGGATGGCAGTGAGCACCGCGCCGGCAGGGTCATCTCCGCGGCGGATGGGCATTCGACCATCTACAAGATGCTGGATGGAAAGTATAAAGATGAAGGGATCGATAAAATGTACCGCGAGTGGAAACCCTTCCCTCCGCTGGTCTTTGTCGGCGATCGGCGTGAACCGCGACTTCCAGGATTTACCCATTACCGTTTCGGGTATCAATGTACCCCTGCAACACCCATTGGATATCGGGGATAAAACGGTGGATCGACTGCCCATCCACGTATTCAACCAGGATCCCACCATGGCACCCAAAGGTAAAACCAGCCTGGTGGTGATGCTGCCTTCCAATTATGACTATTGGAAAGAGCTCTCCGCTGACAGGGCTTCCTATGATGAAAAGAAGGACCAGGTGGCGCGCGGGGTGGTTTCGGCGCTTGAGGAGCGTTTCCCTGGCATTGGGGGGCAGGTGGAGATGGTGGATGTGGCTACCCCCCTGACTTTTGAGCGATACACCGGCAACTGGAAGGGCTCGTTCGAAGGCTGGATGATCACAGCCGAGAACGCTGGCACGGTGATGAAGCCTCTTTCCCAGAAGCTGCCCGGGCTGGAAAGCTTCTATCTCTGCGGACAGTGGGTGGAGCCGGGCGGAGGGCTGCCTACGGGGGTGATGTCAGCCAGGAGGCTCTTCCAGGCGGTCTGCAAGGAGGATGGAGCTAAGTTCAAAGCGGAAGTGCCGGTCTGATCTTCGGAACGGAAATTTATTTAAGAATTAATCCAAGGCCGATGATCAGGGAATTTCACAACTTGCTGGGACGCGCTCGAAATCACGCGTCCCGGTTTTTGTAAGAAGCAGGGTATCCGGAAGAAGTTGGAAGGAACCTCCCGCGATTGAGTTCAATATCACTCTGAAAGTATTCACCGGCGTGATCGTCGGGTAAAGTAATTGTCTTCCGGTCTCAGGAAGATAAATCGCATTCAAGATTTTATGGTGATCGGTGGGTAATGCGCCATCCTGCCCATGGTCAGCTTGAATGATGATGACGGGCGGCACTTTGGATTCAGCCAGGATCTTATCAATATCCTCCAAAATTCGGGTGGAGGTATATTTCACGCCTGAGATATACCCATTATTATCCTCGTTGATGGGCCAGAGCAAACTTCCATCGGAGTTGAGAACATAGGGCTGGTGGGTGGAGTAAAAATGGGCATAAATGAATTTTGCGCCGGGCAGGGAGGGGATTTTTCCCAGCTGATCGAAGGCATACATATGTTGTTGATACCACTGGTAGGACCTTGATGAATAAACATGTGAATCTGGAACAAGGAACTCTACAACCGAACGGGGAAGGAATGGAAATTTCGATAAGTGTTCCCGAATTAAGACCTGGGGTAGGTCCAGAAGCGTGGTGGAATAAAACAGGGCACGGAAATTCCTTTCAGAGAGGTCATCCGTCCCAGCCTGATTTTTAAAATAATTTATATATACGTCGGCATCCGAAAAATCGTTAAGCGGAAAGAAACCGCGAAACGCGACAAATTGGTAACCCATGTTTCGTAAATAGGCAACCACACGGTTTTGATGAAGCAATGGATAGAGCAATCCGGGGTCATTTTCGTCCGTGTTTATCTGATCATCTGCCACCCCAAATTTGTCCAAATAATCCATATTGAGAACCGAGGCGATCGAGGTAGCCGTGGAATGATAATTTGAAAATGTGCAATCGGGAATATAGAAACCGCGCTTACGTAATTCATCCGGCAGGGAATAATCCTGAAAACCAAAACCGGTTTTCATTTCATCTTCCCTGACCACCCCATCCAAAATGATGTAATAGATATCCGGCAAATTCTCCGCCGCAACCGGGTTGTTTGGAATGGTATTGGCGGTCACAGATGGTTTCGGTTTTTGATTTTTAAATACCATTGCTTGATAGGCGATTATGGATACCAGCGGGACGATGCACAATATCGAGAAAACCACATTAAGTGTTCTCACAAAAGACGGAGATGGTGAAGGCGCCTTAATAACCAGGATCAGTAACAGGATAATGACGATCAAGAATAATGGAAAAATGACCACATGACGGCCTACATTGAAACCAAATATTTGCTCTCCCTCCACAAGATGAAAAAAATGTCCCCAGGTGAAGAAGCCAACGCATAATATTACGGACGCAAGATACGCGCGTGGTCTGGGGTGAATGGTTAAAATACAGATCACAGAGATCAGTATTACTGCCGCCAGGCTAACGATGAGGGAAAACCAGGCTGATGAAAAAGATGTTTGCCCGAGGTTGGCCGCCAACAGGGAAAGAATCGGAAAAAGCCCCATAAGGGGAATAAAAAACGGAAAATCAAAGAAACGATTCTTTATGGTTCCAGGTTCGGTATTTTTCATTCCAGCTTTCAAGCTAATTGCCTTCGCCATCAAATGAGTTTGGCAATTATACTCTTTTGGTTTTAAGAGATATATAAGAAATCGGCGACAGGAAGTGAAGTACAATAATCGCACGGGAATTTCAGACGCGGAAATACGCCCAATCAAGATTTTTATCGACCGTCCCCCGGGAGCATAAGCAACCGGGTTTGACCAGCAGGAATACGAAAGTCAGGAACGGCGCCAACCGTTCCCTTTTGTTATCAAGAGTAAAGAGGCAGTAACATGGAAAAGATATCCTATCGAACGTATCCGGATAAGGTGATCCTGCGGACAGGTGACCGATTGTGCGAGAATGCCGACGAGCTGCTTTCCAGCAAGCTGGCTTTCCGCATCTTCAGCCAGGCGATCCATAAACTGGTGAAGCGGAATTCGCCCATGCTGCGCGTGTTCGACCGCCGCTTGATTGCCGAAAAGGATATCCACCGGCTTGTCGAATTCATGAAGCTGGTTTTAAAGATCCCCCCGGAAATGGTCATCAAGATCATGCCCGAAGCCGAGCAGTTTCTGCGCGACAGGCAGCTGCTCAACGATTTCATTGAATACCTCTACAATTACTGGCGCAGCCTGCAGCGCTTCATTATATGTGACTCGGCTGGCAACCGTTTCGACCGCCGCCCCTACCAGACCTTCAACAACACGGTGGAATCGCTCACCCACCTGGTGCGCAGCACCTACCGCGACCTGCAGGAGAGCATCACCGGCACCCATCCGCGCATCTACCGCCAGGTCCGCGCCGCGGCCGAGGTGGCTGCCATCGCCCTGCCGAAGGATGCCGCCTACCCTGCCGCGATATACCGCAAGCTGAACGATATCGCCATCATTCGGCAGATCCTGATCTACCCGCCGCTCATCTTCAACCCGCCGATGAACAAACGCAGCGGGGTCTTCGAGCGCGTGGATAAAAACCCGCTGGAGAGCTTGCAGCTTTCCAGCAAGGACTGGCTCTGCTATCCTGCCAAGGTGGGTCCCCTGCTCATCATGATCTATTTCTCGCTTAAATTCGCCGAGCTGGGTTTCTCACTCTGCAACCTCTTTGAACTGGCGGATGAGAAGGACCTGCAGGGCCGTCCGGACGCTGCCTACCTCTTCGGCGTGCCGGAAAAGGATTTCCCTGCCCTCGGCAAGGGGCAAACCATCTTCTACGACGATGAGAAGAATGACATGATCATCGGCGCGGTGCCCGAATGCGACGAGTTTGGGTATTTCGGCTACCTGAAGAAAATGACCCTCACCCTGCACAATATCGTGATGATGAAGCGCGGACGGCTGCCCTTTCATGGAGCGATGGTTACGCCTGCGCATTCACGAGCGCGAGCCGATGACCGTCCTGATCATGGGCGATACCGGCGCGGGCAAGTCCGAATCGCTGGAAGCCTTCCGCCAGATCGGCAAGGACGAGATCGAAGAGATCACCATCATCGCCGACGACATGGGCTCACTCACCGGGGCGCAGAACGGGCACATCCTGGGTTTCGGCACCGAGACTGGCGCATTCATCCGCCTGGATGATCTGCAGACCGGCTACGCCTTCGGGCAGATCGACCGCACCATCATCATGAGCCCCGACCAGACCAACGCGCGCGTGATCCTGCCGGTGACCACGTACCAGGTCATCACCCGCGGGGTGCCGGTGGACCTGGTGCTCTACGCCAACAATTATGAGGCGGTGGATGCCGATCATCCCACCCTGGAATGGTTTACCAATCCCGCGGATGCCCTGGAGGTCTTCCGCGCAGGCAAGGTAATGAGCAAGGGCACCACCACGCTCACCGGAATGAACCAGACCTATTTTGCCAATGTATTCGGTCCGGAGCAGTACCAGTCGGAGCACGAGAAGCTGGCCAAGCGAGTTCTTCGAGGCTTTCTTCCGACAGGGGACTAAAGTGGGGCAGCTGCGCACCCAGCTGGGCATCGCCGGGATGGAACAGAAAGGTCCCGAGCATGCAGCGCGGGCGCTGCTGGATTTTGCCAGGGGAGGCAAGGAAATTAAATAGACAGCGTGACAGGTTTCGCAAATCCGACCTGCCATCCCGGTGAATTAGGTAATATAAATATAAAAAGAGCTGTCCTTTTCAGGACAGCTCATTGTTAGTAGTACCTGAATGTTGATTACTGAGGGGGCAGAAGTACCGAGTCGATGACGTGGATCACACCATTGGCAGCCAACACATCGGTGAGCACAACCTGGCTGTCATTCACGTACACTTTGCCGTCCATCACCTTGATCGTTACCGGCTTACCCAGAACTGTATCTGCGCTTTCCAGGGTTACCACCTGGTCGGCCATCACCTTGCCGCTCACCACATGGTAGAGCAGGATGGATTTCAGCTGTTCCAGGTTTTCCGGTTTCAACAGGGTTTCCACGGTTCCGGCAGGCAGCTTCGCGAAGGCATCATCGGTCGGGGCAAAGACGGTGAAGGGACCTTCACCCTTGAGGGTTTCCACCAACCCGGCAGCGCCGAGGGCAGCAGCCAGGGTCTTGAAGCGACCATCGGCTACGGCGGTGTCAACGATATCGGACATTTTTGCCGGGGGCAGCAGGACCGAGTCGATCACGTGAATGATACCGTTGGAGGTTTCGATGTCGGTGATGATGATCTTGGCGTCATTGGCGTATGCATTGCCCATATCCACCTTGAAGGCGATCTCGCTGCCTTCCAGGCTTTCCGCAGCGGACATGGAGGTGACATCGGAAGCCATCAATTTACCGCCCACCACGTGGTAGAGCAGGATGGATTTCAGCTGCTCCAGGTTCTCCGGTTTCAACAGGTTTTCAACCGTTCCTTCAGGAAGCATGGCAAAGGCATCATCGGTGGGGGCGAAGACGGTCAGGGGACCTTCACCCTTGAGGGCATCCACCAATCCGGCGGCCTGGACTGCGGCAACCAGCGTTCCGAAGCGGCCATCCGCAACAGCGGTATCGACAATATCTTTCAACTCCGGTTCGGGCATGGCGGTGGGCTCGGGAACCTTGGTGGGTTCAGGAACGGGGGTCATCGCCGGGGCACAGGCGGCCAGGATAAAGACCGCTGCCATCAACACACTTACGAATCCAAACTTTTTCATTTCATCTCTCCTTGGTTGTATATGGTTTGTACGACTTATGACCTGATAATACCCAAAATATTAAATGCGTACAACATAATGTACAATGTTATGAAAATGTACAGGTACATTTGAAGGGCGTACCTTGATGTAAACCTCATTGCCTGCCCGGATCAATGGAATAATGGTTGGGGTTGATGGTTAATTTCTTTTTCTCTCAGCGATGGAGAGTTTCAACCGGTATGTACCGACGACGGTGAATCCTCTGAAAAAACCGTGAACACCAATTTTCGTATAGGGTATCTTCTATTCCCCCTTCCATGTGTATCACCCAATCGACCCTGATGTATACAATTGAGAACCTTTTGAAGAGAAATTTTTATGACCAATTCTGCTTCCCTGCTGGATGCGGATTTCATCCGCCTGGATGATCTGCAGACAAGCTATGCCTTCGGGCAGATCGACCGCACCATCATCATGAGCCCCGATCAGACCAACGCGCGGGTGATCCTGCCGGTGACCACGTACGAGGTCATCACCCGCGGAATGCCCGTCGACTTGGTGCTTTACGCCAACAATTACGAGGCGGTGGATGCAGACCATCCCACCCTGGAGTGGTTTACTAATCCCTCTGATGCCCTGGAAGTCTTCCGTGCCGGCAAGGTGATGAGCAAAGGCACCACCACGCTCACCGGAATGAACCAGACCTATTTTGCCAATGTATTCGGTCTCGAGCAGCACCAAGATTTGCATGAAACGCTTGCCGAAGATTTTTTTGACGCCTTTTTCCACCAGGGCATCAGGGTAGGGCAGCTGTGCACCCAGCTTGGGATCGAAGGGATGGAGATGAAAGATCCCGAGCATGCTGCGCGTGCACTGATGGATTTTGCCAGGGGAGGCAAAGGTGAAAGGTAGTAGCAGTACACTTTCGTTCTTCAAGTAGAAATTCGTATAACCGATCGAAACAATTTTCTTGGTTGAATCGGTTATCGCGAGCGCTCAACGTAAAAAGCTGGAAACCCGGTAGCCCCTGTAATTTATGCGACAAATCTCAAGATCAACTCAACGATAAAAATTAATCAAAATTATGTAGATCACCAAACAAGCCGTCGCAGCCAGGTACATCACCCGCATCGCCTGCCGTCCTTCCTGCGGTGTGCTGCTCCGCAGGAGCTTTTGGGAAAAGACGATAATAATAATATCCAGCACGGCGATCGGTAGGATATATGCCAGTGGTGGGTGGGAAAAAAGTACCGGCGCCAGGGTCACCAGGATCATCGCGGCAAACAACAAAGCTGAGATCCGTAGCGCGGTCTTCCTTCCGAACCGGATCGCCAGAGATCTCGATCCGCGTTTAAATCGCCTTCCATATCCATGGCATCCCCGGTGATTTCCTCCGCCAGGTCGAAAAAGAAAGCTATCAAGCTTAATACCCACACCGATGGGTTGCTAATTTGACCAACACTAAAAGCACCGATCAAAAAGGTCATCGCCACGTTCAGGCTCACGACCAGGTTCCCGGTCAGTCCGTTCGCTTTCCATTTCCAGTTATACAGGAAACCCAGCACAAACAGGATCAACCCGGCCAGGAACGCAGCGGGGGCGATCGAAAACGCGATTACCAGGGCGATGACCGCCGCCCCGGCACCGAGGAGGATGGCTTCGGTTTTACTGATCCTTCCAGATGGCAGGGGGCGGTTGGGGGAATTGACCCGGTCCACCTCGATATCGAAATAATCATTGAAGATCATCGCCGAGCTGGAGAGGAAAAACCCCAGCGCGAATCCCTGTAGGATGGTGGGGAAGGCTGCAAATTTCCCAAGTGCGATGGTCTGCCCCACAACCACGCAGATCCCGGCGGCGATGGGCAGCTCCGGGCGGATCAGTTGGATGGCGGCTTTGATTTTCTCGGGGAATTTCATTGGCAGTGGATATTCTACTCCTGGGTAAGGAAAACCAATCTTATTTCCCGGGTTTGGTAAAGCTGATCGAATAGAAATACCCCTTCCACATCGATTCCACTTTCACCCTTTCCATCTCTGCGTGGGATTAGCTCCACCGGGGCGGTCACCGGGGTACGGCCGTCTTTGAACGAACTGGAAAATCCAGGCAGGGTACCCTCGTAGAACCTCGCTCCTTTTTCGTTCTCATCGCCGATCAGCAGCCGCGTCCCATTCTTCGCCGTGCGTATCATTTCATCCACCGCTGCCTGTTTGTCGTTGAAGAAGTTGATCCCGCCCACATGGAAAACAGTATCAAACACTTCTTCCCGGAAGGGCAATTGCTCGGCTGTACCCAGAATGAGCTCCACCTCCCAACCGCCTTTTCTGGCAAATTCCTGGCAGCGCTTCAACTGCCCCGGCGAGATATCCAGCCCGTAGACCATCTCCACCCTGCCAGTCTCATAGAGAAAGGGCAAATTTGGCCCTGGTCCGATGGATACCTCCAGCACCTTTCCCCCGTGCAGGTCCATGCGTTCCATCAGATCGCGGCGCAAACGCTTCTCACCACCAATGAAGGTGAATACCGCCCGCGACCAGGGTAAATACACCGCGGAGAAGATATCGTAGAGGTGCGAAAAGCGGCGGTCCAGCCCGGTCAGCTCCTCCACCCGGATGAAATGCGGTATTCCTTCGATAAATGGGGTAGATGCGCCCGCAGTCCCGGCATGTCAATTTCCCCTCTTTGATATCCTCTCCAGCTCTCTGGGAATAAAGAACAACTCCGCCCGGCAATGCGGGCAGCACAACAGATCCAACGTTTTGCGGTTCATGGGAAACCCCCGGGTACAGACCCCGAAGTAGCCTTTCGGCCGGATACCTTACTATCTTATGCCGTTTGATTCGAATTTCAAGCTTTTCTCCGGATTCATTTTGAATTGCTTCCCCAGGCGAACTGCCTGCTGTACCCCCGGCTCATGAAACATAAATGAGCACACACCCCGACCTTGATGTGAATTCAGGTAAAATCTAGTCAATGACACAAAAACGAATCACAGACGATCTGCAGGCGCTGCTGGGGGTTCTGCCCCCTGCCATCGCCGAAGCCGTCATCCGCGCCAATAATTCCGATAACCTGCTGGAGATCATCCTCGATCTCGGGCGGGTGCCCGTGGCGCTCTTTGTCAACGGCGAGGTGCCGCTTTCCGAAATGGATATCACCCGCGCGGAGATCGATTATGTCGTCTCGCGCATCGGCGATTTTGACGCCGACAACCGCGCCGGGCTGGAACGCACCCTGCACCGCATCTCCGCCATCCGCAACCGGCGCGGGCATATCGTTGGGCTCACCTGCCGCGTGGGTCGCGCGGTCTACGGCACCATCGATATCATCCAGGACCTGGTCGAATCCGGCAAGAGCCTGCTGCTGCTGGGCAAACCCGGCATCGGCAAGACCACCATGCTGCGCGAATCCGCCCGCATCCTGGCGGAATCCAAGCGCGTGGTCATCGTGGATACCTCCAACGAGATCGGCGGGGATGGCGATGTGCCCCACCCGGCGGTCGGGCGCGCCCGGCGCATGCAGGTGCGGCTGCCCACCCTGCAGCACGAGGTGATGATCGAGGCGGTGGAGAACCACAACCCCGAGGTGATCGTCATCGATGAGATCGGGCGCGAACTGGAAGCCCTGGCAGCCCGCACCATCGCCGAGCGCGGCGTGCAGCTGGTGGCCACCGCCCACGGGCGCACGCTTGAAAACCTGCTGCTCAACCCAACCCTTTCCGACCTGATCGGCGGGATCGAATCCGTTACCCTCTCTGATGAAGAAGCCCGCCG
Source organism: uncultured Chloroflexia bacterium (assembly GCA_963828855.1). Classification (GTDB taxonomy): domain Bacteria; phylum Chloroflexota; class Anaerolineae; order Anaerolineales; family Anaerolineaceae; genus CAVVEQ01. Next base: position 88,284 of record CAWHGB010000005.1, on the reverse strand, counting down.
CCGCGGCACGCAGAAGACCGTGCTCGAGCGCCGCGCCCCGCCCACCTTTGACGTGCTGGTGGAGATCCAGGAGCGCGACCGCCTGGTGGTCCACCCCGATGTGGCCGAGGCGGTGGATGAGCTGGTGCGCGGCTACCCGCTGCATCCCGAGATCCGCTCGCGCGATGCCGAATGGCGGCATCCACACCGAAAAAGCCTCCACACCGCCCGTCCAGCGCCAGACCGTGCAGGGTCAGCGCCGCACCTTTGGGGTGGAGGGCACGTCGCTGGCTACCCCAGTCCGCGGAACCGCGCCGCCGCGAGGAGGTGACCAACGGCGAGCATTACCCGGCCGAGGTGATCACCCTGCCGGAGATCCGCATCTACCCCTACGGCGTGGCGCGCAACCGCCTGCTGCAGGCCGCCAAACGCATGGGGGTGCCGGCCATCATCACCCGCGAGCCCAGCGATGCCGAGGTGCTCATCACTTTGCGCACCTACTACCGCAACCGCCAGCAGGTGATCCTGGAAGCCGAAGCGCGCGGCGTGACCATCTACGTCCTGCGCGCCAATACCGTCACCCAGATGGAACAGGCGCTGGGTGAACTCTTCAACCTGCCTTCCGGCGCAGCCGTGAATGGCGATTACGAATCCGCAGCCGAGCAAACCCAGGCTGCCATCCAGGCGGTGCTCAACGGCCAGCGTTTTGTGGACCTGCCCCCCGCTTCACCCTCCATCCGCCGCCTGCAGCACGACCTGGCCCGCCAGGCGGAGCTTGTCTCGCATTCCTACGGCAAAGACCCGAACCGGCGGGTGCGAATTTTCAAGATTGATATTTTACAGTAGAGATCGCGCACGCTGCGTCTCTGACCTGAAGTTAATCGGAAAAACATGTTCATCACTCTCGAAGGACCCGACGGAAGCGGTAAGACCAGCCAGGTGCAGCCCCTGGCGGATATCTACGCGCGCGCGGTGTACACCGTCTTCACCACCCGCGAGCCGGGCGGCACGGAGATCGGTGACCAGGTGCGCGAAATACTGATGAACATGCGCAATAAAGGCATGGACCCGCGCACCGAGACCCTGCTCTTCTGCTCCGCTCGCGCCCAATTGGTGGCTGAGGTGATCCGGCCCCGCCTGGAAAAAGGCGAGGTCGTCATCTCCGACCGCTACGCCGATTCCACCCTGGCCTACCAGGGCTACGGTCACGGCAACGACCTGGGGCAGCTGCGCCAGATGCTGCGCTTTTGCCACCGGCGGGCTGGTGCCGGATCTGACCCTGCTGCTGGATATCGACGCTGACGGAAGGACTGAAACGCCGAAAAAGTGGCGGCGGCGAATGGAACCGCATGGACGATTACCAGACTTGAACTGCACCAGCGGGTGCGGACTGGTTATATCTGGAACTCGCAGCAGCCGAACCCGGACGCTGGGTGGTGATCGATGCCTGCCTTTCCGGTGATATGGTACAATCTCACATTCGTGAAGCAGTCGATACCAGGCTGCTTTCTTAATATGGAAAGGTAAATGAATGAAAGATTATTACGATATTATTGGTGTCCCAAAGAACGCGAGTAAGAAAGTAATCGAGGAAAGATATAAATTCCTCACCCAGGCTTTCCACCCTGATAAATTCGATGATCCGGCACAGAAGAAAAAGGCGGAGAAGGATTTTGCCGCGATCGAGGAAGCCTACCAGGTGTTATCGGATGATGCCCGGAGGGCGGATTACGATCGAACGACTGTGATCGCAGAATCACACGCTGATGTTCAACCTCAGAAACCGAAAAATCGCACCTGGCTTTATGTGGTCGGCGGGGTTGTCGTTGTTCTCCTGATGGTCGGTGCCGGGCTGTTGGGAAGATTTCTGCCCCTCGGCGATAAAAATTCCGGTGAAACCGCAGAACACAGCTGCCGTCAGTACCGAAGTCTCACCCTCAGCGGTTACTGCCGCCCCCGAGATCGTAGGTGTGAAACCGGGCGAGTGCCGTGTAACCGAATCCATCTTCCCGCCCGAGAAAGAGCGACGAGTGGAAGAAATACGCACCCATTGGGTCTACGGATTACGTTCAGGGACCCGAAAATGCCCTCATGACGATCATCGAATACTCGGACTTTACCTGACCGTACTGCGCCCAGCTTGCTCCCGTGATGGAGCAATTCATCCGTGATAACCCCGATGACGTCCGTTTTGTCTACCGCCACTTTCCCCTCAGCCATGATAAATCCGACATCACCACCCAGGCTGCCGAAGCTGCCAGCCCTGCAGGGCAAATTCTGGGAAATGCATGACGTCATGTTCAACAGCGCTGATTGGCAAACCTGGGCTCAGATGAGCCCGGAAGACTTTGAAAAATGGATCATCACCAAAGCGGAGGAGATCGGCCTGGATGTCGATCAGTTCACCGCAGACCTCAAGAGCGAGGCGGTTCTTGAACAAAGTCGCCGAAGCCCGTGCTGCAGCACAATCCGCCAATGTGAACGCAACACCTTCCGTCTTCATCCTGATGGACGGCAAGCTTCTCTTTGCCGTCAATGTGGACCAGGCTGACGCCATCGGACTATCATACGAAAACCTGGATGCGATCCTGAATATGTGGAAACTGGAACAGGCTCAATTCGAGGAATGCCCGCCGATGGTGATCGACCCAACCAAGAATTACACCGCCACAATCACCACCACCAAGGGTGATATCGTGCTGGAGCTTTTCGCAGCCCAGGCTCCGCTCACTGTCAACAGCTTCGTCTACCTGGCTGGTAAGGGCTGGTTCGATAACGTTGCCTTCCACCGCGTGCTGGATGGATTCGTTGCCCAGACGGGCGATCCCACCGGAACGGGGCTTGGCGGTCCCGGGTATGAATTCGGAAACGAGATCAACGCCTGATCTGAAATTCGACGCCGAAGGCGTGGTGGGAATGGCCAATTCCGGTGCGGGGACGAACGGTTCCCAGTTCTTCATCACCATGGCTCCCCAATCGAACCTTGATGGTAATTACACCGTTTTCGGCAGAGTGCTTTCGGGGATGGACATTGTCAACGCGCTCCAAAAGCGCGACCCCGCCCAGGGTGGCGAGCTTCCCGATCCCGATACGATCCTCTCCGTAACCATTCAGGAGAAATAACCGGCGGTAGATTTCATCCATCGGTCTGACGTTCACAGCGTGCTCGAGGCTGACTTGGGCACGCTGTTCTTTTGGTGTTGTTGGATCAAATTTAGGATGAATCGTTCTCACCCCGGACAAAGGGATGGGAGTCGTCGTGAATTTGGCTTTGGATTCTCTGCTTCTTAAAGCGCAATTCAGATTTGAAAGAAATTCATGAGCCTGTCATCAATTTTGATATACTCATAGCAGATCGTATGATTGGAGGTCATGAAAAAATGGGCAAGCGGCAATTCCTGCTTAATGTAGTTCATTTTCTACTGAAAACCATAACACATACCACCTATGAAGGGTTGGAGTATGTTCCAACAACGGGAGGGGTTCTGATCGCGACCAACCACCTCAGCCGGTTGGATATCCCGGTCCTTTTTGATATTCCCGCCAGACCGGAGATCACCTGCGTGATCACCACCAAGTATAAAAAGAATTTACTGATCGCCCCGCTGGCCTGGATGGGAGAGGCGATCTGGATCGACCGGGATATCGCCGATTTCACCGCCATTCAAGCAGCACTGGAAATTCTAAAGAAGGGTGGTTGCCTGGGAATCTCCCCGGAGGGTACCCGAAGTACAACAGGTGGCTTGCTGCCGGGGAAATCCGGGATCGTGTTCCTGGCGCTGCGCAGTGGGATGCCGATCGTACCTGTGGGCATCACCGGAACGGTCTCCGGGGTGCATGAGCTGATTCGTTTCCGTAAACCGAAAATGAAAGCAGCCTTCGGTCCACCAATTACCATACCCGGAGATCGGGCGCGAGAACCGCGATGCTGAAATGCAACGCTGGACGGACGAGGTAATGTGCCGCATCGCCGTGCTGCTGCCGGAGGAATACCGCGGGGTTTATAAGGATCACCCGCGGGTGAAGGAGCTGGAGAATGGGGGATTGGGAAAGGCGTGACGGGCAGCAAGCAGGCAGCATACACCGTTCAGAGGGTGGAACACTGGGATAGGATTGCCCGGGCGAATCAGCCTTGGTCAGCCGGGCGCGCTTATCACCGAAGGTTGACTGAATTCTTTCGCTTTTTGATCCCGGAAGGTTCACGTGTGCTGGAGATTGGCTGCGGGGGCGGGGATCTGCTGGCTGCCCTGAAACCCTCCCGCGGAGTAGGTGTCGATTTCAGCCCGGAGATGCTCTCGCTCGCCCGGAAGAATCACCCGGCAATGGAATGGCTGGAAATGGATGCCCACCAGCTCCACCTGGAGGGTCCTTTCGATTACATCATCCTCTCCGACCTGGTCAACGATTTATGGAATGTACAGCAGGTGCTTGGCAAGATACGCGAAGTTAGCAACCCCAGGACACGCATCCTGGTCAATTTCTACAGCCGGATGTGGTCCCCATTCCTGACCCTGGCTTCAGCCCTGGGACTGGCCAAGCCCAACCTGCCGCAGAACTGGCTGACGCCGGATGATATTCGCAACTTGTTATTCCTGGAGGGTTTCGAGTTCCTGCGTCAATGGCATGAGGTCCTTTTCCCGCTTGCCCATCCCTCTTCTCAATCCATTCTTCAATAAATTCCTGGTCAAGGTCTGGCCGTTTCATTACTTTGCGCTCACGAATGTCATCATGGCACGTCCTTTACCCCCGCCTTCCCCCCGCATGCCGCGACCAAAAGTCTCTGTGGTTGTTCCTGCCCGGAATGAGGCCGGTAATATCCCCGATATTTTCCGCAGGGTGCCGGAGATGGGCGGTGGAACCGAGTTGGTCTTTGTGGAAGGTCATTCGAAAGACGATACGTTCACGGCTGATTGAAGAGGCCATTCGCGCTAACCCGAAACGGAAGTCGGCCCTTTACCGGCAATTCGGCACGGGCAAGGGAGATGCCGTCCGCACGGGTTTCCTAAACGCGTCCGGGGATATCCTGATGATCCTGGATGCCGACCTTGACCGTGGCACCCGAAGACCTGCCTGCTTTTTACGAAGCCATCGCGAGCGGGAAGGGGGATTTCATCAACGGGGTGCGGCTGGTCTACCCGATGGAAGGCGGCGCGATGCGCCCCCTGAACCTGCTGGGTAACAAAGCTTTCAGCCTGGTCTTCCGATGGGCACTCGGGCAGCCGGTAAAGGATACACTTTGCGGTACGAAGGTGCTCTGGAAAACGGATTATGAAAGGATCGCCGCCAACCGCGCCTATTTCGGGGAGTTCGATCCATTTGGGGATTACGACCTGCTGCTTGGTGCCGATAAACTCGGGCTGAAGATCGTGGATCTGCCCATTCGTTACCAGGAAAGAATCTATGGGACGACGAACATCCAACGCTGGAAGCACGGCTGGATGCTGCTCAAGATGGTCTTTTTCGCGATGGGGAAGATCAAATTTGTGTGAGGTCTGCCTGCCCATTATTTGGCGTTTCAGATGATTCCGAACTGGTATTCATGAAATAGAGTAAAACACCGATCGCCAACATTGAAAATATGGCCGGGAAGTTATTAGCTATTAAGGGGGATTTTTGAACATAAGAGTATTGGGTGGTAAAAAAAGCTAAAGAAAAAACCAAAACCAACAGACTTTTTATAATCAAGTGCCTCTTTTTGAGATGGGATTCTTGTACACTGATCAATAGAATTGCCGCTGCGCCGGCAAGCGTCGGCAGCTTGTAATCGTGGCTGATGGGGGGAATGAGCAGGTTGGCACTCACGCAGACGAATAACAAGAAGGGATTAATTCCCGGTCGATTCTGTTTAATTGCCCGCCAAATGGTTAATCCAATTAAGCCGATGATCAATATGGTGAAGATGATTTCCACAAGAAAAGAGCCGCCATTGTTGGCCCATTCGATTGGTAGATTTAACTGGACCAAGAACCGAGGAAATCCAAACCGGGAAAACGATCTCACCGACATATTCCCAACCCAAACGAAGGGTTCTGCAGCCATGCCGGTCAGGATCTGGATTAATTCAAGGAATTTATTCCATCCAAAAATAAACAACAAACCAATATTGAAGGTTATGATCGCCGCAAATCTCAGCAGGTTTTTCTTCCAATCCCGCCAGTCGCGGACAAAGAGAAAAATAAAAATGATGGGGAAAATCTTCAGCTGGATGGATAAAGAAAAGAGCAGGTAGGCCAGCCAGGAAAGCTTGGGGTGTTTATGAAAGAGGTAAATCCCTCCAAACGCAAGAGCGATGGAGAGCGTATAGAATTGACCGCGTTCGAGCTCGAATTGCAGCCCATAGGAAGTTAGTCCGGTCACAAAGATTAAGACCAACACCGGATAGATTTTCCGGAAATTGTTTTTCAAGTATGGAAAAAGAAATGTGATCCAAAAGAAACAAATTAAGGTGAGAATGGTAATCAACACATACGAAGTTGACAATGGAAACCAGGTGAAAGGAACGAACATCAGAGTTGCCATTGGGGGAAAATTGTTCAACTCCGCATAAGGAGAAATGGTGTGGTTGACCCATGCAGTTGCGTGGCCGACCATCCGCATCAAGTCGTATCCGATGGGGTCCAGCCGGCGCACGGTCTCAAAAACCATCATCACCCGGCCGGGGTTGAAAAAAACACTGCGGATGAAAATCCAGAAGAACGTGAACAGGTATGCGCCTAAAACCAACCAGAACGGATCGAGCGCATGGGATTTGGTATTCGTTTCCGGATTTGCAGAATCGGTCATGATCGTGACACTTGGGTGAATGTGTGGGATTTCTTCATCAAGAATGACACCTTATTTTTATAGACACTTGAATGAAGATGCCTGCCCTTGAATAAGGTAAGATTCCAACGAGAATCCGGAAAGGCTTTAGGGTAGGTAATTTTTCGATATCGATGGATTCTCAGGAGCTGCATATCAGAACAAACCTCCCCCGCGGAAACCACCGGCGAAAATCTGAGATGGTACACAAGGGTCACCACCCACCCCCTGTTCCATCCGCTTTTCCTCTGAGATCCATATCATTTTGTACAAGTTTTGGGTCGAGGTAAGAGAGAACAACGCAAACAACCATCACAATCAAAACGGCAGGAAAGTTATTGGCAATTAGTGGGGATTTTTGAACGTATGAATATTGCGTCGAAAAGTAAGCTACCGAAAAGATAAAAATCAACCCCGCTGGAAGCAGCCAAAAAATCCGGTTTTTATTGCAAATGATCGCGAGATCCATTAATAAAAACGCTGCAGGACCTGCCAATATCGGCAACTTATAATCATGGCTTACCGGCGGTATCAACAATGCTGCACAGGTACAAACAAAAAGAAGATATGGATTTACACCCGGCGTACGTTTCCGAATCACTTTGACCGAAACAGCGGCCACGCTCGCTAAGACCAAGATCAATATTCCGATTTCGAGGATTCTGAACCCACCCTCGAAAACCGAGGTTGATTGAATATCAAAATAACCGAAAATTGTGTTGGGAAGCCAGTTTAGGGTGAAGGAACGGATGGATAAATTCCCTACCCAGAAGCCAGGATCATTCGCCTGGCTTAGAAAAGCTCCCAGAAAATCCATGAAGACACCAGTACCAAGGATAAAGAATAGAGCAATATTCACAAACCCTAACCCCAGAAATCGGGTTAAATTTCCCTTCGTATCTTTCCAATCCCGTACAAATAGGAGGATAAAGATCACTGGATACATCTTTAACTGAATCGCGATTGTGAAAAGCACATAGGACAACCAGCTTAATTTAGGTTTTCGATGGAACAAAAATATTGCAGAAAAGCAGAGTGCTACAGTGATCATGTTGAACTGCCCTCGCTCCAATTCAAACATGAATCCATAGGAGGTGATCCCACTAATAAAGACCAGTATTAATAAGGGAGTTACCTTTTTTGTTGCGCGAATACCAAGGGGGAAAAGAAAAGCTATAAATATATATGAGATCAGGGTAAGGCCTGTGATTATGTAATAAACTGTTTGGATATGGATATTAATAAGTGGTGAAAAGAGTATTGTTGCGAGCGGCGGGTAAAGGTTATTTCCCACATATGGCGTCGTACCCATTTTTAACCATGATGAGGGATAAATCAGCATCTGTACCAGATCAAATCCGATCGGGTCGATTCTTCGGACTGGATCAATAACTTGCATAATTCGACTGGAATCTAAGAATACCATTCTAACAAAGAACCAAAAATAGGTGAGGATAAATGCTGCAAAGACGAGCCAGTAAGAGCCTATCTTGTCATGCTTTGTCTTATTACCCCTGTTTGCGCTGTAGCTCAAAGTTCTGTATCCAATTAAGGGAGATATTGAAATATTATATTCTGTTATTGACTATCGCAACATAGCGGTGTTCCTTGGATAAATGAGCGCAGATTGGATAAGGTAAAATTCTTATGTATTCGCTGAACACTGTTAGTACTGGTTGTTCGATTTAACAATCAACTAAAAAGGAATTACTTTTTGAACGATTCAACAAAATCCGTTTCAACCTCTGGAAGTGTGGAATGGTACGAAAGTGTCACATTGCACCCGGTCTTTCATCCCATTTTCCTATTGCTCCTGTGCGTAATCACCTATGGTGTTTTGCTTCCGTGGCTGAGCTTCTACGCGGATGATTGGATCCTGCTCTGGACTTACCAGAAACTTGGTGCGTGGGGTATTGATTATTATCATATTACCAACCGTCCCTTCCTGGCTCCGCTTTACCAGGTCCTTATGCCCCTTCTTGGTGCTGAACCCTGGCGCTGGCAGCTCTTCGCGGTGCTGGCTCCCTGGATCACCAGCCTCTCGGGTTGGTGGTTCGTAAAAAGCATTTGGCCAAACCGGATACGCTTCGCAGTATTCACCAGCATCCTGATCGCGGTTTTTCCGGGTTACCTCTCCCACGGGGTTGCACTGACCACCGGTCACCGCAATATCATCCTTGCCATTTTCCTGGTATCGTTGACGTTCACGGTCCTTTCCCTGCGGCGGCCGAAACAATTCTGGCTTTTCTATATCCTGGCTCTGCTCACCAGCATTTACAACATGCTGGCGATGGAATATTTCCTCTTCATGGAATTGATGCGACCTTTCGTGATCTGGATCGTGCTTTCTGAAACAGACCTGCCGGTCAAACAGAAACTTGGCAAGACAATCCGGCATTTTGCGCCTTTCTTTGTTGCCCTGTGCGCGGTGCTTTACTGGCGAACCGTCCTCTTCCCCTATCAGACCTACAACCACTCTCTCAGCCTGCTCACCAGTTTCCAGGAGGATCCATTTTCGGCTGTTTTCCTGCTGGTGAAGCAAACCGCCCTGTATTTTTGGATGGCAATGGTACGCGCCTGGACCCAGATCGTCACGGTGATGACCGAAAGAGTGTTATGGGGCTCGCCGTCCTCCTTTATTTATGTGTTGCTGGTGTTCTTTACCGCGGGATTTTCCTACCTGGTATTGCGCGCTTATCACTTGCCCGACGCACCCCAAGAGAAAAAAAATAAAATCCTGGGAATTCAACTGCTGGAATTGAGCGCTGTGCCCTGGTTGATGGGGGGGATTCCATTCATCGTGGTTGGGCTTACAGTCGGGGTGGGGGGGTATGAAACCAGGTACCTGCTCCCCTTCCTGCTGGTTTCATGCCTCTGGGTGGTATTCCTGACCCTGGTTTTGTTCAAGCGATACCTGACACAGATCCTGGTTCTAAGTGTGATAGTGGGATTAAGCGCGGGCTTACAATTTATTTCCTCTAATGAGCTGCGGGGTGTGGAAAAAAGACGAGGCAATTTCTTCTGGAACCTTTCGTACCGTATCCCCCGACTAGAGCCTGGAACAATGATCGTAACGAATGACATGCCCACCGGGGATGGTTCCACAGCCTGGACGTATATTTTCAATTGGCTCTACCAGCCGGAACAATCAACGATTGAATTTCCCTACTTGATCGTTTTGGGTTCACAGCTTGAACACTTTCTATCAAGGGGAACCGATGAAATAGACTTGACCTCGGCTCATTTCAAAGCCGATCTCTCCAAAGTGGTTTTTTTGTATTACAACGGCCGGAATTGCCCTCAGGTTTACAACCCGGAATTCCCGGAGGAAATTCCCACTCTTGAACCAAGAGTGGAGAAATGGCTGAAGTACGCAAGCCTCAATTCCATCCAGCCCGGGGATCCCCCGCCGGGATTCAACCCTTCCGCGATTCACCTGGGCAGTGAGCCGGAGCGGGGATGGTGCTATTATTACGAAAATGCCGAGCTTGCCCGCCAGATGCACGACTGGCGATCCGTGCGATCCATTGGGGATGAAGCAATCATACAAAAACAGTTGCGGTTCTATAAGGCTACCGAGTTATTCCCATTTATTCAAGCATATGCCCTTGGCGGAGAGTGGGAAAAATCCCTCGATATCCTAAAGCAGGCTGTGTCATTCATGACTTTAATGGATGGAACTCCGGATAAAACGCTCATCTTGAGCACATGGGATTACATTAACATGCGTACGGACCAATCGTCGGGAAAAGAGGGATTAAAAGAGTATATCGATGGGATTTTCGCTGAGTAGCGAATTACGCAGACGTTGTGGCAATTTACATTACATTTTTCTGCATAATTACTGAAGTGTTCTTAAACTTTCACAAAAATAGTAAAAACCATTAATGATCAATCTCAGAAGAAACCCAAAAATTAGAATCTCTGTCTTGATTGGTTCAATTTTCTTCAGTCTTTGCATTTCCCTGGCGATATATTTATTATTTTTGCAATCACCCATTATCAGCAAACGTGAGATTTTCTTTACCGCACTTATTTTCTTAGGATTTATTCCCTGTTTGTATTTCCTCTTGAACAAGTTCATAATTCCTCGAATTCTTGACTATCCCCCGAAGAAAAGGATCTTATTGTTTTTTCTTTCAGCGTTATTTGGGGTTTTTATTGTTCTAACAATAAACCCGCCCGGAGTGTACTATCTTCTTCCACGTCATTCCCTGACGATCCAGGTTCCCGCAATCGAAGAATCAACGGGAAAAAACCGGATAATATCGATAACCGGGTTTTCAAACGGGTGGGAGGATGTCAGTTTCTCGCAATTCAAACAGATCGGAAGCTGGCAAAGGGAATCCAACCGGATCTACCACACAGGTTCTTCCGGTGCTGCCCTGCAGTGGACCGGAAGGGTTAATTCAACCCCCACAATTTTATTTGAAAAAGCCCCGGATGCCGGTGAGATCGAAATTATTTGGGACGGTCAATCTGAAAAGCATAGTCTTTCCGGAAATACCAGTGAAACGGAAATCGTCTCCACGGTTTTTAAAGATAACCAGCGATACCATCTACCGACTATACTTTCCTTTCTTGTTTCTTCTTTCTTTTTTCTTTGTATAACCCTATTGTTTCTTGAAACCAGGATCGATCAAAAAATGAAACCATCCCCCCGGCGTTTTTCCTGGCTTATCTATACTCTACCCATGATTGCGGTATGGATGTTTTTTTTGTTGATTTTTTTCCCGGGATTCGTACCTGATGATGCTTTCTATGAACTTCGGCAATTTGTGAGCGGCCAGTATAACGACTGGCATCCGATCCTGTATGCGATTTTGATTGGACTGATCACCAAGATTTATTTTTCGCCAGCAGCGGTCGTGATCTTCCAGATCCTGATGGTCAGCATCGCATTTGCCTGGGGGTTGGGGGAATTGGCGTCCATGGGAGTATCCAGAAAAGTACTCTGGATTCTTGCAATCCTCTGTTCCATTGCACCATTCAATATTGTACTAACATTGTCCTTGTGGAAGGATGTCCCCTATTCAGTATGTTTATTCATCCTTTCAGTTATATTCTTAAAAACAATAAACACAAGGGGTCAGTGGTTGACGAATCCCCGGCATTGGTTGGTGCTGGGAGTCATTCTCGGTGCCGTTGCGCTGTTCCGTGCGAATGGATTCTCTGTGGCTTTCTTTTCAGCTTTTGTAATGCTCTTGTTTTTCCGAAAACAGTGGAAACAGGTCGTTTTTGCTGCAGGAATAATGGTGGTGATGCTTGCAGTTGTCTTTGGACCAGTCTATTCCATCCTGCGCGTGAAGCGTGTGCCTGAATTTGGAGTTGCTGTATTCCTTCATCACATCGCCGCTCATATTAATGCAGGAACTCCTTTAACGCCTGATGAAAGGGAATACCTCGGAAAATTGGCACCTCTGGATTCGTGGCGTTACAAATGTTGCCTGGTAAACCCGACCTTGCACCCGATATTCCCGGAATATTCAGTTCAAAAAATGGATTTACCAATACTTAAAGAGGATATTAATAAACCAATCAGCATCTCTCTGGCTCTTTTCTTGAGAAACCCAGGGGTGGATCTTCATCACATGGCTTGCGCAAGTGAGTTGGTTTGGAAAATTGGCTCCAAATGCGGAGTAATGATCACAGAAGGATTAAGTCCGCTCTCCAATTCATTAAACCCTGTCGAATCGTATTGGATTTCTAGGAATGGATTTGGATTTAAACCAGCATCCGTGCTTCCATTACTTATCCCTTATGGGAACCTTTACCTTCAAGTAAAATCCTCCGGGTTTTTGCACGAGATTTTTTATACTCCTGCAATCTACCTTTACATGACCATCTTATCTACCTTATTCCTCGCTATCCGTAGTAGGAGAACAAGTTTCATTCTTTTTTTGACTCCTGTTTTGATGCAATCACTAACTCTTATTCTATTTAACCAATCTCAAAGTATCCGTTACCAGTTTGGTGTTCTTCTGGTTGGTTTACTTAGCATTGGATTTTTCTTTGTTCAGCGACCTAATCTAATGGAGTACGATTCTACGATTGATACTTCGATAAATATTGTAAAAAGTAAATGACCACAAAATTTAATACATTCACTCGTAAACGATCGTTAAATTTTGTTCTGGCGTTATTCTTCAGCGGATTAACTGCAATATTTTTCTACATTTTTTTCCTCGAAACGCCCTTTCTTGGTAGACGCGAGCTCGCTTTTACAACCCTGATTTTTCTGGTTTGTATAATCCCTTGGTATTTATTCATTGAACGGAATATCCTCTCCCGCTACCAAGGGACAAACCGTAAACTATTATGGGTCTTGATAAGCCTTTTTCTCGGATTGTGTGTTGCTCTAATCGGAGGAAAATTAAAACCCGTTTACTTGTTCTTACCCCATCAGTCGTTATTTATTACAACCGAGAATGAAAAAAACCCACTTTCAACAGGGAAACAAGTAGGTATCAATGGATTCTCTACAGATCTTGGTTGGGTGAGTTTTTCCCAACTAATAAAAGAAGGCGAATGGGAAGTTACTGATACCAACATCTTAAAGCATTCTTCGGGTGAACCAGCTACCATAAATTGGGTAGGGCGAACCGGTTCACAAGCCAGGTTGATATTTATCACTGGGCCGGATGCTGGGCGCGTAAAGGTTATCTGGAACGGGGCTTCAGAAATTCTTGACCTCTACTCTCCGATAATGGGTGAACAAGAAAAAATCCAGGATTTCCCTATCCCCATATATGCGTACTTCCCCGGTTTCTTAGCGTGGTGGGGTCTTGCCAGCCTGATATTCTTTTTTTTGTTACTTAGGCGAGTTGAATATTCATGGCTATTATACGCTCTGCCAATGATCGGGGTATGGGTGTTATTTCTATTAATTTTCTATCCGGGGTTTTTTAGCGCTGATGCCCAACTGCAATGGCGACAGATGGTTAGTGGAAAATATACGGATGCGCATCCCATCTTGTATGCACTGATAATTAGCGCAGCGTCCAGGTTTTACTCTTCATTAGCATCTGTTGTGATTACCCAGATCTTGATGGTGAGCATTGCCTTAGCTTGGGGCCTGGCAGAATTGGGAAATATGGGTGTGTCCAAAAAAGTGCTTTGGGTGTTGGTGATTGTTTCTGCATTATTGCCTTTCAATATCATAATGGTGATCACATTATTCAAGGATATTCCCTACTCAGCCGCACTGTTGGTTTTATCGATTATCTTCCTAAAAATGATCAATTCTAAGGGGGAATGGTTAAATGGGCATTTGGCGTGGTTGGGGTTGAGCATTATCCTTGCCGTAATAGCCCTCTTAAGGATTAATGGCTTTCCAGTGGCAGTTGGGTCGATCATCGTGCTACTCGTTTTCTTTTGGAAACAAAGACGATTGATGATGTATGCAGCAGGGGCTTTTGTTTTATTACTGGGTCTATTGTATGGACCCGTTTATTCATACTTGAAGGTTAGGCATGTCCCCGAATTCAGAACCGTGCTTTTCCTGCATCATATCGCAGCACACCTGCAAGCTGGTACTCCCCTGAATACCGAGGAAACGAATTATCTAGGTAAATTGGCTCCATTAGATACTTGGAAATATGATTGTTGCTGGGTGAACCCAACATTGATGCCCATTTTTCCGAGAGGTCAACATTCGAACTTTGACTTGCCTTTGTTAAAACAGGATCTTCAGAGACCAACCATAATTGCATTCGACTTGTTTTTAAAGAATCCATCGGTGGATTTTGCTCATATGGCATGCACAGGCGAATTGGTATGGAAAGTTGGTTCCATGTGCGATGACAGAATAACCAATGGTTTATTCCCCTTATCCAGTTCAACAGATCCGGTTGAAACTTATAAAATATATAGTGGGAATCTGGGTTTTGTGGCTGCTTCAAGGTTTCCCGGGTTAATACGGTATGCGAATCCTTACTTGCAGGTATTTTCAACCGGTTTTTTACACGAGATTATTTATTCACCAGCAGTTTACCTCTACCTGGGAATCTTGTGTACGATACTACTTGCGTTTCGGAAAAAGCAAGGGTTAATTTTGTTATTTCTGACCCCTGCTTTGATTCAATCGTTGGTATTGTTCCTTGTCAACATTTCTTCAGACGTTCGCTATCAATATGGCGTCGTTCTGATAGGTTTATTATGTATCGGGTTTTTATTCGTCCCGGTGGAAAAAGATATTTTGAACAATGTTGAGCGAAGGAAAAGAATTGAATCTCCGGAGAAATAAATCTTGAATAAAAGTAATCCTTCTCGCAAAATTCATTTGTTATCAGGGATTCTAGCCATCCTCCTCAGCTTCTCCCTATCACTGACTATTTATCTGTTATTCATTCAAACACCCCTGCTTGGAAAACGGGAACTTCTAGCAGCAATTCTCCTTTTCGTGGTCTTGATTTTTCCCAGTTACTTTATGATCGATCGATTTCTTTTGGCACAATTTCGAGAATATTCACCCCGCGGAAAAACCTTCCTGATCCTTTCATCGATTCTCTTTGGTTTTTTTATCATCCTCACAACGAATTATCCTCCCTTGTATTTCGCCTCTCCGGATCACACGCTCAAAATCCAGGTTCCAATAGTATCGGGAGATAACGCGGTTGAACGAACCGTTTCGGTTATCTGGATCACCACAGGTCTAGGCGATGTAAGTTTTTCTAAATTACAAAAAGAGGGGGGTTGGGAGAAATCAGAAACCGGGATCAGCCACACCGGACCGCAGCCGGCATCTCTATTTTGGGAGGGAAAACCGGGTGATAAGGTAATGGTTGAACTTCAAAAAACACCCTATTCCAATCCCATCCTGGTTACCTGGGATGGTCAGGAAACATCGATCAACCTTGAAGGCTCCCCGGGATCAACCCTGACGATCACGCAGCCATACAATTCCAAAAATGCCGGATTCCTGCTCGCGATATTCATTCTCTGGTTTTCCTCAGGTATTCTCTTTCTATCAATTACGATGTTTCTTTTAACACGGGAGATTAAGGGCAAACCCTTTTATTCACGCGGTAAATATTCCTGGCTTTTCTTTACCCTGCCGATGATCGCGGTGTGGGGGGTCTACCTGCTGACCTTCTTTCCCGGCATGATGAGTTTTGATTCCAATCAACAATGGGGTCAGCTCATCTCCGGGCAGTTCAACGATGCCCACCCGGTGTTCCACACGTTATCGATGTGGCTGGTCACCAGGATCTGGTTCTCGCCGGCTGCGGTGGTGATCTCCCAGATCCTTTTTCTGAGTCTGAGTGTCGCTTGGGGGATCCGGCTGCTTGAGGACCATGGGTTGCCAGACTGGGCAGGATGGTTGCTGGCAGCCATTTTCGCCATCGCACCTCTCAACGGCAACATGGTCCTCGTCCTGTGGAAGGATATCCCCTACTCCACCAGCCTCTTTCTGCTTTCCTTGATGATCCTGAAGATCGTGCTCACCAAGGGGATCTGGCTGGAGAAACGATTCACCTGGGTATGGCTGGGCCTGGTCAGTCTGTGTGTTGCCTCCTTCCGTCATAATGGATTTCCCGTACCGTTAGCATCATTGATCGCTCTGTTGATTTTTTATCGCAAATGGTGGAAATACATAGTTCAGGCAGCGGTGATGTCGCTGGTTGTATACGGGGTCATTCATGGACCGTTATACAAGGCTTTGAGGGTGGAACAGCCCACATCGGGGACATTTGAGCACATCTTGATGCATCATATTGCCGCCCATATCAATACCGGGCAACCACTCACCCCTTCCGAACAAGCCCTGGCAGATTCCATCGTTCCGGGGTCCCAGTGGGGATATAACTGTTGCAGCGCGCTTAGCACATCACGAACCACCGGGCTTTTTGATGAGGAAAAGATCCTTCCGAGTTCGGCGATCCGGACATTGTATCTTGAACTTGCCGTGAAGGAACCTGCCGTCGAACTCGAGCATCTCAAGTGCGTCAGCTCCATAGTCTGGAGATCCCCCGGTTTCTGTGGAGCTAATACACTCCTTCCGATTAATTCCGCTTCATGGATAAGTGGGTACCCTGAAAAACACATCTCGGAAAAAAGCTTGATCCCCTTTTTTCAAAAACCGCTATCCCATTTCCTAATCTCTTTGAGGATCAACGCAACCCTGACCTTATTGATATCCCCGGCAGTGTATTTGTGGTTTGGGGTCTATGCCACTGCAATTTTTTCTATCCGGAGGAAGAATTGGAAAGGATTGCTGTTTATCCTGCCGGTGGTGACCCAAGAAACAATATATGGAATAATTAATCTATCAGATAATTATCGATACCATTATGGTGCATACCTTGTCGGGTTGTTTGGACTGGGGCTTCTTATTTTGGCTTTGTTGTCACCAATTCATAAAGATAAAAACGAGTAGATAATGAACTTCTTTTTGGTTAAAATAATTTAAATGAAATATTTTGAATGAACAATCCTACAATAATTTCTAAAAAACCAAAAACAAACCATTTTTGTGGTTTTTTTCAATCCTTATTGGTTTTGGGATATCCTTCACCATCTATATCTTCTTCCTACAAACCCCTTTCACCACTAAGCGCGAATTTGCTTACTTTCTCATCCTCTGGCTCGCCCTCACCCCCTTCATTTATCTGCTTCTTTCCCGGTTCCTTTTCCCCCGGCTGGAAACCTACTCCCCCAAAAGCCAGGCGCAACTGGATCCTGCTCTCAGTGGGTGTTGGGATCCTCTTTGCCCTGGTCACCCGCCCACCCCAGATCTTCCTGCTGATGCCAGTTCATCACCTGCAGATCTCCGTTCCAGCGGGCAGCACAGACCGCTCGGTCACGCTCGAATACGCGAAGACCTCCCTGCGGGATATCAGCTTCGGGGAATTTGAACAGGAGGGAGAGTGGCAGCGAACCGACACGGGATTTACCCATTTCGGTGCTCAGCCCGCATCACTCGCCTGGTCAGGGCGTACCGGGGATTCGGCTATGCTGGTATTTACCAACACCCCCGGCATTGAAAATGTCCGGGCGGGGTGGGATGGTAACCTCGCCGGTTTAGTTACAGCCGATTCACCCTTTGCGCCGGTCATCGTTGCTTCGAAACTTTCCGCAGGTTGGATGAGTGTCACCTTCAACCATCTGCTCACCGGTTTCGTTTTCGGGTTCCTGTTTCTCGTCCTGACCCTGTTCCTAGTTGGTGTACAGCTCAAACCTGCGCCAATCGTTCAACGAAAAAATGGATACTGGCTGCTCTATGCCCTGCCGATGATCGCCGTGTGGAGCATCTATCTGCTGACATACTTTCCGGCAATCATGACCCCCGATTCGATCCGCCAGTGGGGGCAGGTGATCGATGGACAGTTCAACGACGCCTTGCCGGTGGTCCACACCCTTCTGGTGATCCTGCTCACCAGGATATGGTTCTCCCCTGCGGTTGTGATCGTTTTCCAGGTCATAACGCTCAGCTTGACGGTCGCGTGGGGCATCAAGCTGTTATCCGATCACGGTCTGCCTGCCTGGGCAGGGTGGGGGCTCTCCGCCCTGTTTGCCATTTCCCCGGTTAATGGGAACATGGTTTCGACCCTCTGGAAGGATATCCCCTATTCCACCTGCCTGCTGCTCCTTTCCCTGATGATCTTGAAGATCGTCATCAG
Source organism: uncultured Chloroflexia bacterium (assembly GCA_963828855.1). Classification (GTDB taxonomy): domain Bacteria; phylum Chloroflexota; class Anaerolineae; order Anaerolineales; family Anaerolineaceae; genus CAVVEQ01. The sequence goes on along the minus strand of CAWHGB010000005.1, from coordinate 69,883 downwards.
CCGGGGCGAATGGCTGAACAGGAAATTTACCTGGCTATGGATCGTCCTGGTCAGCCTGGGAATCAGCCTATTCCGCCTGAATGGGCTCCCGGTTCCCGTGGTGAGTCTGATCGTTCTCGCCCTGGTTTACAGAGAGCAGTGGAAAATCGTGGTATTCAGCCTCGGGATTTTCCTGGGCGCGTGGCTCCTTATCCAGGGACCTTTCTATGATATTTTGAAGGTTGACCGCAACAGTGGGTTCAAGCAGCAGGTATTCATCCACCATATCGCCGCCCATGTCGCCACAGGATCCCCGCTTACTTCAACCGAAGCGGAACTCGCCTCGGGGATAATGCCGCTCGATCAATGGCGCTACGATTGCTGCACCAATATCCCCATCTGGCTTCAGCCGGGATATTCCGAACCGCGCTTTTCCGAAAAAGCCGCAGATATCCGCAAGCTGTTCATCGCCCTCGCCATCAAGGAACCCGGTGTTGAGATCCGCCACCTGGTCTGCGTCAGCTCGCTCGTCTGGGAGCTGCCCAGCCATTGCATGCTCAACCAGGAGGTGATGACCGCAGGTCTGCCAACCTGGATCGAATCCAATGCCCTCGGGTTGAAAGAAAACAGCCTGCTGCCCGCGCTGATCGGGCCGTTGACGATTATCAAGGGTTATGCCAGCCACAAACCGTGGGACCTGCTGTTCTATACCCCGGCACTATTTCTTTTTCTAGGGATATACTGCACCGCGCTGCTCGCCTTCAGGGCGAAACAATCACGCTATCTCCTGTATTTTCTGCCTGCTGCCACCCAATCGGCGACGATGCTTCTAATTAATGTTTCACGTGATTTTCGCTACCAGTACGGTGTCTACCTCGTGGGGCTGTTCAGCCTGGGATTGTTAGTTTTTGCACTCGCTCAGCAGGTTCGAGATCCGAAGCCCCCATCTCGTGAGATAGCAAACTCCTGAAAATGAAAAATTCACCAATCCTACCTCGATTGGGAACAGTCCTTGCCTCGGTCATATCGGCAGCATTATTAGCATTTTGTTCATATTTTTTCTTCTTCCAAACACCTGTTCTCAGCCGAAGAGAACCATTTTTTGCGTTTTTCCTTTTTATTTTACTCACCCCTTTAATTTACCTGCTGTTATCAAGATTCATCATATTTAAACTTCACGAATACGAACGATCCGGCCGTTTCGGTTGGCTTATCCTTTCAGGATTCGTAGGGTTAATTGCAGTATTCTCAACCGTAAAAACGCCTTTCTTTATTCAGCTTCTTCCAACGCATCATTTCAAAGTTCAAATCCCCGGTAGTATTGCCGACCGGTCAATCACTTTACAATGGTTTACCTCAAGTTTGAGTGATATCGGATTTGGTCAATTACAGAAAGAAGGGGATTGGGAGCAGACGCCATTGGGGTTGACCTATTCGGGGACGAAGCCTGCCTCTTTGGAATGGATCGGTCGCACCGGAGAATTCAGCCGCCTGGTATTCATGGCTTCTTCTGTACCAGCAGAAGTTTCCATTTCGGTGGATGGAAACCCGCTCCCGCAAATTCTATCCGTACCCATCGAATCTCCGAAGGCCGAAGAGATACAATTCCAGGTTGATCCGCTTACGCGGATTCCAGTCTGGTTTTCATATTGGTTTTCAATTTCGTTCTTGTTCTTAACGATTACGTTATTCCTAGTGCATTTTTCGATAAAGTTGAGAGGCGGGATCTTAATACGCTTGAGGAAGTTTGATAATAGACTCCACTTCCTGTCAAAATATTTTCATAATGGATCTGGTGGAAAATTCTGGAATAGGCGCGATTGGATAATCATTTTATTCTTTTTCCTTTTAGCCATTCTTTTTTTTCTGGGTCGTTGGAATGGATTAACCCCATTCAGTGACCTCCATAGTGATGCAGCCTATCTTTCTTCATATGCCGCTTCGTTAGATCACCCCGATCTATTTACCAAAGATTCATTATTTAACTCGCCGGGTAATTTTGGTTACTACACAAGCCTTCAGGTACCTTTAATCAGGGCACTCACGAAAATCACGGGCGGGTATGGGTTATCGCTAATCCTTCTTATCATTCCTTTTGTGTTTATTCAGCTCTCCGGATTCTATGCTCTTGGAAGGCTATTATATAAATCAAGTTTCTTCTCATTATTACTAGCCTTGTTGTCCATTGTTATCATCTATACACAAGCAGGGGATTATTGGGGGATCTGGTACGATCCCCAACCGCGCATGATGTTTCAGGCGTTTTTTCCCTGGCTCCTTATCCTGGTTATTTTTTCCCTGTCCCGACCGCGCCTTCGCTGGTTGGTGATGATCGCGACAGGGTTTCTAATATATGTTCACCCAGTTTCCACTCCTGCCATCGCGTTCTCCGCATGGCTTGGATACCTTTTGTTTAAACCCTCAGGGCTACCGTGGAAGAACCATCTTCTTAATCAATTTCTTTACATACTCATTTTTATGCTTTTGACGATCCCGTTCATATATCAATATAGTACTAACCGCGATTTATTTTCTACGAGTTCAATAAACTATGAAACGGCGAGAGCATTTCTGGAAAGGCTGTACCCGTCGACATTCCACATCAGAATAACATTCTCAAGTTTTTTGTTGGTCTCATTGAAGTATTCATTATTACCCCTTGCGTATATTGGTTCCGCGCTGGTTTTCCGCCATCCGGGAGAAAGGCAGCGGTTGGGGTTGATCCTGTTATGGATTGCAGGAATATTATTCGTCAGTGTGGGTTTGAGCACATTCGAGGTGTTTATCGAATCGAAAGTGCATCAACTTCCAGTTTTTTTGGAGCTGATTCGAGGTTTACGCTATGTGATACCGTTGCTTGAAATATTGGTGTTCTGGCCCCTGGCTATATATTGGAATAAATCTGTGCCGGAAACGGATCTGGGCACTTTGGGCAGGCTTGGATTGGCAGGTCTAGCCCTTGGTATAACAGTATTATTTGCATTGCTGTTCCCGAAAACATACACAGATCAATTTCCGGGTTTTCGATTTCCAAATTATCGATATCGAACTCTGGAATGCATATTAAATGGCAAGATAATTTGTCCAAGCCAGGAATCAAAGGACGAATCGGGAATTATCGAATATATCCGTAACAATATTGACAAAAATTCACTGGTCATTTCCATACCACCGATTTACATGGGTGGTGCCGTACGGTTTCAAGCCCTGCACCCGGTTGCCTTCGATCCAAACGATCTCACCCGGATTGCGCCTGGTAATTTATCTCTCGCGATCGACATGGAAAAGAACGTGAAGGAATGGTCCGTGATCGATAAACTACCAGATGATAAAAAACTGGAGAAATACCTGGAATTCGGCAAGCGGGAACAAGCAGAATTTGCAATTGTCAGGAACCCTGTCCCGGATTGGCTTATTCGAAATATCATATTTAGTAATCAAACCTATGCACTGATCAGTGTTGAATAGCATTTCGCCATATTTTCAAATGGTTTTCTGAACTATTCGCTCAATTTAATTTCTTCACTATAATATTCCCATGCCCCTGCTCTGGCTCTCCGCAGCATTCATCGCAGGCATCTGGCTGGGCAGCGTCAGCGCCGTTCCCAAAACCCTGCTCTTCTCTGTTTTCATTCTTTGCTCCCTCCTCGCGTTCCTGGAAAAACGCCTCACCACCCGAGTCGTGCTTCTCCAATCCTGGCGCGGGATCAGCCCCCTGCCCCTGGCGGTGCTCCTTGCCGCATTGGCACTAGGCGCTTGGCGGTACCCACTCCCATCATCAGGGTTTTCTCCGGAACACATCGCCTTCCATAATGGCAAGGGAGAGATCTCATTTTCCGCGGTCGTTTCCAGCTTGCCAGCCTCGAACGGAAGAACGACTGCCTTTCGGGCAGAGCTTACGCAGGGTGAGGATGGAAGCGGCCGGCCATTCTCAGGAAGAATACAGGTGCAAACATGGCCGGGAACGGAAATCCAATACGGCGACCTGGTCAGGATCACCGGCGAGCCGGAATCACCACCGGAGGAGGAATCTTTTTCCTACCGGGATTACCTCGCGCGCCAGGGTATCCAGACTCTGATCGCATTCCCGAAGGTCGAAGTGATTTCCCATGGGCATGGCAGCCCGCTCATATCCGCGCTTTATTCCCTCCGTCTGCGGGGATACTCCGTCATTAACCGAATCCTGCCCCAGCCGCAAGCCGCGCTGCTGGCAGGCATCCTTCTCGGTCTCGACCAGGACCTGCCCGAGGATCTTACTCTGGCTTTCCAAGAGACTGGCACCGCCCATATCATTGCCATTTCCGGGTTCAATATCGCCATCGTCTCGGCGTTTGTTTACTGGTTGCTGCGGCTCTTTACCACCCGCTGGAAGGCGGCGATTTTTTCGATCGTTGCGGTGTTCTTCTACGCGCTGCTGGTTGGCATGGAACCGGCGGTGATGCGCGCAGCGATTATGGGCGCCATGGCTATCCTGGGCACGCAGATCGGCAGGCGTGGATCAGGGCTGAACACCCTGGTCTTTACCGCTGTTGTGATGTGTCTTCTCAACCCGTACCTGCTTTGGGATGTGAGTTTCCAGCTTTCCTTTGCCGCCACGCTGGGGTTGATCGTTCTCGGTAATCCGCTGCTGCGCTGGTTTTCCGGTTGGCTGGGAAGCCGGTTGCCACCGGGAAAGGCTCGCGGGATCGCGGAACCGGTGGGGGAATTTGTTCTGCTCACCCTGGCAGCGCAGATCGCCACCCTGCCGCTAATGGCCTGGCACTTCCACCAGGTTTCACTCAGCGCCATTCTTGCCAATCCCATGATCCTGCCCGCCCAACCTCTGGTGATGACCCTGGGGGCGGTGGCGATGTTTGGGGGGATGATCGCCCTGCCGCTGGGGCAGGTTTTGGGATGGTTCGCGCTCCCCATGCTTTCCTATACAACTTCCGTAGTGCAATGGTTCGCGAAGATACCTGGGTCGGTCAGACTATCCGAGTCCGGTTTTGTTTGGATCGTTGTGCTGCTGGCGTTGGCTGTCGTGCTCTATCTTCTGGCAAAGCGTTTTCCTGTGCAGGCAAAACCTGCCGTTCTGCTCACCATCAGTGGCGTCGCTGCCATGGCAACCTGGATGGGCGTGGCTGCCCGTCCGGATGGAAAATTGCACATCCTCCTGCCGGGATTGGAATACAGCCACGCTGTGATCGTTAAATCACCTCGCGGGCAGATGTATCTTATTAACGGCGCTGCCAGCGGGCGCGAGCTTGTCTCCCGATTGGATGAGAGGCTCTCTCCCTTCGACCGCGACCTGGAAGCATTGATCCTGACCGATTCAATGGCCAAACCCCTGGGCGGGCTGCCGATCCTCGCCGAGCAGGTGCAGGTGAAAAGTGTGCTCTGGGGGGAGGCGGTCCCCGCGAATGCCGCCAACCGCCGGCTGGAAGATACGCTGCGTCAGGCCGGTGCGGAAAGCGGTTTACTGAAAGCAGGGCAGGTGTACCAATTGGAACCCGGGTTGCTGCTAAAAGTGATCGCCTCCGGTGAGGAGGGCACCGCATTGACGATTGATTATGGCAATTTCACAATGCTTCTCCCTGGCGGAGTATCCCCGCAGGAGTTGCAGGATAATGTGCGTCGCTCGCCACCTTCTCTGATCCTCCTGGATGAAAGTGACCTTGTGGATGCCAGCCCTCAGGATTGGATACCATTTTCCGCACTCGGGATACTCTGGAATGAAAGCCGCGTGCCTGTTCCGGTGAAGGATTGGATTCCGACCGGCTCCCACGGCCAGGTGGAGGTGGTTACAGACGGGCTCGGTATTTCCCTGCAAGGCCAAAAATAAACCCGCAGATGCATGGTATATGCTGGTTGGTATAATGGATTTTATAGAGAGGGATGGATGATGCCAGTAAACGAAAAATCTTCCCGTCCGGTTCGTAATAAATCGACCCGAAACAAACTTAACGTCGACCTGATCGTGCCGGTTTTCAACGAAGAATCGGTAATCCAGGCATTTTACGACCGGTTGTGTAAAGCCATCGCTCCCCTGAACTACCAATTCCAGATCCTTTTTATTAACGATGGATCTACCGACCGAACCCAGGAAATTCTGTATGCTATCGCCAACTCCGACCCGCGCGTGCGGGTGATCGAATTTAGCCGCAACTTCGGTCACCAGGCCGCCCTCACCGCCGGGCTGGATCACGCCGATGCGGATTATGTCATCTCGCTGGATGGCGACGGGCAGCACCCCCCCGAGCTGATCGGACAGATGCTCGAAATGGCGAGCGGATGGCGCCGAGGTGGTGCTCAGCCGCCGGCTGGAGCAGGAGGACCTTTCTTGGTTCAAGCGAACGACCTCCGGGCTGTTCTACAAAATGGTCAACCGCATCGGGGATACCTACATTCTCCCCGGTGGGGCGGATTTCCGCCTGCTCACCCGCCAGGTCGTGCTTAGTCTGCGCCGCATGCCGGAATACCACCGCTTCCTGCGGGGCATGGTGGCCTGGAGCGGATTCAAGACAGCCATCCTGGAATTCACCCCTGCTGAGCGCATGGCGGGCGAATCCAAGTACACTACCCGCAAGATGATGAACCTGGCGGTCAATGCCACGTTTTCCTTTTCCCTTGTGCCGCTCTATATCAGCATCTCGATCGGGATCCTCTTTTTTGTCCTTGCCCTGATCGAGGTCATCTATGTGCTCAGCCTGTGGTTTGGCGGGCGGCAATCCACCCTGGAGCCGGGTTGGAGCTCGCTGATGTTCATGTTACTTATCATTGGCGGTTGCGTGCTCACCTCGCTCGGGATTATCGGTCTGTATATCGGCTATATCTTCCAGGAAGTGAAACACAGACCAGTTTATTTAATTCGCTCGATCAAATAATTGTTAACCGGCAAGAACCGAAAATTGAATTTAATGGATAGATGATTTTTATAAGAGCCTGTGGACAAATAGGCAACAGCTGTAATGATTGGTGGTTGATGTTTTAATTGTGAAAAAGATTTCTTGCATGCGTAGAATTCAATTTACTAATCATTACTTGGACTCCCCAAATAGTATTTACTAGAAATTTATGAGTTGAAATGTCGATGCCTAAGATTCTTCGATCGCCGAACTTCACCTTTCCACTGGTCTTATTTGGCTTAAGCATCCTGGCATACGGGATATTGATTCCCAGGCTGGGATTCTACTCGGATGATTGGATCTTCATTTATTCGTATAACAGGATCGGACCCCAAAGTATTACCCAATACTTTTCAACCAACCGACCGCTTTGGGGATGGCTATTCCAGGTGACCTTACCCATCCTTGGAACCATCCCTTGGAAATGGCAATTATTCGCCTTGATTCTACGATGGCTGACCGGCATCTCGGTGTGGATCCTTCTAAAGAATTTGTGGCCCAAGAAAATGATCCTGGCAATGTGGACCGCGATCCTGCTCACGATCTACCCCGGTTTTATAAGCCAATCCGTATCAGTCACGTATAGTCACATATTTATTGTTTATTTGTGTTTTATTTTTTCATTAGTTCTGACAATAAAATCACTCCGCAGCACCAAGTACCGATGGGTTTACACATTTTTTGCGATACTTCTATCACTTGTCAACCTGTTGACGATGGAATTCTTTTATGTGCTGGAGCTGCTTAGACCTTTGCTGATTTGGTTCACAATTCGGAATAATCCTCCCGAAGCTAATCCCCTCTGGAAGAAGTTCTTCTCATATTGGACACCTTACTTGGTCGTCTTTGTTGGTGTGAGTGTCTGGCGGGGGTTCTTTTTTAAATTTCAAGATTATACCCATCCGGCAATCCTTATTGACCAGTTCCGCGCTGATCCGTCCCAAACCCTATTACATTTGCCGGGAAAAATTCTGAATAATATTTACATAACAAGTGCCTTAGCCTGGATTCGGCCATTCCTAATTGGTGAATTCCAATCTTTGGGAAATTCCGCAAAACTGCTCAATATTATTCTTGCCTCTTTAGCGTTCGTGGTTTGTATCGCTTATTTTTTGCTTCTGCTCAAGAATGTTAAATTCACGGAAAGGTTTTCAGATTTAGCACAACCTTTGATTTTGGGGTCGGGCACAATTCTGCTCGCGGGAATCCCCTTCGTCATCACAGGACTCGTCCCGAGTTTATGGGATAACTCTTCGAGGTTCACCCTCCCTTTCATGCTCGGTTCCTGCGTAATACTGGTTTCGGTTCTGCTTGTCTTACCTTTTAGGTCCATATTAAAAATCATTCTATTCAGTCTGCTAGTCGCTTTTTCTGTCGGGGTTCAGTTCAACTCAGCTTACAGGTTTTCGCTAGACTGGAAAAAACAAAATCAATTTTTCTCTCAACTTGTGACCCGGGCTCCTGATTTGGAACCCGGGACCCTGATCATCGCAAACGATTACCCCATGGGAATGCGGTCATATACCGGGTTAACTTTCGCGCTCAATTGGATCTATTCTCAAAACATCGAGCAGGTATTGGATTACGCGCTGGTTTTTGGGACCGAAGAGCCAGGATTAGCAAATGATAATAGGACTCGGCTAAATTTCCTGAGTGCGGGTTTTGATTTAGACAAAAAGAAAATCCTATCAGTATTTTTTGATAATAATTGCCTGCAGGTTCTGGACCCTGAATACCCATACGAGTACCCCGTTCTTGACCAAAGGGTAGAAGCATTTTCCCGTTTATCAAATCCGGAGGTTATTCTCCAAAAAGGGAACCCGGGAAGCATTTCCGGACTGGAGATTTTTAGGACCAGGTCCGGGGATCAATTCTGTGAATCATACAACAGAGCGGATTTTGCCCGACAACTGGGTGACTGGCCGGAGGTAATCAGTCAACTTAAAAATTCACCCGACACGCATCCGGAATTCACGGCTGCTTATTTCTTTCCTTTGATCCAGGCTTATGCTATGAACAGCGAATGGGACGAAGCGATTTCAACATTCAAATGGAGTCTTTCTTTAAAGGGTTCATCCCCTACCAAACTTGAAGGTCTTTGGATGAAAATAGATGAAAGCACTCCAAACACACCCCAAAAGGCTCGAGCCATGAAGCTTTGGCAAGAATTATTGGATCAATATAAATTGAAATATTCTGAGTGATCAATCCTTCCCGGGTTTCTTTGGCCTAATTTAAGTATTATGGTGATTATGTGGAATTTTCGACGACAGATGAAATCGTTAAAAAAAGAGCTCTCTGCCATTCATATTGCGTACCTCGACCCCCGCACTCCCTGGTATGCGCGTGTCGCGGCTATTTTGGTGATCGCCTACGCGTTGAGCCCGATCGACCTCATCCCCGATTTCATCCCCGTTTTGGGCTACCTGGATGACTTGATCATTGTTCCTCTTGGCATTTTTGTTGCGATCAAACTGATCCCTGCAGAAATCATGGCTTCCGCCAGGGAGAAAGCAGCTTCCTCCACGCAATCGCTTCCTTCGCAGAACCGATGGGGGATCCTGATCATTATTTTTCTCTGGATCGCCGGATTGGTGTTCGCTGGCTGGTTTATCTGGCGCTTCATCCTCAGGTGAGGCACGATTTCGCTGAACGAATTATAATTTTCCTATAATCAAGGTCGAGGATCTATATGAAATATCTCATCACCGGCGGCGCCGGCTACATCGGCAGCACCATCTGTTCAGCCCTGGAGGATGAGGGGCACACTCCCATCATCCTGGATTCGCTCATCACCGGGCGGGTCGAATTCACCCGCGGGCGCATCTTCTACCAGGCGGATATTGCCGATTCAAGCGCGGTGGAGAAAATTTTCCGCGAGCATCCCGATATCCAGGCGGTGGTGCACTGCGCGGCGCTGATCGTCGTGCCCGAATCGATGGCGATGCCCTACGAGTATTACCGCGAGAACGTTGCCAAATCGCTGGAGCTCTTCCGTTCCCTGCGCGATGTGGGCTGCAAGCGCATCGTCTTCAGCTCCACCGCCGCGCTCTATGATGTGGTGCCCGGCTTCATGGTCACCGAGGAATCGCCGCTCAAACCCATCAGCCCCTACGCCCGCACCAAGCTGACCATGGAGATGATCCTCAAGGATTTCTGCGCCGCCTACGGCATGCGCGGGATCGCCCTGCGCTATTTCAACCCCATCGGCGCGGACCCCAAGATGCGCTCCGGCATCCACGTCAAGGATCCCTCGCACATCATCGGTAAGCTGGTGGATACCGCCCTGGGAAGCAGCCGGTCTTCGAGATCACCGGCACCCACTACCCCACCCGGGATGGCACCGGCGTCCGGGATTACATCCACGTCTGGGACCTGGCCCGCGCGCACATCCGTGCCCTGGTGCACTTTGACGAGACCTTCGCCCGCGCCGGGAACCCGGCGGATAACTACCTGGTGATCAACCTGGGCACCGGGCGGGGCGTGACCGTGCGCGAGCTGCTGACCGCCTTCGAGAAGGTCTATGGAAAGCCGGTGCCCAGCCGCGAATCGCCCCCGCGCCCCGGGGATGTGGCTGGGTCCTTCGCCAACGCCGATACCGCTGAGCGCCTGCTGGGCTGGAAGGCCGAGCTGCCCATCGAGCAGGGCATCGCCGATTCGCTCAAGTGGGGCGAGGCAAGGATGAAGCTGCTTAAATTCGATTGAAGCCGAGGGGATCTTTTATGGAATATGCGCCATTTTTACTGGTGATCGGGGGGTACCTGCTTGGTGGGGTGATGCCGGCGGAGTGGGCCTTCCGCCTCAAATACGGCAAGCGCGCCTTTGAAACCGGCGAAAAGCCCGGAACGTTTTCGGTCTTCCGCAAGATCGGTTTCATCCCGGCGTTGCTGGTGCTGATCTTCGATGCCGGCAAGGGCTTCCTGCCCGTCTGGCTGGCCTTCCAATGGAATGTGAACCTCAACTGGCTTCCGCTCATCGCCGCCGCCCCGGCGGCGGGGCACAGCTGGCCGTTCCTGCGCTGGAAATATGGCGGCTGGGCGCTGGCCGCTGCCTGCGGCGCGATCTGGGCGCTTTCAGGCTGGGTGGCGTGGGTCGGCCTGGGGGTGGGGATCATTTCCGCGCGCATCTTCCGCAGGAACCCCGGTCCCGCGCTTGCAGCCGCCGGCATTCCGGTGGTTTTGGCGCTGATGATCTGGCAGGGAAGAACCCTGGCAATCCATCCTGGCGGTCATCGCCGCCGCGGGGGTGGTCTTCATCCGGAGGATCACCGGGGAACGAAATTCGCCGGAAGTGAAGGTACGCAAGCGTAAATCGACCAGAATTCGCGCTTGACCAATAACTGTCGGATTGAGTGGTCTAGGTAGGAATGGTATTTCCTAAATAATCCACTAAATCCGGGTACGTGAAATGAATCCATCGACACTTTCCAGTTCTGTCATATCTCCTGGATCGACTCGAAGGGCAAGTCCGAGGAGCGATTAATCGTCGTCTCCGAAAATTGTATCAAGTAATGGAAGCCATTTGGATCAGGAACGACTTATCGATTTCAGGTAATGTACGATTCCTTAATCTTGCTTGAGGGTATCGCGTTGTTACGTTTTTTGAATAACGAGGTGTCATCGAGGAAATTATCCATGGTAGATCAGATTTTGGATCGAGGTGACAAAAGATGAACCCGCTCTACAGCTGGGCTCCTCATCACAATCCCCAAAAACGTGAAGATTTACAAAAGCGCAAGAATCTTAAGCGATTCCCGAATACGATCGCAGGAAATCTGAATCTTTCATTTTGTGGAGTAAGGATCGACCTAGCGTAGGGCGGGTACCGCTTTTGTACCCGTCGTAAACGTCTAGGCAAAGGGGTTTTTTAGTAGGTGCGTCGCGCCCACCTTATCACTAGACACTCATTCAATCTGACCGTTACTTCCCGGTTAACCTTGCTATCCTCCTCGTCCAAACGGCAATAAAATATAAACCTAAAAAGGCTAGACCTATCCAGAGAGAGGTCATCGAATTAGTAATTACGAACACGATTATTGAAAGTACCATTAATGCAGTCAATATCCGAATGGCGTAAATTGAAATTTTGAAAAGAGGCCCGGGAGGTGGAAGTTCTGCCTGAAAAACTGCTCCTCCAATAGGACCTTTTTGTTTGCTTCGTTTTTCGAGAAAATAAGCAATTCCCGCCAAGCCACCAAGTAAAACGATTATGATGATAATTGAAACCAAAGTATCTGGATACATCTTAATTATCCCGCTATCTCCACCACGAACGTATCCAGCGCCACCTCCCAGGGGGTGGTGCTGTTCTTGGATTCCAGGTCGATATCCAGCAAGCTTGCGGTAGATCCCCTGCAGCTCCGCCAGGCTGAAGCGGCGCGCCTGCTCCACCAGCTTGCGGGTGACGAAATCGGCGGTCTTGAGCGCCGCCGCCACCTCGTTCGCCCCGCCGCGGTTATCCAGAATATATTTCGCCTGGATCAGCATGCGGAACTGGCGCACGAGCATGCCGAAGATCACCTGGGCATCCTCTTTTTCCAGCATCTGGTGCAGCAGCTTCATCCCCTGGCGGGCGTTCCCGCGCGTCACCGCCTCCACCATCTCGAATATGTTGGTCTGGTCGCCGGAGGCGCACAGCACCTGCACGTCCTCCAGGCTCACCGGGCGCTTGCACTCCGTGTAGGTTAGCAGTTTGCCAAGCTCGGCGGCAGCCCACAGGGTGTTGTTGCCGGTGGCAGCGGCAAGCTCCGCGGCAGCCTGCGCTGTGATCTCGCCCCCCTCACGCTTCGCCTCCTGCTGGATCCATCCCGGCATACTCTTGAGATCCGGCAGGGGCAGCTCTTCCCAACCGGCCAGCTCACGGTCCGCCTCCTGCCATTTGCGCAGCCAGTGATCCCTGCGGAAGCTCTGCCATCCGCTGCCGGCGCCATAAGCCTTGAACTCGTCGGCGAGCACCAGCAGGATGCGGGTGGTTTCGGGCGAGTTTTCGAGCAGGCGCAGGAATTTTTCCCTTGTCCCCTCGTCCCTACCCGCGGGCAGGGCGTTCTCTAAAATGACCAGACGGCAATCTGAAAGAAAAGGCAGGGAGTTCAGCGCGGTGCTAATCTCAGCGCTGTTGCTGGTGCGCCCGTCCAGTCGGGAGATATTCAGGTCGGCGATCCCGGGGTCGGCGTTGACCAGCGCGACCTGTTCCCGGATAATTCGATCCAGGGCAAGCTCGTCTTCGCACTGCAGGATGCGCACACGGCATTCAGAATTGGTCAAAGCGTGCTCCCGGCGATCAAGCCTTCACCGTGCGAATACGGTGCACCACCAGCGTATCGCGCTGGTAGCGGGTGATGGAGACCACCCGGATGGCGTCCACGCGCGGGTCGGTGGTCAACTCTTTTTGTAAAAACGGTCCCAGGGGCTGCGCCAGAATGGTGGCAACCGTCACGAGAAGCATCACCATCGGCAGCCGATCCAGCTTGCGCCTCCAGCCGCTGTCCACACCAAGCATTCCCAGCCAGGCAGCAAACCCGGCTACCGCCCCGGCCGCCACGTAGTTCGTCCCGCATTTTTCGTGGATGGCCAGCCAGGGTTCACCGTGCAGCAGCCGCTCGTAGGCCTGATCCACCGCAACTTTCAGCACCTGCGTATCGATGGAACCGAGGATGAAGAATCCGTCCCTTTCGGAATACCCCGCGAGCCTGGCCTGCACTCCCATGCCGCGCCAGGACGTTCAACGTGGCATGCTCGAGGGCATGGTTCAGCCGCGTGGCGTGCACCGAGTTCATTACGAATGGCATGATCTGATCACTCATTTTCTCCACCTTTCAACGCCCATTCCAGGGCTTCCCGCACCGAGCGGGCTTCGATGATCTGAATTCCGGGGGGCAGCTTTTCCCCGTGTTTGATCCTGCGCGGGATCACCGCGCTCTTGAATCCGAGTTTGACGGCTTCATTCAGGCGGGCGTTCATCTGGCTCACCCAGCGCAGCTCGCCCGAAAGACCGATCTCGCCGATCAGCACCGTATCGGCCTTCACCGGCAGGTCCTTCACCGAGGAGGCGATGGCTGCCGCCACCGCCAGGTCGGCCGCCGGTTCGTCGATGCGCAAGCCCCCCACCACGTTGACGAACACATCCGCGTCGTAGATCTTCAGGTGCGCCCGCCGGGCCAGCACGGCCGTGACGAGCAGCAGGCGGTTGAAATCCACCCCGTTGGGGGTGCGGCGCGGGTTGCCGAGGTTCGAGGGGCTGGTCAGCCCCTGGATCTCCACCAGGAGCGGTCGGGTGCCCTCCATGGTCACCGCGATGGCGCTGCCGGGGGCGTTCACCATGCGCTCGGCCAGGAACGCCTCGGAGGGGTTGCTGACCTCGATCATCCCGTTCTCGCGCATCTCGAAAACACCCACCTCGGCGGTGGCGCCAAAGCGGTTCTTCACCGCGCGCAGCAGGCGATAGGATTGGTAGCGGTCGCCCTCCAGGTAGAGGACAGTATCGACGATGTGCTCCAGCACCCGCGGCCCGGCGATCGCGCCTTCCTTGGTGACGTGCCCGACCAGGAACACCGCGATGCCCCTGGATTTGGCCAGCTCGCGCAGGCGCGAGGCGCACTCGCGCACCTGCCCCACCGAACCGGCCGAGGAGGTCATCTCCGGCAGGTAAACGGTCTGGATGGAATCGATGATCAGGAAGGTTGGGTTCACCTCGGCGGTGTGCTGCAGGATGGCATCCAGGTTGGTCTCGGTCAGCAGCAGCAGGTTGGGGGAATCGCCCCCCTGCGTGCCCCCCTCGCGCATCAGCCGCAGGGCGCGCATCTTGATCTGGCGCACCGATTCCTCGCCGGAGACATACAGCACCTTCCCCAGCGGGGCAACTTCCATGGCCATCTGCAGCAGCAGGGTGGATTTGCCGATGCCCGGGTCGCCGCCCACCAGCACGATGGAGCCGGGCACGATCCCGCCGCCCAGCACGCGGGCGAACTCGGCGATGGGCAGGGCAAAGCGCTCCTCCGCGTCGCCGGTGATCTCCGCACAGGCTCTTGGGGGATTCGTTCAGCCAGGCTGAGGGAATTGCCCGATCTTGCCGAAGCGGCTGGAGCCGTGATCACCTCTTCCACCATCGAAGCATAGGACCCGCACTGCGGGCAGCGTCCGAAGGATTTGGAGGTCACCTTGCCGCACTGCTGGCAGACGAAGCGGGAGTGGAGTTTGGGCATGGGTAAATTATATCCTTTTTGATTTTCCCGTATTCCTTGAGCAATTCGAGGGATATCGACTTCTACCGAAGCATAATGTCGGACACAAAACGGTGTCCGACCTACGCTAATCTACACACCCTTTTAACATTTCAATCACTCAACAAATCAACCAGCCCCCCAATGGTAAAATCGTAATATCCCCCACCCCCGAGGTTACCCCATGAATCCTGCCCTCCCGAAAACGCCCGAAGAGCTGCTTGCATCCACCTGGTCCACCTTTCAGCCGGTCTATGAGGAGCTGGCCGCGCGGGAGATCACCCCGGCGAACGTGGACGCCTGGCTCAAGGACTGGTCGGACGTGACCTCCTGCGTGTATGAGCTGAAGGAACGCCTGTATGTTGCCAAGACCCGCTTCACCGCCGATGAACAGATCGATAAGCAATTCAACGACTACATGGATCAAATCTACCCCGCCTATCCTGGCTGCCGAGCAGAAGCTGAAGGAAAAACTGCTGGCAAGCGGGCTGGAGCCGAAGGGCTACGCGGTGCAGATGCGCAACATGCGCGCCGAGGCGGATCTCTTCCGCGAGGAAAACCTTCCCCTCCTTGCCGAAGAGCAGAAGATGATCTCGGAATATGACGCCATCGTCGGCTCGCAGACCGTCCTCTGGGAGGGCAAGGAGGTGACCGTCACCCAGCTCAAGCCGGTCTACCTGGAGACCGACCGCGAGAAACGCGAGCGCGCCTGGCGCGCCGCCGCGGAGCGCCAGCTTGCCGACCGCGAAAAGTTCAATTCCCTCTGGCAGCGATTCCTGGAATTGCGCTTTGCTCTAGCGCGCAACGCGGGCAAACCGGATTTCCGCGCCTATATGTGGCAGAAGCTCTTCCGCTTCGATTACACCCCCGAGGATGCTAAAAAGTTCGGGGATGCCATCGAGCAGGCGGTCGTCCCGGCCGCGCGGCGCATCTACGCCCGCCGCAGGGAGCAGATGGGTCTTTCCAGCCTGCGTCCCTGGGACCTGGATGTGGACCCGCTCGGCAGGCAGCCGCTGCATCCCTTCCAGGATGAGAGCACCCTGATCCAAAAGACCTCCTCCATCTTCCACCAGGTCGACCCCGAACTGGGCGGATTATTTTGACACGATGGTACGCGAGGATCTGCTGGACCTGATGAACCGCAAGAACAAGGGTCCCGGCGCCTACTGCGACACCTTCCCCCTGGCGCGCAAGCCCTTCATCTTCCACAACGCGGTCGGCATCCACGATGACGTCCAGACCATGCTGCACGAATCCGGGCACGCCTTTCACGTCTTCGAAGCCGGCAAGCTGCCCTATGTCGAGCAGTTGAATTACCCGATGGAGATCGCCGAGGTGGCTTCCATGAGCATGGAGCTGCTGGCCGCGCCTTACCTGAAAGCGGAGATGGGCGGATACTACAACGATGCGGATTACGCCCGCGCACGCATCGAGCACCTGGAGAGCAACATCCTCTTCTGGCCGTATATGGCGGTGGTGGATGCCTTCCAGCACTGGGTCTACGAGCACCCGCAGATGGCTGTGGATCCCCATAACTGCGATGCCGCCTGGAACGACCTGTGGGAGCGCTTCATGCAGGGCGTGGATTGGAGCGGGCTGGAGGACGTGAAGGTGACCGGCTGGCAGCGCAAGATGCACATCTTCGAGGTGCCCTTCTACTATATCGAGTACGGCCTGGCGCAGATGGGCGCCACCATGATCTGGCGCAATGCCCTGCAGGACCAGGCCGGCGCGGTGCAAGGCCTATAAATACGCGCTCTCGCTGGGCAACAGCCAGCCCCTGCCGGAGCTCTACAAAGCTGCCGGGGCGCGCCTGGCCTTCGATGCCGGCACGCTTGGGGAATTGATCGCTCTCTGCGAAGGGCAGATCGCCGAATTTGAAAGCAGTGCAAAATAACCCCGTTTGAGCCCTCCGCGGCTGGTGTAAAATGACACAATTGTGTGATTTCGTCCCCTGGAGGTTGAGTTGACCGAACCGATCAGCATCGCCATCCCCATGGCCGGCCACGGCACCCGCATGCGCCCGCACACCTGGAGCAAGGCCAAACCGCTGATCCACCTGGCGGGCAAGACCGTGCTGGATTACGCCCTGGCGCAGTTCGACACCCTGCCGGGGGTCGAATCCGCCCGCTGGGTGTTCATCTGCAGCCCGTTCCAGTTGGACCAGGTGAAGGAATACATGGAAAAGGTCCACCCCGCGAAAAGCGTGGAGTATGTGATCCAGGCGGTGATGCGCGGGCAATCCGACGCGCTCTACCTGGCGCGCGAATACCTGCAGGGACCCATGCTGATGTCCTTTTCGGATACGCTGATCGAAACCGACCTTTCCTTCCTTCCTACAGTGCAAGAGGATGGGATCGCCTGGGTGAAGGAGGTGCCCGATCCGCGCCGCTTTGGCGTGGCGGAGGTGGATGCAGCCGGGCGCGTGACCCGCATGGTGGAAAAGCCCAAAGATATCCACAACAACCGCGTGGTGGTGGGGTTCTATTATTTCAAATCCGGTGCGCGGCTGATGAAAGCCATCGAGGAACAGGTGAGGCGCGGGATTTCGCTCAAGGGTGAGTATTTCGTGACCGATACGATCAACGTGCTGCTGGAGGATGGCGCGGTCTTCACCACCAAAAGCGTGGAGACCTGGCTGGATGCCGGCACGCGCGAGGCTACCCTGGAAACGAACCGCTACCTGCTGGAGCGCGGCAACGATAACTCCGCCGAGGCCGCCCGCCACGCGGGTGTGAAGGTCATCCCGCCGGTCTTCATCCCCGCCGATGCCAAGCTGGAGGGCTGCACCATCGGCCCGCACGTCTCGCTGGCGGAGGGCGTGGAGATGCGCAACGTGACCGTCAGCGACGCGATCATCGAACGCGGCGCGATGGTGGAGAATAGCACCCTCACCCACTCGCACCTCGGGCGGGATGTGGTCGTGAAGGGCGCGCGCGGAAGTTTGAACATCGGGGATAATTCGATCGTGGAATTGAACGCATGATCGTTGAGTGCCACGCCGGTTACGCCTACCCCGAGTATCCAAGAGACGATCGTGGATCCGGAACGGCGGATCGGGATCGTTCAGATCGCCTCCGAATGGCTGACTCCGGATGGGAGCAAGCATTTCGTGGTTGTGCTGGAAGATCGCTCAACCGCTGGAATTGAGCTATGACCAATTCCAGAAAATTGGCAAGCTGTTGAAATTATCGCAGGGTGAAAACCATCGATAAACCTAGGAGAATCATGCGCGAACAATACATTGCCCGCCGCATCGCCGGCCTGCGGCCTTCCGGGATCCGCAAGTTCTTTGATATCGCCGCCACCATGAAGGAGGTCATCTCGCTGGGGATCGGCGAGCCGGATTTCAACACCCCCGAACCGGTGCTGCAGGCGGGGATCCGCTCGCTGCAGCGCAACGAGACCCACTACACCTCCAACTTCGGCACGCTGCCCCTGCGCCAGGCGCTGGCCGCGCACCTGGAGCGGCTCTACGGCGTCAGCTACGACCCCGCTGACCGAGATCGTCATCACCGTGGGCGGATCGGAGGCGCTGAACCTCTCGGCCATCGCCCTGCTGGACCCGGGCGACGAGATGATCATCCCCACCCCCTGCTTCGTCTCCTACCAGGCCGCCGCCATCATGGCCGGCGGGGTGGCGGTGGAGGTGCCCTGCCATTTTGAGAATAATTTCGACGTGGACCCTGCTGATATCGCCAAAGCCATATCCGCGCACAGCAAGGCCATCCTGCTCGGCTTCCCCTGCAACCCCACCGGCGCGGTGGCCAGCCGCGAGAGCCTGCTCGCGATCGCCCGCATCGCCGAGGAGCATGACCTGGTGGTGCTTTCGGATGAGATCTACGACCGCCTGGTCTACGGGGTGGAGCACGTCTGCTTCCCCACCCTGCCGGGCATGCGCCAGCGCACCGTGCTGCTGGGGGGTTTTTCCAAGGATTACGCCATGACCGGCTGGCGCATCGGCTATGCCGCCGGACCGGCGGAGATCATCAAGGGGTTGGTGCGGGTGCACCAGTATATGGTCATGTCCGCGCCGACCATGTCGCAGGCGGCCGCCGAGGAAGCCCTGAAGAGCGGGGAGCCGTATGTGAAGGAGATGCACGCCGAATATGACCGCCGGCGCAGGCTGATCGTGGACGGGTTGAACCGCATCGGCCTGCCCACCGTGGAGCCGCACGGCGCTTTTTATGCCTTCCCGAAGGTCTCAGTCACCGGGCTGGATGACGAGCAATTCGCCCACCGCCTGCTGCAGGAGGAACATGTGGCGGTGGTGCCGGGCAATTCCTTCGGCGCGGGCGGCGAGGGGTTCGTGCGCTGCTCGTATGCCACCGCCTACGATAAGATCGAGGAGGCGCTGCGGAGGATCGAGCGGTTTGTGGGGAAGATTTAAGGGGATTAACCATTGAGGGGGGGTGAAATTTGAGCAACAAGCCAGAGAGCGAAACCCACCACCGGAAGACCATCCGTCTGAGCGGATATGATTATTCCGAACCTGGGGCGTATTTCATAACGATAGCTACATATCACCGGATGGAAATATTTGGAAAATTCGTCAGCTCTGAGATGCAATTAAATTCCCTTGGGGAGATTGCACGTGATGAGTGGCTCATAACCCCTAATATTCGGCATGAAATTACTTTGGATGAATTCGTGATCATGCCTGACCATATGCATGCAATTCTATTTATCAACGAAATTGTAGATCTATCCGTAAACGACGACCTACCGTTTGTAGTAGGGGCGCACGGCCGTGCGCCCCTACAAGACCCCGATCGAACGCCAACGCAAAATATTGCCTGTGCACCCCTGTATCGCGCACGCAGGTCCCTGGGATCCCTGGTTTCGGGGTATAAAAGCAAGGTCACATACCGAATTAATGCCTTCCGTGGAACCCCTGGTGAACCGGTCTGGCAACGGAATTATTACGAGCACATCATCCGGTCGGAAAAGGAATTTGACAATATCCGGCTATATATACATGGGAACCTGGACGCATGTGGTGAAAGAAACGTATAGGGGCGCACCGTCGTTCGCCCTTACGAGGTAACCGCTCCTATTTGAAATTTTAATAACTCTTATACATTTCTTACAATCCCTGTACACCCTAAATTGGAATTCCCCCACAAAATTTGGTAAAATCATTTCTACATAGCCAGACTGAGTCCCCGCTCTCCCAAAAAATGAGATCAACCCCCCGCTCAGGATGGCAGCATCCGCAATACCGGTTTTAACGATTCAGGAGGATTGACCCTTGCCCGGAATGGAACGCTTCACCCAACGCGCCCGCCACGTCCTCAGCCTGGCCCACCAGGCTGCTGAAAGCTTTCGCCAGCCCTTCATCTGCACAGAGCATGTGTTGATGGGATTGATGGAGGAGGAGGAAGGCATTGCCTCGCGCGTCCTGCGCGACCTGGGGCTGGAAACCGAGCGCCTGAAGGAAATGGTCGAGCGGCTCGGCGGCTACGGCGAGAACCGCGAGGGCAAGATCGACCTCTCCCCCGGCACCCAGGAACTGCTGGAGCTGGCCATCGAGGAAGCCCGCCGCCTGGGCAACCAATACATCAGCACCGAGCACCTCCTGCTGGCACTCACCCATTCCACCAAGGATGCCGGGCTTGGAAGTGCTGCGCAAACTGGGCGTCACCCAGGAGCAGATCCGGCGCCAGACCCACCGCGTGCTCAACGAGAACAGCCTGGCTGGCTCTGCAACCACCGCCAGCGGCGAAAAGACCGCCCAGCAGAAACCGGAATCCGGCAAGAAGGATAAGACCCCCCTGGTGGATCAACTGGCCGTGGACCTGACCGGCAAGGCCGAGGAAGGCAAGCTGGACCCGGTGATCGGGCGCGAGATGGAGATCGAGCGCGTCATCCAGGTGCTGGCCCGCCGCACCAAGAATAACCCCGCCCTCATCGGCGAACCCGGTGTGGGCAAGACCGCCATCATCGAAGGCCTCGCCCAGCGCATCATCGCCGGGGATGTGCCCGGGCCGCTCGTCAATAAGCGCGTCCTGCAGTTGGACGTTGGTTCGCTGGTGGCCGGCACCATGTACCGCGGTCAGTTCGAAGAGCGCCTCAAACGGGTGATCGACGAGCTCAAAGCCACCAAGTCGATCCTCTTCATCGATGAAGTCCACATGCTGGTGGGCGCTGGTTCTGCCGGCTCCTCGGTGGATGCCGCCAACATCCTCAAGCCCGCCCTTTCGCGCGGCGAGCTGCAGGTGATCGGCGCCACCACCATCGATGAATACCGCAAGAACATCGAAAGCGACGCCGCCCTCGAACGCCGCTTCCAGCCCATCATGGTCAACGAACCCACCGTGGAGGAGACCATCCAGATCCTGCGCGGCATCCGCACCCCCTACGAGGAGCATCACCGCCTGGTGATCTCCGATGAAGCCCTGGAAGCCGCCGCGCGCCTTTCCGCCCGTTACGTGAACGACCGCTTCCTGCCGGATAAGGCCATCGACCTGATCGATGAATCCTCCTCGCGGGTGCGCATGTATAAAAGCCCGCAGGCCAAAGCCCAGAAGGACCTGATGACCCAGCTGCGCGAGGTGCGCCAGAGCCACACCACCGCGGTGGAGGATGGCCGCCTGGATGAAGCCCAGGCGCTGCTGACCAAGGAAAGCAGCATCAACGCCCAGCTGGATAAAATGCGCACCACCTGGGAACGCTCCACCAGCCCCGTGGTCACCGCCGACGATATCGCCGAGGTGGTCTCCATGTGGACCGGCGTGCCCGTGATGCAGATGGCCACCGCCGAATCCGAGCGGCTGCTGCACATGGAAGACGAACTGCGCACCTCCATCGTCGGGCAGGAGGAGGCCATCCAGGCCATCTCCAAAGCCGTCCGGCGCGGGCGCGCGCGGGCTCAAAGACCCCAAGCGCCCGATCGGCTCATTCATCTTCCTGGGACCCACCGGCGTGGGCAAGACCGAGCTGACCAAGACGCTGGCGCGCTTCCTCTTCGGCAGCGAAGACGCCATGATCCAGCTGGATATGTCCGAGTTCATGGAACGCCACACCGTCAGCCGCCTGGTGGGAGCCCCTCCTGGCTATGTCGGCTATGATGAAGCCGGCCAGCTCACCGAGGCCATCCGCCGCAAGCCCTATTCCATCGTCGTCTTCGACGAGGTGGAAAAGGCCCACCCCGAGGCGCACAACATGCTCCTGCAGATCATGGAAGAGGGGCATCTTTCGGATGCCAAGGGGCGCAAGGTGGATTTCCGCAACGCGATCATCGTCATGACCACCAACATCGGCGCGGAAGAGATCCGGCGCCAGGGCTCGCTCGGTTTTCAGCTCACCAAGGATGAAGCCATCGAAGAGCAGCAGAAATATGACACCATGCGCAAGACCCTGCTGGATTCGCTCAAAAAGGTCTTCCGCCCCGAATTCCTCAACCGCCTGGATTCGGTCATCGTCTTCCATGCCCTCAACCGGGAGCAGATCCGCGAGATCGTGACCCTGGAGCTGAAAAAGGTTTCCGACCGCCTGGCCGAGCACAACCTGACCCTTGAAGCCACCGACGAAGCCTTGAACAAGCTCTCCGATGAAGGCTACGATCCCGAGATGGGTGCCCGCCCCCTGCGGCGCGTGATCCAGCAGAAGATTGAGGATGCCCTCTCGGATAAGCTGCTGGCCGGCGAGTTCGTCGATGGCGATATCATCTGGATCGACCTGGATAAGGCCGGGGAGATCACCCTGACCAAGAAGAAAAAGGTGAAGGTGAAGCGCGAAAAGGTCGCAGAACCGGCATAGGCTGGGAAAAAGCAAATTCTATATAGGGCGGGCTCATACCCGCCTTTTTCATTTGGTTGGTTGACTTTGTACGGGCGGACGGTCGCGCGTTTTTTGCGACCCCTACCGTTTAAAATAATTACAACAAGCTTGGCGGGTCGACAACCACCCTGGCATCCCCCAGCTGCCTGCCCCTGAGGATTTTTGCCGGATCAGGACCCTTCAGGATCACCTGCCAGCGGTAATAGCCGCCTTCCTTCGAGAAAAAACACGGAACGGGGCCGATCAACTCGGTAGCCTTGTAGCCGCCCTCCTCCATCCAAACCCGCGCCTGCGCGGCGAAATTCCGCGCGTTCTTCTCGGCCCTGCTTGCATCCAGCTCGCGGAATTCCACCTTCACCAGCTTGGTGAATGGCGGATACCCCAGATCCCTGCGGAAGCCCAATTCCTGGTGAAAGAAGCCGTTGAAATCGTGCAGCGCGGCGGACTGGATGGCGTAATTCTCCGGCTGGAAGGTTTGGAAGATCACCCTGCCGCCCAGCGGGCTGCGCCCGGCCCGCCCCGCCACCTGGGTGAGCAGTTGAAACGTGCGTTCCGCGGCGCGGAAATCCGGGAAGTTCAGCCCCACATCAGCCAGGATCACCCCCACCAGCGTCACCAGCGGCAGATCCAGCCCCTTGGCCAGCATCTGGGTACCGATCAGGATATCCGCGCGGTGGTTGGCAAAGTGCGAGAGGATCATCTCGTTCGCGCCCTTCTGCGCGGGTGGTCTCCCAATCCCAGCGCAGGGTGCGCGCGGTGGGAAAGAGTTCCTGAACCAGTTTTTCCACCGCCTGGGTGCCGGTGCCGTACTGGCGGATCTCCCGGCTGCCGCATTTGGGGCAGCTCTGCGGCATGCGGCGGGTGTAACCGCAGGCATGGCAGGTCAGTTGAGCGGTATCTTCATGCCAGGTGAGCGGCCGATCGCAGCGCGGGCAGCGCAGGGATGCGCCGCACTCGCGGCAGAAAACGTAGGTGGCTGACCCGCGCCGGTTGAGGAAGAGGATGGCCTGTTCACCCTGCTCCAGCACTGAACCAAGCTCCGCTTGCAGCGCGCGGCTGAGGACGGACCGGTTCCCCTCCTTCAATTCCGTGCGCATATCAATTATGGAGACCGGGGGCAGCGGCAAGGTTATCGCCTCCCGGTCGTAGCGCGAGAGCGGGCAAGTTCTTTCTTCATCGCATGCAGTTCTTCGGTGATCACCGCCCGGTGGGCCAGCAAACGATTGGGCAGCTCCAGCCGTTCCCAGCCCTCCAGGTTGGCCTGCTGCACCATCTCGACCGAAGGGGTGGCTGACCCCAGGATGATCTCGGATCTGGTCAGGCGGGCAAGCGCCAGGGCGGCATCCACCGCGTGGTAAGTGGGGGGGAGATCATCCTGGTAGTAGGAGCCTTCGTGGCACTCATCCACCACGATCAACCCGAGGTTGGGCAGGGGGGTGAAAAGCGCGCTGCGCGGACCCAGGATCACATCCAGGGCGCCATCCCGCGCGCGCCGCCAGGTATCGTAACGCTCACCGGGCGAGAGCCGGGAGTGGATCAGCCCCACCCTGCCCGGAAAGCGGGCGAGCAGCCGGCGCACCGTCTGCGGGGTGAGGGCGATCTCGGGCACGAGCACAATAGCCTGCCTGCCCTTTGCCAGGGTGTGCTCGATGGCTTTGAGGTAGATCTCGGTCTTGCCCGAGCCGGTCACGCCGTGCAGGAGGGCCGGTTTGGGGGTGCCTCCGCGGGATGCAGCTCTCCAACCCGCGGTCGATCTTTTCCAGGGCTTCCTCCTGGGCGCGGGTGAGCACCGGGGGATCAAAGGCGGGCGCCTGCAGATCTCGCAGCGGGTCGCGCCAGATCTCGGTTTCTCCGAGCTGCACCAGCCCAAGCTCCGCCAGTTTTTCCAAGTCCGCCAGCTTTGTGCCGCTGGCAGCATACACCCAGGAAACGCTCACCGGAACCGCCTCACGGGCCAGGAATTCCAGCGCCGAGAGCCTACGCGCGCGAACAGCCGTCGAGTATTCGGCTTTCGTTTTCCAGCACTTCGGTGGCTTGCTCCAGCGGACGGGAAAGCTGCGCCGTGCGCACCACCTTGGGACGCACTGAAGGCGGGGGCAGCACCGGCTGGGTGATCAGCACACCCGCTTTCACCAGGGCAGCGGCGGAGGGGCGCCAATCAAGCCGCGGTATGGCTGCATCCAATTGACGCCCGCGCAGGGGTCCGCGTGTTTCGATCTCCGCCAGGATGCGCTTTTGAGTGGGGCTCACTGCAAGTGCATCCGCGCCGGGATTACGCGAATAGAGCGTATCAGCATGCTGGCTGAGGCCGGGCGGGAGCATCAGGTCGATGAAAGCGGAAAGCGGAGCCAGGTATTTTTCAGCAAGTTCCGCGGCAAGCTCGAGTTGGGCAGAGGTTAGCGCAGGCAGTGGGTCCAGCAGGGCTGCGACCGGTTTGGTATCCATCACCTGCGGTTCCGACACAAGGCGGAGGACGACCGCCTGCACGAGCTGCTTTCCAAAGGGAACCGCCACCAGGCAGCCGCGTTGAACAACTCCTTCAAGTTCCAAGGGCAGGTGGTAATCGAAGATCCCCGATACCTGGGGAATATTGACAGCGGCCTGGATGTATTCGGTCATGGAGAGTCTGTCGCCAGTCTTTATTTAAGAATGGCAGCCGCGCCGTAACCGACCACCGAATCGTGGTCGCCGGTGACTTTGCCGGAAGTGGAGTGGTGCAGGACGATCACCCGGGTGGCTCCCAGGCGCATTGCAGCCCACATGACTGCCGCCACGGCGCCGGCTCCGCAAGCCGAGCCGGACCCAGTTATCTCAGCCTGAAGCACGCCTTCGGGCGAAAAATCACCGATCTGGGTCAGGGTCTCCTCGTCCAGTTCCTGGGCGTGCTCCTCGGAATGAAAATGGGATAGGTCAGTGCTCCCTACCAGGAGGCACCCCGCATCCTGAACCACCTCTGCCAGCGATTCGCCCAGAATTTGCAATTCCCCGGGGTCATTGGTGCGCACCATCAAGGGCAGGAGTTTGAAATCCCCCACCAGCGAGCGCTGGAGGAAGGGCAGCTCGATCTCGAGGGAATGTTCCTGGTCGTTGGCGATACGGTTCAAAGTGATTCCCTGCGGTTTAAGCTTGTTCTCCAAGGTCTCCAGCAATTCCGCCGCGACCTCCATATCACCAAGGGGGGTGCGGTAGGCAGTGTGTGCGGTTGTGAGGACTGAGGCAGAATGGAAATCGTGCAGAGGGGAAAGGACAGCAACCACAGGATAACTTTTATCCTTGACAGCCGAAAAGGCATGGCCGGCAGTTTCCCCCGAGTAAATATGCCCGGCATGCGGGGCGATCAATCCGACCACTTCACCACCCAGGGCGGGCAGTTTCGCATTAGAAAGGTAGCGATCGATTTCTTCCGCCAGCCGTTTGGGATCACCCTCATACCAGCGCCCGGCGATGGGCGAAGGACGGACTGAATTTATCGTGGACATCCTTTCACCTCCCAGTTTGGTTATTTTCATTATATATACAACTCAAAATTATGGGGGGTATTATGTCAATTAGCCGAATAAAAAACCGCCGCCTCCGGTCGAGGCGGCTTCAATTTATATTGAAACCAATTATTTTAGCCCCCCTGTTTTACCAGTTTCCTTCGAATCGAATTGAGGCGAAACATGGCCAGAATAAAGTAATAACTAAAAACAACGATATTTCGTTTTGGTTTTCCCGATTTCCGCTCCTCAAATTCAAACGGGATCTCAATGACAGTTGCGGGCGGGGTCATATCCCAGAGCAATTTCGCCAGGATTTCCTCAATTATGTCGAAATGCCTGAAAAAAAGATGAAGCTTCCTTAAAGGCTCTCCCCTGTATAAGCGAAAGCTATTGGAAACGTCGAAAACAGGAATTCTCACCAACTTATTGAAAAACATATTCAGGGTCTTGCTCATCATAACGAGCATCCGGGGATTCCTGGTGCTTCCCCCGGGGATATACCTTGAGGCGATGATGATATCAGCCTCCGTTCGCCTTTCCCACAGTGTTCGAATGAATCCTGGAGAATGGGACCCATCCGAATCCATGATCACCACATAATCTCCCTTCGAATTGGCGATCCCTGTGCGGATGGCATCGCCATAATCGTTGCTATTCAACCGGTTTAAGTATCGGGTGGAATTTTTCCGGCATATCTCTTCGGTATTATCCGTTGGGAACTGCGTGTCGACGACAATGATCTCACATTTCGGTGATAGAGACCGGGAGATAGAATTGATTTCAGGTAAAAGAGCCTTCAGGTTTTCGGCCTCGCCATATGCCGCGAGAATGATTGAAAGGCTCCCCTGGTCAGACGAATTACTCATTTGCTTTCACCGCGCAGTTTTCTCCCCGATCACCTGCCGGCACCATTCGATCGTATTCTGGATCCCGGTTTTCTTGTCGATCTTTGGAGTCCAGGAGAAATCCCGGGTGGCGCTGCTGTTATCCGCCACGAAAACCTTCTGATCCCCCTCCCGCCAATCCAATTTGAAATATTTTATATCGACATTCAACATCGTCTCAAGCAGTGAAAAAAGCTCAACAATCGAAAGGCTGTTACTCATCCCCCCGCCAATGTTATAGACCTTCCCACGGGTAATTTCGATATTTTGCACAGCCTTTCTATAAACCGAGATCAAATCTTCGGTGTGCAGCACATCCCGCACCTGCTTGCCGTCACCATTGATGGAAAATGGCTGGGCGTCCTTTCTCTGGGCTTCCAGCGCTTTCTGGCAAAACCAGCCCACCCAACCCTGGTCAAAGGTCGCAAATTGACGACTGCCATAGATCGAGGAATGTCTAAAAACCACTGAAGAGATACCATAGATTATATGAAAATCCTGAACATATTGGTCCGCTGCCAGTTTGGAGCATCCGTAGGGTGAATGGGCTTTTAGCGGTGTGGATTCATCCAAACCTTCTGGAAAATCGGGCAGAATGTACCGGCTATCCAATTCCACGGTTCTCAGCTGTTCCAGGGAACCATACACTTTATTGGAGGATGAATACAATATGATCGATTTTGGGGAACTCAACCGGATCGCATCAAGGATATTGAACGTACCCAACGCGTTGGTTTCAAAATCCAGCCGCGGGTCGCTGATGCTGGTGGTCATAGCCACCTGTCCGGCAAGGTGCGCGATCACATCCGGTTGAAGATCCTCGATCACCTGCCGGATACTTTCTGCTTCGCGAACATCTTTGTCGTAAAAAATGTATTGTTTTGAGTGAGATTGCTCAAGCCACTCCAGATTTTGCCGGGAACCCACCCTGGAAAGATTATCCAGGACACTCACTTCTTCGCCATCTTCAATCAGCGCATTGGCGAGATTAGTGCCCACGAAACCACACCCCCCGGTGATCAACCATTTCATTTCTGTCGAGTCCCGCCTTTCCCTGGTTGATTTTTATACCATGCGATGGTCTCGGATAAGCCTTGTTGCAGCGTCCAGGCGGGTCTCCACCCCGTCAAGCGAAATGTTTGATCCAGGTTCGCGGTCTGACCCTCGATCGCAGACGAATCATCTATTAAATCAATCGCCGATCGATTCTGGTTATTAACCATCGATGCAATCAAACTGGCGAGGTTTTCGATCGCTAAACCTTTTCCATTGCCAAATTCCAAAATTTCTCCAGCCGAATTCTCCTCTTGGGCAGTTAGCAACAAACCGCGAATAAAATCCTTGATATAAATCGGGTCAATGATCTTTTTCGGGTTCAGGAGCTCCGGTTCAATATTTTGCAGTCCACAGGAAATGAGATAGGGAATCAATTTGGTGGGTGATTGATGCGGGCCAAAACAATGAAAAAGGCGAATCATCGAAATCGGTTCGCGATACAAATCCATGAATAATCTCGAATACATTTCGACGGCTGATTTCGAGGCTGCGTAGGGAGAATCCGGGGAGATCGACTGCGGGGACGCATCAGAAGATGACAGAACAATGATCCTGCGGACTCCCGTCTCTTTTAATGCTGATAGTAAGTTCGCGGATCCAAGGAGATTGTGTTCGAGGGTCGGGAGAACGAATTCGATGTCTCTACTCGTATTCACCAGGCTGGCCAGATGAAAAACAAAATCCGGCTGGATCCTCTCCACTAAGGATCTTGTGGCAGCGCCATCCCTGAGGTCCAGAAAAGTATGTGCAACCCCATCCTGCCCGTGCTGAGAATGATCCTCCAGGGAGACGCCGAAAACAAGGGCTTTCAAATCCAGGAGTGACCGGCAAAGGTGGGTGCCGATGAACCCGGAATCACCGGTAACCAAAACCCGCGCATGTTGAAAGGCTTCGTTGAATGCCGGTTCCTTTAATGGTGTTAGGGTAGGGGGTTCGATCATTCGTTGACAATTCCTGGAATCAAAAGAAAGAAACCGGGGTGGAATATGGTTAGGTCTGGTTCCCCTTCATGAACCGTTCGAATACTTCCGCGATTTTCTCAAGCTGGGGTTCCTGGATTCCCGGATAAACACCGATAAAGAATGTGTTATTCATGATCAGATCGGTGTTTTCCAGTCCTCCAACGATTCGGCATTGAATCTTTTCAAACGCTGGGTGTCGGAGAAGGTTCCCGCTGAAAAGATTTCGGGTTTCAATTCGGTTTTTTTCAAGGTATGAGGTCAGCTCATTACGGGTGAATCCCGCATCCGGCATCACCGTGATGGCGAACGCAAACCACGAGGGTTCGCTGTGAGGGGTCTCCTTGGGGAGGATCAACCGGTCGGCGTAGGGCGCCAGGATTTCCATCAATCTCCGGTGGTTCTGGTTTCGTTTGTGAATGAAATCTTCCAATTTTTTTAACTGCGCACAACCAACTGCAGCCTGCATTTCGGTTGCCTTAAGGTTGTATCCGATATGGCTATAGATGTATTTGTGGTCATATCCAAATGGTAAACCGCCAATTTTTTGAGAGAACCGTTTTCCACAAGTATTGCTCTTTCCGCTGTCACAGTAACAATCCCGCCCCCAATCGCGGAAGGACCTGGCGATCCGGCTTATCTCGGGATCATGAGATACTACGCACCCGCCTTCCCCCATGGTGATGTGATGACCTGGATAAAATGAGTTAGTGCTGACATGACCGAAAGTTCCGGTCAGCCTTTCACGATATCGCGACCCCAACGAATCGCAATTATCCTCGATGAGCCAAAGATCACGGCTGCGAACAAGATCAAGTACGCTATCCAGGTTAAAAGGATTGCCGAGCGTATGGGCCATAAAGATCGCCCGGGTTTTATCAGAAACGGCCTCCCCGATCCTATCAACAATGGCAGTGTAATCCCCGAGATTGACATCCACAAAAACAGGCACGAGCTGGTTTTGAATGATGGGGGCTACCGTTGTGGGGAAGGCTGCCGCGACCGTAACAACCTCGTCACCGGGTTTTAATCTACGGTCACCAAATTTTTCAGAGGTGAGTGAGGAAACCGCGATCAAGTTCGCAGATGAACCGGAGTTGACCAGGATAGCTTCGGATGAATCCAAATACTCGCCGAATTCCTTCTCAAATTGATCGGCGTAACGTCCTGCGGTGAGATAAAAATCGAGGCTGGCGTCGATCAGATTGACAAGCTCTTCGTCATCGAATACCCGGCCAGCATAATGGATCAGGTCATTCGTTGGATCAAAACTCTGACTGGCAAATTCCTCCCGGTAATATTTCCGGGTAAGCTCCAGGATCTCCTTACGGATTTCCATGGTCTGCCTCGGAAAAGTATTCCTTGTACCAGGATATTGTTTTCTTTAATCCTTCATCCAGGGAATAGATCGGGTGCCAATCCAATACCTCGCGGGCTTTCCCGGCGCTCAAATATTGGTGCCGGATCTCGTTCGTGGTTTGATTCAATATTTCTGGTTTTAATGATGAGCCCATCAAATCCAAAATCTGTGAAACAAGGTCCAGGACGTTTACCTGAAGTTCATTGGAAAAGTTGAATGCCTCCCCGGTGAGAGCCGGATTCCCGGCAAGTTTTTCAGCCAGTAACAAATAGGCAGCCACGCCATCTTCTACGTAGAAGTAATCGCGTATATATTTTCCATCCGAGCGGATGACTGGAGCCTGCCCGCGTAGAATCGAACGGATCGTTCCCGGGATGATCCGGTTCCAATTCAGATCACCCCCGCCATAGAAATTGCCACAGCGGGTGATCGCCACTGGCAGACCAAAGTTGACCGCGTAACTATGGGCGATCAGATCTGCGCATGATTTGCTCACATCATACGGATGTCTTCCCTGCAGAGGGGTTTCTTCGTGATAGGGAAGATCGATCTGGTCACCATAAGCTTTATCTGAAGAAGCCATGATGATCTGGCCAACTTTCGGGCTGCGACGGCAGGCTTCAAGCAAGGACCATGTGCCGCCTATGTTTGTTTCAAAGGTGGTCACCGGGTTTCGATTCGCAATGGTCACAATTGTCTGGGCGGCCAGGTGAATGACCGTTTCGATCTCATATTCACCGAGGATCCGTTCCAGAAGAGCCTGATCGCGTACGTCCCCCCGGACAACTTTTACTTTGGAGATCAATTCGGAGCGGACAAACTCGGATTGCGGCACCCAATCCCGGACAAGGCAGACTACATCGCTTTTAAATTCCACAAGTTTCCGAACAAGCCACCCCCCGAAGAGCCCGGTCGCGCCGGTCACAAACACTGGCCGATCTCGCCAAAATGATGGATTCATTCCCACACCGCCCAGGGAGCATTCCCGTTCACCCAGAGGGATTCTAGCAGCTGCAATTCCCGAAGGGTATCCATGCACTGCCAGAACCCATCATGGCGGTACGCCACAAGTTGGCCATCCCGGGATAAACGTTCGAGTGGTCCCTTTTCAAAAATGATGTCATCCCCTTCGATATAATCGAGAACCGATGGTTCCAACACGAAAAAACCGCCGTTGATCCAGCCTTCGCCGATCTGTGGTTTTTCATCAAATTGAAGGACCTGATCCCCATCAAAATTGATACCTCCAAACCTGGAAGGGGGACGAACGGCTGTGATCGTCGCGATCTTTCCGTGGTTGCGATGAAATTTTACCAATTCGGAAATGTTGATGTTCGCGACTCCATCCCCGTAGGTGAGCATAAATGTATCGGAACCGATCCAATCTTTTAACCGCTTGATCCGCCCACCGGTCATCGTATTTAATCCGGTGTGCGCAAGGTGAACATTCCAATTTTCGTGGTCGCCTTCGAAAATATCCACCTTCCCGTCCTTAAGGTGGATGGTAAGGTCACTTTGATGAAAATAATAATTGAGGAAATACGATTGGATAACCTCACCCTTATAACCCATTGCGATCGCGAAGTCGTTGTTCCCGAAGTGGGAATAGATCTTCATGATATGCCAGAGAATGGGTTTCCCCCCAACCTCCACCATGGGTTTGGGTTTGATCGTTGTCTCTTCCTGTAAGCGCGAGCCTGCTCCGCCTGCCAGAATAATAACTTTCATTTGTATTTCCTCTTTAAAAAACCACCGTCCTTAAAAGATTATACACGGTTGAATTAAGTGAAATATCTTCATGCCGCTACATATTATTCCATCCAAACTAATCGGAATGCACCATTATATTTATTTTAATTTTGGGTCATCTTCAGTTTTGTCCTGAGAGTTAGACCCATTCTTCAGGAATGCTATGATCGCAACGATTCCGCCCAACATCAAGGCGATGCCCACCCACACGTCCCAGGGTTGGTACCGGAAGGAATAAACGTGCTGCCCTTCCAGACCCCTTGTCTGAAGCCAATTGGACTCTTCCAAAGAGGCCGGTTTTCCGTCCACACGCACAGTCCATCCATTCCACGCGTTTTCCTTGACAACGAGGGTGCCAGGCACGGGTGAATTACAGGTTACATCGATATTTCCCCCCAGGCTGGCAGCCTTGCAGGGGTTGAGTTGATCCCCTGCCTGGATCAAAGCATATTCCGCCGAAGGATCATTTACCAAATCCACTTCACCTATTCGCTCTGCCACATTGGGGATCGGATTATTTTGAGGATTGTGGATGGCGGCCACATAGACCGCTGGTATATTCCTACCCCTCCAATCCCATGGACGAAATGTGATCAGTTTTTGATCTCTTTCCAGTAAAGCCGGGATCCAGTTGCTTCCCAAAGGCCCTGCCCATTGTGCGGAATCGGTTTTCAACCAATCCAACTCGGCACTTGCGGGTTTCAATTCCTCCACATAATAAAATTGCTTGCTGAATTGGTAAGCGGATGCGACCGAGAAAACCGCAATAAACAACAAAACAATACTGAATACGGAAATTCCGTGGGTGGATTTTTCGCCCTGGCTGAAGTTGACATTTACCCATTCAACCTTTGTCAACCGGTCCAGCGCCATCCCGGCAAGGCCGATCAATGGCGGGATCGCCAGAGAGGTTGAGATGGGGAGGTAGCGCAACATGGAAAAAACCGGGGAAATCGACAACATGAGCTGTGAGAATTCGTGGCTGCAAACCAGGAAAACGAGGCCGATCGATAGCCAGAAGTAACCCTGCAACTTTCTTTGTTCTTTCTTTACCAGGAATAAACCAAACACCGCCAGAAGAATGGGAATCCATCCAATGTAATTGGCGTTCACGTATAAAAACGGGGCTTTGGCCAACGCGTCAGAATTCAAGAAAACCAGGTCACTGATCACCATATTCAGGGGAACATACCCCAAAGATTGATAGATCCCCAACGTCTCATCCGTATATTTGGCAAAGTTTGGAAGAAAGTGGGCAAGGGGTACGAATAAAACACCCGCTAATAGAATGGAGATGCCAACGGCTTGAAGAAGTCTGAGAAAGAAAGACCTCCCGGCGATTTTTTCTCTGAAAAAGAGGACGAGTGCGGCGAGAATCCAGGTGATGAACAGGACTATCTGGGTATAACTGTGACCGGCAAGCCACGCGCCAGCCAAAGTCAGAGCCAACCAGATCACAGCTTTTCGGTTACGGTTCCAAAAGAGATCCACCAGAGGGGGAAGGACAAGGCTGACCGCAGCGATCGAAAACATGATCGACATGCCTCCATTGGCGAACTTTCCCGCCAGGTGACCTCCTGCAACCGCCAGGACTCCGGACCAAACGCGGGAAAACCTGCCGAGCTTGATCACCAATCCAAGCCACCAAGAAGCCATTCCCGCCATGATCAGCATGCCAATCATTACCAGTTTGGAGCCATTGATCCCCCCGAAAAGCAGCGTGGATAATGAAACCAGCGGATGCAATGGCATTCCATGCAATTCAATGAAAGCTGGGTTGCCTCCATTGATCGAGCCATTCCAGAAGGCGCAAGTGCCACAACGCAGCAGATTTGACCAGAAATAATGAGATTGGGAAGACATTTCAACCTCCCCGCCGCCAATGTAATAGGTAGTCTGGAAATTTAAATAATCCCTGCCAACGAAACATGCCCATCCGATGATGATCACCGCCTCGAGAATTAAACCCCATCTCCATCTTTTTATCTTTCCCCAACCTTTTTGCCACCAGGTTTCGATCCGATCGGATTGCGTCTTCATATTTACCTTCCACAGGAAATGAATCACAGACTATTTCTGGATAGTCTTCATGATCCTTAAGGTGCAATTTTCGCTCCAGCCGAGGTTCGTAATAAAAAAAGAAGACGCCCATTTGCAAAATGGGCATCTGGATTTTCTTGGATTTTCCACCCAAGTTTTTTAGGTGAAGGAGTTATTGCCGGCTCAAGAGGAAATCGATGATGATCTTCTTTTCATCCTCGTTAATTTTGGCACCATATTTGATCATCCGATTCAGAGTGGTATTCCATTCTTCGCGGGTGTGTTTGGCATTCAGGATGCGATCGATGGAATGGTGGTTTTGCAATTTCTCCTGGATCAACGCCATCACATCTTCACCTGGGCTGGCTGGCGCTATGGTCGCCGTGGGAGCCGAATTGCCGCTGCTTTCGGTCGCGGCGGGAGCCAAATTGCCGGTGCTTTCGGTCGCCGTGGGAGCCGGATTGCTGATGCCCTCCGTTACCGCGACTGCAGGCTGCTCGGTGTTTACCACTGGTGGATCCTGTGTACCACCGCAAGCGGTGAGAAGGACAGTAAAGATGAAAACAGTCGCAATAGCCAACAGGAATTTTAATTTCACGAAAAACTCCTTAGTGATGGAAATTCAATCGTAAATACCCTCTTTTTCACTAGTCCCCCTATTATACAAGACAGCGGTGATCGAAACCGCTGTTTTTACCCAAATTCCGTCATGTTATAATTTTTGAGCGAACCAGATGCCGAAGGTGGGAATCGAACCCACATACCCGAGGGTACACGATTTTGAGTCGTGCGCGTCTGCCAATTCCGCCACTCCGGCAATCGTGCGAAGAGTATATCCAATTTCAGCAGAAGGGTCAAGGAATCCCAAATGAAACTCGGTATCATCGGCCTCCCCCAGAGCGGGAAAACCACCCTCTTCAACGCCCTCACGCGCGGCAGCGCCCCGGTGGGTTATCTCCGCGGGCAAGATCGAGATGCACACCGCCGTGGTGGATGTGCCCGATCCGCGCGTGGATAAGCTTTCCGCGATGTTCAACCCCAAAAAGACCATCTACGCCAAGGTGACCTATGTGGATATCGCCGGGCTGGATGGCTCCTCCAGTTCAAGCGGCATCTCCGGCGCACTGCTCAACCAGCTCACCCAGCTGGATGGCTTCATCCACGTGGTGCGCTGCTTCGAAGACGAAAACGTCCCCCATATCCATGTCACCGTTGATCCTGCCCGAGACCTGGCCGCGATGGACAGCGAATTCATCCTCAACGACCTGATCGCGGTGGAACGCAAGCTGGAGCGCCTGGATGAGGAGCACAAAAAGGGCGGCGGGCGTGAGAAAGAGCGTGATCGAGACGGAGATTTACCTTTTCAAGCGCTTCCATGAGGCTTTATCCGCAGGAAAAACCGCTGCGGGATATCGAGATCACCACCGAGGACGAGAAATCCATGTCCGGGTACGGCTTCCTCACCCGCAAACCTGTGCTGGTTGTGCTGAATGTGGCCGAGGGGCAGGCAGCTCCCCAATCTGGATTACCCCCACCGGCAAAGCAAGGTGGTTGCGCTGCAGGCAAAGCTGGAGATGGATATCGCCCAGCTGCCTCCGGAGGAAATGACAGAATTCCTCAAGGAATACAATATCGAAGAACCCAGCCTGAACCGCATGATCCGACTATCCTACGACCTGCTCGGGCTGCAATCCTTCTTCACCGTGGGACCCGATGAGTGCCGCGCGTGGACGACGCACGTAGGCGCCACCGCCCCGGAAGCCGCAGGAGAGATCCACACAGACCTGCAAAAGGGCTTCATCCGCGCCGAGGTGGTTCATTACTCGGATCTGATCGAGTGCGGGGGGATGACCGAAGCCAAGGCCAAGGGCAAGCTGAGGCTGGAGGGCAAGGAGTATATCGTCAAAGAAGGCGATATCGTCCACATCCGCTTCAATCTGTGACCCGGGCAGCGTTTTGTAACAACCCTCCTGCTCGCACTCGTTTTTATGTTCACGGGGCAGATCTTGCACTTTTCGGGAAATGGACCCATTGATTTATCTGGTTTCTGTAGAGTTGTATAATATTAATTACAGTTTCAGGTGAACGCAACAATCGATAAGGTTTTAGAAGAATCTGTCACATTTTCGTCCGAGCTACATCCAATATTCAGCCTTAATAATTCTTAGAGAGAGGATAACCAATGGCACAGGTTAAGGATCTGCTCAAAACCAAAGGGTCGGATGTCTGGTCTGTTTCACCCAACACTAACGTTCTTGAAGCCTTGAGGGTGATGGATGAAAAAGATGTTGGCGCGCTGCTGGTGCTTGAATCGGGATCGCTGGTTGGAATTTTCTCAGAGAGGGATTTCGCCCGGGCGATCGTTGAAACCGGCACCTGCGTGATCACCGCGGAGGTGAAAGAGTACATGACCACCAAGGTCTTCACCATCGCCCCACCGAATTCTGTTGATGACTGCATGCAGGTCATGTCCGCAAAGAAGATCCGCCACCTGCCGGTGATGGAAAACGACAAGCTGGTCGGCATCATCTCCATCGGGGATGTGGTTAAGGAGTTGATCGCCAGCCAGGAATCGACCATCTCAACCCTGGAGAACTACATCGAAGGCCGCGGGTACGGCCAGTAAACAAGCACTGATAGTAAAACGAAACCGGCGCGCATGACGCCGGTTTTTTGCTGTGACATGATCTTCGGGTTAACTCACCATCACAACCACATTCCCTCTTTTTCGACCGGTTTCAACATAACGGTGTGCCTCGGGGACCTGCTCAAGCGAATACTCGCGGTCAATGACCGGTTTCAACTCCCCCGCTTCCGCCAAGCTGGATGAGGTATTCCAAATCTTCCGGGATCTCCTTTGTTGGAGAGGTGACCGAAACATGAACACCCTGCTGTTTTCAACGACTTCTTCCATTTTGCCCTGGGTAATTTTCCCGACCGCATCGAAAATGATATCGTAAGTCTCGCCGTTTTGGGTGAAATCCTCCCGGGTGTAATCGATCACCTTGCTGGCTCCGAGCGAGCGCACCAGTTCCAGGTTGGCGGTGCTGCACACCCCGGTGACCTCTGCTCCCAGGTGACGGGCGATCTGAACCGCGTAGGTGCCCACCGATCCCGATGCGCCGTAGATCAGGACCTTCTTGCCCGCGCCCGCATTTGCACTGCGGAGGAGCTGCAGCGCGGTCATGCCTCCCACGGGCAGCGCTGCTGCTTCCCCGAAGGTGAGGTTCTCCGGCATGCGCCCCACCACCTGGTTTTTTGCTCGCTGCGGAAGGCAGATGTATTCCGCGTTCCCGCCGGTGCTCTGCCCGGTGGTGGTTCCAAAAACCCGGTCGCCTTTTTTGAAGAGCGTCACCGCTTTTCCGGTCTTCCTCCACCTCACCCGCCACCTCCACCCCCCAGATATCCTTGGCACCAAACCCAAACAGGGGAAAGAAGATTTTTTGCAGGAACTTGGGGATTCTGCGCAATTTCACATCCCCGACGGTCACCGTCCCGGCGTGAACTTTGACCAGGATCTCATCCGTCTTTGGAGCGGGTTTTGGCACCTCCTGGAGCGTAAGGACTTCAGGAGGACCGGATTTGGTAAAGACGATGGCTTTCATTTTGTCTCCCCCATGGTGATGATCACATTCCCTTTTTTCAGAGCCCGATTCGGCGTATCGATGCGCTTCAGCAGCCTGCTCCATGGGAAAGACTTTATCGATGATCGATTTGTATTTACCTGCTTCGGCTAGTTCCTTCACAAAAATGAGATCATTTGCGCTTTCGGAAGAAAACGCACAGATCACTTTTTGTGACCCGAATAGGGACGTCCACATCATTTGGAGCACCGGTTTCATTTTGAAGCTGGCCAGCAAATACACTCCATTGGGCGTGAGGGCTTTTTTACAGCGCGAAAAAGAGCTCTTTCCCAGAATATCGATGATCAAATCGTAGGTCTTGCCGCTTTGGGTGAAATCTTCGACGTGTGTAATCGATCACGTGATCGGCGCCTAACGCTCTCACGTACTCCAGCCTGGGCGTGCCGCATACGCCGGTGACTTCCGCCCCGTAATTTTTTGCAAGCTGGACCATTGCCGACCCGATCCCTCCGCTTGCGCCATTCACCAGTACCTTTTGCCCCGGGAGGATCTTCACCTTCCCGAGCAGATTCCGGGCGATGATCGCACCGTATGGAACAGCAGCAGCTTCCTCAAACGTCATGTTTCCGGGTTTTATGGCAACCGTTCCTTTTTCCGGCATGCATACGTACTCTGCATACGCCCCAAATTTGCTGCCCAGGTACCCAAAAACCTGGTCACCCTTTTGAAAACGGGTCACTTCATTGCCTGTCGCTTCAACCACTCCGCAAAACTCGCTCCCCAGGATCCTGTTCTTTGGTTTTCGGTAACCGAACATGAAGCGCGTCACGATCCTTAGGATGGATAGCATATAGAATTTATCTGCCGGCAGGTTGATGAAATTTCGGGCGGCGAGATCCCCAAAGCTGACCGGTGAGGCATGGTTCCGGATCAGAATCTCATTATCTTTCGGAGAGGGTTTTTCCACTTCCGCCCCCCGGAGTACTTCCGGGGGGCCGTATTCTTCGTAAATGATGGCTTTCATATTATTTTCCTTTAAACGGTATTTTTGATTCTTAACTATTCTTTGTTTTCTGCTGGCTTATCTTCGCTGGTGTAGGTGAACACTTCTTCCAAAGGGACACCGAATACCAGGGCGATCTTGAATGCCAGCTCCAGGG
Organism: uncultured Chloroflexia bacterium; assembly: GCA_963828855.1. Classification (GTDB taxonomy): domain Bacteria; phylum Chloroflexota; class Anaerolineae; order Anaerolineales; family Anaerolineaceae; genus CAVVEQ01. Next base: position 30,746 of record CAWHGB010000005.1, on the reverse strand, counting down.
AGGGGGAGTACTTGGCGCTTTCGATGGCGTTGATCGTCTGCCGCGTGACGCCGGTCTTCTCCGCCAGCTCCTCCTGGGTCATTTCATTCTGGAAGAAACGCAACCTGCGGATATTGTTGCGAACCTGGCGCTTTTCCATCTCAGACCCCCTTTCGGTAGCGGACGAGCTGGGAGATATCCCCCACCACCTGCGCCAGCAGGGAGAAGAAAACGATCAGGCTGAACATCATCAGGGCGGGCTGCCCGAACACGAAGCTGAGCATGGAGATGAATACGCCAATGGAAAAAACGATGTAGGAGGCATACTCGCCCTTCAGCTCGATAAGCTTATCGCGTTCGTCTTCCACCATCGGTTCGCCATCGCCCCTGCCGGTTTTGATGGCATAGGCCACATTGGAGCCGATGTAGGTGAGGATCGTTCCGACGATGACCACCACGATACCGGCGATGATGACCGTTCCCCACAGGCGGAAGATCGTGGTTTGATCCAGCCCCACGGTTTGATACATCCTGATCCAGTTGACCAGGTAATACCCCAGCAGAAGGCTGAAACAGGCCAGGGTGACGACAATGTGTTTTTCTCGTGAAGACATTTCGAACTCCTTTTGTATGATAGAAATTACTTGGTGTAATTAATTACATACATAATATATCATATACTTTACATAATGTCAAGTATATTATACATATTGATTTTTCATCAATTTACTTGCGGAAAGAATAAAAAACGACGGGATTACCGGTCTGCCAAAGCAACAAGAGTGATTGATTATGGAGAACGCCTGCCTGGGGGAGAGCCTGTTGCTCCCAAACCAGGTTCATTCACCCTGCCGGGTGATCAGACCCAGTTCCAGGCGTACCAGATCGTGACCAGATTGAAACCCAAGCCCGACCACGATCAGGAACTTATCATAGACGGATGGGTAGGTGGGCAGCCCGATGATATTGAAAATAAAAAAGAAAATGGCGACGATGATATTCACCCAACGGATCGCGGGGTAGGGCACGACGAGGGTCAGGAAGACCATCAGGATGGGGATGAGCATCAGCGCGGCGATCCCTGTCCACATTCCGCCGGTGAACTTCTTGAGATCGTTCTCCATCCGCTGGGTATCCCCGCTGAAGATGCGCAGCACATCGCCCAGCAGGTAGGTGAGCATCAGCGCCACCCAGGCTCCCGAAAGGATGATCCTCATCGAATCCATACCTGCCTCCTCAAGAGCCATCTTATCCCGTCCTCAACCTCTTCTCCAGCTCCTTCAAATCCACCCGCGCGGTCATATCCAGGGTGAGCGGGGTGACCGAGACAACCTTATCAAACAGAAAGGCGTGGATATCCGAATCCGGGGAGACCTCTCCGGGGTGGATGTCGATATCCGCCAGCACTTTCGTCTTGGAATTGATACCCGCCCTCGCGTTCCACATACGGCTTGAAATAGCGAAAATCCGCCAGGCAGGTGATGCGCCAGGGTGTTTCGGGGGTGGCGCTGCGCGGGACGTTCACGTTCACCAGGTCCACGCCCTTGGGGAAGCGCTTCTCCAGCAGCATACCCGCAACCAGCCGGGTGAAATGCCCCGCCACGCTGAAATCCACCTCGCTGGAATGGCTGAGGTAATCGGTGAGCACATCCTTGAGCTGCAGCGAGACCGCCATGGAGGGGATGCCCAGCGCCGCGCCTTCAATGGCCGCCCCCACCGTGCCGGACATGGTGATATCGGTGCCCGGGTTCTCGCCGTAGTTGATGCCCGAGACGACCAGGTCGGGTTTTTCGGGCAGGATCTCCAGCACGGCGTGCATCACCGCCGCGGTGGGCGTGCCGCCCACGGCATAGACCGTCCAATCCTGGCCGTTGACGCTCAGTTTCGAGGGCTCGATGCGCCCGTCGAACTCCACCGGCAGGCTGCGCCCGGCCCCGGAGGATTGCTCGCGCGGTGCGGCCACGGTCACATACCCCAGCTCGCTCAGCGCCTCCGCGGCTGCCCACAGCCCCGGGGATTGGATGCCGTCATCGTTGGTCAGCAGGATCTGTTTTTTCGCTTCTGTCATCATTTTTCCTCACCCTGCGAGCAGGTTCCAATTCCCAGATGTGCACAAAGCCCTTCTCCGGGGAGTCCATGTTCTGTACTGCGATTTCCAGGGTATCGACCTGTTGGAGCGTCATCGAAATCGACCTGGATCTCTCTTGTAATCCATCGCTCTTGGGTTCTGATTGCGTGAAGACCTGCTGGTTCTGCGGGTCGTGCGCGTTGACCGTCACCGTCACGGTGACCGGCTCGGAACCCACGCGCACGCTCACGCCGCTGAGGGGGGTGGCCTGCGGGAAGCCCAGGCTGATCACCAGCGGGTTGATCTCCGCCGAGCGGATGAAGGTATCGTTGTTGCCATCGAAAAGATTGCCAACCTTCCCTTCGCCCAGGGCGGTGAGGGAGGTTTCCAGCGCCATCCCGTTCCAAAGCGCCCCGGTCTCCACCGGCTGCGCCTGCTCGGCCAGGCCAGCCTGCAGATGTTGTGCCACTTCGGGTCTGAACTGCAACCTGATCATATCGGAAACACGGGCTGCCATCCGGGCAGGGGATGATCTTTTCCACCTGGATGGGCTCGTAATCGCCGGATTCCACCAGGCGCTTGTATTCCTCGGGGGTGACCACGAAGGTGAGGTCCTCCCCGCTGGCGATCCGGTCGGGCATCTGGTCGGGAGTCGCCAGGTCCACCGGCGCACCGGGCGGGACGAAGAACGCTCTGCAGGGAATCAGCCTGGAAGGTCCAGCCGCCCGAGATATACACCTTCGTATCCGGGTGTTCCGCGGAATAATGCCAAGGCTTCCTTGAAGACCTGGTTGGCGCCGTATTGGATGCCGCTGATGCCGTAATCGGTCCACCAGGTGGGACCATGTTTGAGCGTATCGGTCAGCATATAGACCTGGCCGGCGGAAAAGAGCACCACGATCCCGGCAGTGATCCACCCCCGCCGCACCTTGCGTCCCTCCAGCCATTCCGCCCCCGCCTGCAATCCAAGCATGATGAGCATCCCGTAGGGCAGAACCATCACCAGCGCACGGGCGACCTCGGTCTTGATCAGGGCGCCTGCCACCGGGGCGGCAAAAAAGGGTACCAGCACTGCCAGCAGCTCGGAGCTGTTCCGACGCCGGAAGAGCCGCACCGCGCCCCAGACTGCGAATGGAAGGAAGACGATCAGGATATGCCCGTAGCCCTTCATCAGGTAGCGCACATCCTCGCTAACCCTTGGCGAGAACCAGTAAATCGGGTTGAGGCCCTTTATATAATTGCCAGCAAAGATCTGAACCTTCCCATAAATCGGGATCTCTTTTAACAGGAAGGAATCGAAATGCTGGGCGGCGCTGAAATAAAGATCAGGTTGGAAACGAACAAAATTGATCATCGGCAGCGCGAGCAGCAGCAGGACCCCCAGCGCTGGCAGTGCAACCTTCCAGTTGCGGATGTGGATCCTGATATCGATCAACCCCAATGCCAGCAGGGTGAGGGTGACGATCACCTCGCCAGGCAGGTAGGCGTAGAATGCCAGCATGAACAGAATAACCGAAGCAAACAGGAAGCGTGGTCTTCCGGTTCGGTAGAGCAGGTAGTAATAGAGCGCCCCGGCGTAGAGCGCGGTCATCTGGGCTGTCTCGAAGGCGGTGCGTGAAAAAAGGAACCAGGCCGGTGTGACCCCCAGCAGGAAGGCTCCCGCCCACCAAAGACGAAGCTTGAAGATATCCCGCAGAATGAGCGAGAACCAGATCACCCCCGCGAGCGAAAGCAGCGCCGAGACCCCGCGCACCACCCAGACCGATTTCCCGAAGGCCAGCAGCGGCAGGATCTGCAGGTAGACGGTGGTGCCCAGGGAGTACTTGCCATCGTTTATGAAGAGCGGGGGGAGGAAGTAATGGTTGTAGTCGAAGCCGCCAGTCCCGGACGAGATCCAGCCCGCGCAGGGCGGTGAGGGCTTCATCGCAGGCGAAGTAAAGGGGAAAATCAGGCAGGCGGATGAAGCGGGTGAGGGTGAAGAGCGCGCAGCCGATGATGAAAAGCCCCATCGGCGAGAAGACGGCCTTGAAGAAGGCGCTCACCTTCGGTCGGCGGAAAAAGGCGCGGATGGCAGCCGCGGTGCGGGCGAAGAAGCCCGGTTTTGCGGCTGGTTTCGGGTATCCAGCCGGTTTGTGCTGCCGGCGGGGGCGCTTCCACGTGAATGGAGATGGAAAGCGAATCCCCCGGCTTCACCCGCAGGACAGTTTTCTTCTTTTTTTGGTGCGGATTTCTTCGCCAATCTGATATTTCCCTTCCCGAAATTATAGCGCAGGAAGGGGAAAAGAACCGCCCCGGGCTGAGCCGGGGCGGAGGATTCTAAATTCGCGCATAGGGTTAAGGATTAAGGACAATGATACCAGTGTTGCCAGATACTCGGATCAGGTTATTTAGAACCTATGACGGTGCAGCCGGTTGTTACCCATGTAGAAGGTCTTTTTGACCGTGATCGTCCCGGCGACCAAATTGGCGAAGATGCCGTTCTTACCGTTTCCGCTGGTCACGCTATTCTGCACAAGCGACGTTGTAACCATTGGTAGTGGTGATATCGATGCCGGTGTACCCTGTGCCGGACAACCCATTTGAGATGGCTTCGACACTTGTGACCGTGACCACCCCGTTGGAAGTTATCGCGAGCCCGGAAGTATTGTTGTGCTTGACCACAACCCCGGTGACTGTGACCTTGCCAACCCCGGCTACTCCGCCGGTATTAATGATCCCAATCCCGACCTGGCCTGCGTTATAGTTGGCGGTCGCATTATTGAGGACCACCGCGCCGTGGCTGAAGACTGCCAAACCAACATACCCGTTGTCATTAAAGTTATTGACACCCAACGTTGCAAGCACAGAGACACTTCCGGTTCCGGTTGTATTATTGATATACACTCCGTTCGCACCTGAATCAGAATTTCTGTCGGCCGTGATCCCGTTGATGGTGACAACCCCGGAACTCTCAATGTGTAAGCCATCGTATCGATTATCACTGAAAACGCTCTTATTGACCGTGACTGCCGCGGTGAATGGGTTGTTAATGGTGATATAAGCACCGAACCCATTGTGGTCTGTGGAAGTGACCTGGTTGAGAAGGACTGCCCCGTCGGTGGCGATCAGAAGCCCGCCATTACCCGGCAAGGTGCTGTTTGAAGAATAAAAGGTGCTGTTGGTCACCGTCACGCCTGCCACGCTGCCACCGCCGGTGTTATCCAGCATGGCGCTACTTAGCACATCATCGCGGAGGTCCGCCCCGGTGAGGCTGATTGCTCCTCCGGCATCCACCCACAATCCATTCTGGTTGTTATAGTAGGTATTGATATTGGTTATGGTTACCTTTCCGGATGTGGTGGTCACCTTCACCCCGTACCCTGTGTCGCTGTTTTCAGAGATGACCTTTTGCAGCGTCACATCTCCCCCCGCTTCGATCTCCAGGTTCGTTCCGGGATTCTCTGAGATCTCATTCCAATTGATTCCACCCGGATCCAGGACACTGACCCCGCCATCGGTGTGGATATAGACTCCCCTGCCGAAATAGGAACCGTCATCCACATCAACATTCTTCAGCGTGACCTGGCGATGTGCCTGGATGCTGACCTCGTCCCCCCGGCTGTAGGATACATCCACGTTGGTGAGGGAAACCGTTCCGCTCGAACCGCCACTGGATAAGCCGACCTGGATATCAAGACCTAACCCGGAACCGCTTGTCCCGATTGTTGTATTCGTAAATACCAGTGACCGCCACGATCCCGTTAGTAAGGACCGCGATCCCCGTGTTGGTGCTTGTGCCCACTGAGATGTTCGTCAGGGTGACGGCACCCGGTCCCGCTTAGGCCGATACCCTGGTTGTTGATGGTGATACCATTGCCCGTGCCATTGGCGTTCACATTCGCAACGCTGACCGGACCGTTGCTGAGAATATTCAAACCCTCATTCGTTGGCCCATCCATGTTGTTATAATAGGTCATGGCAGCGATTCCCACTGTCACCCCGCCGGTGGCGCCGCTGACGGAATTATCCAGCTTCACCCCGTACAGTCGCGAACCATAATCATACACATCCAGGTCCTTGGCGCTGATAGCGCCTTTGGAGTGAACATAGATCGCGTATTCCCCAGTCGAACCGGGAGCGTAGATATCCAACAAGGTCACGTTCTTGGGCAGGCTCACGTTTGAATTTTCGATGTAGATCCCGCCGCCAGCGGCACTTGTCGCGTTGATGTGTGAGAGGGTCACCACTCCGTTGGATTCGAATTTCAAAGCGTACGTGGCGGGTGCAGAAATATAATTCACGGTCACGTAGTTCATGGTCACGTTACCCACCGGGAACCCCAGGACTGGGAACTTGATCCCGTTGGGAGCGTTGCCGGCAATCAACATAATTCAGCGTCACCGCGCCTTTCGTGTTGAGGTCCAGGTTTACTGTAGCATTTCCATTGAAATCAGAAGTAGTCAACACTGGTGCCGTTGATGGTGATCCCGCCGGTCCCGCCAAAGTTATCCAGGGTGGCACCGTACAATGTGTGGTTGCTGTAGGCATCCACGTTGGTCAGGGTGATCGCGCCGCTGCCTGAAGTGATGACAGCTCGGAGTCCAAAGGTTTGGTTGTTGTAGAAGTTACCGTCAGTGATCGAGATGGAACCGCTGCTCGTGCTGATATCAAAACCGTACCCGTTGGCATTATTTTGGGCGGCAATCCTCTTCAGCGTGATATTCCCCCCGGCGACGATCTTTCCGCCGCTGCCCACGCCATAACCGAAATTATTCCAGATGCTCCCGGTGTACCCGATTGTCACCGAGCCGGAGGTGGTGATATCCAGCCCCAGGCTGCCTGCCATGTCCTGGGAACCGGCATCCAGGTTGGTGATCGTCACCGCCCCCGCGGAATATGATCTTCAACGCGGTGGTATCGTTATCAGAGACATCCACATTCGTCAGCGTCACAGCTGCGCCGGGTACCCCGTCGTTCTTGAGGGTTATCCCCGCGCCGTTATTCTGATCAGCAGTACACCAAATTCAGCGCTGATCGCGCCTCCAGCGGTAATATCCATCCCATTGGTGTTGTATTGGATGTAGGAATTCGTGATGGTGACCCCGCCAGTATCGGTGTTGACCACCACCCCGGTGGTGTTATAGTAAATTAGACAGATTATCCATCGTCACCAGGCCGTGGCTGAGGATGTTACACCCCGGCAACGTCAAAATTATGCGCCGATTATCGATCGTAAATAAAGCAAGGCTTTTTTATAGTCACAGGGGCTTTCACCAGGCTCCCGGTATTATCCAGATAGACCCCATAATCACGACTGTCCCCGCCATTAGACGTTGAAATCCGTAACGGTGATCGCGCCATCGGTCATAATATAAAGCCCGTAGGTTCCCGTGGAACTTCCATCGTAAAAGTCCGTGATGGTGACCGGCTTCGGCGAAGCGGGGAGCAGCGAAGCTATTATCGATCATCAAGCCGTTGCCGGATGACGATCGAAGTGTTTACATTTGTCGCGGTAACGACGCCATTTGAATTGAACGCAGCCGCATCGCCGCCGCTGGTGTTGCTGAAGGTAATATTCGTGAGGCTGACATCGCCAACGGTCAGCGGAACATCGATCGCCTTTGGTGAAACGTTGGAGTTCACATTGGTCATGCTAAGCTTGCCGTTGGTAAGGATCCTGAGGTTGGCGGTACCATTACCGTTAAAGTAATTTTCCCCGTTCGAAGGAGCGGTGAAAGTAACCCCGGCAGTCGGGCTGCCGCTGTTATCCAGTAGGAGGCCGTAGGTGGCATTGTCCCGTGGCGTCAACATTATTCAAGGTGATCGCGCCGCTCGAGGTCACGCTCAACCCCAGGTTTGTGAGGTGATAGCTGAAATAGCTGTCAGAAATGGACACCGTAGTCGCGTTGTTAATTTGAGGCCATAGCCTGTGTTGTATTACACCGTGGTCCGTTTGATCGTAACTGCCCCGCCGGCGTCTGATCGTCCATCCCAAGACCAGTATTATATGAAAAAGAATTTGAATCGGAACCAGTTCTATCCAATGTCACGGACCCGGAGTGTTGATCGAAGCGCCACCCAAGCATCCATCGAATCGAAGGTAAATTGGTAAGCTTGACCGCGCCATTGCTCCAAACCACCAGCCCGGTGCTGTCGTTATCACTAAAGTATGTATCGATAAGGGTCACGCCAGGTGTACCGGATGAATAAGTGTTATCGATCACCAACCCGGAATCGTAATTGTTGCGAAAATCCGAACCGACTGATTGTGACCGCTCCTCTGGATAAGATGTAAACAGCACCAGAACCGGATGGGTCATCGGCCATACGGATATAACTATTCGCCAGGCTTACCGTCCCGGTTCCGGTTGTGTTTTCCAGGTAAACATGGCCTCGATCTCCGGCATTAGAATTGTAGCTCATACAACCCGGTGACCGAAATATTCCCGAGGAATTAATACACACAACCCATACCCGTTGTTGCCGGAAACGGTATTATTCCTTTCGGTGGTGGAAGATTTGATCGTCACCGGCTGGGCGCTGGGTGCGCTGGAGTTATCCAGGTATATGCCATCCCCTGTGTTGTAAGGAGCATATATATCCGTTAGGGTGATCGCTCCCCGGCTTTGCACTACCAAACCGCTGCCACTTGAACTACTGCTAAAGTCACCCCCGGTGATGGTCACCGACCCGGTTCCCGTGGTGTTGTTAATGTGACAGATTGGCAGAGGCATTATTACTGGCATCCAACTTGCTGATTGATACCGCGCCAGAGGTCGAGATGTTCACCCCGTATCCGGGATTGCTATCCGCCCGATTATTTCCCAGGGTGCTCAAGAAGGTCACCGCCCCAAGCGTATTAGATTATATCCCGCTCGTCGTGCCAGAACTGTTGGCGTAGGATTCCACATGGTTCAGGGTGACCGCGCCGCGCGAGAAAACCGCCAACCCATTTACATTGTTGGAAAAATTGTTGATATTTGAGAGGGTCACCGCGCTGACCGATTTCGCGTCTGAATTATCCAGGAAGATCCCCCCATCCCCAGAGCTATTCGTTGCATACGCCGAGGTGATGGTATTACCGGTGATCGCCCCGTTGGCATACAACCAGAGGTTGCCCATCGGGTTACCCTGGTATTACAACCGGGTCGATAAAACTGACATTTGTCAGGCTCACTGCCCCGGCGGTTGTGCTGCAGCCCGACCCCGTATTCCAACAGTTGTCAATATATATTCCCCGGTAGTTGCGGGTTGCCTCCACCGTGTTCAGGGTCACCGCCCCGCCTGTGCTGGTTTCAATGCTGATGCCTTTTTCTCCTGTATTGCGGTTGGCAAATACATGATCCAGGAGGACAGGGCCTTTATTGGTGACAGGAATATACAACCCCTAACCCCAGTTATTGTTAGCCCCTACACTATCTGAATTTCCGTTGAACAGGCTGTTCTTGACCGTGATGCCCTTATCCGATTCCAGCCAGGCGCCGTTGCCGCGGGTGAAATTGCTGGCGGAAACCCCGTTGAGGGTGATCGTGCCGGCCGCGATCCACTTTCAGGCTGTTCTTGCCTGTGCCCTGCCACCCTGGCCGTTGGAATCGAAGGAGCTGTTGTTGATGGTCACATTGCCGGTTACTCCCGTAATATATGCACCCTGATCTCCATTCAGGTCAGCTTTTACTGTGTTGAGGGTCACATTTCCAGTCTGCCCGGTAATTTGCAGACCCGTCTCGGTTGGTGTTTGGATTTTGTAATGATCCAGGTCTGTCAGTGTCAGGTTCCCGGTATTAGTGATGAAATATTCACCAGAGGTGCCGCGATGTTTCCTGTGATCTTCATACCCTGCAGGGTGAACCCTGCGGGGGCATTGTGATCGTCACGTGAAGATTACATGCACTGAAGTTCAGGATCACCTCTCCGCTGCCTAATTCCGATCAACCGGTAAATCCAGTAAGATTGGGTAACAGTGGCATTCATGTCAAATCACCGAAGGGAACGTGTAAGTATCTGCCTCAATATAGATCGGGCCACGTTGCCGTTGGTGATATAGCCAGTAAGCATTAATCGCATCCTAAGAGCATTGACACTGTGAAGGCGTGCATTTGCCGGTAGAACAATCGCAGCACAACCTCCACCATCGTGCCACCCCGGTAAATCGCCCCATCCTTGAAATACGGGTCGCCGCTAGCCACCGTTCGGCGGCTTCCTCGCTTGCCAGGGGCAGCACCGCGCCGCCCTCATCCAGGGCAATGATCTCCGGCGCGGCTTCCACCGCCGGTTCCTCCACAGGAGGCACCACCTCTTCCACGATCACTTCCGCAGGCTCCTCCACCGGTAGCGGTTCCCCCCAACCGGCACAGCCGGGGGTTCCTCGGCGGGCAGCGGCTCCTCCGCCGGGGCGGCTTCCTCCACGGCGGGAACTGTTTCCGCAACCGCGGGTTCCTCCGGAGGCGCGGGGGGCAGCTCATCCTGGGCAAAGACGGGCCCGGCGAGCAGGAACGCGAAGATTAGCGCGATGCCGAGGGCAAGTGCTATGAAGTGGATACGGAAGGGTTTCATTGGAATCCTCCTGGATCAAATATGAAATTGGCACGATCGACGATACGGATAACCTCCGCTGGCTTTCCCGCCTGCAGAGCAAAGGTTTGATTGGCTATATCATAGCAAAATAATGTGGGCTTGGCAATCACCCCCGCCACTTGCGTAGGTTAATTGTAAGGTGGTGTACCTCTCCCGCCTTCGGCACCCTCCCCTCGCAGGGGAGGGTCAGATTATCTCACCCGGTCTTCGACCACCCTCTTCTGGAAGAAAAAATCACCTCACCCGCCTTCGGCACCCTCCCCTCAGGGAGGGGAGGGAGAGGTCGCTTATTCCTCGCCTTGGATTGCTTGCAGAATGACCTGGAGAACCGTGTCTGTATCCCTCAGGACCTCATCATTCCAGAATCTCATCACCCTGAATCCAAGTGATTCCAGGTAGGAAGTGCGAATATCGTCCTGAATTTTCTGGTCCAGGTGCTGGCTGCCATCCACTTCGATGATCAATTTCCTGCTGCGGGAGCAAAAATCCACGATGTAAAGGGCCGATCGGTTGCTGGCGGTAAAAATGATGACCCCCAAGACGCTTGTTCCGCAGCCGGGACCATAACTTTGCCTCCGCTTCTGTCTGGTTATGGCGAAGATTCCTGGCCAACATTACGCGAGGTGTAACTTCTATTTCCCCGGCACACCAGAATTTTATCATCCGTTCCTGCGCAGAGAACCACCTCTCCCTACCCTCCCTTAGGGGAGGGTGAAACCACCTCTCCCGCCTTCGGCACCCTTCCCTTGAAGGGGGGGGAATCGCACCTCCCACTGCACTCTCTCCTGGCTCCCGAAAAGAGTCGGGAGTCCAAAGGCGCGAAGGAGAGGGCAGGTGAGGTCGTTCAGTCAGGCTTCGCCGTATACCCCAACTTCTCCACAGCCCGGCGAATCTCCCCTTCGCTCACCTGGAACTCGTCATATTCCACATCCAGGCTTTGACCGTGGTAGCTGGTTACGATTTTGATGATCCCGGGCAGTTCGTCCTCGATCTCCATCAGCTTCATCGCGCAGGAAGGGCAGTGCATATCCGGAATTTGGAGCTTCAAGTGGGTCATATCAGGCTCATTGAAAATGGATGACGCCGGTATACATGCCCATCGAGCAGGTGAAACGAAGCTCGGAGCCGGCCGGCTGGGGAGGGATCTGCACCTTTTCCTCGCCGGACTCAGGCAGGAGCACCGAGTAACCCAGGGCGGGGATCTCGAAGGCACGTGAGCAGGAGCGGGTTTTTTTCGTCACGATCGTCAATTCGATGGTGCTGCCTGCCGGGGCGATCAGCTGTGAAGGGCTGTAGCCATTATTTTTAGCGTTAATGGTGATCAAATGCGCCCCAGTTCCAACCGGTTGGGTTGGAGCCTCCGCCAGGGGTCCTGCCGGAGTGGGTAAACCCTGGGTTACGGGTTCTGAACCGGCGGGCTGGAAGACGCGCATCACGCTGGTTGGAATCGCGGAAAGCGTGTAGGGAGAGCCGGTCAGGTTCAGCCCGGATTCGAAGGTGATCACGCCGAAGAGCAGCAGGGCAACGGCCGCGATGCGGGTGAAATACTTTTCAGCCAGTGAACCGAGCGCGGTGGCCAGGTAAGTGAGGGCAAAGAACACCGGGCTGGTACCCAGGATAAATCCGAACATGATCACCGCGCCGGTCACCGCACTGCCGGAGGCGATCGCCAGGGCCATCATCGATTGGGTCACCCCGCAGGGGATGAAGACCGTCAGCGCGCCGAGGAAGAGGGGGGTGAGCGCGGAATCTTTCGCTTTGGACCTGCGGCGGATATAGCGGGTGATGAAGGCGGGCGGCTCGAAGGAGAAATATCGAAAAATGGGGTGGACGTTAAGCATGCGCAGCCCGTTGCCGATCATGAACACGGCGATGGCGATCTGCATGATCCCGCGCGTGGTGCTGGAAAGTGAAAGCACCGAACCGATGGCACCCAGCAGGAATCCAAGCAGGGTATAAGCCACCAGTTTGGAGGTGAGGAAGAGCAATATGGGGACCGCCAGGCGTTTGCGCTTTGCCTTTATTGTTTCCCTTTTCCCACTGCTCCTTTTCGATGCGGTCGGCGAGCGAACCCGCCACCAGGCCGCCCTGGACAATCATGCAGCTCAAGCCACCGGTGGTCAGGCCGGTGATGAACGCGGGCAGAAAAACACTATCCATGTGAATACCTGAAATCCGGGTTTGATTTCTTCATAATATATTGATTATAAGACTATTTGGATGAATAATGTCAAGTACGAAAATAAAAGAATCCCGGAGCTGGGAGGCTCCGGGAAATGATCAGGATCTATTTGCGGGTTCTTCCGCGCAGGAAGTTTCCTCCAAAGTAACCGATCGCGAGAAGCGCCAACCCAAGGGGGATCATCCACACCAGTGGTGGCAGTCCGCCGCCGCTTGCAGGTTCCTCCGCGGGGAGCGGTGCGGCCGGCACCACCGTTGCCCGCAGGGCGGACTCCGCGGTCGGCTGATCCTGCCCGCCCGGAGCGCTTGTGGGCTGAGTTATTAACGCCCCGGTTTCCGGTGTGGATGCGGGCGCGGCCGGGTTGAGAAGCTGCAGCGTCTGGCCTTGATCCTCGGCCCCTCCCGGATTCAAAACGGGACGCGGGGCTTCGGTGGAGACCCCGCTGTTCACGGTCACCAAACCACTTGCTGAAGTAACCTCGATCGCAGTCGCGTCCTTTTTCAGTAATTGGATATTTTCGATAGAGATCCGTGCGCTGCCCCCAGATTTCGCCTTTACCTTGAAGGTCGCAAGCTCACCCGAGCCGGACTGTGCCGTGAAGGGCGGGATACTGGTGAAGGCCAGCTGGGCGGTCCCGGCAGCGGGATCGAGTATCTGCGCGGCGGTAAACCCGCCCTGCAGGAATGAACCATTATCGATGGACGTGACCTCCACGAGCGTGGGGTCATAGCGCAGGGTGATATCGTAGGCGTAGAGATCCTGCACGTCGGTGATGCGCACCGCGAGTGTTGCGCTCTGCCCGGCTTGCAGTGTGGTCGAGGCAGGACTAATGGTTAGCGCGGTCTGCGCTTGTGCCTGGGCGGTTGTGAAGGGCACTGATAGAGAAAACCAATAAGAGTAGTGCGATAAAATCGATTTTTCATAAGTCTGGGATTATACCTCTGGAGAAGGATCAGGCGCGGAGGTTCTCCGCGCCTGAATTATTTGTGTCAAAGACCGGGTTTAGGGCTTCCAGGATTTGTAGGCCGAGCTGGTCTTATTGTAATTCTTGGCCACAATGGCCAGGTCGAGCAGGTTAACAGTTGCCATCGGCGTTGATATCCGCCAGCGGGTTGACGATCGCGCCGCCGCTGTGACCCCATTCATTCGCCACTGCCACGGCATCCGCCAGGTTGATGACTTCATTGTTATCCACGTCACCTGCCACCAGGGTCAATTTGGCGACCGCGGTTTTTCCGGCATTGACCACCAGGGTCTTGTTCAACGTCGCCGGAAGGTCGATGTAACCCAACTTTGAAACCTTGACCACGTAACTTCCCGCGGGCAGGTTATCCAGGCTCAGGTTGCCCCATTTATCCGTCATGCATTTCACGATCCCCGACCCGAGGTTCATGCAGGTATCGCTGCTGTCACTGCGACCTTCCAGCAGGATCTGGGCGCTCAGGTTGAAGGTGGTGCTGGCCGGGTCGTAGATGCTGACGGTCACGTCCGCCATGCTGCCGGGGTAGATGAAATTGCTGGCCAAAGTGGAGCTGGAGGCGAAGGATACTGAATCGTCCACAAAATCGAGCGTGGTCGTTCCAGCCAGCGTCCCGGGTTTTACTTTGAACTTGAGAGTATAAAGGGTCACCGTCCCGTTCAGCAGCTTGCCCTTGCCGCAGTAGCTGATCGTGCCATCCTGCGCTGCAGCCAGCGTATCGATCGGGCAGACCGCATCATGCACCATTTTGCCGCTGTCAGTGATCGAGAGCAGCTCCAACTTGGCCGGGTCAAATTCCAGGCCGAACTGGGCTCCGTAGACATTGGCGGCACTGACCTTCACGGCGTAGGTGATCGTCCCGGTGGTTGTCACCTTGTTTGCGAATGACGTTCCACTTGAGGATGCCAGCAGGTCAGCGTAAACGTAAGGCGAAGAAGTCTGCTTGCCGCCGTAACCATCTCCGTTGGTACCCTTGGGACCTTTCGGGTCGTTCCAGTTGTTAAAGGTTGTGGTCAGGCTGACCGGGGTGAGATTATTGACCCCGTAACCGCTGTTCTTTGCGAAGAGGTTACCCGCCATCACCATGCTGCCCGAGGGGGAAGCACCTGGGGTGAAACGCACGCCATCTCGGTCAAAATCGTGGATGTAGTTATTCAGGAATTGGAAATTTGTCAGTCCAAAGCCAATATTGAGCCCGTCGAGGGTATTGGTGCTGCTGCCGTCGAATTCCATGTTGACCACGCGCAGGCCGTTGACTGCTTTGAGCAGGTCGAGGCCGTCGTAGAACGTGGGCGGCACGCACTTTGCTCCCGCGGGGGATTCAGCTTCGATGCTGACGTTATCCGCATTGACCAGGAAACACGGTCCTGCTTCGGGGCGAATCTCAGCACCGTCCATAAGCTTGAGGGTGGTGCCGGGGACGCTCAGGACGAGTTGGTCATACACACCTGAGATTAGCGTAAAGGTGGAATCGGGAGCCAGGTCATCCAAAGCATCCTGGACATCACTGGCGAGGTACCCGAAGGTCGTGCAAGCCTGGTCGGCGCACCAGGGCGAGAAGGAGAATCTCGTCCAGGTCGAAACCGGGATTCGCCGCGCCGCCCCACCAGTTGGGGGAAGCGGGAACTGCCGGGGACTACGTTCAGATTTTCAACCTGGGTGGTATTGCCGGTGACCTCATTGTACTCGAATTCGATGCCGGTGAATACCCCGGTACCGCAATCCGTTTCGCATTGGTCGAAGCTGACGCCGGTATCCCATCCGCTCACGGTGTTGCTCGATGCAGCGGTACGACATTAGTGAATGTATCGCTCATCATAACCAGCATAGACAGCAAGGCCGTAGCCACCCGCGTGCCGTCATTCGTGATCGAATTGTCCTGGGCGGTTACCGTCCCACCATCAATAACGATGCCGTAAACTCCGGCTGGAGGATTGCCTACACCTGCTGATGTGGTAGTGATCGTATTGTTATCTGAAAGTGCCATCGGTCAGGATGCTGTAAATTGCAGCTTGGGCTTCCGTGAGTGTGTTACCGGACGTATATTCACCATGCCAGCATCATAAGCAGCATACCCGCAGCTGACCCAGCTTGCATTGAGGTGTCCAGGAAATATTCTGGACTGTATTTCCGCTGACCGTTGCATTGGCCGCTGCTCACCTGGATACCGTTCTGAGCGATACGGTAGTGGGACCGGCACCGGTTACGGTGTTGCCGGTGATCGTTGCGCTGGATCCGGTGTTGCTGACCACGATGCGCATTCTTCTGGAACCAGCAATGATGTTATCCGTGATCTCAGCTGTTCCTGTTGTGCTCCACGCAGAGCGCCCGACGATGATCCCAACTCCGTTCTGGCACCCGCTGAAGGGTTCATCACGGATATCCAGGACCTTGTTATCGTGGATATTGGCGTGCGCGCCATCCCGAACCACGATGCCGTAGCCGATCGAGCCGCAACCGCTGGGGCCGGGCCGCTGACGGTGAAGCCGCTCAAGCTCCACATCAACGCCGGAACCGGAGATCTTAACCACGTAGGAATTCGGTCAGATCCAACCGGGATGGTTGCAGGCGCTTTGATGATGGTGGTATCGCGGTTTTCGCCAACCAGGGTGAGTGACTTATTGATAAACACCTGTTCGGTGTAGGTTCCGGCAGGCACATTGATCGTGTCTCCCGGCGCAGCCGCATTGACAGCGGCCTGGATGCTCATCCCTGGCGCTAGAATAAGCGCTCCATCCGACAAACGGATAATGTAGGATTGCAGAAGGAGCGGGAAAGCAAGGGCAAATGAAATTGCATTGGTTTCGGTTACCTGGAAAAATGAGTGGTTCAATTTATCAGTTGGATTATGTACCGTGTATCCAAACTGTGGTGCGCTAAATCCAACTACCGCGCTTGGATGGGCTGGATCCGAGTAATTACCTGTTTCAATATAAAGCGGATTTCCCTCAGAAGCAGTGAGTCCGCTTACCGTCACATTACTTGACCCGAGGGGGTAGTATCGCCCATAGGTGTAGATCGCCACACCACCCCAACTATTCCCGGTAGTTGTGATATTGGATAGTGTCGCATTATCCACATCGGTCAAAGCCACCCCGTTGCTTTATTTCGCGGTGGTATTCGGTTACGGTTACATCGTAATGAGGACTCCATTCAAACCGTTCAAATCCAACCCGGTGCGACCCCAATTCTGAATGGTCACATTTTGGATCGTAAAATTTGTACCTTTCGCGCGGTGGCGCGGGACCAACAACCTTGATTCCATAAGTACCGCCCACTTTGAGCGGGCCGACTGAAGGTGAAATCCTCTTAAGGTTGACACCCTGGCCATGATGTCCATGCCGTAACCACCGGAGGCGCTGGCATTGATGATGGTGGAACCTTCTCCAGCACCAACCAGGGTCAATGATTTGTAAATGCTCAGCACCTCATTGTATGTTCCGGCAGCTACATGGATCGTATCGCCGGGATCGGCAGCGTTGATGGCCGCCTGAATGGATGAATAACCGGGAGATACATCCAGGAATGCTGTACAGGCTGAATCACCGCACCAGGGTGAAAAATCCACACCTGCGGTCATTTTTGCAGCGATTGTCGCCCCGTTCTGCGGTTCCCCACCAGTTCTCGGAAAGATCGATCGGGGAAACCCCTTCATAGTTGATCAAATAGGCAGATGCGCCTGTGATCTGGTTGTCGTGGATATCGTTGTTTTCAGGGAAGAAAGTGGATTGATAGGAAAACAGACGAATCCCCTGGGCGAGACCCGAGATGATATTATCGTGAATATCCGCCCCGGTGATATGACTGAAGAGCTGGATTCCTTTACCATTCGTGCCGGAAATCGTGTTTCCAAAGATGTTCAGGTCGGTCACCCCACCTGCGATCCCATCCGCGCTGCTTTCGCCCACGCTGATGCCTTTGATCGAAATATCGGAGAGACCGGTGATCGTATTATTGGAAATCTCTACGGAGGAATACTTACCTGTTCGGCGGTCCACAGTAACAAAATGGGTTGAAGGATTGAAGGCGATTCCAGCCGCCCCACTCCCAACCTCTGCAGAGCTCATATCGATTGTATTTCCACTAACCACCTGCGGTTGGGAAACATCATGCCCATCATAGGTCATAAAGAAGATCGAAGGAAATGCCCCATCGAGGGAATTCCCGGTGATATCGGTCGCCCCCATCTGCAGCTCATACCAATATACTGTTGTCATAGGTATTGGAAATTGTGTTCCCTGAAATGATCAGGTGGCGGACATCCAAATATCCAGCGATAACACCATACTGCTCGCCGGATAAATCACTGTTCGTGCTTACGATATGATTATCCAGAATATTGATATGACCGGCAGCATCCGTCCCGCCAGAGGAATGGAAGCCAGTGCTCCAATCTCCGGTTCTGACTTCAAAACCCTGAACCGTTGTATCCCCGGTGAGTGCCGTGATATTGACAACATATCCAGGTGTTCCGAAACCCGTGGCATCAATAACCGGGGTACCGATCCCTGTCAGAATCAACGGCTTATCGATCGTGATTCGTTCGGCATAGGTCCCCGCAGCCACGGTGATCGTATCACCCGGGGCGGCCGCTGCGATGGCAGCGCTAATGGTCGTATAGGGGCAGGTTACCCCATCCGGATTGACACACAAATCAGCCGCGCTTACCTTGCCGGCCGCGCCTGCTGCCAACCCGAAGGCCAGCAAAAAGGCAAACAACACATACACTATCTTTTTCATTCTTCACTCCTTGAATTGGGAAATTTACGGGGTGAGATGCACACTCCCCCTGGGTAACCGATTTGAACTTTTATTTGATAACTTGAAAAAACGGTAATCTTGGTACTTATCGAGTATGCTGGAATGGAGCATTCATTTCCCCCATGGTTGATATTTTATCCATGAATTTCTCCGACAGATAAATTCATGTTGTTATTTTATACGCCCACAACGATTTTTGGCTTTACAGTTATGCAAACTGACTTGTGGAAAAATGAACGGGGTTGAGAAATAAAATTAAATTAGCGGGCGGGTTCATGAACCCGCCCGCATTCACGATGATCGATTGGATGTTATTTATCCACCAATTGGGAAGCCCCTGCACACACTATTTTTGCGAGATAACTTATTCCCCCAAGCAGCAGCACCGCGCCGATGGTACCGGCTCCGGTGTGGACGGAGAGCCCGGGTGAGAAACCCGGTGTGGATGGCCTCGGCGGGAACGGCAAACCTGGCACGTACTTCCTGTTCCAGTTCTGCCAGGTCCTCCTCGGCTGCCACATGGATGAATGCAGCCTGCTCCACCTTGCGCGAATCCACCGAGCTGGCGAGCAGCTCCACCAGGCGGCTCATGGCAGCCTTGCGGGTGCGAACTTTTTCCAACAGGTCCAGCTTGCCATCCTTCATGGTCAGGATGGGCCGGATGGAGAGCATGTTGGCCATGCCGGCGGAGAACTTGCCCACCCGCCCGCCCATGGCCAGGTATTTGAGGGTGGAAAGCGAGGCAAAGAGCACCAGGCGGGTTTCCATACCCTTCAATTTCGCTTCGATCGGATCCAGCGATGCACCTGCATTCGCCATTCGCCTGGCTTCCAATGCCATGAACCCCTGCGCCATCGAAACCACGCGGGAATCGATCACGCGGATCTCGCGCCCGGGGAAATCCTCCTTCGCTGTAAGGGCGGCGGTGTAGGTGGCGCTGATCTCGGAGCTGACGCACACGCAAACGATCCCATCCGCACCGGACTCAAAGGCATTCTTGAATGCTTTACTGAAGGCTGCAGGAGAGGGGGCGGCAGTTTTTGGAAGCGCTCCTTCCTTATCAATTCGCTCAAAGAGGGCTTTGTCGTCGATATCCACCCCGGAGGCGAACGATTCATCGCCGAAATTGATCAGGATGGGCACCAGGATAATATCGTGCTTTGCGGCTAACTCGTTTGAAAGGCTGGCGTCAGTATCGGCGATCACGGTGATTTTGGGCATGAAATCCTCCAGTTAGTATCAATCAATAAGATAAACCCGCCGACCTTGGATCGGTTGCTAATAGGTCTACTTATAACCTAAAAACCGGGAATTCAGGTTAGACGGTCTTCAGAAATGTTTCGACCACCTTTGGATCGAACTGGTGACCGGCCTGATCGCGAAGGTGCTGGCGGGTTTTCTCATCCGTCCAAGCCTCGCGGTAGGGCTTTTCGGTGTGCAGCGCGTCCCAAACATAGACGATCGCAAAGATCCGCGCGGAGAGGGGGATCTGCTCACCCTTCAGCCCATCGGGATACCCGCTGCCATCCCAGTGCTCCTGGTGATAATGGGGAATATCCAGCGCCGGGCGCAGGTATTCGATGGAGGACATCCACTGGTAGGCGTATGTCGGGTACATGCGCACCACCTCCCAATCCCACTCGGTCAGCTTGCCCTTTTTTAACAGGATCTTATCGGGGATGGCCATCTTGCCCACATCGTGCAGCAGCACCCCGCGGCGGATATATTCGAATTCGGATTCAGGCACGCCCATCGCGGATGCCAGCTTTAGGGTGAGGGAAACCAGCTTATCCGCATGTCCCTCCGGCGCCTGGACGCGCTCATCAAGCGTATGGCGCCAGCCCTCGATGGATTGATCGTACGCTTTGCTCAAGCTGCGATAGGTGCGCTCGGTACGGCTTGTGACCAGCCAGGCCATTGCGGCGATCAGGAAAAGGAAGCAGATAGCCAGGTAGTTATAGGGTGTGCTCCGCGGGGTGATCAGATACACAACCGTGTAACCGATGGTGGCAAAAAGCGCGAAAATGAAGGATGAGGGCGGGGTGATGAGGATGCTGGCCAGGATGACCGGGATGGTGTATAGCAGGAACATGCGGTCAAGCAATCCCAGGGGGAAAGCGACCGTGACGAGCAATGTGGTTGCGACCAGAAGCAGGATGGCAGCGACTTTGCTTGTGCGCGAGCGTTGCATCTCCCAGGCTGCCAGGCAGATGAGCAGGGCAATGATATCGCCCAGCAGGTAAAACGCGTAGTTGATATCCCGGTAAATGAGAAACATGGCCAGGTGTATCACCGTGACCATCAGCACCAGGATACTCAATGCCCCCAGGATACGACCATAGAACCCGGAGCGCTGCTGCTCGGGGGTTTTGCTTCCCTTGGGAAAGAGAATATCCGAAAACCTGCCCTGGGATGGTGTGGACATATGGATCAGCCTCCCCGTTTACGCATCAATTCATCCCCACGGATATATTATAGCGGTATCTATGGAAGTTTATTCCAACCCGGCAACGGCCGCGTCGATCCGATCCAGCAGGTCGTTTTCCATCCTTGCCACGATCTCCGCTGCACCCAGGTTCTCCTCCAGCTGCTCCAGCCGGCTGGCTCCGGTGATGACCGTGCTGACCTCCTTACGGCGAAGGATCCAAGCGATAGCCAGCTGCCCAGGCGTGACGCCCAGCTCCGCGGCGATCGCCTGCAGCTTTTTGACCCGCTCGATCCTTTCGGGGGTGATGCGGTCGCGTACCCAACCGTAATTTTCCAGCGATGCCCGGCTTCCCTCGGGGATTCCTTCATTGTATTTACCTGTCAGGATGCCATACGCAAGGGGGCTGAAGGTGGTCAGGCCGATACCCAGCTCGCGGCAGAGCGGCATGAGGGTATCTTCCACCCGTTTACGATGCAGCAGATTATATTGCGGTTGGTCCATCGCGGGGGGGATGAGGTTATATTGCCGGGCGGTGCCATGAGCCTGGGCGACATGGCCGGCTTCCCACTCGGAGGTGCCCCAGTAGAGGATCTTGCCCTGCTGGATGAGGATATTCATCGTTTGCACAACCTCTTCGATGGGAGTATCCGGGTCGTAGCGATGGCAGAAATAAAGATCGAAGTAATCCACGTCCATACGCTTAAGAGAAGCATGCACCGATTCCATGACGTGCTTGCGGGAGAGCCCGCGCCCGTTTGGACCGGCGGAAGTAGGCCAGAAGACCTTACTGGAAAGCACCAGCTCGGTACGGGTCAGTTTCTTGATCGCCTGGCCCATAATTATCTCAGCCTTGCCATCGGCGTAGATATCAGCATTGTCGAAATAATTGACCCCTTTATCGTAGGCGGCGTGCAGGAGGCTCACGGCTTTCTTTTCATCAACCTGAGTACCAAAGGTAACCCAGGAGCCGAGGGATATCTCGCTGACTTTCAGGCCGGAACGGCCGAGACGACGGTATAGCATGTTTCCTCCAAAGAAAAGTTTTTTCTACCCACCCAGGGAATCATTGGGAGCGTCTGTCTCCTCTTTGCCAGATCCGATCCCCAGCGGTTTCCATTTTTCTGTGTTTTCGCGCAGGCGGTGCTTGGAACCCTCGCGGATGTGGGTGCGATCAAAGCCCTCGGGCGAGATGGTCATCGCCTCACCATCCAGCAGGCCTGAAATGCCGCGCTGCCCCGGTTCCGGGCGCTTATCGCGGCAATACGGGCAGGCGGCCCGGTCGTGGGTTTTGTAGTCCAGCGGTTCCTCATATGTGGTGATGAAACCCTCGAAGTTCCTCAAAATTACTTTATGATCCGAGGCGCTAATGTGATAAGTGGGCATCACCGGGATCTTGCCCCCACCTCCGGGGGCATCCACGCAGAAAGTTGGCACGGCATACCCACTGGTGTGACCGCGCAACCCTTCGATAATCTCCATGCCGGTTGCAACAGGTGTGCGGAAGTGCCCGGCGCCCTCCACCAGGTCGCACTGGTAGAGGTAGTAGGGGCGCACGCGGATACGGACCAGGTCCTGCACCAGCTTGCGCTGGATGTGGACGCAGTCATTTACCCCGGCCAGCAGTACCGACTGGTTGCCAAGCGGAATTCCAGCGCGGGAGAGCTTATCGGTGGCCTCGGCCAGCTCAGCGGTGATCTCGTTGGGGTGGTTTACGTGGATATTCAGCCATAGAGGGTGAAACTTCTGCAGCATGTCGGTCAGCTCGGATGGTGACGCGCATGGGCATAAAGACCGGCACGCGTGAACCGATGCGCACGATCTCCACGTGGGGGATCTCGCGCAGGCGGGTAAGGATCTCCTCCAGCAGGCGCGGGGCGAGGGTGAGCGGGTCTCCGCCGGAAAGCAGCACATCGCGGATCTGTGGAGTGCGTTTGATATAGTCTATCTGCAGCTCGAAATCCTCGCGGGCGAAGGTCTGGGAGGGATCACCCACGATGCGCGCGCGGGTGCAGTAGCGGCAGTAGACCGCGCACTGGGTGGTGACCAGCATCAGCACTCGATCCGGGTAGCGGTGGACCAGGCCTGGGACCGGCGAATGGCGGTCCTCGGAGAGCGAATCCTCCATCTGCCCGGTGAAGGCGCTCATTTCCTCCACGGTGGGGATGATCTGCTTGCGGATTGGGTCGTGGGGGTCATCCGGGTCGATGAGCGAAACAAAGTAGGGGGTCACATCCACGCGGAAGAGATTGGGGCTGGAAAGCGCTTTTTTCTCGCCCGGCTTGAGCTTGAGCACCTGCTCGAACTCCTCCACGGTATTAAGTCTGTGGGAAAGCTGCCAGCGCCAGTCGTTCCATTTTTCGGGTGGGATATCCTTGAAAACAGGGGCGATTCGGGAGGGAAATTCCTGGGGCATTTTTACCTCTTCATTGCTATCGTACTTAAGCATACTTGAAAAACACAATCAACAAGAACTATAGGTTTTTGAATCCAAGTAATTGTAAAGAAAAATGACAGGGAGGTCAACAAACGGTTTTCCGGCTTTCGCAAATATTTATCATCAGATTAGGCATTCCGAAATAAACATTGTTGATATTGATTTTTATGATTAAATTTGATATTATTTTACCAAAACGTTTTGGAAGAATAATGACAATTCGAGAGATTGCGAAAAAACTGGGATTATCCATAACCACCGTCTCCAGGGCGCTGGATGGTTACCCGGATGTATCTAAAAAAACACGAACGTTGGTGGAAAAAACTGCCAAAGAAATGAGATATACCCCTAACCAGGCAGCCAGGATGTTGCGGCGCAAACGATCAGATACCATCGGGTACATCATCCCCTCTGCCAGGCCACGTTTCATGGACCCATTTTATTCTGAGTTTGTTGCAGGTCTTGGGGATGCTGCTGTTACGCAAGCACTTGATCTCCTTGTATCAAGCGCGCCTGCGGATCAAGCTGTTGAAATGCAAATATATAGTAATTGGATACAAAGCCGGAAGGTAGACGGAATGGTTCTGAACCGTGTCCGTATTCAGGATAAGCGTGTTCAATACCTTTCCACTAATAATATGCCGTTCGTCGCTCTCGAATTTTCCAAAGATGGTATCGATTACCCAAGGGTTGAGGTACTTTGCGATACTGCCTACCATCAGCTTATTAAGCACATTGCCAGCCTTGGTTTTCGAAGGATCGCCTTCATTGGCGGACCGGAAGCCTTAATTCTCCAATTTTATCGATTCAGTAAATATAAAGAAGCATTAATTACTAATGGTTTGATCTATGACCCAAATTTGGTGGTTCTAGGCGATCTAACGAGTGCCTCAGGATATGAATCCACAAAGAGGCTCCTATCTATCCCAGACCCGCCGAATGCGATTATCTGCATCAACGATGAAACCGGGTTCGGTGCGATGCATGCGATAAGTGAAACCGGATTGATTGTTGGAAGGGATATTGCTGTTGCAGGATTTGATGGAGTTCAAAATGCAGCTTTTTCACAGCCCCCCCTAACGACAATTGATCAACCGGTATATCAGATCGCAGGGATGCTTGTAGACATGCTTGCAAAAAAAATCAAGGGTCAATCAATTCAACAAGAGAGAATTACCCTCGAACCCAACCTGATAATCAGAGAATCGACAACAGGCCCGATGGGAAAATAATCTAACGACCCCCTATATCAGGCCTTCGAAAGTGAGGTGCGATTGAAAACGGTAATCGCAGGGGCATTGGGGGAATGCGTTCATATTGCGGGGGTATACCATTTCCTGCAGCTGGCAGAGCAGGCTGGATGGCGGACGGTTTTCCTCGGGCCAGCAGTTGGTATCCAGGAATTCATTCAGAGGGCAACCGAAGAGAAGGCTGACCTTGTGGGGGTATCTTATCGATTGACCCCTGAGAACGGTGAACGGCTGCTTGCAGAATTCCTTGAAGCCGCGGATCCCCTTCGCGAAGTCGGAGTTAAGTTTGTTTTCGGCGGAACTCCCCCAATTGCGGAACGCGCGCGAGCAATGGGGTTTTTTGACCGAGTTTATGATGGCAGTGAACAGGTGGATGACCTGTTCGCTTACCTAAAAGGGGATCAAACCGGAAATCCCACCAACTACCAATTTCCCCAAAATACAGGGGATAGGATTCGCTGGAAATCACCCATTCCGCTTCTACGGCATCACTTCGGGCTACCGGACTTTGAAGCAACCAGGACTGGCATCCAAAAAATAGCTGAAGCCAGGGTGCTGGATGTGATCTCCCTAGGCACCGATCAGGATGCGCAGGAAAATTTCTTTCATCCCGAACGGCAGGATCCCCGCCGCAAAGGTGCAGGCGGCGTTCCGGTGAGGAGTGCAGAAGATTACCGGATGCTTTTTGAAGCCAGCCGAACCGGGAATTTCCCTTTAATGCGTACCTATTCCGGTACGGATGATTTTATTCGGCAGGCTGAAATGTTCGTAGAAACAATCAATAATGCCTGGTGCGCCATACCACTTTTCTGGTTCAACCGCATGGATGGCCGCGGGCCGGTTGGTCTAAAAGAATCGATCATTTGCCATCAGGAGATCATGCACTGGTACGGGGTTAGGAATATCCCGGTTGAGCTCAATGAGCCACATCATTGGGGAATGAGGGAGGCACCGGATGTGATCTACGTGGTGAGTGGCTATCTCTCCGCATATAACGCGCTTGCATTCGGAGTTCGGGATTATATCGCCCAATTCATGTTCAACAGCCCGCCGCAGGTGAGCGACGCGATGGACCTGGCAAAAATGATGGCAATTCTGGAATTGATTCGGCCACTCGAAGGTCCGGAGTTCAGGGTCTGGAGGCAGACCCGGACGGGATTGCTGAGCTATCCCCACGAACCCTCGCCGCCAAAGCGCATCTGGCTTCCAGCATCTACCTGCAAATGGCGTTGAAACCGAATATCTGTGCATGTGGTTAGCTATACCGAAGCAGACCATGCAGCGACTGCGGATGACGTGATTGAATCCTGCCTATTGGCTCGGCGTGCCATCCAAAATGCTATGTCCGGTCAGCCGGATATGACACTGGACCCCAAGATAATCCGCAGAAAAGAATACCTTGATCGAGCAGGCAAAAATTACACTCGCGGCAATTGCGAAAAGCAGCAAAAGTAAGAGTGATCCATTTATTGATGCAGCAACCCTGGAGGAAGCCGTGGTTCTAGGGATCCTGGACGCCCCGCAATTGGAAGGAAATCCATATGGAAAAGGCTCGAATCCGAGCAGGTTTGATTGATGGGGGATGGGACTCAGTGGACGAAAATGGGGAAAAGCTTGATGAATTGAAAAGACTCGAACAATGGAAATGAGAGGTAGATATGAAAAGAAAATAGAATACCTGGTGATTGGGGCTGGTCATGGCGGTAAAGCGATGGCTGCTCACCTGGCTCTGACTGGGAGAGCAAGTAAGCTTGTATCAATCGTACCTGGGATCACATAAGTGTTATTGCCAAACGTGGCGGGATTGAACTAGAAAGCTACCCAGAGGGGCCTCATGGGTTTGGGCGGATAAAAACAGTCACTTCAGAATTTAAAAACTGCGTCCCGAAGGCAGATGTGATCATGGTGGTTTTACCTTCTTCCGCCCATGCAGAAATCGCAAAGGGAATCGCCCCATTTCTGAAGGATGGGCAGATCATCATTCTCCACCCTGGGCGGACCTGCGGGGCACTAGAGGTTGATTTTGTTTTAAGGGCCAGTGGTTGCAACGCCAAGGTAATTATTGCTGAAGCAGAGACGTTCATTTACGCCAGCCGTTCGGATGGTCCTGCACAGGCGCGAATATTCCGGATCAAGGAAGCTGTGCCGCTTGCTGCTCTGCCGGCTACCCAGACTGAGCAAGTCCTTGATGTGATCAACCAAGTTTATCCACAATTCATCGATGGGGTGAATGTTCTCCAAACTGGAATGAACAATATGGGGGCGATCTTCCACCCTGCCCTTACCATATTGAATGCAGGCCGAATTGAATCAACTCACGGAGATTTTGAATTCTATATTGACGGGGTCACCCATTCGGTAGCCAAGGTCCTGGAAGCCCTGGACCGCGAAAGAGTGACGGTGGCTTCCGCCCTTGGAATCCGCGCCAGGACCGCCATGGAATGGCTTGCCCTTGCATACAATGTTTCTGGAACTGATCTGAACGAGGCGATCCATAATCAATCCGGGTATTACGGCATCACAGCCCCAGCCACTTTGAATCACAGGTATATTTTTGAAGATGTACCCATGAGCCTCGTTCCCATGGCATCCCTCGGTCAGCGTTTTGGTGTATCAGTGCGAGCTATGGACAGCATCATCCGCCTGGCTTGTGTTATCCATCAAACGGATTATTACCGGCGGGGCAGGACCGTGGATAAACTGGGGATCGACCAGCACAGCGTTGGAGAATTAACCAAATATGTTAATGAAGGGATTCGGGCAGTATGAATGCGCTAATCCTTGGGAGCCCAAATTCAGAAGCAGCGAACCCTCGGGAGATCCCAGAAAAATTCGCGATTATGATTGCTGCGCTTGTCAAAGGAGGTATATTCGCCAGGTATTTCAATCCTTCCAATAAAAACGAGCTCTTTCAGATATTATCTGAAAATCCTGTCGACCTCGTTTTTAATTCCGCATACGGTATTTCGGATGAGCACGGGAAAAACCACATCATCCATGATATTCTGGAAGATCTCGGTCTTGCTTATATTGGATCAGATGCGTATACCTTGAGTATTGCCCTAGATAAGCCCAGGTTAAAAGTGGAATGGAAAAAAAACCGGGTCAATACACCCGCTTGGATTTATTTGGAAAATCGCGATTTTCGTAAAGGCACTCTTGAAACCAAACTGAACACATTTTCATCTTTCCCTTGTATTGTAAAACCGGCCGGTTCAGGCAACAGCCGAGGGATTGATATAACCTCTGTTGCTGAAAATGCAGAGGAACTAAGAATGAAGGTGGGAGAAATCTTACCGGAATTCGGTAGTGTTCTTGTGGAGGATTATTTAGGCACAGCTGAAGATTTTCAAGAAATAACGGTGGGTTGGATAGGCAATGGGCCGTCAGCATTCATCCTGCCGGCAGAAGTAACAGTGCAGCTTGAGAAAAAATACCCGGTCATTTCCACCACTGGATAAAGAAGCACATCTCACCCATGTTCAACAGTTGGAAGAAAATTCGCAGTGGGAAGAGGTTGTCGATTTTTCACGAAAAGCGTTTTCGGTATTAAATATCCGGGATTATGCACGATTGGATATTATCAGGTCACGTGGGTGTTACTACGCAATTGAGATAAATGGGCAGCCAATGATCCCTGACCGCTGGTTCGAAGCTTGCGCAGGCGGGTTGGGGTTGAATACCACCCAATATATTAATGCCATCTTTTTGTCAGGTATCGTTCGAGCTATTTCGCTAGGCAATAAAACAGTGAAAATACCTCCTGAAATGTACGAGGTTGTTCCATTAAAAGTGTTTTCGGTATTGACCTCCGCCTTATAAATTAATCGAATAAAATTAAAATTATGCCTTGGATAATTTTCCTAATAAGTTCAGCAGTCATCGTACTTGCAGCCATCCAATTGGCGAGAAGCGGGGATGTCATTGCTATTCGCACAGGGCTGGGCGGGATGTTCGTCGGGCTGGTGCTGCTGGCTGCTGCCACCTCATTGCCGGAATTGTTGACCTCATTTGTTGCCATCCGCGAAGGTTCGCCCAACCTGGCAGTCGGGAACCTGTTGGGGAGCAATATGGTGAACATGTTTATGCTGGTAATTTTGGATCTGATCTTCTACCGGCAAAGAATTCTGAGAAGCTCCCTGCTCAAACACGCTCTCAGCGGCAGCCTGGCGGTTCTGATGATTGGTCTGGCCATTTTCTTCATGATGGGTAAACTTGAATGGCAAATTGGCTGGGTTGGCGTGGATAGCCTGGTGATCATTCTGGTGTATCTTGGTTCCATCTGGTTGATCCAGAATGACCAGTCACTCAGTCGTAAGGAAGCACGGGAAACTAAGGAAGATTTGCCTGCCGATACACCTCCCATGTGGAAGGCATTGGCTGGGTCTCTCTGATCGCCATTGTTCTTCTGATTGGTGCAACTCCCTTACCTCGTTTCCTCCAGCGAAGAAATCGCGCGCATCACCGGCCTGGGGACGACTTTTATCGGAACGACCCTTGTCGCATTTGTGACCTCCCTGCCCGAGCTGGTAACGACCCTGGCTGCGGCTCGAATTGGGGCAACCGCGATGGCGATCGGCAATCTGTTTGGAAGCAACATGTTCAATATTTTCGTACTCGGCCTAAGCGACTTGTTCTACACAAAAGGACGAATAATGCCCGCCATCGATCCGGCTTTTCTCCTCGTAGCCACCCTGGGTTTGGTGATGACCAGCCTTGCACTTATTGGCAACCTTGCGCGAATAAAACGTCGAATTCTGTTTATTGAATTGGACGCGCTTTTTCTTACGATCATCTATTTTGGGGGCTTATATTTCCTGTACCTACAGGGGATCAATCGATAGAAAACGTTTTGTAAGCGTTTTATCAGAAATTCCCCACCCTGCTTGACTTGATTTTGCCAGCATGGTATCATAATTCACAGTGAATTAGCACTCTCAAGCCGAGAGTGCTAAAAATAAGACGAAAATGAACGAAACGCTGACCGAACGACAGAAACTATTGCTCACCCTCATCATCCATGAGTACGTGCAGACGGCCGCGCCGGTGGGATCTTCCCACCTGGTGGATAGATACAACCTGGATATGAGCTCTGCCACCGTGCGCAACGAGCTGGCTGAGCTGGATACCCTGGGGTACCTGCGCCAGCCGCACACCTCCGCCGGGCGGGTGCCCACCGAGGAAGGCTACCGCTATTTCGTCACCCGCCTGATCCAGGATACCACCCTGCCGGAATCCACGCGCAGCATGATCAGCCACCAGTTCTACCAGACCCGCAACGACGTGGATCAATGGATGCGGCTGGGGGCTTCCGTCCTGGCGCACCAATCCCGGGCCGCCGCGCTGATCACCTCACCCCACCCGGAGAAAGCCCGCTTCAAACACGTGGAGCTCATCTCCACGCGCGGTCGGCAGGTTCTCATGGTGCTGGTCATGATGGGCGGCGATATCCACCAGCAGGTGCATTCACTGGAGGAACCTGTCAGCCAGGAGATCCTTTCCGAGGCCGCCCACCGCATCACCGGCCGTTTATGCGGAAAGAGTCCCGACCAGATCTGCGAAAACCGCGCTCCAGCTGGAAAGCCTGGAGAAAGAGGTTGCCGGTTGGATCCTGGAGGAAATGACCCGCTCCGACGCGCTCGTTTCCGGCGATATCTTTCATGGATGGGTTGACGAATGTGCTCGCCGAGCCCGAGTTTGCCGGTTCCGAGGATGCCCGCCGGGCGCTGCGCATCCTGGAGGAACGCTCCACCCTGCAGGACCTGCTCTCCCGCTCCGTGCCGCAGGGAACGATCGGCGGCGTGCAGGTGCTGATCGGCGGTGAAAGCTCGTGGGACGAACTTCGCCAGTGGTCGATGGTTCTGGCCCGCTATGGCTCCCCGGGGTATGCCACCGGCATGCTGGGGGTGCTGGGACCGATGCGCATGTCCTACGGGCGCTCCATCTCGGTGGTGCGGTTCCTCTCCGGGCTGCTGAGCGACCTGGTGAGCGAGACCCTGGTGGACGATACTCCTGAAAAAATGAATTAAAGGTGGAACTGAATGACCGATAAAAAACGAGGAACAAAACCGCTGCATGGGCATCCTGAAAAGGATACTGCTCCCCTGGCACA
>CAWHGB010000004.1:0-97074 GCA_963828855.1 uncultured Chloroflexia bacterium | reverse complement strand
ATGTGGATCTGCGGGATGGGAATGATGCCGGGGTTCGAGAATGCGCCTTTCACCTGGAAGGTCTGGCGCAGCATGTAGACCGTGGCGCCGGCGGCGAAAAGATTGAGGGCGATGCCGGTGACGAATTCGTCGGTCTTCAGCACCACGGCGAAGAGGATGAAGATCAGCGCCAGGATCAACGATCCGGCGATTCCGCACAGGATGCCGATAAACCAGTTATGGAAAGGTGTAGGAACCCCACACGGCGCAGAACGCTCCGGTGAGCATCATGCCCTCCATGGCAATATTGAACACCCCGGCGTAAAAGGTGAATGAGCCGCCCAGCGCTCCCAGCATGATGGGCGTGGCACCCGCGATCATGCCGTTGATCAGGCCGATCAGGATGCTCATGTCGCCGGTCCTCTCACCCGCTTTCGCGTGGACCAGCGGTCGACGATCGATTCGAGCAGCCCGCGGCTGGCGACGATCACCAGCACCAGCACTGCCTGCAGCACCAGCGAGATCTCGCTGGGCACGTTGGTCACCAGCTCCATCCCCAGCGCTCCGGTCTGGATGGCGGCAAAAAAGATGCCATAGAGCAGGGTGGCGATGATCCCATTGTTGGCCACGATGGCTACCATGATCCCATCCCAGGCGTAGTTTGCGCCCAACCCTCGCAGGAAGCGGTGCGGACCGGCCAGGATGATCAGGCAGCCGGCCAGCCCGGCCAGCGCCCCGGTGGTGAGCATCACCGCGGTGAAGTTCTTGTTCGTGTCACAGCCACCCAGGCGGGCAAAGAGCGAATTCTGCCCCCCAATGCGCCACTCGTAGCCGGCCTTCCACTTGTTGAAGAGGAACCAACTCACCACGACCGCGACCAGCATGATGATCACCGAAAGGTTCAGCCCGCCGACCTCGGGTATCCAGGCAGATTTATTGACCGGCGGGGTCATGGGGGAATTTGCGCCCACATCCATGAACGGAAAGGCGATCGCCCAGGCGGTGAAGAGGTCGGCGATCATGTTGAGCATGAGCGTCACGATGAATTCATTCATGTTGAACGCCAGGCGCAGCAGCGCAGCCAACCCTGCCCAGAGCGCGCCGCCCAGCATACCCAGCAGCAGCAACACCGGGATCAAGACCGGCGCGGGCAGATCGAGGTAGATGCCGCCCAGCGTTGCTGCCAGCGCTCCCATCAGAAGCTGACCCGG
Organism: uncultured Chloroflexia bacterium; assembly: GCA_963828855.1. GTDB lineage: Bacteria > Chloroflexota > Anaerolineae > Anaerolineales > Anaerolineaceae > CAVVEQ01. Next base: position 95,884 of record CAWHGB010000004.1, on the reverse strand, counting down.
CTGTCCAAGGTTGACCGCCCCGGATGCGAACGCAATGGAGGCGGAGAGACCGGTGAGCACCAGCGGGACGCTGTTCTTAAGCGTGATGGCCAGCGGAGCGGGGCGCAGCAGGGAAAATTGGAAAAGCGCGGTGTAGGTTTCCAGCGGGTTGTAGCCCTGCAGCATCATCAGCACCGCCCCCAGAAGGAGGGCGATGAAGATGCCCATTAACCCGGTGATCACTTTTTTGATCATGCCGGCTCCTCCCGCCCCTGGAGCATCAGCAAGCCGATCTCCTCCACACTGGTCTCCTCCGTCTTCCTCTCCCCCGCGATCGCGCCGCGGTAAAGGACAAGGATGCGATCGGAGAGCAGGAAGATCTCCTCCAGGTCGGCGGAGATAACCAGCACCGCGCGGTCCTTGGCACGCATATCCAATACTTGCTCGTGGACGTACTCGATGGAGCCCACGTCCAAGCCACGGGTGGGTTGATCAAGCAGGATGAATGGGCTGGGTAAAAGCAGCTCTCGCCCCAGGATCACCTTCTGCTGGTTGCCGCCCGAAAGGGATTTGAATGGCGCATCCTTGGAGGACATGCTCACCGAGAAGAGCTTTTGCAGCTCCGAAGTGAACTGCCCCGCAAAGCGGAAGTTCATCAACAGACCCTTCCAGCGGGTGAAGGCAGGGTTGAGCAAGTGGTGGGTCATGGAGGCGTTCTCCATAATGGAGGCGTTGAGCGCAGCGCCCATCCGCCCGCGGTCCTGCGGGACAAAGGCCACCTTGCGGCGCCGATCAAGTATGGTGGCATGGGTGATCTCTTCTCCTTGAACCGAGATCTTCCCGCTTGTGGGTTCGGATAAGCCCATGATCATGTTGACCAGCTCGAACTGGCCGTTACCCTCCACGCCAGCAATGCCCACGATCTCCCCGGCACGTACCTCCAGGTTGACATCCTTAAGCAGGTCGCGCCCCTCAGGGCTTTTATAGTTCAACCCTTCGACCTGGAATACCGCGGCACCTGGCTGCCTGGGCACACGCCGCGAGGTAAAGATCACGTCCCGCCCGACCATCATACGTGCCAGGTCTTCCTTGCTTGTATTTCCGACCGCGACGGTATCGATCTTTTTCCCGCGCCGCATCACCGTGATGCGGTCAGAGAGATCCAAGACCTCATCCAGGCGGTGCGAGACGAACAGGATGGTATGCCCGTTATCGCCCAGGCGGTGCAGCTCGGTGAAAAGCTGGGGGATCTCCTGCGGGGTGAGCACCGCGGTGGGTTCATCCAGAATAAGGACCGAGACGTTGCGGTAAAGAAGCTTGAGGATCTCCACCTTCTGCCGGGCTGCCACGGAGATATCGTTGACCAGGGCGTCGGGGTCGAGGTTGAACTGGAACTCCTCCACCTTCTCCTTCACCAGGCTTCGGGATGCGCTCGCGGTCCATCCTGCCCAGGGAGAGCACCGGCTCCCTGCCCAGGACGATATTCTCCCAGACCGTGTATTCAGGAATTAGCAGGATCTCCTGGTGAACCATGCCGATCCCGCGGGCGATGGCCTCCCCGGGGTTGTGAAAGCGCACCGGCTCCCCCTCAAAGGTGATGGTGCCTTCGTTGGGCGGAACCAGGCCATAAAGCACTTTCATCAAGGTGCTCTTGCCAGCCCCGTTTTCCCCTACGATGGAGTGGATCTCCCCTTTGCGGAATTCAACCGAAACATGATCCAGCGCCGTCACATTCGGCGGGAAGATCTTGACCATATTTTGCATCGTGATCAGGTCTGTCATGGGAATCAATTCTATTTTAATAGAAAAAACGCGAAGGTGTTTTCCAGCCTTCGCGTTTTGGCTTATCGATTTAATCGATTATTTCCAGACATCCTGACCGTTGTAGATCTCCACCTTCAGGGTACCATCGATGATCTGCTGGCGGATGGCCATCACCTTATCGATGAGGCTCTGGGGGAGGGGCTGCTTCTGGGCGGTGAAGTCGAGATCCACCCCGCCGGATTTGACCCCGTACTGCAGCACCTGCCCTGGTTTGTAGGTCCCGTCTTTGATGGTGGCATAAACATCTTCAATACCCTTGCCAACGTATTTAACATCGCTGGCAATCACGTACCCCGGTTCGAGGTCGTTCTGGTTGATATCCACGCCAATGGAATAGAGCCCGCGCTCGCGGGCTGCCTGCAGTACGCCCAGCCCGGCACCGCCGGCTGCCTGGAAGACCACATCGGCTCCCTGGTCATAGAGCTGCAGGGCTGCCTGTTTCCCCTTGGCGGAATCGGACCATTCCCCGCCCAGGGATTTCTTCAGCACCTTGATCTCGGGATCAACCGAATGAGCGCCGTTTTCATAGGCAAAGACAAAAGCGCTGATGACCGGGTCCACATCGCCGCCGACAACTCCGATGACCTTATCCGCGTTGATGCCCGGGATGGAAGTATCCAGGGTGGCCATGGCGGCGGCAACCCCCGCCAGGTAGGCGCTTTCCTCTTCGATGAAATCCACCGAGGTGATGGTGTTTTTGGAGTTCTGGTCGACCGTATCCAGGTTGACGAATGATCTTCTCCGGGTACTTATCAGCCATTTCCTTAAGCTGGTCTTCGAATCCGTAGGAGATCACGAAGATCAGATCGGAGTAGTCCATGGCAGCCTGCAGGGAGGGTTCGTACTTATTGGAGTCGTACCCGGCTTCGATCGTGCGGGTTTCAACTCCATACTTGCTGGCGATGGCATCCATGCCCACCTTGCCGGAATCAAAGAAGCCGTTATCCCCCAGGGCGCCGTTGATCAGATAGACCGGTTTGTCGGCCTGCGCGGGAGCAGCAGCCGGGCTGCAGGCAGCCAGCAGAAGAGCGGCAGCGGTCAGAATAAAGAAAAGTTTTTTCATGGTTTCCTCTTTCTCCAGGATTTTTCCAGCCGGGAGGCTGCTTCCTCCCCGCCGGTCATGCGTGCTCCCAGTATAAAGAAAAGCCTGTCGTTTATCAAGGGAAGGAAGCGTGCGTCACTTGCCGGTCCGCTCAAAGAGCAGCAGACCGTCGCTTCCATAAAGGTCCGTTGGCCACTTGCGAACGAGGGTGTATTGCTCCTGGAAGCGGGGATCCCGGAGAAGAGTGTTGCGGATATAGGCTTCCAGGAAGACGGCAAAAAGCGGGCGTTGCTCCAGCACCAGGCTGGAGGGAACGGCGTAGTTGATCACATAATCTGATGGCGGGAGGGGGTAATACTGCAGCGGAAACAGGCGAGTTCAAACCGACCGTATCCAGGACCCTCGCCCCGGTCCGGTAGCCCAGCACGCCCACATCGCCGGCAGCCAGGGTTTCGCCGGGCGGAATCTGTCCCTTGAGGAAATCCGCGACCTCACCGTAAAGCAGTTCCAGCTTGATGAACGCCATCTTCGGGGCGGGGCGCGTGGGCGCCGTGATCGGGGTGCAGCTCCCAGGCGTTCAGGGTGGAAACGCAGCGGCAGGAGCATCATGAGCGTGATCACAATCCGCTTCCACGCCGGCGAGGCGGATTTCCCTGCGCGGAAAATCCATAAAAGCACAGATTCCAATCCCAGCAGGATGAAGAGGAAAAGGGCGGGCAGGGGCGGGGTGAGGTACCAGCGGAAGAGCAGCGGGTTGGGCAGGCTGAAGGCCAGGAAGTACAGCCAGGGGTAGATCGCCCAGACCAGGACGCGGCTGTCGGTTTTAAATCCCCGCCGCGCGCCGATGATGAAAAGCAGTGGATAGAGCACCAGCCCGATGCCGATCAGAATAGGTCCACCCCATTCGGCTTCCATGAATGGGGTGGCGTAATGCTGCAGCAGGCGGATCAAGGAGTCCCACGGTTGCAGGCGGTAGACCGCCAGCTTGGCCGCGACGGAGTGGGGCAGGGGGCTGCCGTAATAGAGCGTGGCGAAGATCCCCCAGGCGGCAAGCGGGAGGAAGAATGCGAGCACCTCGTCCCAGCGAAGTGGTTTACGAGGAGCGCGGAAGGCACGCCAGAGCCGGTCAAGCGCGAGAGGGCCAACCAGGAGGAGCGCGTCCGGACGGGTGAGCAGGGCGAAGGCTGCAGCGAGAGCGGTCAGAATGGGGTGATCGGAAATATAGGCCCACACCGTGAGGGTGAGCAGCAAGACCACAACGCTGGTTTCCAGCCCGCCGATGGCAAAGGTGACGCTGTAGGGTGCCACCGCCCAGATGAGCGCGGTGATAATCCCCGCGCGCTCCGAGCCAAGTCTTCTTTCCGATCTGCCAGAGCAGGATGCAGGTGGCGGCATCCGCCAGGGCATTCACAACCAGCGCGATCGTGGGGAAGGGGGCACTGCACCCCGCCGAAGGGCAGCGCAAAGAGCGCCATGAGGGCGGCATAGAGCGGGGTGGTGGTGCCCAGTACCTGCTCGCCCGGGTTGAAGACCAACCCCTGCCCGGCAAGCAGGTTTTGGGCGTAACGGAAGGTGATGAACGCGTCGTCGATCGTGCGCGCGCCGGGGAGCAGCCGCGCGGCGATGGCGAGGGCGGTGAGCAGGAAGGGCGATGATCAGATCGCGTTTTTTAGTGGAACTCACACAATGATTATAGCTGGAGACCCCTCCCCAGCCCTCCCCAAATACGCCGCGTATTTGGGGAGGGTGCCTGAAAGGCGGGAGGGGCGGTTTTCTTCCCTGGAATTCAGCTACAATAAACGTATCCGATTCTCCAGGTTGGCCAGAACTTGTCTCCAACCAGTGACGGACCTGAGAATGGAGGTTCCCAATGTCCGATTCTTCCTATGAACAACTCGCCCAAGCACTCGATCGCCTGCCCAACGGCTATCCCCGCACCGAATCCAGGATCGAGATCCGCATCCTGAAGAAGCTCTTCTCCCCCGAGGAAGCCGCGCTGGGGGCGAAGCTCACCGGTACCTGGGAATCCCTCGACAAGCTCGCAGAAAGGCTGGGAACACCCTCAAGAGACCTGAGAGGTCCGCTATCCGACCTGGCAAAGCGCGGGCTGGTGCGCATCGACCGCCGGGAGGGGAAGGCATTCTTCCGGCTGGCGCCCTTCGTGGTTGGCTTCTACGAGGAACAGGTGGATGTGATCGACCACGAGCTGGCGCACATGGTGGAGGAATACTTCCGCCAGGGCGGCGCAAAGGGCATCATGCAGCCGCAACCGGCCCTGCACCGGGTGCTGCCCGCGCAGGCAGCGGTGAAGACCGAGTGGGTACTGCCATACGACGACGTGAAGTTGATCCTCGAGAATGCCAAAACCTTCAACGTCCGCGATTGCATCTGCCGCATCGAGCAGGATTTGCTCGACAAACGCAAGTGCGATTTTCCATTGGATATCTGCATCAGCTTTTCGGAATACGAGCGCGAGCCAGTTGAAGGGGATATCTCAAAAGAGGCAGCGCTGGCCCTGCTCGAAAAAAGCGAACAGATCGGGCTGGTGCACACCGTCAGCAACGTGACCACCGGACTGGGGTACGTATGCAATTGCTGCGGTTGCTGCTGCGGTATCCTGCGCGGGATCACCGAGTATGGCATCGCTAACTCGGTGGCGTACGCAAATTACTTCGCCGTGATAGACCCCGATCTATGCGTTGGCTGCGGCACCTGCATCGAGCGCTGCCAGGTGGGTGCGATCCTCGACGAGGATGGGATTTCCGTGGTCATGACGGAAAAGTGCATCGGCTGCGGACTGTGCGTCACCGGCTGCCCGGAGAATGCTGCCCGGCTGGAGCGTAAAGGGGAAGCCGAGATCATCCAGCCGCCTGTGGATTTTGAGACCTGGGAGCAGGAAAGGCTGGCGAACAGGGGCTTACAGTAGATTGGTAGGCAGGAAATCACTTCGTACCGACAAAAAACAATCAGGATAGCTCATAGCTGATCGAAGCGTGGGAACAGTTTGTGTTCCCGGCAGCTTTCTCAACCATCGCTTATCCCATCCGAAAACCGCTTGATTGATAGGGACCCATATCCTCAACGTCATTCAGGAGTGTTTTTCGTCTTATAATAAAAATCCCACTCGATTTGACACCCCCAAAAAACCATGAAGGAAAGTCTATGGATTTCGAAAAGCCAAGCAGATTACAAATCGCCTTCATTGGTGGTTTCCTGATATTTACCGTCTCAATTTTGGCGTATTTTATTTTTATTCCCAAGCTCGGTTTTTACATTGATGATTGGAATATTGCCTACACCGGTTATGTTGAGGGCAGCCAAAAACTAATCGAAGTTTTTGCAATGGATCGGCCTTTTCGGGCATACCTGGTCGGGTTCATGTTTCAACTCTTTGGGTTGAACGCCGCATTTCACGGATACGCCTCATTCTTCCTCAGGTTTATAGTTTCGCTTGGAGCTTTTTGGCTCTTTTACCAGATCCTTCCTAAACACAAATGGGTATCGGTTTTTCTGGCTTCACTTTTTGCGGTGTACCCCGGTTTTTTGGAACAAACCATAGGCCTTGATTTTCAGTCGCATCATGTGGCCCTGGCGCTGGAAATATTCTCCATCGCCATCATGGTATTTGCCTGGAATTGTTCAAGACGGTGGGCTCAGGTTTTATTGATCCTGGTGAGTGTAATCTTCTCGTTATTATGCTACCTGCTCATGGAGATCTATATTGGATTGGAAATCCTCCGGTTTATCATTTTGATTTATCTTGCGTGCGACGGCAAAGATATTAAAACATTGTTTATTCGACCGAGAAGGGGATTGCGAAAAGCAGCCCTATTCTGGACCCCGTATCTTGTTGGCAGCATCGCGTTTTTGGTTTGGAGGATTTTTATTTTTCATAGCGACAGGGCTTCAACGGACATCCCGGCATTAATGACAAAATTCACATCCTCGATTTTTCTATCCAGCGCCTCCCTTGGTTTTGGGCTGATCCGGAGCTTCATAAATGTTGTCATCTCGAGCTGGATCGTTCCTTTCTATTACCGCCTCGAGTCCCTGCGTCTCCGCGATTCTTTATTGGTCGCATTTCTTGGCATCATCGGTGGGATCATCGTGTATTTCACGTGGAAATGGTTCATCCGGAAAAATGGCGATCCAAATTCGGGCGGGAAAAAGTATTTATCAAGCTGGCTGTTGTTAATGGGTACGTTTTGCGTTCTTGGCACCCTGGCCCCCTCTGTTTTCGGCGAAAGGGAAGTAAATTTTGAGTCTTACAGCCGGTTCGCATACCCGGGTGCGATTGGGGCTGTGTTGATCATCTGGGCGCTCCTATTAAAAACCCGCAACTTTCGATTTCAGGGTTTGCTTCTTTCCATCATGATCGGTCTATCCATAACTACCCATGCAGCGAATTCCATCTATTATGCACAATGGTGGGAGTCAGTGCGGACGTTTTGGTGGCAGGTCAGTTGGCGGATCCCGCAGATAAAACCCGAATCAATGATCGTGGCCCATTATTCCAACGCGCCAATCCGCGAGGATTATGACGTGCGCGGACCGGCAGATCTCATCTTCTACCCCGAGTCCTATAAACCTGATGGCGTGACCCGATCGCCCATCGGGTCGATCGTCCTTACGAAAGACAATATTTATGCCATCCAGGCGGGGGAAGTTCTTCAAGATCGCACAAAAAGAGGTGTTGTCAGCAACCAGGATCTACGGAACCCGTTGATCATCAGCATGCCCCAGACAGGTTCCTGTGTTCATGTGCTCGACGGTAACGCGCCGGAACTATCGCGATACGAAGACCTGTCGATTCAACTCATCGCGAAATATTCGGATATGGAGAGGATCGACCTCACCGATTCCGGACACGTTCCCCCGGAAGCCTTATTTGGCAGGGAACCCGAACGGAAATGGTGTTACTACTACGAAAAAGCCTCCCTGGCTCGGCAGAATAAAGATTGGCAGGAAGTGGCCAGGTTGGGGAACGAGGCGGTGGAGAAAAAGCTTCATCCTCTTGATAGGATTGAGTGGCTCCCATTCCTGCAAGCGTACGCCTACCTGGGAGAAACAGATCGGGTAAAGGATCTTTCGCCCATCATTTTAGAGGACCCCTACCTTACTACCCAGGTTTGTGGTCTTTTTTCAAAGAGCGATTCCAGTCTTGACGCAACCCAATTAAAAGGCCGGGATCTCCTAAAGAATATTTTTTGTAAATAGCCCGCTGGGATTACTTTTGCACGACAACTTTAACCCCATTCCCGGCCGGATCGTGGAGCAGGAAGCCATCGGCTCCATCCTCAACCGCCAAACCACCTTTCTCCGACCGGGCGCGGATCTCCGCGGCGGTTTTCTTCCCGACAACCAGCTCGAACGAGCGCACCCCAAGCGCGCCTTCCGTTCTCGCGGGTATGTTCTCGCCCAGCCAGTTATTGACCGCCACGTGGTGGTGATAGCCATCGCTGGAAAAGAAGATCGCCCCTGAGGGCAGCCGCTGGGTCTCCTCCAGGCCGATCACCTTCGTATAAAATTCTTCCGCCGACTTCAGGTCGTTGACCGTCAGGTGCACGTGGCCGTTCTCCGCGCCGGGGTCGATGCCCGCCCATTTTGGGGTCTCCGCGCCGATCTCGCCGATCAGGTTATCGATATCCAGCGGGTCGGTACCCATCTTCAACCCGCCAAGCGAATCCCGCGGCCAATCCGCGGCGAGGCGGTCGGCATACAGCTCCAGCCCGTTGCCGTCGTAATCGGTGAGGTAGAAGGATTCGCTCACGCCGTGGTCGGCCACGCCCACAAAATCGCTGCCACTCTCGGCAAGGTGGGCCACCACCCGGGCCAGCTCCAGGCGGCTGGGCAGGCGCATGGCCAGGTGATACAGCCCGGTCGCGCCCTCCTCGTGGTAGGCGGCCGGGTCCCACTCCAGGCTGACGAGCGGTTCCTTCCCCGCGCCAAGACGGATGGTCACCTCCTCCTGGCTGATCACCTTCAGCCCCAGTGAAAAGGAGTAAAAGTGCACCTGCTCGGTGAAGTTGGGGGTGGCCAGGTTCACGCAGCCAACGCGGAGGGTGTTTTTTGGTGACGGGTTCATCGGGATCCTTTCGGGACGGATGCGGTGGATACGCAGGATTATAACAACCAAACCCCCTGCCGCAGTGCCTGCGGAGGTTCGCCCCGCGCAGGTTCACCCGGGCAGGAAATCAGCCCGGTAATTTTCAATGCTACAATTGGCGGGGTCCAGTCCATGTCCATCCAGGAATTCATTCTTCCCCGGCGATTCACCACCGACCGGCGCAGCCCCCTGCGCTGGATCAGCACCCATTCCCGGCAGAACTGGTATCTGATCCTGGTGGCGGTACTGGCGGCTTTTGGCAACGCCGCGCTCATGTCAGTCACCCCCATCCTCATCGGCCAGGCCTACAACGTCATCACCGCCCCGCAGGTGGATCTTAACCGCCTGGCGCAGATCGCCGCGGTCATCGCCATCACCCAGGTGGTTCGCAGCGGGCTGCAGCTGGCGCGCAACGCCGGCTTTGAGCTCACCGCCCAGCGGACAGAGCGCAACATCCGCGAGGAGCTGTATATCAACCTGCTCGGAAAGAGCATGACCTTCCACAACCTGCAGCCGCTGGGGGATACCATGGCGCGCGCCACCAACGACGTGCGCCAGGTGAACTTCTTCTTCAGCCCGGGACTTTCGCAGGTGATCGGCTCCTTCGCTTTCCTGATCATGCCGCTCATCCTGGCACCGCGCTACGCGCCCCAGCTTGTGCTGGTGCCGGCGCTTTTCATCATCTTCTACTTCCTTTCCCTGTGGGAGTATCTCCATACGCTTGGGCCGATCACCGACGAGGTACGCGGCAGCTTTGGCGGGATGAACACCCAGCTCTCCGAGGCCCTGGATGGCATCGAGACTGTAAAGGGCGCGGCGCAGGAAGCCAACGAGATCGCCCGTTTCAAGGTGAAAGCCGGGCGCTATGCTGCCGCCGCCATCCGCCAGGGCAAGGTGGAAGCCCGATTTGTTCCATTACTGTTGCTCTCGCTCGCCTTCGCCGCGGGACTTTTTCAGGCCCTGCTCCTCTTCCGCCAGGGCACCCTGAACATGGGACAGGTAATCGGCTATTTCGGCCTGCTATTGATGCTGGATTTTCCCACCTTCGTTTCGCTGTGGGCGTATTCCATGATCGCCAGCGGGCTTGCCGGGGCGCGGCGCATCCTGGAGCTGATGAACCGCGAGAACAACCTGGACCAGAACCTGGCCGGGTTCAGCGGCCCCATGAAGGGTGGGGTCGAATTCCGCGATGTCACCTTTCACTATGAAACCGGGGGACCTTCCCTGGAGAACGTCACCTTCAGCGTGCAGCCCGGGCAGACGGTGGCCATTGTCGGGCAGACCGGCTCCAGCAAGACCACCCTGGCCAAGCTGATCAACCGTACCTATGATGTGACCAGCGGGCAGGTGCTGGTGGATGGCGTGGACGTTCGCGACTGGAACCTGGAAGCTCTCAGAAGGCAGATCTCGATCATTGAGCAGGACGTATTCCTGTTCTCGCGGAGCATCTCCGAAAATATCGCCTTTGGCAAACCCGGTGCCACCGAGGCGGAAGTGCACACCGCCGCTGAGGCAGCCCAGGCGGACGAATTCATCCGGGAGTTCTCGGATGGCTATCAAACCGTGATCGGCGAGCGCGGGGTGACGCTTTCCGGCGGGCAGCGCCAGAGGTTGGCACTGGCACGCGCCTTCCTCACTGACCCGCACGTGCTCATCCTGGATGATTCCACCAGCGCGATAGATAGCGCTACCGAGGACCTCATCCAGCGCGCGATCTTTGCCGCCGCACAGGGACGCACCACATTCATCATCACCCACCGGCTCTCGCAGATCCGCTGGGCGGACCTGATCCTGGTGATGGGCAAGGGACGGCTCACCGCGGCTGGCACGCACGCCGAGCTGATGCAGAGCTCGGAATCCTATCGCAGGATATTCAAGGGGTAGGCGGGATATGGGATTCTTCGAAGGTCTGGACGCCGAAGCCTACGACCGCAAGTACCGCGACCGCGACCTGCTGCGCCGTATCTTCGGGTACTTCAAACCAATGCGTGGGCGCATGGTGGTGGTGGGCATCTTTACCATCCTGATCTCCCTGGCCAGCGCCACTTCGGTGATGGTCATTTCCTGGGGAACCGACCTCGTCCGCCAGGATCCGAGCCTGCAAAACATCTTCCTGGTAGCCGGGCTGGGCTTCCTGCTGGGGGTCTTCATTTGGGTTTCCAATTGGATCGCGCGCCGGCAGGCGACCGTGGCGATCGCGGGGGTGCTGCTGAAGCTGGCTTCTGACGCGTTTGAATCAGCGGTGGGACACGACCTTTCGTTCTACGATGAGTTCTCCTCGGGGCGGGTCGTTTCGCGCATCACCTCGGATACGCAGGATTTCGGGCAACTGGTCACAATAGTCACCGACGTGGCGTCGCAGGTCATCGAAGCCCTGGTGCTGGGGGTGGTTCTCTGGCGCATCGACTGGAAATTGACCCTCATCATCCTGGCCTTCCTGCCGGTGGTCTTTATTTTCGGTATCTTTTTCCGCAAGCTGGCCAGGCGTGTCACCCAGCAGGGTATGCGCGCCATTGCCAACGTAAACGCCACCATCAAGGAGACGGTAAGCGGCATCGCGGTGGCCAAGAACTTCCGCCAGGAGCAGAGCATCTTTGAGACCTTCAACGAAGCCAACCAGACCTCCTACCGGGTAAACTGGAAACGCGGGTTCACTCTCAACTGGGTTTTTCCGGTACTTAACGCGCTGGCCGGGCTGGCCACCGCGTTGATGGTCTATGCCGGCGGGCTGACCGTGGAGCAGGGTATCGTCACCGCGGGGGCGTGGTACCTCTTTATTCTCAGCCTCGACCGCTTCATGTTCCCGATCATGAACATCTCCTCCTTCTGGTCTTCGATCCAGAACGGGCTCTCCGCTTCCGAGCGCGTATTTGCGCTGATCGACGCCGAGCACGCGGTGGAGCAGACAGGCAGCGCCGACCCGGGCAGGCTGAAGGGGCAGATCGATTTTGACCGGGTCTGTTTTTATTACAAGGAAAACGAGGGTGTGCTGGAGGATTTTGACCTGCACATCCAGCCCGGCGAAACGGTGGCACTGGTGGGGCACACAGGGGCGGGTAAATCCTCGGTGGCCAAGCTGATCGAGCGTTTTTACGAGTTCCAGGGGGGAGCCATCCGCATCGATGGGAAGGATATCCGCGGATTTGACCTCTCGCGCTACCGCCCCAACCTGGGGATCGTTTCGCAATCACCTTTTCTCTTTTCAGGCACTGTGCTGGATAACATCCGCTATGCGAACACCGCGGCATCTGATAAACAGATCGAGGAACTGGCCAGGCTTATTGGCAATGGAGAGTGGCTGGAGACGCTGCCGGAGGGGCTGCAGACCGAGGTGGGCGAACGCGGCGCGCGGCTGAGCATGGGGCAGCGGCAGCTTGTTTCGCTGATGCGCGTGCTGGTGCAAAGACCGGCGGTCTTTGTCCTGGATGAAGCCACCGCCAGCATCGATCCGTTCACCGAGTGGCAGATCCAGCAGGCGCTGAACCTGATCCTGGAGCGCACCACAAGCATCCTCATCGCACATCGCCTTTCCACGGTGAAGAGCGCCGACCGGATCATCGTGATGGAAAAGGGGCGGATCATCGAGGAGGGCAGCCACGATGGGCTTCTGGCGCGGGGCGGGCATTACGCCGGGCTGTATAACACCTACTTCCGTCACCAGAGCTTGGAGTACGTGGAGAAAGCAAGGGATATCGCCCTGAGCGCAGGGGCGTGAGCTGGAGAATTATTCCCACGAAACACACGAAATAATATTTGTAGGGCGGGTGCAGCGCACCCGCCATTTTGATTTTATGCGTAGGGCAGGCTCATGCCTGCCGAGATAATTTTTATCCGGTTGGTAGATGGCGGGCACAAAAACAGTACCCGCCCTACGCGATGACGCTTTTTTACGCGGATTCAAAAAAACATGAATTGATTTTCTGACGTAGGGCTCGTCTCTGCCTGCTAAAAATTACCGGAGGGAGCACGCTCCCGCCATACGGTTATCAAACAAAAAGAGCGGCCAATACAGGCCGCTCCATCCATGAAGTAAAAATTATTACAGTCCAGCCAGGGCTGCCGGGACCGCGAAGATGGCTCCGACAATGCCGCCAACTACCAGGAAGATGACCCAGGCAACAATCACCAGGACAGCCACCTGCCCCCAGCCAAGATTGGTGACAATCTTTAAGGCGAACAGGTAGGCAATGAAACCGGCAATCGCTGCTACCAGGGTAATGGGGGTGACGATGCAAAGCAACGCCACGGAAAGTGCGCCAAGGATCCCCAGGATCTGAATGGCCTGGAAAACATAGGCCAGCCCAAGCGGGCGCTGAAGCTCACCGAACGTGAGTTCCACCTTGTAGAGAGCGCCGGCCAGCCATTTGATCACAAATACGCTTAGGGCAAACGCGCCCACCATCACAGCCGCGCCAACAACAATACCCAGAAGGTAGCCAACGAAATTGTAGCGGATCATCACCGCGCGGCCGCCAATCGCAGAGATCAATGCGACCACGCCCACGATGATCCAGGCGCTATTGGTGAAGGTCTCATCCTTGGAAACTTCCGGGTAGACCTCCGTTTTAAATGATATGGCTCTAATTATGCGATCGAACATTTTCTCCATCCTTTCTTATTCAAAATGAAAGTCACCCGTCAAGCAGAATTTGAAGATTGCACTCCTTACTGATTTCCGAAAGAAAAATCGGATAAAAACGGTTGTATTTAGATTATAGTATCTCCGGTAAGAATTTCAAGGGGAAAATGATCCTAAAGCGAAAACAACTTTTCAAGGTTTGGGTTCTCAAAAAACTGCTTATAAAAAACCGGCGATTTTAGGATCGCCGGTTTATAGGCTACTTTAATAGTGCTTGACGGCTCATTAAACCGCGGGTGCAACCGGGGCGGTGTATTGCGCATCGCCGAAGCCCAGGATCAGGACGAAGATATAGGGCAGCAGGATCAAACCAACCCCAAAACCGGCACCCTTCCCAAAAACCTTTGCCAGTTCCAGGTACACAATGATCATGATGACGATATTCACAAAGGGGATGAGCATGAGCAGCAGCCACCACCAGGGTTTACCGACGATCTCCAAAAGTACCAGGATGTTATAGATCGGGATGATGGCGGCCCAGCCTGGCTTGCCCGCCTTCACGTACACCTTCCAAAGACCAACCAGGACTAAGATGCCCAGAAGCAGACCCAGGAACCAGCAGCAGGTCGCGAAGAGACCTCCACCAACACCCAAAGCAGAACCGTAATCCGAATTCATTTTTTCCTCCGTAAATTTATGAAATGCAAGATATGAACAGTTTAGTCTTTTATATAGAAAAAGTCAATAGGATAAACCTAAAAAGATAAAATATCTCCGAAATGATCGGCCCTTAATCCAAAAAACAGCGTAACTCCATGGGATAAAATAAACCCATGCACATTCACCACATTGCCATCTGGACCCCCGACCTGGAACGCCTGCGGGATTTCTACATCCGCTACTTTTCCGCGCGCTGCGGGGAAAAATACACCAATCCGGCGAAAGGGTATTCCTCCTATTTTCTCCATTTTGATGGCGGCGCAAGCATTGAGATCATGCACCGCGCGGATATCCCCGCCTCACCGCTGCCGCCCGGAGAACAGGCTGGCGGGTACACCCACCTCTCCCTGGGGGTTGGCTCGGAAGCGGAAGTGGACCGGCTTGCCGGGCTTCTCGCCGTGCAGGGTTACCCGGTGGTGGATGGTTCCCGCCGCACCGGGGATGGCTACTACGAAGCCGTGGTGCTCGATCCCGATGGCAACCGGGTGGAGATCAACGCCGCCCCATGACGCCCATGCTCATCGCCATGGCCGGTCTGCCCGGGACAGGCAAATCCACCCTGGCTGCCCGGCTCGCCGAAGCTTTGCCCGCGGTCGTACTGGATAAGGATAAGCTGCGTGCGGGTCTCCTCCCGCCGGATAGAATCGAATACAACCGCGCCCAGGACGACTATATCTTCGAGCTGCTCCTGAAGGCAGCGGAATACAACCTCAACCGCGGCCGGCACGTCATCCTGGATGGGCGTACCTTCACCCGCGGCTACCAGGTGGAAAGGATCGTACTGTTCGCGGCTGATTCAAAGGCTGACCTCAAGATCATCGAATGCATCTGCCCGGAAGAGCTTGCCCTTCAGCGCCTGGCGGAGGATCAGCAGGAGGGCTCCCACCCGGCTGCCGATCGGGGAGCGGAGCTCTATCACCGGCTGCGTGCGGAAGCCGAACCGATCGGGAGGGATCACCTGCAAATAAATACCGACCAGGATTTGAATACCCTGATCGGTTTGTGCCTTGATTATATTGATTCGAAGAGGTCGCGGTAGGCGGTTTAACCCTGGTCGCGCTTTTCCATCTCGTTCAATTGCCGCGCACGCAGGATGGTGCTGACGATGAAGATGGAATATAAAACCACGGTGATGAATCCAAGCAGCAGGTCATAAAGCTGGATGTTCCAGCTGAAGAGGTGAACCACCGGGTTGCCCATAAAAAAGATGAGCGTATTGGCCAGGATGGCTACAGCGCGGATCTCGGTGGGTCCAAACCTCCCGTAGGAGATCTTGAATTCCCCCGAAACATACGTGGAAATGAACACGAAAATGGAGAGCAGCAGGTAACCAACCAGGGCCAGAAAGGCCAGGTTGAGGTTGACGTAGGGAGAGAGCCCCAGTCCGATGAAAATGACCGTTTCAGACGCTGAATCCAGGGTGTGGTCGAGGAAGAACCCGTAGCGCGGGCGCTCGATGTGGCGGAAACGGGCCAGGGATCCATCCAGGCTGTCGCCGAACCAGTTGACCACGAACCCAAAGCTGGCCAGCCAGAGGAAAGCCGGATTGTAATTCGTCAGGTAGTAGCTCACCGCGATCAGAACCGCGCCAAGAAAGCCGATCCCGGTGAGGATATCGGGAGTCATCCACCGGGGCATGCGCTCCGCCAGCCATTTCAGAGCCGGCCGCTCCAGCGGGCCAAGCAGGATGCGATTCACCCGACTGTGCTGCTCCACTGCGTGTTCTTTTTTAACTTTTGGCAAGTTTGGTTTCCTCGTCCATATCCGGCCAAACCGGGAAGAACATCGCCCAATTCTCCGGTTGCGCTGATACGAATTTTTCAGCCACCGACAGGATTCTTTCTGTATTATAGATGATTTCCTCGCGTGGGTCACTGCGGGGTTCCATCCAGAGTTTTTCCGAGCAATCGATAAGGTGGGTTCCATCCGGTTCGTCGCGCACAGCGACCACGATCACGGGTACCCCGGTTTTCAACGCCAGGCGTGTATGAAATACCGGCAGGCGCGAAGCATGGCCGAAAAAATTAGGGGAATAGCTGGATTCCGGTGCAGGGCGGTCCAGGCCGGTCAAGACCATGCCGTTATTCTGCAGGCGCTGGCGGGCAAGCTGCAGCGCGGAGGCGGAAATGGGGGCAATCTCCAGTCCGTGCTCCTCGCGAATCTCGTTTTGCTTTGAATACTGACCGGTGGGATTCGGAACGGATAGTGCCAGGATCTTCAACCCGTGCCGGGCAAGAACCATCATCCCCATGTCGAAGGCGCTCAAGTGTACCCCAAGGATCATCACACCGTAGGGTTTGGTCGTCCACGTGGTGACAAGATCCTGAACCGCGGGACTGAAATGAATCAGTCGTTCCATCTCCGCCGGTTTTTCGAGGTTTTGGTAGAACTCGAAAAGCCTGCGCATGTGGCTGCGGAGAGAAAAGGCTACAAGCGAATCAAGTCGGGCTGGATCCACCCCAGCTCCCCAGACGACGGATAGGTTTCCCCGCAAGGCTCGCACCATACCCCTGTCCTTATCAGAAGCCAGATAAGACGCAACCCGGTCGGCAAGCCAGTATCCCGTTTTATCGGGCAAGTATTTCCCAAGAAACAATGCCAGGCGAATGCTGGCTGACGAGTAATAAAGATTGCTTAATTTCATATCGTTGAACCGGGTTCACAGGAGCGATACGATTATAACGAAAAAAGTCTGAGGCAGGAAAAGCGCTTCTTTTCGGGGAAGGATTTTCATCATGACAGGGGCAGGGTAAAAAAGTATAATTCGTCCGATTCAGGAGGATTTATTCGAATGAAAGCTCGCGAAGTAACAACAAACATATCTCTGCTGGGGGCAATAGATTGGAACCGGACGCTCTTCGACGCCCTCATCCCGCTACCGCACGGCACAAGCTACAATGCCTACCTGGTGAAAGGCAGGCTGAAGACCGCGCTCCTCGATGCCGCCGATCCCTCGCTTCAGGACCAGCTCATGGAGCAACTCGAGGAAGTCGCAACCGTGGATTATGTCATTGCCCACCACGCCGAGCAGGATCACTCCGGTGCTCTTCCGCTGGTAATGGCCAAATACCCGCAAGCCACCCTGATCTGCTCACAGAAGGCTTCGGGGATGCTTCAGGACCTCCTGGACCTGCCCGCCGACCGAATACAGGTGGTCGCCGATGGCGAAACACTGGAGCTTGGCGGGGCGACCTTTGAATTCATCTACACCCCCTGGGTGCACTGGCCGGAAACGATGTGCTCCTACCTGCGCGAGGAAAAGACGCTTTTCTCCTGCGATTTCTTCGGCTCGCACCTGGCTACCAGCCAGGTCTTTGCTGGGGATGACCCCGTGGTCTATCCCGCGGCCAAGCGTTACTATGCCGAGATCATGATGCCCTTCCGGGTGCCCATCCAGAAAAACATGGATCGACTTTCTGCTTTTGAGATCGAGCGCATCTGCCCGAGCCACGGACCGGTCTACGATAAACCACTCTGGATCATGGACGCCTACCGGGAGTGGGTCTCCGCGCCGCCAAAGAACGAAGTGGTGATCCCCTATATCTCCATGCACCATTCCACTGCGATGCTGGTGCAACGTATGGCGGGCTCACTCGCAGAGCGCGGTGTGCGGGTGAAGGTGTTTGACCTGACCGTGACCGATCTCGGTGAGCTGGCCATGTCGCTGGTGGATGCTGCCACGCTGGTGGTGGGCACGCCCATCATGCTGGGCGGTCCGCATCCGCTGGTGGGGTACGCGCTCAGCCTGGCCAATTTATTAAAACCCAAGGCAAAGTTTGCAGCTTTCCTGGTCTCCTATGGCTGGGGAGCAGGGGCGGTGGAGCGCCTGCCCGGATTGATCGAAGGGCTGAGGGTGGAAGCCCTGCCGGGGGTGGTGGCACGCGGCATGCCGCGCCAGGCAGAAATGGACGCCGTGGACGCGCTGGCGGACCGGATCGTTGCGAAGCATAAAGAGCTGGGGTTAAATATAAGAGGCTAATGAAAACCTTCCCAGGTGAAATCCCGGGAAGGTTTTTTAATTTTCTATTGCGAAGGCCAGGTAAATACAGGTGCCTTCCCCTAGGATGGATTCCGCCCACACCCGACCGCCATGGGATTCCACCAGGGCTTTGACGATGGCCAGCCCCAGCCCGGATTCACCGTTATCGCTATGGCGGGATTTGTCCGCACGTTGGAAACGGTCGAAGATGAAGGGCAATTCATCCGCGGGGATGCCACTGCCGTTATCCTGGACCCGGATCAGAACTTCTTGTTGGGAGGATGCCGCACTGAGGATGATCCTGCCCTTTTCGGGGGTGTAGCGCAGCGCGTTGGTTACCAAATTCCCCAGTACCTGCATCATACGGGCTTCATCCACGCGGATCATCGGCAACCCCTTTTCGGCGTCTACAACAAGGGCAACCTTTTGCTGGCGTGCAGTATGAGAAAAGAGCTCTGCCGCGCGTTTGAGGAGATCCTCAGGTGCCAGGTTCTGCCGATGAAGCGATAGCTCACCGGAATCGGCCAGAGAGAGCACCTTGAGGTCGTCCACCAGTTTCTGCAGCCGCTCGATCTCGGAATAGATCAGGGTCAGCCGCTCGGGGGTGGGCTTGAGCACACCATCGCGCATGGATTCGATATACCCGGCGATCACTGTCAGCGGGGTGCGCAGGTCGTGGGCGATATCGGCGGTGAGCTGGCGGCGCATGCGGTTGACCCGCACCACCTCTGAGCTCATCTGATTGAAGGAGGTAGCCAACTGGCCGATCTCATCCCGCGATTTCACCAGCACCTGCTGCTCCAGTTCCCCGGCAGCCATCCCCTCGGCGGCATTCGTGAGCGCTTTGATCGGCCTGGTAAGAGTACGGGCCAGCAGGATCCCGATCAGGATCGCCACACCAAAGGCTGCCAGGCTGGCATAAAGCAGCGCGTTATATGTACGCTCAAGATAGCGCGATTCCGCGGGACGAAATTGGGAGACCTGGCGGGCGGTGAGCAGAACGCCAACCGCTTGCCCGTTGACTTTTATGGTTTGCCCGGAGGAGAGCATTTGACTGGTCAGGATTGTCCCGGCCGGGTAGGATGGATCAACAGAAACGATCACCAGACCACTGGGATCTGCCATACCGAAGAGCAACCTGCGCTGATCCTGCGGGGTATGAATACCCGGATTGTCATCCGGCGGGGGAGGGTAGTTGGACGGCATGCTGGTGAACTCGATCAAGTCCCAGGCAGAGGCGACCCCGTTCCAGGATCCGTTGGCCGAATAGTACTCCGTCAGAACCTGCTCGATCCGGCTGCGCTGCTGATCGATCAGGAACTGGGTAAACCGGTCCTGGCTGGTGAGACGGATGAACAACCCGACCAGCCCGGCGGTGGTAAATGCCACCAGGATGAACGCGAGCGTGAGTTTAACCGTGATGGATCTAAACACGCGGCTCCGTCTCCTTGTGGAATCGGTACCCGATCCCGAACACTGTTTCCACAAAACGGGGAGCGGCTGGGTCTTTTTCGATCTTCATCCGCAGGTTGCGGATATGAACGTTCAAAGTGCTTTCCAGCCCGGCGAAACCGCTATCCGAAAGCTCAGTAACCAGCTCTTCGCGGGAAAAAACCCTGCCCGGGGAGCGCATCAGCGTGGCCAACAGGTCAAATTCGATCGGCGTGAGCGTGGCGGGATTCCCCGCGATGGTCACCTCGTGGGTGCGGCGGTCGAGCTCGATCCCATCCCCATTCAGCACTTCGTTGCGCTGGGGCGTGTCCTCCAATCGCCGCAGGATGGCCCGAATTCGGGCGGTCAACTCCCGCATGCGAAAGGGTTTGACCACGTAATCATCGGCACCAAGATCCAGCCCAAGCACGGCATCGGTTTCCTCTTCCCTCGCGGTGATGATGATCACCGGGGTTTGCCGCTCCTGGCGGAACTGGCGCAGGAACTGGTAGCCGTCCATGCGCGGCATCATGATATCCAGGAGGATCAGGTCAGGTTTCTCATGACGCGCCGCGTAAATGGCATTCTGCCCGTCGGTGGCGGTCACCACCCGGAAACCCTGCTCGGTCAGGTAATCCTGCACAAGCTGGCGAACACTGGACTGGTCATCGACAACAAGAATCGTTTGTGGCATTTTCTTTTCTATCGGTTAGCTTCTGTTTTTTCAAATTTCTGGCTTTAGGTTATCACAGAATTATTTAGTTTTTATTCAGGTGGGATTCATTTTTCAATACCCACGGCAAAGAAAAATATCTCAATTATTCACCCCAACTAAATCAAAAATAAATACTTCCCCGCTACACTGATTGCCAGATGAAATAGATTTTTCAGGCTTTCGTTTGGGAATCTCCAAAAATCAATGATCACCGAGGAGAAAAAAGAGATGGTTGAAAAAATCAAGAAAACCACCAGCGGCTCGATCCAAAAAATCAAGGGGATCAACTGGAAAGAGAAAAAGACCCGCCGCGTGCTAATCATTGCCGGGTCAGTGGCGCTCGTGCTCATCCTGGCAGGATCAGGATTCGCAATTTTTCGCAACCAACAGGCTTCCACCAGCACCGCCAGCAGTGATAGTTATCAGACTGCCGTGGCAAGGCGGGGGACCCTGACGATTTCAGCCAGCGGCTCCGGAACACTCGTCGGCGGCAACTCCACCTCGTTGGCGTTCCCAATCGCCGGGGTGGTGAAGAAACTCTATGTGACCGAAGGCGAACAGGTCACCGAGGGGCAAGCGCTGGCCGACCTGGTGGACACCCGAATATTAGTGGCCGCAGTGGCCGAGGCGGAAGGCAACCTGGCTGCAGCCCAGAAAACCAGGGAAGACCTGGCTGCCAGTTCTGATGGCAACCTGGCTACTGCCAAGCTTGCCCTGGTTACAGCACAGATCAGCCTGAATGATGCAAAGAACAAAGTGCTTACCTGGGTCAGCCACCGCGGGTCGGATACCATGATCGACTCCGCCGATTCCGCTCTGGCGGTAGCCAAGGTGAACCTGGACCGGGCGCAGGAATTTTTCGATCGGTTTAAATCCAAAGCCGCTAAGCGATCCAGATCGCGTGGAAGCCGAGAGCCGATTAATCTCTGCCCAGACTGCCTACAACCAGGCAAAATACACCCTGGATTACCTGGAATCCAAACCGACCAACCTGGAAGTGCAGAAGAACGATCAGAACCTGGCCATCGCCCAGGCGGCGGTCACCAAGGCTGAATCTGACCTGAAATTCCTGCAGGATAACAACGGGATCAACCCGGCCGATCTATGGCACAGCGGAGAGCAACCTGGCTCAGGCACAGGTGGCGCTGGACAAGGCGAATGAGGACCTTGCAAACGCTACATTGAAAGCCCCCTTCGACGGCACCATCATCTCCATCGCCGGCAAGGAAGGCGATACGGTCACCACAGACGCGTTCATTGTGATAGCGGATCTTAACCATCCGGAGGTGAATTTCTCCTATGATGAGACCGATCTTGATAAGGTGGCCGTTGGCAATAAGGCCCAGGTCGTCTTTGATGCGGTTCCCGATTCCACCTACGACGCGACGGTGACGAGCGTGAGTCCATCGCTTACCAGCTCGCAGGGATACTCGGTGCTTTCCGGGGTCGCCCGGCTGGAAAACATGGATGCCAATCCCACCCAGAAATTCGTGGAAGGGATGACTGCCTCGGTGGAAGTGATCAACGCGGAAGCCCAGAATGCGGTCCTGGTTCCGGTGGAAGCCCTGCACGATATCGGGGATGGCCAATATGCCGTGTTCGTCGTTGGGGATGACGGAACCCTGAAACTGACCGTCGTCGAAGTAGGGCTCAATGATGGCACCTACGCCGAAATCAAATCGGGGCTCACCGCCGGGCAGATGGTTTCCACCGGTGTTATGGAGACGCAGTGATGAAGCAGCCCTCAGTCATTATCGAAACCATTGACCTGAAGAAGATCTACGGCGAAGGCGATAACCAGGTGGCAGCGTTGGATGGTGTCGATATCCGCATCACCGAAGGCGAGTTCATCGCCATCATGGGCCCGAGCGGATCAGGGAAAAGCACCCTGCTTAACCTGCTGGCCTGCCTGGATCGACCCAGCGACGGAAAATACATCCTGGCCGGTGAAGATGTCAGCAATTATGACCGGGCGGAACTGGCGCGCATCCGCAGCAAGCAACTTGGCTTCATATTTCAGTCCTACAACCTGCTGCCGCGATTAACCGCACTGGAAAACACCATGCTACCCATGATGTACCGGCATGATAACAAACTGAACGAAGCTGAGCAGCGGAAGGTTGCCGCAAAGGCGCTGGACACAGTGGGTTTGGCGGAACGCACCCACCACTATCCCAGCCAGCTTTCGGGCGGGCAGCAACAGCGGGTAGCCATAGCGCGTGCGCTGATCAATGACCCAATCTTGATCTTGGCGGATGAGCCGACCGGGAACCTGGACTCACATTCCAGCGAGGAGATCCTTGCGCTTCTTCACAATTTGCACGAGGAACGGGGACGCACGATCGTGATGGTGACACATGAGCCGGATGTGGCAATGCACACCACCAGAATTTTACACATCAGAGATGGCAAGCTGGCTTCAGATGCTCTCAACCACCACCAGGTGGGTAACGGTAACGGAAACGGGAAGAAGATAAACGGCAGCAAGTCAGTCAAGGAGAAAACATTATGAGCTGGCGGGAAGTGATCAAAGTTGCCTGGAAAAGCCTGCTTTCCAACAAGCTCCGTTCGGTGCTGACCATGCTGGGTGTGATCATCGGCGTCGCCGCAGTGATCATCATGATGGCTATCAGCGCTGGCACAGAAGCGACTATCGCAGAATCCATCAATGGGCTGGGTTCAAACCTGGTTTTCATCATGAGCAGTATGGAGCGCGGTGGACCCGGTGCGATAAGTCAAAACAGCCAGTCCGGGTTGGTCTTCGACGATGTGACCGCCATCAAGGAAAAGGTCAAGGGAGTGGAAGGTATCACCGTCGACCAGCAGGCTTCTGAAACCATAAAATATGGAGATACTACTCTGGATTCCATCACCCTCGTGGGTACGACCACCGATTATCCCGAGGTGCGTGATCTGACCATCGGGAGCGGAAGGTTCTTCAACGAGACCGAATACGACCGTGCCTCGAAGGTGGTTGTGCTTGGATCGGAAGTTGCCACCGAGCTTTTTGGGGATGCCGACCCCGTCGGTCAAAAGATCACCGTCGACAATACCAAGCTGACCGTGGTGGGGGTGCTGGACCCCAAGGGGCTTTCGGGTGGAACCAACTTCGACGAGCAGATCTACACCTCCATCAACCTGGTATTCAAGAAATTCACCCCGTTCATGTTTGCCCGCTTTATGGGTGACCGGGTGCGCCAGATCATTGTCTCGGTGGACCAGAACTACAACATGGATGACGTGGTCAACCAGATCACCCTGCTGCTCGCCAACCGGCATGGGGTCTCGCTCAATTCGCTCGATTTCAGCACGCGTACCCAGGCGGATATCATCGCGACCCAGGAATCCACCACGGCGTCCTTCCGCACCCTGCTGGCATGGGTGGCAGGTGTCTCGCTGATCGTTGGCGGCATCGGCATCATGAACATCATGCTGGTCAGCGTCACCGAGCGCACCCGCGAGATCGGCCTGCGCCAGGCTGTGGGAGCCGCACCACGGGATATCCAGGTGCAGTTCCTCTCCGAGGCGCTGATGCTCAGCCTGATTGGTGGTTTGCTTGGGGTGCTGGTGGGGGTGGCGGGCGGCATCCTCTTTGGGGCAGTCAGCGGAATGCGCACCGTCCTGGCGCCTTATTCAATCATCATCTCGTTCACCTCCGCGGCGCTGATCGGCATCTTCTTTGGCTACTTCCCAGCGCAAAAAGCCGCGCAGTTGGATCCAATCGTTGCCTTGCGGCACGAATAATACTCGTTGAAAAAGAAAGGATACAAAATGAAAAAGAAAATCATGGCTATAGTCGGGATCATCCTCCTGACATCGATGTTGGCAGCCTGCGGCGGCACCACGCAGAGCACCGCAAGCAGCGGCTCCGCTTCGGCAGCATCCACGCCCGCGGCAGGGGCAGGGTCAGAATGACCGCAATTTGGATTTTTCCAAGATGACCCTGCCGGAAAAACTGGCCATCGGCACCCTGAAGCTGGAGGGAACCGACCTGGCGGTGAACGCAAAGGAAGCCGCCGAGTTGCTGCCTCTCTGGAAGGCGGTCAGCACCCTGAGAACCAGCCAGACAATCTCCACCAAGGAGATGGACGCGCTCTACAGCCAGATCGAAGACGCGATGACCAAAGAGCAGGTGAAGGAGATCGAAGGAATGACCCTCACCGGTGAGGATATCCAGCAGATGATGGCGGACCTGGGGGTCAATTTTGGACCCGGGCAGATGGGCGGCGTAAATCAGGGTTCTTCCGGATCTGGCACTCCTCAGCGTCCGGAAGGCTCCTTCCAGGGTGGACCAGGCATGATGCCGGGTGGTGGAGGCCCTCCTGGTGAAGGCGGCTTCCCGGAGGGAGGGTTCGACAGGCAGCAGGGCGGCGGAAACGCGCAGGTCACCCCGGAAGCCGGGCAGAATCCAGGTCGCCGCGGCGGTGGGATGGG
The DNA here is from genome assembly GCA_963828855.1 of uncultured Chloroflexia bacterium. GTDB lineage: Bacteria > Chloroflexota > Anaerolineae > Anaerolineales > Anaerolineaceae > CAVVEQ01. The sequence goes on along the minus strand of CAWHGB010000004.1, from coordinate 71,075 downwards.
AATGATGTTCATTGAACCGCTTATCCAGCTTCTCAAAGAGCGGGCGGGACAGTAATCCAAAGGAATGAGTGTGCGAAAGGACGAAAGAATGAAGCTGAAATGGATTCCCATTATCGCGGTTCTGGTGGTCGGGTTGGCCCTGGCAGGATGCCAAGCCAGCACCTCCACGAGCGTACCGGCTGGCAGCACTGCATCAACGCAGTTGACTGATTCCGAAACCCTGGCATTGGGTACCCTCAAGCTGGAGAATACTCCCCAAGCGGTGAATGCTGCCCAGGCCGTGGAGCTGTTAACCCTGTGGAAAGCCGTCCAGAGCCTGAGCACCAGCGCTACGATCACCTCCCAGGAGATGGACGCGCTCTATGCCCAGATCCGCGAGGCGATGACCGCGGATCAGCTCGCAGTGATCGACGCCATGCGATTTACGACCGCCGATATCGAACAGATCAAATCCACCCTTGGAGTTGGAATTGACGCTTCCACCAGGGGAACCACAGGAACGGTTGCCCAAGTAAACGCACCGTCCGGGATGCCCGGAGATGGCATGGGCGCGCCTCCGGATGCAGCCGGGATGGACGTCGGCGGGTTTTCACCCCAGGCGGATGGCGCCAGCAGCACAACAGCGAGCGGCGAAGCTTCATCTGCACCGCAGACGCGCGGTAATGTGTTCCTCGAACCTTTAATTTCAATTCTGAAAGAAAAAGCTGCAACTGCCTCTGGATAGTCTGAAACCTGCAAGTTGTTGGATGATTTCAATGGAACAAATATTGGTTGAAAGGTTTATGGAATGAACAAAATAAATTTTCTGATCGATGCTGGGATCTTTGCCGCCTTCCTGGCGGCGGAGGAGCCGCACCTGACCGGGATCACCTGGCATGAATGGCTGAGCGTCGCGCTGGCAGCGAGCGATCATTGTGCACCTGCTCCTGCATTGGCGCTGGATCACGAATATCATGGCCAGGTATTTTCGCAAGCTGTGGCATGTTTCGCGGCTGAAATTCATTGTGGATTTACTGCTTTTCGCGGCGTTCACCGGTGTGATGGTAAGCGGGTTGATGATCTCCCGCAGCGTGCTACCCTTCCTTGGTATCCAGGTCGCGCCGGACAGAACCTGGAATTCACTTCACAGCCTCACTGCCCAGGCTTCGGTGATCCTGCTCGGCGTGCATTTCGCGTTGAACTGGGAATGGGTGGTGGGGATGATTAAAACCTTCTTCAAGCGCTTGTTTCGAAGTCCGGAAGCAGCAGGTACCCAACCGGTGCTTGTGACCGTGCCCGAGGATGAAATCGGAGGCCGGGTCATGACAGCAAAGTCTTCGTGATCGCGGGAAGGGTCCTGGTCATCCTGCTGGCAGCCGGGCTGGTCACCCTGGGGATGCTCTGGTGGGCTGGGCAGACCCCCCAGGTTCAATTCTCCTGCGGGAGGCGAAACGTTCTCCGGGAATCCCCCGGCCGGGCATCCAGAGGGAGCTTTCCCCCAGGGAGGAGGCTTGCGGGATGGCAGCGGGCGGGGTTTGCATGGCCAAGGCAGCGGGGAGGGAGGGGATGATGGTATCGTGCAAAACCTGGCCATTATTGCGGGGATCACCCTGGCTGTTGCTTTGATCAAATGGATATGGGGATTGGCAACCAGGCGGCGGGCTGCTGCGATTCCCCGACCCTGAGTTTCTTCTATCTCTTCCTTTTGTATACAGGCGCGTGACTGGCAGTTACGCGCCTGTAAATTATTACCCGTTCACCTAACCGTTTTGTTAAGCACAGGTGGGGGCGACTTCCACTATAATTTTCCTGTACGGATAATGCAAGGACAACCATATGCCAAACCTGGTCGGTCAAACCCTGGGTCGCTACCACATCGTCGAGCAGCTCGGCGAGGGCGGGATGGCGATCGTCTACAAAGCCTTCGATACGCGGTTGGAGCGCGCGGTGGCGCTGAAGGTGATCCGCACCGAGCGCATGGATGACAGCCAGTTCCTGGGACGTTTTGAACGCGAGGCGCGCGCCCTGGCAAAATTGACCCATCCCAACATTGTCCACATCAACGACTATGGCGAGCACGAAGGCTTGCCCTATCTTGTGATGGATTTCATCCCGGGCGGAACGCTGAAAGAGCGCATCGGTGCACCCATTCCCTGGGCGGAAGCCGCCTGGTTCCTGGCTCCCGTGGCGCACGCCCTGGATTACGCCCACAAGCTGGGCATCATCCACCGCGATATCAAGCCTTCCAACATCCTGGTCACTGATTCCGGCCAGCCCATGCTGACCGATTTCGGTATCGCCAAGATGCTCCAGGACGATAAATCCGGGAACCTAACCACATCCGGGATCGGGATGGGCACGCCGGAGTACATGTCCCCCGAGCAGGTGATGGGCAACCCGGTCGATGGGCGTACCGATATCTATTCGCTGGGGATCGTCTTCTATGAAATGATCACCGGGCGAACGCCCTTCAAAGCGGATACACCCATGGCGATCGCGATCAAGCTGGTCAACGATCCGCTGCCGCGCCCGCGCCAGTATGTGCCCGGGCTGCCGCCCCAGGCGGAGCAGGTGATCTTCAAAGCCCTGGCTAAACAGGCCGATGACCGATACCTGGATATGGGTGCCTTCGCCGCTGGACTGGAAGGACTCGCGGCATCAGTGCCAGCTGCCAAACGCGGCAACACCATTACGGCACCGGCAGCGCCTGTGCAACCCGCGGAAGCCATCCCGGCGAAAAAGCTGACCCTTGGTCAGCGGATCAAAAAGCTCTATAAGGAAAATAGCACCTGCGTGATCCTGGTCATCGTAGCCCTGGTGGTGCTCAGCTGCCTGTGCGTGATCCTCGGAAGCATCCAGCAGCGCAAAGACCAGGAGAGCACTGCCGCAACGCAGACCGCCCAAGCGGTTTTCCCCGCTGCTTCGACCCAGGCTCCCCCAATGGCAGGCAAGACTTCGACCGTGGTTTCCACCCCCGTGCCGGAAAGATCCAAAATCAAGACCTGCGCCCTGGTGCCGGGCGAGCCGCTGCTGAATGCGCGCTTCCCCGATGACGCCAAGAAATTCACAACAGATTTCTCCCAACCATTTTTCTATTTCACCCAAAAAGCCGGGATGTTTGAAGTGACCCAGAATGGTGTGCGGCTCGCTTCGGGTCCCGAATCGGCAGCCGTGGTCGCGCTCAATGCAAACCAACCTGGCAGCGTGCTGGCCATTCAATCCATGAACAGCGGCGACTTTTCTGTTTTATTGATCGACGAGAACACCCTTAAGAACCCGGAAGACGCTAACAAGGATGGGATCCGCCTGGTATTCCAGGTGGAGAACAAAGGGGATAACAATGCCTCGATCTCCTATATCGAAAATGGCGTCCCCGGGCTGCTTGCCAGCTTCCAATACCCCCTGCGCCGGGAGACACTGGTAACCTTCGATCTCACCAGCCATAAACTGACTGTTCTTGATGCGCAGGGAGAAGTGATCTTTGGTGCGAAGCTGCCGGAATCGATCACCAGTGAAAAAAGCTACTGGGTGATCGGCGACCCAGCGACGGATAACCAGGGAATTACCAACCTGCTGCTGCGCGGTATCTGCTTCCAGGACGCGGCTGCAAAATGACTCCTGTTTAAAAATCTTTAAATATTGATCTGTTCTGAAACAGATTCGATGAACTTCCCGGCGGTTTCTTCGTAGAGCGCAGGGTCGCTGGTAAACGCCTGGGCGTGACCCGCCTGGGGGAAGATGCGCATCTCCCGAATGCCGCTGGTCTTGGCTTCGAACAGCTCCCGGCTCATTTCCGCGGGCACGAGGGCATCCTCCTCCCCGTGGATCAACAGGACGGGCGTCTGGATCTTGCCCATCACGTTCAGAGGCGATGCTTGGGCGAAATTAAACCCCGCCAGCACCCGGCACCAGAACTCGCCCAGCTCGAGGAGCGGGGATGGGGGCAGGCGGTATTGGGTTCTCAGGATGTGCACCAGCAAATCACGCATGTTCGAAAAAGGACAATCGGCGATGGTGAAGGCTACCCGCGGATCAATGGCGGCGTGCTGCAGCACCGTTGCTCCGCCCAGGGATTCACCCAGGGTGCCAAGAATGCCCTTCTTGCCGTGTTGCGCCAGAATCCAGCTCGTCCAGGCTGCCAGGTCGTTCTTTTCTTTATAGCTCCAGGTGATGTTTGCGCCGCCGCTGCGCCCGTGATGACGCAGGTCCACCAGCAGGATGTTGAAATTACGCCTGCGGAACATGGGCATATACTTCACCGACCCATATAAACCGTATGAAAAGCCGTGGACGATCATGATTGTCTGGTGTGAGCCATCCGCGGGAAAATAAATGCCAAAAAGCGGGTATCCGCCCGGGGATTGGATGACCACCTCGCGCTTGGGCCACATCTCGTATTCGGGTTCGTCAAGATTGCCATTCTCAACCTCGATGCGGAAAACCTCAGCGGGTTTACGGACGGCGGGATGGGTGAGCCGCAGCGCCAGGTATAGGCCTGCACCGAGCAGCAAAGCGACGATAAATATCAGGATGAAAGTCAGGATGAGCATGGTACCTTCCACGTATTCTTCCGTATTTTATAATGGTTTCTAACAATCCGGAGGATTCTCCCCGATTTACCCTTGACAAAAAACAGAAGAATAAATACAATTATACAATAATACAATGATACAATAATCGAGACGAAACACGGAGGAAGAATGATCAGAACAGTGCATCTCGGCAAGACCTTTGCCGGGAGAAAGAAATCGCCGCCCGTGGTGGCGGTGAAGGATCTCAATATCGAGGTGGCGGAAGGGGAGGTGTTTGGCTTCCTGGGGCCCAATGGGGCGGGCAAAACCACCACCGTGCGCATGCTCACCAGCCTGATCGGACCTTCGGAGGGGAAGGCCTGGGTGTGCGGGTACGAAGTCGGGAAAAACGATCAGGAGATCCGGCGCCGGGTGGGCATCCTCACCGAGACTCCGGGGATGTATGACAGGCTTTCAGCCGAATACAACTTGATGTTCTATGCCAAGCTGAACCAGGTTCCTGATCCAGCCGGGCAGGTGGAAAAATACCTGCGCATGCTGGGGCTATGGGAGCGCCGCCTGGATGAAGTGGGCAGCTTTTCCAAGGGCATGCGCCAGAAGCTGGCCATCGCCCGCGCGCTGCTGCACGAGCCCAGGCTGCTCTTCCTGGATGAACCCACCTCTGGGCTGGACCCGGAAGCGGCCAAGCTGGTACGCGATTTCATTGAGGAGCTCAAACTGGAGGGGCGCACGATCTTCATCTGCACCCACAACCTGGACGAAGCCGACCGGCTCTGCCAGCGGATCGCCATCTTCAAGACCTCGCTCATCACTGAGGATTCGCCAGAGAACCTGCGCAAGCGGTTGTATGGCCGGACTTCGGTCTTTCATTTGAAAGAAGTAAAGCCTACCTGGGCAAAGCAAGTGCAGGCGCTGGGTTTCACCCGTGAGGTGCAGGTGGTGGAGAACAAGCTGGTAGTGCGCCTGGATGACCCTGAAGGGCAGAACCCGCTCATCATCCGCAGCCTGGTGGAAGCGGGGGCGCAGATCCAGTTCGTGGGCGAGATGCGCCATTCACTGGAAGATATTTACCTGCAATTGATTCACAACGGGGACGAGACCCCGGGAGGGAAGAATGGCTAGTTCGATCAAGACGATCATTGATAAGGAATGGGCGGAGGTATTTAAAAACCGCATGGTGCTGCTGACCATTGGTCTGCTGCCGTTGATCTTCACCGCGCTGCCCATCGTGTTCCTGTATTTCACCACCCAGAGCGGCGACCTGGGCAGCACAGCGGATATGCCGCCTTCGTTTGCCGTTTCTTGCGGGGCGATGAGCATGGCGGACTGCATGCAGACCTACATCCTGAACGAATTCCTGCTGCTCTATATGATTATGCCGCTGATGATCCCGATCACCATTGCCGCCTACAGCATCGTAGGCGAGAAGGCCACCCGCAGCCTGGAGCCGCTGCTGGCCACGCCCATTTCCACCGAGGAGCTTCTGGCAGGCAAGAGCCTGGCGGCGGTCATCCCGGCTGTTTTGGCAACCTGGGCGTGCTTTCTGATCTTCGCCATCGCGCTGCCCATCATTGGGGTCAGCCCGGCTGTCATCTCTTATGCCCTGGGTCCCACCTGGCTGGTAGCCATTTTCGTCGGGGGGCCGCTCATGGCGGTCTTTGCGGTCAATATCGCTGTGCTTGTCTCCTCACGCGCCCGTGATCCGAGGGCTGCAGAGCAGACCGCCGCGGTAGTCATCCTGCCCATCCTGATGCTGCTCTTCGCAGTTCTGGGCGGATTCATCATTCTGAACCTAACTTTTATGATCGCCAGTTTTTCCTTCCTGTTGGTATTGGATATCCTCCTGGTCTACCTGGGCGCTCGCCTGTTCCAGCGCGAAGCGATCCTGACCCGTTGGAGCTGAGAAGGAGAAAAATGAAAAGGTGCATTCGTAAAACACCTTCCAATAGTGGTTCTTATTATCCTTTTGGCCGGGATGGTCGGGCTGGTCAACCTGCATCCCGCAAAGGCTCAGGATGTCACCCCCGCAGCCGCCCCGGAATATGCCCTCAGCGTGAGCCGTACGTTTGGTTACAGCGCGGGGGGCGAGATCCGCGGGAGCTTCCGCCTCTCTGTGGTTGGCGATCAGGAAAATATTCAGCAGGTAGTGTTCCTGCTCGATGGGCAGCCGATCGGCACCGTGACCGAATCTCCTTTTCGGCTGGATATCCACACCCAGGATTACCCGGAAGGAACGCACACACTTAGCGCCGAGGTCACTACCCTGGATGGCAACGTGCAGCTGGCGCTGGGCGGTACGTTCAATTTTGTCTCCGCCAGCCAGCAGTGGGCCGGAGTCCTAAAGATCTTCGTTGCCCTCGGAATAATCCTGGTCCTGATCGTGGGTATCGGGTTCCTGTTCACGTACCTGACGACCGGAAAAACGGTCAAAGACCTTCCCCTGGGTGTGGAACGGCATTACGGCATCCAGGGCGGCGGGGTATGCAGTCACTGCGCGCGTCCGTTCGCGTTCCACTGGTGGGGAATGAACCTGGTGGGAGCCAAGTACGACCGCTGCGATTATTGCGGGAAGTGGGGCAGTTATAAAAGGCTGCCAATAAATGAGTTGCGCTTGGCAGAGAGTGCCGAATTACAGGATTCCACTACGGGACTTCCACAAACCCCGCTGAATCCAGAGGAAAAATTTAAGAATATGCTTGATGATTCCAAGTATGATCAGGATTGAGCGCCGAGTTATTGTTAATTGAAAAAATGGTGTATGAGAGAAGAAGAAACACCTTTCAAATTTGTAAGGTAATTGATTCCAATTCTCTTGACACGAAATAAATACTTGGTAGGATGTATAGACCGGAACCGATGACAGGTTTTGGGATTCATCGAGGTTAATATGAACGCATCTTCCCAAAATGATGAACAGGACGGGGGGAAGAGAGCAACACAGATATCGAAAAAACCACAGAAGGGGGATGAGGTGATTTCGGCAGCCTTGAAAAGGCACTGGCCGAGAAGGGCAGACGGCTGGAGCAGGTACTCCAGTCTGCCCGTTCGATAACAGCCAGCCTGGATGTAAATGAAGTGCTCACACGCATCGCCACCGGCGCCATGCAGGTAACCGGGGCAGTAAACTGTGATATCTATTTGCTTTCCAATGATGGTCGAACCCTCGTCCCTGAGATCTCCGTGGAAACGGATTACATCGAACAGATCCTGGCCACGCCACTCGATCTTGATTCCAGCCTGACTGGCAAGGCGATCCGGGAAAAGAAAACATTGCTTTTCAATAACGCCGTAGGCGAATCCAGTGGTTTCCATATTCCCGGCACGCCGCAGGATGTCGATGAACGGTTGATCTCCGCGCCGCTGATCTTTGAAGGCAAAGTCATCGGGGCGATGTGTATCACCCGCATGGGAGAATTTTTTTCTGAGGACGACCGGGAGGTCGCCGAAGCGTATGCCGCTTTTGCCTCCTCAGTGCTGCACACCGCACAGACCCACCGCGATTTAAAAGAGAGATCGCGGAGCGAAAGGCTGCGGAAGGTGAACTCAAACGCAAGGCAGAATTGATCATACGCAACCAGAATGTCCTGCTGGAACTGAACAAATTGGATGTTTCCGATCTGGACAAGGTTGTGCGGGCGATCACGGAGGCTGGAGCGCATAATCTGAATGCGGACCGCGCCAGCCTTTGGCTCTTCAACCCGGCTATTTCGGAAATGAAGTGCAAGGACATGTTTACCCAGCGCACAAGACGGCATGAATCCGCGCTCAGCTTTCCGACTGAAAACTACCCAAAGTATATGAAAACCCTGGAAGATAACAGGGTGATTTCCGCGGAGGATTCCTGCGGGGATGAGAGAACCTGGGAATTCACCAAAACGTATTACCTCCCTAACCGGATCAAATCGAATTTGGATGTTGCCATTTCGGTGCGCGGAAAATTGATAGGCTTCTACTGCCTGGAACAGCAAGATGAATTCCGGAAGTGGACCCTGGAGGACCAGGATTTTGCCACATCGCTTGCCGATATCATTACCCTTTCGCTGGAAGCTTCTGAGCGCCGAAAATCCGAGGAGGCGTTACGCGAAAGCGAAAAGAAATACAGCGACCTGACGAATTTCCTGCCTTCGATCATCTTTGAGATCGATCCAACCGGACGGGTGACTTTTGTCAATAAATACGCCTTCGAAAGCTCGGGTTATTCCGAGGAGGATTACCGGAACGGGATCTCTCGCCACCGATATGGTCATCCCGGAGGACCGGGCGAAATTGATCGAAACCATCCAGGGATTGCTTGCGCTCAAATCCTTACCACCCGTGGATTACACCCTGGCGCGAAAGGATGGTTCCACCTATCCGGTAACCGTCCACGCTACACCCATTATGATGGGCAAACGACCGATTGGGATTCGCGGCTTGATCGTGGATATCTCCGGGCGGAAAAAGGTGGAGGAAGCCCTGGCCCAAAAAAGCCGTAACCAGGAGCATCTCTTGGAAGCGGTGCAGGCACTGACCGCAAGCCAGAACGTAGGTGAAGTGCTGGAACGGATCACCAGCGGGGCAGACCAGGTGCTAAACTCCGCACTCTGTAATGTTTACCTCCTGGAAGAGGATGGCGAAAACCTAACCCCGGTGGTCTCCAGCAATCCTGAATACTCCAAATATTTCATGGCCACCCCGCTAAAGGTTAATAAAAGCCTTGCCGGGCGTGCCATCGAGATGAAATGCTGCATCCTTTATAACGATATCACCGGCGATTCACACAAGACCACCATACCCGGCACCCCGGATTTTGGATCGCAGCGGTTGATCGCAGCGCCCCTGATCTTTGAGGATACTGTGCTTGGGGGTAATGTCCTTCATCCGCGACACCATGGATTACACGGATGAGGAGCTTGCCCTGGCAGAAACTTATGCCGGTTTTGCTGCGGCGCTGCTGCATAACGCCCAGACCAATCTCGCCCTGCAGCGCGAGGTGGAAACCCGCAAAGCTGGCCGAGGAGGTCATCCGCGATTCGGAAACTTCATACCGCGGCATTTTCGACTCGGTCGCGGAAGCGATCTATATCCAAAGCAAGGACGGTACCTTCCTGGATGTGAACCGCGGCGCGGAAAAAATGTACGGCTACACCCGCGATGAATTAATCGGGCAGAACCCGCTATTTGTGGCTGCGCCTGGCAGGAACGACCTGGAAGCGGTCGCCGAGTGCGTCCACCGCGCCTTCCGGGGAAAACCCCAGCAGCTTGAATTCTGGGGCCGGCGCAAAAACGGAGAAATTTTTCCCAAGGATGTCCGCCTTTATAAAGGATTATTCTTCGGTCAGGTTGTGGTGATCGCTGTTGCGACGGATATCACCGAGCGAAAGCAGGCCGACCAGGCATTGCGCGATAGCGAGAAGAAATACCGGGAGCTGGTAAATTCGATGCCGCTCAGTGAATTTGAACTGGACCGCAAGGGGAACATAACCTTCGCAAACCAGTACTTGACTACAATCCTTTGGCTACAAGACAAAGGACGTAAAGGACGGATTGAACGCGCTGGACCTGATCGAACCCACTCCTGCGGATAAAGGCCAGGAACCACTTTGCCCAGGTACTTCGCGGAAAAAATATCGGTTCTCCGGAATACAACCTTCGCCGCAGGGATGGCTCGTCATTCCCTGCGATCGTAAACGTCCGGGCGATCCTGGAAAACGGCAAGGCAATTGGCTTACGCGGGTTCCTGCTGGAGATCACCGAGCTGAAAAAGACCGAGCAGGCGTTGCGCACAGCGAAGTCCGCTACAGGTATTACATCGAGCACGTCAACGATGGCGTGTTCTGTTTCAAACCATTGGAACCCATAGATCTTGAGGCTCCGCTGGAGGAAAAGGTTGACGAAAGTCTAAATGCCGTCTGTGTCGAATGCAACGATACCTTTGCCCTGATCGGCGTACTCGAGCGCGAAAAGATCATCGGGCGGAACATTTCGAACCTGGCCAGCGACCTCGATAGTTATAAGAACCTATTGAACTGGTTCTTCCGCCAAGAACTGCAGGATCTCGAATTTTGAGATCCACGATATCGACCCAAAAGGTGTATCCCACTGGTACCAGACCAGCCTCTTTGGTGAGGTGGTGAACGGAAAACTGGTCCTGGTTTGGGGCAATATGATTGATATCACTGAGCGAAGGAATGGCTCACGAAGCGCTCCAAAAAGCCAACCGCGAGCTGGCGGAAGCCTACAATGACACCCTGGAGGGCTGGTCCCGCGCGCTGGAAATGCGCGAGCGCGAGACTGCCGGTCACTCTTTGCGGGTGGTGGATCTGACCCTGCAGCTGGCGAAAGCGCTGGGAGTGGGAGAGGAGAATCTGCAGCACATCCGCCGCGGGGCACTGCTGCACGATATCGGCAAGATGGGCATCCCGGATAGCATCCTGCTGAAGCCCTCCACGCTCTCCGAGGATGAATGGGTGGTGATGCGTCAGCACCCGCTGTATGCCAATGAGCTTCTGAAACCGATTTATTACCTTGAGGAGGCGGTGGATATTCCTTTCTGTCACCACGAACGCTGGAACGGGGAGGGTTACCCGCGCAGGTTGAAGGGTGAGGAGATTCCCCTGGCAGCGCGCATCTTCGCCGTGGTGGATGTGTTCGACGCGCTCACCTCCGACCGCCCCTACCGGCCTGCCTGGACCCTGGACGCCGCCCTGCGGTATATCCGCGAACAATCCGGTAAACTCTTCGACCCCAAAGTGGTGGATGCTTTCTTCCATTCGATCGTGAACAGCCGCGATCAGGATTAAAGATTCTCTCAGGCGCGGTATGGTAAACTGGAGCGGTTATGCCGGCTCCAGTTTTTATTTTTGACCTTGATGGCACGCTTTTGAATGAGGAACGGCGGATGCACCCGCGCGATAGGGAGATCCTCCTCATGCGGCGCGACCTGGTGCTCATTCCCGCCACCGGGCGCACACTCACCAGCGCGAAGGGAAGCTTCGCGGAGAGCGGCTTGTGGGAGGACGTACCCATTCCGCTGCCGATGATCACCCAGAATGGCTCGCTGAATTTCCTGCCCGGGGAGGTGGAACAATCCTTCTTTCCCTTCGAAGATGATCTGCTCCGCGAGCTGGTCAACTTCACCCGGCGCTTCCCGCAAATCCCCGCGCTGCTCATGTCGAAGAACGTCATCCACACCCTCCACACCGAGGCGGCCGACCCTGAAGAGCTGTGGGATTTCGGTGGCTTGCCGCTCGCCGATTCCGGACGCGGGCAGCAGTTCAGCAAGATCCTATTCTATTCCAGCCGATCCGAGGAGCTGCGCGAGGTGGAGGAAGCCTCCGCCGGATTCCCGGTGGAACGCGTCTACAGCACCCCGGTCTTTTTTGAAATGACACCGCTGGGGGTGAACAAGGGCAAAGGGGTAGGGCGAGCTCCTACCAGCGTTGAAGCTGGATGGCGCGCCGATTTATCGCGGCGGGGGATGGCGGCAACGACCTGCCCCTGCTGAGATTGGCGGAACGGACTTTTACTCCTTCGTGGGCCTCACTGGATTTCCAGGGCTGGGTGGATCACGTCATCGACTGGGAGGAGCGGGGATTGCTGCAGCCGATGATCGAGCTGGCAGGATTGGTCTAAACTGGTTCAATACCTGAAATTCCTAACCAAGCTTGATACTGTTTACGCCGCGGCTATTCTACAATGAATGTTGAGAATGACTCTACTTTGAGGAGGGAACCCAGGCAATGATTACTCAAACCGAAATTATGATCCGTATCCTGGTCGCGATGGGATTGGGGGCGTTGATTGGCTGGGAGCGCGAACGACGCGGCCAACCGGCGGGATTGCGAACCCACATCATCTTATGTATCGGTTCCGCGCTCGCAATGGTCCTTTCCATAAACCTGGCATACCCGAATAACGATCCTGCCCGGATAGCCGCCCAGGTGATAACCGGAATCGGTTTTCTTGGCGCTGGTGCAATCTTCCGGTATGGCACAGGGGTAAAGGGTTTGACCACAGCCACTTCCCTCTGGACGATGGGAATAATCGGGCTAGCCTGCGGTATGGGAATGTTCCTGGTGGCTGCGGGCACCACCTTGTTGCTGTTATTTGTACTCTACTGGGTGGAACGATTTGAAACCCGCTTCATTCGTCAGGCTGTCACATTTGTGGTTCTGGTGGTTGCCAACAACCGGAAGGGTCTGCTGCGGGACTTGAAAAAAATCCTTTCAGTGCCGCCCCGGTCGATAACCTCCACCCAGATCACCCGTGACGTAGTGGAAGATGTGGTCGAGATAACCTTTAATATCCGCAGCACCGATGAAGACCAGGCGGACGAATTGGTCGGCCAACTGACCGGGATCAAGAATATCAAAAAAGTCGAAATTTCATAATTTTGAATCGGGGACCACTTCTGTTCCAGGTGAATTATTTATCAATTCATCTCGAAATTCCGCATCCTTACATATTTCCCCGCACACCAGAGCAGGTTTTTCTTCACCCCTCCTTCACTGGCTGCCGCAGGATGGTGCGCAGCTTTTCCGGTGTTGCCCGCCGGGGGTCGCCCAGGTAGATCTCGTGGTGGTGCCCGTTGCGAACAAGATTGTGCTCTTTCATATAATCCTTCATGCGCTCGATGGTGGGGGGTTCTGCGGAATACGGTCCCAGGTGCAGCACTTGTACACTTCTGCCCTCGCAGAAGGGCGCGAAACGCAGCTTCTCCAGCCCGGGCGAGGGTTTCTTTTTCTTTAGCTGGGCCAGCGCGTCGGCGAACATTTCGGGGGAGATGTGAGCTGGCTGCAGGATCATGGCTGTGAAGAACCAATCCTGCACCTTGCCGAACTCAAATTCGTCCCCCTGAACCCACCATAGCGCTTCCAATGCCATGACGGAATAATCGATCGGGTTTTCCTTGCGCAGCTTGGTGTTGAACTTGAGCGTGTAGGCGATGCCGTAGAGCGCAGTCATGGCGTCCATGAATTCCGGCGAATCCGCAACCTTCACCCCGGCTGGAATGAATCCATCCAGCATGGCGAACTTGAACCCTGGCACCTCAACCTCCTCCACGGCTTTCGGGGAAGGGTTATACAGGTATTTCAATTCCTTCTTCAGATCCAATTTGGTCACCATCTTCCGCTCCTTCAAAGGGTATTCGTGAAATCTGTTCTGACCTTTTTATCTTACCCGGGTGTAATGGTTCTTGACCAGGGTTGCGTTCAATCGCTCGGTGCTCACCAGGCGGAATTTCATCACCCGCGGCAAGCTTCCAAACAGTGGGACGCCATCCCCCAGCAGGATGGGTACGCGGGTGATGATCATCTCGTCGATCAGGTCTGCCTCGAGGAATCCCTGGATGGTGCGGCCGCCATCCACATAGAGGTTGTGGAATCCCCTCTCGTTCAGGGTTTTCACCACTTCGGAGGGCTCACCGCGGATAATCTCGGCTTTTTGAGCAACCTTTATTGGCAGGGAGGCGAGCGAGCGGCTCAGGACGAACACCGGGACGGAATATGGCCAGGCGTCGAAGCCGAGCACGGTTTCAAAGGTCTTTCGTCCCATCACCACCGCGTCGATATTTCGGATGAATCCAGCAAAGCCGTAATCGCTCTGCGTGGGATTGGGGATCTCGTTCAGCCAGTCCAGCGAACCATCCGGAGCCGCGATGAAATTATCCAGGCTGGCAGCGATATAAACGTAGGTCGTCAAGGTTCACCCCGTTGGTACCCAGCGGCTCCAGCTGAGGGGCTTCCCGGCCAACCCTTTCACGATCTCCTCCACCATGGCGATCACCTCGCTGACCTTGGCGGGGCTGACCTGCTCGAATGAATCTGATGGAGTGTGTGCCAAATGGCGGATTCCCACCGCACTGAAGGCCAGGCTGGGCACCCCACGGAAGGAAAAGGTGGAATGGTTGCTCTCCGGCCAGGGATCCACGCGCACCACGCCTGGGTATCTGCTGTGGATAGCGTCTATATAGTCCTGCAGCTCTGCGGAGGCTTCGAAATGAGCCAGGCTGTTCGAGCCAGCCCAGGCCCCCATGCCGTCCATATTAATCGCCAGGAGGATATCGCCAAGCCCGGCCTCGCCCCCACGGCGCAGGTATTCGTCATCGCCCATCGGCAGGGCTTCTTCACCATTGAAGGCTACGAATTCCAGGGCAAATGGCAGATTCATGCTGGCAAGATCGCTGGCCAGGGCGAGCAGAGCGCCGGCGCTGGCGCCGTTATCCAGAGCGCCGGGGGTGGTGTAAAAGGTGTCGAAGTGGGCGCACAGCACCACCTTTATGGGGGAGGGCGATGGTTTGCGGGCGACGATGTTGCGTGCGGTGGAGGGGGTATTGCCGCAATCCAGCTTCAAGTGAACAGAGCGTGGCGGCTGGCGCAGGAGATCCAGGACGATCTCGCGGGGCAGCGTGGCGGCCGGAATGGGCAGGTCCCAATCCTCGGTGACCTGCTCGTAATCGCTGGAATTGCAGGGCGGCGCGATCAGGGCGGCCGGTTTGCCTTTCACCAGCAGGTCGAAGATCCGCTCGTCATCCGGTCCGCGCAGGAACCAGGACTTTGGCGAGATCTGCGTGCTGGCCAGCTCGCCGTAGAAAAGGACGATCTTTCCCTCGATTGTGGCGGCTTCCAGCTCGGGGATGGTGCCCAGCGTCAACAGCTCCCCACGAACATCACACCCGGGCGAGAAGACGTTGGCTTCCACCGGATGGGAGACGCCATCAGCCTCGAAGATGGCAGAGCGAACCTCCCAGGCAGTGCAAGGGTAGAGCTGCTCCTCAACTTCCAATCCGAACGATTGAAATGTATCCCGCATGAAATCGGCAGCACTCTGGTTGGCCGGGGAACCGATCAACCGCGGGCCGATCTCAACGATTAATTTTTCGAGATAAGACATGACTTTTGATTTATTATTGCGCATTTCTCTCTTCTTTAATTAAAGGTTATTTGTTACAGTCCCCAGCGCGGCTGCCAATCGGGACGGGTGGCTGTCGTCAGGCGGCTTTGTTCCGAGCCATCCGGGCGCATGATATAGATCTCGTTATTGCCATCCCGAAACGAAGCAAATGCGATCCATGCGCCATCAGGCGAATAACTCGGTCCGAGATTATCCCCACCTTGCGTCAGTTTGCGTAAATCATTCCCATTCACGTTAATAGTATAGATATTACGGTCTCCCCGCGGACCGGCGTAGAACGCCAGGCTGGTGCCATCTGTCGACCAGCTGCTGCGACCGCCCATATCAGCCATATCAGTCACCTGGCGGGGGAATGTGCCATCGCTGTTCATCACCCAAAGCTGCTGGCTTCCGGAGCGAACGGAAGCGAATGCGATCTGCGAGCCATCTGGTGACCAGGTTGGGTCGATATTGCTGCCTGTATCGGTCAGCGGGTGCGGGTTGGAGCCATCCCTGTCCATTACCCATATCTGCGACCTGCCGGCTTCCACGGTGAAAACGATGCGGTTGCCGTCCGGGGAGACTTCAGGGGCGTAGAGATTTCCAGGGATGTCCGAAAGTCGAAGCAAGTTGCCCCCGTCTGTTTGCATGCTATATATCTGAAACGAACCATCCCGCCGGGAGGAAAACACGATTGCGGTCCCATCCGGCGAAAGGGAGGCGTAAAACTCGGTTGCCTTCGCATCTGTTAACCTGTGGATGTTACTGCCGTCTGCATCCATGATGCAAATGTTATCAAAACCATCGATAAAGCAGGTGAAGACTATCTTCCCACGCGGCGGATTCTCAAGGAAGACCGGTGGAATTGTAGTAGTGGGGTTGCCGGAGGTTTGTGCTTCAGGAGTCGGCGTAGCCTGTATGGTTTCAACAAGTGGCGGCGTGGGCGACCCCATGACCCAAGTGGCATCAATGGTGAGACGAGAAGTGAAGGTGGAGATATATTCCGGTTGGTGCGGTTTAAGCGCGGGGAAATTACACATCACGCTGCTGCCCAGTATGGCAAGAGAGGTGGCGAGTACCCGGATGAGACGAAGATGACGATTGGGAGGTTTAGTTTTTTTTGCCAATTCCTAATCCATGACCTCATTATAACGAAGCGAAATCGCGGTGGTTCATGAACGCTAAAAAAACAAGAAGCCGAAACATCAAATTCGGCTCCTTGCCAATATTAAGCAGTGCGATCATTATTTCTTTTTTTTCATTAGATATACTTTCACGGCTTCTCTCACAAACTCCGCCAGGCGGGGATCGATCTTGTCGAAATTCGCCTTGAAGCGCGGGTCGTCATTGTAAAGATCTGCCAGCCCCAGGCATTGCTCATCGTTCGGCTCCCAGAAGTACGCCATGTAGCCTGCGCCAGGCTTTCACGCAAGCCTGGGCTTCCGGGGATTCCGGACCTTTGTCGATGGCGTGAACGAAACCCTCATAAACTGCGTTGCCCTCCTCGCTGATTTTCTGCTTCTCGGCGATGGAGTAGGATTTCCACTTACGGTTGGATTCACGAACGACCGCGGGGTCGTAGATCTGCTCGGCTTCGCGGGCATATTCCGCCTGCTGCTCTTCGGAAAAGGGTTCAAACAGTTGCTTATTGCTCATATCTTTTTTTCCTTCCAGGAATAGGATCGTGCTGTCCACAGTGCCCATGATCTTTTCCAGGCGCGACATTCGGTTTTGGAGGTTTTGCCTGTGTCCCCGCAGCGCCAGGGAGATCTCGAAACCCGGGGCGTGAAGGATTCGGCGGATCTCTTCCAGGGGGAGTTCCAGCTCGCGGTAGAGCAGGATCTCCTGCAGGAGAAGCAGGGCATCCTCACCGTAGTAGCGGTAACCGTTATCTCCCACCCGGGATGGTTTGAGTAAACCGATCTCATCATAGTAATGAAGAGCGCGGGGGGTGACGCCTGCGAGCTTTGAGAGTTTTCGGACTGTGTACATACCATCAGTATAAACTATGACGTAACGTTAATGTCAAGAGACAAGAATATTGCGATTGATTGGTTTTGAAATCATGGAATCTGCAGGATCGAGAAAAGAAAAAGGATCGAATTATCCATCATGAGTCACATTTCCCATTTAATAACATATAATATTTTTTGATTATTTGCATAAACCTGACGATATGAGGTGACCAAATGACAAGTGCAACCAAAACCGCAACAAAAACCGCCAGCTGGGGGGTACTGGGCATGCTTGCCGTGGCGCAGTTCATCCTGGTGCTGGACACCACCGTGATGAACGTATCCATATCCCAGGTGGCCGAGGACCTGAACACGACCATCGTCGGTATGCAAACCGCGATCACTTTTTACACCCTGGTCATGGCTTCCTTCATGCTGCTGGGCGGAAAACTTGGTGACCGGTGGGGGGGTAAGAAGGCTTTTGTCATCGGTTTGCTTATCTACGGCCTGGGTTCGCTGACGACCGCACTTGCCCCAAACCTGACCGTTCTGCTGATCGGATGGTCTTTTATCGAAGGTTTTGGCGCAGTTCTGGTCATCCCAGCGCTGGTATCGATTACAGCAATCACCTACTCCGGCAAACAGCGAGCTGTCGCCTACGGTTTGCTGGGCGGAGTTTGTGGGGCTTCCGCCGCATTGGGTCCATTGATCGGAGGCCTGGCGACCACCTACTACACCTGGCGGATCGTTTTTGCAGCTGAAACCGTTATCGTTCTGATCCTGATGCTCTTCTTAAAGAAAATTCCTGCGTCCATTGGAAAGCCAACTAAACTGGATACCAGGGGTGCGGTACTCTCGGCATCAGGTTTCGGTCTGGCAGTTTTCGGCATCCTGCGTTCCGCACAGTGGGGCTGGATCACCCCCAGCGCATCAGTGCCCACAATCAATGGGATGCCACTCACCCCGCTTGGATTATCCCCGGTGTTCTGGTTGATCATATCTGGTGCTCTCCTCTTACGGGCGTTTGCAGCCAACGAACGCAAGGTTGCCGCGAAGGGCGATGAGCCGCTGTTGGATATGGATCTGTTGAAAATCCCAAAGTTGCGCGCCGGATTAACGGTCTTTTTTAGTTGGCAATTCATAATTATGGCTACCTTTTTTGTCATCCCGCTGTATTTACAAACTGTGCTCGGATTCGACGCGATGGAAACAGGGCTTACCATTCTTCCCCTTTCCCTGGCGCTGTTTCTCATGTCACTGGTGGGATCCAGACGAACGGGAAAGATTTCCCCAAAGCGCATGTGTGAGGTTGGGCTGGCTTTGATCCTGATCGGCGAAGTACTATTGATCGGTTTTACCGGTCCCGAATTGAAATCCATTGGTTTTAAAATCGGACTGTTTTTAATCGGCGGAGGACTGGGAATAATGGCGTCCCAGCTCAGCAATGTGAACATGTCCTCTGTACCTAGCGAGCGGGGCAGCGAGGTGGGCGGGCTTCAGGGGACTTCCCAGAACCTGGGGGCTTCCCTAGGAACGGCGCTCATAGGGTCCATCATGATCGCTTCGCTGGTCTCAAATTATCAAAAAGGTGTTCTTTCGAATCCCGCCCTCAGCGAGGTGAGCCAGCAGGCGGTTAGCGCTTCCGAAACGAGTGCAAATTTTGTCACCACCGCCCAGGTGCAAGCTTCCGCCGAAGCAGCAGGTTTTTCCGTGGCAGAAACCGATGCACTGGTCATCGAATATGCAGATGCGCAGGTGGCAGCCCTAAAAGCGTCCTTCGCGGGAATATCGCTCTTTGCGCTGTTGGCGTTATATTACGTTCGTCACCTTCCTACGAAAAACGAGGAGGAAGATGCTAAGGCATCCTGATTGCCTTTGGCTTGTGAATTCAACCACATCTACTTTCTATTTTTATTCAGGTTCACCTCTCTCATGCCTGGGTATTTGGGTCTTATAAAAAGAAAATTGTCGACGGGAAGGAAACAACTTCTCCAGACCATTAGGCATTCAGCTTGAAAGAGAACTGATCATGAGCCCATTTTTCTCAAAAAAAGATGATGAATTAAATCAAGATATTGAACTGCTGGAATGCATGCGGAAGATCGGGAAAGCCCTTCTGGCCACCGGAAGCCCGGTTGGCGTGGTTGAGAATACCCTGATCGAGATCGCTGAAGCTTACCAGCGAAGTTGTGAGATTGTAGCGCTGCCCAACACGCTGATGATCAAACTGGGAAACGCTTCCACGGGGGGAATCAGCGATTTCAGCGTTCAAAAGCAGGAGGGCATTTATCTGAACCGGGTTTCAGCTATCAGCGTGCTCATCGACGACGTGAAAGCGAGACGAATTCCTCCCGGGCAGGCTTCGGAGGAGATTGACCGAATCCTTTCGATCCCTCCCCGGTTTTCTGCCTGGATAAGGACCGCGGGTTATGTCATCGCCACCGTGGGGCTGACGCTCCGTTTTCGTCCTGATCCCCTTGTTTTGCTTATCACTGCCTGTTTGGGATTGTTGGTGGCGCTGATGGTCGAATACTTTCAAAAACGCCCGCGCTATAACCTGCTCCTTCCCGTAGCCGCAGCAATATTAGTTTCCACCATCATTTTTAATCTAACCGGTCGGGGGGTGATCTATGGGACTACAAATTTGATCATCCCGCCTCTGGTCATTTTTCTTCCCGGGGTGATTCTGACAACAGGGATGATCGACCTGGGCTCAATGAACCTTATCTCAGGATCCTCACGGGTGATTTATGGCGTGGCGAACCTTTTCTTATTGTTCGTTGGGATTTCCATCGGTTTCAATATTTCCCAACTTCCCACCTCCGAAGTTTTCACGTACGAAGCTCCGGCGTTCAGCGTTCTCCTACCGCTTATCGGGACCCTTTTATTCGGAATCGGAACATTTTTACGATTGAGCGGGTCCAACCGGGATCTAATGTGGATGCTGCTGGTACTGTACGCAGCCATGTTTGGCCAAATGTTTGGGGAAAGATTCTTCAATCCGTATGCCGGTGCATTTATTGGAGCTGCTGCCATGGCGTTTAGCTCAGAATACATCGGCCGGTCTCCTCACCGCACACCGGCGATGGTGAGCCAGGTGATGGCTTTCTGGTTCCTGGTCCCTGGCGCGATCGGGTTGCAGAGCATGACCAGCCTGCTCACCCAGGATTACCGCAGCGCCTTTGTGGGCTTATGGGAAATGGTGGTGCTAATCACATCGATCGCGCTCGGGGTTTTCCTCGGGACGCTGGTGATCTCCCCCAATAAATTTATCCTTGCCAAAGGGTATATCGAAGAAACCGATTCTCAAAAGTCACCCAGATTCAAATTCTTTCGAAAAAATAATCATCTGAAATAGGCTTTGGTATTTTCGTGCACGTCCGGGCCTGCCAGCAGGTCAGCAACTTTCCACCAGCGCAGCTCGGCGTGCTGATCGTCGCCGTTGATCTGGATGCCTGCCGGCAGGTGGAATTCGTGCGCAAGAACGATATAGTGGGTGCTGATGCCTTCCACCCCGGCGAAGTTATCCCCGTAGAGGTGCTCATACACGCCCCTGAATTTCGCGAGGGCGGGATCCAATTCCAGGCCCAGCTCGGTCAACGAAATGCGCTGGAAGGCAGCGGGGAGCCGCTCATCCTTTAAGATCTTGCCCCCTGGCACGAACCAGGAGTCCCGCGCCGGGCGGTTCCGGCGGTACCCCAGCAGTACCTCCCCTGTGTCATTAAAAACGATCAGGTCGATGGAGACCAGGGGGGTGAGCTCTACGATTTTGAGGAAGGTGGTGGCGTCCAACGTCATTGTGCGGCCGCTGGTTTGAGGGTGAAATTATAGAAGACTGTGCCAGGCGCGCCTTTGGCGATCAGATCGGTGTTGCTGCCCACGAAACCCAGGTGCAACCCGTCGGCAACCTGCAGCAGGTATTGGCTGGAATTCACCCATTCCGGCGCGAAGGTCGGGTCATAGAGCAGGGGGGAGGTGCTGAGCGGGGTGGTCCCGGTTTGGCCAAGCGTCCCCACCAGGATGGCATTATCGGCGTCGGTCCGGAAAGTGTAGTCGCGGGAGTTGGACGACCATCCCACCAACCGGGAAGCGTTGCCGTTCTGCAGGATGGTATCCCCGCTCCCGTCGATCAGGGTGGCGTGCAGTTCGCCAGCGCCGGTTTCCGCCTGGATATTGAGCTGGTATAGAATGCGGGTCTGATCCGGTGAGATCAGGAGCGGTCCGCCATTGGTATTCACATCGGTCAATTTCTGCGGCTCGCTTCCATCCACGGGTATCCGCCAGACCGTGGTCGCCGCGGCGGTGTCGTTGGCGGCATCCCGCGGTGGCAGGACGAGCAGCACAGCGGCGGAATCCGGCGTCCAGACCAGTTTTGGATAATAAGGGGAGGCATCCGGGGTGAGGATGGGGTCAAATGCGAAGATCTCGCGCAGGTTCTCGCCGCTCGCATCCACCAGCGAGATCGACCCGGGACGGGAGATGGCGATCAACCTGCCATCCGGGGAGGCGAAGAAATTACCACCCTGCCCGTCGTTTAAGAGGCGGGTAACCTTGCCCGAAGCGAGGTCATATGCGTTCAGGTCGTCCACCGGACGGAGCGCTCCTCCATCCACGGGGTTGAAGGCGGTATTGAAGAGCAGCGTCCGCGACTGGGGCAGCCAGCCGAGAAGCATGGGCACACGCGGATCCACCCCCTCGACCGATTGAAGTGCATTGATCGCTTCCACGCTCATTAATAGGGTTTCTTTTTTTTCAGCCACACCAACCGACCAGAGATCTCCCACACGGGTGAAGATCACCAGCTCTCCGCCAGGGGCAAGCAGGATGGGCAGGTTGGCACCACCTGTCAGCGGCGAAGACGCCCCAGCGAGCCAGATACTGAGATCATTCACCTGCAGCAGGGCGATACGCAGGCTGCCGGTGTTGGGGATGGGGGTGAGAGTGGGTTGAGGCGTGAGGCTTGGCAGGGGTGTCCAGGTATCCTGGGGGGTTTTCGTGGGCAGGATCTCCACGGTAAGGGAGGGCTGCAGGGTGGCGGTGGGGGGGGTACTGGCCTGCATAAACTTCGCTCCGCCGAAAATCGCTGCCCCGAAAAACGCAAGGATCAGCACGGTAAGGATGATCCGCGCAGCCGGTTTTTTATACCAGGGCGGTGGGGGCGGGGGAGTCTCATCCCGGTAGGAGCCCGGCGGTATGGGCGGCGGGGCTGGGGGGGCGGGGGGCTGGCTGCGGTCGATCGAATCCAGCAGGCTGCCGCGGGAAGGACCAGCGGTAAGTGGCTGGGAGGGCACCGCCTGGATCTCGCGCAGGTAGGCGGGTACTGATTCCCTACCTAGCGCGCGTGCTTCGGCCCCAGTGGTCAGGTAATCCTCCACAGACCTTTTTTCGGGAGGGGGTGCCTGACCCGCTATGGGCTCGGAGACTTGTGGTGTGTTGATCGGCTCCGCGGGAGAATCTACCTGGGGGGTAAACAGATCGGGGGTCTGTTGCGCGTCGGAAGCGGGGGGGGCAGGCGGAAGGGGGGCTTCTTTGAGGTACTCGAGGGCTGCGGAGTTTTGCGGGTCGAGCTTGAGCGCCTGGCGATAGCAATCCGTTTTTCGGGCAGGATCATCAATGATGCCAGCCATGAGCAGCCAGGCCTGGATATCTTCAGGGTCGGTGCTGAGAACGCGCGCCAACTGGCGGGTTGCCTCGTCTTTACGACCGGATGAAATTAAAACCCGAATGGGTTCAAGCTCACTCATGATTGCCTTGTTTCCTGTTTTATTTTACCTCAGGCACATTACCCTTAATTTGATTTGGGAAGAGGGACTTGGTAAAATCGATTAAGTTATCGGTGGAATACTATCAAAACAGATATTCAAGAAGGATCCCAAAAAGGAGAAAAACCATGATCCAACAAATAATGGAAATGCTTTCCACGGCAACCAATTTGCTTCATCCCATGATGACCCATTTTCCAATCGCCTTGCTATCTGCCAGTTGGGTACTGGATATCGCCGCGCACTGGTGGCCGAAGCTGCGCACAAGCGGCTGGATACTTTTGATCCTCGGCACCATCGGGGCGATCTTCGCGGTGATTACCGGGAACGCTGTGGGAGAGTTGTATGAAAGCTCGAAGTATGGGTCCGTTGTGGAAACTCACCAAACGCTGGCGATCACGACAACGCTGATCTTTTCTGCGCTCTTCATCTGGCGTCTGATCGCCCGGCGCCGGGGTCAGGACCCGGCAGAAAAATGGTACTACTTCATTCCTGCCACGATCGGGATAGGATTATTGATGCTGACCGGACTCTACGGCGGGCATATGGTATTTGCTTTCGGCCTGGGGATACTTGGCCAGTGAGTAATTCTTACGAGATAGTCGAAAAATAAAATTGCGCCCGGGATTTTCCCGGGCGCATGATTTTCGCCATATATTTTCTTACTTGCCGCCCTTACCCTTGCCGTTTCCATTTTCGTTTTGATTTTGCTTGACTTTCTCTTTTTCCGCGCGCTCGGACATGACCGCGCCAAGATTTTTGAGATTCTTCTCATCAGTGAATACCGCTTTTCGCAGTTGACCCCAGTTGGATGGGGTCGAACCATCCGGAAGGACAACCGCCGAATAATCTCCACTCTGCTTTGCGGCCAAAATCGTAGAAACTGTTGCGGAATCTCCATCAAGTGCCAGAGCCATGAAACCCGCCTGGGCGATCTCGCCAAAACCCAGACCCTGTTCGTGGTACGCCATGAGCGCAGCGCCATCCACCCCCAGGATACCGCTCAGAAAATCGCCCAGGGTGACTGCGACTGGCTGAGTTACCAATTCGCCCGTCTCCAGTATGAGGGATGGATCGACTGACAGGGTCTGCCCAAGCATAGTCTCCACAACGGTGACGACCGGGGGAATATCCGCCGTGGCAGTCACCAATCCGAGTGCAACGGCGTTTTCAAGGCTGTAGGTGAGTGGAAGGACCCCATCGGCAGTGCGCAGGCCGACACGCACGGTTACGACGTTCGCTATCGGATCGTATATGGGGGTGATTGTCTGAATAGTCCCGGTGGGCGGTTCTGCGACCGGAGTCTCCGCGAATACCTGCAGCGAAGGGACGGCAAGGAATATCAAGACCGTTAGAACGGTCGGGATCAAATATTTTCTAATCATGGTTTCAAGCCTCCTGGTAGTAATCGGTCAGCTTTTCTTAGGGTACCACATCAGCTCGCACTTAATCCTTAATGGTTTTGTAAGGTGACTGCGACGGACAGCAAGTAGTTCCTCTTCGTTTCTCAAGGTTTTGGAGTTTTTGTCGGTTCAGTTTTTCCAGAATTCCCGGAATCCGCCCCACCTCCCTTCTGATCGTCATTGTTTTGTGTTTTTTCGATATCGATTCGTGTGGCCACCCAGTTTCCGGCCGCATCGGTAAAACCTCGCACCCGCGCCGTGGCTCCTGGAGTAAGCTGACCACGGATCTCGACTGCTCCTTCCAAGATCAGTACCCTGCCATCCAGTTGTATGGAACCAACGGTCAAGGAGGTAATCACACCCTGGATATCGAAGGTTTGCTTCGGCTGAAGCGTGACGGTGCTGTTCTGATTCCCGGTGCCGGAATTTTCAGATTCGTTCCCGGAATTACCGTCACCGTTATTCCCAGATTCCCCTTTTCCGGAAGTTCCTGGCTGGTCATCACCCGAATCTTTTCCTTCTTCGGACCCTCGGGATTCCACCCGGATCCTTGAGGCATTAACCACCCCGCCGGGAACAGTCCAACCCTCAACCTCCACCCACGCGCCGGGGAGGATTAACCCTTCGACCCGGGTTTCGGGTGTGATCAGGATCGGTACACCGGCTACGAGGATACTTCCGACCTGCGTGGAATCCACCCGGCCGGAAAACTTGACCTTCTCCTGCCGCTCCCGGGAAAGCAACCCCCCCACCTCAGATACTCTTTCCTGCTCGAATTTATCCTCGAGCGTGACGCGCTCCTGTTCCGAATTTGCAAGCCTGAGGCGGATGTTCTCCCAGGTGAGTTTAACCCCGTATAATCTGTCGCCCGGCAGCGAAGTGCTGGAAGCGCTGACCAGCCCGGTGCCTCCAACCCCCATCAGGATGACCACTGCGAGAAGCAGGGCGAAACTGAAGCGGAGAACCCGCGGGAAGGAAAAGGCCACCCGCCGGCGGGGGGAGCGGCGTTCTTCCCGGATCTCCGCGGCCTGGTTGAGGAATTTGGCCCGATTGCGGCGTAAGACTGTTTGCGGAACGCGGTCATCGGCAATCGCCCTCGCCTGGATGGCCGCGGCGAGCAACGGCCGGAGGCGATCGGCATCCGCCGGATGCTTACGCAGGCAGGTTTCCAGGTCTTCGCCTTGTTCCAGCAGCGCAAGACAATCTTCCAGAACCGGGAAGAGATCTTTACTCATCCCTGGTCCCCGATCTGGCGTTCGAGAGAGGCAAGCGCACGAAATTGAAGCTGTTTCACAGTGTTCACATTCTTTTTCATCACCACGGCTGCTTCCTCCAGCGATAAACCCTCCCCAAAGCGCAGCGCTATCACCTGTTGCTGTTCAGCAGTGAGTCGGGTGAGCGCCTGGCGCACCTTGCGGTGGGACTCCAGTTGCTCAGATACCTCGGAGGGGGAGGAGGAAGGATCGGCCATTTCTTCGTTCAATACTTCCGCCGGTCGCCGGTATGTGCTGCGGTGGAGATCATTGACCACATTCGAGGCAACAGCGAGCAGCCAGCCTTTGAGATTATCGCGGGGTCCCTTTCCGGTTCGAACAGATTCGAGGAGCCTGGTGAACACATCGCTGCTGATATCCTCCGCCTGCGCTTCGTCGCCAAGCCGGTATCGAACAAACCGGAACACCACTGGGAAGTACTCATCATATATCTCGCTGATTGCCAGTGGATCCAGCCGGTTTAAACCATCTATAAGCGGAGAAATTTCCTTTACGGGCATGGGTTATCAGGGATTGTCCATTAAAAAACAACCAACAAGTAGAGTATAGCATCAGCACCCAGGCCGAATCCCCCATCCCGACGGGATGGGGGAGGAATTTGGTCTGCAGGGTAGGGTTATTTATTACCACCTTTATCATCACCTGTCTCGGGTTTGTCATCCTTTCCTCCAGATCCACTATTGGAGCTGCCCGAGCCTTTGTCATCATTGGTGCTGGTGTTGAAGGTTTCGATCTCAAGTGCGGTCATTGCGCCATCCGATCCGGTGATAACCTCGGCTTTGACCTTCTGCCCAACCACCAGCCCGCTATCCAGAACCGTCTGGGGGGTGATCAACACGACCACGCCACTGATGGTTGCCTGGGACGAGGAGATTTGCTCGAGCGTGCCGGTGAGTTTTTTCTCGGAATTGTGAGCCTGGTTTGCACCTGCCAGTTCAATCTCGGTGGCGATCAGCGCACCGTCGGGACCTACGCTGTAGTGGATTTTGACAACATCACCCAGGTACACAGGTCCTTTGATCTCGGTCTGCGGGGTGACCAGGAAGATCTTGCCATTCACTGTCCATGTCGCCCCTGAGAATGCCTCCACCTTACCGGTGAATTCATTTTTGGAACCCGAGAGGCTGGAATCATCGCTGGAGCTTTGCGGAGCGGGTTCGATCTCGGTGGCGGTCATGGAACCGTCGGAATTCTTTAGGAAGTGGACTTTGGCCATGTCGCCAGCGCTCAAGGAACCCTTGATCTCTGTGGCGGCGTTGACCAGGAAAACCTGCCCGCCGATCTGCCAGGATTCCGCGCTGATGGATTCAACCATGCCGGTGAACTCATCGCCGCTGTCATCGAAAACGCCATTAACTGCAGCGCCAGGTGTTTCTGAAAGCTGGGTGCGCAATTCGATCTTCAGCGCAGTGGCGGATCTGTCGGAGGTCACTGCAGCTTCCACCCGCACTCTTGAATTCACCTCGACCCCTTGGTCGATCACGGTCTGGGCGTTGACCAAGAGGGTTTGCCCGGAGATCACCCATTGGTCGGCGGCGATGGAATCGACCACGCCGTCGAATTCAACCCTGGCACCCTGCCCATCGGGCGAAACTTTCACCTCAGCCCCTGCAGGCAGCGCCACCAGAGCAGGCGGCCAGCAGGAATGCTGCTATCGCTAAAGCACCAAAAAACAAGAAACGGTTATTTTTCATTTTGAACTCCTTTACCTATATTGGATATATTTCATCCTATATGTCGTCTAACCTCCGAAAAAGTTACGGGTGAGGAAAAAATTGGCAAACAGCTTTTCCGGGATTTCCGCGGATCAGGAAATTGCCAGTTGACTTTTCCTGAAAAGATATGTATTATGAAAATATACTGAGAGCGCTCCCAAAGCTGCACAATATAAAGCACGGCATATGTTGGAATAAGGTTATGGACGATATCTGGTTGAAGATTACTGGGAGCGCTTCCAAGCCAGGATACGCCTAGATGCCCTCGCTTACCCTCGAAGACATTGCCAGAGAGACCGGGGTTTCCCGTTCGACTGTCTCGAGAGTTATTAATAACAGCCCCAATGTGAGAGATGATGTTCGCAGAAAGGTGCAGGAAGCCATCCAGCGCAACCAGTATCACCCGCATGCTGCCGCGCGGGCTCTGGCTTCCCAGCACACCTCCACCATTGGCTTGATCCTTCCCCAAACCGTCAGTTTCTTTTTCACCGATCCTTTTTATCCCCATCTGACAAAAGGTATTGCGCAAGCCTGCAATCAACACGATTACACGCTTGCGTTTTTTCTTGTTGAATCGATGGAAGATGAGGAACGCATATTTCCGCGGGTCTGTCGCCAGGGGATGCTGGATGGTGTCTTGGTGCAATCCGGGCAGCATGGAGACCAGGAAATCATTGGCCGATTGATAGATGCCGGTATGCCATTTGTTGTTATCGGAAGACCTTTCCGGTATGACAACGTCACTTATATTGATATCGACAATGTAAATGCCAGCTACCATGCCACCAGCCATCTGGTACGCCAGGGACGGACGCGCATCGGGACGATCAGTGGCCCCCTTCAAAGTACGGTCGGCATTGATCGCCTTGAGGGATTCCGAAAAGCTTTTAAAGAACGAGGGATGGCGATTGATGAAAAATTGATCGCAGAAGGCGACTTCACCGAGGAGGGCGGTTATTATGCGATGAAGCAATTGCTTGCAGCAAAACCAGATGCAGTCTTCGCCGCTTCGGATGTGATGGCATTCGGCGGGATCCGGGCATCCCGGGAAGCCGGGTTCAAAGTTCCGGAAGATATCGCATTTGTCGGGTTTGATGACCTTCCCATGGCATCACTATCTAATGTTCAATTAACCACCATCCGCCAGCCGGTCGTTCAATTCGGAGCGCAGGCCGTTGAAACCCTGATCGATCAGATCGAAAACGGAAATACATCTCCGCACCGGATCATCATGGATACAGAATTGATCATCCGTGAAACTTGCGGTGCCAATTATTCAGGGCGTGTTCAAAAAAGTCAGCCAACAAAGAATGTGGTACCCAACGCCCCATCAATATCCCATGCATAATAAAGGAGGTGAGTCTGTCGACAAAATTTGTTGGAAATGGTTTCAAAGAATAGTTTTACAAATCTCTAGGAGGAAACAATGAAACGTTTGTTTGTCGTCTTTTCTGTGTTTATCATTGCAAGCATGCTTTTGACAGCTTGCGGTCCAAAGCAAACGGAACCCCTTCAAATCTGGTCATTCACCAACGAAATTCTGACCATGGCGAAGGCTTACGAAAAGGAAAATCCTGGCGTAAAGACCAACTACACCATGATCCCCATGACCAACGGTGAATACCAGACCAAGCTGATGGCCACCCTCGGCACCAGCGAGGCTCCCTGCGTGGTTGCCCTGGAAGCCGCCTTCGTTAAGAGTTATGTCGAAGCCGATTTCCTTGCTGATTTGGGCGAATTGATGCCGGCTGCCAAAGCTGCCAATGTGTACCCCTTTGTCTATGAAGTCGGTACCGATCCGGCCGGCGTGACCAAAGCCTACTCTTACCAGGCGACTCCCGGCGCGCTGTTCTACCGCCGCAGCCTGGCCAAGGAATACTTCGGCACGGATGATCCGGTAAAAATGCAGGAGATCCTCGGCGACATGGATAAATACGCTGCAGCAGCAGAGGTTGTAAAGGAAAAATCCGGCGGCAACACCTTTATGGTCGCATCCAGCGGTGACTTCCAGAACCTCTTCTATGCCAACCGCGCGAAACCCTGGATCGTCGATAACACCCTGACCGTGGACCCGATGGTGGATAAGATGATCGCCACCGCCAAACTGTTCCGAGATAGCGGCTACGAAGCCCGCGCCACCCAGTGGCAGGAAGGCTGGTTCGCCGGCATGAATGACACCCTCAAGGATGCTGAAGGAAACCCGAAGAAGATCTTCTCCTACTTCCTTCCCACCTGGGGTCTGCCCTACGTCCTGGCCCCCAACGCGAAATCCGCTGACGGTTCGACTGACACCTCCGGCGACTGGGCTGTCATCAACGGACCGCTGCCCTACCAGTGGGGTGGAACCTGGCTCGGTGTGTTGAAAGACTGCAAGGATCAGAAAACAGCCAAGGATTTCATCAAATTTGCCACCCTGGACGAGAATCAACTGTTCAACTGGGCTACCGGCGTATACACCAATGAATACCTGAAAGCCATCGATCCTGAAATTGGTGACACCCAGGCTCAGGCTGCCGGCGACTTTGTCGGCTCCAAGAACGTGGTCGAGAAGGTCATCCCCCTGTTCGACGGCTCAGACCTGGCAAAATTCCTGGGCGGCCAGAACTCCTATGGAGGATTTGCGGCTGCGGCTCCGAGTGTCAATGCCAAATTGATGCAGGGCTCTGATGACGCCATTCAGCGCGCGTTGAATGATCCGCAGAATGCCTATCTTGAACGGCGAGATCACCCTCGATGAAATGTGGGCGACCTGGAAAGCTGCCGTCAAGAATGAATACCCGGATCTAATCGTACCCTAACCCATCTTGAATTTGCGAAAGGGTCAGTGTATAGTAATTGCACTGACCCTTTCCATCAGAGGCGCGATGACCATCTCCAAACGAATTAAGAAAATTAATCCCGGTTACTTCTTTATCACCCCTTTCATTCTAGGGTTCCTGATATTTGGTCTCTATCCGGTGGTGAATACCGTCTACCTGAGTTTCACCAACACCACCCTGATGACGGCGCAGGCCAAATTTATCTGGTTTGATAACTTCAAGAATTTATTCATCGACAATATGTTCGCCATAGCCATCGGCAACACCTGGTTCCTTTGGCTGTTGAACTTCATTCCCCAGCTGGGACTGGCCTTGTTGCTGGCAGCCTGGTTCACCAATGTCCGCCTGAAAATCCGTGCGGCAGGTACCTGGCGGATGCTCTTTTACTTCCCCAACTTGCTGATGCCGGCTACGATTGCAGCCCTGTTTTTCAGCCTGTTTTCCTATTATGGCCCGGCGAACCAGATTTTGGTTCGGACGGGCATATTCTCAGAGGCATTTGATTTCATCCGCAGTCCGCAGGCGATGCGCAGCCTGGTGATCTTCATTCAAACATGGATGTGGTTTGGCTGGACGACGATCATCA
Source organism: uncultured Chloroflexia bacterium (assembly GCA_963828855.1). Classification (GTDB taxonomy): domain Bacteria; phylum Chloroflexota; class Anaerolineae; order Anaerolineales; family Anaerolineaceae; genus CAVVEQ01. The sequence goes on along the minus strand of CAWHGB010000004.1, from coordinate 40,175 downwards.
TCATGGCTGCCATGACCTCCATTTCGGTCTCAATATATGAAGCTGCACTGGCGGATGGTGCCAGTTCCTGGCAGATGTTCCGCTTCATATCCCTGCCGCTGATCAAACCCGTCCTGGTTTTCGTACTCATCACTTCCCTGGTCGGCGGAATGCAGATGTTTGATATCCCCTACCTGCTCACGGATGGGAGGGGCAGCCCAACCAACTCCATCCTGACCAACAACATCCTCATGTATATGAAATTCCGCAGCAGCCAGGGGCACATCGGAGCTGCTGCTTCGGTTGGCGTGATGGTCTTCATTATGACCTCGATCGTCGCGCTGCTGATATTCTTCCTACTCCGCGACAAGGATGGGGCGGCAAAAAAACAGGAAAGTAAGGACAGGTAGAGCCATTATGAATCCCAAAACATCTTTATTGTTGACCCGCATCCTCATTTATACAGTCCTGGCGATCATCCTGATCATCACGATCATACCGGTCTGGATGTTACTGATCAACGGTACCCGGTCGACCAATGAAATTCAACAGGGACTCAGCCTCCTTCCCAGCGTCCATGCGATCGAAAATTATAAAATCCTTACCGGCGAAGGAATGGATCTTCCCAGGGGTTTCGTCAATAGCCTGGTCATTGCATTATCGACAACCCTGGTAACTGTTTATTTCGCTTTCCTCACCGGGTATGGGATCGTCGTGTATGAATTCAAGGGTAAAAGGATTTTCTTTGCAGCAATTCTTGTCTTGATCCTGATTCCCCTGCAGCTTTCGATCATTGGCTACTTCCGCTTCATGGCCAAGATCGGACTGGCGGATAATTACCTTTCGCTTATCCTGCCATCGATAGCTGCACCCGCCGCGGTATTTTTTGCCAAGCAATACCTGGAGTCGATTATGATCCCGGATCTCATCGATGCAGCCAGGGTGGACGGCAGCAGCGAGTTGGGGATTTTCCACCGCATTATGATGCCCATCGCCATGCCAGGCGCCTTCACTCTGGCATTATTTACCTTCGTTGCGTCCTGGAATAACTTCTTCAATCCCTACATCCTGATCTCCAGCCGGGATAAATACACCCTGCCCATGCTGATCCAGACCTTGCGCGGAGATGTTTACCGGCCGGAATATGGAGCGATCTATTTTGGACTCGCGGCTTCAATCGTTCCCATTATCATCATCTACGTCCTTTTCTCGCGCTACATCGTGAATGGGATCTCGATGGGGGCGGTGAAGGAATAAAATTCGACATTGGGCTTCCCTCTTTCAGGGGACGGAAGGCGATTGATCCCGTATAAGGAATAGCAACCGGATACGGGATCAATTTCAATACAAACTGATTCCGCGGCCGCATTCAGCACGAGCAATATCACAGGAACACTTATGCGTTATGGATTTCTTCGATGACCAGGCTTGTGAATATGTGATCATCCCGACCGGATACTCCGCTGCCCTGGATCAATTACCTCGGGAGCGAAGCATATTTCGGACTCATCTCCAACACCGCGGGGGGGTATTCCTTTTATAAGGATGCCCGCTTGCGCCGGCTCACCCGCTACCGCTACAACAACGCCCCGCTGGATGAAAACGGGCGATATATTTATCTCCGCGATAATGGTGCGGATGAGCCTCGACTTCTGGTCGCCAACCTGGCAGCCGGTCCGCGGGAATCTGGATAGCTATGAATGCCGGCATGGAATGGGGTACACCCGCATCAGCTCATCATCCGAAGGGATCGCGGCTTCCATCCTGTATTTCGTCCCGCCCGGGCAGAACCTGGAGATCTGGAGCATGGAGCTCACCAACCAGCGTAGCCGGAAGGCGGATCTATCCGTGTCTTCTCCGCCGTTGAATTCTGCCTGTGGGACGCGGTGGATGATTCCAATAACTTCCAGCGCAATTATTCGATCGGCGAGGTGGAGGTCGAGGACGGGATCATTTATCACAAGTCGGAGTACCGTGAAAGACGTGACCACTTTGCGTATTTTGCCTGCTCTGAGCCGCTTACCGGTTTCGATACCAACCGCGATGCCTTTCTGGGACCCTACCGTGGATGGAATCCACCCGGTTGCTGTGGAGAATGGGCAATGTACAGACTCCATTGCTCTGGGATGGCAGCCAATCGGCGCCCTCCACACCCGGGTGACCCTGGACCCGGGAGAAACCCGCCGGATCATTTTCCTGCTCGGCTACCACGAGAACCCGGTGAATGAAAAATTCGACCCACCCGGTTCCACCACCATCAATAAAAAGACCGTTCTTCCGATCCTCCGAGAATATCTGGATCCTGCCAGAGGTGGATCGGGCCTTCAAGGAACATAGGGATTCCTGGGAACAACTTCTTGGGCGTTTACAGGTGGAAACACCGGATATCCATACCAACCGCATGGTCAACATCTGGAACGCCTACCAGGTGATGGTCACTTTCAATTTTTCCCGTTCGGCATCCTATTTTGAATCGGGTATCGGGCGCGGTATGGGCTTCCGCGATTCCAACCAGGACCTGCTGGGTTTCATGCACCTGATCCCCGAGCGGGCTCGCGAGCGCATCCTCGACCTGGCTGCCACCCAGCTTCCGGATGGCGGTGCGTACCACCAGTACCAGCCCATGACCAAGCTGGGCAACAATGATATTGGCAGTGGTTTCAATGATGACCCGCTCTGGCTTGTCCTAGCGGTTTCTGCATACTTGAAAGAGACCGGGGATTGGAGCATTCTCGATGAGCAGGTGGTCTTCGATAACAAGCCGGGCAGCCAGGCGCCGCTCTATGAGCATATCCGGCGTTCAACTCCAATACACCCTCGAGCGGCTCGGACCACACGGGCTGCCGTTGATCGGGCGGGCGGACTGGAACGACTGCCTGAACCTGAACTGCTTCTCGGATACCCCCGGGCAATCCTTCCAGACCACCATCTGGCCGGGATGGGAAGGTGGCGGAAAGCGTCTTCATTGCGGGGTTGTTCGTCCTGGCATCTGGGGAGATGGCGGTGATCGCTGAAAGATCCGGGAAACCTGCCGAAGCGCAGATCTACCGGGAAGAGCAACGCAAGATGACAGAGCGGGTGGAAACCGCCGGCTGGGACGGGGATTGGTTCCGCCGCGCCTACGATCATTTCGGGCAAGCCGCTCGGATCAAAGGCGTGCGCAGAAGGCCAGATATTTATCGAACCGCAGGGAATGTGCGTCATCGCCGGGATCGGGCTGGCCGACGGCAAAGCACAAAAAGCGCTCGACTCCGTGGCGGAGCGTCTGGCTATGTGAGCACGGCATCGTGCTGCTGAATCCAGCCTATACAAGTTACCAACTGAACCTTGGGGAAATCTCCTCCTATCCCCCGGGATATAAGGAAAATGGCAGCGTGTTCTGCCACACCAACCCCTGGGTGATGATCGCTGAAGCCAGGCTCGGGCGGGGAGAGAAGGCGCTGGATTACTACCATCGCATCAATCCCTCCTGCCGGGAGGAGATAAGCGACCTGCATCGCTGCGAACCATACGTCTATGCCCAGATGATCTCGGGCAAGGAGGCGGTCAAGCCCGGCGAGGCGAAGAACTCCTGGCTGACCGGGTCCGCCGCCTGGAATTATGTTGCCATCACCCAGTGGATCCTGGGAATCCGCCCCGGGTATGACGGGTTGATCCTCGCCCCGGTCATCCCGGATTCGTGGAAGGAATTTACCGCGGTGAGGATCTTCCGTGGGGTGGATATATGATATCCGTGTGCTTCGTGAAAAACCCGGAAACAGGGTGAGCATCCGCATCGACGGGAACGCCATCGAGGGTAACCTGATTCCGCTTCCCGCTCCCAACTGCAAAAAGCTCCAAGTCGAAGTGACCCTTGGATAAGAACACGAACAATCCGGGTATCACCATTACAGGGCGGCACTCTTTGTAATTGTCCTTCTCTTCCTTTGCGCCTGCTCTGCGAAACCGGCGACCAAGCCTGTTGATTCGCAAGCTGGAAGCGCTCTCTCCGAAAACGAGCGCAGGGTGGAAGACTTGCTGGGGCAGATGACCCTCGATGAAAAAATCGGCCAGATGACCCAGGCGGAGAGGGGGGCGATCAAACCGGGGGATGTTGGCCGTTATTTCCTCGGCTCGGTGCTGAATGGGGGCGGGGGACTGCCTGGTTCCAACAAGGCGGAAGCCTGGCTGGAGCAAACGAAAAAATACCAGGATGACGCCCTGACCACCCGCCTGCGAATTCCCATTCTCTTCGGGGTGGATGCAGTCCACGGGCACGGGCATGTGGATGGGGCCACCATCTTCCCGCAGGAGATCGGCCTGGGTGCCACCCGCGATGCCGATCTGGTGCGCCAGGTGGGCGCAATTACCGCGGAGGAAATGCTGGCCACCGGGATTCCCTGGAACTTTGCCCCGGTGGTTGCCGTACCGCAGGATATCCGCTGGGGAAGAACCTACGAGTCCTTTGGTGAAGATACCGCCCTGGTGAGCGAACTGGCATCCGCCTTTATCCACGGGCAGCAGGGATTGCCGGAATCCTACCAGCCGGCGGTGGGGCAATCCATCTACGTCATGACCACCCCCAAGCATTTCCTTGGCGATGGCGGAACCACCTTCGGGACCTCAACCCAGACGATGGATGATTTTCATTACCTGCTCGATCAGGGTGATACCCGTTTCGATGAAGCCAGTGTGCGGAAATTATTCCTGCCGCCCTACCAGGCCGCGCTGGATGCGGGAGCGGGCAGCGTGATGGTTTCCTTCAGCAGCCTGAACGGGAAGAAGATGCACGAGCAAAAAACGTGGATCACGGACGTGCTAAAGGGCGAACTGGCATTTGACGGGCTGGTGATCTCCGATTGGGCGGGGATCGACCAGGTGGACCCCGAATACTACCAGGCGGTTGTGAAGAGCATCAACGCTGGGATCGACATGAATATGGTCGCGCTGGATTACGTCCGCTTCATCACGACCATGAAGCGCGCGGTGGGGAAGGGCGATATCACCATGGAGCGGATCGATGACGCGGTCCGTCGGATCTTGTTGAAGAAATTCGAATTGGGGCTTTTCGACCATCCTTATGGAGAGGCTTCTCAGCTCGCGATTGTGGGCTCCCCCGAGCACCGCGAAGTTGCACGTCGGGCGGTCAGCGAATCGCTGGTCCTGCTCAAGAATGACAACCAGGCTCTTCCCATCCCAAAAACGACAACGACCATTCATGTGGGCGGGATCGCCGCGGATGATATCGGCATCCAGTCCGGCGGCTGGACGATCGACTGGCAGGGAAAGACCGGCGATATCCTTCCGGGAACGACCATCCTGGAAGGGATCCGGGACGCTGTTTCCGCGGATACCCATGTGGAATTCAGCCCGGAAGGGCAATTCGACGGCAAGGCGGAAGTTGGCATCGCCGTGGTGGGCGAGCTGCCCTACGCGGAGGGACCGGGGGACGTCTCTTCCCTTCTCCTTAAACCTGAAGATGTCCGCCTGATCCAGAGGATGCGCCAGCAAAGCGACAAGTTGATCGTAATCCTCATCTCCGGCAGGCCGATGGTCATCACCCCCGAGTTCGACATTCCGGATGCCTGGGTTGCCGCCTGGCTGCCCGGGTCGGAAGGCGGGGGCGTTGCGGATGTGCTTTTCGGGAAGCAGGTCTTCACCGGAAAGCTGCCCTACACCTGGCCACGGAACGACAGCCAGCTTCCGATCAATATCAATAATGTAAAGGCGACTGAAGGCTGCGATGCCCCTATGTTCCCGTATGGATATGGATTAGGTTATGGATTGGGTGAGGTCGAGAACAATCTCATCCCTTGGGGTAATTGTCCGGGAGACAAATAACGTATTCTTCATTGACACAAGGAGGCTTTCAACAAAGCAACTTCAGCAGAAGGCGGTGAAAGGAAAGAGGTAATGAAATGAGAAGTAGATCCGTATTGGTAATTTTCGTAATGCTTTTCATTGCAGCCTGCACCGAGCAACCTCAGGGTAACGGTTGAACCATCAAAGGAACCGTCCCATACGCCGGTAGCATCAACCCCCACTTCTCCACCGCCTACAGTAACACCAACACCGTATTACCAGACGCAGGTCGAGGAACTCTTATCAAAGATGAGCGTTGAAGAAAAGATCGGCCAAATGGCACAAGTGACAAGGTTTGGGATCACACCTGAGGATATCGCCCGATACTATATCGGGTCGATCATAGGAGGAGGCGATCGGCCGGCGGATGCGACGAATATCGGAGCCTGGTATAACGAGGTAAAGAAGTTTCAGGATGCAGCCCTCTCCACCCGGTTGGGAATTCCCATGATCTTCGCGATCGATGCGATCCATGGAAACGCGGCCATGCATGGCGCAACCGTCTTCCCCCAGGAGATCGGACTGGGTGCCACCCGCGATCCGGACCTCGTCCGGCAAATCGGGGCAGCCACCGCGGAGGAAATGCTGGCTTCTGGGTATACCTGGGACCTTGCTCCCATCCTGGCTGTACCCCAGGATATCCGCTGGGGAAGAACGTACGAGTCCTACAGTGAAAACACCGAACTGGTTAGTGAATTGGGATCAGCGTTTATCCAAGGTTTACAGACATTGCCGGATTCCTATCAGGGCGATCCCGGTCGTACGATTTACGTCTTAGCAACCTCAAAGCATTTTCTCGGAGATGGCGGCACCACAGCCGGCACCTCAATTTGGACGAATGACGGGAAGATATGTTTGCTCGACCAAGGGGACACGCGTTACGACGAGGAGGCAACCCGAAAGTTGTTTCTCCCACCGTATCAGGCAGCAGTGGATTCAGGGGAAAAGAGCGTGATGATCTCCTACAGCAGCTGGAATGGGGTGAAAATGCATGCGCAAAAACCCTGGATCACCGGTGTGTTGAAAGGCGAGCTGGGATTTGACGGGTTTGTTGTATCTGATATGTGGGCGGTCGACCAGGTTGATCCGGATTATTACACGGCGGTGGTTAAAAGCATCAATGCCGGGATCGACATGGTAATGTTGCCCTATGATTATGTGGGCTTCACCAACGCAATGGAACAGGCAATCAGCAAACGGCGATATCTCGATGGAAAGGCTGGATGATGCTGTCCGCAGAATCCTGCTCGTAAAATTCGAATCCGGGCTTTTTGACCATCCCTATGGGGATCCTTCCCTCGTTTTGAATGTTGGTTCCCCTGAGCACAGGGAATTGGCCAGGCAGGCCGTGAGCGAATCCCTGGTTTTATTGAAGAATGAAAATGAGGCGCTCCCTATAAGCAAAACGGTTCCCACGATCTTTGTCGGTGGGGCTGCGGCAGATGATATCGGTATCCAAACGGGGGGCTGGACGATCAACTGGCAGGGAGGTACGGGGAGATATTCAACCCGGCACCACAATTTTGGATGGGATCAAACAAGCTGTACCCGGATCCACCCAGGTGAAATACAGTCCAACAGGTCAGTTTTCCGGGGAAGCGGATATCGGGATCGCGGTTGTGGGCGAGTTGCCATACGCCGAGGGGTTTGGCGATACCATTTCCCTAAACTTATCTGAACAGGATATTCAATTGATCTCGGACCTGCGGGCCCACAGCAAGAAACTGATCGTCATTCTCATCTCGGGCAGGCCGATGGTCATCACAATGCAGTATGATATCCCCGATGCCTGGGTGGCTGCCTGGCTGCCGGGAACGGAGGGAGACGGGATCGCGGATGTTCTTTTCGGGGATAAGCCGTTCTCAGGAAAACTGCCCTATACCTGGCCGCGAAACAACAGCCAGCTGCCGATCAACATCAATAATGTGCAGGCAACCGAAGGCTGTGAAGCGCCCATGTTCCCGTATGGCTATGGCTTGACATACGAGACCATCATGACTGACAATGTGATACTTCCCTGGGGCGAGTGCCCGGGAGACAAGTGATATAAATATTCTTTCAAGGAGAAAACATAATGGCATCTTTCACCCCCAAACCAGAAGACAAATTTACATTCGGATTGTGGACGGTCGGTTCCATTGGGCGGGATCCCTTCGGCGGACCCGTGCGTGAACCGAAAACCCCGGCGGAGCTGGTGTACCTGCTGGGTGAGGTGGGCGCTTACGGGGTCAACTTCCACGATAACGACCTGATCCCCATCGATGCCACCCCGGCGGAGGCGGAAGCCATCAAAAAGGACTTCCGCAAAGCCCTCGATGATACCGGTCTGGTCGTCCCCATGGCCACCACCAACCTGTTCGGCGACCCGATCTTCAAGGACGGCGCCTTTACCTCCAACGATTCCAAGGTGCGCGCCTACGCCATTCAGAAGACCATGAAAGCCATGGACCTGGGTGTGGAATTTGGCGCCAAGGTGTACGTGTTCTGGGGCGGGCGCGAGGGCACCGAGACCGATTCCAGCTAAGAGCGCGGTGGATTCCATCAAGCGCTTCCGCGAGGCGCTGAATTTCCTGTGCGAATACGTCATCGATAATAAGTATGGACTTCAAGATTCGCACTGGAAGCCAAACCCAATGAACCCCGCGGCGGATATCTACAACCCGACCACCGGGCACATGCTGGGCTTTCATCGCGACCCTCGATCATCCCGAGATGGTAGGCGTGAACCCCGAGGTTGCCCACGAACACATGTCCGGGCTGAACTTCATGCACGGTGTGGCCCAGGCCTGGGAAGCCGGCAAGCTTTTCCACATCGACCTGAACGACCAGTACCCCGGGCGCTACGACCAGGATCTGCGCTTTGGCTCGCGCGACATCAAGGCTGCCTTCTACCTGGTCAAATTCCTGGAGGATGTGGGCTACACCGGGTCGCGCCATTTTGACGCGCACGCCTACCGCACCGAGGATTACGAGGGCGTGAAGGACTTCGCCCGCGGCTGCATGCGCACCTACCTGATGCTGAAGGAAAAGGCTGCCCAGTTCAACGCAGATAAGGATATCCAGGCGCTGCTGAAAGAGATCAACGCGGAGGATCCTGCCATGAAGGCATACTTTCGGCGTTTATTCACAAGCAAAGGCGAAAGCCTTGAAGGAGCACAAATTCGACCGGGCAGCCATTTCGAGCCGCGGGTTGAAATACGAACGCCTGGATCAGCTCACCATCGACCTGCTGCTGGGCAATCGCTAATTTCTAACATCGAATAAAGGAGGGGTATGCACCGCATCTACCCGCATATGACCGAGGTGAAAGAGCTGCTCGGAAAAATGACCCTGGACGAGAAAACTCGCCCAGGTGGGCTCCTTCTGGCTGTACGATCTTGCAAACCAAAGGCATGCTCGACCCAGGCCAAGATCAGCACGAAGCTGAAGGACGGCATCGGTCAGATCACGCGCATCGGGGGGGCGGGCAGTTTTCTGCCCCTGGAGGCGGCGAAGACCGCTAATATCATTCAAAAATATTTAAAAGAACAGACCCGCCTGGGCATCCCTGCCATCGTGCACGAGGAATGCTGCGCCGGGCTGATGGCGCCGGGCTGCTCGATCTTCCCGCAGCCGATCGGGCTGGCCAGTTCGTTTGATCCGGCGCTTGCCCAGAAAATGACAACTGCCATCCGCAAGCAGATGCTGGCCGTCGGCTCCCGGCAGGGGCTGGCGCCGGTGCTGGATGTAGCCCGCGACCCGCGCTGGGGGCGGATCGAGGAGACCTTCGGCGAGGATCCCACCCTGGTGAGCCAGTTTGGCATGGCGTATATCAAGGGACTTCAAGGGGAAACCCTTAAGGAAGGAGTGATGGCCACGGGAAAGCATTTCGTGGGTCATTCGTTTTCGCAGGGTGGTTTGAACTGCGGCCCGGTGCACATCGGCTGGCATGACCTATGGGATACCTACCTGGTGCCCTTCCAGGCTGCCATCCGGGATGCCGGTCTGGCTTCGATGATGAACGCCTATCCGGAGCTGGATGGTGTGGTGGTGGCGGCTTCAAAGCGTATCCTCACTGACCTCCTGCGTGAGAAGCTGGGCTTTGATGGGGTTGTGGTCTCGGATTACGAAGCGGTGGGAATGATCCATTATTACCACAACATGGCGGAGGATATGAAGGAGGCTGGAAGGCTGGCGATCACGGCAGGCATTGATGTAGAGATGCCCGCCACGGCTGCCTATGGCGAGCCGCTGAAACAAGCCCTTGCGAAAGGTGAGCTGAGCATGGATATCGTCGATGAAGCTGTCAGCCGCCACCTGCGCAAGAAGTTCGAGCTGGGGCTGTTCGAAAATCCATTTGTGGATGAAGGCAGGGTGCTCGAAGTATTTGACACCCCGCAGGATCGATCTCTGGCTTATGACCTCGCCTGCCGGACCATGGTCCTTTTGAAGAATGACGGCATCCTGCCGTTGAAGAAAGAAGTGAAGAAGATCGCGCTAATTGGTCCCAATGTGGATTCTGCACGCAGCTTGATGGGTGATTACTCCTATGCTGCCGTGGCGGAACTGTTGATGTCCATGGCACCCGAGGATTCCGTCTTCACAAACTTCACACAGGAGAGCATCCCCCCGCTCACGGTGCCGGTGCCCACCATATATGAAGCCTTCAAGTTAGGCCTTCCTTCTGCGGAAATCACCTGCGTGAAGGGCTGCGAGCCGATGAGTGATGACGAAAGCGGGTTCGGGGAAGCGGTTGAAGCTGCGCAAACAGCCGAGGTCGCCATCCTGGTGATGGGTGGTCGGTCGGGGTTGGCCGATTACAACACCACCGGGGAATTCCGCGACGAGACCGACCTTCGGCTGCCGGGCGTGCAGGAGAAACTGGTGAAGATGATCCTGGAGACTGGCACGCAGGTGGTGCTGGTGCTGGTGGACGGGCGCCCGGTCTGCCTGAATGGGGCTGAGGAAAAAGCGAATGCCATCCTGGAAGCCTGGGTGCCGGGGGAGGAAGGCGCCAAAGCCGTGGTGGACACCCTGCTCGGAAAGGTCAATCCGGGCGGGAAGCTGCCGGTTTCCGTCCCGCGTTCGGTCGGGCAGGTGCCTGTCTTTTATAACTACAAGCCTTCCGGGATGCGCTCGAATATCTACGGAGATTACGTCAACGAGCCGGTCACGCCCTTGTATTCCTTCGGGTTTGGTCTCAGTTACACCAAATTCGAATTCTCGGACCTGGTTCTGGATAAAAAGATAGCCCAGGCCGGTGAGGAAGTCCAGATTTCGGTGAAGGTGAAAAACTCCGGGCAGGTGGCGGGGGAGGAGGTCGTCCAACTGTATGTCCGCGATGAATATGCCTCCCTGCCTCGTCCGGTGAAGGAGCTCAAGGGCTTTGCCCGGGTAAACCTGGGAGCAGGGGAGTCCAAAACCGTAATTTTCAGACTTCCGGTGAACCAGCTTGCCTACCATGACGAAGATTTTCTGCTGCAGGTGGAAGCCGGGCGGATCGAGGTCATGGTGGGGGGCGGTTCGGAGGATATCCGTCTGACGGATGCTTTCGAAATCACAGGCGGCAAAAATACCCCTGTTGAACAGCGCATTTTCGTTTGTCCGGTGGAGATCAAATAAACGCTCGGAGGATTGCATGAAATATTTCATGGGGATCGACGTCTCCACCACCGGCAGCAAGGCGCTGATCATCGACCAGGCCGGCAGCGTGTTGGGGGTGCAGAGCTCACCCCACACTCTTTTCAACCCGCGGCCGCTGTGGTCCGAGCAGGACCCGGAGGAGTGGTGGCAGGCGACGGTGAAGAGCGTCCAGGCGGTGCTTGCCCAAACCGGTGTCAGCGGAGATCAAATCGCTGCCGTCGGTCTGACCGGGCAGATGCACGGGTTGGTGATGCTGGATGAAGACGGCAAAGTCCTACGCCCTGCCATCCTGTGGAACGACCAACGTACCCAGGCGCAGTGCGACGAGATCCACCAGATTTTCGGGAAGGAAAGATTCATCCAGATCAGCGGCAATGTGGCCCTCACCGGTTTCACCGCACCGAAGATCCTGTGGGTGGCAGAGAACGAACCAGAGATATACAAAAAGGCGCGGCATGTGCTGCTGCCCAAGGATTACATCCGCTACCGCCTGACTGCCGCTTACGCGATGGACAAGGCTGATGGAGCCGGCACGGTCCTGTTCGATCTCAAGAAACGGGACTGGTCGGAGGAAGTCCTCGCCGGGTTGAAGATCCCGCGCGAGTGGATGCCGCCCACCTACGAGGGACCTGAATTCACCGGGGCGATAACCACTCAGGCTTCAGATGAGACCGGCTTGAAGGCCGGGACCACTGTGGCTGCCGGGGGAGGCGATCAGGCCGCCCAGGCAGTGGGGGTGGGGGCAGTGGAACCGGGGATCGTAGGGTTGACGGTGGGCACCAGTGGGGTGGTCTTTGCAACTACGCCCTCGGCGATGATCGAGCCTGAGGGACGGCTGCACGCCTTCTGCCACGCAGTCCCGGGGGTCTGGCACTTCATGGGGGTGATGCTTTCGGCAGCCGGAAGCCTGCAATGGTACCGCGATACCCTCGCCCCGGGTGTGAGCTTCGATGACCTGATGAAATCCGCAGCATCGGTGCCTGCCGGGTGCGAAGGGCTGCAGTTCCTGCCCTATCTCAGCGGCGAGCGCACACCCTATCCCGACCCACTGGCGCGGGGCGCATTCATCGGGTTGACCATCCGCCATACGCAGGCGCACATGACCCGCTCGGTGATCGAAGGGGTCTCGTTTGGTCTGAAGGACATGTTTACCCTGATCCAGAACGCCGGGCTTGAAAGAGATCACCCAGGTGCGCGCTTCGGGCGGTGGGACAAAGAGCGCGTCTCTGGCGGGGGATCCTGGCCTCGGTGCTGGGGAGCGAGCTGGTCACGGTCAACACCACCGAAGGCGCTGCCTATGGTGCGGCGCTTCTAGCCGGGGTGGGCAGCGGTGCCTGGAAGGATACCGCCGCTGCCTGCGCTTCGACGATCAAGATCACCGGCAGGACCGAACCGGACGCGGCTTCGGTGGAGACGTACGCACGATCGTACGAGATTTACCGGAACCTGTACCCGGCGCTCAAGGACGAGTTCGCACGCATGTCGTGATTTTTTGATAAAGGACCTGATACCCGGAGCAGGTATGCAATACGGTTATTTTGACGACGAAGCCCGCAAGAGTACGTGATCACCCGCCCGGATACGCCGCAATCGTGGAGCAACTACCTGGGTTCCACGGAGTACGGCGCGATCATCACCAACAATGCCGGCGGGTATGGGTTTTACAAGTCCGGCGCGAAGGGACGTTTCCTGCGCCTGCGTTTCAACAGCATCCCCATGGACCAGCCCGGGCGCTATTTTTACCTGCGGGATACCGAAAGTGGTGATTATTGGTCCGCGTCCTGGCAGCCGGTGGGTAAACCGCTTTCTGACTACCAGTCCACCTGCCGGCACGGCACCGCCTATACCGTGATCGAATCGCGCTACAGCGGGATCAGGACGGAGACCACCTATTTTGTCCCCCTGGGGCAGACTTTTGAATACTGGCGGCTGAAGGTCACCAACGAGAGCGACCGTGCGCGCCGGATTTCCGTTTTTACCTATTGCGAATTCACCAACCAGTGGGATACCCTCCAGGACCAGGTCAACCTGCAGTATTCCCTCTTTATCATCAAGGGAGAGATGCTGGAGGATGGCATCCTGAGGGTTGCCTTCCACGATAATCTTTCCGAGCAGGGAGATGCGGTCTCCCTGGACGATAGCGCCCACCAGGCCTGGATGGCGATGACCGGATCCCCACTGGAAGGTTTTGATACCAGCCGGGAGGCTTTCCTGGGTACCTACGGCGGGTATCACAATCCGCTGGCTGTGGAACGGGGTTCCTGCTCCGGCAGCCTGGCGTTCGGGGATAACGCGTGCGGCAGCCTGCAGACGGAACTTGAGCTTAGCGCCGGGCGAAAGCCAGCGAGATCCTAGTTCTACTGGGGATTGGCGACGCGCGAACTATTGGCAGAAAAACGATCGCTGATTTTGGATGCCTCGAGCGGGCTGGGCGGGAGTTGGAGAAGCTGAAAACCCACTGGCACGAAAAACTCGGCAGCCTGGTTGTGGAAACCCCGGATGAGGATTTCAACCACACGGTCAACGTGTGGGGGCTTTATAACGCCTTGGTTTCCTATAATTGGTCCCGCTCGGCCAGCCTGGTCTACAACGGCGAGCGCGACGGGCTGGGCTTCCGTGACTCGGTGCAGGATGTGCTGGGCGTGGCGGCGGCCATCCCGGAGGAAGCCGGCGAGCGGCTGGAATTGATGCTGACCGGGCAGCTTTCCAACGGCGGGGCCATCCCGGTCATCAAGCCCTTCGATCACCATCCCGGCAGGGAAAAAGCCGCCAGCCGGATAGCGAATACCGCTCGGATGACTGCCTGTGGTTCTTCAACGCCATCCCGGCTTGGGTAAATGAGACAGGGGAGATGGATTTTTACCGCAAGGTGCTGCCTTATGCCGACCAGGGTGAGGCGACAGTGCTGGGCCACCTGAGGCGCGCGCTGGAATTCAACCTGGAGCGGACCGGGCGAGAACGGACTGCCCTGCGGGCTGGCGGCGGATTGGAACGACTGCCTGCGGTTGGGTTATCACGGCGAGAGCCTGTTCGTCGCCTTCCAGGTGCGCCTGGGGCTGGGTACTTACGCGGAGATCGCCGCCCGGCTGGGCGAGCCGGACGAGGCGCGTCTGGGCAAGGGCTGAGCAAGAGAAGCTGGATGCATCCATCCGGCGGGTTGCCTGGGACGGGGATTGGTTCATCTGGGCCATCGGCGAAGATGGCACCGTCTACGGAACGAAAGATTACGAGGAGGGCCAGGTCTACCTGAACACCCAACTCTGGGCGGTGATCAGCGGGTACGCCGAGGGTGAACAAGCCGCAAAGTGTTTGGAAACGGTTAAGGAGCGGCTGGCTACCCCCTATGGGCTGATGCTGTGCGCACCACCGTTTGCGAAGACGTCGATTGAGGTGATGCGGGCGGTGGTCTATAACCCCGGCATCAAGGAAAACGCCGGGATTTTCAACCACACCGAGGGCTGGGGGGTGATGGCCGAGTGCCTGCTGGGGCAATGGCGACCGGGCTTACGAGTATTTCCGCGCCACCATGCCCGCCGCCTGGAATGACCGCGCAGAGATCCGCCAGAGTGAACCCTATGTGCAGGGGCAGACCACCTATTCCACCTTCTCCCCGCGCCCGGGCAACACCCGCACCGCCTGGCTGACCGGGGCAGCCGCCTGGAGCTACTTCAGCGCGGTGCAGTACATCCTGGGCATCCGACCTGAGCTGGATGGACTTCGCATCGACCCCTGCATCCCCGCAGAATGGGGCGGGTTTTCGGTCACGCGCAAATTCCGCGGATGTGTGTACCGAATCTGGGTGCACAATTCGGAACACACCTGCCTCGGGGTGAAACGCATGACGGTGGACGGCAAGGATGTCAGCGGCAGCCTGGTTCCGTTATTGGAGAAGGGGGAGCACGATGTGGAGGTCTGGCTGGGAGATATTAAATGATGAAGAAATACGGCTCGTGAAAATAATAAAAGGCTGTGCTTTTGGCACAGCCTTTTTCGCTATTGGGTTTACTTCTATTTCTCTCTACTTGCGAGAGATCTTACATCAAGACTATTTCAAATATTCGTCAACATTTTCCTTGGTGATAAGAGCGAACGGAAGCAGGATCGTCTTATCAACAGTGTCACCTTTTACGATATTTACGCAGGTTTCCATGGCTTTCTGACCCTGAGGGGTAGTATTCTGCGAAATAGTTACTGCCAGCTTTCCGTCTTTGACTGCTGCGAGGGCATCTGGAGTTGCATCAAGGCCATAGACTTTAATTTTGTCCAACAGTTTTGCGTCTTCTACAGCTTTCAAAGCGCCCATTGCCATTCCATCATTGTTAGCAACGATGGCATCAATTTGCGTACCTGTCTGAAGCCAGTTTTCAACTAGCGCGAGAGCTTCATCAGTTTTCCAGTTCGCAGACTGTTCGAAAACAACCTTAATGTCGGGATAATCTTTCAGGACATTATAGTAACCCTCAGTGCGGCCGAGCTGAGCATCCGAACCCATAGGACCAAGTAGAAAAGCCACATTGCCTTTTCCACCCATAGCTTCAGCAGCAGTTTTCATTTCAAGTTCGCCACCATCTACATTGCTGACACCGACAAAGCTTGTGGCTGCTTCGGGTTTGCTGATCGCCTGATTGACAACGACAACAGGAACACCGGCTGCAGTGGCTGCTTCGATCGCTGGGACCAGACCATCCACGGATGCCGGTTCAATCACGATGCAGCTAATTCCCTGGGTAACAGCGGTTTCGACCTGCCCAGCTTGCTTGGCTGCATCCTGGCCACCGTCATAAACTGTCAGGTCCACACCAAGTTCCGCCGCCTTTGCTTTCACAGCGTCAGACATTTCGATCGTGAAAGCATTGGTCATATGGCTCATGAAAAGACCATATTTTTCAGCAGCCGGGGCTGCAGGTTCTTCCTGTGCAGGAGCAGCGGGTTCTTCAACCGCAGGTGCTGCAGGTTCCTCAGCTGCAGGCGCAGGTGCCTGGCAAGCAGCCAGGGTCAGTGCGAGCACCATAAAAACGGACACAAAAACGAGCAATCTCTTTTTCATTTTTTCTCCTTGTTTGTTTTTGTAGTAAACCCTTCAATAGCGAGGAATTATTCTTATTGTTTTCCCTTTCCCTTGATATCGACCAATACTGCAACAATGATGATCAATCCTTTGATGATCAATTGAAAATGCGAGGAAACGTTTAAAATATCAAGGCCGTTGCTAATAATGGCTATCATTAATGCGCCAATGACTGTGCCATACCATTTTCCCGAACCGCCGGACATACTGACTCCACCTATCACCACTGCGGCAATCGCATCAAGCTCATATGCCTGTCCGGAAGTGGGATTCCCGGAAATAATTCGAGAGGCAAGCAAAAAGCCCGCGATCCCAGCCAGAAAACCAGACAGGGTATAAACAGCGATTTTTATTTTGTCGACATTTATCCCTGAGACTCGAGCAGCAGTCTCGTTCCCACCAACCGCATATACCCGGCGACCAAATACCGTTCTGGTCAATACAAATGCCAGTACCAGAGTGATAACGACATAATAAATTACAAGATTTGGTATTTTTTCCAATACAAATCCGCCGGCAGCAGCCTCAAACTCCTTTGTCACATTGAATACAGGCTGGCCGTTGGCGGCGATCAATGCGACACCACGGACTATCGTCATGGTGCCAAGGGTGATAATGAACGGCGGCAAACCGCCATATGCGACACCAGCCCCGTTCACCAGGCCAACTATGGCACCAACAGCAACAGCTAAAATAATCGGAACAATTAGGGGGTATTCTCCTGGATGAGCATAGGTGGCGGCAACCACTCCGCTAAGTGCGACGATCGATCCAACTGAAAGGTCGATCCCACCGGAAATTATTACGAACATCATGCCCGTCGCGAGGATTCCATTGATCGAAGCTTGCTTTAAGATATTTATGAGATTCGCTGGCCTCGCGAAGGCATTCGGAGAGAGGATCATCAGGGTAACAAGTATAAAAACAAATGCCAGGAAGATCCCCAGCTCCCGAATCGAATTGATATTGAATCTCTTCAAGTTATTAAGCATTTTGAGAAACTCCGAACTGTGAGGCCAACCTCATAATATTTTCCTGGGAAAAATCCTTCTTTTCAAGGATACCCGTCAAATTCCCTTCCGATAGAACCAGGATTCGATCTGAAAGCCCCAGTAATTCGGGAATTTCGGACGAGATCATCAATATGGCCTTTCCGGCTTTGGCAAGTTCACCCATAAGAATATATATATCCCGTTTTGCACCCACGTCGATTCCGCGGGTTGGTTCATCCATGATGATGATATCGGGTTCGGTGAGAAGCCATTTTGAAAGTACTACCTTTTGTTGATTACCACCGCTTAATGTGGAAATCTTATTCTTTCTGGATAAAACCTTGATAGATAGTTTCCTGATTTGGTCATCTGCCGATGCAGCCTCCTTCCGGTTATTGATAACCCAAAGCCTGCTCAGCGACTTCAATCCGACGATCGTAATATTGTGTTCAACTGTGTCCACCAGGTTAAGCCCGGTGTACTTTCGATCTTCTGTTATCAAGGCCATTTTGTGCCGAATAGCTTCATTCGGATGCCGGATTACCGCTTTTTTCCCGAAAAGGAAAACTTCTCCCGAATCTGGTTTGGTAACCCCGAAAATACATTCAACCAATTCGCTTCGACCGGCACCCACCAGCCCAGCCATGCCAAGGATCTCGCCGGAACGCAGCTCAAAATTTATATTCCTGAAATGTTTCTTACGCGAGAAATCTTTTACTTCGAGGGCGACAGGGCCGAGTTTCACTGCTGTTTTCGGGTAGAACTCATTTATTTCCCGACCAACCATCATTTTGATTAGCTTTTCGTGGTCAAAGTTTTGTGCATCATCTGTACAAATATGTTTTCCGTCTCGTAGAACCGTAATCCGATCAGCAATTTTAAAGATCTCATCCATCTTATGCGAGATATAGATGACCGCGACGGATTGTTTTTTGAGTTTCACAATCTGGTCGAAAAGCGTTTTGACCTCTTTTTCAGTAATAGCCGATGTGGGCTCATCCATAATTACGACTTTGGCGGAAAGCGAAATTGCCTTCACGATTTCAACCAACTGTCTTTGGGCAACACTGAGGTTCCGCATTAACGATCTGGGATCGATCTCCACACCCATTTTCTTAAATAGGAGCGCAGTTTGTTCAAGTTGTCCCCTTTTATCCACTACACTCAAACCACCGGCGTTATTCACGCGTAGCTCTCTTCCGAGAAAAACATTTTCGGCTACGTTTAGATCTAAAACAGAATTTAATTCCTGGTGGATCATTGATATCCCACGATCGATAGCCTCTCGGGGATTCTGAAAAACGACTCTTTGTTGGTCGAGAATAATCTCACCGGTATCCCGTTCGTATATACCCATCAGGATTTTCATAAGGGTGGATTTTCCCGCACCATTTTCGCCTACCAGAGCGTGAACTTCGCCAGCTCTGACTTTCAGCGTGACTGAGTCCAAGACCTTGATCTTAAAGAAGCTTTTGCTGACCTCGTTCATTTCGAGCACGAAATCAACTTGTTGATTGGCCTGGGAAGGGAGAGGATAGGTTGAATCCATGATTCCGCACACGTGTGCGTAAATAATATAGCAAATTGAGTAGTATGTGTCAATAACCAGTTTGTTTTTGTGAAATTTGTGGCGATTTTCCTAACATTGATCTTGCCGAAAGGGAGAAAAAGAATAAACTATCAAAATTTCGTAATATTTCGATCATACAAAATGTATTTTTGCGAATTTAGCTAAATTTGATGGATATTGACTTCACCTCTGGGTTTTGATATATTTATTACGCACACGTGTGCGTTAAAGATGAGACCAACAATAAAAGATATTGCAAAAGAGGCAGGAGTTTCCCACACAACAGTCTCAAGGGCGTTGAATGGTAATCCAACGATTTCTCCCGAGACGGTTTCCCGTATTCAAGAAATTGCGGAGTCTATGGGGTACCTGGGCAGCGCTACCGCGAGAGGATTAAAAACGAATCGATCGCAAGTGATCGGCGTCGTTGTAAGCCGGATTGACAATCCATATTTTGGGGAGATTATTCAAGGTATTGAAGAAACCATTAATAAACATGGATACAGCCTGTTTATTGCATCTTCAAACCGGGATCCAAGTAAGGAAAAAACAATTGTTCATGCTTTTGCTCAGCAGTCTGTTGATGGAGTCATCATCTGTACCAGCTCCTTTGGCGAAGAAAATTCCGCTGTTTTAGACCAATTCGAAATACCTTCCGTGATGGTAAACAATGAAACTCCGGAAAAATACGACCTTTCGCTAAAACATGATGACCTATCCGCAGGTGGTGCGGTTGCTCGTTACCTGATAGCGCTTGGCCATAAACGCCTTGCATATATTGGTGACTCAACCGCCGCCCGAATAAACAATGAACGTCAACAAGGATTCATTGATGAATTGAATCAAAACGGCAAGAGCATCGAGCCGCAGATTATCATCCATTCTTCAGGTCGCCAAATCGAAAATGGCGAAGAGGCGATGATGCGGTTATTAAGAATTCGACCTTATCCTACAGCAGTATTTTGTTTTAATGATCTTATGGCTATTGGAGCGATCAAGAAAATTAAGGACCACAACCTCAGAGTGCCGGAAGATATCTCGATTGTGGGTTTTGACAATATTCCCTATTCGGCATACATCTCCCCTGCTTTGACAACATTTAATCAACCAAAATTCAAGATCGGTCAGGAGGCAGCGGGAATGCTTCTGCATGAGTTGGAAACAACTCCAACTCAAAACGCGAATTTCACCAGACAAAAAAGCATCCTGGGAAAATTATTGATCAGGGAATCGGCATGCGAGCCCTCGACAAGGAATAGTCAATGAATTCAACAAATTCCAAATTGCTAATTTCCCCGGATTTTTCCCAACCACAGTACATGGCTGTTACCCCAGAAATTGCAGGTTGGGAACATCTCACTTTCGGAGCAGTTCAACTTGAGAAGGGAAAGGAATGGTTTTTTTCTACCTTTGAGAATGAACTTGTAATTGCCATACTTGGGGGCACATGCGATGTAAACACCAGTTCTGAGACATTCAAAAACGTGGGTTCCCGCAGAAGCGTGTTTGACGGCTTACCTACGGCGATGTATTTCTCCCGTAATACATCAATATCTATTCGGGCTATTTCAGATAGCCTTGATTTTGCATTCGGTTTTGCAAAAGCAAGCATGGATCATCCAAACCGATTGATAAAACCCCAGGATGTTTCAATAGAGCTTCGAGGAGGGGAAAACGCATCACGGCAAATCAACAAGATGATTCCGCCAGGATTTCCATGCGATCGACTGGTTATGGTTGAGGTTTATACACCATCTGGAAACTGGAGTTCTTACCCCCCGCATAAGCACGATAAAAGGATTCTGGATAAAAACGGCGATCTGCTGGAGGCCGATTTGGAGGAAATCTATTTTTATAAAATCAACAAGCCGGAAGGATTCGCTTACCAAAGGATTTACAACGACAATAGGACTCTGGATGAATTAATCCTGGTAACAGATAATCATTTGGTACTCTCACCTGAAGGCTATCATCCTGTAGTATCCGGGTTTGGATACGACTCGTATTATTTAAACATCCTGGCCGGATCAGATCAATCCCTGGCGAGCACTGACGACCCTGCCTATAGCTGGGTAAAACAAACCTGGAAAACGATTGATCCGCGGCTTCCATTGGTAACAATTGAGATGAACAAGTTGGTGGATTGATCACTTCGGAGTCGGGGTATTCCTGTCTAGAAATCCACAAAAACCTGATTCCAATCCCATACGAAAAGGAAATGTATTTATGAACAAGACCAAACTCACAACCGCACAAGCCCTAATAAAATTCATAAAAAATCAGTATCTCGAAATTGACGGGACACAGCACCCGTTTTTTGCGGGAATGCTTGGGATTTTTGGTCACGGGAATGTTGCCGGGATCGGTCAGGCGCTTCAGGAAAACCCGGATTTTAAATACATCATGGTCAGGAACGAACAAGCTGCTGTTCACATTGCTACCGGTTTTACAAAAATGAAAAACCGCTCCCAGGTATTTGCTTGCACTTCCTCCATAGGGCCAGGGGCAACAAATATGGTCACAGGTGCAGCCCTGGCGACCATAAACCGTCTGCCTGTTCTCCTCCTCCCTGGCGATATTTTTGCTCGTCGAAATGTTGCTCCAGTACTTCAACAATTGGAGTTGCCAAACACCCAGGATATTAGCGTGAACGATTGTTTTAAACCGGTTTCTAGGTACTGGGACCGGATCAACCGTCCCGACCAGCTGATCACCTCCCTTCTGGAAGCGATGAGAGTATTAACGTCCCCAGTGGATACGGGAGCGGTCACTCTTTCCCTCCCGCAGGATGTGCAAACTGAAGCGTTTGATTACCCGTTGGAATTCTTCCGCAAAAGAGTATGGAAGGTTCAGCGACCCCTTGCAGACCGGCAACTGTTTACTGAAGCGGTAGCGATGATCCGTGATTCAAAACGACCGCTTATTGTCTCGGGTGGAGGGGTTATTTACAGCGAGGCTTGCCAGGAACTTGATCAATTCTGTCGTCAGACGGGAATCCCTGAATGTGAAACCCAGGCAGGAAAGGGTTCCCTGCCGTATGACCATCCTTGTTGTCTCGGGGCAATTGGAGCGACTGGAACATTGGCCGCAAATAGATATGCTCGTTCCGCAGATTTGATGATTGGAATCGGGACCCGGTATTCCGATTTCACGACGGCCTCAAAGACGATATTCCAAAATCCGGAAGTGAAATTTATTAATATCAATCTTTTTGAAATGGACGCATTTAAGCATGGCGGGATTCCATTAACAGGAGATGCGAGAGAGACTTTACGGGAACTGGTGGAACAGGTTAATGAATATAAGGTCGATAAATCGATTACTAATGAAATAGCAAAAATGAAAGCTGAATGGGAAAGAGAGACGGATCGGTTATTCCATTTAAATCATAAACCAATTCCCGCGCAGAGCGAACTGATCGGCGCGATCTGGGAGGAAGCAGGTCCCGAAGATGTCATTCTTTCAGCTGCCGGCAGCCACCCAGGTGATCTTCATAAGCTTTGGCGGGCAAGAACCCCAAAATCCTATCACATGGAATATGGATATTCTTGTATGGGCTATGAAATCCCGGGTGCGATAGGGGTAAAGATGGCGGATCCTAGACGCGAGGTGTTTGTGTGGGTGGGTGACGGTACCTATCTGATGAATCCAACCGAGATTGTCACCTCTATCCAGGAAGGCATCAAAGCTGATCATCATTGTTGTGAATAACCATGGATTTGGATCAATCGGCGGCGTTGAGTGAATCTGTGGGAAGTGGTGGTTTTGGCACTCGCTTCGTTCAACGGGATAAACAAAGCGGCCAATTGGACGGAGAGGCGTTAAAAATTGATTACGCTGCAAACGCTGGATCATTAGGTGCAAAAGTCATCTCCGCGAAAACCATTGAAGAGTTTTCCACTGCATTAAAGAAGGCCAGACAAGAAGAAATCACAACCGTCGTTGTTATCGAGACCGACAGGGAGGAGCGGGTACCTGGCTATGAATCCTGGTGGGATGTGGCGATTGCGGAAGTATCGACGAATCCAGATGTGCAAAATGCAAGAAAAGAATACAAGAAAAGCTTCAAAACGAAAAATACTTCCTCTAACAACAAGAAAGCTCAATTGATGTAAGTGGATTAAAGGAGAAGAAATTATAAAATGGAAAAACGCAGCTACTTGTACGAAATGTCCCAAAAAACCCCCACGGTGTTGTGGAACGATTCCTGTTCAATCCAGGAATCTGACCGATTCGATCCGGATCAACAACACAGTCGGAGCCACCTGCAACCCGGTGATCGTCCTCAGTGTTCTCAAGAAGGAATGGGACACCTGGAAGGAGCGCATCCCGGAGATCATCCAGGAACAGCCAACGGCCAGCGAGGATCAGATCGGCTGGCAGGTGACCGAAGAAATGTCGCAGAAAGCCTCGAAGTTGCTTCTACCGGTCTATGATCGGGATAAAGGAAAGAATGGACGACTCTCGATCCAGACCAATCCAAAATACTATCGTGATCCGAAAGCAATTCTAGAGCAGGCCGAACATTTCAACCGGCTTGCGCCGAACATGATCGTGAAGATCCCGGCCACAGTGGCGGGGATCGTGGCGATCGAGGAAGCCACCTACCGCGGCATCAGCATCAACGCCACGGTCAGCTTTTGCCTGCCCCAGGCGTTGGCGTGGCCGAGGCCTTTGAGCGAGGGCTGGTCCGACGGGAAAAGGAGAAGAAGGATATCTCCACGATGGGATCCGTCTGCACCCTGATGGTGGGCCGGCTGGACGACTGGCTGAAGGTCGTTTCGGAAAAACGCGGCATCATCGCTAACCCGTGGGTATTCGATTGGGCGGGTGTGGCGGTGATGAAAAAAGCCTATAAGATCTACCAGCAGCGGGGATATCGCCTGCGGCTGCTAAGCGCGGCTTTCCGTAATCATCTTCACTGGAGCGAATTCATTGGGGGGGATGTGGTCATCTCGCCTCCGTATGACTGGCAGGTAAAGTTCAACGCCTCGGATGTGACGGTGGAAAACCGGATGCAGATCGACGTCGATCCCGCGATCGTGGATGAGTTGGAGAGCAAATTCGTGGATTTCCACCGCTCGTACCACGAGGACGGGATGAAGCCGGCCGAGTTCGATGATTTCGGTCCCACCCGCCGGACGCTGCGTCAGTTCTGCAAGGCGGTGGATGACCTGGGCGCTCTGGTACGGGATGTTATGATTCCGAATCCGGATGTGTAAACGCAAGGAGAATTGTTTTAGGGAACGAAGAGCCTCCCTCACAGAGGTTCTTTTATATCCGGGGAGGTGAGAACAAAAAGGCTCTGTACTCTCTGGTATTCTATAATTAGAGGATGAGGTAAATCATGGAACCAACCACCAATACCCGCGAACAAGTTATTCAGATCAATCATGAGCTCTACGAACTCGGCCTGGTCACTGCCATGGGCGGCAACATCAGCGCCCGCTGTGAGGACCAGCCCGACGAGATCTGGATCACACCCAGCCGGGTGTTCAAAGGCAGCCTGACTTCGGAGATGCTGGTGCGGATCAATCTGGAAAGCGAGGTTGTGAGTGAAACGCCTTACAAAGCCTCTGTTGAAAAATGGCTGCATTGCGCAATCTATAAGAACCGCCCTGATATCAACGCAGTGGTTCATGCTCACCCCCCCAAAGCAACCCTTATGGTTCTCACTCATTCGCGTTTCTTGCCAATTTCCATCGATTCGGCGATCTTCGGGGAAATCCCGGTGATCCCCTTCGTTATCCCTGGAACAGAGGAATTTGGGCGCTTGGTGTCGGATGCGATGGGCGAGAAGGGAATGGCGATTTTGATGCAGAACCACGGGTTGGTGGCTGCTGGCAGCGATTTACGGCACGCGGCGAATTTAACCGAGGCGATCGAGGAAACAGCTACTGCCATCCTGGCATGCAGGGCAATGGGGGTGGAGCCGGCGGTGATCGCGGACGACCTGATTAAGAAAATTAGAGCGATCGGGCACTAAGTATGGTTGATGATTTGATAGATAATAATGCGCATAGCCATTATTTTTCAATATTCAAAAAAACCTTGACGAAAAAAGCGGTCGAGTGATAGACTAACCGGGTCATTTCAATTATTTTTGGAAAGGAGGAATGCAAATTATGAGAGCCAATAGAATTGCCGTTTCGGTTCTTATCTACGCGCCTCCTTCCGGTTCGCATATCTGATCCCATCAGCCATTCCCTGAACCGCAGGCGCGCCGCCTGCGGTTTTGATTTAAAAACCGCGGTGAAGGATTATCCGGGTTTTGTTGTGTTAATAAGGATGGTTATGGATTCGAATTCGAAGTTGTACTTTTACGATCAATTGGATGACGAGGGCATGTTCGAGGAGGGCGGGAAGGGTTTCCGCAATCCCCGGCCGGTTCGGGCGAAGAAACTTTCCGCCTCCGACCGGGTATTTGTCCACAGCCAGAATGACAAGCGCAGCACCACCGGCTTCACTTACCAACCGGCGCGCTTCGAAGAAGGCTGGCTGCTGGATTCGCTCGGGTATTTCCTGGAGCAGAAATGGATCTCGGATGTGCTCAGAAAAGTGAAAGGTGGCAAGGAAGCCTCAGTCTACCTGTGCAGGTCCGGCGCACAGGTGGAAAGCAAGTTGCTGGCGGTAAAGGTCTTTCGGCCGCGCATGCTGCGCAATTTAAAGAACGACCGGCTCTACCTACAAGGGCGGGACGTGCTGGATGAGGATGGCAAGCAGATCCTGGACCTGGGGATGCTCAAGGCGCATCACAACCGCACTGTGTACGGCGAATCGATCCGGCACCAATCCTGGATCATGCATGAATACCAGACCCTGGAGCGCCTTAATGAAGCGGGTGTGGCCGTCCCCAGGCCGTACGAGACCAGCCACAACGCCATTCTGATGGACTATATTGGCGACGAGACCAGTGCCGCGCCGACCTTGAACACGGTGGATTTGGATTGCACTGAGGCGGAAAGTGTTTTTGAACAACTACTCGCCAATACAAAGGTCATGCTGCAACTGGGGCTGGTGCATGGCGATCTCTCCGCCTATAACGTCCTTTTTTGGCAGGGGCAGGCCACCCTGATCGATTTTCCCCAGGTCATCTTCATCCGCCGGCATCCGGCTGCCTACCGGATCTTCCAGCGAGATATTGCACGCCTGTGTTCATACTTCCAGAGCCGCGGGAAGAACTGCCATCCCGAAAGCCTGGCAGCGGACCTATGGAAGGAAGCTGGCAACAGGACCAAGGCGGAAATCCACCCAGCTGTACTTGATGCCTCCGACCCGGAATCAGCCAGGCTCTGGCGGGAAAGCCAGCAGGAGTGAACGAAAATAATCTGGCGAAGTAAATTCTCCGCCAGATTATTCTTATTGATCGTTGTTAATCGTTTTCTGCATCGCGATTCAGGTGGCCTCCTGAAAGGCTCTATTACGGGTTTGCCTGCTTGGGATTTACTGACACCCCGCGATCTTCACCAGGCTGAAGACCTTTGAGCGGGAATATGTGCCATTGACATCCTGAATGACAAACTGGGTCTGCAGCCAGCCTTCCCAGCCGGCGGAAGCCCCCACCGAACCAAACCAGGGTTTGAATCCCCCGGCTTTGATCGGATTAAACGTGATCCGATAGGTATCCGCTCCAAGTGGGGTCATGGCTAAATCAGACCATTCAGAGTGCTGGGTAAACCCGTTATCCGAAACCCTGTAGAACAGTACGACCACTCTAATTTTCTGCCCGGGGTTCACCTTGATCTCCGCCGTCAAGTCCGAGGAGGCGCAGTCATAAGGCAGGTTGATCTGCGATGGATTAAATGTAGGCGAGCCTGCGAAACCCGTCTGCGGAACCGGGGTGGGGGATGGGGTGGTTGAAGGGACCTGGGTGGGAGTGAGCGTGACGGTCGGGTGGAGGGTGGGGGTCACGGTGATGACGGGCGTCGGGGTGGAAATATCCTCGACGATAACGCTCACGATATCTTCCTCGCTCCAGATTCCGGACGTGTTCTGTGCTCGGGCGCGGATCACATATCTGCCTGGGGCTTGTGGCTCCCATTTTTGGGTGAGGTGAACCAGCAATTGCGCCGGGTCTGGATTTGGGATCCTTTCCAGTTCAACGCCGTTGATACTGAGTTCCATACTCGTGATACCAAGCGAATCGCTGCTGTGCATGGTGATTAAATACGGCTCCATGGGCAGGTGCATTCCATCCAGCGGATCATCGATCCAGGCTTGTGGCGTACCCGGGGGTACAGCAGGCTGGTCGCAGGCGGTCAATAACAGTATTGTGATGATAAAAAGGACTACGATTTTTTGTGTCATCCTGCGCCTCCTAGGGAACGATGAACTGCTGGGTGTCGGTCTCTGAACAGGGGGAGTTCCAAAGGATCTGCGTAACTTTATCCTGGCAGAGGACATGGGCGGAGATGGTGACCTGGGACCCGCTGCCGGTCAGGTGTAGAAAATCACGCCACCATGCAACCGGGACGGTGTTCAGATCTACATCCGGGTAAGCATTCTGGATGGCAGCAGCGCGGGGCAGGTACACATTGGGCGGCATATTATCGTAAGGCTGGCTTTTAAATACCACGGGAACGACAACCGATTGACCGGCTTTGAGGGCTGGGATCGAGATTGACACCTGCGGGTAAGGAACGCCAAAGAGTGGAGCAGAATAGACCATGTCATAAGGATAGGTATGGGTGACGTGGGCGCACATATTCTGACCCTGGTAAATTTGGCAGTTTTCAAGGACGGTGTCCTGGTAATACTCAGTGGCGGAATGTCCATCCCCAAAAATGGGATTCAGTGCCTGGGTCTCCAGGGTAAGCACCTGCATCGGAGCAGGTTCAGGGGAACCATCAATTCGGGTCACCTTCACCTGCACCATGCCATTTTCATACATGCTGCCCTGCAGCGGATCAAACGAAACACCAGGAGGGAAGCAAAGGGGTTTCAGGTGATATAGCTGCGTGCCTTCATACAACCACAGGGTGTGGTTCTGGTCCGCGCAGGCCGGCTGGGATTTGGAGGAGCCGAGAACATCAGATCCGACCTCCTTGATCTTATCCTTTATGGCATCCTGGCAGGTCTGGTCGCAATACGGGATGCCCGCCTGGGAAATGGCCATTTGCACCGCGTAATCAATACCCATATTGACGGCTTGATCAAAATTGGGGATACTGGGTGGCAGCCCGGTGAAGTAAGTGATGGCAAAATTCAGCCCGGTCATGAGCAGCGACTTGCATTGCTGGTCGCAACCCGGGATGATCTCCGCCAGCGCTCCCACGAGGACTCCCTTGAGCTGTTCCAGCGTACTGGATAGGGTATTCACCATTTCCACAAACGCCGCGCCAAATTGCTCAAATATATTGGGGTCATCATCGCCAACGATTCCCGGGCAGGCTTTCCAGCCAATACGATCGAACCACCATTGATATGCCTCTTCCGCCTGATCGCTGACAAATTCCGGATCCAGCCCCTTTATCTGGTAATTCTTTTTGAACCAGTCCACAAAAGGATCGTGATCCACCCCGGTGATGTACGAACATCCCAGAATACCCATCTGTTGCACCACCTGGGTTTCATTCACATAGGAATCCGGAACGATGTCCACCGAGTAGGTAGGCACCTTGGAGATCTGAACGGGGGGAACATCGCCCGTCGGCTGTAGGGATACCAGGACAGTGTTGGAGGGATCGGAGGCGGGATGCCCGCCGGAGATGGGGATGACGCGAATATACAGGAATTGGGGCAGCCAGCCTTGGAAGGCCATTTGCCCGAACGGGTTGGCCCAACCTCCGATGAACGGTGAGAGTAGCTCAGGATTCACCTTGGGAAATCCCCCCAGCATTCCCATTCTTTTTGCGGATTGATCCTGACCATTGCCTGGGGGTGGGTATTGCAGGTCGGTTAGAAAATCGATCGAAAAATCACCCCTGGCAGAGCTTGAATTCTGACCTGAAACGTTTTCCGAAATTCCGCTGATGAGCAGCCCTGGCGGGGCACCCACGGAATATTCGGCGGGGAAGGGCTCGGTGCTGACTTGCCAGATGCCATAATCAATATTGTTTCCGGTGGCTTTCCAGCGGAAGAGCCCGCGTGCCCTGGGCTTTATCGGTACCGACTGTTGCTGTGCTGGCCCACTGCGTGGAACCCATATCCCCGGCGCAGCCCGCAGCCACGCTGCAGATGGCCAGCGATGCGAAGCTCGTGTCAATGTGGATCAGGCCCAGGTGGACGAGAGCACCATCGCTCCAACCCCAGGCATCCAGATCGCCGCTTTGGTTGGATTCTCCGCCAAGCGCCTGCTGGATCTGCTTTCTCAGATCCACCTCACCTGAGATCGGTTTCAGGAATTCATCCCCGGCTGGCACACGCTGCCATTCGCTGCCATCCATGGATCCATAAAAATAAGCCAATTGAATACCGTCTGGAATGGTCACGATGCCATCCCGGTATTTTAAATTCCCCTGGCTGCCCACGGATGGATTGCATGCTGTTGCGGAAACGCCAACCGAAACCGGCTCGCTGGGCGATTCCCCAGCGGCGTTATAGGAGGAAACGTAGAATTGAACGTTTCCACTCAGATCTGGAACTTGATACTGTAAAGAACTTCCACCGGAGTGCGTTTTCAGGCTGGAAATGCGCTGAAAGGTGACGGCTGTTTCGGGCAGGGAGTAAACAAAGAAACCGTTCTCATCCGATGATTGATCCTCGATGGTGAGTGTGGCGGAGCAGCCATCGACCGACGCAAAAAGCGAAGGCGCAGCAGGCGGATTCGCATTCAGGTTCAATTTGTCTTCCAGATAGAATGCCAGTCCGGAGGGACTACCCTCAGCCGCCGGTGAGGACGGACCATCAGGTGGTGGTGGGGGGAGGGGAGGCAATTCTCCAGGGAGTGAGACTGATCGACTTAAATGGGATGAAGACTTCGGTTCCTGGGGGAATGGGGTTGGAGGCATCCAGGGAGGGATTTACCGCTGCAAGCTCCCCAGGTGTGATCCCGTTTTGATCGGCCAGTTGCTGGAATGTCTCTCCCCCCTGGGTGATTTGGGAGACGATCAGCCCGGCTGGGGCGGTCGCCTGGATATGGACGGCATTCGATTCAGTTGACTGACCGTCTGTGGTAGTAGCCCGGACAAATATTGTGTGTGCCCCTTCCGTGAGCGGCATCCAGGACCAGACTTTAAACGAACTATTTTGATCATCAGTAGGCATCTTTGTGTCAAAAAGGCGGCCGTCCGTCCAGAACTCCACGCTTTTTAGGGGAGCAGCGGCGCTGACCATCACCGCCACCGGGATGGGCGTATCTGCAGGCCAGGTACTGCCATCGGTTGGATGGCTGAGGACAATGGAAATGGGGGCTGTGTTGGGCGGAATCTGTTGGGTGGTGGAAGGAATCCGGAGGATCAGGGCAGCGAGGATCCCCACCACGACCAGCACTGAGATCAATCCGATCCATAGCCCGGTTCGTTTATGACGCATTTCTCCTCCTCGTTCTAATTTATTTTTCCCGGCAGAGTTCCTGCCCAGAATACCAATAAATTGATCAGCAAGAGGTAAAGCTTGTCGATTGTTCTATTCTGATTCCAAAATGTGCTTCAAAAAATCCGGGTATGCCGATTTTTTATCCCCGGCATCGACCTGACACCTGTTGATTATAGATCAAATCAGACTTGGACTATTTTGATATGTTGCTGCAGTTTTGTCCCATCTGCTTAATCCACAACGACGCAATGGCGAAATTTTAGGATTCGAATTGTATTGATTTAGGTATGCGGTAGGGGCGGACGGCCGTCCGCCCCTACATTGGGGGCTTGGTGGTTAATCCTTGACTATGACAATCCAGGCAGTTGCGTCCTGCGCTTCCACGCGGGTATTCCCTGCTGGAAAGAGCGCAGCGATCTGCGCCGGGGTTAAAAAATGGCTGCCCATCAGAAGGAGTGTCTCTCCGATAGCGATCAACTTCACAGAGAAGGTGCGGAAATCCGGTTCCTCGATCACGAGCCTGCCGCCGGATTTGAGCACCCGCCAGAGCTCAGCCGCCACCCGGGATTGATCATTTACGTGATGCAAAGCATCCACGATCGTCACCCTGTCGAAGAAACCGGACGGGAAAGGCAGACTTTCGCCGGGGGATCGGACGCATCTCAGCGAGCCCTTCCGGCTGGCGTAAAGCAGCATTTTTTGCGAGGGATCTGATACAACGGTCAGGCGGGATTTTTCGGCAAGGAATTGCGCCACCCGGCCAGTGCCACCTCCGACATCCAGTATAGCGCCAGCCGGAGGGGGATCAAGAAGTTCCAGCAGCTTCACTGGCTCGCTTACGGTGATCAGGCGCTCGTAACTGGAGGCCAGGAAGCCGAAATGATCGATCTTCAATTTCATGATTTACGGATTGGTCAACAGCTTCGCACGGAGCTGGATCATCTCCGCCACGATACTGACGCCGATCTCCTCTGGCGTCTCAGCCTGGATGGGGATTCCGATGGGGGCATGCACCCGGCGGATATCGGCTTCCGAAAATCCTTTTTGGCGTCGAAGATCCTGGAAGATCAGCTCGCACTTCCGCCGGCTGCCGATCATGCCGATATAGGCGGCCGGGGAGCGTAGTAGCTGCTCGAGTACAGCCTGGTCGTTCAGGTGCCCGCGGGTAACGATCACCGCGTAGCTTCCCCCATCGACCTCCACCTTTTGCAGCAGATCTTCGAAGTTCTCCAGCACGATGATATCGTCCGCGCCCGGGAAGCGTTCGCGGCTGGCAAACTCGGGGCGGTCATCCACCACCACAGTGCGGAAGCCGACCGCTTCTGTAAATTCTGCCAGGCTGCGGGAGACATGCCCGGCGCCGAAGATCAGCGCAGACCCGGAAATGTTCAGCGGTTCGATGATCACTGAATGCTTGCCAGCCGGCACCTGGCAGGGAACACGCGCGCCCCTCACGGTTTCCTCGGAAATTTCAGTGGGCAGACTGCCGGTAACGCCGCCCTCCGCGGTGACGAGAGCGTGCGTGGTGGCTGCCGACTGCGGGTCGAATATCGTGACCAGCCAGGCCTTGCAATGCCCCTGGAGGGCATCCCCAAGAGCGGCGATCACTTCCGCGGTTTGCCCATCACGGGGATCGATCCATTCGACCAGCACCTCCACCTGTCCGCCGCAGATCGCGTCCATGGAAGCGGCGTCCTTTCCGCTGAATTTGAATCCTTCCACCAGCGCCCGGCGTTCCGCCATCACCCGCGCGGCCAGCGCCTGCACGTTGGCTTCCAGGATACCGCCGCCCACCGTCCCGGCGATACCGCCATCCTGCCGCACCAGCATCTTCGCGCCGGTGGAGCGGGGGGCGGAACCGCTACGGTCGATCACGGTGGCGAGTGCGAAAACCTCACCCTTCGCAGCTAGGGTTTGCATATCGTCCAATAACTGTAGCATTTGCAACCTTTCACAAATCCAAATCAAGAAAGCTGCCCAGAGTATAATCCAACCTCGACTTTGAAAAAGGAAGGCTCATAAAAATGAAACTCGCAACAGCAATGCGCTCTCTCGGAAAAACCAATTTACGGATCACGCCCATCGGTCTCGGGATGATGGAAATGTCCGGCGGGGGTGGGCTGCTCGGCAGGGCGTTCCCTGTGATTCCGCAGGAGGAGAAGAACGCTGTCATCAAAGCTGCCCTGGATGGGGGTATCAACTGGTTCGATACCGCTGAGCTCTACGGTCAGGGCGTTTCGGAAAAATCTCTGGCGGACGGGTTAAAAGCGGCCGGAAAGAAGGATGGGGATATCCTCGTCGCGACCAAATGGAATCCCTTCCTGCGTACCGCAAAAACCATCCCCACAAGCATCGAGGACCGGTTGCGCTTCCTGGAACCTTACAGCATCGCCAACTTCATGGTTCACCAACCCACCAGCTTTTCCTCCATTGAAGACGGAAATGAACGCGATGGCGGACCTGGTGGAGGCGGGTAAGATCCGATCGGTAGGCGTGAGCAATTTCAGCGCGAAAAGGATGCGCCGCGCACATGCAGCCCTGGTAAAACGGGGTTTACCCCTGGCGGTCAACCAGGTGTATTACAGCCTTCTGCACCGGAATATTGAAAAGAACGGTGTGTTGGAAACGGCGAAGGAACTGGGCGTGACCATCATTGCCTACACCCCGCTGGAACGGGGGCTCCTGACAGGGAAGTATCACAAGAACCCGGAAGCACTGGAACAGAAAAGCTGGATATGGAGAACATCCTTGAAGCGCGGAATCGAACGCACCCGTCCGCTGATTGCCATTATGGAGGAAATTGCGCAAAAGCACCAGGCGACCATCGGGCAGGTTGCGCTGAACTGGGTGATAAATTTTGCGGGGGATACGGTGGTGACCATCCCCGGCGCGACCAAGGTCTACCAGGCACAGGAAGCTGCTGGAGCGATGAATTTCATTCTCTCTGCCAGAAGAACTCGCCAGGCTGGACGAAGCCTCCCGGAGGTTGTGACCCCTATGCACGAAAAAAGGTTTTCCCGCGAGATCGAACGGTTGCGCGACCCCGAACGGGTCGCGCGTATGGAAGTTGACCGCGTGATCGATCTTTCCCTGGAAGGGTTGGACCACCCCGCGGCAGTCCTGGATATCGGCACCGGTTCAGGGCTCTTTGCGGAGGCATTCGCTGCGAAGGGGATTCCATGTGACCGGCGTGGATGTCAACCCGGAGATGCTGAGAGTCGCGCGGCAATTTGTTCCTTCCGGCACCTTCCAGGAGGGTGTAGCGGAAGCGCTGCCCTTCCCGGATCGCAGCTTCGACCTTCTATTCATGGGGTTGCTGCTGCACGAAACCGATGATATCGCTGCGGCCCTGGCAGAGGCTCACCGGGTTACCCGCCGCAGGCTGGTGGTGTTGGAATGGCGGGATGAAGAGCAGGAATTTGGTCCTCCCCTCGATCACCGCCTTGATGCCAACGTGGTGATCACCCTCGCCGAGCGCGCTGGTTTTCGGAAGATCGAAACGATTCCCTTAACCTACCTGGTCCTTTACCGGATGGATCGATAGGATATTTCTTTCACGCCTTGGGCAACTGCTGGGATTCACCGTCCGGGGGTGTTTTCTTCATTTTCCGCTTGGGTTTTTGCGATGCTTCAAAGGCTTTAACGGCAGCGTCAATGCTTGGGTAGAGATGGTCGGTTCCCTCCAGTTCGAGCAGTCCGGTCAGTCGCATCCGGTCGCGGACCGAACCGCGCACCTGGGAAAAGAGCAGCTCGACCCCAGCCTTGCGCAGGTCGCTGACCAGAGTCATCAGCATATCCGAGGTACCGATATCCAGGTCCGCGCTGGCGCCCAGATCCAATAGGATGGCTTTGGGAGTGTTCTTTCGAACCTGCTCCGAGGATTTGCGTGCGGGCGACGTTGGCATTGAAGAAATAGAGTGGTGCATCCAGGCGCAGGATCACCAATCCCGGGACCAGCACAGCTTCCTTGTTTCGACGAAATATCCGATAACTGCCCGGGAGCATCCGGTCGTTTCCCGAATATCGCGATATACGGCCGGCTGGCGCGGTAAAGCAGCATCACCACCGAGAGCATAACAGCGATAGTCAGACCTGTCATCACGGATGTAAGCACAACACCGACAAGGGCTGTGATTGCCAGATAAAAATCCGTTTTTCGCTGGTAATAATAGCGTTTGATCTCCGCCACATTGAATAAACCCAGGATCGAGCTGAGGACAATAGCCCCCAGAACAGCAGTGGGCAGGTTCTGAAGCAACGGTGCCAGGAAGAGAACAACCAGCAGGATCAAGCCCGCGCTTACCAGCGAGGAAAGCTGGGTGCGCTCTCCGGCTGATTCACCGCTGGCAGTGCTGGAAAGGCTCATATCGATGGTGATCCCGCTGAACAACCCCGAGGTGATATTGGCTGCCCCCATTCCCAGCAGCTCCTGGTCTGCATCCACTTCATAATGGTATTTTGCAGCAAAGGCCCGCCCGGTGCCGAGTGTTTCCCCGGCTGCCAGGAACACGATTCCCGCCGCGCCGGTGATAAGGAAGCCGAGAGTGGTTAGATCAATCCTCGGGATTGAAATGGCTGGCATTCCGGTGGGAATGTAACCAACAACGCTTACCCCGTACAAGGCGTTGAGATCGAAATAGGAAGTGATCATAGTGCCCAGTACCAAGGCGATCAGCGCGCCCGGGACCAGTGGCTTGTAATCGCCTGATCGCGAAGATAATGATGATGGTTCCAATCCCGAGCGCCAGCGAGTAGGGATTGGTATCTGGCAGGTTGATTAATGAACTGCGACATTTGTTGAAAGAAGTCACCGCTTCCACCGGGTACGCCGAAAATCTTTGGGAGCTGGCTGACTGCGATGAGGCAGGCGACCCCGAATACATACCCCGTCATGACCGACTTTGCCAGGAAATCGGAAATAAAACCCAAGCTTCAGCAAGGAAAGCACGAGCAGGATGACGCCCACGGTGATGGCCAGCGCGGATGAATAGGTCATTAGGTCGACAGGATTCCCGGCAGCCAGCGGAGCCACCACCGCCAGGGACATGATGGACATGGTGGAACTGGTGGTGACCTTCATGTGGCGGCTGGTGGCAAAGATGGCGTATGCCGTCATTCCCACGATCGCCGAATAAAGCCCTGCCTGCGGGGGGACCCCCGCCATCTGGGCATAAGCCATGGCCACCGGGACCATGATCATGCCGACCACCACCCCCGAAACCAGGTCATCTCGCAGCCATTCACGCGGGTAGGTTCTCATCCAGCCGATGCTGGGAACATACCGGTTCAAAGATTTTTTACTCAGGATTTCTTTTAACATAGAACACCTCAAATAAGCCTGAATAGACTTACAACAATCACCCTAAAGAATAGTAAATATATATGGCTAGATATTGCCATATTTTACACGATGGCGAATCATTAAAAACCAGGGATGGAAGAAAGCTTCCGAATTGCGAAACGACTGCTTTGACAAGACCAGTTACCTGATAAACGATCTGGCAGTAAAATTAGGTTACTGAATGTCAATGATTCCTCAATTATTGATCCTATTATCCATGCTGGTGTTTTGGGTACTCCCTCTGGCTCAAAGCGAGGACTTGAACCCACCCCCCACTCTGATCCTCAATGATGATCAGGGCGAATATCAGCTTGGACGTTATTTGCAGATCCTGGAAGATCCCACTGGAAACCTGACCATCCAGGAGGTCAGCTTCCCCTGCATATTCAGACAAGTTCGAAGCCAGCACTGTTGAAACTCCAAACTTCGGGTTTTTCAAGTTCGACATACTGGGTACGCTTCCGGTTGAAGAACGAGAGCCACCTGAGCGAGAATTGGCTGTTGGAATTGGCCTTTTCGAATATGCAGTATGTAGATCTATACCTGCCCTCTCCCGAAGGGGAGGGTTTCATTGCCAGGCAGACAGGTGCTAATAGACCCTTCAACACCCGCGATGTTGAAAACCACCATATCGTTTTCGACCTCCCCTTGCCTGAAAATGACCAGCAAATCTTTTATATGCGGTTCCAGAGCGGTGCTTCAATCACCATTCCGCTCACGGTCTGGTCTCAAAAAGCGTTCCTCCAGTCGAGCACCACAGATCTATTGCTGCTGGGGGTGTTTTACGGGGTTTTCCTGATCATGCTGGCCTTCAACCTGTTCCTGCTTTTGTCGCTGCGGGAAGCAAATTACCTTTACTTTATTTTCTTCCTTCTGAGCGGTCTCCTGCTTTTAATTTCTTACGATGGCATCGGCGGTCAATACCTGTGGCCAAACCAACCAGGGATAAACCTTTATGCGGTCGCCCTCTTTTATATTCTATTTTTCGCCTCCATGCTCAAGTTCACAGATAATTTCCTGGAACTTGGAGTGCGAAAACCGAGACTTCACCGCATCTTCAACATCGCATTGATCTGCTGGGGGGTCCTCCTTCTGCTAATACCCTTTGTCAGTTATCATTTCATGGCCATCTCGTCATCCCCTTTGGACATTCTCTCCCTGGGGTTGGCGGGATTTGCAGGTGTTATCTCCTGGAGAGGCGGGTATCGCCCCGCCAGGTTCTTCTTGGTATCCTGGGCAGGCTTTTTTTTGGCATTGATCCTCCTGATCCTTGTCCGCATAGGTTTTATTCCCAGTACCATTTTTACCGAACAATCCTACCGACTGGCAATCGTCTGGCTGATCGCCTTTTGGGCGATCGCCCTGGCTGACCGCATCAACCTGCTGAAATCAGAAAAAGAACAGGCAGATCTCGAAAACCAGGAAAGAGAATCCCGATACCGCAACCTGGTGGAGACAATGAACGAGGGTCTCGCCGAAATTGATGAAAACGGCTACTTTACATTCGTCAATCCACGCTTGGCAGAGATGCTCGGGTACCCATCGGAAGAGCTCATTGGGAAATCTGTTTACACCGTTGCAGACGAGGAAAATCGACTGGTCCTCAAAGAGCAGTTCTCCGGAAGACAGGCGGGAAATGACTCCCCTTATGAAGTCACATTACGCCGGAAGGATGGAACGGAATTTAATCGTGATGGTTGGTCCCATGCCGATCTTCCAAGGAGGCAAGGTATTCAAGGGATCCATTGCCGTGGTCACGGATATCTCCGAACGGGTCCAGGCGAGCCAGCTATTGGAACAGCGCGTTGCAGAACGAACTCGCGAATTATCCACCCTGTTGGAACTCTCGCAAGAGATCACCAATTCCCAGGGATTGGAGGAAGTTTTAAAACGGATCCTTGAAAGATTGCAAATGATCGTGGATCATCGCCACTCAGCGATCATCATGTTTGAAAGGGAAGGTTGGCGAATAAAAGCCAGCCAGCCCGCAAGCCCGGAAAAAGCGGAGGATCTTCTCTTAACCGGCGAGTCAGCGCATACGCTCGCGCAAGTGTTGGAGCCCGGAAAACCCGTGCATTTAAATAGAAAGATTGAGGGCGAACCGTCGGAGGACTTAAAAACATTTGCACGCAGGCTGACGGAACTATTCGTTACCGAGGACTGCCCGTGGTTGGGGATACCCATCCTCAGGAAGGACCGGCTGACCGGTCTTTTGGTCATCTGTGGTGCTGGTCGGGAGGGTTTCTCTGAGGAGGAACTTAAGGTTGCCGAATCGATGGCCAATCAGGCCGCGGTCGTGATTGAAAACAACCTGCTGTTGGAGCAGGTCCAGATGGCTGCCGCCTACGAAGAGCGTAACCACCTGGCACAGGAGCTGCACGACTCGGTCACCCAGACCCTCTTCACAGCCAGCGTGCTTGCCCAGGCAACCCCGCGTATCTGGGAAAAAGATCAGGGCATCGCGCGCCAGAATTTGGAGAAGCTCAACGTGTTGATCCGCGGCGCATTGGCGGAGATGAGATCATTATTGCTTGAGCTGCGCTCCGGCGAGCTGCACAACCAGACCCTGAAACAGTTAATATCCACGCTGGTTGATGCCGGCCGGGTGCGCACCCGCGCAGTAATTTCCCTATCTGTAACGGGTGATCGCAGGCTGCCCGAAGATGTCACCCTGACCTTTTATCGCATTGCCCAGGAATCCTTGAATAATGCCATTAATCACGCCCAGGCAAACCTGATTAAAATGAACCTGGTTGAAGAGCCAAAGCAAATTAAGCTTGAGATCGAGGATGATGGGCAGGGGTTCGATTCCCGTGTTATTCCGGCGGGGCATTTGGGGATGAGTATCATGTCAGAACGGGCAGCTCAGATTGGCGGCACCTTGCGCGTTAAAAGCCGTCCCGGTATTGGCACCAGGATCGTCCTCACGTGGAAGGGGTAAGGAGAACAGACGAACCATGAGTGACCTACAAATGATAAAGGTTATGATCGTTGATGACCACCCAGTCGTCCGCGACGGGTTGAAGAATATGCTCCTGGTTTATGATGACCTGGAACTGGTCGGTGAAGCCGAAAACGGCAGCACAGCCCTCCTTCTTTGCCAGAAAAATACCCCGGATGTGATCCTGATGGATATTGTCATGCCTGGGATGGATGGGATCTCCGCCACCCGGGCCGTACTTGAAAAATTTCCCAGGGTGAAGGTCATCATCCTGACCAGTTACCCCAAGGATGACCTGGTCCAGAAATCCCTGGAAGCCGGCGCGATCGGCTATTTGCTTAAGAATGCCCCGATTGACGATCTGGCGAATGCCATCCGTTCAGCGTATGCGGGACGCCCCACCCTTGCCCCCGAAGCCACCCAGGCGTTAATCCGTGCCAAGACTAACCCGCAACCCCCGGGGGGTGATCTGAGCAGGCGGGAAAAGGAGGTCCTGGAACTGATTATCCAGGGATTGAGCAATGAGGAAATTGCAGAGCGGCTGGTGATCAGCACTGCCACAGCCAAACACCATGTCAGCGCCTGTATTCAAAAGTTGGGGGCTTCCAACCGGACGGAGGCAGCCTTCCTGGCAGAACAATACGGCCTGGTGCCTTAGTACTTGCGAAGTTGATGGAATAATAAATTGAACCATAAAGCCCGGATGCCAACCATCCGGGTTTCTGGAATATTAAGAGGGAGTTCACATTTCCGTTGTGAAAACCGTGGAAATTCTACCTGCAGACAGGCTCGGCAAGTAAGCAATAGACCTTTCTGCCTATTGGGATATGGTCTGAATGGTAGATGCTATTCACTTCCTGTTCGCAATATTATGGTACCAAGGGATGCTGAAAAATAATCCGGTCATTCTGCATTCTTTATCCTCATTCGGCGTACGGCAACCAGAGGCAGAAAAATATTGTCACCCAAAAATAAACAGGTGGGAATCATGCGGATTTTCATTGCCAGTACGGATGAGAAGCTCAGGCTGGCGCTGCTCTTATTCCTGGAAAATGAGACCGATTTGATCGTTGTTGGCCTGGCGGACCGTCTTCCCGGTTTAATAACCCAATTGAAGGGTTCGCAGCCGGACGCACTTATTCTGGATGGAGAACTAGCCTCCCAACCGGTAAAGGATCTGCTTAACGAATTGCCACATTTGGAGCACCAACCCCGTACGGTCATTCTTACCTCCGAACCCGGGGCAGCTGAATTGATCCGGAGCACAACCGCAGATTATTTTATCGGCAAGAATGCTCCGCCGGATGAGCTGCTGCCCGTTTTGAATCAAATTCGCATTTCAATGG
>CAWHGB010000003.1:0-122701 GCA_963828855.1 uncultured Chloroflexia bacterium | reverse complement strand
GGCCTGCCACCACCCGATAAAATCCTCCCCGGCGTGGGCAAAGGCGCGGATCAAGTCCGGCAGGGAGAGATCCAGGGTGAGCGCCAGCGCCACCAGCAGCCAGGCGATCCACACCGCGATGGCACCCAGCGGGCCAGCCCTCCATGATCACCGTGCCGAACATCGCCCCAGCGCGCCCGGAAGGCAGCCCCGGCGATGAAGTAGATGAGGCTGAAGATGTTGAACATCAGCGGCCATTCCCCACCAGGCGCGCGGCGGAAAATGCGGCAGCTTCTCCCAGGAGCGGAAGGAGAGCACCCACATGCCCACCACGAAGAAGGCTATTGGGATGAGGAACGCGCCGATGCCGGCCACCTGGTAGAAGAACTCGGAGAGCCCGCCGGTGAAGCTGCTCTTGGCGGGCGAGACCAGCGCCAGGAAGGCGAGCAGGCCGATGAAGGTGATCAGCACCGCCGCTGAAATCCAGCTTCTTTTCCTGGGTGAGCGGCTTCATCTTGACCTTGAAGCCCAGCACCTTGGAAGTACGCGCGCGCGGCGCGGACTTGGAAGCGGGCTTGTGCGTGTTGCGCGAGGAGGTCTGCGAGTATTCAAAAAAGCGCGTGCGCTTTTGTTTTACCGGGCTAGGAAAGCGTTCAGGCGGCTCGGTGAAGGGAGGGGTCTGGTTGCGGGTGACTGCCATTGTGTGTTCTTTCGGTGAATAGCATTAAACGTACATCACCCGGTGCAAGTTGCATGCCGGGTGATGCGGATCGGTTAAGAATGGCGATTTCTATTTGGGTTGGGAGGCGTCGAACTCTTCCATCAGCGCGAGCAGCTTCTCCACGTCGCTCATCTGGATCTCGCCCATGTGCGCGATGCGGTAGGTGAGATCCTTCAGCTTGCCGTAGCCGTTGGCGATGCGCATGCCCTTGGTCAGAAGGAACTTATTGAGCGCGGAGATATCCCACCCGCGGGAGTTATTCACGGTGGAGACCGTTTTGGAGCGGTAAGGGTCGGCAGCCAGCGGCTGCATCCCCAGCGATTCCGCCCAGGCCTGCGTGCGGCGGGCCATGGCGGCGTGGCGCGCGAAGCGCGCATCCAGCCCTTCGGCCAGCATGCGGTCGAGCTGCGCATCCAGCGCGATAGATGAGGGACATGGCGGGCGTCATCGGGGTTGAATCCTTGACGCGGTGTTTTTCGAGCAAGAGCATATCAAAATACCAGCCGCGGTTCGAGACCGTCTCGGCTTTCTTCATGGCGCGCTCGTTCACCCCGGCGAAGGAAAGCCCGGGCGGCAGGGCGAAGCATTTTTGCGAGGAAGTCAGCAGGAAATCGATGCCCCACTCGTCCATGTCGATCTTGACCCCGCC
Organism: uncultured Chloroflexia bacterium; assembly: GCA_963828855.1. Taxonomy (GTDB): domain Bacteria; phylum Chloroflexota; class Anaerolineae; order Anaerolineales; family Anaerolineaceae; genus CAVVEQ01. The sequence goes on along the minus strand of CAWHGB010000003.1, from coordinate 121,352 downwards.
GAGCGAGGAGACCGCGTCCACGACGATGAGCGTATCCGGGCTGGCTTCGCGCACGACCTGGCAGAGCGCCTTGACCGGGTTTTCCGCGCCGGTGGAGGTCTCGTTGTGGACGATCAGCACCAGCTTCGTAGTGTTTGGCTTTCAGCGCGTCGCGGAGCTGGTCGGGTTGGAATACCTGGCCCCACTCCGCCTCCATCTTATCCGCCTGCTTGCCATTGGCCACCGCCACGTCGTACCAGCGTGAGGCGAAGGCGCCGTTGACGCAGGCCAGAACCGATCTTCTCGGCCAGGTTGCGCACGGCCATCTCCTGCATACCGGAGCCGGAATGCGTGCCCTGGAAGACGCGGTGCTCGGTGAAGAAGACCTGCTTCAGCTTTTCGCCGGTGGCGGCGAACATGGCTTCAAAATCCTTGCTGCGGTGCGGCAGCATGGGCTTGGCCTGGGCTGCCAGCACATTGGGATCCACATCCACGGGACCGGGAACAAACATTGGGGACATAGGACGCTCCTGGATATAAAGATGAAACCGCCGCGAAGGCGGCGGCATCGGGTGATTATATGAAGAAGGAAAGGACGACGAGGACGATGACGAACGAAACGACCAGGATGGCGATGCGGCGCAGATCCTTGACCACGTAGGTGTAATCGGGGTCAAACTCGGCAGCCGTGGTCAGCCGGCTGGGACCGGCAGGCTGGGCAAGGGTTGGGGCCGCGGGAACAACTGCCAGTGGAGCGGCGGCTGGGGTTTTGCGAGCCTGGCGTTTGGACTTCTTGGGCATAAACGAACTCCTGATAAGAAATGCTATGGTGTTTTCAACTGGGCCAGCACGACGATGCGCTGGGTATCCACCAAATAGGGGTAACAGGATATCAATGTTACCACAGCTTCAGGTGTCTGGTTCAAAAGATCCACCCGGTTGGGGTCCACGATGGCAGAATCCACCACGGTGTAGACGTGATCCTGCTTCTGGGTGGTGAGGATGATCTCATCGCCCACCTTGAGCTTATCCAGGTCGCGGAAGGCCTCGCCGTAGATATCGTTGTGCGCCGAAAGGACGATGTTGCCCTGTTCTCCCGGGTTGGGAAATCCCAACCCCTGCCCCACGCCCTTCTTGAGCTGGTCCCAGCCGTCGCCCTGCACCACAACCTGGTCCAGGCCAATGGCGGGGATGCGGATGTTGCGCGCGGTCTCCGGCCCCTGGGTGGGAATGGGCAGCGCGGCCATCGATTGCACCACCGGGCGCAGGTGGGCGGGGATCTCGGCTTCGTTGAACTGCGGCTCGCGCCCGCCCACGGGGGGGGTATGCCCGCCGGGGAGGACGACCGCGGTGATGAGCGCGGTGGGGGTGAGCTTGGGTGCATCCAGCGCTGATACCACCTCGGTGTTGAGCGCGCGCAGCAGGTTGGCGCCGTTGAGCAGCACCAGCAGCAGGCCGATGACCGCCATGATCTCCACAAAGAAGAGCACCCGGTCCATCACCTTGCGTTTTTTGCCAGGTTTGCGTCCAGGTCGTTGGGGCTCGCCAGCGGGATCGTCGACGCGCTCGCTGGCCAGGTCCTCCGGCGGGTTGCCATCCACGGGCTGGACGTTGATCACCCTTCCGGTGCGGCGGAAATGCTCCAGGCGGGTGCGGTGGCTGGCGCGGCTCTTCGCCACCAGCAGGCGGCGTAATTCTTCGGAGGTTAGTTGGTCGGGGGTTTTTTCTTTAGCCATGGATTCGCTGGAATTATATCGTGGTGAAGGGTTGAGAAGATGAGAAGTTGATTAGTCGGAAGGTTGAATAGAAGAGTTGTTGAAAAGTTGATTGGTTGATTGGTATGATTGGCATATGGACAATGCTGGGTTGCAATTTATCGACCAGCCGGTGGAGGTGATCTTCGACATCCCTCCCGCCCTGGAAAAATCCCCACCCTGCCCGGATGGCTTCACCTGGAAGGGCGAAACCTTCCGCGTGGAGGAGATGCTGGCGGAATGGAGCAACTTCGAACGGCGCGGCAGGATGGCGAACAACATGACCCCCGAGCATTCCGCGCGGGCTGCGGTGAAGGGCTCGTGGGGGGTTGGGCGTTTCTACTTCCGCGTGCGCGTGGCTGGCGGGCGCATCTTCGATCTTTACTACGACCGCGCCCCGGGGGATGCCTCCCATCGCAAGGGCAAATGGGTGCTGCTGGCGGAGCGCGCTTCCCCCTGAACATGGACGGTTGATCCAAATACCCACAATCTAAATATTATTCAACTAAATATTAATATTATTGATTTATCTATTGACTTAATCAATATTTATGGTATTATTATTGCAGTTTCTAGAATATAGTGAAAGAATATTGATAGAAAGGAGCAAAAATGGCAAATAAGGTCCCTGTATGCCCAATCTGCGGGAGCGAGATGTCGATCACCCGCCTGCAGTGCCCGGCCTGCGATATCGAGATCAGCGGGCATTTCAACGCCGGCAGCAACCCCTTTTCGGCTCTCTCCCCCGAGCAATTGCAGTTCGTGGTCACCTTCGTGCGCTGCGAGGGACGCTTCAACCGCATGGAGGAGGAGCTGAAGCTCTCCTATCCCACCCTGCGCAGCCGCTTCAACGATATCCTGGCCGCGATGGGTTTTGAACCGGGTAAGGAGGAAACGGTCAAGCTGGGTCCGGAAGACCGCCGCCGCATCCTGGATGACCTGGATGCGGGCAAGATCACCGCCGCAGAAGCCCAATTGAGGTTGGCGGGTAAAAAAGAAACAAACGCCGCGGAAACGGCTTAGAGAGGAGAAGAGAAAATGGTAACGAATGAAGAACGAATGAAAATATTGAAAATGCTGCAGGAGGGCAAGATCAGCGCAGATGAGGCCGCCAGCCTGCTGGAATCCCTGGATCAGGGTGAAAGCACGCTGAAAGGCGAAGTGGTCAACCGAAGACCTTAACGGGCGTTGGTTCCGCGTGCGCGTCACCGATAAGAAGAATGACAAGGTGAAGGTAAACGTGCGTCTTCCGCTCAGCCTGGTTGGGGTGGGCTTGCGCCTGGGGAAGAAATACTCCCCGGAGATGGAAGACATCGATATTGAAGAGATCGTTCAGGCCATTCAATCCGGCGAGCTGGGGCAGATCGTGGATGTGGAAGATGAAGAGGATGGTGAGCACGTCCAGGTGTATGTCGAATGACCGGGGATAACCTGAATCCATCCACCCCCCAGCCTGAAAAGCAGGGTTGGAAGGTGAAATTCTTTGCCATCTGGGCCGGGCAGCTCTTCTCGCTGCTCGGTTCCAGCCTGGTGCAGTTCGCCCTGGTCTGGTACCTCACCAAATCCACCGGCTCCGCCACGGTGCTCGCGGGGGCAACCATTGCTGCCATCCTGCCGGAGATCATCCTGGGGCCGTTCGTTGGTGCGCTGGTGGACCGCTGGAACCGCCGCCTGATCATGATCCTGGCAGATGGCATGATCGCCCTGTGCACCGTGGCGCTGGTGCTGCTCTTCTACTTCAACCAGGTGGAAGTCTGGCATATCTACGTCTTTGCCTTCCTGCGCTCGCTGGGTTCAGCGTTCCACTGGCCGGCAATGCAGGCCTCCACCTCCCTGATGGTGCCAGAAGAACACCTGGCACGCGTGGCCGGGCTCAACCAGGCGATCCGCGGGATCATCCTTGTGGCTGCACCGCCGTTGGGTGCGCTGTTGATGGAACTGCTGCCAATGTACTCGGTGCTGATGGTGGATATCGTCACCGCTTTCCTCGCCATCCTGCCGCTGCTCTTCGTCAGCATCCCGCAGCCCAAAGGCACCACCACCACGCCCCTCACCTCCCCCCGCCAGCTTGGTCACGAGGTACTGGAAGGCATCCGCTTCATGCGCGATTGGCCAGGCGCACTTGCGTTGATGTTCATCGCCACGTTCATCAACTTCCTGCTTGCGCCTTCGGATACGCTCATGCCGCTGCTGGTCACGGAGCACTTTAAAGGCGGAGCCTGGCAGCTCAGCTTCCTGGCATCCGCCATGGGGGTCGGTTTCGTGGTCGGAGGTCTCATCCTGGGGATTTGGGGTGGATTCAAACGCAAGATCGTCACCACCCTCACGGGCGTGTGCGGGATCGGCGTTGGTGTGTTACTAATGGGCCTGGTTCCTGCCGACATGCTTTGGCTGGCAGTTGTCGGATCGGCTTTTATGGGCATCATGGTGCCCATCGCAAATGGTCCGCTCCACGCTCTGATGCAGTCCAAAGTACCGCACGAAATGCAGGGCAGGGTCTTCACCCTGATCGGCAGCCTGGCAACAGCGATGATCCCGCTCAGCATGCTCATTGCCGCGCCGATCGCCGAGTGGATCGGGGTACAAGCCTGGTACCTGATCGGCGGGGGGAGCTACCATTCTGCTTGGGATCGGCTCCATGATGAACCGGTCCATCATGCACATCGAGGATATCGAATCGGCGAACGCAGAGGGAAGCTGCGCTTTCCCGAATGAGTTGGCGAATATTGACGAGCTGAGATAAATCTGAAGATTACTGCTTTTTATAGATCCCGTACGAGGCCATGAGGAGGAAGTATAAGAATAATCCTCCCGCCACGATACGGGATTTTTGTATCGTTCGGGTATCCACAACCGTGCGGCCTGTGGGTGTATCGCGGATCTCCCAAAGCGGGCCTGCCAGCCAACTGAAGGCCAGCCCGCCGATCAACCCGCCGATGTGACCCCAGAAATCCACCGTTCCATTCAGGCTGAACATGATGTTGATACCCAGGATGACCAGGACGTTGGTCAGCATCGCCCGCGAGTTGCGGTAAATGCGCCGGTTCTGGTAGATATAGACCAACTGACCGGCCAGCAGGGCGAAGATCGCCGTGGATGCGCCAACCGAGGGATTGGGACTGAAAAGGAAGGAAAAAGTAATACCCGCAAGCGCTCCAAGGAAATACAGGTAAATGAATCGTTCGTGACCGTACAAGCGCTCCAGCCCGGGACCCAGCACATAGAGCGCGTACATATTAAAACCAAAATGCAGGAATCCAGCGTGCAGGAAGGCCGGGGTGATCAACCTCCAGTATTGCCCGCCGACGATAAGCTCGTTTACCTTCGCGCCGAGAGCGGAGAGGAGATCATATCCGAGGAGCTGCTGGGTGGCTAATTGCAGCAGGAATACCAGCGTGGTTAATCCCGAACAGAGTGTAGGATACCCAGGGGATACGGACGGGTACCTCCCAGACCACCTGCTGGCGGGGTGGTTCCACCGGGTTGGCTGGCGGCGTTTGCTGCGGGGTTGGCTGGGATGGGGGTATGGACATGGCTACCTTTAATTAATATTGGATTTTTCGGGGATGCACCTTCAGGTGCTCAACCCGCAGGATGTCTTCGATCTCATCCACGGCTTCTGTTAATTTCCCGTATTCATTGCATACGACGTAATCGAACGAATCCACCGACTTCAACTCATCGCCTATGGTGCCCAGGCGGATGCGCAGGCTTTCCTCGGTTTCGGTGCCGCGGTTCTTCAGACGATTGAACCAATCCTCGGAATTCTCAGGAACGAGGAAGATCAACAGCGCCTCGGGGAACAATCGCCGGTAGGTAAGTGCCCCCTGGTAATCCACGCGCAGGATGGCATCCCGGCCGGAATCGAGGGCATCGGTCACCTGAGAACGCAGGCAGCCCTTGTAATCCTGGTAAACATTGGCATATTCGATGAACTCCCCGGCGGCGATGCGGCGCTCAAACTCCTCGCGGGTCAGGAAGATGTAATCGACCCCCTCCACCTCGTCCTCGCGTTTGGATCGGCTGGTGGCGGTGACCACGAAATGGAGATCGGAGCGCCTTCGCTTCAGCTCGCGCAGAACAGCGTCCTTCCCCACCCCGGAAGGACCGGAAATGACCGCCAGGAGGGGTTCGGGGTTCAGCAATTTGAAATCAACACCGGGTTCAGACATTCACGATCCTTTTGAAGGGTTGCCTGCCTTGATTATAATGGAGTTTGATTTTCAACCCCTGGAGTTGTACATGCCGGTCTATGATTACCGATGCTTGGATTGCGGGAATAAATTTGCCCTCCGAATATCCTACGAAGACTATGGCCATAAGGTGGTCGCCTGTCCCGATTGCAATAGTCTCGCGGTAACCCGAAAGATAAACCGGGTTCGCATCGGTCATTCAGATGAGGAAAGGTTGAGCAAGATAGCAGATCCAGCCCTTCTGGATGCGGTCGATGACGACCCGGTCGCCCTGGGGGGTATGCTGCGGAAAATGAAAGACGAGATGGGGGAGGAAATCGCGCCGGAATTCGACGATGTGGTGGACCGCCTTGAGAAGGGACAGACACCGGACCAGATCGAGCGTGAAATGCCTGAAATAGAAGATGAAAGTTACAGCGGTGCTGAATCGGATCCATTCACCGAACTTTGATCAATTAACAGCCTGGGTAAGCTCCTCGAAGCTGGTCATTCCTGAAATCTGCCTGAGAAAATCCGCCAATCCATGGCTGCGTTCGCGCAAGGCACGCACTGCCGGGCCAACCGGGTCCTCTCCCGCAGCTCCGCCGGGTTGATCCGCATACGCGCCGTAGAAGGCAAAGTAAGCCTGGTTCAACTTGCGCACCTGGTAGCCTTTCTCCCAGAAATATTCCCTCTGATATTCCATAAATTTTTCCGCCCGTTCGATCAATCCGCGGGCAAGCAGCCCATCCACCGTCACGCGGGTGGTATGCATCTCCCGGTTGAAGTCGAAACGGGGTTTAAAATCCTCCGCGGTCTTTGCACCTGGATTCTCAGTGCTTTCAAACGCAGGCGGTGGTACCAGCTCAGGGTAATACCTGGCGATGACCAGATCCGCGATCTCCTTTCCAGCGATGGAGGCTGTGGTTTCATTCATCGTACGGAGTTCGGGTGTGGTTTCATAATTCATGCCCAGCGGGCGCAGGGTCAGGTAATTGTGAATCCATTCATGGGCGACCGTCTCGATCAGCCAGGGAAGGTCGGAGGAACTCATCACCATCGTGGGGTACATCCCGATTCCCCCCACCGGCACCACCAGGGCGGAGACATCCAGCGCTTGGGTGACCTCCTTTTCCAACCCATCGATCTGATCCAGGGGTAGATCGGGAAGCAGCGAAATGTTCGCCTCCTGCCGGATGGTATCCCGCGGAGAAACGATCAACGCCATTGGCAAAGGAGTGACGTTGAAAAGCACTGCAGGCACCGGTTGACCCAGGAATGACAGGTTCTGCCCCTTCACCACTTCACTGATCTGTTGTTGCAGAATCCCCTCCGCGAGCGGAGCCAACCGGTCGCGCTGTTGCTTTAAGTCAGCCTGTTTCACCAGCAGCTGCGAGGCTTCCAGTTCCGCATCCTTCACCGTCGGATCCGCAAAGATCCTGCGGATCTCCGCACTGGTTTCATCTAGTTCGCGGATGATTTGCGCATACTCCCGAACCAGGTCATGCTGCCTTGCAGGCTCCAGATAGCGGGTAGTACCAGAAGCGAATTGCCTCAACTTACCCCCCAGCGAATCGAGCGTCCAGGTGACATAATCAAATTCCCGCTCGCGGGTATGATCGCGTACCCGGTCATAAGTATCGCGCGCTTCCACCTGACTGTTCCTCAGCAGGAGAAGCGAGATTAAACCGATCACAAGGATGGCGGAATACTTTCTCATTTTCAATACCGGCATTGGATTATATCTTTTGCCGCCAAACTACAAATTAAGGAAAAAGAAAGAAATGCTCCACCGATAATGAAACCTATCCATGGGTAATCCTGTGGGATGGAATTAGAAAATCATTAAGGTTTATTAAAACTCTTTACAGAAATGTAATTTACCCTTGACTTTGATAGTTCGAGGTGGTAAAGTTCTGCCTCGTACTATTCTATATGGAACTATTATGAAAACAAATCAAATTCCAAATATTGGGAAGTTTCCAACCGATTTGATGTCTCCCATTTTTGAGGACCATCTCCGGTTTATGGCTAACGGGAAAGAAACCGATGGCATCGAGATCATGGCGATGACAAAAATGATTTCCCATTTTATGAGCAGTTGTTTCCTACAAGATGACCCTGAATCTGATATCACTCCCGCGCGTTGGGGTTTAATGATGCGGCTGCTGGAGGAAGAGGAAAATGGAAATTGTGAAGGGATCACACCCACCTCTATGAGTCATACCAGTAGTGTCAAGAAAAATACAATCAGCTCCATTCTGCGCGGGATGGAAAGTCAGGGTCTTATCGAACGGAATATTGACCAGGCTGACAGGCGGCTGTTCAGGATCCGATTGACTGAGAAGGGTCGGCAACTTGTCAAAGAAACGAATCCGCAAAAGGTGGATCTTTTGAATGATCTCGTCAGCAGGCTAGAACCTGAAGAGCGGAAACAACTTATTCAACTATTAAAAAAATTGATCGATTCGGTTATTTCGAAAAGCGATTTTTCGCCTTTTTCACCTCCGATAGATTGATCGCACGCAAACATTTTTCAAGGAGATTCACATGGCAAACAAAATCAAAGCAGTGTTTTATGACGAAAATGGAAAATGGAAAATGAAGAAAAGCACGACCATCATCCTCGCAGGGGTGATCGTGGTGATAGCTTTATTCATCATTGTTCCGATGGTCTTGAACAATTCAAAGGGAACTGGTGAATTCCAAACGGAAACCCTGGGTAAGGGTCTGCTCACCGCGCAGGTGGGTGCAACCGGCACGATCCACTCCGACCAGACAGCCAACCTTATCCTGGAAAACCACCGGAACGATCGAGAAGATCAACACTACCATCGGGGATAAGGTGAAGAAGGGCGAGATCCTGGCGGAGCTTTCCACCACCTCCCTGCCCCAGAACGTGATCCAGGCGAAAGCCCAGCTGATTACCGCCCAGCGCAACCTTGAAGACGTCAAATCATCCAATACCGCCGCCTCCCAGGCGCAGCTTGCCGTGGTGAATGCCCAGGATGCTGTAAATAAAGCCAAAAATCGGGTGCTTACATATGTAACCCGCCGTGGTTCGGATGATATGGTTGATACTGCAGATTCAAATTTAACCATCGCCAAGGGCAATCTTGATGATGCGCAGAAATTCTATGACATGTTTAAAAATCTTGCTAAAGACAACCCGAACTTCATCGCAGCCCTCAGTCGGTTGACCGCAGCCAGGACAGCATATGATCAAGCTAAAACCAATTATGATTATTTGAACGAAAAACCCAGCGCCCTCGAAGTGCAAAAAAACGACGCCAACCTGGCTATCGCCCTTGCACAGTTGGCAGACGCGCAGCGAACCTACGACCGCCTGAAGGATGGCCCCAACGCGGATGATATCGCTGCCGCCCAAGCCCAGGTGGATGCCCTCCAGGCAACAATCGATACTGCCTATCTAATCGCCCCCATTTCAGGCGAAGTGACCGACACGGATATAAAAGTCGGAGACCAGGCCAGTCCTGGTGCCACTGCCATCCGCATCGATGATATGGGGCGGATGCTCGTGGATGTCAATCTTTCGGAAGTGGATATCAGTAGGATCGAGCCAGGTCAGGAAGCCACCATCACACTGGATGCAGTGACAGGCAAGGATTACGCAGGCCAGGTAACCCAGGTGGCAAAAGTAGCGGATGTCATTCAGGGTGTTGCCAACTTCAAAGTAACCATCCAACTCACCGAACCGGATGCCAACGTGCTTCCAGGCATGACTGCAGCGGTCAATATCATCGTTGACCAACTTGATAACGTCCTGCTCATTCCCAACCGGGCAGTCCGAATGGTGGATGGCAAGCGGGTGATCTACGTCCTACGCAACGGGAAATCGGAGATGGTGAATGTCACCCTGGGCTTGTCCTCGGATACATACAGCGAGCTGGTCTCCAACAGCCTGGAAGAAGGCGATCAGATCATCCTGAATCCACCCTCCACATTCAACTTCGCCGGAGGTCCTCCCCGGGGAGGAATGTCTGGCGGCAATTAATCAGAGTCGAAAAATATGAAACAAAAAGTGATCGTAACCAAAGATCTGAAAAAGATCTACAAAATGGGTGAGAACGAAGTCCATGCCCTCGACGGAGTCTCATTTGAAATACTTAAAGGTGAGGTCGTCGGGATCATGGGCCCCTCAGGCTCCGGCAAATCAACCTTGATGAATATCCTGGGCTGCCTGGACCTGCCTACCTGCGGCGAATACATTCTGGATGGTGAGTCGGTGAGTTCCCTCACCGACGACCAGCTTGCCAGCATCCGTAACCGGAAGGTGGGCTTTGTATTCCAGAGCTTCAACCTTCTCTCAAGAGCTACAGCCCTTTCGAATGTGGAACTACCGTTACGCTATGCCGGGGTAAAGGAAGGCAGGTTGAAACGCGCCAGGGAGGCGCTTGCTGAAGTCGGGCTGGGTGACCGGGTTGATCACCGCCCCATGGAACTTTCTGGCGGTCAGCAGCAGCGCGTTGCTATCGCCCGCGCCTTGATCAACAATCCGGCCATGCTCATGGCCGATGAACCCACGGGTAACCTGGATTCCAAATCCGGCAAGGAGATCATGGATCTCATCCTTCGATTGAACAAGGAGAAGGGTACCACGATCCTTATCGTCACACACGATCAAGGTGTGGCGGAGCGAACCCAGCGAATCATCCGGTTGAAAGACGGTTTAGTGGAGAAGTCCAAATGAACATCCGGGCAGCAATATTTGAAGCTTTGGAAAGTCTTAATGCCAACAAGGTCCGCTCCGGTTTAACCATTCTTGGAATCGTGATCGGTGTTGCCGCTGTTATCGCCATGCTGGCGGTTGGAACTGGAGCTCAGAACACAATTACCGGCTCCATCAACGGGATCGGCACAAACCTCCTGTTCGTATTTCCCGGGAACCTGCAGGAAGAGGTTAGAAATATCAAACCTTTATCCCAGGCGGATGTGAACGCCATTGCCGACCCCTTCCAGGCACCGTCAATTGCCCTAGTCGCGCCTGTGATCATGTCGAACCTGAACATAACCTACGGTGGTGAACAGACCAACTCGCAGGTCAGCGGGGTAACGACGACTTATGAGAGCGTGCGTAATGAGAAATTAACTGAAGGCGCGTTTTTCACCGAGGAGGATTTCCTGGGCCGCGCCTCCGTTGCCTTGATCGGACCTGAGGTGGCGGATAAACTCTTTGGCAGACGCGATGGATTGGTTGGAGAATCCATCCGCATCGAAGGGCAGCCATTCCGAATCGGCGGGGTGTTGACTTCCAAAGGAGGCGGCTCGTTCGGCAGCCAGGATAATGTGGTTTTGGTTCCGCTTTCGACGGCTCAGGCGCGATTGATCAACAGAAGTAATAATAAATATGATATTGTCTATATCCAAGCAACCGGCCCAGAGCAAATCAACTCTGCCACCGAGGAGATTTCGCAGATCCTCAGGACCCGGCACCGTACCGAAATCGGGGTGGATGACTTCACGGTCATGTCGCAGCAGGATATCGTCAGCACTGCACAGACAATCACCGGTGTGCTAACCATCTTCCTGGGAGGTATCGCGGCCATTTCCCTCCTCGTGGGCGGCATCGGTATCATGAATATCATGCTGGTCTCGGTCACTGAGCGTACCCGTGAGATCGGGTTGCGAAAAGCCATCGGCGCGCGCAAGCGTGATATCCTGATCCAGTTTCTCACTGAATCCTCCCTGCTCAGCCTCATCGGCGGCGTGGTTGGGATCGCGCTTGGGTGGCTGATCGGCTTCATCGTAGGCAAGGTTGCCGAGGCCAGCGGGTCGCCCTTTTACCCTTCGATCACCCTTCAATCCGTGCTGCTGGCAACCATTTTTTCCACCGCGGTCGGCTTATTCTTCGGGATCTATCCGGCAAACCGGGCGGCCAATTTAGAACCGGTGGAAGCCCTTCGGTACGAATAATCTTCAACGATTTCATACATGGCCGGAGAACAACTCCGGCCTTTTTTTATCCCCCTGAATCATCCATTATTTGTATGTATGCTTCATCACCCAGAAAGTACCTGAGTTCCGGCTCGAAGGTTTTCACCAGCGGAATAAGTTCATCGGATGACACCAGGCATGATGCCGCTTCTTCGGCTAGAAGTCGTGTTTCATCCAGGGTGATACGGCCAGTATCATCCAGGTCAAGGGGGTGGAGAATGCAATAAAATGGCTTAATTGACCAGGGATCCCCGTGGATCTGTTCGCCAGCCACCTGGAGCGCGCATTTATGTTCCGGGAGCAGGAAAACACACCTGCTGCCGCCGTAATGGGAATCATCCGGAACAACACGAGTGTGCACCACCCTTCCGGTGCGAGCGTGGGGATCCGTCTCGACTGTGGTTTCAAACCAGGTGTCCGGTAGATGATGGGAGGCAGGAAGAAGGCTGCTGATCTCTGCTTTTTGCGCGATTATGCGCTTTTTTTCTGCCAGGTCCACCCAGACCCCATAGAGGCAGCAGGCTGCGCGGCAGGATGGAAAATCGCAGCGGCGAAGCGGCTCGGAGCGCAGCAAACGGGGGTTGATCTGCCAGGACATGCGCCAATTCTATCATTGAGACATTTGCCATCCCATCAACCATTCCTCTACTCCGGGCGAAGATGAAATCAAGGTAAAATTAAAGTTTGGTATTACTTTCAATTAATCTAAATCGAAAGGAGCAAAGTATGTCCGGATACAGAATTCTGCTCACCGATGGTCTTGAAAAAGAAGGGCGCGAGATCCTGGAACGATCGGCTCAGGTGGATAACCTCAAGGATATCACCGCTGAAGATCTGCTCCAAAAGATAGGCGATTACGATGCAGTTATTGTACGCGGCAGGACCAAGCTAACCCCCGAAGTGCTCGCTGCTGCATCCAAACTTAAGGTTGCAGGCCGGGCTGGTGTGGGTGTGGATAACATCAACCTGGATGCCGCCAAAGCGAAGGATGTCATCGTGGTGAATTCACCTCTAGCGACTACCATTGCCGTGGCGGAATTGACCCTGGGATTGATGCTCTCCCTCATCCGCGATATCCCCCGTGCAGATGGTGGCATGAAGGAAGGCAACTGGCTCAAAAAAGAACTTCGCGGAACGGAGATTTACGGAAAAACCCTGGGGGTGATCGGGTTCGGCCGGATCGGTGCGGCTGTAGCGGAACGGGCGAAAGCATTTGGTATGCAGATCATCGCATACGACCCTGTCCTCACCTCTGATGAAATCGGGAAACGCGGAGGGAAACCGGTTTCGCTGGATGATCTCCTGACTATGTCGGATTTCATCACCCTGCACATCCCGCTTACCCCCGAATCGATGGGCATCATCAACACCGCCGCTTTTGAGAAAATGAAACCAGGTGTGCGCATCATCTGTGCTGCCCGCGGCGGGGTGATCAATGAACCCGCGCTGCTTTCCGCACTTCAATCCGGAAAGGTCGCTGGTGCGGCGTTGGATGTCTTCACCACTGAGCCGCCTGGTAAGACCGAGCTTGCCAGCCACCCCAAAGTGGTCTGCACCCCGCACATCGGCGCGGAAACCTCCGAAGCCCAGGTTCGGGCAGCCATCGATATTTCAACTGAAGTGATCGCCGCCCTGGAAGGGAAACCCCTTCGCTGGCGGATTGTATAAATTCATAGAAGGAACAAGTTATGACTGACGCATTGAAAGTCTTTAAAGAAAGACTCGCCGAGATCGAAGATTACCAGGCGATTTTTGCCCTCCTGGAATGGGACCAGCAGGTGAATATGCCATCTGGCGGCGCAGATGGTCGCGGGTATGCAATAAGCAGAGTCGCAGAACGCGCACACAATCTTTCGGTCTCCGATGAAATGATCCGCAGCCTGGAAGACGCAGAAAACGCCGTGGCTGGGATGGATGCCGATTCGGATGACGCCCGCCTGGTAAAACTATACCGGGAACTGTTGGACAAGGAAATCAAGGTTCCCTCAGGGTGGGTGAGCGAATTTGCCCAAACCACCGCGAACGCGAACAACGTTTGGGAGGAAGCCAAGGCAAAAAATGACTTTGCGCTGTTTCAACCCTATCTGGAAAAAATCGTTGAGATGCGGCGGCAGTACGCCGGATTTCTTTAAACCTTACGAACACGTTTATGATCCATTACTGCACCATTTTGACCGGGGATTGAACACGACGGACTTGGTGGAGATATTTTCAACCCTGCGCCCTCGGCAGGTGGAATTGATCCGCCATATTTCCAGCCGTCCCCAGGTGGATGATAGCTTCCTCCACGGGAATTTCCCGGAAAAGGAGCAGTGGGATTTTGGTGTGGAGGTCATCTCCGCATTCGGATATGATTGGAACCGCGGCAGATTGGATAAAGCCGTGCATCCCTTCACAACCGGGTTCAACCTGGGCGACATTCCGCATCACCACCCGGGTTTATGAAAACCTGGCTGGTTCATCTCTCTTTTCCTGCATGCACGAAGCCGGTCATGCACTTTATGCCTTGGGCGCATCCCCTTCCCTGGCGAGAACACCCCTTTCCAGTAATCAATCCATGGCTCTCCACGAATCGCAATCCCGGTTGTGGGAAAACCTGGTCGGACGCTCCAAACCATTCTGGAAACATTACTTCCCGAAATTCCAATCCCGCTTTCAATCACAATTGGCGAATGTAAGCCAGGCTGATTTTTACCGTGCGATCAATAAAGTGGAGCCCAGTTTCATCCGCGTGGAAGCCGATGAGGCGACTTACAACCTCCACGTCATGCTGCGATTTGAGATCGAACTTGCGCTGGTGGAGAACCGCCTCCAGGTGAAAGATCTGCCGGATTATTGGAATACAAAATTCAATGAATATTTCGGCATCACCCCGCCTGATAACAGCCGCGGCGTTCTGCAGGATGTCCACTGGTCGGCAGGTTATATTGGTTATTTCCCCACCTATTCAATCGGCAATGTCATCTCCGTGCAATTGTGGGAGACTGTCCGGAAGGATATCCCCAACCTCGATGAACTGATCGAAAAAGCGGAATTCCAACCCCTGCTCGGCTGGTTGGTGGAAAACGTTCACCGCCACGGTGCCAAGTATGAATGCCAGGAACTGGTGCAGCGGGTGACAGGCTCGAAGATCGATCCTAAACCCTACCTGGGTTACCTGGAGACGAAGTACAAGGATATCTACGGAACTATAGAATCGGATCCTCCCCGGCAGCCGGGGAGGATTTATTAATTTGCCAAACTCATGCGCCCATGAAACACCTTGATCCCCGCCCTGGAATTTCCCGCCTTCAAATGGTATGATCCTCCGTTTCTGCCTGGGCGGATCTGCTCTGGATCACAGGGTGCAATCCACGCGGCATACCCGCTTCCGCCTGCTCACCCCCGCGGGTTTGCAACCAGGTTCAACTCGAACAGTTCCTTTCGCAACGCAAACCTACTGCCTCCCGAGCCCTCATCCGATTCCACGGAGCGCCTAGCGCTGAAAAATCGCCAACGCTCACGGACTGCACCGCCCAGGTCTCACAGCGGACAGCATCGCTAACCCCCACCCCCGCAAAAACATCCACAAAAACCCGTTACCCCACCAAGACTTACCCGCCCACCCGAACCCGCCGCCCAAGCAAGACGCCCACGATCACCCTAACCCCCACCCCACCCTGGGCTTTTATCCGCATCGCCCGCCCGGGGCCGCTTTCCAAGATTGGTTCGCCGATCAATGTGGAGATGGGCATGACCCCTGGTGAGGACGGCATGCTTTATGTCGACCTGGTCGGAGAAGACGGGCGTTTTATCACCAGGTTCACCAAGAATTTCCGTCAGTACGTTAACAAGCAGATCTATACAGCCGTGGAAGTTCCCTTTGATATACCCGGGGTTGCAGAAACTGCCCGGCTGGTCATGAGCGCGCGTGACCGATTGGGTCGCACTATTGCGCTTTCCTCGTTGGATCTTGTCCTGATCAAACTGGGGATAACATCACCACCAATCCCGGTTTCCAGCAGGAACCCTTCATCATCCGCAACCACAAACCGGATGCCACCGTGCAGGGAGGGATCCTGCACCTGGAAGGTGTGGCAAAGCCGCTGAACAGCCAGCCTGTGATCTTTGAACTGCTCAATGAAAGCGGGGCTGTACTGGAAACTAAGATCCTGCAGATCGAACCTCCCAGCGGTCCGCTCAGCCACACTCCCTTCACCCTGGATATTCCCTACACCATCAACACTCCTGCCCGCGTGTTGCTGACCATGCGCCAGGTGAGCGATGGGCGCATCCCGGGCACGATCGCACTTTCCAGCCTGCCCCTTCGGTTGGAACCCTGAATTTTTGACTCACGAAAGATTAAAACAAAAGAGCCCGGGGTACCCAGGCTCTTTTTGATTTACAATGTATATTACGCAGCAGGTGTTGAAGGGGGTTCGGGGGGAAGCGCACCCGGATACCCCTGCGGAACGCGGTTGCGGTTCTGGGCTGCGGCTGCTCGCGGAGCCGGCAAGTATCAACCACCACCGCTAAGCGCGATCCAGATCCAGTCGGTACCGGATAACATATTTCCAACCTGGTTCGTGATCAAGATCAGGTACATCAAGGTGGTGAAGGGCAGGATCATAACACCCAGACAGGGAATGATCCACGAGCTAAATGCTGCATCAAAGGCGATCGGGCGGGCGATCCATGCGAAAAGCACGATGAAGCGCGACATACCGACCACTGCAGCGGTAAAACAACCTGCATTATTCTGTTTCATTTCTTCTCCTTTTTTCATTTAATTTTAATCTTAATGTATTATACTATTATTTTTTCGATTTACGTATTAGTAATAAGCAGTAATTCCGATTTTTGAGATGATATTCAAATCTCCTGGGGTGAATGGAATTGATTCCTCCCATCATAAAGTTCCGGGGGTTTATGAGTTATTTTGGTTTGAAACCGAACAGAATTTGCGTTTTTTCCGGAGTATCAAAATACGCGGGAATGGAAATAGTCATAGACCGAAGAAGAAAATCTAAAGATCGCTTGAATGGAACCGTAATAGTTCTCTGATACGGAAAACAACACAATTATAGATTCGGAACAGGTTTACCAGAATCAGCACCGCCCCAAAAATGAAGGTCATCAACGCTAACCACCACGATGGAGACACCGGAAGCGGCAGCCTGCGCTGCGGCAGGCGGGAAGCACTCGTGGATGAGCAGGTCCACACCACCCTCGCAGGCGCGGACGAGCGGCCAGCGGGCATGCGTATCGCCCGAAAAGCCAAATGACAGGCCGGCGAAACCAAGCTGATATCAGACAGCGCTGCTCAGATCTTGGCGCGTTATTGAGACCATTCGGATGGTCTGAGCCCTTGTGAGGTAGGCCTGCAACATCAGAAAACCTAGCGCAAGGATGGCTACGATCCGAAGTCCATTCCTTTCCAAACTTCTAATTATCTTTTTTCGGCGGGGTGAACATGGCTTTGTCCTCCCCGATCTCCTCGGCGATCAGCGCATTGAGCTTCTGGTTCATGGCCGACAGCAATTTTTCGTCGTACTTGGGATGGGCCGGATTGGCCAGGTTGTCCATTTCCTCGGGATCCAGTAACAGGTCGTAGAGGGCGACGTCGTTGTCGGCCAGAAGCTGCTGGACCGATGTCGGCAGGTTGTAGTTGCCCAGCCCGAAGTAGCGGACCAGCTTGTATTGGCCATCGAAGATGCCGCGAAACATCTCGCGCTTTTCAAGGTTCGGTACGCCAATCTCGTTGACGGTGCCTTTAAAACTCATCCAAGCCGCGATGAAACTCCTGCCCGGCCTGGTCGGCGGCGACGTCAAACACCTTGGTCGCGTTGCGGCTGAACCACTCCGCGTCGATGGTTGCGATCATATCGTAGGTCATCAGGCTCCCCTTACCGGGTGTGGCACTGCTGCCGCGCGGTCCGACGGAGGAGGGATTTTCCAACCACGCCCGAGAGGTCATAGCCTTTCAGGAGCGGGTAGCGCTTCCGCCGCTCGGCTTCCGGCAAGCCGGCAAACGCCAGGATCGTGGGTACCAGATCGAGATGGCGAGCCCACCGCATCCGACCGTTTTCGCGCCGGGGTGGCGCGGATCGGCGATCACCAGCGGCACGTTGACGGATTCCCGGAAACGCCACGCTGCCCTTCTGGCGCAGGTGATGGGCGCCGCCCTGCTCGCCGTGATCGGATGTGAAAATTATGACCGTATTCTCAGCCTGGCCGGACGCTTCCAGAGCATCCAGCACCGCTCCGATGTGCCGGTCCACGTCCAGCATGGCAGTTGAGATAGTAGTTGACGTGGTTGTGCCACATGTCCTGGCGATCCTTCGGTATCCGGCCATAGTACAAGTCGCACAGGCGCTTGTAATTGCGGACGGCTGGCGGCTGCCCCTCCAGGTCGTCGACGAAGGAGGCCGGTAAGGTCGTCTGCCATTTCTGATGGTAGAGCGGCGTATCAGGCGCGCCAAAGATCGGGAACATGCCCTTGACCTGCACCATCTCTTCCGCGTCGGTGTCGAAATACATCACATCGTGAGGGTTGACGAAGTTCACGGTCATGAACCAAGGTTGAGCGGCAGCGACCTTCAGGAGCGCGCTTCGCCAGCCAGTCGACGGCCTCATCCGCAATCTTCGGATCTTTTAGTGCCCCATCCATCGGCCCGCCTTGCACATCGCCCCAATCCTGGTACTCGGAGAAGCCGTATGGCTCCATCGCTTCGCGGGTCCCCTTCGTCGGTAACTCCGATTCGTGCCACTTGCCTTTATAGACGGTGTGGTAGCCCAAATCGCGCAGCATATGGCCGATGGTGGGCAAGGTTTTCGGATCGGCCTTCATGTCGTCGATCCAGGCGAAATTGGTATTGTCAAACATGCGGGTGTGCGGCGTATGCCTGCCAGTGTATATCACCGAGCGGGAAGGAGTACATACGGTGGTGGTGGCATGGTGATTGTTAAAGGTAACCCCCCGGGCGCGAATGCGGTCCCGGCTGGGCAAGGTGAATCCCGCCGGCATTTGCTGGTGGGCATATTCCTGATCGGTCACGATCATCAAGATGTTGGGTTTTTTGTTCATCATTCTTCTTCCTCCTTGGTTTGTATTCCTGGTCTACGTGGATTGGATTGCGTACTCATCCTGACAATGTCATCATATCCATGTTGGGCGCAAAATATAAATGGCGTGGAACCTTTGTTGTCAACTTCGTTGATGTTTGCGCTTTTTTTAGTTAGAAAACGTGCACAAAATAATTGTACTTCATTACAATAAAACATTAGAGCGGTCTATCCTGATGAATCATTGAATTCGAGCGGAACACCTACGTTGAGTAATAACTCCAAAAGTTCTACTTTTCCACTGTGAGATGCAGCCATTAGTGGGGTTAACCCTGTGGGTTCAGATGCATAAGGATCGCTTGTTTTGATTTTTTTAGGGTTTGCCTTTTCGGTTGGGCTTTAATTCTTTTACCGCCCCGCGGAGGGAAATTCCTTTTGGTTTCAAGCCAAACCAAACGATGACTGCTGTGATCAATAGTGCAATACCAATGATCAAGAATGTCTTTCCCATCGAATCAGAAAGGATCACCTTCATGGTATCGGGGATTGTCTTCGCGACCTCGGTGGTTGTATTGAAATTCTCCATTAGATAGGAATATTTAATGGTTTCTTCAATGGAGTTGATCGTTTCCTGAGATACTCCAGCACTTAGGAGCTGGTTCTCAATACTGGTGAATGAAAAAGTCAGCAACATGATCGTGGAAGCGATCATCCCGAAGGTATATCCCAACCTCCCGGTCACGTTATTTATCGCAGACATGGAACCGTAATAGTTCTCTGATACGGAAAACAACACAATCAAAGATCGGAACAGGTTTACCAGGATCAGCACCGCCCCAAAAATGAAGGTCATCAACGCTAACCACCACGATGGAGTATCCGGAGCGAGGATCGATAGACCAATCAATGACAGCCCACCTAAAGCAATGGCTATTGCCAGCATTAAATACCCGGGACTATTTTTCAGCCACCTGGCAGTAACAACTCCCATGACCAGGGCTCCCAAAGCCAATGGAATGTAAGCCAGGATAATCTGCAGTGAGGTTAATTCACGGATCAAGTAAATGTAATTGTAGAGCTGGTACATTAGGCGCGCCCTGGGCGAAGTAGAAAACCACACCAGCGATAAGCGCGAAAGCAAGCTGCTTCATTCTGGTGTCGTGCATGACTGCCTGATCTTCCAGAACCTCCATTTTTTGCCGCCAGGACTTCACTTCCCTGGCGCTCCACCACCAGGCCCCACCGAAGCTACCAGGCCAATCAGCAGAGCCCGCAGGGAGGATTCTTTACTTTCCCCGCCCAGGAAAGTGATAAAGGCATAAATAAGGGATAGGACCGCCATAGACCATAGAACGATCCCCAGCATCCCAAAGCGGTGGGAACCGGTTTGGGCTTTGCTTTCCGCCATAAACCGCCAGATAAGAATTAATCCCCACACGCTAAAGATTATCGTGGAGAGATTCGCCGCACCCGCTGAACCGAGCAAAGTCACCCAAAATATCTTCCAAGATTGGTCGGAGTAAAATCCCCAAACCACTGGCGGTAAAAACAAGGAAAAACGCTTGCGGGCGTAATTTGATATCGAAAGCCAGGGCTACCGCAGTGATCCCGAGCGGGATCATCAGCATTGAAAAAAGACCGCCCAATGCGCGCAGGATCAATTGCGAGGGTTGCGTCGGGAAAAAGAAAGCGATCACAGATAAAATCACCAACCCGGATGCCCCAATGATGAAGACCTTTTTTCTACCGTAAGCATCAGAGAGCGTGCCTGCCACCAGTATCCCAATCAAAGGGGCAATAATTAAGGCGGTGTTGATCCAATGCAGAGGACTCCCGCTAATTACCAGGACTGCCTGAAAGAAAGGATCGGATAAATTCGCCAGAACAGGGTGCAGGCTGCCAGCCAGGACCAACAAGGTACAGCCAAGCAGGACCGCTTTGGATTGATGGGCAACGCTTTTACTGAGGATGAACTCAAACTTCTGCTGATTCATGTCTCATATCCTATCCTCATACCAGGTTCGGGCTTTCGACAAACATATTTTGGACATTGTCACATTAATCATTAAGAAATCGATGACTCATCCGCTTCCGTTTTCAATGCTTCTAAGAAATACCTGGTAGAATCCATACCGGGAATGATCTGGGTAATTGTCGATCCAAAATTGTCTTTTTTTCCAGGCATACATTCCATTTCTGCTTCGAGTCTTGATAAATGTATTTTGGGTGGTTATTTTTTTATCAGTTGCCTTTCCTTTTTCAACTTGTGGAACATGATTTTGAT
Organism: uncultured Chloroflexia bacterium; assembly: GCA_963828855.1. Taxonomy (GTDB): domain Bacteria; phylum Chloroflexota; class Anaerolineae; order Anaerolineales; family Anaerolineaceae; genus CAVVEQ01. The sequence goes on along the minus strand of CAWHGB010000003.1, from coordinate 100,164 downwards.
TTATAAAGTAGGTTTCATTTCTGATTGAACCGGGTGCGATAAGCATCCACCGCTGCCCGCACCGATGGGTAAATATTCTCCTTGCCAATCCGGGTTGTTAATCCCGTCCTTTCAAGGAGATCCCGCAGGGGTTTATTCGCCCGTGCGATCCACAATTCTACGCCAATTCGCTCGAGGTTCGCATCGATATTCTCCAGTGCCTCAGCAGATGTGGTATCAAAATCACTGATCGCCTCCGCGTCCAGGATAACGCATTTCAACTCTTTCCCCGCGTTCGTCACCAGCTCATCCAACCGGTCCGTAAAATAACCCGCGTTGGCAAAAACAAGCGGGGCATCAAAACGGTAAACGATCAGCCCCGGCTCTGTCATCGAGGTCTGCTTTATCTGACACACTGCGATAAACCGTACCACCTTTGGCATCGATATCATCCAGCAGCGCGTCGTGCGGCCGGGAAATATGGTAAATGACATTGATCAGCGAAAGGATCACGGCGACGAGAATACCATAAATGATCCCGACGATCAGAACTTCAAGGGTCGTTATCACCGCCAGCCAGAACTCGAAAGCCCGGACCTGTTTCAGAAAGCGAAACGCCGGGATATCGATCAACCCGATCGACGCGACGATGATGATCGCCCCCAGGGCAACAGTGGGCAGCGGCGCGAGGATGGGGGTTAGGAATAACAGGAAAATGATCGTGAGAGCTGCAGCGATCAACCCCACCCACTGCGATTTTCCCCCCATCTGATCCGAGACAGCGGTGCGCGAGGCGCTGAGGGCAGCCGGGAACCCGGAAAGGATACCGGCGCCGATATTTGCCATCCCAATGGCCGTGAATTCCTGGTTTGAATTGATCTTCTGGCCGTGCTTGTTCGCAAAAACGCGCGCGGTGAGGATCTCGTCTGCATAGATCAAAACCGTGAGCGCCAGGGCGGCTGGTAGAAGCGTAATGATATCCTGGAGGCTAACAATCGGGATCGAGATACTTGGTAAACCGGGGGTGACCGGACCTACCACCTTTACACCCAAGGCTTCCAGATCAAAAAACACCGAAGCCAGGATGGCGCCGACGACGACGATGAGCGGGCCGGGGATGGCGCGGTTAATTTTACGGATCAGTAAGAGCGCCGTGATGCATACGACGCCGATAACGAAGGTGAGTATGTGGGTTTCGTCCAGGCGGCTGATCAGCTCTGCCACCTGCCGGAAAAATTCATCGCTCTCCAGGGATATCCCAAACATCTTCCCCAGCTGGCTGCCGATCACGATGAGCGTCGCACCCAGGATATAGCCTACCAGGATCGGTTTGGAAAGGAAGTCGGTGATAAAACCCAGCTTCGCGATGCTGGCGAGTATCGATATGACACCGACGAGGATCGCGGTCATCGCTGCCAGGGCGGCGTAACGCGCCGGGTCGCCGCCAGCCAGTGGCGCAACCGCGGCAGCGGTGATGATGGCGCTGGTTGCTTCCGGGCCCATCACAACCTGCAGCGAGGACCCAAAAAGCGCGTACATGACCATCGCCCCGAGAGCCACGTATAACCCCGCGACCGGGTCGACCCCCGCGAGCTCCCCGTAGGCCATCGCTGAAGGCACAAGCACCGCAAAAACCGTGACCGCCACCATGAAATCCGTGCGAATCAGCGGAGTATACCTGGCTGTGAACAGAGCAAGGCCGGGTATGAATTTTCTGATTCCTTTGGGTGGTGAGGTTGGATTATCCATCATTCAACTCCTTGGGAAATTTGACCTACGCTTCATCCGGAAGTACTTCTGCCTGACCTGCTGACCTGCGGGCAGTGCGCAGAGCCACCAACGCGGCCATCAACGCGCTGACCACTACTGCGACGGCGATCGCGGGGGCAGTCTCCCGCTGGACCAGCGTGATCGTCAGCAGCGCGGCAAACAGGGGAGCGCGCAGGGCGGCAACCAGCGCGCCTGCCATTGTAGCTGCGACGGCAACTGCCACTGGAATACCGGGAAATATGAGGTCTTTTCCGGCAGTGCGCAAGCCACCAACGCGGCCATCAACGCGCTGACCACCACTGCGACGGCGATCGCGGGGCAGTCTCCCGCTGCACCAGCGTGATCGTCAGCAGCGCGGCGAACAGGGGCGCTCGCAGGGCCGCAACCAGCGCGCCTGCCATCGTGGCTGCGACGGCAACTGCCACCGGAATACCGGGAAATATGAGGTTCGCCGCAAGTCCCAGGGAAACGCCAGCGAACATGATCGGGGAAAATATATCCGCCCTTCCAGCCGGTGGCAAGCACCAGGGATGTGGCGAGCAGCTTCGCCAGACATAACACAACCAGCATCAGGACGCCGATCTCAGCTGCATGATGTGATCAGGTCATGCGTCTCTGCCTCCCCCGAAAATAAGGTCAGCGGGAGGAGCGCGCCGATGATCCCCATGCCCAACCCCCCCAGCAAACCGCGCAGCACCAGATGCGACTTCAACGGTTGGAAAAGGATCTGCAGTCGCTTGAGCAGCATCATGAATAACAAACCAACGATCCCGCCGATCAATCCCAGTGGAGCGGCGTACAACAGATCTCATTACGCGAACCGAATAATCCGGGAATGTGTATAACGACGCAAAGAAAGTCCCGCTAAGCAGGACGAAGACCGTGGTTGCCACCGCAGATGAAAGCAGGCTCGGGAACAACACCCAGAAATATGTCTTCCTGCCCCCGGGTCCGCCCTGCGAGGATTCCAGCCCAAGGAGCGCACCGCTGAACGGGGAGGTGATGAAGGAAGCCAGCATCCCGCTGACGCCAGAATAACCCATCGTACGTGTCTCTTCTTCATCGAGTTTAAGCTTGTCGGAGATCAGTGTACCAATCCCGCCGCAGGCATCCGCCAGGGGTGCTTCCGGACCCAGGCTTGCCCCGGAGATGAGCGATACAAAGGCGGTGACTACGATCCCGGGTGCGTTGCGGTAGTCGAAGCGCCCGGTCCTGCCAAATTCAAGCATCAACTCGGCAAAGATGGCATTATGGTCACCGAAAAGCTTGACCAGCAACCCCACCAGCAAACCTCCAAGCGTACAAACCAGGAGGGTGAAAAAACGGGGATCCAAGCCGAGCGCCAGGGCTGCCTCCTCCCAAACAAGGGCAGTTCCCCGGCTTACAAGAAACATGAATGCAAATGTGATCAGGGCACTGATCAAACCCAAAAGAACGACAAGCCCTAAAAGCCGAACGTAAGGTGCAGGTTTTGCCTGGGTATCAATCATGTTTGCCTCCCTCTGCATCAACTTTTGTTTAAACAGGTTATTGCCTCTATTTCGCTTCTGCTTTCCCAGCCAGCGCGCGGTCGGGATCAGGATCAGCGGTAGGACGATGGACGCCACCAGTACAAAGGGGAGGGTCATCGTGCCGGAGAAATTCAGGCTGGTGACCAGGATGGCAGCTGCCACATTGCGCTGGGCTGTACCAAGCCCCAGAACGCTCCGGACTCCCGGGTTTTTTCCGCCGAGGAGAAAACCGATCAAGAACGAACCGGCAACGAACAGCAGAAGCGCCAGGAACCCGCCGGAACCGATCAGGCTGATGATGTTGGATACATTCAACCCCAACCCGGTCACGAGCATGACCAGCAGGCCGACGCTGGAGACCTTGTTCATCACAGGTGCCCAGTGCTGCGCATCCTCGGCGAGCTTGCTCGGATAGACCAGACCGAGGATGATGGGAATCAGCATGGTCACGATCAGGGACTTGGCGATATCCCAGGGATTCACTTCAACCCCGGGCAGCAGGAGGGGAAGAACAAGGGGAACATAGATAATGGTCACGACCATCATCATGAACATGAGTCCGACCGCCAGGGCAAGGTCACCCTTCGCCGCCTGAACTTCTTTGACCAGGAATGGCGCACCCGCCACCGTCGATAGCACGATCAGCCCGATCTGCAGGGATTGATCCATCGGGATCAGCCGGGTGATCCCGAACGCGAGCAGGGGAACCAGCACGAAATTCGCCAGCAGCGCCAGGATCACCAGGCGAACGTTCTTCAGTGGTTGAATTATCTGCGCGGTGGTCAGGCTCAAGCCCATGCCCAGCATGCTCGATACAACAAACAATAAGCCGGATAGCGCAGCGATCGTGAGAGAAAGGTTTCGATCGTCATCATAGCTCCAGGGTATTTCTGAGCGTTTCCACTTCTGCTTCGGAAGGCAGCCATACCAGCTTCGGATCCAGGGAATAGGTCCAGGGAACGGAATTCTTCCAGCCGTTTCTCACCCGTTTGCCGTGATAGATGCTTTCCGGATCCTCCACTTTATCGCCTTCAAATCCGTCGATGATGTTGTGGACTTTCGGGTGAAACCATTCTTGGCAAGGGCGTTGACCGCCATGGCGCTGCGCCCGCCGGAGCGGCACATGACCAGGATCGTATCATCCGGTTTGAAGTGGTCCTGCACGCGGGCAATGAAATCCTTGTTGCCGATCACGGAATAATTCCCCTTGCCGGCGTCCCATTTGTAGGTTGGGAAGGCCAGCGGAACATTCACTGCCATCTCCGCGTGGCCGATGAGGACGTATTCTTCGAAGGTGCGACATCCAGGACCTTTGACCCGTTCCGGATCGGCAAGCCACATCTCATAGGCTTCTTTCGCGGTCACATACAGCCCCAGGCTGGTCAGTTTCTCTTCCGGCACCTGGTGTTTTGCATTTGGGTGGAAATTTCAACAGTCGTCATTTCTTTTCTCCTTTATTGGAATGCTTCAATACTTTTCACGGCAGCATCGACGGTGGGGAAAATGTGGTCCTCGCCGATGACTTCGAGCAAGCCGGTCTGGCTGGCGTACTCGCGAACAGGAGCATGCACATCCGCAATGTAAACATCGATCCCTTTCCCGCGGAGTTCTTTCACCAATTTCTCGATGATATCGGCGCTGGTCACATCGATCTCGAACCAGGAACTGGAGTCAAAGATCACCGCGCGGGGTGGCGTATTCTCTCTCCGCGATCATGGCCTTCACCTGATCCCGGTACGTGGGAGCGTTGGCATAATACAGCTGACCATCCAGGCGGGTGATGAGTACGCCCGGCACAGGAATATTTTCCGGGTGGCGGCCGAGGTCCGAGTAGGAACCGGGCAGGCCGGGAACCCGCGCCAGCGAAGAGACATGCGGCCGGCTGGAGCGGTAGATCACGAACAGCATGGAAGCCACCAGGCCGATGATCATTCCCTCCAGAACATCGATGAAGATCACGCCCGCGAATGCCAACATGGCGAACCAGAACTCCACCCGCGATGCCAGGCGGATCTTCTGCAGTTTGCGGGATGCGAGGATATGCCAGAGCGCATGGATGATCAATGCCCCCAGCACAGCCTCGGGCAGGGTTTTAAACAAGGGGGTCAGGAAGAGCACGGTGATGATCGTCACCACCCAAGTGACCAGGTTGGTCACCTGGCTGCGGGCTCCCGCTTCTTCTTTCACCGCGGAGGCGGACATGCTTCCGGCAGCCAGCATCCCGCCGAAGAGCGAGCTGACAACATTTGCGATCGCGTGGGCATTCAGCTCCTGGTTGGCGTCCACTTCGTAGCCATGTTTTTCGGCAAACTCGTGCGCCACCCCCAGCGCTTCGCTGTAGGCAACCAGCAGAACACCCATCGCCGGGACCAGCATCGCGAGGTAAGTGGAGAAGGGAACAACCGGGAAAGCAAAAGCAGGCAGACCCTGCGGCAGGGTACCGACGATCTCCACACCGTAATTGCCATTCAGGTCCAGAACAGCACTGAGTGCGATATACCCGAAAAGAACCACCAGCCCGGCGGGGATCTTTTTGGAAAGGCGCGGCAGGATGAACAGCAGCGCCAGGGAGCTGGCACCTATAAGAAAGGTCGCCCAGTTGGCGCTGGGAAGGTCCTTGATGATCCCCAGCAGCTTCTCGACCGTGTTGCCTTCGGGTTTGGGTACGCCGAACAGCTTGTTGAGCTGACCCACCGCCACGAAGACCGCGATGCCCATCACGAAACCATCCATCACCGGTTTTGAAAGGAACTGGGTGATGAAGCCCAGCTTTGCCAGACCCGCTGCCAGGAAGACCAACCCTGTGACCAGTACAAACGCAGAAGCGTATACTTGGTAGGTTTTGGGGTCGGAGACGTTTTCAGGAGCGGTTGCGATCAACGCTGCGGCCACGGAAGAAGCAAGAAGCGCTGCCGTGGCTGAAGTGGCCTGCACCACCAGGTGGCGGGATGTTCCCAGCAGGGCATAAACAAGCAGCGCCGCCAGAAGTGTATAGAGACCCGCCTGGGGCGGCAGCCCGGCAATACCTGCATAGGCCATGGCTTCCGGGACCACCAGCCCCCAGAGGGTCAAGCCGGCGATCACATCGGCGGTGAGCCAGCCGCGGTTATACCCGGGCAGCCAGGAAAGGATGGGAATATTGCGCTTGGTCCAGGTAGTTTTCATATTTTTTGTTGAAAATGTGTCTCCAATAAATTTTTACAAATTCGTAAATTCAACTTGAAGAATAATACTCGAAATTTATTTTCTTGGGGAATTCCATCAAACGCCATCAAAATTCATGAAAAAAAGGTGGAATTATCACTGGTCCTGCGTGTCAAATAATTATTAATTCATATACTACTGTTCTAAAATTATTGACCCCTGTGGCAGGAAAATTCAAACCCTTCCGGAGATCTATAAGAAAATCCGTTATTTGGGTTCTCTCCCGCCACAGGGATTTAATTGGTTATACAGAAGGGTTCTTATCCTCTTCCGCTTCGAGCGCGGCAACTTCCGCATCGGTCGGTTCCTGGCCTTCGATGCCAAGTTCACCCATGGTCGCATCCAATTGTTCTTCGGTTAGATTTTCCACCGGCTGCCCGGCTTTCTGCTCCACCTGCTGCACTTCAGCCTGGCTCATCTTGGTCGCGCTGGTGCCGACGGCAACGATCGCCATACCGCCGATGATCATTCTCCGGCGCATGCGCCTGCGCATCCGGCGGTGCCTGCGCACCACAGAAGCTCTACCCACACCCGGTCCTGGTCCGCCGATTCCGCGTCCCGGTCCACCCGGGCCTCTTCCTGGTCCACCAATTCCTCGTCCTGGCATATTATTCTCCTTTTTTGCCTGTTTGCGAGTGCGGAATGAACACGAAAGAATCCGTTCCGCTCTCGTTGCGAATTATTATTTCTACTGACGCCTCATGGCGACCTTCATCTCCATTTCGCTATCCTGGATCAGCTCTCCGCTAAGATCCATGGTGACCCGCTTGAGGGTGCCCGTGAAGGTAAAGGTATCGCCATACTCCTCCGCAGCCACCCGATCCCCGCCATCATATCCGCAGGTCAGTCCTTCAGTTCCCCACATGTTCAGGATGGAATACGGCATATCGATACTGGCAACCAGCTTGCGGTTGATGTAGAGTTGCCCGCGTGCCGGAACACCCCTTCCCAGGGCGATATCCGGTTTGCCGGTTGGCTCGAACTCGTAACGCAGCTCAACCTCACCTTCCGGAATGGTTTCGTTGGAATGCAACCAGAATTTATCGTGACCGAGCCAGTTGTACAGGAAATGCAGCTTTCCATCTTTGACAAAGAGCGTATACCCGCCGGTATTGCCACCCTGGGCAAGAAGCACACCTTCGGCCCCGCCTTTCGGAACCACAACATCCGCGGTGATGCTCCAGGGCCGGTTGTAGGTCCGGGGTGCGGCGGTAAACGGAACCGGTGATCCGCCGGGATAGAAGACGTATTTGTTCCTCGGTTTTGCGATGGTCGGACGTTCAGCATTTATTCGTTCGATGGCGGTGCTGTCGATGGGAAATACCTGGTATTTACCGGCTTCCGCATACCACCTGCCAACCATCTCGATCAGCTTGTCGCGATTACCATCCGCAAGGTTCTTGGTTTCTGAATAATCCTCATCGACCTGATACAGCTCCCAGTCGTGGGAGTCAATATCGATCAGCACCTGGTTGTCGATCGGGGACCCAAACCTGCGGTTCTTCTTGGCAGCCTCGGTAAAGCTTGTCCCGGGCCACGGGCAGACTGCCCGCCAGCCATCGTGGTAGATGGAACGGTGCCCGAACATCTCGAAGTACTGGGTGTGGTGGTTGCCAGGCTCTGCCGGCTGGTTGAAGGTTTGGGCAAAGCTCACCCCGTCGATTGGCGCCTGGCTCACACCCCGGATGCTCTCCGGGGCTTCAATACCCAGGGCTTCCAGGACCGTCGGGACGAAATCGATGCAGTGGGCATATTGCTTCCTGATCTCACCTCGCGCCTGGATGCCCTTTGGCCAGGATACGATGCACGGATCGGTGGTGCCGCCCCGGTAGGTTTCGCGCTTCCAGCGCTTGAAGGGGGTGTTGCCGGCATTGGTCCAGCCCCACGGGTAATGGTTGCAGGTTTCCACGCCGCCAAGTTTATCCAGCATTTTGAGATTATCCTCGAGTTCCTCCTTCACATTGTTGAAGAAGAACATCTCGTTCAGCGAACCAACCGGCCCGCCTTCGGAGCTGGCGCCGTTATCGGAGACCATGACGATGAGGGTATTATCCAGCTCGCCTATCTCTTTCAGGAATTCAAGAATCCGCCCAAAATGATAATCGGTGAAGCTGACAAAGCCGGCATACACCTCCATGAAGCGGGCAAAAAGTTTCCTGGTTCCTTCCGGAAGGGTATCCCAAACCGGGACATCCGGGTCATGCGCTGAAAGCTCCGTGCCCGGTGGGATGATACCCATTTCAAGCTGCCGCTTATGGACGATCTCGCGGTACTTATCCCAACCCATGTCGAATTTGCCCTTGTATTTATCCGCCCATTCCTTGGGGACGTGGTGCGGGGCGTGCCCGGCACCGGTGGCGTAATAGAGGAAGAAGGGCTTGTCTGGCGCGGTGACATGCGCGTCCTGGATAAATTCGATGGCTTTATCAGCCAGGTCGCTGCTCAGGTGGTAGCCCTCCTCAGGTTGTTTGGGCTGCTCAATCGCGTGATTATCGTAGGTCAGCTCCGGGAACCACTGGTTGGTCTCGCCGCCCATGAAGCCATAGTAACGCTCGAACCCACGGCCAAGAGGCCAGCGGTCGTACGGCCCGGCAGCCGTGGTGTGCTCGGGAGGGGTTAAATGCCATTTCCCAATGCAAAATGTGTTGTAGCCTTTTTGCGCCAGCATCTCACTGATCATGCCCTTATCGAAGGGCAGTATCCCGTTATAACCGGGGTACCCGGTGGAAGTTTCGGTGATGGATGCCAGCCCAATCGAGTGGTGGTTCCGCCCGGTCAGGATGCATCCGCGCGATGGAGAGCACAATGCCGTGGTGTGCATGTTGACATAACGCAGACCGTTCGCAGCCAGGCTATCCAATACCGGGGTCTCAACCAATCCGCCAAAGCTCGAAAGCTGCCCGTAACCCACGTCATCCAAAACGAAGAAGAGCACGTTAGGGGTGCCCTCCGGTGGTTTCGGTGGTTCCGGCCAGGCCGGGGAGGATTCCTGGGTGGTGCGCCCAACGACGCCTGTAAACGGGGTTCCATCTTTATACGTCTTGATCGCCATGTTCACTCCTTTTTGATATTAATACAAATATTCTTGATGGAAATAATTCTCTTATGGGAAAAACCGATATTCTTCTCTTTCATTATAAATGAATTCTATGCATTGATTTGTAAGGGTTTTCTCCATTACTGAACATAAACCGCTCAATGGATTTCACGCCACCTGTTTCTTTCTCCCCAGCCAGCGCGCGATTGAAATTAATATCAAAGGGAGGAGGATGGCTGCCACCAGCACATACGAGACTGTCATCGTGCCGGCAAAGTTCATCAAAGTAATAAGTATGGCAGCCGACACATTACGCTGAGCGGTGCCCAACCCCATCACATTGCGCACATCCGGATCGCGGCCGCCAACTGCAAAACCGATCAATAGGCTTCCAATTATGAAGACCAGCAGCGCCAGGAACCCAAGGGAACCGATCAGGCTGATGACGTTGGAAAGATTCAATCCCAATCCAACCACCAGCAGAATCAGGATTCCCAGGCTGCCAATCTTGTTCATTGTTGGCGCCCAGTTATTCGCAGTTTCGGGTGAGTGGGATTTGATGAGCAAACCCAGGATCAGCGGGATCAGCATAATCACGATCAGTGACTGGGCAATAGCTCCAGCATCCACTTCAACGCCCGGCAGGAGCATCGGCAGCACCACGGGCAAATAGAATATCGTCACGACCATCAGGAGGGTCATCACCCCAACCGCAACTGCCAGGTTCGCTTTGGCACCTCGCGCCTCCAATACCAGGAAGGGTGCCCCTGCACAGGTAGCCAGGATGATCAATCCGATTCTAAGTGAATCCTCGAGGGGTATGACCAGTGTGATCCCATAGGCAAGCAATGGCACCAGCACAAAATTCGCCAGGAGCGCAAGAATCACAAGCCGTGCATTTTTTAACGGTTGGATAATCTGGGTTAAGGTTAAACCCAAACCCATTGCAAGCATGCTACAGACGATGCCAAGAAAACCGGAAATCTGGGCAACAATCGTCAGGAATTCATTCGCAGTCATATCCTTATCTCCATTTTCTAAGAAAATCACCCCGGCATTGAGTCTTGTGCGTGTAAACAAGGCTCAATACCACTGAGAAAATATGTTTATATATCCAAAGTGCTGCGAAGTTTTTCCAGCTCTTCACCAGTGGGAATCCACACTTTTGCGGGATCGAGGTCATAAGACCAGGGAGCGGAGTTCTTCCAGCCGTTCTTCATGCGCTTGCCGTGAAAGACATTCTCGGGATCATCGATCGTATCGCCTTCGAAGCCATCGATAATGTTGTAAATATTCGTAAAACCTGCCTTGGCAAGCATATTTATTGCGAAGGCGCTGCGCCCCCCGGAACGGCACATGGCAACGATGGTATCGTCCAGTTTTAAGATTTGCTTGACATGGTCGACAAAATCGGGGTTCATCTCAAAACCATACTTGCGCTTATCCTCATGCCATTCGTATTTTGGAAACGCCACAGGGATATTGACAGCGCCTTCCGCATGCCCGAGAAATACGTATTCCTCAACCATACGCACGTCCAGAACCTTCACCTTTTCAGGTGCCGCTTTCCACATCTCGTAGGCTTCGCGTGCGGTCACATAGAGCCCCAGGGTGGTCTGTTTGGCAGAAGGCACCTGGATTCCCTGATGTACGATTGTTCCCTCTTTTTCTACCATTTGGTCATCTCCTTATTAAAATTCAATCTTGTGATTTGATTTGGCGGCTGCGCCGCGAAGTTGTACATTAAAAGTCAGGGTCCGGATACTCTGGTTCCCGGTCTTCGGTGAACGCAAGGATTCCCTGGACACGATCCGGGTGAACAACCGAGCGCCAGTGTTCATCCATCATGATGGCGATTGCCTGCTCGACAGGCTCGCCCTGGCTGTTTTGAACTGCGCGCTTAACCGACTGTACCGCTGTGGGTGAATTTTTGGCAATTTTTTCCGCGATGGTGAGCACTGCCTTCATCAGTTCAGCCCTGGGGTGAATCTCGTTGACCATTCCAAGGCGATAGGCTTCCCGTGCGGTGATGGGTTCCCCGGTCATCAGCATTTGCATCGCCTTCCCCGGGGGGAGGAAACGGGGGAGGAAGACCGGTGAACCGCCACCCGCGCTCAAGCCGACCATCGCTTCCGGTTGCCCAAAGACGGCATCCTCTGACGCTATGATGAAATCCGTGCTGATGGCAATCTCGCACCCTCCGCCGTAAGCCATTCCATTGACCGCTGTGATGATCGGCCTGCGTAATTGGCGCAACGTGTAAAGGACACGGTCGAAAACCAGACGTTGGCGCAGCCATTCCTCTTTCGTCATCTGTTTTCTTTGGTACAAGTCGCCGCCGACCGAAAAAGCCCGTTCTCCAGCACCAGTCAGGATGGCAACACGCACAGAAGGGCGGGCTGCGATCGTCTCCAGGATTTCAATTAATTGTGCCGCCAGTTCCGTTGTTATCGCGTTATCGGCATGCGGCCGGTTGAGGGTGATGATCGCAATCCGCCCCCCGGAAACATATTCAACGAGCACGAGCTGATCAGGTTCCGCGACATCTTCCGGCTTCCGATAACCAAGCCGCTTCATTCGTGTATCAGACTCAATCGTCATGGTTTTCTTCAATCCTTTGTTTATCAAGATATTCAATGGGTGCCAAACTGCCATCCCTTGGGTTTGGCACCCTATTTTGCTTGCAAGAAATCCTTGAATTCTTCTCAGGCTAAATCGCCCGAGCTTTTTCCGTTTACCCAAGCCGTGTCATCGCCTCTTCAAGGGTTGTCCCTTGGGGAAGCTTGGCCATGCTGCGCTTCTTCCACTCTTCCTCGAGCAGTTCCGTGGCTGCCTTCTCCAGGAATTCCGGCGCAGCCCACTCGAACACGTCAAAATCGTGCTCGATGTAGCCGTGGCTGAGCATGAAGTCCTTGTTGATCTGAAGCGTTTGCAGGTTAATGGGCGAGAGGACTGGCACGAACTCGACGCGCCGGATGCCTTCAACCGTATCTTCTTCATCCCGGTAATAGGTCTGTTTGTTGAGGATGGCCGCTGCGGCGTGCCTGTGCTCGTTCGCCCAACGCCCCACCTTGATCAGGCCCTTCAGGAGCGCGATGATCAACTCGGGGTGCTCCTTGCAGGCCACGTCGGTGACCGTGAGGGTGGCCGGGACATTCGCCGCCCCTTGCAGCGTCCAGTCCGGGTACCGGGATAGGTCCTCGATAGATTTGAACTTGCCGGTTGTCTCCGAGAGCACGCTCAAGACTTTGCTTTGGCTATACATGGCATCGATGATGCCTTTTTCGAGTGCGGTTTCCAGCGGGCGGAAGGCCAGATCGTGCTTATGGTCGCGCTTAAGTTGGTACTCATTAGGGTTCTCCATCGGGGTGAGCATCTCAGGCTTGTCGTACCAGTCGTCCGGGTAGGGGAACTCCACGATCTCCACATCCTTACGGGTCATATCGTTCAGCATGAGCATCAGCTCTATGCCATGCTCTTCCTGCACGCGCCACCAATCGTTCTTGATGACGTTCTGGCTTTTGGAGAGGCCGATCTTCTTGCCCTTGAGATGCGACATTTTGTAGATGGGGTCGCGGGCGCGCACCATCATGACACCGCCTTCGTAAACCTGCGTCGTCCCAATAAGCCGGGTGCGGCGAATGTCGGCCTGGACGTGGATGGCCGGGTGGCAGCCACCGTAGCGCATCAGGTTGTCGAGGTTGTGGATGTAGTGCGGGTACCAGTCGTTCTCGGTGGTGGAACGAAGGTACTTGTACGCTACGCCGATCTTCTTGAACTCTTCCTTCACCCAACCGAGTTCCTGGTCGACGTTACTGGGGGATATCAGTGGGCAGTTGGTGTAGTAGAACTCCTTCCAGTCCACATCGACTGACCGCATTGTCTTGCCTTTAATCGTCATTGTACCCATGGAAAATCATCTCCTTTTTGAATAATTTAATTTATGTTATTTTTATTGAGATTGCATTTTTTTACAACTTGCTTTTCCAATATTTTATATAGAGCCTGGATCTCCAGGCTCTATTTTTGATGAGTTAGGCTGCAGGTGTTGAAGGAGGAGCAGCGGGCGGTTCAGGGGGAAGCGCACCCGGATACCCCTGCGGAACGCGGTTGCGGTTCTGGGCTGCTGCAGCTCCGGCACCGGCAATATCAACTACGACAGCTAAAGCGATCCAGATCCAGTCGGTACCAGACAACATATTTCCAACCTGGTTCGTTATCAAGATCAGGTACATCAAGGTGGTGAAGGGCAGGATCATAACACCCAGGCAGGGAATGATCCACGAGGAAAATGCCGCATCAAAAGCGATCGGGCGGGCGATCCACGCGAAAAGCACGATGAAGCGGGACATACCCACAACAGCGGCGGTAAAACAACCTGCATTATTCTGTTTCATTTGTTCTCCTTATAAGTAAGTCCTGGCGATTGCCAGATTGATTGCCAAACCATCATGCTCCAGGTTCAGATCAAACCCAAGTGCATATATGTGGATCTATTTTGCAGATTCCGACACTTCTTCGCCGGGTTTGACCTTGCGCAATCTGCCGGTCTGGTCCACAACCCAATCACTTGCCTGACCGTAGGAATCCTTGAGGTATTGGGTTCCCTCCCCGGCTTTGACGCGGATCTGACCGCGAAGTTCCTCGCCGCTTTCCGGAGCAAGCAGCAGCGCGGTGACGCCACCAACCAGCACTCCGGCAAAGAAGCCAACACCAAGACCCAGTACGAGATCTGTTTTCATTTGGTTTTCCTCCTTTCCCTGATCCTCCAATATTTAGTTGGTTTCAGAAATTTTCCATCTAAACTGGTGGAAGATGCAACTCATACTGACGGATTCTTATCCTCTTCCGCTTCGAGCGCGGCAACTTCCGCATCGGTCGGTTCCGCGCCTTCGATACCCAGTTCACCCATGGTCGCATCCAACTGTTCTTCAGTTAGATTTTCCACCGGCTGCCCGGCTTTCTGCTCCACCTGCTGCACTTCCGCCTGGCTCATCTTGGTCGCGCTGGTGCCGACGGCAACGATCGCCATACCGCCGATGATCATTCTGCGGCGCATGCGCCTGCGCATCCGGCGGTGCCGGCGAACAACAGCAGCTCGTCCCACACCCGGTCCCGGTCCGCCAATTCCACGTCCCGGGCCACCTGGCCCTCCTCTCCGTCCACCTGGTCCACCTATTCCTCGTCCTGGCATAATAAACCTCCATTTTTTTTATTCCTCTGAGGCTGAATTTTCGCCTCAGGTTAAGCTTTACATCAGAAGGATTTGAATCCTTCAATTCGTAAAGCGCCGGTCAGTGTTAATCTTGTTTTTTCACTGCAACAAATTCCTAAAGCTATTTCCCATTTCCAGAAGACAGGCAATTATTTATTGTTTACTTTCGTTCAAATTTATAATTGATCAACTTAAGGGGTGGCTATTGGTTGCGAAGGACTGACTGCTTCCGGTGTAGCTGTTGGGGGTGCTACCGTGGGTGGCACCGCTGTGGGCTCTAAGGTGGCGGTTGGAGCAGGAGGTGTTGCTGTTGGTTGCGCCTGAGTAGGCGGAACGCTGGTGGGGCCGATCACCTCAATTGCCACAAACAGTTTCTCCCCAAAACCGTAATTCAGGTTATTAAAGAGCGTCCATTCGCCAGTAAATTGCCCTGGTGTTGAGGGAGCAACCAGGTTCACGTACATATCATAAGTCGCGCCAGGAGCCACATTCGACTGGATGGCCGTGGGCTGACCGTTCATCTGGGTTCCACCGGTGAAAGCGAGGTAATACGATGAATTCCAGGTGCAGCTGCCTGTATTTTGAATCCGCCAGCCTTTCTGGAAGGACTGGTTGGGCTGCACATCCGGGTAATGGGTCATGTTCCCGTCGTCATAGGTGAGATCCATCACGTATGCCATGGCATCCACGCAGCCGGATGGTGGAACGTAGGTGGGAACAAAGGTAGGCGTGGGAGCAGAAGGTGCCAGGGTGGGGGCTGGGGTGGGAAGAGGCTGCGCCATCTCGGAGTTGATGTCCAAATACTCTTTTTGAAGCTCAGCCAGGGTCCCGTCGTTTTGAAGTTGGAGCAGCGCGTCGTTGATCTTGGCTGTGAGCTGGTTTGAATTCAGTTTCAAAGCGATCGCGAACTTCTGCTGGGTTTGACCCTGCCCAACAAGAACCACCCCATAGAAGTCGGTGGAAGCGATTGCCGGTCGCAGGTCCATCATGACCAGATCAAGCCGATCGAGGCTGAGGTCGTTGACCGCATCTTTGGCCTGGGCATATACGAACATCTGGTCCGCAGTGATCAGCCCTTTGTCAACCAATTCCTTCTGGACCCAATTTTCGTATATCGTACCCCTTTCCACACCGATGCGCTTGTTGGCAAGATCCTGAACGGTTGTCACTGAGGTGATCGGGGAACCTGCGCGGGCGAGGATTCCGTCCGAACCGACGAAATAGACGTTGGAGAAATTTACCTGGGCGGCGCGCTCATCGGTGACGGAGATCGCGGCTATTGCCGCATCGATCTGGTCAACCTGCAGGGCGGAACCGAGGCCATCAAAGGCAAAGTCCTGGATATTTACACGAACCCCCAGCTTCGCACCGATGCTGTTGATCAATGCGATATCGAACCCTTGGAGAATCATGTCCTCCGAATAGTACTCATAGGGGGGGTAACCGGAAGAGGTACCAACATTCAGAACGCCGGCACTCTCCACCTTTGTCCAGGAATCATCCCCCTGGGGGGGCTGGTTGCTCTGGCAGCCGAGGGTCCCAAATACGATCACCAGGCTTACCAATAAAATACCGATCAACGTGAACTTTCTCATGATAGATCTTTTTTTCATCTCTACTCCTTTTCAAATTGCATTATGGCGTGCGACTCATGCCAAATATGGTGTTTGCAAGGGAATTCTTGCCCTGAAATTAGTCGTCTCCATCTGATTGAAATGAAGGCAGTCGCTCGACGGAAAGAACAGGCAGGCGAAGCTCATACAGCGTGTTGAGTACCCCTGCCAGGGCAGATTGATCATACAGCTTGCCCTCCATGGCCGTAACCGGGGGTTCACCATCCTTTGAGGAAAGACTAATCGCCATTCCTTCCAAACGATCAGACCAAGTTTGATCGATCCGTCCCTGTACACGAATCTGGTAATAGGCAGGGCTATCGAAAGGTACTTGATTCCTATTTGGCAGGTTCATCAATGATGATGATAGCTATTGTCCACATGGTTCGATACCACCCGTGGGGTGTAATTAAGGTGTAGATGGATTAGGGTGTAAATAAGAGGAAAGTGGTCAGTCTGGGAGCAGGATACCCAGTTCCAAAGCCCGATTCACAGCATCCCGGCGAAGGCTTACATCAAGCTTGCTGTATAGATTGATCGCGTGGCGTTTAGCAGTCGCGTATGAAATATTGAGCTCGCGTGCGATTTCTTTCATGCTTAGCGGTCCGGATAATAAATTCAGGATTTCGAGTTCCCGGGGTGTCAAAGGCTCGGACAATTTTGAGTTAATTAATGTTAGCTGGCGCGCCTTTTGTGATGGACTTTCAATACGAACTGGGTTTTTATTGTCCTTCGGAAAAGCTGCCAGGATACGGTGAATCATCTCATTGGGATCATCTTGCTTCGGAAGTCTTTGGATTATCGACTGCATGGGTTTCCCCAGGTCAACAAAGATCCGGATGATCTCCCCTGTTCGGGAAAGGTTAATTGCCTCCTGTATCGCATTTTCCGCCAGGCTGGATTCCCCTTGCGCTTCAAGCGCCAGGGCACGAAGAGACAATACCTCGAGTTTATGGTTTAAATTATGTGTCCGATTTGTAATCTCGTCCAGAGAATCCAAAATTTGCATCGCTAACCTTAAATCTGGACCTTTTCCTTTAGCTATGAGGACGCGTACCCGGGTTATCTGCGGTTCTTCCAGCCACATAAGGGGTTGGTCTGGCGGAAGATCGGTGAAACCATCTGCCCACCGGCTTGCGCCTTCCAGGTTTCCTTGTAATAGCATCAGCCTGGCATGCAGCGAGCGTGTCCGGTTATCTTCGCTTCCGCTCTGCTCCAGGTCTAACTTGATGATCGATTCCATCATCAACTGGGCTTCTGAGCTCTGCGCTTTGCTCTGATGAATTAATGCCATACCTGCGATGGCATCCCGGTAAGAGGATATATGGGCGATATACGGATTTTCAACGATCTGGATAAAGTGACGCATGGCAGCATCCATTTCGTCTCGTTGATAATGCACCATACCAAGGAACCAGTCCCCCCAATATTTCATGAGCCGGAATCCACCGCTGTCTGCCAGTTGATGCAACAATTGCGCTGTTTGAATTACCTGGTCAAGCCGGTTGGTTTTAAGGTAAATTAAACTAAGTGATTGTAAAAGCATAAGAGCAAAGATATCGCTTTTATTATGATAAGAATCAAATTCATCGAGCAGCAGCCGTTCCGCTGCCGACGATTGGCCGCTGGCCTGCAGGGAAAGTCCAAGGTAAAGCATTGCTCCACCGCGTACAAACGTCCACTCTGGAGGCAGGAGTTCCAAAACTTGGCGGCAGAAGTCGATCGACTGCGAGGTCTGGTTGCGAAAATACGCATATTGACCTTTTATTAACAGGGTTTGTCCGCGCAGGATTTTGAGGTCGTGCACATCCATCGGTGCTCGTTCTGCCGAATCCATTAGCATATTGAGCTGCTCGATTACCTGGGATTGAAGATGAAGTCTCCAGGAAAACTGCAGTACCCATACTTTGAGCATTAATAGCTCCGGGTGCCGCATGATCATCTCGTCTGTCAAGAGGCGCTGCCATCGTTCTAAAGTTGGACGATCCTCACGGTTGACCACATCCCGCATGCCGGTATACATCAGGTGTGCGACCAGATCCAGGTCACCCGCAGTCAAGGCGTGATGCAAGGCTTCCTCAATCAACTCGTGCCCTTCAAACCAGGATGAAGCCTGGCGATGTAATTCGGCGACCCTGTCAGCTGTAAACTCTAAGGACAACCTCCGATGCAGTAAATCCTGGAATAAATGGTGGTACCGGTACCATTCCCGCCGGTTATCCAACGGGATAAAAAACAATTCAGCCTGCTCCACCCAATCCAAACAAGCACGCATTTCCCAGGTGGGATCGATCCCAGGAATAACCGCTTCGCATAATGAAACGCAAAAGCGATCCAGAATGGATGTTTTCAATAAAAATGTTTGAATCACCGGAGGTTGTTGCTTCAGGACCTCATCAACGAGGTAACCGGTAATATTTGTGTTTTCATTTGAAAGCGTTGCCAGGAACGAATCCTGGTTGATCTCGGAGCGCAATGAAAGCGTGGCAAGATGTAAACCGGCAGGCCAACCTTCGAATCTTTCTTCCAAAAGGGGCAGGTTGTTTTGCATTATTTGGTTTGAATCCGTAGGATCCAAATATGTCGCTGTTTCCTCAGGCGTGAAGCGCAGATCACGGGTGCGAATTTCGCAGACCATACCTTTCGCTCGAAAACTGGATAATGGGATGGGTGGGCTGATACGCGAAATCAACACCAGGTGCAGCGGTTTTGGCCAGTGCCGCATCAATTCTGATAGAAGATTGTGAACTTCTTTACCTTGAACGGTATGGTAGTCATCCAGTACAACTATTAAATCACCGGGAAGTGTTGTGAGATCATTGCTGAATGTAGTATAGAGAACTTCCACCGGGGTCTGCTGCCGTGCTTCGAGTAAACCCAGGGTATCCACGCAAGCGTCGTCGAAAATTGTCCGAACTGCTGCGACGAAATAACTTAGAAAGAGATAGAGATCGCTATCATTTTCATCCAGGGAAATCCATGCAGATGGCAGGGAGGCTGCTTTCGCACCTCGATCTTCTGCCCTATTCTCAAGCCATGTTCCGATCAGGGTGGTTTTCCCGAAACCGGCAGGCGCACAGACCAGGACAAGGGGGTTATCGATATTCTTATCGAGCAGATCTAACAGACGTGAACGCTTGATAAGACTAGCCGGCATGTGCGGACGATGGAGTTTTGTCTGAAGAAGTACGATTTGCTGTTTAGGCATTATTTCGAAAAGGTTAAAGCGATAATTTTATATATTAATAACATTTCTACTAGATTATAAATTCAACAAGTCGAAAAATACGGGGAATTTCTCCCTGCCAAGAATTAATCTATTCAGGATATGTTCTTGTACCAATCCGGTTGAGGTTTTTCCATCTTATAAAAATCCGTCCAGGGACGAGCGAGCGCGTTGCACACGGCTGTCACACGGGTCATCCGCTCGACAACCTTGCTGCCCAGGAAATTCCGTCTTGCCTCTCCATCCATGGTGGCGGCTTCCTGCCAGACTGCCCGCCCCACCGCCACACCCGAAGCGCCTTTACCGCATGCGATGGTCGTCTGGCGCAGAAAGATCTCGAAGCTGACCGAAGCCGAAAGCAGCACCCAGGGGACCACACTGGCCACCGAAAGCTCGGCGCAGGCCTTTGCCCAGGCAGCTTCGTTCACCTCTGCAGAGATATCCATCGGGAATTCGGTCTTGAGCACATCGACCTTGAGTGGGGTCAGCCGGCGGGCGGTCTCGATCACCACACGGTGACGTTCCTCCGGCGCGAGTTTATTGGAAGCTGGCGAGAGCGAGTAAGAAAGAGTTTCGAGGAAGAAAGGGATATCCTCCGCCAGGCAGTCCTCCCCCACCCTTGCCACGAGAGATTCGATCTCTGCAGCTGTGGGGGAATCAGGGTGGTAATAGACAAGGAGCTTGACCGCGTTAGCACCCATGCGGCGGGCTTTCTTGACCCCCCAGCCTTCCAAGAGATTCGAATGCCTGGCGCGGCTTTCGCCTGTATAACCGGTGGCATCCAGGGTCGCGATCAATCCGGTGTGACCGGGCAGCGCCCCGCAGCTGATCCCGTTCGCTAACCCGTATTCCGGGTCAAGAAGTACAGCGGAGCAGGCATTACCCACCGAGGAGATCACGTCGCATTTGAAATCCATCATTTGGGCATCGGTAACCGATTTCGGATCGGTGGAGTTTAGCGAATTTCGAAGGTTTGTACGATGGTCGAGCGCCAACACCGAGATGGCGCCTCGATCTGTGGCACACTGCTGCAACCCGCGGAATTTTCCGATCGAAAGATTTTTCATAAACGCTCCAATGGATGCCAGGGAGTTGGGTTTGATGAACTCCAATATTATGCACCACAAAAATGATTTTGTCGAATGACACCAAAATGCATTATTTCCTTCAGCTATAATCATTATGCGATGGATGAATTAGCTCTGATCCGTTCTGCCGTGGATGGCGACCTTGACGCCTTCAATCGGTTGGTCCTGGAATACCAGGAGTCGGCTTTCAATGTTGCCTTGCGAATTTTGGGTGAAGTGCCGGCTGCCGAGGATGCCACCCAGAACGCGTTCATTTCTGCTTACCGCAACCTGAGGCAATACCGGGGAGGTTCGTTTAAGGCCTGGGTGCTCCGCATGGTCACCAACGCCTGTTATGACGAGCTGCGCCGCCGGAAGCGCCGCCCGACAATCTCCCTGGATGGGGAGGGGGATGAAGATCAACCTTCGCTGGAAGAATCCTTAGCGGCGACCGACCCCGCCGCACCAGATCCTCAGCTGGCACTCGAGCGGCAGGAACTGGAGCATGCCATTCAGCACTGCCTGGACGGGCTGCCGCCGGAGTTCCGCTCAGCAGTTATCCTGGCAGATATCGAGGGCTTGGATTACGAGGAGATCGCCAGGGCAGCCGGAACTCCACTGGGGACGATTAAAAGCCGGCTGGCAAGAGCGCGCTTCAAGCTTCGCGACTGCCTGAAAACCTTTGAGGAACTTTTGCCTGCCCGCTTCCGTCTGTTTAACGAGGAGATTGGATGACCAACCCCGTTTCAGACCGCGACCGCGAGCACCTTTCCGCCCTGCTGGATGGGCGTCTTCCGTCCAAGAAACGAACGACTTGGAACGGAAGATCGCTGGATCCCCTGATCTTTCCAAAGAATGGCAACAATTGCGGCACCTGAGGATGTTGATGAAAGAATTGCCACGCCACAAAGTGAGACGTAATTTCTTTCTGAAACCGGGTGTCGTTCCGGAGCGAAAGCCCTCTCCATTCCTATTTCCCATGCGCCTGGCAGCCGGGCTGGCCTCCGCCGCGCTGGTGATTTTGCTTGCCCTGGATGCGACGGTGTTTTTTCGCGGCAGGGATGCTGACAGCAGCTGCGCCAGCCGCCGCCCCCCTGGCAGCCAGCGAAGCTATGAGCGCGGAAAGAGCCGCCTCCGGTCAGATGAATAACGAGATCATCTTATGGGTTACTCCCACCGTGGAAGCCTTTGGAAAAGGGGGCGGGCCATCACTCGAATCAGGAACCTTGGATCAGGCTCTTCCCGCTCCACCTGCTGCCGCCCCATCTGCTGCTGAAGCACAACTGGAACCCCCCCAACCGGAAGTTCCACAGGCCAGCCAGCCAGCAGCGGATTCCTGGCAGGGCAAAGTCCCATCCTGGGAATCCCTCCCGCAGAGCAACAGGGAAAGCTGATCGGACCAGCCGGAGAAACCCCTGCCACCAATCCGGTGCGGAGTTTGCCCATACATCCTGGCGCTGAAATACTCCTGGCGCTGATCGCGATATGGGTGTGCTGTTGCTATCATTATCCTTGGGAGAAGGAAATAACTGAAACAAGAAATCAGGTTTCTTGGCTTAACTTGCCCATCGGCCCAATAAAAAAACCGGCCAGAAAATCCGGCCGGTTGCTGATTAATACCCGAATCGATGCTCCGGTCGAAAGAGCCCCACCAGCTCCCCTTCAACGCCGTAATTTAATCTCGATCCAATCCTTGATGGGGATCTTGATCTCTGCCATGGCCGCTGTGGGGAGATACTCACAACCTGCCCCCCAGAGATCTGCGCCAATCCTTCCATTCCCGGGTTGTGACCGACCACCAGCACCTTCTTCACTTCGGCTGGCAAAGTCTGGAGGGCTTCAATGATGTTGGCAGGTTCGGCGATGTAGAGCGAATCCATGTAAGTGATCCTCTTCCTTGTAATCCAGCTTCTGCGCCACGGCTTCGGCGGTGGCTGCCGCGCGCACTGCGGTGGAGCTGAGGATGCGTTCCGGAATGACCTCCTCTTTTTCAGGAGCTTTCCCATCCGTGGTGCGTCCCGCTCCCCGCGTTTCGTAAGTGGGCGGTCCTATTCAGCAAGTTCGGGGAATTTCCAGCTTGATTTTGCATGGCGCATCAGGATCCACTCTTCATGGGTCACCTTCTCGGGAATTACATTGGTTCGATCTTGAAAAGTATAACATAATTGGGTTATGGATGAGATTGGTTGGTTTTCGGTTTGAAATGTATCACCTGAGTTATGGATTCCTGATCTCTTTTTGTCTGGATGCCATCACGGGAAGAAAGCGGTCATTCCACCGAGATGGCGTTCAGATCGTTTCCAAAATGGGTGTACTTTTGGAAATACATGGAGATGAATTCATACCTAATAGCGGATCGGGCCGGTCGTCCTCAACCATTACTCCTCTGAAGGGTTTTCCATCCTGTTTGCAGCGGACTTCCCTCGCGGCTCCGATCCCGATCGATACGCACTGGGTGATGACCGGGGCTTGGACCTTTTTAGGCAGGCCTTTTTCAAAGCAGCTCCAGAAAATATCCGAATGGGTCTTCTGTCAAATCGCCCGGGTGTAGGGTTCACCCTTTTTCCGCCTATGCCTCTCGACGCAGCCGATCAGCCTGCGCGAACCGCAGCCATCCGGAATGTGTTCCAATATATCAAGGTTGATCCCCAAGCACTCATCGCGCTTGCTCCCGAGGGTCGGGATTTCCCCGGCGGGGTGCTGGGCGAACCGCCTGCGGGCAGTGGGAAATTCCTGTCAGAGCTATCCTGTCGCCTGGGACCAATATTACCGGTGGGAATATATGAAGAAGGGGATGCACTCCACCTAAATTTCGGTGCTCCGTTTGAACTTTGCTCTATAATCAATTTATCCGTAGAGAACCCGGAAGAAGCAAGCCGCATCGTGATGAAACGCATCGCCACCCTGCTCCCCCGGCATATGGCAGGACAATATTCACCAGACCAGGAGAACCACACCACCGCCAGCAAAAAAGAACCCTGCAACAAATAAATTCCAGTACGAAAAACAAAACAATGTTGATCCTGATCGAGCTTGTCAGAAATTGACTGGCAGGTTTGGTATATAAAACACCTCGCGGAAGGGATTTACTTCATGAATCAAAAATCCGGTGCCCAGATCAGTCGCAAGGCATTCATCCAGTCTCTCGTCATCCTGCTCGTCCTGATGATGATCGCAGGGATCCTAACCCTGGTTTTGCCCTCCGGTCAATTCAGCTACAGCCAGGTAGATGGCCGGATGACCATAGACCCGGGCTCCTTCCAATATGTCCCCAAGCCGGATTACCCGGTCTGGCAGTGGTTCCTGGCTCCCATCCAGGTGCTGGGAAGCCAGGCGGGGACGACCATCATCGTGATCATCGTCGTACTCTTCTTCGCAGGCGGCGCATTTGCGGTGCTGGATAAAACCGGGACACTGAAGGCGTTCATCGCACGGGTGATCAACCGCTTTCGTGGGCGGAAATACCTGTTGCTCTGGATGGTGGCGTTGGCGTTCATGTTGCTCGGGGCAACCCTGGGCATCTTTGAAGAAGTTATCCTGCTGGTTCCGGTGATGATCGCTTTTTCCTATTCGCTCGGTTGGGACGCGCTGGTCGGATTGGGTCTCTCGGTGCTGGCCACCAACATGGGTTTTTCTGCGGCAATCTCCAATCCCTTCACCCTTGGGGTGGCCCAACAGCTCGCCGGGCTGCCCATATTCTCCGGAGCCTGGTTGCACGTGATCATCTTCGCGGTCATTTATTTAATCTTCACCAGCTTCCTTTACGTTTATGCAAAAAAGATAGACCGCGATCCAAAGAATTCGTTGGTTTATAAAGAAGATCAAGCGGAGAGGGTTAAACATGATTTAAAGGATATGCCGCTAAGCACCCCAGACCCCAGGCAGAACCGCGCCATGACCTTCTTCGGTGTGTTCGTACTGCTGATCCTGGCGGATATGCTGCTGGCACCCTTTATCCCAGCCATTTCAGATTTTTCACTCCCGCTGGTGGGGATCCTCTTCCTGATCGGTGGCCTGGGAGCCGGGTTCCTCTCCGGGGCTGGCGGAAAGACAGTTTTGAGCGGGCTGAAGGACGGGGTGATCGGTTTGCTTCCGGCAGTACCGCTCATCCTGATGGCATCAAGTATCCGCTTCATCCTGGATAGCGGCGAGGTGACGGATACCATCCTGCACGCTGCGGCAGCGCCTCTTTCGAACCTGGGTGCGATGCCGGCTGCCATTGTGATCTATCTTCTGGCACTCGGGGTGGAGTTTTTCATCGGTTCCGGCTCGGCCAAAGCATTCCTGCTCATGCCCATCATCCTCCCCCTGGCTGATCTGGTCGGCCTCACCCGCCAGACCGCAGTGCTTGCCTATATCTTTGGCGATGGCTTCTCGAATATGGCCTATCCCACCAACCCCGTTTTGCTGATAAGTTTGGGTTTGACTGTGGTCAGTTATCCAAAATGGTTCCGCTGGACAATAAAATTGTGGCTGTGGGTTATCCTGGCGACGGTGATCTTCCTCGGGATCGCGGTAGCGATCGGATATGGTCCATTTTGATCACCGCTTGCCTGTCAATCCTTTCTTTTATAAAATGAGAATCTGAATGTGATCCGTAGGAGACAAATGATGAACGAGCCAAAACAGCCCCAAATCTGGGTCAGGATGCTCTCGGTCAACACCTACTGGGTGGGGCTTTCCTTTATGTGGAACTCATTGCACGTGATCCTTCTACCGGTGATCCTGCTCCGCTTCACTCCCGAAGGCTTGAAGAACACATACCTCGGCGCGTTGACCTTCTTCGGGCTGATCGTTGCCATGCTGCTGCAACCCATCAGCGGGGCGATCAGCGACAATTGGCGCTCCAGGTGGGGGAGAAGGCGTCCCCTGATTCTGATCGGTACCCTGTTTGATTTTGTCTTCCTTTTCCTGCTTGGATGGGCGGGTGGTTTGGAGTGGGTTTTCATCGGGTATCTTGGGTTGCAGGTCACCTCGAATATTGCACACGGTCCCGCCCAGGGATTGCTGCCAGATCTCATCCCACAGGAAAAGATCGGCAAGGCCAGCGGGATCAAGAACTTCATGGATATGAGCGGGATCATCATCGCCTCGCTGGTAGTGGGAAACATGCTGGGGCCCCGAAACGAGAATGTGGATGCAGTGCTCCTGGTCATTATCGTTGTGCTGGCGGTTTTCACCGCGATCACATTGATCTGGGCAAAGGAAAAACCCTCCACCGGCGATGGACCAAAAACCAGCCCACCGCCCCTGCGCGCGCAACTGCGGGTGGATGTACGCGGGAATAAACAGTTTTTTTGGATGATTGCTCACCGTCTGCTTTTCCTGGTGGGGATTTATGCTCTGCAATCCTTCATTTTTTATTACGTCCAGGATTTTTTACAGGCACCGGATGCAGCCAAGACCACCGGCAACCTGACCGCCACGCTGGGAGTCCTGCTGGTGGTCACCGCATTGGCTGGCGGGTGGTTGACCGATAAGTTTGGTTCGGTTGTCATGACTATCACCGCAGGTGTGCTGGTTACTACTGGTTACATCCTGTTGCTCACCGTCCATGATGTTCAACTTCTCACCTGGCTGGGGGTGCTGATCGGCGCTGGGATGGGTTTCTTCCTCACCGCCAACTGGGCAATGGCGAACCGTCTGGCACCCAAAGCCGAGAGCGGCAAGTACATGGGTCTGACAAATTTAGCAACCGCCGGGGCTGGTGCCCTGGCGCGCCTGGAAGGCCCGGGGATCGACTTTTTAATAATGCCAGCCAGGGTGCCTGGTACGGTTATAAAGGTATGTTCATTTTCGCCGCAGTCTGTACGGTCGCAAGCCTTCTGCTGCTGCCCAAGACTAAAATCCAAAATAACGAACTTGACGTACAGGCTTGACCACATCCTGGTCATAAATAATTGTTATTAGCCCTATTTAAAAAACGAAGCGTGGTTTTTCCACACTTCGTTTGGCTTTCCTACGAAAATATTTGGATTATTTCTTGCGGGTGAAAAAGTTCACGATCGCAAGCACGATCACCGCGCCGACAAACGCGACGAGCAGGCTTGGCAGATTGAAGCCTGTTACGCCTGAACCACCGAAAAGGCTGAATACCCAGCCGCCAACCGCAGCACCCACTATACCAGCGATGATATTGGTGATGCAGCCCATGCGATCATTGCGTTTGGTTACGATACTGGCAAGCCAACCGGCAAGACCACCTAAAACTACCCAACTTAATAAACCCATTACATCCATTCTTACCTCCTATTGAGTTTAAGGACACATCCGGTGGGAGAATTTATAATAAATTCTCCAAATCGGGCCATTATGCATATAATAACACCTGAATACCCTATTGGTTGTGTGATCTCTGGATTATTCTTGACGGATTCCGCGCAGGCAGGTAAAATCATGCCCGATTGCCGAGATAGCTCAGTTGGTAGAGCACGCGACTGAAAATTGCGGTGTCCACAGTTCGATCCTGTGTCTCGGCACTCCACCTCCACACCGGAGGTGTTTTTTTAGGGGCACGCGTGCAACAACCGCAAAAATTGCGGTGATAAAGTGCATGTTTGATTCTGTGTCTCGGCACTCCACCTCCACACCGGAGGTGTTTTTTTGAGCACGCGTGGATTCACCAAAAATTGCGGTGCATAAAGTGCATGCAGTTCGATCCTGTGTCTCGGCACTCCACCTCCACACCGGAGGTGTTTTTTTAGGAGCACGCGTGGAAGTTCACCAAAAATTGCGGTGCATAAAGTGCATGCAGTTCGATCCTGTGTCTCGGCACTCCACCTCCACACCGGAGGTGTTTTTTTGGGCACGCGTGCAACAACCGCAAAAATTGCGGTGCATAAAGTGCATGCAGTTCGATCCTGTGTCTCGGCACTCCACCTCCACACCGGAGGTGTTTTTTTGGGCACGCGTGCAACAACCGCAAAAATTGCGGTGCATAAAGTGCATGCAGTTCGATCCTGTGTCTCGGCACTCCACCTCCCACCGGAGGTGTTTTTTTTATCTTCCCTTAAGGTTCACCTGATAGAATAACCGTGAATCTCAAGAACGAACAATCCAATTATTTTTCTTTTTGCATTATAAAGAAAGTGCGGGATCGGATTGCAACCTAAAAAGAATGCCATCCTTTTAAAAATATCAGAATTGAAACCAGCTGCAAAGCTGGTTGCAGCTGCCTTTCAAAACGATCCATTTTTTACCTTTATGATTCCCGATACAATCAGGCGACACATCACACTCTCCTGGCTCTTTGAGAAGATCACCCTTTATGGGATCCTCTACGGAAAAGTTTATACCACTGCGGCTTTGGAAGGGGTGGCTATTTGGTTAGGACCCCAACTACCTGGTCTATCTCTGCCGGGTATCCTCCGTACAGGTCTATTTCGGTTGCCGGAAAAACTGAACTGGCGCGAGTTTATTCGAAGTTCAAGAATGGCTTCCTTTGCGGAAAAACTCCATAAGAAAAATGTCGTTGGTCGGCATTGGTACTTATATGAGTTAGCGGTTGATCCTTTAATGCAGGGTCAGGGTGTTGGAAGCATTCTTCTCCAACCCATCCTGGAGCAGGCTACCCGCGAGAGCCTTCCATGTTACCTGGATACATATAATAAAAAGAATCTAGCATTTTATATTCGAAACGGTTTTTCGATTATCGAGAGCGGTCAAGCTAATAAAAAAAGTCCGCATATTTGGGCGATGCGCTGCGAGCCAATATAAAATTCAAAATAAGTTATTCACGATTTTTCAGAGTCTATTTATTATCCAAATTAACCCAGCATTGACCCAAAACATCAAAGACACCGTTCACCCGTCCATTCGTTTTATCCTCAAAGAAAACAATGAAGAATGACTGGGTTCGGTTTGATTTAAGGTTATGGTATGAGATCTTCGCGTTTTTCAGTACAGCTTCATAATGATCATCAGTCGCCTTGTAGTCCGATGTGTATTCTTTGAGTGCCGCTGAAACGGTATTGTCATTTGTATAATCCACGCTTGGGATCGCGCTTGGGCACATTAATCGTGTACTCATCGTGGATACCTTATCGCTGACAATGGATAATTGCTTGAGAGTTTCCTGGTATTTTTTGTTCAAGTCGTCGTACTTGTTTTCGGATTCATTGATCGAGGTTTCCAGCGCAGTCAGAGTTGCGGTCAATTCCGCTTTTTCCTTTTTCCCTTCTTCTCCTTGGTAATAAATGACGTAATTCAAGGATGCGACCTTTGAATTCGTCGAAAGGATCGAATAGATCAACCCACCCGCAAGAACCAGCAGTAGGACAACGAGGATAATGATGATCGTTTTATTCTGTTTTTGGTTCATGCGTTTTCCTCATTCAAAATCGAGAAGATAGCCTGATTATAAATGGCTATGGTTTACTCTCTCGAACGTGGGTTTCATCCGAAGTCATCAAGGTTCATCCTAAAATTTTGAATCCCTCATTATTAACACTCATTGTCCCTCTCCGAGCCTAATCATTCGCCTTCAACAACAATAAAACCCCCGGAAGAAAAATCCGGGGGTTTTACCTTCTGATGGTTGGGGGGGTAAATTTTGGGAACCTTGTTATTGCGTTCCCACTATACCGATCCTACCCGTTTGCACTCCGCTTTCGTGCGCACCACCATTACATTTACATTACCACGCGGTTATGAGGTTTGCATGAGAATTTCAATCGAGTATTTGACCACTTCTACTCATAAACAGCAGTAAACTTTGGAGATGATCCAACAAGTAAAACATTCCGGGTTATCTACTCTTCTTTGTTTTTAAATTTGTTCTCATTTTTTCCTGTTAGAATTCTTTTGGATGAAAAAGTTTATACCATTTGGGATTTCAATCCTCCTCATTGCCATAGGCACGGGTCTGATCTTTTTCGGTTTACGCCGGGAATTCACAGTGCAGATTGATGGGATACGTTCAAAGGTCATTTCGTCTGCTCTAACCAGCGGAGGTGTTCTCCGAGCTGCAGGGGCATCAATTACCGATCTCGATTGCATCCAACCAGACGCAAATTCGCTCGCCAACCCAAAGAATCTGATCAAGCTGGAGTTCCTACGAAACATCCCGATTCTCGCCCAGCCAGGCAACACACAGCTCAATGCTTCCACCTGTATTCCCTTTGCAGGTGGAGTTGCGTCCGCAGCCGGGCTGCTGCTCTTCCCTGGGGATAGCCTTTGGCAGGGTTTGCGGCCCTTGGGACCCTCCGACCGTACCGGTGTCGGTACCTTGGTTTTCCGGCGTGCGTTCTCCCTGAAAGTAACCGAGAACGATGCCACCAACACTTTTTCATCCAGTGCGCCAACCCTGGGCGAAGCACTCGCCGAGCATGGGTACCAGTTGACCCTGGCGGATAATGTCTCCACACCTCTTGATACCCCGCTAGACGCCCCTTTGCAGGTCGACCTGCAGCGTGCCAGACCGCTCACCATCACCTCCGGTGGCTTGGAAACACCCACCCTGGCTGCCGGACCGACCGTGGGCGAAGCGCTGGCGCAATCCGGTTTCTCCCTTCAGGGGATGGATTACTCCCTTCCCTCTCCAGATAGCCCTCTGCCCCAGGATGGAAAGATCAAAGTGGTTCGCGTACGCGAAGAGGTCCCCATCAACCAGACTTTTTTGCCCTTCACAGTGAAATATATCGAAGACCCCAACACCGAGTTGGATAAGCAATCCATTGTTTCCGCCGGACAGCAGGGCATCCAGGCAGAGAGGTTCCGCGTGCGTTTTGAGGATGGGATGGAGATCACACGCGCGGTGGATGCAAAATGGACGGTGCAGGATCCCATCCCCGAGCAGCGCGGATATGGAACCAAGATCAAGATCCGCACGCTGGATACCCCCAATGGTCCCGTGGAATACTGGCGGGCAGTCAACGTCTATGCAACCTCCTACTCACCCTGCCGCTCTGGCGTTTCGAAATGCCTGAACGGGACCTCCTCCGGGATGCCGGTGGCACAGGGCACCATTGGGGTGACCCGTGCCTGGTATAGCTGGATGGTCGGCCAAAAACTCTATGTCCCCGGCTACGGAACCGGGGTGATCGGCGATATCGGCGGCGGAATTCCGGGCAAGGACTGGATCGACCTTGCCTATACCGATGACGCCTATGTACCCTGGTCCTCCTACGTGACCGTGTATTTCCTCACCCCCGTACCGAAAACGATCCCCTGGATCCTGCCATGACCCTCCCGCCCATCGACCCCCGTGAGCTGCTCCATGAGAACAACCTGCACGCCAGGAAGCGCTTGGGGCAGAATTTCCTCTGTGACCAGGAAGTTCTTCGGGAGATCGTACGCATCGCTGGGGTTTCTGATAAAGACGAAGTGCTGGAGATCGGCGCAGGTCTGGGTAGCCTGACGCGTGAGCTGGCAGTTTGCGCAAGACGCGTAGCAGCGGTGGAAATTGACACCCGGCTGCTGCACATTCTTCGGAAGGTCATGAAGCCTTTCGCGAATGCTGAGATTATCGAGGGCGATATCCTCAAACTCGAACCCGGCGCCCTTGTGGGCAGCCAGCGTTACCTGGTCGTCGCCAATATTCCATATTACATCACCTCGGCAGTCATCCGCCACCTTCTGGAAGCACCCATGAAACCGGCCCGTGTGGTGTTGACCGTCCAGGAGGAAGTAGCCGAACGGATCTGCGCTGAACCGGGTGAGATGAATCTGCTCGCGCTGGGCGTCCAGGTCTATGGAAAGCCGGAGAAAATATTTCGGATCCCTGCAGCGGCGTTTTACCCGGTACCCGAGGTGGATTCAGCCGTCCTGCGGATTGAGCTCTTCCCCGAACCCGTGGTTCCGTTATCCCGGCTGGGAGAATTCTTTGTCCTGGCAAAAGCTGGTTTCTCCCAAAAGCGGAAAACCCTGCGGAATTCAATTTCGGGGGGGATGAAGATTCCCACATCGCGGGCAGAGGACATTACTCAAGCAAGCAGGGATCGACCCGCAGCGCCGCGCGGAAACGCTATCCATCCCGGAATGGGCTGTCTTGACGGAAATTTACTGCAGGGAAATCAGCTCTTCTTGAGAGCTTTTCGGCGCAAGTCCCGGTAACGCCCTATCAGCGCCCAGGTTTTAACCGCAGCTTCCAACTGGATTCGGAATGACATCTTTGATTTTCCCCAGCGCCGGTCTGCAAAATAGATCGGCGTTTCGATCATGCTGTAACCCAGCAGGCGCGCGAGGTAGACCATTTCCACCTGGAAAACATAGCCATTGGATCGCACACGCTCCAGCGGTATCCCCTCCAACGTTGCCCTCCGCCAGAAACGGAACCCCCCGGTGGTATCATGCACCGGCAATCGCAGTATGGTGCGTGCGTAGGAATTTCCAAACCCGGAAAGGGACCTCCGCCAGAGCGGCCAGCGCTCATCCAGGGCACCACCGGCGACATAACGCGAACCAATCACCAGGTCAAATTCTGCGGCGAGCCTGGCCATCAGGGGAATCGTTTCAAGCGGATGAGAAAAATCCGCGTCCATCTGGCAAATGGCTTCGGCGCCTTCGCGAAGCGCGTATTGAAATCCTTCAATATATGCCGTTCCCAACCCCATTTTCCCGGCACGGTGCAGGCAGCGGACCCGGTTTTTATACTTACGGCCGAGCTCTTCCACCAGCTCCCCGGTGCCATCGGGAGAGTTATCGTCCACGATCAAGATAGTTGCATCTTCTAGGGGTAATTCAAAAAGCGCTTTCAGCAGTGGCGGCAGATTCTCTGCTTCATTGTAGGTTGGGATGACGATCCAGGTTTTCAATGTAGTTCCGGAGTGTGGGTTATTTGGGAGGACGGGAAAAGATTTCAAACACGCAGGCATCATCTCCATCAGCGATGCAGCCTGTCTCGATCACATAGGCAGGTTTTCCACATTGCGACCAGCGGGCAGCTTCCCGCAAGAAACCAGTAAAGAATTGGCAAACTGGAGTGGCTGCCCAACGCTCGGTACAAGCCGGGCACCTCCCGAGGCTGAACTTCAGGCCGCCACGCATTTTTTCGAGAGAGGCATCCGCCGAGCAGGCAGAATTGAGATACCAGGCTACCCGCTCCAATCCGGCTGTCAAAGAGTCTGGGTGCGGACCGGTATCCACTCCGAAAGTTCCAGCCCCAGCCAGAAAGGCCTGTTCACCAGCACGGTGTGAGAGAGCGCTTCCGCCGCGGGGACCATAGAGATCCTCAAACCCGCTCAGAATACGCGCGAAGTCGTGGAACGAAAATATTTTATCAGGATTGGATGGAGGAAAATTTCCTACAAGGTGGGTGAGCCCCCCCAGGTTGAGAACAGCTTTTACCGCATTGCAGCCGGTTACATCCTCGAAGGCTTGCAGGGTCAGTTGGACAAAATTATTGGGAAGAAAATAACCGCCATCGGGGTTGGTTCCCATGTGAACCTCTATTCCTCCAGCAGCTTCTTAAGATCCTCCGCCGCGCGGCGCATATCCAGAAAGATGAGCCCCAGGCGGGCCTGCTCGCGTGCCAGCCCGGTGAGCACGGCTTCATCCCCCACAGAGAGGAGGATCACATATCCTTCTGCGCCCTTGATATAGACCTGGTCCAGGCTGCCTCTTCCAAGCTCGGCGGCTATGCGTTCACCAAGGGAGAG
This sequence comes from uncultured Chloroflexia bacterium, assembly GCA_963828855.1. Lineage (GTDB taxonomy): Bacteria > Chloroflexota > Anaerolineae > Anaerolineales > Anaerolineaceae > CAVVEQ01. Next base: position 66,946 of record CAWHGB010000003.1, on the reverse strand, counting down.
CATTGCAGCCGACATCGCTGCCACGCGGTCCTCTTCCACTCCATCGGGTAGGGCTGAGGCGATGGCCAGGCCATCCACGCTCACCACCGCTGAAGCGACAATATCCGGCGAGGTGGAGTGGAGATCCAACAGGCGGTCAATGATCCGTTGATTTCTAGTCTTAGCCAAGAGTACTCTCCGCGTTCAAACAAAATAGACGCAAATGGTTACAACAGTAATTTAGCATAGCCTAAAACATCCGTCAAGAAAACCTGCCTTGCGGTTTTGCAAACTGACAGTAAACCGGGGGTAGTCATTTTCGATTCCGGGGAGAATGTTTTCGTTTCAAGGTTTCCGCGCGCATTGCCAGGAAAAAGGAATAGATGATCAACGCCCCACCCGCCACGATCCCCGCATAAGACAGGTAATCCAGAGCAATGCCGCTTACCGTCGTGGCTAGGTACCTTCGGGCGAAGATCCCGATCAGGACCAGCGCGGAGCCATAGACCGCATATTGCCCGGGGCTGCGTTTCTTCTTCTTTTCATCTCTTTTGAATTTGACTTCCGGCGGCAGGTATCCTTCCCTACCGTCTTGCAGACGAACAAGGGACCAGGATTCTATTCCCCCATCGATAACATCGACAAGTTCCACGAGACTCCTCGCCGGGAGATCGGTAAGCACCAGGGAAGACCTATCCGCTGATAGAAATAGGGAGGAAGTCTTGGAGGTCGTGACTGGATAGATCACCCTCAACTTGGTAGTGCCTTTGATATATCCTGCTCGTCCATCCGGAAGGCTTGCTTCGACCCATCGCTCGCTGGTCTCCTTGAAAACCTTGCCCAGGCTGAATTCCCTCCCAGGGGAAAGCACTGCCAGGGGTTTGCCAGAGGCGTCCATCCGTTTATACACAAATGCATCTTCGAGGATCACGCGAACCTTGATCATGACCGGGATCCTTCGGGTTCCGAATTACCATACTGCTGCCAGTAAACTTTTTTCGGTTTATACCGGGTGAGCGGCTCCTTCTGCTCTGCCGGGTAACCGATGAGTGCCATGCCCAGGGGTGTGGAGGAGGAAGGGATGTGAAGCAGTTCACGGACTTTTTCCTCCACGCCCTGGATGGGGTGGATGCCGATCCACACCCCGCCCATACCCAGGCAGACGGCGGCGAGGAGGATATTTTCCATGGCAGCGGAGCAATCCTGGATCCAAAACTTCGCTCCGGCTGGGTTACCGGCTTTTTGAGGGCTGCCGAGAACAACCACGGCCAGGGGAGCATTTCGGTTGCTGAAGAGCGATACTTTCTTCAGGGATTTCAATATCGTGGGATCTTCCACTATGATGAACTCCCAGGGCTGGCTGTTGACCGCGCTAGGAGCGGCCATGGCAGCTTTCAGTAATAATACAATATCCACTTTGCTGACTGGTTGAGGTGTGAATTTGCGGATGCTGCGTCGTTTGAAAATGATATCTATTGAATCCATAATGTTCTCATTTTAACCGAACCCGAACCCTCGTGAGAAACTGCAATACAGTATAATCAAGGCGGATTTTTGGAGGATCATGGAGATAAATTGGTACGGACATTCCTGCTTTCGCCTGACTGAGCGAAACCTGGCTACAGTTGTTTGCGATCCCTTTGATCACCGGCATGTAGGGTATGACTCACTCAAACTCAAAGGTGATATTGTAACCATCAGTCATGAGTCACCCAGCCACAACTTCACTCAAGCAGTCAAGAGTGACCCGCGTATCATCAACGGCGCAGGGGAATTTGAGATCGGCGGTGTCTTCATCACCGGCGTACAGACCAACGGGCACACTAAAAAAACCGAAGGCGAGCCGGTTAATACCCTTTATCTTTTCGACTACAACGGAATTACAGTCCTCCACCTGGGTGACCTGAACCGCGTACCCAGCCAGACCGAGGTGGAAGACCTGGGTCCTGTGCATATCGTCCTTACCCCGATCGGTGGGGTCGGTTGCCTGAACGCCGCCAAGGCGGCGGAGGTGGTGAGCCTTCTCGAACCAAACATCGTCATTCCCATGCACTATAGCACTCCTGCCACAACCCTCAAATTGGATTCACTGCAGAAATTCCTGAAGGAAATGGGGCAGGAAAATGTGGAAACGGTGCCATCCATCAAAGTCACCGGCAAGGGCAGTTTGCCAGATGAAACCAGGGTCGTCGTCCTGGAATACGGGCACAACAAGGATTAGGCGTGGCGGTCAAACTCATCCTCACTTGGGATATCACCCCCGATAAGGAGCAGGAATATTTCGAGTTCGTCATCCGCGAGTTCATTCCGGGTGTGCAGCGGCTTGGGTTTGACCTGACCGATGCCTGGGCGACCGTATACGGACAGCGCCCGCAGATCCAAGTGGATGCGCGCGTGCCCAGCCTTGCCAAAGCTCAACAGATCACCCATTCTCCGGAATGGTCCAAGCTGCACGACCAATTGATGGATTTCGTTCAGAACTACTCGATGAAGATCATACATGCCAAGGGCGGTTTTCAGTTCTAGCCCCCCTTTCGAATAATCAATTAAGTGTCCAAAATAGGTTTTTCGCAAGCGCTCCTTGAATGGTACGAGCCATCAAGCCGTTCCATGCCCTGGCGTAACCAAAAGGATCCCTACCGGATTTGGGTTTCGGAGATCATGCTCCAGCAGACCCGGGTGGAAACTGTCCGTTCCTATTACCTGCGTTGGATGGCGCTTTTTCCAGATTTACTAACCCTCGCGAATGCGAGCGAAGAGGAAGTGCTCCACGCGTGGGAAGGGCTGGGGTATTACGCGCGGGCGCGTAACATGCTGAAAGCAGCCCATGTGATTTTAGAGAAATTCGGGGGGAAGTTTCCCAACCGCCTGGAAGATATCCGCATGCCTTCCCGGCATTGGCACTTATACTGCAGCAGCCATAGCCTCCATCGCCTTCGGGTTGGATGAGCCGGCTATCGATGGCAACATTCGCCGCGTTTTGGCAAGGGTGGTAAATATTCAAAGTCCCCTGGGCAGCCCGCAGGCGGAAATTGATTTCCTTACCGCAGCCAGGGATCTTTTACCAGTGGGGCAGGCAGGAAATTTCAACCAGGCAATGATGGACCTGGGTGCAACGCTTTGCCTTCCGCGTCAACCACGTTGCGGTGAGTGCCCTGTATATAAATATTGCGATGCATTCAGTACTGGTACCCAATCGGAATTGCCGGTGGTTCCCCCGAAACAACAGGTCCCGCGTATCGAGGTCACAGCTGCGGTGATCCGTCAAGGTGAGAAGGTCCTCATAGCCCGCCGTCCTTCCCACGGGTTGCTGGGCGGTATGTGGGAATTCCCCGGCGGCAAGGTGGAGCCGGGTGAAACGGATGAGGAAGCCCTTGCCCGGGAGATCCGCGAGGAATTGGGCGCGGATGTGGAGGTGGGTGCGAAGTTGGGTTCCTTTCAAAACGCCTATACACACTTCCGGGTGACCCTCAGGGCATATTACTGCAGCCTGCTAACCGGAGAACCGCAAGCGCTTGAGGCCAGCGAGATCCGTTGGGTGGCGATCTCCAACCTTGGCAGCTTTCCCATGGGCAAGCTCGACCGGATGATCAGTCGAACATTGCTGGAAGCCAACAAGTATCTCTGAGAAAGTCGTACAATAATTGAATGATGGACCCGCAACCGGAGCTGGTGCAAATGGTGGCGGAGCAGATCGAAGCGCGCGGCGTTCATGATGAACGCGTACTGGACGTCATGCGCTGCGTGCCGCGTTGGGAATTCGTCCCCCCGGAACTGCGCCGCTCGGCAACCGAAGATAGACCTCTGCCCATCGGTGGCGGGCAGACCATTTCGCAGCCTTATATTGTTGCGCTCATGACGGAGCTGCTGCATCTTCAGGGGCGGGAAACCGTGCTTGAGGTGGGTACCGGCTCCGGCTACCAGGCAGCCATACTTTCCCTGTTGGCAGGTTCAGTCCATACGCTCGAATATCTGCCCGAACTGGCCACTCTGGCGCGGGAACGTTTATCGAAACTTGGATACCTAAATGTTCAGGTGCACCAGGCAGATGGCAGCCTGGGCTTGGCGGATTTTGCCCCGTTCGATGGCATTCTAGTCACCGCTGCGTGCCCTACTCCGCCTCCCATCCTCTTGGAGCAGTTGGCGGATGGCGGAAGGCTGGTTCTGCCGGTGGGCGGCCACTGGGGACAGATGCTGCAGCGCTGGGAAAAACGGGGAGAACACATAGACCACGAGGACATCCTTCCGGTGGCTTTTGTTCCCTTACGGGGCGCGCATGGATGGAATGAGGCGGAATGGTGAGAAAAATTCTGCCGGCGTGTATAGCGATCCTGATCTCGGGCTGTATCATCGCACCTGTCACCTCCCCCACACAAGTGGAACTCACGACCATCCCAACGATCCCCCCACTCCACTCCCCGTCAACCCCCACAACTTTTCCTACCCAGACCGTCACTCCCAAACCGGCGGTGCCGAGTTTTTCCCACATCGCAGTGATCGTTTTTGAGAACAAGGAGTTCAGTACGGTCATTGACAATAGAAAAATGCCCAATTTCAACCGCCTGGCGAATGATTACACGCTGCTTACCCAGCATTACGCCATCCGGCATCCCAGTCTGCCGAACTATATCGCCATGATCGGTGGAGACACCTTCGGGATCGATCATACCTGTGTGGATTGTTACATAAACGCGCCAAGTCTGCCTGACCTGATCGAAGCCGCCGGATTGACGTGGAAAACTTACCAGGAGCACATGCCCGCACCCTGTTTTAAACAGGATACGCTGCGTTATTTCCAGAAGCACAATCCTTTCATTTACTTTGATAATATCCGCCTGGATCAGGCTCGCTGTGAGAGCTCGGTGGTACCACTCACCGAGCTGGAGCAAGATTTGGAAACAGGGAAACTGCCCAATTTCATTTTCATCACCCCTGATATCTGCAACGACGCCCACGATTGTGGTCTGGAAGTGGCGGATGCCTGGCTGCAGCCCTGGGTGGATAAGCTGATGGCGAACCCGGATTTTGTCCGCGACGGTTTGATCGTGCTCACCTGGGATGAAGGTCAGGGGGATCATTCCTGCTGTGGACTGCAGACCGGTGGCGGAAGGATCGCCACAGTTTTCATCTCACCTCTGGTTAAGAATGGTTTCGAAGATCCCACTCCCTATACTCACTATTCCTTGCTGCGGATGATCTCCGAAGCCTGGAGCCTGCCGCTTCTCGGACATGCCGCGGACCCTGAAACAAACTTAATCAGCGCTCCGTGGAAATAACAAACCGCCGCCCGGAATCCCAGACGGCGGTTATTAATCGAAGAATACTTACCCCTTAAGAGATCCGGCCAGCAAACCGCGCATAAAGTAACGACCCAGGATGATGAAGATCAAAAGGGTGGGCAGAGCCGCCAGTAGAGCACCTGCCATCTGGACGTTCCATTCCACGATATAGCTGCCAGCCAGGTTATTGAGCGCAACCGTGATGGGTTGTACGGCAGCGTTATTGGTGAGAACCACGGCAAAAAGGAATTCGTTCCAGATGGATTGGAATTCCCAGATGATGACCACCACGAAACCGGGGATGGAGAGCGGAAATAGGACATAGCGGTACAACCCCCAGAACCCCGCGCCGTCAATCTTTCCCGCCTCAAGCAGCTCGTCGGGGATCTCGGCATAATAGTTCTTAAATATGAGCGTGGTGATCGGGATACCGTAGATAACGTGGACAATCGCAAGCCCGCCGATGGTCCCATAAGCAGGGATATAGGTTTGGATCAACCAGCGGATCCATTCCAGGAAGAATGGCAGCTGCCAGGTGGCAACATTTTCGAGAAGTGGTTTGAAGGCTTTTCCCCAGGACTGCATGGTGAGCATCAATGGGATCAGGATACTTTGGTACGGGATGAACATGCCAAAGAGGATCAGAGCGAAAATGAAATTCGATCCCGGGAATTTCCATTTTGCCAGCACATAACCATTCAATGATCCCACCAGCGCGGCAAAAAGCGCTGCTGGCACCGTCAACTTGAGGCTGTTCAAGAAATTATTGGAAAGCCCGATCGTCCCCTTGGAGGGATCTCCGTTCCAGGCGCTTATGAAGCTATCCAGTGATAAATGCCTGGGCAAAGCCCACATGGTGGCTAAATTCACATCAGCATAACTTTTCAAGCTGGTGACCAGCAAAATATATACCGGAACCAGGAAGAAAGCTGCTGCCAGCACAAGGATCATGTAAAGAATAACGCGGGTGGGTTTGATCGCGCGACGTTCACGGGTGCTCATCGGTGCACCTCCGTCCGCATGGCGTTCACCAGGTAGGGAACTACAAGCACTGCCACGCTGATCAACAGGATGATGGCGATGGCCGCCCCGCGGGCAAAATGGTTACCGCGGAAAACGGTGTCGAACATATAGTATGCCGGAACATCAGTGGCAAAGGCAGGTCCCGGTCCGGTCATTGCTGATACCAGGTCAAATATCTTCAAGGAAATATGTCCAAGAATGATCACCGCGCTCAGTGTGATGGGAGCAAGCAGAGGCATGATCACCCGGCGGTAGATCTGGAACTCGGTGGCGCCATCCACGCGGGCGGCTTCGCGCAGCTCATCCGGAACCCCTCGCAGCCCGGCTAAATAAAGCGCCATGGTGTATCCCGACATTTGCCAGACCGCCGCAAGCACCACTGAGAGCATGGCAACGGATATTCCAAAATTCGGCGTGGTAACAGCGCCCAACCCGATCTGGGTTAAAAATTGACCTACCGGTGAATCAGGGGTGAAATAAAGCGCATTCGGGTTCGTGTACCACCTGGATTGCAGGAATGGCAACCCCAGGTTGGTGAGCAGCTGGTTTACCCCGACGGGTGCCTCCGGGCTTCCAGGATTAAGCAGCCAGCGCCACACGACGCCTGTAACGATGAAGGAAACCGCCATCGGGAAGAGATAGATCGAACGGAAGAACCCCTCATTCCAGATACGCTGGTCAAGAAAAATCGCCAGGCTCAACCCGATCGCGAGGCAGGAGCCGATAAAGAAAACAGTGAAAACGACCGTGTTGCGCAGATCGAGCTGAAAGCGCTGGTCGGCAGTGAATAAGCGGATATAGTTATCAAGCTGGATGGAGTTGGTAAGGGGAAAAAGCGACCCTTTGGGAATGGACATCATATCGTTCCAGTTCAGCGTGGAAGCCCAACCTGTCCAGGCTATAAAGCCATAAATAAAAATGAGGACCGCAATAACCGATGGGGTTAGTACCAGGATTGCAATCAGACGGTCACGGTTGAGACGCCAGTGCATTGAGGAACTCCCGGACAAAAATTTAACGTGGGGCGGTCTTGCGGCCGGCCCCACGTTAATTATAGTATTAAACTTTCAAACAGGATTCCAGCCTACTTGCAAACGCCGGCATCCTTGCCAGCCTGGACCAAACCAGCCTGGAAAGCGGTCACATCGCCATTGGCGACGAAGACCGGCATCAGGTCGTTGATCGAGGTCAACCAGCCTTCTGAAGCAGCTGCGCCGTGAGCCAGGGAGGGCACGATGGTGTCCTTCTTCCAGTCAGCGGCAGAGCCCTGCAGATAAGCGTTGAATTTACTGTAATCGCAATCCGTGCGGGCGCAGATTGAGCCTTTGAGGATGTTGAAATCTTCCTGACCCTGCTTGGATCCAAGCACACCCAGGAATTCTTTCATCAAAGCGGGATTCTTGGTATTTTTGGGTAGTCCGAAGGAATCGGAGAGGGCATCGAAGATCCCGGTATTTCCAGGAGGAGGCGCCCAGCCATAACCTTCGAATCCCTTGGCTGTGTAATCGCCGTTCGCCCAGTCTCCCATAATGGTCATGGCAGCTTTACCGTCGATGACCAGCTGGTTGGCCTGGTCCCAGGAGAGTGCGGTGTGATCGGCATTGATGTAGCCGAGCATCATCTTGAAGTTTTCCAGGGCTTTGGTCACTTCCGGGCCGCTCCAGTCGGTAGTGCAATCCCAGAGGCCGATGTACTTTTCGGCTCCGAGTGTACCGATCAGGACCGTCTCGAAAAGGTGGGTGGCTGCCCAGGGGCCATTATCGCCAAGGGCAAGCGGAGTGATCCCAGCTGCTTTTAGTTTATCTGCTGCAGCCATGAATCCTTCAAAAGTGGCTACATCGGCAGCGGTCAAGCCATTTGCTTCAAAAACAGCCTTGTTGTACCAGAGCACATTAGCGCGATGGATGTTCACGGGAACGGAGTAGGGATGACCCTGGTCAGAAACAATTGCGAGGACGCCCGGGGCAAACGCATCATTGAAACCATACTGGGCATAAACATCATCCAGGGCTTCCATGTAACCGGTTTTTACCCAGGTATCCAGCAGTTCGTGACCCATGTGAACCTGGAAGGAATCGGGGGGATCCCCACCAAGCATACGGGTCTTGAGGACTGCCTTGGCGTTGGAACCAGCGCCACCAGCAACAGCAGCGTTGATCACTTCGGCATCCGGATGGGCAGCATTGAACTGATCGATCAGTTTCTGCAGGCCGTTGGCTTCACCACCGGTCGTCCACCAGGAAAAAACTTCCACCGGGGTTTTCCCCGCAGGTGCGGCGGGAGCTGCAGGGGCTTCAGTAGCTGCGGGTGCAGCGGGAGCTTCGGTTGCAGCGGCAGGCGCGCAGGCAGCCAGCACCATCGCGCTGATCATGACCACTGCAATCATTCCGAACAATTTCTTAGACATGTTTCTCCTCCAATTGGATTTAAAATCAACTGCTCAAACATTGGGCTGATATGGTCTGTATCCTCCTGGTTATCACCTCCAATCCTATAATCAAAGGAACAAAAAAACCACCAGGATAAACCTGTGGTTTCTTGAGATTAGCGTGTTATTCGGGGTGTTTCTGAAATAACGCAGATTTATTTTTCATTCGGTTTGAATTTTGGACACAAACTAACTAACCTTAATCATTATAGCCCTTACCAAGAGTTTATTCAACCTATTCTCTCTTATTTCCAAACTATAAGGATTCCTTAACCTTGATTTCTTCGGGTTATAATTCCGAAATTGAGCCTTATCGAGGTAACTGAAAATGAAACGATATTTACCATCCATTATTATCATCATGGTCGCAATAAGCCTGCAAGCCTGCCAGGCTGACATGATCCCAGCTGATACACCCACCCCGGCATCGACCGAGGTTACTCCTTCGCAATTACTTCCCACCCAGGAACCATTTATTCCTCTGAACGCCTGTGATAATTTTTTTCTGCCCCTGACCGGGGGAACCATCTGGTCCTATTCCGATGGATCAGCATTGAGCGTTGGACCCTTCGAAGGAAGTGATACTGAAGGTTCAACTATTGCCGTCCGGATGAACCCGGATGGGACACTGGAGAAACTTTTTATCCTATGCACAAACGGGAAGACCGAGATCGTCAAGATCGCGACCCTGGATAAGGATCTGAATGAAATCAGCTCAAAAAGCATGGACGAAATCTCCAACGGTACCTGTGAATCGAGGATCATACTCCCGGAAGCGGAGAATATGGTCCCGGGAAAGGTCTGGCAGCAGTGCGAAACCGCGTGCCGCGTGGTCGTCGACCAAACGATCAATATTCAGCTCGGTTCTTTTAAAACCCGGCGCGTGGAGTGTGAAGATGGCACCAAACGTTGGTATGCCCCACAGTTCGGGTTGCTTAAAACCTGTACCGGGGATTCTTGTACTGAACTGATCCAGTTGCAGGCTCCAAATTAAACCCCCATTAAACCTAAAAAGCCGCTTCGAAGCGGCTTTTTTTATTCAAAAAATCGCACTATTTATTGATATTAATAAAAACCATTGGTCTTCTGCGGGTTTCACTGTAGAGGAAGTTGCTGACCACTTCGTGGAGCTCCCGGTCGATGTTACCGCGTGAATTTTTTGTCGCGGTAGAGATCAATCTCCGTGCTTCGGTTAATAGTGGTTCTGCTTCCCGCACCAGCACGAAACCTTTGGTGATGATCTCCGGTTCCTCCTGCAGGCGGTTGTTAAGACGGTTGAGATGCACATTGACGATAACAATGCCATCCTGGGCAAGAAGCTCGCGCTCGCGCATCACTTCCGGATCCACATCCCCCACGCCTGAGCCATCCACGAATACATACGATGATGTTACCCGCTCTCCCTTTCGCATCCGGCCAGATTCAAAAATAACTGATTCTCCGTTCTCGAGGACCGCGATGTTCTCCTTCGGGACTCCCACCATGTTTCCGAGTAAGGCGTGTTGCTTCAAGTGACGCAGCTCACCGTGGATCGGAATGAAATATTTGGGACGGGTGAGGTGAAGAAGCAGTTTCATCTCCTCCTGGCTGGCGTGACCGGAAACATGCACCGGCGCGATAGCTTCATAGATTACGTTCGCGCCGCGCTCGAGCAGGCGGTTGACCGTACGATAAACGTTCTCTTCGTTTCCGGGAATGGCATGCGAGGAAAGCACGATGGTATCCCCCTCGCGTACCTCAAGCCCGCGGGCTGATCCAACCGAGAGTTTCCCCAAAATTGAGGTGGGTTCCCCTTGCGAACCAGTGCACATGATGGCAATTTCAGAAGCCTTCATTCCCAAGGCTTCTTCAATCCCGACCAACAGCTCATCGGGGATATCCATGTACCCCAATTTGCGGGCAATTTTGACATTATCAACCATGCTCGGCCCCATCAAGGCCAGCTTGCGGTTGTGCGTCTGGGCGGCATTGGCCACCTGTTGAATGCGGCTTATCAGCGAGGCGAAGCTGGCAATGATGATCCTGCCCGTGGCTTCGCGGAATACCTTATCCAGAGCGGCATCCACCACCCGTTCGGATGGAGTCCAGCCCGGGCGCTCGGCGTTGGTGGAATCCGCGAGTAAAGCCAGCACACCGCGCTCTGCAAACTCGGCCAGCTTGGCATAGTCGGATGGCCAGTTATCCACCGGGGTATGGTCGAACTTGTAATCGCCGGAGTGAACCACCAAACCTGCCGGGGTTGTAATCCCCAGACCGACGCCATCCGGGATGGAATGACAGACATGGAAGAATTCCACCTTGAAATTACCAACGGTGATGGACTCCCCAGCGTTTACTGTATTAAGTGTGAAACGGGAACCTTTGCCATTGCGGGCGAGCTTGGACTCCAGCAGGCCTCGGGTAAGCGGGGTGGCGTAGACTGGCGCGGGGATCTCCTCCAGCAGATGGCTGATGGCACCTATGTGATCCTCGTGGCCGTGGGTAATCACCACCGCCTGAACTTTATCACGATTCTGCGCCAGGTAGGTGATATCCGGGATAATGTAATCGATCCCGAGCATGTCATTTTCCGGAAACATCAGCCCAGCATCCACCACCAGGATCTGGTCACCATATTCGTAAACCATCATGTTCCGCCCGACTTCCCCCAATCCTCCGAGCGGAATGATCTTTAATGCTTTATCTTTCATTTTTCCTCTTTCAAAACAAAAACCCCGGCGGTATTACCCGGCCGAGGTTAAAAATATTTCAACGTACAGGCATGGGTGCTGCCAAATTCATCGATGAATTATACCATACCTGATTGGAAACATCCGGTTCATCTCCCGTAGAGCTTTTCCCGGATGGCGAGGACCTGCCTCCGCAATCCATCGTCCGTTTCGATCTGCTCGGACATTTTCTCGCAGGCATACATCACTGTAGTGTGGTCCCGCCCACCCAATTCCTGCCCGATCTGCGGGAAGGAAAGGTCAGCCTCTTCTCGCAGCAAATACATTGCTACCTGGCGGGGAAGAGCGATCCCCGCGGTCCGGCAGCGCCCCAGCATATTTTCGCTGGAGATCCCATAGGATTTTGCCACCACATCAATGATCTGGCGCGGCTTGAGTTCGGATTGCTGCGGCAGCATATCCATGAGAGCACTCTGCACCAGGCTGATACTCAGCGGCTGATTTGTCAGATCCGAATACGCCAGCACACGGGTAAGCGCGCCTTCCAGCTCGCGGATGTTGGATTGCACCTGGCGGGCGATCATCTCCAGGATATCGGCTGGAACAGTCCGCCCCGCCCGCTCGGCTTTGGAGCGCAGGATCGCCACGCGGGTTTCAAAATCTGGCGGCTGGATATCAGCCGCGAGCCCCCACTCGAATCGGGAGCGCAATCGCTCTTCAAGTGTCACCATCGCTTTGGGCGGCCGGTCGGAGGAGACCACGATCTGCTTGCTTGCAGCGTGGAGGGCGTTGAAGGTGTGGAAGAACTCCTCCTGGGTCGCATCCTTGCCGGCGATGAACTGGATATCATCGATTAATAAAACATCGATCCGGCGATAACGTTCGCGGAAGGCAGGCGTGGTGTGGGTGCGGATTGAATTTATCAGATCGTTGGTGAATTCTTCCGAGGTCACATAGAGTACCTGCAATCCCTTCTGGAGGGCGGCGTTGCCAATGGCAAAGAGCAGGTGGGTCTTCCCCAATCCCACCCCTCCATAAAGGAAGAGTGGGTTATAGGCCAGCGCGGGGGATTCCGCCACGGCGAGGGAAGCAGCATGTGCCAAACGGTTGGAGGCACCCACCACAAAATTTTCGAATGCATAACGCCGGTTGAATGAAGAATTGACCCGGGCAGGTAGCTGCCCAATGGGCTCCTCTTCTCTGACTGTTTCAAAAGCAGGCGGATCTGCCTCCCCATAATGCACGATAAATTGAACAGCCTGTGGCCGATTCATCAAACCAGTGAGATAGCGGCTGACAGTATTTTTTAACCGGTTGTCCAGCCAATCGCGGGTGAAGGCATTGCGAACGCCGATGATGAAGGTATCAGTATCATAGGAAACAAGCTCGGTATTACGCACCCAGGTCTCATATGAAGACTTGGGCAACTCCATCTGTAACTGTCCGAGTGTCGCTTCCCATGCAGTTTGTGAATTCATCATTCAGTCACTCCGTTTTGGTGTCCGCTACCACCACCAGGGATGGCGATGCCATCCTGCCAACATCGAAGCAGTGGGTAAAAATGGATCGGTTGTTGATGCAATACAGGTGCTTATCCGGTTGATCATGCCTGCCGGAGTGATGATATTCTAGCAGACGGTGGTTCGCTGAACAAGCCGCTTACCCTACGCCCAGCTAAAAAAAAGACGTTTTTTAAGATTGTGAATGTTAAAGAATCGGTCATGTGAATTCCTGGAATCCATCTATTGGAAAGATATGTCCAACACCATATCTGGACGAATTCGCATGAGTTCTCTCCACAGGTGGTATACCAGCTTTTGCGAGCGTGTCAATTTCGCTTAATATCGACCTGCATTAAAAAATCATTTTCGGTACGGGATGCATGCTCAGACAACCGAACGGTCGTTTCTCGGGCTTCATAAAAGCAAGTGGTTTTGCCATTTTATTGGGTATTTACGCCATCTTGGTTAAAAAACTGGGTGAATCAGGCAATTCGTATTTAATGATCGGTTATTACTCTAATACTTCCTTTTTTCGCACTTAATGCGCTAAGAAAATTAAGTGGGGATTCTGAATGTTAAAGATTCTTAATCCAGTTTTCCGTGGGTAGAATCAATCCGCGGAGAGCATCAAACCCGCAGCTTTTCGCGCAACCTGTACCGCAAAGTTGGTTCCGCGGTCCCAGGGGTACACCTGGCTCATGCTGGCGAAGAATAATCCCTGCATGGGTGTTTTTAGCGCGGGAATGTTTTTCGAATGGTTTTTCAATGGGATGGGCTGCGCGTAATTCGTCCTCCATAACCAGGATTCCTTGACCCAGCCAAGCTCAAATTCCGGGTTGATCCGCTTTAAACCGGGCAGGAATTTTTCCAGGAGCTGCTCTTTGGAGAGCGTGAAATATTCATGACCTGTTTCCAGGTAATCGCCGCAGTACACGATTGAATCCCCACCAAAGCAGCTGGTTGGCAGAAAGTTGGTATGCTCCACCAAGGCCAGGAAAGGGAACCCAGCTTTCTTGGGCAGGTTGAACCAATAGAATCCTTCTTTAGAAAGCGGATGACCAATTGCAAGGCTGAGCACCACTGCCCCCAGGCTCTTCAGCTCCAGTAATCCTTTAAGATAGGCGGGGTCGAGACCTGGAGCCATGCGGGCCAGCAGCGCGGGTGAGGAGGTGACAAGCACCTGGTCAAACTCGATCCGCTGCCTGCCGCTCGTGATTTCCAGCTTTCCAGCCTTAATGGGTCTTATACCTTCGACGGGGTTATTCAGTCGGATTTCCACCCCTTCAGCTCTCAACCGCTCGGCAAACCGATCGGCGAATGCCTGGAAACCTCCTTGGAAAGTACCCAGGCGGGTGGTACGTGTCTTCAACCTGGCCCAAAACCAGGCCATATTCACTTCCTGGTAATGGCTGCCGAACTTTCCCTGCAGGAGCGGTTCAAAAAGCAGCTCATAAAGCTTGGTCGCCGTACGCCCTGCGCATCCAGTCATCAGCTGTGTGCTTTTCCAGCCCGCGCCAACCGGAGAGATAACGCAGATAGACCGTGGCGAAGCCAAAACGGGCGATATCCAGCAGGTTGAAACCCGGAAAGGTGAGCGCAGCCATGGGGGAATCGAGGGGGGCGAATTTCCCGTTGGCGTAGACTACCGTTTTCGGTCGGGGAAAGACTACGTCTTTTTCCCATCCCAGCTCGCGGATCAGCCCGAGGATATCCTTGTCGGTCTGAAACCAGTGGTGGTAATACTTCTCCACCGACCACTCCCAGTTAGGGAGCCGGAACCCACCCGCCAAACCTCCGACCGAATCCGATCCTTCGAAGATGGTGACAGCATGACCAGCCTTGCGTAGATCCCAGGCAGCCGACATACCCCCCACCCCTGCGCCGACGATCGCGATTGTTTTCATGGAAAAGATTTTACCACGTGGGAAATTGAGGATTTTCTTCCCCCCACCAGAAAAGTCACGGTCCCGCGATTGGCAGGACCGTGACATCATGATTATTTTTTCTTCAGTCCCAAATATTGGCGCTGCAAGGTAGGGGCGTGCCGCCGGCATCCGCCTGCCATAACCCATCCATCTCGCTGAGGGTATATTTGGCAAGCATCTCCCGGTTCACCGCGAATAATGCGGTCGCAGTGGCATCCGGCAGGTTGAAAGACTGCCAGGATTGCTTTTGAGGAGGCAGGTATTGGCGGGAAATGCATGCCAACGAAGCGCCAAGTTTGGTTTTATCGCGAAGGTTGAACCCGGCGTTGTAATACCCATCAAACATGGCAGGTACAGCATCGGCGGAAAGGACTGCCAGGTAAGCCGCGTCAAACTCCTCGCCCGCCACCGCCCGGTCGATATTCCGGCTGGCAATGAAACGATCAATATTCAGCAGGGGAAGGCTGAATACAAAACCTGCGATTACGATCACCAGGCTGAGAGCGAACCAGCGCATTTTTCCCAGCATATCCAGCACCCCAACCGCCACCAGCAAAGCCCCCAACCAGGGGATGAACACCGTGGTGTAGGTTCGCAGGCGGGAATATCCATAGGCTTCTTCATACAGGTTCAAGCGTTGCCATGAGGAAAGGAGCATGACCAGAACCAGGCAGATCAAAATCAGATTCAAGACGGCCAGGACGGTTTGCTGGGTTCGCGTCTGGCGCTGGGTGATGGCGCCCAGTCCAAATACCAGCATCAGGCTGATCACAGCCACGCTGACCAGTTCGAAAAATCCCCGGCGGGCATAATCCGCGAAGGTATATCCTTCCGCGGTGATATTGGATTGCGCGCCAAAGAAATAGGTGAACTGGATCACCACAAAGGACAGGAACAGCACATCCACCAGGACCAGGATCACGGTCGCCGGGATCCAGCTCAAAAACGGGTGGAAAGTATCCCTGGCTGGATCAGGTTTTTGATCGTGGCGGTTATAGAACGCATGCACAAATGATCCGGCAATGAAATAGGTAAGCACCAGGATATAGAAAAGCCGGAAAAGATATTCGGGCAGGTTCTGAATATTGAATACCTTGAGGAAATCCGCCAGGCGGCTGCCGAAAACAGGATCCGCGGAGGAGAGAAGTGCTCCGAATATGCCGAGCAGGGGCAGCGCCAGAAGGATCCCCAGGAGCACCAGCAACAATGTGTTTCCACCCTTTTTCCCGGTGGTTTTCTGCGCTTCCGCTTCCCCAGAGGGTACCTTTTTCAAGCGCAGACCTCCAGTAAACCAGTCCGCGATAAGCCTCAAGCTGGCAGCCAGGTAATCCCTGATGCGGTAATAAATCCAAAAGCCATTTGGGAAGGAAAACGCCAGAAGGCAGAGAAAACAAAAAGCCAGCACGCAGGCGGTGAAAAGGGTGAATGGTTCGCGCCGCAGCAAAGGAACCGCTCCAGCCAGGAGCGCCAGAACCACAACCAGCAGGTTGATCCGTGATGGGCGGATGCCCTCCATTATTCCGAGGCCTATCCCCAGCAGAAGGATCCACCCGACCCATAGGAGGATGGAAATGCCTGGGGTTTGACCCCAGAAGAGAAAATCGACAGCCCAACCGCCCAGAAGGGCAGCCAGCCAGAAGTATCCCGTTTTACGGGGCATGGTAATCTCCTTAGTAGTTGGCGACCGCGGCAATCACCATCGAAAGCACTACGATCAACCCGATAACGGCCATAACGATCTGATATGCCCGCATCCGGCGCTGATCGCTGGACTTGCCCGGTCTGCCATTGGATTTGTTTTGTTTTGTCATACATTCACTCCCGGAAGTTGATATCATTCTACAAAGGCATAATCATATCATCAATGGTTTAAGGTCAATTTTGACCCTCTTTGATAGTTTTTGATGGCAGCCGATAGGGATTGGTTCCAATAATTAAAAAAACGCCGGTTTTCCGGCGTTTGATCTTCCCTTTAGCAACAAATTATCAACTTGAAGCTGGTGACTCCGTTTTTTCGGATGGGGCGGGTTTCGATTCAGTGGGTGCGTCCTTCTTCACGGTAGATTCGGCAGGTTTCTCCCCACTTGATGAGTCGGACTTTTCCTCAGATTTTGCCCCGTATTTCATTCCGGAAGGGGATTTATGATCCGTGGCATAAAAACCGGATCCCTTGAAAACGATCCCCACCGGGCTATAGACCTTGTGCAGTTTCTTTTTCCCGCACTCCGGGCATACAGTCAGAGAATTGTCTGTAAATTTTTGCTGTTGGTCAAATTGCACTCCGCAATTGTCGCAACGATATGTATAAAGCGGCATCCTGCACCTTCGATGAACTGACGAGCTATTAAATGCGAGGGGGAATTATAACAACAAATCACCTTTTTATCGGTTTTCAATCCACCCCACACTGAGAACCCCTGGCAGATAAAGATCACGGGTCAGGCAGGAAATCCTCCGGAACCGACTGGAAACCGGTGAAATTCTCGAAAGTGAGATCCTGCATCTTTAACCCCCGCCGGTTTTTTACGAAGTCAAACAATTGAAGGTAACTGGCTTGGATGCGTTGATTCCAGGGTAGATCCAGCTTTCGGGCAATTTCCTCCACAGCGGAAGCATCGCGGCCTTCAATTTCACAGAACACGCCGAAAGGCATTTCATCCAAGGTGATCTCTGCACCATCCAGCATGAAGGTGGTACGGTACTTCTCGTAAATCACGACCACCTCATAACCGAGCGCTTTCAGAAAGCGGAGAGCTTCGTCAAAATCGCTGACGGTGAACTCGATCTCGGAACGAACGGCAACGTCCTGATCCTGCAGCGCGGGACCTTTAAAGGTTAACCGTGCCCGGGAGTCCAGCCGCAGCCTCAAAACCTCCCGTGCTGCCCGCATCCTTCCATCGGGGGTATCGAATCGAAGGTTCCGCTCAAAAACCCGTGGCTGCATCAACTCCGCCCCCAGCTGGTTAACTTTTTCCAGGAAAGCGTACGGATCGTCAAGATGGAATTTAATTTCCACTTCCAGGTGGTCACCTTGCTGATCAGTGGATTTCATACTGTTTCCTCCCAGACTGCCAGGATCGAACCTGAAAAATAGATCAGGATCCCGGCAGTCATTAACAAGCTGAAAGCCCAATTGGAATTCGCCTCAGGGTTGGCACTGAGCAGTAATCGATCCATCCAATACCAGACGGTGAAGCTGATCACCGCACATCCAAGCAGGATGAGCGCCCAGCGTCGGCGTAACCAGATCCCCACCGCGGAGACCAATCCTATCAAAGCCCAGATCACGCCCGAGATCGCCAGGTAAACGGGCAGGACAGCTGGCGCGATTTCACCCAGGTAGTCCCAGTCGCCAACCGCCACCAGCAGCCGCAACCACCCGAGCAGGGAAATCGCCAGGGTTACACCGGATAGGATGATCAGCACGGTGGACCGCTTATGACGGGCATTCGTGGTCTGGGTCATTTTGGTGCTGCCTGGGGCAGATCAATATCCCAGATGTGCACGTGGGCAGGCTCACCATCACGGATGCTTTTGGTAGAAATATCAATCCTCGAGACCGAAAGCACTTTACCAAAGTCGACTGGCACAACCCGCGAATCAGGCGTTTCCTCTTTTTCGGATTTAAAGATAAGTGGAGTCTCTGATCCAGGTGAGTACACTTCCACTGTCACCTCCGTGGGAGTACCACCCACCCGCACAGAGATTTTTTGCATATCGCGCGTATTTTTGAAGAAAAGCTGCATCTTTAAAGGATTGGCTTGTTCCGAGCGGATAAGTGTGCCTTCATTATCATCAAAAGCATTCTGAATCGGTCCCATATCCAATGGTGAATAGCGGACTCTCACAGGGGTGCCATCTTCGAGGTTGATGTTGGATTCCTGGAAGCTCAAGCGGGAGGCTTTTTCAGCAGTGAAAATTTCATCAATGTTTGGCACATAATCGATCTTGATGAAATAGAAACCCGGCTTGCCGGTAGGATACGGCATGGTTTTCAGGATGCGCAGGTTGGTAAATTTTCCCGTGGCTTTCAACCGGTCTAATTCCTCTGGCGTTACCACGAAAACTGTGTTTGCGGTGAGGGGTTGTTTCTGGTCGATGTACCCATCGATACTCCCAAGCTGGAATGGCTGCGGATCGTTGAAGAAAAAGCGGGCAAGAATATCCGCCCCGTTGGCCCAGGATGGCGTGATCAACAGGTAGGTGCCCGGGTTCTCCTGCAGGAATTGGCGGGCTTCTCCGAAAAGCTCCTTGCCACCATATTGCATTCCTCCCAACCCGTAATCGGTGTACCAGACCGATCCATTGATCACCGTATCCCGCAGCATGTAAAAGTTGAATAGAGCCAGTCCGGCAAACAATCCGCCTGCGAGGGCGTTATGCGAAATGCGTCGTTTTTCCAGCCAAACCAACACAAGTTCAATCCCGATGGCAGTCAACAACACCACCGGGATTACCATGAACAATGCGCGGGTAACCCCCAGTTCCACCAGAGCAGCCCCCGCCGGCGCAGCCAGGAAGAAGATCAGCAGGGCACGGTATTCAGGTTTACGGAAATGACGCAAACATTGGATGATCCCCACCACGAAGAAGGGCAGGGTCACGAGCAGGATATGACCATAGCCTTTCATCACGTGACGCACAAAATCCGTATTATTGGGCAGGAACCAGTAGAAGGGATTCAACCCTTTGAGGTATTCCAAGCCAAAGATACCCAGTTTTTGCGGCAGGGTTTTATCGGATAACCAGTAGGATTGCAGGATGATCAGGTGGCGATAATTCTCCTCGCCATGCGCTGCAAGGAAGCGGAAGTATGGAAGTGCGAGCACAATGGCAAGTCCGAAGGCTTTTAAAATCATCTTCCAGTGCTCACGATGATATTTCAAATCAGATAAAACCAGGAGCACTGCTGAGATCAGCATGACCATCTGGGCGGGGCTGTAACTATAAAAACAGAGCGCACCCGCGGCAACCGCGCCATAAATGAAGCGGGGATTCTGTGTTCGGTAGATCAGGTAACAATAAATAAAGACTGCGTAGAAAGTGGTGGCCAGCGCTGTTTCAAAAGCGGTGCGCGAGTGCAGGAACCAAGCCGGTGTGATCGAAAGGAGCAGGATGGCGAGCCAGGAAAAGCGGCTTTTGAATACCTTCAACATAGTCAATCCGACCGCAACCGCGGCCAGCACCGTGACCAAAACACTTGTGGCACGGGTCACGAACATGGATTTCCCGAAGATCGCCAGGGGCAGCACCTGCAGGTAGACCGAAGTGCTCAGGTTATACTGTGAGCCGTTGACGAAGTAAGTGGGAAGGAATTCGTGGTTATAGCTGGTGAAGCCATCCCGGAGAAAATCCTGAGCAAGGATGGTCTGTACTGCCTCATCGGTAAAGAAGTAGATCGGGAAGGATTCCAGCGCGATCAGGCGTGTAACCAGGTAGATCATCACGGCACTGACAAACAACCAGAAGGTCGATCGTTTGCCCCAGGATCGCCCCAGATTCGCCCACCACATCAGAAAGCCGGCCCAAAACAGACCCGATTTTTCCCGGACCGGGGAGCGGGTGCTGGGCTCAAAGTTATCATTCTTTGAAACGGGAATTTCCTCTTCATCAATTTTGATGGAAGAAGTTGATCCCTTCCCGGGTGATGCCGGGTTGCGGAACTTCACCACCCTGGACGCGAGCGGTTTTCCATTTTCGGTCCGAGCAACCAGCCTGACTTCCAGATCCGTCCCGGGCTCCAGGTCAAGATTGATCTCCACTTGCGCGGGGTTAACCGGCAGGTTTTTTTCGGGATTTGATTCCGGAAGGGGATCAGTGCTCATCGAGTTAGATTATATTCCAGCTTTTTACTCACCTTTTCAGGATGGAGGTCATTTACGACCTAACAATTCCGTAATCTCATGGCGTGCTTGACAGGGTTAATTTCTCGGCTATACTGACAGAAAGGCATATCAGGCATAAAGAGCAGGAGGATTGTATGAATTCGCGGTTATGGGACATTCTTTCCATCATCGGTTTGGTGAGTATCTGCTGCCTGGTGGTCGTTTTCGCTCAGATCGCGATGGACCCGAATTCCCCCCTAAATCCTTTTCCCCCGCCCACCATGCCTGCCATAATCGAGCTCCCCACAAGCACCCCTACCTTGCGCTCCATGCCTCCCACTTGGACGGCCACACCCCCCGGCAGTGTCAACCTCCCTCCCACACAGACAATTCCACCCACCCGAACCGGTTGGGTTTTGCCCACCTTCACGTCCACGCCAACAAACACACCTACAAGGACAAATACCCCCACCATAACGAAAACTGCTACGGATACCCGGGTGCCGACGAATACAACCCAACCGACAGCAAACATTCAAGCGACCATTGATTATTGTCTGACCCAAGCTGCACTTGGCACCCCCTGCCCGTAATGTAAAATCTTTTCGGTTTTAATTTTTAACTCTAACGGTCCCTAGCTCCGGGACCGTTCCGTAATGAACACGCACAATAAGGAAACCATGATCGAACCAGAAATCTTCACCCACCTTGTCGAACTGGCATCCTTCGAATTCGAAGCGGACCAGGCTGATTACCTGCGGGAGCAGTTGAACCGCCAGCTAAAAACCATCGAAGAACTGGCGGCTGTACCCCTCGACGATTCGCTCCCCACCGAGATCCATGGTGTACCCTACCCGGTGGAAAACCGTCAATCGTTGCGCCTCGATAAAACCGCAAAATTCAATGATCGCGATCTTCTCACCGCGCAATTCCCGCAGTTTGAAGATGGCTACGTCATCGTCCCGGATATTCCCCACCAGGAACTGGGTTGAGCATGGAACTCTGTGACCTGCCCGCCTATCAAATCGCCGACCTGGTGAAACAAAAAAAAGCATCCGCACGGGAGGTGCTCGAATCCACGCTAAACCGGATTGACATGGTGGAAGGACGAACCGGATGCCTGGAACCGGGTGAGATCACTACCGATGACAAGAAAAAAGTCCATTCCTTCATCACCATCACCCGCGAAATCGCCCAAAAACAAGCGAATGAAGTGGATGCACAGATCACCCGCGGGGAGGATCCCGGTCTGCTGGCAGGAGTGCCGGTCTCGATCAAGGATATCTTCTGCGTGAAGAATACTCCCTCCACAGCCGCCTCGCGCATCCTCGCGAATTACACTGCCCCCTACACAGCCACACCGGTGGAGCGTCTCTTCAAAGCCGGCACGGTGATGACCGGTAAAGCCAACCTGGATGAATTCACCTACGGATCCTCCTCTGAATCCTCCGCTTTCCAGCCCTGCCCGCGCAACCCCTGGGAGCCTTCCCGGGTGGCCGGCGGGTCCTCGGGAGGGAGCACGGCATCGGTGGCTGCTGGGGAATCAGCACTTTCCCTGGGGACTGATACCGCCGGGTCCATCCGCCAGCCGGCCGCCTTCTGCGGGGTGGTTGGGCTCAAGCCCACCTATGGGCGGGTATCCCGATATGGGTTGATCGCCTTTGGCTCATCGCTGGATTGCCCGGGGCCGGTCAGCCGGACCGTGAAGGATGCCGCACTTATGCTTCAGGTGACCGCCGGGAGCGACCCACGCGATGCAACCTCAGCAGCAGTTCCAACAGGGGATTACCTGGCTGAGCTTGAAAAAGGGGTTAAAGGGATGCGGATCGGCCTCTCCCCCGATTACTTCCGCATTTCCTACCCGGATGCTGAAAGCGGCGAATATCGGGATCAGAACCTCCCGGATGAGATCGCGGAATCCATCCTGCGCGCGTCAGAGATCCTGAGATCCCTGGGCGCGGAGATCGTGCAAGATGTGCCTATGCCAAACACGCGCTATGGCATCCCGGCCTATTTCGTCATCAGCCGGGTGGAAGCCGCTTCCAACCTGCACCGCTTTGACGGGGTGAAATACGGTTACCGTACCGCGGATCCCACACCTGACCTGAAGACCCTTTACCGAAAATCTCGTTCCCAGGGATTCGGTCCCCAGCCAAAATTACGGATTCTAATGGGGATGTATGTCAGCGCTGCCCAGTACAGCCAGCAGTATTACAACCGCGCGCTCAAAGTGCGCGCAATGATCCGCCGCGATTTTGAACTCGCTTTTAATCCGAATGGTCCATACCGCCTGGATGCGATGTTAACCCCAACGACTCCCACCACCGCGTTCGAGATCGGAGCGGTATACGGTGATTCGGTGCTGATGCAGTTTGCGGACCAATTGACCGTAGCAGCCAATCATGCTGGTACCCCCGCGATCTCGATTCCTGCCGGATTGGATTCAAAAAGGCTGCCCATCGGCATCCAGTTCTTGGGTGCGGATTTCCAGGAAGGAAAACTTCTACGCATCGCCCGTGCATACGAGCAAGCCACCGAAGGGGATCCCTGGCGAAAGGAACAACCCAAGGTGCTGGGGTGAAGCAGTCCCGGATCACATTCCTTTTCTTCCTGATCGCCTTGATTTCGGCCGCCTGCCTAATTCCCCAGGAGATGGCCGGGTATATCCTTCCGCCGACGGCAAGCGTCACCCCCACCCAGTCGCTCACCCCTCCACCAAGCCTGACGCCATTTTTACCTTTGACCATGACTCCTTTACCGAGCGCGATTGCGACTTCAACCGCAGTCGTAACTGCGAGCCTATCGCTCTCGCCAACCGGCTCCCAAACCGGTACGGTCACTCTGAACCCGTCGGCAACAACGACGCAAACCCTTGCGGGTTCCACTAATTTCCCGACGGCCAGCCGGACTGCCACAATATATCGCACCGCCACACCCACGAAGAAACCCACCACCGCCCTTCCAACTTCAACGAAAACGCTGCCAGGACCGAGCCAGACAGCCTCAAGAACCCGCACCGCTGGTCCAACCGCCACCCGTACTTTTAACCCGCACACCTGGTCCTACCCTGACCGCATCACCTACATACAACGGGGGGCAGATCACTCCCGCGGGACCCGTAAGCGCGATGCAGTTGATCAACGCCATGAACCAGCTGCGCGTGGCCAATGGTTACCCCGCCCTGAAGGTGAATTCGATCCTGATGGGTACGGCGCAGTGGACCGCAGAATACATGGCGGCCAACCACCTGAATGGTCATATCGGAAACGTCTCTGGCAGGATTGCGGCTGCCGGGTATGGGAATGGTGCCACAGTTTTCGCCACCGAAAATTGGGCACGCGGTTTTGCTACCCTGCCCCAAATCATGGCCGCCTGGTCTGATTCTCTCCATATGATCCCCGCCACGAATCCCTACCTCACCGATATCGGCGCTGGGGTCGCAACCGGTCCATGGGGACCCTATTACATCCTGCATGCCGCCTACTCCGTGGGTCCGACAGTGGCTCCTTCCCGTACACCCACCCGCACACCCACGCGAACACCCACCCGAACTCCCACACCAACGGTGACAATCCAGCCCCCGACGAACACCCTGCCCCCCACCGAAACTGCCACCATTACCCCCCAGCCCACCCAGGCACCCAGCGACACGCCAACCGCAACGGATACCCTGGAGCCCACCGGGTTCTTGCCTGGTGTTTCAATTCGAGCCGATGCGATTGGGGCATGCGGATTTAATTTCATCCTTCTTGATCTCAACTTATCCTGCGGAGAAGCAAATGACCGAGTATGAACCCGTGATCGGGCTTGAAACCCACATTCAACTCAACACTGAATCCAAGATCTTCTGTTCCTGCAAGGCAGATTCCTGGGAAGAGCCGGCGAACACAAACATCTGCCCGGTCTGCTGCGGGTTCCCGGGTGTTCTCCCGGTGCTGAACAAGTCAGTGGTTGAAAAAGCGGTCATCCTCGCCCACGCAATGCACTCCCAGATCCGATCCACTTCTTTCTTTGACCGCAAGAATTATTTCTATCCCGACTTGCCCAAGGGATACCAGATCTCGCAATTTGACCAATCCCTGGCCAGCGGTGGTTTCCTGGATCTACCCATGCCCGATGGCGCGACTCAGGCGAATCTCCATCCACAAGCTTCACATCGAAGAGGACGCCGGAAAGACGAAAAATGAAGGCAGCCGCAGGATGATCGATTTCAACCGCTGCGGGGTTCCTCTCATTGAAATGGTCACAGGTCCCGACCTGCGCTCGGCGGATGAAGCCTCGCAGTACCTGATCCGCCTTCGCCAATTGCTGCGCTGGCTGGGGATCTCGGAAGCCGACATGGAAAAGGGACATTTGCGCTGCGATGCTAACGTCTCCATCCGACCGGTGGGAGCTGACCATCTAAATGTGAAAACTGAGATCAAAAACGTTAACTCCATCGACGCGGTCAAGGAAGCCATTCTCACCGAGATCGAACGTCAAAAAGCGGAGGTTGTCGCCGGTCACAGGATCGAATCCTGGACCCTGGAGTGGGATGAAACTCGTAAGAAACTGAAGAAAATGCGCTCCAAGGAGACCGAGGCTGATTACCGCTACTTCCGCGAGCCCGATTTGCTCCCCATTCAGCTGGATGAGAGCTGGAAGTCGTCCATCCTGGCGGAATTTCCCGAGCTGCCACTCGAACGGCGCAGCCGGTTTATGCAGGATTATTCCCTGCCCGCCTACGACGCAGAGATCCTCACCTCCGAGCGCAGCCTTTCGGATTATTTCGAATCCGCGGTCAAGGCTTATAAAGGTGACCCCAAGAAGGTCTCCAATTGGATGATGAATGACATCCTGCGCTTTATCAACGACCGCGGGATCACTGCTGGCGAAATGAAATTAACACCTGAATACCTGGCAGAACTAATCCACCTGGTGGATACCGGGAAGATCAACAACTCCACGGCCAAGTCACTGCTGGAAAAGGTCGAATCCAGCGGCAGGAGCCCCGGAGTGATCGTGGAATCTGAAGGGCTGGGTTTAGTCAGTGATGACGCTGCCATACGGACTGCGTGCGAGGAAGTGATCGCAGAAAATCCAGGTGAGGTTGCCGCCTTCAAATCAGGCAAGCCCACCCTGATGGGTTGGTTCGTCGGACAGGTGATGCGCAAGATGCGCGGCAAGGCGGACCCTCAGATTGCTGGAAAGATCCTTGCCGAGCTTTTACAATCTTGACCCACAATCTGATGACTGGGAAAATCCATCTCCGCAAGGCAAGGGAAGCGGACGCGAAAACGATCCGATTGATCATCCGCGAAGCGCGCATCAACCCACTTGCGCTGAAATGGCAGCATTTCATCCTGGCAGTGGATGAAAATGACCGGGTGGTGGGCACTGGTCAGATCAAAACGCATTACGACAGCACTCGCGAGCTGGCCTCCATCGCGGTCATCCCAGCTTTCCAGGGAAAAGGCATCGCCACGCTAATAATCGAACGTCTGATGGTCGAAAATCCTCCACCGCTTTTTCTCACCTGCCGGACATCGCTGGGATCCTTCTACCGGAAATTCGGGTTCGAGCCTCTTTCCCAATCCGACCTGGCGGGGTATTTCGCACGCTTGCTGCGTATCGGTAACTTTTTTCGTAAGGTAGGGCTGACCCATGATGGGATGCTGGTAATGGGGAAATTCAAATAATCGCTGTCAATTTCATCCCCAAGTGGCATGCGATATAATTCGCACACTTAAACCGAAATGTCCAAAAAATCAACTGCTTCGAATTCCGATGCTTTTTCCCGGCTGGAAGAATCTGCCTATCACGCTTTGCAGATGTACTCTAATGTCCATCGCGGCGCGGGGCATAATTCGCTGGTTTCCACCCGGTTGTTCGATCAATCCCGTGAGATCGTCCTTGAATACCTCGGCTTGGATGCCAGGCAGTTCGTGGTTATTTTCGCCAACCCGCAGCGGGCGGATGTATTAAAAAACATGGTCGGTTTGGATAATTGCAGGGAGATCACCAGCCAGGATTTGGGATTGCCCCTCGGAATTTGCGCGCTTGCCATCCGTAAGGATAAGCTGCCCAATGGTATTCCATTTGAAACCGGGGGCGGCACGGTGCGGGTGGTCTCCGAAAACCACGTACTCTGGGCAGGTCCGCCCGACCGTTACGAAGCCGGGACACCCGCGATCCTTAACATCATCACCTTCGCCCGTGCTTTGCAGCTTCAACTAAAAGAAAAGCTCGTTTTTACTGAAAAAACAGGTAATGTAAAAAACCTCATCAAGGATATGAAGAATCCATTTCCCCAAGCAATGGGCGGTCAGGACCTACTTGACTGGATTAAGCCACAATTGGTGGGCAGGGAAGTGCTCGTCCCCACAGAGGATGGTTTATTGCCTTACACAAACTTGGATAACGGCGCGAGCACCCCCAGCTTTGAGCCGGTCTGGGAATGTTTCCGGCAGAGCCTACGAATCCCCCAGTCAGTTTATGCGAACGTGATTGCTGAAGCGAAAAAGATATGTTTGGATTTTGTGGGGGCACCGGAAAAAGAATATGAGCTGATCTTCACCTCCAACACGACGGAAGGGTTGAATACATTTGCCAGGCTTGCCGCGGATTCCCTGGCTGAGGGCGAGAAGATGCTGGTTCTCAATTCACTGATCGAGCACAACTCCAACGAACTTCCCTGGCGGTGTACCCAGGGTCTGAGCCTGATCCGCCTGGAAGCCGATGGCGATGGTTTCATCGACCTGGTAAAACTTGAACAACTTCTAAAAGAGCACAATCGTGAAGGCAAGGTCCAACCCATCCGCTGGGTTTCGATCAGTGGAGCCTCCAACGTTCTTGGCGCGTTGAACGACCTGGAAACGATCAGCGCGATCACGCACAAGTACGACGCGAAATTGCTGGTGGATGCCGCCCAGTTGATCGCCCACCGGCCTATCCGCATGGAATCAAGCGGGATTGATGCCCTGGTTTTCTCCGGGCATAAAGTATATGCCCCGTTTGGGACCGGCGCATTGATCCTCCGCAGATCGGTATTCCAGATGGATACTGATACGGTAAACAAGTTGAAATCCTCCGGGGAGACGAACGTTGCAGGGATCGTCAGCCTGGCAGCGGTTTTACGCCTGCTGGTTCGCATTGGGATGGAAATAGTTGAAGAAGACGAACGGGTGTTGACCCTGCAATTATTGAAGGGGTTGAATTCCATACCCGGCGTAGAAATCTACGGCATCCGAGATGCCAGCCATCCCCGGATGCATCGCCGCAGCGGGGTGGTGACGTTCGAATTTGAAGATACCCCTTTCAATATCGCCTCGAACCGGCTGGCAGAGCTGGGAGGCATAGGATGTGAGGAGTGGTTGTTTTTGCTCTCACCTGTTGGTCAAGCGGTTATTAAAAATAGGCACTCTTCGCGCCCGGCTGGTGGATATCGGGTTTATCTTTCTCAGCCGTTTTACCAAGCTGGTCATGCCCGGGTTGGTTCGCATCAGCATCGGGTTGGAAAACACGCCTGAAGATATTGAACGCTGCTTGAAGACAGTTCGACAGGTGGTTTCAGAAAAGCAGCCCTGGTATAACCGCCTGATCGCCCGCAGTCATACCGGTTCACCATTCTTCCGTACGCTTCATGGTGCAGAATTGATCGATGAATTTGTGGAAGAAGTCGTAGGAACAGTTATGGATTGAAAAACCGCCCGGCTTACCCGGGCGGTTTGCAATTTACTACTTATTGGGTAACGATAATTGTACCCTTCATACTCGGATGAATTGAGCAAATATAGGTGTATGTCCCTGGGGTGGTAAAAACCATTGACCAGGATTCGCCTTTTGCCAGTTTTGGGGACTTGATAGTGGATCCATCATCACTCATGATGTTATGACCAGGTGAATCCACGTTCGTCCATTTCACCTCAGTTCCAGCAGCAACAGTTACCGATTCAGGCCTGAAGGCAAAACTTTGGATGAGAATCTCCACGGGAGCGCCTGATCCGCCTGAGGGGGCGGAAGGCTGCGGCGCTTCGGGAGCCTGGGTGGCAGCCGGAGCTGCCTGGCAGGCAGCGAGAAGGAAAACCACAACTGCAAGTAAAGAAACCAACCCGAACGCTTTTTTCATTTCAACCTTCTTTCTTTTTATTACTATTTATATCTAAAATATCATAATTAATTCTTAATATCAAGGGATTATAAATGTTATAAGAGAAATCTTAGTTAGCACCTGGCTGCAACCCCTCTATGGCTGCAGCGTATATAATTCAACAAAATCCATTGAGGAGTAAAGAATGGCATCTGAACCCAAAAAATTATATCGATCCCGGAACAGCCGGATGGTGGCTGGCGTTAGCGGGGGGCTGGCTGAATACCTCAACATCGACCCGGTGGTGGTGCGCCTGATCTTCGTGATCACAGCCATCTTTGGCGCAAGCATCGGGTTTTGGGTTTACGTAATCATGTGGATCGCTGTCCCCGAGCAGCCTGCCCAATAGCGTTCACCGGGTATGACGGTTTTCCTGACCCATTGCTCGAAAGAAAAATCGGAAACGGCGAAATCCACTGGTGAAAAACTGCCCCCGGATAAGCTCTACACCGATCCGGGGTTGCTGGCATTTATCCAACGCTGCCAGCAGACTGGCTCCAGGTGGGCGATCCTTTCCGACAAATACGGAATTTTCTTCCCCTGGGAATCCCACGAATATTACGAGAAGCCTCCTGCAGCCGTCACGCAGGAGGAGGAAGAAGCCATTACGGCGGATTTCCATACCCGGCTGGCAGAATTCGGGGAGATATATTTCTACATTCGTAGCGAGACCTTCCATCCCTTTTACCAGCGGGTGATATTGAACGGTCCCCTGGCTGAAAGAGTGGTCTTTTTTGAGGACCTTGGTCAGATCGGAAAAAAAGAACCGGTTGATCCCGGTTCTTAATGCCACTTTTCCTTAAGTCGCCGGTATGTATCCTCCAGCGATTCCGGGATGACCCGCAAGCCTCCAACCGTCGACATATAGTTGGCATCCCCACCCCAGCGCGGCACCACGTGAAAATGCACATGCCCGGTGACTCCCGCCCCGGCGGCAGAGCCAATATTGGCGCCTACGTTGAAACCATCCGCGCAATAGACTTCGCCAATCACTTTTGTGGCGGTATTGATGCCCTCCATTAACTCTGCGCGGGTTGCCTGGTCCAGATCCGCGTAGGAAGCCTTGTGATCGTAGGAAACCACCATCACATGTCCGCTGGTGTAAGGGTAACGATTAAGAATTACGAAAATCCGCTCCCCCCGGAAAACCACCAGGTTTTCGATGCCATCGGTTTTTTCGAGCGCGTTACAGAAAATGCAGCCATCCTCGCGTTCAGTTCGCTGGATAAATTTGATCCGCCAGGGAGCCCACAGGTGTTTCATGCAACTTCTCGCTCGTCGAAGGGTTTAATCATCATGGGAGAATTTTAATCGAGAACGCCATTCCCACACAGGGGGCTTTATCTTGACCGGTGGATTCACATTCGATAAAATGACTCCTATAACTCCGAATTATCGAAAAGGATAATATGCCTCCCAAAACCTTGATCATTCTCAACCCGGTAGCCGGGAAGGGTTCAGCCGGAAAGAAGAAGACCGAGATTGCCGAATACCTGCAGAAAATCGGTTTGAAATTCGAGCTGGTGGAAACCGAACGTCCCGGGCATGCCATCGAACTGACCGGCCGTGCTGTAGCAGAGGGGTTTGAGGTCATCGTGGCCGCCGGTGGTGATGGCACTTCGAACGAAGTGATCAATGGCATGATGCTGGCAAAGCGCGCCGGGGTGGGCAGCGCGGTGATGGGTGTGCTGCCCGTAGGCCGTGGAAATGACTTCGCATACAGCATGTATATCCCCACCGACTGGAAGGCTGCTGCGGATCTACTGGTTAACCCGCCGCGCAAACCGCTGGATATCGGGTTCGTGATCAGCGAATATTTCCCTGAAGGCCGCTATTTTGGCAATGGCGTGGGGATCGGCTTCGACGCAGTGGTGGGGTTCGTAGCCGCCCGGAGTAAACTGAGCGGGATCATGTCCTACCTGGTCGCAGCCATCAAGACCATCTACATCTTTTACACCGCGCCCAAGGTCCGCGTGGAGCTGGATGACCGCGAATTGACCCTGAACACACTGATGGTCTCCATCATGAACGGCCGGCGAATGGGTGGAAGCTTTCAAATGGCGCCTGATTCGAAGAGCGACGACGGCGTTTTTGACCTGTGTATCGCCGGGGAAGTGAGCCGCGGCAAGATCTTCGCCATGATCCCCAAATTCATGAAGGGCACCCAGGCTAGCGACCCGGCCGTGCAGTTCCTGCGCTCGCGCAATGTGACCGTGACTGCCGTGGAGGGGGGGCTCCCGGCGCACGCGGATGGCGAAACGCTCTGTGTGGAAGGCAAGCGGTTGGTGGTGGAGTTGCTTCCCGGCCAATTCGACCTGATCACTCCTGGCGCATGAAATACGCCTTCCGCGATTTCGTCACCCGGATCATCAAAGCCATCATCGATGTGATCTGCATCGTTCACAGCGAGGATATAAAAAAGGTACCCTTAAAGGGACCTTTTATTTTAGCTGCCAACCATATCAATTTCATGGAAGCGGTGATCTTCTTCACCTACACACCCCCCCGACCCATCACAGGCATCGCAAAGGTGGAGACCTGGGATAGCCCCATTTTGGGACCGCTGTTTTCACTGTGGGGCGCGATCCCGATCAAACGGGGAGAAGCCGACCGGGCGGCTTACGAAGCCTGCATGCAGGCGCTGCAGGAAAATAAGATCCTGGCCATTCTCCCGGAAGGCACCCGCAGTGGGAACGGGGTGCTGCAAAAGGGGCAGCCGGGGATTGTCCTGCTGGCAGCACGCAGCAACCTTCCGATCCTGCCCGCCGTGATCTGGGGTCAGGAAAATTTCTGGCATAACCTGCGCCACTTCAAACGAACCGAGCTTTTTACCCGGGTTGGAGAACCTTTTAAATTGAAGACCGAAAGTATGTCGTTTGACCGCGAAACCCGCCAGCGGATGGCGGACGAGGTGATGTTCCGCATGGCGGAACTGATGCCGGAGAAGTACCGCGGGGAATACTCAGATCAGAACCAGTCGGATGCCACCCTCTGGGAGCGTTATTCATTTAAATAACTCTAACTTGACGGTACCACCTCCAAGGGTTATAATCCGCTTCGCGATGCGGGGTAGAGCAGCGGTAGCTCGTCGGGCTCATAACCCGGAGGTCCTAGGTTCGAATCCTAGCCCCGCTACCTGATAAATCCGTCCGAAAGGGCGGATTTTTACTTCGGGACAAATCCCTTTGGGAAAAAAGTACATGCCCCGCTACCTATTCTCCCAAACATGAATAATTCGAAAATATAACAAAGGGGATAAACCGTTCTAGATTATTTCGCATGGTGCCCGGCAATAAACCTCTGCCCAGCTTACGCTTGTTGTACCAAACTACTTTTACGGGTGGGCTGTCATAAGCCATTATGCTCCACAGTGATGACGACTTTTCCTTTTGGATGTTCTTTCTCAAAATACCAGAAAGCTTCAGCTGTTCTATCTAAAGGGTAACATTTATCGATAACCGGCATGATTTTCTCGGATTCAAGAAATTCTTTTAAAAAGGTCAGATCCTTCTTGATTTTGTTCCAGCGTAGCGATACAAGTTTTCTGGCCCCCGGTATTGGATATTCTTTTCTCATTGCTCGCCGCCTGGAAGAGTGTAACCAGCGAACCACCTAGAATGACTAGAGTCCCTTCAGGTTTTAATGCTTTCAGATAATCTGAAAGGGGATGATATCCGTTCACAGCCAAGAGCAAATCGTACTGCTGCCCCTTTTGGGTGAAATCTTCCTTCTCGTAATCGATGACGTAGTCTGCCCCAAGGGAGCGCACCATTTCCATGTTCCGCGAGCTGCACACCGCGGTGACTTCGGCCCCGAAGCCTTGGCAATTTGCACTGCGAACGACCCCACACCTCCAGACGCGCCATTTAATCAATACCTTTTGCCCTGGTTGAATGTTGCCTTTGTCGCGCAAACCTTGCAATGCGGTCATCGCCGCTAACGGTACCGCCGCTGCTTGTTCGAACGACAGGTTGGCAGGCTTCAGTGCGATGAAATTTTCCCTGGCGCAGACATACTCGGCGAAGGTGCCGCGACCGGTTGCGCTGGGCAAGAACCCGAACACCTCATCGCCCGGCTGAAACTGTTTAACACTGCTGCCGGTCGCTTCAACTCGCCCGGCTACATCTGCCCCGAGGATCTTGTTTTTGGGACGGAAAAGACCTCCAGGCTTCAGTCGCATAAAAAACGGATTTGCCCGCAGCATTCGCAAGTCACGCGAATTGAGAGATGCTGCATGAATTTGGATTAACACCTCATCCTCTTGCGGGGAAGGTTTCTCCACCTCCCGGAGCCGAAGAACATCCGGTGAACCGTATCTGGAGCAGATTATTGCTTTCAAACTGATACCATCCTTTTTTGTTTTTCAAATACATAACCAATCACCAAACCAAGCGCAAGAAACCTTGGCGCATTCATTCCCGTATCGAGCAGGAGGTAAACGGAGGCGTTCGACGGATTTCCAAGGGCAGAAAGGACCTCGATAAATGCCATAGCGCTAAAACTAAGGATCAACGCCTTGAGGATGGAATTTTTGCCGGGAATCCTGTCGAAGAAACGAAGCAGGACAAAACTGACACAGCCTGCAATCACCAGTCCGCCAGCCAGCGCTTCAACGAGGGCCACAGGCAGAGAAGAGAATGAGAACGCGGCTTGATAGGCAGCAGCAATAGGGGAAACTGCCATTATGAAATCAGTTATCCAGAATGCCGCTCCACCTATTGCTGCCATTGAAAGCAGTCTCTTTGAGAATTCTCGAGAAGCCTGCACATTAACTTGACCTGTGACCCTGGTTTGCACGACTGTTTCCTTATTCCAACCCGGCAGGGCTGGCTGCAACTTCTGATGATTTGGCTTCCCGGTGCTGCCTCTTATACACATAGCCAATTGCGATGCCAAGAGCAGAGATACGGATCACGTTAAATACTGTACCGATTATGAAGTACTGCAAGACATTATTTGTCGCAAAGAAACTTGACGGACCACCAAGCACGATCGTAACAATGACCAGCACAAGAGAGCTCAGGAGGACTGATTTGAGGATCGGGTCCTTCGCCGGGATCCTGTTATAGAAACGCAGCAGAAGGATACTGACCCACAACCCGATAATCAAACCACCGATCAAGGATTCCAGCAGCATGGGATAATACGAAATTGACATGGCAGCCCTGTAATCCGCGGCGATAGCTGTTCGCGAGATCGCGAAGTTTGCCAGCCAGAATGCCAGGCCTCCTACCAGGGTCAGTACGAACGCATTTTTCCAAATTTCTTTTGAGTTTTTCATCTTTACTCTTTTCTTTATTCAGGGTTCACTGTTGTCCGAGGTTTCACTCCCTTGATGGAAAGCCATAAAGCCAGGGAGACTTCAGCAATGAAACTGATCACCAGGCAGGGATAAGCGATGACCGCGAGATCGGGGAGGATCAGCCGCTGGCAGACATAGATGAATTGACAAATACCATCCGCGATCAAAAGCACACCGAGAATCTTTGGTAGGAATCCCGATTTAAGGACCAGGTAACCAAGCGGAAAGAGCCAGACCCCATAAGGTACTTGGGCAATAACGACCCCGGTTTTATATAAACTGAAGAAAAACACCGCCAACGCTCGCAATTGATCTGGTTGGAACGCATTGATGGTTTCAGACCCATTCAAGATTATCAGGCTGCCAAACAGGCATAGAGAGCTGATTAACCAGACAGCGAAACCTGCGGCATTGAATAACAGGAACAGCAAGGCTAAATCTTTATTCACAGGTTTCAATAGCACGTACAAAGCCCACGCCGCCAAAAGGAAAAAAACGACAGAGAATAGGTTGATCACAAAACCGATGCGGAATTGCGTTGCTTGGGTCAGGATGTGGTTGACAGTGACCGGGGCTTCGACGAACACAAATTTCCCGAAAAGATTGGCTACGAACGAGGTGACCACGTAAAGCAGGTAAAGCAGAGCCGGCGGTTCTGGCGATCTTATTGATTGAATTCATTTTTTTCTCCTTTGAAGATAGAAAATCCTGACAGGCTAATTCCTGTAAGGTATAGAACACTTTGAACAACATTTACTTGCCAGCGCCCATTCCCGATGTATGAAGAGGCTAGAAATGCCATAATTTCGATAAAACCGATGACACCGGCTAAAAGCCAAAAGGCTCTTTTTTCCCCTGCAACCAGGTTCCTGCGAATCAACGGCCAGGTCAGCACCGAGATCATCAGCGAGCAGGAGTTATACAGAATGGTGAAACAGTTTAGTGCTGCTATGGTTTTTGCGCTAAGGCTGGTAATTTCCGCTTCTGAAAAGGATGCCACCTGCAAAATTGGCGAGTCCTTCTTGAGAACGATGACATAGCACAATATGGTAAAGGCTAGTATGAAGTTGATCACACACCATATTGAAAGAACGAGCGAACCTTTTTTTAACATTTGGCTTTCTCCTTGTCCCGTGTTTTATGCAAATCTATGCCGCACTCAAAAGCTCGTTCGTCACTGTTTTTGCAGTCCTGGAAACGACCGGCGATGGATTAATCCCCTTTGCGATCAGCCAGATGGCAAATACAATTTCTTGCGGGAAGATCGGCAGACTAGCGATCATCTGGACCGTCCCGAAGCCTGGGATGACGCCAATCATGACCAGCACACCGGCGATTGTGGCTAGCGTGATGCCGATCAACCCCCAGACAGAAATCCAACGTGGGACAAGCCGATATTGATAAAAGACGACATAATACATCAGTGCGCCGATGCACCAGACCAGCAGCGATGCGCCATTGCTCAGCCAAGCGTCTCCGGCATTGATGATGGTTCCGATGGTCTGGAAATAAGCCGCGTCTAGCGCGCTGGCTTTTACATATTCCTGGCTCAAAGCCAGCAGTAAAATTGTGAAAACCCCACCCATAATTTCGAATATGCCCTCGGTTACTCTGAATCCAACCACCCCGATTGCCAGGCCTGTACTGTATTTTTTCATGATCGGATAGAGAGCCAGGCCAATCCCGGCGCAGGCGACACCCATCAGGAATAATAGGAATGCCACAATAATGATCTGGCTCTGATTGGCTGAAATTTTGGTCAGATAGTCTGGTGCATCCAGGATGGGTTTGCCAATGGTGGCAGCAATGACACCTGTCACGGTCCCAATGATAAAAAGCACCCCTACAATCACCGCATTCATTCTATTCGTCCCCTCGGTACTCACTTTGTTCATATTCATTTTTTATCTCCTTGTTTTGATTGATTTTGGCGTAATCAAGCTGCCTACACCAATTTACGATTTGACATTTGACACATCTGTCTGACCGGGTTCGACCGGACTGACCGAGACCAATGGCATACCCAAATCACGAACTTTTTTGAGCAAGCCATGCAACGCAGCCTGGTCAACCACTGCACCGGTTAACACTGTGTCGCCGTTGTCTTCCAGCGTGATGGTCAGACCCTCAAACCAGTCTGTCCAATGAGAATCCAGGTGACCCTTGATCCTGATTTGATAGACCACGGGTTGACTCGGGTCAGTTTTTGGGTTTGAGTTCGTTTGACATCTCCTTTCTCCTCTTCGGCCAGTTTTTACAGTTCATTCCATTTGCTCGCTGCTCAAGAATCATATCGGCACCACAGTGTTAGCGAATAGACACTTTGGTGTTGGTTGAAAGTGTTGATTAAATTGTTATAGGGGGAAAAGATGAGGAAAAATCAAACTAGCAATTACAACAAACCCAATTCGCGGGCGCGGGCAACAGCTTCAGTGCGGCTTTGAACCTGCAGCTTATCAAAAATCCTGCGGTTATGCCCTTTGATCGTATCCAGGGCGAGGAAGAGCCTCTCGCCAATCTCACGATTCGAGAGCCCCAGGGAAATGAGTTTAAGTATTTCGAACTCGCGTTGGCTCAATGGCTCGATAAGAGGCTCGCCATTGCGGTGCCCTTTGGAATGGGTAGGGAGCAGATCAAGTTGGTCTTCGCTTTTCAGCTTATCGAATTCATATGCTGCCAGCAGTTTATCTGCATAGTAAGGCATGATTTTACGTGCGGAAGCTTCGCGAAGCAGCTGCATCATGCTTGAGCCTTCGTCAAGAAATATGCGGGTGTAACCCTCAGGCTCAGCAAGCGTCAGAGCCTTTTGCAGCGGTTCGAGGGCAGCCGGGAGGTCACCTTGCGCGTGAAAAGCAATCGCCTGCAATACCAGAATTTCGATCACGCTTCCCTTCCCCCAGCGTTCTTCCGCGGCTTTCAGCAGGCGCTCCAACAGCCCCATTACCTCAGAAATGGAGCCATCAGAATGGTCACTCAGATAGCGGGCCAGGAGCACCCTGGCCAGGGTGATGTGATCGAACTCGTGCAGGTAGCTAAGTTCGTTTTCAACGGACAGTCCCTGTTCATGCACCCAGCCCAGGGCTTCACCCAACCGCCCCTGGGCCACCCACACCCGTGTCTTCCGCGTCGCAATCGGACGCACATTCGGGGAAAAGGCACCATCGTACAAGCGCTCAGCCTGGTCGAGCAGGTCGAGCGCGCCATCCAGATCGCTCGTGGGCCTCTCGTATACGCGCCATCGCCGCGCACCAGCGATACGGATTTTGCGGTAACCCGGCCAGCTCACCCAATGACTGACTTTTTTGCAGGTGTTGTGTAGCAGAATCCAGATCGTTATGCTCATAAAGAAGGGTGCTGATACCCACATACATGTCTGCCGCTCCCCGCTGGACTGGCGCGCCAGGCTCCGTCGCCCACGTCAATGCCCTCTCGTATGTGATCCTTGCTTCATGCAGACGGCCTTGCGCGATCTGGATATCCGCCAAGACAATGGAGCCGCCGATGGCGGAAGAGATATACCCGGCTTGCCTTACATTTGTAATGCCCTCAGAAGTCATCCTACGGGCGATCTCGAGATCTCCACGCGCCCATGCGGCGATTCCCAGCACCGAAGCTGCCCCACCAAGCATCAAATGGGCGTCCTCAGGTGCGAGATCAAGCACTCGTTGAGCATTTTTCTCTGCCTGGGGCATATCACCCCTAGCCAGGGCCATTGCAGCACGGAGAAGGGCGATCATACCCGGTAGGCGGCGAAATTCCTCTTCGTCCTCGACGATCATCTCCGCCTTGTCGGTCGCCACCTCAAGCCACCGTTCGGCGTCCCGCAACCAGGGCTCCACACCCCCGGGCACACCGCCTCCAAATAATGCGTAAGCATAGTCAACACAAAGCACCGGTCGAAAACGAACCAGCTCGTCGGGCAATGCCTTTAACCAACCAAGCTCCGTGACAGTGGCTCCCTGTCTATTCCTGCGAACTTCTGGAATTGAAAGTTCGACTAGGGTCGCCGCTCGCTCAAAATCTTCGGCGGCCAGCGCGTGGTGAATTGCATCGACCGCCGTACCATTGTGCTCGTACCACTCGCTTGCGCGCTGGTGCAGGATCGATACCTGGTCAGGTTGCTCCACCTTCAAGTGCATACGAAGGACATCGGCAAAAAGATGGTGATAGCGATACCAACGTCTCTCACTATCCAGTGGGACAATGAACAGGTTTGCTCGCTCGAGATATTCCAGGGTTTCCTGCCCGGAAGGAAAAGCAAGGCCCAAAACCGCGTCACAAAGCGGCCCGCACAAACTATCAAGGATGGAAGTTCGCAGCAGAAAAGTCTGGATGCTTTCAGGCTGCTGGTGCAGGACTTCTTCCACTAGATAATCCAGCACGAAATGGTGACTACCGGTGAAAGACTTGATGAAACTGGCAGTATCTTTATGTCCATGCATTGAGATCGCGGCTAATTGCAAGCCTGCAATCCAGCCTTCGGTACGGGTCTCCAATGCAGCGATGTCTGCCTCCGAAAGGCTCAGGCCCATCACCTGGTTGAGAAACTCAGCAGCTTCTGCGGAGGTAAAACGCAAGTCGGCAGCGCGCAGCTCGGTTAATTGGCCCCGGGCGCGCAACCGAGTGAGGGGTAGATGAGGATCTTCACGGGTGGTCATGACCAGGCGCATGTGGGGAGGCAGATGCGTGAGTAGATAAGTGAGTGCTTCGTCAATCGGTTTGGAATCTATCACATGGTAATCATCCAGGACTAGAACGAAATTATCCTGGATGGTGGTAATTTCATTGAGCAGGACTATTAGAATCGATTCGATTGGCGGGGGCTGGGGGGACTCAAGAATAGCCAACACCCCTTTTCCAACATTTGCAGCAATCGTCTGCAACGCTGCAACAAGGTACATCAGAAAACGCGTTGGGTCGTTATCCCCTTCGTCCAGGGAAAGCCAGGCGACCTTCTGATCGCAACTGGCAACCCATTCGCTGACCAGTGTGGTTTTACCAAAACCGGCAGAGGCAGAGATAAGGATCAGTTTATTGCGCACACCCTCGTTCAGCCGCTCGATCAATCTGGGGCGTATGATAATGTTCTGCCGGGGAGGTGGAATATAAAGTTTTGTGAGAAGAAGGGGCTCAGTCATTCTAAATTAAATTATACATGGCACTGAAATTGAGGTCGAATAAGACCTAAGATTAAAGATGTTACGAATCCACAATTAGTGGTCGACAAAATAAAATTCGTTCATTTATTCGGGTGTCGGGCATCACGAAATACCCCTCTTGGAGATAAAGAAACCTATGCAAGTGCTGAGCGACCAGCGAGCGTCGGTTCGCCTTAATTACAGAACCCACCGCACGAATGGCACAGTTTCAGGAGCATTTGTCATAACTCCGGAGGTCTATGGTCCACTACGGGGATGATATTCGAATACCCTATCGGGCACCCTGTCCTAGCCCCGCTACCTGATAAATCCGTTCGAATGGGCGGATTTTTTAATTGGTTTGAACCCACATGGGAATCAATCTCCAAGTCCTACCACTAACAAACCACATATCTCATTGAATAGAATTGGGCTACCCGCTTCCGCGGGTAGCCCATGTATGTTGCTTTCACCCCCCCCGTGAGCACTTAATGGAGCGACCTAACCGGGCGACCCTCCATATACCCGCGATACCCCTGCGGTTCAAGCTGGAATCGCGGTCCGTCCTCATCCGCCCAGCGGAAACCGTATATGTTCCGGCTGGTAATTCTTCATTGAATCCCACAGGCTGCCGATGGCTTTTTCGAAATCGGTGTCATCGTAAGGTTCGCCCTGGAAGATCATCATCTTGCAGGGCGGCAGCTCGATCAGGTC
This sequence comes from uncultured Chloroflexia bacterium, assembly GCA_963828855.1. GTDB lineage: Bacteria > Chloroflexota > Anaerolineae > Anaerolineales > Anaerolineaceae > CAVVEQ01. Next base: position 27,034 of record CAWHGB010000003.1, on the reverse strand, counting down.
AAAACCTTCCGGGATGGGACCGGCATAGTCGAGCGGTAGTTCAACCCCCTGGGCGTAGATGGATGTGCCCGGTTTACGCAAATTCTCGGGCAGCCACATGCCGATCGGTTCATAGAGCGCCTGCTGGATGCCGCTGAGGACATCCCACACCTCGCAGCCCACCTCCTCGCAGTAGGCATAGTAATCCTCGGCCTGGATGCCGCGCTTGAGGATCAGCTTCCGGGCAGGCCGGTCGACCACCTGGACAAAGATGGTGCTGGATTTTTGACTTTCTGACATGGTGTTATCTCCTTTTTGCAGGGCGAGATAGGTTTCACGGATATTACCGGGAATGAAAAGCTTGATGGGGGGCTTCTCCTGGTGGAAGCGCTGCGGGGTGAGTCCGAATTGCTTCGAGAATGCGCGTGTAAAGCCCTCGTGCGAGTCAAAGACGAAATCGAATGCCACATCCACGATCCTGACATCTCCATCCCTAAGCCGCATGGCCGCTCGAGACAGCCGCACGGCGCGAATATATTCGAAAGGGGGTTTTCCGGTCAGTGCTTTGAAGATCTTGGCGGCGTGCCAGGGAGAATATCCCGCCGCGCTGGCCAGCTTATGCAGCGTGATCGGCTCTTGAAGATGCTCTTCGATATAAGCTTGCATGCGTTGAACGGCATTCACAGGTTCCCAGTTATCCATGTTCTCGCCTCATGCGGCAAGGATACCACCCGCCCGCTTGCTGCGCTTGACCGGGATTGTGATTTTTTGCATACGAGGATTATAGCTTCGCCACAGGACTTGATGGCAGGAGTGGGGGTATTCACGATTGTCCGCTCGCCATTATCGTTCATGCTAAAACCTGTTCAGGGTGAACGACGGTTCTTCACCACCGCGTAGCGTAAGGTGGGCACTTGGTTCGAACCCGATATCCATTTTGTGGAAAATATTATTTATTGAATCAAAGTTCGCTACAATCCGGTTATAAGACAGAAAAATCCACCCTTTCGTGTGGATTTTTCCCTAGTTCGAATCTCTTTTAGGGGAAATGTCCCAAGCCCTTCTTGACAATGCTGTCCGAAACATGGTACAAAACCGATACCCAGTCAGTATCCGACCAACCATAGGAATGACGATGTCGAAACATAGAATTTTCACATCAAAATTTGCGGGTATCTATCCGCTCTACGTTCAAAAAGCAGAACGGAAAAATCGCACCCGGGAAGAAGTTGTCCAGATCATCTGCTGGCTGACTGGTTATGACCAAGCCGGGCTGCAACAGCAGATCGATCAGGGCAATGATATTGAAACTTTTTTTGCCCAGGCACCATCCATGAACCCGAATTGTTCCCTGATCACAGGTGTCGTATGCGGTGTTCGTGTAGAGGAAATCGAAGATCCGCTGATGCAAAAAATACGATACCTGGATAAACTGATAGATGAACTCGCCAAAGGAAAAGCGATGGAGAAGATCCTGCGGCAGCCGTAGCCAATAATCTCGCCTCGCTCTTCGTCCAAATCAACTCGTCATTTGAATCTCTCGTCCAGGTCAAACGCCTTGGGCTTTGATGCCGGATCAAACATCAGCACCTGCCGAAGGTTATGGATCGCCTTATCCAGACCTTCTTCCACAGACATGTAAGAATCCTCATGCTCGATGCTGACAATGCCATCGTAACCGACCGAACGCATCACGCTGAACAGATCCGCCCACACTTTCAGATCATGACCAAAACCGACCGTGCGGAACTGCCACGCCCTCCCGAACGCCATACCAAAGCTCTGCATATCGGTCACCCCGTAATAGGAAACATAATTGGGATCGATGGCAGCATCCTTCGCGTGGAAATAAAACAGACAGTCCTCCTTCGCCAGGTAGCGCGCGGCCTGGGCAGGATCGATCCCCTGCCACCACATGTGGCTGGGGTCGAGGTTCGCCCCGAGCGCATTGCAGCCGGTTTCCCGGCGCAGGCGGATGGCTGTGGCGGGGGAATGCACCGAATAGCCTCCGTGCATTTCCAACGCAACCTTTACTCCCTTATCCGCGGCGTATTTGCCCATTTCCTTCCAGAAAGGGATCAATTTCTTCTCCCACTGCCAGGCAAGGATCGTCTGGAAATCCTCCGGGAATGGGCTGACCGGCCAATTGGGATAAAGAGCATTCTCGCTATCCCCGGGGCAGCCGGAAAAGGTGACGATCCTTTCAACCCCCAAAAGGGCTGCCAGGTCGATGGAATCGCGGATATCCTGGATGTACTCTGCGGCCAGATCCTTCTGGGGATGGACTGGGTTGCCGTGGCAGCTCAGGCAGGCGATCTCCATACCCCGGGTGCGGAATAACTCCTGGAATTTCTCCCGCACACTCGCATCCCTCACCAGTTTCCCCGGATCGCAGTGGTCCTTGCCGATGAACCCGCCAGATCCAACCTCAACGTGGTTGATCCCCTTGGACTTGAAAATATCCAGAACCTGCCCGAGGGGGCGATCTTTATACAGAACACTGAACGCGGATAGTTTCATCTGGCAATCCCTTTCTGGTATTAATCGGTAATTTCATCTGACAATGAGATTTTCATTTCGAAAATTATATCATATGGGCGTCAATACGGTACAATATGGTATCATTCAGTCATATTCGGTCATTATTCAAAGATACGCATATATGAACAAGATGTTCAGTATTGAACGACAATCAGAGATCCTGAAACTCCTCGAGCAAAACGGCCGGGCTGAGGTAAACGAGCTGGCAAAGCTCTTCGGATCCTCCTGTGAAACCATTCGCCGCGACCTCAACGAAATGGAGATCAACGGCCTCTTGAAGCGCACGCATGGCGGCGCTGTGCTGGAAAAAGCTCTTTCCTCCCAGACCAGGGAGTTCCCGGTGAACATCCGGGAAATTCAACGGTTCAAAGAGAAGAACGCGATCTGTAAACTCGCCGCAACTTATATCAGGAACGGTGACAGCATTTTCATCGACAACAGCTCCACCTGCCTTTACCTGGTGCAGCACATACCTACAGATTATCAGGTCACGATCATCACCAATTCCATAAAATTGCTCATGGGAACTACCGAGGTTGGAAACCCCAATCATACATTCGTGTGCCTGGGGGGGTTCTACCACAAGGAAAATTCTTCCACGTATGGCAGCCTCTCCCTGAGGGATGCTGGTGATTTCTTCCCAAACAAATCCTTTATGTCCTGTGCCGGAATCCTTCCCCCAAACCTCTTCACCGATTCCAGCCTCCTGGAAGTGGACACAAAGCGATTGATGATCGAGCGCTCAAAAGAGGTATTCATTTTAGCTGACCGCACCAAGTTTGGGCGGTCCAGTCCGGTCTTCCTTTGCGATTCTGATGCAGTCGATACAGTGATCACTGATGATAACGCCGATCCTGACCTATGTGCTGCTATTCAAAAATCGGGGGTGGATGTCCTACAGGCACAGGTTGATCGAACCAGAGAAATATAGCGATGATCTACACTGTAACCCTCAACCCCGCGATCGATAAAGTACTCTTTTTGGATAACCTCCAACGTTCCAAAACGAACCGGCTTGATCGGACTATTGAAACGATTGGTGGCAAAGGGACGCATGTTTCCATTAACTTGCACCTCCTCGGAGTAAGTAACACTGCTCTGGGTATCGCCCTCGGCGAGAATGGGAAAAAGATCATCCAAATACTCCGATCCATGGGTGTGGAGGAACAATTCCTGGAATATCAAATCGAGGGGCTGGAATCCCGCACGAATTATGAGCTGGTGGAAACAAGCGGACCGAACTGCACAATGCTGACGGAAAAGGGTCCAATTCTGCCCAAGAGCATAACCGATGACCTTTCAAACCAAATTGGAGAACTGGTTAAAGATGGAGATTCCCTGGTATTAACCGGTGATGCAGGCAATGTCGAAGACAGGGCGATCTATTCCCATCTGGCCAGGCTCGCCAAGCGGAACGGGGCCAGGGTTTTCCTGGATGCGAGCGGGAACTACCTCAACGAAGGTCTGGAATCGTGCCCATTCCTGATCAAACCCAACCTGGAGGAATTATCCTTCATCGCCGGGAAAGAATTGATTTCTATCGATGAGATCATCGCAGCCATTCGCGAGCTGGACAGGTTCAATATCCCTGTCATCGCCATGACCTGGAGTAGAAATGGTGCCATCGTCAAATATCAGGATGAATACTTCCGCGTCCATCCGGTAGAAGTAAATGCTGTCAATGAAGCGGGCTGTGGGGACGCGTTCCTGGCGGTGATTGTGGCAGGAATCGCAGCGGGTGATAATATGATTGATACCCTGAAGACCGCAGGCGCGGTGTCGGGTGCAACGGCGGAATCCGAGTTGACCGTTGGATTCGAGCCAGCGCGCGCCAGGGGATTGTTCGAAAAAGTGATGGTTGAAAAGATACCTGGATGATCCAATATTTCCGAAGGAGATGATCCATTGAAAGAGTTGCAGTTTTTAGATACCAGGCAGCAGATGCAAAAGGTCGCCAAAACTATGTGGGATCGGAGACTAACCAATGCCGCCGGTGGGAATTTCGCGGTCAAGGTTTCTGATAACCGCATCCTTGTCTCTCCATCCATGATGAGCGAACACTGCATGTGCGAGCTGGATGTGGATGAATTCCTGCTGGTGGATTACCAGGGCAATATTCTGGAGGGAAGGGGAAAGCTTTCCCGCGAGACGGATATGCACACACGGATTCTTTCCGGTTTCGAGTATATTAAGTGCACCATCCACGCGCATCCGCAATTCAGCATGGTATTCGCCGCAGCGAGCAAGCCGATTAAGACAGTGACCGAAGCAACCATAAAACGCGGCGATTATTTCGGCGTGATCGATCCGGCGCCCGCCTACTCCAAGCAGCTTGCTGATAATGTTTATAGATACTTTGATGAACGGCGTGACCTTGCTGAGAAAATTGGCATCGGCTGCATCATGCCCCTTCACGGTGTGGTAGTTTCCGGGGATAGTTTGATGTCCGCCTTTAGTTGCCTGGAACGTATGGAAACCGACGCCATCTGTAACCTTTTCAAGAATTTTATCCAGGATTGAGTGTGAAAGCCCTGGCGTTTGACCTGGGAGCCAGCGGGGGAAAGTTGGTTGCTGGAAACTTCGATGGGGAAAGATTGAGTATTAAGGAAGTTCATCGATTTCCGAATCAGCCGATTGAGCTCGAAGGACATTTATGCTGGGATATTCAAGGGATATACGCGAACCTGTTGGAAGGTCTGGTTAAGTCCTCCCTTGAAAAATGCACCAGCCTTGGGATTGATTCTTTCTGCAATGACTATGGTTTATTGAACAAAGCTGGGGATTTGATCTCCAAAGTGTACATGTACCGCGATCACCGAACCGAAGGGGTTATGGATGAGATCGACAAGAGGATCCGACCCGACGTGCTCTACCGTCGAACAGGATGTCAGCGGGCACGCTTTAATACCCTTGTTCAACTGGTTGCTCAGACCCTCTCTCCAGAAGGGGAACTAATTAAGAAGGCTGATCAATTATTGTTTGTTCCAGACCTTCTAAATTTTTTTCTTAGTGGTGAACGAATTACCGAATTTACGATCGCTTCGGTTTCCCAATTGTTCAACCGAAACGATTCCCAATGGGATCCTGAAATAACCCAGGCATTCGATCTTCCCCATCGAATTTTTCCCAAGATCTCTCCCACCGCCAGGAAGTTGGGAGAAGTTAAAAGAGAAATCCTTGAAAAGACAGGGGTAGGATCCTTATCGATCTATTCGGTGGGACATCATGATACCGCCTCGGCAGTGGTGGCCGTGCCAAGCCTCGAGGATAATTTTGCCTATATCAGTTCTGGGACCTGGTCGCTGGTTGGAACAGAGACCATGCAAATGATCACAACGGACCTTGCCTTCCAGGATAATTTTGCCAACGAAGGCGGCGTGGGAAATACCAACCGGTTCAGCAAAAATGTTGCCGGGTTATGGCTGATACAGGAATTCCAACATCAATTAATCTCCTCAAAGATAAATAGATCTTTTGAAGAGATGGATATCGAGGCCGAAAAAGCAAAACCCTTCACCTCCATAATCAATCCGGATGATGACCGCTTTTTCGAACCTGATGATATCGTAAAGAAAATTCAAAACTTCTGTCTCGATTCCCAACAGCCTGTTCCTGAAACAATTGGTGAAGTTACCCGGTGCATTAAGGAGAGTCTGGCTCTGGCGTATCGGGAAACCCTGGAGAAACTGGAAAAACTGGTCGGATGGCAATTTCCGTGTGTTTACATTATTGGCGGAGGTGCGAAGAGCGACCTTTTAAATCGCCTGACAGCCTCTGCGGTAAATAAACCCGTACTTGCGGGACCTTTTGAAGCAACAGCCATTGGGAATTTATGCACGCAATATCTCGCCACAGGGGAGATCCATGATCTGAAGGAGATCCGGAGAATCGTCAGATCGTCATTCCCAATTCGTGAATATTTGCCCCATAATTCTACGGCTTGGGAAATTGCATATGATAGATTCTTGACGATGAAGAAAAAAGAGAGTTAGTAACTCGAAATCGTCGTTGAAAAAACACATTTGAGTTTTTACTCTCTTTCATATTTGTTTATCAATCTCTCGATAAAGAATAATCGGATCACACGGGGGGGTATCTGCTGGGGTTTTTTCACTCCCTTACTGATTTCACTTCTTTCCCTCATCGGTTGGCAATACCACTTTTTTGAATTTAATCATGGCTTTTGAAGGTGAAATCATATAAAATACGTAAAGTTAAGGACAACCCCCATGACAATAAAAACCAATTCAACTTCCGGTATCGCCAATGCGGTGAAAGCCTCCTGGCTGCCTATGGCCGTAATCGCGCTCGCCCAAATCCAGATGGGCTTCAACGTCAGCGCGCTGCCGGTATCCATTGGCGGGATCGTTGAGGACTTTAATACCTCGCCCAGCAGCGTAAGCACTGCCCTGGTTGCCTACTCACTCGCAGTCGCGGGGTTTGTCATGCTCGGCGCCAAGCTTGGCAAGGTGATCGGATCCCGCATTGCTTTCCAGATCGGCGTCATCCTGCATGGGCTCGCGATGATTGGGATGGCGCTCAGCACCAACGCACAGATGATGATTTGGATGCAGGTCATCGCCGGTTTGGCAGCAGCGATCCTTGTACCCACACTGGTCGTGATGATCGCGCATCACTATAAAGGCGGTCAGCAATCGCAATCCCTGGGCTTGCTTGGAGCTTCACAAGCCATCGCCGGCGTTCTGGCTTTTCTCGTGATCGGCGTCCTGGGCACGCTATTTTCCTGGCGGTATGGCTTTGGTCTGATCACCATTATTGCTTTTTTTGTTCTGATCTTGAGCTTCAAACTTGATCCTGTCGAGCGTTATGAAGGTTTGAAGATCGATTGGATCGGCGCAATGCTTGCCGCGCTTGCCATCATCCTGATCAGCATCGGCTTCAACCAAATAAAAGCTTGGGGCATGCTCCTGGCCTCCCCCGAATCACCGGTCAGCGTTCTGGGGATATCTCTTTCACCTATCATGATCATCGCCGGGGTGATGTTAGGACAGAGCTTTTTTGCCTGGACCAAGCGGCGCACAGAGCAGAAAAAGACTCCGCTCATCTCCCTGGAGGTTCTGGACTCTCCGTCTGAAAAAGCGGCAACCTTTTGCCTGTTCATTATCGCAGCCCTTGGACCCGCCATCAACTTCCTGATACCGCTCTATATCCAGATCGTTCAGGGCGGCACCAGCATGGATACTTCGGTGGCAGTCATTCCCTATTCGCTGGCGATTTTCGCCGCTACCGCGCTGGTCGTCCGGCTCTTCGATCGCTGGTCTTCGCGGATGATCGGTCGGATTGGCTTCCTGGTTGTCGCCATCGGATTGGTGATGCTCTCGATCACCATCTGGAATGATTGGGGCACCCCGTTTGTGATCGCCAGCCTTATCGTTATTGGCCTGGGGGAAGGCGCGCTGCTCACCCTCGTGTTCAACGTGCTCGTTTCAGCTTCTCCCAAGCACCTCGCTGGTGATGTCGGCGCCCTGCGCGGCACCACCAACAACCTTTCCACCGGTCTGGGCACTGCCCTCGCCAGCGTTCTTTCGGTCTCCTTGCTCAGCCTGATAATCGTAAATGGCTTGACGAAAAGCCCGGTCATCACCGAAACGATCATGGATGAACAGCTCTATCTTGAAAAAATCGATTTCATCAGCAACGAGCAACTGGAGGAAGCCTTGCAATATACCGATCTGACTCCGGTACAGGAGGCCGTAGTGGTGGATGTCACCATCCTTGCGCGGCTGCAGGCGCTTAAGATCTCCTTCCTGGTGCTGGCTGGGATCGCTGTCCTGGCGATCATACCGGCTGGCGGACTGCCAGGTTATGTACCGGAGGAAGTCCCCGATGAAATGGCGCAAGATGTGACCATAGCAGGGCATCAGTTAGGTTTTACCCTGAGGATTTATATTTAGCAGCGGTGAAATGAAATTAACCATAATTTTGATTGCCGGTGACGGAATGACTAAACACTATCAGATTTGGTTGACTCTTAGGTGGAGCAAATCTGCAAATCGTAAAGTGGATTCCTGGCTAACCCCGGGTAGGTAATTTCTCACCCGGAGGAAAGGCGATTAATCGATCGGAATAACAAAAGAAGGAGAAAGAATGGAAATAATGATAAATTCCGGGGATATCTTGCAGACTAAAAGCGAACTGGCTGTTCTGGGTTGCTTTGAAGATGTTCCACTGCCATCCATTGTTGCCAGTTTGCTCGAGCCTGGCGATTTTAAAGGGTCCGTCGGTCAGACCCTTGTTCTTTACCCGCGCGGAGAAGTCGTTCCAAAACGGTTGCTTCTGGTTGGCCTGGGAAAGCGTGAAAAAGCCTCCCCGGAAACGATCCGCCGTCAAAGTGCAATCGCCATCAAAGAAGCTCAAAAACTCAAAGTGAACGCTCCGACTGTGGGTGTGATTGGAGAGTTAGGGTTGGATCCGCAGACAGCTGCCCAGGCATTCGCTGAAGGGATCGAAATGGGTGCTTACCGATTCTGGCGATATCGCACAGAGTTGAACGAAGATCTGACATTCAAGGTCGAAAAAACGATCGTGTTCACAAAATCGGACCAGCGGAGCGCAACAGGTGTTACCACCGGACAGGCGATCGCCCGCGGAGTGAATTTTGCCCGCGACCTGGTAAATGGTCCGGGCTACGCTATGCACCCCCCCGCCCTTGGGCAGGAGGCAATCGAACTGGGCAAGAGAGCCGGCCTGGCAGTGACCGTTTTTGATATGGCTGAACTGATCAAGCAGGGTTTTGGCGGTATCCTGGCAGTGGGTAAAGGCTCCGAACATGAACCACGGTTCATCATCATGGAGCATGGCAAACCGGCGACGGATAAACCCACGATTTGCCTGGTAGGTAAAGGACTTACCTTCGACTCCGGTGGTCTCTCCCTCAAACCAGCCGAGGCGATGGAAACGATGAAATCGGACATGGGCGGTGCCGCGGCAGTTTTTGGCGCGATGCAGGTGGCTTCTGATCTGAAGCTGCCGTTGCACATCGTTGGATTGGTCTCCGCTGCCGAGAACATGCCCAGCTCAAACGCGTACCGCCCCGGCGATATCGTGAAAACGCTGAGCGGCAAGACGATCGAAGTCCTCAATACCGATGCAGAAGGGCGTATCATCCTCTCCGACGCGCTTTTCTACGCACAGCGCTACAATCCTGATGCGATCGTGGAGCTCGCCACGCTCACCGGCGCGATCATCATCGCATTGGGTTCCCATGCGACCGGTCTGTTCGCGACCAACCAGGCACTCGCTGATCAAACTCTTCCAGGCTGGGGAGACAACAGCAGAGCGCGTCTGGCAATTTCCCTTATGGGATGAATATTACCAAATGGTTAAGAGCGAGATCGCCGACCTGAAGAACCTGGCCGGGCGTTCCGCCGGTTCGATCACCGCTGCTGCCTTCCTGGCAGCATTCACGGGCGATTTTCCTTTTGCCCACCTCGATGTCGCCGGAACCGCATGGATCACCCCACCGCAAAAGCCCTACGACACTTCGGGTGCAACCGGTGTGGGTGTGCGCTTGATCACCGAGTTTTTGAAAAATTTCAAAAAGTAACTTTGGGATCATTTAGTTAGTCTTGATAGGAAGATACTTTTCAAGTTTTGATCACCCGCTCGATGGAGGTACCAATGACCGCTGCCGTTACCGTGCCAAAAACTGATAAGAAAAAAGGTTCCCTGCTGGATATGATCGAGAAACTGGGAAACAAGGTCCCCCACCCTGTGCTCATGTTCCTCTACCTGATCATTTTCGTCATCGTACTATCCCAGATCCTCGCCTGGGCTGGGGTGAGTGTTACCGAGCAGATCACCATTCCGGTACCAGGATTGGTGGAACAAGTCTTTTATGAGGACACCACCCAGCCAGGAATGAATGCCCCGGGATACACCCAGCGTGAGAATTTTGAAATAGTCGAACGCACCATCCCTGTCAAAGGATTATTGACAGCAGAGGGGATCCGGTTTATCTTCACCTCCTTTGTCACAAATTTCCAGGGCTTTGGCGTGGTGGCAATCACCTTCATCGCCATGATGGGTGCTGGCGTGGCCGAAGCTGCCGGGATGATGTCAGCGCTTATTCGCAAGCTGGTGAAGGTGGCGCCGCGGAAAATGATCACGTTCATCATCGTCTTTGTGGGCGTTCTCACCAGCGTAGCGACGGATGCCGGTTACTTGATCCTGATACCTTTAGGAGCAGCAGCCTTTGTCACCCTGCGCAGGCATCCCCTGGCAGGGCTGGCGGCAGCCTATGCCGGGGTCAGCGCAGTATTTGCAGTCAATATCATCTTTACTCCCATCGACAGCATGTTAACCGAGATCACCAATGAAGCGATCGGGCTGACCGGGGGTACACCGCTCACCATAGCTGCCAACTACTTCTTCATGATCGCGTCTTCATTCATTATCGCGATCGTTGCCACCATTGTCACCGAGAAAATAGTTGAACCCCGTCTTGGCAAATATGTACCAGATGCAGACCACGCTAACCTCCCTTCCGCTGCTGACCAGGGCGAACTCACCCCAGCGGAATCGCGCGGTCTGAAATACGCCGGTATCGCTGTCCTGGTTTTCATCGGGTTGATCCTGCTTCTCACCCTGCCTGCCGGTGCGCCGCTTCATCCCCCCGCCGGTCAGGAGGGAAACACGCCCCTCATGGATAGCCTGCTCTTCATAATTACAATGTTGTTTCTGATCGCGGGCATCGCCTACGGAAAAGCCGCAGGTACGATGACGACCAGCAACGAGGTTATCGCCGCAATTACCAAGACATTTTCCAGCCTGGCTGGACTAATTTTCATGCTCCTCATGATCAGCCAGTTCATCGCCTTCTTCAATTACACGAACATGCCCACCGTGGCAGCAATCGCGATGGCGGAGATGCTGGAACGAGCCAATATCGGCGCGCTGCCGCTACTGATCGGGTTCATCATTGTGATCATGCTCCTCGATATCATCATCCCGGGCGTAGTTCCAAAATGGGCGATCTTCGCCCCTGTTTTCATCCCGATCTTCACCCGCCTGGGAACAGCCCCGCAAACTGTGCTGGCGGCATATAGGGTTGGCGATTCACCGGTAAACGTGATTACGCCGCTTATGGTCTATCTACCCTTCATCATCACAGTCGCCCAGGGGTATGTAAAAAAGACTGGGATAGGAACGATCATCGCCCTAATGCTCCCTTATACAATCGTGATCACCATCGCCTGGATCCTGCTGTTCGTCCTGTGGTTTGTTCTGGGCATCCCTCTCGGACCCGGGTACCCGGTGGGTCTTTAAGAAACATACAATCTGTTATTGGGATTCATCAACAACCTTGTGCGTATTACGTTTCCCAAAAACTGGGATAACCAACAGAGAGGTTCGCTTATGTTCGAATACAGACCTATAGACAGCCTGCCAATATGGTCTGTCTACTTAATCGCGGTGATCTTCCTATTCCTGGCCGCAGAAACAGGATTCCGCCTGGGCGGGTTCGTTCAAAAGCGCTGGCCAGATCAAGCCGAGGCGGGCGTGGGGACGGTTGTGGGAGCCGCACTTGCCTTATTGGGTTTCTTACTTGCATTTATTACCGGAATCGCATTGGAGAATTTCAACCATAGGAGGCACCTGGTCGTTTTGGAGGCGGATGTGATCGGTACAACCTACCTGCGAGCGGGGTTTCTTCCCTCCCCATACAAAGAAGATTCTCGGACCCTTATGCGTGAATATGTCGATATCCGGCTCGATGCTCTTAAACCAGGATCATTATCGGATGCAATTGCCCGGTCTGAGCAAACTCACGATGACCTCTGGCATATCGCAGAAATTATTGCCAAGGAAAACCCCAGTCCAACCACTGCTTTATACTTTTCATCTTTAAATGAAATGATCGATATACATTCTCAAAGGCTGCATGCCGAGCTTGGTTTCAGGGTTCCACAACCCCTCATTCTGGGTTTGTTCCTGGTTGGGTTATTGACAATGGTATTAATAGGTGTCCACGATGGTTACCGTGTAAAACACAATGTCCTCGCTCTGATCATGGTCATCCTAATCGTATCAATAGTTTTCCTTTTGATCATTGAGCTTGACCGTTCCAATGTGGGCTTGCTCCAGGTTCCCCAGGGAGCTCTCATCGAACTGCAGCAGCAGTTGAACATCGTCCCGTGAATGACTTATGTCAATTTTCCTTGATTTACCATTTGTATGAACCCGGATGATGTAAAACCGCATTTCATCAAAAATAATTCTCTCAGCCGGGTGAATCACAATAGGTAATTAATAAAGGTCATCCATGTCCAACTTGTTCCGCGGATCGATCATCCTCTTGACTCTCTCAATCCTCATGGGAGGTTGTGCTTCACCCGTGGCTGCTCCAAGCCTACCGCCCCTCGCGACAGCAACATCCCTGGCACCCACGGCAACAACCGTGCAGGTCCAAACCCAACCGGCTTCCCCGATCTACCTGTTGCGGTGGAATACAACCTGGGAGATACAACGATCACACAGGCGATTTTCCCGGAAGGCAGCCGCTTCCGCCATATGCCAGTCCGCCTGAACGGCATCATCGCGGTGCCTGAGGAAGGGGATGGGCCCTCACCCAGTCGTCGTCATCCTGCATGGCAATCACCCGGGTTGCCCCATCCCTGATGGGGATATGGTTGACCGCTGGCCATGCGATCCGGAGTTGGAACGACCCAATTACCGCGGATTCGATTACCTGGTGCGCCGCCTGGCAGACCAGGGATACGTGGCACTTTCGATCAATGTCAACGCAGATAATACCCTCGGCTTCGGTGAACCAAACCATATCGAACGCCTTGACCAGCTTGTGGATCTGCACCTCCAAGCCCTGAAGGAGGCTTCCAACGGTGGCGTCAATAAGTTTGGAGTGAATCTGAAGGGTCAGGCTGATACGCACCAGCTGGCATTCATCGGTCACTCCCAGGGAGGCGAAGGCGCATTCTGGTTAACTCAGAGCAAAAACATGAATGCACCGGATTCTTTCTCGAGGTTGGGATACGGACCGGTCTACGGGTTGATCCTGGTTGCGCCTTCGGCGAATTTCGGCGGTGCAACGGCAGCGAAAGTCCCCTTGGCCGTGATCCTGCCATCCTGCGACGCTGATGTTTTTACCCAGGATGGACAGTTATTCTACGAGATCACGCGCAGCGACCCGCTGCATGAATCCTGGGCATCCTCCATCTGGCTGGAAAGTGCGAACCATAATTACTTCAATTCCACGCTACCCGATGAACGGATGGGACGCCAGGGAAGGCCGGATTGCGAACCCCTCCTGCAGCCGGAAGCTCAGCAGGATTTCCTAAGCGCGTATTCACTGGATTTTCTGGCGAAAGTCTTCGATCGGAATCCAGACTCGAACGCACGTTTGGGTATGGATCTCAGCACTGCGGCTTCGGATGAGCTGTTTACATTGCCTGCCCGCATCGCAGCCCTTGCCACCCCCGCCGATCGAATGCCCTTGCTGCTTCCTGCGAATGCATCCGAGCTGAAAAAAAACCTTGCCGGAGGGAGCGTGACCGCTGAGGACCTTTCGGTGATTTATTGCGAGGAGGGTTATTTTGTGCCCTCCATGAAACCCGGAAGCGAACCCTGCAAAAGGGTGAATTTGATCATCCCAGCGAATCCCGCCGATGATCGTCGCTTCCTGGCTGAAGGAAGGCGCTTCCTTGCGCTTCTCGCTTCCAGAGGGCAGCGATCTCAGTAAATACTCCTCCGTCAGTCTGCGTGCAGCACTTGATCCTCTTTCCCCACTGAACCAGCCAGGCGCGACCCAGGCCTTTTCAGTCCAGATCACCGATGGTCAAGGGAATACAGCCACCGTGAAAACCCAGCCTGATGAACCAGCGTTGCGCTTCCCGGAAGGCTACCCGGAGGAGAACGATACCTTCGAAGGCGGCTGGTTTACCGGCCGGGTGCCCCTGACATCCATCAGGGTGCCTTTGAGCGATTTTCAAGGGAGTGGATCGTATCGGATGTCCGCGAGATCGCTCTGGTTTTTGATCAAAACCCGAACGGTTCCATTTTCATCAGTGATTTCGAATTGGTGAGATAGGGAATGGATAGTCATCGTTATTTGCAGAATTTTCCAAATGAGAGGATTTTAAATATGGAAGACATTTCAAAGAAAGTGGTGATTGTCGGATCCGGCTCTGCCGGTTTCACCGCTGCCCTGGCGGCCAAAGAAGCAGGACTTGATCCGATCATACTGGAAAGCACCGATAAATTGGGAGGATCCTCGGCAATGTCTGGCGGTGGAGCCTGGATCCCAAATAATCCTGTGATGTTACGGGCTGGGACCCAGGATTCATACGCAGATGCGCGCAAGTATATGGATCTCACCATCGGTGATGCCGGTCCTGCCAGCTCCCCGGAGCGGCGGGAGACCTTCCTGAGGGAAGGTCCCAAAATGGTGGAGTGGCTGGAGTCCCTCGGGTTTCGATACCATTATGGAAAAGGGTACGCGGATTATTACCCGGAACTCCCCGGGGGAACCCCAATTGGCCGACTGCTGGAACCTGAACCCTTTGACCTTAAGAAACTGGGAGATTGGAAGGATAAGATCAATATCTCACTGCCCATCCCTGTCTACACTTTGGATGGTGTACAGATCGCACTTTCATTCCGGTCATTTAAAGCTTTCTTAAATACAGCCAATGTGATCGGGATCCGCACGGTGGGAAGCATGATCCTTGGTAAGAAATTAGCAGGGATCGGTGGGGCTTTGATCGGTCAATTAACTTACCTGGCACTACAACGCTCCATTCCCGTATGGCTGAATTGCCCGATGGTAAGATTGATCCATGAAAAGGGGATTGTGGAAGGTGTAATCGTCCAAAAGGAAGGAAAACAGGTCGAGATCCGTGCAAAAGCCGTCATCCTTACCGCCGGCGGGTTCGCCCGCAATAACGAAATGCGGCAGAAATACCATCCTCATCCAATCACTACAGATTGGACCGTGGCAACCGGGGGCGATTTTGGCGATGCAATCCGGGCGGGGATCGAAATCGGTGCTGCCACCGCGTTGATGGACGACGCCTGGTGGGGACCGTGTTTCATCGATCATAAGGGTAAATCGAACTTCATGATCTGGGAACGGTCCTTTCCTTATTCCATGATCGTCGATAGCGCGGGGAAACGATTCATGAACGAGTCGGCATCCTACGTCGATTGCGGTCATTGGCAATATGAGCGCAATAAGCAAGTTCCTGCCATCCCGGCTTACCTTATCTTCGATCAACACCATCATAAGTACTACCCATTTGGGGTGGGGTTACCCGGGGCAGAACCGAAAGAATACTTTGAATCCGGGATGATGACCAAAGCGGATACGATCGCAGAGCTTGCCAATAAAATGGGGATCGATCCCAAGGGTCTCGAAGAAACCGTTCAGAATTTTAACAAGCATGCCTCAGAAGGAAAAGATCCGGAGTTCCACCGCGGTGAAAGCGCCTACGACCGGATCTACAGCGATCCCAGGGTGAAGCCGAACCCCAACATTGCGCCAATAACTAAACCACCTTTCTATTCAGTGCGCGTCTGGCCGGGTGACCTGGGTACCAAGGGGGGCTTGCTCACCGATGAATTTTCCCGTGTGCTGGATCAGAAAGGCAAACCGATCAAGGGATTGTATGCTGCTGGCAACTCATCCGCATCGGTGATGGGCCACACCTACCCTGGTCCCGGTTCCACCATCGGTCCAGCCATGGTATTCGGCATGATCGCCGGTAGGAATGCCGCAGTTTAACTGGTCGGGCGTGTATAAATCGTAAGTTTATCGTAACTGCTTTGATAAAAATTTTCTGAGGAGATTTGAGGGATAACAAAAAATCACCTTTTCTTAAATTTATTCGCATTTAATACCGCTTAGAACGAAGAAAACCAGTTCTCCTTGGGTTATTTCTTATTTCCTCCAATAGCTCTTGGAAAATACATCCAGCGAAAAACAATATATAGAATTAATTGACGGAATCTTGACAGGTTCCGCGGGTTTCTTGCCAGGATTTTTACTTTACTGGGGGTAAAGTCATGCTCGAGGCTGATTTCATGATGGTTATTTTCAATTTGAAGTCAAAATAATTAATGTAGAGCCACTTCATCTGACCTAAGAATTTTCAAGGTATTCAGCATGGCAACAATCACTGGCATCATCTCCCTTGGATTATTGGTTTATTTATTTGTTTCCTTATTCAAACCGGAATGGTTCGGATGAACGAGTTAACCTGGCTTCCCTTGTTGATTTTTATCACGCTATTACTCCTGGCAGTCAAACCATTGGGGGGTTACATGGCTCGTGTTTTTCAGGGAGAACGTACCTGGATTTCCCCTGTTCTTGTTCCGATTGAGAAATTAATTTACCGGGCAGGCGGAATTGACCCACAGAATGAAATGGGATGGAAAACGTACACCATTGCCGTTCTGCTCTTCAATTTTTTGGGATTCATTTTCCTCTTTGTCCTTCTCCTTTTTCAGAAGGGACTCCCTTTCAATCCGCAATCGTTCTCCGGGATTCACCCATTGCTCGCGTTCAATATAGCAGTCAGCTTTGTAACCAACACGAATTGGCAAAGTTACGCTGGCGAAACCACACTCAGTTACCTCACCCAGATGCTTGGGTTGGGCTTACAGAACTTCCTCTCGGCAGCCACCGGCATCACTGTCTTGATCGCGTTGATTCGGGGAATTTCGCGGCAAAGCTCAACTCAGTTGGGTAATTTTTGGGTAGATCTCACAAAATCCATCCTCTATATCCTTCTACCCTTTTCGGTACTTCTTTCACTGGTTTTAGTCTCCCAGGGCACCGTTCAGTCCTTCAAACCATACCAGGAAATCGGAATCCTCGATCCATCCTCGAACCAGACCTCACAATATTTACCACTGGGTCCGGCTGCTTCACAGATTGCGATAAAACAGTTGGGAACCAATGGGGGTGGGTTTTTTTAATGCAAATTCTGCGCATCCCTTTGAAAACCCAACCCCGATAACAAATTTTTTGGAAATGCATCAGCATCCTCCTGATTCCGGCTGCGTTAACGTACACCTTCGGGAAAATGGTCGGTGATACCCGCCAGGGTTGGGCTCTATTGATGCGTAATGATGATCATCTTTGTGGCGATGGCGGGAGCAACAATATGGGCTGAATCGAAAGCAAATCCGGGTTTCGCCACCATGGGAATTGATCAATCTTCAGGAAACATGGAAGGAAAGGAGATTCGTTTTGGGGTGGTAACCTCCGCGATCTGGGCAACTGCTACCACTGCTGCCTCCAATGGATCAGTGAATTCCATGCATGAATCATTTACTCCGTTGGGTGGGCATGGTCCCGATGTGGATGATGATGTTGGGGGAAGTCATTTTTGGAGGTGTGGGTTCCGGTTTATATGGGATGCTGGCATTTGTGATCATTGCCGTTTTTGTGGCAGGATTGATGGTCGGGCAGCACTCCGGAATACCTGGGGAAAAAAATCGAGATCTTCGAAATGCAAATGTCTGCCCTGGTTGTATTGATCCCGGTGATCTGTGTACTTTTTGGAGCCGCCACAGCGCATTAATAGCTCCTTCCGGTAAAGCCGGGATCTTCAACTCGGGTCCACAGGGATTTAGTGAAGTGCTTTATGCCTTTGCCTCAGCAGGAAATAATAACGGCTCGGCATTCGCCGGGCTCAACGCCAATAACACTTTTTATAACATTCTCTTGGGATCGGCGATGTTGATTGGTAGATTTGCATTAATTGTTGCAATCCTTGCCCTTGCTGGATCTTTGGTTAAAAAGAAAAAATTACCTGACAATGAGGGGACACTTCCCACCCATAGCCCACTTTTTATCGGTTGGTTCACATCTGTGATCATCATTGTAGGCGCACTTAGCTTTTTGCCGGCGTTGGCCCTAGGTCCCATTGTTCAGCATCTACTTCTGGGAACGGGGGTGTTCTTCTGATCATGAAAACATCTCCATCCCACGCTTCTTTGAATAGACAGATTATATCGGAAAAGCCTGCCTGGATGCCCTGAGAAAATTAGATCCCAGGCACCAGGTACGCAACCCAGTCATGTTCGTCACCGAGATCGGCAGCTTATTGACAACGATATTATGGATTCAAGCATTGACTGGAAAAGGGGAAGCACCTGCCAGCTTTATCGGTGCTATCACCTTCTGGTTGTGGTTCACCGTGATTTTCGCAAATTTTTCCGAAGCACTGGCAGAAGGTCGTGGAAAGGCCCAGGCTGAATCCTTGCGAAAGTCACGCCAGGATACCCCTGCCAGAAAAATTACTAGCACTTGCAACTCGCTGGAAGAAGCTCATAAAGAAATCCAAGTGGTTTCTTCGGCAACCTACGTAAAGGTGACCACTACCTGGTTGAAATAGGTGATATCCTACCAGCAGATGGAGAAATTATCGCTAGGCATTGCTTCCGTCGATGAAAGCGCGATCACAGGTGAATCCGCTCCCGTCGTTCGTGAAGCTGGTGGTGATCGATCGGCTGTTACCGGTGGAACACGATTGTTATCGGATTGGTTGATCGTCGCGTGTCACCACCGATCCCGGAGAGGGATTTCTGGATCAAATGATCTCCTTGGTTGAAGGTGCAAAGCGGCAAAAAACCCCCAATGAGATCGCACTGAGCGTTCTTCTTTCCAGCTTCACGATCGTGTTCCTGGTGGTCTGCATCACCTTGCTGCCCTTTTCGAATTTATAGCGTTGACGTTGCCGGGAAAGGATCCCCACTCACCACAACCGTTCTAATCGCACTATTGATTTGTCTGATCCCAACAACCATTGGCGGACTACTTTCCGCCATCGGAATTGCCGGGATGGACCGGCTGATCCAACGTAATGTGATCGCCATGTCCGGCAGGGCTGTGGAAGCAGCCGGTGATGTGGATGTTCTTCTGCTGGATAAAACCGGCACGATTACACTTGGGAACCGCCAGGCTGTGGATTTCATCCCGGTGTCAGGTGTGGACAAATCAGGAGCTGGTAAAAGCCTCACAACTGGCTTCCCTGATCGATGAAACCCCGGAAGGTAGATCGATTGTTGTTCTAGCCAAAGAAAAATATGGGTTGCGGGGTCAAACTATTGGTTCCAGTGAAAAAGCCCCAACGGGGCATGCACTTTATCCCATTCACCGCCCAAACCCGTATTTCTGGCGTGAATTTCAATGGCACTCAAGATTTGCAAAGGCGCACCGGATGCGATGCTGGCATTAATTCAGGAGAATGGCAAAGCGAGTGCCCCCGGATTTGATCCAACGGATTGAGCAAATTGCCAACCAGGGTGGAACTCCGCTGGTTGTTTCCCAGAACGGTGAAGCACTCGGTGTGATCTACCTCAAAGATATCGTTAAAGGCGGGATTAAGGAGCGTTTCTGCCCATCTGCGAAAGATGGGGATTAAAACAGTGATGATCACAGGTGATAATCCCCTTACTGCCGCGGCTATCGCTGCGGAAGCTGGTGTGGATGACTTTTTAGCACAAGCAACACCAGAAGCCAAATTAAAATTGATCCGTGAATACCAGGCAGGTGGGCGTTTGGTGGCCATGACTGGCGATGGGACCAATGATGCACCTGCCTTAGCCCAGGCGGATGTGGCAGTGGCTATGAATACCGGAACGCAGCCTGCCCGGGAAGCAGCGAATATGGTCGATCTCGATAGCAACCCGACCAAACTGATCGAGATCGTTGAAATTGGCAAACAATTGTTGATGACCCGCGGCTCACTGACAACCTTCAGCATTGCCAATGACGTCAGCAAATATTTTGTGATCATCCCTGCTGCGTTTGCCTCGACATACCCTATTCTGGGATCATTGAATTTTATGCACTTATCCTCACCCTTCAATGCGATCCTTTCGGCAGTGATTTTCAATGCCTTGATCATTATTGCCTCATCCCGCTTGCCCTAAAAGGGGTTCCTTACAAACCAAAACCAGCAGCGCAATTGCTTACGCGACAATCTTATCCTCTATGGTTTGGGGGGTTTGATTGCACCATTCTTTGGCATCAAACTGATTGACATGCTCCTTTCATTATTCCATATTTCATTAGGAGAACTTATGAAACAAAATCATAAAAATGCGAAGGTGGTTTGGGGTCATTTCCACGATGGCTTTGGTGATCGTGGCTGTTTCACCGGGAACTTTTCGGATTCCATCGAGCTACCAGGTTTGGGTATTTTTGGGAGCTTTGATCTGGATGGTATTAAGTACGACGGGAACAATATGGAATTAGGAAAATCGATACGTCCTGCAGTGTCTCTTTTGGTTTTCTTTGCGATTCTGCTTGGGGTGGTTTACCCCGTCCTGATAACCGGGATTTCCCAAATCATCTTTCCCTATCAAGCCAATGGAAGCGTTATCGAGAAAAATGGCAAACCGGTCGGCTCTGACTTGATCGGTCAGAATTTTCAGTCGGTAAAATATTTTTGGGGCAGGCCTTCAGCGACATCCGGCTCTCCATATACCCCATTTGATCCCGAGAATTTGACCGGATCCACCGGATCAAACCTTGGGCAGCTATCCAATAAACTGATCACCGATGTCCAGCACCGGGTGGATTATTTACGCTCCGTTGACCCGCAAAATACACTACCCATCCCGGTGGATCTGGTCACAGCATCAGGTTCGGGATTAGACCCGGATATCAGCGTCGAAGCAGCTGTATTACCAGATCCCCAGGGTGGCACTCGCCACGGGGTATGAGCGAAGCAGATCTCACCAGGATCGTTGATCAACATATCGAAAATCAATTTTCGAGTCTTTTAGGTTTGTCCTATGTCAATGTTCTGGAATTAAATCTCTCGCTGGATGATATACAATAATAAATAATGGATAAACGTCCGGATCCGGATGAATTGTTAAAACAAGTGAACGAAACCAACCCTACCAAGGGGAAATTGAAGATTTTCCTGGGTTATGCCGCTGGTGTGGGAAAAACATATGCCATGCTTGAGGCAGCCCACCAGAGACTGAACAGGGAATTGATGTTGTCATCGGTTATGTAGAAACACATCATCGCGAAGATACGGAATATCTGGCAAAAGACCTGGAGTCCATTCCCCTTCAAGAAATCAGTTATCAGAATATCAAGTTAAAGGAAATCGATACAGACCGGATCATCGCCCGGAAACCTGCAATAGTTCTGGTGGACGAACTGGCACATTCAAATGCACCTGGATCGCGGCATCCAAAACGGTACCTTGATATCGAGGATATCCTCACCGCCGGTATCGATGTCTACACGACCCTGAACATCCAGCATCTTGAAAGTCTGAATGATGCCATCGCGCAGGTTACGGGAATCAAAGTAAGGGAAACCGTTCCGGATCGGATTATCGATGAAGCATCCGAGCTGGAAGTCATCGATCTTCCCCCGGATGAACTTCTGACCAGACTTCGCGAAGGAAAGGTTTACATTCCAGATCAGGCAAAACTTGCCATAGAGAAATTTTTTCGTAAAGGAAACCTCTCCGCACTGCGGGAAATGTCTCTTCGGAGGGCGGCGGATAGAGTTGATGATCAGCTGCGTAACTACATGCGCAGCATGGCGATCCAGGGTCCCTGGCCGGCTGCCGAACGCCTTCTGGTGTGTGTGAATGAAGGAGTTTTATCTGAGAAGTTGATCCGGTCGACTCGCCGATTATCGGATGAACTTAACGCTGAGTGGTACGCTGTGCATGTGAATATCTCATCGGAGCCGGTAAATGATCCCATCAGGCAGGAGAGAATATCCAAAACCCTGCAGCTCGCCGAGGAACTGGGTGCCCGCACGAAGGTACTCACCGGTCGTACCCTTCCGGAAACCGTTTTAGCGTACGCGCAGAAACACAATATCACGAAGATCATCGTCGGAAAACCACTTAAGCCGAGGTGGAGGGATTTCCTTTTCGGGTCAATTGTGGACCAGTTGATCCACGCGAGTGGTGATATCGATATTTATGTCATCAGTTCTCATCCAGATGGTAAAGAAGGGAAAATCCCAGATACCTGGCGTCCCCACCAGCCTTATATCCGGTATTTACTCAGTGTAGGACTGATCTTAATTGCTACGTTCTTCGGGATGCTCATTCAGGGTAACCTTGAACCAGTCAACCTGGTCATGCTCTACCTGGTCTGTGTGGTCATCGCGGCCATCTTCCTGGGACGAGGTCCTGCGTTTTTAGCCTCTTTGTTGGGGGTATTGGCGTTCGATTTTTTCCTGGTTCCCCCATATATGACCCTGGCAGTATCGGATACTCAATATTTGATCACCTTCATAGGACTGTTCCTTGTGAGCGTGGTGATCAGCACATTGACTGCCCGGACAAAGGAACAGGCTGATGCAGCTACCCAGCGGGAAGCATATACCTCCGAGCTCTATTCCCTGGGAAGAGATCTTACATCAGCAATTGATCTTCGTCAGGTGGGTGAAATTATCATCTCCCACGTCAGCCAGGTCTTTGGAAAAGATGTCGCTATCTTCCTGAAAAGAAATGGCGAGCTTTCGCTTTTTACAGCTACTCCAGAGTACCAACCGGATACAAATGAACTGGCAGTTGCCACCTGGGCATTTGATCACGATCAACCAGCAGGACTTGAAACAGAGACATTGCCAGCTTCGACGATCCGCTGTCAACCCCTGAAAACTTCCCGGGGTATGATCGGTGTTCTTGGGATCCACCCTTTGGCAACACTTAAGATCTCCACACCAGAACAAAGACAGATTTTTAATGCTTTCGCCAACCAGGCTGCCCTTGCGATCGAAAGAGCTGACCTCGCAGAGCAGGCTCATCAGGCGGAATTATTGAAGGCAACGGAAGCACTTCAATCCGCCCTGCTCAATTCGATCTCCCACGATCTCCGAACACCCCTGGTCAGTATCACCGGTGCTTTGAGCAGTCTCCGGGAAAAATCTCTTAATTTGAATAAAACTGACCGTCAGAATTTGATCGAAACCGCTTATAACGAAGCCATGCGGCTGAACCGGTTGGTGGGTAACCTGCTCAACATGACCCGCCTTGAAGCGGGTGCGATCCATCTTCGCTGCGAACCCTGTGATATTCAGGACTTGATTGGCACAGCATTGGAACAACTCGATGAGCGATTGGAAAACAGACCGATTAAGGTGACGATACCCCCGGATTTACCGCTCGTTTCACTTGATTTTGCTTTATTCTGCCAGGCTTTGGTCAATATTATCGACAATGCAGTCAAATATTCTCCGAAAGATACACCGATTTCTATCATTGTTATCCAGACAAACCTTCAAATTGAGATCCAGGTGATTGATAAAGGAATCGGTATCCCTGAAGAAGATCTGGAAAAAGTATTTGATAAGTTTTACAGGGTTTCCCGCCCCGAATCGATCACAGGCACCGGTTTGGGTTTGGCGATCAGTAAAGGAATCATTGACGCACATCAAGGAACGATCACTGCGAAAAATCGTCCGGAGGGCGGTAGCATTCTATCGATTAGGATCAATAAGGATACTGAAACATGATGTTTTCAGGTCTGAAAGTGCTGATCGTTGATGATGAAATTGCCATCCGGCGATTTCTGCGAGTCGCCCTGAATGGGCAGGGATTCACTGTCAGCGAAGCTGCCACGGGCGAATCTGCTCTATTTGGTTTGACCATGGATCGACCGGACCTTCTTATCCTGGACCTGGGATTACCGGATATTGATGGATTGGAGGTCACGCGTCGCGTCAGAGAGTGGTCGCAGATTCCCATAATTATCCTTTCCGTCCGAGAACAGGAAGAGGATAAGATCGCGGCATTGGATTCCGGAGCGGATGATTACCTGACTAAACCGTTCGGGGTTGGCGAACTGCTGGCGAGGATAAGAACGGTGATGCGCCGGAGTAATTCTTTAACCCCAGAACCTGTCTGGTCTGGGGGGGATCTAACCGTCGATCTGACCAACCGGTTGGTGAAATTTAAAGGGAACGAAATTCAACTGACGCCTACCGAGTATGGCATTTTACGGTTGCTGGTGAATTCTGCAGGAAAAGTGATTACCAATCATCAAATTCTCAGCCAGGTTTGGGGAAGCGGATATGACGATCTCCATATCCTGCGGGTAAACATCAGCAACCTCCGCCATAAGATAGAACCCGATCCTTCCAGACCCACCTATATTCACACCGAGGTGGGTGTTGGATATCGATTGAAAGTCCAATAAATACCCAGATCATTTTACGCTCATAAACTCGAATCTGGAGGCGGTTTTCCAGGTTTGAATGAGGCCTTGTGTCATTTAACCATATTACCGCAGGGTGATAGAATGGTTTTACAAAGAATCCGGAGTGGAGAAAATCATGAGTCCATTAAAATTTCAGATAATTTACTTTTCACACGGCGGCGGACCACTGCCGATCCTGGGCGACCCGGGTCACAAGGCTATGATTGACTTTATGACCGCCCTGCCCGTAAAACTTCACATCCCAGATGCTATTGTCGTCGTCAGCGCCCACTGGGAGGAAAAAGTCCCCACCCTCCTTGGCGCAGAAAACCCGCCCATGTTCTATGATTACTACGGATTCCCGGAGGAAGCCTACGAGATCACCTATCCCGCCCCCGGGAACCCCGCTCTCGCGCAGAGGATCGTCTCGCTATTGGAAGGGAAGAACATCCCCGCCCGGATCGATCCCAGCCGCGGATTTGATCACGGGCTCTTCATCCCCCTGAAGATGATGTTCCCAAACGCCGATATCCCCTGCATCCAGCTCTCCCTCATCCGCGGGTTGGACGCTGCCGCGCACATCGCACTTGGCAAAGCGCTGGGTGCGCTGCGAGAATGAAAATATACTTGTTATCGGTTCCGGGTTTTCCTTTCACAATATGAACGCATTTTCCTGGCAGAGCCTGGATTCACCCGACCCAGCCAATGATGCCTTCCAGGACTGGCTGATCGAAACCTGCACAGGTTCGTTTACGGAAGTGGAACGGGAAAAGCGATTGGTGGAGTGGGAGAAAGCTCCCTCGGCGCGCTATTGCCATCCGCGCGAGGAGCACCTCCTTCCGTTGCACGTTTGCCAGGGGATGGCTGGCACACCTGCACAGGTGGTTTTCGATGACAAGATACTCGGTAAACGCAGCCTCGGGTTGTTGTGGTAAATTACATTTAATCAAAAAAGGAGGGATTGTCAGATAACTGGCAATTCCTCCTTTCAATATTTGATTCCCTATTTTCAGAATGCCTGTTCGGGCTTCCAAACCTTCCATACTTTTCCAGCCAGCTCTGGTCCAGGTTTAAGAGTAGGCTTGCCAGGCTGCCATCCTGCCGGGGTAACTTCCCCAGTCGCCCGGACGTGTTGGAAAGCCTTCACCTGGCGAATCAATTCCATCACATTCCGGCCAACCTCCGGGGTCATCACCTCCATTGCGCGGATTACAAAATCGGGATCGATCAGGAAACGCCCGCGGATATCCACACCTGCTTCTTCATCGTAAACGCCATAGATATCTCCCACCCGTCCACCAGCATCCGAAAGCAGTGGAAAGGGAACCCCTCCTTCCACCATTTTGGATAATTCCTCTTCCTGCCAGATCTTATGGGAAAAGCGGCTGTCTGTACTAATGGCAAAAATCTCCACTCCCAGGGATTTCAATTCGTTAAATTTGACGGCAACTGCCGACAATTCCGTCGGTCAGACAAAGGTGAAATCACCCGGGTAGAAACAGATGACTATCCATTTTCCTTTGTAATCAGAGAGTTTTATATTTTTAAACCCGCCATCCAGAAATGCACTGAGTTCAAAATCGGGAGCAGGTTTACCGACGCGTGCCTGAACCATTCTCGCCTCCTTTTTGAAAATTGCTTCGGGTCCTGCAGTTTGCTCAATATTCAGGATTGGTCCCTTTGTTGGTTTAACACATCCTTCTGGTTTTTCAGACATCTAACCTCCTTAATTAGAGAATTATCTTAATCGTACCAATTTCGAATAATTCACGATTTTTTTGGTGAAGAGTTTTCAGATAACCTCCTTTTCAGGAGTGAGAATCATCCCACTAATTTCTGGGTCAAACCCATTAGGCCAAATAGTGGCTTCATCGAACAAAGCACCATTGAATGAAGAATCCAATAGTTCAGCATCCCTAAGAATTGCCCCACGTAAATCTGCTTTTTCGAGATTCGCTCCTCTCAGACTTGCTCCTGTTAGGTTAGCATCTTTTAGGTTGGCACGCTCAAGAATCGCATGTTTTAAAAATGCTCCCTTCAGATTAGCACCTTCCAAATTGGAATCACAAAGAAGTGATCGCTTTAAATCAGCACCTTCAAGATTCACTCCTTTTAAATTCGCGCCGACCAGATTTGCACCATATAGTTCAGCGTGAGTGAGTTCCGCCTTTTTCCCTTCCTTTTTACCAGATAGGAATTTTTCGTGTAACTCAATAATTTTCTGTAACTTGTTGTATTCAAGTCTCATAATATTCTCTTGATTAATAAAATGCGACAGATACTCCGGTGAGTATTTAACAATTTCTCACTACTTGATCATTCGAAATCAACACCTTTTACC
>CAWHGB010000002.1:0-1344168 GCA_963828855.1 uncultured Chloroflexia bacterium | reverse complement strand
GAATTTGGCAAAGAACCCCACAAGGGTGTGAACCCGGATGAGGTTGTCGCCATCGGCGCGGCCATCCAGGCCGGCGTGCTGGGCGGCGAGGTGAAGGATATCCTCCTGCTCGACGTGACCCCCCTGACGCTCTCGGTGGAAACCCTGGGCGGTGTGGCCACTGCGCTGATCGAGCGCAATACCACCATCCCGGTGCACCGCTCGCAGATCTTCTCGACCGCATCCGACGGGCAAACCCAGGTGGAGATCCACGTGCTGCAGGGCGAACGCCCGATGGCAGCCGATAACAAGACCCTGGGGCGCTTTAACCTGGATGGCATCCCGCCCGCGCCGCGCGGCATCCCGCAGATCGAGGTCTCCTTCGATATCGACGCGAACGGCATCCTCGAGGTGAAAGCCACCGATAAGGCCACCGGGCGCAGCCAGCACATCACCATCACTGCCTCCTCGGGTCTTTCCAAGGACGAGGTGGAGCGTATGCGCAAGGAAGCCGAAGCGCACGCCGCTGATGACCTGAAGAAGAAAGAGCTGATCGAGGTGCGCAACCAGGCGGAGAATACCGTCTACACCGGCGAAAAGCTGCTGCGCGAGAACGGGGATAAGATCCCTGAGGACGTGAAGAAACAGGTGGAGGATGGCATGGCAGCCGTCCGCGCGGTGAAAGATGGCGAGGACGCAGAGGCCATCAAGAAGGCCACCGAAGACCTGGGTCAGAACCTGCAGAAAGTGGGCGCCAGCATGTACCAGCAGCCCGCGGGCGGCGAAGCCGGACCCGGCGCGGAGGGAAGCGTTCCCCCCGATATGGGCGGCGATGTGCCTCCGCAGGAACCCCCCGCTGAAGGCGGCTCGGGCGGCGGCGAAGACGTGGTGGATGGTGAGTTCAAGAACATCTAACCCGTCAGCATAGATAAAATCAAATCCCTCACCCCCATATCCTCCCAAGTCGGAGGGTGTGGGGTGAGGTTTTATTCTTTTCAGGAACAAAACACAGATGCCGACCAAACGAGATTATTACGAGATCCTGGGCGTGCCGCGCGGCGCCAGCCAGGACGAGCTCAAGACCGCTTTCCGCAACCTGGCGCGCAAGTACCACCCCGATGTAAATAGCGACGCGGGTGCCGAGCAGACCTTCAAGGAGATCAACGAGGCCTACGGGATCCTTTCCGATCCGGATAAACGTGCTGCCTACGATCGGTACGGACACGCCGGCGTGGATAACATGAACGGCATGCCGGATTTCTCCAATTTCGACATGTTCTCGGACCTGTTCGAAGGACTTGTTTGGTTTCGGCATGGGCGGCGGTTCGAGGCGGCGTAACGCTCCCCGCAGGGGGGCGGATCTTTCCTACACCGTGCCATGGATTTCGACAGAAGTGGTAAAAGGCGCGGAGAAGGAGATCGAGATCACCCGCGACGAGGATTGCTCGCTCTGCAAGGGAACCGGCGCGGAGCCAGGCACCAGCCGCACCAAATGCGAGACCTGCGGCGGGCGGGGTGAGGTTCGGCAGGTGCGGCAGACCTTTTTGGGCTCGATGGTGCAGGTGACCACCTGCCCGGCCTGCAACGGCGCGGGCGAGGTGATCGGCAGCCCGTGCAAGACCTGCCGCGGGCGCGGGCTGGAACGCAAGACCCTGCGCAAGTTGGTATCCATCCCGGCCGGGGTGGATAACGGCACGCAGATCCGCCTGGGCGGCGAAGGTCAGCCCGGGATCAATGGCGGACCGAAGGGCAACCTCTACCTGGAGGTGCGGGTGAAGCCGCACAAGTTCTTCAAGCGCCGCAACGATGACGTGCTGGTGGATGTGAACATCAATATGGTGCAGGCCGCCATCGGCGAGGAGGTGGAAGTGCCCACCGTGGATGGCGACACGAAATTGCACATACCCGCCGGCACGCAGCCGGGCAAGGTCTTTACCATGAAGAGCAAGGGTATCCCGCACGTGCGCGGGGGCGGGCGCGGCGACCAGCTGGTGATCGTCAATGTGGAGATCCCCACCCGGTTGAGCAAGGAACAGAAACAGATGCTCGAAGAGCTGGGAAAGACGCTGGGCACCGAGGTGAAACCGCAGGAGCGCGGCTTCTTCGAGACGATCAAGGACGTGCTGGGTGGCTGATCCGCGCTGGCTGGAGATTTCGCTCACCACCAGCGGGGAGCTGGCCGAGGCGGTGGCGGAGGTGCTGGGGCGGTACTGCGCCGAACGGGGTGGTGATGGAGCGCGACGTCAAGTTCTACAGCGATGAGGACGAAGGCACCCCTGAAGGTCCGGTGCGCATCTCGGCTTATTTGCCGGTGGATGACGAGCTGGAGGAAAAACGAGCCCGGCTGGAGCAATCGCTCTGGCACCTGGGGCAGATCCAACCCCTGCCCGAACCGAAATTCAAGTTCATCGAAGATGAAGACTGGATGGCGGCCTGGAAGAAGAACTACCAGCCGATCGAGGTGGGCAGGGGGCTGCTGATCCTGCCGGCCTGGATCGAGCAGACCGACATGACCCGCACCGCCATCAAGATCGACCCGGCCATGGCCTTTGGCACCGGCACCCACCCCACCACGCAGCTCTGCCTGGCGTTGATGGAGGACAGGGTGAAAGCTGGGGAAGCAGTGATCGACGTGGGCTGCGGCTCAGGGATCCTTTCCATCGGTGCGCTCAAGCTGGGCGCATGGCATGCCCTGGCGGTGGATATTGACCCGCTTTCAACGCGGGCAACGCTTTCCAACGCCATCCTGAATGACGTGGATGACAACATGGAGGTTGCGCTTGGGTTCGGTGGAGGAGATCCGAAAGGGGCTTTATTCGATCCAGCAGGCGCCGCTGGTGCTGGTCAACATCCTCGCCCCGGTGATCATCCGGCTATTCGATGCCGGGCTGGCGGAGCTGGTTTCCCCGGACGGGGCGATCATTCTATCGGGCATCCTGGCGGACCAGGCAGCGGGGGTGCGGGCGAAGGCTGAGGAGAAGGGGCTTGGTGTTCGCGGAGCAGCGGGGAATCGCGGACTGGGTGGGGATGGTGTTTGAGAGTTGATCAATCAACCTCAAACTAATATTTGCGAGCCCGACTCGTGAAACGAGGAAGGGCGACGCAATCTCTTCATCGAAGTTGTTTAGTGTTTTTAATAAAAATTGATCTGAAATCTGTAAGAAGATAGATTCGAGACAGATTGCTCACCTGCACTCCCTGGCACTTGCAGCCTGGGTAAGTGTGCAGCAGGTGCAAGTGTCGTCGCGCCGGTCGATGCCGACGCTCCTCGCAAAGTTCAAAGGTAAAACTCAGTGTGGATAAAATCATGAATTAATTTGTGAACCTGAAACTCCCCAAAAACCGCTCATACGCCCCCCAATCCTCCCAGTCATTCGCGTGCCCGATCACAATATTGAATAGCTGCCCGTTGTGAGCAAAGAAATAGCGATCGTCGGCAAAGGCCTGCTGGCTGCGCTCGAAGCGGGTGTGGATGGCGGTCTCCCCGGCGATCTGCACATCCGCCTGGCGGTTTTGCGGCATCAGGGAATGGTCAGTGAGCCATTGCGCCAGGTCGGTGCCCACTGCGGACGCGCCAATCCTCGCGGTCGGAGGGGAAGCTGACATAGAAGGTCGGCCAGCTATCGGGACCGATGATCGAAAGGGTTCGCGGATTCCCGCTCATTGAATTCCAGAATGGCATCCGGTGGGTACTCGAAATACAGCCCGGTATCCGCGTTGCGGTAGATCTTCCAGCCATCGGCAGCCAGTTCCGGGTGTGAGGGTGGTTGGCTCGGTGGAAGGCTGCGCCGGGGTGGGGGTATCCTGCAGGGCGGAAGCCGGGGCGCACTCGCCGCGAAAATACGCCCACTCCTCGCACTCGGATCCATCCGCGAAGATGCAGATACCCATTTGCCCGCCGGTTTCATCCGTGCGGATCTCCAGCTTCCCGCCGTACTGCTCGCAGTAGACTGAAGCCGGGTTGGCCATCTCCGCATCCTCGTCCACCAGCGTCACGGGGGTGGGCACGGGTGTTTCATTTACGCAGGCAGCCAGTACTGGGAGCAGGCAAAACGCGCTCAAGCACGAACCAATTCTTTCGAGTCATTTCCTTCTCCTCAAAACGATCAGGTTTCATCCATTGGACGCTGATCCGTAGGTGGATATGTTCCCAAAAAGGAAGCGTCCATCATCCTGGATGATAGACGTTTTCAGGGTTTCTTCAAATGGTCAGTTGACGGATATTCCGGTTGGACGGTTATCTCTTAAGCATGATCAATCACTCCTGCAGGGCTTCCCATTCCTTCAGTTTCGTTTCCATCTCCCCCTCGATGCGGACGTAATCCTGCCCCAGCTTCTGCACGTCGCCCGGTTCCACCCCCGGGGTTTCCAGCTGGCGGGAAATGGCTGCCAGCTGCGCCTCCAGGGCGGCGATCTCGTCCTCCAGCGCATCCACCTGCTTCTTCAGGCGCTGGCGCTCATTCTTGCTCATCCCGCGGAGCTTCTTTTTCAGGTTTGGACTGGTTTTTGAGCAGTCTTCCCGCCTTCTTTCTTCGCCTTTTCCGCATCCCGGGCGGTTTTATATTCGCTGTAGCTGCCGGTGAAGACCTGCAGCACCTTATCAGAAGGCTGCACCTCCCAGACCTGGCTGGCCAGGCCGTCGATCAGGTAGCGGTCGTGCGAGACGAGCAGGATGGTGCCGGCGTAATCCGAAAGCAGCCCCTGCAGCACCTCCTGGGCGGGCAGGTCCAGGTGGTTGGTGGGCTCATCCAGCAGCAGCAGGTTGGCACCCTCCAGCGCCAGCAGGGCCAGCGCCAGGCGCGAGCGCTCGCCGCCCGAAAGCATCCCCACCGGCTTGAAGACATCCTCGCCGGTGAAGAGGAACTTGGCCAGGTAATCGCGGATCTCACCGGGCAGCCATTTGGGCGCCATGGCCTGGATCTCGTCCATCAACGACCAATCCGGGTGCAGGCGCTCGTGGGTCTGGGCGAAGTAGCCCACCCTGAGGCTCGATCCAAGCAGGGCTTCGCCCGCCAGGGGCGGGATCTGCCCCAGCAGGGTTTTCAGGAAGGTGGTTTTGCCGGCGCCATTGGGACCGATGACCGCGGCGCATTCGGTCCGCCGCAGCACCAGGTCGGGAACGGTGAAAAGCGCGCGGCCTTCATCCTGGTAACCCACGCTCAGGCTTTTCGTGCGGATGACCAGCTCGCCGGAGCGGTCCACAGCCTGCAAGTTCATCTTCATCTGCCTCTGGCGGGTGGGACGATTCGATCAGATCCTGCTTCCTTCAGCCGCTCCAGGCGTTTCAGCCGGCCCTTCGCCTGGCGGGTGTTCTGCCCGGCGATGTTGCGGCGGATGTAGTCCTCCTCCTTGCGGATGAACTCCTGCTGGGATTCGAATTCCTCCGCCTGGCGCTCCTGGTTCATGGCGCGCTGCAGCAGGTAGGCGGAATAATTGCCGTGATAGGTGTGGAAGCGGGGGGTCATTTCCCAGATGGTATCCGCCATCTGGTCGAGGAAGTAGCGGTCGTGCGAGATGGCCACCACCGCGCCCTTCCAGTTCTTCAGGTAATCCTCCAGCCATTCGATCGCGCCGATATCCAGGTGGTTGGTGGGCTCATCCAGCAGGAGCAGGTCGGGTTCGGAAAGGAGCAGCTTGGCCAGCAGGGCGCGGGTGCGCTGCCCGCCGGAAAGCTGCCGCCAGGGGCGGTGTTCATCGTGGCGGGTGAAACCCAGGCCTACCAGGGTCTGGCGGATGCGCAGCTCCAGGGTGTAGCCGCCGCGGATATCGTACTCGTGCTGCAGCCGTCCGTATTCGGCAAGTACCTCGGCATCGCCTCCGCCAAGCTGCGCCTCCAAGCCGGGCAAGCTCCTACCTGGCGGGCGGTGAGATCGGCGAAGGGGAGCAGGCATTCCTCCCAGAGAGTGAGGTCGCTTTCGAAAATGGCTTCCTGCGCAAGGTAGCCGATTCGCAGCGAACGGGATTTCTCCACGCGTCCGCGCGAAGGTTCCTCCTCACCCAGGATCAGGCGGAAGAGGGTGGTCTTGCCCACCCCGTTCGGTCCCACCAGCCCGATTCGGGCGCGGTGCGGGACGCTCAGCGTGATGTGGTCAAAGAGGTCGCGTGGACCGTAGGATTTCCCCAGGTCGATGGCATTCAGAAGAGGCATGGAACGGTTTCAATTCCCTCGCGGGCAAAGTATATCATCCACCGTGGCGGGGAGGAAACTCAGGCTTCGTTGAGCCTATCCACCCGCGAGCGAACCATTACGAGCGGAACGATGGCGGCCGCGAGACAAACAGCCCCTCCCAGGAATAGACCTGCCAACTGTCCTGAGTATACGGGTAAACCTAGCGCAGGCAGTGCCAGGGCGGGACCGACCAGGAACACGATGCTTAAACCCATGTAAACGAAGCAGGCCAGGGAGCTGAAGCACCCAATCAAGCCTCCCTGCATTTTCCGCGGGTCAGTCCAGTCAAAGCGGGCGCCGGCAACCCCGAAGGCTTCCGAAATGGAGGTTGCCCCTGCAAAGCACAACCCAACGGCGATCATCGAGAATGGCAGGTTCGGCAGCTTGAGCGGCTGCAGGACTGCAAAGGCGAGAAGGAAGATCCAGCCGATGAGGACGGGAGGGATCCAGGCCACCATGAATTTTGCAATGAGCATCTGACCAGCGTTCAGGGGGGAGGATTTCAACATCCAGAAGCTTTTCCCTTCCTGTGAAAAGCCCCTGCCGGCGAGCGCCATGACCAGGATCCAGCCAACGAAGATGGCAATACCGATATCGGCGTAGCCGAAGCCGGTGGTGATCGCGTAATTGACCCATTCGGGTGCTTCCCCTGCACCCATTGGCGGGCGGGCACCCTGGCGCAGTATCGCGAACCCGTACATGACGCCGAGGATCAAGGGCGTCATCAATTGGGAGAGGTTGCGCAGATCCCGACGCAGAACGCGGAAATCCTTGAGGATCATGGCGCGGATGGGGGCGGGAACGAGGCGGGCTGCCCGGCTGGGGCGCGCAGCGCTGACCACAACCGCGGGACGAGGCGTCTTCTTTTTCCGAAAGTTGGATTGAACCCTAGCCCAGCCGCTGTAATACAGCTTTTCGGCTGTGACCAGCGCGATGGCAAAGATGGCCAAGCTAAAGCCCAGGGTGATAAGCAGGAAAAGACCAGCGCTCAGCCAATTGCCCTCCCCAAGGTTAACCAACCCCTGCCCCGCCCAGGCAAGCGGCGACCAGGGCGTGTTGAAGCGGGTGAATCCCTGCAGCATGGATGAGACCTGGGTTTCGGAAATATCCGGGTTGATCGCGCGGTAGAAATTCCCCGATTGCCCCAGCGTAAATGAAACAATCCCGACAAAGAAAGCCAGCACCTCCGCCAGGCGGCGGGGGGAGACGATCCGGGCGAGGCCCATCACCATCAAACTGGCGATACTGGCCACCGCCAGGGCGAGGGCAGCAATGATGATGAGCGTCACCGGGTAATAGAGAAAGTTGAAACCCAGGGCGGCACCCAATCCAAAGAGGATCGGAAGCGTAAGCAGGCTGATCAGGGCAAAGTTGGGCAGGATGGCCTGGAGCATCTTGGAAACGAACACAGCGCGGATGGGAATGGGGGTGGAGAGAAGGAATTCCATATCCCCGGAAAGGTAGAGCGCGGAAAGCAGCACCCCGAAGCTGGTGAGAAAAATGATGAACATTGTAGCCGAGATCAGCGTGGTGGGAAGGCTGCGCAAAAAAGGCATCGGGTTGCCGATGAAATCAGCAAAATCCTTTGAAAGCAGGAAACCGAGGAGGAAATACGATCCGACAAAAACCCCGACAACCAGGGAAAACAGAAAGAGATAAAGCAGGATGAGCCCGATCTTCTTGCCGATCTTTGCCCGCATGAATCCGCGGATGGAGATCATCAATCGGATGCGCAACAGCTTCCAGACCGCCGGGAAAAGGCGGTCATCCACATGCGCGAGCGGCACGGTCATTGGAGCACCTCGGCGATCTCGGCGTACTCCGTTCCTCCGGTGAGGCTGAGGAAGATATCCTCCAAGCTCTCGCGACCATCGCCGCCGGCGCGGAGCTCCTCCATTGTGCCGATTGCAACCAGCTTCCCTCCGCTGATGATCCCTATGCGGTCGCACATGTGCTCAGCGATCTCGAGGATGTGCGTGGAGAGCATCACCGCTGCGCCGCGTTCCGCCATCTGGCGCAGAATATCCTTGATCAACCGGGCAGACTTTGGATCCAGGCCTACTGTTGGCTCATCCAGGATGAAGACCTTGGGATCATGCACCAGAGCAGCGGCGATGGATGCTTTCTGCTTCATGCCGTGACTGTACGAATCGGTGGTGTCATCCGCGGCTGCGGTAAGATCGAACATGCGCAGCAATTCCTCAGCCCGGCGGTTGATCTGGGCGGGTTCGATGTTGTAGAGGTCGCCAACGAACTGCAGCAGCTCGCGACCGGTTAGCTTGGCATAGAGATTCGGCTCATCCGGGACGAACCCGCTGACGGCCTTGGCCTGCAGCGGCTGCGATTGGATGTCATATCCAGAAACCCGCACCGAACCCGAGGTTGGCTGCAGCAGGCCGACGATGATCTTGAGAGTGGTGGTCTTGCCCGCACCATTGGGACCAAGAAAACCGAAGATCTCCCCTCCGCGAACCGAAAAATTCACGTCTTCCACGGCTGTCTTGGTGCCGTAGCGCTTGGTCAGGTGCTCGATCTCGATGATATCCATTCCGTTTTGCATGCTTTCCTCCAATTTAATTCCATCATGATTATACATATGAACCCGGGAAAGGTAATTGGATGGGTGACTAATTGACAACCCCGACGAGCGGCTTAAACTGGAATGCAACCCGGGAGGCGCATATGAAGGATCTCGATTTCAGCAACCTGGAGGGAGTGGAACGCACCACCTTGATGACCCTTTACTGGCGGGGTTTGGAAAGCGAACAACCTAAACCGCTTTTGCATGACGAAATCGCCGCACGGCTGCTGCCCCAACTGGAGGGGGAATTTTCCTACCTGAGAAAATCAAAGGACGATCAGCTCTACAACGTGCTGCGCACGCGGCAATTCGACCGCTGGACGCGCGATTTTATCAATATTCACCCGCGCGGAACTGTGGTGGACCTGGGCTGCGGGCTGGATGCGCGCAAGCAGCGCATTGGCGGCAGCGGGGTTCGCTGGTTCGGGATCGATCTGCCGGAAGTGATCGGACTCCGGAAGAAAATGTTCACCGATCCAGCGGGCTACACGCTTATCCCCGCATCTGTGCTTGACTTTGGCTGGATGGAGCGGGTGGATCCGGGGCGGGGCGCAGCCATACCATTTTTCAGCCCAAGGCCTGCTGCCCTATCTCCAGCCGGAGGAGGTGAAGCGACTGGTGCTGGGGCTGGCGGAGCGGTTTCCTGGCTGCGAGCTGGTCTTCGACGCCATGTCTCCTTTCATGGTCAAACTTCATAATTATCACCCCTGGGTGAAGAAAATGAACCTACGCTTTTACTGGGGGTTGAAAGAGGATGGCGGGCTGGAGGAATGGGCGGAGGGGATTAAACTGGAGGGCACCTGGCTGTATTTCGATGATCCGGAGCCGCGAATGAAGCCCTACCGATGGATGAAGATCATCCCCGAAGCGGGGAAGGGGAACAGGGTGCTGAAATACAGGCTGGGCAAGAGTTGATTGATCTATCAATAAAAATATGCTGAATCTTCAGGTTTAACCAATCTATTTCATTACCCAGAAGATCGGCAGGAATAATCCGCAGCAGGGTATCCAGGAATACCGCCAAAAGGAGCAGGTTCTCAAACAGGCGGTTATGGTAGAAGGCAAAACCGGAAAACCAGGTGGGCCAGCCCGGCCATTCTTTGGGCGGCTCGGCAGGCCGTGGTTTGGTCAACACCCCCACGGCATACATCAATCGTTTCCCGGCAAAGAATACCAGGAGCAGCACCGGCGTAAAATACCGTAATCCAAAGACCATGTAGAGGATCACCACGTAGGTCAGGATCAAGAATGGTGATATTCAGATAGCGGGCTGCCTTCTCTCCGATGCGGACAGGCAAGGTACCGACCCCTTTTTTCCTATCCTCCTCCACCTTATCGATATGCTTGCCGATGTTGATACTGACGATGCTCAATCCCAACGGCACGCCCGCCAGGGCAACATACCAGACAGTATCCACCCAGCCGCGCGCCAGGACGATATAAACCCCGGCAGCCAGGATCGGTCCCCAGATCAGGAAGATGCACAACTCGCCAAGCCCAAGGTATTTTAGCGGCCAGGTATAAAAGAGCAGTACCAACGCGCCGAAGGCAAATAACCCGATGACCGCCGGGGAGAAGCCGGTATAGAACAACGCAAAAACCCCTGAAAGAAAAGCCAGCACGCCGCTGACGTAGAACCACCTGAGCTGCTGGGGCTTGGTCCAAAAACCCTGCACCAATGGATGGACGCCGTATTGGGTACGAAAATAATTATCTGTATCCACGCCGCGGCTGAAATCCGTGTAATCGTTGAGGAGGTTGTTTGTCCCGTGGGCGATGAAAAGACCCAATGTGACGATCAACCAGGGCAGGAAGGCATAATTCTGATCGCGCAAAGCTAAAAGTCCGGCGATCGCGCAGGAGTAGAGGGTCACGCTTGTCACGGCGGAGCGGGTGGCTATCAACCACTTCGAGACCGGGTCCAGAGCGTCCCAATCCTCTTTTTTATCTATTTTTTGGAGTGCGGAAATGGCTTTTCCCCACATGTTGAAATTAATTTTCATGGCGAACTCACCTTTTTATCGATTAAATCAAATTTTCAAAAACCTGATGCCCGCCAATGGAAGGATGATGTCATTCAGTTATACCCGTGGAGGAGGCGGATTTCAATAGACAAAACCCGGTGAGAAGGGGTAACCTACAATTGCCTGCCATCAATGCATTCGATAATGATAAGGAAGGCGCAGATCCCGTCTTTATGAAAAACCGTTTTCAACTGATTTAATAGATAAGGTTTTCGCCTTTCGGATCCACCCGTTTCCGAAAGACCCAGTACGTCCAGCCCTGATAGATCAAGATCACAGGAATAAAAATGGCCGCCACGATTGTCATCACCTGCAGCGTATAGTGACTGGACGCGGCATTCACAATGGTAAGGCTCCAGGCAGGATCGAGGCTGGAGATGAGGATGCGGGGGTATAACCCGGCGAAAGCGGTGAGGGTGGTGAAAACGATCACCAGCGAGCCGGCAATGAATGCCCAGCCGCTTCTGCCCGAGCGGATCAACCAGCCTGAAATGAGCAGGCACACCGTGGCGAGGATGGCTGGCAGCATACCGTTGATCCCCGGTTTGGTGAGGATATCGGTGCTGGTGTACGTCCAGGCGAGGAAGATCACCGCCAGGACGACGGTTGAGATCCAGGTAACGAATGCAGCTCTTTGGGCGCGGAGTGCAACATCCCCGGCGACTTTGCGGGTGAGGAAGTTAGCCCCGTGCATACTGAAAAGCGAAACAAAGAACAGGCCGCCCAGCAGGGTGTAGGGATATAACAGGGGCAGCAGGCCACCGTAATAATTCATGTCCTTTTCAATGGCAAATCCGCGCAAAAGGTTGGCAATCACCACACCCCAAAGGAGCGCCGGGAGCAAACTGCCCACGAAGATCGCCCAATCCCACCCGCTTCGCCACCTTTTACTCTCCCGCTTTCCTCTATACTCAAAAGCAACCCCGCGGAAGATCAATGCCACCAGCATGATGACCAGCGCGATGTAAAATCCGCTGAAAAGGGTGGCGTACGCATCCGGAAACGAGGCGAACATTGCCCCCCCGGCAGTGATCATCCACACCTCATTTCCATCCCACACCGGACCGATTGAATTTATGATCACCCGGCGTTCATTGTTATTCTTACCCAGGAAAGGCAACAGAATGCCCACGCCATAATCGAACCCTTCCAGGAAGAAGAAACCGGTAAACAGGATCATGATCAGACCAAACCAGATCGTATTGAGTTGCATATCTTCCTCCTTCGTTACCCGGCTTCCGGCTCAAGATTAGGTTCTGATTTTCCGGATTGTGCCATCAATGAACCGGCTACAATGGTCAGAGCTACGAGAACAACCAGGAAAACGATCAGGGAAAAAAGGATTGTGCCGACAGTCACGTTGGGTGAAACAGCATCCCTGACCAACTGCAACCCGTAAACGATCCACGGCTGTCGGGCGGATTCG
This sequence comes from uncultured Chloroflexia bacterium, assembly GCA_963828855.1. GTDB lineage: Bacteria > Chloroflexota > Anaerolineae > Anaerolineales > Anaerolineaceae > CAVVEQ01. The sequence continues at coordinate 1,331,989 of CAWHGB010000002.1, read as the reverse complement.
GTCAGGATCCAACCGGATGTGCAGGCGATATAAGGGAGTGCCATCGCTGGCAGCAGGCTCTTCAGAAAGAGTGTACTTTTTTGCAGGAATTTCACCCTGGGCCGGATGAGCGCCAGGAAGGCCAGGAACAGCATCAGGAAACCCGTGCCAACCATGATGCGGAAGGACCAGAAGGTGATCGTCACCGGGGGAATATAGTTCCCGGGTCCATACAGGGCTGTTTCCTGTTCCTGAAGTTCGTGCAGACCCTGAACTGCACCCGAGAAGCGGTTATACAACATGAAGGAGAGTGCTTTGGGGATGGCGAGCTCAAAATCATTCCCGCCTCTTTCCTCGTCAATCCATGCAACCAGCACCAGGTCGGCTGCATCAGGTTCCGTATTCCAGACAGCTTCGGTGGCGGAAATTTTCATCGGCTGTGCCTGGGCAAGGTATTTTCCGTGCGCATCTCCCACGATTATGACTGCCAGGCTGCCTATCAACGCATAGACTGCTGCCCAGCGGAAAGCCTTCTGAAAAAAGTCCACCCCACCCTTCCCGCGCAGCAGGTGCCAGGCGCTGAACCCCAGGACTATGAAACCCGCCGTGGTGATCCCGGCTGAAAGCACATGAAGGAACTGGTAGGGCAGGTTTGGATTGGTGATGAGGGCATAAAAACTCGTCATTTCTGCGCGCCCATCCACAATGGCATACCCGACCGGGTTTTGCATGAAAGAATTCGCGGTGAGGATCCAAAGCGCAGAAATATTCGAAGCGATCGCAACCAACCAGGCAGCAGCCAGGTGCATCCCTTTGGAAAGCTTTTCCCAACCAAAAACCCATAACCCGATGAACACGGACTCAAGATAAAAAGCGAGCAAGGCTTCGATGGCCAGCGGCGCACCGAAAATATCCCCCATGAAACGCGCATACTCCGACCAGTTCATCCCAAAATGAAATTCCTGGATGATACCGGTGACAACCCCTGCGGCAAAACTGATGAGAAAGACTTTGCCCCAGAATTTCGCCATGCGCTTGTAAGTCTCATTCCCTGAAGTGACGTACCTGGTTTCGAACATCGCGATCAGGATGGAGAGCCCCAGGGTGAGCGGGACAAAGAAAAAGTGGATGATCGTGGTTACTGCAAATTGAATACGGGAGAGATCAAGGATTGACATGGCATTCCCTCTGCATAATTCCGAGAAGAGTGGAAGAATTTATTCGATTTTATTATATTGAGCTTGGGGAGTTAATACCAGACCCATTATTTCTTTTGATTGGTTCTCAGTATCGATCTTTGATGTTTTTTGGACAATAATATCCTTGCCGATCCTCCACCGGGTCGCCCATAAACACCATATCCAGATCAAAACAATCATCTCCCTGAATGATCAAAGCTCCCTCGCCATTGGTACCCAGAATACGCAGGGTGATCAAAACCGAGGTTGAATCCATCCAGCTTGAATAATTATTGGTCCCCCGCGCGGGGCGGAGCTCCAATATGTCTCCGAAGACTTCCCGCACCGCGGATGATTCCCGTATAACAAACAGGGCGGCATTGTAGCGGTTCCCCAGCACGTGGGCAGCTCGCGCGTTGGCACGCTCAGCGCTAAGCTCTGGCCACAGAACAGGGATGGGTGCAAGCGCAGCGCGGGTTGAAAGATCACTTAACATCGGCAAAGGACCACTGATGCCATCAATCCACCAGTCCCCGCGCTTTTCATAGGGGGTAAAGGCCAGCCCCAGCTCTGCCGGAAAAACGCGGATTTCAGCCAGCCTTCCGTCGTTGAGGGTGAATTGCAGAACACCCACCGTACCCTTCTCCTCCGCCGCCTGCTTGTAAGCCATATATTGATTCATATACTTCATCCCCTGCGTGCAAGGTTCAAGTGCTGGAATCTGTGAAGCATCCCGGGTGACGCATTCGTAGGATTCGCCATCTGCGGATCGATGAAAAAGATCGCCGGAGGAGAGGATTTGTTGAAGGGCGATGATTTCTTCGCGATTCAGCTTGGTGCGCGCAAACCCTACGTAGTCCGAATCCCAAAAGAGCGCATCCTCCCGGAGTACGATATATTCCGCATTTTTGATTTTGGAAGGATTCACCTGGTTCAATAGAAAGTCCTCGCTCGCAAAATCGCGCGGGTATAGCGGTTTGGTTTCATGAGCCAGGCTCACCTGCCCGAGCAGGATCTCTGGAAAATTGATGACAATCGTCTCGATGGTGGGTAGTGCAACCAGGCTCAGAATGATCCCAACCATGCAAAGGAGGACCAAAAGCCAGATCTTTTTAGTTGCCATTTTTACTCAAGATGCTTCGATAGCTGCAGGCACTTTGCGATCTGCGAAGTAAGCTTGCACCCTGGTCGCCACCCAACGGCATCCGAAAATGGTCAAGCCCATAAAAACACCAAGACGGAAAATGCAAGAAGCAGCAAACACCGTCGCGAAAACCAACTGATTGAATTTCGAAGGTATGTCCATTTCACTCCTATTACGACCAGAATCAATCCTGCACCCGGGGAACCGGGTAGAATTTATAAATCTGATATGGTTTTACGCGGGATTGGTTTTCAGAGACTATCTACAAACTATCAAAGACAATCAGCCCGGTAATCATTCAGCATGTTGCCGAACCCAGATGGGTTCATGGAGGCATGGTGGAATTTCACCGGAGGGTATTTTAAATTACATATGAAAACCCCGGATGGATCAATTATCCTCCGGGGTGTAAAAAACTAAGTTACTGTGACCAGTTAATCCTATCCGATTCGTTCAGCTTCGCAGGGTTGCGCTCACTTCCCGCTCCAACCGCTTGATGATCTTCTGGCGAACTCCTGCCACCTCGGCATCCGTGAGGGTGCGGTCGGCAGCCTGGTAGGTGATGCTGTAGGCCAGGCTCTTTTTTCCATCTCCCACCTGCCCACCGCGGAACACATCGAACAGGCGCACCGAGCTGACCAGCACACCGCCAGTCTGGTAGATCAGGTCCGCGACCTTGGAGGCAGGGACGGATTCCTCCACCACAAGGGCGAGATCTTCAAGCACCGGCGGGAACCCCGGCACCCCACTGGTATCAAACCGGGCAGGGACGAGCGGGAGCAGGGTTTGCAGATCGAACTCCCCGCAAATGACGGGCGCTGTGCCCAGGTCGAACCGCTCCTGCACCAGCGGATGCAGCTCGCCAAAAACGCCCAGGCGGGTTTCGCCGGAAAAGACAGCGGCGCACTTGCCGGGGTGGAAAATGGTGCCTTCCTCGCGCGTGAATTGGATGGATGGGATGTGCAGTTCCGATAACGCGGTTTCGATCACGCCCTTGAGATCGTAGAAATCCAGCTCGGCCTTCTGGGGGCGGTCCCAGCCCGCGGCATAGGCCCTGCCGGTCATGACGATGGCCAGGCGCAGGGGTTCCTCCGGCAGCGCTTCGCCTTCACGCGGCAGGAAAACAGGCCCGATCTCAAAAAGGCACTGGCGCGGGGCGGTGCGGCCGTTGTGTTCCGCAATACCCAGAACAGAAGAAAGCAGGCTGCGGCGCAGAACGGAGCGCTCGGGGGTGAGCGGGTTGCGTACTCCCAGGTAGGATCCAGGCGCGGCATCAGAACCCGGCGGGGTGAGGCGGGCTTCAGTGGATGGTTCCGTCAGGCGGTAGGTGATGATCTCCTGCAGGCCGGCTCGCACGAGCGTATCCCGCAGCTTTTCCTCGGCATCGGCCAGCGGCTGCGGGTGGATGGGCGGCATCAGCTCAGCCAGCCGGGTGGGGGGGATATTATCGAACCCGACCATGCGGGCGATCTCTTCGACGATATCCGCCTTGCCGATCACACCCGGGTGAATATCCAGCCGGTGCGGCGGGTGTCTGGATGGTGAAAGTATCCCCTTCAAGCGTGACCGCGAATTCCAGCCCTTGAAGAAGGGAGATGACCTGCTCTGGAGCGACCTCCATCCCCAGGCGGCGGGTGATCTCGGCGTGGGTGATGATGACGGTGGGATCGACCTCTTTTTGCGGATATTCATCCACGAGCCCGGCTGCGATCTCGCCCCCGCTCCAGGCGGCGATGCGGTCCAGCCCCACGCGCACGCCCAGCTCCGCCAGGGCAGGATGCACCCCGCGGGCAAAGCGGTAGGCGGCCTCGGAATTCAGGCGCTGGGCAAAGACCGTGCGGCGGGTGTTGACGAAGTTCCAGGAAGCCCCTTCCAGCAGCACGTTGGTGGTGGAATCGGTCACCTCGGATTCCAGCCCGCCCATCACCCCGGCCAGGGAAAGCGCTCCGGCGGTATCGCAGACCAGGACGGTGAAATCATCCAGCACGTGCTCGACGTTATCCAGGGTGGTGAGCTTTTCACCCTTTGCTGCCGGGCGGGTGATGATGGTGGGGGCCTTCCCGTGAGCGCGCTTGACCAGCACATCGTAATCGAAGGCATGCAGCGGTTCACCCACCTCCAGCATGACGTAGTTGGTGGCATCCACGATGCTGTTGATCGGGCGCATCCCAGCCAGACGCAGGCGCATCTGGACCTTGTAGGGACTGGGTTGGGGTTTAACCCCGCGCACCAGGCCAAGCACAAAGCGCGGGTTGAGCGCCGGGTCGTTGATCTTGAGGGAGACTTTGCCCTCCACGCTTGCTCCGTTTGCCGGCATGGTGGTGGTCGGTATACAGAGCGGTTTTCCCAGCAGGGCGGAAAGCTCGCGGGCCACACCCAGAACGCTGGCATCCCGGATCATGTTGGGAAGGATGTTGAGGTTGAAGACCGCGTCCCCCATGTAGTCCATGAGTGGCACGCCCACCGGGGCGTCGGCATCCAGAAGGATGACACCCTCGTGTTCCTCGGAGATGCCGAGCTCCTTTTCGGAGCAGACCATCGAGAAGGATTCCACCCCGCGGATGACCGCCCGCTTGAGGGTGGTGAGCACGAGCCCGGGTTGGTGGCCGTCGTAAAGCCGGGCGCCTTCGCGGGCATAGGCGACCTTGATCGGTTGCGGGAGAGGACCCTTGCCCTTGAATTCATAAAGGTTTGGCGCGCCGGTCAGGATGGTGAGCGGCTCCGCTCCGCCATCATCCAGCTTGCAGAGCACCAACCGATCGGCATTGGGGTGCGGCAACACTTCCAGGATGGCCGCGGTGACGAATTTATCCCGTTCCCAGGTGAGCCCGGAGATGCGAAAATCACGCCGGTCATGCTCACCGGGTGGGGTGAAAGGCAATCCGACCACGGTGATATCCTCGACCTCAAGACCGACCGACAATAAGGCTCGGGCAATGTCCTCAATGGGAAGGTCTAAATCGACATATTCTTTTAGCCAGGAAAGGGGGATCTTCATTAGAACTGCTCCAGGAAGCGGATATCGTTGCCGTAAAAATTGCGGATCTCCTCCACGCGGTGGCGCAGCATGGTGATGCGCTCCACGCCCATGCCGGCGGCGAACCCGGAATAGACCTCGGGGTCATAGCCGCCATTCTGCAGCACGGTGGGATGCACCATGCCGCAGCCGAGGATTTCCAGCCAGCCGGTCTGGGAGCAAACCCGGCAGCCGCTGCCGCCGCAGATGAAGCACTCGATCTCCACATCCCCCGAAGGTTCGGTGAAGGGGAAATAGGAGGGTCGAAACCGCGTGCGCACCTGCTCGCCGAACATCCCGCGGGCGAACTCCTGCAGGGTGCCTTTGAGATCGCCGAGAGAAATGTTCTTACCCACGGCAAGCACCTCCACCTGCATTAACTGGCTCTCATGGCGAGCATCCATCTGCTCGTAACGGAAACACATCCCCGGCAGGATGGCGCGGATGGGCTCGGGGCAGAATTGGCGCATGACGTGGATCTGACCCGGAGAGGTGTGCGGCCGGAGCATCACCCCGGGGGTGGTGGTGTGGAAGGTATCCCACATATCCCGCGCCGGGTGGTAGGGCGGGATGTTGAGCAGTCCAAAATTGAACTCGTCTGTCTCCACCTCGCGCGAGCGGTAGACTTGGAAGCCCATCCCGGAAAAGACCTCAATGATCCGGTGCAGGGTCTGGGTGATCGGGTGCAGCCTTCCCACCAGGGGTTCGCGCCCGGGCAGGCTGATATCCAGCCTTTCGTTTTCCAGTGAGCTCTGCAGGGCAGCGGATTTGACCGCCCCTTCGCGCTCGGCATAGGCCTGTTCCAGCTGCTGTTTCAGGCGGTTGGCAGCCTGCCCCACCAGGGGGCGCATGGCGGCTTCCAGCCCGGTGAGATGGGAGAAGATCTCCATCACCGGTGCGCTGCGCCCAAGGTTCTCGGTCTTCCAGCGCTGCAGGTCGCTGGCTTCACTCACTTTCGCCAGCGCGTCCAGCGCCTTGCGCCCGATCTCATCCAGGCGGTTAATGGGGTTCTCGTCTGTCATGATTGTTTCCTCCACAATAAAACATCCCGGCCCAATTTCGGGACGGGATTGATTCCGCGGTACCACCCAAATTGGCTGTCGAAAACACAACCCGCGACAGCCCACTCGATCCGGATTTCTTCCATCCGGCCGCGCCTGTAACGCTGCACCTGCGGACCGGGCTAATTCGAACATGTTCACCCGGCCGGCTCGGGCGGGAACTTCTGCCAGGTTATCCCGGGCGGGGGTCTCAATCTGTGCCGCCGCCTCCCTGTCGCTTCCGCTGACCTACTTTCCGCCGTCAGAGCCGTTATGAAGGCAATTATCCTTTAATTGGGGGAACTGTCAAGGAAGGGGATAACCCCTGAACGAAAGGATGGTATAAAATTCTATTTGACTTCGATTCATAGCTGCAACAAAGGTGATCCCTTGAAAACGAAAACCCTCCTGACAGTTCTTCTTCTTTCCATATTTCTTGTCAGTTGTGCCTCCAGCACGATCACTGCGCAACCGACTGAACCCCAAGCACCCCCCTCCAACGAGGGAGCCCAGCTTGTCGTCCCGCCCGAGATCCCGGGCCAAGCGGTCTATATTCCCTTCCCGGTCGCGATCACACTAGATGGCGATTTGGCTGATTGGGTGGGTGTCCCTTCATACATGGTCACAACCGGACCGACACCATCGGACGACCCTGCCGAGAATGGTTCTTTTTCTTTCTCCGTCGCATCCGATCAGAAAAACCTCTACGTCTCCATGCAGATGGCGGATCAGAACATCATTGCGGGGAAGCACGGCACGAATTTCTGGAATGAAGACAGCATGGAATTCTATGTCAACGCCTCGGACGACCTGAACGCGAAAGCTTTCGCGCCCAAGATTTTCCAGGTCAATATCAATGCAGCCGATATCGGCAATACCGACCCGGCCAAACTGACCCTCACTGGCGTGAATAGTGCTGACACCCCCGTACAAGGGTATGTTTTCAAAACCGATGACGGCTGGGGATTTGAAGCCGTCCTACCCCTGGAAGGGCTGGTTGAGCCTGCCCACGGGAAGGAAATCGGTTTCCAGGCGCAGATCAATGGCGCATCCACTGCGGACCGCGACGTCAAACTGATCTGGTCCAAAGCGGATACCACCGATCAGTCCTGGCAGATCCCGCGGCTCTTCGGACGGGCGATCTTCTTCGAGCTGGGTCGCACGGATATTCCCATCCCCAGCCCGGTACTGGCGGTTGAAAAAGCCACTCCCACCCCGGAGCCGGAAGTCAAACCGGCGCTGGTAAGCGTCAACCAGGCGGGCTACACTCCCAAACAGCGCAAGATCGCTTCGGTGGCGGTGGAGCCGGAGAATCCGCAGGAGTGGACCCTCACCGATTCGAAAGGCAATATTTTAGTGCAGGGATGGACAACGCTTTTCGGAGTGGATAAATCCTCGGGCGATTATTTACAGATCATCGACTTCTCCGATTTCACCCTTCCGGGCGAAGGCTACCAGATCGTTTCCAACGGGCTGAAGAGCGTGCCCTTCCCGATCAGGGAGGATATTTACCGCAATCTAAAAACGGATGCCGCCGCCTACTTTTATGGTAACCGTAGCGGAACACCAATCCAGGCTATCTATGCTGGCAAGGACTGGTCCCGTCCGATTGGACACTTGAGCGATAGCGATGTGACCTGTTACAAGGGCAAGGACGCGGATGGCAAGGATTGGTCGGGATGCGATTACACACTCAATGTTGCCGGCGGATGGTACGACGCGGGCGATTTTGGCAAGTATGTAGTCAATGGCGGGATCGCAGCCTGGACGCTGATGAATCTTTATGAACAGATGCCCGAAGCCCTCCAGGATGGCTCGCTCCATATCCCCGAGCAGTCGAATCAAGTCCCGGATATCCTCGATGAAGCCCGCTGGGAGATGGAGTTCCTGCTTTCCATGCAGGTGCCGCAGGGCCAGCCGCAGGCCGGCATGGTGCACCATAAGGTCCACGACGAGAGCTGGGCACCCATCCCGATGGAGCCGCCGACCGAAGTCGATAACGACAACGCAAATGCGGTCGTGGGAACTGGCCGCTACCTCTACCCGCCCTCCACGGCAGCCACCCTCAACCTGGCAGCCACAGGCGCCCAATGCGCGCGCGTATGGCGGGAGATTGACCCGGCCTTTTCCGCAAAATGCCTTTCCGCGGCGGAGACCGCCTGGGACGCGGCTCTCAGCAACCCCTTAGCCCTTGCCGGGAACACACCCGGGCAGGGTGGCGGCAATTACCAGGACAATAATATCGATGATGAATTCTACTGGGCAGCGGCTGAGCTCTTCACGACCACCGGCGACGAGAAATACCTGAACTTTGTCCAGGACCCAGACTATTTCGGCCACGTCGACGCGTTCGACTGGGGAAGTACCGCCCCGATGGGCAGCCTCACCCTGGCGACGGTGAACGGCAAGCGCGACCTGCCCGCGGAAAAAACAGAGATCATCAAGCAGCACATCCTTGTCTATGCTGATCAAATGCTGGCTGCCCAGGCGAGCGAGGGCTATTCCCCGCTGATCCAGGGGGCTTATCCCTGGGGATCGAACGGCACGATCCTGAACAACATGATGCTGCTGGCCAATGCCTATGATCTGAGCGGGAACACTAAGTATCTGGATGCGGTAAGAGCTTCCATGGATTACCTGCTGGGGCGCAACCCGATGGACCAGAGCTACATCTCTGGCTATGGGACCTATACCATGCAGCACCCCCATCACCGTTTCTGGGCCAACGATCCGGCGAATGGGTATCCACCCCCGCCTCCCGGCGCGGTTTCGGGCGGGCCGAACTCAAACCCCACCGACCCGGTGGCGGAGAACGCCGGGGTGATGGCGCTGGGTCAATCCAAGCGCTATGTGGATGATATCGGATCGTTTTCCACTAACGAAGTGGCCATCAACTGGAATGCACCGCTGGTATGGGTTGCTGCCTTTTTGGATAAAAATAGATAATTGTCATTAAGGTAAAAAAATAGAGGAAATCCAAGCGGATTCTTCTATTATTTTAAAAACCGGGCAATTAAATACTATTTGATCATTTTAAACTTGGGGATCCAGCGGGGCACTTTTTCGCAATAATCCTCGTAAGGTTTCCCGAATCGCTGGCGCAGCTGGGGTTCCTCAAAGAGAACCGGAACAGGTGCAGGGCGGTGATGAGAAAGGCGGCATAGACAAGCATCCACATCGAGCGGGTGAGCAGCACCCATCCGGTGAGGACGCACAGTGCCCCGTAGTACATCGGGTTACGCACGAAGCGGAACAGACCGGTGGCGACGAATTCCCTGGGCGGGTCGAAGGGCGCCGGGGTACCCTTTCCGAACTTCACGAATGCCCAGGCAACCCAGATCTGGATGGGGAGTCCCAGGAGGATGAAGATAACCCCCAGCACCGAAAACAAATTCAGCGCAGGGGGCCAGGCAGCCAATCCATTATTGATCAGCAGGGCGGGGATCAACACTTCGGCGATCCCCAGCACAAGGGTGGTGGCGAGAGCGGACTTCAGCCCGGTTTTCATGGCATTTCTTCATCACTAACGATGGTGCCCACATGCTCGCCCACCAGGGCGCGCTTGAGGGCGGCTTCATCCCACAGGTTGAGCACAAGGATGGGCAGGTTGTGCTCCATGCACAGGGTCACGGCGGTGCTATCCATGACTGCCAGTTTCAGGTTGATGGTTTCGATATATGTGAGGTGGTCGAACTTCTTGGCGTCCTTGTTGTGCTTGGGGTCGCTATCGTAGACGCCATCCACCTTGGTGGCTTTGATCAGCGCTTCCGCGCCAATTTCCTTGGCACGCAGGGCTGCCGCGGTATCGGTGGAGAAATAGGGGTTTCCCGTTCCGCCGCCGAAGATGACCACGCGGCCTTTTTCCAGGTGCCGAATCGCGCGCCTTCTGATATAGGGCTCGGCGACCGAGCGCATTTCAATGGCTGACATCACCCGGGTGAGCACGCCCTCCTTTTCAAGTGCGTCCATCAGAGCAAGTGCGTTGATGACCGTGGCGAGCATGCCCATGTAATCAGCCGTGGCCTGGTCCATGCCCATTTCCTGGCCCACCCGCCCGCGCCAGAGGTTGCCGCCGCCGATCACGATGGCCACATCCACCCCCAGCTCGCGCACCTCTTTGACCCGGCGGGCAATATTCTGAGCCTTCTTCGCGTTGATCCCTTCCCCGTCGTCGTTGCCAAGCGCTTCCCCGCTCAGCTTCAGCATTATCCGGTGATATTTTAAAGGCTGCATAGGAGCTCCTCTTTTTCTTTTCTGTTTGAATTATTTTAATCCCGATTCCCCACCGCGAACTACCGATAAGGGTGAAAAAAAAGCCAACCTTGCGGTTGGCTCTTGGGATCACTCTTCTTCGCTGATCGAAGTTTCGCCGAGGGCGTAGCGGGCGAAACGGCGCACGATCACATTCTCGCCGATGGCGGCGACATTCTGGTTGATGAGCGCCTGGATGTTGATGCTCTCATCGCGGATATAAGCCTGGCGCATCAAGACGGTCTCATCCTTGAATTTGTTGAGCGAGCCTTCCACGATCTTGGGGATGATCGCTTCGGGTTTCTTTTCCTCGCGTGCTTTGGCAGTAGCGATCTTGGTTTCGTGCTCGATCACATCGGCGGGGATATCTTCCTCTTTGATGTAGAGCGGGGAAGCGGCCGCGATCTGCAAGGCCAATTCATGTGCCAGGTTGCGGAAGGCTTCCGAGCGGCCGACGAAATCGGTCTCGCAGTTCACTTCCACCATCACACCCACCCGTCCTCCGCCGTGGGAGTAGAGCTCCACCACACCTTCGGAGGCCTGCCGGTCGGAGCGCTTGGCGGCTGTTGCCAGACCCTTCTCACGCAGGAAGTCGATAGCCTGGTTCATGTCGCCATTCGAGGATTCGAGCGCCTTGCGGCAATCGAGGATGCCTGCGCCGGTGGTCTCGCGCAGCTTGTTTGATCATTTCGGTGGTAATTTGCATTCTTACTCTCTCTGATTTTTGGTTATGCTTCCGCTTCTTCTGTTGCGGGAGCGGCTTTCGCTTTGCGGGCGGGTTTCTTTACAGTTTCTTCGGAAGCGACGGGTTCTTCAGCAGGTGCAGTCTCCTCGGCAGCAACCGGTACTTCAATCGCAACAACGGCTGCAGGAGCGGATTCAGCTTCCACGACTTCCCCGGTCACTTCAGCTTTGCGGGCGGGTTTCTTCACAGCTTTTTCGGAAGCGATGGGTTCCTCGACGGGAGCAGTTTCTTCGACAGCAACTGGTGCTTCAAGCGCGACAACTTCTGCAGGCGCAGCTTCAGCTTCCACAGCTTCCTCGGTCACTTCAACTTTGCGGGGACCAAGTTTTGCCAGGGTGGCCGCGCCGAGAATATCTTCATCAGGGATATCTTCTTCCAATTCCACCTGGCCGCGGACTACAGAAGCGGACATATCGGCGGTTTCGGAAACGAGGCCGATCTCATCTTCCGCTTCGTCCTTGCGCATCGACTGACCTTCGATGGCTGCATCTGCCATTTTGGCAACCAGCAGCTTGATGGCGCGGATGGCGTCGTCGTTGGAGGGAATGACGTAATCGACATCGGAGGGGTCGCAGTTGGTATCCACCAGGGCGATGACCGGGATGCCGCGCAGGTTGGCTTCATGGACAGCCGTGGCTTCGCGGGTGACATCGATGACGAAGAGCAGGTCGGGGAGGCGTTTCATATTGCGCACGCCGCTGAGCCGCAGGTTCAGCCGGTTGATCTGGCGTTCGATCATCAAGCCTTCCTTTTTGGTCAGACGCTTGATATCCCCGGAATCGCGCAGCTTCTCCAGGCGTTCCATCTCCATGATGCGCTGGAAGATCGTGCTCCAGTTGGTGATCATGCCGCCCAGCCAGCGTTCGGTCACATATGGCTGCCCGGAGCGCAGTGCTTCATCACGGATGGTTTCCTGGGCCTGGCGTTTGGTTCCAACGAACAGGACCGAGCCGCCATTCTGGACGGTATCGCGGATCAGGTTGTAAGCGTGATTGATGGCTTTGACCGTCTGCTGCAGGTCAATGATGTGGATGCCATTGCGCTCGGTGAAGATATAGGGGCGCATGGCGGGATGCCACTTGTTGGTGCGGTGACCGAAATGGACGCCGCTTTCGAGCAATGACTTCATGGAAATAACGGAAGACATACGGAACTCCTTTGCGTTTTTTCTTCCGCTCCTTTCATCCCGGCCCATCACTGCGCGATGGCAGCACGGAGGGTCGGTCGGGGAGCGTGTGGGATATTTGCCTTTTCAGGCAGTGCGCAAGTATACCACAGTCCTTTTACATATTGTTGTGGAAGAATCAGCACTTTTCGATAGAAACGATAAAGGGTATCATTTGCGGCACTGTCTGGCATAAATCACCAAATATGTTGAATCGAAGAAAATGAAACGTTACATCCGTTGGTATCATCCGATCCTCTTCGGCATCATCCCGGTATTTGCACTCTTTCAGATCAATTTCACGCAAATCAATCCTGAAGAAGTTATTCGTCCGTTGGTGCTATGCATTTTATTTGCGATTCTTTCTCTTGTTTTCATAAATCTACTGATCAAGAATCCTGATAGAGCAGCGTTGATAACGAGCCTTTTTATTTGCCTGGTGTATTCATATGGCCATATTTACAACACTTTCGAGAACCAGACGGTCTCAGGTTTTCTCTTCGGACGTCACCGGATCATGATCGTTCTCTGGTTGGGTTTTTTCATCTTTGGGATGTGGCTGATAAAGCAGAAACTAAAAAACCCCACCCCGTTAAATAATTATCTGAATATTGTAGGATTAATCTTGATCGGTCAATTTCGATCCTGCAGATTGGTTTTTCCACCTATAACCAACAGAGAAATAAACAGGTTTCCCAGCAAAGACTTGATCAGGAAGAATTAAATTCGGAAACTTTTATCAATTCCGAGGCACCGGATATCTATTACATAATTTTGGATGCTTATGCAAGGGATGATATCCTTAAATCACGTGGTTTTGATAATTCCGAGTTTATCCGGGAGTTGGAAGACCTGGGGTTTTATGTTGCCAAATGCTCCCAAAGTAATTATGGCGAGACTCTGCTTTCGCTTTCAACATCTTTGAATCAAGGATACCTCGAGTCATTTGCCGGGGATGTTCAAGGAAAAAATAATAACCCGGTGGGGCTTTCTCCTTTCATCATCAACAACACTGTCCAGCAAAAGCTCAGGCAAATGGGTTATAAGATCGTCACAACCGAAACTGGCATCGCCTGGGATGAAATGCCCGGATCGGATATTTATCTCACCAGCGATTCAGAACCTGCAACCCAATCGGCTGCTTTCCTCAAGGATCAGCAGTTTTGAGAATCTGTTTATCCGGACCACCATTTTTAGATTGATCCTGGAGGCAAAGGATTCCATTTTACGTCCATTATTTACTCATATTGAAACCCCCGAAGAGACTCAATATGAACTAATCGTTTCAATATTTGATAATTTGGATAAAACTGCCTCCATTCCAGGCCCAAAATTCGTCTTTGCTCATATCGTTTCACCACATTTTCCTTATGTGTTTGACGAAAATGGCGATTTCAAGGTTTACGAAGAGGCAAATCCCGGTTATTTTAATAATATTCGATACGTGAACAGGAGAACGATTGAATTAATAAAGATCCTGCTCGCAAAATCGAAGGAACCGCCTGTGATCGTTATTCAGGGGGATCATGGACAAGATTGGAATACCAGGCTTGCGATTCTGAATGCGTATTATTTTCCGGGTGGAAATGATCGATTTTTATACCCCACGATTTCACCAGTAAATACATTTAAAGTCATTTTTAATACATTCCTTGGAAAGAACGAAAAACTTTTACCAGATCAAAGTTACTTCTCAGATTACCAGGATATATGGAATTTTTCTCTGGTGAAATATCCTTGCGATATCAGCCGTTAGCACCTTCGCGACGGCATTTATCTCTCAAGAGACCTAACAATAAATTTAGCAAAAGCGTTTTTTCTAGTAGCCCGCCAATGTATCGTAGCGCTTGATCTTTCCATATTTCACCAGGGCATGCCCCGGGGAGGCATCCACACTTTTCTTCTCGGGAGCCACCAGCCATTTTTCAAAAGATTCCTCGCTCTCCCACATGGTGATGATCATCCATTCGCCATCGCGGTCACTTGGGCGCAGGACACGTTCCATCAGGATTCCGTAACGCTCGCGAAGTTCCCGGTGGGATTGGATCCACTCAAAAAAAGCCTGCTCGTTCTCCGACGGAATCTCCACTGATCGGATGCAGACCAAAGGGTCAAACGGCCCGACCTTCATCTTCTCCTCCTTCCCTTAAAATGGACAATCATGTCTAGAAATAGTATAGCTTGGAATCCAAAAATTAGAAATTATCAGCTAGAATTGAAAGTCAAATGGAGAAATCATGGAAAAACATCAATGGATTGAAACGCTCGGGATCTCTGCCATGGCCACGGATTCTCAGGGTGAAGTTATCGATATGAACCGGGAGGCTGCTCGGACTTTCGAGGAGGATGGCGGGCTTGACCTGATCGGTAAGAATCTCGCCGACTGCCATTCACAGGCATCAAACGAGATCATTGACCGGTTGATGCGGAATGGTGAAACGAATATTTACACCATTGGGAAAAAGGGTAAGAAAAAGTTGATCTACCAAGCCCCCTGGTTCCAGCAGGATGGGAGCGTGGGCGGGTTGGTGGAGATCAGCATCCCGCTGCCCGGGGAAATTCCGCACTTCAACCGGGATTGAAAAATGCCAAAAGGATTTCCTGAAAATAGGGTAAGATTAGGTGGAAAATACTATCGGGGGATTGGACAATCTCCCCCCGATATTCAGGAAAGGCAACTTATGCAAATTTCTAATTCGACCTCTGTAAATCGCCGCATCGCCATGTTGATCGACGGCGACAATGCCCAGCCATCTTTGATGAACAAAATGATCGCCGAGGTGAGCAAATACGGCTCAATCATTATCCGGCGCATCTATGGTGACTGGACGACTTCCAATATGGGCGGCTGGAAGGAAACGCTTCAAACCCACGCCACCCAGCCGATTCAGCAGTTCCGCTATACGATCGGCAAGAATGCCACTGACAGTGCCATGATCATCGACGCAATGGATATCCTCTACTCGGGGGAAGTGGATGGCTTCTGCCTGGTCTCGAGTGATAGCGATTACACCCGCCTGGCCACCCGTATCCGCGAAAAGGGCATTTTCGTGATGGGCATGGGGAAGAAGAACACCCCGCGCGCCTTCGTCAACGCCTGCGATGTTTTCGTCTATACTGAAAACCTGGTTTCTGAAGAGAGCCTGGCCAAACGCAGCAAACCCGGGTCACGCTCCAGGAAATCCAGTCCGACATCAGAACCTCCCACCCCCGACCCCATCCCGTTACTGCGCAGCGCCTTTGATGTGGCTGTTCAGGAAGATGGCTGGGCTTTCCTGGGAACCCTCGGCCACCATCTCCGTCAGCTGGATCCCGGATTTGACTCACGTACTTATGGTTTTCGGCAGCTCTCGCAGCTTATCCGCGGCTACCCCAAACAGGTGGAGGTCAAGGAGGACCACTCCGCTGATGGGAACGTGGTCATTTACGTACGAATGAAATAGCCATTTGATAAGACCTCCTTCGCGGGAGGTCTTCACTTTTTAATAAGGTCATCATGATCTATCACATCACCACCAGTCAGGATTGGGAACGGGCGAAAGCTGAAGGCAGTTATTCGGCAGACAGCCTTTCAAGCGAGGGATTCATCCACTGTTCGACTTCTGAACAGGTGCAATCGACCGCCAACCGGTTCTACCGCAACTGCCAGGACCTGGTGTTGTTGCACATCGATGAAAAATACCTGGAATCCGTGGTGATTTTCGAGAACCTTGAAGGCGGTTCCACCCTCTTTCCGCATATTTATGGGCCAATCCCGGTCACGGCCATCCGGGATGTTCAGATTCTCTCGCCCGGAATAGACGGCTTTTTTACGGTCACCCTGTCAGCCGATTGACTTGCAGGTTTTGAGGTCAATCCTCTTTTTCGCCCCGGATCGGAAAACCGCAGGCGCGCAGGGGAGCGAGGATATCCTCCGGGTCTTCCATCCACTGTCCCCATTTGCGCGAGATATGTTCGGTCCAGGAATAATCATTGTAGGTGAAGGTTTCCTTCCTGCCTTTTTCCAGGCGGATCATGGCTTTCTGTTTTACGTAATACCCCTGCGCCAGGTAGCCCTCATCCATCTACCTTCATTGCTCCAGCGACCATTTCCTCCGTCAACACGGGATACACATCCTCGAACAGACTGAATTCCAGGGGGTATCGCGGGCGGGGCGGGTACGCCTCGTCGGGGTAACCCATCACCAGTTGGACGAGGGGAAAGACCCTCGAGGGTAGTTTATAGAATTTCCGCAGCTTGGGTGCTTCGTATGGCGTGTTGCCGAGCAGGCAGCTGCCGAGGCCCAGACTTTCCCCGGCGATGGTCAGGTTCTCCGCCACGAGTGAGGCATCCTGGATGCCATAAATGAGCAGGGAGAGATTATTTGATACGGTTTTCCAGCCGCGCCGGGCCATGATCAGCTCCATGCGGTGCAAGATCGACGCAGATGGTAAACATCACTGCTGCGTGAAAAGGCAAATGAGCCCGGCGGGTGAAAATGATGCTGCACAACTGGCCGGCAAAGGGAGCCTGCAGACCGGCACGGACGATCGTCTCCAGGGTTTCATCATCCAGTTTTTGCGAGGTGAATTTTCGCACGGACCGACGGAACATCATCGCGTCTATGACGGGATTATGGATCATAATGACTCCTGTAGTATTGGTTTAACTGGGCTAGCTCGCGAAGACGCTGTGCCATCAAGAAAATTCCAAGGATAATCAGAAGTGCGACGAGGATAAATTTCCAAAACTCAATCAGCAGGATGACCGAGGTGAGCAATGCCAGGATCAGGGTCACCCGTGAGACCGTTTGAATAAATGCTCCGCGCATGATCGATTCGGCGACCACGAATAAGAATCAGGATCACTGCCATCCCAGCCCAAATGTACGTTGGGGCGAAGAAGATCAGCCCGGCGATGGCGAAAACCAGCAGGCTCAGGCTGATGGCTGCCCAGGTTTCCGCAGCGCGGGCATAACGCACCTCCACTGCTTCCACCGGAACTGCCATGTGGTGGATATGGGCATGGGGATTATCCTCGATGCCTGCTTCGAGCTGCTCAAGTCTCTGGGTCAATCCCTGCAGGAGGGCTCCATTCTCCATCCGTTCACGGCGTAGATTTTTAATTCCTCGGCCAACTGCTCCGATCCGTTTTTGCAGCAGGGCATAGATCTTGGCCAGATGGGGATGATCTTCAAGCCCTTTCAATTTCATTCCCATCACTTGCAGTTCGATGGCTTTTTGCGGGATGAGCGTATTCAATTCATTCTGGCGTTTTTCGATTTCGCTGCTGCTCTCCTGAAGTAATTTCAGTGCCTGCGGCGGCGGCGGGGTTTTATCCAGCCCGGCGAAACCGAGGGGATCGTACCAGGAGCTGCGCGGTGAACCATCCCGGTTATACATGGGGCCGGCAGGGGCATTCTCTCCGGAGACCGGATCCCGGGCGAAGAGCCCCCACAACCCGCGGTACTGGCTGACCCATGGGACCGAATTCGTCGATCACCACCGGCGACCAGGCATGCTTTTCGCCTTCACCAATGCCCAACCCGTCACCCCGGGCAAAATCCACGAAGGGGATACGGAAGGGGTTGCCTTCGGGTTGGCCGAGGGTTTCGGTCCAGAATTTGTTCAAAACCTTGGTGATTCCTGAAAACCAATTGGGCAATGGCAGCGAAACCTCCGCCTGGTATTCTCCAGGGCGGAAATAGGACGCATGGGAACCAGCACCGGCGTAAACCACCGGGTGACCATTCACCAGGTCAAGCTGCTCGCCGATCATCCCAGCGGCGACGGAGATCATCCCCGTGGAAATCATGAGAAGCATACGCAGCCCATTCCGGGTAAAGCTTACCCTTTTCTTCATAGAGGTAAAGGGTGATCATCTCCCAGTCGGACTCATGGTCGTTCACCCCGTGAAACCCTGAGCGCCAGCTGTTATAACAGAAGAAAAACCAGTACTGTAGTATGACCCAACCATTCTGGCGGACCACCCGGCCATAATAGGTGTATTTTTCTTCCTTTTCGTGCATTCTTTCATACGCCAGCTCGGCTGCAGCTGCGGTGGCTGGTGAAACCTTTCCGCGCATTAAGAGGGAAAGGGAAAAGAGTGCGTCTGCCACGCGAGGAAGAAAACCACCGCGAGCCAGTCGTCCCATACCAACATTGAATTGGTTATGGAGTTTTCGGCGCAGGCGGGATTGTTCTGTCAGCGCCTGGGCGGATTCGGAAAGGCTCAGCGTTTCGATAAAGCGAAGAAAATGGATGGTGCCGAATGTGGCGGGACGCTGCTGCCACCAGTTTCTCGATGGTCATTTCTTCCTGCCGGACAAGAAGCTCCTCGCGGCCGTCGGGGTAATGCGCCCAAAGGCTGCATTCCGCGATGTACCGCTCCACATCGAAGGGGAAGAATTGTTCCCCTTTCGTATATTTGACCACCGGTTCGAACCTTCGCAGGAGGTCGAGATCGGTGCTTTTACTGGTTATTGAGGGTCGATCAGAGGATGTTTTCACCGGTATCGCTCCTGATCCCAAAGATGCGCTGCACGTCAGCCTGGCTGAGCGCAAAGGCGATGATCACGTCGGATGCCATGATCACGTAATTCGGTTCACCGAAGAAGAAATAATCCTCCAACCCTACCACCATGGAGAAACCCACCCACGCCATGAGGAAAACCCAGCTCCAGCGGCGCATTTTCAGGAAACCCAGAAGGACAATGATCAATCCGATGGCGAGGATCAAATACAACAGGCTTTTAAGAACAGCCTGACCATGTGTTGTAAGGACTCCATCCATGAAGATCGGCGCGGTGTAAATATTTCGGAGAACCGCTTCCTCGACCAAAGGTTTAATGGATTGGTAAATTCGGACGAAAGAATAAAACAACGATAACGATCGCGATCACCGTGACGGCGATTGGTCTCTTTTCCCGTATCTTATTCTTCTTTTTTCCCATCCGGTCACCTCCCGTAAATTGAAGTTCAAAATACTATTCCCGTTCCCCCACATAAGGAGATAATTTTTGTAATGATATTCTCCTTTACACTTGCAAGAGGTGCAACAATATTCAAGGATAAACACCCCAATAATAAATCGTTGTAGTGATTGATGAATTCTTCTGAATAGAATTTCGTATATTCGGATTTTCCCTGAAGTTGGTCCCCGAAGAATGCCGCAGCGAATAGCTTCATTTTCGCTATAGGAATCGAGTCATAGATCATCATATGCCCCTGATTAACGAATGAGATCATGGAATGGTTTTGTGTGCCCAAGTTATTGTGAATATATGCAGCCTCCAGATCGTAATAATTGATCGTGTCATCTGTCGCGCTGATAATCAATACAGGTCGATCGACTGCAGCCAGCCCGCGCTCGCCAAATAGCCAAGCTCCCTCCGGAGCCATCGGCATCACAGCACGAATCCGCGGGTCAGTGACAGGTTTCCATAAACCATCACCACTAGTGGTGATTTCAGCACCTGCGTTTTTAGAAAATGATTCCCATTCCTGTGCCAATCCGCATATATAATCAATCCACCACTTTTCCATATTCTCAGATGGTTTAGCGTTTGTGCAACGTTGCTTATATTGCTCAGGGTCAACCCTTGCCCCACCCAGGGCGAGGGCGGTGTAACCATCGAAGGAATAACCCATCGCTCCTGCATTATCAGTGTCAATGATTCCCTGGAAGCCTTCAGGCGCATTTTGAGAGAGCTGATCCAAAGCAGAAACGATCTGACGCGGATAATTGATCAGCCAATCCCCCCATTTTTCAGGAGAGTTACCCTGCCCTTCCACACCGGCAACGATAAATCCGTGGGATGCCAAATGGGTTCCGAATATCGCAGCGACCTTACCGGAACTGAAAATAACTGGATAAGGCGCACTTGTGGGGTCAGGTTTGGCATTTAGGGTCAAGCGCACCGCTCGTGCCCTCCGGTTTTATGGCAGGGTAATATAGCCCGATCCTGATTATTTTTGAATCGTCCACCGGGTCTTTCAATACGACCGTCGTTTTTCCTGCGTGGTGCGGACCATAATCCGAAAGCGGGAAATCCTGAGGGTTAAGTGTAACTTTGGGCAACGATGTGAGGGTTGAGGTTGATCCGAATGAAGGGAGTTTTGCCGGAAGTTGGGCGGGTTTTTGGCTGCAAGCGGATGTGATTAGTGTCAACAAGGTCAGCAAGAACACCACGCGATTCATATTTGATCCTTTCTAAAGGGAGCCAAAGGATGCAATTCCTGCATGTGAACCTGTGAAATTATCATATCCAATCCAGACTAAATTTTCAACAATAAAAAACCCCTCTGAGGTGGACCAGAGGGGCAAAAATGGAACGGGTAATAAATTCGTCAGCGGGTTAACTCCTCAACACTCATGAGCACCGCGCGAACTACCAGGCGCGAGCGGTAGGAGTTGGTTTTTTCGTCGTATTCTTTGCAGGTTAGCAGGGTGATCCAGGGTTTTTCCTCATGGCGGAAGACGGTCATATCATTAGGGTTCACCCTGCCTACCTCTCGCACTTGGTAGATATATCGCAACCCGTTGGTGACAATCGCCACTTCCTGCCCCCAGGCAAGCTTGCCCAGGTCGATGAACGGACCCGCCTGCCCATTAGGAAGGTAGACGTGCGCAGTGAGAACGCTGTTGCCATCCAGAGTCGGATAGGATGTGCCCTGCAGCCAGCCGGCCTGCTTTGAGAGCCAGGTGAGATCCCAGGTGCCGTTTTGCAGAGGGATACCCAGGATCGGCAGGCTCAACTTGATCGATGGGATCTCCAACGCGAGATCGCCATTCTGAGTAAAGATCGTCAGCGGAACTTTACTGATATCGGTGACTACACCGGGAGCGAACCCAGTGGCAGGCAGAGTAGTTCGACGAGATAGGGCGTTGAGTGTGAAGGAAGCCTCCACGCCGTAGCTATTGGCTGGATCTCCCGGATCGTAATAGCGTTCAGTGGACAAAACATTGAATTCGGATATTGGGCTTGGTTCTGGCGTACCGGGCAGGCTGGTCCACTCCACATTGGCAGTGTTGGTGACCCCACCCTGCGGTGGCAGGCTCAGGACAGTTGCCTGGAAGCGAACCACACCTGTGCCGCCAGTGAGGGAGAAGTTGCTCCACACTGCGGACACGGTGCTAGTACCCGCATCGTAGGTACAACTATCCGCATTCTGTCCACCTGCGTCGCAATTGAGGGTGGCGAGGATGATCCCTAGCTCTGCGGGTACTTCATCCTGTAAGAGAGTATCAAACGCATCTGTCTGGCTGGCAGAAGTATGGCGAATGGTTATTGTGTAGGTAACCGTATCACCCACACGAACGAAGGTGGGGGAGGCGGTTTTCTGAATGGCAAGATCTGGTTCGACAATCGAAACGGGTTCAGCTGAATCCGAAATCGGTGTGAGAGTATCCCCTGTGAAAACAGCCGAGTTATTGAGTGAGACCGAAGGAGTAGCATCCTGCTGGTTATCGATGGAGTTCAAGACCACAACCCGGTACGTTAATGTCAGTGCAATATCGTTGGTTGTGCTGTTGATCAGGTTGCCGAAATCATAGGTAACCTGGCGTCCCTGGTCCGCTTCTGTGGAACTGCCCGATGGGTATTCGGAAACTGTGGGATTGGCGCAAATATCCGCGAAGGGACTGGAAGCAGTCAACCCGGCAGCGGCGGGGGTGATGGTATCGCAGGCGATAAAAGCGAGCCCTTGATCGAGGGTATCCACCAGTTGTGCGTTTATGAATGTGCCGGCAGGAACGTTGATGACAACCTGGTAGGTAAGAACTTCACCGATGGCGGTTTCGGTGCCACTGGTGAAAGGCTGGTCAGTCTCGTAAAGGGTTTTTACGACCGCGTTAGGATCGGATTGAACAACCAGTGTGTTCTCGATGGCCGTGTTGTTGTTGGGATTGGGATCGCTGGAACGGGCTGAAACCGTGGCTGTGTTTTGTAATGTCTCCGGGGCAGAGGGTGCGGTCACGGTGATGGTGATATCGGGGGCAGCGCCAACTGCCAGCGCGGCGCGTGTGCAGGTGACCGCGTGGGTGGGGCCATCATAATTGCACACCCAACCTGTTCCGGAAGCGGAAACGAAGGTCACTGTCGCTGGGAGGTCATCCACAACACTCAAATTAATTGCGCCATCCGTTCCCAGGTTGGTGACGGAAAGCGAGTACGAGAAATCCTGGTTCACACCCACCGGGTCGGGGCTATCGGATTTTTCGATCGAGAGATCAGCGATAACATCAATCACCTCTACGGTTTCAGAATCTGAATCGCTGACGGAATTACCTTCGTTATCCGTTACGGTGACAGAAGCCGTGTTGTCGTACGTTCCCACAAGTGGATGGTTTACTACATAGGTACAACTGACCGTGGAATCTGCAGCGAGAGTATCCCCGATCAAGGCTAAGCAGGCTGAGAAATCCGTGCTTGCTGAATTCGAATCAATGAGGCTGGTGATAATAAAATCTTCCAGGGCATTATTCGCGATCACCAGCGTGAATGTAAAGTCCCCACCCGGCATTGGAAGGGTGGCAGGTGTGGCTGATTTAGTCAGCACCACAACAGGCAACTCATCTGTGACCGAGACAGACTGGCTATCAGAATCTGAAGCAGAACTGCCCTCGTTATCGGTGACGGTGACGGAAGCGGTATTGGGGTAGGTCCCGGCGTCGGTGTGGGAGGTGGTGTAGGTGCAGGAGGTAGTGGCAGCCGGGGCGAGGGAGGTGCCGACGAGGGCGTTACAGGCCGGGCTGAGCGCATTGGTGTCGGTGAGGGCGGAGATGGTGACGGGCTCGACGGAGGTATTGGTGATGGTGAGGGTAAAGGTGAAGGTACCGCCGGGTTCGGGCAGGGAGGCGATATCGACGGATTTATCCAGGGTGACTGTGGGCAGGACGTCGGTGACGGTGACAGACTCGCCATCGTTGGCGCTTGCCGGGCTGCCTTCATTATCCTCGACTGTTACGCTGGCGGTATTGGGGTAGGTCCCGGCATCCGTATGAGTGACGGAATAGGTGCAGGAGGTGGAAGCACCCGCGGCAAGGGGATCGCCGATCAGGTTGGTACAGGCGGCAGGGAGCGGGTTATCGTCGCTGAGGGCGGTGATGGTGACGGGTTCAGCGGAAGTATTGGTGATGGTGAGGGTGAAATCGAAAGAGCCGCCGGGTTCCGGGCGGGAGGCTGGGGTGACCGTCTTGTCTAAGGTAACGGTCGGCAGGGTATTGGTGACCGAAACAGACTGGGAGTCGGAGTCGGAGGCGGGGTTGCCTTCGTTATCGGTGACGGTGACGGAGGCGGTATTGGGGTAGGTCCCGGCATCCGTGTGAGTGACGGAATAAGTACAGGAGGTGGAGGCAGCCGGGGCGAGGGAGGTGCCGACGAGGGCGTTGCAGGCCGGGCTGAGCGTATTGGTGTCGGTGAGGGCGGAGATGGTGACCTGCTCGACGCTGTTATTGGTGATTGTGAGGGTGAAATCGAAGGTGCCACCTGGTTCCGGGCGGGAAGCCGGGGTGACGGATTTGACGAGATCGATGGAGGGGTCGACGTTTGTGACCGAGACAGACTGGCTATCAGAATCTGAAGCAGAACTGCCCTCGTTATCGGTGACGGTGACGGAAGCGGTATTGGGGTAGGTCCCGGCGTCGGTGTGGGAGGTGGTGTAGGTGCAGGAGGTAGTGGCAGCCGGGGCGAGGGAGGTGCCGACGAGGGCGTTACAGGCCGGGCTGAGCGCATTGGTGTCGGTGAGGGCGGAGATGGTGACGGGCTCGACGGAGGTATTGGTGATGGTGAGGGTAAAGGTGAAGGTACCGCCGGGTTCGGGCAGGGAGGCGATATCGACGGATTTATCCAGGGTGACTGTGGGCAGGACGTCGGTGACGGTGACAGACTCGCCATCGTTGGCGCTTGCCGGGCTGCCTTCATTATCCTCGACTGTTACGCTGGCGGTATTGGGGTAGGTCCCGGCATCCGTATGAGTGACGGAATAGGTGCAGGAGGTGGAAGCACCCGCGGCAAGGGGATCGCCGATCAGGTTGGTACAGGCGGCAGGGAGCGGGTTATCGTCGCTGAGGGCGGTGATGGTGACGGGTTCAGCGGAAGTATTGGTGATGGTGAGGGTGAAATCGAAAGAGCCGCCGGGTTCCGGGCGGGAGGCTGGGGTGACCGTCTTGTCTAAGGTAACGGTCGGCAGGGTATTGGTGACCGAAACAGACTGGGAGTCGGAGTCGGAGGCGGGGTTGCCTTCGTTATCGGTGACGGTGACGGAGGCGGTATTGGGGTAGGTCCCGGCATCCGTGTGAGTGACGGAATAAGTACAGGAGGTGGAGGCAGCCGGGGCGAGGGAGGTGCCGACGAGGGCGTTGCAGGCCGGGCTGAGCGTATTGGTGTCGGTGAGGGCGGAGATGGTGACCTGCTCGACGCTGTTATTGGTGATTGTGAGGGTGAAATCGAAGGTGCCACCTGGTTCCGGGCGGGAAGCCGGGGTGACGGATTTGACGAGATCGATGGAGGGGTCGACGTTTGTGACCGAGACAGACTGGCTATCAGAATCTGAAGCAGAACTGCCCTCGTTATCGGTGACGGTGACGGAAGCGGTATTGGGGTAGGTCCCGGCGTCGGTGTGGGAGGTGGTGTAGGTGCAGGAGGTAGTGGCAGCCGGGGCGAGGGAGGTGCCGACGAGGGCGTTACAGGCCGGGCTGAGCGCATTGGTGTCGGTGAGGGCGGAGATGGTGACGGGCTCGACGGAGGTATTGGTGATGGTGAGGGTAAAGGTGAAGGTACCGCCGGGTTCGGGCAGGGAGGCGATATCGACGGATTTATCCAGGGTGACTGTGGGCAGGACGTCGGTATACGTCACGGTGGCGTCATCCGACGCGGAATCGGTATTTCCATCGCCATCGTTGACGGTGGTTGTAAAGACATCTGTGTGTGAGCCGGGCACGCTGCCAGCGGGAACGGGGAATGTGGTGGTGAAGGAGCAGGAGGCGCTCCCAGAGAGAACGGTGCCAACCTGGCAGTCGGCATCCCCGGTAAGAGCGCCAAACTGATCGTCGCTGAGGATGGTGATGCTAGCGGACTCAGCGCTGTTATTCGTGACGGTGTAGGTGAAGTCGACGTTGCCGCCGGTCTCGGGAATCGTGACCGGGTTGGCGGACTTGGTGACCGCGATATCGGGCAGGACGTCGGTGTAGGTTACGGTGGCATCATCGCTGGCGGAATCGGTATTCCCATCGCCATCTCTGACAGATGCTGTAAAGGTATCCGTAAAAGTACCCGGGAAATCTCCTGCAGGAACCGCGAAGACCGCATCAAAGGAGCAGGAAGCGCTTGCGGCAAGGACGGTGCCAACCTGGCAATCTGCGTCCCCGCTCAAGACTCCATAAGGCACATCACTCAGGGTGGTAATGGTAGCCGGTACAGTCGCGTTATTGATGACGGTATAGGTGAAAGTGGCATTTCCGCCGGTCTCGGGTACGGAAAGAGGATTGACCGATTTGGTAACAGAGATATCAGGGAGGACATCCGTGATCGTCACCGTTGCGTCGTCAGTATCCGAAGAGGTATTCCCAAGCCCATCCTGCGCCTGCACGGTAAAAACGTTTGTATGGATGGATCCAGCTATACCGGAAACGGTTTGAATTGAGGTGAAATCGCAAGTGGCTCCCGGAAGGAGAACCGTGCCCACCTGGCAGTCGGTATCCCCGGCGAGTACTCCATAAATATCATCACTGAGGTTGGTGATCGTAAGGGTGACGTTGCCTGTGTTCTGAACCTGGTATGTAAAGGTCACCGATCCACCCGGTTCGGCGATACTGGTCGGGGAAGCTGTCTTATCCGCTGTCACCTGGGGAACCAAGGTGAAGGGAACACTCGCACTGGCAGACTGCGGGGAGGTTTGAGTGCTATCCGTGGTGGCGGTGTTGTCGATATCCCCATCCCCGCCGCCATTGGTGTTCAAATCCGTTTGCGTAAGGGAATAGGATCCGGTGCATGTAAGCGCGCTGCTGACCGGGATGGTGAGTCCGGTATTCTGGTTGCCGGGGGCGAGTGCGTCACAGTCGATATCGCTGAGAAGCGGGTCACTTACGTATACATTTGTCAGGGGAACATTCCCGGTGTTGGTGACCGTGATGGTGTAATTGATCACATCCCCGGCATCTGCGCGTGTTCCCGGTGCGACAACGGTCATATCCAGGCTGCCATTTTTTCCGATCGTCAGGGATGGGTGGGATTGAGGATTGATGGTGGCAGAATCATCGTCATCCTCATCTGTGCTGTTATTCCCAGGTGTGGAATTGGGATCGAAGGCGTCGGAAGTCCAGACCTCGGCCCAATTTACAATAGATGTGGTGCCGGTGACGGTTGCGGTGATGTGAAGAGTGGATAAATTTCCATAGAGAATGGAACCCACATTCCAAATACCGGTCGCAGGATTATACGCTCCGCCGCTATCATCCGAAACATAGATGAGACCTGCGGGAAGGAGATCTTGGACGGTGACCCCCGTAGCGTTGCTGGGTCCGCCGTTATAGACGCTGATGGTGTAGACCACATTGCTCAGCACATCCGGGGTGGCGTTATCCACGGACTTGTAAAGGCTGAGATCAGCCACGGAGGTGATGGGGGTAATATCCGAATCGCTCGAATCGGTCGGATCTCCGCCGCCAGAGACTGTGGCGGTATTGGTAACAGGGTCAACCGCAGATTCCAGCACATTCACTGTGATCGTGATCACCGGAAAGCTTGCGCCGGGGGCGAGAGTATCACTGCGGGTACAGGAAAAGATATTTCCACCCACTACCCCAGTACAAGACCAGCCGGTTCCGGCGGGTGCGCCGGTGAGGGTCAGCCCGGCAGGCAGGCTATCCGAAACGGTGATCGTTCCCTGCGTCTGGCTTATCCCCACGCCGGAGGCGTTGCTCACTAAAAGAGAATAGGAAGCTGTACTGCCACGAACGAAGGAATCCGTATGGCTTTTATCGATGGAAAGCGAAGGCTCCATGCCGTAGTAGGAGGCCGTATCAGTTTGCGAGGTTGTCTGATCAGTATCCGCGCTGGCGGTGTTGGTGTGCGATCCACCCACGGCAGAGATCGAGCAGGTGTATTCCCAGGTTTCCCCCGGATTCAAGATCGAATCGCCATTCGTGTCGGATGCGCCTGGTCCGGCGAGGGTGCAATCTGCAATGCCGTCATCCACGGTGATCCCGGTGAGATCTGCTGTGCCGTTGTTATGCAGTTGGACGCGGAAATAGACCGACGCCCCGAGGTTCACCGTCACGGATTCCCCCCAGGGACCGGTGGCAGTGGTGGCGGATTCCTTGGCTATTGTGAAGGAAGGTGTGAGGCCTGTGTAATTGGCATTATCGGTCTGGGGGGGATCGGTCTCGTTCGTATCCGCGGTGGCAGTATTGGTGTGGAGTCCTGCAGCCGCATTCACAGAGCAGGTGTAAATCCAGGTTTCCGATGGGTTGAGGATGGT
This sequence comes from uncultured Chloroflexia bacterium, assembly GCA_963828855.1. Lineage (GTDB taxonomy): Bacteria > Chloroflexota > Anaerolineae > Anaerolineales > Anaerolineaceae > CAVVEQ01. Next base: position 1,304,012 of record CAWHGB010000002.1, on the reverse strand, counting down.
GTCGCCATTGACATCAGATGTGCCTGGACCTGAAAGGGTGCATGCGGGATCATTGACTGTAACGCCAGTGAGGTCCACCTCACCGGTGTTATCGACACTGACTTGGTAATATACTGGCGCGCCAACAAGTACACTTATGGAATCGCTCCAGGGACCTGCCGGGGAGGTGGAGACCTGTTTGGAGATTGTATACGAGGGAATTGCGGTGACGGTAACAGCATTCGTGCTGCTATTATTTGTCTCGTTTGACTCATCCACAAGATTGTCTGGATCTGCGATCGAGGTATTCGATAAAGAACCGACTACCGTTGGCGTGACTGCGAAGCTCACACTGAAAGCGGAACCAGCAGGCAGAGTCACTGCGGTTCCTGCGTCGCAGGTTAACGAGGTTCCCGTGATCGAGCAGTTGATCGTTCCGGTGGGCGGGGTAGCGCCATTCGTAACCGCGAGGGCTCCCTGGGGGTAGTAGCCGGCGAAACCGGGCAATGCATCAGTCAGAATCTGCTGGGTTGCTAAATAATTCGCGGACGCCGTTCCGATATTGGAAACAACAATAGTCCAATTGAAGGTGCCGAATTGGGGGATCGTCCCGCTGACGTCGTTGGTTTTCAAGACAGTCAGATCGGGGAGCAGCATGCTGACCGTTTCACTGTCTGTAGGTGATGTGATCCCGTCCGCGGATGCCGAGGCGGTGTTCGTGACGGATCTTGCGGTGATATCCGCAGGAGTGATGGTGTAGGTGGCGGTGCAGGTAACACTTTCGCCAGGATCCAGGAAATCATCAAGGTTGCCGACGGTGGTTACTGCCGGGCACGCCGCAGTCGCTTTATCATCAGAGATGGAAACCGGACCCAGCAACCGTACAAATCCGTTATTGGTCACGAGATAACTGTAATGAAGGAGGTCCCCTGCCTGCACGTAGAATGTTTCGGTCACGCTTTTCACCAGGCTCAGGCCGGGGGTGGCATACGTGGCTGTTGATGTGGCATTGACCGTTGTCGTGTTATAGGTTCCCAAAGCGGTAGCAGTGTTTGGATGAGAGCCTGATGATGCGGTTGTTGATACATTGCTACATACTGCAACATGAAGATTATTTGCCGCAGTTGCGACTGGAAGCGTGGATAGTGAAGACAATGGGTTACCATCCCCATCCATCCAGGCACAACCTGCCGTGCTGACCAGAGGGTCAGTAACGCTGACAGGGGTCAGGGGAACATCGCCATCGTTGGATACGGTAAAACGGTAATAAACGGTAGTTCCGGCATCGACTGGCAGGAAGGAAGACCAGGGACCGGTGCTCGAGGGGGAGACCTGTTTGAGGAGCGAAATTCTTGGGTTAACAGGCGCGACCACCAGGGTGTCGGATGCTGTGTTGCCGGTGCCGCCATTGGTAGAGGAAATGTTCGAGCTGGTGTTCGCGAAAACTCCCCTCACTTGTGGAAGTCACCCGGGTGGTTACCACACAGCTTCCGCCAGCAGGAATGGTGCCTCCGGTAAGAGATAAATGCGGTGCGGTCGTGGAGGGGGTCAGTGTTCCACCGCAGGTATTCGTGGTGATAGTTGGGGTAATATTCGATACTTCGGCAGGATAGCTATCCGAAAACGCTACCCCTGTCAGCGCGATATTTTGGTTAGGATTGGTTAATGTGAATGTGAGCGTGGAGTTATTTCCGGCGAGGATCGGGTTGGGTGAAAACAGTTTTGAGATAGCCGGAGGTCGAAGGACTGTCAGGGTTGCCTGGGCAATTCCGGAGGGGCCGGTGTTCGTACCACCATTCGAAGATGAAATCGGATCACTGACATTCTGGTAGGCTCCGGCAATGGTCCCGGTAACATCAACACTGACAGTGCACGGAACCCCGACCGAGAATTGTTCCCCGGTAGGGTGACCCGAAAGTGAGTGCGGTCGAACCGGCTGAAGGAGCCCAGGTTGGGGTCCCGCAGTTGGTAACGGTCGCATTTGGGGAAGCGGCAACCTGCAAACCTGCAGGCAGAGTATCTGTAAACGTAACCCCGTTCAATGCATTGGAGGCATTGGGATTGGTGAGTGTGAAGGTGAGCGTGGAAATCCCGTTGATCGCGATTGGGTCTGGAGAAAAGGCTTTGGTTATTGTAGGAGGATTGAGCCTTGGGCAACCTCTAAAGACAACATTATCCAAATAAACAGTAGCGACAGGTTTGCTGCCGCTATCTACACCTATGCGGAATGTTGTGGTGGATGTGCCCGTGGGGACTGCCGCGGTTGTTATAGTCGACCAATTTCCTTTTGGCGCCAAGGGAACGGGTGTATAAGGAGTAAACCCCCCGCCATCAGCGCTCGTGTTTATAAAAACATTACTGTTGGGGTTACCCCAATCACCCTGGCTATGAGGGATTAAATCAAGAGTAACATAGACCGCCCCATATTTTGAGGTATCCAGCAGGAATTGGAAGTAATTATTCATCGATGTCGCGGTTTCAGCCCAACCGTCTCGTCCTGTAGGCGCTGTCCCCCCCCATGCGTTTGCAGGATGAGATAAATCCGCCGGAATCGCACTGATGGACTGAGCGCCTGATACAGTGGTGTAACTAGCGGTTGCGGTATTGACATCAGCAGCTTTTGATGTGAATGAAGGGGGCGGACCGCCCGACCCCTGCCCGCTGGTGGGCATCGTCCAGGTTGCCAGGACGACAGGGTCCGAACACGCTGAAGGGATGGGGGGTTCAGAGGGAGCCGAATTTACGGTGAGGGTGGCTTGAGCAAACTTACCGGTATCGAGAGTGTTCAGGAATAAATGATTTGTTGTATTGATAAAAGTGCCGGTTGCCGCGGCTGTAACATTCACTTTGATGGTGCAGTTGCTGTTGGCTGAAAGAGTGCCATTAGAGAAGGATATGTTCGAGGCGTTGGGATCAGCAACGAGGGTGGGAGCCCCGCAACTGGTGGTTGTGGCGCCGGATGGATCGGCGATAACAAGACCCATAGGGAGTGGATCGGTAAAATTGAATCCGCTGATCCTGCCCGGATTCGGGTTAGTGAGGGTGATCGTCAATGCGGAGATGCCATTGACGCTGGCCGGGTTGGGGCTGAAAGCTTTTAGTGATAGTGACATTGGTCGGGTCGATAATATGGGCGATCCGCGCGCCAACACTAAAATCAGAATTGTAGTGATAGCTGCTGCCCGAAAAATCGTAGATCAGCCTATTCGAGGGCTTGGCTGGTTCCTCCTCCCACCGATAATCGTTACATCGTAGGTTACGGTGATATTTCCGCCATACTTACCGGTGCTCAGGTACAGGATCTGTAAGTAGGCAAATTCGGGTCATTTTCCCAGCCGCAGCCATCGGCGTACAGCTTGGATGCCCACCAACGGGATCGGTCGCCGGGGAGGGTTTGGCGGTGTAGGTGGTCGCCACGCTGTTGATCTGGAAGATAGTATTGGGGAAATTGATGAAACTCTCGATCTGTTCGTACCCGTTCGTGGCGGTGGAACCAATCAGCTTGATGTCGTATGTATTTCCCAATATCAGTAGGTTCATCGATCCACCCGCTGGGATGGAGACCCATCCAGCTGGACATCGGTGACCGCATTGCGGCTCTGAGAGACCAGGTGCTCGACAAAGATCTGACGCGGGGTGGGGGAGCTGGCGGTGACAGCCGTACTCGTGCCATCGAGTCTGTGCCGCTGACTCAATGGTAGCGGCGGAATTGATCGTAGGGAGCTTGCGGGCGATCGATCAGAAATTTCAAAATAGAAATCGTGACATTGCCCGGGGCTGAGGTTGATCGCCGGGTCGGAGACGATCGGATTAAGCGATCCGGGCGGAAGATTAATGGCTCCATTGGAAGAGGTCCAGACCAAATTGCCTGAACAGCGTTCACAGTGTGGTGCTGCCTGCCCGGATTGCAAACCCGCACCCGCAACCGGGAAGTGTTCCGGACCGGAATTGACGGGGTCATTGCTATCCAAGCCGACCACATCCCAGGTGATGGGGGTCACCGTCGAGGCTGGAATCCGCATGAACCGAACTCTGCGGTTGGGCAACCCCCACGACCAGAGCCCAACATTACCCCCAGGATGGTGATCCCGCGGAAGATCTTTTCAAGAAGCACTGTCTTTATTGTTCAAAATTCCACCTTTTATTAAAAACATAAAATATCCAGCTTGCTATCACCGGCATCGGAAAAATCTTCTAATCTGACCTTAATTATACAGATTTACGGCAATTATTGGGACAAAGAATTATCCCGCCTTGCAGGATTGTAAGGAAAATGGGAGGTTAAGTCGCCAGGTTGACCCCAGTTGGCAACCCTGATAGTTTTTGCAAGACCGGGGAAATTACGATTGACCCATGCGTGAACCAAAAAAGTTCTACGAGAAATCCATCTCCGAACGCCTGGAGGATATTTCCGCGCAAGCCGGTTTAACCCCGGCGGAGACCGCCGCGATCTCCGGCGAAGTTGGCCTAACCCCCGCCCAGGCGGACCAAATGGTGGAGAATGCCATCGGCACCTTTGCTCTACCGCTGGGGGTGGCACAGAAATTTCTCATCAACGGGCGCGAGGTGCTCATCCCCATGGCGATCGAGGAGCCCTCGGTGATCGCCGGGGCATCCTTCATGGCCAAACTGGCGCAAACCGGCGGTGGATTCCTGGCGGAAGCCGATGCCACCCTGATGATCGGGCAGATGCAGATCCTGGATTGCCCGGACCGCGCAGAAAGCGCGCGAAGCTCTTCTGGCGCACCGCGAGGAGATCCTGGCGGAAGCTTCTGCTGTGGACCCGGTCCTGGTCGCGGCTTGGCGGCGGGCCACGGGATCTCGAAGTACGCGAGATCAAGGAATCCCCAATAGGAGCCTTCCTTGTTCTTCATATAATAGTGGATGTACGCGATGCAATGGGTGCCAACGCGGTCAACACCGCCCTGGAAAGGCTGACCCCCCTGATCGAGAGGATCACCGGCGGGCGGGTGCTCCTGCGGATCCTTTCCAACCTGGCCGATAAACGCCTGGCACGGGCGAGGGTACGCATCCCGGTTTCCACGCTGGCTTTTGATAGATTTCAGCGGCGATCAGGTTCGGGATGGGATCATCTCCGCCTGGGCGTTCGCCGCGGCCGACCCCTACCGGGCCGCCACGCACAACAAGGGCATCATGAACGGCATCGACGCGGTGGTCATTGCCACCGGTAACGACTGGCGCGCGGTGGAAGCCGGGGCGCATGCCTATGCCGCCCGGTCGGGGCGCTACACCAGCCTTTCCACCTGGGGTAGGAATGAAGAGGGCGATCTGACCGGTACGCTCGAGATGCCCATGGCAGTCGGGATCGTGGGCGGGGCGACGAAGGTCCACCCCGGCGCGCAGGCAGCACTGAAATTGATGGGGGTAAAAACCGCCACTGGAACTGGCGGATGATCATCGTCTCGGTCGGGTCTGGCGCAGAACCTGGCTGCCCTGCGCGCGCTGGCCACCGAGGGCATCCAGCGCGGGCACATGGGGCTGCACGCCCGCAAAGAAATCAAAAGGGATGGCAAATGAACGCATTCAACAATACAAACCAATCCGTACCAGACCCTCCTCAAACCCGACCGACCGGTGGGCATCGTCGGTTACGGCGCCTATGTGCCCCGCTACCGGCTGCCCGCCACCGAGGTGACCCGCATCTGGACCGGCGAGGCGGGCGGCGGACCGGTGAAGGAAAAATCGGTGCCGGGACTGGATGAGGATGTGATCACCATGTCCATCGAGGCTGCCCGCAATGCCCTGGCACGTGCCGGGATCGACCCCGGCGAGCTGCGCGCGGTGTGGATCGGCTCGGAATCGCACCCCTATTCCGTCAAACCCAGCGGGACGGTGGTGGCCGAGGCCATCGGCGCCGCACCGCACATCCAGGCAGCCGATATGGAATTCGCCTGCAAGGCCGGGCACCGAGGCGGTGGTGATGGGCATGGGCCTGGTTGGCTCGGGGATGGGCAGGTACGCGCTGGCCATCGGCATGGATACCGCCCAGGGCAAGCCGGGTGACGCGCTGGAATACACCGCCGCGGCCGGGGGGGCGGCTTTTATCATCGGTCCGGGGGAGGACTCGCTGGCACTGATCCAATCCGCCTACTCCTACGTGACCGACACGCCTGATTTCTGGCGCCGGGCGGACGTGAAATACCCCGAGCACGGGCAGCGTTTCACCGGCGAGCCGGCCTACTTCAAGCACATCACCGAATCCGCCACCACCCTGATGACCGAAAACGGCACCAAACCCGGCGATTACCGCTTTGCGGTCTTTCACCAGCCGAATGCAAAGTTCCCCCAGAAAGTGGGGCGCGACCTGGGCTTCAGCGACGAGCAGCTCAAGCCGGGTCTGCTGGCCGGGGTGATCGGCAACACCTACGCGGGCGCTTGCCTGATCGGCCTGAGCGCCATCCTGGATATCGCCGAGCCGGGTGACCGCATCCTGGCGGCTTCCTACGGCTCGGGGGCGGGCTCGGATGCCTTCGATATCCTGGTGACGGAACGCATCAAGGAGCAGCAAAAAGCTCGCGCCTTCCACGCAGGATTACATCACCCGACGCACCGAGATCGATTACGGCACCTACGCGCGCTACCGCGGCATCCTGGATATGGGGAACGGCTGAGATGCCAGAGGTCGTGATCGCCGGCATCGGCATGGTTCCCCCGGGCGAGCATTGGGATCTCTCTCTGCGTTCGCTGGCTGCCAGGGCCATCCTGGCCGCGCGCAAGGAAGCCCCCGCGCTCCAGCCGGAGGCGATGTATATCGGCAATTTCCTGGGTTCCAGCCTTTCTCGCCAGGCTAACCTGGGCGCGCTGCTCACCGATGATGTTGGCCTGGGCGGGATCGAAGGGCTGACGGTCGAGGCGGCTGAGGCATCCGCGGCGGGAGCCTTCCGGCTGGCATACCTGGCGATCCAGTCCGGCTTCGTGAGGACTGCCCTGGTGGTGGGGGTGGAGAAGTTCACCGACGTTGTTGGAAACCGGGCTGAATCGGCGGTTGCGGAAGCGCTGGATTACGACTACGAGAACATCAGCGGGCTGACCACCACCGGCGCGGCAGCTCTGCTGATGCAGCGCTATTTGCATGAGTATGAGGTCCCTCGCGACTCCTTTGGGGCTTTCGCCTGCCTGGCGCAGGGCAACGCGGTGGCGAACCCGAACGCTTATTTCCGCAAGCCCTTGAAAATGGAAGCCTACCGGGACGCACCCATCGTGTGCGATCCCCTGAATCTCTACGACTCCGCTCCGATGCTGGATGGGGCGGCAGCACTGCTCCTCACCCGCGCTGACCTGATCGAAGGAAAGCCTGATCACCCGTTAGTAAAGGTGAGCGGCTCGGCGGTGGCGGTGGACGCGCTTTCACTGCACGACCGCCCCGACCCGCTGGCCTTCCACGCCGCAGCCGAATCGCTGCACCAGGCCTGCCGGCAGGCGGGAATGATACCGGGGGAAGCGGATTTTTTCGAGCTGACTGACTCGTTCACCATCTACGCTGCGCTCACCCTGGAGGCGGCCGGGCTGGCTCCGCGTGGGGAAAGCTGCCGGATGGCAGAGGCGGGTGAATTCAACTCCTGGGGCAGGCTGCCCATCTCGACCCTGGGCGGAATGAAGGGCAGGGGCAATCCATTAGGTGCGGGCGGGGCATATCAACTGGCCGAAGCCGCGCTGCAATTGCGTGGGGAGGCTGGGGCGGGGCAGGTAAGGGATGCGCGCCGGGCGCTGGTGCAATCCCTCGGCGGGCCGGCTGGGACTGCTATCACCCACGTGCTGGAACGGGCATGATCTTTGCAGAAAAGATTGATAGTTTCTGATAGTTTTGCGAGGCTAGACTACACTCGCTAAGCTTTAAAAGTTGAATCGAGGAACAAAAAATGGAAATACCACGCCATTGGCGATTGAAAAAACAACGTTATGCCCTGGTGGGCGAGATCTGCCCACACTGCCAGGGGAAGATCTTCCCCCCGCGGGATGTCTGCCCGCACTGCGGCGGCGAAGCCAGGGAACCCTACGCCTTCAGCGGACACGGCAAGGTCTATTCCTATACCGTGGTCGCCGACCCCCCTGCCGGTTTTGAACGCAACGCCCCTTACGCGGTGGCGCTGGTGCAATTAGATGAAGGCCCGATGGTTACCGCGCAGCTCACCGACCTGGGCGAGCAGAAGGTGGAGATCGGCATGCCGGTGGAGATGGTCACCCGCCGCATCCGCTCGGATGGCGATGAGCGCGGGATGCTGGTGTATGGGTATAAATTCAGGCCGGTGATGCAGGGATAAAGAATTGAGGAATAATGAAGCGCCTTCCAGAGATGGAGGGCGTTTTTGATTACGGTGAGATTATTAATTTGTATAATCTAAATAGTTGAAGAAGGAAATGATCACGCATCAATACCATATGGTTATTCGGCACCATTCCCACCTGTCTTAGTGCCATAAACCCAAAAAGTTACACGGCCTCCAAGTGATCATAATAGAGTTATTTCTTAAACAAATGAGAAGGTTAGGAGGATACTAAAATGCCGGAGGGGAGTGAAGATGCAACAATCATGATTGCCATAAGTTGGCAAGCCCTAAAGCGAGCCGAGAATAATTGTGATCCAATACCGATTAGTGATTACACCGTGGCAATTGTGTTTTCAGCTTTCTTTATAGAGGCAAATCTCAATCTGTTGATAAAGAAGATGGACAAGACCACCCAAATGAATAGTTTCTTGGGGAATCCAAATGCTGGGTTACAAGATAAACTAGCTTGGTTCTACAACTGCTTCGTCGCTAAATCAAAGGCAGTAAACAGGCAAAAAATGTACAAAAATGGTATCGTCAGAAAGTTACGGAGGAAGTTCCCAGGTTTTGGTGAAATTTACGATTTCAGGAATAACGTCTCCCATGGCAAAATTAATCCAAAAACCGCAAACCTAAATAACGCAATCCGATTAAGAAACCAATCGAAGGCTATTGTTGACAAGTTATTCGAGACTGCAACGAAGGCTGGCTACAACATCTCTAGAGAAATCACTTACAAGGAAGCAATTGAAAAAACCCTTTGAAAAAGAGATCAACCATCTTCTTATGAGGCCGCATAACATTTGCATTGCACAACTTTCGTTCCTATTCAGCGCAATAAAGAATATGCGCTCCGGCGACCAGATGCATTGAAAGGAATCGAATATGTACTTTAATGAAAGGATTTCTAAATTTTCTTCACTGCTCCAGGAATTGGTGGAAGCGCCAGTCATTGCATTTATAAATCTGAAGCCGTCAGACTTGCCTACCCAGCCTGGCGTATATCGAATATTCGAGACAGTTGATGAGTCTCAAGCCACCATTTACATAGGACGGTCTGAGAACCTCAGCAACCGTATCTACAGGAACCATCTAATGGGAAATACGGAGGCTTCTACCCTGAAGAAGAAACTCGTTAAGTCGGGAAAATTTACTGATGCAAAGGCGGTTAAACCATTTCTCCGGCAGGAATGCAGTCTTCAATATGTTGTGCTACTTGACCAAAAAGAGAGAATTATGTTCGAGCACTTTTCTGTTGCTTTGCTTGAACCACGATTTAATGATTAGAAAAATCATATGATCGGCATCTTCTGCCAGTTATTCGAAAGCGATGATGATGAATAAATATGCTCAATCAGCAGTTGAAGCAGCGAATCTTTGTTCTCGCGATAAAGAGATTTCACCGCGTTTGGCTTGGGACAAAGTGACATCTCGCATCTTTGGAAATGGGACTACTTCTCAAAAGAAAGGTTGTCCACGCGATGCCTTTCTGGGCCTCTGTGAAGAAGGCTATGTCAAAGATATACCATCAGGCAAATACTGTAATTCCCGAAAGAACAAAAATTATGCACTCACTGCATATACAATGATAACGGAGGAGCCTGACCTTGTTAATCAACCACCTATTAACCTTTGGGAACGTGTGATGATAGGTGAGCCAAAGTATCATAATAGCCAAATGGATATTGTGATCGCTCTATGGAAAAATGGGTTGTTGATTTAACCAAGAGTCGCCAAACACCGGCTCCAACGGACATTTACTCCCCAAACAAGTTAGCAAAACTGTTGGGTTGTTCAAGCAAGTTCATAATGAATTGAATTAATACTATTAAAGCATGAAGATTTACACCATTTTCTTACAAATTATATTGATTCTGCTTCTTCTAATCGCATGTAGTAATACTTCAGCAAGAACATCAGGTCCATTATTGGGACAGACTCTCCTTCGCACTACTGATGGGATGATGATGGTCGGTGTTCCTACAGGTGAATTCCGAACCGGAAGAGATAATACCGATTGGCATACAGCCAAAGTTGAAGGATTTTGGATAGATAAATTTGAAGTAAATAATGCTCAATATTGGTTTTGTATTGATGCGGGTGAATGCTTACTTCCAGCAAATATTGGCACCAAAGCAGATTTTTATGCAATTTATTCGACCTTTGGTAATTACCCTGTGATTTTTGTGAATAGGGATCAGGCAGAAACTTATTGTGAATGGGCAGAAGTTCGTTTGCCTTCCGAAGAAGAGTGGAGTTATGCAGCAAGCGGACCTAATTCAAATATTTATCCGTGGGGTAATTCTTTTGATCCAACAAGACTAAATTATTGTGACGTTAATTGTGAATCTCCAGAAGCCGATAGAACCGTAAATGATGGATATGGTACATCTGCTCCAGTTGGCACATATCTGACTGGGGTAAGTTGGTGTGGCGCCCTCGATATGTCAGGCAATGTCTGGGATATGACCTCAAATGGAGTAGTTCTCGGTGGATCATGGTATAGTCGAGCCGCTAACACTCGAACCGGATCAGGTTATGACTTTGGCGGTGGTGGTTTGGATTATGGTTTTCGATGCGCAGCTGATTACGCTTCCAATAAATCCAAAAGCAAATAATGTGTTTTTTAACCCCTGAGACTTCCGAGACCGTTTGTCCCTCGTTTGAAGTAGGAGGTCTGTATTTATAACGACCCAACACTGGTTCCAACTGACTAGGAATCTGTTTCCACGACGACTTCCTCGGATGGGGATGAGCGCGGGATGTTGGTGATTGGGAACAAATTCCGGCCGGTGATGCAGGGATAATCGAATCTTCACACGATGAAGCGCTCCCCAGAATTGGAGGGCGCTTTTTGTTGCATCGGGATGAATGATTTATATAATTAGGTTTAGGAGGTGAGTAACATATTTTTCCATATTATCCATGTTTGCCCGCTTGCAGGTAATACACACCGTTTGGACGCTGAAAGAATTTTCAAAAACCCCGATGTGTAATCAAGAATTCCGTCTTGAGTTTAGGAGGTACGATGTTTGGAAAAAAGAAACAGCCGCTGGTGCCGTATGGCCTCCAAGTTTTAACCACCGAATATCTCATACAGGGCACTTTGGATGGTAATGCCCGCCTATACTTCCCTGAGCCCGAAATGCAGGGCAGCAGACCCATCAGCCTCTCAGCGGTACAGATCCAGCCGACCTGGCGAGAGGACATCAAGGCACGAAAGTACGCACAATTTGACGTCTGGGGTGATTGCGCAGTAGCACTTATCCCGCAGGTGGATATAACTCAATTAAATCAATACGAGGTCTGGAAAATACCTGCGAAACCACTCCGGGGTTTATTTTATTTTGGCCATTATATTGTGCAAGGCACACTGATGAGACTGCGCGACGACACATTCGAGAAAGAAGTGCCTATGTTTGATGTACACATAACTAGCCAGTCCCCGGGTGCACTCTTCGGCGAACTCCATGCGCAGTTCGCTTTGATGAATAACCATTGGCTGCATGGATATGAGCCCAGGTAAACAAACGCAGCCCTTAAAACGTACGCCTGACATGGGGGTTTAGGATTTCGCGACGTGATGTGCGCACGAGCCCTTTCCGAGATTGAAGTTTTTCCTGCTCCCAAACAGAATCCACGTCCGTACACCCGCAGTTGATGAAAACCGTTAGGTGGTCAATAATTTAGAAGGTAAGAATGAAAACACCAAATTCAATTCCGCAATTTGTTCTTTTCGTAGGGATCGGCTTTGGTCCGCTTGTACTGGCATATGGGGTTCTTATTTCCGGGCTACTACTTAACGCCCTCATTTCAATTTCTTCAGATACTGTTGACATTCGAAGTGAGTTTGTAATCTTTACCGCTGCACTCCTAGTTTTCTCTGGTGCCACTCTTATAGCTTGCTTTCATTTGCATAACCGTAGCAACAATTGGCTCACAAAGATCGCGATCTTTTATGGCTGCTGGCTCATCCTTACTACTATCCCTGTATTTTTCCTGACGACTTCCATCGCGGGTATTTCAATGGCGGCGGTTGATGGCTCAATCGCTAACAGCGATCTGATAAGAGTGAGTTTAGGCGAGTCATTCTCCTTATTGCTATTTTTGCAAATTATTATTGTTCCCTGGATTATTGGTGCCACATGGGTGATGAAACATTTCAAGATTGGTGAACCCGTACCATCCTAAGTTCCACCGACCTGGGCGACTAGAAGGTCGAGATCGGCATGCCAGTGGAAATGGTCACCTGGCGCATTCGCTCGGATGGGGATGAGTGCGGGATGCTGATTTGCGGTTATTTGTTTCGACCGGTGATGTAGGGATAAGCTAAACAAAAACGGAATTCGCAGCCCTGAAGCAAAACGCTCAGGGCTATTTATTTTAATTTCTTGTCAAATCGAAAAAGCACCCATTGACTTAATGAATTTCAGGGCTAGAATGATAATATAAGATATATAAGATAAAAATACTAATAATTAAATAGGTCTCAAGAATTTTTTGTTCGTACTTTCTGAAGTTGAATAGATCGTCGAATTATTGTTTGACGACTCAGGATAAATATCTTCTTGGAAGTAGAAAAAATGGAAGGAGAGAGATCATGACATTCATTAAAACAATTCCGGAGGATCAAGCGGAAGGTCCGTTGAAAGATGTATATCAAGCCGCCGAAAAGACCTGGGGATACGTGCCCAACCACGCCAAAGCGCTCAGCCTGCACCCCGAGGTCTATGATGCCTGGACAAAACTCAATGGGGCGATCCGTTCAAAAATGAGAATGCGTCGCTATGAGCTGGTGACTTTAGCAGCCGCCATGGCGCTCAACTGTACTTATTGAATGTTGGCCCACGGAGCGTTGCTTCGTAAAAATTTTTTTGATGCCGATCAGATAATAGCGATAGTTAAAGATTTTCGTGCTGCAGGGTTGCCGCCTGATGAGGTGGCGATTATGGCTTTTGCCCAAAAAATCACCACCCAGGCGAATCAAATCAATAAGAAAGACTATGATGAATTGCGCGGATATGGCCTTTCCGATGAGGAGATCCTTGATGTAGTTCTGGCTAGCGCGGTTCGGAACTTCTTCAGCAAGACGCTGGATGGTTTAGGCGCAGAACCAGACAAAGTGTACCTTGAGCTTGAACCGGAACTTCGGCGAATACTATCGACAGGACGTTCGTTTGTTTAATATTTATTTTATATACGGAGAAACCTATGATAACAAGTAATTTATCCACTCATGCAATTGGCTGGATGGCAATCGTTACAGGAGTTTCTACCATCCTGGCAGTGATAGCTCTCACCCTGATGTCGACGGTGAATATGTCCTTTGGCGCTATCAATGATGTATTCAACAGCATTATCGGTATTTCCAGCGCAGTTCTGGCGTGGATGTTATACGCCGAATTTCATGCGAAGTCACCGGTGATGAGCCAAATTGCGCTTGTCCTTGTGGTGATTGGCGCGATCTTAACTGTTGTGGGATCAGTTCTGGTCCTGAAGGGTATTACAGGCTTTGTTCTGGCTGGTTGGTATTCAGCGATCGGATTCGCGTTGATCGGTTTGTGGCTGGTGGCATTTTGTTTTTCCATGCAACGCGGTGTCGCTCTGCCTCATAGCATGATCGTATTCGGGCTTGTCGTGGGTGCGTTCATGGCGCTTGGGCTGATCGGCATTCCAGGCATATTCGCCGGAATTGACAGCATGGAATCCATGCCATGGTATCTTTATATTGCATTTTTTGGCTGGTTGGGAACTTATCTTCTATTTCCGATCTGGACGATTTGGCTGGGGCGATACATTCTATCTAGTTAACCTTAGAACCAGAAACCCCCGAAGAGTGGGGCGGATCCATCCATTAGCTCCTGGCGCTTAAAGAACCAGCCTGCATTGAAAGCACCCGATGGTTCCCATTATTAAGATAATCCAGACCTGAGCGAACAGAAAATGGAGATAGGCAAGCCGGTGGTGATGGTCACCCGCCGCATCCGCTCGGATGGGGATGAGCGCGGGATGCTGGTGTATGGGTACAAGTTCAGGCCGGTGATGCAGGCTTAATTTACTCGCCAAACTATACAGCGCTCTCCGGATATGGAGAGCGTTTTTTGTTGCATCAGAATTATTGATTTGTATAATTAGATTTGGTGGGTGAGATACATACCCCTGACCGTTTTCCACGCTCGCCCACCAGCATGTAACGCTCACCGTTGGGCTTTCGTGTTGTTACACAAAAAAAGGCGAAGAATTGGAAATCCAATTAACCACACCCGCTCATTACCCGGGAATTGCTGCGCTCAATAATTACATCGATCCGCAGCAACACCTCTCCGCTTCGGATTTCCTCGAGAGCGACCGTTTACGTGACCCGAAATTCAAAACCCAGCGCTGGGTCGCCATCGAGAAGGATGAGATCGTTGGAGCGGGTTATTACACCCAATCCAATTGGTTCGCCCACCCTCAAAAATTCATGATTTGGATTGGAGTACATCCCAGGCATCAGAGGAGCGGCATTGGATCCGCGCTTTTTGAAACTATCACGCATGGGCTGCAGCCATTCGATCCCCTGGCGGTACGAATCCATGCATCTGAAAGCTGTCCCCAAAGTATCCGTTTTCTGGAAAAACGAGGTTTTCAAGAGGTCATTCGTGATATTCCATCCGAATTAAACGTTCAAGCCTTTGACTTGACTCGCTTCAAAGGGTTGGAGGCTCGATTTCGCGGCAACGGCATCGAAATCAAAACTCTGCCTGAGTTGGAAAGTGACCCCCAGCGGAATCGTAAGTTATATGATTTGGATTGGGAAATAAGCCTGTCTGTACCGGGAGATTTGGCTGCTGGCATGGGACGCAGGGGATTTGAAAAGTATGTTGAGTATGCCATTACAGGGCCTTCTGCCCTCCCGGATGGTTTTTTTGTGGCAGTAAAGGGTGAAGAATATATTGGATTGAGTCATGTTTTGGTGTCCGAAAAAGGCAAATCCCTTTACCAGGGGTTGACCGGGGTTATACCTCAATATCGACGTTATGGAATTGGATTGGCAATGAAAATACGGGTCATTGAGTATGCCCAAGCGAATGGGTATATCCTCATCAAGGCGGAGAATGACGCCAAAAACATACCGATGCTTTCGATGAACGAAAGGTTGGGTTATGTGCGAAAGCCCGCCTTAATTACCTTTGAGAAGCAATGCACTACCCTTGGAGAACTAACCGAATTTTAGTAGTGAAGAGTAACGCCACCCTGATGAAGCGTGCACCGGACCCGTGGGATGCCAGGCGCCAACGCGCTTTGGCTGAGCCACGCTTGCTGGAGGCTCGCTCACCGGATCTGCGGTTTTTTCGAGTATTTCGTGAAGCGCGGCTTCGAGTTTTTTCTGCTCCCAAACAGAATCCACGTCCGCCCACTCGACGGTAATGCCTGCCGTTGGGCTGCCAGGAATCAAATTGAAAACGATATAGAGTGAAAAGAAATGCAATCGAAAGTTGATGAAATCATTAAGCGGATCCCTGCCTGGAAAGACGCGGACAATTTACAGGTTGAACCTTTAGCAGGCCTGAACAATACGAATTATTTGGTGACAGTCAATGGGGATCGATTTGTATTGCGGATAAGCGGGCAGAACACAGTTCAACTGGGGATCAATCGCGAATATGAATTTGAAGTACTATCAGCCGTATCAAAGGCAGGGATCGGGGCACAAGTCGAGTACTCTTTGCTTCCTGAAGGGCATCTGGTGACAGGTTTTATCAACGGCCACCATTTGACTCTGGAAGAATATCGTAAACCTGAAAATATTCAGCGCATCGTGAAGACGGTGAAGCGTCTCCACAAATTACCGTTACCCAAAGCCACCTTTTCCCCATTCCGCTGCGTAGAAAGATATGCCGAACAAGCCCGGTCTATGCGGGTTCCATTCCCCCAGGGCTTTGACAAGCTGCTTGAAAAGATGCAAAAAATCGAGCAGGAACAAGCCCGTGACACATCTCCCTGGCGAGGGTTTTGTCACAATGATCTATTCTGTGTGAATGTGCTTGACGATGGGAAAATCCGGTTTATCGATTGGGAATTTTCCGGGGCAGGTGACATTTATTACGATCTGGCTACGCTAACATATGCATACGATTCGCCAGACAGCTTGCCGCGAGCGCTTCAAGAATATATGCTTGAGTGTTACTTTGGCGATGTGAAGAAAGAGAACTGGACACGGTTGCAAGGCATGAAGTTCATGGTGATGTTTTTCACTGCCATGTGGGGTCTTTTGCAGCAGGGAATGCAAAATGAAGGGTTGATGCGAGATGTCGAAGGATTTAATTTTTTGGAGTACGCCAATGTCACTTTTGAAGCAATGAAAAAAATTGTTTAGCTGAGTCCTTGCGTAACACAGGTTCCAGCCGATGACACCTCGCAGTAACCGCGCAACTGACAGTCCCGGGCAGCAAGAAGGTGGAGATGCTGGTATGTGGGTGCCCTCCCACTGATTCCGGTAAACCAGGGCGCCAGGGCAACCGACAATTGCACCGGCATGCATACTTGCCCTGGCAGCAAGTGCCAGGGAGTGCAGGTTAGGGGTGTAAGTTCAGACCAGTGATGCAAGGATAAATACTTGATCATGATAAAAAGCTTTCCAATTATGGATTGCGCTTTTATTATTTGTGGCAAAATTTCTGCGAAGAGTAATTCCGTATTCGTATTAATTGGTGGTATACCGAGTGAAGGTGTACTTATAATTAAACCCGAAAAAGATTTCTGAGGAAGAAAACATGTCTCCAGATACAACCCTTATTTTGTCTTATATTGTCTTTGTCTGGCTGGTCGCCTTGCACATCTTTGAAGAAATCTCCTGCAACGTCATGGAAATCCAAACTGGACATTTCAATATGACTAAAAACAAATACCTTTTTGGCGCCAGTATCATCTCAACTGTCAATCTGGTAACCCTGGCTTTGTTGGTCATTGGTCTCCCTATCGGTTTATATCTCGGTCTATTCACTACAGCTCTCATAGGCATCTTTCAGGGCGTCATACATACAATAGGGTATCTGCGAGAAAACAAAACTGCACGCGGCTTGGGGGTGGGTTTTTATACATCAATCCCATTGTCACTTGTTGGTATTGTGTTATTTATTCAATTTGGACGGGCGATCATCAATTATTAAAAGGCAGCTCAACATCGGCTCTTGGCGGTTAGCGGCTACGCCACTCCCAGTGGTAGTGATTTTCCAAAGTGGTGCGTAAAATAGGAAGAGTCTCGTCATTCCCGTCGATGTCGTTGAACCATACACTTAGATCGAAACTCGCTTGCCTGTCGCACGAACCGAGTTGTATTTAAGGGAACTGATTACTGCCGTAATTCATACTTTCAAAATAAGTAATTTCGTGTATAATAAATAATAATTATTATTTATAAAGAAAAGTTATTGATGCTAATTCATGATTGATCCTCAAGTCCGTTTTGATGAACTTATTGCCGCGCTGAAAGAGCGCGATTTCCGGCTGACCCCTCAGCGGGTTGAACTGGTGCGGATGATCGCGTCCAGCGAAGGGCACCCGAGCGCGGGCCAGCTGTATGCCAGGATCAAAAGCCAGTTCCCGACCATGAGCCACGCCACGGTCTACAAGACCCTGGCATTGCTCAAGGAAATGGGTCAGGTACTGGAGATCGACTTGCGGGATGACAGCCACTACGACGGCAACCGCCCTGAGCCCCATCCCCACCTCATCTGTTCCAGGTGCAACCGGATCGTCGATGGAGAGCTGTCGCTTGACCCCGGAGTGATCAGGAAAATGGAACAGGTATCGGGCTATAAGATCCTCCATTCGCAAATCGCTTTCTATGGGCTGTGCCCGGATTGCAGGAACGAAATTGATTAGGATACTTTTTATTAAATATTGAAAGATCATTTTTAGAAACACTTTCTTAAAGGAGGTAATCATACCGAATAAAGAGCACCTTTTCCATTATTTTGACAAGACGACAATCATTGGACAAATTATTTAACCGTGACAACTAACCGTTCAAAGCTAATTAACAAAAAAACTCAAACCTCGAAAGGAGCAAATACGATGAGCGAAGAAAGCAAGAACCGCATGAACAATCCACATGCCGGAGGCGGTACGACCATCCAGGATTGGTGGCCGAACCGATTACGGCTTGAGATTTTACACCAGCATTCGTCAAAGTCCAATCCGATGGGCGGGGATTTTAACTACGCAGAAGAGTTCAAGAGCCTGGACCTGGCAGCTGTTAAGAAGGATATCGCCGCGCTGATGACCGATTCTCAGGACTGGTGGCCGGCGGACTTTGGTCACTACGGCCCCCTGTTTATCCGCATGGCGTGGCATAGCGCTGGCACCTACCGCACCGGCGATGGCCGTGGCGGCGGAGGGCGCGGGAGCCAGCGGTTTGCGCCCCTCAACAGCTGGCCGGATAACGTAAATCTTGACAAGGCACGCCGATTGCTCTGGCCGATCAAGAAAAAATACGGCCGGAAGATCTCCTGGGCTGACCTTATGATCCTTACCGGTAACGTTGCCCTGGAATCGATGGGATTTAAAACCTTCGGTTTCGGCGGAGGGCGCGAAGATATCTGGGAACCAGAAATGGACGTCTACTGGGGTTCCGAGGGTAAGTGGCTGGAAGACAAGCGCTACTCTGGAAAACGGGATCTCGAAAATCCCCTTGCTGCCGTGCAGATGGGTTTGATCTATGTCAACCCGGAAGGTCCCAATGGCAATCCGGATCCGCTCCTTGCGGCCAAGGATATCCGCGAGACATTTGCCCGCATGGCGATGAACGACGAGGAAACCGTTGCTCTGATCGCCGGAGGGCATACTTTTGGAAAAACCCATGGAGCAGGTGATCCGGCACTTGTCGGCCCTGAACCCGAGTCCGCCGGGATTGAGGAACAAGGCCTTGGCTGGAAGAGCAAATTTGGATCCGGCAAGGGTGACGACACCATCGGTGGTGGCCCGGAAGTAATTTGGACCTCGACGCCAACGAAGTGGAGCAGCAACTTCTTTTGGAACCTGTTCGGCTACGATTGGGAATTGACCAAGAGCCCAGCCGGGGCGTTTCAATGGATCCCTAAGGGTGGTGCAGGTGCCAATTCGGTACCGGACCCCCACGACCCGTCAAAGCGCCGCACACCAGCCATGCTGACCACAGACCTGGCTCTGCGTTTTGATCCCGAATATGAAAAGATCTCCAGACGCTTCTATGAGAACCCGGATCAGTTTGCCGACGCGTTCGCCCGGGCATGGTTCAAGCTGACCCATCGCGATATGGGTCCGCGCGTACGCTATCTTGGCCCCGAAGTGCCTGCCGAAGAATTGGTCTGGCAGGACCCCATCCCGGCAGTAGATCATAAATTGATCGATGAAAAAGATATTGCGTCACTTAAGAAGAGAGCCCTTGATTCCGGTCTGACTATCTCGGAACTTGTTACCACCGCCTGGGCTGCAGCATCCACGTTTCGCGGCTCCGATATGCGCGGAGGTGCCAATGGCGCCCGCATCCGCCTTGCGCCCCAGAAGGATTGGGAAGTGAACCAGCCGGAAAAGCTGGCGAAGGTGCTAAAAGTCCTGGAGGGCATACAGAGCGGGTTCAACAAAGAACAAACCGGCGGCAAGAAAATATCGCTGGCCGATCTAATCGTCCTGGCAGGCTGTGCAGGGGTGGAGAAGGCGGCAAAGACCGCCGGTTTCGACGTGACTGTTCCCTTCACGCCTGGACGCATGGACGCATCAAAGGAGCAAACGGATGTGGTTTCCTTCGGTTTTCTCGAACCGAAGGCGGATGGTTTCCGCAACTACCAGAAGACCCGCTATACCGTACCAGCCGAAGAGTTGTTGTTGGACAGAGCGCAATTACTGACCCTGACCGCACCCGAGATGACGGTTCTGATCGGGGGGATGCGCGTTCTGAATACCAACTTTGGCGGAACCAAACACGGCGTCTTCACAAAAAAACCAGAAGCGCTGACCAATGATTTCTTTATCAACCTATTGGATATGAGTACGGTGTGGAAGGCGACTTCGGAAGAGCGCGAACTGTTTGAAGGTCATGATCGTGCCAGCGGTGCGGTTAAATGGACCGCCACCCGGGTTGACCTCATCTTTGGGTCGAACTCCCAGCTTCGCGCCCTGGCCGAAGTATATGGCTGCATGGATTCGCAGGAGAAATTCATCCATGACTTCATCGCAGCGTGGAATAAGGTCATGAACCTGGACCGTTTCGACCTTGCTGGACAATAAGGGAAACGTTACAAAACGATCTGACTGGTCGGCAGATTATAACTTCGCTTAATTCCGGTTCAGCAGTGGTGGAACGCCATTGCTGAACCGGTATGTAAACCTTTCATATCTGGCTCCCCAGTTTGGGTTGCTGGTTTACGGGTACAAATTCCGACCTGTGATGCAGAATAGAGGTTAGTTTTAAAATGTGAAACGCCTTCAATTGATCGAAGGCGTTTTTTATTATTCCACAAGAATCGTTATAATTAATCGGTTTTAGGTATGCGAAACAGAAAGGTGCAAGAGGAGAAGAGAATGGCATTCGCTATTAAAGCGGAAGTTCGTGATCCGGAAGCGAATTCGTTTGCATTCGTTGCTCAAAAGACAATGTATGGCGGCAAGCAGATCACCGAAGGTGACAAGATTTTCGTGTTCGCAAGTGAGAACGAGGAGGGGCGAGGTCTCGTCGCGCTCGGCATTGTAACTTACTCTGCAGGGATTACTAAAAAACCGGATGTAGCCCGGCAAACACCGCGGGTGAGTGTTACCGTCAAACCGACTGCGATAGCTAAACGGCCTCTGGGACGGCACGAACTCAAACCCTTCACCAACTGGAAGGACGGGCAACCCCAAACCGAGCTGAATTCCAAACTCTATCGGCAGGCAACGGATAAAATCGTTGGTATCTCGGATGAGACCGCGGCTTTCCTGGAAGAATATTTCTAGCGTCAGAGAATTTTATTTTGACACCACTTACCAGGGATTCCCGAAGAAAGGGTGATCGCCTCATGACCACAGCAGGTGGAGATTTGGCTAAACGACTATCCCTGTTGAAGCGAGAAATTCTGGCACGTGGATTTGACCGGCATCCATCCATATTAAATATTATTTCCGATTTACCCTCCGAGCTGCAATCGCCGGTGGTAAAAAACTTTTCGACAACCGAAGACATTCGGAAAATCATCTTCTTCCCCCAGCAGATCCAACGCGGCTGGTGCTACGTCCCGAAACAGGCTTTGATTTTCACCAAATCAGATGTGATCCATCTACTTGCCTCGATTTGGCCGGGAGAGGAGCCACAGGTCACGCGTCTCAGCAGCCCCGATCTGATTTACCTGAAGGCTGACTTGATCCTGCTTTATGGGTTCCTGGAAATTGCTGCAAAAGGCCAGGACTCCCCCGTTCGTCTTGGTGTGGAATTCAATGCGGTTTATTGGGACCTTTTCGCGCCTTTCTTACGCAATTTATTGAAAACCCAAGATGTTGCACCTCCTTCGCCAGAAGAAGGATTCGCGAGTTCTCCATCCCTGCAAGAACAGATCGACGGGTTACCGCTGAAATTTACAAATGGCTTGAGGATCCATGGGATGCTGCCCGGCGAGAACCTGGAGGAGCTTGTTTTCCAGGCCAGCACCTGGAAACGCAGGTTATTATTTTTCCGCAAGCAAATCACCGCGGACACACTCATCCTGCTCACCAAGAACTTTATGGTAATTCTCCAGGAGGAAGTGGGGGTGAAGCAGGGCTGGATCGTCGCTTACCTCCGCCGGGCTTGCATTTCGGAGATCCGGGGTCAGGACTTCGACGCATGGAGCGAATTAACCATTGAATTGAAGCGAGAGGAGCAAAAGGTCGACTATAAGTTGCTGCTGCCAGTGGAGGCTGCCAGAGTTTGGCGTGAGCGCTGGGTTCGGCATGAGGGTCTTTGGCGCGATGTAATAATCGCTGAAGGATAGCCAGATAAACGTTCGGCGGCTGGCCGAAAAATCCAGTCGTATTTTTCGGTTTCACGTTAAATTAGGAAGAAAATAAAATTCTTTGGGAAAATGATCGATCAACCTTTAATATTATTGAGTGATCGTTAATCGCGCAATAATAAGAAAGGAGAAAATTTTAATGGCGATAAAAAAGTGGGGCGCAATTGGATTCTTTATAATACCTTTGGCGTTCGTCGTGCCACAATTTATCTATTTAACCGGGAATTTGCGGGATCGTTTTGGTGCGATTTCCTATGATCTCGCGGATTTTCTGTACGGACCCATTCTTTCCGTCAGCATCGTTATCGCGTTCTATTCGATCCGCGAGATCATTGGTAAAAAAGCATTTCGCCGTATGGATCTTGCGCTCATTTCAGCCGTTCTTTCAGCATTGGGCATGGCAGCGCTTGCGTTCATCCGGGCCTCGAACCGTCATTACCATATCCTGCACCCTGATTTGAATTTGGAAAACTCAACAACCGTTCTTATCATCTGGACCACCCTCGCAACAGCTTTTACCTCGGTCGGATTTCATTTCCTGGGATGGGCATTCGTCCTGACTGGTTCAGCATTATGGACTTCACAAATTTTTCCCCGCACGCTAGGGGTTTTATACTTAATTACTGGTATACCGGCGATATTTGTTTATTTATTCCCAGAGCTTGAAGGTTTTGTTTGTTTAATTTGCGCCATAATCGGTATGTGGCAGGGTATTTTATTGTGGAAGCTTAAGGATCAGCCAATTTGATTCTTTGCTCGTCTTGCAGCATTAAAGTGCAGGTCGATCGTACCGGGTGAAACCTTTTGTTGCATCCTGAAAGCGAATTTGTGGGAAAGAATTATATGGGAGGAGCCATGCATGAACGAATGATGGACAAAACCCGCCAACCGAGTGATGATGAGATGCTCGCAACGATCGGGCAGCCCCTCTCGGAAGCTTGGACCGCCCTGCGGCGATTCCTGGTGGAAATCTATAATATCGAACCCATCTTCAATCCGGGTGGAAAAAAGTATGGTTGGAACCTTCAGCACCGTATTGGCGGGAGGCCGCTATGCGAGATGTATCCTGAGCGCGGGTCCTTCACCGCCCTGGTTATACTGGGGAAAGCAGAATTGGATCAAGCGCTTGGAAGGATAGACTCCTTTGGATTCGTTGTCCGGCATGCTTTAGAGAATTCACCAAGGTACCATGATGGCTGCTGGATGTATATCCGGGTTGCAAACCCGCAAACCTGCATGCAGGACGAAAAGGAGATCGAACAACTCATCCTGATTAAGAAGAAACCACCAAAGAAATGAAACCACAGAGAATCGCAACATATGAAACATAATTATTCCCGAGTACATCCCGACCTGCGACCAGTCGCCCAACGAACTCCTGCATTTCTATTCAGCCATAAAAATCTCTGGCTTACCAAATTATTGGCCAGCCTCACCCCGGCACCCCGTCCACCGGAAGATATCGTAATTCAAAACCGATTTATCCCCTCTGACGACCAGCAAGGAAAAGATCAGGGTCAGGTTCTACCGGCTAAAATCTATGAATGCGCCTACCCCGGCTCTGGTATGGATGCACGGTGGAGGATACGTGATGGGAAAACCGGAAATGGACGATTGGCGCTGCGTCGGGTACGCCCGGGAGGCGGGGATCACGGTCGTTTCCGTCGATTATCGCCTTGCACCTGAAACACCCCTTCCCGGCCGGGTTGATGGATTGTTACACGGCGCTTACCTGGGTGGATTCGCAATCGCTGGAGCTGGGTATTGACCGGACCCGCATCGCGATTGGGGGAGCCAGCGCGGGTGGCGGGCTGGCGGCTGCCCTGGCGCAGATGGCGTTTGACCGGCAGGAGATCGAGCCGGTTTTCCAATTGCTTGTTTACCCCATGCTGGATGACCGCACCGCGCTGCGGGAGGACCTGGACGACAGCGATAACATCACCTGGAACCAGGAAAACAACCGCTACGGTTGGGAATCCTACCTGGGGATGAAATGCGGTTCGGAAGCGGTGCCAGCTTTTGCCGTGCCTGCCCGCCGCGGGGATCTTTCCGGTTTACCGCCCGCCTGGATCGGGGTGGGCAGCCTGGATATCTTTCATGATGAGGTTGTGGAATATGGGAACAGGTTGAGGGCGTGCGGTGTGGATTGCCAGACCCACCTTGTCCCCGGCGCATTCCATGGCTTTGATGTATTTGATCAAAAAATTGGGATCGTACAGGAATTTTGGAAGTCCCAACTGCTCGCATTGAAGAATTTCTTGTCAGGGTAAATGCCAAGTCATTCCGGTTCTGAGGCAGGTTAATAACCGAATTCAAAGAAGAGAAAAAACATGGAGAAACACAATCAATATGAACGCAGATGCTTTTCGTTATCTATATGGTTATCACTTCATCCGAAAACCGCCGGTTATGGGATGAATATGTCACCCCTTTACCTTTTGAATTGTTTATAAAAGATTCTGAATACTCCCATGGTTCGGTTCGGGACCAGCTCGTTCATATAATCAGTGTTGATGAAGTTTGGTTCAGCGAACTACGAGGCAACCCACCTTTGGAGCCCCTGCCACCCTCCGATGTTGACGACCGGGAGGCCATTCGCGCTCACTGGGATCACGTTGAGCAGGGAATGCGCGAATACCTGGCAGATTTACGCGATGATATCCTATTTCGAAAAACCGATTCTGGAACCAGAGGAGGATCAAGGTCTTCTTGTTTGGCAGGTGCTGCTGCACGTGATCAATCACGGCACCGATCACCGCGCCCAGCTCCTCCGCCAGCTTCACGACCTGGGAGTAAAAACAACTTCCCAGGATTTCATATTTTACGTTTACGATCATCCGAAATAGGCTTGAAATTCCTTTCCTCTGAAGTTATGATATTCAATTGGTCCGTGAATCTGTCGAGGATATATGCCCGAGGATAAAGATTTTTACAAAGAACTTGTTGATCATCTTTATGATGGCGTCTATTTTGTTGATCGCGAGCGTTTGATCACGTATTGGAACGATGGGGCGGAAAGGATCACTGGTTACAAAGGCAGCCAGGTTATCGGCCATTCCTGCATACAATATATGAAAACACCGAAACACTATGCCTGGTAACTATAGATATCGGAGATTTATTTGAAAGCAATCGTTTGCACTGCTTATGGTCCTCCGGATGTCCTGCAATTACAGCAACGTTAAAAAACCGCAACCCAAAGCTGACCAAGCCCTGATCCGCATTCATGCCACCACCGTTTCGCGGGCGGATCTGGAGATCAGGAGTTTCCGCTTCACCGGTTTGATATCGCTGCCCCTGCGGTTGTATTTCGGCGTGTTCAAACCCAGGGTGCGCATTTTGGGGGAGGATTTTGCCGGCGTGGTGGAGGCGGTTGGCAATAACATGACCGCTTTCACCGTTGGCGACCGGGTTTGTGGAACCAGCGGGATCGGGTTGGGTGCCTACGCGGAGTATATCTGCGTGGGCGGGGCGAATGAAACGAGCGTCCTGGCGAAGATCCCCCAAGGTATGGATTTTAATGAAGCCGCCGCAGTTCCCTATGGTGGATTGGAAGCGCTCGGATTTCTTCGCAAGGGAAACATCCAAAAGGGGCAAAAGATCCTGATCATCGGTGCAGGTGGCAGTTTTGGTACCTACGCGGTTCAACTTGCGAAGTATTTCGGCGCCGAGGTCACTGCCGTGGATAGCGCAGGAAAGCTGGAAATGCTCCGCGCGATTGGCGCTGATCATGTCATCGATTACACCCGGCAGGATTACACCGAGATGGGGGAAGTATATGACCTGGTCTTCGATGTGGTCTGCAAGATCCCGCTCGAACAGCATCTTCGCCTTGCTTCGCCCGGGTGGTACCTGCCTGCTGGCGAATCCGCAGAACGATCATTTTTTTCATGGGGTTCGCGCGAATATGAAGAAGGAAAAAAAGGTGGTTTTCGGAGGGGATGGGGCATCAGCGGAGGAATTGGATCACCTCCTGGAACTGGTCGTTACCGGAAAGATCAAGCCGATTATAGACCGGGCCTTTTCGTTTGAGGATATGGTTGAAGCGCATCGCTACGCAGAGACCGAGCAAAAATTGGGAAACATCGTGGTCGTTGTTGATGAGGGAGGGAAATGAAATGAAAACATCATTTCAGGATGCGATGAAAGATTATCGAGATCAACTTCAGAAAGGCAGCATTCAGATAGCCTACGGCGGGCTGATGGATTACATGCAATCCCTGCGGGCTTTTTTCCAGAAGAAATATCCCGAATTACGACGTTCCCGGCAACCTGTATTTCGGGTACATGGACATGACCTATTTTGCGATTATTCCGCCGGATTTGAAGATGCGCAAGCTGAAGGTGGCGATCGTTTTCCTGCACGAAACTTTTCGATTCGAAGTATGGCTATCGGGGGGTAATCGACAGATCCAGATGGATTATTCGAGACTGATTCGTGAGAAGGGGTGGAATAAATATAGACTCACAGCGAATCCAAAAACCAGTGATTCCATTCTGGAGCATACCCTGATTGCGGAACCGGATTTCGGAAATTTGGATGATTTGACGAAAGAGATTGAAAGCGGCACGGTCAATTTTATGAGCGATGTACAGAAATTCTTCCACGATCACGGAGATTCGGGAAATTGAAAAAACTCGTCACCGGCGCGACGGGATTCATCGGCTCAGCCATCGTTCGGGAGCTGCTCAAGGATGGCGAAGGAGGTCAAGGTATTCATCCGGGAAACCAGCGATACTCGCAACATCGAAGGCTTGGAAGTTGAGCGGGCCTATGGGGATATCCGCGATGGAGATTCAATGAAGAAGGCACTAGCCGGCTGCGACACGCTCTATTTCACCGCCGCCTATTTCCACCACTGGACCCCCGATAAGAACCTGCCCTACGAGATCAACGTGGGTGGAACCAAAGCCTCCCTGCAGGCAGCCCTGGAAGCCGGCGTGGAAAAAGTGGTGTACACAAGCACGAACAACACCATGGGGGCGCATGGCGCGGTGCCGGTGAATGAGAGTGCGGAGTTCAACCACTGGAAGACCGGCGATA
This sequence comes from uncultured Chloroflexia bacterium, assembly GCA_963828855.1. Taxonomy (GTDB): domain Bacteria; phylum Chloroflexota; class Anaerolineae; order Anaerolineales; family Anaerolineaceae; genus CAVVEQ01. The sequence continues at coordinate 1,276,716 of CAWHGB010000002.1, read as the reverse complement.
ATTACTCGCTTTCCAAATATTACGCCGAGTTGGAGGCGATGAAGTTCGTGGAGAAGGGCTTGCCAATCGTGATCGTCAACCCCACCCTGGTGATCGGCACGAACGACATCAAACCCACACCCTCGGGGCAGATGATCATCGACGTGGCCACCGGGCAGATGCCCGGATATATCGAAGGGGGTACGAACGTGATCGATGTGGAGGATGTCGCCCGCGGGCACATCCAGGCCGCCAAAAAGGGTAGGATCGGCGAACGCTATCTGTTCGGGAACCGCAATATCCCAGTATCTGACTATTTCAACCTGATCGCCGAGATCGCCGGGGTGAAGCCGCCGACTTTCCGCATCCCTTACCACCTTGCGGTAGCGCTGGGCAATGTCTTCGAATTCGGCGCTGCATTCACCAGGAAACCACCGGTGGTCACTGCATCGGAGGTACGCATTGGAAAAAAGCAGGAATATTATGACTGTTCGAAGGCGGTGAAGGAGCTGGGACTCCCACAAACACCGATCGAGGAGGCGATTCGGAAGGCATTGGAATGGTTTCGGGAGAACGGGTATCTTTAATTTTCTATTGTAATTAAGCGACCTGGCGAATTACTGTTCCTAAGATATCAAAATTACCCAACCTCATGATCGATTTGGGTTGGATTCAAATTTTTATTGAATGATTGGCGATTATTACTTGAAATTGAGAACTTATGGAAAATACACTTGGAAACGGGAATATGTATGAACGATAAATTGTATGAGGCATGGAAAGGATACGACGATAACTACGAAAGAGAAAATCCAATGGAAATAACCACATTATCTTCCATCCCGGCGGTGATTTCCTGGAAGAATAAGCCTTTAAGCAGTACCAGTGATGCCGTGCAACAGATCAACATCACCGCAGGGGGGGATACCGATTGGTTCATTGATCCTGCCGGGGGGCAGGGGAAAAACAATGCCCCGATCGCGCTGTTTATGCCACCAGACTCAGCATTCTGCCTCCAGGCTAGAGTCACAGTCGGGTTTGCTTCCACATATGACGCCGGAACGCTATTCGTATATTCCAATGATGCTCTCTGGGCCAAGTTGTGTTTTGAATACTCACCTCAGCAACAACCAATGATTGTTTCGGTTGTAACCCGTGGCGTCTCCGACGATTGCAATTCGGTGGTGGTTGGGAGATAATTCAGTTTATTTACGTGTTTATAGACGGCGTGAAGTTTTCGCTTTTCATTATTCGCTGGATGGAAACTATTGGCATTTCGTGCGTTACTTCACATTGGGGGATTTGGGACAGTTGTGGATGGGGTTTTCAGCCCAATCTCCAACCGGTCAGGGCTGTGAGGTGAATTTTTCGGAAATTCGATATACGCCGGGTATCCTATCAGATCTCCGCAGCGGAGAGTAAACTCAAGCAGTGAACACCATTATGGTCTGGGTTAAATTTCAATCCCCCCTAATTTACAGAAAGGATTTACAAATGGCTGATGGGAATTCTTCGAAAAATCTCCGGAACTTAAACGGGTAACCTTTCAAACCGATATTCTCCAAACCGGAAAAAACACAACCGGGATTGAAGTGCCTGGCACAGTGATCGAAGCACTTGGGCGGCGGCAAGCGTCCGCTGGTGAAGGTGAAGGTCAATGATTATTCCTACCGCAGTGCGGTGGCGGTGATGGATGGCAAATACATGATCAGTATGAGCGCAGAGCACAGGCAGGCTGGGGGCTTCAAGGGTGGAGACAAGGTGGAGGTAACCCTGGCGCTGGATAGTGAGCCGCGCACGGTAGAGATCCCCGAGGACTTGAGAGAAGCGTTATTGGCAGCAGATCTGCTCTCCGCGTTTGAGAAATCCGCGCCATCGATGAAGAAGGAATATGTCCGTTGGGTGCAGGAAGCTAAAGCGCCCGAGACCCGCGAGCGGCGAATCGCCAAGACGGTGGAAAAGTTAAGAGAAAGCTGACCAGCTCCTCCGACCAAATGATTGAATTCAAGGAATTCTTATTCCAGGAGTGAATGTGATGATCCAACAGCCAGAAGGATTTCTTGCACTGCCACCCGCAGGAAATGGAAAAGGTGTGCTCGTCCTGCATGCCTGGTGGGGTTTGAACCAGACGATCAGGGATTTCTGTACCCGCCTGGCCGGGGAGGGATTCACCGTTTTCGCGCCGGATCTCTATCACGGCAAGCTCGCTGCCACCATACCGGAAGCGGAGGCGCTGGGGGATGCGCTAGATGCGAAAAACGCCATTGCCGAAGTGAGACACGCGGCGGAGTTCCTGCAGGAACGCTGCGGGGTGCCGGAGAAAGGCCTGGCGGTGATCGGCTTTTCGCTGGGGGCATACTTTGCCCTGAACCTCTCCACCACCGATCCGGAGCGAATCAAAAAGGTGGTTGTGTTCTACGGCACCGGACCTGCAAACTTTGACAAATCCCGGGCATCCTACCAGGGTCACTTCGCCGAGAACGACCCATTCGAACCTGGTTCCGAAGTGAATGGTCTGGAAGAAGAATTGAAGAAAGCCAGGCGGCCAGTTGCTTTTTACACCTACCCGGGCACCGGGCACTGGTTCTTTGAGCCGGACCGGTTGGATGCCTATGATGATACGGCGGCGAAGCTGGCCTGGGAACGGACATTGGCGTTTCTCAAAGGTTAATTCGTAAGGTTTACATTCGTTATTGGTATATAATAGTAAAGATTAATTCGCAACCCTGAGGCGAAACGCTTTGGGGTTGTTTTATTTAATAGGAGGTTTGAAATGAGCGAGCATGAATATACCCATCCGGAATTAAAACTGACCGCAATCCTTTACGCCCACAACCCGCAGGTGGTGGCTTATCTGAAAAAGACCGGGAAGCTGCCAAAGGTCATTCACGATGCCGGCTTTGGCACAGGATTGCGGATAACGATTGAACAACGGGGGCGGGACCCGGAGCTCAGCGAGGACGAGTACATGGTTTATGAAGCCATCCTGCAGGAGAAACGGCTGCCGGGTGGAGGGGTGAGGCTGGTGAATTCTCCGGATCAGGAGTAAATTCAAGAAGAGCAGCAAACAGTCAATTGAAAACAAGCATTTCTGGCAAAAGGTGCTTGTTTCTTTAAGGAAATATTCTTCAGAGCCTCATGAAACATTGTGGACTCATCTTTTCTGCAGGGACATTACTATTGCCTATTGTATATTCATTTATATATGATAATATGGATAGAAATAGTATAAATTAAATAATTGGATTTGGCGTTTCCTGAGGTGGAAATGAAAAAACTACAAACCGTCGCTTTTGCCGGGGTCACCCTGTTTATCCTGATATCGTGCAGTCTGTTCACCCCGAAAGAATCGCAAAACGATTCAAAACTGGGAGACGCCAATCCAACCGTGGCTGATACTTCACCCTCCCCCGATGTCGCATTACCAAACGCCCTGGCGGTGGACTTTACAACGCCGGCTGAACCGCTCAACGTGACCGTGGCTCTGGATGATAAAGTCACAACAAGTAAAAATATCTCCACGGATGGCGGCAGCCTTTCATTGACCGCAGCGGATGGGACTGAGTTCACATTAGATATCCCACCCAAAGCGTTGGACGCGCAAACCAACATTTCCATGACCTCTGTGACGAGTATCGAAGGGGCTCCCCTGGATGATGGATCAGCGTTGGCGGTCCAGTTGGAACCCTCGGGGTTATTTTTCAATGAGTTGGTGACCCTTACGATCCTGCCCGGGAAAGAGATCCCGCCGAAGAACCAGATCATTTTCGGCTTTGAAGGCAGCGGGCAGGATTATCACCTGGCGGTCGTCGATCCGAAAAGCAAGGAAATCCAGATCAAACTCATTGAATTCAGCGGGGCGGGGGTTGGTAGTGGTAGCGACGCACAATGGGCTGCAAATCTGGCGATCCAGGCATCGAATTCCAGGACACGGCTTCTTACAGAAATTTGGCGAAGCGACCCAAACTGACCACATATCTGCTCTCCTGGGTGGAGATAGTAATGAAGCCGGAGAAATGATTGATTCCTGGCTGGACCAATTTAATGACCAGGTAATTTTGAAAGAAATAGCGGCTGCAGAATTGGATTGTACGCGTGCCCAGCAGGCTGTTGATGATCTAATTCTGGTAGAGAGGCTTAGACAACTGTTGGGGGGGTCCTCAACAGATAGAGCAGCGCAGGTTTTCGCGGATAGAGCGCTTCATCTTGCGGATATAGCTGCGAAGTGCAAAAGGACCTACCACGTGATCGATACTCCAGCGGCAGGCGGTAGCTGGAACGGGGATTGCATCGATGACCTCTCCAAACCCTTTACAGTTTTTTTTACTGGACTTGGCATGACTAACACTTACATAATCACACCGAGCAGCACCTCCGGCGGCAGCCTGGTCGAGATACAACACGTCGAAATGAGCGGTATCACGATGGACTACCAGGGGAAAGGCAGCTACACCATCATCCCGACGGATGAAGATCCGGATGGGAATGTCATTGGAATGGAAATTGACTATAAAACGTTTGGCACTGCAAAAAGCTGCGTTGAAGGAAAATGCTTCACGAACAAAATGGAAAGCGGTAATGGTGTTCAGATTCCACTCCGCGTACAGAAAGAAGCTTGCCCATAAACTTGTATGGTTGCCTGGATTGAAGCACAAATAAAATTAAATATGAAAATATCTATATAAATGGTAATAATGAAATAATCGGATTTGGCAGTTTCCTGAGGTGGAAATGAAAAAACTACAAACCGTCGCTTTTGCCGTGATCACCATTTTTACTCTGATTTCGTGCAGCCTGTTTACCCCGAAAGAATCGAAAAACGATTCAAAGTTGGGAAATGTCAATCTGAGCGTGACCGACTTTCCGGTTTTGGACCTCGAAGGACCCCTGCCTTCCCCCGGCGCAGCCTCACTGAGGACACTGGCGGTGGATGAGCCGGGCGTTGCCGTGCTGGTGGACGACGTGGAGGCATCTGAACAGGCTGCCCTGCAAGCCGCCATTGAGGAACTGCAGGCTCAAATGCCCCCCACCAGCTACAACCAGGATCTTGCCTCAGCGGGCGGATTACTTTTTGAGACCTCGGGCGAATTTCGCCCGGCAGTCAAAGGTTTCCTGGCCAAACCAGCCATGCTCCCGGTGGTGTATAACCCCCCGGCAACCGTCCGGTCGGATGGAGACGGCATAAGCGAGGGATCCTTCGTTGGGCTTCTAGTGAGCGGTATTAATGACCACTTTATTAATGAATTGCCAGCCATGCCCACGAAGAGTGACTCCAAAACAGTAACAGAAGGGGATGCGACCACCAAGATGAACGTGGAAATGGGCAGGGGGGAGGATGGGTCCACGAAGTTTGAATTGGGGTTGAAGACCGAAGCTTCGAAGGCGGAAACTTCCGCGAAAACGGAGATGACCGCAAGGGTGGACGGCCTGCGCTGCCCGAATGCCGAAGGACAGGTGAGTTTTACCATAAAGGCGACCTTGGGCTCCGCATCGGGCGGAACGGGCACCACCCAGGATCTGACCGCGTTCGTGCGGGCAACGGTAGGCGATGATGCCGAGATAACCAGCACAACTTTTGATGTGACCCAGGCAACCACGCAGACGAAAGGCGGGCGGACGATATATTTAGAGACGGGGGCAACCCTAAAATATGGTCAGGATTTCAATGAACAAAAGGAATCGAACAGGCGCATTGATCAAAAAACCGATAATGTTACCCAGGAGGATATTATCAAATTGGATACGCCAGGGCTCACCGCTGCACGTGACCTTGGAATTGCTTCACTAATGTCCGCAAAGAACAACTGGCAGGAAGGCAAGTGCGTCAAGATCGACGCTCCCTCCCCGGGGAAAGTGGAGCCCGGCTCCACCACCCCGATCCCGGTCAAGGTCATCTCGAAGTTTGATGGCTCGGATGCTCCCTCGAAATTGACGGCAGCTCTGACCGGTGCGGAATCAATCGATCCCACCACGCTTTCCAAGACGCCCGGAACGCTTTCCTACACGGCTCCGGACGAGAAAGGCAAGAGCGCGACGATCCTCCTCACCGCAACCTCCAAACGCGGGAAGGCCACGCTTGAGCTCAACGCCAACACCGGCGAGAAGAAGAAGACCTACCATGTTATCGAGACACCCGGGGTAGGCGGCAGCTGGAAGGGAGATTGCATCGATGATCTGGTCAAAACCTTTTTCTGTTTCATTTTCCACAACTGGCACGACTGCCACTTACATGATCTCACCGGACAGTGCCACGAGTGGTAACCTGGTCGAAAAATTGAACGTCGATATGAGTGGTGTCACGATGGACTACGAGGGGAAAGGCAGCTATACCATCATCCCGACGGATAAGGATCCCGATGGGAATGTCATTGGAATGGAAATTGTCTTTAGCACGACTGGTACTGCAATAAGTTGCGCTGAAGGAAAATGCGTGACGACCAAAATGAATAGCGGTAAAGGGGTTCAGATCCCGCTGCGCGTCCAGGATGAAGCCTGCCCTTGATCTTGACTGGTTGTCTTGTTCGAAGCTCATAAAATCAATTTGACTAATTTTTGAAAGCGCCCTCCAATCGGAAGGTACTTTTATATGATCATCTTGGATCGAAGTTCTTGCTGGAGGGCGTTCCCAACTGCGATCAGAAAGCAATCCGGGATTCCGTTATAACTTCCCTGCGAATTATCATTCAACCAATCAACGGCTTGCCGGTCGCCTCGCGATCACCATGATCTCCATCTCATCCAGGAAGGGCGGATCGAGCCGCCAGTTCCCCGCTGTGCCGCCCGAGATGGCATCCACCTGGAACCCGACCTGGCGGAGCATCAGGCGCAGCTCGGTGGGGATGTAGGCGCGCTCACGGGAGGGGATGGTCTGTTTGCCTGCGGGGGTGTCGATCTCCATCCTCCCGTTTTCCACCATGTTGAATACGTCCAGGCTGCCGGAACGGATATCCGTATCGCTGTAAGCGCGGATGACGCGCATGCCGTTCAATACCGTGAAGAGGGCGGGTGCGCCGGGTTTGAGTGCGGCGAAGATCCTGGCAAAAACCTGTATGTCGCGATCGAAGGTATCCTCCAGGCTGAGCAGGGAGAGCGCCCCCTCGCAGACCGAATAAGCAGCGTCGAAGGGGCTGGAGGCAACAAAATCCTGTGCGGGGCTGCGCACCCATTCGATATTCACCCCGGCTCCAACGGCTGCTTTCCGTGCTTCGGCAAGCATGCCATTGCTGATATCCACTCCGGTCACCTTGTACCCGCGCCTGGCTAGCTCCACCGCGTGGCGACCCGTACCGCAGCCCACGTCCAGCACCCGCATCCCAGGGACGAGGTGGAGGTTTTCGATCAGGAAATCCACTTCAGCGAGGGTGGCGGTGACAAAGGATTCCTCCATGTAGTAGGGTGCGTGGTGATCGAAAAAGGTCTGCCAGTTATGAGGGGGCATGATTTACCTCGGGGTGGGATGGATTGGTTATCTTAATTGAAATTGTCGGACACCAATAGGATTATACCGGGAAGAGTCCGGAAAGGTGGTATCCAAACCCACGAAAAGAACAACCTTCGGGCTAATCGAGGCGGATCGCCCGGCAGTTTACCCTGATCGCCTGCAAAGATGTTGATAAACCGGTGGGACAAAAAAACACCCCTCCTTGGAAAGGAAGGGTGGGGTTCAACCTGGGTACTTATGCCTAAAGCGGGAAGTACACGATTGGCGGTCCTTCCACGCCGGCCTGTTGCTGCGCTGCTTTCAGCTCAGGTGATTGGAAAAATTTCTGTCCATTTTCCAGGGAATCCCATTGATACACAATTGCCAATTTATTTGGGTCTCCCTTGTCGTGGTAGATCTGGTGGGAAAGCTCTCCGTTGGACTTGCGCAGGTTGGAGGAAGAATTAAAAACCTTCTCCCATTCCGCAAAGTCTTTTACCTTGATTTGAACGACCATACTTGCCATTTTTTCTCCTTGCGTCTGGTGGCGCTGAAACAAGTGAAACGAACCATTATATATGATAAAATTTATCATATATATCTGAATTATATACATAATAATCCCGGTCGCATTAGATTGGGGTGAGACTCAGATGGAAGAGAGTATGGTTCAACTAAACGATCACCCCTTTATGGTGTTTCCTGGACCGAATGACCAGCCAGGAGAATAGGAGACCAACAGGAAATGGACAAACAATATATTGCCAGGACGAGCATGATCATAAATGCTTCCTCTTCAAGGGTGTGGGAGGCGCTCACCGACCCGAAACTTATCAAGCAATACTTGTTTGGAACGGAGGTATCCACCGACTGGAAGGTGGGAAGCCCCATTACCTATCGCGGGGTCTGGAACGGCAGGGAATACGAGGACAAAGGACGGATTATTAAAACGAGAAAGGCAGGCTCCTGGTTTCCACTTTCTGGAGTTCCCTGGCTGGCCTGGCGGATATCCCCGAAAACTACAAGACGGTCACTTACGAATTGGAGCCAGTGGGCAGCAATACAAAACTGACCATCACCCAGGATAACAACGCTTCGCCGGAGGAAGTTGCTCACTCCGAGCAGAACTGGCTCATGGTCCTGGATGGGATCAAATTGCTTTTGGAATGCTGAAAGGCAAAAGATAGCAACCTGGTCAAAGAGTGTGATGGTTTTGGCGCCGGGTCCGGAGATGTGTTTTTCGGGAGGGTGCTGGTGGAAATCTACGCGGGACTAAACCCGGAAGGATAGCGCTTCGGGGCTTCAGGTCCACGGTTATTATCTTTAGAAGCAACTTCTAGGAGGAGCGATGCCAGGGACTTTTAAAAAAATTTTTATTACCGTCACTCTTATTCTCATCCTCTCCGCCTGCGCGCCTCAACCAACCCTCTCACCCACCAGCACGGCTCAGGCTGCTCCGCCCGCCAGCCCGCCGGCATCCACCCTCTTCCCAACGGTGATCTTCACCCCCACAGCAACACCCCCACCAACCCCGGCTTCGGTTTCGGTCCTGCCCGACCCGGCGGGGTATGCCTGGGTGAAGGTGCAGAGCGGTTTGGAGCGCCCGGTGGAGCTGAAATCCGCCTCCGATGGATCGGGACGGTTGTTCATCCTGGAGCAGGCGGGGGTTATCCGGGTGAATGAGCGGGGATTCCCTTGAATCACAGCCCTTCCTGGATATCCGCGACAGGGTGGGGCGCGGCGGGAATGAGCGGGGCTTGCTGGGGATCGCCTTCCACCCCGATTTTAAAACTAACGGTACCTTCTTCGTCGATTACACCGACCTCAATGGCAATACCGTGATATCGAGGTTTTCTGTTCCCTCGGGGGGGATGAGCGCTGATCCAAACAGCGAACAGGTCCTTCTGCAGATCGCGCAGCCTTTTGCAAACCACAATGGCGGGCGCATCACCTTTGGACCGGATGGGATGCTCTGGATCGGGATGGGGGATGGCGGCGGGCAGGGCGACCCGAATGGGAATGGTCAATCCCTGCAGACCCTGCTGGGCAAGATCCTGAGGATCGACGTGGATCACGGCAGTCCTTATGCCATTCCCGCGGATAATCCCTACGCTGCCGGGGGAGGGGCGGCGGAAATCTGGGCGTATGGCCTGCGCAACCCCTGGGGGCTGGATTTCGATCCCCTGACCGGAGACCTTCTTATTGCGGATGTCGGCCAGAATGCCTGGGAGGAGATCGATTACCTGGCAGCCGGTGTGCTGAACCCGCCGGTAAATTTTGGCTGGAGCCTCATGGAGGGCAGTCATCCCTACAATAGCAACGGTCAATCCCTCCCTGGCGATTACGTCGGTCCTGTATTTGAATACGACCACAACCAGGGCTGCTCGGTGACCGGGGGGATCCTCTACCGGGGGACGAAATTCCCAGCCTTCAACGGGGTGTACCTCCTTGGGGATTACTGTTCCGGGACGGTCTGGGGCTTGATCCATCCAGAGGGGCAGGGTTGGGTTTCGGGCAAACTTTTCCAGGAAGCGGCGAAGATCACTTCCTTCGGGACCGACGAGCAGGGTAACATCTACCTGGTGACTTTACCCGGAGATCTCTACCGGCTGGAAGCGAAATAAAGATCACTAAATCTCCCATTGAAAAGCCCGCGAAACGGCATATAGTATTAATCATCGGATTGTCTCATCCCCCACCAAACGTTCTGCAAGGAGGCACGAATGAACGATTTATGGTTATCACTTTACTGGACGGGACCAATAGGAACAGGGGTTTTCCTGGCTTGCCTGGGGATCCTCTTCTGGGGCATCAGCAAGCTGACCACCAACAAAGATAAGAAATAAGTTCGCCTACCCCGGCGAGAAATCAGTATCTTATCCAATTGCCGGGGCAGGTTGAGGAAATTCCGGGTTATTAACCCACGGAACTGGTGGGTATTTTTTGTTTTTTCTCCATTATCTGGATTTATCCAAGTCAGACCAAAAATGCGGATCAGCCATAGGTGGAAACGGTGTACAATAATTCGGGGAAAATGATGAACAACCATTATAAGGTTACACCTGCTGATATATCCGAAGTGATTCAAACACTTTCCAGGAGGTTAAGGGAGGATTATGTTTTTCCGGATGTCGCTGAGAAAATTTGCAACAACCTGAAGATAAATTATGATAAAGGGATATTTCACATGGTGTTGCTGAAGGGGAATCCCTGGCAACAATCCTGACCGTAATACCTGCGGAAGGTGACAAGCGACAACCACTTAAAGGTCACCTATCATAAAGATATGATACCCGAGCAGGAAGGTTCACTGGGAGAGAACCAGGATTGGCAGGATGAATGGCATAAAAAAGCCAGGCTGGATAATTATGGTCTTCATAAAGCGGAAAGATTGCCCGGAAATGTAGGGTTCATGGATATTCGCGAGTTCTACCCCCTGGATTGGGGCGGGGATACCGCCTCGGCGGCGATGAATTTCATTAATGAAACGAACGCGTTGATTATTGATTTACGGAAATGCAGGGGCGGAGATCCGGGAATGGTTTGCTTTCTTCTGACCTATTTCTTCGGTGAAGAACGGGTGCATTTGAATGATTTTTACTGGCGGAAAGGGAGCATAACTGAACAATACTGGACCCTTCCCGATGTGCCCGGTAAACGATTCGTGGAAAAACCGGTTTATATACTAACGAGCGCAGAGACTTTTTCTGGAGGCGAGGAATTTGCCTACGATCTAAAAGCCTTGAAAAGGGCCACCCTGATTGGGGAAAAGACGGGTGGCGGGGCTAACATTGGCGCACCTTTCCGGTTAACATCCCATTTTGAGGCATTTATCCCTGTCGGCCGACCGGTCAATCCAATCACCGGGACGAACTGGGAAGGATCAGGTGTCATCCCTGATATATTGACGACGAAAGAACAAGCATTCACCTGCGCGTACAATCTTGTGCTAAAAACATTCATTTCTAGCCAGGGAGAATTGGATCTGGAACCTTTGACCAGGCTTCAGGAAGAAGTTCGGAGGGACTCTCAGGAGCTGGAGGATAGTCTCTCCACCTTCGAAGATCCACATGTTCCAGAAGGGATCGAACCTTCGGTAAAATCGAACCAGGTGGAAGAACTTTGAAATCACACACGAAAATGCGACCGCTGGGGAGTGGCGGGACACTCCTTCTGTTCATCATTCCAGCGGCGATCCTCTATTGGGCGCACTACCATTTTCTGACGTGGTTCATCCAGCAGTCGGGATACCCCTACCTCGCGGGGTATTTGATCGTTTGGCCGGTCACAATGGCACTTTTTTTCATAGCCGCATTGGTTGGTTACAAGCTCGAGGGGAATGCCAGCAGGTGGAGTTCCTTCGCCCCGCGGTTCAGGCTTACCCGAATGACCGGCAGAGATTGGCTTTGGACAGCGGGACTCTTCATTGTATCGATGGTTGTGTATTTTGGCCTGGGATTCTCCAGCCAGTGGTTGGGCAGCTTGCCCTTCTTTGCTCCGCATCCCCTTGTTCCGCCTGATTTTGGACCCGGAGCGGCTGCGGCAAGGATTCCCGGGGTTTTCATGGGCATGCCGCTGGAGGGAAAATGGTGGGTGGCGATTATCTTCGTTGCCGGGTGGCTTCTGAATATTTTCGGGGAGGAATTCTGGTTTCGCGGCTACATCCTGCCAAGGCAGGAGCTCGCCATGGGCGGAAAGGCATGGATTGCCAACGGTTTGATGTTCGGATTTACTCACATCTGGCAGCCCTGGAATCTGCTGCTCATCGTTCCATCCGCACTTTTGGGGACATACATAGTTCAGCGCAGGCGCAACACCTGGATCCTGATCGTGATGCACGGGTTGATGAACCTGACCCTGGTTGTGGCGGTGGTCCTCAACGTGGCGGGAATCAATGTGTAATGGAAGGATTACTACAAGAAGACCAGGTAAAAGAGTCCCTTGAAGGGACTCAATTTTGAAACAATCCGCGAAGGTATGCCTGGATGGTCTTGAACATGATTCTCCGCCTCTGCTCCTGGTTAGAAGCGATGCGACATTTATCAACTTTGCTTGACGGAATCTTAGAAAAATCGAAGAGGTATCAATGGACACCAATCCGAACAGATCGCCTTCCGAAAATGGCACTCCGGGGAAAAACCACAAACGCAGGAACCTGCTCCTGGGCATCCTGGCAGGAATCGTCCTGGTCGCGATCACCTTCCCGCTGTGGAATCCCCAAAATCTGAAAATCAACCGCCTGATCAATGATTTAAATAACTCCAACCCCCAGGTACAATCCACTGCCAGCCAGACGCTTGTGGGAATTGGGGGTAAAAGCCGTCGGGCCGCTTCTCCACTCGCTGAATGACGGGAAACCGGGGAATACGGAGGCGGTCAGGGATACGCTCATCAAAATTGGCCCTCCGGCGGTCGAACCGATCATCGATACTTTTGTAAAGGTCAATACCAGCGGGGAATTCAGCGTCCTGGTAGCGATTGGAGAGCCTTCCGTCAAACCCCTGCTGGCTGCATTGAAAACCCCAGGTCTTGACGGCTTCAAGATCTCGGTGATTCAAACTACCCTCAAGCAGATCGGTCTTCCCGCCGCCGGACCGCTTTTTGCCGCCGCATCGGACGAGAACCCGGTCACCCGCCTGGCTGTTGCGAGTATTCTCTTTGCCGGGTACTGCACATCTTTCGACGGCCCCATTTTCGTGTGTAATACCCCCGAGGGCGATACCCTTATGCGGGCAACCGAGGTTCTGAATGCCATGCTGCATGACCCCAGCCCCATTGTCCGCTACACCGCGGTGGATTCGATCACCAATCTCTCCTGGATGCAAAAAGAGCAGGAGGCGATCCTTACCGCCGCCTTGAGCGACCCGGACGCGGATGTGCGCGCCAGGGCGGCTGTAGGGCTCCAGAGGGTAGGCACGGGAGGGGGGATGCTGCAGTTGATCGCCGCGCTCAAGGATGAGGACACGCAGGTCCGCAACGAAGCCGCCCTGGCGCTGATTCACCTGGGGCAGTCGGGGGTGGACGCGCTGGTCGAAACGTTTTCCAGCGGGGACCTGGTAGCTGCTGTCCAGGATCACGAGCGGATTATCCAGGAGGGGGATTATGATTCCATCCCCGTTCTCGTCGCGGCCCTGTTCACCGAGGGCGGTTCGATCATGGCAAACACCTTTCTGAACTGCGGCTCCCCCTGGCTGGGGAAAGCTGCGGAGGCTTGGGCGCTGGCGAACGGCATGACGGTCACCTTCTCCCCGGGCGGGCAAAGCGCCGGGGTGACCTGGGGCGCGGATGGCCAATGATCCGACTTCAGGTCAGCAGAAGATGCTGTTCAACCCGTGATGGGGTTCCATACCCCATTTTAAGGGAAGGATGATCGTGTGAAAATGCTTGCGTACAGGGGTGATTTCGCCGGGCAATTAAGGTATGACCCCATCCCGCCGCTGCTGGGGAGCGGCGATGAGGCTTTGATCTACTTCACCCGGCGGGACCTGCTGGGCGAGGATCCCGGCCCGGTGGAGCGGTTGTGGGAGCTGCCGGGGGCGGTGAAGATCCTGAAAAAGCAGTTACCGGATGGAAGCTGGCCGCGGTCGGGGGAGAACAAGCACAAGGCTATCAATTACGCGCTGATTGAGACATGGCGGCAGTTCCGCTTTTTGATCGAGCGCTACGGAATGACCCGCGCCCACCCGCAGGTGGAGCGGGCGGCCGAATTCATTTTCTCCTGCCAGGCCGCAGAGGGGGATATCCGTGGGTTCCTTGCCAATCAGTACGCCACCTACTACACCGGCGCGCTCATGGCGCTGCTGATCCAGGCCGGCTACGCGGATGACCCCCGCATTGAAAAGGGGTTCCAGTGGCTCCTGGGCATGCGCCAGGATGACGGAGGCTGGTCCATCCCGATGATCACCCACAAGCTGGACCGGGCCACCCAGTACCGCCTTGCAAGCGAATTTGCCGAGCCGCTGCAGGGGGATCGGATCAAACCTTTTTCGCACATGGCGACCGGGATGGTGCTGCGCGCTTTCGCTGTCCACCCGATAAACCGATTAAGCCCGGAGGCGCGTGCGGCGGGGGAGCTCTTAAAATCGCGCTTCTTCCTGCCGGATGCCTACAGCTCCTACCGGGCGCCCGAATACTGGCTGCGCTTTGAGCACCCCTACTGGTGGACGAACCTGCTGACCGCGCTGGATTCCCTGGCGCGCTTGGGGTTTTCCGCCCAGGACTCTCAGATCCGGAAAGGGCTGGATTGGCTGTGCGAGCACCAGGAGCCGGGCGGGCTGTGGCGGGTATCTTATATGAAACCGGAAGCGAACGAGAAGGATACAGCTGAGGGTGGGGAAAGGAAGCTTTGGGTGAGTTATTTGATAAGTCGGTTGTTTGGGTGGTTATAGGGTATAAAAACATGCAATCCATATCTGGTGCTCTCACGATCGTGATCATGCTGGGGATGGTGGTCGCGCGGGTGGTCCTGCTGCGACGGCGCGGGGTAGCGGCCATGCAGTTCGGCAAGCTGGACCGCACCGATTTCCTCATCCCGCCCTTCGCCCTGTTCTACTTCTACCTGGTCTTCGCGCATGCCTTCGGCTGGCCCTCTCCCGTCCAGGGAGTGCTCTTCGAATCCGCGGCGCTGAGTTGGCTGGGGGTGCTGCTTTGCCTTTTGGGTCTTGCGGGGCTCGCGTGGAGCCTGGTTTCCTTCGGGCGCAGCTTCCGGGTGGGGATCGATACCACCACGCCCGGTTCGCTCGTGACCACGGGGGTGTTCGCCTTCAGCCGCAACCCGATCTACACCGCTTTCGCCTTCATCCTCCTGGGCGAGTTCCTGATCTTCCCCAACTGGATACTGCTGCTCTACCTCATCGCCGCGGCGTGGCTCTTCCACCGCCAGGTGCTGCGCGAGGAGGAGTATATGAAGGGGCAATACGGGGAGGATTACCAGGAGTATTGCCGCAGAGTGAGAAGATATCTCTAAGTGTAAAAGATGACCCGGATTCACCTTTTTGAATTCACTGATCAAACCTGGTACCCGAAGACATTCCGCAGGATCCAGACCGATTATCTGCAACACGTCACGACCCTGGGTTCAGGTCACAAGACCTTGATCCCATTCCTGGAAAAAGGTCTACGCCAGGCGGGAACGAAAACCATCGTGGATCTTTGTTCAGGGGGAGGGGGACCTTGGTTGCACATGCGCGGTGAATTGGAAAAAGCCGGCATTCCTGTGAAGGTGATCCTGACCGATCGATTTCCTGAAGGGGTCATGACCAAAGAGAAAAAAGAAGCGAAATTCGAAGGGTTGGAATACTATTCCATTCCGGTAGATGCCAGGCAGGTGCCTTCGGACTTGCGAGGCATGCGGACGATATTCGAAGGGTTCCACCATTTTCTGCCTGCAGAGGCAACGGAGATCCTGGCAGCATCTGCCAGGAACGGTGCAGCGATAGGTGTCTTTGAGGCCAGTCTGCCGCCAAAAGTCAAGTGGCCATTGCTGATTTTATCCCCGTTCACCACCATCCTTGGCTACCTTTTCCTGACCCCCTGGATATGGCCAGTGACGTTTACCAGGATTTTCTGGACGTATTTATTGCCTCTTGTCCCCCTGGCCACCTGCTGGGACGGTATTATCAGTATGCTGCGGGTCTATTCAGTAGACGAGTTAGCAGATTTGATCGATCCATTGAAAAAAGATGGTTACACCTGGGAGTTTGGAAAAGCTGCCACCGGGGTCGCGGTTTTTGAGTTCATCTATTTGCTGGGGTACCCAGATGGGAAAAATCCCCACTTGAATTCTACGGATAATTTATGAGATGAACTGATAATTGAGTCACCAGGTTTTGCGAAGTGTAAATTTTGGGAGGGCAGTTGGGAGAAGAATATGGGGAATATTGTTGAAGGGTGAGGCGTTATCTCTAAGGTTGCAGGGTGTCCTCCGCCTTGCGTTGGGCTGGAAATTCAAAATTCGCGTAAGCGAAACAAACCAGGAAAGGGTCAAGCGATCAGAATGACAAAACCGAAATCACCTCCCCCCGTGCTGGAGCTGCGCGTGGCACTGACCGCCCGGGATTATGAGCGCATGGTGAAAATCTATTGCGCTGGGCTCGGTCTGGAAACCACCCAGACCTGGCCGGCCGATCAGGGCAGGGCAGTCATCCTGGACATGGGCCGGGCTACGCTCGAGATCTTCGACGAAACACAGGCTGATACGGTCGACAAGTTGGAAGTTGGCCACCGGGTGAGCGGGCAGATCCGGTTTGCGCTGCAGGTACCGGATCTGGCAGCCGCAATGGAACGCTTGCTCGCGAACGGCGCCACCCTGGTCCACCCGCCAGTGACCACCCCCTGGGGGGATTACAACGTGCGCTTACAGGATCTGGAGGGAATGCAAATTACGCTTTTCCAGACCGGAGAAAAATAACCATGGGTTCTTTCTGTCAAACGGGGATTGGATTTTCCCGTCAATGAACATGGTATGTAGATTCCACGATCATGGTGCCGGTGGTCGCATGATAGCAATGCTTTGTAGGTGCGGGGGGCGGCAATGCAATTTGGTAAGCGGAACCGCTACGATCTCCTCATCCCGCTTCCCCCTCAGGTATAATTAAATGTCTTCCAATCAATAATGACGAAAATCCCCCCTGAACCTCAACTTTCCGTCGTCGTGCCAGTCTTCAATGAAGAAAAGACCATTCACGAGGTGCTGGAAGCGCTGGATAAAGCGCTTTCCATGCCCCACGAGGTGATCGTGGTGGACGATGGCTCGCGGGATGGCACCGTGGTTATCGTGGAGGCTTTCGCCAAAAAGTACCCTGCCGTGCGCCTGGTCCAGCACCCCGAGAACCGCGGAAAGACCGGAGCGCTGATCACCGGGTTCGCTGAGAGCAAAGGCGGCATCGTCATCGTCCAGGACGCAGACATGGAATACGACCCGGCCGAGATCCCCGATGTGATCGCGCCCATCCTTAACGGCCGCGCGGATGTTGTCTACGGTTCGCGCTTCCTCACCCGCCGCGCCTCGCGCGTGATCTATTACCGCCATTATCTTGGCAACCGCTTCCTCACCGGGCTTTCCAATCTGCTCACCGACCTGAACTTCACCGACGTGGAAACCTGCTACAAGGCCTTCCGGGGTGAGATCATCCGTAATATGAATCATCACCTCCCAACGCTTCGGTTTTGAGGTGGAGGTGACCGCCAAGATCGCCAAGCTGGGCTGTCGCACCTACGAGGTGCCCATCTCCTACTACGGACGCACCTACCAGGAGGGCAAGAAGATCGGCGTCAAGGATGGTTTCCAGGCGCTCTGGTACATCCTCAAGTACAACCTCTTCACCAGCCTGAAGGATTCCTACCGCGAGATACCCGATCTTCGCCATACAACCAAATCCTGACCCGGCTTCATTAACTGATGGAAAAGATGCCTCCTGGTATTTCTAGAGAAACATGAATTATCGGTGACTGGCGGGTAAAAATCGACTGACAATTTCCATGCAACCGGTTTGCAGTGCTGCGGATTATCCACAAATGGATTGGGTGGCAATCCTGGAGAAATCAACTGGAGGGAATACATGACCATGTTCATCACAGGGGGAACCAGCTCGATCGGCCGGGTATTGGTCAAGGAATTAAGCGCGAGGGGTAACCCCGTGAGGGTTCTTGTCCGCAAAAATTCCAACCGCCAGGGGATTGAACTTCCAGGTGTCACATTTGTCGAAGGGGATGTGACGGATGCGGATTCCGTTCGCATGGGGATGGAAGGATGTAAATCCGTGACCCATCTGGCCGCGAATGTGGGTCTCGATATCCCGGAATCGGAATGGTTCCGGATCAACCGGGACGGCAGCCGCAATGTCCTGCAGGCTGCCTATGAACTTCAAGCAGGGATGGTGCAGGTGAGTTCCATTTCTGTCCTCGGGTTATACCCGGCCGGGAGAAATCGCCGATGAAACCCGGCAGATCGATACAAGTTCGAATAAAAACATGTATCAAAAAACGAAACATGCCGCCGATGAGATCGCCCGGGAGTATGCAGCCAAAGGCCTGCAGGTGAGGATCGTTTACCCGGCTTTTGGGTTTGGCTGTTCGCAGGCATCGAGTCATGTGAGCATGCAGGACCAGACTCTCCTGTAGAATGGCTGCAGGAAAACCCGTGGCGATCATGGGGAGCGGGAAAAACAGACTATTGATCGCATATTATAAAGATACCGTTTCCGGAATCCTTCTGGCACATGATAAAGGAAAAACCGGCGAAGGGCTATATCCTGGGAAACGAGAACCTCACTTTTCGGGAAATCTGGGCAGGCATCTCTGAGGTGCTCGGAAAAGACCCGCCGCGAAGGCGAATTCCATTACCCGTTTTAAATCTGATCTCCTCAACCAGCCGATTGTTTACAGGGAAATCCATATTTCCCCCTGATTTTATTGAAATGATGGGATTTGATTGGTGCTTCAAGAATATAAAAGCCAAAGAACAACTGGGTTGGCAGCCACATTCATTCCTGGATTGTATTCGTGAAACCTGGAATGAATATCAGGGGCAGGGTTGGAAGCTGCATCAATAAGAAAAATCATCGCATCCGAAAACATCATAAAAATGAATCACAAAAGATTTGAAGGGATCCAAAATGAAAAAACAGACCTTCTACATCCTGGATGTCTTCACCGGTCAGAAATACACCGGCAACCAGCTGGCGGTCTTCCGCAATGCAGTCGGGATCCCCGCGGACGAGATGCAGCAGATCGCGCGCGAGATCAACTTCTCCGAGACCACCTTCATCCTTTCCGAAACCGAACGCGATGGCGGCTACGACGTGCGCATCTTCACCCCCAAAGAGGAGGTGCCCTTCGCCGGGCATCCCACCCTGGGGACAGCTTTCCTCATCCGCAACGAGATCGCTGATCGGACAGGCGGAAAAGATCACTCTGAACCTCCAGGTCGGCCAGATCCCGGTCACCTTTGCCGCGAGATGGCTCGGGGGAAATGAAGCAGATGCACCCGTCTTCGGCGCGCGGCATGACCGCCGAGATCCTGGCGGAGGTACTGGGTCTGGATATCGCCGAAATCGACGCGCGGCTCCCCATCCAGGAGGTCTCGACCGGTCTGCCGTTTTTCATTGTTCCGCTCAACTCCCTGCAGCACTCAAGAAGGCCGAGGTCGATCTGGAGAAGTATTATCGCCTGATCGAGCACAACCAGGCGAAGGGCATTTTGGTTTTCGCGCAGGAGGGTCACGACCCCGGCGACGATCTCAGCGTGCGGGTGTTCGTGGATTACTTCGGCGTTCCCGAAGACCCGGCCACCGGCAGCGCCAACGGCTGCCTGGCGGGTTACCTTGCGGAGCACCGCGTGCTGGGCTCCGGGCGGGTGGACGTGACCGTCGGGCAGGGGTACGAGATCGGGCGACCGTCGCGCCTGCACCTGCGGGCGGAGAAGCATGCGAATGGGATCGATGTGTTTGTGGGCGGTCAGGCTGTCATCGTGGCGAAGGGTGAATTCCTGTGATCTGCCGCTGGCATTCGCACCCGTCTGCCTGGGTTCTCGGCAGCGCTGTGGAAGTGCTGACCGTGGCAGCGCTTGAGCATCGCCGATTACGCAGACCAGATTCGCGGCTTATATCCGCAGCTTCCGGAAATTAACTGCCAACAGAGTGACAACCTGATAGAATAGATGCTTGGAGAAGCAAGCTTATGGAACAATCCCCGATTCTTTTCGCGTTTTTCTGACCCTGTTTGCCGGGCTTTGCACCGGTATCGGCAGTTTGATCGGGTTCATGTCCCGAAATTCAACCCGAAATTCCTGGCCGGAGCGCTGGGTTTTTCAGCCGGCGTGATGATTTACGTTTCCTTTGTTGAGATCATGTCGAAAGCGCAGGACTTCCCTGGTGGAAGGATTCGGGGCATCAAACAAGGTCAGTGCTCACAGTCGTGGCGTTCTTTATTGGCATCGCCATCATAGCTCTGATCGATAGACTGGTGCCCATCGGTGGAAAATCCGCATGAATTGAAATATGCCCACGAAATGGTGGAGAACGGAGAAAAGGCAGAGGCGAAAAAGGGATAGACTGATGCGCATGGGTGTTTTTTCCGCACTAGCCATCGCGATCCATAACTTCCCCGAAGGACTGGCAACCTTCATGGCAGCGCTGGCAAACCCCACAACTTGGCATCAGCATCGCCGTCGCGATCGCCATCCACAACATCCCGGAAGGCGTGGCGGTATCCGCACCGATGTTCTACGCCACGGAAAGCCGCCGGAAGGCGTTCACCCTGTCTTTCCTTTCAGGCCTGGCGGAACCCGTTGGCGCGCTGATCGGTTTCCTGCTTACTGCGCCAGGTTGTCAATCCGGCCACCTTTGGAGTCATCTTCGCGGGCGTGGCGGGGATCATGGTGTATATCTCATTGGACGAACTCCTGCCGACCGCCGAGGAATACGGCCAGCACCACATCGCCATCGGCGGATTGATCGCCGGGATGCTGGTGATGGCGGTCAGCCTGCTGTTATTCGTCTAGGCTGAAAACCCCATTTTCCGAATTCCCCCTGCATTCTTTTAGAGTGCAGGTTTATAACACATTAGTCCGCGTGATACGCAGAATTCACCAATTTCCTCCACCATTTCCAGCGGAGGCTGGTCAAATACATCCCCGGCAGGGTAGTGGCAACCAGGCAACGAACTCGCCTTCGGGAAGCTCCGCGAGCTTTTTCTTCAAGGCCTCCACTCCCTGCAGCGTCAGGGCTGGATCGGTGACCTCCTCCAGGGATTTCGCGCGGTTGGTACCCAAAAGCAGCGAGAACAACCAGCGGCCTTCGTGATTGCCAGGCATACAGCTCATATCCTTTCATGGAAAGCCCGGTCTGAGGCGCAGCCACTTCGATCTGCCCGACCGGTTCACCATTGACCATCACCGCGAAGGTGCCGGGTGGAAATCCATCCAGGCTGACGGAAGTCTCGAAGGGTTCCAGTACCTGGATGCAGACCTTACCCGGGTCGGCCAGGCTGAAAACCTGCACGTCGATCACACCCTGCGCATCCGGGGCGGGAACCACCACCTTCAGTTCATGGCAGGGATCGGGCAGGCTGCCTTTCAATAGAAGGCGGTATTGCAGCGGGTAGGATTCCAGGACGAGCAAGTCCGCGGAATCCAGGTACACAGGACCTGCGACCAGGTTCTCATCCGCGGGCTTTTCCGGGGAGGGGGAGGACCCTGATCCTCCGGGTTCGGCCACCACGGGGGAATCCGGAAGCAGGGGGATCACCGTGGGAGGCTCCACCGGAGCGGGATCGATCATCACGGTGGTACAGGCTGATAACAAGAGGGGGATCAACAGAAGGGGGGTCAAGTATCAGATTTCGCATGGTAGGCTCCGCAGGGAAGGTTCACTTGTTTAATGGACGCCTTGACCGCCGGGAAAGTTCCCCGCGTGAGGCACCGATTTCCTCAAAATACCCTTCATAAGTATAATTGTGCAGGAACCCCCGCTGCGGGTGATTAATGGGGGAAGGCAACCGGCATATTCCAGTTTCATAGGAGAAATCTCGATGAGAGAAAACAGCGGGAGCGTTCAAGGCGTTGGAGGGTTGAATCTATATTACCGTACATGGCTGCCGGATAAGCCTCCCAAAGGCGTGGTAGCCATTGTGCATGGCGTTGGAGAGCATACGGGCAGGTACCAAAACCTGGCAGATGCGCTGGTGCCCGCCGGGTATATCGTCACCGGGTTCGATCAGCGCGGTCACGGCCGTTCGGAAGGGCAGCGCGGACACATCATGGCCTGGGAGGAATACCGCGAGGATATGCGCCTCTACCTGGCGGAGGTTGCCAAGATGGCTCCCGGGCTGCCGCTCTTTCTCTACGGGCACAGCATGGGCTCACTGGTGATGCCGGATTACCTGCTGCATTACCCCGATGGGTATGCAGGCGCGATCCTCTCCGGCACAGCCATCGACCCGAAGGATTCAGCGCCTGCCCACCTGGTGGCGATCGCCCGGGTCATGTCGCGTATCAAGCCGAACTTCTCAATGAAAATCGCATTAGATGGCAGCTTCCTTTCACGCGATCCGCAGGTGGCAGCCGCTTATAATACCGATCCATTGGTGCACTGGCAACGTTCCGCGCGATGGGGAACTGAATTCCTGGACAAGATCGAATGGCTGAAGGAAAACTTCAAGCGGATCGAACTTCCGGTGCTCTTCCTGCACGGGGAGTGCGACCCGGTGGTCTCGGTCGACGGTGCGATCCGCATGCACGAGCAGATCTGGTCGAAAGATAAGACCATCCATATTTACCCCGACGGGCTGCACGAACCGCACAACGATATCCAGCACGAGCAGGTGGGTGCCGATATCCGCGCCTGGTTGGATGGGCATGTGAAATAACGACCACACAGCATCCCGGGTTCACACTCAGGTAATTAACATCTTTACAGGTGTGGATTTAGGTATAATTCCAGTCCCTGGAGCATTTTGATTTGAAACCCTTGAAGCGTAACCTGCTCGTTGCTTGTGGAATCCTTTGCATCCTGCTTGGATTGGTTGGGATCATCCTGCCGGTGCTGCCCACCACCCCCTTCCTCCTACTGGCCGCGTACTGTTTTGCGCGCAGTTCGGAGAGGTTCCACTCCTGGCTTTTGACGAACAGGCTTTTTGGTCAGTACATCCGGAATTACCAGGAAGGGCGGGGAATCCCCCGCAGGACAAAAGCGCTCGCGATCACAATGCTCTGGTTAATGATCAGCATCTCCGCTGTCTTTTTCGTTTCGTCCTGGTGGCTGAGGGCAGCCCTGGCCGGGATCGCCATCGGGGTCACCATCCACCTCCTTCGCAAGAAGACCGCTGAATCCGGTGCTCCCCCGGTGGTCGCGTTGACCGACTGTGAAGAACCGTAAAAATTGGTGGAATCCTTAATACAATTAGTTACATGCAATGATTTTATAGACGGATCAACCCCGGGTCTCCGGGGTTGATTATTCTATGTAAAGGTGGTCGAAAATGAACCATAGCGATCCGGATTTTCATAAGAAAAATCTCAACAGCTTGCATCGAAGTGAGTTGCTGGGGCAGGCAATGGAATATGCGGTGGAATACCTGGCTGGTGTAGGGGAGGGCAGAGCCTACCCCTCCGAAGAGGCCATCAAAAACCTGGTTGTATTCGATGAACCCCTGCCGCAAGGGCCGATGGAAGCCGGGGAGATCCTGGAAACCCTGCACCGGTTCGGTTCCCCGGCCACCACTGCCTCGGCAGGCGGCAGGTATTTTGGCTTTGTCAACGGGGGCACGCTCCCGGCTGCCCTGGCAGCCCGCTGGTTGGCGGATTCCTGGGACCAGAACGCGGCCATGTTTGCCTCCTCACCCCTGGCTTCGCGCCTCGAAACAGTCTGCGAGAAATGGCTGGTTGAACTGCTGGGCTTGCCTGCAGGCACCGCGGCCGGTTTCGTCAGCGGCAGCTCCACCGCCACGCTCTGCGCGCTGGCTGCCGGACGGGACGAGATCCTCAGAAGGCAGGGCTGGAACGCGGCTTCGGACGGGCTTTTCGCTGCGCCAGCAGTGCGAGTGATCCTGGGTGAGCAGGCTCACGCGACAGTATACAAAGCCCTCGCCATCCAGGGTCTGGGCCGTTCACGGGTGGAAACGGTGCCATGCGATGAGCAGGGTAGGATGATCCCCACCCGCATGCCAACCCTGGATGGCACCTGCCTGGTGATCGCGCAGGCCGGGAACGTGAACAGCGGCGCCTTCGACCCGATCGGGGAGATCTGCACGCTTGCCCGGGCAGCCGGAGCGTGGGTGCATGTTGACGGAGCCTTTGGACTCTGGGCGGCTGGCTCGCGGGCAAAGCGGCGCCTGACCGCCGGGATCGAAAATGCTGATTCCTGGACGGTGGACGCCCACAAGACCCTCAACGCGCCCTATGATTGCGGGATCGTGCTCTGCCGGGAGCGGGAGACGTTGCTTTCGGCGATGCAGATCTCCGGCGCATATATCCCTTCCACCAGCGAACGGGACGGGATGCATTACACCCCGGAAATGTCGCGGCGGGCACGGGCAGTGGAGCTTTGGGCAGCGCTCAAGTCACTCGGCCGGGAGGGGGTGGAGGAGCTGGTTGACCGCCTGTGCGGGCACGCTATCAGCTTTGCCAGCGGGCTAAAGGCGGAAGGATTCGAGATCCTGAACGAGGTAGTCTTCAACCAGGTGCTCGTCCGCTGCGAAACGCCGGAACTGACCCGTAGTACGCTCGAAAATATCCAGCGCTCCGGCGAGTGCTGGTGCGGCGGGACCACCTGGAAGGGCGAACCCGCCATCCGCGTCAGCGTCTGCTCGTGGGCGACCACCGAATCGGATATCGATCGCTCGGTGCGAGCGTTTGTAGAAGGCAGGGCATTGTCAAAAACGTGAAAACTGGCGTGGATGGATGTATAATCGGATAAGAAATATCCGAATTATTGACAGAGGCAAGAATGTCCATCCGCACCACGCTCAACCCGGGCATGTATCATGGATGGGGGAAGAAACCGCCTTTTTTTGAAGGCTGGTACTTCAAGCTGGTCAGCGCGGATGGAAAACAGAAGGTGGCCATCATCCCGGGTGTGATCCTGGGAAAGGATGCGCACGCTTTCATCCAGGTACTGGAGGGGGTGAGCGGGAAAACGGCTTACCACACCTTCCCGTTGGAAACATTCCAAGCCGATCCGCGGAAATTCGTCTTCCTGGTGGGGCAACAATTGCTTCGATCCGCACGGGTTGAGCCTGAATACCGAAAGCGCGGAGGGGGAAATCTCCGGACAGATCCGTTTTGGACGCTTAAACCCCTGGCCGGTGACTTTGCTCTCCCCGGGGATCATGGGCTGGTATGCCTGGGTGCCGCGCATGGAGTGTTACCACGGCGTGCTCAGTTTCGATCATCCCCTCGAAGGGGAATTGGTTCTCGATGGGCAGCGCATGGATTTCAGCGGCGGGCACGGCTACATTGAAAAGGATTGGGGGCAGGCCTTCCCGGAAGCGTGGATCTGGTTTCAGAGCAATCATTTCAAGGATGCCAGGGCTTGCATCACCGCCTCAGTGGCGATCATCCCCTGGATGAAAAGCGCTTTCCGCGGGTTCATCGTCGGCCTCTGGCTGGATGGCAGCCTGCACCGCTTCACCACCTACGCTGGCGCGAAGATCGAATCGCTGGAGATCACGGATAGCGAGGTGAAGTGGGTGCTTCGGAATAAGACCCACCGTCTGACCCTGCGCCCCGGAAGGGTGGAAGGCGGCCTTCTGCGTGGGCCGAGCCGGGTGGATATGGGCCGGCGGGTGCTGGAAACGCTGAACGCCCGGGTGGAGGTTCGGCTGGAAACGCTGGCAGGCGAGGTGGTCTTTGAAGGTACCGGGGAGCACTCCGGGCTGGAGGTGATGGGCGACCTGCCGAGGCTGGTAAAGGGTTAAGCAATATCCAGCCAAATCGTATGTTGTTGATAGTGCACGGAATCTAATTTCTGCAAACATAACTATTAGCACCCAACCAAGGTTGGCAGAAATTAACAATAGAAGATTCACCCTCGCCAATCCCCCAGAATGTGTTATACTATTTGTCTTGGCCCGCAGAGGGCTTTCTTTTTCAGGGAATTGTTTTGGTGTAAACGGATGATTGCCCGACAAAGTGTCGGGCTTTTTTATTGGCTGCGCGTGCCGATCCGTGAGGAAAGGCAACCCACGCTCCCAGCCAGCCGGGTAGATTCGGGTCATCAAAACACTCTCGCCACATTTTGATTAGGAGTTTTGATGATCACCGATTTTAATGATTTAAACCTGCAACCAGAATTGGTGCAGGCAGTTACCGAACTGGGTTTCACTTCCCCCACCCCCATACAAGCCGGGGTCATCCCGCTCATGCTGGATGGCCGCGATATCATCGGTCAGGCACAGACCGGCACCGGGAAAACAGCTGCTTTCGCGCTGCCGATGATCCAATCCATACAAACCGGGCAGAAACTGATCCAGGGGCTGGTCCTGGTACCCACCCGCGAACTGGCTACCCAGGTTGCTGGAGCCATCTCCGAGCTTGGACGCCACACCAATGTAAATGTCCTGGCTGTTTATGGTGGGCAGGCATACGGCGCCCAAATGGGTCAGCTTCGCCGCGGGGTGGATATCGTGGTGGGCACCCCCGGGCGCCTGCTGGACCTGATCTACCGCTCGGTGCTCGACCTGGGCGGCATCCGCACGGTCGTGCTGGATGAAGCGGATGAAATGCTGAGCATGGGTTTTATTGAAGATATCGAATCCATCCTTTCCAATACCCCCACCGACCACCAGACCGCCCTTTTTTCCGCCACCCTGCCGTCTGAGATCCGGCGTCTGGCTGAAAAATACATGCGCGATCCGCAGCAGGTGAACATCCAGCGCGAACAGGTGACCGTGGATGCGATCGAACAACGCTACTACCTGGTGAGCACGCATGAAAAAACCGCCGCGCTCACCCGCCTTTTCGAGGTGGAGGATATCACCAGCGCGTTGATCTTCGTCCGCACGCGGGCTGAAACCACCACCCTGGCCGCGGAACTCTCCGCCCGCGGTTTCCCAGCAGAAGCCCTGAGCGGGGATCTGATCCAGGAAGCCCGTGAAAGAACGCTGAACCGGTTCCGCCAGGGACAGGTGCAGGTGCTGGTGGCGACCGACGTGGCTGCCCGTGGATTGGATATCGACAACATTTCGCATGTTTTTAATTTCCAACTTCCGGATGATCCCGAGATCTACGTCCACCGCATCGGGCGTACAGGCAGAGCGGGGAAAACCGGAATAGCCATCACCTTTGTCTCAGCCTCCGAGCGCAGGCGCCTGGGACGGGTGGAAGCCTTCACCCGCAAGAAGATCCAGATGGCCAACCTGCCGACGGAAGAGGATATCCGTGTCAAGCGGGAAGCCAGCCTGACCGGAAAACTGCTGATCTGGTTGAAACGCGGGCGTTTCACACGCGAGCGCGAGCTGGTGGAACAGATGGTGGCTGAAGGGTACGATCCCCTGGATATCGCCGCGGCCTCCTTAAAAGTAGCCCGCGGAGAGGAAAAACAACGACCCATCCATCCCGTCACGGTGATGACGGAAAGTGTTCCTCAAACCGGAAAACGGGGATTTGAGCGTAAATCCTACCAGGACCGTATGGGCGAGAACTCGCACGAGAACGGGATGGTGCGATTGAAGATGAAAATGGGCAGGCAGCATGGATTGAGCCCGAACGAGATCGTGGGGTTGATCGCTTCGCGGGCGGAGATCCCCGGTCACGTTATTGGCAAGATCAGCATCCAGGACAGCCGCTCCTTCGTGGATATCCCCGAAGAGATGGTTCCCCAGGTGCTTTCGAGGACGCGGGATGCCCGCATCCGCCGTCTGCCGATGGAGCTGCAGTTGGCGTAAAAGCGATTGATCGGGGAAGGATTGAAAAACACGCCCCGAGATTATTGAAAAGTCATTAACTGCGCATCCAATTTTTGGATGCGCAGTTCTTTTTAATCGCATCGCCGGTTCTCTGACTGAAAAAATCAATTGTAATTTAACCTCTTATATGTAGGAAAATGGTAAACCATTCATGGCAACTTGACTTTCTCCCTTCCCCGTGCGAAGATATTTTTCAGGTGATTTCAATGCGGAAAATCATGAGAAAACGACAGCTCTTTCTCCTCCTGATGTTAATTGTGATCGCCATGGTGGTGAATTCCTGTGAACCAGGTTTTCCGCCTACGAACGCGCCGACACTAGGAGTATCGTCGTCATTGATCACTACTCCGCAAGTCATAGGTGTCAATATCGAAAAGAAGCCGGATCTGGCAAGGTTCCAATTCCCCGAATCGATCGATCCTTCCGCGCGATACCTTTTTTATCTGCACGGTAAGATCATCGAAGACCAGGGCATCCCGGCTGTCGATCCGGAATTCGGCGAGTATCAATATGAAGCGATTCTGGATACACTGGCGGGAAATGGATTCAGAGTGATCAGCGAACCGCGGAAAATGGATACAGATCCCCTGGCTTATGCGAAAAAAGTTGCGACGCAGGTGAACGATTTAATAAATATCGGCGTACCTCCCGGGAATATCACCATCGTGGGGGCTTCCAAGGGCGGGGGGATCGCCATCCTCGCTTCCAGCCTTCTCGGAAATCCGGATATCCGCTATGTGATCATGGCCATATGCAGTTCGGAAACAGATGAAGAATTCAGGCAAAATGGAATTATTATCAGCGGGAAGGTTCTCTCCATCTATGATTCGGCAGATACCCTGGCAGGCTCCTGCAAGGATCTTTTCGAAAGATCAGAGGGCAAGGGACTGACTGAATCGAAGGAATTTGTGCTGGGTGTGGGGACCGGCCACGGTATTCTATATAAGCCATTGGATGTCTGGGTGCTGCCTGTGGTGAATTGGGCAATGGGAAAATGACCCAGGGGATTAAAACTTAAGATACAAGTCAAAAGAACAGTATCCGGATATCAGGGCGCGAAATTCGGTTCGATCTCACCCGTGGAGCTATCGAACAGGAAATCCTGGGTGCCTGAAGCAGAATTTTGATCCTGAAGGGTCTGGTAAAGGCTCCCGCCTCCATCCTTCAGCGTACCGGTTAGGCTGATCACTGACCCGGTCTGTGCGGTACCCACCACGCGGAAGAGCCCCCTGCCACCCCCCGGGCAATCGTGAAACTTCAGGGTTCCCACCACCTGGTCAGTGGAGGGATCTTTCATCAGGTCCAATGACCAGCGGTAGGCATAAGCACCTTCTGCCTCATCGCAGGCTACCCCATGCCAGGCTCCAACGACATTCGGGGGGATCGCTTCTTCTGTTGCGGTCGGGACGGTCGGGGTGGCTTCCGCTTTGGTGGGTTGAGGCGTTTTTGGAGTGCGGGTTGGCCGAGGGGTGCGGGTATTGAAGATCTGTCCTTCCACCCTCCAGGCGCGCTGATCAAGTTTGATCAGGTTGTACGCCCGCTCTCCAAAGAAGGGTCCCAGCCGGTCAATGAACTGGCCCTTGATGATCTCAAGCTGGCGGTTCAGGGCAACATCAAACGCGTATCGAATAGGGTTCGCCAGGAATGCCCGGATCTCTTCGATATATGCTTCGAATCGTGTTTTGATACTTTCGGCGATATTGCGAATCGCAAAATCCAAGCACCTGGCCGACCGCGCGGGTGAAGCTCTTGACCCCTCTGCCAATCGCGGGGAAAAACCGATGCTTGCGCCGCCATTCCACCCGGGCTTGCTCTAATTTATCCGCCGCAGCAAGATGTTCCTGTGCCTTGCCGGTCCACTTCTCGTAAAGGACCTGGTTTCCAGACCTTTCCGCGGCAGCGGCAAGCCGCTGGTACTCCAGGGCTAGCGCTTTTTGCTGATTCAACTGCTCCAGTGTCGTGAGCAGCCTGGGATCAAAAAACAATGAAGCCATCGCGGGTGAGGAACCAGAATGCGAAGCGGTAATCTCCGGCGGTGTGTAGAGGTCGAGCAGCCCGCGGGAGGTGATCATCATCAGATGCGCCTGGTCGAAACTGGTTTGCCCGGGAGGATTGAAGAGGGGAAAATTGCAGGCGGAGAAGGTCATTCCGATCAGGGTGACCAGTGCGATCATCATGTAAACGATTCGCTGCGGCTTCATACTATTCCTCCCCCTCTTTCATGCTGATCGTTTCCACATAGACAAGCCGGTCGTTGACGGTTCCAAAGGTCAGGCCGGGTGCATAATACAAGCTCCCGTTATCGATAAGCTCCTCTTCCAGGGGCAATTCGAAATAATCCTTGATGGCGGCGGTGGCGAGGATCGATTTGAGACTGGCATACGCCGTGAATTGATCGGGTTGGTACGGCAGGGGTACCCAGGAGGTGGGTGGATCGGCGATGGTCTCCTGGTTTACCAGGATGCCTTCGTAAAAGGTCAGTGCGATCCCGTCGTTGTAATATCTCCAAATTTCATCCCTGACCTCGCCGGTGAAATCCGGGGAGAATTCCTCCTGGTAGAAAGTTATTGTGAAGGAATCGGGGTAACCGTATTTTGCTAACCGCTGCGGCCTGATCAGGCGTGAGGGTATAGGATTGTTGAAGCAGAAGGAGTCGGTGTAAGCACCCTCCACCAGCTTGGGACTGCCCAGGTATTCCTGGTAGCCGAGGTACAGGATCAAGTCCAGGGCAACACAGAGGATCAGACCGATGATGAGGGCAATTAGAAAAACAGTTTTCCCGGCGGAATTGCGTTTCGGCGCGGAGGATGCGGTTTCGATTTCTGGAGCTTGCATGGTTTGCCGTTACCCTTCCTTAATATGCAAACAGGACCCAAAAAACCAGGAAAGAAATTATTATCCCAACCCTAAATGCAATTTTATTATAGCAAGCGGAAAAAAATAATAAACAGTCAATTTTCAAGATGGTTGAAGCGGGTATTCGAATTTGCTATACTGATTGAAGTCTACCGGTTGGAAGAGTACCTTTTTAGGAGGGATGATGGGTACACGAGCCCGTTTTCTCAAATTGGTCATACCGATTTTCTTCCTGTACCTGGCAATTGCTGCCTGCGGGTTCAGTTCTTCCAAGTCCGATACAGACAATCCTTCAAACTCTCCGAATTCAGGTCAGGAAACGGATCCCAATGCGACAATTGGACCGGGGCTAGGCAGGAATGACCCGATCCCCCTGGGAACCCAGATCTCCATCCCGGGTTGGGATGTGGAAGTGAGGGAATTCCTCCGCGGAACCGACGCATTGAAGGTTATTAACACGGCGGAATGGCAGGCAGAGCCTTTACCGGAAGATCAGGAATATGCCCTGGCAAAGGTTTTCGTACGCAACACTGCCCTGGACGAATCCCCGCACAGCCTGGGGATCTCCGAGTTATTCATAACCGGAGATCAATACCTGTCGCATGGGGATACGATGGACGGTTGGCCGCAGCCAGAATTCCTGTTTGAAGATATGTATACTGCGGAAACTGTGGAAGGATGGGTGGATGCCGTGGTTCCGAAAAACGAGCAGAATTTGGAGCTGGTGTTGGATGTAGAAGAGGACGACAACCGCTATATCCGATTCTTTACCCTGGATAAAGGTGCCTCCATCTCCCTCCCTGAGGAATTCTCAAAACTGCATCCGAATGACCTGGGTTTGGCGATGGATTCCCCCGCGGGAATTGGTGACGTGGTGATCACTCCGGACTGGGAGGTGACCCTACTGGAAAGCATCCAGGGTGAGGAAGCGGAAAATATATTAACCAAGGACAACCCGAATTACCAGGTTCCGGAAAGCGGTACTGAAAGGGTCCTGCTGAAAGTTCACCTGAAATACCTGAACCAGAAGGATTTCCCCACTTGGATCGGGTCCGATCAGTTCAGGGCGTTGGATAGCTCCGGCTATAGCGTACAGGGGAACTGGATCTACACACCGAAAGATCGCGAGTGGATCGGCAACACGGTTCTGCCTGGCGCTGAATTGGAAGGCTGGGTTGCGGTGACGATACAGGAGGGGGCAGGAAATACCCTCATTTCGTTCGACCCTGATATCAACATGCCGGGATCCCCCGATCAGGATCTTCGTTATTTCCAGTTGAATTAATCCATCATTGTTATAAGGACTGATCAGTCCGACCGATTGCCATGCGATCTTGAAGCTCGCGCGGGCGGGATGATTCCCGTGAGTGTCGTGGAATCATTGGTACAATCAATTGGGTTCCCTCCAGGAAACCAGCCTAACATCCCAATCGAATGAGGCAGAAATATCATGGAACAAGCCCCGAAATTCCCCTATCCTTTTATTGACCAGTTGATCATTTCCGAAGAGGATATCAAGAACCGGGTGGAAGCCCTGGGCAGGCAGATCGCTGGTGATTACAGGGACTCGAAGAATTTACTGCTCCTCGGGCTGCTGCGCGGGAGTGTGGTTTTTATCACTGACCTGATGCGTAACGTCCACCTGCCGATGACGATGGATTTCATGTCGGTCTCCTCCTATTCAGGCTCGGAATCCAGCGGTTTTGTACGAATTGACCTGGATCATAAAACCAATATCCAGGGATGGGATGTCATCCTGGTCGACGATATCATCGATACCGGCTATACCGTCCAAACCGTTTCCAAACTGCTTCTGGACCGCAAACCCCGCAGCCTAAAGGTATGTGCTCTTTTGGATAAAGAAGAGCGGCACAAGGTGGACCTGAAGATCGATTATTACGGGTTCAAGATCCCGGATTACTTCGTGGTCGGGTACGGGCTGGATATCGACGAAAAAGGCCGCAATCTGCCCTATATCGCCTCGGTCAACCTCGCGAAATACAAGGAATCCATCTAGGCATGCCCATCACCATCGTTGTTGGGATGCAGTGGGGGGATGAGGGCAAGGGCAGGGTGGTGGACCTGCTTTCGGAGAACGCGGATATCGTCGCGCGTTTTAACGGGGGGGATAACGCCGGGCACACGGTCACCGTCGGGAGCGAGATCTTCAAACTGCACCTGATTCCCTCGGGGATCATTCACCCGCACACCACCTGCGTGCTGGGGAACGGCGTGGTGCTCAACCCGGCCACTCTTCTGGAGGAAATGGAAATGCTCGGGAAGGCGGGCATTGCGATCACCCCTGAAAGGTTGTGGATCTCCGACTGCCGCCCATCTGATCACACCGGCGCACCGCCTTCTGGACCGCGCCCGGGAGACCGCGCTTGGAAAAGCGCAGATCGGCACCACTGGCCGGGGCATCGGCCCGGCTTATATGGATAAGACCGCCCGCAAAGGCCTTCGCTGCGGAGAAGTGCTTCACACGGATTCATTCCCCGATCGGGTGAGGGAGCATTTTGAAAGAGCATCCGAACAATTGACGGCACTCTATCATCAGCCGGCTGTGGATACCGCGCCGCTCGCGGATAAATTCATTGCGCAGGCAACCAGGCTTGACCCCGTTCATTCGCCCGGTTGGTGCGCGTATCCGGGATGCGCTAAATTCCGGGTCAGTCCGTTCTGGCGGAAGGGGCGCAGGGAAGCCTGTTGGACCTCGACCAGGGCAGCTATCCCTTCGTGACCAGCTCCTGCACCACTGCTGCGGGGGTGTTCAGCGGGCTGGGGATCGGCATCCGTCCTGATTGAACGCGTTGTGGGGATCACCAAGGCTTTCCAGACTCGAGTGGGAGGCGGGACCGTTCCCAACAGAGCTCGAGGGTGAGACGGCCACCTTCCTGCGTGGGACAGGCGCGAACCCGTGGGATGAATTTGGCACGACGACAGGCAGACCGCGGCGCGTGGGCTGGCTGGACCTGGTGCTGCTCAAATACGCGATCGAAATAAATGGCGTCACCGAGCTATTCCTCACCAAACTGGATATCCTTTCCGGGTTGGATGAGATCCTTGTGTGCACAAAGTACATAACTGGTGGATCGGAGGTCCTTCCGATGGATTTCTCCCCCGCAGCGGAGGATATGCAGAGATACGAGCCTTTTTATGAATCGTTGCCAGGCTGGAAGGAAGACCTGTGTTCCCTGCGGCGCTGGAATGATCTACCGATCCAGGCAAAGGAGTACGTTGAGTTTATTGAAGCCTATTGTGGCATTTCGGTGGCGATTATCTCTGTGGGTTCGGAACGTTCTGCGGTGATCACCAGGAGTTGAATTCGCATGGAGGATTCACAAACCTATCAAAGCCCTTTTAGCTGGCGTTACGGGTCCCCGGAGATGCGGGGTTTATGGAGCGAGCATAATAAGCGGCTAACCTGGCGCAGGCTGTGGGTGGCACTGGCGGAAGTGGAGAGCCATTGGAGCCTGGTAACGCCCGAACAGGTCAAAGATCTGAAGGACCACGCGGGTGAGATCGATTTGAAAAAGTCGCTCGAGATCGAAGCTTCTGTACGGCACGACCTGGTTTCTGAAATACGTGTCTTTGCCTCGCAATGCCCATCGGTGGGGGGATCATCCACCTGGGTGCCACCTCGATGGATATCAAAGATAACGCGGATGTTCTCCTGATCCGCGATTCCCTCGATATTTTGATTGAAAGACTTCTACACCTGCTGGCAGTTTTCGCGCCGCTGATCGAGAGGACCGCTGGAATGCCGGTTATGGCATTCACCCACCTGCAGCCGGCCGAACCCACCACCCTGGGCTACCGGCTGGCGGGTACCGCCCAGGATTTAATGGCCGAATATGGAACACTTAGAACCCTGCGGGCTGAACTGAAAGGAAAGGGGTTCAAAGGCGCGGTCGGGAACGCGGCGGCTTTTGTGGAGATGCTTGGAGAAGACCAGTTTGAGGAATTCGAAGCCCGGATCAGCACGATGATCGGGTTGCCCTTCTTCCCGGTCGCCACGCAGACCTACCCGCGCCGGCAGGATTACCAGGTCCTTTCCGCACTTGCCAGCCTGGCAGGCTGCCTGGCGAAGTTTGCCCTGGACGTGCGCTTTCTGCAATCCCAACCGATCGGGGAGCTCAGCGAACCGTTCGGGGAGCACCAGGTGGGTTCTTCGGCAATGCCGTTCAAGCGCAACCCGGTGGAGGCCGAAAAGATCGACTCGCTTGCAAGGTACGTATCGGTACTGCCCCAGGTCGCCTGGCAAAATACAGCCGGGTCGGTACTGGAGAGGACGCTGGATGACTCCGCCAACCGGCGAACCATCCTTCCTGAGGCGTTCCTGGCACTGGATGAGATGATCACATGCACGACCAGGATCGTGGATGGACTAACGATCCGCGAGGAAGCCATCCAGCGGACAATCGAGACCTACGGTCCATTTGCCGGGATCGAAAGGCTGCTGACATTCGCGACCCGCAAGGGGGCGGACAGGCAGAAAATGCACGAGATCCTGCGGGGGCACAGCCTGGCAGCCTGGGGGGAAGTTGAAAAGGGGAATTCCAATCCTCTGGAGGAGTTGATCTGCGCGGACACCTTGATCGAGCACTACCTCACAAATGAGGAAATCCGCGAGCTGTTGAAACCCGGGGGTTATTTCGGCATCGCGGAGAAGCGGGCTCTGGGGATCGCGGCGGAAATACGCTCCCTTACCACAGAGGAATAATCTTAGATCGAAAACGAATCACGGATTCGCCGGAGAGAGTTACTCTCCCAGGCGGATCTCCAGCACAGTGTGCTTTTGTTTTCGCATTCCCCCGGAAAGCCCGAAAAGCTTTTTCGTCAAACCGTATTTCTTGTCCAGGAGCTTATCCACCCTGATGCCGGTGTCCTCATCGGGAATCTCACGGGCAGAGGCGCTGAACCAGTCTCCGACCGGGGTGCCGTCCATCTTGCAGGGTGCGATGTTCACGCGCGGCTCCCGGCGGATGCGTTTGACCTTGCCTGAATCGGCGATAGTGTAAACATACACCGCCTCGCCTTCGCGGACAAACCAGACAGGCGTGCGAACGCCCTCCCCGTTCTTTCGGAAGGTCTCAATGTTGATGTATTGTTGCTTTTCCAGCTTTTCGAATGTTTCCATCAGTTCCAATCCATTTACTGAGAATAAATCATTTTTCTATAACCCCAGTTTATCCGGTTAACATCTCGTAGAGTTCGGTTGTAGAAGGTTGGGACCGGTTGGAGTACCCTATCCACCGGGTTCCAGGGATTTCGATCGCTTCGGACGGAAAAGCTCAAAATAGGCGATAAATGCTATCGCCAGGTAGGCGCAGGTCTTTGGGATCATGAGCATGCCCAACATGGGAACCCACTGGACCCAGAGAATGACCGGGGCGTAAAAAGCGAATGAAAGCACGATCATGGCACCAATCCAGGTGAAGGCCCGGTCGTGCGCGCGGATGGCATCCCGCAAGATCAGGAAGGTGACCCCAACCCCCTGGATGACCAGCAGGCTGTTGCGCAGCAAGCTCCAATCATAGGGCGCGACCACCTGCCCCCAGGCATTCTGAGGGAAAAGCAGGATGACCAGCCGGACAGCTCCGGCAACCAGCAGGAACCAGCCAAAGACACCGAACGACTTTTTGAACCGCAGTCTCCAGATATCCACCATCAGCATGTAAAAGATGGTCACGGTGAAGGCGGTGGAAAATGCGCCCGCTCCAACCAGGAGAGTGTTGGCTTCCAGCCCGCCCAGTAGATATGCAATAACCCGAAAGCCTACATGACCGGTATCCCCCAGGGCAAGCAACGCGAACGCCCAGGTGAACCGCTTGGCTAGGGAGCGATTTTCCGGGGCAACCTGGTTCCTGCGTACGATCATTAGAATTACGAGAGTCCAAATAACCACAAGGTAGCTGATATTGAAGATCACTTCCATCCACACGCGCATCTGTTCAGACATGATCACTCCAAGGAAATACTAGAATTTTTACTGCACGTATTTCGCAACGTATTGTTGGCAATCCCATTGAGTTTTTTAGGACCCCCCATTTTAAAATCAGAGGTTGATTATACATGATGTAATTAGCTCGCAGCTATTGATGCATTAGTATGGAAGTGAATTTCATTATAATGAAACAGATTTGAGAAAAAACTAAAAGCGATGGAGGTAAAAATGCAGATCAAATTCGTTAGCTTATTTGTGGCAGACCAGGAAGCAGCGCTCCAGTACTATACAAACATCCTTGGATTCACCAAGATGGCGGATCTTCCCATTGGCGAGGACCGCTGGTTAACTGTGGTTTCGCCGGATGGTATCGAAGGAGTGGAACTGGTGCTCGAGCCTCTGCGATTTCCGCCGGCTGCGGTGTATCAAAAAGCCCTGTTCGATGCCGGGATTCCAGCAACCGCAATGATCAGCCTCGACATCGAAAAAGATTACAAGGAATTAAAATCCAGGGGAGTTGTCTTCCGTGGAGAACCGCAGAACGCGGGGATCATCATGACCGCACTATTTGAAGATACCTGCGGAAATTTGATCAACCTGGTTCAAGTTCTCCCGCAGGATAAATGAAACCCCGCGATCCATTGGAAAACCTGCTCAAGGCGATGCTGGCTCAGCACCGGATCAGCCCTTTCTCAGGGCTCATCGAGATCCGGCGGGAAGGGCAGGTTGTGCTCTCACAGCCCTTCGGGTTTGCCAATCTGCCGGAACGGGTCCCCAATACGCCGTATACCCGTTTCGGGATGGCTTCCGGCAGCAAGACCTTCACCGCTGTGGCCATTTGCCGTCTTGTGGAGCGCGGGCTGGTGGGTTTTGAAACCTGCTTGAAGGATTGCCTTCCCACCCCGCTGCCAAATTTCGATCCGGGCATTACCCTGCATCACCTTCTGACTCATTCAAGCGGTATCCCGGATTATTTTGATGAAGAGGAATGCGACGATTACGAGGTGGTCTGGAAGGAGCACACCGCGTACAACTTTCGAGCCCCGGCGGATTTTCTACCCCTTTTCAAGGATCTACCCAGCAAGTTCCCGCCCGGAAAGCGGTTTGCTTACTGCAACGCTGGATTTATTTTGCTTGGTATGGTGATCGAGCATTTGACCGGAAAGCCCTTTACCCAGGTAATTGCGGAGGAGGTCTTTCAGCCAGCCGGGATGGGTCGCAGCGGGTATTTTCCCCTGGATCAGCTACCCAAGGGCACCGCGCTGGGGTATATCCCCGCTGAAGAAGGCGGGTGGCGGTCAAATATTTATGCCATCCCGATCCTGGGTGGCGGGGATGGCGGCGCATTCACCACCGCTGCCGACCTGGCAAAATTCTGGAGCTTGCTTTTGGATCACCGGCTGATCCAAAAAACCACCCTGGATGTGATGCTGTCACCACAGATCCGGACCATCCCAAGAAGCAACCGTATTTTTTATGGCTTTGGCATCTGGATGAGGATGAAAAAAGGTCACCCGGTTGAATATTACCTGATCGGCGAAGACCCGGGTGTTGCGTTCTACTCCGGGTATTTTCCAGAAAGCCGGATTCAGTTTTCCCTTCTCGGGAATACCAGCGAATCCGCGTTCGCTATGCTAAAGGAACTGCTTCCCTTGGTACGCAATCATCGATGAAACCTTCCCATTTCCCATTCCTGATCCTCCTTTAAATCCAAATCAAAAGCGATTGCATTTCACGATTTCGCGTGCTATTCTGAGTAATAACATCCGAATTCACGAATTCAGGTTATGAAAGGGAGATCGCTCATGGACATTCAAGGCAAAGTATTTGTGGTGACCGGAGGCGGTAGTGGTGTTGGGCGCGAATTAGTGCTTTTATTGCTGAAGAGGAATGCCAGGGTATCCGCAGTGGATATAAATGAAAAGGGATTGCAGGAAACAGTTGACCTGGCAGGCAATTTAAAGGCGGTAATTACCACCCATGT
Source organism: uncultured Chloroflexia bacterium (assembly GCA_963828855.1). GTDB lineage: Bacteria > Chloroflexota > Anaerolineae > Anaerolineales > Anaerolineaceae > CAVVEQ01. Next base: position 1,238,128 of record CAWHGB010000002.1, on the reverse strand, counting down.
GGTGAACATTACAGATCGCGAAGCAGTGGCCGCCCTGCCGCAAAAGATCGTTGCCACACACGGTGCAGTTGACGGACTGATCAACTGCGCCGGGATCATCCAAAAATTCGTGCGGGTTAATGACCTATCTTTCGACGAAATCAACCGGGTTATGAATGTGAATTTTTATGGCATGGTTTATATGACCAAGGCCTTCCTGCCGCTTCTCCTTGAACGCCCAGAGGCGAGTGTGGTAAATGTTTCGAGTATGGGTGGATACCTTCCTGTTCCGGGGCAGACGATTTATGGCGCTTCCAAGGCTGCCGCGAAGCTCTTTTCTGAAGGGCTGTACTCCGAGTTGATGGATACACAGGTACATGTTACGGTTGTATTTCCAGGATCGATGAGCACAAACATTGCAGCAAATTCGGGTGTAACTGTTCCAGGTGCTGAAACCATCGATACTAGCAAGATCAAACTTACTGCTCCAACGGTTGCGGCGGAAAAGATCTTGGAAGGAATCGAAAAGAATTCTTACCATGTGTTCATTGGCCAGGATAGTAAAATGATGGATTTCTTTGTTCGGTTGATGCCAAAACGCGCCACGAAAATCATTTACAACCAGATGAAATCAATCATGCCTGGGTGATGGCTTCGCAAAGCTGAATCATCGGAAAAGCCGATTACAGGAATAAATTGTGTAGGACGGAATAGCTCTGTTCCATTCGATGGATGCATCCACAGGTGCAGCGTGCTATGATGGTTTCGCATCAGTTATCCCTTGCAGGGAGTTGATTTCATGCGAACTCACCGATTTCAATTCAAATTTATCACTTTCACCAGCCTGGTTCTCGCTGGCATTCTTTTCTCCCTGGGTCTTCCCGTTCAGGTCCGGGCGGATGTAGGTGTTCGCCCGGTATTGCCCGGTGGCAGCAATATAAAACCCGGGGAGGAAACTCCCGTCCAGATGGCAGCAGAGACTGTCACTATGAACGTACGCCAGGCGACCGCGATGGATAATCTCGCCGTAAATCTGAATCCTGGCGCGTATGGATTTGACATCCGGCCTGTGTGGTTTGAAACAGTTGCCGATGTGAATGCGGATTTCACGATGAGAAATCCCACCAGCGAAGATATCTCGATGACAGCCTGGTTTCCCCTGGCTTCCGCCCTGGGAAACGTGGAATGGAAATTCAACCCCAACGAGACTGTTCCACAGATCGCCAACTTCAGGGTCAGCTCGAATGGAATCCCGGTTAAATTCCAGGTCAGTGATCTGCCCAACCCGGGCGGGTCTCAAAAACCTGACCTGCCCTGGGCAAGTTTCCCGCTGAGCTTCCCAGCCGGCAAGGATACTCTCGTCCATGTCAGTTACACGGTTCCGCTTTCTCCCGCTGCCAAGGGTCGCGAAGTGGCGCTATATTACGTTTTCCAGACCGGTGCGGGCTGGGCAGGGCTGATCGGCCACGCAGACCTGGTCGTCAATTTGCCCTACCCGGCTTCAGCGGAAACCATCGCAGATAACCCTAAGATTTCGCTTCCCTACGGAAGCATTGGGCAGATCTCCACCGGATTACCCAAGGGAGCAGTTATTGACGGGAAGGAGGTACGCTGGAGCTGGACGAATTTCGAACCCACGCCCCAGGATGATTTCGCCATCTGGCTGCTCAAGCCGTCTGCCTGGGAGCAACTGTTTTCTGCCAGGCAAGCGGTAAAAGCCAACCCGGCCGATGGGAAAGCCTGGCTGGAACTGGCAGCGGTTTACCATTCCCTCTCCGCCCTGCCGTTTTCCAATGCTGCCCAGTTATTCAGCCCCTTTTATCTGCCGCAGGCAATCGAGGCCTACCAAAAAGCGGGTGCGCTCCTGCCGGATCACCCCGCACCGCACACGGGGTTGGGCTTGCTGGCGCTCACACGGTTACCGGGAAAAGGTGTTCCGATATCAGGCGCAGCGATCCAGCGGGCACAGGACGAGCTGAAGACCGCGCAAACCCTGGAAGCGGCAAATCCAGCGCTGGCCAAAGAGGGACTATACGACAGCCTGGATTTGGCGGACGCCCTGAGCATGATGAATTACAACGATGCCACCGCCACGGTCGACGCAGCCACCATTCAGGCTCAGTTCGTCACCATGACTGCTCAGGCAACGATCAACCATAAAACCATTGAAGCCTGGAAGATCGCCAAGGGTGATCAATTGGCATGCTGGCCGACGGCTGCCATGGAATGCACCGCGCAGGCCATCCGCTCGGCAACTGTAAAACCATCAGAAACGAGGACACCTGTTATGACCGCATACCCGACAATAGTTGCTGGCAGTGACCCGGCTGTTACCATAACCCTGGGTGGTTTCATAATCCTGGGTTTCCTGATAGCCGGGTTCCTGGTGTACTTGATCTACTTAAAGGAATTCAAGAACAAAAATAAATAAATAATCTCTTTGCAAAAATGTAAACACCATTCGCCTTTTTTAATTTCCGTTTTCCTCCTACAATCCAAGGGTTGGTAAATTATCCACAACAGGAGGAAATCCATGGCTGGTCCAGTCCTAATAACTCAGGTAAAAAATTCAACGCTGCCCTACAACGGCAAGTGGTCTGAAAAGAAAGGTCTCTGGGAGTTCGCTGCAGTCATCGCCGAACGCAAAGCCTTTCTCTCCAAAAAGAAATTGACCTACTCTTTGAAGATGCGGATAGACGAGGGGGCAAAAACGGTCAAATTCTCGGAAATGCTAACCGAAGCCGGATCCGGGTTCTCCTCGGGTGGAGATATGGATAGCGGTTTTGGCGTGAAGACCGAAAGTTATAATACCTTCAGCGGTGCCAGAACCGGCACGATCCAGGAGCAATCCACGCTGTTCGGCAAGGACTACTCTTATTCATTCAACTATGCGGAGATCCGCACCAAAATCCAGGCAGTGGTAGAACAGGCAGGGTATAAGTTCGATTACCAGGTCCTTCCTGTAAAGTAAAGTGTAATTTTCTTATTTCAGCGCTCGCATGAGCGCTTTTTTGATTTTTAAGGTCTCAAATCTTTTTCACATCGTAACCGGAAGGTGACAAAGGGTTAATACAATCATGTATTTAATTATGACCTCTCACAAACACTGGAGAATCCTTCATGCCTGACCACTATTCTTATGACTTCATCGTGATCGGTTCCGGGTTTGGAGGTTCCGTCTCCGCGCTACGCCTGGCACAGAAAGGCTACCATGTGGCAGTGCTTGAAAAAGGGCGTCGGTATAATCCTGAAGATTTCCCATCCACGAACTGGAACCTACGTAAATCCGTCTGGATGCCAGCTCTCGGGCTCTTAGGTATTCAGGCGCTGACCCTTCTCCGCCACGTTTTGGTTTTACACGGGACCGGCGTGGGAGGCGGCAGCCTGGTCTATGCCAACCAGTTGATCATCCCCGATGACGAGATCTTTGAGAAACCTGAATGGGGGCCAGGGGATTGGAAAACCATGCTCGCGCCATTCTTCACCGAAGCCCGCCGCATGCTTGGAGCGGTGGAATGCCCCAGCGTGGGTAATGCAGACCGCATCCTGCGTGAAGTAGGTATCGAACTGCGTGGGGAGGACACCTTCCACATTAATCCGGTAGGTGTTTTCTTTGGTGAACCGGAAAAGACCGTTTCCGACCCGTTTTTCGGAGGCGAAGGACCCGAGAGAACAGGCTGCAAGCTCTGCGGCGCTTGCATGATCGGCTGCCCGACTGGCGCAAAAAACACCCTGGATCTCAATTACCTTTACCTGGCTGAAAAGCGGGGAGTGCGCATCTTTCCCGAAACAGAAGTGATCGGTGTGAAGCCCGCGGATGGGGGAGGCTATGAGGTGTTTTCGCAGAAGTCTCATGGCTTGATCAGAAGGAAACAGACCTTCATTGCCGGAGGAGTGATCTTCAGCGGCGGGGTGATGGGGACTGTGGATCTGCTTTTCAAATGTAAAATCACTGGAATGCTCCCGGAGATCTCGGAACGGCTGGGTGATTTCACCCGCACTAACTCGGAAGCCATCCTGGGGGTGGATTCACGCGATAAAATCCGGGATTGGAATGATCACATCGCCATCACCTCGGGGATCTACCCGGATAAGAACACGCATATTGAGGTCGTGCGCTATAACAAGGGTTCGGATGTCCTCTATGCCATCGCCACGGTATTGACCGAGGGAGGAGGTTCCATTCCGCGCTGGCTGCGGTTCCTGGGCACCCTCCTCCGGCACCCGTATCAGTTTCTGAGGGCGTTATGGATCCCCGGGCAGAGTGTGCGCACCTCGGTCATCCTGGTAATGCAGTCCACTGAAAATTATCTAACCCTTCGACACGGGAAGTTCGGTTTACGTTCCGAACTTCCCCCAGATGGCAAACGGATCCCATCCTATATCCCCATCGCCAACCAGGTTACCAGGAGAATGGCGGAAAAAATGGATGGTTACCCTAAGGGCAGCTGGTTCGAGGTGCTGTTGGATGCGCCAACAACCGCGCATATCCTGGGCGGTTGTGTGATGGGTGAATCACCTGATGTAGGCGTAGTGGATAAGGAGGGCAGGGTGTTTGGATACCCGGGACTCTATGTGGCGGATGGGTCGGTGGTGCCAGCCAATCTGAATGCCAACCCTGCGCTCACCATCACCGCCCTGGCGGAATACATCATGGATAAAGTGCCTGAAAAATCGACCTGAAAATATATATTAAAAATCTCTCTGGGCGATGTACAATGTGAAAAACGATAATTTCCATCCAGAATCGTGGTTCGGGGAGATTATTATGAAAAGGTTTGAAAAATGGGCCAGCCGGGAATATCCTCTGTGGATGAGGATCGTCGTATCGGTGCTCGTGGGGGGAACCCTCTTTGTTTTCCTGATCCCCTATTTGCTGATCGTGGTTTTCCCTGGGCTGGACGCGAAATTCGGTTTCCCGCCGCTTGATCTTGGACCTTGGAATATGATCCTTGGCGTTCTTGATGGCAGTTGGTGGGTTTTATTTTGCATTCAGAACGGTTTACTCCCAGTTCTCAAGGGCAAGCGGGACACCCCTACCGATGATGGCTACCCAGAAGCTGCTGGTGGACGGGGTTTATCAATATTGCCGCAACCCGATGGTTTTCGGTACTCTCCTGGCTTACCTGGGGATCGCGATTGCCGTCGGCTCAATTTGTTCGATCCTGGCTGTGTTCATTTTTGGGGGACTTCTGCTTACCTACATCAAGAAAGTGGAAGAGCGGGAGCTGGAAGCACGATTCGGCCAGCAATACCTGAATTACAAAACCCAAACGCCTTTTTTGATTCCCCGAATTAAGAGAAAATAGTCCATATTTGGTATTGGTTGTGGCGGAGTAATAAGGTTAGTGATTAATAGTGTTGGGATTCCAACAGTAATTTCAATCAATCCTGAACAATCCCCTCTCAAATCGATAAGGAATTATGAAACACGTGACAACTTCGACATCAGAAAAACCTCCTGACAACCAAAATAAAAACCATGTTCCAAGCCGGAGGAAAAAAGGCTGCTTGCTCGTTCTGGTTGGGCTCCTGGCTGCTTGCCTGATCATGGCGGTTCTTTCGGGGATAAGCAATTCCCTTTTTCGCCAGGATAATAAAAATCTCGATCGATTGAGCGATTCAGACAAAGAGATGATCTTCGCCGCTTCCTATCTAAGAACTCAATTTGGCGATTCTCTTTGGAAAGGGTGGGAAAGTTCTGATATCCCTGCGATGCTTTATAACCGTGATTATGTGTTTGTGGTTGGGTATGCCGATCCCCCGGCGGGCTGGACCAAGGTACCCGGGAATAATAAGATGGGTGGTGTATGGGAACCTGTTCCAGATGAATCGGTTCCAGGAAAGGTCTATTATCGCCAGAGCATCCCGGAACAAGGGGAGACTCCGGGAGCATTTACCTCAAAGATCGGGAATCGATGGGTTTATAGCCTCCCAATTAAATCGTGGATGATTGATTCTCTGGCGGATGATTTTCGAGGTAATATTCCAACCTTTCTTCAACCAATCCTCCCCACCCAGGCTGCAGCGAGATTTTTTCTTACCTCTGCAGGGGGCAGGGACTGGTATGTCCTCGGGTTGCTGCATGAGTCCTTTCATGCCTTTGAGGCTATTCGTTCTGAAGGGAATTTGACCGAGGCAGAAAATATTTATAACGAAAATCACGAGCGATACCCCTGGCACGAAACACAATTTGAGGCTGACTGGAAATTGGAATTGGATCTTCTTGCTGATGCGATCGATGCAAAATCAATCGATGATACGATCCGGTACGCAAACCAATTCCTTGAGCAGCGTAATAATCGCAGAATGAACGCGAACCTGGATCAGGAGTTGATCGATCTGGAAACACGGAAGGAGTGGGAAGAAGGACTTTCCAAATACACCGAACTTGCTATGTGGCGGATTATTTCTTCATCGAACGATAAAAATAAATTGTTGACCCCTTCCCTATCAGATTTGCTGGATGATAATTCATTTACTCGTTATTGGTCTCAACAGGTGGCGCAAATACGACGCATGGCCGATTCGGAGGGTGATCAGCGGTTCTATTACAGTGGTTTCGCGCTGGCCGCAATTTTGGATAAATTAAATCCCGACTGGCGCGACCGGATTTTTGGCAATGCAGTAACTCTCGAAGGCGAGTTGAAAACAACTCTTGATCAACTGGAAAACTAATAGGTAATTCATGAACATTTACGAAGCAATTTCCGCCAGACAGACCATCCGCGATTTTTCTTCCAAAGAAATCCCTGGCGAAACCATAATGAAAATCCTGGAAGCAGGCTTGAAGGCACCGACGAACGACCACCTGCGCCGCTGGGAATTCATCCTGGTGCAGGATGCAGAAATGCGCCTGGAGTTGGTGAAGCATATCCGCGCACCGAAAACGACCAAAGGTGCAACCAATATCGTGGATCGCTGGGGATTGGTCGAGCTATTCCAAAGGCAATGCTATATAGATGCCATTCCCAAACAGCATTCCATGCTCCTGACCGCTGGCGTACTGATACTCCCCTGCTTTTATTCACCCGGACCGCTTTTAAAACCTGAGTCCTTAAGCTCTCTGAACTGCCTGGCTTCCATCTGGTGTTGCGTTGAGAATATTCTCCTGGCCGCTGCCAGCGAGGGGATCTTCGGGGTGACCCGTATCCCCTTTGAAAACGAACGCAAAAGCCTCCGGAAGATCCTGCAGATTCCGTCTGGCTACGAAGTGCCGTGTTACCTGGCTCTGGGATACCCGAAGGAGAATGCCAGGAGGATTACCCAATACGGGGTGGACGTGGAAAGAAAAACCCATTGGAATAAATGGTAGAAAAAAGAACCAACACAACACTTGTGGGATAATACATTAAAAAAGGAGTCATGACCATGCAATACCGCGAATTGGGACGGACCGGCTGGAAGGTTTCAGCTTTAAGTTTTGGCGCTTGGGCTATCGGCAGTGCTTGGGGACAGGTTGACGATACCGAATCCCTGGCTGCTTTGCATAAATCCATAGACATGGGGGTGAATTTCTTTGATACCGCTGATGTTTATGGCGATGGTTTGAGCGAACGCCTGTGCGCAAAATTACGCAAGGAATCGCGCGAGAAGATCTATATTGCCACCAAGGCCGGCCGCAGGCTGGACCCGCACACCGGCAAGGGATACAACCGGGCAAATCTGACCGCGTTTGTGGAACGCAGCCTTAAGAATCTTGATACTGATGCGATCGACCTGTTACAGCTGCACTGCCCGCCCCCGGAGACTTATTACTGGCCGGAACTTTATGGCATTCTGGATGACCTGGTGAAACAGGGCAAGCTGCGTTTCTATGGGGTGAGCGTGGAAAAGGTGGAGGAAGCCCTGAAGGCGATCGAATACCCAAATGTGCAGACCATCCAGATCATTTTCAACATTTTCCGCCAGCGCCCCGCCGAACTTTTCTTCGAGCAGGCAAAAAAACGAAAAGTGGGCATCCTGGCACGTGTCCCGCTGGCTTCAGGCATGCTCACTGGGAAGATGAAACCTGATACCACCTTTTCCAAGGATGACCACCGCCTGTACAACCGCCACGGCGAGTCATTCGATGTCGGTGAAACTTTCTCGGGCGTGGATTATGAAACCGGGCTCAAGGCAGTGGAGGAACTAAAAACCGTTTGCCCGGAAGGCATGACCCTGACTCAATTCTCCCTGCGCTGGATCCTGATGTTTGACGCGGTGACCTGCGCCATCCCGGGAGCCAAACGCCCCTCCCAGGCGGAGGAGAATTTTGCCGCGGCTGATCTGCCCGCGCTTTCGGATGAGACCATGAAAACAATTCGCGCCATTTACGAGCGGTATATCCGGGAACTTGTGCACCAGCGCTGGTAAAGGAAAAGGATCGCCCTCGTAATGAGGGTGATTTTCTTTTTAACCCCCCAACTTGATTCGTGACCGGGTGATGTGTTATATTAGACAAAAATAGTCTGAATTACATACAAAAAGGAGCCAAAATGCAAAAGATTAAAACTTTCCTCTGGTTTGACAACCAGGCAGAAGAAGCCGCAAAACTTTACACCTCGTTATTCAAGGATTCAAAGATCCTTTCAGTCGAGCGTTATGCTGAGGGTACCCCTGGCCAGGCTGGCACGGTGATGACCGTGACCTTCCAACTCGATGGTCAGGAATTCGTTGCATTGAATGGAGGGCCGGTATTCAAATTTACGGAAGCCATGTCCCTCTTCGTGAATTGCGAGAACCAGGAGGAAGTGGATCGACTTTGGGAAAAGCTCACCGAAAATGGCGGTGAGGAGAGCCAGTGCGGCTGGCTCAAAGATAAATACGGTGTATCATGGCAGATCATTCCAACCGAATTTATGAAATTGATGGGCAGCGGCGATCCGGTAAAATCGCAGCGAGTCATGGAAGCAATGCTGAAGATGAAAAAGCTGGATCTTGCCATCCTGCGAAAGGCGTACGAAGAGGGTTAATCCCACGTTTTCAACAAACTTCAAACCCCCGCGTGTTTTTCTTTGGCACTCCATCGTTCCAGCAAAGATCGGAAAGAAGAAAATAGCTGGGAAAAGATTATTTGATCATTTCCCGCCAAAGAAATTCGAAAGAGCAGAATAAAGCTGGGGGTTGATGGTTTGGAATCGGTACGGGTATTCGTTGAAGCCTGCCAGCAACCCGAAGGCAATAGTCACTGTGCCAAGCAGGATCAATAACGTGAATACCCCAGCCCGCCATGAGCGGGAGTTTCGGAAAAATTCCAGAGCCCACCAGAAGCTGAGTGCTGAGATGATGGTCAGCAGAGGAACCAGGTCCATCAGGTATCGCAGATTGGATGCAATGAAAATGGAGAGCGATCCTAAAATGGCGATTGCTGCTCCCCCCACCATCCACCCGACCCAGGGCAAGGTCGGAAGGGATATGGGCGGATCCTGTGTTTGTCTCTTTCTGAACCAATTCCAAACAAACCGGGCTGGTTTAAGGGTTGGGAGAAGTATCAACCAGAAAAGGGGAACAGCTTGGAAAATTCCTGCCGCGGGCTCGTCGGAAACATAATGAGGCGGGATGTGAATTAATGCAGGCCAGAGTTTATGGTTTACCGATGGGATATGAATGAATGGAAATTCACGCAAGTTTAGGATAAAGGGTCGGGCGAGCAGGTTGTACAAATTCGGGAGGATGTAACCGATTGAAGAAACATCGCTATAGTTTTCCGGAAGTGCTTTTGCTGTTAGTTGGTAGCGGTGACCAAATTCCAGGAAGTTACCAAAACGACCATAATTGTAGCCCCCCAGCCCCAATCCCCAGAGCAGTAGAGGAAAACACAAGCAAAAAACTGGAAGGATCCAATCGTTTCGCTGGTTCTTGTGTCGGAGGAGATAAATCAAGATCACTAAAACGAGCCAGGTGATTGCCGCGGCATTGTTCACCCTGCAACCAATGGAAGCTCCCCAAGCCAGGCCGGCCAAAACCAGCCAAATGGCTTTTCGCCCGGAGAACATTCCCCGCAGACCAGCATACAAACCAAGGATGAGAAAGAATTGCCCACCTGCGATCGCGCCTTCATAGACCGAGGACCGGTTGATGATCCACAGTGCCGGTAGGCTCAGCATACCCGCCAGGAGAAGGAAGGCAGCGGTCCAGGCGGGGGCTTTCGGGAAAAAAATGGTGCGGAGCCAGTGCAACAAGGCGGCCATCACGACAACCAGCTCTGCCATGAAAAGGAACACGAGCTGCTGGTCATCCAGGGCTAAGGGACGGACCGATTTTATCAGGGCAGCGATTAGTGCTGGTACCGGTCCCCAGTACAGGTAATAATTCCCTCCGTAGTAGGACGCGTCCCAGATAAAATCGATTCCCAGGCGGTTATCGAAGTTATAGGGGTTGGCGAGTGCTGCGAGGGCGGCAGGGGGTTTTTCCAGGAGGGCGACGCTGCCTCGCAGGAAGGCATCCGCCAGGTGATCATAATAAAACGTCAGCGGGGTCCACACCCATTTCCCGGCGGTAACGTACCAGAAGTAAACCCCGATCGCCAGCAGGGCAGCCACCACCACCAGGATGCCTGAATTCTTCTCCCACCATATTTCAAAGTTGGATCTACCGGCAGGTGCGGGTTTATTTGTTCCCTGCGTTCGCGTATCACCTGTGGTTTCTTTGATCTTTGCTTGTTTCATTTGCTTAAATAAATGCCGAAAGATAAGTTAAGCCCACCGGCTAATCAGATATATCAAACTGAATAAAAACACCCCAGTCGTTCATCGGGGAATCTTAAAAGATTATACTCTCACCAACCCTTCAATTTTGAGATCGCAATGCACGCCAATCAGAAAAATTAAGGTAATATGGTTCCGTTGACGGCAAAATTATTAATCCGGAGCAAACCAGGGGTAAAAATCGCCATGAAACTTGACACCGTCTACCTGATCCACCATACCCACACGGATGTGGGCTATACCAATGACCAGCCCATTTTCTGGGAAATGCAGCCGCGCTTCATCAACGACGCGCTGGATCTGATTGACCGCTACCGCACCAATCCGTTTGAAAGCCGCTTCCGCTGGACGGTGGAGGCCACCTCTGGACTCGATGCCTGGCTGAAAACCGCCACAAAAGCGGATATTAAACGCCTTCAGGCAGCGGAGAAGGAAGGGCTGATCGAGATCACCGCGATGTTCACCAATATCACCCCGCTGCTGGATTCGTACCAGGTTATTGAAACCCTCAAACCCGTGCAGCGCATGCGCTCCGAGCTGTGCTTGGATATCCGCTCAGCGATGAACTGCGACGTGAACGGGCAGAACTGGGGCTTGCCGGATGTGCTCCTCGATCTTGGGATCGAAGGCTTCAGCATGGCGGTGAATCACCATTTCGGTGGGCCGCCAGAACCGCGACCGAGCCTCTTCCAGTGGCAAGCGCCCAGCGGTCGCGTGCTGCCCACCCTGAACGGTTGGCAGTATTCCAAAGCCAATGATTTTGGATTGGCTGCAGATTCCGACGAGGTCTTTCTCGAATGGCTGCCCAGGATCGAGGAATACCTGACTGAAGTCCATTTCCCGGTTCCGTATATCATCCTGGAGGGCTACCATCCCTACGGAGATAACGGTACCGCCTGGGGGGCTTTCGCGGAATTCTCCCGGAAATGGAATCAAAGCGGGCGAGCACCGAAGATTGTTTGCGCCACCCCGCGCATGTTCTGGGAGCGGGTGAAAGGGGACCTTGCCAGCCTGCCGGTGATCCGCGGGGATTGGACGGATTACTGGAACTTCGGCTGCATCTCGGCCGCGAGGGAGATAACTATTTTTCGCACCACCCGCAGCCGGCTTTTCCGGGCGGATGAGATCCATGCGCTGGTCAAATCCCTGCCCGAATCGAAAATCGCCGGCAGTGAAATTCCCGCAACCCGATATTCAGACCGCACGAACACGCTTTTTCGCGATTATGCCTGGCATGCCCTCAACCTCTACGGCGAACACACCTGGGGAGCAGATACCGCCTCCAACGAGCCGGAGCTGGAAGACTCGCTGGCAATGGATAACCACAAAAAGAACCTGGCCTATACCGCGCGCTCTTTCAGTTTGCTGTTGGAACGTGATGCGCTGGCGGATTTCTCGCATTTTATCCCGCGGAACGACCCCTCAGAATTGCTGATCTTCAACCCGCTGCCCTGGGAAAGGGTGGTGAGCGGACCGGTGGCAAAGAATCTGCTCATCCCACGCGGCCTGGGGGAGGATACTTCCGCCAGCCGCCACTTCCTCGGCCGCAATGCGCAGCCGACAGATTTCTGGACCGGTCGTGCAGAGACCGCATTTCACGGCGGTGTGGGCTGGGCCCTGCAGCCGGTAAAGGTGCCCGCGTTGGGCTACGCTGTGGTCGGTTGGGACACGCTAACTGATATGGCTTCTGCTGAAGAAAGCGACGACGCTGTGGTTGAAACCGCGCGCTACCGGGTGACCTTTGACTGCGAAAAGGGTGGGATAGTATCGCTTTGGGATAAGCAGTTTGAATATGAATGGGTGGATGCAGGAGCGGGGCACCCGATGCACGGTTTTATTCACGAAGAGGTCGCCGATCACGATACCCCCGAGCCACGCAAACGGCTTTGCACGGTGGACTGGCAGGCGCAGACGGAAACCCCGCGCGGGTGGCACCCTGATTGGCAGTCCAACCGGACCCCGCCCGTGAAGGTATTGCTCCACAAGGTATATCACCTGCCGCATGCCATCATGGTGGAGCAAATGCTGGAGCACACCCATGTAGGAAAGCTCTGCCAGCGGACGCTTTTTTCTCTGGACGATCCGGGAATCGAATTCCAGGCGGAATGGCTGATGGGAACCACCATTCACCCGGAAGCCACCTACCTGCTCTTTCCGTTCAACCTCCCCGGTGCCCAGGCGCGCTTCGATACAGGCGGTGTGCCTGTGCGCCCGCATCTAGATCAGATCCCCGGGACCTGCCGGGATTACTTCACCGTCCAACGCTGGGTGGATTTCAACGATGGCGAGCGGGGGGTGACGATTGCCACCCCGGAGAATCCGCTGGTGCAACTGGGAGATTTCCACTTCGCCCACAACCAGGCGGAGATCCAGCTGGAACGGGCAATGTTCCTGGGTTGGGTGACGAATAATTACTGGGAGACGAATTTCCCGGGCATGCAGCCCGGTACGGTGACCGCCCAATATCATATCCTGCCTTACGCGGGTAAATTCGATGAATCCAAGGCTCACCGGTTCGGTATGGAAGCGGAACATTCGCGTCCGGTGATCCAGCACCTGGGAGAGCAGCCAGCAGATGAGCTTTTACCCGAAAGCGGTTCTCTTCTGGCAATTCCCGAACCGCCTATCCTGGTGCTCAACGTGCACAAACACCTTGAAGGCGGGATACTGCTCACTCTTTTCAATGCGAGCGATGAAACACGGGAAGCGAAAGTCGGCAGCGGGATCATTCAGATAAAGAAGGCCATGATTTGCGATATTTTCGGGAGCAAGCTTCGGAATCTGGCGGTGATTGAAGGTGAGGTGAGGATCGAGATCGCTCCCCGGAGGGTTCAAGTTGTTTTCCTGACTGTCTGAAACCAGCCAGGCAGGACCCATTCACCGGCTTTTCAATTAAGGAAGTGACGACGCTCCTCATGTAAAATAAATATAAATATAGGAGAATAAATGATCCCATCCTTCCTACTGGCAAAACTCTACGTAAAAGGCTCGTTGAAGAATTTCGATTCCGGCTTTGAATTCAACCTGAAAAATATCGTCGATGCCACCACTCTCATCGGGATCGGTCCAATTGAGGTTGGCGGGTACTCCTATGAAGCTGCTGCCATCACGATGACCGTTGCCGGGACAGCCTACCGCGGAGCGGAATTATCCAAAGCGAATAGCGTACCGGTGCGCATCGGAGTGCCGATCACGGTACGGGTGGAAGGTGAACAACTTAAACCTGGCGAACAGAAGATCAGCCTGACGGCGACCACCAGCGATATCGGCAGGATCAAATTCGATATCAAAGATTCAATCCCCGGCGATTGATCCGGAAATGACACGAGCTAATCCATGAAAAAGATACTCGCCCTTATCCTGGTTTGCCTGGTTCTCAGCGCCTGCGCGCCTTCCCAGGCAGGGGTGATCCCCTCCCGAGATATATATTATGCAGGGGAGAGATGGAGGGTTGGAGAAGGCGCTCACCCTGGCGGGTTACCAGTATGTCCAGGATCCTGCCCAGGCGGATGTGATCATCCTGAACGGGCAGATCCCGGCTTCCGGCGCGATTGCGGAAGCGGTCAGAGACGGCGCTGGGTTGATCCTGATTCCGGGTGCTGATACCTCACAGGATCAGATCCAGTCCTTGCTTGGTGGGAATGTCACCCTGCACCCGTGAAGAGGAACCTCTCAGCCTGGTGGAAACCAGAAGCGGGAAAGAAGAGGGATTCAACCTTTGGATATGGGTGGCTGGATTATTCGGCGCGAAACGGTCGCGCAGGTTGACCGAACAAAATCAAAATGCCTGGTAGACCGAAAGGACCAGCTTACCACGGAGATCGTCTGGAATGGCGCACCGCAGATTCGTGAGCGCTACCGGGTGGAAGGATCTACCCTCCGGTGCAGAAGCCCTGGTGAACGGGTATGAAAAACCGGAAGGGCGTCCTGTGGTACCTGCCGCCGGGGACGATCTCACCCATCGCGGGTGGGGTATATCTGCTAACCGCCTGGTTATCCGGGGAAGCGAACCCGCAGATCCAGGATTGGGGATATTTTAATTACCTGATCTATTCCCTGGTGGAGCGTTCGGCGGGTGCCACCCCGCTTTCCTTTGCTGATTATCCCGATTCTCCTGTACCCCACCAGCAGGATCGTTCCACCCTGTTGATCTTTTTGGCTGCAATGATAGCCTTTTTCTTCGGAGCATTCATCATCGTTCGCCGCTGGAGCCTGCGGCATCCCGAAGCGTTGGATTCGATCGTTGCGGATAGAAGAAAATATATTGCCCAAGAAGCAACCACGGATTGGGAAAAGGTCGGATTCCACCGACCACTCTCAGGATTACTGGTGGGTATGGGTATTGGGATCATCCTGTTCATCCCATTGATCATTTACCAGAACCTGATCCTTCCACAATTTATCCTTCCCTCCGCCCAGGCATTGGGTATGTGGGGACGCGTTGTTCAATTCTTCGGGCTCACGTGGGCTCTTTTCGACCTGGGTACTTCAGTGGCGGCAATGAAATACCTAAGCCAGTACCGGGTTTCCGATCCCAGCCGGGGAATAAAGTATGTCCAGGTATATCTCTGGTGGCAGGCGCTCTCGGGTGCCATCCAGGTGGCGATCGTGGTGATAGCCACCTCGCTCGGGATCGTCCGCACTCCCTATGCTCTTTTCGCCTGGAGTATCATCATGCATACTCTGATCCAGGTCCCTGGTTTTTACGGGGTCTTTCGCACTACACTGAACGGTCTCCAGCGTAATGATTATGCCCGCTACCTGGATGCAGCCTGGGCGATCGTTTGGCCGGTTCTCACCCAGCTTGCTCTGGTTCCAATCTTTTATGCCTGGGGGAAAGCCAACCCGCAAATGGGTGCCTCAATGGGCGGCGTTCTCGGCCTGGGTGCCGCGGCGTACGCGCTGGAATTCTGCAACTTCCTTTTGGGTATGTGGCTTTACCGGAGGATTGGCTACAAAGTCAGCATATTGTTCATGGCTCACTTCGACTGGAAGATCATCAAAGAAACCTTCCGGTTCGGGTTCTTTGAAATGCTGGGCGGCATGACCGTGGCAGCCGGCAGTGCGCTCGAGATCTGGATCACGCAGAGCGGGCTGGTGAACTATTCCGAAGCCTGGGGAAACTGGATCCTGGCTGGAAATTTCCTGCTGGCTTTCACTGTTTCCACCAACCTTTTTGATGGCATAATGCCGGCTATTTCGGAAGCGATATCCAGCGGGTATAAGAAACTCAGCCAGTATTACAGCGTGCAATCCTACAAATGGGGCGCAATTACCAGCGCGGTGTTAGGGGCGATTTTGCTGGTTGTCGCTCCCAAATTCATCCTGGGTTCATCCGGCACGGAATTCCAGCGAGCGGCTATTCTGGCTGTTCCACTGACCATATTCGGGGCAATTCAGTTTTTTGGCTGGCTAGGGGACGCGATTTTCCTGGGTGCGAACCGCCCCTTCCTGCGGGCAGTAATGATCCTTCTCGAGCAAATCATCCGCATTGTGTTGTTGGTGGTTCTGCTGGCAAGGTTTCAAATTGAGGCACTCGTCTTTGCCTACCTTATCGGTATCCTGGTCCGTGGTGTCGTCGCATATTTTGTCGCGGACAGGTACTGTTTCCCTCAGAAGATCTATTTCTGGCAGACCCTGGCCGCGCCTCTTATGGCAGCCGGATTACATTACCTTTTTCTCAGCCTTATTGCGAAATTCGTTTGGCAGGGGGATGAAATATCCAGCATCGTGCTGTTCTTCATCGGGCTGCTGCCAGCCATGCCGGTATTTTTCTTCTTTTACGCCCTGGCGGGCGGCTGGGATGACGCCGGGCTTGGAGGAGATCGCCGAGGCCAGCCAGATGAGCGGTTTCCTGCGCCCGGTGATCAAGGTTGTATTCACCTATCCAAGCCGATGGGGTGCCAAACTCAGCCCGCTGCACAACCGCTTCCCGATCAAGATGCGCCCGCTTGCGATGGAAGAAGCCGGACTGCTGACCGAGGAGCGGGTGAAACTGGTCCAAAGTTAGATCGCGCGACCAGGAATTCTGAAGCATGGGTAATGAAGTTTCACCACCATAAAAAATGTAGTAAAGGATGCCAAAAATGCCCGACCTTCAATTGCGACAACTGCATGGCGAAGAATTCATCGATACTGTTTACGATCTGGCGTCCTATTCATTTCACCCCTCCCCGCCCCTGACGAATAAGCTGGAGTGGAAGAAATGGGTCAGCACCCGGCTGGATTCCACCTGTCTGGCACTTTTCGACGGCACCCGTCCTGTCGTCTGCATCCAATCCACCGCCATGGCTCAAAATGTACGCGGCGAGATCTTCATGATGTCCGCTTTCTGGGGATTGGCAGCCGCGCCGGATATCCGCCGGAAGGGATATGCACGCCGGGTGTTCACGGCTTTGCTCGAAGCCGGGCAGAAAGATGGGCATGCATTTTCCAGCCTTTACCCCTTCCGCGAATCCTTTTATGAACGTCTTGGGTACTGCACCTTCCCCTCCCCGAAACTAGCCAGGTTTTCAACAGAATGCACTCGCACCAATATCTGAAATTCAACCCTGGGGGTGAAATCCGCCTGGTGAGGATTGATACAGGGCTTGGAGGATTACCGAGGTTTCATGAAAAGACGGCTTGGCAGGATCCACGGGATGGCTTTTTACGATAAACCCGAAGCCATTTCTGAAACACTTCACAATCAATGGCTGGCAGAGGCCTGGTTCAACGGCCGCCTGCAAGGGATCATGGTGTACGAGATCCAGGGGACCGATGACGACCAGGGAAAATTCCAGTTCAGCGTCAGCCGGCTGGATTATGAAACGAGCGAGGCAAAATACCAGCTTCTGCAATGGATCGCGCTGCATATCGACCAGGCAGACCGGGCATTGATCCTGCTGCCGCCTGGTGAAAGGCCGGAGACCTGGCTTTCGGATACGAAGGTAAAGACCGAGTTATACAACGCCCCCATGGGAAGGATTCTGGATATCAGCCGGATCAATGGCTTGAATGTGGGATCGGGAAGATTCAGTGCGGTGATTAATGACCCGACCTGCCCCTGGAATGAGGGCGGGTGGCGGTTTGAATCGATTGACGGAAAGCTGCGGGTTGAGCGGGATGTGAATGCGAGCGACAATTTGAGTATCCAGGGATTGACTGCCCTGGTCTTTGGCAGCCACGACCCGCGCGATTTTGCCTGCCGCGGCTGGGGGCAGCTATCCCCCCGCTCGCTGGAGCAGGCAATCCGTATGTTTCCGCCAGCCGCGCCCTTATTTGGATGAGATGTTCTAGGAAGATAGGATTATGTCCAAAGAAACGCAGGAGTATATCGATAGCTGTCGAAGGGGAACGCCGCGAGTTGCTGGTGAAATTGAACCGAGATCATCCAGGATGTCTACCCGGCGATGGAACCAACCATGTGGTATCGCCTGGTGGCCTATCGGAAGGCGAAGGGCTGGCGCAGCTGGGTGGCGATCGGGTACCGCAAGGACGGTGTTACCCTGTATACCAATGGTTCGCATATGGATGAATTCAAATCAAAACACCCCGAACTTAAAATTCGGGAAAGGCAGCGTGCAATTCAAGCCCGGGGACGAGATCCCGATTGACGATTTGAAGATCCTGATCAAAAACGCAGTTGAGGACACAAAGGAGACCAATGACCAGACCAACATCCAAGATCCCCGAAGTTTCCGCCTGGCTGGAACGGGTGCGGTACTTATCCGAAGAGATCGGTCCGCGCGGACCCACGGGAGAGGGGGAGCGGAAAGGTGCCGAATACGCCCGTTCGGAATTCGCCAAATTGGGTTGACCCCGGTGTGGGAGACCTTCAAGAGCGCGCGCTCGATCTTCCAGCCGCACCTGATCGGCAGCCTTGGTATGCTGATCGCATTCGTCATTTACCCTCTTGGTGGAACCGCGACGGCTGTCATCGCCGCGCTGCTCAGCATCCTGGTGCTGGCGACCGAACTGCTGGAATTGGGTTTTCAGAACAACCTCTACCGCCTGATCCTGCCCAAGGGGGAGAGCCAGAACGTGCATGCGGTGATCCCGCCCGCCGGGGAGCACACCGGCGACCTGGTGATCGTGGGTCACCTGGATAGCCAGCGCACGCCGTTCATCTTTCGCAGCCCGAAGCATGTCAAGTTCTACGATAATTTCGTCACCCTGGTTTTTATCACCTTCATCCTGCAGGTGCTGGTCTATTCGCTTGTCGGTCTTCTTCCCCTGGTCCTGGGCCTGGTACGCAACCATTCCCACCGCCATCTGCGCGGTGCTCCTGGCGGCCATCTGCATCGAGGCGGATTCCACGCCCTTTCACCGCCGGGGCGAACGATAACGCCACCGCCGCGGGGATGGTGCTGACCCTGGCGGAGCAGTTCGCGAAGAAACCGCTGGAGCACACGCGGGTGTGGGCGGTCTGCACCGGCTGCGAGGAAGTGCAGCACTACGGGATGATCGATTTCTACCGCCGGCACCTGGGTGAATTGAAGAATCCGAAGGCGCTGGTGTTTGAGATGCTCGGCTGCGCCGGCCCGGCCTGGCTGACGAGCGAGGGCATCATTGTGCCGTTCAAAGCTGACCCAGGTTTGGTGAAAACGGCGGAGAAGCTGGCCGCGGAACACCCGGAGTGGGGTGCCTACCCGGCCAAGATCAGCGGCGGGAACAGCGAGATGGCGGATGCCATCCGCAACAAGATCCCGGCTATTGCGCTCTTTGGCATGACCCGCGAGGGGGTAGCGCCCTACTGGCACCAGAGGGCGGATACCTTCGACAAGATGGACGCGGATGTGATGGAACGAACCTGGGAATTCACCAACGCGCTGATTCGAAGGATTGATACCCCCTGATTTCGGGGGATTTGCAACGGGGAGGGAAATTCGAACCATGAACGCAGACGTGGATGAAAAAACAGGCGGAAGCAAAGAATCATTTCTGGGAGAACATACCAAGAGAGGATACGGGCTGGAGCGGTTGATCTTCTTCAGCGATGGGGTGTTTGCCATTGCCATCACCCTGCTGGCGTTGGACCTCCGCCTTCCCGAAGGCGCGGGCGGATTATCCCCGCTTGAGCTGGCCGCCGCCCTCGGGACGATGTGGCAGAAATACCTGGCATATGTGATCAGCTTCCTGGCCATCGGTTCCTTCTGGATCTCCCACCACCGCAAGTTTCGCTATGTTAATGGGTATAACCGTTCGCTGCTGGTGCTCAATCTGCTCTTCCTGATGGTGATCGCATTCATTCCCTTTCCCACGTCGCTCATCAGCGTCTCAAGCGATGCTTACGTGACGATCTTCTACGCAGCCACGATGGTCGCTGGTTCGATCATGATGGCGATCCTGTGGGGATATGCGTCGGCGAAGCATCGGTTGATTGACCCGGGGTTAAGTAATAAAGTGATCCGCTCTGAAACCATATTACCCCTGGCCACGGGAGGGATCTTCCTTGCATCCATCGGTATCGCTTTCATCGATCCGGACCTGGCCAAATTCTCCTGGATCCTTGTCCTGCTGGTATCCCTGCTTTCCCATCGGAATTAGATCAAAGGTTTTATCGGAGGGGTATTCATGGAAATAAATCAAAGCGGAGCATCTTACAGAAAGCTCCAGGTTACCTCGATACTATTTGGTGTTTTTGGGCTTGCTGCATTTCTAGCCAGCAAATTCACCAATGGCAGGCTGATCGTGATCCTCACGGTCACCGGCTTCATCGGTTTTCTGATCACCGCAGGCATCCTGGCGGTGAAGATCAAACGTTTCTGGAACGCATTGGGTGTGCTTGCGCTGGACCTGCTCCTGGCGGTTGCGGGGAGCCTACCTGCTGATGTTCTTCACCCTCCTCTTTTTCCAGGATACCATCGCGGACCACACCAGTACGTTCTTCCAGCCCAGCACTCTTTCAGTGGAAGCAGCACAAGGGGTTGCGACGGGCAATGTGGAGGCGCTCAGCATCACCGCACCGGATGGCGTGGACCTGAACGGTTGGCTGGTGGATAACTGCCGCGGAAGAACCTGCGCCGCTGGTGATTATTTTCAATGGCAGCGGTTCGGAATCCTCGGAAATGATCCCTTATGTAAAGAATCTGGAGGGATGGAAGGTAGCGCTGGTCAATTACCGAGGATTTGGAATAAGCGGAGGTTCACCAGGCAGGCAGAAGGTGCTGGATGACGCCCTGGTGATCTACGATGCCCTATCCGAACGGGAGGATATCGACCCCGGGCGGATCGTGAGCATGGGCTACAGTTTGGGGACTGGCGTGGCTGTATATCTCTCCGCCCAGCGCCCAACTGCCGGGACGATCCTGGTGGCACCCTATGATAAATTAACGCTGATCGGGTTCAAACAATCACCCGCGTATGCACCGTTTGCCGGAATCACTGCGCCCCTTCTTCGATTCCGCCGCTCTCGCGCCTGGAATAAAAGCACCGCTTCTTGTGCTGGTGGGCAGCCTGGATACAAACGTCCCCCCGGAACTTTCCAGACGCTTGGCAGAACTGTGGGGCGGGAAAGTTGAGGTTGTCGAATACCCGGGTGAGGATCACGGACTGCTTTCCCACCAAAACCGAAGTTGGGCTGAGATCTCTGAATTCCTAATTTCAATTCCTTGATGTAAGATTATTGCGGTCAGGCAGGGATTTAATCTAATAACTCAGTCGATATCAGGAGGATGATCATGTCTGGAAAAATTCTTGTGGCTTATGCAACCAAATGCGGCTCCACCCGCGAGATCGCCGAGTTTATGGTCAAAACACTTCAAGAAAAGGGGGTTGATGCAGATCTCAGCGAAATGAAGACAGTGAAGTCAGTGAAGGATTACAACGGGTTGGTTCTTGGGTGCACCCATGTATATGTTCCGGATCATTGGAGATGCGCACACCTTTCTAAAAAAGTTCAAGAAGAATATTGAGAATAAACCCACGGCGTTCTTCTCTCTTGGGCCTACGCAGGACAAGGAGGAAGATTGGATAAATGTTAGGGGAAATTTCGAAAAAGAATTGTCTAAGTATCCCTGGTTCCAGCCGGTAGCGAAAGAGGTCTTCGGTGGAAGGCTGGACTCCAGTAAATTGGTGTTTCCCTACAACCTTTTACCCGGGAAGGATCAACTTCCACAGGGTGATATCCGCGATTGGGAGAAGATCCGCGTCTGGACGGAAAGCTTGTACGCGAAACTATTCTGAACTTGATCGTCCATAAAATGACTGAATTTACACAAGCTCTTCGGGATTGGGAAATCTTTTTCTCCACAGTCGCATTGGCCTCCGTCACCCTTGCGGGTCTGCTGTTCGTTTCACTCTCGCTGAGGATCGAGCACATCCACCTGGGCAAGGATTCTCCATTCATGCGTCTGGCACGAAATAGTTTCGCCGATTTTCTATATGTACTGATGCTGGGGTTGGTTTTCCTGGTGCCGCATCCCGTGCCTGCCGGGTTGGCGGTTGCGCTTTTTGTTTTGGGGGCTTCGCGGGCAGTCGGGTTGTTCCGGGTGGGGAGAGGCGCGGGTAAGAAGACTGGAGAAAAAAGAACCACAGCGCAGATCCTGCGCGAATCCGCGCTGCCGGCGGTCGCCTCACTCGGTCTGATCGTGGTGGGGATCGAGATCTTGCGAGGGGACATGACCTCGATCTATACGCTTGTGCTGGTGGTGGCAGCGCTGCTTACCTCCGCCAGCTGGAATGCCTGGTTGATCCTGGTGGAGGGAAATGCTCAAGTAAGGTAGTCTCATTACTTTAATGAAATACATTCGTCCACTCATCCTGATTTTATCCACCGGGTTCATATTTTTTTATTTTTCCGAACTGCTTTTCTGGTCGCGCGTGCGTCCTGGGGATTCGATCAGCGGTTGGTTGGTAACCTGGGCAGCATATTCGCTGATGGCGTATATCTTCCTTGTATTGGTGCAATATTTTCGGGTAAGGAGTATCTGGGCACTTTTCCTGGCAGGGGCAGCTTTTGGCTGGATTGCTGAGGGGATCGTCGTTCAAACCACATATGAGTCCCTGCCTCTTTCGATCTCATTTACCGGATTGGCCTGGCATGCGCTCATCACTGTTTGGGTGGGTTGGTACGCGGTACGAAATTCCCTGCATTCCCCCGACCCCAAGGCGGCGTTGAAAATTTCAGCTGCGATCGGTCTGTGTTATGGGCTTTGGGCGATCAGTTGGTGGGGGGAACCAGAGGGTGGGGTATCCACAATAATGGAATTTGCGGCATTCTCCTCGATCGCGACAATCCTGGTCATTTTCGCATACAGGTTATCAGACTGGAGCTCTACCGAAACTTTCAAACCAAACCGCTGGCTGGTCATAATTTTCGGCGGGTTGGCGCTGCTCTATTTCATTTTTGTGACCATCCCCGCGCAGCCATTGGCTGCTCTTATTCTGCCGGTATTGCTGGGCATGGTCTATTTGGGATTACGCTGGAACAGGCAGTCTGAACCGGAGAATTCAATGTTGGAATCATTCAATAGTTCAGTACCGGCGTGGAGATATGCCGGTTTATTGGCAATTCCTGTATGTGCGGGGGTGGTTTACGGGCTCGCAACCATGCTTGACCTCAATTGGCAGACCAACTGGGTTCTTTACTTGATAACCACACCTGCGGGGTTCATCCTGTTTGGCGTGAAGGTACATTTAAGATTTGGCGGGCTCGATTGGGAAGACCTCGCCCCTAGGTCACTGCGACTTCAAGTGGATGGAGGTGTTTTTGCAATTCCTGATCCGCCTGTTCCGGACGAACGCAAAGCGCCAGGGTCATTTCCGAACGCAAAAGGCTAAGAGCCCGCTCCAGTATGTTTCGATCATCGTCATTCAGGTTTTTCGTGCGGGAACGCGAGGTTAGATCGCGCACGACCCGG
Organism: uncultured Chloroflexia bacterium; assembly: GCA_963828855.1. GTDB lineage: Bacteria > Chloroflexota > Anaerolineae > Anaerolineales > Anaerolineaceae > CAVVEQ01. The sequence continues at coordinate 1,214,619 of CAWHGB010000002.1, read as the reverse complement.
AATATGGATTCCGGTTTTCCATCGGTCATTTCCTTGCGAAGCATGGCTTTCCGTTCGAACCGATTTTCAGCCAGCTCCGTCCCGGGCTGACTAAGGATGATCAGCATTTTCTGAAAATCCCGTTTCGCGGAAGGGGCACGCAGCCGGCATTCAGTTCCATGATCTGCCGGTACGAAAACAGTCAAATCCTTGATCCGAACAAGGTAGTATAGCGCGCTCTCCCCGGAAAGCGACCGCTCTTCCACCCCGATAACTTCGCCGAGGCCGAGGGTCCAGTGTATAACCTGATCGCCAACTTGGAAGTTCATTGCTTGCTCCTAACCCTGCCATACAAAAAGAAAAAAGCCAATCCACGGAAGGATTGGCATCAGGAATCACGATCCTTGAATTCATCTTATTATACCATCTATAAATCCCTGCGGACAGTGCGACCTGTCTTAACAGAGCACCTCCCCGTGTTATTTCGGGTTATTAATAATATTATGGGCAGGTTATTCCTTCGGGGATTCTCCCCAGTACTGTGAAGCGGAATAATTGAGGTAAAAAACGATGGAATTCCTTCGGCAGGTGAAATTGATCCAGGGTGGGATGGGGGCGTATGTTTCCAACTGGCGGTTGGCTCGAGCGGTTGCGATGGAGCGCCCCGGGGTGACTGCCGGTACGATTTCCGGGATCGGTCTGGACGTTGGGTACGCCCGGATACTAGAGCTGGGCGACCCTGGCGGGCATGTTCGCAAGGCATTCCAAGCGTTTGATGATAAATTCAACACTTCTCTCGGTGCGGATTTTTTCTCGCGTTACTTCATTCCGGGCGGGAAAGTACCCCGGGAGAAATTCCGACACTTCCCAATGCAGACAGCCATAGTCCAGAACGGCACGGACAAAGTTACCTTTTCGGATAATCAGGGCGGCCTGATCCGGTTGAATGTGACACAGGATGTGATCGAGCGGGTGATCCTGACCGCATTCGCGGAGGTCTGGCTGGCGAAGATCGGTCACAGCGGGAAGATCTTCATAAATTTCCTCAAGAAGATCGAGCTTCCGTTGGTATTTGCCATGTATGGAGCGATGCTGGCCGGGGTGGATGGCATCGTCGTCGGTGCGGGCAGCCCGGAGGGTCTGCCGTATCTCTGCTCCAAGCTGGCGCGGCATGAAGCGGTGAGCATCGATATACCCATGCTGTACCGGGAATCCGGGGAATCCTTTCAGATCGAGTTCGATCCTAAAACGATTTTGAATGGCAATCTCACCCAGCTGCCCATCGCGCGGCCGGCATTCCTGGCCATCGCATCACTTGCACCGCTTGTCCAAGCCCTGGCGCAGAGCCCAACCGGCGCGCCGGATGGGTTCATCATCGAGCACCACACCGCTGGAGGGCACAACGCGGGTCCGCAGGGGCCGATGCTAAAAGATGATTTTGGTCAACCGCAATACGGGTTGGAGGACGAACCCGATCTTGGTGCCATCCGCGAGGCGGGGTTGCCCTTCTGGCTGGCGGGGGGCTACGGCAGCCGGGAGGAGCTGCAAAAAGCAATAAGCTGCCGGTGCTGCTGGCGTGCAGGTGGGGACGAATTTCGCCCTGGCGATGGAATCCGGTTTACGGCCGGACCTGCGCAACGCCATCCTGCGGAAGATCAGGGAAGGGGTAGATGAATCGGAGCTGGTGCGTACCACACTGTTTTCCCCCACCGGGTATCCCTTCAAGGTGGTTCAACTACCGGGCACCCTGGCGGACGAACAGGTTTATACAGAAAGGCGCAGGATCTGCGATATCGGGCTTCTGCAGCAGCGCGGGTTGACAAAGGCAGACGAAGCAGGCAACCGCCGTATTTTCCACCGCTGCCCGGCAGGCCCTCTGGATGCATTCACGCGCGACCGCGGGCTACCGCAAAACACGGAGGGAAAACGCTGCCTGTGCAATGGGCTGCTCGCAACTGTCGGGTTGGGACAGGTGCTCACCCGCGATGGGGTGACCTCTGAGGAACCAGCGATCGTCACCCTGGGCAACCACATCGATGGCGTTCGCAGGCTTTCCAGCAACGGGCAGGTAGTCTATTGGGCGAAGGACGCCGTGGAGGATATCCTGGGGGAGGCATAACAAAATGAGGGTAGAATAAATGCGACTTGGAAACCCGGTTGGGGATAGAAAAGGACTCAACGATGAAAACTCCAATTGGAATCGTGGAACGATGGCGCAGCCAAGAGCGCCATACTCGACTTCGTAACGAAAGTGACCACACCGGACAGCCCCGACTTTATGCCGGAGCCAGAGCGCATCGCCACCTTCGATAACGACGGCACGCTCTGGTGCGAACAACCGGTGCCGGTTCAATTCTTCTTCGCACTCGACCGTGTGCAGGCGCTCGCGCCCCAGCATCATGAATGGAAAGACAAGGAACCTTTCGCCTCGCTTCTGAAGGGTGATTTGAAAAGCGCTCTTGCTGGTGGTGACCACGCGCTGCTCGAACTTTTAATGGCTACGCACGCGGGCATGACCACGGTGGAATTCGAGCAGATCGTCAAGGACTGGCTGGCTTCTGCGAAACATCCAAAATACAAAAGGTCATACACCGGGTGTGTTTATCAGCCGATGCTCGAACTGCTCGCCTACCTGCGCGCAAACGGTTTCAAAAACTACATCGTTTCCGGAGGCGGCATCGAGTTCATGCGCGCCTGGACAGAACAGGTTTATGACATCCCGCCGGAACAGGTTATCGGCAGCAGCATCCAGACAAAGTTTGAAAAGCGTGATGGTCAACCCGTCCTTGTGCGTCTGCCGCAGTTGAACTTCAATAGTGACAAAGATGGCAAACCAGTTGCCATCAACCAGCACATCGGCCGACGGCCTGTCATGGCGTTTGGAAATTCCACTGGCGACCAGCAGATGCTGGAATACACGCAGGGCGGCAGCGGCGCGCGGTTCATGCTGTTGATCCTTCACGATGATACGGCGCGTGAATATGCCTACGGTCCGACCCGTGGGTTGCCGGATGTTAAACTAGGCGCTTTCCCATCAGCGCTTGATGAGCAGGCGAAGAGGGAAGGTTGGATCGTCGTCAGCATGAAGGATGATTGGAAAATAATCTTTCCGGATGAGCAGAGCCCCATCACGGCTATTAATATCCTGTTGGAACCAGATGCTACGATGCTCCAGCATTGCCAGGCCAACAACGCGCGGCTGCTTGGAGTTTTCCCGAAGGGTTTCGCATTGGATGAGGCACACCATCCGCACATCACCTTGATCCAGCGCTTCGTCCGCACTGTAGACCTTGACATGGTCTACGCCGCCGCCCACAATGTGCTGGCTGCTGCCAAAGTGAACACCATGAGGTTGAAAGCTTACAGCTACTACTACGTTCCGAGCGGTGCAATTGGCCTTGCAGGCATCGTCGCACAGCCGACGCCGGAATTGCTCAAGCTGCAAGCCGACGTCTTAGCCGCCGTCGCCCCGTTCGCGGTGGATACCGGAACCATGACCGCGTTCACCGCACCGCACGGCGATCCCTCAATGGATGTGCAGTTGATCGAATATGTGTCGACGTTCGTGCCAAAGAAAACTGGTGAACATTTCAGTCCGCACGTCACCACCGGCGTTGCCCCCCGCGACTATCTCGATAAAATGTTGGCTGAGCTGTTTGAACCATTCACCTTCTCGCCCGCCGGCGCGGCCGTTTACCAGCTTGGCCCGTTCGGCACGGCGGCGAGAAGACTCCAAGGATGGGATTTGAAGCCTTGAGGCACGTGGATTAGCCAGCGATCACTGGGCACCATATCAGCCTGCCGGTCAGGGGCAGGAGCGATTTCCAAACATATATAATAAACGGGGATGAACCTGCCCTTCGACTGGCTCCTTAATGGTGAACCATTTATCGCCTACCGCACCCGGCTGGACCTGCTGGGGGAGGATGAATCCGGGCAGGTGGTAAAGACTGCCAAATCGGCGATGCTGGGGGATCCCAAGATTACAAAAATTATCACCGAATTGCAGAATTGGCCCTGGAATGTCATCTCCAGCCACAAAAGTGCCGGGCAGCCATTCCACAAACTGACCTTTTTGGCAGATCTGGGAGTGCGGGCGGATGATCCAGGAATGGAAGTGATCCTGGGGCGGATCCTGGAAAACCAATCCGAGGAAGGCGCTTTCCAGCTCCCAATCAACGTCCCCACTCATTTTGGTGGTACCGGCGAGGACCTATCGGGCTGGGCGCTGTGCGATGCTCCCCTGCTGCTTTACGCCCTTGGAAAAATGGGCTTGCAGACCCGCCCGGCGGTGCAAAGATCAGCTGCCTTCCTGGCAGGGCTCGAGCGGGAAAATGGCTGGCCGTGCGCGGTGTCGAAGTCCCTCGGGAATTTCCGCGGACCCGGTCGGAAGGAGGACCCATGCCCGTTCGCCACCCTGGCCACGCTCAAAGCCCTGGCTGTGATGGATGACTGGCGGTGTTCCCAGGTTTGCCAGACCGGTACAGAAACCTTACTACGGCTGTGGTCAGAAAGCCTGAGCCAACATCCCTATATCTTCTACATGGGTACAGATTTCCGAAAGCTGAAAGTGCCCTTCATTTGGTATGACCTGCTGCACGTGCTGGAAGTGTTATCTCAATTTCCCTGGGTATTGGGGGACCCGCGTTATCTTGAGATGCTTTCTCTCCTGCGGAGCAAGGCGGATGCGGATGGACGGTTCACCCTGGAATCGATCTGGCTGGCTTGGAAGGATTGGGAGTTCGGGCAGAAGAAGGTACCCTCACGGTGGTTGACCTTATTATGCAACCGGATTCTTTCCAGGCACAATCAATCCGGATTTAAAATTTGAATTAGGTAAATTTTCTTATGATGACCGATAAACTCACTTAATAAGATCGACCCAAATTCTCGGAAATGCAATAATATTAATTATGACCAATCCTGAAATCACCGGCGTTCCGCGAACGATCCCTTTTCCCTTTGACCCAGGCACGATTACCACGCGGCTGGTTGGTCCACCTGAAGCCAGTAATCTAAAATCTGGTTACGTCCGCCTGATGCCCGGTGAAGCCGTCGGTCTACACAGTACCCGCGAAGGGGAAGAATTGATTATCCCGATATCCGGTGAGGGCGAGTTGGTGACCCCGGCCTCGGCTGGTCTTCCGCTTCGAACGGGGATGGTCGCCTACAACCCTCCAGGGACGGTGCACGACGTGATCAATACCGGGAATGAAATCCTCACTTATGTGTATGTGGTTGCGAGACCGGAGCAGACTGAAACCTAAAAAACAGAGAAGGAGAGTTGAGATCATGCCCAAATTTGGATTATTGACCAAGATCCTTGCTGTCGTGGGAACGATACTCGTTTGGCTGCCGGTGGTCGCCCTAGTGGTCATCACCGGGGCAATGCTGATCCGGCGCGGAGAATTCCACTTTGATTACCTGATCCCGGCGGAGTTGTTCCCGGTTTTCATCGCCGGGGGATTATTGCTCCTCTGGGCGGCCATACGGGCGAAATGTTACCGGAGGTGGATCGGCGCGGGGTTGGGGACTGCGGTGGTGTTCCTGGTTTCCGGTCAAGCAATCGCGGTAGCGACTGGGCTGGCATCCGGGGCGACCAAACCCAACGGATGGCAGTGGGCTTTGGTGCTCGGGTCGATCATAATTTATGACCTTGCAGTCATCGCGGTGGGGGTGGGGGGAATCTTCCTTATCCGAAGTATTTTCCGGAACGGATCCAGCACGAAAAACCAGGTTTGAGGATCAAAAGATCAAAAAGAACCGATGATCTCCTCATGTAATTTTCGGATCGCTTCGGTATCCATTTTTTCGACCTTGCGGTCGTAAGTGAGAAAGCCATTGATCTCGATTTCCACATCCGTGGTCTGGGTGTAGATGGCAGCGGCGAGGCCTTTCGGGATTAACGGTTTCACCTGGGTTTCCAGTATTTCCAGGTAAGCTGAGGTAAGTGCCTCTCGTGAGTCATAGAACTTGTACCCAAACTTCTTGGTTTCATCCCACATGTGCCCGGGAATCTTCAGGCTGTAGCCGCCAAACTCGCTGACGGCAAAGGTGCGCCCATCGGTTTTGGGGGGTTTCAGCTTTTTCACATAGATGTGCTTGCTTTGAAAATCCCCGCCGCCCTGGTCGAACCAACCCGAAGCATGGTCCACCAGGCGGGTTGGGTCATAACCGAGCACCCAGTCGGCGATCTCGCGGGATTGGAACTGCCCCCAGCTTTCATTGAACGGCACCCAACAGGCTATGCAGGCCGCGTTGTGCAGAGTGTCGATCATGCCCTGCAGCTCGGCGCGGAATTCCTCACGGTTAGCTTCGTCGGTGCGGCCGAAGCGCTTCAAGCCGCGGGTATCGTTCCGGTGCCAGCCAATACTCAAGCTGAGGAAGGCGATCACATCCCCGTCGATCTTTCCACCATTGGGCATATCCTGCCAGACGATCAAGCCCAGACTGTCGCATTGGTAGTACCAACGCAGCGGTTCCACTTTAACATGCTTACGGATCATGTTGCAGCCGATGCGCTTGGTGTACTCGATATCAAAGAGCATGGCCTCTTCCGAGGGCGGGGTGTAGAGCCCATCGGGAAAGTAGCCCTGGTCGAGGGGTCCATAGAGGAAAATGGGTTTATCGTTGAGGGCAAAGCGCGCGTGGCCATCCTCGCCCGTCACCAGGCTGTATTTGCGCATGGCGAAATAGCTGCCTGCGGCATCCTCGATCGCGCCATCTCTCACCAGCCGGACGATCAGGTCATAAAGGAAAGGATCTTCCGGGCACCATACCCTCGGTTCGGGGATCGTGAGCGCTGTCATCTTTCCTGGCAGGGCGGAACCGCTCGCAATGGTCTTTCCCTCGCGCAGTGCTTCGAACTCCAGCGTGTACCCCTGTAGGTCACCATCTCCCCGAAGCGATGCCTCAAGGATCAGACGTTGGTGGTCCAGGTCGGGGGTAAGTTTGAGCGATTCAATGCTGACGGGGGGAACGCCCTCCAGCCAGACTGTCTGCCAGATGCCGGAGACCGGGGTGTACCAGATGCCGTGCGGCTTGAGCACCTGCTTGCCGCGCTGCTGCATGCCGGTGTCGGTCGGGTCCCAGGCGCATAAAATGAGCTCGTTTTCCCCATCGCGCAGGGCAGCGGTAATATCCAGGGTGAAGGGCAGGTAACCCCCGCGATGCGATCCAACCGGGATGCCATTCACCCAGATCTCGCACCCGTAATCCACCGCGCCGAAGTGCAGCAGGATCCGGCTTCCTCCTCTGAGATCCTTCCATAATTCAGGCCTCGGATCGGCGAAGGTGCGCCGGTACCAGAGTTTTTGATCGGGAAGCAAGGGGCGCTGTACGCCGGAAAGGAGCGATTCCACCGGGTAGGGGACGAGGATGGATCCTTCAAATTCATCCGGGAGCGCGGATCCGGCCGGGAGGATGGTGTAATCCCAAGCCCCATTCAGGTTGATCCAGCCGGGGCGGGTGAGTTGCGGACGCGGGTATTCGGGTAGCGGAATGGGTCTCTCGGGAACCCAGGGGGTGCGAAGCGACTCAGGCATTGGTGGGTAAAATATCCTTGTTTGATTTATGACGGGTGAAGAAAAGGGGGATGAGCGCCAGGAGCGAGATGAGAGATCCGACCTGGAAAATAATGGGGACTGGAATGAAACCCGTTTCGCCGTTGGAAGTCGTCGGGATGCCGTAGTTCTGGATCAGCCAGGAACCGATGGCGGGGCCGATCACCATGGGAATGGCGATCCAGAAGATCATCCGAATACCGAGGAACTTGCCGCGGTTTTCTTCAGGGAGCAGGTCCTTCAGCCAGGCGACCGAGGCGATCGAAACCGCCATCGCAAATCCCTGCCAGAAGAAGCCGGAAATCGCAAGCAGGGGCAGCGTGCTGACCAGCGAAAGGAGAATCCCGCCGATGCTGGATAAGATCAGTGCGGCAGCCATCATCAGTTTTTTGTTCCAACGGTCGGCGAGGAACCCGAATGGAATGGCGAGGATCAGGCTGCCGACCATCACTGCGGCGCCGACGACGCTGAATTCCGATTTCGAGAGACCCACATAATTCTCCAGATACACGATCATGTAAGGGAAAGAGACTTCCATACCGATGCTGGTGATCATGATAAAGATCAGCAGGATGAAAAGTTGGCGGTTCCGGCGCACTGTTTCTGTGCTGAAGAGACCCGAAAACTCCGACCAGAAGGAACCCTTATGCTCGTCGGTTTCCGGGATGGGGGGTTCTTTGAGCAAACCTCCCGCAATGGCGCCGGTGAGCAGGACGATCCCGCCCAGGGCATAGAAGAAGGTGAAATAGCCCACGCTTTCGATCAGCAACCCGGCAGCCACCAGGGAGACGATCTGGGCGATGAACAGGCTGACGTTCAGGACACCTTCCACCCGGCCGCGCTCTTCCGTGGGAGCTATATCCGCTGTCCAGGCATTGAAGGCGGCGTCATTCGCAGTGGAGCCGAAGAAGGTCATGATCGCATCGGCGATGACCACCATAATGACCGTCAGGCTCGCAACTGTGATATAGGCAACCGTCGGAAAGAGGATGGTTGCTAGTCCCCACAGGATATACCCGAAGAGAATATAGGGACGGCGCCTGCCCCAGCGCGAACGGGTGCGGTCACTGAGCGTACCCATAAAAAGTGTGGTGAGTGTGGCGGTGATGGCGCTGCAGGCAACCATCCAGGCGATCGGTCGCGGGTCGGGGGTGATGGTATCGAAGACGAAAGTGTTGAACCAGGTGTTTTCCACCGCCCAGGCGATCTGCCCGGTAATGGCCAGGGCTGCCATGACGCCCCAGGCGCGGGCATTGATTCTCGGAATGGACAATGATTGCATTTTGATAACCCTATTCTTCTTGTTTTACTGCGGATAAGCGAATCATACTTAAGAACAGTAATTCTGGCAACCCAGGGCTGGCTGGCTGTAAATTAAATATTCTTGATTTTTGCTTTTAACCTGTGGGTATGGTACGATAGAATGAAATCGGATAAAAATTATCCGATTAAAAAAAGTTTCGCTGGATTCAGCATTTGAGGTGCAGTATGCGAAAAATCATCCTTCAAATGATGGTTTCATTAGATGGGTACTTTGAAGGCCCAAATGGCGAGCTGGACTGGCATGTGGTCGATGACGAGTTCAACGCGTATGCCCACAATTTTCTGGATACGCTGGATGGATTTATCTTTGGGCGAAAGACCTACGAACTGATGGCGAATTATTGGCCCAGCGAAGCGGGCTTGCGTGATGACCCGGTGGTAGCCAGGTATATGAACTCACTCCACAAATATGTTGTTACGAACAGCTTGAAGGAAGTGAAGTGGGTGAATTCAAGCCTGCTCGAAGGCGACCCGGTGGATGAAATCGCCAGGTTGAAAGCCCAACCCGGCAAGGATCTGGCAATTTTTGGCGGCTCGGATTTGTTCGTCTCGTTGAACCATCCGGAATTGATAGATGAATACCGAATCTTCGTTGCGCCGGTGATTTTGGGAAAAGGAAAGCCTTTGTTCGCCGGGTTGAAGAATCAACTGAAATTAAAGCTGGTGAGATCGCAAGGGTTCCAATCCGGCGTGGTTATGAATTCCTATACGATCATTAAGTGAAGAAGGCACCGGTGGGTAAAGTGGTCGAAACCGCATTCATGATCCAGTATGGTGTGATCGAAGAGCCCTTCCGAAGATTGACAAATTGGAACGATACCATTCCCAAACATGTCGTCTTCCGGTCCTTTCAAATGGCAGTGGGACAAGAATAACCGAATATTAGGAAAAGTTATATTCAACAACAAGGGAGAATAATGAGAAAGTTAATTTTTCAAATGGCGTTATCAATAGATGGTTTTTACGAAGGTCCCAAGGGGGAACTGGACTGGCACCTGGTGGATGAGGAATTTTATGCGGATGTTTACGAATTATTCGAATCCCTGGATGGCGAGATCATGGGTCGGAAGACCTATGAAACCATGGCCGCTTACTGGTCAACCGAAACGGCTTTGAGGGAAGATCCGGTGACCGCGAAATGGATGAATTCGATGCGTAAATATGTGGTCTCGAGGACCCTGAAAACCGTATCCTGGGAGAATTCCAGCCTGCTCGAGGGGGATGCAGAAGAGGCGATCACCCGGTTGAAAGCGCAGCCCGGAAAGGATCTCGGGATCAGCGGTTCCGATCTCGTAGCCTCCCTGCGTAATCCCAAGCTTGTTGATGAATTCCGCTTTTTAATTGTCCCGGTGGTCCTGGGAGCTGGAAAACCGATCTTTCAGGGCATCCGGCAGAGGCTGAACCTGAAATTGATCTCGACAAAAACATTTAAATCAGGCATGACTGGGTTGTACTACCAGCCGGCTGATTAATTTAAATGAATAAAGGAGAAAAAATGGCAAAAATCGTTCCCTTATCTGTTTTTTGACGGTACCTGCCGCGAAGCGATGAATTTCTATCATGATTGCCTGGGTGGAGAACTGAAAATGCAAACCATGGGCGAATCCCCGGCAGCTGCCAGCCAACCCCCGGAAGCTGGCTGGCGGATCATGCATGCAGACGCTGGAAAAAGGCGCACTCTCTCCTTGATGGCCTCGGATATGATGTTCGACGGGCTGGCGCATGGGAATTCAGTCCACCTAACCCTGGATTGTGACTCGCATGGAGGAGATCACCGCCTATTTTGAGGCACTCTCCAGGGGCGGCAAGGTCATCTCCCCCTTGAAGACCGAATTCTGGGGCGGCACCTTTGGGCAACTTGAGGATAAATTTGGATTTCAGTGGATGCTGAATTATGATGAATCGCATGACCGATTACCGATCGAAAATCGTGAGGAGAAAGAATGAAAGCCGAAAATAAAACAGTCCCAACAAACAAAAGCGTAATCGAATTCATCAATTCCATACCGGACGAGGGAAAAAAACAGGACTGCCGGGTGCTATTGGAGATGATGGAATCCGTCACCGGGGAAAAGGGTGTCATGTGGGGGGATGCCATCGTCGGATTTGGCTTGTACCACTATGTTTATGCGACTGGCAGGGAAGGGGATATGCCGAAGGTTGGTTTTTCCCCTCGAAAACAAGCCCTGACTCTATATCTCTCCTACGGTTTCGAAAATAATGGTGATCTGCTAAAAAAGTTGGGGAAATATAAAACCGGTAAGATCTGCCTGTATATCAATCGTCTGTCGGATGTTGACCTGGATGTATTGAAAGAGCTGATCCTTCGCTCTTACAATATATACAGATAGCATTTGACTAGAAAGGAACGCCATCATGGATACCGAGAAATTACTTACCCTTGCTCAGGCGCATGAAAAGTTCGCCAAATCCCTGAACGGGAAAACCTGGGATCTGTTGGGGAAAGAGGACCGCACCCGGGAGGAGGATGAGTTGATGGTCCTCACTGCCAGCGCATCACTATATCACTGGCTGCAGATCGGCACGGCAGTGCACGCCCAGCGAGGCGAGTGGCTGCTGGCGCAGGTCTACACGGTGCTGGAAAAGACCCGAACCGGCCATGGAACATGCCCTGCGCTGCCGGGAGATTACCGAGGCGAATCCGGGCGAGATGAAGGATTTCGACCTGGCCTATGCCGAAGAAGGATTAGCCAGAGCGTACGCCCTTCAGGGGGATTCCGAAAAAGCAAAACAGCACCATACGTTGGCCGAGGAGAAAGGCGGAAAGATCGCCGACCCTGAGGACAAAGGGATATTCGACGGGGATTTCAAGGCAGAACCCTGGTTTGGAATGGTATGATATTCTCGTGATTTGAAATTCGAAACATGGAGTTGGATAATGACCCATCCGCTGGTTGATCAATTGGTGTTTGCCCGCAGTGAGTTCATCCGGGCTTTGCAAGGTCTGAGTGAAGAGGATGCCCAAAAACGGATCCTGCCAATGAACTGCATCAGCTGGAATGTGGGTCACCTGGCCTGGCAGGAACAGAAATATTACCTCACCTATGCCCGGGGGATCACCCTGCGGGAGGATATTCAAAAGGATTTTGCCAAAGGCGCTCCTGCATGCACCCCTCCTTTAAAGGAAATGCTCGAAGCCTGGGAGGCGATCACCCGGGAGGCAGATTCCTGGCTGAAGGACGTCTCGAATGAACTCCTGCTCCAACAGGTGGTTTTGGAGGGTAAAACCATGGAATTCACTTATGGGAATGTGATCCTCCGAACCATCTATCATTACTGGTATCACACCGGGGAAAATTGCGCGATCCGGCAGATGCTGGGGCACAAGGATCTGCCAAGTTTTGTTGGGGATCTTGACGGCAAAGCCCCCTATCGACCTGATTAAATCATCATGCCAGCTTCGATCTCGACAGTCTCCCTGGTCGTCAGGGATTATGACGAGGCGATCCGTTTTTTCACCGACTGCCTCCGGTTCACCCTTGTGGAGGATACTCCGATGGGCAGCGGAAAGCGCTGGGTGATCGTTTCACCTCCTGGCGGAGAAGGGAGCATCCCTGCTACTCGCGAAGGCGGTGGGAGAAGAGCAGGAAGCGCGGATCGGGGACCAGACCGGGGGAAGGGTCTTTCCTTTTTCTGCAGACAGATGATTTTTACGGGGATTATGAGTATATGAAGGCGAAGGGGGTTCGATTCACAGAGGAACCCCGCCAGGAGAGCTACGGGACGGTCGTGGTCTTCCTGGATCTCTACGGCAACAAGTGGGACCTGGTGCAGCCATCCTGAACCTTTAGCTGGTTCCCATCTGGCGCTTTCCTTGCACCATCATGTTCGAGGAAACCGCCATGCAAATGTCACATAAACAGCAATTCCATAACGAAACGATTCGAAAGGATGAGCCGGGAGGAAAAAGCCTCGCTGGTGCTATTGCTTTCGGCGATCTATTCTTGGCGCTTTGGTACGCTTGCTCCACACCGCTGTTTCGGATTTCCCCATCAACGATGGCGGGCTCTTCTACGCAATGACCCGCGACTTGCAGGCGAATGGTTTCCTTATCCCGGCTGGTGACCAGCTACAACGGGGGCGGATTGCCCTTCGCCTACCCGCCGCTTGGTATTTTACCTGGCGGGTTCGCTCAATTCCTTTTTTGGCTGGGATCTCCTGGACCTGATGCGCTGGCTGCCGCTGATCTTTAACCTGCTTTGCATTCCGGTTTTCTATTTATTTTCCCGCCGGTTGATGAACGACCCGGTGAAGGCAGGGATCGCCACATTGTTCTTTGCGCTCCTGCGACCGGGATATGAATGGCTGATCATGGGCGGGGGCCTCACCCGTTCGCCGGCGATGCTCTTCTCCCTGCTCAGTTTGTATTTTTACCTGGTAATGCTCGCCGTACCGAAGAGGCGGGCACGGGATATCATCCTCGTTGCGGTTTCCCTTTCCCTGACCTTTCTCTCCCACCTAGAGATCGGCTGGTTCACTGTCTATTCCCTTGCGATACTGTGGTTCTTTCGTGGAAGAAACCGGAGGAACTTCATATCCTCGGTATTCATCATGCTGGGAGCACTTGTTCTGACAAGCCCGTACTGGATCGCAGGTGATCCGATATCACCAGATTCAGCCATTCCTGGCTGGACTTGCGAGCGGTGGTTCCATTCCTTTTCTGAGTATTTTTGAGCTTCTTTACTTTTAATTTCACCGAGGAGCTGATCTTTCCCATCCTGGCTACTATTGCCCTAATCGGAGTAGTTATCTCCCTTGTCAAACGCGATTACCTTCTGCCCCTCTGGCTGGTGCTGAATGCCATCCTCGATGCACGCAGTGTGAACCGAAGTGACGTGATTCCCGCCGCCATGCTGATCTCTGTGGGTATCGTGGATGGGGTTTATGTGCTCATCGCAAAATATAAACAGGCGCAAGAAGCGCGGGGAAAACCTGTGTCTGAAGGCGAGGGTATCTTCTCTCGTGCCGGGATCCTGGTCCTCTATATCCTCTGCGCGCAGGTCGCTCTGACTGCCTATTTGTTCCGCAGCCTGGATCAATCGTTGGCTCATATCCTCACCACCGGTGACATTCAAGCGATGGCATGGGTCAAGGAAAACACCCCCACGGAAGCGGAATTTTTCGTCGTTCCCTCTTCCACCTGGTGGGAAACCGATGCGGTCGGCGAATGGTTCCCAGCGCTCACCGGCAGGACGAACCTGCTAACCGTCCAGGGCAGCGAATGGCTGCCTGGTTACCGGCAAAAGATCGCAGACTTTAAAGAAATCTCCAATCAGATCGCGTCCGGTTCCTTTGATGTTCAAACCCTGCTACGGACTTATCCCGGTGCCGAATTTCTCTACCTCCCGCTCTCGACTTACCGTAATACTGCGGAGCTGGGCGGATTACAAGCTGCCTTAAGAGGTTTCCCGGTGATCTTCCGCAGCATGGACGTGGAGATCTATCAATTACGCGGTGAATAACCCAGCAAAAAATCACATTTCCAATAATACAATTCTTCAATAGTGTTTTCGTTAGCATGGGAGGGTGAACTTTGGGAGATCATCAAAAATAGAACCATATATTTCTGATTGGTTCTTATTCGTTTCCGGGAACCAACTCCTACGCGCAATATCGCCGTGGAAGTGTTGTTTTTTAAAGTAGTCAATCGTATACTCAAATATGTATTTCTAAAAACCCATTTCCCCCAAGGAATACCATTTACGAAGGAGGAAGGTATGCCACAGCATAAGAAAATAATTATCTCGTTGAAAGTATTGATTATCGACAACGAGTTACATTCGCCAACTGCTAATGGCAGAGCGGTCCAGGCATTGATTTCGGAATTGAAGAAAAATGAAGTCGAAGTGATCGAATCCACTTCAGCGATGGATGGTTCATCGAACTTCCTCACGGATTCATCCATTCAATGCGTGATCATGGATTGGGATTTAGCAGAAGAGGGAAACGATAACCATGACCGCGAGAAAAAATTATTAAAAACCATCCGGGTAATCAATGAGAAGATCCCGGTTTTCCTGATGACCAATGCTGAGGACGCCGGCACACTGAGCTCTGAAGTGATGACCCAGGCTGACGAACTTATCATGCTTTTGGAAGATACTCCCTTTTTCCTGGCTGGAAGGATCATCGCTGCCATCTGGCGATACCGTGAAGAAATTGCTCCGCCCTTTAATAAAGCCTTGATGGCATTTGCGCAAGAATATGAATACTCATGGCACACTCCCGGACATACCGGTGGAACAGCGTTCTTAAAATCTCCTGTCGGTCGAGCGTTTTATGATTATTTTGGCGAGAACCTTCTTCGATCAGACCTTTCAATTTCGGTTGGTGAATTAGGTTCGCTGTTGGATCACAGCGGACCTATTGGTGAAAGCGAGAAATATGCAGCCCGTGTGTTCGGATCGCACCGCTCCTATACCGTGACCAATGGCTCCTCCACCTCGAACCGGGTGATCATGATGTCCTCCGTCACCCATGGTGACCTGGCTCTTTGCGACCGCAACGCGCATAAATCCACCGAGCAGGCTTTGACGATGACCGGTGTACTGCCCACCTACCTGATGCCATCGCGAAATTATCTGGGGATCATCGGACCCATTTACCCGGAGCGGTTGACCCCGGAAGCATTGAAGGCATCCATCCAAGGAAATCCGTTGATCGAGGACAAGAAGGCGAAACCTGTTCACGCCATTATTACCAATTCGACCTATGATGGATTGTGTTACAACGCGCGCCGGGTAGTTGAACTCTTGGGGAAAAGTGTTGACCGGATCCACTTCGACGAAGCCTGGTTCGGTTACGCACGTTTCAACCCGATCTATAAAGACCGGTACGGGATGTATGGGGATGCCAAAGATTACCCAAAAGATGCGCCGACACTTTTCACAACCACATCCACCCACAAACTGCTGGCAGCCCTATCCCAGGCCTCATTTCATTCATGTCCGTGATGGACGCAACCCGGTTGAGCATCACCGGTTCAACGAATCCTTCATGATGCATGCTTCCACATCCCCGCAATATGCAATCATTGCCTCAAACGAAGTGTCAGCAGCGATGATGGATGGGAAGATCGGGGGAGAACCTAACAACGGAGTCCATTTCGGAGGCGGTTGCTTTCCGGCAGGCAATGTGGCGGATGCGCAGAGAATTCAATGAAAAAGGGTCCTGGTTCTTCAGCACCTGGAACGCGGACGAAGTGACGGATCCGGAAATCGGAAAGAAAGTTGCATTCGATCAGGTATCAGCCTCACTACTGATCTCTGATCCTGCTTGTTGGGTGCTTCACCCGGGGGACGCCTGGCATGGTTTCAAGGACTTGAAGATGGTTACTGTATGCTTGACCCGATCAAAGTATCGGTTGTAACACCTGGCGTCAAACTGGATGGTTCATTCGAAAAAAGCGGCATTCCCGCCAATCTTGTCACGGCCTACCTCGATCAAGTTGGTATCGAAGTGGAAAAAACCACGGATTTTACGATTCTATTTCTCTTTTCATTAGGTGTGACCAAGGGGAAATGGGGAACTCTCGTGAATGCCCTCTTGGATTTCAAAGCAGATTATGATGGAAATAAACCTTTAACCGAATCCTTACCCGAACTGGTGCGAAATCATCCCAAACGCTATCAAAGCATGGGGCTTCACGACCTTGCGGATGAGATGTTCGCGCAACATACACACTCAAACCAACTTCAGCTTCAATCGGATGCCTTCGCTTCCCTGCCAAAGGTCGAAATCACACCACAGGCGACTTATTCCAGGTTGGTGCACAATGAAATCGAAAAAGTATCGGTGGAGAAAATGGCGGACCGTACCCTGGCAACCGGGATCGTGCCCTACCCGCCCGGGATCCCGATGATCATGCCCGGCGAGAACGCGGGCCCTGAGAATGGCCCATGGATAGGTTATTTACGTGCCTTACAAGATTGGGATCACAAATTCCCGGGCTTTGAGCACGAAACCCATGGCGTCATCGTTGAGAACGGGTCCTACTTTGTCTATTGCTTAAAATAGAAATCGAATGCAAGCTTAGAATAACGGATTTTATCTTGAGGAGTAATCAAAGGGGAAAAATGAATAAATCAACCACAGAAATAGTCCTTCATCTCAGTGAAATTGGGAAATTCTTCAATATTCCTGACCCTGATCCTCTCGCAGGAAATCAATTATACGAGCCAGGGATTAATATGGTTTATGACCAGGTGAGAGCAAACGGGGTAAAAAGCGATACCCATCTACTCTTGTATCTTCCAAAAAAACAGGTAACCCCTGAAAATGAGCAAAATTTGAAAACCGGGATTGAAGAATACTGTAAATTCCAGATTTATAAACTATCGAACAGCCTGGATATGCAAAAACGCCAGGGAAGACAGAACTCTTATGTTACGGAATGACCATCCTGATCATTTGCCTGTTCTTTCCGGACTCGGATTTTATCTTATCGACTATCGCCTCTACAACGTTCATCTATGCATTGGGTGGGTTCATGTTCAACGGTTTCATGATCATCGGTTGGGTAAGCCTCTGGACGCCCACATCCATGCTTTTGTTTGAACGATTCCCGGACATTATCAGCAAGAAAACCTACGAGCGAATAATAGAAATGACGATTGAAATCAGACCGGAACCGACGTAAAGTGAATAGATGATATTTGATCTGTGATATAAATTCATTCAGTAAATTACATCAAGTAAAGTTGAAAGGCAGGCGTAAATGTTAAAGATTATCCTATTAATCGTCCTCGCCATATTAGTTGTCACCTCGATCCTGGTCATCATCCGGGGGATCATGTACCGTCTCCGCCACCGCGCGATTCCTGTGGAAGAGGGGGTCCCTGTTGATCCCCAGAAGCTGGGTGAGAACCTGGCTGCTTCCATCCGCTGCAAGACGGTACCCCTGGATGACAGCGGAACCCCGGAACCGGAGGCCTTCCGACAGCTGCATTCCTTCCTTGAAAAAACGTACCCGCTGGTGCATGCGAACCTCAAAAAGGAAGTCATTGGCGGTTACAGCCTTTTATATGTTTGGGAAGGCACGAACCCAAAGCTTGAACCTGTCCAGTTGATGGCTCACCAGGATGTTGTTTCCGCTAATCCTGCCGAGTGGACCCATCCACCCTTCGATGGTGTGATCAAAGATGGGATAGTTTGGGGGCGCGGAACCCTGGATATCAAGAACCAGTTGATCGGGATCATGGAAGCTGCGGAAGAACTTACTAAAGCAGGGTTTCAGCCCGGAACGAACGATCCATTTTGCGTTCGGGCATGATGAGGAAACCGGAGGGGCAAATGGTGCTGCAGTTCTGGGGAAACTGCTCAAAGAACGAGGATATCCATCTAGAAGCCATCGTCGATGAAGGTGGAGGTATCGTTTCAGGGATTATCCCATACGTCAAGAAACCCGTGGCGTTGATCGGGAATGGCGAAAAGGGTTACCTCACCATGAAATATTACGTGAGAAGCAAACCGGGGCATTCCTCCGCCCCGCCCCGGGAAACCTCGATAAGTATCCTGGCTGAGAGGGATTAACGCAATTTGGCGAAGCACCCACTGCCTTCACGGATCCGTACAGCAAAAATCCTTTATACAAGTATCGGTCCCGCAACTCCTTTCTGGCTGCGGGTCGCCTGGGCAAACGTCTGGCTTTTTGGGGGACTTCTGAAAAGGATGATGGATAAGGATGATGAAACCAGGGCGTATATCCGCACCACTGGTGTGCTGACAATTTTTAATGCCGGCACCGAAGATAACACCATCCCGGAAGAAGCAACCGCATATGTAAATTACAGGCTGCTCCCCGGGTATAAGATCGAAGATATTGTGAATCATACTCACAAGTACATCGGTGATGAACGGATGAAATTCAACCCGGTTGAAGGAAAAGCCAACGAAGTGGTGGGTCCTTCCCCCACAACCGGTCCGGTTTATGAAGGTTTAAGCCTGGCGATCCGCAAGATCTATGGAGATTACCCTGCAGCGCCTTTTGTTATGCTGGGAGGCACGGACTGCGGTCATTATGTGGATGTTTGCGAAAACATTTACCGCTTCACACCGCTGATCATGGACCCGAGCTATGCCGGGTTGGAACACGGCATGGATGAACGTATTCCCAGTCTCTGAAATGGTCAAGACGGTAAAGTTCTACGCGAAGCTGATGCAGATCTGGGGAACGGAAAAAATGGGAGGTTAACAGAAACCTACGGATAACTTTCCGGCTTTTCGCGTGTTATAATATTAGAAAATATTAATCTTGGAGGAAAGAAATGTCATTTGAATTACTTTGTGGAGCGCTTAATTGTCGTCCTGGTCGGACTGGCGATGGTATCTAAATGGCTATCGCTGGTTCCTGATCATTCTGCCGATCGTTGGATTCTTCTTTGGTTTCATGATCGGCGCGCAGGCGATGACCGCCATCTTTGGAACAGCCTTCCTGGCGACGGTCACCAGCTGGGTGGTAGGGTTCATCGTCGCGATCGTTTTCGCCGTGCTATCCTACTTCTTCTATTTCATCGGGGTCGCGATCTTCATCGGTTCCTTCGGCTATGCCCTGGGCTATGCGATCATGGGTCTGTTCAATGCTGATCTGACCATCCTCACCTTCCTGGTCGCTCTGGCACTGGGCGTCATCTTTGCGGTTCTTGCCTTCGTGCTCAACATTCAGAAGTACCTTGTGATCATCGCCACATCCTTCATCGGCGCCGGCGCAATCATCCTGGGCATCCTGGCTGCTTTCGGCTTCCCCCCGGAAGCCCTTGGCAGGAATGCACTTGCGATGGTGCTCCAGGATCTCAGTATGGTGGGTGATTGTTTTCCTGGTTTTGGGGATCACTGGTACGGTTTTGCAGATCCGCCGCAACCGCAATTGGGAACTGAAAGTTGTCGAACATAATTATTTCGACGACGCCAAACCCGCAGCATAATTTAAGAGTCAATAAAAAATCGGGTGGCTTGCCACCCGATTTTTGATTTAATCCGGATTATTTCGTAAAACAATATCAGCAATAGTCAGGTTGTGCCGCGAGCGCAGCTCGCCGTTGATCATATCCACCTGTTTACGGGGAGAGTAGAACACTTCGCTCCAGCCGTAACCAGCGCAAGCGGTGGCTGCAATCTCATTCCCCTGCAGCATCTCTTCCCCACCAGGCGCGGTAATCCTGTTTCCAGCTCGGGTCTGATATGCAGATTCAGCTCATCGTAATGGGCTGAATAATAGTAATCCGGCGGCAAGTGCGTTCAACACAGTCTCAAAAACGTGCACCCGGATCTTCGAACCCGGCTGCATGTTGGCTTCCGCCACGCGGCAAAGACCGCGAATGGTTGCCAGGGGACAGATCACCTCCACATGTTCGATATTCTCAAAACGCTGGCGGATGTGAGAAATGACTTCGCGCATGACAAGGCCGGAGGCGATGCTATCGGCGATGAAGGCGGCAGTGATGTTCTCGTGCTGGACGCGGTCGAGGTCCTTATCCTTGAAGATACCCAACTCCACCTTGCGGTTGTAGACTGGCACGGAGCTATCGAAAACATGGTGGGCATCCAGAAGGACCTCGTCGCAATAATAACCGCGTGCGTGGTAAATGGATTCCGCCACCCCGTATTTCAATCCCTCCCTGGCAATGGGAAAAATGGCGATATTGTGCTGCTTTGCGGGTGGTGAGCACTTCCTGAAGCTGGGGGGCATGAAAAACGGTGTCGATCGGCTGATCCGATCAGCTGCGACCGGCGGGCACCCATGCAGAGCTGCCCGGGAAGTGTGATCGTCTTTTTCCCTGCGAGCGCATCGGCAGGCACACCCAGCAGGTCCATCAGGTCGCGGTCAAACGGGTAGCGATGCAGGTAAATGAATTCGGCGGTCGCAGGGTTGTGGTAAAGAACCAGTTCCAGGGTGATGCCGTTTTCAAGGCGGATGCGTCCCGGGCGATAAAGAGCGCTCCCCTGTGTGCCTTGCGGGTAGGGGAGCGAATTTTCCAGTTCGAGGGAGCCGTTGATAGGGTGCTTGGGGTCCTCATGGAATGAGAATGGATATTTGATCATGGGCAGCCCTTATCCTTAAGAAGTTTTATCGACATGGAAGGTTACAGTGGTTTTCTTAAAGTCGCGGAGCAATGCAGCCATCCTGATCACATTGTACCCCAGGCTCCGATAAAATGGGAAACTATTATGCACTGAATCTGACCCTGGATCATCTGCTCCAGGATGGTCGGTGGTGAGCGATTTGGGACGCTCGATGGGTTTGTTCAATGCCCGTGCCCAGACAGCGTGGGTGGAGAGTCCGAGGATGCGGCTTACCCCGAACAGCACCGTATAGAACTCGTACTGGGTCACCCCAAAGTGATATTGCAGCGCGCCGTTGATGGCATCCACGTTTGGCCAGGGGTTCTTCACCTTGCCGGTCTGCAATCAGTAAGGGAGGCAGCACCTCATAAGACCGATTTCACCAGGGTAATCAGGTCATCACCGGGCAGGTACTTGTTGGCGAATTCCAGCTGGGCGGTGAAGCGGGGATCGGTGATGCGCAGCACGGCGTGCCCGTAACCGGGAATGATCGCTCCGGCGGCGAGTTGATCAGCCAGGTAAACCTTCAGCTCCTCCCGGGCGGGGATGCGGCCAAAGTACTCGCGCACACCCAGCAGCCAGCGCAGGCATTCCTGGTTGGCCAGCCCATGCAGCGGACCGGCAAGCCCATCCATACCAGCGGAGGAGGCCAGGTAGACATCGGATAGAGCTGAGGCCACCAACCAGCTGGCATGGGCGGATACATTGGCGCCTTCATGGTCGGAGTGCAGGATGAAGAATAAACGGCAGAGCTCCTTGTAATCCGCGTCTGCGCTTTTCCCGATCATATGGGCAAAGTTCGCGCTCCAATCCAGGGTCGGGATCAGGTGCGATATAGGAATCTCCGTTGTAGCGGTGATTGTAAATGAAGGCAGCCAGGGCGGGCAGTTTGGCGGTCAGGCGGATGGCATCCTCCAGGTAGGATTCCCAGTAATCGCTCTTGACCAGTCCGCGGGCATATTCCTGGGCAAAGATCGATTCCCGCTGCATAGCCAGGATCCCCTGGGAGAAAAGCGTCATCGGGTGGGTGTCGGCGGGCATCGCGCGGATCACCTTGAGGACATAATCGGGAATCCCGGCGTGTTCACGCCACTCGGATTCCAAAGCAGAGGCTTCTTCGAAGGTGGGCAGTTCATCCACCATCAGCAGGTAATACAACCCGCCTGCCATGGGCAGTTGCGAGCCGGGCTGCTTGGGGAGCAGGTCCAGGACCTCAGGGACAGTGTATCCGCGTAAGCGGATGCCTTCGTTTGGGTCCACGTAGGATACATCCGAAACCTGCACCATCACCCCGCGGATACCGCTGTAGATCTGGTCCACGGTGACATCACAAACCTTGAAATTACTGTATTCCCGCTTGATGCGGTTCATCCGCTCGCGGATCTCGGGCAGCTTTGCGCAAATCTTCTCTTTGATGAGGTCCATTTTCTTTTCCTTTAGTTATTACTCAGCGGGTGTAACCCATCTGGCTGGAGATCATCCGGGTGACTTTCAGGATCCTTGCGGCGAAATCATCGATCACTTCCGGGGTGTAGCGCTGGATGGGACCGGAGATGGTCAGAGCGGCCTGGATCTCGGCACCGGCACCAAGAATGGGTGCGGCTACTCCGGCAGCATCCGGCTGCCATTCCCCCATGCTCACCGCGATAACCACGCTGGCGAATGGTATCCAGCTCAGCCCGGAAGGCGTCGGGATCGATGACCGTGTTTCCAGGTAAAACGGGTCCATTCCACCTGACTGAGGATTTCCTCCCGCCGGGTGGGTGTCATGAACGCCAGCAAGACCTTACCGGCAGCCCCGGCGGTGATGGGAAGACGCCTGCCCACCCTGGCGCTGAAATGGATGGCGCGTGCGCTTTCCAAGCGCTCCACACATAAGCGTTCTCCGCCTTCCACAACATAGAGGCTGACCGTTTCCTGTGTGGCGGTGAGCAGTTCCTGCATGAAGGGAAGGGAGAGTGTGCGGACATCGAGGCTGGAGCTATACACTCCAGCCCAAGCCAGCACTTTACCGCCGAGCGAATAGGC
Organism: uncultured Chloroflexia bacterium; assembly: GCA_963828855.1. GTDB lineage: Bacteria > Chloroflexota > Anaerolineae > Anaerolineales > Anaerolineaceae > CAVVEQ01. The sequence goes on along the minus strand of CAWHGB010000002.1, from coordinate 1,191,646 downwards.
TCGGGAGGCGGGGTTCTGGTTGAGAACGTTGAGATCTTTGAGCGCGGCCATCAATCGACCGGCTGTGCTGGGAGAGAGGGCGGTGAGGCGCGCGATTTCGCGCACACCCAGTTCGGGTTTATCAGCCGAGAAGCAATCCAGGATGGATATCGCCCGTTCGAGCGATTGGGTCACAGCGGGCGGATTCATCTGTCCTGTATAATGGCACATTGTCTCTATACATGGTACAATTGTAGTGTTAAAATTTGCATTCGTCAAGTCCGATGATCACCCCTTTTTCGGGCTTGCGCTGGAAAAATGAATACAAAAAGTCAAGGAGCGGATCTTACAAGATGACACAACCAGCCGGGTTGATCTCGATGGACAAAGATGGACTGAAGGTTCCAGATCAGCCGTTGATCCCTTATATCGAAGGAGATGGGATCGGCCCTGAGATCTGGTCGGCTTCCCGCGAGGTATTCGATGGGGCGGTAAAACTCGCCTACAACGGAAGGCGCAGGATCGTTTGGGAGGAGGTCCTTGCAGGCGAAAAAGCGCGCCAGGCAACCGGTAAAGGGCTACCGGAGGAATCGCTTCAAAGGATCAAAACTGCCGGTGTGGCCATCAAAGGTCCGCTTTCCACGGCGGTGGCGGTGGGTGGCCGCAGCCTGAACGTTGCCCTGCGGAAACTGCTGGATCTATATGCCTGCGTGCGCCCGGTGCGCTGGTTCGAAGGGGTACCTTCACCAGTACGCCACCCTGAACGGGTGAACATGGTTGTCTTCCGCGAAAACACTGAGGATGTGTATGCCGGGGTGGAGTTTGAGGCGAAATCAACAGAAAAGAAAATCCTAATGGAGTTTCTGCAACGGGCATTCCCGGATGAGTATAAGAAGATCCGTTTTCCGGAGAGCTCTGCGCTTGGGATCAAACCCATCTCACGCGAAGGTTCTGAGCGTATCGTCCGGGCAGCCATCCGCTGGGCGATCACCAATAACCGTCCAAGGGTGACCATGCTCCACAAGGGCAATATCATGAAATACACCGAGGGTGGTTTCATGACCTGGGGTTACGATGTAGCCCGCATGGAATTTGGCTCACGCGGTTTCCATTGGGACGCCTTCGCAAAGCAAGTTGATGGTCAACGATATGATCGTAGACGCAGCTCTGGCGCAGGTGCTGCTCACCCCCTGGGAATTTGATGTGATCGTCTGCACCAATCTGAACGGTGATTACCTCAGTGACGCGCTGGCAGCCCAGGTGGGTGGATTGGGAATTGCTCCAGGTGCGAACATCAATTTTGACACCGGCGCGGCGGTATTTGAAGCCACGCATGGCACCGCGCCTGCCATTGCCGGGCAAAATGCTGCCAACCCCTGCTCGCTGATCCTTTCGGGTGAGATGATGCTGCGTTACCTGGGCTGGGGTGAGGCAGCCGACAGGGTGCTGGCCGGGGTGGAAGGCGCCATTGCCTCCCGCAGGGTGACGCCGGATTTTGCTGATATGATGCGCGGCGCGGAAAGGACCGGAACCCGCGAATTCGCCCAGAATATCCTGCAGCATATGGAGAAATAATAACCAATGAACGAAGCGCAAAAACATTTGCGGTTCCTTGACCTAAATGGTGAAAAGGTCGCTTATTACAGCCTGCCTGCTCTGGCAGATCAAAAAAAACTGAAACTTTCCGCACTGGCCATTCTCGATCCGGTTGCTGCTGGAAATGCTTCTACGCCAGGAGGCGGAGGGTAAACCATCCGCAGAGGACCTGGAGAACCTGGCAGCCTGGGATCCGAAGGATAAAGCAAGGGATACGATCGCGATCCACCCACAGCGGGTGGTGATGCAGGATCTCACCGGCGTGCCGGTGCTCAATGACCTGGCATCCCTGCGTGCTGCGGTAAGCCGCGCCGGGGGTGACCCGGCCCGGGTCAACCCGGTGATCCCGGTGGACCTGGTGGTGGATCACTCCGTCCAGGTGGACTTCACCGGCATCCCGGATGCGTTTCAGAAGAACCTGGAAATGGAGTTCAAACGCAACCGCGAACGATACCAATTTCTGCACTGGGCGCAAAAAGCCTTCCAGAATTTCCGGCTTATCCCGCCTGCAACCGGGATCGTGCACCAGGTGAACCTGGAGGCGCTCTCCCCGGTGGTTTCGATCCAGGATTCCACCGGAACACCGCTGGCTATTCCGGATATGGTCATCGGCACCGATTCCCACACCCCCATGATCAATGGACTTGGCGTTCTGGGTTGGGGCGTGGGTGGCATCGAAGCCATCGCTGCCATGCTGGGCAACCCGCTGGAGCTGATGATCCCGGACGTGGTGGGGGTACGCCTCTTTGGCTACCTTACCGCCAGGCACAACCCCGACGGATCTGACCCTGACGATCGTTCAGAAGCTCCGTGCGCTGGGTGTGGTGGACAAATTCATCGAGTTCAGCGGTCCCTCCCTGGGATCACTGAGCGTGCCGGAACGGGCGATGATCGCCAACATGGCACCCGAATACGGCGCCACCGCGAGTTATTTTCCAGTTGACCGGCAAACCCTGGATTATTTGCGTCTCACAGGCAGACCGGAGATCAATGTTCGCCTGGTGGAGGCTTTTTTCCGCGAGCAGGGGCTATTTCGGATGGAAGACTCGCCCGAGCCGGAATTCAGCACGCTGCTGGAGGTAGACCTGACGGAGATAGTACCTTCGATCGCCGGTCCGAAAAAACCTCAAAGCCGCGTGGCTCTGGCTGAAGCCAAAAGGGATTTTTCGTCCCTGCTTGGGAAAAAGATATCTGATGGAGGATACGGTTTAACTGGGGAGCAGGTTGATGCATCTGCCACGATTCAGATCGGCGGGAAACCAGTATCTCTGAAGCAAGGATCGGTAGTGCTTGCAGCGATCACTTCCTGCACCAACACTTCCGACCCGTACGTCATGATCGCGGCCGGGCTGCTGGCCAGGAATGCCCTGGCACGGGGGATGAAAATCCACCCGGCTGTGAAAGCCAGCCTATCGCCGGGATCGCGGGTGGTTACCGATTACCTCGCGAGGGCGGGATTGCTCGAACAACTGGAAATATTAGGTTTCACACTCGCCGGGTATGGCTGCATGACCTGCATCGGTAATTCCGGGCAGATCGATCAGCAGATTGCGCACGGAATTGAAGAATCGAAGCTGGTGACGGTCGCTGTTCTTTCGGGTAACCGCAATTTTGAGGGACGGGTTCAACCACTGGTTCGGGCGAATTACCTGGCTTCCCCGCCGCTGGTAGTGGCTTACGCTCTGGCTGGAACGATGAACATCGATTTGACCCGTGATCCGCTGGGCATGGATGCTGCCGGAAACCCGGTAACCTTGGCTGAACTCTGGCCAGCGGAAGACGAAATTCAAACCCTCGCTGCGAAGTATGTGAACGCTGAAGCGTTCAAGCGGAATAACATTCTCACATCGCACGGAAGCCGGGAATGGCAGGAGCTGGAAGGCGGTGATGGAATGGTCTATGCCTGGGATCCCGCATCTGATTATTTGAAGGAGCCGCCATTTGCCTCCCTCCCCGATGTGGATTGGAGCGAGGGTATCCATGATGCCCGTGCCCTGGCTGTTTTTGGTGATGCTTTGACCACCGACCATATTTCCCCGGCAGGGGCGATCCCTCCCGGAAGCCCCGCGGGACGTTACCTGATGTCGAGGGGTGTTCGGCCTGCGGAATTCAATTCCTACGGTTCACGCCGCGGGAATGACGAGGTGATGACCCGCGGAACCTTTGCCAATATCCGAATCAAAAACCAGCTTATCCCAGGAGTGGAAGGTGGAAGGACCCTGCACTTTCCAGATGGAACCCAGATGGAAATTTATGAAGCAGCGATGCGTTATAGAGAGGAAGGAATTCCCTTGATCGTTCTGGCAGGCAGGGAATACGGAACGGGTTCCAGCCGGGATTGGGCCGCCAAGGGAGTCCTGTTGTTGGGCGTCCGGGCGGTAATCGCCGAATCCTTCGAGCGGATCCACCGATCCAATCTCGTAGGAATGGGTGTGCTGCCGCTTGAGTTCAAGAAGGGGAAAGTGTTCAATCACTTGGGTTGACCGGATGGGAGAGATATTCAATCCCTTCGATTTCAAGTATGGAACCGGGTGGAGAAGTCACCATTCGTGCAAAAAGGGATGATGGAAACGGGACCTCATTTCACGTACAGTTGAGAGTGGATACCTGCCAGGAATTAGTAACTCTACTTAAGGGCGGAATCTTAAAGAACGCATATTTACAAACCCTCGACGTGATTTCAAAATGAAATAATCCGGCTTGAAGGGTTCTATAATTACCCAAAGTTTGGTTTGAAAACATAAAAATAATAAAATTATCAAACTTATTAATATTGGAGGAAATCATGCCAAAGGTAAAACCAGAATTGAAGGAAATTCGCAGGATTGAAAGGAATCGACCGTTAAGAAAATTGTTTCTAATAGATGTTATTCAGGACAAGGAATCCCGCCCGATGTTTTTATGGGCCGGGGGTGTTCTTTTGGGGGGAATGCTCCTGTTTCATTATCTGGAAGGATGGAGCCTGCTCGATTCCCTTTATTTCTGCGTGATCAGTGCTGCAACAATTGGGTACGGCGATCTGGTTCCAACAACGCCAATTGCCAAGGTATTTACCATCCTCTATAACATCAACGCGATTGTGATGCTCCTGGCGCTTTTTGATCGAGTACGGGTTGTCCGCGGGCATAAATCAGGTATTAGTGAATCAATAGTGTTTTCAGATCAAAGGTGATCTACGATTTATGCGGTAACCGATTCTTCCAGAGCAGGTTTGCTTTTATCCGGAAGTTTGAACTTGATCCAAATGATGGGAAGGACAAGCGCCGAGGCGATTGCAGTCGCGAAGAAAGGCGAGCGCGGCCCCCAATTTTCCCACATCTTCGCTCCCAGCCAGGGAGCGGCAAGTGAAATGAACCCAACACTGCTGTAGAAAATTCCCGAGAATGTCCCCAACATCTTTGCCGGGACTACTTTGGATATTAGCGCCTGGTAAGCGGGTCCCAGCAACCCGACCCCCAATCCAAAAATTGCCCAGACAACAGCAAATCCGATGAAATGCCGGGATGAAAGGAATATCCAAAGAGCGGCAAAGATGGTCAAAAAACCGAAGAATATCGGTACGCGTTCGCCGAATCGGTCGGAGAGTCTCCCTGAAAACATTGGCACGAGCATCATGGCGATCGAGAAAATCGCTCCCAGCAGGCCGATCTGCTCCACTGTGATCCCAGCCACCTGCTGTAGGTAGAGAGGCTGCAGGTTGTTGGTGAGCTGGTTGGCGATATCGTTGATCCCATCGGTGATAAAGATCCAGGTGATGACGCCGCCTCCGAAAAGCATAGCGAAAACCGCACTCATCCCGCTCTTGAAAGATTTCATTGTCATGGGCTGACTGGGTTTCTCTTCGGGTGAGCGCATCGTTGTGGCCATCCAGATACGCAGCCCAGCCGCGGCGGAATAGAGGATCCCGGCCACGAAGAGCATTGGTTTGAACCCATACGATCCGGCAATCAATCCCCCCAGGGGTGGGCCGATCACACCGGTCACCTGGTAGATCGTGCCGGTGATGCCATAAACCTTGCCGCGGTTACCCTCTGTGGAGTTTTCGGCGATGAATGCGTTGAAACTGGGTCCGACCAGGGCAAAGGGGATCTGGTAGATGATCAGGGCAATGATCATCCACTGCCACGTAGGAGCGATGATCAGAGCAATGAATCCGATGATCCCACCGACGCTGCCAATGGCAATGGCGCGTAGCCGACCGATGGAATCCGAGACCCAGCCTCCGATGATCTGCAGAATAAGGATGGCAATCGAGGTGATCGTGAAAACCAGGCCCACCTGACCGACACTGGCACCCTGTTCAGTGAGGTAGATTGGCATGAGCAAGGGTGCCATCGACCCGGCGATATTGGCAAGGACCATGGCAAACATGAACCAGCGCATGATCGGTGCTGAGTAAAGGCGGTTTCTTTTCTTCAGTTTCCATTCTTTATTTCTTTCGTAAACACGAACAGCAAATAGTTTATTGCATTTCGTGAACTTTGGCATTAGCCAATTGAAGGATTTCCAAAGACCATAAACATGAAAATCTTATTCCAGGATCGAAAATCCACAAATTGCTTATTGAAATCGGTGAGATTTTCAGGTAAAATTAATCTTTGAACCGAAACAATATATTCGGGGTTATATTCTTGAGGAGAAATCCTCTAATTTCAAAAGGAGAAGAAAGAAATGGCAACTGCAACAGATGTTCAGGTTCGGCAGCGCCCCTGGTGGCTTACCCTCGTTGGTGGGGTTACAGCCGTCATCCTTGGCGCATTATTGCTTTGGGGTTCCCTGGGTGCAAGAGTACAGGTCTACCTGCTGATCGTTTATTTCATCGGGTTCTACTGGTTCGTGAGTGGTATTTTTGAGCTGGTTTATATGTTTGTGGACCACTCCCAGTGGGGCTGGAAGCTCTTCATGGGTATCGTAGGGATCTGGGCTGGGGGTTACGTCATCACCAACCCAATTCTTTCCGCGATCGCCCTGCCCAAGATCGCCGTCCTCGTGCTCGGCATCTACGGTATCATGTACGGCATCATGCTGATCGTCATGGCCTTCAAAGGCGGCGGCTGGGGTGCTGGCCTGCTTGGTGCGCTGGGTCTGGTCCTGGGATTCGTCCTGGTCGGAAATTACTACGCACCCGGCGTTGGGCTTGCCTACATCTGGGTTTCCGCGCTTTTCGCTTTCATCTTTGGGATTGTCGCCATCGTGCGCGCTTTCCAGCAGAGAAAAGCCAACAAAGCGTAATTGTTACCCTGATAATAAAAAAGAACCCGGAAACGGGTTCTTTTTTATTTTAATAGCATGCGCACCTACACTTGTCCGGGTTCTTTTGCAGGGACATTTACCGCTTTACCGCGGATGGAGGAGATAATCATCCCGATGATACGCGACCCCCGCAGCCACCAGGAAGCCGTAATGGATTGCTTCGGTGACCATATCCTCCCCCAAGGCTGCCAGCACACTGGAAAATACTGCCCCGGCGATCCCCACACCGATTACCATGCCCACGTTGCGGGCTTCTGCCAGCACAGCCGAAGCGATCCCCTGCCTGCCGCGCGGAGCGCTGCCCAGCAGGGCGCTGTTATTGGGCGAGACAAACATCCCAGTTCCCAGGCCGCAAACAGCCAGGCTGAGGATGATCACAATGGGTGACGTTGAGGTGTCGAGCCTTGATAGCAGGAATAAACCCAGAAGCCAGGATGCCCATGCCCAGAGTGGAAAGGATGCGTGAACCGATGCGGTCCGAAAGCCAGCCGCTGACAGGCGCGATGAGGACCATCACGAGTGGTTGGGCAGTGAGGAATAGACCCGCCTGGGCGGGGGCGAATCCGCGTCCCTGCATCAGGTAAAAAGGCATCAGAAAGATGATGCTGTAGATCGCGATGTAATTTAGCATTGCGCTCGTGGTACTGGCGGTGAAGATCCGGCTGCGGAATAGGGTCAGGTCCAGCATGGGAGAGGTAGACCGGCTGCTCGATGGAAATAAAAACTGCCAGCAGAGCGATGCTGCCTGCCAGGCAGGCCAGCGTCGGTAGAGATGTCCAGCCCCAGTCATGACCCTGGTTCAGTCCCAGCAGCAGCAGGATCAACCCGGCAGAAAAGGTCACCGCACCCGGCAATATCGAATCGTTCCCCTGGCTAGCGGAATGCCGTCGATCATTCCAGATGAAGACAGCGCTAACCACCAAGCAATGAGACCCACCGGCAGGTTGATATAAGTACACTGCCCGCCAGGAAAACGACTGTGCCAGCCAGCCGCCCAGCAGAGGGCCGACGGTCGAACCAAGGTAGGTCATCATACCCTGCAGCCCGAGCACCTGCCCGCGCTGGCTGCCGGGGAAAGTGCGGGTGAGATTGGCAGGCGCGTTGGCAAAGAGCATGGCCGCCCCCACAGCTTGCATGGCGCGGGAGCCCACCAGCATGGGCACCGAAATGGCCATCCCGCATAACGCGGATGCGGTGACAAAAATGGCGAAGCCAGCCACATAAATACGCTTGTGTCCCCGCATATCCCCGAGCCGTGCCAAAGGAAAGCAAAAGGCTGCTGACGACCAGCAGGTAGACTGTCACCACCCATTCCACGGCGGCGACATCGGACTGGAAATAGCTGCGTACCAGCGGCAGGGTGACGTTGACCACGCTGCCATCCAGGGCGGACATGAAAGTGCCCAACCCTACGGCAAGGAAAACCAACCACTTGCGGCTGCCTGTTACCAGGTTGGGTATCGATGGAAGTGACTGTGGAGGGATTCATAATTAGGTACCAGAAAGCAGGAATTATATCCCCACCGTTGGAGATTGCACCGCAACTTTCTTATTGCTTTCAAGCGGGGTCTGTGTAAAAATCACAAGTAGAAAAGACAAGGCCGGGATTGGGAGAAACTAACAATGGAAGAGCTGCTGGTGATGTTCCTGATCAGCGGAGTAATCCTGGTGGGGATATCGATACCCCTCATCAGAGGAAAAATTGCGCCGAATTCTTTATATGGATTCCGCGTGCGGGATACACTTGATGACCCCAAAACCTGGTACGCAGCCAATACCTATTCCGGGAAATGGCTGCTGGGTACGGGATTGATCTTTATTGCGACCTGTCATCCTGGCGTATCAGATCCCCGGGATCAGTATCGATACCTATTCCCTGATCTGCCTGGCCGGTTTTGCGATTCCCATGACCATCGGGGTTGTCTACTCCTGGCGGTACATGAAACAGGTCAAGCGGCGAAGAATCGATAACGATTCCTTTGGCTTTTCCATTCCCAATAGGAAGATTTGAAACGAGGCATCGGTGGGGGATGCCTCGTTTGGGGCTTTGAAAGTTTACGCCTTGGCGGCAGATGCCTGGTCGATCACTGCGGGTTGGGGGCTTTCCTTTCGGACCGCTTTCATCCCGAAGCAAATGCGCAGGAAGTTGTAACGCCGGACAAGAAATTCGTAGATCACCATGATGATCGAGAACGAGAGGATCATTACTATGGGCAGCTTGAGCCAGAGGGAGATCGGCAGCTGGATGATGAAGTAATCCACAAGCACGATCACTGATTGGTGCAGAATGTAGAAGGGCAGGACGGCTTCGTTGGCGTAAGCCAGGAATGGATTCTTGAAGTTGAGGTAGGTCATTCCCATTCCCAGGGCAGCCAGGACGAGTGCCCAGGCAGCCAGGTCGTCATGCTCCCCGGTCGGCAAATACCATGCAGCCAGTCCAACAGCGAGGGCAAGAGAAACCCAGCGCAACTTCCGGATGCTTGCCTGCAGCTTCTCGCTGCCCAGCATGAAGAAACCGAAGATGAAGAAGGTGGCATAGATCCCCAAACCCCAGTTGAAGGCATCATCCAGCAACCTGGCGGCCGGTTCCGTCCAACCCCAGATTGTGACCACGAGAAGAACCAGCACATAGATCAAGGCGGGAAGGGCGAAGAAATTGCCAATCTTTTCCATGATCCGTGCGCCGCGATTGGTTTTGAGCAGGAAGAAAAGCGGCAGAAAGACGATGCTGAGGAAGAGCAGCACTACGATATACCAGAGATGCAGACCGATCCAGCCGAAATTCCCACCGAATCCGTACCAACCCTCGAAGTAATGCGGGATGAACTGCCAGAAAGAGCCCTTGAAATCGCCGTGCGTCAATCGTTCGATATAGACCTGGATGGCGATGTGGGTGAAATCTGCGACGAGCAGGGGGATGAGCAACCGCATCATTTTATCCTTCAGAAATTTCCCGGCTGCCTTCCAGGATGGCTGCTGCAGGCTGAGGTAGACCGCCGCCCCGGAGACCACGAAAATGAGCGGCATCATCCAAAGGTCCATGAAGTTCGTGAATGTTGATAACGCCGCCGATGTGGCGGGGTTTTTGATGTGCCAGGGCCAGAGGTTATAAGCCCGGCAGGAGTGGTAGACGAAGACTGAGAGGATCGATATGACCCTGATCCAATCCAGGTCGTACCTGCGCGAAACAACTTTTGTATCCATTTTTTTCTCCTTTTATTCTAAGAAATGTTTTAAGCACCTTTTCGAGGGAGGTGCCTTTTTCAATAAAAAGATCAAACCCGCTAGCCGCGGCACGTTCGCCGATCTTCAGGTTGACTGTGAATGGTGTGAGCAGCGATCTTGCAGGCTGGGTAGTTGGATTTGATGACGCGTGCAGCTTCATATCCGCTCATTACCGGGCATTTCCAGGTCCATCAGGATCAGGTCCGGCTCGAAGATCTTTGAGCCAACCGGATCGCTTCCAGTCCACTTCTGGCTTTGCCCACGATTTCAAAAGCGGGATCCAGCTCAAGTAGGATCCCCAGGTCATCCAGGACCTGGGGAATATCATCCACGATCAGGATCCGCAGCCGTTTGGTGGATGTTTCTCGGAGGGGATCATTTCATTTTCTCCGGGTCATTCCGCTTTTGCAGGATTCAAGCCTGATTGCGGTTGAAGGCAAAGAGAATTTCGCCGCGGCGCGGTTCTGGAGTTAGGAGTCTGCGGGAATCGAGGGCGATAGCCATCGGGGACGCAAACGCAGTAGATGTCATTGATATCGCATAGGTTGGCCGGGATGCCCGCTTTTTCCAGTTGGTCGCAGACGGCTGCGGCCATCATCATAAAGGTCGCGCGGAAAACGATGCTGCTGGTGTTTGTGCTGTTCATTTCTTTCTCCTCCATCTTTTCTTTCCCTGAATTTATTTCATCGCCATGATAAGGTTTCCCTGGTTCGTTCGCATCGGGCGGGAGTGGGAAATATAAGGGGGCAAAAGGATGGAAATATCTTTCCATCCCGGGGAGGAATGATTCTAGGACTTAAGATGTATAGTCGCGGGATCGGGGGGAACCAGGTCTTACTTCGACTGTGGACGCATCTGGGTGATCAAGCTGCGAATTTGTGCAAGTGCATTTTCAGTTAGGGTGCCAAGGTTCTCCAGGGATGGGCGGAGCATGGACGGATTTTTCTTAAACAGGATTTGAGAGGAGCGGATATTCAAGGATATGCTGAAAAGCGTTTGGGAAACCGAATCATGTAATTCCCGGGCGAGGCGATTGCGTTCTTCGAGGACGGTCAACTCTTGAACCTGACTGGCGTATTCCTCCAGCTGGGTATGGACTTTTTTTAATTCTTCAACCGACTGACGCTGACGCTCCCTCGCACTTTCGATTTCCCGAAGGGCAATGAAATACGCAAAAATACTCACCTGACCGGCGATATTGGAAAAAGATTTGCTGACCCCTTCCAAACCACCCATGGAATATGCCAGGGATAGACAGGTGAGCGGGAGGAGGCAGATGATCCAAATGGCCAGGACTTTGCCCTGGAAGATGAGGGCAACCTGAAAACTGACCAAGACGAAAAGAATGTTCGCAAAATCATCATAAGGGGTCATGTTCTGAACCGATATCGTTAATAAGACCTGCACCACGAGCAAAACATGGATAAACCAAGCAGGTATTTTGTTCACCCAGAGCACAACCGACATCAGAATGACAAAAATTGCCAATTGGATCATAATGGCGGGAACGCTATTTGTTACTCCTGATTCAGTAAAAGTTCGCGCGACCACTGAGAGGAAGAAAAAATAAACCGCAATCGCGCTAATCCAACCGGGTTTCCGGCGAGCGCTTACGCCTTTATTTTTTTGCTTTTCCTTAGAAAGGGTCGCCATTTATTTTTTCTCTTCAACCAGCCCATTTCTGATTGCATAAATCGCCAGTTGGGTGCGATCTTCCAATGCCAGTTTTGAGAGGATATTGCTCATATGGGTTTTGACCGTTTTCTCGCTGATGACCAATTCACTGGCGATCTCGTGGTTGGAGCGTCCTTCAGCCACCAGGCGGATGACATCCATCTCCCGCCCGGTGATATCCACTGGGAGGGGGGTATTCTTTTCCACCTGAGGTTTGGATACCTGTTCCATTAACTTCCGAGTCACTTCCGGGTGAAGACGGGTCTCTCCCCTCGCAGCAGCACGGATCGCATCTACCAGATCATCCGGAGTCACATCCTTTAATAAATAACTGGAAGCACCCGCCTGGATAGCCGGGATGACTTTGTCATCTTCTGTAAAGCTGGTGAGGACGATCACTTTTAATCTCAGGGTTGGATTTCTTGACCGCTGCGGTGGCGGAGATCCCATCCATACCCGGCATAACCAGGTCCATAAGGATCACATCCGGTTTCAAATTGGAGGCGGCGCTTATCGCAGAGAGGCCATCCACGGCTTCTCCAGCCACCTGGATATCCTCATTGAGCTCGAGAAAATTCCGCAATCCCTGGCGGACGATTTGGTGGTCATCCACAATCAGCACTTTGATTTTTTCAGCGTTGGGCATAAGTGTTTCCTTTCCCATCCACGTTCTTCAGAACGATAATCCGGGTTCCCCTGCCAGGTTCGCTTTCTATTTCCAGGGACCAACCAATTCTTTCAGCCCGCTCCTTCATGCCTGCCAGACCTACTCCAGGATGGTTTTGATTCATATCAAACCCTACCCCGCCATCCTCAATTTCCATTTTTTGAGGCGGATGAAAATCCAAAATAATACTGGCTGATGTCGTGTGGGCATGTTTGACAATATTATTCAAACTCTCCTGGGCGATCCGGTAGAGGCACTGGATCTCTTCTGTAGTGAGATTTTCCTTCCCCGCAACCCGGATGGTGACCTGCAGTTGATCGTCCTTGAGACGTGCGGAATGGTTCTGCAGCAGGTTAACCAAGGAATCCTTTTTATTCGAATCAGGTTTCAGCTCCAGCACCAATTTCTTTAGTTCTTCAAGGGCACCGCGGACGAGCTTATCGAGATGATCCAATTGGATGCCCACCCTGGGTGGATCCTGATCCACAAGAATGATCGCAGCCCGGGTGGCAAGAGTCATGCTGAAAATGGTCTGGGTAACGGAATCGTGCAGCTCAAGTGCCAGCCGGCTTCTTTCCCTGGCAATTGATAATTGTTCCACCTGGCGGGTCGAATCCAGCAGTTGCCGGTTTGCATCCTGAAGTGCCAGAAGAAGCCGGCTTTCCTTTCCCTTTTCCTCTTTCGCTTTTCGAACGCTGTATCCACAAGCGCCCATGAAAGCGTTCGCCGCCGTATAGATAAACGCGAGCGGAATGGTCTTGGAAATATCATAATATTGCCGGACGCCGATGATCGTCAATGGAGTGAAAAATGCGATGATGGCGATCCCTTGCTTTGGAGGCAACCGGGACATGATCTGCATTGAAAGCCCGGCATAGAGAATTGCGATATTGTCATTATCCGGATACCGGTAAAGCAGGAAAAAAATCAAAAAAGATTGAATTCCTAGGTAAAGATAAAAATAGTGAGCCCATCGTCTGCTGATCAAAGGTTCAGTGATAAAGACTACCAGCCAGACAAGGAGAAGAAACAGGGCTAATTGTTGGAGCGGAAATTCAGCATATTGAATAAAAAATCGAAGGTAACAACCGCCAAAGAAGAATGCAATGGCGATCTGAACAACCCACTGCTGAATCCACCCAAGCAACCGGTTCATTCGATTTTCCAAAATTAATTATATGGTGAAATCCATAACATACAAACAGGGAATAAATCATTTCCAAAAAAATATAAACATTCATCTAAGCCATCACCAGAAATAGTTCCGACCAATATCGCGATCCCATAGGTGATATAGAATCATTAAAACAAGTTTAGAAAATTTCTCACCACCATCCAGGGCTAACTTCGCTGGTAGAATAAAATTCCCTTGGAGGGAGCCATGTCGAAGCATTTTCGCGAACCCGTAAACGGTTTTACCCATATGGGGGCTGCCATAGCCGCTGTGATCGGCCTTGGGCTGCTTTTATACCTCAGCAGATCCAGCCTGGTTCTCATGACGGTACTCCTTGTTTATGGATTAAGCCTGATTGTGATGTTCACTGCCTCATCCATCTACCACCTCGTCAAGGGTGGGCCAACGGTCATGCAGCGATTGCGGAAATTCGACCACACAGCGATCTATCTGCTTATCGCGGGCACCTACACCCCGATCTGCCTGTATTATTTCCAGGGAGCCTGGCGGTGGGGTATCCTGGCAACAATCTGGGCCCTTGCCCTTGCCGGGATCATTGTCAAGCTGTTTGTGATCAATGCCCCGCGCTGGGTAACAGCAGGCATCTACCTGGTGATGGGCTGGTTGGCGGTGGTCGGATTTCGGCAGATCATCACGAATATGCCCGCCGGCGCAGTCACCTGGTTGGTATTGGGCGGGGTTTTATTCTCCCTCGGGGCGATCGTCTATATCACCAAGAAGCCGAACTTTTTCCCCAGGGTTTTTGGTTTCCATGAGATCTGGCATATTTTCGTGATCCTGGGATGCCTGGCGCACTTCATCCTCATCGCCTATTTTATTGCACCCTCTCCCGCGCCGATCTTTTAGCAGCTTCCTGTAAACGCCTTTCCTGGATCATGAACGCTTGAATCTCTTTCGGAGTTCTTAATGGAGACTTATACATGAATCGCCTCAAGAAAATTGGAATTATCAGCGGCTCATTACTTTTTTTTCTTGGATGCAACCTGGTTTCTAATTTAGCCGAACAGCCTCCAACCACCATCCCGGCGTCCACCATGGCTGCCACAGCAATTATATTGGATCCAACTGCAACCAGTGATCCTTTGGCGGCCTGTCCACAACCTGGCGCGGGAACGCAACTCTACGTGAACCTTGATGATGGTTACTGCCTGCTTTACCCGGATGGGTTCAGCGTGCGGCCCGGCACTGGTATACCAGCCCTGCCCCTCTTAAATATCACCGGTCCGCAGGTAATCACGCCCGCCCCCAAGCAGCAGGAGGGTTTTTTCAACGCAGGCTTATCCATTAACCGCAATGGCCCGCCTGAGGGTATGGATTCGCAAGCCTACGCAGCCATGTGGCTGGAACGGTTTGCGCCATCGATGAATTTACCCCAGGAGCAGATCACCATCGGCGGCATTCCGGCTGTCCGGGTACGCAACCTGCCTTCATATGGTTCTTTGACGGGGGCTTTCGTGGTCAGCCCATTCGCAAGGTACACGGTGGATCTGACCCCGGAACCTGAATTCAGCGACCCTGCCCTGGCTGAACAGGCTAATCACTTATGGGATACGGTGATCAATTCCCTGGTGTTCTTTGAACCGCAGAAGGAAATGAGTTACGTTCCAGCGACGAAGGTCTGTCCTCAACCTGCAGGTGGGGAAAAAGGGTATATCAACCTTGTCGACGGGTATTGCATGGTCTTTCCATCTGATTTTTGGGAAGATGCGACCTTCCCTGGCAGGATTATCGGCGGTCCCATTTTGGGTAGTACGCCGGATTTTCCGGACGTGCAGACGAACCTGGTGGTGGGAACCTTCGGAATCTCAAATGGGATGACCCCCCGGGATTATCTTGCCCAACTGCCGGAAGGTTATTATGACCCGGCATCGGTAGTCGATATGACCATTGGCGGTGCCCCGGCGGTGGTCTATAACAACCTGGCTGGTCCTTGGAGATCTCGTAACGCGTACATCGTTCTACCAAGCGAGGATGTTTATACCATCGTTTCTCAGCCCGATGACCCAATTCTTTTCCCGGAAGGTATCCCCTACCTTAACCAGCTCTTTAACCCGGTGGTCATGTCGTTGCAATTCTTTACTCCCTGGAGATGATTTCCTGCTTAAGAATGATATGAAAGTGGCTGCAAAGATTGCGTATAATACATTTTAGAGGTGGAACATGATCACCATCCGGGATCTCTTGAAAACCCATACAGGACAGGTTTGTTCCGTCCGACCTGATTCAACTGTTTACCAAGCGCTGGAATTAATGGCACGCGAAAATATCGGTGCTGTCTTGGTACTCGATGGTGAAAAGATGGTGGGGGTGCTCACTGAACGGGATTATGCCCGCAAGATCATCCTCAAGGACCGGGCGTCCAAGGAAACGCAGGTTCGGGAGATCATGTCCACAGAGTTATTTCTGATGAATCCCAATCATAGTGTAGAGGATGCGCTGGAAATGATGAGCGCCAAAGGAGTCCGTCACCTGCCGGTTGCGGAAGGCGAGAAAGTCCTGGGGGTGATCTCCATTCTCGAGGTGGTGCAGGCGATCATCCAACAGAGAAATGAGACCATCCGATTTTATGAAGAGATGGATGGGGAACGATAATCGATAATAAAGGAGAGTGAACATGAAGGGAAAGCCTGTTGTTATTGAAAAGCTGAACGAGCAGCTCGCTGATGAACTTACCGCTGTGGATCAGTATATGGTGCATGCAGCGCTTTGCGCCAACTGGGGTTACGAGGAGCTGCATGATGCGATCGAGAAGCGCGCGATCGATGAAATGAAACACGCCGAACGCCTGATCGACCGGATCATCTTCCTGGAAGGCACCCCGGTCGTTTCGAGGTTGAATACCTTGCACATCGGCGCGGATGTAAAATCCCAGCTGGAAAACGACCATTCAGCGGAAGAAGGTGCGATAAAAGCCTATAACGAATGCATTAAGGTCTGCGTTGAGGTCGGAGACAACGGTTCCCGCGAATTATTTGAGTCCATTCTCAAGGACGAGGAAGTTCATATCGACTGGCTTGAAGCCCAACTGGATCAGATAGCACAGATGGGTATCCAGGTTTACCTGGGTGAGCAGGCAAGCTGAAATAGCCATCTTATTGTTCAAGAAACGGCAGCCGGTATCCCCGGCTGCTTTTTTTGGTTATCAAAACTGTTAAGCAGTTCATTTCTGATGTTTTGAAGGGTTTCTTGTGTAGAATAAGTTATGAGAACCCGTAAAAATGTATGATTTTGCCTTCATTTCCTTCGTTTTTTTCCTCTGCACTGGTCTGAACGTATTTTCGGCTGTGTTGATGTGGCCGCGCAGGCGGATGAAAGGTGCGCTTACCCTCTTCGGGCTCATGCTGGCATTCATCATCTGGACCTTTTGTTCCGGTATGGAGATATCCTCCACGACCCTTTCGGGTGATATATTCTGGTCCAAGGTCGCCTATCTTGGTTCCTGTTCTGTTCCGGTTCTTTTCTTTATCTTTTCACTTCAATTTACAGATCGGGATAAATATCTCTCAAGCCGTAGAACCTTGCTGCTCTGGGGTATCCCGGTCATTTCTATTTTGCTGGCGATGACCAATGAATTCCATCACCTGATTTGGACAGCGGTTCTCCCCAACCCGGTTGCCAACCAGGTTCTGTTTGTTTATTATCACGGGCTGTGGTTTTGGGTCCTAAATGTTTATTCCTACGTTTTGCTGGTTTTTTCCACGCTGCTATTGGTCATGGAAGCCATCCGGCAGCAGAAGATCTACCGAAAACAGGCACACGTAATTCTCCTGGGTATCCCGCTCCCCTGGATCGCGAACCTCCTCTATATTTCCGGCTTCAGCCCGCTGAGGGGATTTGATCTCACCCCGATCATGTTCACGATCACCGGTCTCCTCTATGCCCTGGGTCTCTATCGCTACGAGCTTCTGGATGTGGTTCCGGTCGCCCGTAACAAAATATTCGAAGATCTGGAGGACGGGCTGGTGGTCCTGGATATGCAAAACAGGATCATCGATATGAACCCGGCGGCTGCCTGTATGCTTGGGCTTGTGGAAGAGGAAGTGATCGGCAGCACAATTGGCATCGAAGCACCTTTGCTGTGCAATTACCTTGCAAGGGACCCGGTTCAATTGGAAATTCAACTCAACCCGAATTCTCCTGATTGGCAGGAATTACGTGTTTCCCTGTTGAATGATGGCAGGGGTATGGCCGCGGGTAAACTCCTTATCCTACGGGATATTTCCAATCGGAAAAGAACTGAACAGGAGTTACAGACCAAATCCAGGGAGCTGGCGATCCTGGCTGAAATGGATACCCTGACTAAACTCTACAACCGGCGCTACGCCGAACAAGCTCTTCAGCTTGAGATCGAACAATCCACAGAAATCCGGCTCGCCACTGGCGATGGGTGAAGTGGACCTGGATAACTTCAAGGGAATCAACGACCGCTTTGGACATATCCGCGGGGATAAAGTACTCCAGGAGGCTGCGGAAGAATTCACATCCAGCACACGTACCCAGGATATCATCGCCCGCATGGGTGGCGACGAGTTCATTTTTCTTTTCCGCAACACACAGATCTCTGAAGCGATCCAGGCCATTGAGCGGCTGCGTCAGAAGGTAGAATTACACAAATTCACCGGGATCAAAGAGCCGATTACCTTCAGCGCAGGGGTGATCCTCTGCCGGCCAAATGAATCCGCAGATGATGCCATGCGCAGAGTGGATAAGTTACTTTACCAGGCCAAGCGTGCGGGACGCAACCGGGTGATCAGCGAAGCCAAATAAGTTCCACCCAAGATTAGGAGGTAGCGATGATCGAATCCATCATCCCCACGCCTGAGCTGATGTCGGCCCGGCGGGTGCTCGCCATTCAACCGCATTACGACGACAACGATATCGGTGCGGGGGGTACCCTCGCTTTGCTCCATGAAAGCGGGGCAGAGATCCATTACCTGACGGTAACGGATGACCTTGTCGGGGTACTGGATACATCCTTAAATCCTGCTGAAGCCCGTAGAGTACTTGAATACGAACAGGTCCAGGCCGGGCAGGCCATTGGGGTAAGCACCCAGATCCGCCTGGGATACCCGGACGCCGGGCGTTACGATTACTTCCTGCTGCGGGCAGAGATGCTCAAGCATATGCGCCTGATAAAACCGGACTTCATTTTCACGCCTGATCCCTGGCTTGCGTATGAATCCCATCGCGACCATATTCAATGCGGGTTGGCAGCGGCATCCGCAGCCAACCTTGTCTCCCTGCCCAGGATGGCAAGCAGCGATTCGCAGGTGGATAAAGAGTATGTTCCCCACGACCTGGTTGGGGTAGCCTTTTATTTCACCGCAGACCCGAACACACCGATCGACATCACGTCTGTTTGTGAAAAGAAGACGAAGGCAATCCGCTGTTATCACGCGCAGTTCCGGGAGGATGATATGGAAATGCTCCTGCAAGTGATGGAAGCCAAGGAATCCATCTACGGGCGCAGCCAGGGATTGCAGATCGCGGAGGGGTTCAAGGTGATGGCACCCATGGCGCTGCACTGTGGCTTGTGAGAAACGGGGAGTATCGGCGGGCGAGCTTGCATCATCAGATTTGACGAATCGCGCGGGACATGATAAAAGAAGTTCCGAAAAGGATTGATTTCACCATGAGTAAGAAAGCCAAGGTTGCCGTTCTGCGCACGTCCCCTGCGAATGTGCTGCAGGATTATGAACGAATATTCGCGCTGGCGGAGGTCCGCCAGGCACTGGACCCGAAAGCAGTAACGATCTTAAAAGATAACATCAGCTGGCATTACCCCATGCCCAGCGCCAATACCACTCCCTGGCAGTTGGAAGGTTCCATCCTTGGCCTGCGCGGGCAGGGATACAAAGACCTTGTCTGTGTCCAGAACCAGACCGTGGTGACGAATGCCTTCAAGGGGGAAGATTTGAATGGGTATGTGCCGATCTTCAAGCATTACGATATTGAGGTGCGCTACAATTTCGAACCCAAGGATATGACCTGGGTACCCTACAAACCAAAAGCAGAGATGCTGGCGCTCAACAATGTTTATCCTGATGGGCTGTTTTTTCCGGATTACTTCTTTGGGAAGAATATCGTTCACTTGCCGACTGTGAAATGCCACATGTATACCAACACAACCGGAGCGATCAAGAATGCCTTCGGGGGTCTTCTCACCAAAAACCGGCATTACACCCACTCCTGGATCCACGAGACTATAGTTGACCTGCTCGCCATCCAGAAGGAGATCCACAGCGGACTCTTTGCAGTGATGGATGGTACGACTGCCGGGAATGGCCCGGGGCCGCGCTTGATGATCCCGGTGGAAAAAAATGTGATCCTGGCCTCGGGCGACCAGGTGGCAATCGACGCTGTGGCGGCAAAACTGATGGGGTTTGACCCTTTGAGCATCAAGTACATCCGCCTTGCGCACGATCGCGGGTTGGGTGTGGGCGATCCTCAGGATATCGAGATCGTCGGGGACGATATCAGCGGAGAGAACTGGGGGTTCAAAGTGGGCAGCAATTTCCACGGGTTCCTGGCCTGGCTGGCCTGGTACGGACCGACGAAATCCCTGCAGAAGTTCATCATGCACACCCCGATCGTCAACTTCCCGATCTTCATGTCGGAACTAAACCACGATATCGTGGCCTGGCCGACCAAGTACCGCCGGATATATGAAGACTGGCGTGCCAACACACCCTGGGGACATTTATTCGACCAGTATATGAAGGAAGGATACCTGGCGGGAAAGTAGCTGCCATGAACAAACGGGGGATTTGATCTAAACCTTCGATGCTATAATTTTCAATGAAGTATCGACAAGGCCCCTTCACCATGCCACTCCCGAAAATCGAGATCATCACCGATAGCACCTGCGATATCCCCCAGGACCTGATCGAACAATACCGTATCAGGATTCTCCCCATTCCGGTGCACTGGGGCGGTGACCAATTCCAGGACCGGGTGGACCTCCTCCCCGAGCGGTTTTATGAACGGTTGCAGACCGATCCGCTTTATCCATCCACATCCCAACTTACCGAACAGAGGTATACGGAAGCCTTTCAACAAGCCGCTGCGGAGGGTGCCACGGAGATCATCATGATCTCTTTGACCGGAGCGCTCAGCAACACCATTGAGAACGCCCGCAAAGCTGCAAGTGGAAGCATCATCCCGGTGCATGTGGTGGATTCCGGGTATGTTTCGATGGGCGAGGGATTCCAAGTGCTTGCAGCTGCCAGACTTCGGGATGCTGGGGAAGGTGCGGCACAAATACTTGATTCTTTAAAGCTGGTTCACCAGAACATGGTACTTTTTGCTGCGCTTGATACGGTCAAGTACATTCTGAAAGGGGGACGCCTGGGCAAGGCAGCCAGGATGATCGAATCGGTACTGGATATCAAACCCCTGATCACCTTCAACAACAACGATGGCCGGGCTTACCCGCACGGATTCTCCAGAACCCGCAGGCGATCGATCGACCTGATGTACGGGCGATTTTTCGAGAAATTGGATCATAAGAAGGAACTCCATATCTGCGTGATGCACGGGGGTGCGGAGGAGGATGCACAACGCCTGGTGAAGAAGATCCAGGAGGAACATCATCCAAAGGAATTATTGATGAACTTCACCGGAACGGTGCTGGGGATGCATACCGGACCGAGGGCGCTGGGGTTGATCGGTTACGCGGAAGAAAATTAAACAACGGGAGATCCTGTGGCAAAGATCATTTTTGAAGAGTTATGCCCTGGAGGGATCCCATTGATCCTTTGCAGGCCAGAAGAAGGGCAAAAACTGCCGATTGTTTTCTATATCCATGGGTATGGGGGCGATAAGCGCGGCGGGCTGGAGCTTGCCTATAATCTGGCATTGAGGGGCTTTGCGACCATAAGCCTGGATGCTGCCCTGCATGGCGGACGCCTGGATTACCGGGTGGCGACCACCTGGGAGGGTCCTCAGAAGGGTGATCTATACCCGTTCGCGACCGGACTGGACCGGTACTTTCTAATCATGAGGATCATCGAAGATACCCTCCGGGATATCAGCACCCTCTGTGAAGCATTCAAGGATGATGCGCTCCTGGACTTCGAGCGCATGGGTCTATGTGGGACATCCATGGGTGGATTCATCGCCTATAGTTTCGCGGCAAGCGATCCCCGTGTGAAAGCCCTGGCAACCATGATCAGCTTTCCCACCCTCCTGCAGCGCTGGCAGGATGTCATTCTAGAAGCTTCCCTGCAACCAGCCTATGCGGAGCAGATGTCAGGGTTGAGCGAAGAAACGGAGACACGATCCAAGGTGGTGGGATCGCTGGACCCAGTGGAGCGCCTGACAAAATATGCGCCAAAACCGCTTTTAATGGTCTGCGGCGACCTGGATACTGATACGCACAAATCCTATTCCCTGCGGTTCTTTGAGCAGATGAAACCATTCTATGAACGCATGCCTGGCAACCTGCAGTACAAGGTGCATCCCGGCGCCAGTCACCGGGTGACCTCGGGCATGATCAACGACGCGGTGGACTGGTTTGCCATCCACCTGTAACCAAATTGGACTATGGTAAAATTCAAGCGCAAAGCCGGGAGGGATGGCCGAGTGGTTTAAGGCGCCTGTCTTGAAAACAGGTATGGCGAAAGTCATCGTGGGTTCGAATCCCTCTCCCTCCGCCTGTTCGCCTTGCAAGACGGATGGGTAAAACACCTGGGGAGGTGCCGGAGTGGCTGAACGGGATCGCCTGCTAAGTGATTGTCGGGGCTTTACCTCGACCGAGGGTTCGAATCCCTCCCTCCCCGCTGATTAATTCACCAGACCGAAATGGTCTTTTTTTTATACACCTGATCGTTGGATAAAAAGGTATCCATCCTCTTTCATGAATGGTACACTCCCGACGAACCATTGAATTTGTTAAGTGCCTGTATAGAGCATGTGAAGGTTTCTTTGCTATAATTTTATCGAACCACCAGGCAAACCCCCTGGTGTCTGTGGTTGTTTTGATTGTGCGATTTTTCAAGCAGGTGGACCAAGCGGCGATCAACGAAGAAGGTCAGGTTAGGTGAATGGCTGACGACAATACCGACGAATTCCTGCCCCAGGATCCTGCGGATAAGCTCCGGGCTCCTTCCAATTCCCCTTTCAGTTTGCCCGGGGATGAAGAGCCGCCTGCGGTTGGTCTGGAGGGTATGCTCGTCCAGGCGGAGATCGATGCCCACATCTTCGACCTAAAAACCCTCGAAAAGAACTCCCAGAAAAAATCCATCCAGAAAATGGTGGACCTGGGTCCATCGGCCGTGGAGCCTCTATGCAATTACCTGAAACACCCGGATCGCTGGGCGAGGATGATGGCTGCCGAGGTGCTTGGCAGGATCCACGACCCGCGTGCGATCCCGGCTCTTAAAGAAGCGTTGAACGACCAGCACCAGGGCGTGCGTTATATGTCCGAGTTGGCGCTAAAGGAGATCGCATCTGCTGTAAGCGTGGACCAGGGAACTCCCATGAAGGGGAAGGATGGCCAGGGCAAGCCGCCCATGCCGGCGAAGGTGACTGCCAGGCTCCATCCCGTCGAAAGCCGTAAAAACGCAACGACACCAAAAACGCCTGCGCCTGAATCACCGAAACCGCCGGAAACTAGCAAGTCCGAGGCTAAGGCGGAACCCAAACCTCAACCGGCTCCCGGCTTGCCTGAGCCGAATATCCCAGAGAACCTGCCCGAAATTAAACCACTTGAACCCCGGGTTGTACCTCCCCCGGAAGCGGCAGTTCCCCCGGCTACGAGCATATCTGCACAACCTGTTGTGATGCAGAGCTTTGCCCCTCCCGATGCGCCTCAGATCCTTCAAAGTGATCTGCCTCTTGCAAATCAACCCCAGGCGACGCCTTCAGGGGCAGTTTTGGCGGGAGAGGAACCGAAACTTCCGGATGACCTTTTCCCGTTCAATACTCCCGAGATCGCCGTCGTCGGAATCCAGTCTGAATCTGAGGCGATGGATCAACCCCAAGTTACCGCCTGGAGCCAGGAGCAGAGCTCGGCTTGCCCGGTGTGCCACCAGCAGATCAAGGCGGATACGAGGGTTTGCCCGCATTGCCATGCAAAATTCGACGTTTCCCTGAAAGGATTCTGCCCCAACTGCCGAAAATCCGTCGAAATCGACCCATTCGATCATCACTGCCCTCGTTGCGGAGAGGAAGTGATCGACCAGCGGTATGAATCCAAGCTGGTGGCTTTCGGGGACCTGAAACCCGGGAGCGGTTCGCTTCCGAAACCTGAAAGCTATCAAATCGGTTCAATTGAGGGAATCATCCCATCAGTGGCGGGCGAAGAGGAACCTCCCCAAGTGGAGGTTTCCCCCGAACCACCCCAGGTGCAAATCGAAGGGGAATTCCCGCCCATTGAAGTGCCGGCTTTACAGGAATTTGCGGAGCGTTACCTGGCTCCGGAATATGATAACGAGCCCACACCGGCTGTACCGGCGGGGGATCAAAAGAGCGATTTTGTAGTTGACGATAAAACCCCCTTTCCATTGGAGAAACCTGGTTTTTATGAAGGTATGGAGTTTATCCAACCGGGTTCCTCGGAATTCCCACCGGCCCCTGAAGTTTCGCCGCTGGTGAAGGAATCCTCCCCGGAGGAACAAAACCCGCCACAAACCGAGAAACCCTCAGAGGAATCTTCTCGAATCCGACCAATGTTCACCGCGGCAGCCGTTTCCAATTCGGATTACCGGCAGGATGAATACGGTGCCCAGCCGGCCATGCCAAACGTACGCAGATTTGCGCAGGAGGGTGGAACTCCCATCTACGTTCCAGGGCAGGATGATGGGGTAATCAGTTATCCCGCGGCTTTACCGATGGAAACACCGGAGGAAGCCAAACCGCGAAAACAGGAAAAGCCGAAACCTCAGGAGCAAAAACCAAAACCTGTCCGTAAAAAGACGCCTGCTCCACAACCGGCTAAAGATGAATCTCAGCCACCGAAAAAAGTGGAGGCTGTTTTCACTGCTGAAGATTACTACCTTTATGGAAACAGCCTGGTGCCACCTGAGAAGACCCCTCCTTCGGGGAAGAAGGCAGGTCAGGAGGAACCGGAAGGCAGGGGAATCAACCCCTGGCTAATTGCCGCCCCGCTATTTCTGATCGCCGCGGGAATGATCTACCTTCTCTATTTCAAGGCAACAGGTAAACAGGCTCCTTATATCCCCTCCATCCTTGCAACCGAGCCTCTGCCGACGGAAACCTTTACCCCCGAGCCAACAGCCAAGCCCACCGTGATCGTGCCCGGCTGGGTGACTGATTTTTCCGCTCCGATCCTGGCGGCAGTTCAGAACAAGAAGCCGGAATTCTTCGATAATTTCTCGGTACCTGATCCGCAATGGGGATTCCGCGACGGCAACAAACCCGCGCTGGGGGCAGTGACCCTGCAGGATGAGGCTTTGCTGATGGCCATCCTGAGGGATTACGGAATGGCCCGGCAGCGGAAAGTCAATTTCAATCATTTTATCGAGACCTACGATTTTCAATTTGGGCAGAATGACCAGAGCGTTTTCGAAGAAGTCTTCACGGGGAGTTTCGGCAGCTGGGCATTGCACATGACGAATACCGGGGAGAACTGGGAAGGGACCATCAAACAACAGGATCCCAAAACAGAGGAATGGCGGGCTGTGCAGAGCGGGTCCATCCCGGCAACAGATATTCTGAAAGCCAGCGTGACGATCATGCGAAACGGGGACCGGATCGCGGTGCTGGTGGATGGCGAACCTTTCATCTACTACGAAGACCCTGCACTCCCAAAGACGATGTTCCACGATTATTACTTTTACCGGGGTGCTTCGCAGGGTAAAGTACAAATGCTGCTGGATAATATCCGCATCTGGAACCTGGATAAATTTCAAAACCTTCCAAATTAGCTTTCGAACTGCCTTCTTTGCTCAGAAAAGTGGTGGCATGAAATTTGCTACATCACCGGGCAGAAGGAGATTTGGATGCTAAAATCAACCCATTACCCCGCGCAAAATTTACCCATCGGAGAGCATTTGAGCCAGGCAAACCAACGCCCTGAAGATCATCCTCGACCGAAGACCTCTTCTCATAAAACGAGCCGTCCAAAGTTCTATACCATTCTGCTGGTGGTGTTTCTTGGATTCGCCGCCATTTTTGTGGTCGCTAGGATGGCTGAGATCCAAAACATGGGCAGGATGCTGGCAAGCATTTCGGCCAATTATCTGGTGCTTGCGCTTGCGTTCGAGGGGCTCTGGCTAATGGTTGCTTCCTTGATCTATCAGCTGAACTTCAAGATAATCGGCATCCGTGAAACCTATAAGCATGTTTTTCTTTTGAGTACTTCTGCAAATTTCGCTAACGTTGTCACTCCATCCTATGGCATGGCCGGTCTCGCGGTTTTCTGGGCGGACGCGCAACACAGGGGGTATCCCAAGGGATCTGCAACAGTTGTGGGTACGCTTTACATGATCTTCGAATACCTCTCTTTACTGCTGGTGATTACGCTGGGATTCTTCTCATTACTAAAGCGCAGCCTTTTGGGCTGGCCAATAATCTCCTCGGCTCTGGGATTGTTCGCATTTGTGATCTTCATGGTCTTTATGCTTTTCCTTGGCTTCCGTCACCCGGATAAGTTCCGCGCGTTTTTTGTGGGTGCTTCCAAATTGATCGACAGGCTGGTTCGCCGGGTGATCCGCCGTGAATTCCTGCCGCTAAGCAGCGCGGAAACCTTTTCGGATACTGCGATTGAATCGATCAGCCTACTTCGCACCGATTGGCGAAAATTAATCATCCCATTTTCTCTTGCCATGGTGAACAAGGTTGTATTGCTCATTATCCTGATGTTAATGTTCATCGCTTTCAAAGAACCCTTCACGCCCGGGATCCTAATAGCCAGTTTTAGTCTCTGTTATCTGTTTTACTATGCTTCCCCCACACCAGCCGGGATCGGTATCGTAGAGGGGGTGATGACCATCGCGCTGAAATCACTGGGTGTTCCTCTAAGCTCGGCCACTCTCATCACACTCAGCTTCCGCGGGTTCACCTTCTGGCTTCCTCTGCTGGTTGGATTCATCTCCTTCCGCTTTCTTGCGCGGGAAAAAGGCAAGGAAGCATTTCAGATCACCCCTGAGGATGAGATTACCGAGGATCTGGCAGAATCCCTCATCCAAAGCGAGTTATGAACCCCGACGATCTTCCATTGATCGACCTGCACCGCCACCTTGATGGCAGCGTGCGCGTGCAGACGATCATTGATCTTTCGAACCAACATAACCTGAATTTACCCGCCTGGAGTGTGGAAGAACTCCGCCCGATTGTACAGGTGACCGCGCCTCAGCCAGGTATCCTGGCATTTTTTGAAAAATTCAAGTGGCAAACCCTGGTGATGGTGGATGCGGATGCGATCCGCAGGATCGCCTACGAGAATGTGGAGGATGCAGCCATTGGTGGCCTGGATTACGTTGAGCTGCGCTTCAGTCCGCTATTCATGTCGCAGGCTCACCTACTGCAACCTGATGCTGTCACCCGGGCGGTGGTGGAGGGCGTGGAGGATGGGATGACCGATTTTGACATTCCGGTGGGATTGATCGGCATCCTTAGCCGGACCTATGGGGCAGAGGCGGCCATGCGGGAATTGGATGCCATCCTTTCCTGCCGGGAAGAGATCACCGGGCTGGACCTGGCAGGTGATGAGACCCATTATCCAGGTGAGCTTTTCGTCCCGCATTTCCGCAAAGCCAGGAATGCCGGTCTGCATATCACTGTGCATGCCGGGGAGGCTGCAGGAGCGGATTCGGTGTGGCAAGCGCTGAAAGGTCTGGGAGCTGAGCGGATCGGGCATGCGGTGCATGCCCCCGAGGATCCGGCACTCATGGATCACCTGGCTGAAAAAAGGATTCCCATTGAATCCAACCTGACCAGCAACGTGCAGACCAGCACGGTGAAGGATTACGCTTCGCATCCCCTCAGGCGCTTCCTGGAAAAGGGTATCTGCGCGACGATCAACACCGATGATCCCGGGATAAGCGCCATCGACCTGGATTATGAACTGAATGTGGCTGCCCCACTGGCCGGTTTGAGCACGGAGCAGATAAATCAGGCGAGGATAAACTCCCTGGAAGCAGCTTTCCTGGGTGATGCAGAAAAAGATCGCATTCGTTTAAAATATAACCTCTGATTCCACACCACTTTGATAAAAAGGTCTCGATGAACGATACAATTCCCCCCCAAGCCTGGTCCAGGCGGTTGGATGACACCCTCTCTGAATATGGGAAACCCGCCGGGTTGGTTTCGCTATCCACGATCCTTAAAATGCTGCCGGTGCTCGTGCGGATCATCAACAACAACCGCAAAAAGGCCTCTGTTGGCTTTGACCCGATCAGCGCGATGAAAACCGAACCCCCAGGACCAAACCAGGGGGTTCCCCTGGGTGGCATCGGGGGAGGATCCATCGGGCGCGGCTGGCGCGGGGATTTCCGGCGCTGGTCGCTTCGTCCCGGATTCATCCACGAGAAAGTTGTTTGCGCCGATCAGTTTTCGCTGTATGTTCGGCGGGGGAAAGAGGCTCCGCAGGCAGTGACGCTTTCCCCTGTCCGCCCTTCGGATGGCGCGCTCTCAGCCTGGAATTGGGGTTTGAATCCCGCCTGCGCCACCTATCACGCCCTGTTCCCGCGTGCGTGGACAGTTTATGAAGAACCCCTGCCGGGAATCCGCCTCACCTGCAGGCAGGTATCCCCCTTTATCCCCGGCAATTATCGTGAAAGCAGCTTTCCAGCCGCCGTGTTCTCCTGGCGAGTGGAAAATACCGGGCAAGAGGATGCAGAGATCAGCCTGATGTTCTCCTTCCAAAATGGCACGGGGACAGCCAACGATAGTGCTGGCGGGCATGCCAACAGCCAATTTTCGTTACCGATGGCGGGGGGAGTCAGCCTCCATCATGTTCACCGCCAGCCAAAAACCGAACTTACCGGAAAGGGGCAGCCCGTTGAGACCATCGAAGATCCGCTAACCTTTGCGATCGCCGCCAGGAAGACCACCGGGGTGAAGCAGAGCATGCGTACCCACTTTCTCACCAGCGGGGATGGCGGCGATGTTTGGCAGGATTTTGCTTTGGATGGCATCCTGCAAGATTCAGCCAGCGAAGGGATCGCTGCGAGTGGCGAGACGATTGGCGCAGCGGTGGCCGTGAAGTTCAGATTGCCGCCTGGAGGAACGAAAGAGATCTCCTTCAGCCTGGCGTGGGATATGCCTCGCATCCATACGGGGATGGGTAGGATGTTCCACCGTCATTACGCGGCTTATTACGGCACAAGCGGGGATTCCGCGCCGCGGATCGCGCGCGACGCTCTTATGCATTTCGGGGATTGGGAAAGAAATATCGCTGCCTGGCAAAATCCAATTCTGCGAGACCAGGATTTGCCGGACTGGTTTAAAAGCGCACTCTTCAACGAGCTGTACTACCTGGTGGAGGGCGGGGTCATCTGGGCGCACCCGACCGAAGAGGAGCTGACTGGGGATTCAATGGGGCATTTCGGTTACCTCGAGGGACATGAATACCGAATGGTAAATACTTACGATGTTCATTTCTACTCGTCCATTGCACTGGGTATGCTGTTTCCACGTATCGAACTGAGCCTGCAGCAGGATTTCGCCGCCACCGTGGATTTGTCGATCCCGCAAAAACGCAGGACGATGTTGGATAACGCCCTGCGCCCGCGAAAGATCCGCGGCGCACTCCCGCACGACCTGGGCTGGCCGCAGGAGGATCCCTTCTACCTTGTAAACGGGTACGATTTTCACGACAGCGGCATTTGGAAGGATTTGAACCCCAAGTTCGTTTTACAGGTCTATAGGGATTTCACCCTCACCCGGGACCGAAAATTCCTGGAAAGCTGCTGGAGCGCGGTGGAACAGGCGGTGGAGTTCATGATTCGCTTTGACCGCGACGGCGACAGCCTGGTGGAAAACGATGGCTTCCCGGATCAAACCTACGACGCCTGGTCGGTGAAAGGACCCAGCGCTTATACCGGTTGCCTGTGGCTGGCCTGTTTGCAGGCAACGGTGGCGATGGCGAATAAGTTGGGAAAACCAAGGAAGGCGGCTTTTTACACACAAATGCTGGAAAAAGCAACCGCCGCCTATGAGCGTAGGCTCTGGAACGGGGTTTATTACAACTACGACAGTTCCACGAGCCGCCAGCACGACAGCATTATGGCAGATGCCCTGGCGGGAGAATGGTTTGCGCGCATGTGCTCCCTACCCGGGGTGATTCCGGAGGAGCACGTTCACTCGATGCTTGGCAAGATTTACGAAAAGAACGTCATGGGCATCCAGGGAGGGAGCATTGGTGCCATGAACGGGGTGAGACCGGATGGCAGCATTGACCGCACCAGCCTGCAATCGCAGGAAGTCTGGACGGGCTCCACATATGCCCTGGCCGCCCTGATGATCCAGCATGGGATGGCGGAGGAGGCGTTCAAGACAGCCTGGGGAGTCTATCATATGACCTACGAAAAGATGGGTTACTGGTTCCAAACCCCGGAGGCGTGGAATGAAAAGGGCGAATACCGCTCGATCGCCTACATGCGCCCGCTGGCCATCTGGGGTATGCTGCACGCATTGAAACAGCAAAAATCCGCTTAATGATCATTGATATTCGGTTTTTCATCGTGGTATGCTATTGGCGAATGAAAAGAAAGGCAGGTAAAGATGGATCAGAATAAGTTAAATTTCAAAGTTATTGCAGGTTTGGTATTTTTGATTACCTTCACGCTGGCCTGCGGGTTGATACCCAATTTTGAAAATATTGGCGACCAGGTAAAGGAGCAGGTCCTCGAAACAGTCAGCAGCGTCTCCACAGAGGCAGTGGGAAATATCCAGCTGACCGCCGAGGCGATGATGGGTGAAATGGGACCACAGATCGAAGCCACGCTCGCAGCGATCCCTCCCGGGATCAATATTGGGGAAGCTCCCGCTGATATCCCCATACTGCCAGAACCCTACGGATTTCTGGGGAGCGAGAAAAAGGTGCTCTATATGACCACGGTGAGCCTCGAAGAGGCAGTGCGTTTTTACCGCCAGGGGATGCCCGCAAACGGCTGGGAGGAGACCGAACCCAGCCTGGTGGTCCCGAAGATGGCATATATCAATTTTGAAAACGACACATCCAAGGCAACCATCAGCATGACCCCGGCGGGGGATAAGGTGGCCATCTCGATCATCATCTCGGAGAAATAAGGACCAATATGCACAAGCGAATCGTATTCCTGTGTATTTCGGCTATCCTGTTACTCACTGGCCTGGCATGTGCCATGCCGATCACGGTGACCATCGGCCAACCCACGGAAGGCGCGACGCTTCCGCCCACCCCACCCACGCTGGAACCCGCTGTCATCGTTCCGACGGAAACACAGGCAGCCACTCCACCGGAGAGTTCCGATGGCACCCGCCATCTGGGAGCAGTTTTGGTGGACCCGATGGACAAGAAAGGGGTCAACCTGCTATCACCCGACGGAAGTTACCTAACCGAGTTGATCCTTGGATCGGATCTCAGCCTGGATTCGAATACCACTTTGCCCTCCTCGGATTACGCGCTGCCTAATGAATCAAACCGGGTGATGTTCTTCACCTACCCGGAGTTTGCGCTTTCAGAATACCGTAACCCGGGCAATATCCAAAAGCTGGGCAACCTTCAAAATCTGGTCACCCTGGCAGGTGATGGCTGGTGCGATGCGTTTTCTTATACCACAACTGAATTTGCCGCGGGCGGCACCCAGAATGCGCTCTACCTTTCGAAGGGAGCTTCGGTGGGCGGGGTACCCCCGGTGCTTACCGAGTTTGAACCGCGCGGGTACGCGATCTTCCCGGTATCCGTAATCTGCGGGGAGGGGCAGCCCGGGGGAGTGTGGTACGCCCACATACCCTATGGGATAGGCGGAGATATCGTCTTTCCTCCGTACAGCGGGCTCTTCCGCCTGGATGCTGGTCAACCATCTGCCGCCCTGGTTCTGGATGAATACCAGCGCTTCAGCGGCATTTCCGATGACCAAAGCCTGGTGGCTTATTCACATCGGGATGACCTTGCCAAACTATTGATCCTGGATGTGAAAAAGAACACCCAGGTGGGCATCCCGCTGTTGCCCGGCTCGGACCGTGGAGCGGGGTACGCGGTCTTCTCGCCGGATAACTCTCAAGTGGCCTGGATGGAGGGGAGCGGTTTCCAGATGTCGGATACACCTAATTTTCACTCAGTAATCCGGGTGGCACCTACTAGCGCGGATGTCCAGCTAGATAAGCAGAAAACGGACATCGAATTCGGTGCGGCTGTGGGATTACCCAGTTTGTGGATCAAACCGGTCGCCTGGCTGGATAACTCCAACCTCCTGGTGGAAGGTCGCGGGGATAACTGGGCAGATGCTTACGTGCTTAAGCTGAACACCGAGAGCGGCGCGATCACCCTCTTCGCCAAAGGCGTATATCTGGGAAAATATTATTCCGGGGATTGAGCCGGCAGGAATTGCTCACAAAATTCTAATGTTTTTTTTCTTGAGATATGGTAATATTGACAACGTCGAACGCTTGGATGCCCCCCTCATCCAGGCGTTTGACGCTTAATAAATCAAATGCTACTTTCTCAGGGTAAGACTACCACAGTGATAAATCCATGAATACGATCCCGGAACTGCAGATCAGCTCCCTTCTTACCTCCCGTGGTTTGCGTTTGGCGGTGGCAGAATCCTGCACGGGAGGGTTGATCAGCCATCGGATAACCAATATTTCAGGCTCCTCGGATTACTTCCTTGGCGGGGTGATCTCATATGCAAACGAAGCCAAGCAAGCCTGGCTGGAGGTGCGCGGGGATGTGCTTCAATCCGCAGGCGCGGTGAGCGATGAGGTAGTGCTGGAGATGGCGCAGGGAGTTCGTAATGCTCTTCGCGGGCACTTCCCAGTGGCTTCCATCCTCGGGCTGGCGGTGAGCGGGATCGCTGGACCGGGGGGAGGATCCCCAGAGAAACCGGTGGGGTTGGTGTGGATCGCGCTCAGCGCCGCAGATGGCTGCTGGGCCTGGCGGTTCCAATTCCCCGGTGACAGGCTGAGCGTGAAGGAAAGAAGCGCAGAGGAAGCCCTGGGATTACTACTGGATTACCTTGAGAATGGGTACCCCCGCTCCGGTTGGGAAACGGAACGCGGATGAGCGAAAAAAAGCGGCTGCTCATCCTGACCATCGACGCTGGCTTTGGGCATCGCTCGGCTGCCAATGCCGTGCGGGATGCCATCCTGGATAAATACCAGGACTGCTGCGAGCCGTTGGTGATCAACCCGCTGGATGAAGACCGTGCCTTCCTGCTGCGCCGCCTGGGGCAGGATGACTACGACCGATTGGTCAAATACATTCCCCAGGATCTATATAAATTCGGGTATGACGCGATCCGCACGAAATCGCTGACCGCCATCACCGCCACCTCCACGGTGGTTCTACTCTATGACCTGATGCGCTCCCTGGTGGAGAAATTCAAGCCGCATGCCATCCTGGCGACAAATCCGCTCTACCAGGCGCCGTTGCTGGAGCATTTCGACACCACCGGCTTCCACCCCCCGTTATTCAATGTGGTCACGGATATGGCTTCAGCGCAGCGGCTCTGGTTCAATAAACGCCTGACCGGTGTCTGCGTACCGAATGAGGCTACCCGCATGCTGGCGCTGGAATACGGCGTGCTGGAGAGGCGTCTGCACCTCACAGGCATCCCCGTCAGCCCGCAGATCGTGAAGGAACAACGCTCTCCGCAGGAGATCCGCCGCCAGCTCGGCCTGGATGCGGAAAAGGTCACCATCCTGGCGGTGGGCTCAATTCGCGTGTTCAACCTGCTATCGTCGCTCCAGGCTGTGAATGCTTCGGGGTTGCCGGTACAGGTGATCGCTGTGGCGGGGAAGAATGAGAAGCTCTATCGGGACTTGAAAGCGCTGGATTGGCAGATCCCGGTGGTGGTCAAGAATTTCACCGAGGATATGCCCGCCCTGATGCGGGCTGCGGATATCCTGGTCAGCAAGGCCGGCGGATTGATCGTGACCGAATCGCTGGCGGCCGGGTTGCCGATGCTGCTTTGTGAGGTGATCGAGGGGCAGGAATCGGGCAACGCGGATTTCATCATATCCCAGGGAGCCGCGGTGCTGGCATCGGAACCCGAAGCGCTGGTGCTGGAGCTTTCCCGATGGTTGAAGGACGGGGGCTCCCAGCTTGCCGAGCGCAAAGCGAAGGCGCATGCGATCGGGCTGCCGGATGCCGCCTACAAGGTCGCCGATCTGCTCCAAAAGGCGGCAGCACGAGGCCCTTATATCGGCAGGAGCCGCTCAAGGCGCATCCAGCAAAGGGTGGATGAGATCCTGAGCGAATCCGAGTTTTATCGCTGGCTTTTCCATGACCGCGAAGAATAAATTCGTGATTTTGATTTCCGCGGATGCCGAGTGTCGAAAAACAGCGCTATGGCCGCGGATTGGGAATCCGGGTCAATTGCCTGGGTATGCGCGCGGAATGGGGTGAAGTGCCTGATCCTGCGCGGGGTCACTGATCTGGTAAGAGAAGAAGGCGGGGAAGCCTATGGGGATTACGGGTTGTTCGTGGAAAAGACCCGGGAGATGATGAGGGGGTTGGTGAAGGTGGTTGAGGAGTGGATAGGGGTTGAGAAGTTGAGTGGTTGAAGCGTATTCTTGAATGGTTGCGTAGTTGAAATAGGAAATCCCGGCCTTTTTTCAATCCCAGGTTTTGTTGAATGAATGTAGGGGCGCACGGCCGTGCGCCCCTACGGAAAAATCATAAGGAAGGTTTTCCCAGCCGGGCGCGCTCCTCTTCAACAATCGATATATCCAGCTTCTTGAACAGCGGTTCGGGGGGATTCAACTTCGTTCCCGGCTTCAGCTCCGAGGGCTGCCAGGAACCACGGGCGGTGGAACCATCGTAGCGCAGCACGCGGTGCTCGCCGAGTTCATCCTTCACCACCTCAGTGAACTGGGTGCCGAAGATGGGCTCGGAATGCCCGAGGAAACGGCTCAGCTTCTCCGATGTAAACGGCAGCACGGGGGCGAGCAGGATGCGCAGCGAGTCGATCGCGCGGATGGCGACATAGACCGCGCGGGCAGCGGCCTGCCGGTCGGTCTTGATCGCGATCCAGGGGGCGGTGGTATCCAGGTACTTGTTGACCTCGCCAGCCAGGCGCATGGCTTCAGCCAGCGCAGCGCGCAAATTCACGGCTTCATATTCCGCCGCCACGGTCTCGAACCCCTTTTCCACGGAAGCTAAGCAATTCCTGATCCATCGGGGTCAGCTCGCCCGGGTCGGGCACCACGCCCTCCCAGTTCTTGTAGGTAAAGGCCAGCACGCGGTTGGCCAGGTTGCCCCAGGTGGCCACCAGCTCGTCGTTGTTCTTGTGGAAGAAATCCTCCCAATCCCAGTCGGAATCGCGGGTCTCGGGCATGTTGACCGTCAGGTAATAGCGCAGCGGGTCGGGGTCGTAGCGGGTCAGGAAATCGCTGCCCCAGACCGCCCAGTTGCGGCTGCCGGAGATCTTCTCGCCCTCCAGGTTCATGAACTCATTGGCTGGTACGTTGTATGGCAGGGTGAGGGCTGCTTTCGGGTCGAAATCGGTGCCCACCCCCAGCAGTTCCGCCGGCCAGATGATGGCGTGGAAGGGGATGTTATCCTTGCCGATGAAGTAATAGGAGCGCGCGGCCGGGTCCTGCCACCACTTGCGCCAGGCTTCGGCATCGCCGGAGAGCTTGCCGTACTCGATGGCAGCGGAAAGGTAACCGATGACCGCCTCGAACCAGACATACAGGCACTTGCCCTGCCAGCCATCCACCGGCACGGGGATGCCCCAATCCAGGTCGCGGGTGATGGCGCGCCCGTGCAGTGCGTCTGCCTGCATCTGACCCAGCGACTGGCGCAGCACATTCTGGCGCCAGAAGGATTCCTTCGTCTTCAGGTATTCCTCCACCTGCCCCTGCAGGCGGCCGAGATCGAGGAAGAAGTGCTCGGTCTCGCGCAGCTCGGGTGTGGAGCCGTCGATCTTGCAGCGCGGGTCGATCAGCTTGGCCGGGTCGAGCATGGTGCCGCATTTATCGCACTGATCGGAGCGCGCCCCGCTGAAACCGCAGATATAGCAGGTGCCTTCCACATAGCGGTCGGGCAGAAAGCGCTTCAGGCTGGGGGAGTACCACTGCATCTGTTTTTCGGTGTAGAGAAAATTGTTCTTGCGGAGCGCCAGGAACATGCGCTGGGAGACCGAAAAGTGGTTCTCGGTATGGGTGGTGGTGAAAAGGTCGTAGGTGATGCCGACCTGCTGGAGCAGGTCGAGAAAACCCTCATGGTAGCGACTATACACTTCCAGGGCGGTCGTTCCTTCCGCATCAGCCTTGATGGTGACCGGGGTGCCGTGCGAGTCGGATCCCGAGACCATCGCCACCGCACGCCCGCGCAGGCGGTTGTAACGCGCGAAGATATCCCCCGGCAGGTGCGAGCCGGTGAGATTGCCGACGTGGATCTCGGCGTTGGCGTAGGGCCAGGCAATGGCCACCAGGATGTGTTCCGTCATGCGTCACCTCGATTAAGGATGGCTGAATTTTATCACGCCGGGATATAGAGGTTGAAGGCGTCCCCCTGGTCATTGGCCAGGCACCCGGCTGGCGCGCGGATGAGCCACACGGCCACAGCCATATCCCCCACCGATCCGGCGGCGTTGAGGGTCATCACCACCAGGACGGCTGGTATCCAGGCGGGGGGAATGACCGCGATCAGGAGAAAACCGAGCAGGGTGATCCCTAAAAGCGGCGCGAAACAAATGACCAGGTACTGGGCGCGGGGGAAATACCAGCCCGGCAGGGCGGCGTAGGCGTAGAGACCCTTGAAGGCAAACTTCGGGCGGGCGCGGGTGTAGGCGTAGAAGAAGATCCCGTGCAAGCCTTCATGCAAAACCACCATGACAGCCTGGAGCGCCAGGATCGCCAGTACAAGCCAGAGGAGCGAAAGCAACCCGCCGATCTCGATCACCGGGAAAACGGAAGCCGCGTCCGGGCGGATTCGAATGGCGAGGGAGGTAAAGAACCAGCCGAAGAGAAAAAAGAGCACCACGCCCACCAGGTTCAAACCCAACAGCGCACGCGTGTTCGCTGAAAGATCGAGAGATTGCTTGAGGG
The DNA here is from genome assembly GCA_963828855.1 of uncultured Chloroflexia bacterium. Lineage (GTDB taxonomy): Bacteria > Chloroflexota > Anaerolineae > Anaerolineales > Anaerolineaceae > CAVVEQ01. Next base: position 1,154,891 of record CAWHGB010000002.1, on the reverse strand, counting down.
TATATCCATCCGGGAGGGCTTGGACGGGTTTCATCGAAACATTATAATTCAGACACCTTTGTGAATCCCTGGAGGTGACCATGCGAGCGAGACGCGCGTTGATGTATGTACCTGGCGATGACCGGCGGAAGATCGAAAAAGCTGCCTCCCTGGGTGTGGATTCGATCATCCTGGATATCGAGGACGGGGTGGCGCTCAACCGTAAGGAGGATGCTGCGAACCTCATCCTGGAAGCGCTTGGAGGAATGGAATTCGGGCGCAGCGAGCGTTTGGTGCGCATCAATCCACTGCGCGATAACCGCGGAAAGCGCGACCTGGAGATCATCCTTCCCGCGCTGCCAGATGGGATCGTGCTTCCCAAGGTGGAATCCCCCGCGGATCTGAAATCGGTCTGCGACCTGGCGGTGGAAGCGGAGCGCAGGGCAGGCATCCCTGAAGGTCGAATCAAGCTGCTCGCGCTGGTCGAAACCCCGCAGGCGTTCATGAACCTCAAGGAGATCTGCACTGCCTGCCAGCGGTTGGAGGGATTGATCTTTGGCGCGGAGGACCTGGCGGCCGCGATCGGCGCCACCCGCACGGCAGAAGCGACCGAGTTTCTCTTCGCGCGCGAAAGCCTGGTGATGGCGGCTTCTGCCTATGGACTGCAGGCAATTGATATGGTCACCGTGGAGTTCCGTGATCTGGTTGTGCTCGAACGCGAGTCGCTGTCCGGGGCGCGGCTTGGTTTCAGCGGTAAACAGATCATCCACCCGGCGCAGGTGGGGCCGGTGCAAAAGGCGTTCACACCCTCAGATTTGGAAATCGAAAAGGCACGCGAATTGATCGCAGCTTTTCAAGTTCATCAGACTGAGGGCAAGGGGGCTTTTGAATACGAGGGAAAGATGGTGGATATGCCCGTGATCAGAAGGGCTCAGAACATCCTCTCCCGGGCAGGGATCGAAACCATCCCGGGTATTTAAAATAAATTAAGCAAACTATCAGATCTTTTTGACGTAACTCACCGGGGTGGGATTTGTAAATCCTGGAAAAAGTCAGCTTGCTGGAACAACCAGCAGGATGATCGAAATATTATCCATCCCGCCCCGCCCGTTGGCCAGCTCCACCAGCGTATCCAACGCCTGGCTGATAGGCGCGCTTTCGACGATGGACTTGATCTCGCCATCCGCGACGAGGTCTGTAAGCCCGTCGGTGCAGAGCAGCAATTTATCCCCTGGCTTGCAAATCCGTACCCTGGTTATTCAGGGAGACATAATCGCTTTCGGTGAGGGAAAGCCGCATGCGCAGGTCCACTTCGGGGGGTTGAGAGCTGCCCAGGAAGCGGCGGATGACGTGCGAATTGGGGTGACCTGCGACCTGCTCAGGGGTGAGGAGGCGGCGATCCAGCATTTCGCGCACCCAGGTGTGGTCCTCGCTGAGCTGCAGGATGCGTCTCCCGCGCATGAGGTAAATGCGGCTATCGCCCACACTGGCGGTGAAGAGCTGGCTGCCGACGACCAGGGCACAGGCGATGGTGGTACCCAACCCCAGCCGTTCGGGATGTTTGAGCCCGTGGGAATAGATCTCGCGGCTGGCAGCCCGGATGGAATTGGCGAGCGTTTTCGCCCGGTCAGTACCCAGGCTGCGCGGCACGCGGCGGCTGATGGAATCCACCGCCATCTGGGCAGCCACTTCCCCAGCCGGGTGCCCGCCGATGCCATCGGCCATCACCGCCAGGATGGCAGGTGATTGTTTAATGTGCGTTCTGAAGGGAGTAACCTTCAGGCGATCTTCGTTCTGCTTGCGCACCCGCCCGGGTTGGTAATGGCCGCGATGGGGTAATGTGGGGAGTCGGTTGAAGCCATCAGATTGCCTTGGAATTCTCCATGGGGTTTTTCGCCCTGCGCGGATTGGAAACGGAAGCTCATCTTTCCGATCCGCACCAGGTCACCATCCTCCAGGCGCACCCCTGTGGAGGAGATGGGCGTATAGTTCACCCATGTACCGGCCACCGAGCCCAGGTCGCTAATGAAGACCGATCCTTCGGAATCGCAGGTGACGCGGGCATGCAGCGGATCGATGGAGGGGGAATCCAACCAGATTTGCGCCTGCCTGCGGTCCGAACCCAGAGTGATATCGTCATCCTCAAGTGAAATGACCGCCGGGCTGCCTTCCCCCTGCAGCACCAGGCGCGGGGTGGAGGTAATCGTCTCCGTTCCCTCCTGACCCTGTGGGCTGGGTCGACGTAGAAGCGATGGTTCCTGGTGGATCTTCACCTGCTGGGTGACGGGGTCCAAATCCTCCTTGCGCTTCCTGCGGCGGGTTTCCGATCCCCAGCCTCTGCGTCCCATAAAGATCAGCACCATCACCAGGGCAGCTGCAGCCAGCAGAATGACGAACAGGATGGTCAGGCGGTCCAAATTGGTGGGGGAGAGCAGCGATGGACCGGTAGCGGATATCCACCTCCACCGGGGTGCTGATGGTGCTGCGCGAGAGGCCGAGAGTATCGGTCACCTCCACCCGCAGCGAATGGGTACCGTTTTCCAGGTAGGGGGTCAGGTCCCAGGTGAATTGGTTGAAGGGTTCCATGCGGTTCTCCTGCGCGAGCTCGTCATCCACGTAAAGCCGGGAGGAGGCAAGCGCGCGTTCGTGCCCATCGGGGAATTCTACCGCCACCAGGATGGGTTGGTTGAGGGGGATGAGCAGGTATTTTTTCTGATCCGAGACCCTGGTTTCGGTGCGGGTGATCACGCCGGGAGGGGAAAGCAGCACCGGGTTGGGTGGTGTGACGGTCAGCTCCAGGGGGAAATCCGCGGAGGAGGTCTCCACCCCGTTTTCCGTATGGCGGATCGCGAGGGTATGGCTTCCGCTGGCATCGATGCGCGAGGTGTAATCCAGCCGGTACACACCGCGCGGGGGTTCCAGGTAGGAGGACAACGATGGCAGTTTTTCCACCCCGGAAAAGATGAACAGGCTGCCGCCTGTGGATTCCGCCAGGCTGCGCAAGGACTGGGTTTCCAGTGAATTTCCGGCGAAACTGGGACCCACCAGCCAGATGAAGACGCGCACGCCCAGCTCTCCGGCTTGCTGGCTGACCCCCGGTATGAGCTTGAGTTGATCGGCGGACAACATGGGGGTGATCCAGAGCACAACCTGCTGCATGTAGGCGCGCGGGTTGGCACCGGCGGTGAGATCCAGCGCTTGGGTGAGGCTGTTGAGCCCCGCGGCGGGTTTGGTGAGGTTGGGGGAGAACTGCTCAAGCAGCGAAGCCCACTGCTTGATATTCGGTTCGCGGGCGGCGAGGATGCCGTTGGAGGTGATCAGGCTGTAATCATCGGAAGGAGCGCTGAGCGCAGCGGCGGATTCCAACAGGGATTTCCGGATGGAGTTGAAACGGGTAGCGCCGCCGGCATAGAGCGCCATGCCGGGACCAGGGTTGAAGGCAACCGTCAGTCGGATGCCGGGATCTTCAAAGGCGAGCTGCTGGGGCTGGAGGGGTTTGCCGTTTTCGATGACCTGGAGCTGGTTGGAAGATAGATCGGGAATGATCGAACCGGCGGGATCAGCTGCGGTGAAGATGATACTCATCTCGGGAAAACGGGAGGAATCCACGCCCAAGATGGTGATCTGGGAGGGGGATTCGGCATATACGTTTTGCTGTGAAGTCGGTAAGAATGCCGACGCAAGAACCGCGAGGATAGCGACGGCTCTTCCGATCCGGAGAGCGATCTTGGTTCTCATGAGGGTATTGTAATTCAACCGATCACGGTTTCGTGGAAATCTGAATATGATTCTAACGAATTTTATTCTGGATCACTCCCACTCTATCGTCGCCGGCGGCTTGCCGGTGATATCGTAGACCACCCGGTTGACCCCGCGCACTTCATTAACAATCCGGTTTGATATCCCCGCCAGCAGCCGGTGGGGAAGGGGGAACCACTCAGCGGTCATGAAATCCGAGGTGCTCACGGCGCGCAGGGCAACCACCTCCTGGTAAGTGCGCCCATCACCCATCACGCCCACCGAGCGTACCGGCAGCAGCACCGCGAAGGCTTGCGAAACCGTCTTTTTCGCCCCTGTTTTACCAAGCAAGCCAGCGCGGGCAAGTTCGCTGGTGAAAATGGCATCGGTTTCTTTCAGAATTTCAATGCGTTCACGGGTGACCTCCCCCAAACAGCGCACCGCGAGCCCCGGCCCGGGGAAGGGCTGCCGCCAGACCATCGCCTCTGGCAGACCCAGCTCCTCGCCCACTCTGCGGACCTCATCCTTGAATAGCCTGCGCAGCGGCTCCACCACCCGGAAGGGCATATCCTCCGGCAGACCGCCCACGTTATGATGGGATTTGATCCGCTCCGAGGACTTGCTGCCGGAGCCGCTGGATTCGATCACATCCGGGTAGATGGTGCCCTGCACCAGGAAGGGGAAATTCCCCAGCTGGGCAGCGGTTTTTTGGAAGGTCTCGATGAACAGTCCGCCGATGCGTTTGCTTTTCGTCTCCGGGTCAGTAACCCCTTTGAGTGCGCTGAAGAAATCATCAGAGGCATCCACCACCACCAGGTTCTCCCCCAGGATGGGTCGGAAGACTGTTTCCACGGCCTGCGGTTCGCCTTTTCGCATCAGGCCGGTATCCACGAATACCGCGGTGAGCCTCTCACCGACCGCTTTCCGCACCAGGGCGGTGGCCACGGCGGAATCCACCCCGCCGGAAAGAGCAGAGAGCACACGGGCTTTACCCACCTGCTCCCGGATGGAGTTGACCGCTTCGGAGATGATCGAGGCGGGCTGCCAATCACCGCGTGCAATGGCAGATCTCCAGCGCGAAGCGGCGCAGGATTTCCATCCCCTGCAGGGTCTGCTCCACCTCGGGGTGGAACTGGATGGCGTAGATACGGCGTGTTTCATCCGCCATGGCGGCGATGGGGCACGTGGCACTTTCCCCAAGAGCTTGGAAGCCGGGGGGCAGTGCGGCAACCTGGTCGCCATGCGACATCCACACCGGCAGGATACCCCGCGGCAACAAGCGGATTTTCCGTTGGGACCTTTACCCGGGCATGCCCGTATTCCCGCGCGGCGGCCATTTCGACCCTTCCGCCGAGCATGTTGGCGAGAGACTGCATCCCGTAGCAGATACCCAGCACGGGCACACCTGCTTCCAGCAGCGAGGCATCCACCCGCGGTGCGCCGGGCTCGTAGATCGAACGGGGGCCTCCGGAGAGGATGATACCTTTGAGGTGGTCTCTTTTCAGGTCATGGTGTGTGGTTGTATGCGGGAAAAGTTCGGAATAGACACCCAACTCGCGCAGGCGGCGGGCGATCAGAGCCGAGTACTGCGATCCGAAATCGATGATCGCGATCCATTCGTTCATGGATGTGGAAGCGCTCTTCCTAATCCCCGATCTCGATACCGCCATCCTCCATGCTGGTGATACGCACCAGGGATTCGATGGGGATGTTCATCCCAGCCAGATTCTCACGCCCTTTTTCGAAGGATTTCTCGATCAGCGCGCCAATACCCACCACCTCCGCTCCGGCGGCTTCCGCCAGGCGGGCAAGCCCCAGGATGGTCATCCCCGAAGCCAGGAAGTCGTCGATGATCACCAGTTTTTCGCCGCGGGTGATATTTTCGGGGGAGAGGATCAGCTCCACCATGCGTCCCTTGGTGTGGGAGGGTGCCAGGGTGAGGAAGACCTGGTCAGGCATCGTGACCGGTTTGACCTTGCGGGCATAGATGACCGGGATCCCGAGGTGCAGGGCGGTCATCAGAGCGGGGGCGATGCCGGAGATCTCGGCGGTGAGGATGTGCACGGGGTTCAGGTGGCGAAAGCGGCGGGCGAGCTCCGCTCCGCAGGCATCCATGAGCATGGGATCCACCTGGTGGTTGATGAAGCTATCCACCTTGAGGATGCCATTGCCAAGGTTCCTGCCCTCCGCGCGAATTCGATCCTTTAATGCCTGCATACTTACCTCCTGCGCTCTTTTAAAGATAGATAATATTAGATTTCTTTAAGGGAATCGTCAACCAAAAAGGGCTGTGTTAGAATAATTTTCATGTTTTTTCCCTCCCTGGCCCTCGCCTCCCGCTCGCCGCGCCGGCGGGAAATGCTTTCCTGGCTGGGCATCCCTTTCGAAAGCTTGAATGGTTCAATTGATGAATCGCCGCTGCCGGGAGAGGATCCATGCGGGCACGTCCTGCGTGTGGCGGAGGAAAAAACGATGGCTGCTAGCAGGGAACTGGAAGGCAATTGGATCATAATCTCCGCCGACACGGTCGTCGTGGATGAAGGCAGGATCCTGGGAAAACCCGTGGATGCAGCAAGATGCAGCCCGAATCCTTGAGCAGCTTGGCGGGAGGGTCCATTTCGTTGATACTGGTCTTATCATCTATAATTTGAAGGATCGGAGTATCAACAAAGCACTTTGCGAATCACAGGTGCGAATGCGTTCATTTACCGCTGAGGAGATCCTGGATTACGTCCGCAGCGGCGACCCGCTGGATAAAGCCGGAGCTTATGCGATTCAGAACCGTGATTTCAACCCGGTTTCGGAATTTTCAGGCTGCATGGCGAATGTGATGGGGCTGCCGCTCTGTCACCTGGTGCGCGGGATGCGCCCGCTTGGAATTCCCCTCAATTTGGATTTGGCCGGGGTTTGCAGGGAAAGACTTGCTTATGACTGCCCGGTTTCGAGCCAGGATCCTTGCCGGGGAAGAATATTGGCTGATCACTTGGCATATTTGCCAGGAGGAATGATGAAGGTTATTCGCTGGATTATCCTGTTACCGATCATATTGACCGCCTGTGGTGGTGGGAATACGCCCGCTGTTACGGAAGGACCGAATACCAACCGCCACCTCAAGCCTTCCGACACCGGTGGTGGATATCACCGATACCCCCAACGCGCAGGATGCTGCCGCGGCCTTTCTGACCGCCTGGCAGAACAGCAATTATGACGCGATGTACGAATTCCTAAGCGGATCCAGCCGGGATGCCATTTCCAAGGAAGATTTCACCAAGAAATACCAGGATTTTGCCAAGAGTCTAACCCTGCAGAAGATCGATTTTCAAATTCCATCGTCGCTGACCAATCCCTCTTCAGCCCAGGTGGGTTACAACGTAAATTTCAGCACGGCACTGCTGGGTGAGTTGAGCCGCCAGATGATCATGAACCTCGTGCTCGAAGGTGGTGCCTGGAAGGTGCAGTGGAACGATGGGTTGATGATGCCAGAGTTGGAGGGTGGCAACCAGCTATCCCTGGACGTAAAATGGCCCTCGCGCGGAAATATCTACGACCGCAAGGGAGAAGTTCTGGCCACCAACGCGGATGCGTATGCCCTTGGTGTGGTTCCCGGGGAGGTGGCAGAAGGTATGATGCCGGAGGTGGTGGCGCAATTGGCGCTGCTCACCGGGCGAACGGCGCAATCGATCGACGCTGATATCCAGGCTTCCCAGGCGGACTGGTACGTGCCGGTGGGTGAGGTAAACCGCTCGATCGTGGACCGGAAATTTGATTACCTCATCACCCTGGAAGGATTGAAGATCTCACTCTACAACGGCCGGTTTTACCCAGATTCGCTCGCACCTCAGACTGTGGGTTATGTCCAATCCATATTCCCGGAGCAGATCGATGAATATCGTCTGAAAGGATACGCTGGGGATGAGACCGTCGGTCAATTCGGGCTGGAGCAATGGGGCGAGGATATCCTAGCCGGAAAACCCAGCGCCTCCTTATACGTGATCCGCCCGGATGGGTCGGTTTCCACCCGACTGCTTGAGGTGGAATCCAAACCACCCAAGGATATTCATACCACCCTGGATGCCAACCTCCAGGAGGTTGCCCAGAAATCGCTGGAAGGTTTCAATGGCGCTATCGTTGTACTGGAAAAGAGTACTGGCCGGGTGCTGGCCATGGCTTCCTCCCCCAGTGTGGATTCCAATTTGTTCGTAGCGGGGAACGTCAATAATAGCGCGCTTGGGACGATTTTGAATGATGGCAGCAATCGTCTACTAAATCGCGCTGCGCAAGGCGTTTATCCGCTCGGGTCGGTTTTCAAAATCATCACCATGGCCGCCGCGTTGGAAAGTGGGGTTTTCAAGCCGGATTCAAAATACGATTGCCAGAACACCTGGACCGAGATTCCCAATTTGACCCTGGAAAACTGGACTCTGGTAAAAGGGCTTCCCCCCGATGGGATCCTGACCCTGATGGAGGGATTGATGCGCTCCTGCAACCCGTGGTTCTACCACGCCGGTCTTGAGCTTTTCCGTCAGAAAGGCGCGTTTTTCCTTTCCAATATCGCCAGCGGTTTTGGGTTGGGGAGTATGACAGGGATCGAAGCCATCGCAGATGACGCTGGACAGGTGCCCATCCCGCAGGATGACGGGGCAGCTGCCCAGCAGGGGATCGGCCAGGGTGAAATGCTGGTCACCCCACTGCAGACTGCCAAATTCATCGAAGCGGTCAGCAACGGTGGCACGCTTCACATCCCCCAGATTATTGATAAGATCGTTTCTCCGGATGGGAGCGAGGATAACTCTTTCAAGGTCCAGGAATCCGGAAAGTTGCCTGTTTCCAAGGATACCCTGGAGGATGTTCAAAACGCCATGCGCATGGTGGTCAAGGAACAACGGGGCACTGCCCACCGCGCGATGATGGGGCTTTCCATCCCGGTCTTTGGAAAAACCGGCACGGCACAAAACCCGGGCGGGGAGGCCCATGCCTGGTTTGGCGGATACACGGCAATGAACCTTGAAAACCAGCCGGATATCATCGTAGTGGTGATCGTCGAAAATGCAGGGCAGGGATCTGAAATCGCGGCACCGATCTTCCGCCGCATGGTGGAAAAATACTTCGGACAGCCGCTGGCGCTCTTCCCGTGGGAATCCGCCTACTATGTAACCCGCACACCCACCCCCGAAGGCGGGGCCGTGGAAACGCCGGTTCCTTAATACCGGGAATTGTGGAGACCATCCCCGGCCGGGTTATCCGGCTGCAATCCGGTTTTTACACTGTCCAGACGGAGGAGGGTGTAATCGTCTGCGGGTTGCGGGGAAGGTTGAAACGGCGCACCATCCAGGAAGAGGTTGTTACCGTGGGTGACCGGGTGGAGATCATGCGCCTGCCCGAGGGCAGTGGCATGATCGAAGCTATCCTCCCGCGCGACAAGTGCCTTTCCCGTTTGGATCCCCAGCCCGGAGGTTTTTACCGCCAGATCCTGCTGGCCAACACGGACCAGGTGGTGCTGGTCTTTGCCTGCACCCAACCCGAACCGCACCTGCGCATGCTGGATCGGTTCCTGGTGGTGGCGGAGAAGAACAGCATCCCGGCAGTGATCGTGGGCAATAAGGTTGACCTGACCGGCTTGGAGAAGGCCCGTGAGATCTTTGCCGCCTATCCGCCCCTGGGGTACCCGGTGCTTTTTACTTCCACGCTCAGCGGTGAAGGTGTACCCGACCTTGAAGGCATCTCCTCGCGGGAAAGGTTACCGCTTTAGCTGGGCCTTCCGGGGTGGGGAAGACCAGCCTGCTAAATCACATCCAACCCGGCTTGGGCTTGAAAGTGCGCGAGGTGTATGCGCGCCAGGAACAAAAGGGTCGGCATACCACCAACGTTCGCGAGATGTTCCCGATCACAGATGGCGGCTATGTGGCTGATCTGCCCGGATTGCGAAGTCTGGCGCTCTGGGATACCCAGCCAGAGGAACTGGACGGGTACTTTCCCGAGCTGCGAGATCTGGTTTCCGACTGCCAGTTCAACGATTGCACCCATCGGGATGAGCCTGGCTGTGCCGTGATCCAAGCGGTGGAAGAAGGCAGGGTTGACCCCGAGCGCTATGAATCCTATCTTCGCCTGCGGTTTGGTTGATGGCTACGATATAATCAAAGACCATGCGAATTAATAGGATTATTCTTTTCACAATTATTATCCTAACCGGGGGAATCCTGGCCGCCTGTTCGCAGGCAGGGGTTTATTTACACCCGCCTGCCACTCCCACGCCGGAACCAACCGCGACGGCAACGCCTATCCCTGAACGGTTGCTGACGATCTGCCTCGGGCAGGAACCTTCCTCCCTTTATTTCTATAACGGCAACGGACACGCGATGTGGTCGGTACTGGAATCCATCTACGACGGTCCGATCGACACCCGCGGGTATAAACCCTTTCCGGTGATCCTGGATAAGCTGCCCTCGCTTGCCGATGGGGATGCCTCCGCCCAGCCGATGCCGGTGCAGACAGGTGACATGGTGGTGGATGCGGATGGTAATGTGATTCCCCTGGCCAAGGATGTGACCGTTTATCCCTCCGGCTGCAGCGATGGCTCCTGCGTGGTCACCTGGGATGGGATCACCCCTCTTACCATGGACCGGATGATCGCGACCTACCGGCTTAAGTACCGGGGATCACGTGGTCGGATGGCGAACCGCTCTCCGCAGCTGATTCGGTCTTTTCATATAATATTGCTGCCGACCCTGATACACCAGTGGTCAAACAATCCACCGATCTCACCGATGTATATGAAGCGGTGGATGAGCGCACCGTACGCTGGATCGGCAAACCCGGGCTGCAGGTGAAGGACCTCGCTCAATTCTTCTGGATCCCTCTACCAGAGCACTTGCTGGGGAATAAAACTGCTGCCGAGCTCCTACCGCACCTGAGACCAATCAGAACCCGATCGGGTGGGGTCCGTATATGATCGATGAATGGGTCAAAGGCGATCATATCCGCCTGGTGAAGAACCCGGATTACTTCCGAGCCAGCGAGGGCTTGCCAAAGTTTGACGTGCTGGTCTTTCGCTTCCTGGGGGATATTGCGGATAACAACGTGGCAGCTCAACTAACCGGTGTGTGCGATATCGTGGATCAAACGACCCGGCTGGAGGAGCAGACCCAGATCATCCGCGAAGCGGAGCTCAAAAACAAGATCAAGGTCTATAGCGGGCTTGGTCCGGAATGGGAGCATCTGGCGATAGGGATCAAACCTGCCAGTTACGATGACGGCATCCAACCCGGACAAGGTGACCGCCCGGATTTCTTCGGAGATGTACGCACCCGCCAGGCGATCGCTTATTGCCTGGATCGTGATCAGGCGGTGGTGGAAGCTTACAACAATCTGACCAAAACCGCCAACAGTTACCTGCCCCCGACACATCCGCTTTACGATTCCGACCTCCCAGTTTATGGCTATGATCCAGCGGAAGGGATAAAGCTGCTTGAAGAAGTTGGGTGGATGGACCTGGATGGTGACCCGGCCACGCCGCGCACAGCGAAGGGTATTGCCAATGTGCCGGATGGAACCCCATTCAGCGTATCCTATATCACCACCGATTCAGTGCAGCACCAGAAAGCGGCGGAAGTCTTCCGGAACTCGCTGGCGAATTGCGGGTTGGAGGTGAAAGTGACCCTCATGAGTCCCGATCAGCTCTACGCTGCTGGACCGGAGGGGGAAATGTTTGGGCGGAAATTCGACCTGGCTCAATTCGCCTGGGCCGTAGGCGAGATCCCCCCCTGCTTCCTTTATATGAGCACCGAAATTCCCTCCGCTGCCAACAATTGGCTGGGAGAGAAATTCGGCGGGGCGAATATCACTGGCTATTCAAACACCGAATTCGATACGGTCTGCCGGGAATCCTTGGCAGGAGGGATGATCACCTCTGCGCTCCCGGAGGCTGCCCGGAAGGCGATGGAATTGCTAGCTGCTGACTCACCCGATATCCCATTGTTTTATCAACCGAAGATTGTGATCTCACGATCGGACCTGTGCGGGTTGGCAATGGATATCAGCTCGCGAAGTGAATTCTGGGACCTTGAAAACCTGGATTTTGGGGAAAACTGCCCGGTTGAGTAGTATAGACAATTGGTAAATTTTAATCTTCAGAAACGGAAAAATATTGTATACTTTCAAGAACAATTTCAAACAGCGGCCCAAGCAAGGATAATTTGAATGTCTTTCCCTCGAATCTTCCTGATGGGTGACTGCTTGACTTTGGTTTTTTGTTATGCTACACTTTTTTTGCTCTCTAGAGGTTCATCTGGTGAGAAATTGTAGCATCCCTGTGCGCGAAGCAAAGGAGGTGATTTCCTGAAGCTGTCGATTTTCGTTTTAAGTACGCAGTATGACCAAAACCAAAAATTTAGATGGAGGAGATTGATCATGAAGAAACTTATGACCGTTTTGGGTCTCCTGATTGTCGCAAGCATGATCCTGACTGCCTGCGCCCAGGCGACCCCGGCCGCAACTGAAGCTCCCGCTGAACCAGCGGAACCCGTTGCGACCGAAGCACCCACCGAGGTGCCCGCTTCCACCCGCACCGGTGCGTGGGTAGATGAAGTCGTGTTCAGCGCGATCCCCGATTGCGCCCCGGCCATCGCCCAGATCTCTGCCGGCGCCGTGGATATGTACCCGGTGACCTGCGATAAAGCAGAGGATCTGGCGACCGTCAAGGCCGACCCCAACCTGCAGTATGTTACCTCGGTTGGTGGTTTTGACCAGTTGATGGTCAACGTGGCTGCCTGTAAAGACACCACTGTCCTGAATCCCTTCACCAGCGCCAAGATGCGCGCTGCCATGAACTATATGATCGACCGCGATTACATCGTGCAGGAGATCTTTGGCGGCCTCGCCACCCCGCGCTACACCGTGCTGGATACCTACGTGCCGGATTATGCCCGCTATGCCCCTGCTGTCGGCAAGGTCATCGCGGAATACGGTTACAACATGGAAAAAGCCCAGATGGTTGTCGATGAAGAAATGGCTGCCCTCGGCGCCACCAAGGATGCCAACGGAAAATTGCAGTACCAGGGCAAACCCGTCACCATCATCGGCCTCATCCGCACCGAAGACAAACGCAAAGAGATCGGTGAATACTTCGCCAATCAACTCGATGCCCTCGGCTTTACCACCGATCGCCAGCTGAAGGTTCGCTCTGAAGCAGCCCCGATCTGGCAGGGTTCCGACCTCGATGCCTGCAAATTCCACTACTACACCGCCGGCTGGATCAGCACCGCCATCTCCCGCGATAACGGCAACATGTTCGCGCAATACAACACCGACCGCATCCAGTTGATCCCCCTGTTCTCGCTCTATAAACCCACTGCAGAATATGACGATGTTCTTATCCAAATTGATGACGAACAACTTCGCCAATCTGGACGAGCGCGATGCCCTGTTCAACCAGGCCATCCCGATGCACATGGTGGAATCCTGGCACGGTGTTATGACCAACGACAACACCAGCTTCAGCCCCTTCAGCACGAAGATCAGTGTTGCTGCTGACCTGGCTGCCGGCATCGCCGGAACCACTTTCTGGCCGTACACCCTGAAGATCAACGACCAGGAAGGCGGACAGGTTAAGATCGCCCAATCAGCGCTCCTCGTGGATGCCTGGAATCCGGTTTCCGGTTCCAACTGGATCGACGATTCCATGCCGCAGAAAGGCACCCAGGACTTCGCTGTAATGTTCGACCCCTATACCGGCTTGGCTCTGCCCCAACGGCTTGAGAGCGCCACCCTGGTTGCGCAAAAAGGTCTGCCCATCGTTAAGAACCTCGATTGGGTGAACCTTGAATTCGTCGATAGCATCACCGTCCCCGGCGAATGCTGGGCGGATTGGGATGCCGTGAACCAGAAATGGATCACCGTTGCCGAGAAATTCCCCGAAGGCCTCACCGCCAAGACCAAGAGCACGGTCGTGTATCCCGCCAGCCTGTTCGATACCAAATGGCACGACGGCAGCAACATGTCCGTGGCTGACTTCGTCATGCACATGATCCTGACCTTCGACCTCGGCAAAGCCGACTCGAAAGCCCTGGATACCGAGTACCAGGCTTCCTTCGACACTTTGATGACTCACTTCAAGGGCGTCTGCATCACCTCCACCAACCCACTGACCATCGACACCTACGATGACCTGTATGCCCTGGATGCTGAGAACAGTATGACGACCTGGTATCCCTCCCAGAACGTTTCGGGCTATGCCTATTCCTATGGCACCGCCCCCTGGCACGGGATCACCCCGGCATACCTCGCCCAGGTTGACGGCACGCTCAAATTCAGCACCACCGATTCCGATGGCGCTGCTGTTCCGAAGACCAGCCTGATCGCCGGCGAGAGCCTGGATATCCAGAAGCAGTACCTCGAGAAAGCCGCAGCTGAGAAATTCATTCCGTTCCCCGAAGTCATGGGTCAGTATGTGACCGCGGATGAAGCAGCTGCCCGTTACGCTAACCTGGCTGCCTTCTACGATACCCACAAACACATGTGGGTTGGCACCGGCCCGCTCTACATCGACCAGGTCTTCCCCGTGGAAGGCTCGATGGTCCTCAAGTACTTCGCGGACTATCCTGACCTGGCGAGTAAATGGTCTGGCTTCAGCCAGGCGAAGGTTGCCACCGCTGTCGTTGATGGTCCCGCGACCGTCACCCAGGGTCAACCTGCTACCTTCAACGTGGCGATCACCTTCAACGGTGAGCCTTATCCCGCGGACGAACTGGCCGGCGTTTCCTACCTTGTGGTGGACGCCAATGGCGCAGTCGCCCTGGATGGGGCTGCCACGATCACCGGTGACGGCGCAGCTGTAATTGAGCTGACCGCTGACCAGACCACTGCCCTGGCTGCCGGCGCGAGCAAACTCTCCGTCGCTGTTGCTTCCAAGGTTGTGGCTCTGCCCACCTTTGTCAACTTCGAGTTCGTCGTCGTTGCCCCATAATTATTAGTTGAAAGACCCGGCAGGGACGGGGTCCCCGTCCCTGCCGGGTATCTCTCTGAAGAAAGCCGAGTGGACCCCATGTCTGAAGCAAACCCTCCTTTGGAAACAGGTGAGTTGACCGAAAAGGAAGTTAAGGTCAGAAGCGGGGGCAGTACCTTTGCCCGGGTGGCCAAATACACTTCTGTTCGGATTTTGACCCTCTTCTTCACGGTTGTTGTTGCTTTGTATTTAACCGTGTTGATCGCGAATATGGGCGGCTATGTGGATGAGATCCGCCGAGCCCAGATTCGCGAAGATGTGAACCAAAGAATCGCCAACGACCCGGCCATGCGGAATGTATCCCAGGAGGCAAGGGAAACGAAAATCAACGAAATGATTTCCATCCAGGAAAAACGTTTCGGCATGGATAAACCGTTTATCGTACGTAGCGGGCAGTATTTATTGAATGCGATCACACTTGATCTTGGTCGCGCAACCCAGATGACGAGCAACAGCGGTTCAACTGCTGTGCGAATTATCATCCTAGAAAGATTGCCAACCACTTTGCTATTATTTGGGGTGGAAGCTCTGCTTCTATTTTTTACCGCCCTATTCTTTTCACTCATTCTTTCCAGAAAATACGGCAGCGTTTGGGATAAGATCCTGATCGCCCTCACGCCGCTTTCCTCTGCACCGGGATGGTTTTACGGCATCTTCCTGGTATTGATATTTTCAGCGATTCTGAAGGTCCTACCCTTTTCCGGGATGGTGGATTCTCCGCCTCCAAGCGACCCTCTTTCATATATCGTGAGCCTTGGCAGGCATATGGTTCTCCCGGTTTCCGCTTTATTAATTGCAGGGATTTTTATCGAAATCTTCACCTGGCGAACATTTTTCCTGATCTATTCCAGTGAGGATTACGTCGATATGGCCAAAGCCAAGGGTTTAACCTCGCGGGAGATTGAACGTAAATACATCCTTCGACCAACTCTTCCGACGATAATCACCAGTTTTGCCTTATTGATGATCACAATCATCGTGGGAGGCCCGATCATCGAAACCCTTTTCGTCTGGCCTGGTATCGGCCGGGCGCAGTTCCAGGCGATCGGCCTTTTCGATACTCCGGTCATCCTGGGCATCACGGTCGTTTATGCCTATCTACTGGCGATCACCGTGTTCATTCTTGATTTTGTCTACGCCATCGTTGATCCGCGGGTGAAGATTGGTGGTGGGGAGTCCAAGGCATGAAAGCTATCAGCAGAGGTTTCAAAGAGCTGTTGAAATACCCCTCGGCGGTTGTCGGACTTGGAATGATCGCGCTATTGATCGTTCTTTCCATAACTGGCAATCGTGCGTTACCCCTATAAGTGATGCCATCCGGCTGTGGCGGGGAACTGAACAGGATTGGAAAGATTCTCCCAAATTCGCCCAACCCGCCTGGACCAACCTGTTCCGTTTGAACAAGTTATCGGAAACGATCCAGTTGGATAGCAGTCAGCACCCGGATTATAAGACGGTGGATACCAAATCCGACGGTTCCTCGGTCATCAAGATCTCGCTGCCGTTTCACTTTTAATACCGACAGTTACCAAAACGATCTTGTGGTCTATTTCACATCCAAATTCACAGAAAAGCATCCCATTCGTGGCAGTATCCTTGCGAACTCCGGATGGAAGAAACATCCGATTAAAGAATATGGCTATAGGTCAAACGGAAACCTACCGTATCTCGCAGGATAAAGCGTTGATCCAAAAACTTGGAGGAGAGGTGCCGGAGGTGGCTCTTTTCCAGGACCCGGAATCGAACCCTCCGCAACCCCTGAAAGGGGACTACGTCCTTGAAATCGAAGGGGTGACCTTTGAGCCGGGGTCGGATATGGATGCGGAATTCATTGCCTTTGGAGATGTGAGCGGCATTGCGGGAACGGACCACCTGCGCAGGGATTTATTAATCCCACTGCTTTGGGGTGCCCCGGTGGCGCTTCTTTTTGGATTATTGGCGGCTGTCGGCACCACGATCATTTCCATGTCCATCGCCGCGGTGAGTACCTGGTATGGAGGTTGGCTGGATAATGTGACCCAGCGAATCGTCGAGATCAACATGATCCTGCCCTTTCTACCTATTCTGATCATGGTGGGTACATTTTATTCACGCAGCATCGGTGTGATCCTCGGGACGGTGATCATCCTGGGGATATTCGGTTCGCAAATTAAAACCTTCCGGGCGATGTTCCTGCAGACCAAGGAATCGCCCTATATTGAAGCAGCCAAGGCTTACGGGGCGGGTGATACCCGCATCATTTTCCAATACATGCTGCCGCGCGTAATCCCGGTGCTCATCCCCCAATTCATCCTTCTTATCCCCAGTTACGTGTTCCTCGAGGCATCCCTGGCGATCCTGGGGCTTGGTGACCCGGTCCTGCCCACCTGGGGCAAGATCATTAATGATTCCTATGCCAATGGGGCGCTGTACAATGGTTGGTATTACTGGGTGCTGGAACCCAGTGTCCTTCTGATGTTCACCGGTTTGGCCTTCGCAATGGTGGGCTTCGCTCTCGACCGCATCTTCAACCCCCGCCTGCGAGGTCAATAATGGCAAAGAATGATACCCCCCTGTTAAAGATTGAAGATCTGGTATTACACTTTAAAGTAGGAAAAACAGGTGTTGTTCGCGCTGTCGATGGCGTGAATTTCAACCTGGGATTCAAGGAAGCAGTTGTCGTATTGGGCGAATCCGGCTGCGGGAAGACCTCCCTGGCGAAGGCTATCCTGCGTTTGCTTCCCAAGAACATCGAACGCTACAGCGGCAAGGTGATCCTGAATGGCGTGGATACAATGGCGCTGGATGACGAGGCGTATCGAAAAGATGTTCGCTGGGTGAAGATGTCGATGGTCCCCCAAGCAGCCATGAATTCGCTCAATCCGGTCATGAAAGTGGGCGAGCAAGTTGCGGAACCGGTCATGGTTCACAGCGGTGCCAGTAAAGAGGACGCGCTTCAAACAGGCGCGAAAAATGTTCGCCCATGTTGGATGTACCGGACCAATTCATCGACCGGTATGCGTTCGAGCTAAGCGGTGGAATGCGCCAGCGTTCTGCGATCGCCATGGCTCTGGTAACCGCCCCAGACCTGATCATCCTGGATGAACCAACCTCAGCGCTGGATGTGTTGACCCAGGCAAATATTTTCAATGTCCTAAAACGGATCAAGAATGAGTTGGAGACCAGTTTTATTCTCATCACTCATGATATTGCCACTTCCAGCGAACTGGCGGATAAGGTGGCGGTGATGTACGCCGGGCAGATCGTTGAAGTAAGTGATGCGGACCGATTCTTCAGCGAACCTTTGCACCCCTACGCCAAGAAATTGATGGCAAGCGTACCCAAACTGCGCGCGACCGTGGAACCCGATTTTATCGTCGGGCAGCCACCCAGCCTGCTCGATCCTCCCAAAGGCTGCCGGTTTGCGGACCGCTGCTCACAAGTGTTTTGATCTCTGTAAAGATGAACCACCGGTGGAAGAACGTGAAGGCCGGCTTGTCAAATGCTGGTTATACGTTTAGGCAGGAGATTCTTGATGGCAAAAAATGAAAAACAACGCGGTGGATGTGATCGAACAGAACGCAGCTACCGCAGCCGCAGACCCGTTAGAATCAACCGCTTTTATCCATCCAGGATCTGCATGTCTGGTTTGAATTAAGGAAATTCGGTTTTGGTCACGCCGGTTATGTTCGCGCCGTGGATGGCGTGAACTTCGATCTAGCCAAAGGGGAAGCGATCGCGGTTGTTGGAGAAAGCGGATGTGGAAAATCCAGCCTGATGAAGACCATCCTGGGAATCAACCGACCGATCAAAGGGAGGGTGGTTTTCGACGGGAAAGATATCAGCAAGATGGAACCCAAGGACCTTAAGTGGTACCGGTCGCAGGTCGGTTATATCCAACAGGATCCCTACGGTGCCATGCCGCCTTTCATGGATGTGACCCGCATCCTTAGCGAACCGATGATGATCAACTCCAAAAAAACCGAGGATGAACGGAATAAGCGCATCCGGAAAGTGCTGGAGGAGGTGAAAGTTTTCCCCATTGAAGATTTTCTCCCCAAGTTCCCGCATATGCTCAGCGGCGGTCAGCAGCAACGCATCGTGATCGCGCGGGCGATGGTGCTGGAGCCGAAATTGATCGTCGCGGATGAACCGGTTTCAATGCTGGATGCCTCGGTGCGCGTGGAGATCCTTAACCTGCTGCGCAACCTGCAGGAGAAATACAACCTGGGTGTGATCTATATTACCCATGATCTTTCCACTGTGCGGTATTTTTCACGCCGTATCTTCGTCATGTACGCTGGCAAGAATCGTCGAGCAGGCGAAAGTACAGGACCTGCTTTTCAATCGCATCGCATCCCTATACTCTGGCACTCCTGGCAGCCACCTCTGATCCGGATGCCGCCAATGCCAAAGTGTATAAGGATATCCCCTCCGGCGAGCCACCCAGCCTGATCACCCCACCGCCGGGGTGCCGTTTCCATCCGCGCTGTCCGAAGAAGATCGATGGCCTTTGCGAAGTGGAAGTGCCGCCCGATTTTGAGATCAACCCGGAACACAAAGTCGCCTGCTGGTTGTATAAATAAATGATGTCCCGCATCAACCCAAAAATGATGGTGATCCTGGCCTTCGGGATGCTGCTCCTGGGGGTAATTCTGCCTTTCCTGATGGTGATGCAAATCATTCCCTCCACGTTCTTTCTTGAACCTGGTTGCCTACCTTTGCTCATTTTTTGGGATCGTGATCGGATTTATCGGGGCTGTGTGGCTTTCCAAATCAAAACCACGCTGATTAAATCACCTTCGAATCCAGCCCTGCCAGTTTAACCTCGCGGCAGGGCTTTTTTGGCTATAATAGCAGAATGAGCAAAATTCTGCACGTTTTGATCGTGGAAGATACAATCGATCTTGGGAAGGAGCTTAAGGGTGCGATCCTTGACCTTTCGGCGGATCTTTCCATCACAGCAGCACCATCTGCCGAGGAAGGCATCCTTGAAATGGGCAGGCACAACATAGACCTGCTCGTGACCGATTTCCGGCTTCCGGGAATCTCGGGTTTGGAGCTTGTTCGTCGCGTCCAACGGAAGTGCCCCGGGGCAAAGATCATTCTCACCACGGCTATCGTGGATGCCCAGCTGGAAAAAGAGGCTGAAGATCTTCAGGTGAGCCAGGTGCTAAAAAAACCTGTCGACCTGGCCGAATTCCGTAAATCGGTTTCTGTCTGCTTAGGGTTCAAAACCGACGTGACGTCCCCTCCCGTGACTGTTCCAAAAACCGAATTCCCCCAGAAAAAGGAGACTGCCGCAGGGAGGGATGAAGACCAATTAAGTAAAGCTCTTTTCAAACTGCATCAAACCCTCAAAGCGCGCTGCACCATGTGGATGGATTCCGAGGGCGGGATCGATAAGGCGTTTGGCGATCTGCCAGTGGACCTTCCCCGGGATGTGATCCGCCAGGCAGCACAAAAAGCAGCTTCAGCATCCCGCGAGCTTGGGTCATTGATCCTCTCACCTCGCAAAGTATCGACTATTTATCACCCAGGTATCAGCTCCGATTTCCTTATCGTTTGCACTGGGGAGGGAATGATCGCTGCGGTGTTTTCGCCGGGGTTGGATGCTGACGGGGTGGGGGAAAAAACGCGCATCCTATCTGGAAGGTTTTGAACAAGGTTCGAAGCCCGGGAGTGAGTGATAAGGCAAGCGCTAAAACAAAAGACGCGGGTGTAAAACCAACCGCCGGGGAGGCGATTTCGAAAACCTGTTGGAAACACCAGGGAATGTGAACCGAAGCGAAGCGGATGATTTTTGGGAGAATGCAAGCAGCGATGCAAAACCCGACCTGGGAAATCCGGATCTGCTTACCTTTGACCAGGCTCAGAAAATGGGTTTGAAGGTAAAGAAGTAAGAGAATCTGGCGGGAGTAAAACGCCTCATTATCACCAGGCAGATTTTATCGTTTATAATAGACCCCGAATTCTGGGGCGTAGTGCAATGGCAGCACACCAGACTTTGGATCTGTGGATCTTGGTTCGAATCCAGGCGCCCCAGCCTTTCCCCGGCATATGGGGCAGGGTACAAATGATTGTAACGAACCCCATGAGCTTTACATCCTGGAACCCAGGGTAAGGCTCTTTTTATCTCTAAACTTGAACGGGAGTGATCCATGATGAATGTATCTGTTGTGATCCTGGCTGCCGGGCAGGGAACCCGTATGAAATCCAGTCTACCCAAGATCCTGCACCCGCTGGCAGGAAAACCCATGGTGGAATACGCGCTCGATATAGCCGCGGGTATTTCCGAATCACCCCCTGTGCTTGTGGTGGGGCATGGCGCTGACCGGGTGCGGGATAGGGTTGGCGAGCGGGCGAACTTCGCGGTGCAGGAAGAGCAACTTGGCACCGCGCACGCGGTTGCGAGCGCGGAAAAGCTGCTGGCAGAGGCGAATGGGCTGATATTGATCTATTATGCCGATATGCCCCTCTTGCGCAGGGAGACCCTGGAGGAGCTGGTTGAAATGCAGGGTCTAAACAGTGGACCGCTGACCATTCTCACTGTGCTTGCCGAGGATCCGCGCGGGTTTGGGCGGGTTCTGAGATCCCAGGCTGGTGCAGTGCAGTCGATCGTGGAGGAAGCCAGCGCTACGGAGGATATCCTCCAGATCCGGGAGTTGAATGCAGGGGTCTATTGCTGCCGGGCGGAATGGCTGTGGGCAGGCACTTAGGCAGATCAAAGTCTCCCCGAAGGGTGAGTATTACCTCACCGACCTGGTGGAAATAGCCGCCAAGGAGGGCGGCCAAGTGAAAGCGCTTGTCCTGAATGATGAAAGTGAGGCGATCGGGATCAATAACCGCGTGCACCTGGCAGAAGCCGGAGCGGTGCTGCGAAGACGAATCAATGAAAGATGGATGCTGAACGGGGTCAGCATGGTTCAGCCTGAATCAGTCTTCATTGATGATACTGTGATGATCGGCGAGGATACCACCCTGCTTCCCAACACGTATTTACGTGGGAATACGATTATTGGAAAAGGCTGCGAGATCGGCCCGGAAACGATCATCACCGATTGCGCGGTTTCTGATAACTGCCGCATTCAAATGGCGGTGATGGAGGGAGCGGAACTGGAGGAGGGTGTGATCATGGGACCCTTTGCCCGGCTGCGCAAGGGAGCCAGGTTGGGCCGGGGTGTGCACATGGGCAATTTTGGCGAGGTAAAGAACTCCACCCTCGGCGCGGATACCCGTATGGGTCATTTTTCCTATATTGGTGACGCGACCATCGGGGAAAGCGTAAATATCGGTGCGGGTACGGTTACATGCAACTTCGACGGGGTGAACAAGAACAAAACAGTGATCGAAGATGGTGTTTTTATTGGCAGCGATACAATGCTTGTTGCCCCGGTGAAAATTGGTAAAAATTCCAAGACAGGTGCAGGGGCGGTGGTCACAAAAGATGTGCCCGCGAACAAACTTGTTGTCGGCGTCCCGGCGAAGGAATTGAAGGATCTGAAGGATAAATAATCCATGGCAATCGATTCCGAATTGAAAGATCAATTGATCCAGCGGGCACTGCTTGCCAGGCGCTGGTCGTATTCCCCCTATTCGCACTACGCGGTAGGGGCTGCACTCCTGACCCGATCGGGGAAGATCTACGATGGGGTGAATGTGGAAAACGCTGCATTTCCCTCCACGATCTGCGCGGAGAGGGTGGCGGTTTTCAAAGGTGTCTCAGAGGGTGAACGCGAATTCCTGGCGATAGCCGTGGTCACCGAAAATGGCGGTTCTCCCTGCGGGGGCTGCCGGCAAGTGCTTGCGGAATTTGGGCTTGAGACCCTGGTGATCCTCGCCGATGCTACTGGAAAGCTGACGGGAGAATTTCCCCTCAGCAGTCTTCTCCCGGATGCTTTCACACCAGATAAACTAACGGGATAATTTAACAGGGAGAGATCATGGCAGACCGGGAACGGTCCATCCGGGTGGAAGCGGTGGTGATTAGGCACTCCAATTGGGGAGAGGCCGACCGCCTCCTTGTGTTGTTCACCCGGGAGCGGGGAAAAGTTCGCGCGATTGCCAAGGGGGTGCGCAAAATGCATTCCCGCAAAGCTGGTCACCTGGAACCCTTCACGCGGGTCAGCCTACAGCTCGCCCGGGGGCGTGATCTTTGGATCGTGACGCAGGCGGAAACGGTTGAGCCCTATCTCCAGATCCGCGAAGACCTTGTGCGGACGGCTTACGCATCGTACGTGGTAGAACTGGTGGAACGATTCACTTATGAAGAAGGCTCTTCCATCCCTCTCTACCAGTTACTCCAGGAAACGCTCAAACGGATCGCCACGGAAGAGGATTGTTTCCTGGCGGTGCGGTTTTATCGAGATCCATATGCTGGACCTGGCTGGATTCCGCCCCCAACTCAGCAATTGCGTCAGGTGCGGAGTGGAGATCAAGGCGGAGGATCAATTCTTCGATGCCGGGATGGGCGGGGTGCTCTGCCCGGAGTGCGGGATTGAAAACGACCACTTCCCGGCCGGTATCTCTGGAAGGGCTGAAATACTTTCGCCATCTTCAGCGCAGTTCTTACCGCGAAACCGCACGCGCCCAAATCACAGGAGAGTACTAGGGGTGAGATGGAGATCTTTGATCCAGGGATATATCACCTATCTGCTGGAGAGAAACCTCAACTCACCGGAATTCCTGCAAAAAGTTCGCCGGAGCGGATAACCGCACCCAGCCACCCACGAGTTCCCTTTTTGTATCACTTACCGAATAATTTCGTCATCTTCTCGGGATGAGGATTATCTGCAAATTTGGGAATTTCGCCACTACACCACCAGGCGCTCGCGGCTTAAGATATTGTCTATGCAAGCGCATGATTTACAGCGAATACCGCTATTCCAGGGCATGGAGGGCTCCGATCTCCAGCTTATTCTGCCCCTCATGGAAGAGATTTCCTTCCCCCTGGATAGTGTGATCTTTGATCAGGATCAATACGCGGATTTTTTCTACATCCTGCGTAAGGGGGAGGTGGAGATCCGTTACAAGCCTTACGATGGACCTTTCCTGAAAGTTGCCACCCTCACCGAGGGTGAGGTGTTTGGCTGGTCATCGGTGCTTCAGCATGAGTGTTATACTTCGGCTGCCATATCGGTACTGGATAGCTATACTTACCGGATCGCGGGAGCGGCATTGACCCGTCTCTGCGAGGAGCACCCGGCGACGGGATTGATCCTGCTGGATCGGTTGAGCCAGGTGATCAGTTCCCGCTTGAATGCCACCCAGTCCGAGGTGATCAGGATGCTACAGAACGGTATGCAGACAGAACCGGGCGATAACGGAAGGGAGAACGGCGATGAATGATCAGCGGCCCCAGTATTCCGAGGAACAACAGCTGCGGGGATTGATCGAGCAGCTTGATGCGTATATTGAAGAATATCACGGAGGCTCCGTGGAACTTGTCTCCTTTGATGGCAAAGTCGTCCGCGTGCGGCTGGGCGGGGCCTGCCATGATTGCCCGCTTTCACCCACCACCTTGAAAGGCTGGGTGGAAGGCACCGTAAAGCAATTCTTCCCGGATGTTGAATCCGTGGAAGATGCTGGGCTAGTCAACCGTTAATCCAATTACGTTTTGATACTTGAGCCCACGGACGGGGAGTTGCGGCTGCCGATTGCTGGTGGTACACTTATGCCGCTCTAACCCAGGAATAACCCAGGAATTTTCTTATGCCCGTCATTTATCCGTTTACTGCCATTGTTGGACAGGACCGCATGCGTCGTGCCCTGGTTCTGAACGCCGTGGATCCACGTATTGGCGGCGTCCTGATCCGCGGCGAACGCGGAACGGCAAAATCCACCGCCGCACGCGCTCTGGCTGCGCTTGCTACCAAACGTACGCGTGGTGGATGACTGCCGATTCGGCTGCGACCCGGATAACCCGGCTGGCTGGTGCACCGAGTGCCGCGAGCGGCATGCCCGCGGCGAGAATCTGCCGGTTTCCAACAAGCCCACATCCTTCATAAACCTACCTGTTTCTGCCACCGAAGACCGCGTGGTGGGTACCCTGGATATTGAGCGAGCCATTCAAAAGGGGGAACGGCATTTTGAGCCGGGTGTACTGGCGGCTGCCAACCGCGGGTTTGCTCTATATCGACGAAGTCAACCTGCTGGATGATCATGTGGTGGATATCCTCCTGGATTCCGCCGCGATGGGGATGAATATCGTCGAGCGGGAGGGAATCTCATTTACCCATCCTGCGCGCTTCATCCTGGTGGGTACGATGAACCCCGAAGAGGGCGATCTGCGTCCGCAGCTGCTGGACCGTTTTGCCCTTTCGGTGGAAATCCTTGGCATCCGCAACCCGCGCGAGCGCGTAGAGATCATGGAACGCAATCTTACCTTCGAGCGAGACGCGGAGCACTTCCGCGATGGTTGGTTGAAAAAGGAAGAGGAACTTTCCACCCAGATCGGGCAGGCACGCCTGCTGGTGGACCGGGTGACCTACAGCCGCCGGGATATGCTCTCGATTGCCTCTCTGACCGCTTCGCTCAATGTGGAAGGTCACCGCGCAGACCTGGTGATCCTCAAGACTGCCCGGGCGCATGCCGCCTTCGAAGGGCGCAGCGAGATCAACGACCACGATATTGCCATCGCTGCCGAGCTCGCCCTGCCGCACCGCATCCGCCGCGGTCCCTTCCAGGATTCGGAAGTGAGCATGGAAGAGCTGGCGGAACGGATCGATGCCCTTCAGGGAGCCACCGAGGGCGAGGACGCGGAGTGCACTTCCGAACCGGCCGAAGCGGCCGAGAAAAGCACCCCCCCAAAAGCGTGAGCGCGGGTGAGGCAGGCGAGCCTCAGCCCGAACAGGATCGCGTTGAAGTAGACCAGCACGACGTCTTCAGCCAGACATCTGCCAACTGGTGGGATGGCGGAGATAAGATCCGCCCGGGCGCGGAGTTTTCCACCCGGCGGCTGGCCACCCCCCTGGATAAGATCATCCGATCCCAGACCGGAAGGCGCTCGCAGACCCGCACCGAACTGAAACGCGGGCGTTATGTGCAATCACGCCCCTCCCCAGATCAACCCTACGACCTGGCGCTGGATGCCACCCTGCGCGCGGCAGCCCCTTTTCAGAAGCAACGCCACGAGAACCCAACCAAAACCGCCTTCGTGATTCATTCCAGCGATTACATGCGCAAGGTACGTGTGCGCCGGGCAGCAAACCTGGTGCTCTTCCTGGTGGATGCCTCCTGGTCGATGGCGGTGGCTGAGCGCATGACTGCCACCAAGGGTGCGATCCTTTCCCTGCTTGACGGATGCCTACCAACGGCGCGACCGGGTGGGTTTGATCGTTTTCCAGAAGGACCGCGCCACCCTGGTGCTGCGGCCGACCAATTCGGTCAACCTGGCGAAGACCGCCCTGGCGGATATACCCGTGGGTGGCAAAACGCCCCTCTCGGCCGGTCTGCAGATGGCGCATGATATCCTGCGCAGGGAAAAGATGCTGCATCCCGATGTGATGCCGCTGCTGATCGTCCTGACGGATGGCGCGGGGAACGTTTCAATGGGTCAAAAACCTCCCCAGGATGAGGCTCACGAGATTGCGCGTAAGATCGCCGACGAGCACATCCACAGCATTGTGATCAACATGGAGCATGCCGCCTTCGACCAGGGGTTGGCTGATGCCCTGGCTGAGCAACTGGGCTGTGAATGTTTCTCGATCACCGACTCTGAAGGCTGAAAGTCTTTACCTGACCGTGCGGCGGGAAATGAACCAGTTGAAACCTCAAGCTTGAGCCTGCCGGGAGCTTCGCTCCCGTGTTCTGTGATAAACTTTACCGCGATGAATCTCTCCGAACGGTGGGCAACCCGGCGAGGGAGGATCCAGATCATCCTGGTTGCCCTCATCCTTGCCACCCTGCCCTGTCTACTGCGCCGGGGTGATCATCCTGATGATCGATCCTCAGCCCGCTGGCTCGGCAACCCCAACTACCGTGAATCAAACCGGACGCAATCACCGCAACCCCCACAACAACACCGCCAACCCTGGTATATTTTCATTCTCCCACGATCACCGGTACCGGGACGATCACCCAAACCCCCACCGCGAGCCGGACCTATGCGCTTCCCGCATACCTTCACACCCACCATCTCACCCGATGCCCAGCAGCACGCCAACCCTGGAACCCAGCGCTACCGAAACCCCAACCTCAACTGAAATACCGGTCATTATTGATACCGATACCCCCAGCCCAACACCCTGAGTGAAATAAAAATGAATTCAACCAAAGAACATCTAAAGAATATGATCCGCCAACCGGGACTCTCCGGGTTTGAAAGTCCCATCCGGGAGGTGATCCGTTCAGCCTGGCAACCGCTTGTGGATGAAATCTCCATCAGCCCCCTGGGCAGCTTGCACGGGCATGCGCCGGGCGCGGAAATCAGTCCAAGAACCCGCGCCAGCGATCCTGGCCGCAGCGCACATGGACGCGATCGGCCTGATGGTGAGCGAAATCGAGCAGGGATTCCTGCGGGTGACTGAGATCGGCGGCATCGACCCGCGAGTGATGCCCGGGCAGTTGGTCACCGTCCACGGTACACGCGACCTGCCAGGTGTGGTCACCTGTCTGCCGGACCGGCTGCGCCCAGTACAGAAGGAAAAAGCTCCTCCTGTGCTGGAGGATCTGCTGGTCGACACAGGCTTATCCGAAAGAGAGATCAGGAGGATGGTTCGAATTGGCGACCCAGTCTCGTTTGCGCAGGAGCCGATTGAGATGGGCGAAGGTATGCTTGCCGGTCACTCGATGGATAACCGCGCTTCCGTGGCAGCCCTAACCGCTTGCCTGCGGGAGTTGCAGCACATCAACCACACCTGGGATGTCTGGATGGCGGCTACAACTCAGGAAGAGGAAACGCTGGCAGGCGGCTTTACCTCGCCCTTTCATGATTCGACCGGCAATTGCGGTGGCGGTGGATGTGACCTTCGGGCGCATGCCGGGAGTTTCGGATTTCCGCTCCTTCCCGCTGGGCAAGGGTCCCACCATTGGTTTGGGGCCAAATATTCACCCTGCGTTGCAAAAAAGGTTTAAAAAGATCGCCGAGGACCTGGATATTCCCTTCGCGATGGAGGTGATGCCGCAGCACTCCGGGACCGACGCCTATGCCATGCAGGTTGTGGCGGAAGGCATCCCGACCGCGGTGCTGGGTATTCCCCTGCGTAATATGCACACTCCGGTGGAGTGCGGCTCGATCAAAGATATCGATCGAGCCGGTTACCTGCTGGCGCAATTCATCGCCAGGCTCGAGGCAGATCCCGCGGGGATCTTTGAGCAGAAGGAGAAGGAATGAAAACAGGTTCTTCCCTTCCACGAAATGAAGTATCCATCGGGCAGCCTCAAATGAAGCTGCTGGAAAAATTGTGCCTCGCCAGCGGTGTTTCCGGAGCCGAGGATGAGGTCCGCGAAATTGTGCTGGCGGAGATCAAGCCATACGTCAGCGAGGTCAGGGTGGACGCGCTGGGGAATGTGCTTGCCCACAGCGGGGGCACAGGCGGGAATGCTTTCAAGGTGATGGTTGCAGCCCATATGGATGAAGTGGGCTTTATCCTCGTAGAGGCCGAAGAAGGTGGATTCTTTCACTTCCGCCCAGTTGGCGGAGTGGATATCCGCCAGGTGCCCGGAAAAGCAGTCTGGATCGGAGGTAAGCACACACCGGGAATCATTGGCGCGCGGCCGATACACCTGCAGGAAGCAGAGGATCGAAAACACGTTATCAGCCAGGATGCAATGCGCATAGATGTGGGCGGGGAGAATGGGGCCGTACTCAAACCTGGCGATCGGGCTGTTTTTGCCACCCCGTTTCGACGCTCAGGCGGGGTGATATTCGCCAAAGCGCTTGATAACCGTCTGGGGGTGGCCACATTGATCGAATTGATCAAACACACCCCGCCAGCCATTGAACTCCAGTCAGCCTTTACGGTACAGGAGGAAGTCGGATTGCGCGGCGCGCGGGTGGCTGCGTATGCCCTCCAACCAGATATGGCCATTGCATTGGATTCAACGCCCGCCTATGATTTACCCGATCCAGAGGGAATGGAGAATGCGGTTTATAACACCCGGCTGGGCGAAGGACCTGCTGTGTATCTTTCCGATTCCGGGACGCTCTCCGATCCGCGCCTGGTCAGTTTTGTTGCCAGGGTGGCGGAAAAGCACGCCATCCCCTTCCAATTTCGCCAACCAGGGGGCGGGGGAACGGACGCGACCGCCATCCACAAGCAGCGTGGAGGCATTCCCTCCCTCTCCATCTCCATCCCGCACCGTTACAGCCACACCGCAGTGTCGGTAGCGCGCGTGGAGGACTGGCAGAATACTCTGCGTTTAATGACAGCAATATTGAACGAAATTAACGCGGATATACTCCGCGAACAGCGTCCCTGAAGCATTAAGTGAACTAAGGAGAATTCCATGAAACCTGTGATCCAGAAACTCGCCGAATCCTTTGGCCCATCCGGGTTCGAAGGACAGGTACGGGATGCCATCCGCGACCTGATAAAGCCCCTGGAGGGTACGGTGGATGCAATGGGAAACCTGGTGGTGCGTAAAGGAAAGAAACAGAAAAACGGATCCCGGATCATGGTGGCGGCGCACATGGATGAGATCGGCGTTATGGTCTCCCACATCGATGAGAATGGATTCGCCAGGTTCAGCCCTATAGGTGGTGTGTACGCCCGGAATTGCGTGGGCGGACGGGTGCGGTTTGCAGATGGCACCCTCGGCGCGATTGGCTTGGAGAAGCAGGATTCCGGAGAAAAGCTGCCCGGGTTGGAAAAATTCTATATCGACACTGGTGCGACCAACCGCAAGGACAGTCGGGTGAAGATCGGGGATGCAGCTTGTTTTGATCGATCCTTTGAAGAAACCGGGACAAGGTTGATTTCCAAGGCCATGGATGACCGTGTAGGCTGCGCAGTGATGGTCGAGGCGATAAAACAGATCCGCGAAACCCCGCACGAGCTGGTCTTTGTTTTCAGCACCCAGGAAGAGGTTGGTTTGAGGGGAGCCACGGCAGCCGCTTACTCGGTGGAGGCGGAGATCGGCATTTCGGTGGATGTGACCCTCACCGGGGATACGCCGCGGGCAAACCACATGGCGGTTAGGATGGGTAAAGGACCGGCGATCAAGGTGCGCGATGGCGGCATGATCTCCGACCCGCGTCTGGTGAAGGCGATGAGCACGGCTGCTGAAAAAGCCCGTATTCCCTACCAGTTGGAAGTATTGGAAGAGGGTACGACCGACGCTCGGGTGATGCAGATCTCGCGGGCGGGGATGCCTGCCGGGTGTCTCTCGATTCCCTGCCGGTATGTTCACTCGCCTTCCGAAATGGTGGATTACAATGATGTGGAGAATTCCGTCAAGCTGCTGGTGGCGATCTTGAGCCAACCGATCAAGCTTTGAGGGTAAAAACCGGATCCAGGTGGCAAATCTGAGAGAACGATTCCGCAAATTCGCCGAAAAGCTTCAGGCTTCCCGCTGGGTGAACCTCCAGACGGTCATGATCGTGCTGGTGGTAATCCTTTTCGTAATGGCTATCTTCAGTGGTGAGGCCATCGCCAGGATGGTGGCACCGAGCGGGCTGGGAGCCTCCCCGGCGGCCACTGCCACACCCAGGCCAAATGTGGAAGTCCAGATCGACCCTGAGCTGCTGCAGACGGCGAACCAGACCAACGCGATCACCATAGGGGCGGCCATCCTGGTGCTGATCATCGTCTTCGGAGTCATTCTGCACCTTCGGCAGCGACGCCTGAAACTTTAACCCACTTCCTGCGTATTTATTACAAGTAAATATTTCGAAAAGGAGAAAGCAATGAGAAAGCCAATGGTTAATTCCCTGGCAAAGTTGGTTGTTGGACTTTGCCTTTTATCGGTACTTGTGTTTTCTGCTGTCACACCGGTGCAAGCGGCAGAATTTAATGAAAGCGGAGATCTCGGCCCAGGCCAGACCGTGAATGATGACCTGTTCCTCGCGGGGGAAAATGTGGTCATGGCAGGCACGGTAAACGGAAATCTGTTTGTTTCCGGAGACACGGTGACCATCAGTGGCACGGTCAACGGAGATGTTTTTGCTGGAGGCCGGGTTATCACCATTGAAAAAGGCGCAATGATCACCGGCAGCCTATTTGCCGGGGCAGCCCGCATCCAAGTCAAAGGTGACGTGGAAGGAACTATCTACGCTGGCTCTGCGGAGATGATCCTGGCGGATAATGCCATTGTTGGCCGTAACGTTTTCTACGGCGGATTTTCTTATGAAATGCTCAAAGGTACCCTGGTCAAGATCGACCAGTTCATCGGAGCCAGGCAGGTGGTTCTGAATGGTACAACCGGTAGAGATATCAATATCGGTGCAATGGCTGTCGAAATTAACGGGACTGTTGGGGGGGATGCCAAGGTTGAAGTCTCCGAACCTGGCCTGAGAAGCGCTCCCCGATTCGATTGGGGACAGAACATGTCAATCGTTACGATTCCATCCGGGTTGCGCATCGGACCGGACGCGAATATTGAAGGCAAACTTACCTATACCAGTTCGGTGAATCAGGAAAATGCCATTCGGGGCAACCTTGCTCAACCACTGGTCTACCAGACGCCCGTTCCGGAGCAGAAGGATCAATACAATCCTCCCAGCGAGCTTCCGCAGGGCATTGTGAAGACTGTTGCTCCATTCACGGCAGGCGGTTTTATGTTTGGACTTTGGTTCTACCGGGTGCTGCGTGAATTCCTAACCCTCTTCCTCCTCGGATGCCTGGCGCTATGGCTACTGCCGCGGGTGAGCGCAAATGTGACCTCTGTGTTCCGGAAGCAGCTCTGGCCTTCGTTTGGCTGGGGTATCCTGGTGACCTTGATCGGGTTTATCGCAATGTTCATCATTCCCGTACTTTTCATAGCGCTCGGCATTTTCCTGTCGGCTATTTCGCTGGGCGGTCTCGCACCGGCTTACTTCGGATTGGTGGGGTTGGGTCTCACCCTCGTTGCTGCGCTGTTCCTGTTCCTGGTATTCACCGGCAGTATGGTGGTTGGTTCGTATGCCATCGGTGAGGCGATGCTCAGTAAAACTGATCCCGTGAGCGGCGGAAAACGGTTCCTGGCCTTGTTCCTGGGTGTTCTGCTCATCGCCATAACCACGGCCATCCCGCTGCTTGGAGGACTGTGGGGTATCCTGGTGGCCATGACAGGGATGGGCGCCTTCTGGCGGGCATTCCTGCAGCGGAAGTAATGCAGCAAGTTAGATTTGGGATTTCAAAATCTGGTGGCGGGGAATTCCCCGCCACTTTTTTTTCAAAGAGTGCAGAGCAGCAGTGGTACCAGCATTTCTTCTGGACTCAAACCGCCATGCCGGCTGACCTGGCGATTCTCGCGTGTGCTCCACCACCAATAGGCTCCATTGCGGGCGATGGATACCAGGTCACCCACCCGCTCCTCGAGCGCAGGATGCAGACTGCCTCGTCCGAAAAGCCCGGATCGGACGGCCTCAGCTGATGAGAGCAACAGGTAGTCCTCCCCCCAGGTTGACCAAACGTAGTCCCTCAGCGTCTGCTCCATTCCCGGGCGGAGGTAGAGGAATGCGAGGCGGTTTTCGCAGGTCGGCTGCAACGCCAGGCAAGTTCTGAGATCAGGGTGCCTGGCAAGCTCGCGGTTGGCTTCCTGCGGGGTAGGGATCTGACCGTGATCGGCAGTGAATACAAAGAGAGTATCCTGGTGGCTGCTGGTAGATAGACTTTCGATGAAATCCATTAATTGGCGGCTGAACTGGATGAATTCGTATTCAGTTCGCGGGTTGGTGGATGAAAAGCGGTGTTGAAGCAGATCAAAATCGCTCCAATACACATATGTGTAAAGCGGTCCCTGGTCCCAATTTTCCAGCAGGTATTCCAGCGAGACCCACAGGTCCGCCTGGGTGAGATAGGGATAGATCTCCACCCCATCCATCAGCATGGTGGAAAGTCCTGAGTGGGTAAGGGTGTGATGTTGAAAAACACGGGTGCTTACCCCGTGCGCAGCCAGGTGACTACCCAGGGTGGGAACGGGTAAAAAGCTCTCCGGGTGAAATCCTGCCCGCCGCAGGTTGCCGGGATCGCCGGGAAAGGCGGAGGGGGAGTGGTTGACCATATTGACAACCATCCCGAACTCCTTGAGCCACATCTCGTAACCGATCACGCCGTGCTCGGCGGGGGTTAAACCAGTCCATAGGCTGGTGAGCGCGGTTGAAGTGGTGCTGGGGGATGTACTGGTCAGTGCATAAACATCTCCCTGACCTGACAGTTTGTTCCAGATTGGTGCCTGTGTGGTAAGGTCGCCACCTTCCAGGGAGCGTTCGAGGAAATGCAAACCCATCCCATCGATCAGGAAACATACAACCTTTTTAAACCTCCCCGGGAAGTGGACAAGGTATTCGCCTGCAAGCCCGGCAGAACCCAGGGGCGGTACACCCAGCCAGTTGCAGATGGCGGCAGGCAAATTGGATAGGGAGTACCCGTCGTAATCCGGAAAGACCAACCCGTTTCTGAAGGCAAGCCCAGGGAGTTGATGCGAGGATAGTGAGGCGATCTGTTTTTTGTAAAAATAGGTCATGGATAACCTGGGATATTTCCGAGTGGAGAAATTTTATACTGTAAGCAATACTTCCAGGTACTTCCGCACCATTGTATCGAGATCAAATAAATTTTTGGCCCTCCGGCAGGCGCTTTGGCTGTATTGATCCCGCGCGGCGAGCAGGCGAAGGGCTGATTCGGTGAGCGGGTCCGGAATAGCGGGCTGGAGCATATCCGGGTCGGAGCCGTAAGATCTGATCCCGCCTGCTTCACTGCCCACCAGCTCCAGGAGGGAACCGGTGTCATAGCCCACAACCGGCAGTCCGCAAGCGAGCGCTTCGATGACCGAGTTGGGGCAGGAGGCGCGGATATCGGCTGAGAAGAGCAAATGGGCGGAACGGTATAGCATAGGAAGGTCTTTTCTGGTGACCACACCTTTCCACTCGAGCCAGTCCAGATGGTTGTACTTTTCTGGCAGTGTCGCGCCGGGATCACCAGCAAGGATTAGCTGGACACGCTTTCCACTCTTAAGCTGCAATGCCGCTGAGAATCGCACCGCGTTTTCCAGCCCAACCTCGTACCCCCCGCCGAAGCGGCCTTCCACAACAAGCACCCGAATCAAATCCATGGAGTGTGTGACCCCCGGGGCAGGTGAATACTCCTGCAGGTTCACTCCGTTGTGAATAATCGTTGAGGGGCAGCGAGCTTGACCGTAAACCTGGTTCCACCAGTCCGCGCAGAATTCGCTCTGGTAAACGATGTGGTCTGCCAGGTTCCTGCGGATGGCAGCCAGGATCCAGTTGTTGACCTCACAACGCAGGTAATGCCGCATCCCGGTGTGGGTTCTGCGGTGAACCCAGTTCATGCCGTTCAATCGCTGCACTATCCGAATACCGCGCCGTTTTGCTCTCCAAAGTAAGTCCAGGCGGCGGGTACCGCCAATGACGAGGATGGTCGTCACCCCGGGATCAAGCGGGTTGGCAGTAGTCTGGTAACCTTCCCGGTTGAGCGTGGTGATGATTCGCTCCCGGAAGGACGCCGGACCACCCACGCCGCGGTGCTCGGGGAGAATGCAGATCATTTGTTTCATTGCTGCGGGGAAGGTTGATCGCGGAAAGCAAGCAAGGCGTCTACGATCCGCTCCGCCGCATGGCCATCACCAAACGGATTGGCGGCGCGCGCCATGCGCCGGTATACAGACTGGTCCTCGAGAAGGATCCGGGTTTCCCGCACAATCCGCTCCCGGTCAGTCCCCACCAGGAGGAGCACACCAGCCTCAAGCCCTTCAGGCCGCTCGGTGACCTCTCGCAGAACCAGAGTGGGTTTCCCCAGCCCGGTGGCTTCCTCCTGGATACCGCCGGAATCAGTCAGTACCAGGTCAGCAGCCTTCATCAGGTGCACCAGGGAGAGGTATTCCACAGGGGGAAGCAGGGTGACGTTCGAGATTCCCGCAAGCATCCGATGGACCGGTTCCTGGATGTTGGGATTGAGGTGGACGGGGTAGACCAGTTCCAATTCCGCAGGGTATCCCGCGGCAAGGTCGCGGATGGCCAGGCAGATGGATTCGATGCCCCTGCCAAAATTCTCGCGCCGGTGGGCGGTGATCAGGATCATGCGTTTGCCACCCGGTTGAATGTTCTTTTGCTGCAGGAATCCAGTCACGGCGGTAGGGGCGGGTTTGGAGCTGATCTCATTGAGTGCGTCGATCACCGGGTTTCCGGTGAGGGCGATACGCCAAGCAGGTACACCTTCGGAGCGCAGATTCTCGACCGCCCTGGAGGTGGGAGCGAAATGCAAATCGGCAACGACCCCCGCCACCCGGCGGTTGATCTCCTCCGGGAAGGGTTGCAAGCGGTCTCCGGTACGCAGACCTGCTTCCACGTGCCCAACACGGATTCGGCGGTAAAAAGCGTTCAACGCTGCAGCCATGACCGTGGTTGTATCGCCCTGTACCAACACCCAATCCCAGGTTTCCTGGGAGAGAAGTGGGTCAAGACGTGTGAATATTTCAGCGGTAAGGCCAGCTAGGGTCTGGTCGTGGCGCATAAGATCCAGGTCGAAATCCGGGTGCAGGTTGAAGAGCTCAAGCACCTGGTCCAGCATTTCCCGGTGTTGGGCAGTGACGCAAATGCGAGATTCAATATCGGGATGGTCTTGCAGGGCGTGTATGACGGGAGCCATTTTAACAGCTTCCGGACGGGTGCCAAAGATCGAAAGGACGCGCAGCATCAATCTTTCCCCGAACCCAGGCGATAGAAATTGAACCCGGCTTGTTTCCAGATCGATCCTTCCCAGCCATTGATAGTATCCAACACAATTTGTGCAGGGGTTTTTGTGCGGATCACACCAGGGTCGATTTGGTGAAAGACAGAATGGTTTACCAGGAGCAGGAGCAGATCGCAGGACTGAACCGTTTCTTCCGCGCTCGTGAAGGTATTGATCGCGGGAAGGTGGTCTCTTAGAAACGGTTCGTACACTCTGACACGCGCGCCTGCCTTTTGGATCAGTTCAACACAGTGCACCGCTGGGCTCTCGCGGAAATCGTCCACGTCGGGTTTATAAGCCAGCCCAAAGGCGGCGATCGTCTTTCCATTCAGGTCTCCAAGTAATTTACTAACCTGTTCGAGAACATACCCAGGCTGGGAATCGTTCACTTCTCGGGCGGTACGGATTAGGGGGGTCAGATCGGGGGCGGATTCCACCAGGAACCAGGGATCCACGGAAATGCAGTGCCCGCCAACCCCCGGTCCTGGAGAAAGGATCTTCACTCGCGGGTGCAGGTTGGCGATCTGGATGGCTTCCCAGATATCGATACCGAAACGCTCCGCCAGGCGGGAAAACTCGTTCGCAACCGCGATGTTGACATCCCGGTAGGTGTTTTCCATCAGCTTTACCATCTCGGCAGTGGTGGCGTCAGTCTGGATGATCTGTCCCCGCACGATGAGCCCGTACAGCTCGCTGCCGGCCTGGGCGGAGGCTGAATCAATCCCTCCGATCACACGTGCATTTTCGACCAGCTCGTGAAGGATCCTGCCGGGAAGGACGCGTTCGGGGGAGTAAGCCAGAAGGAAATCTCTTCCGGCTTGCAGCCCAGTGCTTTCCAGGATAGGCCTCACCAGGTCAGAAGTTGTTCGAGGCGGGGAGGTGGATTCAAGCACTACCAGACTTCCCCGATGCAGGTGGGGTAGGATCGATTCGGTGGCGGAGCGAACGTAGCTCATATCCGCCTTTTTACCGGCATGGAAGGGGGTGGGCACAGCGATGATGAAGGCATCCGCAGTCTCAGGCACACTACTGACCTTTAATTTTCCGGAGGTTAGAACGCGCTGAACCAATTCCTCAAGCCCGGGTTCGTAGAGGTGCAGCCTGCCCTGTTGAAGACCGGTGATGATCTCCGGGTTGTTATCGACGCCTATGACCTCGATCCCGCGATCCGCGAAGGTGCAGGCTGTGGGCAGTCCGATGTAACCCAGCCCGACCACACATACCTTTTGATATTCCACAGTGTTCCTCGATGATTGTTTCTGGATGGGATTATATCCCATTCACACGGCGAGCCCGGAGGAGGACCATCTGACCTTCGCTTGCCTCGCATTCAATGGCGTGATAAACTCTTAACATGGCGAAGTACATTCTGGCAGCTTCCCCCGATACCTCCTTCGGCGAAACATTACGCACGGGACTGCAGGATGCGGGCGGATACACGGTTCAGCTGGCCGCCAGCGGGGCGGATGTGCTGGCATCGATCGGGAACCTGGCGTTTGATGTAGCCATCATTGATTCGCTTATCTCAGATCTGCCTCTACCTTCCCTGGTCGACGCGATCCGCCTGAAACACCCCGACGTAAAGGTACTGGTCATTCCTCCCACCGATCCCTTCTCGGCACTCACCCTCGAGGAGTGCGGGGCGGATAATTTCATAAGCAAACCTGTTTTCATCCCCGATCTCTTGGATATTATCCGGGGATTACTCAAACCCAATGCGCCTGCAACTTCTGACCCTGGGGAAACTCCCTTCCAGGAAGAGCGTGCCAAGGATATGCGAGATTTCCTGGGAGAGGAGATCGCCAAGATCAATTGGGATTCCGATAATCTCCCAGCCGGCAAGGATGATGATTACCCTGATACCCTGGTGCTGCCGCTGGAGGATGTGATTGCGGAAACCCAACCCCAGATCAGCATCCCGAGCGGACCCAAGAAGAATACCGGCGCGCTGCAGGAAATCCCCCCCGAACAATTTTTAGAGATGGAGGAACTAACCAAATGGTTCTCCGAATCCACCGCCCGCTCAGCAATGCTTGTCAGCGCGGGGGAAGTGATTGCCACCAGTGGGGAGATGGATGGCGATGTGCAGCGGAAATTCGCCCGCGAGGTTTCGGAGCGCTTTCAAGCAAGTGATGCCCGCGAATTGATCCGCTATATCCCTCCGCAACGCGGCTCGGGAAATGAACTTCTCTTCGCTGCCGCGATTGGAACGGCGAAGTTCCTCGTTTTAACCTTTGAGGCAGAAACTTCTTATTCCATAATCCGCGAACAAGCGGAAAGACTTCGTCAACGCCTGGCGGAAATTGCGGCACCGCCGCAGGTAAAACCTGAAGAGGTGGTTCAAGCCTGGTCTGTGCCGGAAGGTGCATTGCCTGAGGGTGAAACCCCACCAATCGATGGAAATGCCTTGGAAGAAGCTGGAAAACAAACCGGGAATGATGGCCTGGAAACCTCGAAATTGGACATACCTGTTGAGGAAATTCCACCCACTGAGGCGGACTTGGGCGTTGAAGAAACAGGAACAGAAATTGAATTGGAGGTAATTCCGGCTGTGATGCCGCCCGCCTTCGATATTGACGCGGATTTCCCCCTGCCCGAAACAGAGAAAACCAAGGCGGATTCCGGTGAGGATGATGTATTTCCCTGGCTCGCTGTGGGAACGGCTGCCATTGCGGCCGGCGCCGTAGCGGATTCCCCGGCAGACATCCCGGGAGGGATCCCTCCTGCTTTTCCATGGGAAGATACGCCTGCAATATCGGATGTTGATACGGTTATTGAGACAGAAACGCCCGGCGTATCCTCCTCCACCGACAAAGTCCAAACTGAAGATTCGTTCAGTGCTGAGTCGAATCAGGAAGAGATTTTTGTCGAGCAGGAACCTGCAGATAAGATCACCACTGCGGAACTGGCTCTGAAATCGGAACCGCAGGGCGGCACAAGTGACCTGCGTATATTCCTGCTTGTTCCGGCCGACCCGCGCTTATTCCTGACCGGGAAGCTGGCTGCCGAACTGGGAGAATGGATCCCGCAGGTCTGCCAAACCATGAACTGGGAGGTGGATGCGTTGGCGGTGCGGCCTGAATTTGTTCGGGTGGGGCTGACCGCAGCGCCGGACCAGAAAGACGACCTGATCGTGGGCACCCTGCAGGATGCAACCGCCCGCCTGGTGGCAACCAATTACTCCCAGATGGCGCTAGACCCGGAAAAGCCGCTTTTCTGGGCCGATGATTTTCTGAGGATCAACCCAAACGATCCACCCGACCAGAACGAGCTGAACGCGTTTATCCGGCACCTGCGCCGCTGATCCTCCCCCTGAAAAGAGCTTCCTATGCCTCCAACCCTTTACCTGATCGATGGGCATGCCCTTGCGTACCGCACATACTTTGCGCTTTCCACCGCCGGTTCACGTTTCCAAACCGCTTCGGGTGAATCCACGGCCGGTATCTATGGATTTGCCTCGGTGTTGCTGCGGATTCTCTCACAGTGGAAACCGGAATACCTGGCGGTTGCATTTGATACCGGCAAGACCTTTCGAAACGAGCGCTACCCAGCTTATAAAGCCACCCGCGCAAAAATGCCTGATGAGCTTCGTTCGCAGATCGAGCGTATCCGCCAGATGGTGGACGCGTTTCACATTCCCCGCCTCGAGAAAGAAGGCGTGGAGGCGGACGATATTCTTGGAAGCCTGGCAAAACAAGCCGTGGAAAAGGGATTGGGCGTAAAGATCATCACCGGTGATAAGGACCTGCTTCAATTGGTAAACGACCGGGTGGTGGTTTCGCTCCCGGGCAAAAGCCTCTCCGAATCAAGGGATTTTTTTGAAAAGGACGTGGTGGAGCTTCTGGGGGTGACCCCCAAGCAGGTGATCGATTATAAGGCGCTGGTGGGGGATACCTCGGATAACTACCCGGGGGTCAAGGGGGTGGGTGAGAAAACCGCCGTTGGGTTATTGCAGGAATACTCCAGTTTGGATGAGATCTACGCGAACCTGGACCAGGTTAAGGAGCGGACCCGTGAACTGCTGGTCAAGGGCAAAGACGACGCCTACCTGAGTTTGGATCTGGCGACCATTCGCACAGACGTCGCCATCTCACTGGATCTGGAACACGCCCGCACGGATGAACTTGGAATCAGCGGAGTGGAAGCGCTCTTCCGTGAGCTGGAATTCCGTTCGCTGATCCCCGAATTGAACCGCTTGAAAAACACGAATGGGGTGACCGAACCGAAGGGCAGCCAGATGGAGCTCTTTGGCCAGCCGGTGACGAAGGTAGGCACTCCCGGTTCGTATGCACTGGAAGTATCCACGGTACAAGATGAGGCAGATCTGGCTGAAATGCTTTCCGACCTGGCTCGCAGCCCGATGATCGCATTTGATACCGAGACGACTTCACTGGATCCGATGGCAGCCAAATTGGTGGGGATTTCCCTTTCTGGTGCGGAAGGAAAGGGATATTACATCCCCGTAGGTCACGCATCTGGTAATGAATTGCATTTAAAGACTGCGATTGATGCGCTGACCCCCCTGATGACCAACCCCAAAATGCCCAAGACCGGACATAACTTGAAGTTCGATACCCTGGTACTCATGCGACATGGTCTCACACCATCCCCGCTTGCCTATGACACCCTGCTGGCTGAATGGGTTTCCGACCCCGATTCCCACAACCTGGGACTGAAGGAAATGGCGGAGACCTACCTGGATATATCAATGACGCACATCGAGGAGCTGATCGGCAGCGGGAAAAGTCAAAAAACCATGGACCTGGTTCCCATCGAGCAGGCTGCGCCCTACGCCGCAGCAGATGCGGAAGTGAGCCTGAGACTGGTGCCGGTGATGCAGAAACGGCTGGAAACCCGCGGACGCAGCAACCAGGTGCTTTGCGAATTGGAGGTTCCCCTGGTGCCTGTTCTGGCCCAAATGGAGATGAACGGCATCCGGTTGGATAAAGAATTCCTGAAGAAAATGTCTGACGAGATCCAGGTGCGGCTGGGTGAACTGGATGCGAAGATCCAGGAGTTGGCCGGGCACCCGCTGAACATCAATTCCACCCAGCAGCTTTCCAAGGTTCTGTTTGAAGAATTGAAGCTGCCTGCCGACCCGCGCTGGCGGACCGCGACAGGCTTTTATTCCACCTCGGCGGATATCCTGGAGGAGCTGCGCGGCAGTCACGCGATCATCGAGGCCATCCTGGAATACCGCGAGCTTGCCAAACTGCAATCCACCTACCTTTTAGCACTGCCACTGCAGGTGAACCCGAGTACAGGACGCATCCATACTTCCTACTCCCAGACTGGCGCGGTGACAGGGCGGCTTTCTTCCAACAACCCGAACCTGCAGAACATACCCACCCGCTCCGAGATCGGACGCAGGGTGCGCTGCGGGTTTGTAGCTGACGAGGGCTGCTACCTGCTTTCGGTGGATTATTCACAGATCGAGCTGCGCATCGTGGCAGATATGTCTGGCGATGATGCCATGCTCTCCGCCTTCCGCGCCGGGGAGGATATCCATGCTGCCACTGCGGCGGCCATCCTGGGTATCCCCTTGGAGCAGGTGACCAAGGATCAACGCAGGCATGCCAAGGCGGTAAACTTCGGGTTGATCTACGGAATGAGCGCCTTTGGGTTGACCCGCAGCACAGACCTGACCCTGGCGGAAGCGGAGAATTTCGTCAAGGAATATTTTGAGCATTTCCCCGGGGTGAAAAAATACCTGGATGGCATCCGCCGCTCAGCGGCGCAGGATGGCTACACCGAAACCAAGCTGGGCAGGCGGCGCTACTTCCCGCAGCTAAAAAGCGGCGGCAACCAGAATATCCGCGCACGCGGCCGAACGGGAAGCGATCAATTCACCCATCCAGGGGACTGCTGCGGATATCCTGAAGCTTGCCATGATCCGGATGCCGTCTGCGCTGCAGGAAGCAGGATTGGCCGCGAAGATGCTCCTGCAGGTGCACGATGAACTACTCCTGGAGTGCCCGAAAGGTGAGCTGCTCCGTACCGCCAAAGTGGTGCAGGCGGTGATGGAGAACGCCTATACCCTGAGCATCCCGTTGACCACTGACGCGCGCTGGGGGGTGAACTGGGGGGAGATGAAACCCATATCGGAATACCGGGAATGAAGTAAAATTAACGCCACCACAGGGCTTGGAGTGACAGGAAACCAGGAAATATTTCAACGCATGATGAACCAGGGGCACACCGCCGCCTGGGACCAGAACTGGGATCAAGCATCCCAGTTTTATCAACGCGCATTGGAAGAGGTCCCCGACCATCCGCAGGCAATTTCCAATCTTGGGTTATCTTATTACGAACAAAAACGATACGACGAAGCCTTAACCTGCTACACACGGGCTTTCGAACTAAACCCCAACGACGCTGTCTCGCTGGAAAAGATGGCACGCATCTGCGAAAAGACCGGTCAGACCAAGGCAGCCATTCAGCACTACATGGATGCAGCAGAGCTATTTCTCAAAGCGCGTAACGTGGATAAGACAATTGAGAATTGGAAAAAGGTTGCCGAGCTTGAGCCGATCAACCTGATGGCGCATTCCCGCCTGGCTACCATTTACGACCGCCTGGGCCGCAAGGCCAACGCGGTGGAGGAATACATCGCCTCCGCGGCGATCATGCAATCGCAGGGGGATATCGTCAAGGCCTACCAGGTCATCCAGTACGTGCAGAAAACTGGTACCCGAATATGAAGAAGTCAACCAGATGCTCCAGATGCTGGATCGCAACGAACAACTGCCACTGCCGATTGCGGAACCGATTCAGATCGCACGTGGAAGCGGAACTTCCCACGGGTCCCCGCCAATTACCCAAAGTCCAGTTCCACCTCCCCGCTCAAGATCGACCCGGTGATGGAAGCCCGCCAGCGGGCGATGGCCCGGCTGGCGGCCCAGTTATTCGATCTTAGCGAAGATAACTCGCCGGAAGGATTGATCTACCGGCGGGGAGTTGGCGGCACCGCGCGGGGTTCGGGCGGGCTTTCGCAGGAAAACGCCGACCGCGCTCGCATCCAGCTTTACCTGGGGCAGGCCATCCAACTGCAGAGCGCGGGCGATGACCTGGGAGCGGTGAAACCCCTGGAACAGGCACTCGAAATTGGATTGCAAACCCCTGATATTTATTTTGACCTTGGATTTATCCTGAGCACCCAGGATGGACAGAAATCCTTCCGCTACCTGCAGGAATCGGTCAAGCACCCTGATTACGCGCTTGGGTCCTACCTGCTGATTGCCCAGCTCTACGAAGCCTCGGATCAATTTGCAGAAGCCTCACTCTCCTACCTCAACGCGCTGCGCCTGGCTGATATGGAACTGGTCAGCCCCGAGGAGGCTGAGGAGCTCAGCCAGGGGTATGAGCCGATCCTCGAGGACCAGGTGAACCTTACGGATCTGAACGCGCAGAAGAAACTCTGCGAAGTGATCCGCGGTCAGCTCCTGCGCGCGGATTGGCGCCAGTACCTGACCATGGCCCGCCAACAGCTACCCCTGCAACCCGAAGGAAGTCCCACCGTTGACCCTGGCCAGCATGATGCTGGAAACCAGCGGCAGTCAGATCGTGGATTCCATGTCACTCATTCGTCAGCACACCGCACGCGGCTTACTACCGCACCGCGATGGAAGAAGCTTTCAATGCCATGTCCTACGCGCCCACCTACCTTCCCCTGCACATTCAGATGGGTGAGATCCTGGTGAAGGAAGGACGCACCCAGGATGCCGTCCACAAGTTCATGACCACTGCTGAGGTCTACTCGCTGCGCGGAGATGCCGGGCAGGCCATCCGGCTGCTCACCCGCATCACCCAGATGGCCTCGATGGACCTCTCCGTTCGCAGCCGGCTGATCGAGCTTCTGGCAGAGCAGCACCGAGTGGATGAAGCCCTGCAGCAATATGTGGACCTGGCCGGTATCTATTACCAGTTGGCGGAATTCGAGATGGCCAAGCGCACCTACATGGCAGCGGTCAAGCTGGCCCAGCAGAATGGTGCCGACCGCAAGTGGGTGGTGGATATCCTCTACAAAGTGGCAGATATCGACATGCAGCGCCTGGATTGGCGCGGTGCGATCAAAGTCTACGAGCAGGTAAAAGCCATGCAGCCGGAAGCCGATACTCCGCGCGCGCGGCTGGTGGATCTCTATTTCCGACTGGGGCAACCCACGGAAGCCCTGGCTGAAGTGGATGCCTACACATCGCTTTTGGAGAGTTCCGACCAGCGACCCAAGGCGATCGGATTTATCAAGGATTTGATCCAGGAGCACGTGGAAGTGCCAGAGCTATATTACAAGCTCGCCGACCTGATGATCCGCCTGGGGCAGGCGAACAAGGCCGTGGAGGTGCTCGGCACCGGGGCGGATGCGCTCACCCTGGCAGGCAAGAAACCCGAAGCGATCGAGCTGCTTCAGAAAGCCATCTCGCTCAATCCCCCCAACGTCGCGGATTACCAGAAGACCCTGCGCCAACTGCAAATGCAGCCTTGATCCACAATTTTCTTA
The DNA here is from genome assembly GCA_963828855.1 of uncultured Chloroflexia bacterium. Lineage (GTDB taxonomy): Bacteria > Chloroflexota > Anaerolineae > Anaerolineales > Anaerolineaceae > CAVVEQ01. The sequence goes on along the minus strand of CAWHGB010000002.1, from coordinate 1,110,868 downwards.
TTAAATCCGTGCTCCGGACCTCCGGAGTTTTTTTTATTAATTAGTGGGAATTGATTGAGTCTTACGTTGATTCTGGATGACAAGCAGGGCAGCCAGGTACCCCCAAAACACGGCCACTTCCAAAAGAGCCGGTGCCTGGCGATAGCCAAAAAGCGCAGAAAGCAGCGTTCCTATTACAGAGGATTCCGGGAGAACGGCTGAGAGGTCGTAGAGCGGCTCCACCACCGCGGGCAGCCAACGAAGTTCAATGAGCGCGTGCACCCCCAGGGCGACCAGGCCAGCCGCGAAAAGCAGGAGAAGAATATTGGTGACCTGGAAAAATCTGCGGAGTGACAGCCTGCCACTGCTGCGAAACCAGAATACCCCGGTCAATGCCGCAGCAGTCAAACCGAGTAGCGCGCCGGGGAGAACCTGCCTACCACTGACCGCGAATCCGGCGGCAAGAAGGAAGAGCGCCAGTTCCACCCCCTCGCGGAGGACTGCCAGGAAGGAGAGCAGGAAGATCTGCCAGCGTCCCTGCCCCTGGCTTACCCGGGCTTCCACCCTGGAGCGGAAGTCGCTGGATTGGTTTTGAATCCAGAAGGTCATCCAGGTGAGGATCCCAGCCGCGAGCAGCATGGTAACGGCTTCAAAAAGCTCCTCTCTGGCACCTTCCAATTCCAAACCAGCCCGGAATAGAAAAACAGCAAAGAACAGGCTGAGGATCATCCCCACCGCCGCACCCAACCAAACAGCAGGAATAAGTTGGCGGCGGTCCAGCTTGACGACCACACTCAGAACGATGGAGAGGATCAGGGCAGCTTCAAGCCCTTCCCGAAAGGCTAGCACAAAACCAGATAGCATGAAACCTCGAATAAATGGCTGCCCTGAAGGCAGCCGGTTGATTAATTGGATAGATTATATCCGAATTATAAATAGATGACGGGATTTATCTGGATTTGGTCCTGGGTGATCCGCCGCGATAGGTGGGAGCGATGATGGCGATTGCGGTACTGATACGGCTATCGCTCAGGCGGCTCTGCACGCGCGGATCGATCTCATCCGGTTTAGCCGAGGTGGTGATCACCGTGGGCAGCTTGGCTTCGTATCGATAGTTCAGGAGCTGGAAGAGCTTCTCCTTCGCCCAGGGGGTGGAGGTCTGCGTGCCAAGATCATCCAGGATCAGAAGCTTGCAGGAACGGATCTGCTCAAAGAGGTGGTCGTAGGTGGTGGTGCTGGAGGGGCTGAAGGTGGAACGCAGGTGGTCCAGCAGGTCCGGAACGACGATAAAAATGGGCTCATCCCCTTCCGCGGCGCGGAAATTGCCGATGGCAGCCGCCAGGTGGGTTTTCCCGCAGCCATAGGTGCCGGTGACAACCAGCCAACCTTTGGGTTTTTCGGCGTACTGCTGGGTGATGCGGAAGGCGCGCTCCAGGCTTTTCTGCTCATCAGCAGGCAATTTTTCGTTTTCACGCAGGCTGAAATTACCGAATGTATGCCCGCTGAGCAGAGGCAGCGTACCAATCCCGGTATGGTGGAAGTCTCGGTGGTGGCATTTCGAAAATCCGGAGCGGCGATCTTCACCGAGGTCACCAGGTCGCTATCCTGAAGGCGGGAGCGTACCCTGCCATCCAGTTCGATCAAATCCAGGTTGGTGGTAATGATGGTGGGGAGTTTGAGCGTATAGCGGTGGTTGATGATCTGGTAGAGCTTTTCCTCCGCCCAGGGGGTGGCGTTCTGAGTGCCCAGGTCATCCAGCACCAGCAGGCGGACGTTGCGGATCTCTTCGAAGCGGGTTTCAAAGGAGGTTTCGGTGCTGTCGTAGGAATACCGCAGCCAATCCAGCAGGTCCGGGACAGTGAGGAAAAGCGTGGGCACACCGAACCCGACCACGAAGTTCGCCACCGCCGCTGCCAGGTGGGTCTTCCCGCAGCCATAGCCCCCGGTGAGCAGCAGCCAGCCGGAGAGGTTCTGGGCATACTGGCGGGACTGGTTGAAGGCCAGTTCGAGCGAATGTCACCTGGGTTTCACCGAGACCCAGCCTGCCGCGGGTGTTGAATGACTCAAAGGTCATATCCTTGAAAGCATCGAGGTTGCTCAAGCGGTAGAGACGAGCTTGGTCCTGCTGGGCGCGGGAGCGCTCGCGGCAGGAACAAAGGATGCAAGCTTCCGAAATTGGGATCGCCCGACGGGCAGGCTCCTGCCGGACGTAACCAATGCCGCCGCAGATGGGGCAATCGGGATCGGCTTCCAGCGTCGAGCGCTTGCTGGACAGGCGGATTGAGGTTTATCCATTTTCCCACTCGGTGTAGCCCTGGCGATCCTGCCGGTTACCACTTTGATCTCGGCCATCCCTGCCCTCCTCTTTCCAGCGTTTCAAAACCGCGTCGATATAGCGCCAGGAGCGGGCATTGCGCTGCACCGCCAGGTGAAAGGCTTCTTCGATCCAGCTGTCCGGGTATTCCTGCTCGGCAGCGCGCAGGTCTTCCGCGATAAGTGGGGTGAGCGGACCAATATTCTCCTCGTACAGGCCGAAAGATATTGGGTTTATCCCTGCCTGTCTGGGGGGAGCAGATTGGCAGGAAGCGAATCCGACCTTGCCGCTCTTCAGGGCGCGCAAGCCGGCCTGTCCGCGGGGGGAATTCAGAGAAGTAGACCGGTTCGTCTTCACCGGCATCCGCTTTCAGAAAAGTGCCGCGGGCGACCGCTTTTTCCAGGGTTGCAGTCGAGTATTTGACGCGCCGCAGAATTATCCCCGCGAAAACGCATTCATGAAGTCTGCGTCAGAAGCGATCTCGGAGGCGCGAAATTGGTAGGAATGTGGATTCCTGGCGTTCGAGGTACCACAGCGACATAGAGCGTGACCCGCAGTTCTTCCAGGGAGTCGATCCCGGAAGGAGGTGTCGAAGAACTCCGCCGGGATGGGCGTTGGTTTGGATCGGCCTTCTGGAAAACCAGTAAAGGGATCTCATTGCGTGATTCCGCCGGGATTAGCGACCCTTGAGGGCAGGGTGATGGCGTTCTCGAAACGCGCCAGATTGTTGAAGAAGATCAACTCGATCCCGGAGTGGGTGGGTCCGTTGCGGTGCTTGGCGACGATAAGCTCGATCATCTCGGTCTGGGTTGGTGGTGCGGGGCGCTTCCTTTTCGAGCGGCGTTGGGACGGTGGATGAACATGACCACGTCCGCGTCCTGCTCCAGGCTGCCGGATTCGCGCAGGTCCGAGAGCATGGGGCGCTTATCGGCGCGCTGCTCCACCGCGCGCGAGAGCTGGGCGGCTGCCAGCACGGGAACGTTCAGTTCGCGCGCCAGGATCTTCAGGTTGCGGGTGATGTACGAAACCTCCTGCACGCGGTTTTCGGTGCGCGTATCGGAGGACATGAGCTGGATGTAATCGATCACCACCAGGTCGAGGTTGTATTCCATGTGCAGCCGGCGGCACTTGGTGCGCAGCTGGATGGGCGTGATGGCGGGGGTGTCATCCAGGAACATGACCGTATCGCCCATCACTTCGATGGCGTGAGTGAAGAGCGGCCATTCCTCCTCATCCAGCTTGCCGCTGCGCAGGCGCTGGGAATCGATCTTGGTCTCCTGGGCGATCAAGCGCTGCACGAGCTGCTCGTTGGACATTTCAAGTGAGAAGAAGGCTACATGCTTGCGGTGTTTTTGGGCGGCATTCTTGGCCGCCGAGAGGAGGAACCCGGTCTTGCCGGATGCCGGGCGTCCGGCGACAATGAGCAGATCAGATTTCTGCAGGCCGCCGAGGAGCTTATCCAGGTCGGTCAAGCCCGGTGGGCACACCATAGATCTCCTCCGGGCGGCGGGCCATCTCGTCCACGTGGTCGTAATAATCGCTAAGCACCGAGCGGATGGGCTGGATATCGTGGTGGATACGCCGCTCGCTCATGGCGAAGACCGCTTTCTCGGCTTCGTCGATGATATTATCGACGTTGCGTTCGCGGTCGGTAGCCAGTTGAGCCATCTGGTTGGCGGAAGCCAGCATCCGGCGGCGGATGGCTTCCTGTTCCACGATGCGGGCATAAGCCTCCGCGTGCAATCGAGGAGGGCGTCTGGCTGGCGAGTGCGGTGATGTAGGCCGGGCCGCCCAATTCGATCAACTGGTTGGATTGTTCCAGCTCCTGGGTGACCGTGATGTAATCGATGGGGATGCGTCGATCGTGCAGACGGGTAAAGGCTTCCCAAACCCAGCGGTTGCGGACGATGTAGAAATCATCCGGCTGGAGGATCTGGGCAATATCGAAATACACTTCCGGATTGATGAGCACCGCACCGAGCACGGCTTCTTCAGATTCGCGGCTGTGCGGCTGGGTGATGATGGAAGGAGCGGAGCTTTCTTCCATCGGAGGCAGATCGCTCATTTATCACCCTCCTCAGGAGGTTCCGGATCGGTGGGGGGCGCTTCAGGTTCGTCGTCATCGAGCTGTTCGAGAAAATCCTCGAATACCGAAAGCCTGTCTGAATTTTCACTTAGAGATCGTCCGCCGAGGTTTCATCGCCTTCGCTGCTGATACCATCCTGGATATCATCCTCGGGTTGGATGGCAGCCTGTTCCAGTATCTCGGTGGCCACCAGGATGGGCACGTGGTAGCGGACAGCCAGGGCCAGGGCGTCTGAAGGGCGCGAATCCACCATGACGATCTCCTCGTTCACCTCGATCACCAGGTTGCCGTAATACACGTCCTCGCGCAGGGCGGTGACCTCCACGCGTACCAGCCGGGCTTTAAGTCCGGCAAGGATGTTGCGGATCAGATCATGGGTCTGTGGGCGGGCGACTTCCAGCTCCTGCAGCGCAAGGGTGATGGCTTCAGCTTCGTAAGGTCCGATCCAGATGGGAAGGAAACGCTCGGAAGCTTTTTCCTTTAAAACAATAATACGCTGCTGGTTGGTCAGGCTGACCCGCACGCTGTCGACGATCATCTCGATCATTTCAGGCATCTGCGCCTCGCTGGGATTCTATGGCTGAATTCTAACATGGAGGGGAAGGCGATGCAACAGAGAATCGCGTCAGGGGGTCGGGGAAGGGGGGAGGGTATAATTTAATCCATGAAAATATCTATCGAGATATTGACTTCTATGATCCTCTTCCCGACGATCCTGCTGATGGGTTGTACCAGTGGAGTACAACCGGGCGGTTCGGCGGCTTCCACCCCCACCTTCGAGTATTTCCGTACCAATACGCCCACCCCATCCCGAACACCCACCCTGCCAGGAAGCGCAACACCATTACCCTCGCCTTCCCCTACACCGCGCACGCATGCGATCGCAAGAGGGGATACCTTCTCGGGTATTGCCTTCCAGTACGGGGTGAGCATTCCTGCCCTGCAGGCAGCCAATCCGGGATTGAACCCAAACATTCTAAGTGTAGGGACGGTGGTTTTCATTCCCCCTCCCGGCACCCCAGCCTCTGGGACGCCTTCGATCCCTTCACCCACGCCGGTCAGCCTGCAGGTCAGCCAGCCAGTTTGTTACCGTTCTGGTGATGGAGGTTTGTGGTGTTTTGCGGATGTGACAAATCAGCAATCCTTTGGTGTGGAGAGCGTTTCGGGCTCGATACGGATCGCTGGTGAAGATGGCGAGGTTCATAGCCAGGATGCAGCTTTGATCCTGGATACGCTGCAAGCCGGAGAGAGCTTCCCGCTTGCGGCATATTTTCCCGCCCCAATCCCAAACCCCAAGGAAGCGGATGCCGAGATCAGGATGGTTCTGCCGTTGAACGAAACCGGGGGACGGTATCCCAAAGCGAACATCGAAAACCTGGCGGTGGCGATCGCGCCTGGAGGGAAATCCGCCGAGGTGAGCGGGGAGATTTTCCTGGAAGATTCAACCGCACAGGCTTCAAGTGTATGGCTTGGACTGGCTGCTTACGACGCGCAGGGTAATCCAACCGGCGTTCGCCGGGTGGAGATCAGCCAGCCGCTCTCTGGAAGATACCAGACTGCCCTTCAAGGGGGTGGTCTACGCCGCTGGCGAACCGATCAGCCTGGTGCGGGTAATCGCGGAGGCTCGCAAGTGAAAAACAACCGGGAGGAAAAAATGGCGGATGCAGTGATCATTGACGCGGTGCGCACCCCAATCGGGGCACTGGGTGGCAGCCTGGCTGCCATCCGCCCGGATGACCTGGCAGCGCACGTATTGAAGGCACTGGTGGAACGCGCTGGTATTGACCCGATTTTGGTCGAGGAGGTCTACCTGGGCTGTGCCAACCAGGCTGGCGAGGATAACCGAAACGTGGCGCGCATGGCCAGCCTGCTGGCGGGGTTCCCGGTTTCGGTTCCGGCAGTGACGGTCAATCGGCTGTGCGCTTCGGGGCTCAGTGCGGTCACGATGGCCGCGCGCACCATCCGTGCCGGAGAGGGGGAGGTCTTCATCGCTGGCGGGGTGGAAAGCATGTCACGGGCACCCTATTCGCTGCCCAAAGCTGAACAAGGTCACTCCTTTGGGAATCTGACTGCCTGGGATACCGCCCTTGGCTGGCGCTACCCAAATCCAAAGATGCAAACGCTTTATGGCACCGAAGCGATGGGGGAAACAGCGGAGAATATCGCCACGCAGACTGGTATCACTCGCGAGGAGCAGGATGCCTTTGCCGCGCAGAGCCACCAGCGAGCGGTGGCAGCCATCGAAACTGGTAAATTTATGGATGAGATCGCGCCGGTCAGCGTACCGCAGAAAAAAGGTGAGGATATTGTTGTGAGCGTAGATGAGCGTCCCCGGCGGGATACCACCGTGGAATCCCTGGCGAAGCTCAAACCGGCCTTCCGTAAGGAGGGCGGTACGGTAACGGCGGGAAATTCCTCTGGGATGAATGATGGGGCCGCTGCGCTGCTGCTGATGAGCGTAGAAAAAGCCCGGGCGCTGGGCTATAAGCCGCTTGTGCGGGTGGTGGCATCCGCCGCTGCCGGGGTGGAGCCGCGGGTGATGGGACTGGGTCCGGTGCCGGCAGTACTCAAGGCGCTGGAACGGGCAGGGCTGCGGATCGAGGATATCGGGCTGATCGAACTGAATGAGGCCTTCGCTGTGCAGGCCCTGGCGGTGATGCGCGAGCTGGGCATGGATGAGAGTATTACCAACGTGAACGGTGGGGCGATCGCCCTGGGGCATCCGCTTGGCTGCTCAGGCGCGCGCATCCTGACCACGCTGGTTATGGAAATGAAACGCCGCGCGCCACAGGAAAAGAAACCGTTTTTCGGGCTGGCAACCCTTTGCGTGGGCGTGGGGCAGGGCGAAGCGTTGATCGTGGAGTGGGTGGGGGGATAAAGCGCTTGTCATCGCGAGCCGACGGAGTCGGCGTGGCGACCTCACATGGATTCTTTCCTATTACCAAGTGGGTTGATTTATTAATTGGCTGAATAGTTGATTTGGTTGGGGCCGGTGGGACCCACGGCTGCCCGCCTATACCTCTCCCCACCCTCCCCTGGAAGGGGAGGGTGGGCGAAGACCGGGAGGGGTTGCAATTAGAACAAAAGTTCTGTATAATCAGGATATGAACCGATCCCTTTTCTCCCCCGGCACGGCGGGCGGGATCAGCCTGCCGCTGGGGCGCAGCACGCTGCTGGTGGTGGCGCCGCACGCCGCCGCTCCCTTGATGCTGGAGCTGGCTGCCCGGCTTTCCACCGCGGGGGCGGTGCGCGTGCTGGATGGCGGCAACCGTTTCAACGTGTACCCGGTCTCGCAGGGGATCAGAAGGCTGACCGGCAACGTTTATCCCTGCCTGGAGCGCATCAGCCTGGCGCGCGCCTTCACCTGCTACCAGATGCTGGCGCTTCTGGAGGAGACCTCCGCCATCGATGCCCCCACCCTGCTGCTGGATTTTCTGGCAACCTTCAATGATGAAAGCGTGCCGCTGCCCGAAAGCCAGAGGCTGCTGGAGGTGTGCCTGCCGCATTTCCGCCGGCTCTCCGCGCGGGCGCCGCTGGTGATCAGCGCCAAGCCGGTGCCGTCGGTGACCCCCGAGCGCGCGGCACTACTGGAGCGGCTGCAGGAGGTTGCGGACCAGCACTGGGAGCTGGAGCCTGCCCGTCCGGTGAAGATGCAGCCGTACGTTGTGGGAAGGAGTTTATTAAAGTGTAGGGGCGGACGGTTGTCCGCCCGTTGAGTTTTCGAAGCCCGGGCTCTGGTTTTGTGCCCTGAGTTAAATAAAAAGGCGGGAGCACGCTCCCACCCTACACGTTGACCAATCAACCAATCAGCGAATCAACATCCCCCCCGCCCATCGCCTGATCCAGGTCCGCGATGATATCCTCCACGTTCTCGATGCCCACCGAAAGGCGCACCAGCCCATCGGTGAGACCCATCTCGCGGCGCACCTCGGGGGTGAGGGTGGAATGGGTCATGCTGGCGGGGTGCTGGATGAGCGTATCGGTGTTACCCAGCGATACTACCAGCGTGGCAAACCGGACGCGGTTCATCATGCGCTTGCCGGCTTCCAGCCCGCCCTTTAGCTCAAAGGAGATCATGCCGCCGAAGCCGGTCATCTGTTTTTTGGCCAGCTCGTGATCCGGGTGGCTGGGCAGACCGGGGTACCAGACCCTGTTTACAGCCGGATGCGCTTCCAGGAATTCTGCCACCTTTTGTGCGTTGGCGCAGTGGCGTTCCATACGGATCTCGATGGTTTTCAGGCAGGCGTTCGCCAGCCAGGCCTCGAAGGGGCTGACGCTGGCACCAAGGTTTTTCAGAATGCTGTTTAACTCATTCTTCATGAAATCCAATTGCGTGCTCACCACCGCGCCGCCGATCATCAGGCCATGACCGGTGAGGTACTTGGTGGTGGAATGCACCACGATATCCGCTCCGAGCGTGAGGGGGCGCTGGCAGACGGGTGAGGCAAAGGTGTTATCCACCGCCAGCCAGGCGCCGTGGGCGTGGGCGATCCGTGCGGCTTCGCGCAGGTCCACGATGGCCATGGTGGGGTTGACGGGTGATTCCGCGTAGGCCAGCACCGCACCCGGGTTGGACTGGAAAGCGGCTTCCCAGGCATCCGGGGTGGGATCTTTCAAAAAAACAGTGCGGATGCCATAGCGGGGGGCGATCGTTTCCAGAAAAATGTGGGTGGCGCTGTAGAGCGCGGATTGGGCAATGATGGTATCCCCGGCTTTGCAGCGCGCCAGGAAGACCGCGGTGATGGCGGCCATACCGGAGGCGAACACCATCCCGCTCACGATCTCCTCCGGTTTTTTATCCGGATTGTTCATTGATCAGATCAAACCCTTCGAGGCAGGCATATTTATAGGCGAGCAGGTCCAGGTTGGGATTCTTGACGCGCGTGTAATAATAGCCGGGGGTTTCCCCCTTGAAGATATCAGCACCGAAATCGACATCCGGGAAGGTGAAGGTCGAGGTTTGATAGATGGGGGTTGCGTGCGCGTGGCGGGGATCCTGGAACTCACCGGCGTGATTGACCAGGGATCCGATCCCCATTTTGGCTGGTTTTTGAGACATTCTTGCTCCTGTAGACTTGATTGCTACGATTATACGGGAATATTCTCTCACGGCAGCCTGTCAATTGAAAAAGGGTAAAATCAGGGCATGACAACCTCCAACCCTCCCCGCGTGCCCATGTCCAGCCCTGATCTCAGCCAGGCGGAAATTGATGCTGTGCTTTCCGTCCTGGGCACCCCCGACCTCAGCATGGGACCCTGGATCGACCGCTTTGAAGCGGCCTTCCGCCAGTTCAGCGGCTGCCGGCATGCCATCGGGGTCAACTCCGGGACGGCCGGTCTGCACCTGCTGGTGCGCGCTGCTGGCATCGGACCCGGCGACCTGGCCATCACCACGCCTTTCTCTTTCGTGGCTTCCACCAACGTTTTCCTCTTTGAGCAGGCTGTGCCCGTCTTTGTGGATGTGGACCCGCAGACCGGCAACATCGACCCTGCCCTGGTGGAGCAGGCGGCGGCCGATCTGAAGACAGGCGGAGCAGATGCGAAGCGCTGGCTGCCACGCAAAGGGGTGGATGATCGCGTGCAGGTGAAAGCCCTGCTGGCGGTGGATGTCTTTGGGCAGCCTGCCGAGCTGGATACGCTGGAAAGGATTGCGCAGAAGTATGAACTAAAGTTGATCGAGGATTCCTGCGAGGCGCTGGGGGCGGAATACAAGGGTAAAAAGGCCGGCACCTTCGGTTTCGGTGGGGTCTTTGCCTTCTACCCCAACAAGCAGATCACCACCGGCGAGGGCGGGGTGATCGTCACCAACGACGACGAAGCCGCGGCGCTGATGCGCGCGCTGCGCAACCAGGGACGCGCCCCGGGGGATACCTGGCTTTCGCACACTTACCTGGGCTATAACTACCGCCTGGATGAGATGAGCGCGGCCCTGGGAACCGCCCAGATGAAACGCTTTGAAGAGCTTTCCCGCAAGCGCCAGCAGGTCGCGGATTGGTACGCCGAGCGCCTGGCGGAGATCCCGGGCGTGGAGACTCCCATTGTCACCCCCGCCACCACGCGCATGAGCTGGTTCGTGTATGTGATCCGCCTGCGCAAAGGTTTGGACAGGGGGAAGATCGCTTTACGACTTGCGGAACGGCGGCATCCCGGTGCGGCCGTACTTCCTGCCCATCCACCTGCAGCCCTACATGGTGGAGCGCTTTGGCTACCGTAAGGGGGATTTCCCCGTCACCGAGGACCTGGGCGAGCGCGGGCTGGCAGTGCCCTTCTCGGGGGTGATGACCGAAGCGCAGGTGGACCTGGTCTGCGCGGAACTGCGGAACGCCATTGGCGGATAGCCGGCGTTTCCTTCCTCCCCGTCGGCGGGGTGTGATCATCCATGCCGTGGTTGGCAGCCTGCTGCTGCTTTCCAGCGCCACGCTCTTCTTCCTGGCGCTGCAGGAGCAATTCGGCACCTACTTCGTCGTTTTCCTGCTGGCTTCGCTGCTGCTGCTCATCCCGCTCACCATGGTCCTCTACCGCGGGTACGCCCTTCTGCGCGCTTATTATGACCTGGAGCGCGACGGCCTGCACCTGCGCTGGGGTCTGCGCAGCGAGGATATTCCGCTTTCCAATATCGACTGGGTGCGCCCAGCCAGCGACCTGGTGGAGGAACTGCCCCAGCGTCTGCTGGCATACCCTGGCGCGATCCTCGGGGTGGTAAACACTCCCGGGCTGGGCAGGGTGGAATATATGGCTTCCGAGGATGACGACCTTGTGCTGGTCTGCACACAGGGCAAAACCTATGCACTTTCCCCCCTGGAACCCGCGGCTTTTATCAGCGCCTTCCAGCATGCCTTCGAGCTGGGCAGCCTGGCGGAGCTGGCCCCGGTCTCGGTGCAGCCAGCCGCCTACCTGCGCAGGGTATGGGATACCGCTGCCGCCCGCTGGCTTCTGCTGGTCGGACTGGCACTCACCCTTGGGCTGCTGGTGGTGGTGGCGCTGCAGATCCCCCTGCGTCAGACCGTCATACTGGATTTCAATATGCGCGGCGAGCCGTTGGAGGGAGTTCCGGCGACGATGCTGCTGCTCCTGCCGGTGCTGGCGATCATTTTCTTCTTCATCGATTTGATCGGTGGGTTGTATTTCTTCCGCAAAGAGGAGCAGCGTGTGATCGCTTTCCTCCTTTGGGGCACGGCCATCCTGCTGCCGCTGATGATGTTCGCTGCCCTGCCTTTCATCCTCCAGACTTGAGCCGGAAATGCCCCAGCCATACCAACTCCTTGCGGGTTTACTGCTTGCCATCCTGATTGCCGGGGGAGCTTACCTGGCTGGCGCGCTCAGCCGCAGCGGCCTGATCGCAGCGATGCTTCTCGGAACGATCGTTTTCGGGCTCGGGGGGCTCTCCTGGGCGGTGCTGCTGATCGCCTTTTTCGTTTCCTCCAGCCTGCTCTCCCGCCTGTTTTCCCGACGCAAGGCAAAGATGGAGGAGAAATTCTCCAAAGGTCACCAGCGGGATGCCGCCCAGGTGCTGGCCAATGGCGGGATCGCCGGGCTGTGCGTGCTGATATGGCAGGCGTTCCCGGGCGCTCTCTGGCCCTTTCTGGCGTTCGCCGGAGCGCTGGCAGCAGCGAATGCGGATACCTGGGCGACCGAATTGGGGGTGCTGAGCAAGACTCCGCCGCGCAGCATCCGCACGGGAAAGGTGGTGGAACCGGGGGATTCCGGCGGGGTGAGCTCGATGGGGATCCTGGCTGCCACTGGAGGCAGTTTGCTCATCGCACTGCTTGCCGTCCTCCCCTGGCCGGGGATCCCGGTCGGAGATCGAACTGGTAACTCGCGGTTTGGTCGTGTTGCTCATCACCCTGGCGGGGCTGGGTGGCAGCTTGGTGGATTCACTTCTGGGCGCCACAGCGCAGGTGATCTACATCTGCCCGGCGTGCGGCAAGGAAACCGAAAAGCACCCGCTGCATTCCTGCGGCACGAAAACGGTTTATAAACGCGGCTGGCGCTGGATGAACAACGACGCGGTCAATGCCTTCTGCACGGCGAGTGGTGTTATCATCGTAATGGCGGGAGCATTGCTTCTGCCCCCCTTGGGTTCCAAAGGTTCAGGAGGTGAGCTGATGAATACCATTCCACTTTCCAGTCCCGCTTTCTCGCCGGGGCAGCCGATCCCGGCTAAATTCACCTGCGAGGGGGAAAATCTCTCCCCTGAATTGCAATGGGAGAATCCTCCCGCGTGGACAAAAAGCCTGGTGCTGATCATGGATGACCCCGATGCGCCGATGGGCACCTTTGTGCACTGGGTGATCTACAACATTCCCCCCACCCTCACCGGGCTGCCGGAAGGGGTGAGCACCAAGCCGCAGGTGAGCGGGGTTGGCACCCAGGGGTTGAACAGCGCACGTAAAAGCGGTTACACCGGTCCCTGCCCGCCGCCGGGGAAACCCCACCGCTATTTCTTCACCCTGTACGCCCTGGATATTTGGACGATCTTCGACCCGGGCTTCAGCAAGGAACAGGTGCTGCAGCAGATCGAGGGGCACGTCCTGGCGCAGGGTCAGGTGATGGGGACGTACCAAAGGTAAGAATTTGAATTGTTGAATCGTTTCGGAGATGGGATGAAAACGATCGTAATGGTATTCATGTGTTCTCTCCTGGCTGCTTGCACGAATGGAGCTGCAACCATGACTTCTGTTTCAGCAATAAACCAGAACTCAACACCCACAAGCACCAGGGAATTACCCGTATTGGAACGCGAGAAGACCGCTTCCATTTTTCAAACGGAAATCCCCCGTCAATCCGCGACAGAAGAAATCCAACCTTCTCCAAATGAAATTGAAATTGGTTCCGGTGTTTGCAAAGGAGATTTCATCCCTGGTATCTCCTCACCGGATGAAACCTGGCAGACGTGTGTAACCCCCTATGATGTTTATTTGGTAGATCCAACCGGGTCGGAGATCGCTTTCGATCCATCCAGCATTAATAAGGATGACCAAACCTATTGGTTTTCGCCGATAAGGTGGAGCGATGACAGCAGGTTTCTTTGGATTGGCACGGGCGAAACCACCGGGTTTTCTCCATTTTGTGATCCAGCGCAACCTTACCTAGGGTTATACCGGGTCGATACCCAGACCGGTCAGACCACCTCAACACTTCCGTTTTCTGCAGATGGGTATTATTTCGACTTTTCACCATCCGGAAAATACCTGGCTTTTATTCAGGAAGGTTCCATTCTTACTGTGATGAATATAATTTCCGGAGAAAAACGGGAATTCGAAGACGAGAACGAATTATCTGGCGCTATGATTTTTTCCCCTGATGAAAATCAATTGGCATTTTCAACACAGGAAACAAATGAGCTTTCTGGTTGTGTGAATTCAAAGCTAAAAATTCTCGATTTTCCAACTGGGGAAGTTGAAACGTATTACAATGACCCGGAAAGCGCCCCCATTCTTTTTGAAGCGTGGGCAAACCCTGATACCATCAATTTCCAGGTCTATCCTGATACCTTCCTGACATTAAATGTTGAGGATAAGCGGATTACCGCTACGCAGTAAACTAATTCCTGAAAGAGATGCATAAATGAAACGAAGAAGCATCATCATTCTCATGATCGTGATTTCGATCACTTCATGCACTAATTTCATCCCGCCTTCTCCGACGGTTATTCCACCAACTGTAACTCAGACGGTTATTCCCACCCTGCTTCCTCCGGAGAATACGCCCACGCTGCCTCCCACCGAGACTGCCACTCCGCCGGCCAACCCGATCCAGCGGCTACCCGCGGGTACCGAAGTGACCATTACCACCATTCAGATGGCTGACCTGAACCGGGGCTGGGCGATCGGCACCACAGCCATCGACCCGAACGACCACATCCTGCTCACAACAGATGGCGGCACGAACTGGAAGGACGTGACCCCGCCGGAGGGGATGGATGCTGCAGGCGGCAAGGTGGCGACAGTCTTCTTCAAAGGCGCGGATACCGCCTGGGTGATCTACAGCAGCAACGTGATCCAATCCCCGCCCGGGAACGCGCAGGTGTGGCGGACAGCCGATGGCGGGGTGAATTGGACCGCCAGCCAGCCGATCGAGCCCTCGGGAACCATGGAATTCTTCAGCCCGGGATATTTCAGCTTCCCGGATGATCAGCACGGTTGGCTGCTGGTGCATGCAGGCGCGGGGATGAGCCACGACTATATCTACGTCTACGGCACCACCGATGGCGGGGCGAGTTGGGTGAAGCTGGTGGACCCGATCGAAAGCGATCAGGCGGGCACAGGCCCTTCGATGGGTCTGTGGAAAACAGGCATGTCCTTTGCCGACGCGCAGATGGGCTGGATCACCTACGAAAACGGCGGGGTGGCGCCGGGAGTGACCCTGTATCAAACCCTGGATGGTGGCCACGCCTGGGCGCTGCAATCCCTGCCCGCGCCGTCTTCGCAGGCAGATCTCTTCACCAACCAGAATTATTCCTGCGGGGTATACAACCTGACCTTTCTGGATTCCCAAAAGGGCAATATGGTGGTCACCTGCATGATGGGTTCGGGGGATATTGAAGAAGAGCTGGCTCTATCGCACCAGCGATGCCGGCGCGAACTGGCAATCCGGTCTATTGCCGGTGGCGGGGGGCGATTTGCAAATGCTCGACTTTGCCAAAGGTTACTATGTAGGAGCAAAGATATTCCGAACCACAGATGGCGGAAAGAGCTGGGTGACGATCATCCCGGTGACCTGGCGAGGGCAACCGGATTTCGTGGATATGACCAACGGCTGGATCGTGGCGGAAAAGGACACCGAAAAAGCCCTCGTTCAAACGAGGAACTCCGCGGTCAACTGGGCAATTCTAAAAACGGTGATCAGTCCGTAAGCGTATATACGAAATACAACTTGGCTTTTCCAATCAAACACATCCTTCTCCCCGGTTTTAGGGGTAGGAGGATGTAGTTTAAATACAGGATGAATATCATTTAAAAGAGGTATTTTTATGCAATCTTAATTTAACCCCCGGTGGCGTACAATGATACGGGGAATTGTCATACATCTTGTATTCCCAGGTTCCCCGAACACGTAATACATCTTATATCCACGCGAGGAATAGATATGCCTGAAGAAGATCCCAGAATCCTTGAGCTGCGTGAAAAGCGCGCCCAACTGAAATTAGCCGGTGGTGAGGACCGTATCGCCAAGCAGCATGCCAAGGGCAAACTGACTGCCCGCGAACGGCTGGAGCTCCTGCTGGACCCCGGTTCCTTTCAGGAACTGGAACCTTTTGTCAGCCAGCGCGCGGACCTGGCGGGCGGCGACGACCGCTGCTTTTCCGATGGGGTTGTGACCGGTTTTGGTTTAATCGACGGCCGCACGGTCTATGCATACGCGCAGGATTTCACCATCGGGGGCGGATCGCTGGGTGAGATGACCAGCCACAAGATCTGCCGGGTGATGGATTTGGCTGTGCGAAACGGCACCCCCATCGTGGGATTGATCGATTCCGGCGGTGCGCGCATCCAGGAGGGTATCTACTCCCTGGCTGGATACGCGGAGATCTTCCGGCGGAATGCAATGTATTCCGGGATTGTTCCGCAGATCAGCGTCATCATGGGACCCTGCGCGGGAGGTGCTTCCTATTCCCCGGCGCTCACCGACCTGATCATCATGGTCGAAAAACAATCCTACATGTTCCTCACCGGCCCCGAGGTGATCAAATCCGTGACCGGCGAGATCGTGGATTCCGAATCCCTGGGCGGTGCGGATGTTCACCTGGCAACCAGTGGCACAGCGCACCTGACGGCCAAGAAGGACGAGGACGCGCTCAAGCTTGTCCGCAGGGTGCTTTCCTACTTGCCGTCAAACAATGTGGATAATCCGCCGGTTATGGATACCAAGGATTCCGCGGGCCGGATGGATGCCGCGCTCAATAAGATCGTCCCGATCGATCCCGGCATGGCCTACAGCATGCACGAGGTGATCGCTCACATCGTGGATCAGGATTCCTTCCTCGAGTTGCAGAACGGATTTGCCCAGAATGTGGTGGTAGGACTGGCACGCATGGGCGGGCAGAGTGTGGGCATTATCGGGCAGGAGCCCTCCGTGATGGCCGGGGTGATCGATATCGACGCCACCGATAAGATCTGCCGATTCGTGCGCTTCTGCGATTGTTACAACATTCCCCTGGTCACCTTCACCGATTCTCCCGGGTTCCTTCCGGGGGTCGGGCAGGAACACCGCGGCATCATCCGCCACGGCGCGAAGGTCCTTTTTGCCTACACTGAAGCCAGCGTCCCGAAGATCAGCATCGTCACCCGCAAAGCCTATGGTGGCGCGTATATCGTGATGAGCAGCAAACCGTTGGGGGCGGATGTAGCCTTTGCCTGGCCCTCGGCGGAGATCGCTGTGATGGGCCCGGAGGGAGCCGCAAACATCCTCTACCGCAAGGAGATCGAAGCCGCTGCTGACCCTGCCGCCAAGCGGGCGGAAAAGGTGAAGGAATTCCGCGACCAGTTCCTGAACCCGTACGTATCCGCATCAGCCGGGTATATCGACGATGTGATCGAGCCGAAGGAAACCCGCACCCGCGTGATCGCTGCCCTGGCAGCCCTGCGCGATAAATTCACGCCCAGCCTGCCCCGCAAGCATGGCAACAATCCTTTCTAGGAGACGTTCATGAGCAATTTGCAGATCGCGTTGACCATGACCGTAGTCGGCATGGGGATCGTTTTCATAGGAATCCTCATTCTCTGGGGTCTGATGGCGCTGATGGTTCGCATTTGGCCGTATGACGCCGGGGAGAAGGAATCGCAAAATGAAGCCTCTCCCGAAGAGGATGCCGGCGAGATCGGCGACCTGAAAACTCGAGCGGCGGCTGCTGCAGTTGCGGTAGCCCTCAGCTTGCACCAGGGCATCTTGACCTTATCCTCCGGGGGAGGACCGGTTTCCGCCGGTAGTACCTGGCAGGTAACCACCCGGGCAATTGAGATCAACCAGAGCACGCAATCATTCAATAGAAAACCACGAGGGAATGGGCGATGAAAATCCAGGTAAAAATTGAAGATCAAACTTTCGAAGTCGAGGTGGGCGATACGAATGCCCGTCCGGTGATCGCAGAAATCGAAGGGCAAAAATTTGAAGTTTGGCCGGAAGAGCAAACAGTGGTGGAGGTTGCTTCAGCTCCGGAAGCGACGCCTGCCCCCAGGGCTGTGGCTGCGCCGGTGAAAGCGCCGGTAGCAACCAGCAACGCGAAGGTGGTCATCGCCCCGCTGCCCGGTGTGATCGATTCCATAAAGCTAAAAGCCGGCGATTCGGTTACCCCCGGCCAGGAATTGCTGGTCATTGAAGCCATGAAAATGAAAAACTCGATCAAAGCCACCCGATCCGGGAAGATCGCCGCGGTACTCGTTTCCGTGGGTGATCATGTTCCGCACGGGGCTGCTTTGGTGGAATTTACGGACTGAGGATAACTCATGGATCTTTCCAGCTTATACAATTGGGTAACCGCCCTCGACCCGCTACAGATGGCTGGCAGCATTTTGATGATCGCTGTGGGTTGTGTCCTGATCTACCTCGCGATCGCAAAGGAATTTGAGCCAGTATTATTGCTACCGATCGGGTTTGGCTGCATCCTGGCCAACCTGGGTATGTCCGTTTATAACGAAGGCAGCCTTTTCTATTACTTATACAAGGCTGGGATCGAAACAGAGATCTTCCCGCTGCTGATCTTCGTCGGCGTGGGAGCCATGATCGATTTCCGCCCGCTCATCGCACAGCCTAAGATGGTCCTGCTGGGAGCTGCCGGTCAGTTCGGCATCTACGGGGTCCTCATCCTGGCGGTGTTGATCGGACTACCAATCAACGAGGCTGCGGCCATCGGTTCCATTGGTGCCATCGATGGCCCAACCGCCATCTTTGTCTCTTCCAAGCTTGCGCCTGATCTCATGGCAGCCATCGCTGTGGCAGCCTATTCGTATATGAGCTTGATCCCCATCATTCAGCCACCCATCGTGAAGGCATTGACCACTAAAAAAGAGCGCCTGGTTAGGATGGAATATTCACCCTTCCCCGTCTCAAAAAAAGTTGTGATGATGTTCCCGATCGTGGTCACCATTGTCATCAGTCTGATCGCCCCTGCTGCAGCGCCTTTGATCGCCACCCTGATGTTGGGTAACTTGCTTAAGGAAAGCGGCGTTGTGGACCGGTTGAATAAGTCTGCCCAGAACGAGATCATCAATATCTCCACACTCTTTCTTGGGCTGTCCATTGGTGCAACAATGGTAGCGGCAAAATTCCTCAATACGACCACACTTGCGATCCTGGGGCTGGGGATGCTTGCTTTTATTTTAGATACTGTGGCGGGAACTCTCTTCGGCAAGTTGATGTGCCTGGTTTCGGGTTTCAAGATCAACCCCTTGATCGGGGCTTGTGGAATCAGCGCTTTCCCGATGGCTGCCCGAATTTCTGCAAAGATGGCTCAGGAGGAGGATTATGATAACTTCATCCTGATGCACGCCATGGGCTCCAACACAGCCGGGCAGCTTGGGATCCGTCCTGGCGGGAGGGTTGCTGCTTACCCTGGTGGCAGTGATTCATTAATCAATAAATTAAATATTAGAGAGTGGCAACTCGCGAGCTGCCACTCTCTTTTTTTACCCGTTTACATTGTCAAAAAGAATTAAGGAACCAGCATGGTGAACCAGAAGGGGCAGTTCACTTGTTGGCCGGTCGTGTTCTGGACGATCGCCCATAACTCGCCGTAGGATCCCGAGGAACTAGGTGCAATTCCATTCCCGGTGATGGAGATGGTCTGTCCGGGGTTCACAGTATTGGGGATATCGTAGACATCATAACCCTGGCTGAGCCGGACGTTGTTGATGGCTCCCTGGAAGACAATATCCGCTTCCCCTTCCATCCAGGCGTTCTGACCTGTGTTCTTCAAAACCCAGGTAACGGAGAATGGTGTATCGGGGTTGTAGGAACCACCATCTGTGGGAGTTTGAGAAACAAGGGCACAATCAGCCGAGGTGGTGGAGGAACTGGGGGGAGTGGTCACTGCCGCGGGAGGTGGTGGGGCATTTACAACCGGGAGGTTGGATGTGTTGATCGCTACCACAAAACTGGATGATACCCAGAGAAAACCCGCCGGGTAAAACGAAGTGGGAACCGCAAATTGGAACCAGGCCCCATCTGCGCTAATACCGGTAGGTGTTGTGGAAGCTCCAGGAGCAGCGTTTCCAATCACAGGATAATTTGTTCCTGGGCCGGATCGTAAATTGACGTAATCAGTTGTTGTGATCAGCGGTGCGCCGGGGACAGGTGCAGGGGGAATGACCATGGACGGGGGGAGTGAATCGCTGCCTGTGACTTGCACAACCGGAACGTTTTCGGTATTGGCTGTACTTACAAAAGCTGCAGCAATCCAGCCGTTTCCAGCCCCGACTTTGGTCGGGTCAATACGAACCATCCACCATAGATTGTCGGCGCTCTTACCGAGCACCCGGCCGGTTTGACCAGTCTGTGCAAATCCGAAAGCAGGGTAGGTATTCCCCGGACCAGAACGAACCATGGTTTCAATCAGAGCGGTTGCTTGAGGATCAGATGGCCCGGGTGGGACCATGGCAACAGAGGGGGGAGGAGGAGGAGCCGCGTATACTGGCAATTCTCCCGCATTTGTGACGGTTACTGCAGAACCTGCCACCCAACCGATACCATTGGGCGCGACCGGGACGCTGATGACAAACCATTGCTTGGTTGCATCCACACCAACCACCAGGGCAGTCGTTCCGCCATTCATGGCAGCGTAGACCACGTAATTGGTACCCGGTCCGGAGTAAATCCAGGTATTTGCATTCGCTGTCGCAGTTGGCTGTCCTGCAGAAGGCGTGGGTAAAACCGCCACCGGGGCACCATCGTAAACCGGGGGTTCGACGATCTCGGGGTAAGGTGTTGGCGTGGGGGTGGAGGGTATCGCGGTCGGAAGGGGTTCCGGGGTGTTAGTGCTTGGCACCGCGGTGGGAGCAGGAGTAGGCTGTGCGCAAGCCGCTAGTAAAAGCGTGGCTACCAAAGCCATAACTCCGATCGACACAAGTTTATTGATTCTTTTCATAAGATCTCCTTTATTAATTGAATCTCCAATCCTTCTGGAGATTAATGGCAATGATAAATCAAAACTCATGACTTTACTCTATCGGGATGGTTAATATTAAATTAAGAATTTCTTTAGAATCTCAGGGATTAGTGAAGGGAAAACTTATCTCCGGATTTCGCTGGGATCACCTGTATCCAGGCGGTATCCTTTATTTCGGATGGTGATCAGGTATTTGGGGTGCCGCGGATCAGATTCCAGGATCTTGCGAAGCCAGGAGACGTGCACGTCCAGCGTACGGGTATCGCCCGTGTAGCTGGTCTCCCACACTTTGCTGAAAAGCTCCTCGCGCCCGATAACCTCGCCGGGTTTTTCCAGGAAGGCTTTCAGAAGGAGGACAAGGTGAGGTGTGAGTCTGCCTTGGCGACCTTCGCAATAAACCATTCGGTGTTTCGCGTCCAGCTCGATATCACCAACGAGGATGGTGTCCTTCTGGGGAACGGGGATGAAGGGGCGCATCCGGTTGACAAGCTTCTGCACGGTGAAGGGCAGAATCAAAACTACATCCGCGGGGACTTTCCCCTGGGGTAGGTTATCATCATCCAGGATCAGCACAATGGGAAGAAGAGGATAGGATTCGCGGATAGCCATGCAGATGCGCTTTCCGCTGGTACGCATGGAAGCCCCATCGACAATGGTGATATGAGGCTGTTCTTCACCCAGGCGGATCAGGGCAGCGTTGCCGTTCGGATAGCTCTCCGCCAGGAAGCCTTTTTTAATCAGCCCATGGAAAAATGAAGGCCGATCGTTGCGTTTTCCTTCAATGAGATAGACTCTGGTTTTCATCTTCCTCAAAATTAAGACACGAAAAATTCAAATGTTGAAAGATGGTTCTACCGAATAATGTAATAACTAGTAAATATCCCCCGGGGTATCGGTGCTGGCACAGGGGAAGCGGCTTGCTTGCCTGTATTGAGAGTCTGATTATATCTTAAATCTTAAAATATCTGAAATCAATCCTTAACATTGATTGAACACGCTCTTGCCCTCTTAAATGGGCTGTGCTAAACTCTTTCCTATGGTACCTGAATCAGACCCCTTACAACCCGTCCTGGCCGCTATCGAGAAAGGCGAAGAAAACCGCGCCCGCGAGATGCTCGCAGAGTTGATCCGCAAGGAGCCTAATAACCCCCGCTATTTTATGTGGATGAGCACCCTGGCAGAGACCAAGCGGGAGCGGGTTTCCAATTTAAAGGAAGCGTTACGCCTGGATCCCAACAATGCAACCGTCCGGAGGGGTTTGGTGCTGATGGGTGAGCTGCAGGGCGATACCCGCATCACTCCGGTTCCGATGAAAGAGCGCCGGGATTGGGAAAAAGAGCTACGTCGGGAAATGACCGCTGCGAAGCCCGCTCCGGCGAAAAAGAAAACGGCGAATTCGACCACGCGCATCATCATTGCTGCCGCGTCGCTTTTTGCTTTGATTGTCATTGCCGGGGCTTTGGTTTTCTGGCCAAGGAACCGGGTGGCTTCTCCGACCGGTTTTCGGATCATGGGCGCTACCGCCACCGCATCATTGATGCCTGCCACCGAAACCCCCCGTCCAACGAAGGTGGAATACGAGGTACCGACCCCAACATTTCCCGCCCAGACACCGCTTTGGATGTTCCTGGATTCCACCTACACACCCACGCCCCTTGTCGCCTTCACGGAGCACCCCCAATTTGAGGCGTTTCAGTTAGCCATGACTGCATATGCAAATAATGATTGGAGCGCGGCGGTGGATTATTTCCAGCAGGTGATCGATACCCAGCAGGATAAGACCATTCCAGATATCCTGTACTACCAGGCGGAATCATATCGCAACCTGGGGTACACAAAACCTGCCCTGGATGTTTACAACAGGATCATTAAAAGTCGTCCTGAATTCGCGCCGGCCTACATGGGCAGGGGATTGACTCGGCGGATGGTTGCGCCCAAGGATTACACCACGGTGATCAAAGAATTGAATGAAGCCATCCGCATGGATCCTAACTTATTGCAGGCGTACCTTGAAGCGGCGGATACTTACCTTTCTGTGGGACTGGATAAAAAAGCGATTGATTATATTGAACAGGCGATTACACTTGCTCCAGAATCTCCCCGGCCGTATTATTTGCGATCGGAGATCGCCCTGAATAGGGGGGACCTTGAGGCAGCTCTGATGGACGCAAAGAAATCAAACCAGATGGATATTACCTATCTACCCGCTTACCGGCTCATAGGTGAAATCTACCAAAAAATGAATAGACCGGAAGAATCCATTTCCGCGCTGGAGACGTTCACGCAGTACATCCAATCGGATTACCGTCCTTATATCTGGTTGGGACTCGCCTATGCTGATAAAGGAAATTACGAGGATGCGATCAATGCTTTTACCAAAGCGCTTGACCCTTGAGGATGCGTTATTTGAAGCCAACCTCGGAAGGGCGATGGCATATTACACAGTCAATGATTTCGAAAACTCCCGCATCGACTTTGAAACTACCATAAGGATCAATCCAAAGACATTTTGAAGCGCATACCGGATACGCAAAGACGCTTTTCGCACTGGAGAGATTTGCGGAAGCCTATAGAGAAATAAATATCGCTGATGCTTATGACGAGACACCTGAGCAAAAGGGACAGGTTTTCTATTGGCGGGCACTTTCGCTTGAAAAATTGAATCGCCCTGAAACTGCAGCCAAGGACTGGGTGGCACTGATTGCCCTGCCGCGCGATGCCATTCCGCCAGAATGGCTAGATGAAGCCTATAAACACCTCGCCGCCATGGGTGTCGATTCATCCACCATCACCCCCGGGGTTTCCCGCACCCCAACACGCACTCCCACACCGTAGAGCATTCCGTGGGTTCCTTTCGCACCTACAAGGTCATCCGCCAGCGGCGCAACGGCTTTCGCAGCGGGGGAGGAGAAGCCAGCCGCATGCTGCCCTGCATGGGCAGTGATTATCCTTTGTCTTTTCGTCGTTGTAGTTTCCTTTTCCTTGATCGAAATGGGTTGGTTGTTTTCCTCCATTACCGGGGATCTTCCATCCATTGAAGAAATGTCCTCTGGCTCGATCGGGAAAACGGATCCCTGCTTGAACCCACCCGTTTTTACGACCGCAGCGGTCAAACTGTTATTTCCACTCTCGAAAATCCCGGCATCCAGCGAAAATTCCTATCGGTGGATCCATCCCAATCCGATCACTTCAGTCCGCAGTTGATCCGTGCCTGGGTGGGATTGGAGCAAAGGGATTATTGGCGCAGTAACGCCGGATCGATACGACGACATTTCTTGAATCCTCGCCCCGCACCATCACTGAGAAGCTGGTGGCGACCCTGTTCCTTGAGAAGGAACCTGAAGGAGTGCGGAAAGCGATTCGGATGCGATTGCTTGCGTCTCAGATGTTCCAGAACTACGGTTCCAAGCCAGGTGCTGGAATGGTATTTGAACAGCGCGGATTTTGGGCACCAGGCGTACGGTGCAGAAAGTGCAGCCCAGTTGTATTTTGGAAAATCTGCTGCCAACTTGGATTTGATTGAGGCGGCCATACTGGTCGTGATCTCGGAATCACCAGCACTGAACCCAATAGATGCACCTGCTCATATTGAAGAGCTGCACAAGGAGGCCCTCAATCGGCTGCTCCTGGCAGGTTTGATCGGAAGTGATGAGTACATTCAAAGATCTACCAGGAAACAGGAGTTTGCCTTTGCCCCGGAACAAAACTTATCGGGATATTCTGCTTACATCGAGCTGGTGAAAAGCCAGTTGGAGGAAAAGATCGGTCGCGAAAAGCTTGAACGGGGCGGATTGAAGATCATCACCTCCCTGGATTTGGATTTGCAGGAACAACTCCTCTGCACGCTGCAGACCCAGCTTGAGCATGTGCAAACCCCCACCTCGCAAGCCGCGATCGCTCCTGCCTGCCCGGCTGGAAGGCTGCTCCCTTCTTTCACAAATAAATCCGGAACCAGGCACGAGAATCTCAACGGGGAAGGGGTGATCCTCGATCCTCAGACCGGAGAAGTGCTGGCCTATTCGGGGGAATTGGGGGCGGATGGTTCGATAAAGCCCTCCGCTGCGCACGAACCAGGGAGCCTGCTAATTCCCTTCGTGGCGGCAGGCGCATTCGCGCGTGGTTATTCTCCGGCCAGCCTTGTTTGGGATATCCCGGAGGATGGCGATTCTTCGAAGGAACCTCCTAATAACCTGGTGAGAGATTTCCACGGGCCGGTCAGCCTGCGCACCACCATTGCCAACGATTACCTTGCTCCCATTTAAAAGATCTTCGATGAGATCAGCGGGCAGAGCCTGGCGCAGCTGTGGGTGCCTTTCGGATTGGGGCAGGTGAGCCAGCCAACCAGCGATAGCGATCTGCTCAAGAAAGGGGGGGTTCTTACGCTACTTCAGGCTGTCCAGGCGTATGGTATTCTGGCGGCTGGAGGGGAGAGTCATGGGGTAACTATCGGAGAGGATGGAGTTATCCGACCAAAAATCATCCGCGCAGTGGAAGATAACCATGGATCCGTCATCCCGGCAGCTCCCGCGGATGATTCCCTCCCAGTTCTCAGCGAGCCCCTGGCGTACCTGATCAACCATGTGCTTTCCGACGAATCTGCCCGCGAACCAAGCATGGGCAGACGCTAACCCGTTGGAGATCGGACGCCCGGCGGGGGGAAAGGCCGGGCAGACTGCGGATGGCAATTCGCTCTGGGCAGTAGGCTACACTCCCCAACGGGTGGCAATTGCGTGGCTTGGTCAGGACGGCTCTTCAAGGAAGCCAACCGATTGACATACGCGCCGCAACCGGTATTACTCATGCGCTGCTGCAATATGCGGTACGAGCGATGCCCGATTGAGGGTTGGAGGCAACCTGCGGGGATTTCGGAGGTGAGTATTTGCGACCCGTCCGGGGAATTGCCGACGCAGGGATTGCCCCGCGATCGTGAAGGAGGTATTCCTGACCGGCAGCGAGCCAACCTCCACGGATACGATGTACCAGCGCATTTCGGTCAATCGCGAAACCGGTCGGCTTGCGACGGTTTTTACTCCCCCGGAATTGCAGGTAGAAAACGTATTTCTGGTGGTTCCGGTGGAGTACCGCTCAGTGGGCTGGAGCAAGCCGGTTTTCACCTGGCTCCCAACAGAATATGACACCATTCAGGCTTCAACGGTCAACCCCGATGTAATTATCACCAGCCCGGCAGGCTTTGCTTACATCCGGGGAAGAACCCAGATTCTGGGAACAGCCAGGGGAGCGGATTTCGAACAGTACCGCCTGGAGATTGGCCAGGGAGTGAACCCTGTTGAATGGTTCCAGATCGGAGGTGGTAAATTTCGCGGTTGAAAACGGAGTACTGGGAGAATGGGATACTCGTGGCAGGGAGGGCTCTATACGCTGTGCGGTCTGATCGTGGTGGATCTGAACCAGAAATACCAACGGCGATCGTGCAGGTGGCAGTGGATAACACTCCTCCAGAGGTCAAGATTTCCATATCCGCAGCAAGATGAGACCTTGGAGACTTGACAAGCTGGCAGCATCGATCACCTTAAGAGCGGAGGCTAGTGATACAGTCGGGATCAGCCGGGTGGAATGGTGGCTGGATAATGTGCGCATCGGTACCCGCGAGCAGCCTCCATTTGTACTTCCCTGGAATCCGTATCACGGGGAGCACACCCTGGTTGTACGCGCATTCGACCTGGCGGGGAATATGGGCGAATCAGAGCTTGTAGAACTTCCGTCGATAACGGTGATTACTCGGTCCCGAATTCACTTTTGCGAATCAGTGATTTTTCCGGATGGTATAATTTCCGCATCCAGTTTTCAATGATCGGAGGCTCCATGCCTGAATCCACCCATTTCCAGGATATCATCATCAACCTGCAGAATTTCTGGGCGCACCGCGGCTGCCTGATCTGGCAGCCGTATTACTCCCAGGTGGGCGCTGGGACCTATAACCCGGCAACCTTCCTGCGCGTGCTCGGACCGGAACCCTGGAATGTGGCTTATGTGGAACCATCCATCCGCCCCGACGACGCCCGCTACGGCGAAAATCCCAACCGGCTGCAGCAGCATTACCAGTACCAGGTGATCCTCAAACCCGACCCGGGCAACCCACAGGAGATCTACCTGGAATCGCTGGAGGCGATCGGCATCGACCCGCACCGGCACGATATCCGCTTCGTGGAGGATAACTGGCAATCCCCCGCGCTGGGTGCCTGGGGGTTGGGCTGGGAAGTCTGGCTGGACGGGCAGGAGATCACCCAGTTCACCTATTTTCAACAATCCGGCGGCCAGGTGCTGGACCCGCCCTCGGTGGAGATCACCTATGGGCTGGAACGCATTGCCATGCCGCTGCAGCGCGTGCGCAACTTCCGCGAGATCCGCTGGACGGACGACCGCACCTACGGCGATGTGAACCTTCAGGGAGAACAGGAGCACAGCAAGTATTACTTCGAGATCGCCGATATTGAGCGCAACCAGAAGCTCTATGCGCTGTATCTGCTGGAAGCGGAATCCGCCCTGGATAAGGGGTTGATCCTGCCGGCGTATGACCAGATCTTGAAATGTTCGCAGACCTTCAATATCCTGGATTCACGCGGGGCGATCGGCGTCACCGAGACGGCAGGCGATGTTTGGCAGGATGCGTGATCTTTCCCGCCGGGTTTCCGAGATGTATATCGCCAGCCGAGAGGCATTGGGCTTTCCCTGGCTGAAGAACGAAAAAAATGCGGAAATCGGGAGCAGAGAAAAAATCCATCCCGGTCAATCAAACTTCCAGCAAGGCAGCCGATTTCCTGCTGGAGATCGGGACGGAAGAACTGCCAGTTTCGGATCTGGATTCAGCCCTGTGCCCAGCTTCGGGAAAGGATCCCATCGCTACTGGATGAGCAGCGCCTGGAGCACGGGACCGTGAGCGTCATGGGCACCCCCCGCCGCCTGGTTGTGATGGTGGAGAAGCTGGCTCCAGGCAACCGGACCGTGAGCTGGTGGTTAAAGGTCCGCCTGCATCGCGGGCTTTCGACCCGCAGGGCAAGCCCACCCCAGCCGCGGAAGGGTTCGCCCGCAGCAAGGGGCTCAGCGCGGATAAATTGCTTGTAAGAGAAATGGCGGATGGCACCTATGTAGTCGCTGAGGTTCACGAACCCGGCATGCCCGCAGCGGATGTTCTGATGAAAGCCCTGCCTGAGATCATCGCGGGCATTAAATTTGATAAATCGATCCGCTGGAACAGCTCGGGCGCGGTTTTCTCCCGTCCGGTGCGCTGGCTACTGGCACTGCATGGCGAGCATGTCATTCCATTTGCTTTTGCCGGCCTGACTGGCGGGAATCTCACCCACGGACTGCGGGGAAGAGCCCCTGAGGAAATTGCCGTGAAGGGTTGGAAGGATTATTCCTCAGCCCTGGAGAGCCAGGGGATCATCCTGGAAGAAGCCAAGCGACGGGAAGCGATTGTTGCACAGGTGAAAAATGTGATGACCGCTGCCGGTGGCGAAGCCATTCTTTCCGAACAGATCCTTGCTGAAGTGACCAACCTGGTGGAAGCCCCGCAAGGCATTCCTGGGGAAATTCAACCCGGATTTCCTGCGCCTGCCGGCAGAAGTGCTGATCTCGGTGATGGAAAAACACCAGCGCTATTTCACCATCCGCAAGAGCGACGGCAGCCTGCTGCCGAACTTCGTGGGTGTTCGCAATGGCGATGGGCAATTCCTGGAAACTGTCGCCGATGGCAACGAGCAGGTGATCACCGCCCGGTTCAGCGACGCAGATTTCTTTATCCAGCAGGATTTGCATCACAAGCTGGAGGATCTTCTACCTCGCCTGGCAACTCTCACTTTCCAGATAAAGCTGGGCTCCATGCTGGATAAAAGCCGCCGAATCGAGCGGCTGGTGAATGAACTTGCCGAACCCCTGGAACTGGAGGGGAAGGAAAAAGAGACCGCCCTGCGGGCAGCCATGCTGTGCAAAGCCGACCTGGTGAGCAAGATGGTGGTGGAGATGACTTCTCTGCAGGGCACGATGGGCAGGTTCTACGCCCTGAAATCTGGCGAGCCGGAGGAGGTAGCGGATGCGATCCGTGACCATTACCGCCCGCGATACGCCGGGGATGCCTCCCCAACCACCAAAGCAGCTCTGGCCATCAGCCTGGCGGACCGCTTCGACAGCCTGGCAGGGCTCTTCGGTGTGGGGCTTGCACCCAGCGGCACCAAGGATCCCTATGCCCAGCGACGGTCAGCCATCGGCCTGGTGCAGGCACTCATCGAATGGGATCTCGATTTTGATATTAACCGCGGACTGTTCATGGCCGCTACGGGGTTGGCCATGCTGGCCGGCGATGAAAGCCTGATCGCCTGCCGCGATTTCATCACCGGACGGTCTGCAGAGTATCCTGCTGGAGCAGGGTTACCGCTATGACATTGTGGCCGCGGTGCTTGCCGAACAGGGCAGCAACCCGGCAAAGGCCACTCACGCGGTGAAGGAACTGACGGAATGGGTGAACCAGCCTGATTGGCAGCAGATCCTGCCCGCCTACGCGCGCTGCGTGCGCATCACCCGCGACCAGACCGAGACTTTTCGCGTGGAGGAAAGCGCCTTCGAAGAAAAGGCTGAAAAAGATCTCTTTGCCGCGATTCGGGCGATGGAAACCTCCTCGCGGTCTAGAGGTTCGGTGAATGACGTGCTCAAGGCCTTCGAGCCTCATATCCCGGTGATCAATACCTTTTTTGAAAAAGTAATGGTGATGTCAGAAGATGCGGGGCTCCGGGAAAACCGGCTTGGATTGCTGCAGCGGATCGCCGGTACTGGCATCCGGTGTAGTGGATCTGAGCCAGTTGGAAGGATTCTAATCCTTCTCAACTTTTCAACATTTCAAAAACCAATTTGGTCTGGGGAGGAAATATGAACGAGTTGACACCATGTTTGCTCGGGGCGGTTGCCGGGGATATCATCGGCTCTGCCTACGAATTCAATCCGGTGGACACACTGGATTTTCCGTTCTTCGGACCCAGAACAAAATTCACCGACGATACAGTCCTCACTGTGGCGGTTTCTGATCACTTCCTCAGCGGCGAGTCTTACGCGGAAGTGATCCACCGCTACGGGAACGATTATCCGCACCGCGGGTACGGGGGGAACTTCTATAATTGGCTGCAATCACCGGAGAAAATGCCCTACAACAGCTTCGGGAATGGTTCTGCGATGCGGGTCAGCCCGGTGGGCTGGGTTCACAACACCCTGGAAGAGACCCTGGCAGAAGCTGCCGCGAGCGCGGAGGTGACCCACAACCACCCCGAAGGCATCAAAGGAGCGCAGGCGGTTGCGCTGGCAATTTTCCTGGCAAGGAAGGGGAAATCCAAAGCAGAGATCAAATCCGCAGTGGAGAAACAGACTGGTTACGACCTGAGCCGAACGCTTGCGGAGATCCGCCCGGAACATGTATGGAGCGAAACCTGCCAGGGATCCGTTCCTGAATCCATTATTGCATTCATGGAATCATCCGATTTCGAAAGCGCCATCCGTGGCGCCATCTGGCTGCGCGGGGATGCCGATACCATGGCAGCCATTGCCGGCTCGATTGCGGAGGCGTATTACGGGGGTGTGCCGGAAGAGATCTCGCTGGAACTGCCGAATTACCTGGATCCCAGGCTGTTGAAAACCCTGACTGATTTTGGCGCGAAATATTTGGGGGATTTGAAAGCGTCGGAGAGCTAGTCTTTATCCTGCCTGCCGACGAACAAACCGAACCCGATCAATCCAACTGCTGCCAGGATGGCAGCCAGGACGATCAGAAACTCACCGCTCACCCCGCTGCCCTTTTCCGGTTCAGGAGCGGGTCCAGCCTCCGTTCCTGATTTCGGGAAGTACTCGGTTTCTGTAACCACCAATGGTGTGGAGGATTGTCGGGCTGGAGGTGGCGTGTTGGTTCGATCGATTTGCCCGGCTATCGGGATCACCAACTGCTGACCTTCGGAAAGATCCACCTGGTCAGCAGTCATATTGTTGGCGCGCTGGATCTCCAGGATATGGGTGCCGTAGGCGATCGCGATCGCCCAGAGCGTCTGCCCGTGCCTGACCAGGTGAACGATCCTGCCATCCGCGCCTGGGGTAGCCCGGGTCACTGGGAACATCACCTGTGAAATGGGTGCGGTGAGGGTCTGTCCTGGCAGGGCGGTTGCGCCGGGCTTGTAGATGCGGTTCGAGGTATAACCAGCGATGAAGATATAGTACACATCTCCGTTATACTCGGAGATCCCCACCCCGCAATGAGCGTACCACTGGTTGTTCGCCCCGCGCATGTGGTCAGCATCCGACCACGCCGTCATCAATTCCTCCAGGCTCATTGGCCCGATGGCGAAGTTCTCGGTCAGCCAGGGGATATCCCCCGCGCCATACCCGGCTGCGATAGCCCTATCACGTACCCCGCCGATGTGACCGCTCATTCCATTGATCGCCATGATATCCGCGGTCTGCTGGGCAAGTCCTGCAAGGATGGGATCCACGATTAACCCACGCATGTTGTGGCTGCGCCGCAGGGCGTTGAAAGAATCTATGATCCCCTGGGCGGTGACAGGCGTGCTGGTGGGTGTGACGGTGGGCGTTTCATCCTGGGCGTACGCCATGTTCACCGGGATCGTGGATAACGCCAGGCCAATATAAATTGCCACAAGTATAGAGACCCGAAAAATTCGGTGGAAATTTCTCTGATGAGGATTAATCATGGAAGAATTGATCCCTTGCGATCCCTATAAAACTGTATCCTGCATCGACCTGGGATCTTCCACCGGCTCGATATGAGTGACAATCGAGGTGTTGGGAACCGCCTGTTTTACCCTGTTTTCGATCTCATCCGCCACCTGGTGGCCGTGGGCGACCGTCCACTTTCCGGGAACCAGCACATGCAGGGCGACATAATTGACCGCCGCCGCCTGGCGTGTGCGCAGGGCGTGGTAGCGCAGCCCCTCAGGCTGGTATGTAACCAGAATACCCTCGATCTTCTCCAGGTCCCCAGGCGGGATGGCAAGATCCATGAGGCCAAAGGTTGACCGTTTGAGTAGTTTGATCCCGGTGAAGATAATATTGGCAGCCACCAGGAGCGCAACCAGCGGATCCAGGCGGAGGTAGCCTGTGATCTGGACGAGCGCGATCCCAACCAAAACACCGACAGTCGTCCACACATCCGTGAGGAGGTGACGGGCATCTGCTTCTAGGGTGATGGAGTTATACTGCTTGCCTGCTTTCAATAGGACAAGGGCAACCCCCAGGTTTATGAGAGAGGCGATCACTGAGATGATCAACCCGAGACCAACCTGTTCAAGCGGAACAGGGTTGATCAGGCGGGGAATCGCGGTGACGATAATGGCAACAGCCGCCAGGAGGATCATCCCGCCCTCAAAACCGCTGGCGAAATACTCTGCCTTTGAAAACCCGAAATTAAATCTTTCATCCGCGGGACGCTGGATCAGTTTGAGCGCGTATAAAGCCACAAATGCGGCCGCGAGGTTGACAACTGATTCGAGCGCATCAGAGAGCAGCCCGACCGAGCCTGTGATCAGATAGGCGCTAAATTTTAGGAGGATGGTTACCACCGCTGCTGCGATGGACAACCAGGCAAATCGGGTAAGATTTGGGGGGGCTTTTTGAGCGGAATTCATAGGGCATATTATAGTGGAAGATTTTTGGAACACTATGAATGAACCATTATTCGTCACTTGATATATAATCTTTTGAAACCCGGTTATAATATTTTTCATAAAATGAAACACAGTTTCACTCTGCGGAGCATCGCATGCCTCAAACCTACGACGTGATCATCATTGGCGGCGGGATCATCGGTACGATGACCGCCCGCTACCTTTCCCGCTTCCAGCTCTCAATCCTGCTCGTCGAGCGCGAAACGGATATCTGCATGGGCACCACATCTGGTAATTCCGCTTTTGTTCACGCGGGTTACGACCCCGTCCCTGGCAGCCTGAAAGCCATTACAAACGTGGAAGGCAACGCTCTATACGAACAGCTTTCGCAGGAGCTGGGTTTTGATTTCCAGCGTAATGGGGATTACGTGGTGGCGATTGGCCAGGAGGAGATCCCCGCACTCGAGCGGCTGATGGAGCAGGGTAAAAGGAACGGGGTGCCCGGGCTCGCGATGATTTCCAGTGAGGAGCTCCTGCGCCGAGAACCGCTGATCAATCCTGAAGCCAGCCTGGCTATGTGGGCGCCTTCAGGCGGCACCTGTGACCCGTTCGGAGCCAACATTACTGCCTGCGAGAACGCCATTCAGAACGGTGTGCAGGTGATGCTGGAGACCGAGTTCCTGGATTTTTTCCGGGAGGGTACGCGAATCACCGGCATCCGCACCAACCGCGGCGATTTTACCTGCCGCTGGGTGATCAACGCCGCCGGGCTCTTCGCCGACGACGTGATGCACAAAGCCGGGGTGCGCCCGGAGTTCAGGATCCAACCCCGGCGAGGGGAATATTACGTCCTGGATGAAGCTGAAATAAAACTAAAGCCCTGTTTCTTTCCCACACCCTCTGCTGCCGGAAAAGGCATCCTGGTGGCCGGGACGGTGCACGGCAACGTGATCATCGGCCCCAACGCCGAGGTGATTGAAGATAAGGAAGACCGGGCGGTAACAGCAGAGGGTCTGCAGGAGATCATCTGCGGCGCCAAGAAGCTGGTGCCTTCGCTCACCCTGCGGCCGGTCATCTCGCTCTTCGCGGGGCTGCGCGCTTATGGCAACGCCCCCTGCGAGACCCCCGGGGTGGACTACGGTCACGATTTCATCATCGAAATTCCGCGCAGCGTGCAGGGGCTGGTCAACCTGGGCGGGATCGAATCGCCGGGGCTGACCGCCGCGCCCGCCATCGCCCTGCGGATCATCGACCTGCTGAAGGACGCAGGCGAGAAGCTGGTGGAAAAGAGGGACTGGAACCCGGTGCGTGAGCGGCGCCCGCGTTTTCGTCATCTTTCGATGCAGGAACGGCAGGAGCTGATCCGCAAGGATGAGCGCTACGGGCGCGTCGTCTGCCGCTGCGAGATGGTGACCGAGGGCGAGATCGTGGCCGAGATCCACGCCCCGCTGCCGGCTCGCACCTACGATGCGATCAAGCGCCGCACCTGGCTGGGCACCGGGCGCTGCCTGGGTGGTTTCGATTCCCCCCGGGTGGTGGATATCCTCGCCAGGGAATTGGGTATTTCCCCTCTGGAAGTCTCGAAAAAAGGACCCGGGTCGGAGTTCCTGACCGGCACCACCAAGCCCGATATGTTTCGGGGGGAGGTGGGTAAATGACCATTAAGGATATTTATGACGTGGTTGTGATTGGCGCGGGACCGGGGGGGCTGGCCGCGGCCATCTCTGCCAAACAAAACGGGGCAGGCGACGTGCTCATCATCGAGCGCGATGTGGAGCCGGGCGGCATCCTGCTGCAGTGCATCCACAACGGTTTTGGGCTGGAGATCTTCAAGCAGGACCTGCCCGGTCCGAGCTACGCCCAGAAATTCATCAACGAAGCACTCACCTCGGGAGTCGATCTTCTGCTGGATACGATGGTGCTGGATATCACCCCCGACCGGAAGATCTTCACCACCAGCCGAAAGGGTGGAATCCGCGAGATCCGCGCCAAGGCACTGGTGCTGGCCATGGGCTGCCGCGAACGCACCCGCGCCCAGGTACGCCTGCCCGGCACGCGCCCGGCGGGGGTGTATACCGCCGGCACCGCCCAGCGATGGGTGAACGTGGAGGGCTTCATGCCCGGCAAGCGCTTCGTCATCCTCGGCTCGGGTGATATCGGCATGATCATGGCGCGCCGGCTGACCTTTGAGGGCGCGAAGGTGGAGCGCGTGCTGGAGGTGATGCCCTTCCTGACCGGGCTGACCCGCAATTACGTGCAGTGCCTGCTGGATTATGATATCGAGCTGCAGCTGCAGCATACCGTCAAGCGCATCATCGGCAACAAACGCGTGGAGGCCATCGAGGCGGTGGCGGTGGACGAAAAATGGGAACCCATCCCCGGCAGCGAGGAGATCATCCCCTGCGATACGCTGCTGCTCTCGGTGGGGCTCATCCCCGAAAACGAGCTCTCGCGCAAGGCAGGGGTGGCGCTGGACCCGCTCACCGCGGGACCTTTCGTGGATGACCGCTTCGAGACCAGCGTACCGGGCGTCTTTGCCGCGCGGGAATGTGGTGCACGTCTACGACCTGGTGGACTGGGTCACGCAAGCCGGTCTGGTCTCCGGCAAGGCCGCGGCGCAATTTGCGATTGCTCCAAAGGCGGAAGCGGAGAAGAAGATCCCCATCCGCAGCGGCGATAACGTCCACCACGTGGTGCCGCAGCACATCTGCCCCGGCAGCCTGCAGGCAGCGGATATCAAGCTGCAGCTCCGGGTGAAGCAGCCGGTGGAGGATCCGGTGTGGGTGGAGGTGCGCAAGGGCGGCGAACCTGGTTGCGCGAAGGGCGGAGCGCTATGCCCGCCCGGGTGAGATGATCACCGTGACGCTGCCGGTGAAGGCTTATGATGAAGTTGCGAGCGCGGAAGAGCTGACCGTGGCGGTCGTGAAGCGCTAGTACTGTGTCAAACATGAAAACAAGGTATGACACAGCACAAGGAGAGAAGCATGCCTGAGCAAACCAAAGTGATCTGCATCACCTGCCCCAAGGGCTGCCGGCTGGATGTGACCCGCGAGGGGGATACCATCCTGAAAGTGGATAACTGCGGCTGCAAGCGCGGGGAAGAGTATGTGCAGGCCGAACTGACCGATCCGCGGCGGATGGTGGCCACCACGGTCAAGATCAAAGGCGCGCTGCACCCGCTGCTGCCGGTCTACACATCGAAGCCCTTCCCCAAGCCGCGCATCCGCGAGCTGCTGGAGGCGCTTGCCGGGGTGG
The DNA here is from genome assembly GCA_963828855.1 of uncultured Chloroflexia bacterium. Taxonomy (GTDB): domain Bacteria; phylum Chloroflexota; class Anaerolineae; order Anaerolineales; family Anaerolineaceae; genus CAVVEQ01. The sequence goes on along the minus strand of CAWHGB010000002.1, from coordinate 1,075,520 downwards.
AGCTCCGCGTGCCGGTGTTGATGGGCGAGGCGGTGGTGAAGGACGCGCTGGGCACGGGCATCGATATCCTCGCCAGCCGGGAGATGAAGGCGGCATCCTGATATACAATTAACCGATGAAACCTGCGAAGGAAGTGCTGGATTGGCTGCTGGAGCCGGAGAGCCCAGGCGCGCGGCTTGCTGCGCTGCGGGGCTTGTGCGGGCTGGGGGAGGATGCGCCCGAGGTGCGGGAGGCACGGGCTGCGCTGATGGCGGGGGAGCAGGTGCAGAAGATCCTATCCAGGCAGGAACCGGGGGGTTATTGGGGCAAGCCGGAAGATTTCTACGAACGATCCAAATACAAGGGCACGGTCTGGAATGTGATCCTGCTTGCAGAAATGGGCGCTGATGGCAGCGATGAACGCATCCAGAAAGCGTGCGAGTTCCTGTTGAATTGGTCCCAGGACGGAGAAAACGGGGGGTTTGCTCATATGGGGAGCGAGGCGGGAGGAAGGGGGGAGATGCTGATCCCCTGCCTGACCGGCAACCTGGTGTGGAGCATGCTGCGCTTTGGGATGGGAGAGGATGAACGCGTGCAGCGCGGGCTGGATTGGATCGCGACTTACCAGCGTACGGACGACCACGTGAAGGATTTCCCGGTCACGAAGCTCTACACCTACAAGAACTGCTGGGGGCGGCATACCTGCATGATGGGGGTAGTCAAGGGACTGAAAGCCCTGGCGGAGGTGCCGCCTGGAATGAGAACGGCGAAGATGAACGCGAAGATCGCGGAGCTGGTGGAATTTGTGCTCGCGCACCGGCTCTATCAACGCAGCCGCCGCGAGGGGGTAACCGCGAACGAGCGCTGGGTGCAGTTTGGCTTTCCGCGCTTCTGGTGGACGGACGCGCTGGAAATGCTTTCGGTGCTCGCGAAGCTGGGGGTCTCTGATGAACGCATGCAGCCCGCGCTGGACCTGGTGCGATCCAAACAGGACGCGGATGGCCGCTGGCTGCAGGAGAGGGATGTCTTCAACGGGCGCATGCTGGTGCGGTTTGAGAATGCGGGGAAGCCGAGCAAGTGGGTGACGGGGGAGGCGCTGGGGATGCTGCAAAAAAAATGATTTCGCCACAATTAATCAGGGTTTAAAGACCGCCACATCAATACCTTTGCGAGCCTTCGTGGCAACGACCACGAAGGCGTGGCAATCTGGTTATCATTCTTATTTTCGATGAAGAGATTGCCGCGCCCTTCCTCGTTTCACGAGTCGGGCTCGCAAAGATACAAAAAGGCGGGCATGAGCCCGCCGTACAGAAAAAATGCAAAAGGGGTTATCGCGAGTTAAATAGCGTAGAGACGCAGCATGCTGCGTCTCTACCTTGATGCTTATGATTGTATGGATTGGATTCAACCAGGAACTATTCCAACAAATCAACTCTTTCTACTGGTGTATCGATCTTCCGAGGGCATCCTCGGCGGCCTCCTGGATGGCTTCGCTGAGGGTGGGGTGGGCGTGCACGTTGTGGGCGATCTCCTCGATGGTCAGCTCGTTGCGCCGCGCCAGGGTGAATTCGGGCAGCAGCTCGGAGACGGATTCGCCGATCATGGCTCCGCCCAGGATCTCGCCGTATTTCGCATCCACGATCACCTTCACAAAGCCGCTGTAGTTGCCCAGCCCCAGCGCCTTGCCGTTGGCCTGGAAGTTGAAGCGCCCGGTCTTCACCTCGTAGCCCTTTTCCTTTGCCTGAGCTTCGGAAAGACCGAAGGAACCCACCTGCGGCTCGGAGTAGGTGGCGCGCGGGATGAGGTTGATATCGAAGGGCTCCGGGCTCATTCCGGCCAGCTTTTCGGCGCAGATGATGCCCATGCTGGAGGCGACGTGCGCCAGCAGCAGCTTGCCGGTCACATCCCCGATGGCCCACACGCCGGGCACATTGGTGGCGCCGAAATCATCCACCTGGATGAAGCCGCGCTCGCTGAGCGCGACCCCGGCTTCCTTCAAGCCCATATCCTCGGTGTTGGGGCGGAAGCCGGTGGCCAGCAGCACCTGCTCCACCTCCACGGTCTTCGCGCCTTCCGGCGTCTCGAGCATCACGGTAACTTTTCCCTTGCCGGGTTTGACCGCGGTCACCTTGGAACTGGTGTAGATCTCCATACCGCGCTTCCTGAAGGATTTTTCCAGCTCTTTGCTCACGTCCTCATCCTCCAGCGGCACGATGCGCGGGAGCATCTCCACCAGGGTCACGGCGCTCCCGTAGGAATTCCAGACGGTGGAAAACTCCACGCCCATCGCACCAGCGCCGATCACAAGCGCGGATTTGGGCAGCGTCTCCTGCAGAATAGCCTCCCAGAAGGTGATCACCTGCTTGCCATCCACCGGGACGGTGGGCAGCGAGGCGAAGTGCGAACCGGTTGCCAAAACGATATCCTTGGCCTTCAGGGTCTCGCTCTTGCCTTCCGCGTTCGTGACCGAGACCGTGTTCTTGGAGGTGAGCTTTGCAGTACCCATGAAGACGGTGATATTGTTCTTCTTCATCAGGAAGCCGACGCCCTTCACCAGGCGGTCGGAAACCGTGCGGCTGCGCTTGACCGCGGCGGAATAATCCAATTTCAGGTTTTCGAAGCTCACGCCGAATTCCTTGGCGCGCTCGCGCAGGGTGTGCGCCAGGGCGGCATTCGAGAGCAGGGATTTGGTGGGAATGCAGCCCACGTTAAGGCAGACGCCGCCGAGGAACTGCTTTTCCACGATGGCGACTTTTTTCCCGAGCTGCGCGGCGCGGATGGCACAGACGTATCCGCCCGGACCGGCGCCGATGACAATGACATCAAATTCATTCATGTTTAACTCCAATTTAATGAAGGATGTTACGCAGGAAATTAGCGTCTGACGATCGCGTCGGTCATGCGCGCCACGCGCACCATGGCCTGCACGTCGTGCACGCGGACGATATCCGCGCCGTGGGCGATGCCGATGGCCACGGTGGCGGCGGTGCCTTCCATGCGCTGGTTGGGCGGCAGGTCGAGCGTGTAGCCGATGAAGGACTTGCGCGAGGGACCCAGCAGCACCGGGTACCCGAGGGCTTTGAGCTCCGCCAGGCGGTCGATCAGCTCCAGGTTCTGGGCGACGGTCTTGCCGAAGCCGATGCCGGGGTCGAGGATGATGCGGTCGTTCTCGATACCCGCCTGGTGAGCGCGTTGAACAGCCTCCAGCAGCTCGTTTTTCACCTCGCCGATCAGGTCCTTATATTCAGTGCCCACATAGCGGTTGCCCAGCTTCTCGTTCAACTCCACGTTGGCGGGCTTGCTGCGGTTGTGCATCAGGATGACCGGTACCCCTTCACGGGCGGCCAGCTTGCCCAATTTGGGATCTGCTCGCAGCGCCCAGCCGTCGTTGATCCAATCCGCACCGGCACCCAGGGCGGCCTCGGCCACCTTGGATTTATACGTATCGATGGAAATGAGCACGTCCACATCCGCACTGCGCAGGGCTTTGATCACTGGCAGGACGCGCGTAAGTTCCTCCTCCTCGCTGACGGGGGTGGAGCCGGGGCGGGTGCTCTCGCCGCCGATATCCAGGATATCCGCGCCGCCATCCATGAACTTGTGCGCCTGGTCAATGGCGCACTGGGTCAGCTCGCCACAATTCATCAAACCATCGCCGGAGAAACTGTCGGGGGTCACGTTCAGAATGCCCATGATGTACGTTCTGGATCCGAAAGGTAAGGGTTTCATCTTTTCCTCAATATACATTAGCGTCTAACGATGTTCAGGCATAATCCCTGTGGACGGGTACAATTTTACCCCACTGGCATCCACTTTTTCCAGTAGGGATTTGATGTCGAGGTGTAAAAGGGGGTGGACCCAGCCGGGTTCGATCTCGGCCAGTGGCACCAGCACAAAGGCGCGCTCCTGCAGGCGCGGGTGGGGGATGACCAGGTCGGGGGTATCCAGCACCAGGCTGCCGATGGATAGGATATCGATATCGATCAGGCGCGGGACCGTAGCGGAAGGTGGGTTTGCGTCCCAGCCCGGTCTCGATGCGCTTGATCAGCGCATGGATGGACTGCGGATCGAGGGGCGATGTGCCCGCGATCACCTGGTTGAGGAAGGCGGGCTGGTCGGCGTAGCCCCAGGGCTCGGTCTCGTAGATGCTCGAAACCGCCGTAGACCGAGATAAAATCGGAGAGGGCGGCCAGGGCGCTGGCGAGGTTCTGCTCGCGGTTGCCCAGGTTGGAGCCGGTCGAAAGGAAGGCCAATCCTGGCTTGCTCACAGCCCCTCCAGCAGGGTGATCAGGGTGGGTCCATCGGGAACCGCGCTTCGCAGGGCGCTGGTTTTCCCGGGCTCTTTGGAAATCACCGCAGAAGCAGCGTTCAGCGCGCGCACTAACCCCGCGGCTTCCGACCAGGCTGCGCCATTCAGCCAGGCAGCCGGAGATAAAGAAATGGTCTCAGGCAGCGGGGAAAGACTAGATTTTTGCAGGAATTGCGCCTGCTCACTGCTTCTAACAGCCGGTTCAGCCTGAGGAAATACCCCCGTTTCCGTGATCATCACCGCGGGGATTCGGTTGCGCGCGCCGAAGAAGGCGGGGGTGGCCAGGAGGGTGGCGTTCCAGCCGGCGGAATCTTTTTCCAGCATCAACGCTAATTCATGCCCACCGGTTCGCAGCTCCCGGCAGAGCGCGGCGAGGAGGAAATGCGCCTGGGTGGCGCCGCCCGTCCAGCAGAAGGGCAGGATCGGAAGGTTCCACCCTGGATCGGCGTTCTCCGCTTTCGGCTGGATGACGTGCGCCGCGGTGATCCACTCCGGGCGGACGCCGGAATTCGACAGGAAACGATCCAACCAGGCACGCGGGACTTCGCGGGATTTACGAGGGAGGGAGGAACCTGCCAGCCAGATCGCTTCGCTCATTGTTTAATTTTCTTTAAATGCCCGAATGAGATCCGCGAGCAACCCATAGGCGGTGGTCTCGGGTCTTGGGTTCATCTCCAGGATGCCAAGACCGGGCAGAACGTCGGTCTCGAATTTCACCATGGAGCTGGTACCCTCCACGGCGAAGAATGGCGAGGCGGAATCGACCAGCTCGGGGCGGATTGAGGTGACGAGATTTCCATCTTCGCGGCGGGCGCGGCAAAGCAGCTTCCAGCGTTCGCCCCCGTTTCGCGCGGAGCGGATCTCCTCCGCGGAGAGGGAACGGATACCCTCGCGGGGGATATCCAGAGGGGTGATCTCCGCCCCCATCAACACATTGCACAGCGCGGCCACCTTGACCGCGGCATCCCAGCCATCCAGGTCGGCGGTGGGATCGGATTCGGCGATCCCGATGGCCTGGGCTTTTTTGACCGCATTCTCCAACGATTCACCCTGCTCCTGCAAGCCAAGGATGTAGTTGGTGCAGGAATTGAGGATGCCTGTGAAGCCGCGCAATTCCGCCGCGGGCAGGGCCTCGCGGAAGAGCGAAAAGATGGGAGCGCCATCCATCACCGCAGATTCGAAGAGGAAGCACCTGCTCTTTTCAGAAGCCAGCCGGGTAAGCTCACGGTGGGCGAAGACGACCGGACCCTTGTTGGCGGTGATGGCATGCATCCCCCGCCTGAGGGCCGCGCGCAGGTGCTCAGCGGCCGGTTCACCTGTCTGGTGGTTGACCGGCGAGTTTTCCAGCAGGGCATCCGCGGGGCAGGCAGAGATGAAATTCAGGGTATCGAGGTTATCTTTAAGGAAAATAATGCCGGTGAAACCTGCGGCGGCTTCGGCGAGTGCCCGGTCCAGATCGACCCCTTCCGGGTCGATCACCGATCCATGTCTGCCAGTGGCAATGCCGGTGACGGTGAAGGTCAAGCCATATTCATCCAGCAGGGTTTGCTCCTTGCGGAGAAGCAGCCGGGCGAAAGCCTGCCCAACGTTTCCAAAACCAACCAGCGCGAGACGATATCTATACATTTATGAGTCCTAGAGTGGCGGATACGGAAAGGGGCGGTCTTTGCCGCGCGGAGGGGGAAAGACACCTTCCGCCAGGAGCTGTTCTGCTCTCCGCCGGAGGGCGTTCACCTCCCCGGGTAGCAGCCAATCCTGCAGGAGCCCGGTCGGCTCGTCATGTTCACCCAACAAGGGCAGTAAAGCCCGAATATTTTCAAGGAATTCCTGCGGGATGGGCTGGTCGATGAAATCCCAGATGACCGTGCGGAGCTTATAGTCCCGGTGGAAGCAGATACCATGATCGATAGCCCACAGGTGATCCTCTTCGTCCCAGAGGATGTGGCTGCCCTTGCGGTCAGCGTTGTTGATCAAAAGGTCGAAACAGGCGACCACTTTGAGTGTCTCTTTTTTGTCGTCGGCTAAACTAAAATAATGGCGGTTGGCGTCATGGGGAATGAAAAGCTGGAGCGAGCCCTTCCCAAAAGGACCCTTGCGGCGATACACAGTGGGGGGTACGAGGCTCCAGCCCAGCGCCTGGCTGACAACAAAAGCAGAAACCTCGCGCTTTGCCAGGCTGGCGGCGGGGAAATCATATAGCGGGCGCTCGCCGCGGGAGGGTTTGTAGATGGCCGGCAGGCTGAGATCGGGCGTAATGACATGGACCAGGAAGGTGGAATTGGAACCCCAGACGAACTGCCCCTGCAGGTCTATCTCCCCATCGCTCAGGGCGGCGAGGATCAATTCCTGGGTGATAACCGGTACGGGGAGGGAATCCATGGGATGAAGCAAGTTATTTCTTGCTGTGCCCATTCTTCTTGGGGCAGAGGTGACCCTCGGGATCCATTGGTTGACCGCAGGTTGGGCAGATCTTCAGCCCGCGGCCGGCCAGTTCCACGACCCACTCCATAAGGGCTTGTAACTGGGCGCGGGTGCACCAGAATCTCACGATGCCCAGGTCCTCGGGCAGGCTGTCATCCCGCCGGATCTCCCGGCAGACCAGACCAGCCAGGTCCGGGTCGGGGTCATATACCAGGTCGATCTCGCCCACGCGGAAGAGCGGGTCCAGCGGCGGGGTGAGGCGGAAATCCTTCTCGTTCCATTTCACCTCAGCGGGCGGCAGATCGGGTTTTTCGGCGGAAAGATCGCTAAAGAACTTTTGCACTCCCTGGGCCAGCACCTGGAGCTGGATCTTTTCAACCAGCAGGGTGGCTTTTTGGCCATCCTTCTCACCTTGCAAATAGAAGACACGCTTGCCGGGCTTGCCGATCGCATCCACGCGCAGCGCGTCAACATGGTTCATTTCGAGATCAATTCGGGGCATGGGTGAATTTCCTTTGCGCAAGTATAACAGGGGGGAGGAGGGTAAGAGTTGATTGGTTGAATTGTTGATTTGTTGGATGGGAAGATAAGAAGGAATTGGGAAGGCAAATTGCGTTTGGAAAATCAGGAAAGATGGCCGCTTGCGTCCCAGGACGCTTTCTGGGTTTTACCAATCTCACCGAGCAGGAGGGGCAGCAATTTTTCAAGCCCGGCTGCCGGACCGCTGGTGTAATAGGTAACATCCGCCTGGAAATCCGCGAGCTGGACGATGCCGAGTGAATCCAGAACGCGGCCAGTCTGGCGGGCGATGGCCGGGGCGGGGTCGATCACTTTCACACCCTCCCCTGCGATCTCGCGGATAAGGGGGATGACGAAGGGATAGTGGGTGCAGCCGAGGACGATAGTATCGATGTTGCGTTCCAGCATGGGCAGGATGGCTTCACGGAGGATGCGGCGGGTTTCCGCGCCATCCAGGTTGCCCTTCTCGATCTCGCCCACCAGACCTGGGCAGGTGGATTGAATGAGGGTGACCTCGTGGGCGAAGCGCTCGACCACCGAGGAATACAGCTTGCCCTGGAAGGTGGCCGGGGTAGCAAGTACGCCCACCACGCCGGTGCGGGTCTGCTCGGCAGCGGGTTTGACCGCCGGTTCCATGCCCACGAAGCGGGTCTGTGGAAATTGGATGCGCAGCTCCTGCAGGGCGGCAGCCGAGGCGGTGTTGCAGGCCACCACGATCATGGCGGAGCCGAGGCTGAGCAGGAAAGTGGTGATCGCAGAGGAGAAAGCACGCACCTCTTCCAAGCGAACGCGAGCCGTAGGGGACGTGAGCCTGGTCGGCAAAATAGAAGACCGGCTGGGCGGGCAACTGGGCGCGGATGGCTTTGAGGACGGAAAGCCCGCCCACACCGGAATCGAAGACCCCGATGGGTGGTGGATTAACCAGACCGGTCATGATATTTTCCTGCAGCCAGGACAAGGGCTTCGAATAACGCAGCCATTTCGCTGCGGTCGGTGAGGTGTTCCGGGTGCCACTGCACCCCAAGACCGAAGGGATGCGCGCGCAGCTCGACTCCTTCCACCAAGCCATCCGGCGCGCAGGCGGTGGGGATGAGCGCTGGCGCGACCTTGGAGATACCCTGGTGATGGAGGCTGTTTACCGCCAGCTCGTTCGTTCCAACGATGCACTCCAACAGGGAATCAGGATCAATGCTGACAAAGTGGTGCTCCTCGCGGAATTTATCATGGCTGTGCTCGAGTGCACCGGGGAGCTGGTCGCTGATATGCGTGAAAAGACTACCGCCGTAAGCTACATTCATGACCTGGCAACCGCGGCAGATACCGAAAATGGGGATGCGCAGGTCACGCGCGCGCTGGGCAAGAGCGATCTCGATGGCATCTCTGCTTTCTGAGATTCCATAAACGCGCGGGTGGGGGCTGCCGTTGAAGCGGGCGGGGTCCATGTCGCCACCGCCGGTCAGAAGGATGCCATCCAGCCGGGTGAGGAGTGCATCCAGTTCTTCTTGTGGAAGGTCAGCCGGGATCAGCTCGGGCGAGCCGCCGGCCATTTCCACGGCGCGGGTGTAGGCTTCCTTATCGTTGCGGGTTATGGGGGCAAATTCTGCGGAGGTGACGCCAATGCGGGGTGCGGTCATATGCGACCATTCTAATTTAAAAGAAGCGGGTGCAACCTCGTTTGAAGCTGCACCCAAAAACATAGGAGAGAGGAGATTAGGAAAATTTCTGTTTGAGGCGCGCGCTCTTGCCGGTGCGGTCGCGCAGGAAGTAGAGGCGGGAGCGGCGAGTCTGGTTGTGGCGCTCGACAACGACCTTATCGATGCGCGGGGAGCGGAGCAGGAAGCTGCGCTCGACGCCCACGCCGTTGGAGGCCAGGCGGCGGACGGTGAAGGTGGAATTTTGACCGCGACGGTGCATATACAGGATGGTGCCTTTGAATTCCTGGATACGCTCGCGGGTGCCTTCCTTGATCTTGACGTGCACACTGACGGTATCACCGGTGCGCAGCTCGGGAATATTCGGGTTTACGGGGGATTCAACTGCCTTAATTTCGACACTCATGATGGACACCTTGCTTTTTTCTAAGATCAGCGCTTCTAGACGCGAGGGCGGATTATAACACGGGGATTCGGGGGATGCAAGGAGAATTCCTAATAGTTATTTTATTGGGGTAGGGGCCGCAAAGAACGCGCGGCTGTGCGCCCAACAGAAAACCGATGTCATTGCGAGACCGCGAAGCGGCCGACACTTGCACCTGCGGCATATGCAGGTGAGCAATCGCATATCGAACCGTATTTAATTTTGATTACCTATGAGTTTGCTTCGTCGGGCTAACGCCCTCCTCGCAATGACGATTTACTCGTCAATACTGAATGCTCGAAATGCTATCCAAACGGCTGAGCTGGTGGGTGGCAGTGATGTGCCGGATGGTTCCGGTGAGCCCGCGCATCACCAGGCTGTCGGTCTCAGCAATGCCGGCGGAATATTCCACGCCTTTCAAGAGCTCCCCGCCGGTGATGCCTGTGGCGGCAAAAAAGACATCCTGCGACCCGACCAGGTCGTCGAGATTCAGCACTTTTTCAAAATCCACGCCCGCCGCCTTCCCGCGGGATTCTTCTTCCGGTGTGCGTGCGTAGAGCTTACCCTGGATGCTGCCGCCCATGCAGCGCAGCGCGACGGCGGCGATCACTCCCTCGGGTGTGCCGCCGACGCCCATCAACGCGTCGATGTGCGATTCCGGCCAGGCGGTCATGAGCGCCCCGGCCACATCGCCATCATGGATCAGGCGGATGCGTGCCCCGCAGGCACGTACCTCACGCACCAGAGTTTCGTTGCGCGGCCGGTCGAGGATGACCACGGTCAGGTCATCCACTTTTTCCCCCTTGGCGCGGGCGATCTTTTCCAGGTTATCGCGCACGGGGGCCTGGATATCGATCACGCCAGCAGCTACCGGCCCGACCGCCAGCTTGTTCATGTATACAAAAGGACCCGGGTCAAACATGGTTCCACGCGGGGCGAGGGCGACCACGGCGATGGTGTTATCCAGCCCGTTGGCGAGCGGGCGGGTGCCATCGATGGGATCCACGGCGATATCCACCGCCGGGGCGGCGCCGGTGCCGAGCCGTTCACCGTTGAAGAGCATGGGTGCTTCGTCCTTTTCCCCCTCGCCGATCACGATCACACCGTCCATCTGGATGGAATTCATCACCAGGCGCATGGCATCCACGGCGGCCTTATCCGCCGCGTTCTTATCCCCCCGGCCGACAAAACGTCCGGCGGCAAGGGCAGCCGCCTCGGTGACACGCACGAGTTCAAGAGCCAGGTTGCGGGTGGGTTCATTGGTCATGCTCCACCTCTTTCAATGAAGAATTAAGTCAGGATCAGGGTCAGGTAATAACCGAGCACGGCTGCCCAGAGAAAGGCGTCGATGCGATCCAGGAAGCCGCCGTGCCCCGGGATGAGGTCGCTGGAATCCTTGATGCCAAAGGGTCGCTTGAGCATGCTCTCGCCGAAATCTCCAAGCGGGGCGAGGATGGAAATGACCAATCCCATCACAAACCCACCCAGGATGGTCACCGCAGGGATAAATAGGTGAATTCCCCATGCGATCAGCGTGGTGAGGATCATGGAGACGACCACGCCACCAATATAACCTTCCCAGGATTTATTGGGGCTGACGCGGGTCATCATCTTGTGGCTTCCATACCTGCGCCCGATGAGAAAAGCACCCATATCGGAGAACATACTGGCCAGGAACGCCAGGGCGATCCACCAGAAGCCGTTCTCCAGGTTGCGCAGCGAGATGAAATACCCCATCATCCAGCCCAGGTAAACCGCGCCAGCCAGGGAAACACCAAAATCCACCGCAGCGGTTTCCGCCCCGCGCTGATAGGTGAAGACGTGATAAACCATGAAAATCATGATCAACAGCGCCAGGATGAGGCTGCTTCCATCGAACCCATTAATCTGCCGCGCTAGCACCAGCGAAACACTTCCCGCGATGATCAAAACCGTGCTGGGTTGGTATTTCCCCGATTTAAACAGCCCGCCATATTCCCAGGCAGCCATGCCGGTAAAGACGATCACCAGGAGGGTAGTCGTCCAAGATCCAATCCAGACGGAAATGATCACGATGGGAAGCAGAACGACGATGGTGAGTACGCGCTTAGCCATGGTAACCGCTATCCTGGGGGTCGCAGCCCTGCCGGCCACCAAAGCGCCGGTTGCGCTGCCCAAACTCCAAGATGGCTTTATGCAGCTCCTCTTTATCAAAATCCGGCCAAAGCACAGGAGTGAAGTACCACTCGGAGTAGGCGGATTGCCAGATGAGGAAATTGCTTCCGCGGATCTCGCCTGAGGTGCGGATGATCAGGTCCGGGTCGGGTGTGCCGGCGGTGAAAAGGCGCTCGCAGATGTGATCCTCGGTGACGTTTTCCGGTGGTATGCCTTCGCGCATGAGCTGCTGGACCGCGTAAATGATCTCATCCCGGCCGCCGTAATTCCAGGCGATCGTGAACACCAGCCGGTCGTTTTGTTTCGTGACATCGACCGCGCGCAAAACTTTCTTCCGCAGGGAAGGGGTCAGTTTTTCCAGGCGGCCGATGTGGCGAAGCTGCACGCCTTGTGCGTTCAACTCCTTCAGCTCCCGGTCGATCACCGACCCGAGGATCTGCAGCAAGCCCCGCACTTCGTCCTTCGGGCGGGACCAGTTTTCTGTGGAAAAGGCATAAACGGTCAGGTATTTGACGCCGAAATCCACACAGCCTTTGATCACCCGGCGCAGATTCTCAGTGCCAGCACGGTGACCTTCGATGCGCGGCACACCATGGCTTTGCGCCCACCTGCCGTTGCCATCCATGATAATGGCAATGTGCGCAGGGATGATCTCAGAGCTGGTTTGATCCACAGATTCAGGCATTCGTGCCTAAACCTCCATGATCTCTTTTTCTTTGCGTTCCCCGATGGCGTCTATCTCTTCAATCTTTTTATCGGTGAGCTTCTGCAGATCCTCTTCACCGGTTATGAGATCATCCTCGGAGATCATCTTTTCGTGCTCGAAATCCTTCAGGTCCTTTATCAGATCCCGGCGTATGTTTCGAACCGCGATGCGGGATTCCTCGAGGCGGTGATGAACAATCTTAACCAGCTCGCGGCGACGCTCCTCGGTGAGGGGTGGGATATTGAGGCGGATGGCTTTGCCATCGTTATTGGGGGTAAGCCCAAGTTCAGAAGCCAGAATGGCTTTTTCTATGGCTTTGAGCGTGGTCGGGTCGAAGGGACGGATGAGCAGTTGGCGGGGTTCGGGAGCACTGATGGTGGCCAACTGGAGAAGCGGTGTTGGCGCACCGTAGTATTCAACCTGCAGGCGCTCCACCAGGGCGGGGCTGGCATGGCCTGTGCGGATCCCGGAAAGATCACTTTCCAGTGCCTGGATGGCTCCATTCATCTTGGTTTCGGCTTCCTTCATGGTCTCTTTGATCACGGCTTATCCTCCTAAGGTGGGGTTTTCCCTGCCCGGAACGGGGGGTTGGCATGAAGTTTGCTATGTATCCTTCAATAGGTTAAGCATACCAAAAAAAGAAAAAAAAAGCTATCAAAAGCAGTCTCGAACCATATTGACAATAGAATAAATGTTCTATATAATAGAAATATGGTTCAAAATGGAGAGGACAATATGGATACAGGCATGCTCTGGTTCGATAACGACCCGCGCAAGGATTTGGTCACCAAGATCAACCTGGCGTCCGATTACTATTTTAAAAAATACGGGCGGAAACCGGACCTGTGTTTTGTGCATCCCGAGCATGCTGTCCGCGGAACCGACCAACGCAATGGGGGTGGAAGTTACGCTCAAATCGCATGGTCATGCCCAACCACTTCTGGCTGGGTTTACAGTCCATCTGATCGAAACAATCAACCTGACTTGACACCTGGGGATTCCCTCGGGCTCATTTTGGTTGGAAAAACCTGCGAATCTTCCCGCCTATTGCCGCTATCGTACTCGTGAGTGTACCCCGCCTGAAGCGGTTCACAAAATCCCAGGAGGCAAGCTCCAGGCTGATGGGAGTGTTATATTCCTCCTGCAGGTACCAGCGGTGTTCGATGATCCACAGGTAGAGGTCGGCTTCTGTGCGGTTGGGAAATTCGTGCAGGATCTTCTGCCGGCGGATGATCTCCACAAGCGGCAAATAGACGGCGTCATACCAATCCACCACCGCTTCCTGTTCAGAGATAAAACCTTTGGTCTTTTCCCCCATATACCAACGGTGCACCCGGATATGGTCAAGCAGGTTGGCGTACATACCCGGGATGGTGAGTTGCACTTCCGCATCGGTACGGCACTCCTTCAACCGTGTTTTTTCCAGGAACTCACCCTCCTCCTGCTTGAGGATCAGGGAGTTCAAGTCCAGGTCAGGCTCGATCTCCACGGGTACGTCCAAACGGATCACATAGGCATCGATATACGCCTGGCCTTTCATGCGGGCGACTGAAACCCGGTGATTGCCATCCTTGACGAAAAAGGTGTCCCCAATCTGGTAGACTTCGATTGGAGGGAGGATGATATCCTGCAGGTGGGCGGAATCCACGTTTTCCCATCGTTCCCGGGTGTGAGTCTGGCGCGGGAGAAAGGCACGGTCGAAATCATTGTATCGGCTGACGCTGCCGATGATGGCATCCAGGGGAACCTCCCGCATCCCAACATAATGTTGTCCTTTTACCGGCAGGCGGGTGCGGACCTCATCAAACGGCAGCAGCTCCACCCGGTTGCGAGTGACCCAACCCAGGATGCTTCTCCAGGTACTCTTCCGGTGGGCGTTATCGAAATCCGAACGCGCCTCTTTACGGATGAGTTCGGGGGTTTGCCTGTCTGAGGATGCGCTCATGGATGCTTCCTTTCCATGCGATTCTCCAGGTTGATATCGATCTCTTTGTACCCATAAACATTGATCACCCGCGTTTGATGATACAACGTTTCCCTGACCGTCCGGGTGTTATAGACATGGATATGACCGTGGAGGTGGAAAGCGGGACGAAAGGATTTCAGAATCCAGCGAAAGGCTTTAATCCCTCGATGAGGCAGGTCATCCTGATCGTGGATATTCCAGGGCGGAGTATGGGTCACGAAAATATCCAGGTAACGCCCGATATCTGAGACGATTTATCAATAGCCCGGGGACCAGACTAAAGGCTTTCATCCACATGTCTTCCTGGGAATACTGGTGAGGACCGTAGTTATACACCAGGCAGCCCTCCAAACCTGCCAGAAGCAACCCCGATTCATCACGGAGCGTATGCCGGTGAAGGTCAAATGCTCCCCAGGGAATCTGGTTCCGTTCGTTTTCACCTTTTTCCGCCAAGTGGGTGTGGTTGCCGAATACAAAATACAGGGGAATTTCCATTGTATTGATGATGTATTCCAAATACCCAAAGGGCAGGTCGCCGCAACTGATCACAAGGCGTGCATCTTTGAACCGCTCGCGGCTGGATGGGCTGTAGATCAGTCCATTTTCCACATCACTCACCGCGAGGATCTTCATCGCTAGCCTTTGGTGGGTTTCAGGCGGAGGTGTTTCCGCCGCTGCCAATGGCAGTGGCTACCGCCATTACCAGGTCACCGGAATCACTGATGCTTACCGACCAGGCTTCCAAGCCGATCATATCGGCGATAAGCTGTGCCCGGCCATAAAGTATAAGAATTGGTTCACCCATTGCGCCGTCCAGAGTTTCCACATCCTGCCAGGAGATGGGGCCGATACCCGTACCAAGTGCCTTGGAAACGGCTTCCTTTACCGCGAATCGTCCGGCTAGTTTCTGGTTGGAATCCCGGCAAATTAGCAGCTCCTCGGGAGTGAATACCCTCTGCAGAAAGCGGGCACGGATACGGGGGTTTACCTCTGCCAGGCGGTGAACCTCCACCAGGTCGATTCCGGTGCGGATGATCATTTCCTGTCCCGTTTCTTAACAAGCCTGGGACCGGAGCTGACGACGATCATTTTCTCGGGATGGAGATATGTGCGGGCGGTCTCCAACACCTGTTCAACGGTCACAGCATTGACAAGCGAAGGATAGCTGCGGTAATAATCCAGTCCCAGATGGAAGCGCTCCAGGTTGATAAGCGCGGCAGCCACACCGGAGTTGGATTCCATCGAGAGCGGCAGGCGGCCAATGTAGTTCGACTTACTGTCCGCAAGCTCATCCTCCGTGACCGGCTCGCTTATGAAACGCCGGAGCTCGGAGTAGATCAGTTCGATAGCACGCTCAAGGTTTTTCGGGTTCACCCCGGCGGTGACCTCCCAAGTCCCGGTCTCCAACCCGGCATTCAAGCTGGTGGAGGCGTGGTAAGCCAGGCCGGCTTGTTCGCGGACAACATCCCCGATGCGCCCCATCATTCCGAACTGCCCCAGGACGCTGTTTCCGAGCGATGCGGAAAAATAATCCGGCGAAGCTCGCCGCGGACCAAGCACACCCATGATCAGGTCGGTTTGGGATTTACCGGGCAGGGGAATATGGAAACGCTCTTCTTTTTCCAGCGGTTTCACCTGGGAGATGGGAGGGAGATTTTCCTGATCCGGGTTCTGCCAGCCGCCCAGCGCATTTTGAACCTGGTCGACGGCTTCCTGGTGGCTGATGGCTCCAACCACTACCATAACCATCCCACGCGGACCGTAATGCTTTTTATGAAAATTGATCAAATCCTCCACAGTGATGGCAGATACGGTCTCCTGAAAGCCATCTTCGGGACGGGCGAAGGGATGATCGTGGAAGATGAGCTCGTCAAATTTCAATGCGGACATGGCTGCAGTATCCTGGGCGCGGATGGCCAACCCGGTCATGAATTGCGCGCGCAGCCGTTCGATCTCCTGCGAGGGAAAAACGGGTTTCTGTAGGCATTCCGTGAGCGTGGAAAGGATCAAGGGCAGATCTTCGCAAAGGGAGCGCCCACTGAAAGCTCCTGTGAGCGTGCTGGCGCTGAAGCCAAGGCCTGCTCCCACGCTTTCCAGGCTGTCGTAGATCTGATGGAAAGTGCGTTCCTGCGTCCCGCGCATGATCGAGACTGCGGTGTAATAGGCCATCCCGAGCTTCTCGTCAGGGTCAAAAATACTGCCCGCGTTGAAAAACCCGCTGAGCACAACCGATGGGCTGTTGAAATTGCTGCGGCTGAGCAGGGTGATCCCGTTGGGCAGCTCGGTGCGACCGATATCATCAGAACCGGGGAGGGAATTAATATCACCGTTTCGCAGTCCCTTCATTTCGACCCCTTCCCATTGCGCGGCAGGTAGGATCCGACAACGCGGTGTTTGGGATTTAGGTAAGAACCAGCCAACCTCCGAATATCCTCCGGGGAGGTCTTTTCCAGGTTGCTCAAGTAATTTTCAAACCAATCGTAGGTGGCGAACATTTCCGCATAACCCAGCCAGAACGCCTGGTTAGTGATGTTTTCGCTGCCATAAGCAAAGAGTGCGCGAGCCTGCTTTATCGCGCGGTGGATTTCAGCCTCATTCACCTTTCGGGATTGCAGGTTTTCGATTTCACCATCAATAACTGCCAGGACCTCCTCGATGGAATGGTCGGGGTTGATAGTGGCTGTGATCTCATACAGGAATGGATCGATGGTAGCCTGCAGTCCGCCGGAGATGCCGGTGGTCAAGCCAGTATCCACCAGCTTCTGATAAAGGATACTGGTTTTGTTGGAAATACCGCCGCCACCAAACATATTGAGCGAGCTCGGTCCGCAAAGAAGGGAATCCAGAACGGAGAAGGTGAAGAAATCCGCCGAGCTGGCACGGGGCGCGCGGTATGCGATGAGCAGATAGGTCGTCTCTCCATGACCGTTGATCGTTAGACGACGCTCCTCACTAAGTTGCGGTTCCTCCCCCACGGGACCGTTGGGAGTCTCCCCTGAAAGGATTCCTGAATATAGATCCTCGATCCTGTGCAGCATTTCACTTGAGTCGAAATCGCCAGCCATGCAAAGCAATGCATTCGAGGGGGAATAGTTGTGCTTGTAATGTCCATAGAGATCTTCACGGGTGATACCCTGCAGATCGGAAAGTTCGCCGATAATCTCATTGCGGTAGGGGTGGGAATCGAAGGAGGCGGTTTGAACCGCTTCGCTGAGCTTGAAGAGCGGCTCGTTTTCGCTTCCTTCGCGCTCAGAAATGATCACCGTGCGCTCGGCTTCCACTTCGGCCTGGTTGAAGAGGCTGTTTGTCATGCGGTCCACTTCCAGCCGCAGACCGAGATCGATCTTATCGGATGGCATGGTCTCAAAGTAGGTGGTCCAATCCAGGTAAGTGAATGCGTTCCAAACTCCGCCTTCCCGTGATATGGCTTTATCCAGCACAGTGGCCGGGAAGTTGGGCGTTCCTTTGAATTGCATGTGCTCCACCCAGTGAGAGAGCCCGGTCTTGCCCGAGATCTCGTTACGCGAGCCAACCCGGTACCAAACCCAATGGCTGATAATCGGCGCAGTATGTATTTCCTTTAATTGGATGGTCAATCCGTTCTGCAGCTTGTGGTTGAGGATTACTTTTTGTTCAGGCATGGAAGAGTTGTTTCCATTCTCCGATCATTTATTGCGATTTGCTTTCAAGATTTATTTACCAATTCGATGAGGCAGAACTCGCTGTATCCTTAAGTATGCACCCATTCTGAATTTCCGGGATGCAGAACCCCAACTGCCAGGTGAGAAGGTAAAATAAGGTTGACCCGGATTTTATCCTATTCAGAAATTATACATGGAGAGACACGATGGAGCGAACCATCCAGAATTATGTGGCAGTGATCGGAGCCGGACCTGCGGGTTTATTTGGCGCTTTCGAGCTTGCCAGCCAGGGGGCAGAAGTGGTGATTTTCAACCGGGATATAAAACCTGGCGGACTTGCTGAATATGGGATCTACCCGACAAAGTACCGTCTTCGCCAGGGTTTGCGGGCGCAATTTCGCACAATCCTCTCCATGCAGGGTATCGATTATTTCGGTAATGTCGCAATTGGAGATCATGCCGATATCAGTCTCAAAGAGATCCAGGGACTGGGGTTTCACGCTGTGCTGGTGACCGCCGGGGCGCAAGGAATCAAGTGGCTGGGTATCCCCGGAGAACGGGGAGGGGGTGTTTATCACGCAAAGGACATCGTCTATCATTACAACAATCTTCCACCTTTTTCCACGCATTCCTTTGAGATTGGCGACCGGGTGGCAATCATCGGTATGGGCAACGTGATGGTGGATGTGGCCCGTTGGTTGATCACCGAGAGGAACGTTAAAGAGGTGATCGCTATTGGAAGGCGCGGACCGAACGAAGCAAAATTCGATAAAAAGGAATTCTCCGAGATCGTTTCGTATATGGATATTGCGGATTACAACCGCCAGGTGGACGGGCTGGCAGACTTAATGTTATCACTGGGCGAAGATCCCGGTGATGCGAAGGAGATGGCGGAAGGTTCCAAAGAGCTGGCTGACCCTTCCCAGAGCGATGCCAAATTCTCGATCCTTTTCCTTCACTCCCCACGGGAAGTATTGCGGGATTCAAATGGCAAGATGATGGGTTTGGTTTTAGAGGAAAACACGCTTATTCGCGAGGATGGTGAGATGCGGGCAAAAGGCACAGGAAAACAAACCCGTCTTGGTGTGGATACAGTGATCCTTGCCATCGGCGATAAAGTGGATGAAGACCTGGGACTCCCGGTGGATGGAATCGAATACCTGAAAAATAAAGACCCGCTGTATCCAGTGGACGGGCAATCCTTCGAGATGTTGGATCCCGTGACCGGGCAGCGGCTGGATGGCATTTTTCTGGCGGGTTGGTCGCGGACGGTTAGCAAAGGGCAGGTGGGTATTGCCCACAAGGATGGAGTTAATGCTGCCCGCTCCGTGCTTCAGTATCTGGATTCACGCAAAGATTGGCCACAGTGGTCTTATGCAGGGCTGAACACCAGGCTGGCGGAGATGGGCAAATTTGCAGTTCGACCGTATGACCTGGTCAAACTGGAACGCGCAGAGAGCCGCGAGGCTGAAACCAAGGGATTACCGGAGTATAAATTCAGGACAAACGAGGAAATGCTAAGGGTGATGGGTTACGCGTTTTAATCGCCTGGTATCGTTTCTTTTGAACGATACGACGGAGTGGGGATGAGCATGATCAGTCCAACAGCGATGACCAGCTCGCCAACCAGCACCCCCATCGATTGAAGCGGGCCAAAATAGGGGATCCCGGGCAACAGGTGGGAGCCAAATCCGAAAATATCCGCCATGCCGGTGAAAACGCAGATCAGGTAACCAGTAGCCACTAAACGGATGCCAAAATCAGCCATAATGCTCGGCTGATCCCTGCGCCAGAGTGCCATCAGGCTGATATACCCCCCCAGGCAGATAATTGCCAACCCGATCTCGAAAACCGCGATCTGAATGAATCCGATCACTGGCGAGCGGTCTAGGGCGAAAATATCGGGTTTAGCGCCGATAACGAACAGGACCAGGCCGATCATGGTGGTGATCAAGCCGGTGCGGATCCTCCGCAGGGAATAGGGTTGAGGAACTGCTTCGGCGGTTTGGGGTTCGGTCGAAATTTCGGGAGTCTTCTTTTTCAAGGTAGCGATTCTTCCAAAAATCGTTTCCAGTTAATTCCGAGTATAGCAGTAATATCCGCTTCCGAATAACCGTTTCTTTCAAAGATCGGGGTTAAGTTTTTGCAGGTCGGAAATGGTATCCAGCCCTTCGGGGGCGGATTGGAGTCCGAAACCGCCATCAAAATCGGTGCCGATACCAACGTGGCGGGTATTTCCGGCAACCTGGCAGATGTGATCGACCTGGGTAAAAACAGTTTCCAGTGTTGCACCGCTGCGGGGATCGCCCTTTTTCCAATCGGAAACAAGCATAGGGATCATGGGTAATATTCCGATTACACCATCTCTCTGGATAAGAAGACGAATCGTTTCTTCGGTACAGGTGACGGTTCATCATGATGGGACTGGTGATGCCGGGAATCATGCTGACCGCATTCGCATGGCTGGCTGCCACGGAGCCGGGATAATAATCCAGGGCTTGCAATGCGGATTCAGGCGACATGTGGGAAATATCCAGGATCAACCCCAGTGCTGCCATGTGGTCGAGCAGATTGAAACCCTCGGGGGTGAACCTGCCCGGTTCGCGTGTGCCGCCGCACCAGCGGGTACCCGCCCAGACTGGACCCACCATACGCACACCTGCCTGCCACCATTCTTCGATCTCCGCCGGGTCCTTCAACCCTTCAGCGCCTTCCATCAGGATCATCAGTCCCACCGGATGGGTTATGGAGGGGAAGTGTGAAGGTAACTGTTCCCAGGGTTTGAGAACTGATGTGAGCGACGACCGGTCCGTGACAAGGCGAAACATATCCGGTGAATCACCGGTCAACTTGCGATAGGCATCCACCTGTCGGGCGCAGACCGCGCGAGCACTAGCGGGGTCTGCGAAATTAGTCGCATCCCAACCTGCAAGGCGGTATTTCTCGTGGGCGGAGAAAATGGTGGCAAAAACCAGTCCGACCTGCCCGCGCTGGTAATCCTCCCACCCCAGCATGGTATCCCCGTTGTAATCCGGGATGGGCGATCCAGCTTCCAGGGCGCGGGTTTCGGCAGCGGAGCGGCGGTAATCGCGCCCGAAGGTGATGATATTGGTAGCCAGGTCTTCGTGGCTGTCGATGGTCAGGGTCATGTTAAAAGAAAGCGCACCTGCAAAGGTGCGCGTGCCTTCTTTCGTGCTATTTATTCTTTTTCGGGTTCAGCGGATTCCGATTCCAAAGGTTCAGGCGCGGATTCAGCTGGTTCAACAGATTCAGTCGCGGATTCTGCTGGTTTCAATTGATTCAGGTGCGGATTCAGCTGTTTCAACTGATTCAGGCGCGGATTCTGCTGGTTTAATTGATTCAGGTGCGGATTCAGTTACAGATTCAGTCGCTTCCGGAGATTGGTCCGTGATTGGTGCTTCCAAATCCTCTTCCAGAGACTCGTTCAGCGTCTGCCAGTCCATATCGGCGTAGGCCATGGAATCCACCTTGCGCAGGCTGAGCCCGATACGGTGGTTGGCGGGGTCGATTTTGATAACCCGCAGGGTGAGCCCATCACCTTCGTGTAGAACTTCACGGGGATGATCGATGCGTTTCTCGCTGATCTCTGATATGTGGATCAACCCTTCGATATCATCATCCAGACGGGCAAAGGCGCCGAACTTGGTCAACTGGGTGATCTTGCCCTCCACAAGCTGACCGACTTTGTATTTCGCGGCTTTATCCGACCAGGGGTCATCCTGAAGTTGGCGGATGGAAAGCCCAATGCGTTTTTTGTCACGGTCAATGCTTATGACCTTGACTTTGACTTCCTGCCCCACTTTGAGGACTTCTGCGGGATTCTGGATATGCTCCCAGGAAATCTCGGAAAGATGCACAAGTCCATCAGCGCCATTGATATTGACGAAGGCACCAAAATCTGCCAGGCTGGTGACCCGGCCGGTATAGGCTTCCCCTTCGACGAGGCTATCAATCACGCGGGATTTGACCGAGTCGTGAGTTTCGGTGCTGGCGGCGCGTTCGGAAAGAATCAGACGGTGGCGTTCGCGATCGATCTCGATCAGGCAGACATCAACTTCCTGGCCGATCATCTTTCCCCAGCGCTGCTCGGGAGTATCGCCAGTGGAGCCAGCCCTGCGGGTGAGGCTTATCTGGGAGGCGGGCACAAAACCGCGCAGCCCGGCAACGGGGACGATCAGACCACCTTTGTTGTAGCCGATGATCGAGGAATGAATGGGTTTCTTGGATGCAAGCAGTTCTTCGGCTTCCTGCCAGCCCACTTCCTCGCGGGCGCGAACGTAGGAAAGCACCGTTGTGGCACTGCCTTCATCGTGGCTGATAACGTAGACAGGAATCTCCTGGCCAACCTTTAGGGCAGCCAGTTCTTCGGCGGGGATAGCGTCGAACTCGCGGCCGCTTATTACGCCCTCTGATTTTCCCCCAATCCCCACCAATACCTGGCCTGGGGTGATGCTGGCGATCATGCCCTGCTTGATCTCTCCGGCCTTTGGGAAATCGATTTCCAGACCTTCCTGCTCCAGCAAAGATGCCATATTGTTGAGGCTGTCGTTCTGATTGTTTTCAGGCAGGTTGCCCGAAATTGCGTTGTTATCCATAGATGCGATTATCTCCAGGAAGGTTTGATGCCCAATTATATCTATAAAGAGGGGTATTGACAAGCAAGGCGGTTTTTAACCCCGCTTGGTAGAAGCGGATGATTGGCTTCAGAAGTCCAAAAAACTAATGCCTGTGGCGCTTCCGTTTTTTATCCCCACCCTGTTCCTGGGGTCGTGCCTCATGGGCGGGCTGCGATGCCTGCGGTTCCGCCGCGGGTTGGGCTGTTGGCGCGGGAAGGGTTTTCTCGCGTGTCTCGGGCACCGCCGATGCCCGGCGGGGTTGGAGTAGGAACATCCTGCTGATCACTGCCACGCGAACATCTGTGAGCAGGTTCTGGAACAGCTCGGTAGCCTTGCTCTTGTAGGTCACTAATGGATCCTTTTGGGCATAGGCTTCCAGTCCGATGGAAACGCGCAAGGCTTCCACGCGGGTGAGGTAATCGATCCACAGCTCCGAAATTGCTCCCAGGAGGACCTGCCGGTAGATCTCGTTCTGGATTTTCCCTCCAAGGAGGGGAACCAGCTCCTCCTTGACCTCAGCGGGCAGGGAGAAAACGCATCATCTGCCCATAAGGGGCAAGATCGCTGGTGAACCGGCTGGCAAGCGCGGATTGTACTTGTGGATCCAGTTGTGCAAGCGAGGATTGGATCTGCCCCTGGCGTTCCAACTCCATGCGTCCCCACAACCCGCGCAGCGCTTCCTGGATACGTTCCAGATGCTCCAGAATCTCATCGGCGACGGTTTCCTGGCGCAGGCCACCTAAAAGTCGCGCAGCCAGGTAGAAGTAATTAAGCAGGGTAACACGGCGAACCAGGCGGCGCTTGGTGCGAGGATCGATCTCCAGGCGGGAACCCTGGGTGGTAGCCAGGAGCAACCGGAGCAGGGCATCCTTGCTGAAGCCATCCTGTTCCGCTCTTTCCACGTTGGCGGAGATGGTTTGGGAGACGATGCCCCCTTCCCCCGCCAGTCGCTGGATGCGTTTATCGAAAACAGACTCCACCTGGGCAGAGCAGGTCGGCTGAGATCGCATCCCAGGATCCAGCCTGACTGTCATTCACCCGCAGGGTGAGGGTATCGCCCAGGCGACGCTCAAAGGTTAGTAGCATGCGGTTGTAGTTCACCGCCACCAGGTTGCCCTGGATCTGGGCAGACAGGTCCTCTTTGATCTCATCTGAGCCTTCGGTAAGCCGGCGCAGGGATTCCCCGGATAGACGCAGGGGAATGTGGACCAGTCCGCTGAGTTCATCGAGAAGCTCCTGGGGGCGGCGCTGCGGTTGACCTTCCTCTTCCATTCCGATGCCCTCGAACCATGTGTCAAGGGTATCCAGCCGGTCTCGCAGGGCTTCATCCAGCGCGTCCCCGGTGCGGGCGAGGATCTCGCGGGCGCTGCGTAAGATGTGTTCCTTTTCCGCCTCCAATGCCTGGTGGGCAGTTTCGAACACCAACGCGGATACCGATTGACGGGTGCGCGGCTCCTTTTCCAGTTTACCGTCCAGGTCATCCACAGCCAGCTTCATCGGAAAGGAGGGGGTGATCACACCTTCAGGATCAAAGACCATGGTGGGCTGAATCTCTTCCAGAAAGGCCAGCAGCTTCCAGGGACCTTCCTCGTCCTCCAGCCCTTCGGGGATGCGCCGTTCCAGCTCGGTGTGGAGCATCTCCAGCACGTCCTCCTGGAGATCGGGTTTACTGAAAACCTGATCACGCTCGCCATAAATGATCTTGCGCTGCTTGTTGAGCACATCATCATATTCAAGAAGGTGCTTGCGGATATCGAAGTTGTTGCCTTCCACCCTTTCCTGGGCCTGTTCTACGATCCTGCCCAGCATGCCGCTTTCGATGGGCAGGGAAACATCCAGGTTGAACACGCGCATTAAGTTCTCCGCCTGGTTGCCGCCGAAGAGGCGCATCAGTTCGTCCTCCAGGGAGAGGTAAAAGCGCGAGGAACCGGGATCCCCCTGGCGGGCGGCGCGGCCGCGCAGCTGGTTATCGATACGGCGCGCTTCGTGGCGCTCTGAGCCGATCACGTGCAGACCACCCAACTGGCGGACGCGGACAGCGTCATCCAGGAACCGGATGAATTCATCCGCTGCTGTCTCATAAATTCCATATTCCTCGCGGGGGACCCGCTCCAGAGCCGCTCGCATTTGCGGCAGGGTCATGTCATAGGGATCGATGCCAGCTTTGCTCAGCACGCGGACAACATCCGCATAGATCTCATCCTGCAGCTCACCGCCCAACTTTGATATCGACACCACGGCCGGCCATATTTGTGGCGATGGTCACCGCGCCGAAGGTGCCGGCACGGGCGATGATCAGGGCTTCCTCATCGTGCTTGCGGGCATTCAATACCTGGTGTGGGATGCCACCCAGCAGAGCGGAGAGCAGGCGTGGAGCGAGATCTGATTCCAGATTGAGATATTTCAGGAAGGTTTCAATATTTGCAGGATCATCCGGGTTGAAGGCAGACAGCCCCAAGTTCCGCCCGACCTGACGCATTTCCCCGATATTGAGCTCATTAATGGGATTGTTCACGAACTCAAGTTCGGAGATGGCGCGTTCGCCGCCATGGTCGGGATGGGCTTTCAGCCAGGTTTCGCGGAGGAGCACCGTCTGCGCCAGGCGGCGGATCGGCTCGGCTGAAAGGCGTCCGGAGAGGATCTCGGAATGCTCCACAGAGGTTGTGCCCACCAGCTGCGGGCGGCCGAGCGTATAGATAACGCAGGATCTCCAGGCATATGGCGCGCAGCTTACCCTCGGCGGTGCGGTAAACGACATCCGGGAAATCCTTGCGTTTCCAATACAGGGGAGCGTGGTCGGGATCCGCCCGGCGGGTGTAATATTTATATTTGTAACCGTCCGAATCGCGGTCTTCGATCTCAAGCAGCTCCGCGTTGGTAAGCGCGGCGGTGTATTCCAGGTTTGTCGGGATGGGCAGCACTTCCAGCTTGTAGATCTTGTGGAATTCCTCCGCCTCGGTGAGGGCGGTACCGGTCATACCGGCCAGCTTCTCGTACATGCGGAAATAGTTCTGCAGGGTGATGGTGGCGTAGGTGATATTCTCCGGTTCCACCTTGACACCTTCTTTGGCTTCCACCGCCTGGTGCAGCCCTTCGGACCAGCGCCTGCCGGGCATGAGCCGCCCGGTGAATTCATCCACGATGACAACCTTGCCTGCCTGGACGAGGTAATCCTTGTTGCGGCGGAAGAGGAACTGCGCGCGCAATCCCTGTTCCAGGTAGCCCAGCGTGCGGGCTTGTTCGGGGGTGATATCCTCCGGTCGCTCGGGGTCGCGCAGGGGCATGGCGAGGATCTCCTCCACGTGGGCTTCACCGATCTCGGTCAGGTTGACGGTGCGGTCTTTTTCGTTGACCTCGTAATCCTCGGGTCTCAGCTGGCGAACCACCTGGGACATGCGGATATACCACTCGGCTTCATCCTGGGCGGGACCGGAGATGATGAGCGGGGTGCGGGCTTCATCGATGAGAATGTTATCGACCTCATCCACGATTGCGAAGAAGTGACCGCGCTGGACGCGATCGGCCAGGCTCATGGTGAGGTTATCGCGCAGGTAATCAAATCCAAACTCGGCATTGGTACCGTAGGTGATATCCGCCTTGTAGGCTTCCACGCGGTTCACCAGGCGAAGCTGGTGCTGGTCTTCATGGGGAGATTCCTTTTCGAGATCGACCAGGAATGCTTTGGTGCCGTTCTCGGTTCGGGCAGCCATTTGTAGAACACCGACGGTGAGCCCCAGGGCAGCATAAATGGGTGCCATCCAGCGCGCATCGCGGCGGGCGAGGTAATCATTGACCGTCACCAGGTGCACACCGCGTCCGGTGAGGGCATTCAGATAGAGCGGCAGGGTGGCGACCAGGGTTTTGCCTTCGCCTGTGCGCATCTCGGCGATCTTGCCAGAGTGCAGGGTCATGCCGCCGACCAATCTGCACATCGTAGTGGCGCAGGCCAATGGTGCGTTTGCCAGCTTCGCGCACAGCGGCAAAAGCTTCAGGGAGGAGGTCATCCAGGGTCTCGCCGGATTCCAGGCGTGCGCGGAACTCAGCGGTCTTTCCCAGCAATGCCTCGTCCGTCAGCGACTCAAAGGCAGGCTTCAAGGTCATTGATCCTGGCAACGGTTTCGGATAATTTCTGGACTTCGCGTTTATGGGGGTCGCCGCCCAGGACCTGGACGAATTTATTGAGCATATCGTTTACCTCTGGGCGGAAATTATACCCGAGGGGAGGAAGATGAAATTAAGGGGAAGATGAGATGTGCAGAAGTTGAACGGTTGAATCGTTGATTAGAGGACAGGGAATAGTCATTTATCTTCACGGCTGGTAAATATATACCCGCCAGCCACCCAAATATGGGGAGCCATCCGCGAAGGAGCATTTCCCGGCGGTGATTCGGACCGATCACCTCCCCGGCATCGCCTGCCTGCAGGGAATAATCCACCGCCTGCCTGCATGCGAAAATCCGCATACCCCGGGTTGATCTCGGGATACATCCCGGTGAAGAAGGTATCGCTGCCATCCGTCCAGGTGACGATGATCTTCACCCCCGGCACGCCTTTTCCGCTGGCATCGCTGACAAAAACACGCATCAAGCAGCGGCTCTTCGGGATCGCAAACCTGCTCCATGGTCTTGAGGGAAAATGGAGCGCCCAGGGTCGGCTCGGGGGTGCCGGTGGGCAGTGGGGTGAAGGTGATCAGAGGTGTGGAGCTGGGTTTCGTAAAAGCCAATTGGGTGGCAGTGCCGCGCGCTGATCGCGTAGGTCGCTGTCTGGGTTTCGCGGAAACCGGGGATCCCGGCGGTGACGGTGGCTGCCGCGGCAGTCTGTAGGAAGTCGATCCCCCGGGCGGATATGGCGGAGGAGAGCAGGGCGATGGCGCGCACTTCCTGGTATGGCTGTCCGCCAACCTGGTAGCGCTGGGCTTGTTCGGCGAGCGCGGCGGCTGGGTCAACATCCCCAAGCAGCTCCAGGCGGGAGAGAGCCCGCCCCAGGTCGCCATTGGATGCATACGCCAGTGCGATCATCGCCCGGTAGCGGTCGCGCTCGGAGAGGGAGAGGCTGGCGGGAGAAGTGCCGGAATAATTCACCGGGGCGATCAGCCAGGTGTAGACCAGGGCGACGGTCAGCCCGACCAGCAGTCCGGTGATTAGGTACCAGGGAAAGCGGCGCCTGCTCACCGGTTCACCACCGTGGGGACAGTCTGCCAGGAGAACATGGCGGAAGCCAGGTCAGCGAGCAGGGTGACATCCGTGTTGTTGTAGCCGTTCTCCTGGGCGGTGAGGATGGCTTCCTGCACCGGGCGGAGGGGGTCGTGCGGGTCGAGCGCCAACAGTCGCACGGCTGCGATGCAGGGTCCTTATCGGTGCGGAAGATCTCGGCAGTCATCAGGACGTAATCAGTCTGGTAATCAGCGCGGAGCTGCGGGAGGGTAGTCTGGGCAGGCAGGGTGGGGTTCCCCCACCAACCGTAGATGAGCCCAGCGATGAGTCCGATGAGGATGCAGACGATGAACCAGAAGACGCGGGTTTGGCGCAAATCAGTGCTCCCCTAGCATGGGTATATTGATCATATGGCGGCGGGCTGCGGCGATGGCCTCCGGGTAGCCGGCATCCGCGTGACGGACGACGCCCATCCCGGGGTCGGCGGTGAGCACGCGTTCCAGGCGGCGGGCGGCTTCCGGCGTGCCATCGGCGACGATGACCATCCCGGCATGCTGCGAATACCCGATGCCCACCCCGCCGCCGTGATGAAAGCTGACCCAGGTGGCGCCGCTGGCGGTGTTGACCAGGGCATTCAGGATGGGCCAATCGCTGACCGCGTCGCGTGCCATCCCGCATGGCTTCGGTCTCGCGGTTGGGGCTGGCTACCGAACCGGAATCCAGGTGGTCACGGCCGATGACGATGGGTGCTTTTAGGATTCCCTTCGCGACCATCTCGTTGAATTTCAGGCCCGCCCTGGCACGATCACCATATCCCAACCAACAGATGCGGGCAGGCAACCCCTGGAAGGGGACCTTCTCACGAGCCATCTTCAGCCAGCGTTGCAGGTGGTCATCCTCTGGAAAGAGCTCCGCCACGGCTTATCAGTGCGGTAGATATCCTCCGGGTCTCCGGAGAGCGCAACCCAGCGGAAGGGTCCCTTGCCTTCGCAGAAAAGCGGGCGGATATATGCTGGAACAAACCCGGGAAATTCGAATGCATCCTGCACACCGCCATCGAAGGCACGTTGGCGGATATTGTTGCCGTAATCGAAAACCTCGGCGCCCATTTTTTTGAAAGCCAAGCATGGCGCGGACGTGGGCGGCCATGGATGCCACGCTCCGTTTGGCATAATCAGCCGGATCGGATTGGCGTAAATCAGAAGCCTGATCAAGATCCATTCCGGCGGGGATGTACATGGATATATCATGGGCGGGTGTCTGGTCGGTGACCACATCGGGGATCACCCCGCGCAGCACCAACTCGGGGTAGATCTCAGCGGCGTTGGCCACCAGGGCGATGGATTTGGGTTCCTGCTTTTCGAGCGATTCCTCCACCAGGGTCATGGCTTCTTCAAGGGAATCCACAACCACATCCACATACCCGATCTGCTGCCGGCGGCTGGCGCGGGCAGGATCCACTTCCACGATCAACCCGACACCTTCGTTCATGGTGATGGCCAGCGGTTGCGCGCCGCCCATCCCCCCCAGCCCGGCGGTCAGGACGAATTTGCCCTTAAGGGATGGCCAGCCTTTTTTTACTGCAAGGGCAGCCAGGGTTTCATAGGTGCCCTGCAGAATGCCCTGGGTGCCGATATAGATCCAGGATCCGGCGGTCATCTGCCCGTACATCATCAAACCGCGGGCGGCAAGATCATCAAAATGCTCCTGGGTAGCCCAATGCGGCACCAGGTTGGAATTGGCGATCAACACGCGCGGGCTATCGGTGTGGGTGCGAAAAACCGCGACCGGTTTGCCGGATTGCACAAGAAGTGTCTCATCCGGTTCGAGGTTCTATCAGGGATTCGAGAATGGCGTCGAAGGCCTCCCAGGAACGGGCAGCCTGTCCCCGGCCGCCATAGACCACCAGGTCCTCGGGGCGCTCGGCCACCTCCGGATCCAGGTTGTTCTGGATCATGCGGTAAGGCGGCTTCGATCTGCCAATTCTTGCAGGTGAGGCTGGTTCCACGCGGGGCGCGAATCGTGCGGGCAGGAGTCATCCTTCCTCCGAAGGGAGATATCGTTGAATAAATTATAAACCGTATCGGATGGAAAGGTTTGGCAGGTAACCGATTAGATGACTCTTCTTTCTGCTGCCTGCCCAGTTCCCTGGCGCGGTGGCGGTGAGTGCCATCGCAGAGCGGTTTGTTGGTGGATTTCCCGCAATTGCAGAGCGTCACCCGGTTGCGGGTCTCGAATGGCTGGCCATCGGAACGCTCCACCGGGATACCGCCCATCACCCACAAGGAACCCATGATCGGACCTTCGGAGGTTACCTCGGTGGTATCAGCGATCGCCTGGGGCAGATCCGGTTCAATATCAGGTTCGCCAGGTTCGATGCTGTAGGTAAGAGATCCCGCCGGGCAGCGTTCGACCATCGCCATGGCCAGCGAGCGTTTCTGGGTATCCCCGGATTCAGCCAGGAAGGATGAAAGTGGGGCTTTATAGAACCCGCAAAAACCGGAGGTCATACAAAGCGAGGGATCTTTTTTGATAAAGAGGTGAACCCCTTTCTTTAATGGTCGCTGTCGCTTGGATGTGGGGCCAGTGATCAGCAGTTTCTGTACCATCAAATTCAAATGTCTTATGGGTTTCATCACAGAAGGGCATCTTGGCGGATTTCCCGCATCGGCAAAGTTTATATTCATCGCCTTCCACCGGGATCAGACCCTCATTTTTCCAGGTTAGGGGTTCGCCGAATTCGGAAACCACCTGCGCTTTTTCGCAGAAGGGGAATACCGCCTTTGACGATGTAAGGTCCGTTCTTTCGAATGACAATCTTCTTTGGATTCCCGCTTGGAGGATTTTCGTCTGTCAGCCATTCTTGTTGATCTCCTCAAGGTGATGAATCCCTGAAGTATAACCGATGCAGGTGCAAGAAAAAGAACCCGGCTGCGATCAGCAGCCGGGGGAGGTGAAGACGGTGGGATCACCTGAAAACATGGACCAAATCCGATTATTTTGGGCGCCGGACTTTCTGACCACAATGAGGACAGACAGACCAATCATCCTGAACGGGCTTTCCACATTTGACGCACGGTTGGGTGTGTACTTCAACCACCTCCGCGGGAGGAGTTACTTTTTCGGCCTTCGGACGATTCACCAGAGCCACGATCCCGTAGATCGCCAAGCCCAGGACTCCAAGCGAAACAAGGCAAAAGAGACCAAAGAATGGCAGCATCATGAATCCGCCAAAAGGCATCATAAATCCGCGATGCATGGGCATCCGGTAATATCCTCCACGTGGGAAAAATTGCCATCGAAATCACCGCTGTAGGAAGGCGCATTCTGTAAATATGCCTGCTGCATCATTGGATAGTCCCCCAGACGGGTGACAGAATGCATCACGAACGGGGTGGCAATCAAGCCGATGAGGATGAGAACGCCGATAACGATGAGAAACCATTTCCAGAAACCCTTCATTTTGACCTCCGATCAAACCTTTGAATTCGCTGCTGAACGCGAACATATTCCAGGGGCCGCGTTGTAAAGATCCGGATAATCCACTTAAAAAAATCTTTAATACCATTAATTGTTTTCATGGGAACCTTTCCAGTGAAAGTTATATCATCCGCGGATTAATACCAGGTGAGAGACGGCATGAAAAATGCCAATGTATCCTATTCATTTCTGATTCAGAGAAAAGGTGGGGATTATTTCCCAGCGATCACAGACCCGACGCCGACCCCGAAAAGGGAAAAAATCTGGTGACTTAATGGCGAGAAACCAGATTCCTCCAGTAAAGTACGGAGATTGATGGGTGCACAATCCACAACCCGCGGAAAAGCCTGGTGGAGTCTTTCATAAAGTGGGACCATCCATCTCCCTCCGCCAGACTTGGAAACTGCGACTACTCCCAGACGGGCACCGGGTTTGAGCACCCGCCGGCATTCCGCCAAAACTACAGGGATCTCAGACAAACCGAATAATTCCAACGTGAAGCTTAAGAAAATAATATTAAGGGATTCATTTGGAAACGGGAGCAAGATCGCATCGGCTTGGATAAGAAGAGCGTGACCCGCTGTTTTCTCCTTCAGGAGGCGCTTCCGGGCTTGCTTTAGCATCCCCATGGAGAGATCGACCCCGTACACAAGACCCGATCCGGCAGTCATTTCATATAAATCCTCAAGCGAATTGCCGGTTCCACAGCCAATCTCGAGGACCCGGCAGCCGGGGCAGGCATCCAAACCGGCGAGGGCTGCCTCGCGTGGTTTTCGCTCCCAATTCCCTTCGAGGAGGTCGTACCAGCGGCTTAACCGGTCGTAATTCCTGCGGGTAAGCGAATGACCCAAATCTGCAAACAACGCACCCGCTGTTTCTTCCAAGATATCTCTCCCTGATGAATTCAAATCTTGCAGTGGCACAAAGGTCTTCACACCTGATCGTTAAAGAGATCCCGTTTTACGAAAGGGGCTTTCAGAAAGCGCAGAGTGGTCTTGAAGGTGGACATATAGCGGAAACGGGCACCATTGCGGGTGTTGGTGAGCATCTTCTCCACCAGCCAGGGGGTCACCATCCTCCACGCGGTTGCCGATGATGTTGGTGATCCATTTCACCCGTTCAAACTCCACTGGATCACCGGAATTTTGTGCGCTGATCAGGTCCGTAACCACCATACCTGGCTGCAGTGCTCCAGCGATGACCGGTTTGCCCTCCAATTCTTTGAAAAGTGAATCATTGAAATAACGCAAGTCCAGCCTTGGTCAGGCCGTATAGCGACATGCCCGGCACAATGCGACCTTTTTCGCTACCCAGACCTTCCATGTTATAAACCGCCCCGAATCCCTGGGCGAGCATTCCGCGCACGGCTACACTGGTTCCGTAGAATAGCCCCTTTCAGGTTGGTATCGATGACCGATTCGATATCCTCGCGGTGAACATTCCAGGCATCCGAAACCGGACTGGCAACCCCAGCGTTATTGACCCAGATATCCACCCGGCTGAATTTCTGAATCGCCTGATCCCAAAGGTTATCAACCTGGCCTGGATCCGTGTATCGCAAGGAATCCCGTAACATACGTTCTGGGGGATTAATTACCCCCAACTTTTTCACGGCGAGCGTCTACGGCTTCACGTGTGCGCCCGCTGATGACAACATTGCAACCCGAAGCAAGAAAGGCATTAGCAAGCCCATATCCGATACCGCGGGTGCTGCCAGTGATGACGATTGTTTTCATGTATTATTTTCCAGCGTAAGAAGGGAGTTGATTTTTCAAAAATCATTTGCTTAAAGGCATCCACCGCGGATGATGAGGATTTTCAGGGACATTGGGAATTATTTCCACATCTTCACCATTTGCGCTCATCAAATAAAGCGTTAATTCCGTCGAATTTTCAACATTCGAAATATATACGATTTGCGAATTATCTCGTGAACCAAGAAGGTGAAAAATTATTCGCTCGATTGGTTTAAGGGTTGACAAATTGACCCCAGGAACCATATTGTCCTGTCTGAATTTTCCAATATCTCATCCAGCTTTGATGAGATCACCATATAATCACTCTGATTTTGAAATCGATGGTGAGGAGAATTCGCCTGTATAAAGTTTGGAGGCACCAACATCTCCAGGCGTCGAAGAAATATTGTACAACCCATCTCCATTTACTGAAAAAATGATCATGCTGCTACCTGGAGAGACTACCGGATCTTTTTCGTTCATTGGTTGATCTGTTTGATTGAGGGTTAACCGTTGTAAGTTGTTTCCATCAGGGGAGATTCGGTAAAGCTCAATATAATCGTCGGTTTGTTCATCCATCCTATTCCTAAAGACGATGAAAGATCCATCAGGTGACCAATCTGCTTGTGCTTCCACTCCAATTGCATAGTGTAGTTAATAAATTACGATTACTCCCATCAGGTCGGATTTTGTAAAGTATATTTGCTTCTTGGATCACCATCCAACTTCCATCCGGCGACCAATCCCAGAACATTAAATACGAAGTACTCATTCTGAATTACTGTTATTTTTGACCCGTCAGGGATTGAATTAAGTATAAATGCCACTGTTTGCCATCATCGATTTCTGGCTGTGAACGCGATTTTTGAGGATGAGGTGTGGGATGGTGAGGGTCGATGTACGGCGGTGAGTTGTGTAATAGTTCGGGTGAGGGTACTGTGGAGGTGACGTCGTGCGAGTGTCGGGTGTATGTCCAGGTTCGCCAGGGAACAAGTGTGGAAGAGGGGAAAGAGGTCAAGAACCAGGTGGCAGTTTTTGTTTGAGTTAATGTTGGAGTGGAGGTGGGTGTGGGAGTGACCTGGGTGGGCGGGTATGGATTAAGTGGATCGAAGGTGGGGGTAAGTGTGGGTGTCAGCGGGGTGAGTGTGAGGGGGAAGGTGGGATAAATCACCGTGGCTGTTACGGTTGGAGTGCTGCTGGCGGTCGGCTCAGAGGTTGGGGGCTGTAGTGAAATGGCGGCGACTCCCAAGACGATCACCAGCAGGAGAACAGTGACCCCCACCGCCAGGATCACCTCGAATTTTCGCGCGGGAGGTAATTGCTTGAAGCGTTGCCAGTATTCACCCATTTATGATCAACCCTATAAAAGGATTATATCCGATGGTGCATTAGAGAAATATTCACCAGCGGATATCGATGCAAGATCATAATTAGCTTTAATTTGAAGTAACAAACCTATCTGATAAAAAGGGTATACTGCAGGGAATAGGATGGGTAAGATTTATAGACCAACTTTCAATCAAGAATATTAAGGAGCCTGCCATGCCCGAAAAACAGTGGAACCAGCCGCCTGCGTTGCAGATCGACCCAGCCAAATCCTACATGGCCACGATTCGAACGGAAAAAGGCGACATCGTCATCGAACTCTTTTCAAAAACCACCCCTTTTACGGTGAATAATTTTATCTTCCTGGCCCGCCAGGGATTCTATGACGGCACCATCTTCCACCGGGTGATCACCAACTTCATGGTCCAGGGCGGAGATCCCACCGGGACCGGTACAGGCGGTCCGGGCTACCACTTCGGAGACGAATTCGATCCCTCGCTGCGTCACGATAAACCGGGAATATTATCAATGGCAAATGCCGGGCCAAATACGAACGGATCCCAATTTTTCATCACCCACGTACCAACTCCCTGGCTGGATCAGAAACACTCCGTTTTTGGCGAGGTTGTGAAGGGCATGGATGTGGTGTTGGCCATCCCTGCCAGGGATCCCCAGCAGCGAACCAGCCCAGCGGTAAAGATCCTGGAAGTCTTGATCGACGAGCAATAATTGGACGTACCAGGTTCGATTGTGATATGATAAGGAATCGGATAAAAATTGTCGATTTTATGCCTGAAAGGAAGGTGCGAATGAAAAAGACAAGTTTATTTGGAATCTTAACCATTGCGGTGATCATCCTCGCAGGATGTAACCTCCCCGGAGCAGCGGTGCAAGCGCCGACCCCTGATCAAGAGTTCCTGAACACGGCTGTTGCCCAAACTGTGGAAGCGGTGAATGCGGCAGCAACTGCCGCTGCGGCTGCCATAAGCTCGCCCACCGTGCCGCCAGCGACGAATACTCCAGAGCCACCGCCAACCGCCACGAACACAATCGGACCGACCATCACCCCGCCACCTCCGCCCACAGCAACCATTGTCCCGGGCGTGCCGATGATTTCTGCGGATATCGATACAAATTGCCGCTTCGGTCCCGGACCTGATTACGGGGCTATCGGTTTTCTGCTAATCAGTGATGGGCAGGTGCCGGTTAAAGGGCGAAACAGCAGCAATTCCTGGTGGTATATCGTCAATCCCGAAATACCCAACGGGTAACTGCTGGGCGTGGGGAGGATCCACCAAAGTAACAGGGGATGTCAGCACGCTTCCCGTTGTCAACGCACCCTCCATCACTGTTGGCGTGGGTGCGTCACCCAGCGATTACACCGGAGCTTGTCCGGTAGTTGTCACATTCTCATCATCTTTTACCTCCAATGGACCGATCACCTACACCTACCGATTCGAAACCGAAAGTGGGTACAACTCTGCACAGGGAACTGTGAGCAGCACTGGTGCGGGAACAGTCGGTTCCACTTCCACCAAATCCTACAGCGCAGATATCACCGATAAAGTCAGGGTACATTTGCTTTCACCCCAGAGTATATATTCCGGCTGGAAGAGCTTCAAAGTAGATTGCCCATAAGCTGACCATGTAACCAAATAGACCGGTAGACATAGTCCTACCGGTCTATTTTTATCTGTGTACTGATCAGATCTTCTGGTCGAAAATGGATTCGTCGATTCCCCTGCCACCGACCTGGGCAATGGGGGCAAGGGCGCGCTTGAAACGATTACGGCTGGCGCGGGAAAAAACTGCACCGATGAACTCCTTGGAAAATCCCGCTTTCAGACAATCCTCGACCTTTTTACCCTCTTCCACAAGCATAAAGAGGAGTTTATCCACCTCTTCGTAGGTGATACCCATTTCCCCCTCATCCGTTTGCCCTTTCCACAAGTCCGCCGAGGGGGGTTTCTGAATGATCACCTCTGGAACGCTGAAGATGCCTGGCAAGCTGGCGCACCTGGGTTTTATACAAGTCACCGATTGGATTCAACGCACAGGCTGAATCACCATACAGAGTGGTGTAGCCCAGGATGATCTCGGTCTTGTTTCCTGTGCCGACCACCAGCGCCTGTGTTGCAGCGGATTGGTCGTACAGGACGATCATGCGCTGCCTTGCCATGATGTTCCCCTTGCGAAATGCGTTCATTTCCGGGAATTTTTCTATTAACGGATCCACCATCGGCGTGATCTCCACGGTCAAGGACTCGATTCTTAGTTGATCGATGACCATACGGGCGTGTTCGAGGGATTCCGGCGATGAGGTTTTATAGGGCATGCGAACGCCCAAAACGTTTTCCCTTCCAAGGGCAGCCACTGAGAGAAAACACGAGACCGTGGAATCGATCCCGCCGGAAAGACCAACAACAGCGCGCTTCAAACCGGCTTTCTGAAAGCCTTCCTGGAGAAATTTCACCAAAGATTGTTGGATAGATTCACTTTCAGATGTTGATGGTGTGCATACTTACTCCTTGATATTTCCTGGTCTGAAACGGTAAAATCATACACCTTTAATTCGTATGGGAGTAGAATCGTTAATCAGCTTTTTTTGGATGCGGTTTTGGAATTCGCTCCCGTGATGCCGGGAAGAACTTCCTTGATAAAAACTTCCACGATCTCCTGGTCGAAGGCATGGCCGGCTGCCCGCTGTATATGCATTTTGACCTTTTCCTCAGCCCAGGATTTCCTGTAAGGGCGATCCGAGCGGAGCGCGTCCCAGACATCCACGATTGTGAAAATGCGGGCGTAAAGGGGAATCTCTTTCCCTTTGAGACCCTGCGGGTAACCGCTGCCATCCCATTGCTCATGGTGGCAATATGGAATATCCAGGGCGGGGCGGAGGTAGGCGATGGGTGAAAGAAGCTGCCGGGCGAAGGTGGGATGCTGCTTCATGATGCGAGTTTCTTCAGGAGTGAGCGGTCCCTGTTTGAAAAGGATGCTGTCGGGGATGGCCATTTTGCCTATATCGTGCAACAAGGCACCGCGGCGAACATGCTCGAGCGATTCCTCAGGAACACCAACTGCCCTAGCCAGGTTCATGGTAATATCCACAACCCGCTCTGCATGCCCCTCAGTTTCCTGGTCGCGGAGCTCCATGGCTTTGGACCAACCCTCGATGGTAGCGTCGTAGGCGGTTGTCAATTCCAGGTTGGAAATTCGCAATTTTTCAAATAATTCCAGGTTATCGAGCGTGATTGCCAGCTGGCTGGCGATGCTGGAAAGGAAATCGGTCCATTCCGCATCTGCAGAAGGCGGGTCCAGGTAGAACAACTCCAGCACGCCCTTGGGCAATCCCTGCGAGATGAGCGGGATGGCTTCGTAATGGTGGTAGTCCTTGAGCGAAGTTCTTCCAGCTGCGGCTGAATCCATCCAGGAGGTTTTGCTCGCGCGTTACGGAAACGATCTGGTTGGCAGTGATGGATTTACCCGCATAATCACGTGCGATCGCGATACCCGACCCAAGGGCGGGAGCAGGCTGGATATCTTTCCCGGCCGCGTATTTTAAAGCACCGCTTTCGGAATCAAAGAGTAGCACATCCGCAGCGGAGACCTGGAGCTTATCGGTCACCAGGTGAAGGAGCTTCTCCAGCACGGTCTTCATATCCAGGCTGGTGCTGATGGTGAGGTTGATATCCCGTTGGGCGGAAAGCCTGTTCAGGCTCAACTCTGTTTTTTGCAGCAAGGTGGCGCGCTGCAAGGCGCTGGCGGCGATATCCGATGCCGCTGTGAGCAGGCGGACTTCATCCGCGCCGGGTGGGAGGGCTGCCTGTGATTCCATCGGATTCCCTGCCAAGCCAAACGACGCCGATCGTCTTCTCGTGGGTGATCAACGGTAGACAAAGAACCGTCTGCGTGCTGGTGACAAAATCGGGAAAGGCCAGGTTGGGATCATCGCCGGCTTGCAGACTAAGATAGTGTCTGCCGGTTTCAAAAACCTTACGACTAACCTCGCTCAAGGAGGGATGCGAGCTTCCCTGCCAGGAAGACCACGTTCCGGACGCGTATTCAAAGGGAAAGGTTTTCTTTGCTGAGTCCTTGACCGCCAGAGCGGATCCCTGACCTTTAAATAGCCCGGACATTGTATCCAGCATGATGCGAGCGACTTCGGAACGGGTGTCAGCATCCCTCAAGGCGTTGGCCATACGGGTGATCGCCTCGAGCTCACGTTCCTTCAATCGCCGCGAAGTGATATCGGTCACGATGGCCATCACACCCTTCCAACGGTGACGTTCATCCGTGAAAGGCGCAGTGTGGATGGAAGTGATCACCAGCTTACCCTTGTGGTGGGTGAACTCACAATCCAATTCTATGGCTTTCGTTTGCCGTAGGCGGGGAATATCCTTGCGAAAACTGGTGGATTGGCTCTCGGACATGAAATCCAGGATGGACTTGCCGGGCATTTCCTCGATGGTGAAGCCGAGCATATCCGCCATGGATTGATTGGCGTAGGTGGTGTGCAGCGTTTCATCCAGGATCCAGATGCCATCCTGCACGGTTTCGAGCAGCTGGCGGTAGCGTTTTTCACTTTTTCCGAGGGCGATCTCGGATTTTTTGTTGATGGTGATATCCTCCAGGGTGAGGATCACCGATTCCACATCGCCCTCAGCATCCAGCAGGGGAGCGCCATTGACCAGCACCCAGCGGGTATCGTGCGGGCCAACTTCCAATTGAAGGATGCGGTTATAGAGCGGTAGACCGCTGGTCATGATCTGGTTATAAGGAAGGTCGCTCTCATTGACCGGCAAGTTTTGATCATCGAGCGCTTTCCATAAGGAGAAATTATCGCTCAGGTTCTCCGAGGGCGAACCGGGAGCACCAAAAATCTCGCGGGCGCGGTTATTGAAAAATGTGATCCGGTGACTGGCATCAACCACAAGAACACCCGATGGGCTGGTCTCCATCAGGCGCTGGAACATATCCCGTTCCCGACGCAGGGAGAGCTCCGTGGAACGCTTTGATTGACGGGTGCGCAACGCCGAAAGACCGAATGCGACATCGTTGGCCAGACTGGAAAGCAGGGAAACCTGGGTTTTATTGAAAACTGCGGGTGAACTGGCATGAACAGCCAGAAGTCCGACAGGCATTTTATTCTCCATAAGCGGTAGGAGCAACACCGAGCGGATAGGGAAAACCCCTGGCAGACTCTTCCATTTGGACATGAACTCGACCTCTTCGAGGTTATCGATTCGAAGGGGTTTATCGCTGCCCACATCCGTTTCTCCGCTCCCCTGCCGGTAGGATTCCATCTCATACCGGGAGATGGAAGGAAGATCCACGAGCGAGCGTTGATTGCCATAACAAGCTTTGGGGATGACCAGGCCTGGATAGCGATCATCAAGTACTCCAACCCAGACGAAGGGGTATTGACCGGTATTTACCACCACCTGGCAGATCTTTTCCAGCATTTCATCTTCAGATTGAATTCTGACGAGGGCTTCGTTACATTGGCTAAGCAACAAAGCCGCCCGGTTTGCGCTGGTTAATTCCCTGGTGCGCGTGATTGACTGCATTGGTCAGGTTGGATCGCTGGTTGATCACCCCATAGAGCATGAGGCTGATCAAGACGATTACCGAAATGCCGATCAAGCGGAGCACGTTGAAATCCTTCAGCGCATTCACCCCGAACGCCTGGATGGGTTGAACCGCCAGCGAGTAATCCAAATCTGGATTCTGAGAGACGATCCGGATCGCCGGCTGGGAGGTCTCCAGCGGGCTGCCGGCGACATGGACTCCTGACGATTCGCTTAGTTCAAAGCGGTATCCCGGGAAGGCATTTTCCATTAACCCTAGCTTGGCAGATAGGGCTTGGGGATCGAGGATCACGGTGACCAACCCCCAGGTTTGCGAATCTTTAATTACCGGTGTATGGGCGGCGATCACCCACCAGCCAGGGGAGATCTCGAATGGCTGGCTCATGGCAGCTTTCCCCGTCTGGTAGGCAAGTTTTGCCGCCTGAGAAACTGCGGGATCGAATGTATACCAATCTGTTCCTGGCGGAAAAAGCGGGTTGATTGCTGGGCTGCTGTATTGAATAATATGATTGGGCGAGATCACGATACCCAGGGCTCCCCCGGTGCGCAAGGCCGCAGAGTTTGTGAATTGATCGAGAGCTTTCGCATCGATTTGTTCGCCCTGGATGAGATCCGAGGAAATCATTCCAGCGAGATCGGCTGAAAGGGCTTGCCCGGCAGTTAGATTTTGAAGAAATGAAAATAACAGGGGTTTAAAATCCCGTTCGACGGAGATGCGGTCCGACTCCAATTGCAGTTGCAAGTACTGTCGGGTGAGGTATTCTTCGACGGGTACAAGGAAGATGGCGACCAGAAGGATGCTGACCAAGCCGATCACCCGCCCGGGTGTCAGGTATTTCGAAAAGCCTTTCTGGTTGGGTTGTTTTTGATCCAAAGTACCGTTCCGATCACTCAAGCATTAACGAGAGAATATCCGCAAAACCGGATTAACTGTAGATAATATATCCCTGAATGTCAATAGAACCGTTACCGATGACGGCAATTCACCCCTAATAAAAACCTGCGCTAAAGGGATCTTTCAGCGAAATGACAGGCGGCAAAATGCCCCGGGCGCAATTCCCGCAGTTCCGGCTCTTCCTTAGAGCAAATCGCTTCGGCGATCGGGCAACGGGGGTGAAAACGGCAACCGGACGGGGGATTAATCGGGTTGGGGAT
Organism: uncultured Chloroflexia bacterium; assembly: GCA_963828855.1. Taxonomy (GTDB): domain Bacteria; phylum Chloroflexota; class Anaerolineae; order Anaerolineales; family Anaerolineaceae; genus CAVVEQ01. The sequence continues at coordinate 1,034,674 of CAWHGB010000002.1, read as the reverse complement.
CTCCCCTTCGGGCATCAGTTCGGTTCGCTTTAAATTGGGGTCGGGTACAGGAACGGCTGCCAGCAAGGCGTGGGTATAAGGGTGTAAGGGGTGCGCGTAGATCTCACGCAGGTCGCCCAGCTCGGCCATCCTGCCCAGGTAAAGCACCCCGATGCGATCGCAAATATATTTTGCCGTGGCGAGATCGTGAGTGATGAAAAGATAGGTCAGGTTGAATTCATTTTTTAATTGCACCATGAGATCCAGAAGCAGTGCACGAACGCTCACATCCGCCATTGCGATGGGCTCATCCGCAAGGACCAGGTCCGGTTGGGTGACCAATGCGCGGGCGATAACCACCCGCTGCCTTTGACCACCGGAGATCTGGTGGGGGAACTTGTTATAAAAATATGTTGCCGGGACGAGGCCAACTTTCTCGAATATGGTCAGCACCATTTCCCGGTGTTGTTTTTTCTTCTCGGGGTAATGGATACGCAATCCCTCCAGGACGGAATCACCCAGAGAAAGGCGGGGATTGAGGGAGGCCATAGGGTCCTGGAAAATGACCTGCATCCGACGACGAAGCTTGCGCAATTCTTCCGGTTTCAGCTTGGAGAGATCAATTCCATCAAAGACGACGGAGCCCTGGGTGGGTGTTTCCAGCCCGATAACCAGGCGCCCGATGGTGGATTTCCCGCTACCGGATTCCCCGGCGAGACCGAAGCACTCCCCCCGGCGGATGTTGAGCGTAACGCCATCCACGGCACGGACGTAATCAGTATGACCGGCGATCAACTGATCCAGAAGGTCCTTCTGAACCGGGAACCACTTTTTGAGGTCCTTGATCTCCACCAGGTTGGGGTTGGTATTTTTGGTTTCTGATATCATCGAGTGATCAATCCTGGAGAACGGATTTGACAGATTTTTCCTGGTACAGCCAGCATTTCACCACCCTGGTTTCAGAGGTTTGCAGCGTTGGGGGAGGTTCCTGGCTGCAGATAGGCATTACCCTGGGGCAACGGGGATGAAAACGGCAGCCTTCCGGGGGGTGGGCAAGATTTGGTGGTTCCCCTCCCATTTTGTAAAGTTCCTCCAGGTCATCAAGCTTGATATTGGGAACGGATTGCATCAACCCCTGGGTATAGGGGTGGAGCGGATCATGGAAGATCTCCACCGCATCTCCCAATTCAACCAGGTGCCCGGCATACATCACCGCCACCCGGTCGGCGAGTTGGGCAACCAGGGCAATATTGTGGGAAATCGCCAGGATCGCCACGCCAAAATCATCGCGAATCTCTTTTAGTTGATCCACCAGCTTGGCTTCGACGATCACATCCAGAGATGTTGTGGCTTCATCTGCGATGATCAGGCTAGCATTAAGCACCAACCCGAGGCCGACCATTACCCGTTGGCGCATTCCCCCGGAAAGCTGGTGGGGGTAACTCGCTAAGCGGTCTTCCTTAATGCCCAGGCGGCCGATCAATTTCTTGGCGCGCGCAAGCGCTTTTTGTGTGGGGGTTTTCTTCTCATGCACCTGGATGGCTTCGATGATGTGCTCATCCACGCGCTGAACCGGGTTAAGGGAGGTGAGTGGATCCTGGAAGATCATACTGATCCGCCGACCGCGGAAATCACGCAGCTGGTCATCGTCAAAGGACATCACATCCATCCCGTCGAAAATATATTCGCTTGCGGTGATGGTGGCAGGGGGAGGGATCATACGCATGAGAGCTTTTCCCATGGTGCTTTTCCCACAGCCGCTCTCACCCACCAGTCCGAGGATCTCTCCGCATTTGATATCAAAGCTCAGATGGTCAACCGCGCTGACCGGTCCCAGGCGGGTGTGGTAGGTAACGGTCAGGTCGCGGATCTTGATCAATACATCTTGATTTTTCATAGGTTAAAGCTCCGCCAGGCGGGGATTCATTATCTCCGAGAGGCTTTCGCCCAGCATGCTGAAGGAGAGCGTCACCAGGGTAACCATCAGGCCGGGAGCGATCACCAGCCAGGGGGCGAAGCGGATATAGTTGCGCCCGCGGGCGATATCTATACCCCAGTCCGGGGTATCCGGAGGGAGCCCAAGTCCCAGAAAGCTCAGACCCGCCTCAGTAAGGATGGCATCAGCCACATTCACAGAAAAAATGATCGTCACTGAGGGAAACACGTTCGGGAATATATATTTCCTGAGAATCGTAAAAGGTGTGGCGCCCAGGCTTCGAGCAGCTTCGACATACAATTCCTGGCGTACTGTGAGTGTTTGCCCGCGGACAATTCGATAATACGTAGGAATATATAACACTGCAATGGCTATGATGATATTCCCGATCCCCGGACCGAGAACGGCGGTGATGGCGATGGCAAGGATCAAACCAGGAAAGGTATACAGACTATCCATGAAAAGGGTGGTTCCCCGGTCAAACGGACCACTGACAAACCCTGCGATCAACCCAAGCGGGACACCGATCAGGAATGAAATCATCGCCGAGAGCAGCCCGACGGTAAGGGCGATCCGGGTGCCCCAAATGATCCGGCTTAATACATCCTGACCTAATTGATTCGTACCAAGGATGAAGGATTTATTATTCTCAGGGTTTACATCCCCGATCACGACCAAATTGGGGAATTTGATAATGAAATCCTGGTATTCCTCCTGCGAAGCGACGAAGGCGTAGATTTTTCCCTCCACGAGGTCCTTGAAACCCTCCTCGATGGATTCATAACGCTTGGGGCGGAACTGGTAATAATTATGGATGGATGCCGCCAGATTCAGTTTATCCACCGCCTCACGGATCGCCCGGCTGGATTGGCTCGCGACCAGATAGCCAATCTTATTTTTGCCTTGCTTGGCGGCATCCGGCCAGGTGATTTCTTCCACAGACTTTATCCCGCTGGAATCAAGAACGATCAGCTCAAACCCGGGTGCTGGCGTTCCGGGGGGAGGAAGGATGGGCCGACCTCTTCCAGGGGGTTATAGGGAGCAAAGAAGCGCGGGAAAAGCCCGACGACCACAACGACGGTCAGGAGGATCCCGCTGATCAAGATAAACCACCAATCCCCGCCGTACCATTTTCTGGAAAGGAAGATTTTCCGGATAAAACCAACCCGATCGAGTTCGAGTTGCCATTCTTCTGCTTTGAGGTTCGTTTTCTTGTCGTCAGGCATAATGAATTCCAGGTTGGGATGAATACATTTTAATAACGGATCCGGGGATCAACGAATGCATAGAGAATATCCATCAGCAAGCTGATGATGGCCACAAAAAAAGCAAAAACAGCAATTGTGGCTGTAACTGCAGTGTAATCGCGAAGCTCAATACGGCGGACCAGGTATAAACCGATCCCTGGCCAGGAAAATGTGGTTTCTGTAAGAACAGCACCGGCGAGGAGGATCGCAAATTCAAGGCCGATCAAGGTGAGAATGGGGATAAAAGTGTTTCTTAGTGCATGAGAATACACTAACATCCTTTCCGGGATGCCGCGTGCTCGTCCGGCTGTGATGAAATCGGTTTGCAGGATCTCGATCATGTTCACACGTGTGAGGCGGATATAAACCCCTGTTAACGCTAGTGCCAAAGTTACTGAAGGAAGAATAAGATGCTGAAGACAAGAGATGAACGCCGGCCAGTTTCGGGTGATGATGGAATCGAAAACATAAAAATTCGTAGGCGATTCAAAGGTTACCAATAATAACGGATCGATCCGCCCCGCAGATGGTAGCCATCCTAAATTTACCGAAAAAATTATCTGAAAGATAAGTCCAAGAAAAAAAACCGGGATGGAATAAATGATAATACTAAACACCCGGATTCCGTAGTCATCCGGTTTTTTCCGTCTTTTTGCTGCATAGGCACCCAGTGAAATTCCCACAAATGCTGTAATAACCATGGAAGGGATGGTGAGCTCAATCGTTGCCGGGAGTCTTTCACCCAACTCGTCCTTGATCCTTCGCTCACCCTGTGTCAACGCATTTCCGAAATCAAGAGTGATCGTTTTCCAGAGAAAGTCGCCGTATTGCACCATGATCGGGCGATCCAAACCAAGTCGCTCCCGGATGATGGCTATTTGCTCCGGGGTTCCCTTCGGACCGAGTTGAGATCGAATCGGGTCACCAGGGAGAACGTGCATGATGAAGAATACTAAAGTGATCATGATCCAAATCATGGGGATGGTCAGGATCAACCTGGTGATCAAGAATCTTCGCAGTGATGCAGACATGAATTCGACTCCGGGGTTGAAACAGTGAGGGCGAAATCCTTCTCACCCTCACTGTTTTCAGATGCAAGTAAAACTTATGCTTTTAACCAACCACCTATTTCATGCTGGTAACGTTGAAAACCAGGTAGCGCAAGGCGGGGGCTTTTACTGTTGAGACGGTCAACCCTTCCAGGGCTGAGAGTCTCGTTGCTTCGGTGGGTCCCAGAATACGCCAGGCAACGTCGATCTGGCCGCTCTCAACCGCACCGGACATCGTTGTTGGATCAGCGAAGTACTTCACGATGACCCGTTCGATCAAGGGTTTATCTTCACCGAAGTAATTCGGATTAGCTTCGAGAACCATTTGCTGGCCGGGATCGTATGAAACCATCCTGTAGGGTCCGATCCCATCGATCTTGGTCGGGATTTGAAGGAGGGCATCATCGGGAACCTCAGCAGTAGCGGGGATGAACGGAGCCATAGCGACAATTGCGGGGAAGAACCCGTAGGACCCGGTGAGCTTGTAGACAACGGTCAGATCATCGGGAGCTTCCACGCTCTCCACGTAGGTAAGCGGTAGGAAACCGACCTGGCCGCCGAGATTCCAGCGATTGAACATGGTCACATATTCTGAAGCTTTGAAATCCGTACCGTCGGCATATTTGATGCCGGGGAATAGTTTGAAGGTATAGGTGAGGCCGTCATCGCTGACCGTGTAGGATTCAGCGGTGCCTGGGATGATTTCAGCTGTACCGGGTTTGTATTTCAAGAGCGCGGTTCCGGTATTCTTCAGGATTTCCCAATCGTGGGTGGAATAAGCATCCTGCGGATCCAGGCTGTTGACCTCGTCGGTAGTACCGATGATGATCGTGTTCTTATCCCCGGAAGCTGGAACAGCATCAGCGGCAAACGAGAGAACGTTATAGTTAAACTCGAACGGGGCACCGATGGCGATGCCTTCCACACCCTTGCGGCTGCTGACGAATTCAGGTTCCCAGAATAGCGGGATCATGGGGACGTCTTCTGCATAAAGGTCCTGAACCTGACCCCAAAGATCGGCGCGTTTGGCTGTGTCAGTTTCAGAGCGTGCTGCTTCAAGTGCAGGCTGCATTTTTTCTTCATCGCAGTAAAAGCCACCATTCCCCTTGCTTTGCTCGCAGTCAGCCCAGGGAGATGTCCAGGTTTCTTCATCGACAAAATCGGGGAACCAACCCAGAATGAACAAGGGAAGTGAGCCAGCGACAAAGCTATCAACATATTCAGCCCAGTTTTGAGATTGCAGCTCGACTGTAGCAAGCCCGGTCTCTTCGATCTGTTCTTTGACGACCTGCATCACATCCGCGGTTTCCACGCCATAGTGCTCGGGGGGATACCATAGAACGAATTCGAATTTGTTATCCTCCGAATATCCTGCTGCGGTCAGCAGATCTTTTGCCATCTGCAGGTCCCGGGTTCCGTATTTATCCAGGAAGGACTCTTTCATGGATGCATAACCTTCGGGGACGGAACTGTAGGCAGGGATATTTCGGCCCTGGAACACACGGTCGACGATCGCTTCACGATCTATGGAAGCTGCGACTGCCTGGCGGAGTTCTTTGGTCCAAAGCTGCTGAGGACCGGCGGGTGCCTCCGTAGCTACAGGGGCTTCCGTAGCAGCAGGCGCTTCGGTCGGCGCGGCGGTGGGCTGGGCACAGGCTGAAAGCAGCATGCTGGCCATCACCACCAGGGACAATACGATAAACAATTTACTAGACTTCATTTCTTTCTCCTCTTTTGATTTTAATGAACGACTTGCGCTTAAGATAGCATTCGGCGTTGATGCTTGAAACCACCTCCTTTCAAAGCAGAAAGGAATCAGATGATAAATTGGAAGTGTGATGAAGGGGTACGGTACGGTAAACAATATACATAATTTCCGACAGATTTATCTAATCATTATAGGATGAAAAAATGAAAAGTCAATACATCAATCTTCAACGTAAAAAAACCGCCAGCGTTATGAGCTGGCGGTACTTGATATCCGAACTCGTTCCGTTATTGCATCGGATTGCTGGAAGCCCAGTCGTTCCCGACAATGATAACGATATCCGCCTGCGAATTGGGATCGTAGCTGTTCCAGACCCGGTTGCTATCCACCCCGAAGAGACCGGAAAGGAACTGGAGGGTGGATGGTTTGGAGTTATAGAGATAGATCGCTGATTGATCGTATCCCTGACCGGCATTGCCTTCCTGGATGACGTTCACGCCCTGAGATTTGAGATATTCAGCAGTCTTGCCTGCCAAGCCTTCCACCCCGGTGCCGTTCTGAACAACCACCTTGGCTTGTTCAGTGGTCATGCTGCCTGCCGGGTCAGTTGCCTGGGCGAGAGGGGAGGGGGAACCTGCGGTGGTGAATACCTGATCACGGATCACGCGGATCTCATCCGGAATGGGAAGAAGGATATCCTGCCCATCCCACGACCAGCTATTGGTGATCTGTTCTGACCCTATTGCAGCGCGGGTAATGTTTTCCGGCCGGATCTGAATCGCGATTTGGGAAAGTTGAATGAGTTGTGGGAGACTCAAACCTGTATGGATCCCTGAGGAGAGATTCTGATAAAGTGCCGGGGCTTTCATGATCAATTGCGGCATCATATCGAACCGAAGGAGCCTATCGCGAATGGACATGATCACTTCCTGCTGGCGCTGAGCGCGGTCGAAATCACCCCCACTGGTGCTACGGTCTCGGGCGTATGAAAGCACCATTGCGCCATCCAGGCGAACCTGAACCCCAGCTTTCAAGGATTCTTCATACCCTGATTGGCCGATCCTTTCCAATTGCATATCTTCATTGGGAGTTACGACTACGCCACCCAATTCATCGATAATCTTGACGAATGTATTGAAATCCAACTGGACATATTCATTCACCGGAACACCGAGAAAATTCGAAACAGTCTGCATTGCCAGTGCTGGTCCACCACCGGGTAAATGATAAGCTTCCCCGTAATGGTAGGCGGTATTTATCTTGTTGGAACCATTTCCCGGAATTTCCACCCAAAGATCGCGAGGGATGGAAAGCATCCCTGCTGTACGGGCATTGGGGTCAATGGTGAAAAGGATCATTGTGTCGGTGCGGGGGACATCGCCACCTTGCCAATCACGGAGATCCAATCCCATGAAAAGGATATTGACGCGACCTTTTCCATCCCAGGGTTTCGATTGGACGTTCTCCATCGGTTGCATCACCGGATTCGATTCCCCGGTGACCGGGTCGATAATCGGGCTATTATTTCCGACCGGCGCACCCGGCAGGCTGCTGACCGTCCAACCCATTAAAAGGTTGCGGATCATAATGAACGCCATGGTGGCAGTAACCCCGGCAAGCAGAACAAATCCGATAACGATCCCAATGGCAATGCCATCTGGCCGGTGTTTTCTCTGTTGATTTGAAGTTGTTCTCGACATTGTTATGGAAACCTGTGGGTGAGGATAAGAAATAGATTTCCCTGCTTGGGTTGCAAGGAATATACCAGCCACATAATTCCAGCTTAGGTAAACGAAATAATTCTCACCCAACCATATTAGAGGATGAACGGTTTCCCGCTTTATGCAGAGGGCTTATTAAGGGGTTATTCCGCTCCAATCCGCACCGATAAACAAGGTAACGTCGGATTGGGAGGATTGATCCAGCGCAAGCTGAACTCGCGAACTATCGATGTTGAAAAGTGTCGCGATTGCTTGGATGGCATACGGTTTTGAATTATTGATAAATAGCGAGGATTGCTGTTGATAATTACCGTTTTCATTAACAGCTGCAATCGTCATCCCCTGTGAAGCCAGGGCATCTGCGGCCTGTTGGCCGCGGCCGGAAGTTCCGGAAGCGTTGACTCACGCTAATCCGGGCACCCTCCTGGCGGAAGACATCATCCCCCGAGAAATTCCCGCTTAATGGTGAAGCCGACCCAGAGGTGGAAAAAACCGTTTGTTGGATTGTGCGGATATCATCCGGGATCGGGATAAGGATGGACAAGCCATCCGGTGAAGTGCCTGCAGAAACCTCCGCGGGGCTGATGGAAAATTGCTGAAGTCTTTCTTTCGGTAAATTCACTACGGTTGACCCCAATTGGATGATCTGCTGCAGGTCGAGATTGGTCTTGATACCGGACGAAAGTTCATTATAGAGCGCAGGAGCGCGGGAAAGTAATTTGGGTAAATTATTGAATTGCAGCAGTCTATCCCGGATGGCCATGATAACTTCCTGCTGACGGCGGGAGCGGTCAAAATCATCCATTGATGTATGTCGTTCTCGAGCATAGGAGAGGGTCAGAGCGCCATCCAAGGGTGACCTGCTGCCCGGCTTTCAAGAATTGCTGGGAATTGTGCGTTGCCGATGCGCTCCACTTTAACATCCTGGTCGGGTGTGACTATTACACCACCAATCAAGTCGATCATTTTTACAAAGGTATTGAAATCCACTTGAACATAAATAATCCACGGGGACGCCGAGAAATTGTGAGACAGTTTGCATGGCTTCAGCCGGGCCACCACCAGGCATATGGTAACTTTCCCCGAGGTAATAAGCAGTATTGATCTTGCCGAAATCAAAATTCGGGATGTTGACCCACAGGTCTCGTGGAATGGTGAGAGTGGTGGCCAACCCTTGAACCGGATCGAAACTGAAAAGGATCATCGTGTCGGTGCGGGGAATATCCCCAGCTTGCCAGTCACGGAAATCAAGCCCCAGGAAGAGAATATTCACCCTGCTCTTCCCGTCCCAGGGTTTTACCGAGGGTTTCTCCTGTGATGGACCAGCAGTTGGTGTTGACTCCCCAGGCGTTTGGTTGTTTTCAAGAGGTACGGGTTCCCCGGGAAGGCTGGAGATGGACCAACTACTTACCAGTTGGCGGACGAAGATGAAGGTAACCGTGGAAAGCGCGATTGCCAGAATAATGAACCCTCCCAGGATAATCCAGGGAAGGGTGCGGTTTGAACCGGTGGTTTTAGAATTTTGGGATGTCATTTATTATTGAGTGGAATGCCCGAATTATTTAATCAGGTCTGGGAGGAGGAATGGGAAGAGAATCCTTCTGTGTCGCTTTCCATTTATCACCTTCATCGATAAGCATCACAGGAATATCTTCGACAACAGGATATTTCCTGCCGCAATCTTTACAGATCAGCCAGGATTCTTTATAGAACTCCAGCAAACCATCAGTCTCACGCACGCAGGCCGGGCAGCGTAGTATTTCCAAAAGATCAGGATGAACCATTGCTCCTCCGTTAATTAGTGTTTGAATTCTACCATAACGAGCTCTAACCCTTGGTCAGGGGGATGGGGTAGGTGTGGGCAGCTCGGTGCCTGGTCCATATTCGAAGACTGCCTGCCAGGGCTGGTAATGGGTAAAAAAGGAATCCTTGAAGTAGACCCCGCCGTTTCGCGTGACCTCCCTATTGACGGTGACATCCGCGCCATCCGCCCGGTACTCCACCTGATTGATCTCACCCTGGGGTAGATCCGGATTCTCACGGTACAAGTCATCGGGGGGTTGGACGATGTTCTGCGGACCGGTGGTTGCCCACTGGACTGAGCGCCCGTCCTTGGTGGAATAGAACTTCCAGGTGAGGGTGCCATATGAGGGGCTGGTGTAGGTTTCCATGAGGATCCAATTGGGCGTGTCGTTGGTGAACTTGAAATCCACCAGGGGGACGTATACCGTGGCATCCAGCCCGGCCAGAGCAGGATTATGGCCACCGGCGGTCTGTTCATAATAACCGACCCGGTATGCATGCGGGTGTCTATCGACGATGGGCAGGCCGGCAAAGAAAGCCGTGCGGAAAAGGGTGGAACTAACCTGGCATACCCCCCCGCCAACACCTTTAATGGTTTTATCCCCGACGATGATCAACGCTTCCGCGTACCCATTATCCAGGCTGATGTTGCCCAGCTCGGAAGCCATGGAAAAAGTTTGGCCTGGCGCGATCAAGAGCCCGTGAAACTGGTTGGCTGCGGTTTTGATGTTTTGAACACGCTGAGGCGGACGATCCCCGGAAAAAGGAGGTTTGGGACTCGATGAGTTCGGTGATGCCGAGCTGACCGCCAGTCATATCGTCTGTTACCGCGGGTTTGGTGAAGTTGAAAACCAACTCCGCGGAGTGTTCTCCGTTACCAACCTTTTCCTGGATTGACTGGATGCTTTTCGCCAGATCCAGCTCGCGGCCGATCACGGCTGGCTGGATGACCTCCAGCTGCCGGGTGGAATCGTTGAAGGTGAAGCGGGTATTCACCGGGGTTAAGTTTTAATTTCCCTACGAGCTGGGAGAGGTAAATGGTCAGCTTCATAGGATCCAGGGAGAGAGAATAGGCTGGTTCACCCTTTGAGCGGTCCACCCCAAACGCCAGCATCCCAGCCAATTCGGCTGGCTGGATTGTGTAGGATTGCTGCTGATCTGGTTGGCCGCTTGGCAAGGTGAGCGTAAAGGGTTCAGCCAATAGTACCCGAGCCTGATCTGCCTGGAAGCCCACGTCCACCACGAGTGGTTTGATATCTTTCACTACCAGGGGAACGCGGACATCACTGAGGGTATTCAATTGGCTGGTGATCGCTTGCAGCGTGGCTTCGCGGTCCAGGTGCAAGCCGGTGACCGCGCTGTTGACGATCACTTCGGTTCCCTGGATGGAGACCCCTGCATCGGCCGCGGGCACATCGATCTGTTCCGCCAGGTTGCTAAGGTAAGTGAATGCTATTCTTTGATCGAGGATTGTCGAAAGCGAGGCAGGATGACCATAATAAGCCGCGCCGAATTGTTCGGCCAGACGGGTGATCAAGTTTCCCTGCCTCCCCACAGAAAAGGCATTTTGCGCGGACCGATCCAGGTCGAGGAAGAGTCCAACCTGGGCGGGCGATACCTGCCAGGAATTTTCTCCATAGGATAGTGTCACTTTTCCAGTCTGTGGGTAGGTTATGTTTTCGCCAAGGGTTTTAGAAACCTGGGAGGGATACAAGCCACCCATATTGAACCCTTCGATGGAAACACCGGGAAATATCCGGCCAGCATAAAGGAGCTGATAGGTGATGATCCCCAGGGCTATCAACAGGATAAACCCGAGAAAACCTGTGAGAATGGATCGAGTCAGAGCTTTCATCAATACTGAAAATTATAATGGGATAGGATTCTTTCAAGTTTAGGGAATAATGAGAAAAACCTGATATTCTCACAGCACTTTTAGCTACAGAAGGATATTTACGTACCTATTTCGTGATTACGTTACTTCCAATACCCGCGTGGTAAAATCCAAAAAAGCCCCGAAATGCGATGTTAGTACTTTCGATTTTGATCTATGCTTATACAGCCCTGTTACTCAACAAGTGGGTATTTAAAGAAATTAACTATTGGCAAATACCTGATTGTCTTCTATCTGACGATCTATTCGGTGAACGTGCTGGTATTCGAAACCCTGGCGATCGCGCACCGAATGGGTGATAAACCAATATTTCTCTTGGTACAAATTCTTTTCTGCGGTGTCATCCTGGCTGTTTTGAAGTATTGGTCGGCGGGGTGTCGTTACGACCGTCATTCTCTTTTGAAAGGTTGAAATGGGGGACTGGCACGTGGGTATTATTTACATGTATCGCGGGGGTCATGGGTGGTTTCTTCGTTGTGGGGATCATGACCAGCCCAAATAACCTGGATAGCCTGGCAACCCATTTCTGCGAATCTATTACTGGCTTGCAGCACGGATCGCTGGAAAGTTGGCCTGCATCGACGCAGTTCCAATTGTATTACCCGGTAAACGCACATTTCCAGGGAACCTGGCTATTCCTGTTCGGAGGGTCGGAAAAACTATTTTTCCTCGTGCAATGGTTCTCGTACCTGATCATCCTGATCCTCACCTACGAGATCGGTATATTTCTAGGCAGCCGGCGGGTGGTGGCGATGTTCTGCGCGTTGCTCTGCCTGGGATTCCGGTGGCGCTGTCTGCAGACTTATTCTTTCCAGGGTGACCTGACAGTGGCAGCCCTAATTCTGGCAGGTATTTATTTTCTGTTCACCTATCGGTACGTGGGTGAACCGAAGCTGCTCTTTTCGGCGATGCTTTCGCTTGCCCTTGCCATGGGGACCAAACAGACGGCTTATTTTACGTTACCGGTGCTGATCGGCTTTGGGATTCTTTTGGTCGAAGGGTACCGAGCTGAAAATCAGAAAATGGGTCGTTGTCGTCGTAACCATCGCGATGATCGGGCTCTTTTCGGTGAACAAGAATATCCAGAACATCCAGGAGACCGGCAAGGTCTTCGGGCGGGTAGTCGCCGTATTCTTTCAAAGATGATCCGATTCGGAAACGGCAGCGCAAAGCTTATTGCACAATTTCCCGAGATACATTTACAGCCTGATCAGCTTTGATGGACTGCCCCTGAATATCCATTCGAAATTGAACGGATTTGAGGCTTCCCTGGGCAAGGATATTGACGCCAAACTGAACCTGAAAATGGAGGATGGGCGCTTACTTGCCACCAGGATTATGACGCAGAATGAGGCGTTCTCATTCGATTCGATCCCACCCTTAACGGAGGATACCTCCTGGATCGGTCTGGTGGGTTTCCTCATCATCCCTGCTGGTATGGTGCTGAGCCTGTTCAGCAAGGAAAAACGCATCAGAGATTATGCTGTTTTCTCCCTCGTTTTCGGTTTAGTGTACGCGCTGCTTGTGATCCTGCAGCGACCGGGATGGGATCCCTACCAGGGGAGATATTTCATCCTGGGGTTGATCCCGGCGAGTCCCACTGGCAGCGATTTTGGTGCCAAACAAGAAACCCTTTTGGCGGATTGGTGATGACTTTGATATCGGAATCCTGGTTGTCGGGATCGCCTTGAATACCCTGTTTTTCAATGAATCCAAACCAGTTCTATCAAAATATGAATTATCGCAAGGTCTGGATACAGGGGTTGGAATATCGTACCTCCGACCAGTTGGGTCAATCGTAAGATACGCGCCGTCATGGGGACCGGGTTACGGTATTTGAACGAGATCGCACCAGTGGACGAATCAATATTTACTAAAACCTTGGTGCAACAGGTCTACAACTCAAATCAAAGCACGATAAAAAAGCCTGAAATTTATTAATAAATTAATCCCAACAACGGGGAGAGCATATTTCTCTATTCAAACCCAGTTATACGCTGGAGTATGGACTGTTTGAGCGAGAACGTCTACAGAAGACTATTCCCCTTAGGATTCCTTGGAGGACTTCGAGAAAGGTTCATATTCTGATCACCCATCAGAGATAAAAGAATCTGGATTCGTTTGGATTAAGTCTTGGTGGGGAAGGCTGACCGGATATTTATTTATCGATAGACCAGGGGTCATTTAACTTGCGCGTATTGAATTACACGATTCCCACGAGCGGATCGGTATAATTTACTTGACTGAATTGGCAGTGACCTTTTGAGTTATTTCCCTGGTGGAGGAATTATTCTTTCGCCGGGAAAGAGGTTTCCTGGGAATCTGGTCGATATCCAGGACAAGGAACTGGGTCAAGAATTGGATGGCAACAATAATTGGCAATACCGCAATAAGCACTGTGCCGGTGGTCGCGGGGACTCCTGTCGAGATCGACTGATTCCACTTCACAAGCCCCCATATAAAGCCAAAGACAAATAAGATCAAACCGAAAAAGAGAAGGAACGAGCCTGCATTGAAATCATACCAGTAGTATTCGCGGTAAATTCGGTTGAAGAAACCCTTTACGAAGTCTAGATGGAAACGTGAAAAATACTTTCTGGATTGAAAGTGAACTTTTTTCGTTTCCATATCGAGAAGGAATCGGGATATCCTTGATAACGGCTCGAATCCGCCTCAATTCAAGAAGCATGTTCGACTCGAAAAAATAATCCCTGGATAGTTTATCTTTGTGAGAAGCAATGTATAAGCGGATCGTTCTAGCGCGGTAAAACCGTTGGTCGGGTCAAATATATCCCAGTAACCGGAAGCGACTTTGATGAAAAACGTGAGAGCCAATGTTGCCAACCTTGCGAAGAAAGGGCATTTGCAACAATTCCGATGTGTGAATGAAACGATTCCCTTTGACGTAATCCGCTTCCCCCTGGAGGATGGGAGAAACCAACGCAGGAAGATAGGCGGGATCCATTTGGTCATCCCCATCCATCTTGACAGCGACCTCAGCGCCGAGTGAAAAGGCTTTGGTGTAGCCGCTCAGCATGGCACCCCCAACCCCCTGATTAATTTCGTGGCGGATCACGTATAGACGGGTGATCTTTAATTCGATTAAGTGCCGCCTCGGTACCATCCGGACTAGCGTCATTTACAACTACAATATATTTCACCCAGTCGGGGATTCCTTCCAATACGCTAACGATATGGTCCTGGACTTTGTAGGCAGGGATCACGACTGCGATTGGATTAATTATTGCCACTTTTTTGTCGGGTTTATTTACCATCGATGTGGTAATTTTACTTGAGAAAAGAAAATAATAATAATAACGAAGGAGCGAGATTCACTGGTTGAAACCTTGACAATCCTCTTCGCTCGGATATAATCGCATCCTGTTGCCTGTGCCTGGACACAAGGACCAAACCAAGGGGAAATGAAAGATGCCCCCTTGACAAACGGAATCGAAACGTCTAAAATAAGTAGCCGTTTGTGAAGAGAAGATCTTGCTCCAGACGGAGCGGATCGCTAACAACTGAAGATGGTGGCTTGAAGCACCGGCCCCGAGGACACCGCAACGTCATGCCGATGTTGACCGGAAAGACAGCAAGAGAGGTTACCATCGGTTAATTTTGTCAGTAAGTCTTGACAGGATTGCGGGAAGTGGTAAAATCCTGCCCTCGGAAACAAGCTGAACCTTGACAACTGAATAGTGATAGGAAACAGTAACCTGATTGATCCAGTCAATTTAATTTCCGTACTATACACCTGTAAAGGTGTTCATTTTTGCGGAGAGTTTGATCCTGGCTCAGGATGAACGCTGGCGGCGTGCCTAATACATGCAAGTCGAACGGAGTTGTTGTAGCAATACGGCAACTTAGTGGCGAACGGGTGAGTAACGCGTTGGTGACCTGCCCCGAAGAGGGGGATAACAGTCCGAAAGGATTGCTAATACCCCATGTGGTTACCGGTTTTAGAATCCGGCAACTAAAGTCGTAAGACACTTTGGGAGGGACCTGCGTCCCATCAGCTAGTTGGTAAGGTAACGGCTTACCAAGGCGACGACGGGTAGGGGACCTGAGAGGGTGGACCCCCACAATGGCACTGAAACACGGGCCATACACCTACGGGTGGCAGCAGTAGGGAATATTGCTTAATGTGCGAAAGCGCGAAGCAGCAACGCCGCGTGTGCGATGAAGGCCTTCGGGTCGTAAAGCACTTTTTAGAGGGATGAGAAAGGACAGTACCTCTAGAATAAGCCTCGGCTAACTACGTGCCAGCAGCCGCGGTAAAACGTAGGAGGCGAGCGTTATCCGGAATTACTGGGCGTAAAGCGCGTGCAGGCGGTTCGGTTAGTTGGATGTGAAAGCTCCTGGCTTAACTGGGAGAGGTCGTTCAATACTGCCGAACTTGAGAGTGGTAGAGGGAGATGGAATTCCGCATGTAGTGGTGAAATGCGTAGATATGCGGAGGAACACCAGTGGCGAAAGCGGTCTCCTGGCCCACTTCTGACGCTCAGACGCGAAAGCTAGGGTAGCAAACGGGATTAGAGACCCCGGTAGTCCTAGCTGTAAACGATGTTAACTTGGCGTCGGAGGCTTCAAAACCTTCGGTGCCGCAGCCAACGCGATAAGTTAACCGCCTGAGGACTACGGCCGCAAGGTTAAAACTCAAAGGAATTGACGGGTCCCCGCACAAGCAGCGGAGCGTGTGGTTTAATTCGATGCTACACGAAGAACCTTACCAAGGCTTGACATGCAAGTAGTAGGAAACCGAAAGGCAACCGATCCTTCGGGAAGCTTGCACAGGTGCTGCATGGCTGTCGTCAGCTCGTGTCGTGAGATGTTCGGTTAAGTCCGCTAACGAGCGCAACCCTCACTGTGTGTTATACGTGTCACATGGGACTGCCTGTCTTAAACAGGAGGAAGGTGGGGATGACGTCAAGTCAGCATGGCCTTTATACCTTGGGCTACACACACGCTACAATGGCCAACACAATAGGTAGCCAACCCGCGAGGGGGAGCCAATCCTTAAAGTTGGTCTCAGTTCAGATTGTAGGCTGCAACCCGCCTGCATGAAGACGGAGTTGCTAGTAACCGCAGGTCAGCTATACTGCGGTGAATACGTTCCCGGGGATTGTACACACCGCCCGTCACGTCATGGGAGTTGGCAACACCTGAAGCCGGTATCCTAACCGCAAGGAAGGAGCTGTCGAGGGTGGGGTCGATGACTGGGACGAAGTCGTAACAAGGTAGGCGTACCGGAAGGTGCACCTGGATCACCTCCTTTCTATGGAGCTCCGAGCAGCTGCCTTTGGGCAGCGGCTCTACTCTCCTTGTTCGAATTGCCCTGACGCGGTGTCGGGGCAGCTGGGTCAGCCAGATCAAAGTTTCCTGTCACTATTGAGTTGTCAAGTGAATGCGGGCCTTTAGCTCAGTTGGTTAGAGCGCGCCTCTGATAAGGGCGAGGTCTCAGGTTCGAGCCCTGAAAGGCCCATTGCCTTAAAAGCGCGGGGATGTAGCTCAGCTGGGAGAGCGCCGCCTTTGCAAGGCGGATGCCACGGGTTCGAGTCCCGTCATCTCCACTGGGACGACACTTTGGACTGGAGAATTGGTGCAAAAAGTTTTAAACGGTTGATCAAGGAAGAGGCTGTACCGCACGGATCGATTCCCGACCCGACGGAAAGCCGGGTCGGGTTTTTACTTAAAAAAGAACAGGTTGACTCTCTCTGAATGGTTCTGATCATCGATGAGAGCCATTCAGAGCCGGTCAACCGGCGAAGGCCGAAAGCTGGCCGAAGCACCTTACCAACTGAATAGCATGTAGGCCAAGCATCTAATTACTAAAATTATTTTGGATCTGAGTATTAAAATTGTAGAACAACGAGAATCTCGAAAGAGTTCCGTGTTCTCCGCATCACGCGAAGATACTAAGAGCTTATGGTGGATGCCTTGGCGTCAAGTGCCGATGAAGGACGTGGGTCACTGCGATAAGCCTCGGGGAGCCGTGAACAGGCATCGATCCGGGGATTTCCGAATGGGGAAACCCACTGACGAGAACCGTCAGTATCACCTTTTGAATATATAGACTGGTGAGGGGCACCTGGTGAACTGAAACATCTAAGTAACCAGAGGAAAAGAGAGTATTCCCTGAGTAGTGGCGAGCGAAAGGGGAAAAGCCCAAACCGCGTCAGCTTGCTGCCGCGGGGTTGTAGGGCCTGGCATATGGAAGTTACAAAATTATTCGCTAGCAGAATGGTGTGGGAAAGCCAACCAAAGAGGGTAACAGTCCCGTACGCGAAAGTGAGTAATCTTCCGTCAGGTACCTGAGTACTGCCGTGCACGCTAATACGGTAGGAATCTGGGAGGTCCACCTTCCAAGGCTAAATACACTTGACGACCGATAGTGAACAAGTACCGCGAGGGAAAGGTGAAAAGTACCCCGGTTAGGGGAGTGAAATAGAACCTGAAACCGTAAGCTTACAAGCAGTTGGAGGACTAATGGCGGGTCTGTGCTCCGGTGAAAGCCGGGTGCGCGCCGCTATGTCTGACAGCGTGCCTCTTGGAGAATGAGCCTGCGAGTTAATTTTTGTGGCAAGGTTAAGGGAGTTATACCCGGAGCCGTAGCGAAAGCGAGTCTTAATAGGGCGTTCAGTCGCAAGGATTAGACCCGAAACCGGGTGAGCTACCCATGACCAGGGTGAAGCGAGTGTAAAAGCTCGTGGAGGCCCGAACCTACTAATGTTGCAAAATTAGGGGATGAGTTGTGGGTAGAGGTGATATGCCAACCGAACTCGGATATAGCTGGTTCTCCCCGAAGTAGCTTTCGGGCTAGCGCAATGCGTTTAGTAACGGAGGTAGAGCACTGAATGAGCTAGGGGGCTTAATGCTTACCGAACTCAATCAAACTCCGAATGCCGTTACTCCAGAGCATTGCAGTCGGACTACGGGAGATGAGTTTCGTGGTCGAGAGGGAAACAGCCCAGATCATCGGCTAAGGTCCCAAAATTCAAGCTAAGTGGGAAACGATGTGGGGTTACTGTAACAACCAGGAGGTTGGCTCAGAAGCAGCCACCCTTTAAAGAGTGCGTAACAGCTCACTGGTCAAGTGATCCTGCGCGGAAAACTTAACGGGGCTAAGCTTGATACCGAAGCCATGGGTCTCTGCGTAAGCAGGGGCGGTAGGGGAGCGTTCTGTTTGCAGTGAAGGTCGACCGTAAGGACGGCTGGAGCGGACAGAAGTGAGAATGCAGGCATGAGTAGCGTGAAACATGTGAGAACCATGTTCGCCGTAAATCTAAGGTTTCCGACGCCAGGTCATTCCGCGTCGGGTTAGTCGAGGCCTTAGCCGAGGCCGAAAGGCGTAGGTGATGGACAGCCGGTCAACATTCCGGCACCACTTTGATGGAGCGATGTGGGGACGCAGCGAGGTAGGCCAGCCCGCGATTGGTTGTGCGGGTGCATGCGGTGTCAGGCGTTGAGGATGGTAGGGAAATCCGCCGTCTGAGCTGAGACCGTGTGGCGCGCCATAAGGCATAAGTGAGTTGAGCCTTGCTGCCGAGAAAAGCCGCTAAGCGTTGAAGTCAGAGTGCTCGTACCGCAATCCGACACCGGTAGATGGGTAGAGTATACCAAGGCGAACGGGGAAACCCTCGTTAAGGAACTAGGCAAAATGACCCCGTAACTTCGGGAGAAGGGGTGCCTCTTGACGTGAATGCATAATGAGCGTTGAGAGGTCGCAGTGAAATGGTTGTAGTGACTGTTTAACAAAAACACAGGTCTCTGCTAAGCCGAAAGGCGAAGTATAGGGGCTGACACCTGCCCAGTGCCGGAAGGTTAAAGGGAGAGGTTAGCGCAAGCGAAGCTTTGAACTGAAGCCCCGGTGAACGGCGGCCGTAACTATAACGGTCCTAAGGTAGCGAAATTCCTTGTCGGGCAAGTTCCGACCCGCACGAACGGTGTAACAACTACAACAGTGTCTCAACGAGGGACCCGGCGAAATTGAAATGGCTGTGAAGATGCGGCCTACCCGCAGCAGGACAAAAAGACCCCGTGGAGCTTTACTGCATCCTGGCATTGAATTTGGACATGATCTGTGTAGAATAGGTGGGAGGCTGTGAAACTGGAGCGCTAGCTTCGGTGGAGCCGCCAGTGAAATACCACCCTGATCTTGTTTAGATCCTAACCCCATTCCGTAATCCGGATGGGGGACCGTGCCAGGTGGGCAGTTTGACTGGGGCGGTCGCCTCCCAAAGAGTAACGGAGGCGCCCAAAGGTTCCCTCAGGCAGAATGGAAACCTGCCAAAGAGTGTAAAAGCATAAGGGAGCTTGACTGCAAGACCAACGCGTCGAGCAGGGACGAAAGTCGGGTTTAGTGATCCCACGGTACTGAGTGGAAGGGCCGTGGCTTACCGGATAAAAGCTACCCCGGGGATAACAGGCTGGTGAAGTCCAAGAGTTCACATCGACGACTTCGCTCGGCACCTCGATGTCGGCTCATCGCATCCTGGGGCTGTACAAGGTCCCAAGGGTCGGGCTGTTCGCCCGTTAAAGCGGTACGCGAGCTGGGTTCAGACCGTCGTGAGACAGGTCGGTCTCTATCCGCTGTGGGCGTAAGGGATTTGAGAGGAGCTGCCCCTAGTACGAGAGGACCGGGGTGGACTGACCTCTGGTGTGTCAGTTGTCGTGCCAACGGCATCGCTGAGTAGCTAAGTCAGGCAGAGATAACCGCTGAAAGCATCTAAGCGGGAAACTTGCCTCAAGATTAGATCCCTTCCCGTAAGGGTAAGGTCCCAGGTAGACTACCTGGTTGATAGGCGGCAGGTGTAAGCGCAGTAATGTGTTAAGCCAAGCCGTACTAATGACTGATCTCTTCGTGTGGTGTGGAGAACAAGGCACTCTTTCGATTCTTAAAAAAAACCTGCATGCTATTCAGTTCGTAAGATTAACAATGGAATAAATCCTCTTGGTGATCTGAGCGACGGTGGTACACCCGGTCACATCTCGAACCCGGAAGTTAAGGCCGTCAGCGCCGATGGTACTTGGGGGGCGACCCCCTGGGAGAGTAGGTCGTTGCCAAGAGGATTTTTCATTTTAAATCCCCAGATTCAAGGCTTGTCAATATATCTCCCTTCCGGTGTATAATTTATATGTTCGCACGGTTGCTCTCGGCATTGATTATCGGACAGGAGGAAAATGCGTTCTTTCAGATGAGATCGGAGTGTCCCATCCAGTCATTTCCCGGTTGACCGCGCGAACGGCAACCGTTTTTTTATCCCCATCCCAAACGGAGGGGAGGTGAGAAATAGTGACAACAGTTGTATTACGACCCAATGAATCGCAGGATATGCTGCTGAAACGCTTCCGAAAGAAAGTGGTGAAAAGCGGCGTTCTCAGCACGATCCGGCGAAAACGATGGTTCATCTCCAAGAGCGAAATGCGCCGGGTGGAGAAGAAGAAATCCATCCGCCGGATCAAGAGGCGCCAGTATTCAATGCACTCGACGGATTAAGGCATGGCTGGTTTTTCATCCAGTCAGGAGGCAAGGTATGGCGAAAGAGGAAGATAAGATCCAGGTTGAGGGAAGGATCGTGGAAGCCCTTCCAGGCACCCAGTTTCGGGTGAAGCTGGAAAATGGGCATGAAGTCCTGGCGTATTTATCCGGAAGAATGCGCAAGTATTACATTCGGATCCTGCTGGGCGACCACGTGCGCGTGGAAATGTCACCCTACGATCTCACCCGTGGGCGGATCGTCTACCGGGCCAAGAAACCTAACGAACCAGTGATTGTTGAAGCGTAGGATAAAAAACAGAACCGCTGAATTTTCACCGGTTCTGTGTTTTATTTATCTCAAGGTTTATTTTATGGTCGTTTATCGAACGTCACCTGGAGGTCAACCTTTTCACCATTGCGCAGGACGGTCAGGGTGACAATTTCACCGGGCTGTTTGTTCATAATTAGATAGTTCAAAAATTCCCCGAAACTTTTGACCGGTTGCCCGTCTATCGCCACGATCCAATCACCACCTTTGGCCAACCCTTGGATTGAAGTTGTTTCAGAACCAGCCCTGATTCCGCCCTTTTCCGCAGGCCCGCCTGTGGCGACACTGGTCACGTAAGCGCCCATTTCCTTCTCAACCCCCAATGCTTTCAGGATGCGCAGCGACATATTATCCAGGCTGCTCAGACCCAAATAGGGATAATCGAACTTTCCTTCCTTGATCAGGAAAGGGACCACCCGTTTAACAACATTGATCGGCACGGCGAAACCGATGCCGATATTGCCCGGTTCGCTGGCTTGAATGGTCTGGGTCGTCTGGATGGCCCGGTTGATCCCGACCACTTCCCCGAGGGTGTCGAGCAGCGGCCCACCGGAATTGCCGGGGTTGATGGCTGCGTCAGTTTGTATAAGCCCGGAGGCGGTAAAAAAGCTGCCACCGGGAGCCTGGCGCATGGATTCCATGGTGCGACCCAGGGCAGAAACGATACCGGTGGTCATGGTGCTGGTCAGACCGAAGGGGTTGCCGATGGCGATCACCTGCTGCCCCACTCTTAGCTGATCGGAATTGCCCAGCGCCAAGGGAACCAACTGATCTGCAGGGACTTCCACTTTGATGATTGCCAGATCTGAATCAGGATCTTTTGCTACCACGTTCCCTTCTACTTTTAAACCGAAGGGGAAATCAACTTCCAGGGAAGTGGCGCCATCAACGACATGGAAGTTTGTGATGATGTGACCTTCCTTGTCATAAACAAAACCGGAACCCAGTCCGCCGCCTTGATCCGTAAGAGTCTGAATGGAAACCACGCCAGGGTTCACCTGCTGGAATAGCGCGGTGAGATCGCTCTGCACTGCTGCTGGGGGTAGGGAGGGAGGAACCGCACCGTTTTGGGATTGTGTCGCTGATGGTTGGGTGGGTTTTTCCAATTGGGGGAGGTTGAGCAATCCCAGCGGCTGGCAGGCTGCCAGGACGAGGCGTGGTTATGGCGATCACCCACAGTTGCACAGGTCTACGGATAATGCTTTTCATATTCTTTTCTCCTTTATATTTAGACCGGGTTATTTTTTTTCCCGGATGGACGCAATTGTTCAAAAGCTTTTCTCTGTTGATCGTTGAGATTACGGGGGATGATCACTTTTACTTTTACGTAAAGATCGCCGTGGTGCTGCGGGCTGCGCAGGTGCGGCATGCCCCGGCTCGCTAGGCGGAAGGTCTGCCCAGGTTGGGTTCCAGCCGGAATGGTGAGAAGGACATCCCCACCCGGCGTGGGCACCGAAACCTGCCCTCCCACTGCTGCGATGTAAAGATCGATGGCGACCTCCATATAAAGATCATCGGCGCGTCGCTCGTATGTAGGGTGGGGCGAGACTTCAATGATCAAATAGATATCCGAGGGCTGACCACTCGGGCCAACCGGACCAGCGCCGCGTACCCGGATTTTGGTGCCAGTTTGAGCTCCGGCTGGAATCTTGACCTCGATCCGTCGGTCACCGATCTGCAGGATCCGCTTGGTTCCGTTATAGGCTTCCATCAGATCGATCGGAGCGCTCTGTTGTAGCGCGGGAGCTGGGCGGGTGGTGCGGGTAGCATATGTTCCTGAGGAGGGCATGCCGCCGCCAAAAATTGTTCGGAAAAAATCAGAAAAACCCCCGAAAACGTCACCGAAGTCGTTGACTTCCACGCGCCGGGTTTGATAATATCTCCCCGGCTGCCCGGTCCATTGAGACCAGTTGAAGTTACCAGGTGCGCCTTTCTGCTGCCATTGTGAATAGGAGCTGCCCACCTGGTCGTAACGGGATCGTTTTTCCGGATCCTTTAAAACCTCGTATGCCTCGTTGATCTCCTTGAATTTCTGTTCAGAGGATTTATCACCGGGATTTTTATCGGGATGGTATTTTTTTGCCAGGTTGCGATAGGCTTTCTTTATATCTGCATCCCCGGCTTTTCTGTCCACACCCAGGATCTGGTAGTAGTCTTTATAATCCACGTCAAAGATTGTAAAACTATATGCGATCCAATTCAAGAGAATTAATGAAATCTTACATAACTCTAACGATAGGTCAATCTTCGTTCGTTTGCTGGTTTGGGCTATCGCCCGGAAATTTGCATCGGATTTTTGTAGAATAGGAAATTTTGGATATACTCTTTAAGGTAAATTTCGGGAAAAATGATCAGTAACTGATAAAAGGAGTTCCTATGGAACTGAAGCACTTCATTGATACTCAGGATTATTCCAAGAAAGAGCTGCTGGATTTAATTCAATTGATCCGCTTGATCAAATCTGCGGATAAAGAGGGAGCCACTCCCAGACTGCTGCCAGGCGCATCACTTGGGATGTTGTTTGAAGAACCATCCACCCGTACCAGGATCTCATTTGAAGTGGGTATGACCGAGCTGGGAGGGCAGGCGCTTTACCTGAAACCTGGCGAGATACACCTGGGAGTGCGGGAATCTCTGGGAGATACTGCCCAGGTCATTTCGCGCTATGTGGATGTGATCATGGCGCGCACGCTAAAACACGAAACCATGCTGGAATTGGCAAAATATGCTACTGTGCCGGTGATCAATGGCCTGACCGATTACAACCATCCAACCCAGGTTGTGTGTGACGTTCTCACGATGATCGAACATGCCCCGGAGGGGAAGAAGACTCGAAGATTTCAATATCACATTTGTGGGGGATGCAACCAACGTTCTGAGTTCGTTGATGCTGATATGTACGAAATTGGGGATGCATTTCACCCACGCTGCCCCGCGAAAATATCAGGCTCCCCGGGAATGGATGACCTTGGCAGAGGAGAACTGCAGAGTATCGGGAGGAACCGTGAGGTTGACCGATGATCCCATCGATGCTGTAAAAAACGCCGATTTCGTCTACACAGACCTATGGTGGTGGGTTGGCCAGGAAGCGGAGATCCCTGAACGCCGGGTGGCATTCATGCCAAAATACCAGGTGAATGGAAGTTTGTTGGAACATGCACCAGCTCACTGTAAATTCATGCATTGCCTGCCCGCTTCACGCGGCGTGGAAGCCACGGATGAGGTCATGGATTCTGCCCGATCGATAATTTTCGACCAGGCGGAAAACCGGCTGCACACTGAAAAAGGATTATTGGTCTGGCTTGTGTATCCCCGGCTCAAACGCCCCAGCCGGGAAGTGGAGGAATTACATAAAAAGGGGATCCTGGAATTTTTGGAAAAACGATAATCTGCCATCCTGATCTTTTGTTTTCTGAGAGATCAATTTGAATTCCGGTCATTTAGGCGAGGCGTGAAATGCAGAATCTGTTAGCAAGCACACCGCGCGAGCGACGGTTTTTGGATGCCGGCGGAATTCGAACCGCATAAGCAAACGTGGATGTTGTGGCCTCAGCGGCCCGATAACTGGCGTCTGGGTGGAAAACCCGCGCAGAAAGCATTTACCGCGGTTGCAAGCGCGATCGCCCAATTCGAGCCTTTGACCATGGGCGTAAATGCGACTCAATTCATGAATGCAAGGCAAATGCTCCCCCCAAATATCCGCGTGGTGGAAATTCCAAACAACGACGCCTGGATGCGTGATTGCGGTCCGACCTTTGTGATTGATGGCCACGGTGGCGTTC
Source organism: uncultured Chloroflexia bacterium (assembly GCA_963828855.1). Lineage (GTDB taxonomy): Bacteria > Chloroflexota > Anaerolineae > Anaerolineales > Anaerolineaceae > CAVVEQ01. The sequence goes on along the minus strand of CAWHGB010000002.1, from coordinate 1,009,749 downwards.
GGGGGATCGATTGGATCTTCAATGGCTGGGGTGGTCTATATAATGGCCTGTATTTTCCCTGGGATTTGGATGATGCGGTTCCGCAAAAAGTCCTTGAGATTGAACACCTGGATCGATATAAAGCACCGCTAGTTCTCGAAGGAGGCTCAATCCACACCGACGGTGAGGGGACTTGTATCACCACTGCCGAATGCTTGCTCAACAAGGGACGCAACCCTGAATTGAGTAAGAATGAAATTGAATCGAATCTGAAAAACTATCTTAATGTTGAAAAAGTGCTTTGGGTCCCCCGGGGTGTCTTCCGGGATGAAACCACCGGGCATGTGGATAATATTCTTTGCTTCGTGCGACCAGGAGTGGTGGCTTTGACTTGGACTAAGGACAAATCAGATCCACAATATGAACGCTCGGCAGAGGCGCATGACTACCTGATGTCACAGACTGATGCAAAAGGACGAAATCTTGAAATCCACAAGATTCATCAGCCGAACCCGGTGATCATCACGGCTGAAGAAGCCGAAGGTGTAGACGTCGTGGATGGCACGCTTGCCACGCGAAAAAGGCGACCGGACTGGCGGCATCATACATCAATTTTTACTTCTGCAACGGCGGCGCGATCATTCCCACCTTCAACGACCCGCACGATGAAATCGCCGCACTTGGCTATTCAGAAATTGATGCCAGAACGAAAAGTGGTCAGTGTTCCCGCCCGTGAGATTTTGCTCGGCGGGGGTAATATTCACTGTATTACCCAGCAGCAACCTGCCTAGAATCAAAATTATCGGAGATCTCAACTTGAAAGCGAAAAACGAAACCGGAAAAGATTATATCCGGGGGAATTGCGTGATTTTGATGTTTCGTGCTATATTTTAAGGTCGATGGCAGCGCGAGAGAGAATATCTAGTTGTCGAAAGCGACCCGGTGATCAGCGACCTGGTCGCCAGGCAAGCCCTTCAAATGGCGGGGTTTCAAACATTGGTGGTCACCGATGCGAACTCTGCTATCGGCAAGGCCATGCAATTCGCCCCGGATGTCATCATCGTCAACGAAAACCTGCGAGGACTGAGCGGCAAGGATCTGCTTGTCGCGCTTACCTCACAGGGAATTGAAACCCCGGTGATCATGCTGGCCCCGCGGGGGAGCGAAATGGAGATCATCCAGGCTTTCCGTCTGGGAGCCACCGATTACCTGCTTTGGCCTGTGCGTGAGGCAGAGGTGATCAATGCGGTGGAGCGGGTGCTCAAGCAAGTGCGGGATCGGCGCGAGCGGGAACGCTTGACCTTGCAGCTGCAACAGATAAACTCCGAGCTGCAGCAACGCGCCCGTGAGCTTACCACCATCTTCGCTGTGGGAAAAGCGGTCATTTCCATTACGGATGTGAATATCCTCTTCAAGAATATCCTGGAAGGCGCCGCAAGGGTGACCCAGGCGGATCTAGGCTGGTTGATGCTGCGTGATGATGCAACAAAGAATTTCGTGCTGGCTGCGGTCCACAACCTGCCAGCTTCGCTGCCGGTTGAGATCAACAAACCCTGGGACGATGGCATAAGCGGGCTGGTGGCCATGTCGGGCGAAAGCCTCAGCATTTATGGCGAACCGATTCGAAGATTCAAGACTCGCCTCGCTGGGTCAATCCGTCCTGGTAGTACCGATCAAAGTCCAACGCAAGGTGATCGGCATCATGGTGGTGATGCGGAGCCAGTCGCTGCCTGTTCAAAGGATCAGAGCAGAACCTGGTGGAGGCTGTGGCAGATTATCTATCGATCTATATGGTCAATGTTCGCCTTTTCAAAGTCGTCGAGGACCGTGCGCGTTACCTGCAGGTGATGGTGGATAATGCCCAAACCGGTGAAAAAGTCATCAATGGGATCCTGCAATCGGTGAAAAAGGAAATAGCTTCACCCGATCAAGGACGCGCAGGGCAGCCCTCGCCCGTTTGGAAGGCGACGTCTCAATCCGCTGGAACCCCAGCCAGCGTGAGTGGATCATCACCCTGCAGGACAAGCTGATCCTCCTGGACGAAATCGCCGAGGCGATCACGCCCCTGGAAGGTTTCAAGGCGGTTCCAGATGCTTCTCGGACGAACCTGAACGAGATTCTGCGAAAATCGATCAAGCGATTTCCAGCCCTTTGCCCGTCAAAGCAGCCTGATGCTGGTGGCGGAGCTACCGGAGGAAGCACTTTTTGCCAGGGCAGACCCGGGTCAGATTTCCGCAGCGGTCGAAGGGATCCTTTCCACGGCTATCAAGAATTCCAACCCGGGCGGCGAGATCAATATACGGCTGGGGAAGACAGTCCGAAGGGCATATTCTACTCAGCGTGGAGGATAATGGCGATGGCTTCTCCCCTGAACAGGTCAAACGGTTGTTAACCGATACACTTACCCCGGCACCAGGCAAGCTTCAGCGGTTTGGCGGGTTGGCAGTGGGGATGCAACAGGCGCAGGAGCTTATCCTGAGGCAAAAGGGGCAATTGGATATTGAAAGCTTCCAGGGAAAAGGAACAACATACCGCATTTCCATCCCGATGGGTGGTTAGAAATCCTCCGGTCAGATAAAATACCCATATGAGTTCATCCAAAGAGAAGATCCTTATCATCACGTCCAATCCTCAATTGGATTACCTGCTGGATAGAGTGTTAAAAAGCGGGGATTACACGGTCACCCTTTGTCCGGAAAGGGAGACGGTGATCGGAACGCTGGAAAAATCACCGCACGACCTGGTGATCATAAGCGAAGAGATCAATGGGTCGACCTGGATCCGCTTTGGCGAAACACTCAACAATAAATTCCCCGCCACCCCGGTCCTGCTGCTCGTCCGGGCTCGCACCCCTGAGATCCTCCAACAAGCGCTTATGATCGGAATCTCCGGGACGCTCTGTCTGCCTTTGAAATCGGAGGAGGTGCTGGATGCGGTCGAATTCGGGTTGGAGCGTTCCCGCCAGCGAAAGACCTGGGTGCTTCAGGAAGCCAAACGGGCAACCGCCAGCCTGCAGCAAAAGATCGATGAGTTGGAGACGCTGACCAAACTTGGTCAATCGATCACCAGCAAGTTGGAGGTGGACGGGGTTTTAACCTCGGTTGTGGAGGCTGCAGTTCAACTGACCAATGCCGAGGAAGGCAGCCTGCTGCTGCTTGACGAGGTTACAGGTGAGCTTTATATGCGGGCTTCGCGGAATTTCCAGGAAGATTTCATCAATACGTTCCGTCTGCCGGTCAAGGACACCCTGGCTGGTTCGGTAATCAACAGCGGGAAACCGGTTCTCCTGGACGAAAACACACCCAAGAAGATCAAGACCGCCTACCTGGTGCATAGCCTGGTTTATGTGCCACTGATCCTGGAAAAACGCACCATCGGGGTGCTGGGGGTGGATAACCGCAAGGCGATGGAAGGCGGCTTCAAGCCCAGGGATATCAAAGTGCTCAGCATCCTGGCCGAATATGCGGTCATCGCCATCGAAAATGCGCGACTTTACACCGAGGTATCTTCCGAACGGAATAAGCTGGAGACCATTCTGAAAAAGATCCAGGATGGAGTTTTGGTGGTGGATACCGACCGGCGGGTGATGCTGGTGAACCATGCAGCACAGAATATCCTGGAAGTTGTAGAACCTTATGTTAACCGTCCGCTGCGGGATGTGGTCAGCCAGCCGGAAGTGCTGGATATGGCGGAGAACTCGGGAAAGAACATCCCCCAACAGAAAGAAATGACAGTCCCGGATGGTCAGATCTACCTGGCGCAGTTAACCCCGATCCCCGAAGTGGGTCTTGCCTTTACATTCAACAATATTACCCATCTCAAGAAATTGGATCGGCTGAAGAGCGAGTTCGTGAGCACCGTTTCGCATGATCTCAGGTCCCCCCTGACCGCAATTCTGGCGTATATTGATCTTTTCGAGCGTTCCGGACCGATCAACGATACCCAGCGGGATTTCATCAACCGCATGCAGGCCAGCATTCACAACATCACCCACCTGGTGGATGACCTGCTGGACCTGGGACGGATCGAGGCGGGATTTGATACTCACCGGGAGAACGTCCGCCTCGACCAGTTGATCCGTTATTCCGCCGATGGCTTCAAAATGAGGCTGAGCGAAAAGAACTACAACTTCCAGCTCCTGTTACCCGAAAATTTTCCGGTGATCCGTGGAAATCCCACCGAGCTGCGCCAGATGCTGGATAACATGCTGGATAACATGATCAAATACACGCCTAAAAGCGGGGATCTCACCATCCAGTGTAAGCTCGACGACCGAAAATTGATGATCATGTTCATCGATTCCGGCGTAGGCATCCCCTCGGCGGATATTCCTTTTATCTTTGATAAGTTTTACAGGGCAAGCAACGCAAACAACGAAACCCCCGGCACCGGGCTGGGATTGGCGATCGTAAAATCCATTGTGGAGAATCACCAGGGCAGGATCTGGGCGGAATCCAAGCTGGGCAAGGGCACCACCTTCACGATCCTGCTGCCCATAGCAGATTGAGCTGTAATCAACCCGGCGGAATTCCCTGTAAGAAATCGTTTACGCCCCCGAGCAACGCTTCCTGATCTGCGTAGGTGAGCAATTGAAGCGTGGGCATGTCGTTGCCGGTGATCATTTTAGAGACTTTCCGCCCCTTCTGGTAGCAGCACAGCACAGGTTTCTTGAGGAAAAGTGCCAGGGCGATCTCGTACCCGACACCGTGGGAAGGAGTACTTACCTCCGCGATAAGTGCGTCACAATCTTCCACCCATTTCACGTCCCGCATATAAACAGCGTTGGGAGCGGATGAGTTTTCATAATCCAGCACATTCGGGCTGGCCAGTATGGCGGTGGGCACTTCGTGCCCCCATTGCACCAATTGATCGACCAGCACTTTGTAAATCTCCTGGTCAGCACGCCCGCCGGTGATGGAGCACGAAAAGTAAATATTCATCTGGATTCCTCCGAAGGTCCAATTTTAACATGGGCTTCTAGGGTTGTAATTCCATAATTGGCATGGATTATGCATCAATAGTCATGAGAGAAACAAGGTTTCCCTTTGTCCATAAACCGTCGGGAAACTGATAAGGAGATTCAAATGAAAAAGACCGCCCTATTGTTCACTCTGGTTGTGACCCTGACTTTGGTTTTGACCGCCTGCAACCTGCCAGCTTCCCAACCTCCGGCGCAATCCGCCACCCAGGCACGTCCCACACCGGCAGCCACCAACCAGACGCTGCATGAGATCGTGAGCCAAACCCAAACTGCGATTGCCAAAGCCGGTGGAGGAGCTCCAACCCAGGCACTTCCTACACTTCAGGAAACACTTAATCCAGCGGTCAACACCAACACACCCGCTGCGGTTATGGTCACCCTTCAGCCCACTTCGAATGTCGTTGTACCGACCCAGGCGCCGGTGATCATCGTTCCCAGCCCCACACCAGGCTTGCCAACCACCTACATGATCCACGAAGGAGAATGGTGCTACTGTATCGCCCGCCGCTTTAATATCCTGGCCGGGGCGTTGATGCAGGCGAACGCAGCCTGCCAGAATAACAGCGTGGCTCCCGGGACGAACCTGACCATCCCCCAGAATGCAGCTCCCTGGGATGGAGAACGCTCTCTGGTCACCCATCCAGCCACCTATACCGTGCGGGCAAACGATACCATCTTCACGATTGCTTGTTATTACGGGGCTGTGGATCCCAACGCGATCATTTTCGCGAATTCTCTCACTGCACCTTATACCCTGGTCCCCGGGCAGATCTTGAACATACCCTAGTATTACCAAGTCCTTTGTTATTGTATACTTATGGGCGGGATGCGATCCCCGCCCATTTTCTCTTAAGGATAGGGATGTGGAACACAAGATCAAGAAGCGTGATGTTGAATATTCCGGCAAGGCTTTCAAAGTTGAGAAAGTTACGGTTACGCTTCCAGATGGCCGGGAAGGACGCTATGACCTGGTCGCGCACATCGGTTCGGTCACCATTTTACCCCTCGACGAAGAAGGCTATATCCATTTTGTGAAGCAGTACAGAATTGGCGCAGAGCAAGTGCTACTGGAACTACCTGCCGGAACGCTGAATCCCGGCGAGGACCCGCTAACCTGTGCGAAACGCGAGATTCGGGAGGAGACCGGTATGGGAGCCACGGAGTTCATCCCGCTCGGGGATATGTTCCTTGCCCCGGGGTATGCCAGCGAGCACATGTTTCTCTACCTTGCGAAAGGTTTGTTTCCATCCAAGGCGCAGGGCGATGAGGATGAATTCATTGAGGTGGAGAAGATCCTGGTTAAAAAGGCATTCGAAATGGCGACCGCGAATGGGATCAATGACAGTAAAACACTGGCAACCATGCTGCTGGCTCGGCCGCATTTAGTTGATTATCTTGGTTGAGTAACTGTAAAAAACCTTCTGGACCAACCGGGGGAATGTGACATAAATCACCTCTGTAGTACACTAATCCTCCTGCGGATGTCCAGACAGTTGTCGTATAATGGATGCCGGAAAATCAATTCCCGGAAGGCGGATTGCCTGACGGGAATATTTTGAACCCTTGTTAATATATGGAGCCTCAATCATGCCACGACAAAAAGTAACGATCGATGCCAATGAAGCCGTAGCGTATGTCGCCTACCGGGTCAACGAGGTGATCGCGATCTACCCGATCACCCCCTCCTCCACTATGGGCGAACACGCCGATGCCTGGTCGGCAGCCCGCATCCCGAATATCTGGGGCACGGTGCCGCACGTGATGGAAATGCAATCCGAAGGCGGTGCAGCCGGGGCTGTGCACGGTGCGCTTCAATCCGGTTCGATGACCACCACCTTCACCGCCTCCCAGGGCTTGTTGCTGATGATCCCGAACATGTACAAGATTGCCGGCGAACTGACCCCCACGGTTTTTCATGTTTCTGCCCGCGCTTTGGCCGCGCACGCACTCTCGATCTTCGGAGATCATTCCGATGTGATGGCCACCCGCCAGACCGGTTTTGCTATGCTTGCCAGCAATTCACCGCAGGAAGCGCAAGATACTGCCCTGATCGCGGAAGCAAGCACACTTCAGGCACGCATTCCGTTCGTGCACTTTTTCGATGGATTCCGCACCTCCGCGGAGGTGAACAAGATCGAGCAACTGGATGTGGAAGATATTCGCAGCATGATCCCGGATGAGAAAGTGGCGGAAATGCGCACCCGCGCGCTCACCCCTGACCATCCCGTCCTGCGCGGCTCAGCTCAGAACCCGGATGTTTACTTTCAGGCCCGCGAGGCCGGCAATCAGTTTTATCTGGACACTCCCGAGATCGTTCAAAAGGAGATGGACCGCTTTGCGAAGCTCACTGGGCGCCAATACCATCTGTTCGATTACTTCGGCGCAGCGGATGCCGAGAATATTATTGTGGTCATGGGCTCGGGCGCGGAAACCGCAGTTGAAACCGCTGCCTACCTGAATCAAAAAGGCAGCAAGGTGGGTGTTGTTTCGGTGCGCCTGTTCAGACCCTTCTCGGTGGAGCATATGCTGAAAGTCCTGCCTGCCACGACCAAAAAGATAGCTGTGCTGGACCGCACCAAGGAACCTGGATCTGCCGGTGAGCCGCTCTACCAGGATGTGATCACTGCCATCGCCGAGGGCTTGGGCAGCGGCAGCGACACCCTTTCAAATCCATGCCTGTGATCATCGGCGGGCGTTACGGTCTGGCCTCCAAGGAATTCACCCCCGCGATGGTCAAAGCGATCTTCGACGAGCTGGAAAAGAGCGCACCCAAGAACCACTTCACCATTGGCATCAATGATGACGTGACCAACACCAGCCTGGATTTCGATCCTTCCTTCTCCATCCTGGGGGATGAAACCCGCTGCAGCGTGTTCTTCGGGCTGGGCGCGGATGGCACGGTGGGCGCCAACAAGAACTCGATCAAGATCATCGGCGAAGAAACCAACAACTTCGCCCAGGGGTACTTTGTCTACGACTCGAAGAAATCCGGAACGGTTACCATCTCGCACCTGCGCTTTGGTCCCAAACCGATCCGCGCTCCCTACCTGATTGGCACGGACGAAGCCCAGTTCGTGGCCTGCCACCAGTTCGTGTTTCTCGAACAGGTGGATATGCTCAAATATGCCGCCCCCGGTGCCACCTTCCTGCTGAACAGCATCTATGGACCCAACGAGGTCTGGGATAAGCTCCCGCGCGAGGTACAGCAGGGCATCATTGCCAAGAAGCTCAAATTCTACGTGATCGACGCCTACGACATTGCCGAAAAGACCGAAATGGGCGGGCGCGTGAACACCATCATGCAGACCTGCTTCTTTGCCATCTCAGGCGTCCTGCCGCGTGATGAAGCCATCTACGAGATCAAGAAAAGCATCAAGAAAACCTACGGCAAACGCGGTGATGCAGTGGTGAACCAGAATAACGCCGCGGTGGATGCCACCCTGGCAAACCTCTTTGAGGTAAAAGTTCCTTCCGAAGTGACCAGCACCATCACCCGGCGCGACCCGATGCCCAAGGAAGCCCCGGTATTTGTCCGCGATGTGCTGGGCAAGATCATTGGCTTCGAAGGTGATGATCTGCCGGTGAGCGCCATGCCCATCGATGGCACTTTCCCGACCGGCCACCAGCCGCTGGGAAAAACGCAACATCGCCCTCGAGATCCCGGTGTGGGAACCGGACCTGTGCATCCAGTGCGGCAAGTGCGCTTTCGTCTGCCCGCATGCGGTCATCCGCACCAAGGTCTACGACAGCAAATACCTGGAAAATGCCCCTGCCACCTTCAAATCGCTGGAGGCGAAGTTCAAGGAGTTCCCGGGGATGAAATACACCGTCCAGGTAGCCCCCGAAGATTGCACCGGCTGCGAACTGTGCGTGGAAGCCTGCCCTGCCAAGGATAAGACCCAGCCCAGCCGCAAAGCCATCAACATGGCACCGCAGCTCCCGCTGCGCGAAGTGGAAAGCGTCAACTGGGAATTCTTCCTCGAACCTGCCTGATCCCGAGCGCTCCGCGTTTGACCCGAGCTCGGTGAAGAATTCACAACTGCTCACCCCGCTCTTTGAGTTCTCGGGTGCCTGCGCCGGCTGCGGCGAAACGCCCTATATCAAGCTGCTTACCCAGCTCTTTGGTGACCGCATGCTGGTTGCCAATGCCACCGGCTGCACCTCGATCTACGGCGGCAACCTGCCCACCACCCCCTGGGCGCAGAACAAGGAGGGGCGCGGACCTTCCTGGTCCAACTCCCTGTTCGAAGACAACGCCGAGTTCGGGCTGGGCATGCGCCTGACCTTGGATAAGCAGAACGAATTCGCGCTCGAGCTGGTGAAAAGCCTCTCCGCGCAGGTCGGCGAAACGCTCGCTGGCGAGATCCTCGCGGCGGATCAATCGACCGAAGAGGGGATCAGACTTCAGCGCGACCGTATTGCCCAGCTCAAGAAAAAACTGGCCGGGATAAAAGACGTGAAAGCCGGACAACTGGCCGCGATCGCCGACAACCTGGTGAAGAAATCCGTGTGGATCATCGGCGGCGACGGCTGGGCTTACGATATCGGTTACGGCGGGTTGGATCACGTGCTTGCCACCGGGCGGAACGTCAAGATGCTGGTGCTGGATACCGAAGTCTATTCGAATACCGGCGGTCAATCTTCGAAGGCCACCCCGCGTGCCGCGGTGGCAAAATTCGCCGCCAACGGCAAGGGATTGCCCAAGAAGGACCTGGGGATGATCGCGATGAGCTACGGGTATATCTATGTCGCCCGCATCGCCTTTGGTGCAAGCGACGTGCAGACCTTGCGCGCTCTGATCGAAGCGGATGCTTTCGATGGACCTGCGCTCATCATCGCCTACTCGCACTGCATCAACCAGGGCATCGATACAAAGTACGGGCTTGAGCAGCAGAAACTGGCTGTCCAAAGCGGTATCTGGCCGCTCTACCGCTACAACCCCGAGCTGGTGAAGGAAGGTAAAAATCCTCTGCAGCTCGATTCCAAGGATCCCACCATCAAGGTGGAGGATTATGCCTACAAGGAGACCCGTTACCGCATGCTGGTGCAGAGCGATGAAAAGCGGGCGGAGATGCTGATGAAAGCGGCGAACGAAGATGTAGTTTCACGCTGGAACCTCTACAAGCAGATGGCACAGATCCACTATGGCTCTGACGAAACGAGCCAAAGAGTAAAGAAAACCATACGATCAGGAAGGTCATAAAATGCCTGAATTAAAAACAACCTACCTTGGTTTGAACCTCCGCAACCCGCTGGTTGCTTCCGCAAGCCCGTTTTCAAAGAAGGTTGAAAAAGCCAAAGAGTTGGCGGATGCCGGGATCAGCGCGATTGTGATGCATTCGCTCTTTGAGGAACAAATCAATCACGAAAGCCGTGCGCTGGATCATTTCCTTAACCAGGGCACGGAATCCTTCGCCGAAGCGCTCACCTATTTCCCCGAGATGGATCACTATGATGTGGGGCCGGAAAAATACCTCAAGCTGATCGGTGAATTGAAGAAAACCCTCTCCATCCCGGTGATTGCCAGCCTCAACGGCGTTTCCAGCGGCGGATGGGTGGATTACTCGCGGCGGATGCAGGACGCCGGTGCCGATGCCCTGGAGTTAAACATCTACTTCCTTTCCACTAACCTGGATCAATCTGCGAATGACCTCGAAAAAGTCCAGTTGGAGCTGGTTCAGAAGATCTGCGCAGCGGTACGCATTCCCGTTGCCGTGAAACTTAACCCGTTCTACACCAGCCTGCCGAACTTTGCAGCACAGTTGGTGGGAACCGGGGTGAAGGGGCTGGTGTTCTTCAACCGGTTCTACCAGCCTGACCTTGATATCGAAGCCCTGGAAGTTGTGCCTACCTTGAAACTCAGCACTTCGGATGAGATGCGTCTGCCCCTGAGATGGGTTGCGATCCTCTATGGGAAACTAAAAGCTGACCTCGCGCTTTCGAGTGGTGTCCATACCGGCACGGACGCGGTCAAAGCACTGATGGCGGGCAGCCAGGTGGTGATGATGACCAGCGCAATTGTCCATGATGGCGCAGGGAAAGCAGCGCAGGTCCTTGCGGAACTTGAAGGCTGGATCTCCGCCCACGATTATGCCTCGGTTGACCAAATGCGGGGGGCGCTTAGCCAGAAGGGCGTGGCCAACCCGGCCGCCTTTGAGCGGGCTAATTACCTGCAGGTGCTGACCAGTTTTGACACCAAACTGAAATAGTCTTTTTGAATAAAAAAACACCGCCTCGAATATTCGAGGCGGTGTTTTTTTATTTTTATTTGGCTGCGGAAGCCATTTTCTCGGCGGAAGCCTGGTCGGGAGCGATGATCCACCAGATATCGCCTCCATCGCGGTAGATTCGAACGAAGTGATCTGCGGTATTTTCCCAGGTGAGAGATTCACTGGATTTGTTCGCCGGCTTGCCCCAGCGCTTCTGTCCGTATTCGGATATTGCTTTCCAGAATTCATCCGCGTCCCTGGTGCTATCCCAGCGGCTGCGCATGATGACCGCAAGTTGTCTGCTGGATTCATTCCAGTTGACCGTATATGTGTCCCCTGCCCAACCTGCCGCGGCTGCTTTGGCAGTTTCCTCATCCAGCCGGGCGGATTCCAAGTCTCCTGCGGAGAGGATAAGGCTGAAGTACCATTCACCCATGGAATTGCGGGTTGATTCCTCCCAGCCTGGTCCCAGCGCAGTTGTGACATCTTTCAGGGGAACATCCACCTGGGTATCGGAGGGATATTTCTCAGGGTGCAGGATCATTTCCGTGGATGAAGGGGGATTCTCGTAGGCTTTATCCACCGCCGACCAACCGCCGGCATCGAAGAGATATTGAACGAAACTCAATCCCTGGTCGTAAGGGAAAATAAAATCCTTCTGTAAATAATATGGGGTTGCGTCGAATATCGGGCTGGTGTAACTGCCGTAAAAATCCTGGACATCCTTCTGATCCTGTTCGGTGGCATCCTGGAAGAACCAGTACTGCTCGGTCAAAGAGGCATCACCTTCCACCAGTGCCTGAACACCGGCGCAGTACTCCGTGTGTGTTTCGCAGTATTCGTCGTTGGATTTCAAGCCGTTTTCCATGTCCCAATTTTGATCCTGCAGCACGTGGGTGTATTCATGGGCATAGGTCATTTTCTCCGTACCGGTGAGTTTATCCGCCTGGATCACGAACATTTCCTTGGTCTCTGGATCGTAGTACCCGGCAACCTGCTCGGAATAGAGGTTGATGAAGAGATTATATAAGTCGAAAGCCGGCGGCAGGAGGCCAAAAGCAGCCAATTCGCGTACATCTGCCTGGGACTTCTTCCGGCGTGTAATCCTTGAAGAAGTCGTTTTTAACATTTTCTTCAAGTTCGGCAGGGGTGAGTGTGTCCTGTTTGAGATCTTTCACCTTGGGATTCAATCCGCGTAGTTCGATCACCTGCTGCTGGATTTCATCCAGGACCGAATTCTCGTTGGCGCTGACGGCTGGGGAATTTGCCTGGGAGGTCTCCGTAGCGGAGGGAATTTCGGTCGGAACTGGGATTTCAGTTGCGGGAGCGGTGGGGGATTGTGCTGGGGGTGCTGTCTGAGCACCTGTCAGGTTCCCAAGTCCCGGCAGGCGCAGGCTGAGGTGAAAATAACCAAAAAGATAATGAGGGTAAACCTTTTCATGATCCATTCCTTTAATCGGAGTAGTTTGATTTTTCGACTGCGGGTTCAAATGAAGTGGCACCAGGTTGAGGATGGAAAAATTAACCAGGTTTTCACATTGAAATTCGCTAGATCTTTCCCGCGTAATGGGCGAATTATCCCAGTTAATTTCAGCTTTGTCGACAAGATTAGTGTTCTCTAAGGATGAATACGGACGAATCCTCTCCGATTACTGGGTATAATTCGCGCGATGAAATACCATGTCTGGACCGAAGGCTGCCAGATGAATGTGGCGGATTCGCAGCGTCTTGCTACTGCGCTGGAAGATTTGGGGTACGATCCGTGCCCGCGCGCCGAAGAGGCGGACGTGGTGGTTTTGAATACCTGCGTCGTCCGGCAGAGCGCGGAGGATAAAGCCTACGGCCGGTTGAGCTCGCTTCAGCCTGTCAAGACCAAGCATCCGGAGCGGGTGATCGCGCTGATGGGCTGCCTGGTGGGGGTGAAAGATAACCCGAAATTGCGCGCCCGTTTTCCCTACGTGGATGTTTTCGCTCCGCCTTCCGACCCGCAGCCATTGATCCGCTTCCTCCTGGAAAGGGATGGGAAATCGCTCACTGAAGCGGAAACCTCCAGGCCGGAATTCGCTGAACTGGATGAAACCCGCCTGCTGCCGCCCAGCCAGGTTGGACGGACGGTCAGCGCCAATCTCCCCGTTGTGCTGGGCTGCTCGCACGCCTGCACGTACTGCGTCATTCCCTACCGCCGCGGCAGGGAGGTCAGCCGTCCGCCGGAGGAAATCATGGAGGAGGCGATCCTGCTCGCGCAAAATGGCGTGAAGGAGATCACCCTTCTCGGGCAGATCGTGGACCGCTACGGGAAGGACAATCCGGATTACCCCACGCTTTCCGGACTTCTACGGCGCCTGCACATGATCGAAGGATTGGATCGCATCCGCTTCCTGACCTCCCATCCCAACTGGATGACGGATGAGCTGCTGCGGACCGCGGCAGAGCTGCCCAAGGTGATGCCCCACATGGAGGTTCCGGTGCAGGCAGGGGATGACGAAGTGCTCCTTCGCATGCGCAGGGGTTATTCGGCGGGTGAGTTTCGCGACCTGATCGGGCGAATCCGAGGTTTGATTCCCGGGGTATCCATCGGGACCGATATCATCGTCGGCTTTCCTGGGGAGACGGATGCCCAGTTCCAGCACACTTTCGACCTCCTGGCAGAACTGCGCATGGATGTTGCCCACCTGGCACGCTACTCCCCCCGCCCGGATACCTGGGCGGCGCGTAACCTGCCTGATGACGTCCCGGATGAGGAAAAATGGCGTCGCTTCCGGCTACTGGAGGATCTCCAGGAGAAGATCGCATCGGAAATCCATGCGGCGCTGATGGGGAAAACCGTTTCCGTCTTGTTTGAAGGCATCCATAAGAACCGCTGGAGGGGCCGCAGCGAAACAAATAAACTCGTGTTCACCGAAAGCAGCGAGGACCTGCGCGGTCAGATCCTTCCCATCCGGATCGAACGTGCCGGGGCATGGTCTCTTTCCGGTTCGCTCGAGGTAACTTCCTGATGAGAAAGGGATTGCTCCTCATCCTCGTATGCGGGGCTTTGATCGGCGCAGGCCTTTTCTATCTCTTCCAGCGGCGGCCGGAAGGCATCCGCCGGAGCCTTAATGTGATGGAATGGATTCGCAAATCAACTGCACACAGGGATTGGTCCATCAAAGCGCTCGATCGCTGCGGGGAAGCGCCGTTTCTCTACCCCACTGACGGATTCATCGGTTTCCTATGGGATGATTCATTCCGCCCTGGTCACCGCCACCAGGGGATCGATATTTTCGGAGGCGGGCAGTCCGGGGAGACACCGGTTTATGCAGTCTATGATGGTTTCCTGACCCGCCCGACGGATTGGAAATCCACTGTGATCATACGCGTTCCGGAGGATCCCCTTCAACCAGGACGACAGATCTGGCTCTACTACACCCATATGGCCAATCCGAATGGTGAATCCTACATATCAATTGAATTCCCCCCGGGGGTAAGCGAGGTTGCGGTGAGAGCCGGAACGCTATTGGGACACCAGGGAAATTATTCGGGTACCTCAGGTAACCCGGTGGGGGTGCACTTGCATTTTTCCATAGTTCAGGACGACGGGCAGGGAAAATTTCTGAACGAACTGCGGATCCAGAACACTCTCGACCCTTCCCCTTATTTCGGACTGCCCTTGAACGCAGCGACCGCACCAGGCAGCGTGCCAGAATGCCCGCCGAGCTCCTGAATAACGGGTAAGCTCCGCAATAAACCCTTCATAAAAGCAAATATGCTATACTTTTCTTGCTCCCCGGTGAGTCAGGTCTCGGGAAAGTGAAATTCGGGTTAAACCCGGGAGTGGAAAATTCATGGTACTTGATCGAACCAAAGCTTCCCTGGAATTGCTGCTGAGCATCAGCCGCCAACTGGTCACCTCACTGGACCTGGGTACCGTGCTGGATCGGGTTCTGATGTTATCCATAGATAACGTCGGTGCCGAGCGAGGTACTCTGATCGTCCTGGATGAGAACCAGAACCCGATCACTGCGGCTGTGATATACAACGACGTCATCCATGAATACACCATCGACCAACTGAAAGATACGCTCACGCGAGGTCTGGCGGGTTGGGTGTTGACGCACAAGCAGGCAGTTTTGATCGACGATACCAGCGCGGATGATCGCTGGGTGCGCCGCCCGGATGATTCAGTTGAGCGAAGCGGAGCGAAATCGGCCATCTGCGTCCCCTTGATGACCCGCGAACGCCTGGTAGGGGTGCTGACCATGGTTCATCCCGCCCCGGGTTATTTCATCCCCGAAAACCTTGCGCTTTTACAGGCGATTGCTGATTTGGCTGCCATGGCCATCCGCAACGCGCAGTATTACGAATCAGTGCAGATTGCTCATAACCGCTATTACCAGCTATTTGAAGATAGCGTCTATCCCGATCCTGATCACCTCGTGGACCGGGACGATTCTTGAAGCAAATCGCCAGGCAAGTCTTTCCAGCGGTTACAGCAACGAGCAATTGCAAACCCAGAACTTCCTGACGATGCACAGCCTCCCACCGGATGAGGGGCGTATGCA
Organism: uncultured Chloroflexia bacterium; assembly: GCA_963828855.1. Classification (GTDB taxonomy): domain Bacteria; phylum Chloroflexota; class Anaerolineae; order Anaerolineales; family Anaerolineaceae; genus CAVVEQ01. The sequence continues at coordinate 994,039 of CAWHGB010000002.1, read as the reverse complement.
TATGCGCGTGCTCAAGAAGAATCAGCCGGTGACCTATGAATCCGAGTTGATCTCACGGTCGGGGGTGCGTATCCCGGTGGAGGTTCACGTCCACAAGATCGAATTTCAGGGAGTGGATTCGCTGCAGTGGATCCTGAGGGATATCCGCGAGCGCAAGGAACTGGATTCCCTGCGTGAGGACTTGACCGCAACAATCTATCACGACCTGCGCGCCCCGCTGGCCAATATCATCTCCAGCCTGGATATCCTCCAGCGCATGCTGCCCATCGAGACCACCGAATCGATGCGCACGATCTTTGAGATCACCAACCGCTCCACCGATCGAATGCAGAGGTTGATCAGCTCGCTGCTGGATATCAACCGCCTGGAGAACGGGCAGACCATCACCAACCGCAAGACCGCGGATATATCCGAGATCATCGAGGACGCGGTGGAAGTAATCCTCCCCAACTCGCAGCCTAAGATGCAGACCATCAGCCGCGATATCCAATCCGGGTTGCCCACCGTATTCGTGGATGTGGATATGATCAGAAGGGTGGTAATCAACCTTTTGGAGAACGCGGTCAAATTCACGCCAATCAATGGTTCCATTGAGATCGGTGCCGGGGTGCGTGAGGAAGGCCTGGCCATATGGGTTTCCGATAGCGGACCTGGTATTCCAGAAGAATTCAAAGACGCCATTTTCCAGAAATTCACGCGGATCAAGTACGAGAATGCACCCAAGGGGGTTGGGCTTGGACTGGCTTTCTGCCGCCTGGCGGTCAACGCTCACGGCGGCAAGATCTGGGTGGAGAGTGATGCCGGGCAGGGCAGCAAATTCATCTTCACCCTGCCGGTGAAACTGGAATCCCAGTTCTGATTTTCAAGGAGAAAAAATGCAGGAAATCGCCCCCAAATTTTTCATCGAGACTATCTTACCCTGGCGTTACTGTGGCAGGGATGGCCTGGTCGCATGGGATGATCTTGATCGATGCGCCTCTGCGTTCCGAGGATACGCGCTCTTGGCGCTCAGCGCTGCTCTCATTGCGCAGCGGTCCGGAGCGTTGGCTGATCAGTCTGGATACGCATCTCGACCGCACCCTGGGCATACGTTCGATGGATTGCACAGTTATCGCCCAGGAGAAAGTGATCGATATCTTCAAAGCGCGACCGGTGTCCTTCAAACCCCAGGCTTCCGAGACAGGTTCGGAATGGGAGCAGTACGAAAACCTCACCAGCGTACGCTGGATTCCCCCGGAAATCACCTTTAACCAGAGTCTGCAGCTCCATTCCGAGGAAAACGAGATCCTGCTGGAATCCAGACCTGCCAGCAGCAGCGGAGCGACCTGGGTGACCATTAAAAATGAGGGTATCGTTTTCCTGGGAGATACAGTCGTCGCCGATCAGCCGCCATTCCTCGCCGGCGGGGACCTGCCTGCCTGGATTGAAAGTCTGCACGAATTAACCAGCCCGGCGTATAAGAATCGCATCCTGGTCAGCGGCAGAGGCGGGATCATCCACCAGGATAAAGTTAAGGCGCAGATCAAATTCCTGGAAAAAGCGGATGCGGGTTTGCGGAACCTCACGAAATCACCCGGCAGCTTCCACGGAGATCGATAAACTGGCGCATTCTTTACTAAAATCGTTCCATGTCCCTACGGGGAAGGAAAAAATGTTTTCCAACCGGCTGAGGTGGGGATTGCAGCAGGTCTACCTGCGGAACTATTCCACAGCCGGCGGCCACCCGCAGGAATAATGCCTTCGATCCAAAAACCGGAAGCCCATCCAGGCGCTGAGTTGATCCTGCTGGCGGCCAGGGTTTATGAAGCTCTGGCTGTCACTTACGGGGTTCCCTCCTGGGGGGCTGCCACCGCGCCGCTCGATGAACTGATCAATACCATCCTTTCCCAAAATACGAACGACCGCAACCGCGACAACGCCTATCAGGCGCTGCGAAAAAAATTCCCGACCTGGGAGGAAGTACGCGATGCCCCCGAGGGGGAGGTTATCGAAGCCATTCGTCCGGCAGGGCTGGCTCCGAAGAAGGGTCCGCGCATCCAGGCCATCCTCCGACAGATCACCGAGGAAAGAGGGAACCTGGATCTGGATTTCCTGCGAGGGATGAAACCTGATGAGGCACGTGCATGGCTGCTCAAATTCAACGGGGTGGGGCCGAAAACGGCAGCCATAGTGATGCAATTCTCCCTGGAGCAGGATGCCTTCCCGGTTGATACCCATATTTACCGGGTGAGTGGCAGGCTGGGGTTGCGCCCGCCTGCAGATGAGCCGCGAAGCTGCCCATGATTGGCTTGAACAGGTTTTCGACCCGCGGGTTTACGGACCTGCCCATTTGAATCTGATCCGCCTGGGGAGGGAAACCTGCCATCCACGCAAACCAGCCTGCCCGGTGTGCCCCGTCAGGCAAAACTGCGATTATTACATGATCCACGGGGAAAACCCGACGGAATAAAAAAACCGCTCCCTAGGGAGCGGTTTTTCGTCAAGCAATTGGGTTATTTTTCGATCTTGGGGGTGTAGAAGACCACCGCCCAATGGCCGGATCCCGGCTCCTTTTTATTGAGCATTTCGATAATATTCCAGGAATCAACGGTCTCGTAGTAGGGGGTATACGTCGGCACCACCATAAGCCAGGTCTGCCCGGGCTTAAGGGAAACCGGGTTACCGGATTTATCGACGAAACGGGGTGGGCGAAGCTTGCCAGTCGATCGTTCGTAATCGCCATTTACGGTTGTCCAATCGATCTGGTACATCCTGCCATCGCGGAAGAGAAGGGCGGGGCGTTTCATGCTGAGATAGTCAATGTCGATCAGGGTATCTGCTTTGGCATGATGATCGGCGAACATGACGATGACGTTCTCGTACGTAAGCGGATTTTCGTTCAGGCGGTCACTGGCAATCTCGAAGTCGGTGCCTTCCTTGGTATCGTTGTTATAGCGGTTGTAGGCACCGCTATCGGGATCGTAGCGCCACATCACCTGGTTGAGAAGTGAATAACGCACCCAGACGCTTTCCGCAGGCATCCCGCCCTCGGGAGGGGTCTGATCGAAAATGTTTCCGGTAAGCTGGAAGACGCCCAGCTTTTTGGCGGTGGTTTTGGATATCTCGTCCAGTTTGGTCACATCCACCATGGCACTGTTGACATTGTTATCATCAGAACCGAAGACATTAGAGTATTGGCTCAACTGCGAAGAAACACCGCTCCAAGCGGAGGCCATGACGATGAAGCCATTGAATAGCTTGCGAATATCCTCGTACCAGATCCTGCCAGAGCGGATGGGACCGATCTGACCGGCGAAAGCCGGAATTTGGGTCGGAAGCACCGGGTTGGTTGGCGATATCCTCAGGATGCTCCGGGTAATCGCAGTAGAAGATCGCCAGGAAGCGGGTCATACCCTCGCCGATATAGGCTTCCACCACCACGTTGGAGAAATCCAACCCAGCCTGGGGGCGGGCGGAGGCGGGGAAGTTGGTGATTGAGATGACCGCGGGGGGATTTTTCAGGCAGTCGGGGTCATCCACCGGCAGACCTGTGAGAGGATTGAGATCCCGCCGCCATTTCCTTTCGGTGGGACCGGTGTGGGTGTGGGGTCGCGGCCAGATCCTCGGATTCCTCGGAGGTGTCCTGGCTTCCTGCTCCACCTCTGTAGGGGTGGGCTGAGGCGGGTTGACCAACGCTTCTTCACCTTCCGTAGCATTGCTGGCTTGCACGAACTGGATGGAAAACGGCAGGCTGCATGCACTGAGTAGAAGGGAGGCGGCGACCAATATGGGGATAATTCTTTTCATCGTTTGATCCTATAAGAGAATGATTTCAATCTAATCATACCGAATGCGGAAGGATTTTTCCCCTACGATTCCCTATCAAAATTGTCAGGCGGGCGTAGGGTTATGCAAGGTGGGAGACGAGGATTCGCAAGCCGATGGAAATCAAGATCGCGCCCCCGATGATCTCCATTTTCTTCCCGAAGGCGGTCCCCAGGGTTTTTCCCAGGAACCCCCCGGCGAGCGAGAGCAGGAAACTTACCAGGGCGATGATCAAGCTGGCGGTGAGGATATTGCCCTGCATAAGGGAAAAACCGATGCCCACTGCGAGCGCATCCAGGCTGGTGGCCAGGGAGAGCATGATCAGGTATTTGCCGCGGGAAGGGTCGGGGAGAATCACTTCCTCGGTTTTCCCAAGCCCGCTGCGAATCATGCGGATACCGATCCACAACAGCAGCCCGAAGATGACCCAGTGGTCAAAATTGGTGATGTAGCGGGCGATGAAACTGCCTGCCACCCAACCGATAAGGGTCATCAATCCCTGGAAGATGCCAAAATGGAATGCCAACCGGAAAATGGAACGCCGGCTGATACCCACCTGGGTGCCAACTCCCAGGTTGACGGCCAGTGTATCCATGGCGAGGCCTACTGCAATAAAAAATACTGTTAGTGTGTCCAAAGGTTCCCTAGTGGTCGACGGATTATAACAAACTCCAGAGATATGACTAAGAACCGCCTCTTTGGATGACTGGCTTGCACCCCCGAATTGAAATGAATATAATCAAACAAATGTTCGAAATAGGTGAGGGGTCATGCCGGTAGATTTTCAACAGGTGCGAAAGCAGGTGGGGGAGATGGGCAGAAAAGCCCCGGAGCAGATGCAGCGCTCCAGAACGCGGCTGCAGAATGCGCTGGAAGTATTTGAGGCACTCGGGGAGCGGTCTGAGGAGATTCGCGAACGGGTGGAGAGAGCCGCCAAGGCGGATGAAAAACTACGCTGTGCCGTTCCTGCTCATGAACCCATCCTGCACCCGGTTTCCGAACCAGATTGCCCGCCCGCGAAAGTAACTCTTGCTGCGGATGGATCCCAGATCAACCCCAGCCGCCATGAAGCCGCGGATTTTGGGGTGATCAACTGTGGAGCACTGCGGATTGCCAGAGGGGATTCACCGCAGGAGTACGTTAGATCCGAACTGTTGTATTTTGAAGAGCTTGAAGGAAAAAGTGAGGAATTGATCGCGCTGATGCGCGATGTGGGCGAGCGGCAGCTGCTGGTGGACCTCGCGAAGGAGGGGAGCGGTTCGGTTGTGGCCTTGACGGACGGCATGCTGGATATTTACCGCGAGCCGCACCAGGACGCAGGAATTCAAGCAGCAATTTGCGAATTATCTCGCCTCCCTACGCGATTTGGCGGAATTGAAAACGATCGTCGCCGGATATGTGGATAAACCCCGCGCGGATCTGCTGGTGCGTATGCTGGAGTTGATGGACGGAAGCGAGGAGGATATGCTGCAGCGGGTGCGCGAGCGTCCGCTTGGCGGGGTGACCGATGCCATGCTGCTTATTGGGAAGCTCCTGCCTGGGATGCGCTCGCCGGTTTTTGGGATCCAATCCAGTTCCAGCAAGCAATTCAGCGGATCGCTGCGACTGCATTTCTTTTACCTTAATGTCGGGTTTGAAAACCTTCCTATGCTTGCCAGGGTGGAAATCCCGGCCTGGGTTGCTGAAAATCCAGCGTTTGGTGAACACACTGCATGCCACCCTGCTTTTTCAATGCCGGATGACCGGCAGTGTGCCATATCCCTATATTCTTCACAGGGCGCATGAGATCGCAGTGGTCGGCATGGCAGAGCGGGAGCAAATCGGTGCGATGATCGATATCGAATTACGTCGGATCGGGGTGGACCCGGGATTACGATCCTCTAAACAATTCATGAAAGATTTGGCAGGTAAAGCGAGGTATGAATGATGGCAGGAATTGAGATCGGTAGGGCGCTGCGTTCCAGCATCACCGGCTGCGTGGTGGGCTGCCGGGTTTCACAATTGGATGCACCCGAATTCGGCGGAATGGTCAGCATTCCGCTGGATGACGGCAGCAAGATCTTTGGTCTGATCACCGATATTCATATCGATGATGACGGCCTGGTTCGGCAGCTTGTGACAGCGGAGAATATCTCCAGCGAGGTGATCGAGGATAACCGCCTGAACCGCAACGTGCCGGTGGAGATCAGCGTCCTGTTCATTGGATTTGAAAAGGATGGGAATTACTCCCACCTTCTGCCACCCCGCCCGCCGCTTTCGCTTCTGGCGATCTATCCATGCGGCGACCGGGAGATTAGCGGGTTCACCAGCGAAGGCAAGCTGGGATACTTGCGCCACATCCTGCGGGCGGTGGATCTGCCGGTGGCGGAGATCCTGGCTGCCCACATCCGGCAGGCAGGCGCGATCCAGAAGAAAAACGGCAACGGGGACTGGGTGGAGGCAGCCACGCGCGAATTGATCACCCTTCTCCGCGATGATTACGCCACGCTGAACACGGTGCTCGGGTCGCTTGCGGATACCCACCTATACGTGCAGGGAGGAAGTAATGGCTGATAACCCGGGGATGGAGGGGAAGAACATCGGTTATATCGTCGGCGGAGGACTGCGCGAGAGCCTGCGTGTGCGCCTGACAGTCGATCCGCAGGAAGTGCAGGAAGGGGCATTCATTGTGGTGGAAAGCGGCGGATGGTTCTTCTACGGCCTCGTGACTGACCTTGCGCTGGGTGCCACCGATCCCCGTTTTGCTGATGAGCAGAGTGAGGAGCGGCTTCCACCGGCGCTCGCCAGGCTTCTGCACGGGCAAACACTCTACACCACCCTGGAAATGCTTCCGGCTTTGATGATGGAAACCGGCCCAGCGTTGGATTCCCCGGGATACCAAACTTGGGCAAAGGCTCACGAGGGGAGTGAAGTGGGTGTGCTGCCGGTAAAAACCATTCCCTCCCACCACGCCACCGCGCGCCTGGCCCGTTCCAGTGATATCGCCCAGATCTTCGGCGCTCCGGGCGAGGAGGGCAACTTCGTGGTGGGTACCACCCGCGAACAGGACCTGGCAGTCTGTGTCAACCTGAAGAAGATGATCCAGCGCTCTGCGGGCATCTTTGGCGCTACGGGATCAGGAAAGTCCTTTCTTACCCGCATCGTCCTGGCGGGACTCATCCACCACGACCTGGCTTCCACGCTGATCTTCGATATGCACAACGAGTACGGCTGGGACGATACCGCCTCCGATACCAACCAAAAGGTGAGCGGGCTGCGCAATAAATTTGGGACCAAAGTTCGCATCGTCGGGCTGGGGCGGGATAACACCGTACGGGGGCACAACCCAGATCTGTACCTCGAGATTGGCGAAGAGGATATCACCGCGGAAGATATCGAGCTGCTTAGCCGAACACTAAACCTGCGCGAGACCACGCCGACCACCCTGGAAGCGCTGCAGCAATCCTTCGGGAAGAACTGGTTCACCCAATTCCGGGCGATGAAGGTTGGCTCCCTGATTGAAAACGAAGAAGGGAAACGGGTGCCCGCTCCCGATAGCGTGGCTTTTTGGGCGAACGAAAACGGTGTGAACGTCGCCGCAGCGGAAGGCCTACGCAGCAAGCTGAATCGGGTTTTCAGCCTGCCCTATATCATCGCCGAGCCGATGGAAAACACCCTGAGGACAATCATCACCGATCTGAGCCAGGGTAAGCACGTGGTGCTTTCCTTTGGCAAGCACGAAAGTGACCTGGATTACCTGCTGGTGACCAATATCCTCACCCGGCGCATCCGTGAGACCTGGGAGGCGAAAGTGAACGAGTTTCGTAGTGATCCGGGCACAACCCGGGAACCCCGCCAACTGGTGGTGGTGGTGGAGGAAGCCCATAAGCTTTTGAACCGTGAAATGGCTGCCCAGACCACCTTTAGCACAATCGCCCGCGAAATGCGCAAGTACTATGTCACCCTGCTGGTCATCGACCAGCGGCCTTCGCAGATCTACGACGAGGTCATGTCGCAGCTAGGTACGCGCATTTCCGGCTGGTTGGGCGACGAGGACGATATCCACGCCGTGCTGAGCGGCCTGGCCGGAAGAGACGCGCTGCGTGGTATGCTGGCTCACCTTCAGCCCAAGGAGGAGGTCCTCATGCTTGGTTGGGGCGTTCCCATGCCCATACTGCTGCGTACCCGGCGTTACGATGACGAGTTTTGGAAGGACCTGCTGGGGAAGGAAGCAGAAATGCAAGATCCGGATGAAATTGTCAGGAAATTAGGCTTTTGATCTATACTAATCAACAAACCCCGGAGATGAATCCCGGGGTTTGTTCGTTTAAAGAAATTAAAACACCCAGAAAAACAGCGCGGTCAGCAGGCCGACCCCCACACCGGCGGCAACCTCAAAGGGTGTATGCCCGAGCACTTCCTTCAAGTCTTTTTCGGAAAGGGGATTTCCAGCCAGCAGGTTGTTGAAAACGATATTGATGCGTTCTGCCTGCATACCGGCCTGCCGGCGGATGGTGACGGCGTCGTGGAGTACGATGCTCGCCAGCACCATCGCGATGGCAAAACTGGCGGATGCAAATCCGGTGTTGAGCCCAACAGCAAGTGCCAGAGCGCTGACCGTGGCGGAGTGCGAGCTGGGCATGCCGCCAGTGGAGGTGATCAAGCTCCATTTCCATTCGTGATCGGTCAGGCGGTGAATCGGAACCTTCAATAGGCCTGCGACCCAGAAGGCAACAAACGGGGAAAGGATCATTTCATAATTCATGCGTTTATCCCCCTTTATCCCCATCAGCCTGCCCGCCCTGCTCAAGAACGGTTACTTTGAGGCGTGCCTGCTCCAGCAGGTCGGCACAGTGTTTGGCCAGTGCCTGTCCGCGCTGGAAAAGCTCCACGGATTCATCCAGGGTCGCCTGGCCTTCCTCCAGCGAGGATACGATCTTTTCCAATTCGGCAAAGGCCTGCTCATAGGTCAGCGATGCGATCTGGGAGGTTTCCTTCTTTGTCATTGGGAGTTGCGTACCTTGAAGAGATTATACATTCAATCAATCTGCGTCAATAATCCCGGGGGGGTGAATTTACCTGCGCGCCAAAGGTTCCGTCTGTTATTTCGATTTCCAATTGCTGACCTTTCGCCACCTGCCGGATGGAACGGATGTTGGAGCCATCTTTCGTGCGGATCACGGCGTACCCGCGTCGCAGCACGCTGGCGGGATTTAGCGCGGCCAATCTGCCAACCAGGTTCGAGATATTTGATCTCCTAAGTTCATTGGCATGGCGATAGGCTGCCAGCCACCTTACATTCAGCTCATCCAGGCTTCGGGATTCGTTTGCGATCCAAGCGCGCGGTGATTCGCGTATTAGGAGATCGGAAAGCGAGGCAAGTAATTCTTCCTGCCTTTCCAGGAACTGATCCATGATGAGGGAGAGGGATTCTGCTTCCTCAGCAAGCTGAATGCGCAGATCGGAAATGTCCGGTGTGGCGAGCTCGGCCGCTGCGGTGGGGGTGGGGGCGCGCAGATCAGCAGCGAAATCGCACAGGGTAAAATCCGTCTCGTGACCTATGCCTGTAACGATTGGAACTTTTGAGGCGGCTACCGCCCGAACAACAGCTTCCTCGTTGAAAGCCCAGAGATCCTCCAGCGAACCCCCACCGCGAGCAAGGATGATCACATCCGGGGGATTTCTGCGGGTGAGGCTCCATAGAGCGGTGATGATCTCCTGGGGAGCCTTTTCGCCCTGCACGGCGGCTGGCGAAAGGATCACTTCCGCCAGTGGGTAGCGGCGGCCGAGGGTGTTGAGGATATCCTGCAGGGCGGCACCGGAAGGGGAGGTGACGACCCCGATCCGAGCGGGAGCAGGTGGCAGCGGGCGCTTGCGGGAAGGCTCGAACAATCCTTCGGCTTCGAGCAGCGCCTTGCGCCGCAGAAACTCCTGGAAAAGGGCGCCTTCGCCTGCCAGGCGCAGCGCGTCGACAATAAGCTGGCATTCGCCGCGGGCTTCGTAGATGGAGACCGCCCCGTGGGCTTCCACCGACAAGCCATCCCGCAGATTCATTCGCAGGCGTAGGGCATTACCCTTCCAGATGGCACACTTTAGAGATGCAGATTGGTCTTTTAGGGTGAAATAAAGATGCCCGGAGGTCGCGCGGGTGAAATTGGAGATCTCACCAGCGATCCAAATATCCTGGAGAAGCTGTTCGTTCTCGATCAGCTCGCGCAGCAGCCGGTTAAGCTGCGAGACCTGCAGGACCGGGGGGGAGAGCTGACCGAAGGAGTCCATCCTATTTTTTCGCACCCGCCTCGATCTTCGCCCAGCTATCACGCAGCGGCACAGTCAGGTTGAAGACCAGCGCGCCGGGCTTGGAATCGAGATCGACGCAGAAAAAGCCCTTGCGTTCGAACTGGAAGCGGTCGCCGGATTTGACATTTGCCAGCCCCGGTTCCACCTTGCAGCCGGTCAACACCTTCAGACTCTCCGGGTTGAGGTCATCCATGAAGCTGGAGCCTTCGGAATCCTTCCCCGGGGTGGGGGAGGTAAAGAGGCGGTCGTACATACGCACTTCAGCATCCACCGCGTGTGCAGCGGAGACCCAGTGGATGGTGCCCTGCACCTTGCGCCCGTCTGGGGCATACCCGCCACTGGTGGCTGGGTCGTAAGTACAAATGACTTCCACAACTTCTCCCGTGTTCGGGTCCTTGACGAAATCTTCGCATTTAATGATGTACCCGTAGCGAAGGCGAACCTCCTTGCCGGGAGCAAGGCGGAAGTACTTGGGGGGCGGTTCCTCACGGAAATCATCCTTCTCGATGTAAATAACATTGGAAAAAGGCAGCTTGCGGGTTCCAGCGGAGGGGTCCTCGGGATTATTGATCGCTTCCAATTCCTCGGACTTGCCCTCCGGGTAATTTCGGATGGTCACTTTCAACGGTTCAAGAACGGCGAGCACCCGCGGAGTGGTCTTGTTGAGGTCCTCGCGGATGAGGTGCTCGAGAAGCGAGATATCCACCAGGTTTTCGCGTTTGGCAACGCCGACCTGGTCGATAAATTCGCGGATGGCGGCGGCTGTATAGCCCCGGCGGCGCATTCCGCACAGGGTGGGCATGCGCGGATCGTCCCAGCCGCGCACAACCCCGGCTTCCACCATCTGCTTCAGGTAGCGCTTGCTCAGGATGGTGTAGGAGACATTCAGGCGGGCGAACTCGATCTGGCGGGTGTGGAAGATCCCCAGCTCCTTGATGAACCAGTCATACAGCGGGCGGTGGATCTCGTAGGCGATATCGCACAGGGAGTGGGTGACGCCTTCCATCGAGTCGCTCTGCCCGTGGGCAAAATCGTACATCGGGTAGATGCACCATTTATCCCCGGTGCGGTGGTGGGTGGAATGCAGGATGCGGTACATGACCGGATCGCGCAGGTTGATATTACCGGAAGCCATATCGATCTTTGCCCGCAGCACCCGCGCGCCATCCGGGAATTCCCCGGCGCGCATGCGGCGGAAGAGATCCAGGTTTTCTTCAATGGTGCGGTTGCGGTAGGGGCTTTCCCTGCCCGGCTCGGTGAGGGTGCCGCGGTACTCGCGGATCTCATCGGCGGAGAGGTCATCGATGTAGGCTTTGCCTTTGAGGATCAACTGCTCGGCGAACTGGTAGAGCTGCTCGAAGTAGTCGGAGGCGTAGAACTCACGGGTCCCCCAGTCGAACCCCAGCCAGCGGATATCCTCCTTGATGGCATCCACGTACTCGACATCCTCTTTGACCGGGTTGGTATCGTCGAAGCGCAGGTTGGTCTTGCCGCCGAACGCCTGGGCCATGCCGAAATCGATGCAGATGGCCTTGGCATGCCCGATATGCAGGTAGCCGTTGGGCTCGGGGGGAAAGCGGGTGTGGACGTGCTTGAAGCGGCCGCTTCGCAGATCCTCCTCGATGGCTTCTCGAATGAAATTGGATGACTCAACAGCGGGGTCGGCGGTCATAAATAAAGGCTCCTGATAATAATCACCCGCCGCTGCTTGCCCGCGGCGTGGTTGGGCAATTCTATCATGGAAGGAATGCCGGGCTTGGCGATGGTCAGATGGTGGGCATCACATTGCCGCCACTCACCGGGATGTATGCGCCGGTGATGAAACTGGCCAGGTCGGAGGCCAGAAAGGCGACCACGTTTGCAACCTCGCGCGCCGTACCGCGCCGGCGCAGGGGCACCCCGGCGATATAGGCAGCGTCCTCCTGATCGTGCCCGGGACGGTCGTGCTCGCTGCGGGTCCATCCCGGTGCCACCTGGTTGACGGTGATACCGAATTCGCCAACTTCGCGTGCGAGCACGCGCAGCAGTCCATCCATGCCGCGCTTGCCGGCGGTGTATGCGGATTGATCGGGGAAGTTCTGCATGGCGCACTCGGTGTTGATGGCGATCACCCTTCCCCAGTGCTTCTGCTGCATGGCGGGCACAAAAGCTTTCGCCATGAGCACGCTCTGCAGCACGCAGGAGCGGAACTGGCTCTCGTAATCCTCGAGACCCTGTTCGAGAACAGGTTTCCAGTCGTACTGGATCACAGCATTGTTGACGATGATATCCGGGCTGCCAAGTTCTTTACGGATGAGCGTTGCCATATTTTCAACCGACTCCGCGTCGGTCACATCTGCCTGAACGGTGATGGCTTTCACACTCATCGCAAGGGCTTCATTCATCACCCGTTCAGCCTGGTCTGTTCTGATTGTGGTAATGGATGGCAACATTCGCTCCGCAATCTGCCAGCGCGCGAACCATCTCGCGGCCCAGTTCACCCGATCCGCCAGTAACGACAGCAATCTTCCCGGAAAGGTCGATCTTCATATCGTCTCCAAGTTAAATATTAATTTGTGGAATTAAGTATACGCCGGATCAATGATTAATCGTGAGTGCCACCTCTGGCCAGCCGCATGATCTCCTCGTGGGTGGTGAAAACCTGCACCAGCTTCCCATCGCGCATCAGCAGAACGCGGTCCACAAATTCAACCATGCGCAGGTCATGGGTAACCATGATGCCGGCACGGTTCTGCTCGTGGATCAAGCCCAGCAAAGGTCTCCACCACCTGGTAGGCGCGTTCGGTATCCAGGCTGGCGGTGGGCTCATCAGCCAGCACCAGGCTGGGGTTGTGGATGAGCGCACGGGCGATGGCCACCCGCTGCTGCTGCCCGCCGGACATCTGCCCCGGGTAGTTGTGCAGCCGCTCGCCCAGGCCCAGGCGTGCCAGAAGCTCGCGCGCGCGCAACTTGCCGGTTTTATCCAGCTTGTTATTCAGCCGCAGCATCAACTCCACGTTTTCCACAGCGTTCAGGTAGGGAACCAGGTTGTTCGCCTGGAAGGTGAAACCGATCTTCTCCCGGCGCATTCTGACCCGCTCTTTTTCACCCATGCTGGCAAGGTCGATGCCATCCAGGAGGATCCTGCCCGGAGCTGGGCTGCAGCAGGGCGGCAAGGATGGAGAGCATGGTGGTCTTACCGGAGCCGCTGGGTCCGACCAGGGCAACAAATTCCCCGGCGGCGACGTGCAGCGAGACATCATCCACGGCGTGGATTGATGCCGAAATCGGTGTCGTAGGTTTTGACCACCGAGCGGGTTTCGAGAGCGTAGCTTTCGTTGGTTGGCTGGTTCATGAGGACAACCCCAGGGCTTTCAGCGGCTCAATGCGCACTGCGTAGCGGATGGAGACCAACCCTCCCAGGGGCCGATGATCATCAGCGCGGCAAGCGCAGCCGCGGAGGTGGTGCCATTGAAAACGATCGGCACCGTGGGCGGAAAGGTGAGCGAGAACAGGAAGGTGAATAACCCGCCGATCAACACCCCGATGAAGGTGATGATGATGATCTGAATGATGGCTGCCCAGGCAACCACCGGGTTGGAGGTGCCGATGGCTTTGAGCACACCGATCTGGGGTACCTTCTGCAGCACCTGGATCTGGAAGAAACCGCCGATCACCAGGATGCCGATAAAGAGGGTGAAGCCGCCCTGGGTGTTCAGGGTGCTCTGCTGGGCGGAATACCCCGGCAGCGCCTGGATGGCCTGGCTGATGGTGGCAACATCCACGTTGTTCACCTCGGCGGTGATGCGCTGGCGGACCTGTTCCAGCGTGTTGGGATCGGCCAGCTTCACCAGGACGACATTGGCGATCGGGTTGCTCATATTGAGCTCAGCCTCGGATTTTGGGCGAACCTTATCCCAGGTGTTGAAGGGTACGAAAATGGAGGGCTGCAGGGAATACTGCTGCCCATCGGTGATGCCCGCCACGGTCAGATCATAAAATTTATCGTCCGTGCCCTGGGTGGTGCGGATGACCAGGTTATCGCCAACCTTCAACCCGCTGCGCAGCGCAGTGCTGCGGTCGATGATGGCTTCCTTGGCGGTGTTGGAGCGTAATTGGCTGCCCTGGAGAACCGCCGGTTCGCCTGTGTGACCGGGATCTACCCCGAGCAGGGCAACCTTCAATGGGGTTGGTTTATCGGACAAGGATGATGCTGGCATTGGACGTGCCCAGGCGCCCGGCATCTGCAACGCCATTCACCCGGCTGATATCATCCAGGCGGTTACGTGGAAGGCGGCTGGCGCCGATCAGGAAATCCGATTTGGCCTGGTAGACGATCAGCTCTGCATCCAGCTTGGAGATGTACTCGCGGTTGCCATTGCCCAGGCCTTCCCCGAGCGCGGCGATGAACAGCACCAGCAGGGTGATCAAGTCCGATCACCATGCTGACCAGCAGGAAACGCCACTTATTGTGCCAGATCTCCCTTAATCGCCAGGTATCCGGACATAGAAAATAATTGTTTCATTGAGAATCTCCCGAACCCGAGGGTTCATTTCCGCCCGGTCCCACCGGTCCTTCAAATTCTTGATCCCAGCGGGAGGAAAGCACACCGTTCAGCAGCAGGTCCAAGCGGAGGGATGATCGGCAATATTGTCGTAGTAATAAGGAAGTTCAATCCTGCCCTCCGTGCTGATGATAAACGTACCTGACATCTGCATGGAATCCTGACCTGCCGGGGCAGGTTCCACCTTGTAGCCCTTTTTGCGAGATTGGGAAACAGCAGACCAGACTTTCGGGTTGAGAAAGGTCTGGAATAGATCACCCCGTTCCAAGCCAAATGCAGGTAGGCAGCCCGTTCCGGATCAGCAAGTACCTTTAAGCCCGGGGCGAATGCTGTTTGGCAAATTTTGCGGATTCTTCGGGAGTACCCTGCATGATCACAGCGATACCCAATCCGGCGGCCTGGATGCGGGATCTTCCCTCCTCCATCTCATCCAGCATTTCCTTGCACTGGGTGCATCCAAAGTGACGGGTAAAAGCCAGGAGTAGAGGTTTCTTCTTCCACAAGCTGGAAAGCACGCACCGGTTTTCCGCTGGTATCCAGCAGCTTTAGGTCCGGTGCGGAGTTGTTGAAATTCAAATGTTTGCGTTTGGACATGGTTCAATTCCCTTTGATCAAACATTATGTTATCAAAATTGAGTGGATAAGGCAAAAAATCGTATAAGGTATTTGCAAGAGGGATTCATTCAAACCCGGTTTTGATCACCTGCGCCAGGTCGGGGGTAATGCCAGGGATGGCGGCTATCTCCTCCACGCTTGCTGCCAGGATGCCATCGATCGAGCCGAATTTACCCGAGAAGCGCCTTGCGTCGGGCGGGTCCCACCCCTGGGATGGTCTCCAACCGGGAAGCCAGCCCCTTTTTGGAGCGGGCGGTCCGGTGGGCGGTGATGGCAAAGCGGTGGGCTTCATCGCGGATACGCTGCACCAGGTAAAGCCCCTGGGAGTGGCGCGGAAGCAGGATGGAATCAGGCCGGTCGGGCAGGAAAAGCTCCTCCTCCTGTTTGGCCAACCCCACCACGGGCACCTCTGCCGACAGCCCGTATTGTTCCAACACGTCCACCGCCCGGCCAAGCTGTCCCTTGCCGCCATCGACGATCAGCAAGTCCGGCAGGAGCGCGAAGGATTCATCCTCCTTTTTACCAACCGTCTGGTCTTCACGGGCTCCCTGCCAGCGGCGGAAGCGGCGGGTGAGCACTTCCTGCATGCTGGCGAAATCATCCGGTCCTTCCACGGTCTTGATATTGAAGCGCCGGTAATGCCGCCGCGCGGGAATACCCTGCTCGAAGACCACCATGCTGCCCACCGAGGCGGTGCCTTGTGTATTGGAGATATCGTAACACTCAATACGGTTGGGGGGTTCTGCCAGTCCCAATGCGGTTTGCAGCTCGGTAAGCGCCTCGCTTTGTTTGTTGGTATCCATCTCCCACTGCTTGCGAAGCGAGCGCAGTGTTTCGGTGGCGTTCTCGGCAGCCATTTTTACCAGGTCGCGGGAGGATCCCCTCCGTGGGACACGCAGGTCCACCTTGGGTCCTCCGCGCGAGGATTCCAGCCACTGCTTGATGATCTGGGCTTCCTCCACCTCGTTCGGTAGCAGTACCTCACTGGGGATGGTGGCAGCCTCGGCATAGAACTGCTTGACGAACTGGGTAACCACTTCTGAATCTGCTGCTTCTTCGGTTCCCTCAAGGATAAAATACTCGCGCCCGATCAGCTTCCCGCTGCGGATGAAGAATATCTGCACGCAGGCTTCTCCATCGGCACGCGCCATGGCGATCACGTCCGAATCCTTTTCGGTGGAGGAGATCACCTTCTGCTTCTCGACCACCCGCTCGATGGAATTGATCCGGTCGCGGATGGCGGCGGCTTTTTCGAATTGAAGGTCATCGGAGGCGTGTTGCATCTCGGCGGCCAGACGTTTGACGATGGGTTCCGTCTTGCCTTCGAGAAAATTGCACAGGTCGTCGATTGCCTGGCGGTACTCGGCCTGTTTGATCGCCCCGATGCAGGGTCCGCTGCACAGCTTGATATCGTAATAGAGGCAGGGGCGCTCATCCAGGCCGGTGATTACCCGGTCGCAGGTCAGGTAGGTGAAGATGCGCCGGATCACATCCAGGGTCTGGTGAACTGCCCAGACCGAGGTATACGGGCCGAAGTAACGTGAGCCATCGGTCACCATTTGGCGGGTGACGGTCACCTTGGGGAAGGGATCCGCCCAGTGGACTTTGATATAGGGGTAGCGCTTGTCATCCTTGAGGCGGATGTTGTAGCGCGGGCGGTGCTTTTTGATGAGGTTCATCTCGAGGATGAGCGCTTCGAGCTCCGAACCCACCACGATCCACTCGAGGTCGGCGATGTTTTGCACCAGCTTGCGGGTCTTGAAATCCTTATCGGAGCGCTCCTGGAAATAGGAGCGCACCCGGTTTTTCAGGTTGACCGCCTTGCCGACGTAGATGACCTGACCCTCGGCATTGCTGTAAATGTAACAGCCTGGTTTGGAGGGCAGGGTATCGAGCTTTTGCTGGAGAGCTTCGGAGATTTCCATCGTTGGGCGGGATTGTATCACGCGGGTGAGTTCACAGCCCCATCGCGCAGCCATCCGCACGCGGGTCGCTGCCGCCGCAGAGCACCCCGGTTGCAGGGTCGCGCAGGATGATCTGCCCGCGGCCAAAGAGTGCGCGGTTCATACCGCTCACGGTCTCCACCGGATGCTGCATCGCTGCCAGGGCGGAAACCGTCTCTGCCGGGATGCCTTCCTCCAGGGATACACTGCGGTTATCCTTCTCCACGTCGATGCAGAAGCGCGGCAGGTCCAACGCGGATTGCGGATCGAGGTTGTTATCCAGCAAGCGGGTGAGTACCTGCACGTGTCCCTGTGGCTGCATGAAACCGCCCATCACCCCGAAGGGTGCGAAGAGTGATCTGATCGCTTTCACGGGTGGCCATCCCTGGGATGATGGTGTGGTAGGGGCGTTTGCCCGGCTTCAAGGTGATTGGGGTGGGTTGGGATCCAGGCTGAAGTTGGCGCCGCGGTTCTGCAGGGAGAAGCCCCAGCCACGCGGGACGATACCCGTGCCGAAACCCATGTAATTGCTGTTGATGAACGAGCATGCGTTGCCATCTCCATCCACAACGCAGAAGTAGACCGTATCCCGGCTGGGAGCCGGGTACCCGTGGACGTGCTCCGGTAGGGCATACTGCGGGCTGATCCCCCGGCGGCGTTCATCGGCGTAGGCCGGGCTGAGCAGGTCTTCAAGCGGGATGGGAAAGAAGGCCGGGTCGGCGATGAAATGGCGTGCGTCGGAAAATGCAATGCGCAGGGCTTCGATCTCCAGGTGCAGTCGCATGGGGGAGAGAGGCGGCAGGATGGATAGATCGTATTTTTCAAGCAGGTTGAGCGCCAGCAGCACGGCCAAGCCCTGCCCGTTCGGTGGGCACTCCCAGATGCGCATTCCGCGGTAGAGGGTGGAAATGGGTGCCTCCCAGGTGGAATGGTGCTCAGCAAGATCGGAACGCTCCATACAGCCGCCAGCCTCACGCAGGATGCGACACAATTGCCTCTGCAATGGCACCCTCGTAAAACGCTTTTTTCGCCGCCCTCGGCGATGGTTTTCAGTGTGCGGGCCAGGCCGGGGTTGCGGAAGATCTCACCCGGGGTTGGGTCCGCGGCCGTCGATGGTGAGCTCGCAGCCATTGACGGCGCTGTGCCAACTGCCCCTGCGCGGCGCGCTGCCAGAAATAGGAGGTGATCGGGGAGACGGGGAAACCCTCCTCCGCCAGGCGGATGGCAGGAGATGAGGGTGGTGGAAAGAGGAAGTTTACCCAGGCGAGCGGAAAGATCGCACCACATGGCGCAGGCACCCGGCACGGTGACGTTATAGGGGTGATAAGGGGGGAGATGATCCACTGAACCCCTCTTTTTCAAGGCGCTCCAGCGATAGTGAGTGGGGGGCGCGACCGGAGCCGTTAATGGCGGAGACGTTTTTGCTGGCGGCATCGTAAAAAAGAGCGAAGGCATCCCCGCCCAAACCGGTGGAGGTGGGCTCGGTGACGTTGAGGGCGGCAGCCACTGCCACAGCGCTATCTGCAGCGTTCCCGCCCTTTTCAAGGATATCCAACCCGGCGGCCACGGCCAGGGGTTGGGAGGCAGCCACCATGCCGCGGGTGGAATAAATGGGGGAACAGCGGGATTGAAAAGGGAAATCAAGCATGGTCACCTCGTAAGGATATATATATGATACTGGAAAAGGGTGATGTTTAGAAATAACCAAAGTAGAAAGAAACCGGCAGCCTACTGGCTGCCGGAAATTGATAATGAACCTAACGTAACGGAGATATTTTTAATTTCATCTGGGTTAGTGGCTGATCAGAATATTTTCATAAATTCCGGGAGAAAATACGCTGTTCCCAAAATAGAAGGTATTGCTGATCGAGAATATCCCGGTGCCGATCGTTGCAGCCATTCCGTAAAAACCATTCCCTGAAATCAGGCTGTTGGATAGGGATAAATTGTGATTATGGGTGTTGATCCCGATTCCCCGGGAACCCCCAAGGCTCAAACCATTGTAGAGAACCGTCAACGAGCTCAGGCTTACCGTGTTATTGCTTTCGATATTGATGGCTCTCTGCGCATTGTTGTTCGTGGTGATAGAGGAAAGCGTGACTGTGCCTTTGCCCAGGCCGGACTGGTAATTGTCCACATCGATGGCGAATCCTGAATTATTGTTTGCATTAAGTTTACTGATCACCACCGCACCTTTGGTGCGGATATAAAGCCCTTGGGCACCGTTCGTGGAGATTTCGCTTGTCCCGTAACTTCCGAGCACCGAGATGCCCTTGGGAGTGGTGAAAGCTCCGAATGCGTTATAGAGACTCACCCCTTGTCCGGTGTTCTCCGTGGCTTTGATCTTATTGACCAGGATCGTGCCATTCGATACGGCAGATAAACCGGCAGCATTTTGGTCCACACTGGTACGGGTAATGGTGATGCCTTTGGTGCCAGTGAAATCGTAAGTGTTGTCAAGGCTGATGCCGGTATTTGTATTTTGATATGCCCGAACATCATTTACATTGATGCTGCCTTTGGAAAGGACAACCAACCCTCGTACTTGATTTGAGAAAAGACCTCCATTGACGATTACGTTACCAACGGGGAAATATGTGATGAAATCAGTGGTGTAAAAAAGATATGCGCCCGTCGCCCCGCTATTTGCACTGGCATAAACCTTCATAAGCGTAACTGTACCCTGGGTGTTGATATCCAGCCCGTCGTGGGTGCCCGTATTGGAGTTGAATAAATTCACTCCGTGAACACCAGAGGCAAGCAGGGAAACATTGCCGGAGTGATTCTCAATATACGCACCGTTACCGATATTTCGGCTGGCATTAATATTCGTAAGCTTGATCGTGCCGCGGCCATACAGGACCAGCCCGTAGTTGTTGTTGTTGTAAAACTCGCCTATAGTGATTGTAGCCGTGGGGAAGGCAGATGAAGCAGGTCTTTGATCAAGAAAGGCACCATAACCTGTATTATCGTCCGCTATTATATTTGTGAGATTGAGAGCACCTGTGGTGATTACGTACAAGCCACGGTTTGTGTTTCCTGAAAACACGCCATTTATAATAGTCACTGCCTGGGCGGTAGCGGCGGTATTATTTGCCAGATCCGCCCCGCGTTGATTCTCATTCGCAATAACATTACTCAGCTTGATGGGTCCCCGAGTGCTAATATTGATGCCTGTAAAATTATTGTTGAAAGTCCCGCCTGTGATGGTGACGCCAGCAGTACCTGACGCGTTATAAGCAAGGACCCCATAATTGAAATTCCCGTTAGAGCTAGCATTCGTATTCGTAAGGGTAATGGCACCTTTTGAGTTGATGGTTAAACCGTAATCATTATTGAATGAAAAATCGCCATTTTTAATGGTGACATTCTTCGGAGTGAGCGCACCATCATTAATGAGTTTTGCGCCTTTCAATCCACTAAAGCCAGCGGACGCATCAGTTAGCGAAATTGTTCCGTGCGTGGAAATATCAAGACCATGATTATCGTTATACCAAAAAGTACTATTAGTGATGGTTACATTGCTGGGTGCGGATGTTATGAACGTTAGACCCATGCCAGCATTCGAGCTTGCGCTTACAAAGCTGATGGATACGTTGCCGTTGGAGACGATTTGCAGCCCATAATCGCCAAGGGAATTGCCGTTGGAGTTAAACGAATTAATAGCAGTGGTTGTACCTTTGATCGTCACCCCAGGGGTCGTACCGAAAGAGTTATCCAGCAGCGCGCCAAAACTCCTAATATTTTCAGAGGCGTTCACGCTGGTCAGGGTGATGGTGCTTTTGGAATTGACCGTTAAGCCCTGATATTGGTTTGTATTGAAGGTACTGGTATTTATGGTCACCGGGCTGACGAGCAGTGAATCGTGGTTTTTCAGGATGGCGCCTGTCGCATCGAATCCAACCAAGCCATTATTGCTTGCAGAGACGCCGGTTAGGACGATCGCTCCGCGCGCATGCACCCAAAGACCGGAATTATCAACTCCGCCACTACTGGCGGTGTTTGAATCAAAGGTACTTGAAGTAATGGTCACCTTGCCGGTGCCGCTGGTGGTGCAGGGTGAACCCCAGCATGTATCCAGGCGGGCGCCGAAATCAGTATTGTTGCTGGCACTTACCCCAGTCAGAGCGATGCTGCTATTTGAAGATAGGATTAATCCGGAATAGTTCTCATCAGAATGGACATTCAGCAGGGTAATGGCTCCATTGATCTCCTGGATATCCATGCCGAGACTTGAATTGTTGCCATTGAACGAGCTGTTTTTTATCATCACCGAACCCGCTTGTTCGATCCACAGATTGGGGTCTGTACCGGTGTTGCGGCTGGCGGTGACACCCGATATCGAAACCGCTCCTTTGGTAATGATGCGGATACCAGTGGTAGGAAAACTGGTACCTCCGGCGTTGTTATCATCAAAACTTGAGTTGATGATCGTAACGCCTGACGTACTGGCCAGGTTTTCGATATAAACTCCCCCTCCAGCATTGCGGCTAGAATCTACATTTTTTAAAGTGATACTCCCATTGTGGTTGCTAATACGGATTCCACTTCCACCGGTGTAACCATTTTCAACTACAAGATCCTGAAGCAGGATGGCACCCTGGCTGTCGATAATATCTACCACACCCCATTGGGTGAATAAAGCGGTGATATCCCCTTTGATGGATAATCCGCTCAAAGAAAGCCCATTAAGCTTGTTGAGCACAAAAATAAAACTGCCGGAAGTACCATCAGTAAAGGAGAGGATCGCATCAGGAGCGAGGGTATCCGGATTGATATGCCCGATGATCCCTTTCAAAGAATTCAAGAAAGGCAGGCCGCCATCAATGGTCACCTTCTGGTTGGGTAGGGTGCCGGCATCCACATGGATGAAGCCATCGCTTGGGACTGTTCCATTAACTGAAATGTAATCTACAGCAGCCTGGAGTGGATTAAGGCAGCCTTGATTTCCTGCAATATCAGGATTACAGTCGGCAAGGGTGAATGAGTAGGTCGTAGCTCCCACCATAAACCAGGGATCAACATCGAGGAGCGCTTCCACGGCTTGTTCAGAAACCAGCGGGAGCGGATTGTTATTATTATCCACGAGGGTAAGGCCAGTATCTGAAAGCTCGCTGATTACCGGGGCGGGTCCTACCGTATCAACCACAAGGGGTTGAGCGCTATCGACCGGCGCATCCAAGGGGACCGCATTAGTTGGGGTTACAACAGGGGTTGGTAAACCATCGACAGGTACATCGGTTGGAGCAACAGAAGGAGTTGGATCCGCTGGGATGAAATCCGGTGCAGGTGCCAGGGAAACAGGTATATCGGTGGTTACAACCACCGGAACCGGTTCGGTCGGGGTCGCATCCTGGGCATGGACTTGCGAAACTAACAAAAAAGCCGCCAGCATGGTAAGCAGGGCGGCAGGAAGTACAACCTTCAAAAAACGTGTATTCATTTTATTCCTTTTCTAGCCAAAGGACAGAGAGCATACTTTTCTATCAAATTCCCCCCGTCAGCCAAAACCGGGAGATAAAATAAGATATATAAGATAAATAATATCCTAAAATAACATTAAGTCAAGGATAAAAAGCGGGGAACGAGAAACAGTAAGGTGGGTAAGAATAATATTTGAATTACAAGTTCTAAATATCTGTCCACAAAAGAATAATAGAAAAAACCGGCAGTTCTTAGCTGCCGGTTTTTTCTACTGATATTTTATTTCTACTTTGGCCTACTGTATTAATGCACAATCTGGATGTTATATCCCGGGGTGGTTAAATTATTTCCAAAATAGGATGTGGTGCTGAGGGAGAAGAGCCCGGAAGGGCCAACACTCGCATAAATGCCCGAATCGCCGTTCAACGAAACAACACTCCCGAGAATACTGAAATTATGATTTTGAGTGTAGGCTTTAATCCCGAAGAAACCATCATACAAACCATTTAGAAGAGAGACTGTTGAATTGATCGAAACGTTTCCGCCGCTATTAATGAAAACCCCGTTATCAGCGTTATTTAAGGTTTGGACATTCGTTAGGGTTATCGTACCCGTACCCAAACCGGCTTGGTAGGTATCCACCCAGATACCGCCCTGCGAGTTGTAGGTGAGGGTATTGGCATTATTGTAATTTGCAGTCACTCCGGAGATGACCACATTCCCCGTGGAATTAATATTCAGCCCATTTTCATCATTGTGATTGAACGAATTTAATCCCAGACTGCTTAGGATATTGACTCCCTTTACCGTGGGGGTTAAGCTCGTATTATCCAAATTCGCGCCTTCCCGGTTGTTGGATGCATCAATATTATTGAGAGTGATCAAGCCATAAGAACGCACGTAAAGACCGGTACCAGTATTATTATTGAATTGGCTATGCGTCACCGTTATGCTTTTTGTTCCACTGGCATCCACTTGGTTTTGTAAAATCACACCTATATTAATGCTGTTCGAGGCGCTGATGTGACTCACGATGATCGTGCCACTTGAGTAAATTTGAAGACCATAATAATTCGAATTGAATACCCCGCCGTTGACAGTTACATTCCCGGCTGCCATCGTATCGCCGACCAGGACTCCCTGTCCATTGCCGGCGTTGCCGCTGGCATTAACTTTATTCAAGATTACAATCCCGGTTGTATCAATCACCAAACCATTGCGGGAATTGGTACCGATATTGTTATTGAAATTATTGCTGCCGGTCCCGGTCGCCATCGATCTTGACATTTCCGGTGTTATTAGAAATATAACCTCCGCCGCCGTAATTATAACTGGCGCCGATATTGGTTAAGAGTCACCGGACCGTGGGATTCGATAAAAAATCCATAATCATAAATACCGCTGTTTCCATCAAATAATGCGTTGCTGATTTTGACCGGGGTTGCCGTCCCTCCCCAGGATACAATTTCCGCACCGCCTGAACCATTATGACCAGCAGAAAGGTTGGAAAGAGTAATGGCTCCAGTTGCACGGAGATACAGCCCAACCCTTGAATTCCCCTCAAATTTACTTCCGGTAATGGTCACTTTTTGAGGTGGGAAGAAAGAACTCGCTGCTTGTAACCAAGCTCCATGATACAGATTGTCATCGACGGTAATATTCTTGAAGCTGATCGATCCATTTGAATACACTTCCAAGCCAAAATCTGTATTTCCAGAAAAAACACTTTCGTTAACGACCACATTCTTGGGAGACAGAGCATCGATATTAATGAACGCAGCTCCATCCTTTAGGTTACTTGTAGATGTTACCCCATTGACTGTGATCGAACCTGCTGTGGAAATATAAATTCCGTTTTCAGTATTTCCATTATTATTGCCATGATTCATGACCACATTGCTGGGAGTTGAATTGGCGAAATACACACCGCTTTTCGAATTCATATAAGTATTTACATAATTGAGCAGGATATTGCCATTTGTTTGAATCTTTAAGCCCATACCCATCCGAGCCGAGATTCTTGGCAAAGAAGTTCGGGTGATCCGCTGTTCCTAAAACGCTTACGCCCGCGGAACCCGCTGGAATTATCCAGCGAAACTCCGGCACCCCAATTCGACAAAGCTTCGACATTGGAGAGGGTGATCGCACCTCTGGAAGCGACGTTCAAGCCTCCTGCATAGTTTGTATCAAATTCACTGGCGGTGATGGTCACCGGAGAGATGACCGGTGAAGATTGCGAATTTAAAAGAGCTCCAAAAGCTAATCCGGATACAGAACCATTATTAGATGCGGATACATTGGAGAGTGAAATCGCCCCACGGGCGATCACCGAAAGGCCAAAAAGATTGGTACCAGAATTAGTTTTATTCAAATCAAAGCTGCTGTCTGAAATGCTTACCTGGCCTGTACCAGTGGTGCAGGGGATCCCCGGGCAGGTGTTCAATTCAGCGCCAAAATCAGAGTTGTTATAAACCGTTAATCCAGTCAACTTGATGTTCCCTGTTGTGGAGAGGACCATCCCGCTGTGATTGGATTTTAAAACAACACTTTGAATCGTGATGGGGCTGCTGATGCCCTGGATATCCAGGCCGGTGCTGTTGGAATTCAGATAGAATTCGCTATTCTTGATGGTGACAAGCCCGCTCTGCTCGATCAATACATTTGAAAGAGAACCCGAGTTCAAACTGGATGAAACCCCATCCAAAGTCACAGCGCCCTTGGTCCTGATGTGGATCCCGTTTACCGGGAAGATGGCGCTTGTGGAACCGTTGTTATTACTGAAACTGGAATTGGTGATGGTTACCGCGGTTGTCCCCGCCAGGTTTTCGAGGTATGCGCCGCCGCCATTGTTATGGCTTGATTCGACATTCTTGAGCGTCAGGCTGCCATTATGGTTGACAACCCGAATACCGCTGCCGGCCCCATCGCTCACATTATTTCTCACCACCAGGTCTTGCAGCACAATGGACCCTGAGCTATCTTGAATATTCACAATAGCCGTTGTGGGGTTGGTGAATAAAGAGGAATCTCCCACGATATTAAAACCGCTGATCAGGAAACCGTTGGGTTTATTAAGCAAACTAATGAAACTCCCCTGACCGCCTGAAGTGGATAAAAAGACATCCGGGGAAAAAGTTACCGCGCTGACATGACCGGTTAGGCCTTTTAATTTGGCGAGATTGACGTTGGAACCATCGATGACGATAGCCTGGTCTTCATAGGTGAATGGCACATCCGCATGGATGAGTCCGTCGGTGGGGATGAACCCAGCGGCTACTTTATCCACCGCATCCTGAAAGGGTGTAGCTGAGACAGAACAGTTTGGATCGACTCCACAGCTTCCGCCAAGATACAGAAAACTGTAGGTGGTGGTGCCCACTTTGAACCATGGATCACCATTCACTATTGCATCGACCGCCTGTTGAGAAGCCAGCGGGAGCGAATTGCCGCTGCCATCCACGAGGGTCAACCCGGCATCCGAAAGCCCAATAATCGCCGTGGCAAGCCCGGCAGCATCCCCAGGGGGAACTGCACTTGCGAGTGCCGTGGGAATTGCGGTCGGATTAAACGTTGGTGGCGCGGAAACCACGGGAGCAACGTCGGTCGGGGCTAAATCTGATGGAGCTGCTTCAGGCGTTGGCGTACCTGCGATAGGTCCATCGGTGGGAGCCAAAGCAGGATCTGGGTCAGTTGGTGTTAGTCCTGGCGCAGCCGTCTGTGAAACAGGTGCATCGGTGGCAACGATTACCGGGGCGGGATCTGTAGGGGTGACATCTTGCGCATGGACCGGTTGGGTTACAAAAAAGCCGCCAACATGGCGAGCATGGCGACTGGTACGAAAACTTTCAAGAATCGAGCATTCATTTTTTTCCTTTTCTTGCCAAAGGACAGAAAGCAAACTATTTCATCAAATTCCCCCCGTCAGATAATACCGGGAAGATTAAATATGATATATAAGATAAATAATATCCCAATTATTCAATAAGTCAAGGGTCAGATGGAGGAATCGAGAATATGAAAGGTGGGCAGGAAGGGATGATTATAATGAATCGGCAGCTTCATGGCTGCCGATTTGAGATAAGCCAACAACTACTCCCCAAAAACATCGGTGGTTTTGAGTTCGATACCCGCTCAACAAAAAACGAGGAGTTTTCAAAGTTGGCATCTTTTTGTAACCCATAATCCTTACCCACCCAATTAAGGAGGTGAGTATGGACATCTTTGGCAGGAAGATCGAATATACGGTTGTGCTTGGGTTCGGACCCACCGACCTGGAGCGCAAGGTGAACGAACTGGCAGTCCAGGGCTGGAAGCCTCTCGGCAACCGGTTCTCCTCCGGTGGAAAGTTGGCAAAATACGGCTCGCAACAGGCAATGATCCGCATCACCAGGGGGTAGCTGGTGCTTCGGATATAAACTAAAAAAATGCGGAGGCATCTGAAATGCCTCCGCTTATTATTTCCTAACGAACCGTGAGGATCACCAGTACAATGATCACCACCAGCAGTACGATAATACCGCCGATCATCGCCCGTTTGGATAATTTCGTTGCTAGTGATGGAACCCCCTCATTCCACTTGAGGGTGGTGTGGCAGTTTGGGCATTCGGCAACATCTGCGGTGATCTCAGCCTTGCAGGACGGGCATTTCAAGTCGCTCATTTCATTTCTCCATTTTCTTATTAAATTAATTATTCGGATCTCAAACGATCCGGATTCCACTTCCTGAGATCACCTCGCCGATCACCCACGCGGGTTGGTCCATACGTCTGGCTTTTTCAAGGAACGCAGGCAGGTTGGCTGGTCGGAACCGAAAGCAACAAACCACCGCTCGTCTGGGGATCATATAGCAGCATCTCGGAGGGTTCATCGAGGGCGGTTTCGAGATTTAATAAGCCGGAATAGAATTGCTTGTTATCAAATGCGCCGCCGGGGAAGGCTCCCATGCGGGCGTATTTCTGCGCGCAGCTCACGAACGGCAGGCGTGAGAACTCGATTCTGCAAACCCACCCCGCTCGCGCGGGCAAGCTCCAGGCCGTGCCCGGCCAGGCTGTAACCGGTGATATCGGTGCAGGCCTTCACCCCGAATTCCACCGCCAGCTGCGAAGCCCGGTCGTTCAAGGCGCTTCATCCAGTCCACCACTTCCAAAACATCCGCCGGGTCCGCCTGTTCGCGTTTGAGCGCGGTCGTGGTGGTGCCAAACCCCAGCGGTTTGGTCAGCACCAGGGCATCCCCGACCTTCGCCCCGGCTTTCGTCAGCATCTTTCGCCGGATCCACGAAATCCGAGTGCCACCAGGCCGTATTTGGGTTCCTTATCCTGCACGGTGTGCCCGCCGGCGATGACCACACCCGCTTCGCGGGCTTTCTCCGCGCCGCCGCGGAAGATCTCGGCGCCGATCTCGGGTGGAAGATCGGGTGGCAGGGCGGCGATATTCAGCGCCAGGAAGGGTTTCCCGCCCATGGCGTAAATATCCGAGAGCGAGTTGGCAGCCGCGATCGCGCCGTAATCGTAGGCGATCATCCACGACGGGGGTGAAGAAATCGGTGGTGAGCACGATGGCGCGGCTGTCATCCAGCTTCCAGACGGCGGCATCATCCGGGGGCTCCAGCCCGACCAGCAGGTCGGGGTAATCACCGGGTTTGAAGGTCCCAGCCAGGGGGCGCAGCACCTGCGCCAGCGTTTCCGCGTTGAGCTTGGAAGCTCAACCCGCGCAGCTGGAGAGGCTGGTCAGGCGGATCTGCCTGCCTGAGGGAGCACGCGTTAATTTGGACATGGAGTTATTATACCCAGAGTGGTTAATTAAATCAGGGCAGCCTGGCTGCCCTGATTTTTACATCATAGACTTCTTCTATTGCCCTGTCTCACCGGTCAGCCCCAAGCTGGGGAGGTTCATAATGAAAGGTGAATTGCTTGGCAGGAGCATTGCCTGGATATTGGGAGCCAGCTTGGTGATGTACTGGTAAGTGAGCAGCTCGGGATTATCCTGCAACGCCTGCTGGATCAACTCCAGGGCTTTGGCTTCTGCCTCAGCATTGATGAGACGCGATTTTGCGTTACCTTCCGCCACCGTCACAGCGGCATCCGCCTGGCCTTTGGCCACTTCACGTGCCTGCTGGGCTTCCTGCTGCTTCTGCTGCACCACGAACGCCGCCTGCTGAGCTAACTGCTCGGCGATCTGCTTCTGCTCAACCGACGCGCCGTATTCCGGCGAGAACTGGATATTGCGCAGAACGAATTCAACAAGTTCCACGCCATTTGCTCCCAATTGTGCGGCCAGGCCCTCGGTTATCAAACCGGAAACGATCCCCCTTTTCGTGCTGTAGACGTCCTGGACGCTGAACTGCGAGATCGCATCCCGGATCACTCCGCGGGCGACAGGACGGACAAGATCATTACGGTAGCGGTCCTGCCACTGGATGTGAACCAGGGGGATCTGGTCGGGATTGATCTTGTAGATCACCGAAGCATCCACCAGCACTTCCTGGCCGTCGGAGGTGCGGGCGGAGATGGAATCATCCCCACGAACCTCCCCTTCATTGGTGGCGATGGACATGGTGTAGGTTTGCTTGGAGATCGGGTAGAGCACCACATTCTCCGCGAAGGGGATGATGAAGTGCAATCCGGGGTCGAGAGCTTCTGTGCGGTAGCCCTGCGGTTCCAGGGCGGAAATGACCATTCCGCGCTCCTCGGGATTGACCCAAACGAGACCTGCGCTGAGCAAGCTGGTGGCAATGGCAACGGCGCCGACCACCAGGATGATGAGCGCGCCTTTCTTGACCGGTCGTCCGACGCCAGGCGGCAACGACCACCAGGATGAGAACCACCACAAATCCCACCCAGAGGAAAACTGCAAAAGTGGAAACAAGACTGGCTATGTTCATTTTTCACTCCTTAGAATTATCTGAATTATACATTTCAGGGATAAGAATTGCATAAGAACCGGTTCCACCGGCAGGAAAAACCTTCTACATCTCCAAAAGGATCGTGACCGGGCCGTCATTCACCAGGCTCACCAGCATGTGGGCACCGAATTCTCCCGTTTGCGTGGGGACGCCCTCTGCAGTCAGGTATACCACGAACCGGTCGCATAATGGGCTGGCCAGCTCCGGAACGGCAGCCCCAATGAAAGAGGGACGATTGCCCTTGCGCGTATCGGCGTAGAGGGTGAACTGCGAGACAACGATGGCTTCCCCGCCAGCCTCACGCACGGAGAGGTTCATCTTTCCCTCCGCATCGGGAAAGATACGCAGCGCAGCGATCTTTTTTGCCAGTTGCTGCGAAACCTCTTCGGTATCTGCTGGCCCCACCCCCAGCAGGATCAGTAATCCATTGTCGATGGCAGCAATTTTATTTCCATTCACTGAGACGGAAGCGGAGGCTACCCGCTGAATGACAGCGCGCATTGGAAAACTTTATGGAAGCCCGATGGCGGTGCGGACTTCTTCCATGGTCTTTTCGGCGATCACGCTGGCGCGTTTGGCGCCATCGTTTAATACGTCCCAGACCTCATCCGGTTTGCGGGCAAATTCCTCGCGGCGGGCACGGAAATATACCAGCGAGGCGTTGAGATTCTTCGCCATCAGCTTTTTACAGTCCACGCAGCCGATGCCTGCCCGGCGGCACTCGATGTTGACCATGGCGATCTCCTCGGCACTTGAGAACATCTTGTGGAAGGAAAACACGTTGCAGACATCCGGGTTGCCGGGGTCTGTGCGGCGGACGCGGGCGGGGTCGGTGACCATGGTGAGCACGCGTTTCTCGGTCTCCTCGGGGGTTGCAGCCAGCTCGATATGGTTGTTCAGACTCTTGCTCATCTTCTGAACTCCATCCGTGCCCAGAACCTTGGGGAACTCGGTGGCTTTCATCTTCGGCTCGATAAGCACCTGGGTTTTATAGGTGTGATTGAAGGAACGCACCGTCTCGCGGGCGAATTCAATGTGGGGAGCCTGGTCCACGCCCACGGGGACGACGTCGGTTTTATACAGCGCGATATCGGCACTCATCAGGACCGGGTAGCCCACCAGCCCGTAATTTACGTTGTGGGGCTGCTCGCGAACTTTTTCTTTAAATGTGGGCAGGTCAGTCAGCTTGCCCAGCGGGGTGACCATCGAAAGGATGGTGTGCAGCTCGGTTACCTGGCGCACGTGGGACTGGATGAATATGATCGAATCAGAAGGGCGGATGCCGGCTGCTAGCCAATCCAGGGCCATTTCCAGCGTGTTGGCGCGCAGGTTCTCGGTGGTATCCAGGGTGGTCAGCGCGTGCAGGTCCACGATGCAGTAGACGCAGTCATATTCCTCCTGCAGGGCGACATAGTTCTTGATTGCTCCCAGGTAATTCCCCAGGTGCTGGCGTCCCGTCGGTCGGGCGCCGGAAAAAACACGGCCTTTCTTGGGCATGGTTCCCTTTCCGATCAGAGTTTGCGGATCATATCCTCCACCTCCCCCGGGCGGGGGAAGCGGCCGTTGGCAAGCTTTGAGTATATGAGGCTGTCATTCACGGTCACCTCAAAGCGTCCGCCATCCGAGGGCAGAAGAGTGAGGGATTCCAGGCGGGATTCAAAATTCTTGAGTATCTCGGCTGCCAGACCGGCAGCTTTATCGGTATACGCTCAAACCATGCAGTATTGGATGGAGATTTTCATTGCGGTTGACCTCCTGGAATATCTGCCGGAATTATACCCGATGGCGGGTGTCCCATTTTTGCATCGCTGGCACAATGTGTCGCTTCGCTGATAAAATGATTTTATGACCGCCCGCCTGCTGCCAAAGGGCATGCCCCTGCGAAAACGGGTCTTTGACCTGCTGCTGACCATCCCCGGCGTGATCTTCATCTCACCCTTTGTGCTGGTGATCGCCATCATCCTTTGGATCAAGCAGGGCTGGCCGCTGATCTTCACCCAGGAGCGCCCGGGCTACCGTGGGGAGATCTTCCGCATTTACAAATTCCGCACCATGCGGGATGCGCGCGATGCGCAGGGCATTCTGTTGCCTGATAAGGACCGGTTGACCGGGATTGGGAAGTTCCTGCGCTCCACCAGCCTGGATGAGCTGCCCGAGCTGATCAACGTGCTGCGCGGGGAGATGAGCCTGGTGGGTCCACGCCCGCTGCTGATCCAATACATGCCGCGGTATTCAAAGGAGCAGGGCAGGCGGCATGACGTGCTGCCCGGAATGGCGGGGTGGGCGCAGGTGAACGGGCGCAACGCCATCAGTTGGGAGGAGAAGTTCCGCCTGGACGTCTGGTACGTAGATCACTGGAGCCTGCGGCTGGATATCCGCATACTGGCACTGACCTTTGAGAAGGTGCTGAAAAGGGAGGGCATATCCGCGCCGGGCGAAGCCACGGCAAAGGAGTTCATGGGAAGCGGGAATGGGGAGAACAAGGGATAAGTATGGACAATTCCGGGGGAAACCGATTCGAAATATTTCTTATATCGGGGATTCGCGAATTAAATTAATTGGAAATACAAAATTTTGATTCCAGGTACACGATTGGTGCTTGACCAGTGGAAATCATCAACTTTCTACAAAACGACGGTTGCTTCACAAGTTCATAGTAAAATCGGCAAGATTTCTTGATTGGTGCAACGCTGGTATCATTATCGGGTTTTCATACGTAGTGAAAGAACGCAAAGAGGATTTGGATGGAAGCATTAACAAGTGAAAAATTCCGGTCACTTTGGACATCGACCTACAATACGGACGGAAAACCGGATTGGTCCCATATTTATCCTTACTACCATCCCGATATCGTTTTTCAGGACTGCATCCAACGGATCGAAGGAATTGATGAATTCAAGGCGATGTGCTCCCGGTTGACAACCAGGTGCAAGCAGTTGAATATGGAGATCATTTCCCTGGCGATGCAGCCAGGTGAGATTTTTTTTGAGTGGAAGATGATCATGATGTTCACCAAGTATCCCTCCACCCCGGTCTACGGCTGCTCCAAGCTGACCCTGAATAAGGACAACTTGATCATCGAGCAACGAGATTATTTTGATATGTGGGGCGATATTTTCAATGGAATCCCGCGCTTTAATAAGCTTTATCGGAATTTTATTCGCAAGCGATTCGGCTAAGGAACAGCACCCGTGAGACTACCTGAGGAACTGAAATTTATCGAGAACGATCGCCTGGTTCAGAAAACCACAAAGGCACGCATGGACGGCCGTGTCTGTGTGATCACCGGGGCGACTTCCGGGGTGGGGCATGAAGCTGCCAGGCACTTGGCGCAGGGAGGGGCTTCTCTTGTGCTCGTTTGTCGTAATCTTGAGAAAGCAATGGCAGTCAAAGCCGAGCTGGAGCAAGATGAGGCTGGCGGGGTTGAAGTTATCCAAGCGGATTTTTCCCGACTGGAAGATGTCCGAAAGGCTGCAACCTTGATCCTTGAGAGACATCGACACCTGGATGTGATAATCAACAATGCGGGGCTTCACAATACCCACAGGGTGCTGGCTGGGACCGGGATGGAAATGGTTTTCCAGGTAAATCACCTCGCGTCCTTCCTTTTCACCCGCCTTTTGCTGTCGAGGATGATCGAGAGTGCTCCGGCGCGAATCATCCAGGTAAATTCGGAAGGCCATCGTTTTGGGGGATTGGATCTGAACGACCTGGATTGGAGCCGCCGACGCTACCGGGGACTGCAGGGGTATGGCGCTTCCAAGACAGCCCAGCTCCTTACTATTTGGGAACTGGCTGATCGATTACAGGGGACCGGTGTGACGATCAATGCCATCCATCCAGGCAATGTCCGAACCATGATTGGAATGAATAACGGCTGGTTGTACCAGTGGTACCAGAAAACCCTTCTCTGGCCTATTTTGAAGGACCCGGCTATTTCTGGTGAGGCGGTCTATTACCTTGCTGCTGCGCCGGAAATGGCTGGTACAAGTGGTAAGTTTTATAATCTCACCATCGAGGAGAAACCTGCCAAACATGCACTCGACCGCGAAGTAGGGAGAAGAGTTTGGGAGATCAGCGAACAGTTAACGGGTTTGGCACCACATACAGAAAAAATGGAAGCCAATCCTAATTTTACCTATTTGACCAATCCGGAGCAGGCATAATGAAGTTTGATGCGATTGTGGTCGGCGGCGGAATGGCGGGGTTGACATCGGCTGCATTTCTCTCGAAGGCTGGTATATCCGTGCTTTTATGTGAAAAAGGTGAATCCTGCGGCGGCCTGGTGAACACCTTTGAGCGGGATGGCTTTCTTTTTGATGGCGGGATCCGG
The DNA here is from genome assembly GCA_963828855.1 of uncultured Chloroflexia bacterium. Lineage (GTDB taxonomy): Bacteria > Chloroflexota > Anaerolineae > Anaerolineales > Anaerolineaceae > CAVVEQ01. The sequence continues at coordinate 960,195 of CAWHGB010000002.1, read as the reverse complement.
GCGATGGAGAATTCAGGGGTTTTATTCCCGATGGTGAGGAAGTTGGGGTTGGATATCGAATTTGTCAGGAACCGGGTATCACTGGGAATTGAAGACCGCGTGATCCGGGTTGATAGCGAAGCGAACCTGGAGGATTACCAGAATCTGCTGACTAACTTCTACCCCCAGGATAAAACCGAGATAAGTGGGATTACCGAGCAGATCAAAAAGATCATGCAATACATGGAAGTGCAGTACGGGATCGATAATCCCGTCTTTCTGGATATCAAGGAGGATCGGGAGTACTTTATGAAGGTGATCCCGCTTTGGATGGTGAAGTATGCCCTGACCGTTCCAAAGATCACGAAGATGCAGGTGCCGGTGGTCGAATTTCTGGAGAAATACACGAAGGATATATCGCTCCTAGATATTATTACCCAGCACTTCTTCCAGGAAACACCGGCCTTTTTTGCTCTCAGCTACCTGAAGCTCTATCTGGATTACCATTATCCCCTGGGAGGCACAGGTGTGATGGTTCAGAAATTGGTGGACTTCATCAAAGGTCATGGGGGGGTGATCCACACCCGGACCGAAATTGTCGCCGTGGATTCTGAAATGAAAACCATAACCACTTCCGGTGGAGTCAATCATGGGTATCGGAACCTGATCTGGGCTGCGGACCTGAAAAAGTTGTATCAATCAATCCGACAGGAAACGATCTCTACACCTTCGGTCAGAATGGCTGTGATGGAACGGAAAAATCTGATCGAGGATAAGGTCGGCAACGATTCTGTCCTCACGGTATTCCTGGCAGTTGACCTTGAACCATCGTATTTTTCAAAGATCGCCAGCGAGCATTTTTTCTACACACCCTCACGGAAAGGTCAAACTGCTGCCGGTCCTCTCCCCAGGAATGGCGACCGTCCAACGATCGAAGCCTGGCTGGAAAAATTCTTTGCCCTCACAACTTACGAAATCTCCATCCCTGTCCTCCGCGATAAATCCATGGCACCAGCCGGAAAAACAGGGCTTATCATCAGTACCCTGTTCGATTATCAACTCACCAGGCATATCAAGACCTCCGGATGGTATCCCCAGTTCAAGTCGCTCTGTGAAGAGCTGATGGTAAAGAATTTGGATCAGACCATTTACCCGGGTCTCGGAAAAGCAATTCTTCAACGATTCTCATCCACGCCTCTCACGATGCAGGAATACGCAAGCACAACCGATGGTGCGATCGTGGGCTGGGCATTTACCAACCACCCAATGCCGGCTGAAAACAGCCTTCCCCGGATCATGAACGCGGTAAAGACCCCCCTCCCTGATATTTTCCAGGCAGGTCAATGGACCTATAGCCCGGCCGGCTTACCTATTTCTCTCATCACCGGGAAAATGGCTGCCGATAAGGTTATTAAAGGATTAAGCAGAAAACGGTAAGATATGCCATCTCTCGCGATGGTACTGTTCGCTTTCGTTTGCGGGTCTCTGCCGTTTTCGGTTTGGATCGGCAGGCTTTTTCTTAAGAAAGACATTCGCCAGTATGGCGACGGCAACCCCGGGGCGATGAATGTCTTCCGGGGCGGCAACAAGATAGCCGGTTTACTGGCGCTCATGCTGGATATCAGCAAGGCGGCTGTTCCGGTAGGAATTGCGTATTACACTCTGGGCATCCGCGGGGTAGCCATGGCATTGATCGCCACCGCCCCGGTTCTGGGTCATGTCTTTTCTCCTTTCCTGCATTTCCGGGGGGGCAAAGCATTAGCTCCATCGCTCGGCGTGTGGATCGGTTTATCCATCTGGCAGTTATCCCTGCCAGCATTGGCAGGAGTGTTAATCGGTGTTGCTCTCTTCACCCCCACTGGCTGGGCGGTCATGCTGGCCATGGCTTCGATCCTGGTCGTCCTCCTTGTCTGGCTGCCTGATCCTCTTTTTCTGGCGGTCTGGTTCGCCCAAACCCTGATCCTGGCGTGGACTCACCGGGATGATCTTCGCCAGGGCATCCATCCACGACCCTGGTTGGGGAAACTTCTCGCCAGAGTTAGGGGGAACAATCCTTGATGGATATCCCTTTCGCAGATAACCACATTCTTCACCTGATCATTTTCCAGACAGTATTGCTGTTTATCCTGCTCGATAATATCCGCGTCACCCGCAGGGCACGGCGCCATCCCCCCGTACCTTCCTTTCCGATGGTCTCAGTGCTGGTACCTGCCCGGAATGAACAACGGAGTATTGCCAGATGTGTGCAGGGTCTGCTATCGCAGGATTACTCGAATTATGAGGTGATCGTCCTGGATGACCAATCCAGCGATGGCACGCGCGCCATCCTGGAACAACTCTCGCCCTCCAATCCAAGATTGCGGTTGCTGGATGGGAAGCCGATTCCCGGAGAGATATCAGGGAAGAATTGGGCCTGCGTCCAGCTTTCGCGTGCAGGCGAAGGGGGACTTGCTGCTATTTACAGATGCGGATACCAATCACCGCGAGGATATGATCTCATCCGTGGTGACCACACTGCTGGGTGAAAACGCCGATCTGCTCACCGGTTTTCCACGGCAGGAAGTTCAATCCTGGGGAGAGCGGATCCTGGTGCCTTTCTTTTCCTGGGTGATCTTATGCTTTATCCCTCTGTCACTGGCATATCGGCTTAATCTATCCTTTCTCTCCAGCGGGGTGGGGCAATTCATGTTGTTCAGGCGCGAAGCCTATCAGGCGATCGGCGGGCATGAGAGCGTGAGTGCCTCCATTGTGGAGGATATCAGCCTGGTGAGGCGGATCAAATCATCGAAGCTGCGCTGGCGGATGATCCACCTGGCTGACCTGACCTCCTGCCGGATGTATCAGGATAGCCGGGAAGCCATCGACGGGTTCACGAAGAACCTGTTCGCCGTTTTCGATTACCGACTGATCCCGTTTCTGTTCGCCTTTGTGTGGCTGCTGGTGCTGTTCTGGGAGCCTTTTATCCTGCTGGCAATACGGGGAATATGCAACTCAGCCCGGGCTGATCGCTATTTGCATAGGCCTCGCCTTTCTGCTCTGGTTTCTAACCTATATCGATCTGGGAATTCCCCTTTGGCTGGCATTTCTGTATCCGACTCACGATTCTGGCGACGGTGATCGTTGCCGGCAGGTCAGCCATTTATAGCATCCGGGGTATTCGACATGGAAGGGACGGGAAATACCACCGGTAAGGTGGAAATGGTTTTAAAAGTGATTTTCAGATTGACTTTTAGAAATGTGATCAAGCGCTGAGGGCATTTCCGCGCCGAGTGAGGCCACCTCGAGGGAAGTTCATTAGGGAGTGAGAAAGAAGATTAAGTAATTTTTTGATCAAGGGGAATTGAAACAGTCATAAAACTGATCCACGCCAACCGACTATAATGATCAGTAGTATGGAGATTCTATATCACCCAAATCCAAAGAAATGGAAGATTTACCATGTCACACATCCAATCCTACGACGATTTCTCCATTGATGAGTTATTAAAACTAAATAAGCGGAAGATTACAAAAGAAGACCTGAATAAATATCAAAAATATATGGCTGAAATATTTACGGCTTTTGGCATGGATATCACAACTCCCTCAACAAAAGAAACACCCCGTCGGTTTATAGAAGCCCTTTATGAATCTACGAATGGCTATGAAGGTGATCCAAAATTGATCAAAGCCTTTCCAAGAGAATGTCGTGGTGAGCCGGATTGTCGGTTAAGCCAGGTAATCGAAGGACCGATAAACTTCCATTCGCTCTGCGAGCACCATGTCTTTCCGTTTTACGGAGAGGCCTATGTTGGTTATGTAGCAAATGACTCCATTTTAGGTATCTCAAAATTAACCCGCCTGGTACGGTTATACACAAAACGGTTTGCAGTTCAGGAACGCATTGGATATGAGATTGCGGATACATTGGAAACATTGATGGCACCGCATGGAGTGGCGGTGTTTATTCGGGCCAAGCATATGTGCGTTGAAATGCGCGGTGTGCGTGAAATCTCGCCAGCCACGCGCACCACCGTTTTTCGGGGGGTTTATTCTGAGGATCCTGCTTTGCGGTCTGAGTTCCTGAATATTTGCGGATTGAATAAACAAGCCGCGTAAAGATTTCCATTTTTTCTGATTTGATTGTTCACCAAAAAAAGGCAGCTGTTGGTAGTTGTAGGTTAGGGACTGGTTTTGACCCTGACATGAACCGTCTTCGAAATTCTATTTCAAAAGGCATGATTCCATTTTAGGGATTCCTCGTCAGGATCAACCCCTTCCGCAACATTTCTATTACCTCTTCTGCCTGTAACTGGCGACCTTCGCTGAAGAGCGCGGGGTTCACGTGGGCGAAGAGCAGATCCGCGGCCACGGTGCTGCCGCCCTTCCCGGAGGTCAGATCCGGCCAGAGCGTCTCGATGGGGGTGATCGGGTCCTGGATCACCGAACCGGCATAGCGCGAACCGGCGGAATCCGGCGGGGCACCCGTGCCCAGGATCACCAGGTTCTGGCTAGCCAGGAAGTTGAAGAGCTCCGGGCTGGCGGCCTCAGGCGATACGTACATCACGTTCAGGCGGTTGGCGAGGAGTTGATTAGCCATGCCGATCCAGGCGTTCGGGTCGCTACCCACGGGCAGCGTGCCCAGGATGGGAAAATTCATATAGGGCGGATAGAGCGGGGAGCAGGTGCCGCAGAAATACGCCCCGCCGTTCACGAAGGATTGTAGCAGCAGGTCGTTCTCCGGCGTTCCGCCCGGTAGCAGACCGCCCGCGCGCCAGTCGTTGGAAAGCAGGATGGCGGTATAACCGGCCAGGAAGGCCTGGTACTCGGGGTTGGCGATAACCACGCTCAAATTGGAAGCTGGTGGGAGCTCCGTAGGGCTGACGACCACGAACTGGGTCTGCGGGGCGGTGCTGAGCAGCGAGGGTAGATCGGCGGGTGGAGCAAGGAAGACCGCGACCACCACCTGGGAGCCGAGATCAGCGGGGGTGGCAGCGGGCAGCGCTTTGAGGGTGTAGCCGGAGCCACTCGCCAGGCGGGTGAGCGTCTCCTGCGCGGAGGCAAGCAGGGCTGGATCCGTGACTCCACTTGTGACCAGCAGTACCTCTCCCGGCAATGGCGTGGCAGTGGCAGCGGGGGTGGCGGTCGGCGCGGGCGTGGGGGTGGCAGCCGGGGTGGGTGTACCGCAGCCGGCAGCCAGGAAGAGCAGGATGATCAGAGCCAGGGAAGTGAACCGCATGGGGGTACCTCGATCCAGGAATTGCCTAATTTTACCCTCTTCCAGCCGCGTCTTTTCAAAGGAATGTATAATCAATTTTAGGATTTACCTGAAAGCACTTGGACCCCGGAAAAAGACCATGAGCCTGCCCATTAATGAACCCCTCCCTCCTGCTGGAACGAACCTCCCCCCGGCGCGCCGCAGGCGTACCCGGCGGCAGCTTTATCCCTACGAGAACGGTGAGCGCGAGACCTTTCTGACCGACCTGGCACGGCGGATCGTCCCAACGGGGGATTTCTTTATTTTTTCACTACTGGCGGGTATCGTGCTGGTGGTGGCAATTTTCACTGATGCCCCCGCCATCTTCATCCTTGCAGCACTGCTCTCCCCGTTCATGGGACCAGCGCTTGGGCTGGGGCTGGCCACGGTTGTTGGCTCGGGGCGGTTTTTCCTTCAGTGCCTGGGCGGCATCTTGTTGGGCAGCCTGATCGTTTTCGGCTGCGGGGCACTCGGCGGGTTGGTGAGCAAATTTATCCCCGATTTGATCTTCACCAACTCCTTATTCCATACCTATTTCGCCTGGCCGGATTTCCTGCTGCTCACCGTTGGCGCGGCACTTTCCACCTATCTGCTGGTGAAGAATCCCAGTACCCGCCCGCTGGTGGCCAGCGTCGCCATCGCCTATGAGCTTTATATACCCATCGCGGTGGCAGGGTTCGGCATCACCAGCCGGGTGGCGGGGATGTGGCCGGATGGGTTGATCGTCTACCTGGTCAACCTGGCCTGGACCGCGCTGGTGGTCACCATCGTCCTGGTGCTCATGAAACTGCGCCCGCAAACGCCCTTCGGGTACGGGCTGGCCATGTCCATTGTGCTGATCTGCATCGTCATCCTGATCGCCCTGCTCGGATTCGGCTCGGCGGTTTCCACCCAGCTCGCGCTGCCCACCCCGGTTCCATCAGAGACCCCGGTTCCGACCGCTACGGAAACACCCACCCTGGCACCGACCGGCACCGAAACGCCCACCTCCACACTCGTTCCAACCAGCACGGAGACACCCACTCTGACGATCGAGCCAACCCTGGCGCAAGCCTATATCAAAGCACCGGATAGCACCGGCGCGATTATTAGAGAATCCCCGAACTTTGGCGCTCAGGTGATCGCCAGCCTGCTCAACGGCTACCTGGTTGTGATCCTGCCGGATTCATTTGACGATGGTACCACCTCCTGGACACACGTTCGGTTGAACGATGGACGGGAGGGCTGGATCGTGCGTGACCTGCTCTCCACCGCCACCCCGGCTCCGGGGTGGTAAAATAGGCGTCCCGGCTATCACCCGGAAAATCATTGCGGAGTAATCTATGACCATTCATTTTGGAACCGACGGCTGGCGCGCCGTTATTTCAGACACGTTCACCTTCACAAACCTGCGGCTTGTCAGCCAGGCCATCGCCGACGCGGTGGCATCCGATACCTGGATCAACGGAGTAAAGCTGGAAAAACGACCGGACCCGAAAAAGATGGTGGTGGGTTTCGATACCCGCTTTCTTTCGGACCGTTACGCCAGCGAAGCCGCCCGTGTGCTGGCAGCCAACGGGTTCACGGTCTACCTTGCCCAGGCGGATGCGCCCACCCCGGTCATCTCCTATGCCGTGCGGGAACTGAATGCCATCGCCGGCATCATGATCACCGCCTCGCACAACGCGCCGCGCTATAACGGGGTCAAGCTCAAATCGGCTGGCGCGAATTCCGCCTCTCCCGAACAGTGCAAGCGCGTTGAAATTTATTTAAACGACAATGAGGAGCGCGCACGGGGTCCGAACCTGATGGACTTCGAACACGCCCGCGAGGCTGGCCTCATCCAACGCTTCAATCCCACTCCAGCCTATTACGACCATATTCGCAGCCTGATCGATTTCGATAAGATCGCCGAGCATCCCATGCGGGTGGTGGTGGATTCGATGTACGGCTCGGGGCGGGGGATGATCAAGGGCATCCTGCAGGGCTGCGGTACCGAAGTGAGCGAGATCCGCAGCGAAATGAACCCGGGTTTCGGCGGGGTGCATCCCGAACCGATCGCGCGCTACCTGGGGGCACTCTCCGGAGCGATTGCCACCGGGCTGGGTGATTTTGGCCTGGCCACTGATGGTGATGCGGATCGGATTGGCGCTATGGACGAGCGCGGTAACTTCATCGACCCGCACAAGATCATGGCCCTCGCGCTTCGCTACCTGGTGGAGAAAAAGGGCTGGAAGGGATCGGTTGTACGCACCGTTTCCACCACCCGCATGATCGACCGGCTGGCTGCGCGCTACGGTCTGACCCTGCACGAAACCCCGGTGGGATTCAACCATATCGCCGATTACATGCTGAAGGAAGATGTGCTTATCGGCGGCGAGGAATCCGGCGGTATTTCCTTCCGAGGGCATATCCCCGAAGGCGATGGCGTAATTCTTGGGCTTCTGATTCTTGAAATGGTGGCGGATGCAAGGGTGCCATTCCACGAGTTGGTGGAAGATCTGCTTCACGACGTTGGTCCGGCATTTTACGAGCGAAAGGATTTGCGCCTGAAATACCCGGTGGCCAAGGAAAAAATGACTAGCAAATTGACCGCGGAAGCGCCAGCCTCGATCGGCGGGGAGAAGGTGGCTAACGTTGTTTCCTACGATGGCATCAAATACATCCTGGCGGATGATTCCTGGCTGCTCATCAGACCTTCTGGGACCGAACCCGTGCTGCGGGTATATGCGGAAGGACGCTCACAGGAAATGGTGAAAGCTCTGCTGGATTACGGGGCAACCCTCACGACCGATTTCATGTAATCCGACAAAACCAGAATTATTTTAAACGAAACCGCCCTTTGAAAGAAGGGCGGTTTCGCTGCAACGGAGGTAAAAAAGGAGACTCAGAACCCTGACGCTTGGAGGCGGGATCAGGCAGAGGAGGAGGATCGCAGCTTGCGCGAGAGGAAAATGATTCCGATAAACAAAGCGGTGAGCCCGATCATCAGGGGAACGCCGTAATCATCGGCAAATCCTGTATTGGGCAGATTGGAAGGTGTGGCTGTGGAGGTCGGACCTCCGGCAGCTTGGGTGAGCATGGCTTCAACCGTCGCGGTTTGAGCAGCTTGCTCGGCTGAAAGCGTCTCAGAAATTGGTGTACCCAGCGCCAAAACGGGGGTAGCGGTAGGTGGAGGTGGATTGGTGGGAGTTGGCGTGATGCTGGGTGTGAGCAGGAATTGCTCGGTTGCAGCGCGGGCAGTGGCCGCAATGGAAGTTGCAGTGTTGGCTGCGTAGATCTGGGCAGCTTCCGCGTTGCGTTTGGCGTTTTGGGCGGGGACGACCATGGTGGCAACGATCACCAGCACGACCAGGATAACGACGGTCATGAAACCGATGATACCGATGGCAATATAAAAATTGCGGTTGCTGGTAGGTTTTTGCGCCGGTTCTTCGATAAAATCTTCAAACTGGCTGTCATCAGGATTCGTCATGCTCATGGATTCATCTCCTCCCGGTCATTGTTGCAAGAATCATTCCAGAATATCAAGGTTACTGACCGGAAAGGAATTCGCTGGTAACCGGTCAAACTTTACTTCGGCGCATAACCCACGCAGGCCGCTGTGTATGGTGGTATCCCCATCCCGGATCTGGGTGACAACACCAACCGCACCAGTATAGGGCGGCACTTTCACCCGTACCCGGCTTCCCTGGCGCACATGCCCGCCTTCTCGGGGATCGCTGCCGGTTCCAGGTAGCGGGATGACCACTTCCGGTCGGTTCCCGTTATAAACATCCCACTCGCAGGCGTTCAGGCAGGCATTTTGCCGGTCATACTGATTCAATAGATTCAAGGCGATCGGATTCAAGGAAATCGAGCCGAACCCTTCCAGGAGAATGACCGGAACCTCCATCTTTAACGCATAACCGACCAACGAAGAGGACATGCTGGAAAGGATTAATCCGCGCAGTGAAAAATCCACTGCGGCTTCCAGCGCTTCCTGCCGGCAGCAGAAACTGCCAGCCACGATTGCCCCGCGCATGGTCACGTCCACGCAGCCACTGGTGAATTCCTCAACCTCCGGTTTAACCGTATTGACGAGCAGCCCGGAGGAGACGCGTCCGTTTCCCCACACGCCCTGCAATAGGCAGCCGAACGATTCCACAACCACGGACCAATTGGGATTCACCTCCCGGATGACGCCATCCAGCCCGGCTTTCAATTCAAAGGCGGGACTGAGGAGTTCGAGGAGGACTTTTCCATCTTCAATGGATTCAATGTAACAATCTGCTGGAGCCCGGACGATTTTCTTGATCACCTTGCCGGTCTTCGCAAGAATATCCCCTTTTTGCAGTGTTTCCCCCGCGGTTCGGTCAGTGATCGCATCCAGAGGGACTTTGCGGGAGATTCCCAGGGATTGGTGCAGATCAATCAACTCGTGTTTGCCGGGGAAAAAGCAATTGCCTAACGTATCCAGCGCTGTAACTTTTTGTTCCCTGCGTACCAGGATCTCCCCTTCATAGGGGAGGGAGCGCGTGCGGCGAATACGCGTCTGCTGGGAAAAATGCGAGATCGGCATGACCATGTCCCCTTATTGATGCAGGAAACATGCCAGCGATCAAGCGCCTATAATTGAAGCCCAGTGTTGGAGGGTTTGTCTGCGAAGATCGTTTTCGGTGGGGAGGAAGAGCGGTCGGCCGCGAGCGTCTATCACAACACCGCAAAGCCCACCGTAAACCTTGAATCCGTTGGCCTTGCGTACAGGATCGATCACCACCCCGTGGGCGGGTTCCATAAGGATGCTGGCTGTCTGCCCGGGTGGAAGGGGGAAGGCGACCAGGCTGCCCATTTTAATATCCAGGCGGGTTACGCTGCTTTGACCGTAATCGATGGAAACTCTCAGGATGGGGGTTCCGGGTTTGGCTTTTGCCAGGGGGGAAATTACTGTGGCCAGGTTGGTGAAGGCACTGGAATCGATCACCTGGACAGGGATGAGGGGATTTATGACCGCAGCCGCACCCAACAGGGAGGCAAGCCCGTTTCTATCCAGAATGATCGATGTGACACCCACAGGTTGGATGCCATCAAGGACCATCATCAATGCTTCACCTGGCTGGGGGGTACGGGTGAGCACTGAACCGGTTACCAGGATGGATTCATAACAAGCATCCCTGAAACCAGCCTGATTGAGAAGCAGCTGCATGCCCGACTGAAGGATTTCACGGGCGGCAGCCTGTTCAATATCCAGGGTTTCTGCGGTGGCCGGGACGGATTGGGGATATAAATTCTTCTGCCAAAGATAATCCGTAGCCGCATCCACGGCACTTTCCTCGGATAACCAGCGGGTGACCAGATCCGCAGAATGACTTTCCAGGAAGGGTTTTAACCCCTGGCCAAGACCGAAAGGCGACACGGAAACCTCGGAGAAACCCTGGCAGGCACTTACCAGGGTTGTGGCGGATGCGCCTAAATCCACGCCGAGCACACCTTTTGAAGATGGGTAACGCAGGCTCAGGTAGCGTATGATGCGATCGAAACCGAAGGAGGATGGGATGGGTGGAGTGGAACAGATCTTTTGTAGATTCTTAAATCCTTCATACTGATTCGCGCGTATACCGGTGACCACCCCGCTGAGAACTTCCATCGCAGAAGTGAAATCTTCCAAATCGATCTTGGGGCGGATATTCACGGCCGGGAAAAATCTGGCGATATTCTCAAAGTGCTCTTCCATCTCTTGAGCAAGGATCGAATTCCCGGCATAAATGACAGTGGGAACCCGCTCCGGTGGAATGGATTTGCATGCCTGCAGGACCACGTCCTCCAGCTTTCGGATGGCATTCACCGACCCATGATCCGTTCCGCCTGCGAATAGGATGATATCCGCCTCGCTGGAGATGATTGCATCGAGTTGGTCAACCCTGCGGGGGGTTCCAGCCGGATCGAGACTTGACACGATGCATCCGGGGATGGTGGAAGCAAGCTTCAGTGCGCTTTTGGCAGAAAAATCCGGAAGCAGACCGATGGTTAGGATTCGGAGAGGCTTCCCTGCGGAATAGGTAACCACCAGCCCATCCACACCGGAACCATCGGCGAGCGAAGGCAGGATCAAGTGGGAGGTATCGTCCAGGAGAGAGCGGGAGGAAGCCGTCTGAAGGCCCATCAAAGCCTGCAGGAGGGCATCGTTGATATTCTTGAAGGGGTGGATGATGGAAGTGGGGGAGCTGGAGGCGGAGAGGAAATGGAACTGACCGGCGGCCTGGTCGAAAAGCACCGCGCGGGTGTTGCAGGAGCCGATTTCGACCCCCAGGAGAGAGGATACCCTGGTAAAAGGAATTGCCATGGGCTACCCGATCAACACCCTGACGGACTCCCAGAGGAAGACCAGGCGGGAAACCAGGGCAGTGATGGAAGCGCTAAAAACCCCGGCAAACACCGCTCCCAAGGTCACCACGATGAAGAATTTTCCAGATGAACGAATTGCTTCACCCCATTTCGATTCAGAAGACCCGGTTGTTTTATTTTGCCGCTGTGTGAACTGAAAATACATCAGGCTGGTTACAGTTCCGAAAAGGATAAGTCCCCCTTCCAGAAATTTGATCACACCTTCACCGCTTGTGAGAGATTTCCACGAAGAAAATTGATTGATGGAAGCGCCAAATTGGGGGATGAGCGTACCAAAGATCGCGCCGCCGATGATCGCCGCGGCAGCCGTGCCCACCAGGAATCCCATGGATATATTCCCCAGCCGGGCGTATCGCGGGATGAGCCGGAGGAACAGAAGCAGGCTGAGGATGATCGGGATCGCGGCAAGCTGGAATGCGCCAGATTGAAAGGAGAATACAAACTTGGGTGCGATGACCTGTTGGAGGAGGATCACCGCGAAGTAACCCGCTGTGGAGCCCACCAGGATTGCCAGGGTGAAACGAAAAACCGGGTTATCCCCGAATATGAAGCTGAATACCAGCAGAGTGAGGACAAAACTCACCAGCATCCAGACCAGCTCGGGAATCACCAAGGGTTACCCCTCCCTGCCGGACTGGTTTCGCCGGTCGCGGGTCACCCGCAGGACCAATCCGAGGATAATGAGCAGAATAGCCAAGACCTGTCCCACAAGGTAAAGCCCCCATAGCTCTGAACCTTTGGAAGGTTTCCCGAGAATATTTTCATACGCGGCTGCCCCGGAAATCCCAGCAACCAGACCTTTGATCTGCCCGGATGCTGTGTAGGGTTGTAGAAGTGGACCGGTTTGCGCGCTGGTTGCAATCAAGAGCGGAACGCTGCCCATTCTTGGTTGAACCTGTTCGATCCAATCCCTGGAAAGATCCGCGTTTTCAGAAAGGACGATCACCGCTGCGAATTGATCCAGGCGGGATACCCCATTGAGGGCTGGTTTACTCCAGGCAGGCTGCCCGTCCCAGCCATTCCGGATGACTGCAGCAGGACGAATGGCGAATCCCTGCAGCCCAGTGGAACCACCTGCGAGATATCCCAGGTTCGCCGTCTTTGTGGAGATATCATAGGAGGGAATCCGGGTTTGAATTTGCTGGAGGAGCTGCTCCGCAAGGATCGGACCGGCGGGTTGGGTGGATATGAAACTCACCCGAGCGTCTTTGGCGACAAGCTGATCCATCGTGGTGATGCTAATGGGCTGCAGCTCGGCTGCAAAGGCCGGGGAATACTCCAGGGCAACAAGTACCGGAACATCGGCTGGCAGTGTTTCGACCGTATTGTAAAATGTCACTGTTTCCGCCGAGAAGAGCCGGGGCATCGGCAGGAACCCGAGACCGACAGCTGCCAGGATCAACAGCAGGATCAGGACCAAAGCTGCTATCACAACCCACACCACTTTCTTGGAGCGTTTTTTCGCTTTGGGCGTTTCTGCGGCAGGAGCCGGACCACGGGTGAGAACCTGCTCCATCATCGCGGCGTATTGTTTTTGCGTTTCCGATTTCCCTCCCGGTATTATGGGAGGTACAGTCGCGGCGGAAATGGGGGTGGAAGGTTTTCCGGTGAGGGAGCCGGTGGTGGGTTTTAAGGAACCGGTTACGGGGGCATTTTCAGCAGGAGGAGGTTTTGACCCAGAAAAGGCGGCTTTGGCCATTCCGACTGGTTTAAGCGCCTCCAGCCAGCCGGGCATTTCCGCCTGGGCGATGGCGGGTTGGTCTCCGGAGGCATCCGCAGAATCGCCTTCCCCGCGCTCAGCGGAGATCCAATCAGGAAGGGATTCCAAACCGAAAGGTACGGCGGGACTGGGTTCAGCTGCGCTGCGAACAGGTTGAGGCTTGGCTACCTGGCTCACCGCGTTCACTGCGTTCACCGCCAGCATCGAGGCTGCAACCCCGGGTGTTTGTTCGTTTATATTCTGTTCCGGCAGGGCTTCGGACAATGGGGGTGCAGGTGTACCCTCATCCTTCATGTTTGGAAGTCCGCTCAGCCAATCGGGCTGGGGTTCTGCTGGCGTTTCTTCAGGATTCGCGGGGAATATATTCTCCGGAAGGATGCCATAATCCTCCAGGGAAGGTTCCTTCCCAGGCATAGGCGGTTCCTCCGGGGAAGTGGATGATTTGAAGAGATCTTCAGTCCGGATACCCAAGTCGTTCAAACCAGGCACATCAGGCTTGACTTCCGGTTGCGGTTTCAAGAATTCAGGTACGGACTCCGAATTGAGATCTGCCGCAGGTGGTGCCGATACGAAAAGGTCGGGGATCGGTTCCTCTACGGTTCCCTGCTGGTTGCCGGTAGATGATTTTCCCTCAGAATCGCTTTCCAGTTCCTGGAGCCAATCGGGCAGTGGTCCAGTGAACCCGGAGTGCTGTCCGGGTTCCATCACCCAGGCTTCAGGCTTTGATTCAGGAGCGGCTGGAGGTGGGGATTCTTCCACCGGTGCAGCGAAGCGGGGTTCTTCCACGTCCTTGAAAAGATCCAAAGGTGTGGAGGGTGTTTCGTTAATGACCGTGTTTAACCAATCCTGGTTTTGGATCTCCGCCGCTGCTGGGACGACCGGCTGGGGTTCGGATGGTGCAAAATCCTGCGGACCAGGAACATCCGGGGTAAATTGTTCCACCGGGGACGGTTCGGAAGACGGTAAGGAATCCGAGGGCGAAAATTCGACATCTGCAGTGGACTCCTTGCTCAACGACTCCTGGCTGGGAAAAAGAGACCTCTGGGCATCGTCGATCTTGAATTCACCTGCATATTGTTTTAGCCAATCGGGAGTGTCCACCGAGGGTTGGATGGCCCCGATATCCACCTGTTCCACTTCAGCCGCTTGTTCTGTATTAATAAGGGATTCCCCAACTTGAGAAGATGCAGGTTGATTTAGTGGTTCCTGCGGGGAGGGTGAATATGGGGGAACTTCTGGAGGTACGAATAGCTCAGGCATGGAAACGGACAAGGGTTCTTCCTGCACAGATGCGGCGGGAGACGCAACTTGATCCGAGGGGAGCACCTCAGATTGAATTGGCGGTCGTGAAATGTGAGCAGATTCGGGAGTCACTTCCTGCGGCGATGCGGGAGCTTCAGGTGTTGGAATTCCCTGGGCTTTTTCTCCGGCGCTATCGGGTGGAAGGATACCTTCCAATTCCATCCCGGCGATCGCCTCTGTGCCTAAAAAGCCTGTTAAACCAGTGGAGGAAAAACCGGGCAGGTTTTTTAGATCATGGGGAGGTTGGGGGGTGGGCTCGATCGGTGATTTTTCGATAACGGGAGATGGGGAAACAAATTGGTTCAGGAGGCGAGCATCCAGTTCCTCGGGGGTGAGCTGTGATGCAGGTGCTGGAGAAGATTCAGTAGGAATGGATAGTTCCTCGATCACATTGGATGTCGGTGGAAAGCCAACAGGGGAAGCTGTCTGCGTTACCGACACAATTTCGTCTAGGGAGGATTCCTTCTGTCCAGATTCTGCACCCTGATTTGCTAAATCGGAGTCCTGAACCAGGGTCGGTTCAGGTTTATTTTGCAGGTCCTGTAGCCAGGACAGTGATGGCTCAACTGTTGAAGCAGGTTCAGGTTTGTCCTCGGTTTGTTTGACGGCTGGGGGTTGCGCGAATGCCCCGGTATTCTCTGCAGCAGGGCTTTCTGGGGTTTCTCCAATAACCGAAGGGGTTGCCAACATCGAATCCAGGAATGCCAGGTCAATTCCGGTAGCGGGTGCAGGAGATGAAGGTGGAACAGGGGATGCTGTCGTTTCCGAAGGGGGAGCGGATGGGAAGTCTTCGACCTGTCCAGAAGGGGGCGGCTCCTGAACTGAAACAGCGGCAGATTCTGCAATTTCTCCTTCCTGCTCTTTGCCGAGTGATCCAGTGGCCCGTTCAATATCATAATTCACCACAGCCCCAATCTCTGCCAGGGGTGAGCCAAAACTTTCCTCGAACCCGGGTTTAAGATCCTTATCTTCTCCAGAAGCGCCAAGTTTATCCATCCAATCAGATGCAGAACCTGGGATGGAAGCGCGCGGGGTGAGCTGCTGTGTTTCACCAAGCTTTTCGGCTTCCTCCTGTTCCTCCTGGTGCTTCGCGAACGCTGCTGCCGCAAGGACTTCGGCGGCGGTGGTGGGGACTGCTGACGGAGGGGCAAGACTGCCAGTGGAAGCACGAAGGTCATTGAGCCAGCTCAAATCCTCTCCCCCTGGCGGCGGGGAGGCAGGTTTTTGAGCGGAGGAAAGATCGCGGGTATTGTGGAGCCAATCCGGGTTTTCCACTTCTTCATCAGGTACGGGGGAGGGAATTGGTGCAGGGCTGCTTTGGATGGGAGGGATCCCGCCATTCTTAGCAAGCTGATCCATGGCATTCAAAGCCCGCACTCGTTCTAGCCATTCCAGGTTTTCTTTCTCAGATACTGGTTGATCGGTGGGGGATTCCAGGGATTGCGTCCGACCCGGTGGAGGACCAAGCCGCGAATGGCACATGGAGCAGATGACTGCATCTGGTTGGTTGGGGGTTCCGCATATCTGGCAAATGGTTTCAGGCATGGCTTATCCACTATATGGCCGGTCAATGCCGGTCAGAATACGCAGCCCGGTAACAAGGCTGCCCAGTGAGATACCGATCAGTACTCCACGGGAGCCGGCCAGGGGGATTTTCTGGATCCCAGAGATGAGCTCTCCCAGGAGCGGGAATGATTGGCCGATGACCAAAAACCAGCTGTTGGCAAGGAGGAAAAAAACCACGGAAACTATGAATACCGTATTCACCCAGCCCTTCCGCTGACGGATGAATTGAAATGCCGCGTATGCCAGGGAGATGCTGATCATTCCGAAAAGCGTGGTCTCTATGGGAATTTGAATATTGGTCACTACCCGTTGGAACTGCCTATCCGATGCGCCAAGCACCAGCCCGGAAATCAATGTGAGAGTAAAGAAAAGGGTTACGACAATACTAAACATTCGCGATACCCCGGGTTTGAACGCTTTTCGGAAATGCCCCACAAACAGGTTGATGATTGCCACCAGTGCGGCGACTGCAGCCAGGAGCATGGCCCAATCCAAAATTTGCAGACGAACGATCTGGAGAAGAGGCAAGGGAATGAAATACCCCGCCAGGACGATCACCCCGGCAGCGATGGCGATGGCAGCCGCAATTGGGGCTCTCACAACACCCCCGCAAGAACCAGGATCACCCCGCCAAGCATCCCAAAGACGATGATCAGCCGTAGAAGGTCCTGAACCATCAAACTACCCTGGTAGGAGCGTTTTCCATCCAAATATGCCGGCAGGGCAAAGGTCTCCTCGCCAAGGAGCGTGTTTTCAGAGGCGGCAAAAAACACCGCCTGCGCGGGGATGGAATCGGAACCGGCAAAGAAGTCCTTCTCCCCGGAAGGTTGCACAGGGATCATTAACCCGGATTCGACTCCGAAATGACCCACGAAAAGATTTGCGCCTGTATCGGGGGAGGAGATCATCGGCAGGGAACCAGCCGCATAGGCAAAGGGGGTAACGCCTGCCAGCAGGCTATCCCCACCCGGAACGCGGTCGACAGTTGAGTCGCGGCGATAAACTGCGCGGACAATGTCCTCACCCAACAGGCTGGTGCTTCCATCCCCGCTGGTGGCGACAGGAGTTTGATCCGTTGTGAGGGTGGAACGGGTGATCGATTCGAGGGAATCCAGCCCTGCAAGGGTGGACGCGTAATTGGAGTCTCCCGGATGGGCTCGGCCTAGCCCAAAATGGATCCGCGTACCCTGCTCCATGGCAGCTCCAAGCATGCATCGCAGGCTGGTCACGGCAGGGATCTCCCGCAACACCAAGGGGGAGCGTTTTTTATTCGGCCGAATGAAAATGAGCAACATCCCGGTCGAAAGAACCAGAATGGCTGCTCCCAGGACGGAATACCCAAGATTCAAGAAAACCGTTCCTCCTTCAGATAATTGGCAAATGCCTTCGCCTGGGCAGGGTCTTCCAGCATTCCTGCCAGGGCTTCCCAATCCGCCCTGTTTTTCGATCTGCCCAGCAAGGGCTGCCCCAGGTAAACCACCTGGGCGAGCAGGATGGTCAGCGGACCGGCAGCTTCCAGGAGAAACGCAGCCGGTTTTTCCATCTCAAAACGTTGCAAGAAATGTGCCCACGGTTCCCAACGATCCCGCATCATGTCCATAAAACGAGTATAGCACGAAGCCTCAGGAGGTGATGCAGTGCCACATATGGTGCGAAAAGTGCTCAAAACCAGGATGAAAATCCCACTGGTGGGGGTCAACTCGCGTGCAAAGGAGAAATAATCATTTACGCGTGATACAATCGTACCAGGAGAAATGAGATGGGGTTTCTAACCGACCTGTTTTCCAAGCCGTATCCCGCCGACCGATCCAGGGAGGTGGATAAATTGATGAATGAGCTATTCCAGATCGGAGTGGAGCAGGATTACCTCTCGGAACGTCCGGGTGGTGCCTACAACCATCAGTGCCGTCATCTGCGCACCCGGGAGATCGGCCGACGATTGGATGAAATTGGGGGATTGACCTTGATGAAATGGGCGCACCGTAAGGTGCAGAAAAAAATCAGCAAGAACAAAGCCGAACACCTGGAATACGCCTGGGACGGGGTCGGCCCCTGGCAGGCTTAAGCGATCATTTTTTTACACGCTGCTTTTTACGAACATCGTAAATCAATCCGATTCCGATGACAAGCAAAGCAGCAATTGCCGCCAATCCAAAATTCAAGTAGAAGTTCAACCGAATGCCGAAATTCGCATATCGGGTCAAATACAGGTTCGTGATCACAAGTACAGCTAATCCTTCTATCAAATAGATCCTTCCAAGCCAAGGATTTCTTTGGCTGAGTGCCCAATCCCAAGCCCAGCCAGCCACCAAGGCCAGCCAGGGAAGCAGAATGGTGCGGTAGCGCGGGTTATCCCAGAGATCGCCTCCTGCACGGTAGGAAGAAATGATCACCCACATGAGGCTGAAAAAAGATAACCAGATCAACAGCCTGCGGTCGCGCGCGGGTTCAGCTCTCCAGGATGCAAAGAAGCTGAATATCAAGACAGGTGCCAGCAGGTACCACCCAAGGGATCGCAGAATGGATATGGCACTGGCAAGTGGATTGGACAACGCGACCAGCGCTGCAGGGAGAAGAGGCTGGGTGATACCGTAGGTGGTAACCACCGGTAACTGGTATTTGAAACCAATTTGGCGAAAAACCATTTGCAGGATTCCTGATGACTGAACCGTAAGATAGGCGTCATAGACAGCGGTCTCGCGGATCCATGCGTAACTTAGACGGGCAAGGACCAGGATGATCCCGACCAGAAATAACCAACCCCAAACCCTTCGGGAGGGTTTCCACTGCTCCATGACCCAATCCACAAATAACCAGCCCAGCAGCAGGCCGATAATGACGATCCCTGACCGCCAAGAGAACAACATCACACCCAGAAAACACGCCAACAGGATCATCGATGAATGCCGCCAGTCTTTTTCCCAGGTTACTACTGCCCAGGTTGCTATGGCTCCCAGGCAGAGTAATAGTGGTTCACGCATGTGCGCGCTGCCAAGTAACACGGCTTCGGGGTAGAAGACGAACACGAGGGTGGCAATCAGCGCCACGCGTCGATTCCAACGTGTTTTTGCCGTCTTCCATAGAAAAGGCACCGCAAGCATGAAAAACGTGGCGGAAATAATGAGGGGTAGCATCTGCCGGTGGGCATCCGGGCTGAGGTAGCGATATTCCAGCGCGAGGAGAGAAAGGAGCCCACCGTACTGGTCCGATAAGTATTGATTCTCGAACGCTTTGATGACAGGCTCGCCGGATGCTGCCAGCGACCAGGCTTGCGAATCCCGGTCAAATGAATCAGCAAAAATATACCCGGCATTATGTTCTTCGCTATCGTAACCAAAAACCGGCAGTGCAAGGGTCAGCCCCACGCTGACCGCCAGACGCAGGATCAACCCGGTAGCCACGATCCAGATGAGGGTTTTTTCCGCGCCCGCCCAACGGATGGCGAGCGCGAGCAAAAGAAATGCCATCGAAACCAAAAAACCGGAAAGCAACCATGTCTGGGTGTTCCAACCCCCCGCTCCAAGGGCGATAACGACCGCCGTCAATCCCATGCCGCCCAACAGGGATAGAAGCAAGATGGTGATGATTTTCTTTTTATCCGTGGTCATGATTCACCCAGGAAAATTCTCCAGAGCCCTTCTTTCACGCTCCCTCCAGGAGTACTGCTGCGCGTCCTCCCGGGCATTTTGGGCGATCTTATCTCTTCTGACGGGATCGATAATGAGATTTGAAAGGGTATTTTGCCAGGCGGTAAGATCTTCAGGTGGGGCAAAGCACGCGTTCGTTTCGTTCAAAACTTCGTGTATCACCGGCAGGTCGCTGGTGAGGATGGCACGCCCGGTGGCCATGTATTCGAAGAGCTTCATAGGGCTGCATATATCTGCGCTATTGCCACCGCTGGAGCCTTCAATGCGGCGCTCAAATGGAATCATCAACACATCCGCGGCAGCCAGGTAGAGCGGAAGGCTGCTGTTTTCCACAAACCCGGTCAGTACCACATTTTCAACTTTTTCCGCCTGCAGTCTGCCCTGCCAATGATCAATATCCTCATGGCGCCCGCCGATCCAGACGAATTGTATTTCAGGCATTGATTGGGCAAGGGAGAAAAGAAGATTCGATCCCCGCCCGGGATAAAAATGGCCGGAAAAGGCTGCAGTCGGTTTTTGCGGAAAGTTCAGCAGGGCACGCGCTTCCTCCGGTTCGGGCTGATGGGCGAACCGTTCCCATTCCACCCCGTTGGGAGTTATCACCACTTCATCTGTTGCCAGGTGGATACCGTTTTCTGATTCGAGAACTTTCAACAAAGCATGCGTGATCACCGCTATGCGCTTGCGGCCGGGATGAAGGCAGAACCGGGAAAACACCCATGGTCCAAGCGCACCTTTAAGCCGGTCGTGAATTTCAAGGATCGCGGGAATACCCCGCTCCAGAGAAAAGAGTCCAACCTGGGGGAGCCAGGTATAGACCACTTCCGCGCCCCATTCCTTTGCCTGACTTACGGTGTTGAATGAAAATTCATAGCGGCGTAAGAGCCTGCGGCTTTTTAACCAGGTGATCTGGAATTCCGTTGCCAAGCCATATGGACCTGCGAGGGTATCCCAGAGAATCTGTTCCTCGCCAGGGAGGAAGAGGCGCACCTCGTGACCGTTCTGTGCCAGACCATGGCAGGCTTTCAACGCCTGGATGGAGTTGGCAGTGCGGGAGGGAACCCTTGAGGGGGATACGCAGGCGATCTTCATGCTTCAAGAGGGATTGGAAAGAGGACTTGTTGCCGGTGAATCTCCCGCAGCCCTACCCAGACTATGATGACCGCGGCAAAGAAGAAATACCCGGAAAGCAATCCAGCTTGGACAAGATAACCGTAGGTGGGCACAAGCAGGAACATCAGGCCTATTTTAATCGCACCCAGCACAGCATTAACAGCCAATGGGAAATTCGGTTTCCCAAGTGAAAGCAGTAAGGGACGGTTCCAGAATAAGATACCCTGGGCAGCAAATCCGGGCAACAGAATGAACATCCCCGGGAGGGTGGGCAGGAAAGCTCCGTCTTTGTAGTTGATGAAGAAGAGTGGTCCAAAAAGAAGCATTCCCACCGCACAGAAGGTGATCCAGACGGCAGCGATCGCGGAGGTGCGGCGCAGCAGGCGCTTAAGGGTGGACCATTCGTGGCGGGCGGATGATATGCTGATTTGCGGGAAGGTGGTGTTAATGATCTGGCTGATCGGGATGGCGGTGAGATTCATCAACGCCAGGGCAAGTTTATAGTATCCGGCAGCGGTTGGATTCAGGAAGAATCCCACCCATAGGATTTCGCTATCGCGGATGATCATGTTGATCGAACCGCTCAAGTTGGTACTTAGGGCAAAATGACCAAGCTCCTTTCGATTTTCGATCAAGCTGAATGGTTGGCGAAGCCAGTCATCACCAATTAACGGTTTCACCCAGCGAAAAGCGAGGATGGTTGTGCCCACTCCCTGAACGACTTTTCCGAGGAGATAAGCGATCAGGACGAAATAAATGGTACCGTGGAAAAGGATCGCGACCGCCAGGAGAACCGTCACAAGGATGCTCTGCGCCAGGTTTAAAACTGCCTGGTATTTGAAATGGTTTCCAAGCTGCAAGACCGCAGTTGAGGTCTCGAAGACGATATCTGCCAGGAGTGATATGCCGAAAATAACGATCCAGGGAGCTGCCTGGGGTACTTTAATTATCGTCGCGGCAGCCCAACTAGCGGTCAGCACCAGGATTAGGAAGGCGACAAGCGAGGTAGCCGCTTCGGTCAACCCAGCTGTCTTGATGATCGCAGCGGCTTTGTCCTTCCGGCCAAGGGCAAGCTGTCCGCCGGCATGCTTGATGACCAGTTCTCCCATGCGGAAGGAAAGCAGGCGGTTCACACTGGAAGCGTAGGATGTGACCAGCCCTAGGATACCGTAGAAAGTGGGGCCGAGCAGGAAGGTGGCGATCAGGGTTTGAAGCGTGTTCAACCCCAGGGTTACCGTGTTGCTGCTGAAGAGGTAAGTGGTATTGCGGATCACTCCCCCCAGGATCTCGTCTTTTTTCCAGCGCTGCCAAATGCTTGCGGGGGTGATTCTCATTCCGTGACGATCTGGCTCGCCCAGCTGCGCTCCTTGAGGTACCAGTCCACCATGCGGGGGATACCTTCCTCAAGGGAGATCTTAGGCTCCCATCCAAGCAGATCGCGGGCTTTGCTTGTATCCGCCCAGCTGGCGCGAATATCCGCGCAGTTCACTGGCAGATTCTGGATTTTGGCTGGCATGCCGGTAAACTTTGAAACCCGTTCAATCAACTCATTGACCGTCACGGTCTGGTGCCCACCCAGGTTGATGATCTCATATCCCAATGGTTTCAATCCCAGCAGGGTACCACGGGCGATATCGTCCAGATAAGTAAACCCCCGCGATTGGTTGCCATCGCCATTGACCAGAACCGGGCGGTTTTCAATGATCCACTGGATGAAGCGGAATAGAGCCAAATCGGGTCTACCGGCAGGTCCATAAACGGTGAAATAGCGGAAGATGGTGATATCCAGATCGTGAAGGTGATGGTAGGAGTGTGCCAGCACTTCCGCTGACTTTTTAGAGGCGGCGTAAGGTTGCAGTGGACGGCTGGTATCTGCGTCCTCGGTGGTGGGCAGGGGTGGATTATTGCCATAGACGCCCGAGGTGGAAGCCAGGACTAGTTTAGGGATACCGTTCCTGCGGCTGAGCTCCAGCAGGTTGAGCGTGCCGGTGATGTTCGAATCCACAAAGGACCAGGGATCCTCAACAGAATAACGCACTCCCGCGCGGGCAGCCAGGTGGATGACCGCCTGGAAGGGCTTATGGCTGACATGGATCTCATCCAGCCGGGGTCGGTCGCAGATATCGGCGTGGTAAAACGTGAAGCCTTTTTTGGGTGTAAGTTCTTCCAGCCGCCATTGTTTAATGCGCGGATCATAGGCTGAGTTGAGGTTATCCACCCCCACCACCTGGTGTCCTTCCTCAAGAAGGAGGTCAATCACTTTAAAAGCGATAAAACCGGCAGCACCGGTTACCAAATAGGTGGACATCAGAGCTTGAATACCTTGGGGTGGTTCCTCCCCAATTTTCCCAGGGCGTTACGCGCATCGAAGATGAGGGCAGCGCTTGAAAGGATCTCCGGGTAATCGTAGGCAGAATGATTTGTGATGATCGCTACGCAGTCCGCCTTTTTTACCTCATCCATCAGGTCTGAAACGGAGGAATATTCCTTCCCATCATGCTGGAAATGAGAAACGAAAGGGTCGTGGTAGGGGACTGTGGCACCTTTTTGCTGCAGCAGGTGGATCACATCCAGGGCGGGCGATTCGCGCAGATCGTCGATATCAGGTTTATAGGCGGCACCGAGCACCAGAACGCGGCTGCCTTTAAGCGCCTTTGACTGGGTGTTCAATGCATCCTGGATGCGGCTGACCACGTAGCGCGGCATACCGGTGTTGATCTCGGACGCGAGCTCGATGAAGCGGGCGGTGTAATTGAGCGTTTTCAGTTTCCAGGAAAGGTATAACGGGTCAATGGGGATACAGTGCCCCCCCAGCCCGGGACCGGGAGTGAACTTCATAAAGCCAAAGGGCTTTGTGGAGGCGGCATCGATCACTTCCCAAACGTCCACACCGAGCCGATCGCACATGAGTGATAGCTCATTCACCAGCCCGATGTTTATCATGCGGAAGGTATTCTCCAGCAGCTTGGCCATTTCGGCCACCTCCGCTGAAGAAACCAGTACGACCGTCTGAATGGCCTGGCGATACCAGGCGGTGGCCACTTCCCCGCAATCGACGGTGATCCCGCCGATCACCTTGGGGGTATTGATTGTCGTGTAATCCTTGCGCCCGGGGTCCACACGCTCGGGGGAGAATGCCAGGTAGAAATCCACCCCGGTTTTCATTCCGCTCACTTCCTCCAGCCGGGTTTGCACCATTTCACGGGTGGTGCCAGGGTAGGTAGTGGATTCCAGAACGATGACCATTCCGGGATGTATGTATTTGGCCAGCTCCTCCGTAGCGGAGATGATAAAGGAAAGATCAGGGTCACCAGTTTTACGCAAGGGGGTGGGAACGCAGATGGAAACCGCGTCCACCTCACGCAGGCGGCTGAAATCAACGGAAGCGGAGAATTTTCCGGATTTTACGTGCTTTTGAATGCTCTCCGAGGGGACATCAATGATGTAACTCTTCCCACTGTTCAAATCATCAACCTTCGATTGGATGGGATCGATACCGATCACCTTAAAACCGGCATCGGCGAACACCACTGCAAGCGGCAGGCCCACATATCCCAATCCCAGAATTCCGACCACAGCGGACTTATCGGAGAATTTCTTAAGGGAAACCTCTTTTATGCTCATCCAATACCTCTTTCCAAATTAAAAATAAACTCAGCTGCTCGGCGCTGCTCTGATCTTCCGCTTCGGTTGAAAAGTCAGTCCCAGGGGTTTGGACCATTGGCCTGGGAGTCTCTTCCCCCTTCGGCGCATCGCTACGGATCAGTTCCGGTAGCTGCAGGAAATCTTTTTCCAGGGCAGGCTTTAGTGAGGGTTGGTGCAGTGCGGCCGCTGGATGGTACATGGGCACGATCAACCGCCCATTCACTTTTACCGGACGCCCGTGCGCTTCGCTTATTTTCACGAAGGGCAGGAATTTCGCCATCGAGAAACGCCCTAGAGTGATAATGACCGACGGATTGAGAGCTTCGATCTGGCGATTAAGGTATTCTGCGCAGGCGGCAAGTTCTTCAGGCATTGGGTCGCGGTTTCCAGGCGGTCGGCATTTAACCACGTTCGTGATGAATACATCTTCGCGTTTTAAACCAATGCTCTTTAAGCAGATCCTCAAGCAACTTCCCGGCCTGGCCAACAAAAGGCCGACCCTGTTCGTTTTCGTGGAACCCCGGTCCTTCGCCGATGAAAAGCATGGATGCAGTGGATGGGCCTTCCCCGGGAACGGCATTTTTTCGGGAAAAATGTAGATTGCAACGCATGCAGGCTGAGACCTGCTGCGAAACTTCCTGTAAGATAGCTGATCCTTCCAAGTTGACTCCAGGGTACTACTGAAGATATTTTTCGAACAAGACCTGCAAACGCAGCGGATCCAAATCTTCAAGCGTCATCATCAGGGCGTCCTCGTGGTTATCAGAATAATACCCTGCGCGGATGCTGGTCATTCGAAATCCAAATTTCTCATACATTTGTAACGCTGCCAGATTGCTGCGCCGGACTTCCAAGTATACCAATTCTACCCCTTCGCGGGCTGCATCCAGAAGAGCGGTGCCAAGCAGCCTGCCGCCCAGTCCCAATCGACGGAAATCCGGGTGGATTGCGAATGTGGCGATATGGCCTTCATTTTCGATCACCCAGGCGCAGATCATCCCGGCCAGGCGTTTCAAACCTGAGGAATCTTCCACCTCCAACACCCAAAGGCGCGAGACAGGGTTCCTCAACTCGTATTCAAAAGAATTTCGCGGCCAGGGAAGGCTGAAGGAGATCGAGTCGATATCCGCGACCGTGTCGAGATCGGCAGAGGTCATTCGGCGGATCTGGATTTTCTGCATAACCGGGGAAAAGCTCATGCAGGAATTTCCCCGGCGATATGGAGATAAATTGGCGCCAGGGTTGCCGGGTCCGAGACCTGTCCAGCTTTCCAGCGCTCCCAGGCGATCTCAGCAAGGAAGGATGGGCGCCGGACGGACCTTGCCGGGCTGGCGATGATCACGTTTTTCCATTTACGAGCCAAAACCTGGCGTTCGTCGGCGGTGAGCTCCCCGCAGACCAGGGTGGGCTTTTTGATCTCGGCTGCCAGGGCCTCTGCGGTGGTCAATTTTGCCACCGAAGATGCCTTCCAACCAGAATCAGAGGATTCATACCAACCGACCGCCAGGCGGCCTCTGCCTGCCTGCAGCACCGCTGCCAGAAGTGAATCCTGGCGGGGCTGAGCTGCGGCAAGAACATCGAGGGAAGGAACCCCGACCAACGGAAGATGGCACGCCAAAGCAATACCTTTCACGACGGCCAGACTGATCCGCAGGCTGGTAAAGGATCCCGGACCGGTTGCAACTGCCAGCACCTGGAGGTCTGACGGGGTGGCTTTGCAGCGTTTCAGCAGACTATCGATGGATGGAACCAGCTCGATCGTATGGTGGTTTTCGGTGTGCCAAATGGTTTCAGCCAGAACGCGGCTATCATCATAGAGCGCCAATCCGATCCACAGGGTGGAAGTATCCACTGCCAGCAGCATTCAGCCTCCCAACACCATTTGTTTGAATTGATTAAGCATTTCGTTAAAGCGCTGCCCTTTCGCCGTGATCACCAGGCCTCGCTGCTCATCCGCCATCCAGGTCATTTTGACCAGCAGGCAATCAGTAGGCAAGGCGGGTTGGATGTGCTCCGGCCACTCCACAAGTAGCGGTCTACCATCCAGCAGTTCATCAATATCCAGGTCTTCACCTTCTACTGCATTCTCCAATCGATAAGCATCAAGGTGATTCATCTGAAGGCCATCAGTGCGCCGGTAGACATTCACCAGCACGAAGGTAGGACTGGTGACCTGGTCCACCGAACCCCAGCCACGGGCGATGCCCTGTACCATTGTTGTCTTCCCGGCGCCAAGATCGCCGGAGAGGCAGATCAGGTCGCCAGGTTTTACGAGGCTGCCAAGGCGCATCCCCAGCCGTTGGGTTTGTTCCGCGCTGCGACTGAAGAATTCAAAAGCGTCCCTGGCAAGAATGGGCATGATCGAATTATAAGGCAGAGGGGGGGAGAGGACAAGCAGGGGGTATCGCGGGTGTTCAGGTGATCAAGCTCATCAGGCGCCGGGCGATTTGCCGGGTGGCATCCGGCCGGGCGAGGTGGCTGGAGCCAGCTGCAAAACGATTTAACACCTCGCCATCTTCCAGCCAGGTGCGCAATGCGCCTACGATCTGGTTTGGATCCGGCGCCCAAATGCCTGCTCCGTTATTGACCACGTAGTCCACGTTGCCTTTTTCCTGGCCGGGGAGGAAGTGATACAGGATCAAGGGGAGACCGGCGAGGAATCCTTCACTGATGGATCCAGGGCCAGCCTTGGTTATGAGGATATCCGCAGCTCGCATGAACTCAGGCATTGTTTTTACATAACCGTACACTTTGACAGGGATATTCCAGGGAGTCTGGGTTAATTGTTCGCGGAGATCCGTGTTCCTGCCTGCCACCACCACCAGGCTGGCATCCAACCTTGCTTCGCTCACCCCGCGCACCACTGCTTCCAGAGGACCCATGCCCTCCCCACCGCCCACGATCAGAATGGTCGGTTTGCCTTCCGGCCAGCCAAGTTTCGCCCGGTTCACCGCCCGTTCTCCCACAGGCCGGCAGAAGCGGTCGGCAACCGGCATCCCGATCACCTCCATTTTCCCCGCAGGCATGCCCAACTCTACACCGCGGTCGAAGGCAACCTGGGTGGGTAGGATAACGATATCCGCCTTGGGTTCATACCACAGCGCGTGGGTTGATACCATATCGGTGACCACGGTCGCATACAAGCGGTGCTTTTTTCCCATTGCCCGCAGCATGGCCATATTCGGCAGGGGATGAACGGATACGATCAAGTCGCTGGGGTGATCAATGAGGAGGTTATGGAGAGAACGACGCAGCGCTGGCCAGAGGGCATCCGAGATGGTACGTACCCGCCGGGGCTTGTTTAAAATATCATAACCGGCGCCCCAAACGAGCGGTGCTTTCATCATATATGGGTATTGGATCGGAGCGTATTTAAAGAGGAGTGTCCCGTATTCCCGTAGAATATCGATCATCACAATTTCAAGAGGGATATCCGGGTATTCCAATTGCAGGGCTTCCGAAATAGCCTCGGCAGCACTGCGATGCCCCCCTCCCGTATCCGAGAAGAGAAAGAGAAATCGCTTACTCTTTTGCTGGAGGTTCATTTTCTGGTTTGGGGAGAAATTTCTTGATCCGATGGTTAAGTTCGCGGCGGGTGAGCAGCACCCGGTGGCTACAGGTGAGACACTCGATCCCGATATCCGCACCCAGGCGGATCACTTTCCATTCATACCCGCCGCATGGATGCGGTTTGCGCAGGCGCAGCCTGTCATCGAGCTGAAGGTCCGGGAGCACGGTAAAATTATATCGCATGTTATAATGCCTTGAGGCGGGTGAAGTACAACCCCGGAAACCAATTTCCCCATGCTCGGATTAGACCCTGCTACATTGATCGCGCGGCTCATCACTCTTGTGGTGGCGCTTACCTTCCATGAGTTTGCCCATGCCTGGACGGCAACCCGATACGGTGACGACACCCCTTATATCATGGGCAGGCTCACCCTGAATCCGCTGCGCCACCTGGATATCGTGGGGAGCTTAATGCTGGTGGTGGCAGGTTTCGGCTGGGCCAAACCTGTTCCGGTAAATCCTGCAGCATTGGAAAGACGATCACATTCAGCTTTTCTTTGGGTTTCCCTCGCTGGGCCGTTTTCCAACTTTTTACTGGCTGTGGCCGCATCTCTGATCTTTCGGGTACTGGTGGGTGCTTCGGGCGGGTGGTTCGCCTATTTCCTCTTCGAGTTCATCACAATCAACCTGTTGTTGTGGATTTTCAACTTGATTCCCATCCCTCCCCTGGATGGAGAAAAATTGCTAATGTATTTTCTGCCCGGATCGGCAGCCCCGTTCTACGCGAAATACCGCCGATTCGGACCATTGTTGCTGGTCGCGCTGATGTTCCTGCTGCCTTATGCTGGATTGGATATTTTTGGATCCGTCATCTCTCCATTCATCAGTCGGTTCACCCTCTTTCTTAATGGGAGCATGAAATGGTCAAAAAAATCGCAGTCATCGGGATGGGCAAGTTGGGAGTTTCCTTTGGTATGGCTCTGGCTGGAGGAAAGGATCAATTTATTACGGCAGGGCTGGACCGAAACGGAGATATTACCCGCGAGGTTGGAAAACTTAACATCTTTAATATTCTCACCAATCAAATACCGGAACTCCTGCTTGGAGCGGATGTTATCATCCTGGCTGTTCCCTTTGATGAGGTGGAGATCACTCTCAGGTCGATCGCACCCTTGATTTCTGAAAAATCACTTGTTCTGGATTCATCACCGGTGAAAAAGGCGACCTATGCCTGGGCGGAACATATTCTTCCTGCAGGTACGCAATTCCTCTCCTTTACACCCATCCTCAACCCAAGGCACTTAATCGTTGCGGAAACCGGGATGAATGCGGCGTCTGCGGATCTTTTCACAAAGGGACTATTCCTGACCTGTGGAACTGAAACCACAAGCGCCGATTCCACCCATTTGGCAGCCGAGATTGCAGCCTCCTTGGGGGGAGAGGTGTTCTATGGAGATATTGCTGAGTTGGATGGACTCCTGGCAGCATACGAAATCCTGCCTGAATTGGTGGCGGCTGCCTTTTTCAACTCGGTTTCGAGTCAAGGCGGGTGGCATTATGGCTGTAAGTTGACCAACAGCAGTTTTGCAGCGATCGCACATCCCCTCGCAGGGTTGACCGAGCGGGAGGATTTTGGCACTGCCGCCCTTGCCAACCGAGAAAATACCCTTCGGGTAATCGATAATCTCCTCAGAGAGCTGCAAGTCATCCGGGACACCCTGGAAAATAACCGCGGGACGGAATTGAGAGATAGGATCGGGCAGGCACGCTCAGGGCATTCCGCTTGGTGGGAATCCCGTATGAGCGGTAACTGGGAGCAATCCGGCGATGGGAATCTGCGCGGAGATGATGGTTTTTTTACCACGGCGATGGGCATCCCCCCGATCAAGAAGAAGAAATAATGCTGGATTCATTTTATTGTTATATGGTACGCTGCTGCGATGGCAGTTTTTACACGGGGTGGACGCTCGATCCTGAACGCCGCGCAAAGCAGCACAATGCCGGCCGCGGAGCAGCCTATACCCGTCTTCACCGCCCGGTGGAACTGGTCTATATTGAACCTCAGCCTGATCGCAGCAGCGCGATGCGCAGGGAACGGAAGATTAAAGCAATGAGCCATTCTCAAAAGGCGACATTGGCGGAAACATACCAGAAAGCAAATTCGGAAAATGCATGATTCTCGTTCCGCCCCATCCTTGATCGGTTCTCCAGAATTTATTTCGATCGCGCCAGGTAGGGTCAATCTTCTAGGTGAACATGTGGATTACAACGGAGGCGCGGTTCTCCCCATGGCGATCGATCGATTCGTTCATATCGAGGCGAACGTCCAGAAGGAACCCGTTTTCCAAATTGAAGCTCGAGACCTGGATCAAACGACTGAATTTTCGCTTTCTTCTCTGGAGGAAAGGAAAAATACGCAGGGAAAAACTCTTCCTTCCTGGGCGCTCTACCCGGCAGGTGTTGCGTGGGCGTTGAACAAGCATGGTTACCAGGTTCTGGGTATTCGAGCAGCTTTTTGCTCCACAATTCCAGTGGGGGCGGGGTTGAGCAGCTCGGCAGCGGTTGAGGTGGCCTTTGCGGCGTTGTGGAAAGTCTTAGGTGGATGGCAGCTCGAACCGCTCGAATTAGCCAAACTTTGCCAGTTGGCTGAGAATAAGTACGTGGGGGTCAATTGCGGGTTGATGGACCAATTCGCCAGTGCCTGCGGGGTGGCGGGAAGCGCGGTGTGGTTCGATACGCGTACCCATGAATCCAAACCTGTGAAGCTGCCGGAAAATACCGTCGTGGTTGTTTCTGATACGGGCGTGCGCAGGGGGCTGGCTGGTTCTGCCTATAATGAAAGGCGGGCATCCTGCGAGGAAGCGCTTCGGTTCTTTCAAAAACTGATACCCGGAATCCAAAGCTTGAAGGAAGTTTCCCCAGGAGAATTTGAGAAGTATTCAACCGGGTTGCCTGAAGTGCCATTGAAGCGGTCGAGATATATCGTGCACGAATGTGCCCGGATGGACCAGGCTTTGGAGGTTCTGACCAGGGGAGATGCTGCCGAGTTTGGCAGACTGATGAACGAAACCCATATCGGTCTACGGGATGATTACGAGGTGAGTTGCCCGGAACTGGATGCGATGGCTGAGATCGCGTGGGAACTCCCCGGATGCTACGGCTCCCGTCTTACCGGGGCTGGGTTTGGGGGTTGCACGGCAAGCCTGGTGGAGCGGGAGGCTGTGGATGGATTTGAAGCTGAAATGAAGAAGGCATATTCAGAGCGAACCGGCAGTATGGCAGAGGTCTATATCTGCGAAGCGGTGGGTGGAGCTCACGCGGAGAAAGACTCATAGTCATTTTGATAATTGTTTTATGCAAAATCTGATTAAGCGCGAACATTTTAGCTGGAAGTTGGTGAAGGAATACGCCTTCATCCTTCTGGGTGCATTGATTCAAGCACTTGCGATGAGGCTTTTCCTGATCCCCGGGCAGCTGGTATCGGGCGGGATCAGCGGAGGCGCCCAGATTATCAACTATTACACAGGCTGGCCTATCGGCTTGATGGTCTTTGTGGGGAACATTCCCCTTTTCCTGCTGGGCTGGCGATTTTTAGGTGGTGCCAGGTTCGCCATACGGACCGCGCTGGCGATCGCGGTTTTTTCCTTCCTCACGGATTTCCTGGCGTTCTTCATCCCTGCGCAGGGGATCACCCAGGATAACTTTCTCAATGCACTTTTTGGCGGGGTTCTACTGGGGATTGGGCTTGGATTGGTCTATCGCGGCAGGGGCACAAGCGGAGGGAGCGATATTCTGGGCAGGATCCTGAACTCCAGGTTCGCCATTCCCATTTCCCAATCCTACCTGATCACGGATACCATCGTGGTCCTGGCAGGCGGTTTCACCTTCGGTTGGGAAAAGGCTCTCTACGGGTTGGTGGTGATCTACGTAAGTGGTTTGGCTGCGGAAATGGCCTCCGAAGGATCAAGTATTTTTAGAACCGCGATGATCATCACATCCGCACCTGAGGCAGTGATCACCGAGATCACCCAGACGCTGGAGCGGGGCGTAACCATCTTGCAGGGAAAAGGGGGATACTCCGGGACGGAAAGGCCGGTATTATATTGCGTCGTGACCCGATCTGAAGTAAACCAATTGAAAGAGTTGGTTCACGAAGCCGATCCGAATGCGTTTATGGTGATCGGCACGGCCCATGAAGCGTTGGGGGAGGGTTTCCGTCCGCTTAAGTCTTAGATGTGCCAGTCTCCCGTAAAGACTGGACGCTAAAGGTGAGCCCGAAGGCAATAAGCAACAGGATCAACCCAATAGCATCGAAGATGATGAATCGTTGAAGGCTGGAGGGGGAATTCATCAAACCTACGGGTAAGTTTAATAATAAGATCGACTCTCCGACCAAACCAATCGTCTGCATAACACACGCTTCGATAAGGGAGACCCTGAAACGGATGGGATGCACCATCGCGAATGCATATGGAACACACCACATCAGGAAGAGAATTCCAATACTCCGAATAGCGGCTAATCCAGCTGGTCCAGCCAGGTCGAAGGCTTGGGTAAATCCACCTGGGGTGGAGATAAATTGAACCGCTGCCTGGAGATTATCCAGCAAAACCAGGCCGATTAGAATACGGGAAATCCACAGTTTCATCCCATACCTCCCAGGAAATGCAGCACTGAACCTGTTGCTAGCAGCAATTGCCCCAAAAAGTAGGTGACCATCACCAGCACACCCCCGAATTTCATCGGTCGGATGAATTTCTCGCGGGCAAGTAATGAATCCGAGGCGAAAAACAAGCTGCCGCCGAAAGCGGTGAGCACTGCAGAGGTTCCCTGCCAGCTACTGCGATGGAAGGTAAGCCAGGAGGAAAAAAGCATCACGCTGAGCAAAATCGCATAGAAAATGACCGGGAGGAGAAGCTTCCGCAAGGAGGAGTGCGTGCGGATCCTACTAACGATAGGGCGAAAATCCAGCACAGCAATTAAAATAACCACTATCAGGATTAAAAACGTTGAGGGATAGAATGAATCCCCCGATGAATTCAAGCCGATAATATAAAATACCTGCGCCAGGGAAAATGCTGCCAACCCAGCGGTAAACAAGCGGAAGGGGAAAAGGAGGAAAATATCCCCCAGCAGGGAAAGGACCAGGGCAATCCCAAACCAAACCAGATCGCCCTGCCACAATCCGGTCATGCTGAACCACATGATCAGTGCAATCATTGCGGCAGGCTTGGTGAAACCCCGCCAGCGGTTATGGTGTGTGCCCACGGCGAAGCAATCCAACGCCATCAGGCAAATGGTGAGCAGATAAACAGCATTATCGGTCAAGGTTTTTCCAGGGAATACCCGAAGCGTTGGAGGGCAGCGGGATCATTACGCCAGTTGGGAGCTACTTTTACGTGCAGATCAAGGTAAACTTTTCGCCCGGTCATGGTCTCAATCCTGCTGCGCGCGAGGCTGCCGATTCGTTTGAGCATCTCGCCACCCTTTCCGATCACGATTCCCTTTTGCGATTCCCGTTCTACGAAGAGCGTGGCGTTGATATAGGAGTTTTGCTCATCCCGATCGATAAAATCTTCCACGCGGACAGCCACCGAATAGGGTACTTCCTCCCGAAGTGAATCCAATACCGCGGTGCGGATGAGATCCACGGCGATCTCCTTTTCGTACAGGTCGGTGATCTGATCGCTTTCGAAGAATAATTCCCCTTCCGGCATTGCTTGCACGATCCTCTCGAGCAGTTCCTCCCGGCCGTTGCCGGTGAGAGCTGAAACCTGGATGAGTTCCGACCCGGGGAGGAGCTGGGAATATTGTTTTATCCGGCTGGCGAGGATCTGAGGATTGATTTGATCGTTTTTATTGAGCGCCATGAGGACAGGGGGCATGTGCTTTAGACCGGCCAATTTTTCTGCGATCATTTTATCCTCGGGTTGAGGAGGTTCATCCGCGGCGACCAGCCAGAGGATCAGATCAGCGTCCAGCAGGGCTGCTTCCGCCACGGAGTTCATGTATCCTCCCAGGCGATCCACTTCCCGGTGCAGTCCAGGAGTATCCATGAACACGATTTGAGCAGTTGGCAGGGTGAGAATACCCAATTGTTTTCGGCGGGTGGTTTGTGGACGCGGGGAGACCGGAGCAATCAACTGCCCAAGGTAGTTATTGACAAGGGTGGATTTCCCCACGTTTGGACGACCGATTACCGCAACAAAACCAGAATGGTGAATTGGAGTTTGGTTCACCCAATGATTTTAACCCCGCCCTTGGGTTAATGGAAATAGTGGAACGGTTTTATTGATATTTATTTATAAGTCGGGAGCCGTAATTCACCCACAACACCCCGCCAACGATCATCAGCGCGCCGATGAACAAATTCCAACTGAGTGTTTCGCCCATAAACAGAATACCCAGGATGACTCCCACCAGCGGAATGAAATACGCCACAAGGGAAGTGCGGGTGGAACCGACAGAATTGAGGAGCGAGTAGAACATCCAGGTGGCTACGGCAGTATTCAGTAATCCCAGGAGGATTAGTGCGAACCAGGTAATGGGCTGGTTGGGGAGAGTGAATGCCGGGTCAAATATAATGGCAGCCGGTACGATCAAAATGAAAGCCGCCGTGAGCTGACCAAAAGCCTGGGCATTAGGTTCCAGACCTTTTGTTTTGATCCGACCGAATACATTGGCAGCCCCATAACAGGCGGAAGCGAGCAAAGAGGCGAACACGCCAATCTGCATATTGCCCAGGCCGCTTCCAATATCATCCAGGCTTATGACCACCACGCCGGCAAACCCCAGGATGATGCCCAGTACCTTTAGCCAGGTCATTCTCTCCTCGGGGATGAAGAAGGATGCGATAAGAAAAGTAAAGAGAGTGACGGTGCTGTTGAGGATGGAAGCCATTCCGGAGGAAATATATTGCTCGCTCCAGGAGATGAGAAGGAAGGGGAATGTGACGTTGAAGAAACCCAAAAAAGCAAAGACACCGATCCAGCGCTTCTCCATGGGGAATTTCCCGCGGGTGATAAGGATGATGGCCAGGATCCCCAGCACGGCGAAGAACACGCGGAAGGTGACCAGGACGAATGGACTAACATCCGCGACTGCGACCTTTATCCACATAAAGGAAGAGCCCCAGATGAGGGCGAGGATGAGGAACTTGGTCCAATCGCGGGAGGACATGGATGACATAAAATAAATCCCTAAGTCAAATCTGATCCCCCACCGGGAAATCAGGTACGAAGGGCTAATTTTACCCGGGAATCACGTTTTGGTCGGGAGTAGCTCTTTTGGATAATAAGTAGCCAACCACGCCCAACAGCACTTCAATGATCGTATATACCATGCGGTGCATAAGGGAAACGATCACAACCTGCTGGGGGGTGGCAATGGAGGAAAAAAGGAAAACCTGGACAGATTCCCGCACTCCAATCCCGCCGGGCGCGAAAATCACAACATATCCAGCGATCCAACTCAATGCATATCCACCCAAAATAAGAAAAAAGTTCTGACCGCCCACGTTCGGGAAAAGGAGATAATAGCTTAATCCCAAGAAGAGCCATATGCCCGCCTGAACCAGGATCAACAGGAAGACCCTGGATATTGTCAGACCGTTTGTGCTTGTTGGATATCGCCGGTCCAGAAGGAATAACCCGATCACCCAAAGGATTAAAACCAGCAACGGCATTAGGTTCCAAAGCCATTCGGGGAGCGGAATGAAAAATAGCTGCGGGTCCCCGGAAATCTTATGATGGATCGCGAGACTTAAAATTCCAAACGACGCAGCCCCGGTTACCAGCCATATATTTTCGATCAACATGACCTGGGCAGTTTTCTTATTTGAGAGAGCGTTTTCTTTGTACGCATTGATCCTGGCAGCAAAATGCCAAATGCTTCCCGGGATATATTTTCCAAGTTGTGAAACCGTAAAAATTGTAAACATGTACAAGTAGGAAGGTCGCCATTCACCTGTATTCACCGAAAGCAGGGCGAGATATACGATTAATAGTTTTGCTAGGGTGATACAAGCGGAAGAAACAAGCACCATCCAGAACGGGATTGATTTTAAATATTGAATGGCTTCCGGAAGATTCCGGTAGAAAAAAATACCGATAAAAACGATGATGGCAACTACCCAAACCCACTTCAGGTATTGAAGTGCTTTATTTCGATTCACTGAATTCCAATTCCATCTCATCAAATTGCCGGCTTGACGAGAGAATTATTTGGGGCAGTTCCTTGTTGATCCGCTTCCGCAGCTCTTTTTCAAGCCCAAGTTCCTGCAATATTTCCTTGGCCATGCCTTCCGCATCCACATTTTTATAATCCCGGAGGAAATCTTCCATTTGGAAACTCCGCAGCACCTCCCTGTATTTATGGGACCAACCGATCACATACACCGGAACAGCCAGTGAGAGCGCAGCGATCATTCCATGAAAACGGGATGTCACGATCAAGGATGCTCCCGAAATGATTTGTCGGAGCCCAGCCGTGTTTAGATCCCAATCGACCCATTCGATCCTGGTCCGTAAATCATCGGGAAATGATTTTTCTCCACCTTCCCGGACCTTCTTCACAGCCAGAATATCATTATTTTGAGCTTTGTCGCTCTCCGCCCGATTTGAATTCGGCAGAAAGACGAAGTTGAACCCCGAGTGATCCAATTTACGAATGATATCCAGGATCAAATTCTCATATTTCGGACTTGTCATTTTCTTCATCACTACAGTGCTTGGTGAAAAAATGATAACTTTCGAACCCTTTTCCTTCCATTTCGCCATTTTTTGAGTAAGCTGGTTGACTTTCTCAGCATTTTCTGTGGAAAGTGAATATTCCGGATCGTACAAAAAAGCGATATCCGCTGACACAGGGGAAGGTTCTTTCTGTAAATTCAAGCTGGCGAGGTATTCGGCAGACATCTCCCCCCGGGGATATATCTTCTTGCATTTGGGCAGAAAAAGCCGGGCGAAAAACCTATTAATAGGGGAACTAAAGGGTCCTACAGCCTGGGATAATTTCACAACCGGAACCCCGAGCAGCAATGCCGGCCAGAGTGTCAGGATATTATAGGCGAGAACAAGCCCACGTTCTGCAAAAGTGATCCCGCCGATATCATAAAGCACAGAACATTCAAGCAGTCGCCTCACCGAAGCTGGTACCCAAAACCGGATTCCCAATTTCGAAAATAACCAATACAAAATCGAAAAAGGTAAATACAGAAGCAGCAATGAAAGTGGTTTGCTGCTCAGCAACTGGATTTTAGGATCGTGGATCAATGCCCGATCCTTCCCTGGATAAATCGAGAAAACTTTGAACTCCGCGTCCGGATATTTCTCTTTGAGTTTACCGATCGTGGTCACGAGCATGGCTTCTGCACCGCGGTTGCCCCAGATCGATCCGCCAATGATCCCGATGGAATGGGTCACCCGCCTCGGGCGTTGAAATACCTGCAAGCCTTTGAAAGCATATAAATACAGTTTGACGATGAATTTTGGCAAGCGTGGGATGATCCCCTGCCATTTTTTGCTGTGCGAAATTGAAAAATTGAACAGGATCACCCAGGCGATGGCTTTTTCCAAAAGTGTGGGTTTTTCGTCTGAAACGGGTTTGAAATTCATACCGAATTTTTTCGCCGCCCACACACGGGCATTAACGCTTGCGTGCA
Source organism: uncultured Chloroflexia bacterium (assembly GCA_963828855.1). Taxonomy (GTDB): domain Bacteria; phylum Chloroflexota; class Anaerolineae; order Anaerolineales; family Anaerolineaceae; genus CAVVEQ01. The sequence goes on along the minus strand of CAWHGB010000002.1, from coordinate 922,453 downwards.
AGGGGAGCGATCGGGATTGACCGGCGATCAGCTCCGTGATTGGAACCGCGAAAATATTGGCAAGATCCCTTTCAACCAAGCCCTGGATCGCCTCCTCGCCCCGCTCGGTGCGAACAAGGATGGCGTTGTGTTTGATGGGGTTGCTCTTCATCTTGAGCGACCAGATATCCCCGATGGCGATATCGCTATCGAATCCGGTCTGGTCGCCGCACAGCAGGCATTTTTTTTGCGCGTAGAAATACAAGTTCTGATAATCGCTGAAGGTGCTGAAAGGCTTGACGATCGAACTTCCGTCACCCAAATCCAGTTTTAAGTTTCCCCGCCAATGACCGAACCGGTAGCGGTAGGCAGAAACAGGCTGCTTCGTTTTATTCAGCTTGTTGATCACCAGGTCGGTGAGTTCCTTCTCCGAGTTATGACCACAGAACAGGGTGATCACCAGGGCAATTTTCGCATCCACCTCGGGTTCCGCCAGCCTGGTTCGTTTCAGAAGCAGCGCATCGCAGGGCAGGCAAACAACTGCCAGGTGTCCGGGAAATTCCCTGATCATCGGGATGGCTTTGAACGAAAACAGGGTGGCGATGTATTTGCTCCCCTGCGACTGAGGAATTTCCTCCTCGGTTTTTGCAATGAAGAATTCCGGCATCGACAGAACCATCGACGATAGGTGATCGCGCAATAAAGCGCTCCATCGATCTTCTTTTGACGGAATGCATCGACCAAGAGCGTGGAAATAATTCCGCCGGAGGCGGCATTCTGTCTGACATGGAATCGATCAGGGAATAGCCAAAATACGAAGATCGATAGGAACCAAGGTATTTTCTGTGCTGTGAGGTCATTCCACTTTCGAACTGGCCAAATCTAACCTCTATTTTCGGTTCTTCTTCAACAAATAAAGCTGCCTCTCCCCCGTGAGCCGTATCCCGACCAAAATATCCGCCAAAAATCCGATGATGATCAGGATCAGCCCCAGAGAAAACAGGTAGATTCCTGTGAACGCGACGAATATATATGGGGTAAAACCACCCGTGTTGAATGAAATGGATCAGCGTGAAAAGGAGCGAAATCCCACCCAGGATCAACGGCAATGCTGCCAGCAATGAGAAGAAATAGAATGGGCGGTAATCCCGGAATGCCTTGAAGATGATACGCAGTGCCCGGTTCGTGTACTGAATGAGGTTCCCGGCAACCCTGGATTTTCTTTCCGGAAAGTATTTCACCTGGATCGGGATGGAGACAAGGCGCAGGTCTTTCATAGCCAGGTCGATGATCGTCTCGTGGGTGTAGGTGTATTTTCCGGAGAGGTTTAAGTTCAGGATCGCCTCGCGGTTGATCGCCCGGAACCCGCTGGAGACATCCCCAAGACGGGTTCCAGCCAGCCAGTTGACCAGGCCGGTCATCCGCTGGTTTCCCCAGTACTTCGTCCTGGACATATCCGTCGGGACGTACCTGTTTTCCGTCCGCCTGGGTGAACCTGTCGGCGGTGACGAAATCCGCCTTGTTTTCCAGGATGGGCTGGATCAGGAGCCGGATATCCTCGGGAGCGTACTGTAGATCGGCATCGATATTGACCAGGATATCCGCGTTCTCTTCGAGCGCGTACTCCAACCCGTCGTGAAAGGACTTTGCCGACGCCCTGATTGGTACCGTGGCTGATCACCACCGCACCGCACTCCCTCGCGATCTGCGCGGTTCGATCGATGGAGCCATCGTCGATCACAACAGGCGTCAGACGAATCTTGATTTCCGAAGGTCAGGCATCCGCTCCAGAACCTCGCGGATGGTCGCTTCTTCATTATAATGCAGGGATGACCACAATCAATTTCAACATGACATCTCTCCTGTGGAGAATCCGTTTAGTATACGCGAGAAATAATTATAGGGGAGAATGGTTTTTCCGTGCAGATGCTTTTTTGGAGAAACGGGAGTTGACCGCGATGGCGATTAATCCAAGACTGAATAACCCAAGAAGGAAGACTCCATATTGATAACGGAAATCAGCTGCATTTAGACTGACCAGCGCCAGCACGAGCGATTGGATGACCGCGGGAACGCAGAAGAGAAACCCATTCCGGATTCCTTTCCAAATTGAAAGCAGGATTGATCCCAAAATCACAAGGATTAAATAAATCACCGGGTACCAGTAGAACTGCAGCCTGGGGATAAAAAACACCGTGTTATAGAGGTTTGTCAGGTAAACATTTGCCTGAGGTAGTACTGGTTGGGGAACCAGACCCGTAGGGATTATCGGTGATCTGGCGGTTGTGGCTGATCGTTCGGGTGACCACCATTCCGCAGGTGCCTTTATACGCCCAGACGATCTGCGAGCGGCAGGCCAGATCCTGCAGGTCGACATCGGCTCTTTGGCCAACAGCATGAGGAAGAGGCTTCTCGTCTCGGTCGGATGGTCAGCCAGGCGTCCCCAGGAAAAACCCGGAACGCTGTCAGTCTCGTCGATCCGGCAGCAGTTGTAATCCCACACCTTATCAGGCAATAGGATATCTGCCAGGGATTGCTCTTCTGCTGTCAGGGGACTTCCTTCAATCACATGGGCAGAGATGTGATGGATCATCTGTGCGCTTTCCAGCCCACCTGCCTTGGAGACACCTGCCAGATCATAGATCGGACCGCGGATGACCAGCCAGGAAACGATCATGGCCACGATCACGGCCCCAATTCGCAGTAATTTCGGGCGGTAGAAGAAGATGAGAACCACCAGGCTAAGGATCGGAACCGGGATGCCGTTGTGCCGGAAGAGCATGACGCTCAACCCTGTGACGAAAATTGCCAGTAAATTAAGCCGCCGGTTCAGCCATTCACCATTGGAAAGAATGATCTTCAACACCTGGACGGAAAAGAGGAAAAGCGCAGCAGAATAGGGAATATCCTTCCAGATCGAAATGGTGATGGTGCTGTTGATGGGTGAAAAGGCAAACACCACCGCCAGAAGCCAGGCGGCAGGCAGATTTAACCCCATTTCATACAGCAGTCCCAGCCCCCAGGCGACGGAAAAGCTCACCAGCAGGATCTGCGCGATGGCAATCGGCGCAGGGGAGAGTGTGCCGCGGGTGAGCATCCAGAGCAGCATGGTGTGGATGGCAGGGTGCGTATCTGTGAATTTCCCGCTGAGGATCTGACCCCACTGGACGATGGAATCCGGGCTCATCACCCCCGGCCAGTAAGTGAGCAGGTAGAACCCCCAAACCAATACCATGGGCAGGGTGAATAGAAGCCAATAACGCGGGTGCACCGATCTCTGGGTTTCGGTAAACGGGAAGACCACAAGCCCGAGAACCAGGTAAACACAGAAACAAAAAACCCAGATAGCAAGTAGCGGGATCAAATACGCGCTGGTCGGAATTGGATACCTGACCTCCCAGGAAGTTTCCCCGGGTGTTGAGGAAAATAGATCGAGACTATCCACTCCCTGGCTGGAGGAGAACTGAACGATACCCGCATCCGGTCCGGTTAAGAATGTGTACCTGAGAAAGGCGCCCGGCCGTCCCTGCCATTCAAGCGTTGCGCCAGTTTTACCCCCATTTTCAAGCCTGGATTTCCCGGTTCTAACCCACTCATCGCTTTGAGTGAATTCATTGAAACTCAGAACCCCGAAATTTGACTCGAAGATCGACAAATTTACCTCATGGGCAGAGGATAAAGGGTTCTTCTCGTTCGAGACCTCAACGGTCACGGCCTGCTTTGGTACCAATCGCCAGTCAAAAATCAATCCACTCACTAGGTAGCAGGTTATCGAGGCGAATACCGCGCTGCTGATCAGCAGGCTGGTTTTATGCGGATTCCTTTGGAAGGCAGGTTTTATGAATCTTTGCAAGCTGAGGAAAACGAGGACAAGACTAAGCGTAAAAATAAGGCCAAACACTAACATCTCCCTGCGGGTGACCGCGGGGCTCTGAATGAATATCAAATCGATTAAATACGCGAATAAAGCCGAGAAGGCCAGCGCGAGGTAGAAATTCTTGTTGCGGAATATGGCAGCCATCCAATCCCCAAAAAGAACCCGATCAGGATAATTTCATTATAACTTAGCCTTAAAAGTCTACCATCCGATGGAAGGAGAGCGATCCCTTTTTCCATCTTCAGCAGCCAGCGTTTCGTTTCCACGCCCTGCGGACCAGCGTACCCGCGCAGGCTGCCATCCTTTCCGACCACCCGGTGGCAGGGGATGACCAGTGGCAGCGGATTGCGCGCGTTCACATTCCCCACTGCGCGGGCTTTACCCGGAAAGCCTGCCACCTCCGCGAGCTTGGAATAAGTGATGGTTTCTCCAAATCGAATCTGCAGGCAGGATTCGCGCACCGCGCGGGAAAAAAGCGTCATTCCTGACCAATCGATGGGAAGATCAAAATTAACCAGGTTGCCCCGCAAATACGCCAGGATTTGATCTTTCGCTGCTGCCAGGATGGGATGCCCAAGTGAGTAATCAGCAGTTTTAATGGGTTTGCCAACACCATGAAATTGAATGCTGGTGAGACCGTCATCGGAACAGACCAGGTCGATCCCGCCCAGCGGAGAGGAATCCAGTGAATCCCAGAATAAATTCTTTTCAGAAACGGTCAATAGTTCGATGTCCAGTCGATGAGCCCCTGTTCCCGGGCGCTGCGGTCACAGACCTTCCAGACGATCATCGAGATAATACCGTAAATGATCGTCAATCCAACCAGGATGATGAATAGGCGTGTGTTCGAAATACTGCTGAAGGTGGGAAAGGCCTCTGCGACCTGGCCTACCATGGCGCGACGCACCAGTTCGATCCAGTAGGTCACGGGCAGAAGGCGGCCGATCGTTTGAAGCGCGGGGGGCAGCAATTCGATGGGGAAGATGACCCCGCAGAACAGGAAGAATGCCCCAGCGACCACGTCTCCAATAAAGAAAGACTGGCGCACGGTGAGCAGAGTGATCCCTGCCAGCAGAACCCCGATGAGCGAGAGCATGATCACCCCGACAAGGATGCTGGCGATCAGCAGCGGCCATTGGATGTACTGCATCTGGATGGGGATGTGCAGGAAAACCACGCCAAAAACCAGGGTGACGATCACCGAAAACGTGGCGATCAGGAACCGCGAAACCCCACGCCCGAGCAGGTACCAGGGCACGCTCACCGGGGCAGTATAGATATATTTCAGGGTTTTATAGTGCTCCCGGTCGTCGATCACCGCCCAGGAAACCCCGGTCATCACCATGGCAACATACTGGTAGAACGCATTGCCGATATAGATATAGGCAAACAGGGGGGTGTCGTAATTTCCTTTGGAGATCACCCCGTACATGACGATGATGATCCCGGCCCCTGCCAGGGGTTTCACGATCGAATAGACGAGAAAAAGGAAAGGATCCGCCCAGTTGGATTCGATCTGCCACCCCAGCCAGGTGGAGGTCAGGAAGGAGCGCATGGAAGTGGACTTGTTCATCAATCCCTCTATTTCCTGGTGTCGGTCAGGCGGCCTTCCCGGCGGGCAAGGCGTTCCATGCGGTCAAGCATCAGTTTCGCTCCCCAGATGAACCCGATGGAGAGCAGGAAGAGCAGCAGCACCTCCACCTGTACCGACAGAAAGCCCAGGCTGGCGCTGCTCGGGAAAACCAATTGCCGCATGGCATCCAGCCCGAGGGTTAGGGGGATAAGCGAGGCTCCCGCGGCGATCCAGAAGGGGAAGCTCTTGATCGGGAAGTAGAATCCCGACGCCAGGTAGACCGGTTCCTGGGCCAGGTTAGCCAGGTGCCAGGCTTCCCGGTTGAGCAGCAGGAAAACGGATGAAGTCATCATTCCCAATCCATAAAGTGCAGCCATGGTGAGCATAAAGACCAGGAAGAGCATCCAGAAGGAAGTGACCGCATAACTGACATTAAAAAGCCAGCTGCAGAAAACGATCACCCCCAACGCGCGCAGGGAACTTGAAAAGATCCCCCCGATCGCCATCCCAAGCAGAAGGGACATCATCGGCGCAGGCGCGATGATATAGAGCGCCAGGTTGCCGGTCTCTTTCTCCCAGTAAAGCTGGCTGGACATGCCCCACAGGACGTTCAACCAGTAGGCGGTCATAGCTCCACCGACCACGACGAACCCGATGTAATCCTGGGGGGCACCGATCGCCTGGTAGATCAGGACGTAGGCTGCGACGGTGCCGATGGGCATGAGGACGTCGAAGACCAGCCAGGTCACATCCCGCTGCATTCCGATGATGCGCGGATAGGACCTGCCGCGGACAGACATGAGGAAAAGCCGCCAGCCGGTGAGGCGCTCTTTAACCGGTTGAAGCATCATCTTCGTTCTTCTCCGCTTCCTCCATGCTCAACCCGGTGAGCCGGACGAAGACATCCTCCAGGGTGGGTTCATGTTTCTCAAGGCTTAGGAGGCGCGCGTTCTGGGATGTTAAAGTCGCGATAACATTTGCAAGGAGCGCCTCTTCGGCCAGGCTGAGCTCCAGGCGGCTGAAACCATCTTCCGGGGTGACGCTGCAGGATTGAACTCCGGCGATCTGCGCGATGGAGTTCTTCTCGAGGGGTGTGGTTGATTCCACTTTGATCTGGAAGAGTGCGCTTTTCTGCAGTTGTTGTTTCAAAACCGCAGGCGTATCACAGGCCAGTACCCTGCCGTGATTGATGATCGCCACCCGGTCACACATCTCGTCCGCTTCCACCATGTAGTGGGTGGTGAGCAGCAGGGTGCGGGTGGGATCTTCATCCACCCATTGGCGGACGAAGTGACGCACGTCGCGTGAAGCGCCCACATCCAGCCCCAGGGTGGGTTCATCCAGGAAAAGTACCCTCGGATCGGTGAGGAACCCGCGCACGATGTTCATTTTCTGGCGCAAACCTGTGGAAAGGTCGGAGGAGCGGGTGTTCATTCGGTCCTTAAGCCCGACGATCTCCAATAATTTCACAATGCGATCGTTGGCTTCTTTGGAAGGGATGCCGTAGAACTGGGCGAACATCCACAGGTTCTCGCGCACGGTCAGCAGCCCGTAACCGGATGCCTCCCCCCAGAGACCATGTTGATCACCTGGCGCACTTTCTCGGGTTCTTTTTCGGCATCCAGTCCGGCCACGAAAGCCGAACCGGAACTGGGGGAGAGCAGGGTGGTGAGGATCTTGATCAGGGTGGTTTTTCCCGCGCCGTTCGGACCCAGCAATCCAAATAGCTCCCCGGGACGGACCGTGAGGTTGATATCCTTGAGAGCGACAAGGGTCTTGGATTCACCTTTTTTCGCGCCGCGCACTTTATATATGCGGCCGAGTTGGTGTGTTTCGATGGAAAAATCTTTGGAAGGCATGTTCCTAAGCTCCGGATGGGTGAAAAAAGGTGCTTTCTAACATAATTGTTATCCCTGCGTAGGGTTAGCGTAGGGTAAACGTCAAGTAATTTTCCCCGGAGGAGGTATTATATAAGCACAGGGCGACTTCTCTTCTTCTCCTCCTTTAATCACTTGCCAGGGTCGGCGTCCCCGGCAAGTGATGATTTTAACACAGCCCTGACCCTTTGATTTCCAAACGAATTTTATAATACTTCGCAGATCCGTCGTGGTCAATCCGACATCTGAACAGTTTCCCCGCATTATGATAAACTTTTGGCTGTAAATTTCATCAACGGGAGGCACAGCCATGTCCAACGAACGCAAGGTGTACCCCATCGAGATCGCGGGGGTGAAACGCGACCTGGTCCTTTTCCAGATCAAACCCGGGCTAACAATCGCCATCTTGAACATCCTGGGGGATACCGAACTGGTACAGGCCTGCGCCAAAGCGCTCAACGAAAAGCTCAAATCGATGGATTACGACGTGGTGGTCACCTCGGAGTCGAAAAGCATCCCGCTGGCGCACGCGCTATCGGTGGAAAACGGCAAACCGTATGTGATCTTCCGCAAGACCTACAAACCCTACATGGGGGAAGCGCTTGAAAGCCGAGACGCTCTCCATCACCACCGGCGAGCCGCAGACGCTTTATTTGGACGAGAAGGACCTGAAAGTACTGAAAGGCAAGCGGGCGGTGATCCTGGATGACGTGATCAGCACCGGTTCCACCCTGCAGGGCATGCGCCTGATCCTGCAGCACGCGGGGGCCGCCATCGCCGCGGAAGCCGCGATCCTCACCGAGGGTGAGCGGGCAAAATGGTCCAGCATCATTTCGCTGGGGCATTTACCGGTGTTTTCGGATTAACGCTTAAGTAAATAAATATTGTCAGGTCTAGGTCGGGCACCGATTGCGTGCCCGACATTTATTTCCCAAATCTCATATAATATGATGACATGCCACGAAAAGAAGGGAGTGGAATGAGCAGGCACAGACCAATCCGGGTTGGTTGATGTCGGACACAAGAACGGTGTCCGACCTACGACTGATGAAATAATGCTTATTGACGGAAAATGTTTTTATCTGAATGACTAATTTCTTATTGTGGAGTGTACAAGTCGTACCAACCCGAGTAGTTTCGCCTATAGATATAAATATCAATCTTGAAGATTATTATGATCACGCATAAATCAATCTACCTTCTTCGATTCCCTGGGAATTCCACCGGAATTCATCATGTAGTTTCTAGATGACACTGGGTCTCTCAGATTGATGATAATGTATTTACTATCATAAGTCCACAGGTATATGATTATTTTTTGTTTTCGGAAAGTGCACTCTCGATTTCCAACAAATGGACCTTAGCTAGAACAATGTTACGACAAACAAGTCATTCCTAATAAGTACTGAATTTATACCTTCGGAATGTGAATTTTAAAAGCTCCATGGCCAACCATAAACCGAATTGCCTGTGTTGCCTATTTGGTTTTAGGACGAAAAAGGTCCAGTGTTTTGTACTTGGGTTGCCAGGTTATGAGAGCATTGTCATTAATGTTCAAGCAACCTTTCCTACCGGTTATAACCACAATAGGTATTCTTTCAAAATGCTATGGAGAAGATCGATAGCAAAGGTCATTTTCGCGCTAAAGAATATTGAATAATCTTCAAAAGTCTTGATGTCGGGCACCGGGTCCGTGCTCGACCGACGATAGTATGAATTAAAATCAGAGAATAAAAACACCAATCAACCATTCAACTATTCACACCTTCCCTCTTTTCCATCGCGAGACTTGCATCCTTCCGTTAACTATGTTAAAATAACTCTCGTAAGTCCGCAGGTCATCGTTATCGATCGCAATGAGAAGTGGGTTCCCCCCACTTTTCTGTTTAGAATGGAAAGTTCATCTCTGGAGAGAGCAAGAGAATGAAAAACGAGTTTACGCTGGCATTCAATGAAGTTCTGGAGGAAAAGGGTCTTCCCCAGGAGGTCATCCTCACCGCGCTGGAAAACGCGATGGCATCCGCCTACCGCAAGGCGGTCAATGCCTCCACCGCCCAGGAAGTGCAAGCCAGGGTGGACCTGGAAACCGGCAAGGTGACCATCTCCGCCGAAAAGGAAGTGGTCGAGGATGTGATGGAGGACCTCACCGAGGTCACCCTGGAACGGGCGCGCGAGGTCAACCCCGAAGCCCAACTGGGGGATATGGTGATCGTGGAATGCACCCCCAAGGATTTCGGCCGCGTTGCCGCCCAGACCGCCCGCCAGGTGATCCAGCAGCGCATCCGCGATGCCGAACGCCAGGCTCAGCTCGGCCATTTTGAAAAACAGGTGGGCGAGATCGTCTGCGGCATCATCCAGGCCATGGGCGCCATCGGCATGACCGTTGGGCTGGATATGAAAGCCGAAGGTACCCTGCCGCGCAAGGAAACCATCCCCGGCGAGCGCTTCCGCATTCACGACCGCGTGCGCGCGCTCATCGCCGAGGTGAAGGATTCACCCCGCGGACCGCAGATCATTCTTTCCCGCACGCACCGCAACTTTCTGCGCCGCCTGCTGGAAAACGAAGTCCCCGAGATCTACCACGGCGTGGTGGAGATCCGCTCCATCGCCCGCGAACCCGGGCAGCGCGCCAAGGTGGCCGTCAGCGCCTCGCAGCAGGGCATCGACCCGGTGGGCGCCTGCGTGGGCATCCGCGGCGTGCGCATCCAGACCATCGTGCGCGAACTGCACGACGAAAAGATCGACGTCATCGAGTGGAACCCGGACGCCAATGTTTTCATCGCCAAAGCCATCAGCCCCGCCCGCGTGAGCGGTGTTTTCCTGAACGAACATTCCGAGAACGGGAAAACCGCCACGGTGGTGGTTCCCGAAGACCAGCTCAGCCTGGCCATCGGCCGCGATGGGCAGAATGCGCGCCTGGCAGCCAAACTGACCGGCTGGCGGATCGATATCAAGAGCCTGCCGGAAGCAGCCGCCGATGCGCTTGGCAAGTTGCAGAGCGACGAAAGCCTGGCGGAACTCGCTGAAAAAGAGAAAGAAAATTCCCCCCGCATCGAGGATATGCTCGCCCGCAAGGCGGAGGGCAAACCCGCTGACGCCCGAAGAATATGACCTGATGGCGCGCTTCGTGGACCGCGTGGAGCGGCGCACGATCGCCCAGATGGAACCCGAGCAGAAAGCCATCGAACAGGGTCTCACCATTGAGCTGCGCCAGATCATTCCGGCAGAGTTATACGATAAAAATATACTGGATAGCGGCCTGCCTGAGCACGTGGCCTATATTCTCCAGGAAGCCGGCTATTCCACCGTCGGCGAGCTGGCGGTTCAGAGCAAACGCAACCCGGATGCCATCTTCAAGCTGCAGGGCATTGGACCCAAAGCCATGCAGGAGATCGACGCGTTGATGGAATCCGTGTTGAACCCGGTTGAACCTCCAGCCGTTTCCGAAGCTGTCGTGGAGCCTGCAGAGGTGGTTGAAACCACACCAGTTCCTGAAGTGGTTGTTCCGGTCGTGGAGGAAATCCCGGTGGAAATGGCGGAGATCCCCGCGGTGGTCGATGAACCGGTCAAACCCGGCAAGAAGGAAGTGGAAGAGGAAGAAGAGGAAGAAGGCGAAATTTCCTTCGAAGATCTGTTCTCGCTAAAAACCGCTTTGGAACAGTCCCGCGGCGCGGCTGAAGGCGAAAACGCTGAAACGGATGCTGATAAGAAAGCCAAGAAGAAAGGCAGCAAGTACGTCGAGATCGAGTACGATCCCGACCGTGACCTTACCATCGCGCGCAAGAAGCACAAACGCGGTGGTGACGAGGAATGGAAAAGCTAACCCCAGCACTCCTTATGACCAACTGACCGGAGAGCTTCGACAGGTCGCTTCATGGTAAAAAAAACGAAACCGCGCGTCAAACATGTGCCTCAGCGCACCTGTGTGGGCTGCCGGGAGGTGCTGGAAAAGCGATCCCTCATCCGCATCGTTCGCACCGCAGAAGGGGTCAGGATCGATCCGACTGGCAAGCTGAATGGAAGAGGCGCTTATCTGCATGACCAGCGCTCCTGTTGGGAAGCCGGACTGAAGGGTTCACTGGCGCATGCACTCAAAGTGGAGTTTTCCGAAGCGGACCGTACGCTCCTTCAGGAGCACCTGGAAAAGATGCCAGCTGGGGAAGGGTAGGGGGGCACACATGAAATAATATGATCCCCGGTCGTAATTTGACCTGGAGATCGGGATGGAAAAAGGGGACAAGGAAGGATTGGAGGTGACGTATGGCCGAGAGCACGGGAAAGATCATTGAACTGCCGGCGAATATCGTAGTTCGCGACCTGGCTTCTGAACTGGGGGTTAGCTCAATACAGATCATCAAGGTTCTGATGGCAAACGGGGTGATGGCCAACATCAACCAGTTGGTCGATTTTGAAACAGCCGCCGTGGTGGCATCCGAGCTGGGCTTCGAAGCCCACATCCTGGATACCCAGGTTGAAAAAGTGGTCGACGAGGGTGAGATCCCCGAATGGCGTAAAAAGATCATGGATGAAGACCCGTCCAACCTGGTCAACCGGCCTCCGGTCGTGACCATCCTTGGGCACGTGGACCACGGCAAGACCACCCTGCTGGATGCCATCCGCCACACCGATGTGGCAGGGGGAGAAGCCGGCGGGATCACCCAGCACATCGGTGCTTACCAGGTGGAACACAAAGGCAGGACGATCACCTTCCTGGATACCCCCGGTCACGCGGCGTTCACCGCCATGCGCGCCCGCGGAGCCCAGGGAGCGGATATTGTCATCCTGGTGGTGGCTGCCGATGACGGCGTGATGCCGCAGACCAAGGAAGCCATCGCGCATGCCAAAGCTGCCCAGGTTCCGATCATTGTTGCCCTGAACAAGATCGATAAATCCAACGCCAACCCGGATTACGTCAAACATCAGCTGGCCGATAATGGGCTGCAGCCGGATGAATGGGAAGGCGATACCATGGTTGTCCCGGTTTCCGCCAAGCAGCGCCTTGGATTGGAAGACCTGCTAGAGGCAATCCTCCTGGTGACCGATCACATCGAGATCAAAGCCAACCCGCAGGGGACCGTCGTCGGAACTGTGATCGAAGCTGAAATGGACAAGGCCAAAGGCGTGGTATCCACCTTCCTGGTGCAAAATGGAACCCTCAAGATGGGCGATGCGGTCGTTGCGGGTACTTCGCACGGCAAGCTGCGGGCGATGCTCGATCATCGCGGGAAAGCCATCCATAAAGCCGGGCCTTCAACCCCGGTTCGCGTGATGGGGTTGAGCGAGGTACCGGCAGCCGGCGATATCTTCAGCGTGTACGAATCCGATAAGGAAGCCAGAGCTGTCGTGGAGGAAAACCGTGCCAAGTTGAAGGAAGCACCGGAACAAGCCCCCAAGACGACCCTGGAGGATATCTTCGACAAGTTCAAGGCTGGCGAGGTCAGAGAACTGCGGCTGATCGTCAAGGCGGACGTGCAGGGATCGCTCGAACCGATCATCAACTCGCTCGAGGAATTAAACTGTGAAGAGATCAAGATCAATATCCTGCACAGCGGTACGGGTGAGATCACTGAAACCGATGTCAATCTCGCGGAAGCCTCCACGGCGATCATCATCGGATTCAACGTATCTGCTGATCCCTCCATTCAGAGACTGGCGGATTCCAAAGGCGTTTCCATTCGCAAGTACGAGATCATCTACCGACTTATCGAAGATGTGGATAAAGCCCTTAAAGGCATGCTTGCCCCTGAGTTCAACGAGGTCATCACCGGAACCGCGCAGGTGCTGGCGGTGTTCCATATCTCAAAATTGGGTAATATCGCCGGATGCAAAGTGTTGAAGGGTGAGATCCGCCGCAATGGGAAAATGCGGGTCAGGCGGGGTGATAAGATCATCTACGAAAACGAAGTATCCTCTCTGAAGCACGAAAAGGAAGATGTCCGCGAAGTACGGCAGGGTTTCGAATGCGGCATTGGAGTGCGTAATTTCGACGCTTTCGAGGTGGGAGACCAACTTGAATGTTACATCCTGGAGAAGGTCGGGTAATTAACCCTGGCGGGAAGGAAGTTGACAAATGCCCTCACAGGTTAGAATTCAACGCATCGCCGACCGCATGCAGCAGGACCTCTCCGAAATGCTGGTCGGGAACCGCATCCACGACCCTCGTTTAGCAGGAATCTTCATCACTGATGTTACTGTGGACCGCGAGCTGGCTTACGCGGAAATATTTGTTTCTGCGATAGAAGGAAGCGTCCGCTCGAAGGAAGTGCTGAAAGGTTTGGAGAGCGCTTCCGGGTTCATTCGGCGCGAGCTTTCCGCGCAGATCAAATTGCGCGTATTTCCAAAATTAAGGTTTCACTGGGATGTCACCCCGGAGAATGCGGATAAGATCGAACGCATCCTGGCGGATATCCGTAACGATCAGAAACCTGCTTCCAAAAAAGGAAAGAATGTCAAAACCGCTCAATAACCAGCTTAAGGAATCCTTTGCCCGGGCACAAAAGGTAGTGGTCTTATCCCATATTCGCCCGGATGGAGATTCGATCGGCGCGATGCTCGGGCTGGCTTTTGCCCTGGAAGCGGCGGGTAAAACGGTGCAGCGCTTGAACGCGGATGGTGTGCCTTCCGTCTTCCGGCATTTACCCAGCGCGGACCTGATCCGCAAGAAACTGGATGGGGATTTCGACCTGGTCGTCAGCCTGGATTGCTCGGACCTGTTACGAACCGGTGGTATTTTGGGTGAAACCCCGATCGATATAAACATTGACCACCATATCACCAATCCACACTTTGCCCGGATCAACTACGTCGATCCTGAGGCAGTTGCCACCTCCGCCATTTTGGCGGAACACCTGGGAGATTGGGGCTTGCAGATCAATCAAAATGCAGCCATCACTCTTCTCAGCGGGATTGTCAGCGATACCATCGGTTTTCGAACGCCAAACGTTACCCCGCACACATTGCGGCTTGCAGCGGATCTGATGGAAAACGGGATCAACCTCTCGGATATTTATTCCCGCGCGCTTGTGCGGCGACCGGTGGAAGCCGCCCGATACTGGGGACGCGGTTTGAACGCCCTTAATCAGGAAGGTCGCATGGTCTGGACTGCGCTCAGCCTCAAGGATCGAATCGAGGTGGGTTACCCGGGGAACGATGACGCGGATCTGAACAACGTCATTTCCAATCTGGACGGGATCGATATCTCTGTTCTTTTCGTGGAGCAGCGCGCCGGCCATTGGAAGATCAGCTGGCGTGCCCAGCAAGGAATCGACGTGGCTACCCTGGCGCAATCCTTTGGTGGTGGGGGGCATCCTCCGGCTGCCGGGACGGAGATGGACGGAACCTTCGAGGAAGTAACCGGAAAGGTTTTACCGGCCACTCGGGCTCTGTTGGAAAAAGCGGTTGAAATTGACCGGGCAAAACCCGAAACCCGGTAAAATATTATTGAATTTGGAGCGGGAACCATGGAAAAATCCAATTACGATGTGAATAATGCCATCTCCGGAGTTTTGGTGGTGGATAAACCGGTGGGACTGACTTCCCATGACGTCGTGGAGATCATCCGCAAGGGCACCAACATTCGCAGAGCTGGTCATACCGGCACCCTGGATCCGCGGGCATCCGGCGTCCTGGTGGTGTTGATCGGACCGGCAGTGCGTTTGAGCGAGTATGTCTCTGCCTCTGATAAACGCTACCAGGCTATCATCCGATTGGGAACCGTCACAGACACTTACGATGGCGATGGACAGGTCCTGAGCTCATCTGAAGTAAATGTTACCGAGGAGCAATTCCAAACTGAATTAATGAAATTTGTGGGCGAGATCGAGCAGGTACCGCCTCCCTATTCCGCGGTCAAAGTTCATGGACGAAAAGCCTACGAAATGGCCCGCGAAGGTGAGACAGTGGATCTGGCTCCGCGCAAGATCCAGGTTTACAGTCTTGAACTGCTCGAATGGGCTCCCCCGGATGCCGTTGTAGATGTGTATTGTTCTTCAGGCACTTATGTGCGTTCCCTGGCGCATGACTTGGGAAAGAATTTGGGCTGCGGTGCGAACCTCACCGGCCTACGCCGAACAAAGAGCGGACGGTTCACCCTGCGGGATGCCGTGCCTCTGCGTAAGCTGCGTGACGCTTTCATAGATGGAACCTGGTACCAGGACCTGATCCCTGCCGCGGAGGCTCTTTCGGATTGGAAGTCGGTGGAATTGACCAACGACCAGGTGGATGCCATCCGCCACGGGCACCGGGTTCCCGGTGATCCAGCTCTCGGAGAAATGGTGCGCGGGATCAGCGAAGCAGGTGAATTGGTGGCTCTGCTTGAATTTGATTCCGTGACCAATGAATGGCAACCCAAGAAGGTGTTCTTTTCGTAAATGCCTGAACCGACGATGCTGCAGGGCTGGAATTTACATGATGCCCGGGTGACCATCGGTTCCTTCGATGGGGTTCACCGCGGGCATCAGGTTATCATCCGCGACCTGGTAGCCTCTGCCAGGCGGACTGGAGCGCCTTCAGTCGTGATCACGTTTTACCCGCACCCCGCGGTCGTCCTGGGGAAAAAGACAAACCATTATTACCTTTCCCATCCCGCGGAACGCGAGGAAATGCTGAAGGAGCTCGGGGTGGATGAGGTCATCACCCTGGCTTTTACACGCGAATTGGCCGCGTTATCCCCGGAAGAATTTCTTTTACCACTCCAGGCGAACCTGGGAATGAAAGAGCTGTGGGTGGGTTATGATTTTGCCCTGGGCAGGAACCGGGCAGGGAATATGCTGAGGCTTGCCGAACTGGGGAAAGAATTCGGGTACGAACTTAAACCACTGCAGCCCATCCAACTTGGGGACAAGGTGATTTCCTCCAGCCAGATCCGCGAAAACCTGGCGAATGGGGAAATGGATGCGGCGAACGGTATGCTTGGACGATTGTATTCGGTGATAGGGAAAGTGGTCACCGGCGATGGGCGCGGTCAACAGATCGGATTTCCAACCGCGAACCTATCCATCTGGGAGGAAAAACTGATCCCGCGGAATGGCATATATGCAGGCTGGGCTTGGGTGGGGGGCCGCAGGTACGGCGCGGCCATCAATATCGGTTTGCGCCCAACATTCGGAAATGACCTGCTGCATCCGCGGGTGGAACCCTTCATCCTGGATTTTCACCGCGATATTTACGGGGAGGAAGTCCGCGTGGATTTCGTAAAATTCCTCCGCCCGGAAGCCCGTTACGAAAACATTGACCAGTTAATCTCGCAGATCCACGTTGATGTCGAAAACACGAGAGAGGTGCTTGCTCATGCCACCTGAACGACAGGTCTACCTGCTTGATCCCCATAAGTACTCCCCGGAGGTCATCGCCGTGGCGTTCGCAAAGACATCCCGCTCCCCGGAAACCTTCCAGCAGATCGCGGATGAGCTGACGGACGAAAAAAGCGCACAATTCCACGAGAAATGGGTGGTGGGGTATGGGCATTCCTCGGTCGCTGAGCATGCCGTTTTACACATCGCGGCCGAAAATATCTCCCGGTTGGCTGTGGAGTGCCTTGAATCCAACCGCCTGGCATCCTACACTGAAAAATCGACCCGCTATCAGAAATGGAATCCTGAGAATTTCCATATCCCGGAGGAGTTGAAGGGACACGTGCTGCTGCAAGGTTACCTGGATACCTGCCGGCTGCTCTTTTCCACTTATGCGGTGGCCATGGAAAAAGTCAGCCAAATTGCGGAGCAAAATGAACCGAAAAAAGATGGCGAGACGGAATCCCTTTATCAGAATCGCATCCGGTCCCGGAGCGCTGATGTTTGCCGCTTTCTCCTGCCTGCATCCGCCCTGGCAAATGTGGGTGTGACGATAAATGCGCGCGCATTGGAGCACGCGGTAACAAAGATGCTTTCACACCCGCTGGTGGAGGTGCGCTCGCTCGGCTTGGAGATCAAGGCAGCCGCGCAGGGTGAAGTCCCTACCCTGGTGAAATACGCGGATGCCGACCCAGCGGAGAAGGAACTGGAGCGGCTTTTCCACGGTGGAGATTCGATAGGGGATGGTATCGGGAAGGATTGGTGCATTTTAGCGGGCTATGACCCGGATGCGGAGGAGAGGATCCTTAACGGCTGGGTTCTTCCGATACCACGATTGCAGCTGGGCGGAAGCGGAGAAAAAGGTAAATGGTCTTTCGGATGCTGAAAGAGATCATCTTCTCGTAAGAATCTTCGAATGCCGCAACCGGCGCCAATCTCTCCCCCGCGAAGTGGAATACGCACGCTATACATTCGAGCTTGTGTTGGACCAGGGAGCTTATTTTGAGCTCAAGCGTCACCGCATGATGACCCAGACTCCCCAACCCCTGGGCACCTCGCTCGGGTATACGATCCCGCGCTGGATCAGCCTGGCTGGGATGGAAGCGGACTATCGCTCCGCCATGGAAAGTGCGGCGCAAACCTATGCTGCCATTCATGCGTTTTTCCCCCAGGCAGCATCATATGTGGTGCCGAACGCTTTCCGGCGCAGGCTGCTGCTTGAATTCAACCTGCGCAGTGGTATGCACATGCTCGCCCTGCGCAGCGCCTCCAACGCGCATTTTTCCATGCGCCGAGTCGCTAGGCGGATGATCGCAGAAATCAGCTTGGCACATCCACGTTTAGGCAAATATTTCCCGGTCGACTCCAGCGAAACCTGGAAATCGATCGAAACCACCTGTTTCACGGAAGCATAGGTAATTTCATGAACCCCTTTTGGAATTCCGCTGAACGCAGGTTGAGATCCCTGCTGAGGATCGGTCTGCAGCTAATACTATACCTTCTCTTTGCCCTCGGGCTGGTTTTCATCATGAGCGACCTGATTATGCCGCTTATCCCCCAGGATTCACCCTTGTTGGTGATCAGGATGAGAAATAATTTCCTGTTTGGGGAGTTTACCAGCCCGTTGATCGCTCTGGGCGCGACCCTGCTGAGCATGTTCCTGGCAGCACGGTACCTGGATCGCCGTCCTTTTCGCGACTTTGGCTTTCACCGGGATCGCGGGTGGTGGCGCGATTTCTTCATAGGTCTCGGGCTGGGCACTCTATTGATGGCGTTGGTCTTTCTCGTGGAAATGAGCCTTGGGTGGCTGCGGGTCACCGGATTTATCGCCCCGAATGGTGGCAATCCCTTTTGGCTGGGTGTCGGGGTGGATCTGATCACTTTTATCTGCGTTGGTGTTTATGAGGAGATGCTTTTTCGTGGGTACATCCAGCGCAACCTGGCGGAAGGGTTGAACCTGCGCTGGCTGACACCTCGCAAAGCTGTGATTCTGGCGACAGTCCTCACCTCCATCATCTTCAGCATCCTGCACTTGATGAACCCTGGGGCCAGCCTGATGAGCTTCCTGAATATCTTTCTGGCAGGCATTTTCCTGAGCCTGGGATTCATTCTTACTGGAGAGCTGGCGCTGCCGATCGGTCTGCACATCGCCTGGAATTTCTTCCAGGGAGCCATCTTTGGCTTCCCGGTTAGCGGTGTTGCGGGGGTTAACCCCGTGATCTCCATCGAGCAGGTGAACACAAGCTGGTTGACTGGCGGATTTTTTGGTCCGGAAGCCGGGGGAATTGGCGTCCTCGCCATGCTGTTGGGAGCCGGTTTGATCCTGGTTTGGGTGAAGAAAAGCCGGGGTTCCATCCATTTGCGGGAGGAACTGGCTGTTTATGAGAAATCCACCGGCTCGCAATCGCAGCCAACCAATTGAAGATAAAATTCCTGATTAATATACTTGCCCTTTCAATTCATGAAAGGGCTTTTCTTTTCTCCAGCGGTTCACTATACTGAATTTACATGGATACCAGGGTATTTCTACCGGGCACCGGAAAAATCCCCGAGCTTCCTCTCGGGCGTTACCTGCCGCCTTTACCGGAAGGCATTCTATCGTCATGGCTTGCCGACACGGTTCCACCTGGGAGTTGGGTACTGGATCCGCTGGGTTCCACACCGCAGGTCCCGTTGGAGGCAGCCCGCAGCGGGTACAAAGTGCTTTGCACTTGTAACAATCCGGTGTTGGCACTGATGCTGCAGGTCCTGGCAGAGGCGCCGGATCGCGCCGCGTTTCAGGCGGAGATCTCCGACCTGGCTGATTCCCGCCGGGCGGGGGAACGATTGGAAGTTCATCTCAATGCGCTGTATCAAACCATATGCCCTGGTTGCAAGCAGGTTATCAAGGCGGACGCATATATCTGGAGGAAGGGGGAGAACGCTCCATACGCGAGGATGGTTGTTTGCCCGGTATGCCATATAGTGGGTGAGTATCCCCTGGAGAACGAAGATATTGAAGCCCTGCAACGCCTGGGCAGCCTGGCACTGTTTCGCTCCCGCGCGCTGGAACGGATTGGGATTCCCTACGCCGCAGATAACCCGGTTATCCGGGAGGTGATGGAGTGTTACCCTGATCGGGCGTTCTATGCCCTTTTCAACCTGATCAACCGGGTCGAAGCATTGCCCGTGGCGGAAGGAAAACGCAGGCTACTGCAGGCGTTGCTTATTTCCGCTTGCGATGCGGGAACCGATCTTTGGTCACACCCGATCACCCGTACCCGTCCGCGGCTGCTCAATCCACCCGGTGAATTCATTGAAGTGAACCTCTGGAAGGCATTTCAGGATGCGACGGATTTCTGGATAAATCGACCGGAGAGGATCGAGTTGACCATTTTCCCGGAGATGCCAGGTGGGCAGGCTGGCATCTGTCTGTTTCCCGGCAGACTGGCATCACTCGGTGAGTTTCCCCCAACGATAATACCGGAGGCAGCTCTCGGCGTCGTTCCCTACCCAAACCAGGCATTCTGGAGCTTAAGCGCGGTCTGGTCGGGATGGATCTGGGGGAAGGAAACCGCCTCTGCACTCCATGGCGTACTGGGCAGGCAGCGCTTCGACAGCCGTTGGGTGGGGGCGGTGCTCACGGGGTCCTTCAACCGCCTTCCAAAAGCAATTCCATTCCACGCCGAGATTCCTGAAGTGACACCAGGCTTACTCACCGCCACGCTGGCAGCCGGATTGGCTGGCGGGCTGAGATTGGAGGGAATTGCCTGTGAACAGGAGTCCTCCATTGCCCAGGTCACCTGGGAAAGCGGGCATCCCAACGAAGTTCCCCTGCCCGGATCGATCTCACACTTCCAACGCGATACGATGACCGATGTCCTCCTGGAAAGGGGCGAACCGGCCACTTATCTCCAACTGTCGGGTGCGGGGATGGAGCGCTTGATCCGGATGAACCTGCTCCCCTCCGGGAATCCGCGCAGCTATGATGATCTCCTTAACCGGCTGCAGCAGGCTCAGAAAGATAATTTTGAGGACGCAACCCTTTTCAAAGTCTACGGCAGCCGGGCTGCCGACAGCCAGGGTCTTTGGTGGTTCCATAAATTGGAAACATCCCCGGTAAGCATGGCGGACCGGTTGGAGGGTGCAATCCTGAAGCAACTAAATGGGCAGAAGGCAATATCCATCCGGGAACTCCAGGGGAATTTGAATGAAGCGTTTCCCGGGTTCCTGACCCCTTTCCCCGGTCTGATGCAGATGATCCTGGATTCGTATTTCATACCAGATCAAGACCAGCCAGGCGTATTGAAAGCAGAACCAGAGAAATTGCCAATTAAATTCCAGGATGAGATCCCGGAAATGGAGCAGTTACTGGAAAAGGTTGCAAAGGCGCTAGGATTAATCACTTTGAAAGAACCCGCGATCACATGGCGGATGGATGGGAAGACTCTTTACCGGGTTTTCATCGCCTGTGATGGGTGCCTCAGCCAATGGGTGGATCAGTTCCGTGAGGGAAACGCCACAAATATCATCCTCTCCCCTGAGATCCGTCACGAGCTGATCTTCTTCAAGATCGCCCGCGATCCGCGCCTCCTGGAAGCGTTGGGAAGCTGGCGGTTGATCGGGTTTGAGCAGCTGCGCAGGATCGCTGCGAACAACGACCCGCAATGGGCGTTTCGGGACGCGATGAGCGACCCGGGTAAAACCCCGGATGGCCAGGCAGCTCAAATATCATTTATTTCCTGATAAATGCTCAGAATGTGGGGCTGGGCTCGGGGGTGAATGTCTGAGTCGGCTCCGGGGTGGAGGTAGCTGTCGGGCTGGGAGAAGCCGTGGCAGTTGTGGTCGCAGTTGGCGTGGGGGTTGGCATCTGGTTATTGAAGATGATCTTCTTCACCGCACTTTTCCCATCCTTGTTATATGCAATCAGGCGCATGGCGATCTTGCCGTTGGGGATATCCTTCAGGTCCCAGGAATAGATTGTTTCCGGGCTCGGGTGCTGGTCTTTAGATGACGCGACCAGGGGGATCCATTTTTTAGGGCTGCTGCCCTCCCCGTACTCCAGGCGCCATTCCTTGAAATTGGCGGTGGCTTTGATGACCGCTGCTATATCCAGGGGGCTTTTCGAAATTGCCTGCCCATCGGTGGGATTGACGAAAACTATCTCCACGTGCGGATCTTCCGCCCTGCATTCCCGGGAGGGGGTGAAAACGATCGGATCGTCGAAGCCCATTTTCGCCGCCCAGTTCTGTCCATCCTGCGTATCCAGGATCCACTTGCGGACAGATTCATCCTTTACATTGAGGGTATCGATATCCTTGACGATATCACCGCAGGCAGGAGAGGAAATCAGCCCGGTCCAGGTATCCACCCTGACGCGTTTCCAGAGATCCTGGCTTGCGTCGAGGGGTGGTTGATCAAAGGCGAAGATCTCCTGTTTCTGAGAGGGGCAGAATTCGGATGGGCGGGTGCCGGATACGGAGCAGATGGTTTCATCAATAACCCCTGACGGCCGGGTGAAGGCGGTGGGGGAGTTATTTGAGACCAGCATTTCGGCGGCCTGCATAAACTGGGACCAGATGGGGGCTGCTCCGGTTAGACCGGTGGAATTGACCATCGGGGAGTTATCCGCATTGCCCACCCATACCCCAACCGCGAGGTCCGGGGTATACCCCAAGGTCCAGTTGTCGCGAAAATCATTGGTGGTACCTGTTTTGACGGCCGCCTGGAAGGGCAGGTTGAGCACTGAGTTAGCGCCGAAGGCAGGTGTGCGGGCTTCATTATCTGAAAGGATGGAACTGATCAGGTAGGCGTGCTCCGGACGAACAACCTGTTCACCCTTCCCGGGGGTGTTCTTATAGATCTCTTTGCCCGAATAATCTTCGATACGGGTGATGGCCACGGGGGGAACTTTCAGTCCGCTGTTGGCGAATATCGAATAAGCTGAGGTCATTTCCAGCAGGGGAATCTCGCCACCACCCAGCGCGAGGGCCAGACCGTACCAGGGTTGTGTGAGGCTGGTGATCCCCATTTTCTTCGCGAAAGCCAGGAACCCTTCCTCCTGGGGGATTTTCGGGTCATCCTGGATACCCACGAAATTCATGGTTTTCACCGCGGGGATATTGTAGGAATTGGCAAGTGCATTTCTCAGCAGAACCGGGCCATGGAAGCGCCCGTCGTAATTCACCGGTTTATAGGGCGGATTGGGATCATTCGGATCGCTGGAGGGAGCAAATTCAGAGGGGATATCCCAGATCAAGGTCGAAGGCGTCCAGCCCTTCTCGAAGGCAGCGGTGTAAGTGAGCGGTTTGATGCTGGAGCCGGGCTGGCGGGGGGCGAGGGCCATGTTCACCTGGCCGGAAATAGCAGCGTTGTTGAAATCCGCGGAACCGACCATGGCAAGGATCTCACCTGTAGTAGGTTTGATGGCCACAAGAGCGCCGTCGGTCACGTTTTGCCCGGCAAGGCTCTGCACTTGCTGGGAAACGGTCTGCTGCGCCAGAGTCTGCAACACGGGATCCAGGGTGGTGTAGACCTTCATCCCTGCCCGGTAAATAGTATCAACTCCGTACTTTTCTTCCAGAAGGGAGCGGATGTACATCACCCAGTGTGGGTAGGGTATTTGATTTTCAGGGGGTTGGAATTTGTTGTCCTGGAGGAACTGTGCCCCGCTGGTAAATTCATCGAGTGTGATGCAGATCGGGGTACGCCCCGGACCGTTGGGTATACAGCCGTTGTTATCCTTGGTCAGTTCGTACATTAAGGAAAGTACGATAAGGGAGCGTTCCAGGGTGGCGTCACGGTTGGTATAAATATCGTAGACACCAGGTGCTTGAGGTAGACCGGCAAGAAATGCCGATTCTGCCAGGTTTAATTTCTTTGCGGAGGTATCAAAATACGTATTCGCGGCAGCTTCGGCACCATAGGAGATATTCCCGTAGTTGATCTCGTTTAGGTAAAGCTCCAGGATCTGGTCCTTGGTGTACTTGCGGGTGATCTCGCGGGCCAGGATGATCTCGCGCGCTTTTCGCTCCACGGTCTGTTCGTATCGCTCATCGGGTTCGAGAAGCAGAATACGGGCGAGCTGCTGGGTGATGGTGGATGCACCGGAGGCCACTTCGCCGGTGGTGTAGTTCTGCCATAGTGCGCGGAACATGGCAGGCAGGTCGAAACCCGGATTCGTATAGAAGTTCTTATCCTCTGTCGCCAGGGTGGCTGCGATTAAGTACGGAGACATATCCTCGATCGGGATATAGGTTCGTTTCCCGGCGTTGGGATCCACGATCTCGTATAATTTCGCGCCATTGCGGTCGTAAATAGTGGTGGTTTCAAACTGGGAGGAACGGGCGCGCAGCTCATCCACGCTGGGCAGGGAGGCGGAGACGCGGAAATACTGGAAGATGAGGAATGAAAGCACGGCAAACCCTGCCAAAACAACCAGGGAAAGAACCACCAGGATACCGCGCAGCAGGCAGCCGCCAGCGGTCATTTTTCGAGGCTGGGACGGGAAATTGCCTGGGGGAATCTTGCGGTAGGATTTTTAACTTCAGGGGAGCTGGTGGTTTTTCCCGCTTGATCAATCCCATCTCGATAGGCGACCGGGGTGGCCCGGGTTCCATCCAGATCGACAGCTTCTGCAGGGAGCGGCAGGTTTGGGTCAGGCGGGGGGGCTTGCGGAGGCAGAGTGGTTTGTTCCGACTCTGGAGGAGTGGAGGGAGCAGATGCGTTTTTCCGCCCACGCGAAGTGGCGGGGTTCTTTACCGGTTGGGTGGGGATATCCTCCCCGGCGGAGCGCTGTGGATTCATAAGTTAGGAACAATTACTCCCTTTCGGGGCAATTTTACCCCAATTGACCCTGCCCACCCTTCCCGGTAGAATCAACGCGTGCGTACCTGGAAGTTGAACCCAACGAACCCGTTGAACCTGGTGATTGCAACCGACGCGGCTCTCGGTTCCATTGATCCTTTGGATGACCAGATCTGGGAGGTTACCCTGGGATGCGGGGAGCCACCGGCATTGGCCATCCGCACTCGGTACGGCATGCGTGTGGTGGAGGCACGTTATTTCCCCGTTTTCATGCGCGGCAGTGAAATGGTGATTGATCCTCGCGATTTCCATTCACCTCCGGAAGTCAACCGCTCACTTCCCAATTACCTTGAAATTACTTGCATGCCTTTTGAGGGTTTGACGGTTGGATTGGAATACTGGGTGCCGGGTTCCAAAATCCTCGCTGGAAGGATCACCATCCACAATCGCGAACCTGCCGCGGGCAGGCTGGAGGTGGATTTGGTGGGACAGATCACTCCACTTGGCGAAGGGAATTCGATGCTGCCCGAAACGATAGACCTTAACACGGTGTTAGTAGGTGAAAGCGGTGGATTGGTGCCAGTTTGTTTTATCAGTGGCGGCTGCGCCCTGGGCACCTCGGTTTTCCCGGGTCTTTCCCTGCAAATAAATCCCCGCAGCAACAAACATCAGGTTTTTACCTGGGCATCCGCAACCATGGCGGATAAAAGTTCATCCTACCATGTCGCGCGGAATAACGCCTTCCGCGGTTGGGATGCTGAGATAAGCAGGGTGGAGAGCGTGAACGAAGGCAGGTTGGTGGAGATCTACACCGGGCGGGACGAATGGGATGCCGTTCTGCATTCCTCCCAAAAAACAGGTTTCGGCCTGGTCTTCCCTTGGCGTGGTTCCACCCAACCTGGTTTTTTGCAATCCCGAACTCCGCAGGGTGGATTTTCCAGCCTCGGCGATGGTGGGTATTCGGCCGCGGGCGGGGACAGCCAGACAACCTGGGAGAGCCTGTATATATCTAAGTTGTTGCTTCCCGGCGGTGTTGATCAAGTTCGCGGTTTTCTGGAGAACTTGCTGGAACGCCAGCACCAGGATGGCCGTCTGGATTGGAGCGTTGGAGTCAAATCCCTTTCCGGTCGCATGAATGCCCAGCCGGTACTTGCCCAGCTTGCGCTTGAGTTACAGCCGTATTTAGCAGAAACAGATTGGCTGCGCGGGATCCTACCTAAGTTAGAGACCTTCTTCCTGAGCTGGTTTGATCCTCTGCACGACAGAGATGGAGATGGCTTTCCGGAATGGCGCGCGAGTGGGCAGAGCGGCTGGGCTGAGGAGGATCTCCCCTGGATCGACCACCTTGAATCCCCGGGTCTGGCCGCAATACTCCTCAAAGAAGCCGAAGCTATACACAAGCTTTGCGAAAACGTTGGAGCGTCCTTTCCCGGAGAGATCAACGAAAAAGCACAAAAGTTAACCAGCGCCCTGCTCGAATGCTGGGATGAGAATTCGGGGATTTTTCGTTATCGTGATTTTGAGACCCACCTCACTTCGGTGGGCGATGTCCTCCTCGAAACAGAAAAGGAAGGCAGCTTTCAACCCAAGCAAAGATTTTCCGTCCCACAGCGTTTGGTGATTAAAAGTAGAAACCTGTGAGGGTTTACGCAAACCACTTCGCATTTCTATCCGGGGTAGAGCGCATGGGAAACCATGCTCTGTAGGGCTGAAAAGCAACGATTTTTCCTGGATGGGATCATCCGCAGTGGTAGTTACCGGAGAAGTTTTCAGCCAGGTGGATAAAGTGAACGTTCAAGGTCTGAATGATGGGGATTCCCTGCGGGTGGAATCCTGCAATTCCAGCCGCATCGACTTCAGCCTGGTCTTACCGGCTGCCGCTGAAGCCATCACCGACAGGATTTTTATTGCTCTCGTTCGAAACACCATCCCCGAGAAATTTCTTTTCGAGAAAGGCTTGCGCGCAGTACCTGGAAGTCTCAAGGCAGCCCCGATACAATTCAGCACTTACTTGATCGAAGGGCTGCTGGCGAATGGGGAACGTGTCCTAGCAGCCAACATTTTTAGCGGGATGCTGAATGATCTTGCAGAGAGACTGTGTGAAATAAAGTCACCAGCCCCCAATTCACTGGAAAATACTGTACCTGTATCCACTTTTCTCAAGCTTTGCGGCGTGGAGGCGATCTCTTCACGCGAGGTCATTTTGAATGGTTTCAATTCCTTCCCCGGGATCGTGCGGATCAGGTACCGGGACGTAAACTTAATACTCCACTCGGATAAAAGTGTTATATTATTTAATCAGAAAGAAATGATGGAGATCACCAGCCCGGAGAGGATTCGCATCCCTCTGGAGCATACTGGCGAGAGGAGCTGACAAATGGCGGAAAAAACACCCGGGAAGATTGATCTAATGATGATGGCCATCGTCCAGGCCCAAGACGCTGCGAGCGCCGAAGAGATGCTCTGCTCGGAAGGGTTTTCCACCACCCGGCTGCCCAGCGTGGGAGGGTTCCTTGGCCAACGCAATTGCACCCTGCTGATCGGTCTTCCACACACGGAAAAGGATCGCGCCATGGCCGCGCTGCGCAAGGTCTGCCGGGAACGCACGGAATATATGGCTGTACCGCTGGAAAGCGCTCCCCTGCCCATGCCAACCCCAACACCGGTGACCGTGGGTGGGGCGATCGTATTCGCCTTCCGGGTGGAACACTTCGAGGAGGTGTGAGTTGAAGCTGATCCTTGCCGTCCTTCGGGGTAAAGCCGAGGATAGCGTGACCAAAGCTCTCACCTCGGCGGGCTTTCGCGTCACCGCCATCGCCTCCACAGGTGGTTTCCTGAAACAAGGGATGACAACATTGATCATTGGCGTGGAGGATTTACAGCTCGAAAATGCACTCTCAATCCTCCGCAGTTCATGTGCCGGGATTGAACCCGGAAAAAAATGTGCGAAGATATTCGTGATGAAGGTCGAGGATTCGTTCCACTTTTAAGAATTATTCGTGGAACTCCTCCACCTGGTAGACCTGTACCCCCAACATTTTCGACCTCCATAAATTCGCGGAAACCCCCATCTTCATGCACAGATGGGAAAGAAACTCCTCTTTTTCCGGGACCTGCTCCCATACCTGGGGCAGAAAGGTGGCCCGACGTACGCCATCCCGCAGGATCACGCCATCCACCCCCGGGTGGAGCTTTTGAAGCAGGTCATCCGCATCCTTATAATCTAGGGGTCTGGCGGGTGTGAGCCGCGAGATCTCGATCCGCAGTCCTGCCACTTCCGCAGGAGTCACCGGTGGGAAGCGGTAATCCTCCAGCGCGGCAGCGACGGCATGCTCGCGAACATCTTCGACCAGTGGTTGATAGGCATCCAGGGCACCGATGCAGCCCCGCAGCCTGCCGTTGATCGTCAGGGTCACGAAGGAAGCGCCAGCGATTTGAAGCTCCGGGGAAAGGCTGGAGAGGGTGATCTCTGGCAATGGTTGATGCGAGACTGCGCGGGTGATGGATTCCCGCGCCAGGGTTAGCAAGAGCGAACGGTCTTCAATTGATAGCTCGTTTTTTATCATTGGATGCCTTTTTTAGAAGAAAGGTCCCGGATGGGTAATTCCGGAACCTTTTCGTTTACGAAAGACCCAGAACCTGGCCGGTGAGCGGATCGAGGTCGATATCATTGAAGACTGGCCGGGTGGGCAGCCCGGGCATGGTGCTCATCGTGCCCAGCAGGGGGTAGAGAAATCCTGCGCCGACCGAGGCGCGGATATCCCGCACTGGGATACGGAAACCTTTTGGAACACCCTTGAGGGAAGCATCGTGGCTGAGGCTGAGATGGGTCTTTGCCATGCAGATTGGGAGCTTATCGAACCCCAGGCGGGTGTATTCCTCGATGCGCGTCTCGGCTTCGGGCAGATAATCCACCCCATCCGCCCCATAGATCTCCGCGGCGATCGTCTCTATCTTCTTCTTGATGGACCAATCCAACGGGTAGAGGAATTGGAAGTTGGATGGTTTTTCACACGCCTTGACCACCGCGCGGGCAAGATCGACCGCACCTTCTCCGCCCAACTCCCAATGCCGGCAGACGAGGGCATCCTCAGCGCCGCCTTCTTCGATGGCGGTTTTGCGGATCATCTCAAGCTCGGCAGGAGAATCGGTGGCGAAAGCTGTTGACCGCTACCACAACCGGGATACCGTACTTGCGAGCTATGCGGATGTGGTGGAGCATGTTTGGCAGCCCTGCCCGCAGAAGGTCCAGGTTCTCGCTGGTATAGGCAGCGTCGAGCGGTTTACCGGCTACCACCTTGGGACCTCCGCCGTGCATCTTGAGTGCGCGCACGGTGGCAACCAGCACCACGCAGTTGGGGATGAGCCCGGAATAGCGGCACTTGATATCGAAGAATTTCTCCATACCCATATCCGCACCGAAGCCGGATTCGGTGATCACAAAATCAGACAAGTTTAAGGCCGATCCTATCTGCCAGAATTGAACTGTTTCCGTGGGCGATATTGGCAAAGGGTCCGGCGTGAACAATAGCGGGGGTGCCTTCGAGGGTTTGCATCAGGTTGGGCTTGATCGCATCGCGCATGAGCACGGCCATCGCGCCGGCCACACCCAGGTCATCCGCGTTGATCGCCTCCCCGCTACGGCTGAGGCCGATGACCATCTGCCCCAACCTGGCCCGCATATCCGCAAGGCTGGTGGTTAGAGCCAGAACAGCCATGATCTCGGAGGCCACAGTGATATCGAATCCCGTGGCACGGGCGAACTCCTGTTCCTCAGCGCCGGAGCCGACCGTCACCCCGCGCAGGAAGCGGTCGGATGTATCCAGCACGCGCCGCCAGGTGATGGAGGCCGGGATCGATATCCAGCCGGCAGTAGCGGCGGCGTTCCTCGGGGGTCAATTCCTCCGGGTCGGTTTTTTCGATACCAAGCTTTTTCGCCCTTCCAGACATCGCGCGGCCGAAATGGCGTTTACCTTGTTTATCCGCTGGGAAGAGGCGGTTGAAGAGCTGCTCGTCTGTGGCATCCGCTTCGTGCAAGATGCGAACATCGATGGCGGCTGCCAGCAGATTATTTGCGGCGGTGATGGCGTGGATATCGCCGGTGAGGTGCAGGTTGAATTCTTCCATGGGGATCACCTGGCTGTAGCCTCCCCCGGCAGCACCGCCCTTGATGCCAAAGGTGGGTCCCTGGCTGGGCTGGCGGATGCAGGTCATCACCCGTTTTCCCAGGTGAGCACCCAGCGCCTGGCTGAGCCCCACGGTTGTGGTCGTCTTGCCCTCACCCAGCGGGGTGGGGGTGATGGCTGTTACGTCGATATATTTGCCATCCGGGGTATCCTTCAGCCGTTCCAGAACCTCGAGTTTGATCTTGGCCTTGTAGGGTCCATAAAGCTCAAGCTCATCTGGCAGGAGGCCAAGCTCCTCCCCCATCTGGGAGATGGGTTTCAGGGCTGCAGCCTGGGCGATATCGATATCGGCAGGAACCGGTATTTGGCGTTTGAGGGGGGTGGGGGTGAATGCACGCGGCATTTTATTCTCCTGGGAAGGGATGATTACATCCTGATTATCAATCCAATGAGGATGAAAATCAAGGCAGGTAAAAATCCCCAGGGTTAATAACGGGATTATTCAGGGTTGTATCTGCCTTCAAATTGACTATAATTGAACTTGTAGTATAAAAATCCCGCGCAACCAGAGAAAGGAGATTCGAATGGCTGAACAGGGTTATTGCATGAAGGAAAAAAAGAAACGCGATATGGTGGATACTGTTGAAGTCACGATGAAAAACGGCCGCAAAGCACTGAAGGGGAAATGCAGCGTTTGCGGGACCGGGATGTATAAGATCCTGGGCACGAAAAAATAAGCCCGGATCGAATTAGTAACAAAAAAAGACGCCTGTGAAAACAGGTGTCTTTTTATTCGGTAGGGCGGGTGGGACTTGAACCCACACAATCTCTCGAGTCATTCATTAGGTCGTTTTAGTTTTTGGCAAGTCATTTATGCTTGAAACTGCCAATTTTGTCGCGCCTTCAGCGTATTGCCAACAGCGTTCCATGAGATTATTTTCCATGAAGTACCGTTGACCTTCCCCGGTGGCCAGGTCGCAGCCGATCAATTGGCGGCAATTGACGGACCCGTATTGCATTTCAAAACGCATGATTAATTCTTGCGTCAGGGAAAAGGTAAGCTCGAGTGATTCAGATGGTGAGTTTCTGCCGGTTACCAGATTGATCCCCATAATCGCCCCGCTCAATGCTCCGCACATTCCGCCTGTACGTGAAATGCCGCTGCAAAATCCTGTGGCAATTCTGGGAAGTAGATCCGAATGGATATCCTGGCTTTCTGCAATCGCCAGCAACACGCTCTCTGTGCAAAAATAACCTGATTTAAACAATTCCAAGCTGCGTTGTGATGCTTTTTCGTTCATTGTCGAACCTCCAAACTCGAATCCTCAATTATAGTGAAAGACAAATTCTGATCGAAATTTCCACAAGGTTTTCCCGAATTTCAGTTTTATCTTGCCATTTTCTGCTATCCCACGTCACATCGCTCAGATCATCCCCGCCATATAAAATCTGGCCTAATTTTGCGTTCCGAAATTTGGCCACTGCAAAAAAAGCCGCCGCTTCCATCTCCACTGTGACGCAGCCCTCAGATTTTCTCAAGTCGATTATTTTCTCCGTCTCTCTGTAAAACGCATCCGTAGTCCAGGTTTTCGCTTTTATATATTCGATTTTGTATTTATTAAAATCTTCTTCGATCTTTCCAACTACTTCCGGGTTGCATTCAATTTCTCTGGCCGGGGCAAGATAATGATAAGAAACACCTTCATCTCGAATTGCGGATGTTGGAATAATCAAATGCCCAAGAGCTATATCTTTTCTCAGAACCCCAGCGCCTCCACAGACGATGAATTTATTGAATCCCAGGGCAATTAACTCCTCCAGGAATGCAGCAGATCCCGCCGCGCCTAAATATCCCAGGAATAAATGAACCTTTTTCCCTTTGTACTCCATTTCATAGATTGGTATATCCATAGTCTCACAATTCAATAATTTGACTACCTTAATCAATCCCTTCTTTTCCATGTTTTCAAGAACTTCACGAAAAAAAGTGATCACACAAAATTCATATCCTTCGGTTTTTTTATGGGCAAGGGATGGTTCAATTTTCGCGATTCGCGTATCATCAAACTCCAATATTGGATATTTATCTTTTTTCATACTGTCCTCAATGTGTACCATTTCGTGCAGACGGGGTTAGAACAGTGGCAAGTGACACATCCAAGCTCTATTATTATAGTGTCACAAAATTTCCGCAGCTTGTTCGAATATTCCGAGAATTTACATCTTTTGTATTTTAATAAAAATATGGAATAAATATTCTTCCCCGCTTTGATAATAATCATTTCATCAAGGATTTTCGATGGGGAGCTTTCGGGAACAGAGCGAGTGAAAACCCGGGCACGAAAACCTGGACCGACCGGGTTGGCAAATAGGTCCACTAATTAACTTGTAGGACCGGTTTCCTCGAGCCCCCGGGTTCCCTGCTGTAGGTTGGAATGGTAAAAAGCCTTTGGATTGGGGTTGGCAATTACGATCAGATCATTCATAGGGCCCTCCTTAGGTTCGCGCTTTGTATCGTCCCTAATCCGTACCCCACGATTAAGCCAAGAACAATGGAAAGGAGAAGATGCATAACGAAAGCTCCACCGAACCATTGCATGGTAGTAGGTACTTTCATCTTTAGCAGGATCGGTGTCATTGCCAGGATCGGTTGGCTCAGGATCTCTACATACACAAATGCTACGCTTGTGATCTTTTTCAGGTTACCATCTCGAAGAGCGGGGATTAGCATCACAATTGCTCCAAAGAGCATACCGACCAGCGGGCCGATCACATAGTGTGCAGCCACACCGGTTGGGACCCCACCAGCGATCTGCGTACCGAATATCGCCAGGAATCGAGACACCGTATCTCCGACGATGGAAAAGCACAATAGAGCTGGTTGACCAAGTGCCAGCAAAATTCCCATGAAAAAGATGTCCATTACCATCGTGCCAGCCAGACCTCCAATCAACCCCCATCCCATTCCCCGGCAGGAAGAAACATATCCTGTTAGTTCCCTTTTTTGCCAAATGGCAACATACATCTTTTCCATGGTTGATCTCCTTTCAAGGAGTAGTGATTATGTGAATTATTTTTTGATTTCCTTCATCTGACGCGTGATCAAACTGCCACCAAACACGATCAGCAGGATTGCGAAGTAGGGTATCTCGAAGGAGATCTGAAAGTAAGGCAATACCAACTCAACACACCCAAGCAGAAGTGCCAGGATACCTAAAGTGGTCGAAAAAACACTTACAGGTAATCCATTCCGGGATCGCGCTACGTTCAAACTGATCAGAATCAGACCGATGCCTATAGTGCCAATAGCATTCGGCAGGGATGTGAACAATATTGTGAACCCCCAAAGGACAAAAAATGCGCCCCACGCGACCGCTTCAAAAATCTGATTTAACTTATTTGTGTTTTCCATTTAAACTCCTCGTATTGGTTTAAGTCCAAAAAATTGATTCCCAAAAAGATTTTTTTATTTAACGATGGGATTGGCATTGGCACGGAGAGGGCATACCCTCGCCTGTTGCGCCTTCCACCCTGGCCACCAGGTCTTGTGCCAGTTATGCATCCTCGCAAAAAACGAATTAGGTTGTTTAACCGCTAATTTGCGGATCGGGCAATCTGCGCAGTTATGTACTTTCTCTATGATGAACGCACTCATCGCAAGGTTTCCTAAATCGGGATTGAACACAATTTTGTTTTCCATTTCTGAATTCTCCTTTTTGATTTCTTTTGGTTTCATTTCTTTTTCCCAACCTGGCTCACCGAAAGCAAGGTCAGGTTTAGACCGTACAATTTGTTCAGGATGCCCATTAGAGCAGCCTGATCTCCGATGTACCCGAAAAGGTTCATTTCTCCGTTATCTATTAGCTTCACCTCCAGACCTTCCAACCAATCCGACCAGCTTTCATCTAATTGGCCTTTGACATGGATCTCGTAAAATCCTGTGTAAGCGATTTTGGAAAGCACGCCCTTACTCTCCGCAATGTTTTCATTGTTCTTGTACGTCATGTTTCCTCTTGTTCTAAGTTATCAATTTACCGATGAAGACTCATCAACTAAAGGTTGTATTTGGGGTTGTATTTATTTCGCGGGAAAATAGATCGATCACATTCTGCTATTTTTAATCAAGACAATAAAAGAACGCTGGTAAAGGATCATTCCTTTACCAGCGTTAGTAATTACGGCTCTACTGCCTATCAATCGAATATTTTGAGCTCTTTACCGATTGCCACCGCTTGTGTTCTGCTTTCCACCCCCAGCTTGCCATAGATATTGCTGATATGTCGTTTCACGGTGGGGAGGGAGATTACCAATTGCTCGGCGATATCCTGATTGGAACAGCCGGCTTTGATTAGTTTCAACACCTCGATCTCGCGCGTCGTTAGAGGCTCGACTAGAAGCTGCATGGATGGCTGGGTCATGTTGGGAATTTTACCGATTTTTGACAACAATTCTTCAGCGTAACTACCCCCGACCTGACGCGACTGAACCTGGCACAGCATTCTCGTCATGGTTTCGCCCTCATCCAGGAAAATGCGCACGTATCCCTCCGCATTGGCAAGGGCGAGGGCTCTTTCCAAAACCACAAGGCATTGGTCGGTATCTTTCTTTTCCTGGAAAGCGAGAGCCTGGAGGATCAGGATTTCGATGACCAATCCCATCCGCCCAGCTAATTCTGCCTGCTGGAGCAATATTTTGGACAACGCGATGGCCTCTTTATAATCTTTTCGAGCCAGGAGCACCCTCAGCAGAATTACATATTCGGTCTGCCGCCGATAGGGAATTAAGTCTTCACTCACCTGGGCACTTTTCGGAATGAATTGTGAGGGTTTTTCCAGATTTCCTTGGGCAAGCCAATAGCGCGCCAACTCATATTTCAACTCAGTAGATCGCAGCGGAGAATGAAGATGCTCGCCGAGTAGTTGTTCCGCCTCCCAAAAGGCATCCTTGGCTGCTTCCGGATTTCCCAGGACGAGCTTTAATCTTGCCAGTATTGCGAAGGCGATGGCTTGTATGTCGATATCCCCCCACTGCCTGCACAGATCGATACACTGCTGAATGTACTGATCCGCTTCGTTCATTTGGTTGCGTTCATAGGCCAACCTGCTCAGACCGGCGTAGAGTTTACCGGCCAGAGGCGATTTTTGACCATCCGGACGAATCGCCATTTGCAGGGAGCGGGTTAATATATCGGCTGCTTTATGGAGCTGGCCTTGTTCCACAAATATCTCCGCCAGGTTGGAATTGGCGATGATGACCATGTGCAGGTTTCCGGCTTCCCGACCAATACGGATGGCTTCGGTGTATGCGTACGTAGCCTCCTCCAGGTTGCCGTTGATCCAACTGGCATCCCCCAGGATCGAAGTTGCCACACTGCGGATGCTTTGAGAGATGGAACTGCAATCGGGTAGCAGGTCCAGAGCTTGCCGGGCATATTTCGCAGCTGAAAGGGTGTCCCCTTGCAGGTTCGCGCAATGCGCCCGAGCTGCAGCGATGGTTCCCTGCATCGTCCTGACCTCAACCGTGGGTTGGAGCGGGGTAAGCAGTTCTTCAGGAACCCGAAGTGTTGATTCGACACGATCCAGGTTCCCTGTCAGGGCCAGTGCCCAGGCTTTTTGAATGGCCAACCAGGGGTGGCTTTCCGGTTGGTAATCGATGGCGTCGACCCAATTCAACAAGGTCATGACCTCCCCGGTCATGAGAATGAAACAGCCGTTTTGCTCGATCAGCTGCGCAGCCCGATCCTGATCGCTGGCAGCAATAGACTGATGAATGGATTCGGCGATTAACCCGTTTTGCTCGTACCATCGGGATGCGCGGCGGTGCAATTCGGGAAGCAAATTAGGATACTGGTGTTCAAGACGTTTTCGGAGGACGTCTGCAAAAAGATGATGATAGCGGTACCAATGCTTCTGATCGTCAAGAGGAATAAGGAAAAGATTCTTCTCTTCCAAAGCCTCCAAAAGCGTTTGTCCATCCATGGGGTCTGTCGGATCCGTCTCGACGACTGCTTCGCATAGCGAGCCACATAAACGATCCAGGAATGAAGTCTGCAGCAGGAAAGCACTCACATTTTTCGGTTGAAGCTTGAGCACTTCTTCGACCAGGAAGTCCATGACATAATGATGGCTGCCCGTGAACGCTGAGACGAAAGCATGGACGTCTTCACAACTTTGCATCGAAAGGGCTGCTAATTGTAAACCGGCAATCCACCCCTCCGTCCGTGCTTCCAAGGCGGAAAGATCGTTGGTCGAGAGCGTCAAACCCATTGCATCGTTCAAAAATGAGGCGATCTCATCTTGCGAAAAGCGCAGCTGGTCCGCCCGGATATCCAAGAGCTGATTGCGGACACGCATGCGGGAAAGCTGTAGAGGGGGATCAGCCCGGGTAAGGATCACCAAGTGCATCTGCGGTGGCAGATGATCAAGAAGATATGTAAGAATTCTTAATACTGCGTCCGAGTGAATGGTGTGAAAATCGTCAAGAATGAGAATAAACGGATTTGAAGTCGATGCTAATTCGTTCACAAGGAGATTAATCGCATTTTCATGTAGAGCAGGTTGAATGCCCTGGAGCATGCTGTGAAATTCATCCTCAATCCCTGGCGAAAAAGGTGCAAGAGCGGCATGCAGGTAAAGTAAAAAACGAATTGGATCATTATCACCGTCATCAAGGGAAAGCCAAGCTGAAGGGATTCTTTTTTCTTGAAGCCAACTACTGACCAGGGTTGTTTTACCATAACCTGCGGGGGCGGATACCAGGATAAGGGCGTAGTTAAAACTGGTATCGAGCAGATTGGAAAGACGAGGACGGTTGATTTGGTTTAGGCGAATTGGAGGGATGAATAACTTCGTTTGGAGCAAATTTCCAGTTTGGTCCGGCGATAATGATTCGTTTTCCTTATTCCCCGAAGTCACACAGGAATTAGTCTTTGACACTCTTTCACCTTTTAGTCTACCGAGAAATTCCACAAAAACAGATAAACACAAATAATATGAAGAAGTCCAAAATGATCTGTTTGGGTCGTGTTTATTGACTTCATTTTACAAGAATGGTAATGCGCATACAAGTTAGTTGCTTCAATAAATGGTATGTAAATTAATTCCCTCTAATATCGTAAGTTATAGTCCCTGGAGAAACCAAACCCTTTTTACGATCTATTATAAAAATACCTGGCTCTTTGAAATTGGTCATTCGTTCAGGTTAATTGGGGAATCCATATGAACGATAAATAAATACGGCACAACTTATGATTTGTGCCGTATGCCTAAACTGAAAGTTTCTTCAGAATCTTTACTGACTTCAAAAACCAAATAAATGGGGCGGGTGGGACTTGAACCCACACAACCTCTCGGCCGGCGGATTTTAAGTCCGCTGCGTCTGCCAATTCCGCCACCGCCCCACGAATCCTATTTTATCGCATCAATGGAAATCGTCAATTGCCAGCTTGTTTTGCTTCCGCGCGCGAGCGCTGCCAGGCTTTTTTCATATACGCGTAACGGGAGGTGAAGTGGATCAATGGCGTGGATAACCGGGTCTCCGCCATGGCACTCTTCAGCGCCTCGCGCAGGCTCTCAGCATCCTGGAACGCCGGCAGGGTCAAACTGGCGCGACCCATTTCCCAGGGGATGTGCGCATCCGAACCCACCATTCCTGGAATGCCCATCTTCCGGGCAAAATCCGCGGCATGCCGGTTCGGTTCGCGGCTCATGCAGCGGGAATTGAACACTTCGATTGCATCCAGATAAGGCAGGAAATGCTCGATCTCCTCCTCCGTCCAATGTTCGCGCTGGATATCAAAAGGATGGGAGAGACTGATGAACGCGCCCTGGTCCCTGAGTCGTTTGAATGCCTCTTCCGGTTTGATCCCCTTGGGCAGCTTTTCGGTCAGGAAATAGGCCAGGATCTCCCCGCGGTCGGTCTTGATCTCCTCGCCAACGACGATCAGTTCCGGATCCATTTTTTTGGCGACCAGTGCGCCTTCCAAATTGGAATGATCGGTAATCGCCAGGCGCTGGATGCCCTTTTTACGCGTTTCACGGAGAAGAGATTCGAGTGTGGCGAGGGAATCGGAGGAGTATGTGGAATGACAGTGGAATTCAGCTTTGACCAGATCGGGCATTAATGAATGACTCCCTCCCAATTTCAGGGTTGACGTTTTTTTGGCTATGCTATAATGATAACGCACAAACTACCATTCCACAGGAGGAGAACGTGAAAAGAACCAGTTTGATCATTGTTTCTGTTTTGGTCCTGGCAGGCATCCTGCTTTCAGCCTGCGGTCAATCCGCATCCGGAACCGTCAAGGTTGCCACCGACGCCACCTTCCCACCGTTTGAGATCGTAGATGAGAAGACCAACGACCTCACCGGTTTCGACGTGGAATTGATGAACGCGATCGCTGATAAGGCGGGCATGAAGATCGAATTCGTCAACACCCCGTTCGATTCGGTCATAGCTGGTGTGACCAACTGCACCTATGATGTGGCCATCGCGGCGATTTCAGCCAGCGACGAGCGCCGGGCGGTGATGAACTTCTCCGACCCCTACATCAACGCGGGGCAGATCGTGGTCATCCGCAAGGACGAAACCGGGATCACCAGCAAGGATGACCTGGCGGGGAAGACCGTAGCTGCCCAGCTGGGAACCACAGGTGAAATCGAAGCCAAGAAGATTCCGAACGTAGACTTACAAACCCTACGATTCCTACGAGCTGGCTTTCCTCGATCTCTCCAACGCGCAGATCGACGCGGTCATTGCCGATTACCCGACCGCGCTGGCCTATATCGGGAAGAATCCGGATATGCTGACAACCACCGGTTCGGTCTTCACCGATGAAAGCTACGCGATCGCTTTCTGCAAGACCAAGACCGACCTGCTGGATAAGGTCAACGTCGCCCTCAAGGCAGTCATTGCAGATGGCACCGTGACCGCTCTTGAACAGAAATGGCTTGCGGGACAATAAATACTAATAAAAGGGAATACCTGCGGGCGAACCTCGCAGGTATTTTTTTGTTCCCTGGAAGGACGATATGCCAAAAAAACAAAAAAACGCTGAACTCAAGGATGATGCGCCGAGAAAGGCGAAATATCATATAGACTCCGGTTGGTATCTTTTCCTGGCGGTAATCCTCATAATCCTTTTCCTGGTAATTACCCAGCCCGATCCCTACCTGAACATGCTTAAGTTTTTCAAGGAAGGCATCTGGGTAACGATCTATGTAACGGTCACCTCCTTCATCCTTGTTCTTATCGTCGGCTTGTTCGGTGGCCTGGGCAGGGTATCGGGGAACAAGATCATCCGGGGGATTGCCACAGCCTATGTTGAAATTATCCGTGGTATCCCGCTGCTGGTTCAACTGCTGTTCTGGTATTTTGCCATGCCGGCGCTCATCCAGCAGATCGGCCGCGCTACTGGCAATGAAACGCTTTCCAATTACCAGACAAACGCTATAGTCATGGCGATCGTAGGGCTAACCATTGGATACGGCGCTTATATGAGCGAGGTCGTACGGGCGGGTATCCAGAGCATCCCCAAGGGACAGATGGAAGCCGCACGAAGTCTGGGGTTGAGCTATTTCGAGTCCATGCGCCATATCATCCTGCCACAGGCCTTCCGGGTGATCCTACCGGCCATCGGCAACGAGTTCATCACCCTGCTCAAGGATTCCTCCCTGGTTTCCGTGGTGGCTGTGGCTGATCTCACCCGCCGCGGTCGGGAATACTCCGCGATCCATTTCAACACCCTGCAGACCTGGTCGATGGTTGCGCTGGTCTACCTGGTGATGACCCTGCTTTCCGCGCGACTGGTGGCCTACACTGAACGCAAAACCAAGACGGAGAGGTGAGCCATGCCTGAAGCGATAATCCAAATTAAGAATATTCATAAGTATTTCGGGGATTGTCATGCGCTGCAAGGGGTCAGCCTGGATATCAAGAAGGGTGAGGTTGTGGTGGTGATAGGCCCATCCGGCTCAGGAAAATCCACATTGCTCCGGTGTATCAATCGCCTGGAGGAGTTCGATTCGGGCAGCATCATCGTCGATGGCATTCCCCTGGCTGGAGCCAAGAATATCAACCTTGTGCGAACCGAGGTGGGTATGGTTTTCCAGCAGTTCAACCTCTTCCCGCACCTCAGCGTTTTGGAAAATATCTCCCTTGCACAGCGCATCATCCGTCATCGCAACAAGAAAGAAGCCCGCGACGTGGCGATGAAACTCCTGGAAAAAGTGGGCATACCGGAAAAAGCCGAAATGCGCCCACCGCAGCTTTCGGGTGGGCAGCAGCAGCGGGTGGCCATTGCCAGGGCTCTAGCTATGAATCCCAAGATCATGCTGTTCGACGAACCCACAAGCGCACTTGACCCGGAAATGATCCAGGAGGTGCTGGACGTTATGCTGGCTTTGGCGAAAGAGGGCATGACCATGGTGGTGGTATCCCACGAAATCGGGTTCGCCAAGGCGGCTGCCGACCGGGCCATCCTGATGGACGGTGGAAAGATCATCGAGGAGGCACCTCCCAAAGTGCTTGTTCGAGAATCCAAAGCACGCCCGCACCAAGGCCTTCCTGAGCAAAGTACTGTAGACTTCAATCATAGGTAAAAAGGGCATTCTGCGCTTTGTAGAATGCCCTTTTTTGACTTTTGACTGCGAGTATGCTATCCTCACAACATATATTCTTTCCAGGTGGTTTTATGCAGCGAGAACGCGTATCTGATAATGTTTACTGGTTTCAAAGCGAGGTCTACGCCCAGGTGACCGCCGGGGCGATCACCGGACCGCAATGGGCAGTGGTGATCGATACCCTGGCGTTACCCGAGGAGACCCGCGAGATGCGCGATTTCCTCGAGGATGACCTGGGCATCCCCGTTCGGTACGTGATCAACACTCATTCCCATGCCGATCACTCCTGGGGTAACTGTTTCTTTCCCGGGCGCGACGATCATTTCTCACCTGGGGTGCCGGAATCTGATGGATCCACACGGCACCAAAGCACTGGAAGCAGCCCAACACAGCAACCCGGGATATAAGAATATTAAGCTGGTTTATCCCAATCTAACCATCGACCACGGCACGCTTTCCCTACGGGTGGGTAAGAAGAACCTGATCCTGCACTGCACCCCGGGGCACTCCGCGGATGGCATTTCGGTACTGGTGGAGGAGGACCGCGTGCTCTTCGCCGGGGACGCTTTCATGCCACTGCCATATATCGTTGGCGGGGATGCTGAGGAGTTGGCAACCACCATCCGCAAGATCGGCAAGATCAGCCTCGAAAATATCATCCAGGGACACGGGGATATTATCCTGCGCGGGGAGATCGACGAAGCGGTCAAAAGCAACCTGGCGTACCTGGCAGCGATCAAAAAGGCGGTCAAAGCCGCCGCTCGAAAGCGTTACCCCGAGGAAGCCCTGGAAGCGATCGATCTGGTCATCCTGCGGGAAGAGCCGCGTCCTTCTTGGAGGACTGGCTCCCGAGCTTCACCGGCGCAACGTTAATTTCCTGTTCAAACAGGTTTCACTTGAAAGTGGTGACCTGGAACCTGGGGAAGAGATTTAAGTATTCGTGATTTTTGGTCGAATTCTACTGGGAAGATGGAGTCTTGTTTGCCCATCCTGGGAGGCGTGTTTTGCCTCCCGTTTCTTTTCCAGGTAGCGGCGCAATCCCACCGAGCGTTCAGTGCCATTTTTTAGACGCTTCAGGTTGGGTTGCAGTGCGATCAGCGTGAGGACCAAAGCACCGACTCCGTAGAGAATATATACCGGGGGAGTGATTCCCATGTATGCGGTAACGATAAAAATGATGATGCAAAAGAAGCCCACCGACATGGTCATGACGGAGGCGAATCCCACTAGTAGATAGACCAATGCAAGGAGCGGCAGCAGGATCATCCAAATGGGAGACCAAAGCGCTAGAGCGCCGCCGAAAGC
The DNA here is from genome assembly GCA_963828855.1 of uncultured Chloroflexia bacterium. Taxonomy (GTDB): domain Bacteria; phylum Chloroflexota; class Anaerolineae; order Anaerolineales; family Anaerolineaceae; genus CAVVEQ01. The sequence continues at coordinate 881,022 of CAWHGB010000002.1, read as the reverse complement.
GGTTGCGCCTCCTGCGCCGCCTTCCAGTGCAAGCCTGCCGGCATTATTGCGTTTGATCAGGAAGATCGAGTAATTATGCCCGACGATCGCCAACAGCACGGCAATAACCTTTAACCAGGGGGTCGCCAGGTAACAATACATCTGCCAGCCATCCGCTCACCAATCCCTTGAAGACATCTCCCAACCCAGTGAGAACCCCGGCGAACAAGCCGGCCGCGCGCATTGCATTGGTGCCGCCGGTCCGACCGCTGCCCACTTCGCGCACGTCCTTACCGGTGAAGGTTTTAACGATGATCAATCCGAAAGGGATGGAACCGACCAGGTAAGAAAGCAACACGACGAGGATAAGATTTAAGTAATTCATCGCAGAAGAATCCACACAAGTTTAACACACCGCATGGTCATCGGTTGCTCACCTCATCCAGTATTATGGGAATCTCCGAGAACCTTTCCTGGTCGATAAGGAATGCCCGCAGGGAAGCGGGCGTCCAGATGAGGCTGGCGGTTCCAGGGAAATAGAATTCTGCGATATCGGTCGGGGAAGGGGATTCAGGTCCGTGTGGATGGCTGTGAAAGACCGCCAGCAGATCATATGAGCGGGCTTCCATCCAGAGGAAGGCATTAAGTTGTTCCTGGGGTTCCATACGGAAGGCAACCGGGCTCTTTAGCTCATTTGTCACCGGCAGGAATGCTGCCGCACGGTCTCCGCTGCCCGCGACCAGCCCGCAGGCCTCAAGAGGTAAGCAGGCACGGGCATGCTCTCCCAATTGCACGATAAGGTCATCGCAGAGGATCAGCCTTTCCAGCACATCTTACCTGACGAGGAACGCAAGCAGGAATATGACCACACCGATCACCACCGGTTCCACCCACACCTGCCGCCAGGGTCGGTGTTCAATAACCGAACCGGAGAAGCTGGTAAGCGCGTAAGCCACACCCAGAAGCACAAGCCCATAGCTCAGTGGCGAAACCGGCAGGTAATGCAGCCCAAGCGCCACCTGGGCTATGATGACAGCGATGGCGCCTGCCCAATAGTAGTTCCAGCACCCCGCCGAGGCGGAAATACAGACTTCGAAGGCTCACCAGGAAGACAGTGGGGGTGAGGATTGCCAGCACCAGGTAGAAGCGCATGCCAGCAGCATTCACTGAGATGGCAGACGATGAGAAAGAGCACCCAGGAGACAGCAGTGAGCGTGATTGCAGCCAGGGCGTGGCGGCTATCTCGGCTATCGAGAACGATGTATTCCGAGGCGATGACCAGGACGAAAAGCAGTCCGCCGAAAGCGAAAACCACCCACCAGTACTGGCTGGCCTGCAGGGTGCTGAGCGGCAGACCAATGATCATGGCGGTAAGCGCGGGCAGGAAGAGATGCGGAATGGAAGCGCGCGTGGTGAATTCAGGATGGGCGCTGAGCAGCCACTGTGCGCCGGAAGCAGCCAGTGCGGCAGTGGCAACCCCCACCAGGGAATTGATCGTCAGCGGCAGTTGCAGTAAAAAGGCTGGCAATTGGATGCTGATGGCGTCAGAAGGTAAGTTAATGAAAGAAGCGAGCGCATACGAAAGACAGCACCATCCCCGAAACGATACTCAGGCGGTCGGCATTCGGCAGGTGGCGGTGAGCTTCCATCGGTGTCATTGTACCAAGAATTCATCCGCTCCTTAAATTTCAGCTCTGCCGGGATCAGCTCGAATATGTGCCTATGGTAAAATACAAGGCTGTATGGAATCTCTCCCGAAAGTAAAAACCGAAGCGCCCCCGCCGCTTTTTGGAACCTTTATCAAAGGATTCAACACCGTTGCTGGCCGGGTGTGGCTGATCCTTCCACCTGTGCTTCTGGATCTCTTCCTCTGGTTCGGACCGCATCTCAGCCTGAAGGATCTGCTTGCTCCGCATTTTTACCCAGGTTACCGCCGATATGTTCAATGCGGCTGGTACTGCCCTGCCGGCGAATTTTAAAACCGCCAGCGAGCTGACCCAGGCCATGCTTGGCAGCAGCAACCTGATGACCGCGCTGCGCTCCTACCCGATTGGCATCCCCAGCCTGATGGCCATGGCCGGCTCGCTGGTGAACCCCCTGGGCATTCCGATGATCTACCAGGTTCCAAGTGCCCAAGCAGCCCTGCTGGGTTGGATATGTCTGACGCTCGTCGGGGTTCTCCTGGGCAGCCTGTACTTCTCCGTGCTTTCGAAAGCTGCCGGCAGCGCCATCCCGGGAGTGGAAATAACTCGCTCAGGTACGCATTTTGGACAGGTGCTGCTCTTCACCCTGCTCTTCTACGCCGCGATCATTTTCGTTGGTTTCCCGGTGATGTTCATGCTGGGGTTGGTGAGCATGGTCAACCCAACAGTGGGGCAGATCGTTTTCATGGTGGGTTTTTTCCTGGTACTGTGGTTCCTGATGCCGCTTGTTTTTTCGCCCTTTGGTATTTTCACCGCGGGGCAGAAGGTAATCCCCTCCATCGCGGTCAGCTTCAAACTGGTGCGCGGTTACCTGCGGGGGACGGGGCTTTTCGTGCTAATTGCTATTTTGTTGGAGGTGATCCTGGATATGCTCTGGATGAACGCCCCGGCAGATTCCTGGCTGATGCTGATTAGCATCGGTGGGCATGCTTTCATCAGCACCGGATTGATCACATCCACTTTCATTTATTATCTCGCCGGGATGCGCTGGATGCAGATCCGCGCTGGCTCGACCCAGACGATCACAGCCGCGTAAGATTATGAATATCACCCGCTTTGCCGGGTGGGAGGAAATTGTGGGATTGATGGGACCTGAAAATACAAGTTATGCCGCCAAGGATATCCAGGTGCTGGAAGGCCTGGAGGCAGTCCGCCGGCGCCCTGGGATGTACGTGGGCGGCACGGATCTGAAGGCGCTGCACCACCTGGTCTACGAGGTGGTGGATAACTCCATTGATGAAGCCCTGGCTGGGGTTTGCAACCAGATCATCGTAACCATCCATGCGGATAGCTCCGTGACCGTGGAGGATAACGGGCGTGGTATCCCGGTGGATATCCATCCTGAAAAGAAAAAGAGCGCCCTCGAGGTGGTGATGACCACCCTGCATGCCGGAGGCAAGTTCGGCGGCGGCTCCTACAAGGTCTCGGGCGGTCTGCACGGGGTGGGGGTCTCAGCCGTGAATGCGCTCTCCTCCTGGTGCGAGGTGCATGTACACCGCGACGGCAACGAATATATGCAACGCTACGAGCGCGGCATCCCTCAGGACGCGGTGAAGATGATCGGTAAATCCAGCCGCAAGGAGACCGGCACGGTCACCACCTTCCGCTTTGACCCCGATATTTTCAAAGGCGAAGTGGATTTCAAGTTCGAGACGCTCACCCAGCGCTTCCGCGAGATGGCATTCGTCACCCGCCAGGTTCTGATCAAGCTGATCGACGATACGGACCCCCCAACACGAAATGAGCTTCTATTTCGAGGGCGGGATCAACTCGTTCGTTCGATACCTCAACCGCAACCGCGATACCCTGCACCCGGTCTTTTACGTGGAAAAGGAGATCGAGCACGTGGGCATCGAGGTGGCTGTTCAGTATACCGACGCCTACTCCGAATCGGTCTATTCCTTCGCCAACACGATCAACACCATCGATGGCGGCACGCACCTCACCGGTCTGCGCATCGCCGTCACCCGCCTGGTCAACGATTACGCCCGGCGCACGAGCCTGCTCAAGGATGCCGATACCAACTTCACCGGGGATGACACCCGCGAGGGTATGACCGCCATCGTGAGCATCAAGCATCCCGACCCGCAGTTCGAGAGCCAGACGAAAGTCAAGCTGATGAACCCCGAGGTGCAGACCTACGTCCAGCAGGTGGTGGGCGAGGCTTTCAGTGCCTTCCTGGATGAGAACCCGCAGGCGGCGCGCGCCATCGTGCAGAAGTGCCTCACCTCCGCCCGCGCCCGGGATGCCGCCCGCAAGGCGCGCGACCTGGTCATCCGCAAATCCGCGCTGGAAAGCCTGACCCTGCCGGGGAAGCTGGCGGATTGCTCGGAACGCGACCCGCAGCGCACCGAGCTTTATATTGTTGAAGGTGAATCCGCGGGCGGCTCAGCCAAGCAGGGGCGCGACAGGCACTTCCAGGCCATCCTGCCGCTCAAGGGCAAGATCCTCAACACCGAACGCGCCCGCCTGGATAAGATGCTGGGCAACGAGGAGATCCGCGCGCTCATCTCCGCCCTCGGCACCGGCATCGGGGATAACTTCGATGTGGATAACCTGCGCTACGGGCGCATCATCCTGATGAGCGATGCCGACGTGGATGGCTCGCACATCCGAACGCTGCTGCTCACCTTTTTCTTCCGGTATATGCAGCCGTTGATCGAGCAGGGGCACATGTTCATCGCCCAGCCGCCGCTCTACCGCATCCAGCACCGGCAGAAGATCAAGTATGCCTACACGGATGAGGACAAGGAGCGGGTGCTGAAGGAGATGGGCGCTTCCGCTGAAAAGGCCGAGATCAGCCGCTATAAAGGGCTGGGCGAAATGAATCCCGAGCAGCTCTGGGAGACGACCATGAATCCCGAGAACCGCACCCTGCTGCTGGTCAATATTGACGATGCGGCCGAAGCCGACCGTACGTTTGATATGCTCATGGGCGATGCCGTCCCGCCGCGGACGAAGTTCATCCAGACCCACGCCAAGGCCGTGCGGAACCTGGACGTGTAAGTGCTTCTGTCATTGCGAGGAATCCGGCAGGATTCCGAAGCAATCAACCCGGCAACTTTATCCCACGTCAATGAGATTTAGTAGATTTGTAGGGCGGGAGCATGCTCCCGCCGTTTTCATTTTAAATTAGAGTAGATTGATGGCGGGTACTAAAACAGGCTGATCACGTACACGATCAGCGGCGCGATCAAGCAGCGCCGGCAGGAAATTCCCGATCGCGAATCTTTTTTAATTCCAGGATGCCGCTGACGCCGATGCCCATCAGCAGCACGCCGCCGGTGGCGGTCATTTCATTCATCATACTGCTGGTGACGATGGCATCCAATTGCCCGGCCAGCAGGCTGATGGTCCCCTGGTAGACCAGGACGGGCAGCGCGGAGAAAGCCACCCCGATGCCCATGGTGGAGGCAAACGCGATGGAGGCGATACCATCCATCACGGATTTGATGATCAGGGTGAGGGAATCCCCCTGCAGGCCGTCGCTGATGGAGCCGAGCACCGCCATGGGACCGGTGCAAAATAGCACCGTGGTTGCCAGAAAGGCGCGCACAAAGCGGCTGGAGTTGCCCTCCGAGCCGCGGGTGAATTTTTTCTCCAGCCAGGCGCCGAGCGACATCAATCTATCTTCCAGCCGCCACCATTCCCCCAGGATGGCGCCGATCACCAGCGCGCCCAGGACGATCAGCCCGTTTTGGGTCTTGAGAAACATCTGCACCCCGATGGCCACGATGAACAAGCCCATGCCTGCCATGACGGTATCCTTCAGCTTGTCGGGCAGGCGCGAACCAAAAAATACGCCGATCAAGGCGCCCACGATGATGGCAAAAAAGTTGATGATGGTTCCAAGCATGGCGAATGATCCTTACCCGGCTGGTTGCAGCCGGGGTTAATAACGGGGAATTATACCTGAGGGGTGGAAACGTGGGCCTGAAGATTTGTAGGGCGGGAGCGTGCTCCCACCGAAACATTTGTGATACGGTGATGATTGACGGCGGGTACAAAACCACCCCTCCCTCCCCTCCCCAAATGCCTGGCATTTGGGGAGGGTCGCGGTCTTTGCACCCCCTTGGGGGTGGTCGAAGACCGGGAAGGGCGATTTATCCCTACGGCTCGCTCACCTCGAGATTATCAAATTCCACCGTCACCGGCTCGGACTCAAAGCTGACGGCAGTCAGGGCGATATCCCCCGCGGGGAAATCCTGATCAGAAACCTCGGCCAGCAGCTCGCCGTTGGCAAACAGACGCAGCGAGTCCCCCACGCATTCCCCCCGCAGATGGTTCACCGCCGGGGGCGGAAGGATCGCATCCGATTGGGTCCATTCCAGCAGGGACTCGTAATCCCCGCCGGTGGTCTTCTGGATGCTGACGTAGCCATCGCCGGAGATGAGCAGGGCATACCCCGTGCTGGAATCGGCGGTCTCCGTTGCGGCGGCAGAAGAAGCCGTACCCGGTGTTGTTGGATTCGGGACCGGAAACCTGGGCGGCATCCACCTCCATCACAACATCTCCGAAGTTCATATAGGGTTCACCCCACATGAAATAGGCATCCCCCAGCGAGGTGACCTGGTACGTGCCGTTCGTGTTGTAGAGGGTACCCGTATCCCAGACGCCGATCTCCCAGCCCGAATCCGGGTCGTTGAAATCATCTGCGTGCGGCAGCGGCCAGGCGGGATCGAGCGCGATGGTGGGCAAGGGCGCGGGCGAGGGAATGGCAGTGGGCAGGGAAAAGGGGGTGGCGGCTGGATCGTAGGTGGGAATGAGCATGGAGTGATATTCCCCGGCTGGTATTACCGGGGAGCAGGCGGCGGCGAGGATGGCGAGCAGGCTAAGTGTGGCGATGGTTCTCATGGCATTCCTCCCCTGATTTTAGCAGATGGATGACAAAGGACAGCGCATCAGGTACACTGTGAACATGGATAGATACGTGAAAGTGGAATTCCTCAAATTTGGGTATGGCGGAGAAACGCTGGGCAGGCTCCCCGATGGCAGGACGATCTTTGTGCCCTTTGTGCTGCCCGGCGAGATCGCACGGGTTGAAGTGCTGGAGGAGAAGCAGGGATTCGCCCGTGGGCGGCTGGCGGAACTGCTCTCCCCCGCCGCGGAGCGCATCCAGCCGCGCTGCCCGCATTTTGCCGTCTGCGGCGGCTGTCATTACCAGATGATACCCTACCAAATGCAACTGGATACCAAGCGCGCTGTATTGCGGGAACAGCTCACCCGCCTGGGAGGGATTGCCAATCCGCCGGTTGCGGAGTGCATTCCCTCGCCGTTGGAATGGAATTACCGCAACGCGGTGCAGTTCCACCTGGATCGCGATGGAAAGCCGGGCTACCAGGCAGCGGGTTCGCACCGGGTGGTACCCATCCGCGAGTGCCACCTGCCCGAGCCGGCCATCAACGAGATCTGGCCGCTGCTCGAGTTCGATCCCCAGCCGGGGTTGGAGCGAATCCAGGTGCGGGCAGGCAGGGATGGCGATGTGCTGCTGATGCTCGAAACCGGCGCGGGGGAGACGCCTGAGGTGGAGATCTCGCTGCCCATCTCGGTGGTCAGCCAGGGCGAAGGCGAGGCGGTGACCCTGGCGGGTGAGGATCACCTGATGCTGGAGGTGAAAGGCCAGCCCTTCCTCGTCTCGGCGGATTCCTTCTTCCAGGTCAACCTTCCCCAGGCGGAGCGGATGGTGGATTGGCTGCTGGAGGCGCTCGCGCCGCGGGGTGACGAGATAGTGATGGACCTCTACTGCGGCGTGGGACTCTTCAGCCGCTTCCTGGCACCGGTGGCAGGGAGGATAGTTGGTGTGGAAGTGAACACCTCCGCCTGCGAGGATTACGCCGAGAACCTGGATGAATTCGACAACGTGGAGCTCTATATCGGTGCGGCTGGCAGCATCCTGCCCTCCCTGGATGTTCGTGCGGATATCATCGTAGCCGACCCCCCCAGGGCGGGGATCGAGAAGAAAGCCATGGAATCCATCCTCAAAATGAAACCTGGTACGATCGCCTATATCTCCTGCGACCCGGCCACCCTGGCACGGGATGCGAAAGCGCTGCTGGCGGAGGGATACCTGCTGAAATCCGTGCAGCCCATCGACATGTTCCCGCAGACCTATCACATTGAAAGCCTCAGCCTCTTCGCGCTGGCGTGATAATTGCAACCCTTTTCCCAGATATTTCGTCTATTTTGCAGGAGGCATCCATGAACAAACGAACCACGCTCGTCCTCATTCCCATCCTGTTGCTGGGGATGATCCTGGCGGGCTGCAACTTCCCCATGTTTGGCGGGGGCAGCGGCGCCGCGCCCACGCCCGACCTGACCCTGACGGCGCTCTTCCTGCCGCTGGTTTCAACCGCCACGCCGCCCGAGCTGCCCACGGTGCCCCCCGCGGATCTGCAACCTTCCTCCACACCCACGGAGGTGCCCACCAGCACCCCCGAGCCTCCCACGCTCACGCCGACGATCACTGCCACGCTGCCCAATCGACCGGGTCCACAATCCAATGCCTGGCTGCTTGGCAAGGCCCCGGTGATGGACGGCAACTGGGGCGATTGGGTGGGGAACGCCACCCAGTACGGGGTGGATTACGTCACTTTCGGTAAGGGCAACTGGGAGGGCACCAGCGACCTCAGCGCTTCCTACGCACTTGGCTGGGATTTCAACAACTTCTATATCGGGGTGAAAGTGCACGATGACAAGTACGTGCAAAACGCCAGCGGGTCGGAGATGTGGCAGGGTGATGGCGTTGAGCTGCAGCTGGATACCAACCTGTTTGGCGATTTCTATGATCCCACCATGAACATCGATGATTTCCAGATGGGCTTTTCGCCCGGGCTTGGGTTCCATTGGCGCGCCCACCGAGGCCACTCTCTACATGCCGCGCTCGATCGGCGGGACGAAGACCCAGGTGGTGGTGGCTTCCACCGCCGAGACCGGGCTCTACCGGATGGAGATCGCCATCCCCTGGAGCATCTTCAACCTCACCCATCCCTACCTGGGCATGTACAGCGGCTTCACCCTGTGCGTCAACGATAACGACGACCCGAGCGTGAACGCGCAGCAGACCCAGATGTGCTCCAGCGTGTATCGCAAATTATTGAACCCGACCACCTGGGGACAGGTGTGGTTCGTAAGATAATACATTTGTAACTGCACATAAACCGGGATGCACAGGCATCCCGGTTTTTTTATAATTTTTACCTTTCAAATACCTTACAGGGGGTGAATCCACCTTGCAACCCGCAGCAGATATTGCTATTATATTAAAGGGTGTCATCGAAATCCCGGGGGATACGACTCCGAAGAAGGACACCGTAAACATTTTGTCACGGAGGAAACCATGACCAGGAACCGTTTTTGGCTCTCGCTGCCACTGTGCTTGCTCGTCGCGCTGCTGGCAGCTTTTTTGTTCGTCTCACCTGTGCTTGCGCAGGATGAAGTTCCACCGGAGGTGGTTCCCACCGAGGCGCCAGCGGAAGCAGTGCCTGCCGAGGCTGCGCCGGAAGCAGCAGTTCCAACCGAGGAAGCACCGGTGGAGGAACCGCTGGTGGAACCCACAGAAGCGGCACCGGCTGATGAATTGCCGGTTGAGGAAGCCCCGGCAGAGGAACCCAGCCTGGCGGAAGCCCTGGATGATGCCGGCGTGGTGCTTTCGGACCAAAGCGGCGAGCCTGTGACCCTGGCGGCGCGTTCTTCGGGGATGCTCGTGACTGAGGGCGATCCGTATTTCACTGTTGGATCAACCACCTACCAGTTTTTCTATGCTGCAGATCCTGGAACGTGCGGTACCAATTGTTTTCTCAGCCCGACTCCGATCAGTGCTGCCTTGCAGCATATGGCAGATAACAACTTTACCCCAACTGACCGGAAGCTCTATATCGAAGCCGCCACCTATACGGACCTTGTCCAGGTGGATGGCGCCGCACCAGGTGTCAAAGGATTATTGGGTATTGTGGGGTTAGGCGCCACCCCGGAGGATGTGCAGATCAATGGTAGATTTTATATTTACAACTTCCTCACCGGCTTTTCGGTGAGCAATCTTTCGGTAACGAATTCCATCGCGGATGATGCCGCGATCTGGACCTGGGGCAACAAAGGTACCTTGAAGCTGACCGATGTGAACGCCCAGGCCACCTCCGAGGATGGATCCGGGATCATCATCTCCCACAATGGCACGGTCGAGCTCGAACGGGTGAACGCGAGCAACAATGCGTATCATGGTGCGTATATTGAAAATTTCGGCACCGGCCCGGTCAAGATCAATAACAGCACCTTCGACAACAATCTGCAGGATGTCTTCGATGGTGTTGAAAATATCGATTGTTTTAACTGGGATGAATTCGGTAATTGCATCGAGTGGGACCCTAATTACAACGGCCTGAACATCGGCTGGGCGGCCGGCCCGGTGGTGATCACCGGGGTGACCGCATCGGGGAACTACGGCGATGGGACGGGGGTTTATGCCTACAACAGTGCCGTCACAGTGAAGAACAGCGCGTTTGATAACAATATCCCGGAGGAGGGTTCGGACGCGGATGGGAGCTGGGGCGACGGGTTATACATCGACAGCAACACCGTCATCCTTGAAAACATCCAGGCGAACAACAACGACCTGCGCGGGATCATGAGCTACGCCAACACCTCCTTCACCGGCAAGCACCTCCACGCGGACGCGAACCAGTGGTCCGGGGTGCAGGTGACCACCTGTTTTGAATGGGATTATACCGACGAGACCTGCGATAATACCGGAGCCGGTACCGTGACGATCACCAACTCCGGCGTCTCGGGCAACGGCGAGAATGGTTTTTTCATCGAAGCCAAGGGCGCGGTGACGATGACCAGCATCTACACCGGCGGTAATTATTGGGACGGCATCTTTGTGGATAACACCGCCTCCCCCGCCGCCCCCGCGGTGACCCTGACCGATGTGGGTGCCACCGGGAATTCCCACGGGATCAACCTCCAGATCAAGGGTGTTGCCACACTCAAAGACCTCGAATTATATGATAACGGCGCCAACGGGCTGCACATCCAGAGCCTCGGCACCGGCGCGATCACCATTACCAACGCGGCGAACACCTTCAACGACTCCCGCAACAACGGCGGGAACGGGTATTTCATCGAATCCCACGGCCCGGTGACGGTGACGAACTTCGACACCCATGAAAACGGCGGCTTGGGCGGCTATATCGATAACTCCATGGCTGCCACGGCGGCAGCGGTGACGATCAACATGCTCGCCACCACCGACTACATCAATGGGTACTGGAACAACGGCGATGGCGGACTGCAGGTGTTCTCGCGCGGCGCGGTCTCGATCTCGCGCGTCCAGATCAGCAGCAACGGCGGGTTCGGCGCGGAGATCATGAACGTCCCGCCGTCCCCGGCTGCGGGCGTGCCCGTGACCGTCTCCGACAGCTCCTTCGATTGGAACGGGTTTGGATACGATGGCTTGAACATCCTCAGCAAGGGCTTGATCACCCTGCTGAACGTGCGCGCAAACCACAACGGCGGGAACGGCGTCTATCTCGATAACAAGACGACCAACGGGACGGCGGGGGTGACCATCAACGCCGGAACGGGCAATGGTAACGAGTTCCAGGGGAACCGGCTGAGCGGATTGGTGATCCACACCAATGGCCCGGCCGCCCTGACCAACCTGTATTCGGCCAACAATGGCTACAACACCTACGAATCCCTGGGTGATTTTGCGATCAAAACCTACCTGAGCTTCACGCCCGATACCAACTTCCAGTTCTCAGGCCTGGTAATCTACCAGGATAAGGACAACTTCCTGCAATTAGGCCGGGCGTACTGCGACGATTTGACCTACTGCGCCGGGATCGGGAATGGAATTTACTTCGACGCGGTCGTGAACGGCGGGAATGATGGCAGCAACTTTGCCACCTCAATCGGGAGCAACTCCGAGGTCCACCTGAGACTGGAACGGAGCGGAAGCACGCTGAACGGGTATTACAGCTCCGATGGCATCACCTGGACCTTCCTGGGTAGCCACGCGATCGACCCCGGGTTCCAGATCAACGGCATCGGGCTGACCGCATCTCAGGATTCTTACAACTCCGAACCGCAGATCGCCTCAGATTTTGATTACTTTGGGATTGAAAATATGAGTTGGGTCGATGGTTTTGATGGTTATCTGGAAGATGGCTGGGTCTGGGTGAACGAAAATCCCGAGTATTGGAATCTCACCGATACTTTCGGCTACCTGCGCATCTACAATAACAACGGGCAGACCGGCTCTCAGAACATGCTGCTGAGAACAGTCGGGTCGGGCTACGGTGGTTCGTCGATGCCAAAGGCGCGGTCACCATCAAGCAGGTTGGCGGCTGGGGAGTGCAGGATGCCTGGGCGGAAGGGAACGTCTTCTCGAACAATACCGACGGTTGGCCTGAGTGTCCTGACTCGAATGGCGCGGTAACCGTCGCCTTCTTCCAGGCGAGGCAGAACCAGGAGGACGGCATCTATATCGACGCCAGCGCTGGCACCGGCGCGGTCTCGCTCACCGGCACGAGCAACTATGAAAACAACCTGGCGTGGAACGGATGGGACGGGCTGGAGATCTACGCCAAGGGCAACATCACCCTGACGAAGGTGGACTGCCACCGGCAACGGCAGCAACGGCGCGTATTTACGGAATGATTCCGGCGTCGGCAACGTGACCCTGACGGACGCCTACTTCGACGAAAACGGGTGGTACGGGCTGGATATCAACACCAAGGGCACGGTCAGCTGGAAGAACGGTTCCGCCAATCAACAATTTCCAGAATGGCGCCTATATCTTTGACCAGGGAACCGGGAAAGCCGTGACGGTGAACGATGTGTACGCTACCAGCAACGGCGAGACCGGCATCTACGTGATCAGCAAGGGTGTCGTGACGATCACCGAGACCGAATCCAACCATAACTCGGCCAATTACTACGGGATCAACTACGGCCAGTGGTGGAGCGACAACCTCAGCGACGACCAGGTCTGGTTCTTCAACGGCGTCACGGACGACGAGGTGACCATCGAAGTAGCCAGCGGCCGGTTCAATCCCAACATCTGGATCATTGACCCCGAGGGTGGGGATGGTGGACTGGGTCGGCGGCACTGACGGCGAGCTTTCCTACAGCTTCTACCCTGCCCTGGATGGCACCTATGAGATCCATGTGGGCGCAGACCCGAACGACTGCGGGAACTGTTGGGCGTATGAGCTCAAGCTCTTCGAAGGGGAGGAACCGATCGACTGGGATACCCCCACCAGCCTGGCGAACGGTATTTACGTGGATAACCGCAACGGCACCGGCGCGGTGACCATCAGCAACGTGAATAACCGCTGGTTCGGCAACAACTCGGCGTACCGGCATCGAGGTTCTTTCGAGCGGCGCGGTCACCCTGAAAGGCATGGACCTGAACGATTCCGGGCACGGCGGCGCGTCGATCAACAACACCTACGGGTAACCGGCGCACCGGGCGTGACCCTTACCAGCGTCAATTTCTCCAACAACGACCTGACCTCCGCGCATATCATGACCAGGGGACCGGTCACGGTCACGAACAGCGAACAGGGTGGCAACCGCAGCTACGGGTTCTATATCAATAACGAAGCCGGCACCGCGCTTTCCCCGATCACCATGACCAACGTGAACTTGAACAACTGGGGCACGACGGAGACGGGTGTGTACCTGCGTTCGGATGGCGCGGTCACCCTGACCAACGTCACCAGCAATGGTAATGGAAACGATGGATTCGATATCCAGGCAGACGGCGCGGTCAAGTTCACCCTGGTGAATGCCTACGGCAACGACGGGTACGGCGCATACGTGGTCACGCCCGGCACCTTCACGATCCTGAGCTCCCCAACGGGCATTTCCTGGTTCACCGATAATTCAGATACCGGTCTCTACGTGGAAGCCGGCGGAGCCATCTCCCTTGGGAAAGTGAACGCCATGAATAACGGCTGGCGGGAGGAAGGCTCGGGCAACCCGGTTACGTACGCGCACGGGATCTACCTTGAAAACACCAACGGTCTGGGGGCCTCCGCGATCACGCTCACCAGCGTCACCGCCAACCACAACACCATGGATGGGATTTTCATCGATACCAACGGCGCCGTCACGGTCAATACCCTGCAGGTTAACGACAACGACCTGTACGGCTTGTACATCGATCAAAGCACCGCTCCAAACAGCACGAAAGCCATCACCCTCAACCTGGTCACCGCCAACGACAACGGCTGGGATGTGGATAACATCAATGGCTGGGACGGCATCTATGTGGACGCGAAAGGATCCATCATCACCAATTCCATCACGCTCATCAACAACGCAGCTTCGGGCGCGGTGTTTTTCAACCGGTATGATGGAGCTACCGGGACGGTGACGATGCTGAACACACTGGGAAGCAAAGTCAACGTGGTGGTCAGCAACGGCCACTCCAACGGCATGGGCTCGGGTGTCTCGATCATCTCGAACGGCGCGGTGACCATCAGCCAGCTTGAATCCATCATGAACGCGCTGAATGGGTTGGATGTGAATAACCAATCCACCGGAATCATCAAACCAGCGGTGACGCTCAACAACGTGATCACCCGCTTCAATATTGTTGGGCTGTCTGTCAAATCCTCCGGCGTGGTGACGATCAACACCTCCTGGGCGACCAACAACACTCAAGATGGGATCTATATTGATACCGACAACCACGTGAATATCCTTAACACCGCCTCGGTGATGAACAACTGGACCGGGATCTTTGTATATAACTCCGGGGGGCCGTTCACCCTGAAGCTCACCGGCTCCGCCTGGTTCGGCAACCTGCGGGACGATCCCTACCCGGATACCAACCTGATGAAGATTGGAGTCTGGACGGTGGTGTACTAAAACCAAACGATTGATCGCTCACTGAGTCACAAATCGAATTGCCGGGGCACCGCGCGGTGCCCCGGTTTTTTTTCTGCTGGGGAAAAAGCCTTACAAACCCCTTACAATCTTGAGAAATGAGGTTGAAATTATTGAATGCGGTTCCTGGAAATGCTAGAATAATTTCAAGTTTTTAGAACGGGGGATTTTCCCCAAAGACAGACCATTACAACCAAATAATTCCACTTTCACGGAGGGATGCATGACCAAAAAAGGGTTTCCGACCACGCTGTTGATTTGCGCATTGATTGCACTTACGGCAGCTTTTTTGTTTGTCTCACCTGCCTTCGCGCAGGATGAGGTGCCACCGGAGGTAGTTCCCGCTGAGGCGCCAATGGAGGTGATGCCTACTAATGCCGCGCCAGCGGAAGCGGTCACCCCTGATGTGCCAGGGGAAGCTATACAAACCGAAGCGGCACCGGAGGAAGTACTCGCCGTTGAGCCCACAGTAACAGTGCCGGTGGATGAAACCCCGGCAGCCGAGCCCAGCCTGGCGGAAGCGCTGGATGAGGCAGGCTTGGTACTTGCGGATGCGAGCGGTGAGCCTCTAGCGATGGCTACTCAGTCTTCCGAGCAACTGATCAATAACGGCGACCCATATTTATGGGTAGGTACTACCAAATATAGTTACATGGTATCTTGCGGGACAACTTCAAATTGCACCGAAGACCCTAATCCCATCCAGCGAGCCATCGATGACATCAAAAACGGTGTAAGGACGCCAACGGATAAAACGCTATATTTTGAAGCAAACTCTATTTATGATGTCAGTCATATTCAGATCAACGATGTGGTGAATCTCACCCGGCTGATGGGTGCTGTGGACCCAACCACCGGGGTTCCATCAGTGACAATAAATGTTGTGGATTATCTCGAGATCTCATATCAGAATTCAGGCTTCACAATTTATGGATTCAATATCAACGGCGATACCACCTTAAAAGATCCCGGGTATGGTGCGTTGGATATTTGGGTGAACTCAGGCATTTTAACTGTATCGGACGTATGTCTTTATAATGCCGACCCTGAAGGTTTGGGGTTATCCATTGGCGAACACAACGGTGCCGTGATTTTACAGAACGTTGAATCCAGTGATAATGTCGGGGGTGGCGCATACATCTACACAAGAGATTCAAGCGTGGCACCGGTTACGATCAAGAATAGCAGTTTCAACCGCAACCAGGGAAATTATGGAGCTGTGAACGGAATTGCTATTAATACCCGAGGAAGCTTGACGCTGGATGGGGTCTCAGCCAACGACAATTTAGGATCTTCCCAGGCCGCTCTGCATTTGATCCAAAGCGGTAACCTGACGATCAAGAACTCGGTTTTCAACGGTAATTCAAATAATTGGGCGATCAAAACCTACCAGAATATCAACGGCATTGTTTCATTGGATAACGTATTCGCCAATAATAATTTTGCTGGTATTGGGATTTCTGGTTCAGGCAACTTCACAATTAATAATGTTCATGGCAATAACAATGATCGAGCAGGAGGTTTTTTTGATAGCTGCCTGGACCTGACTGAACCCTTTGATACCTGTTCCAATCCGGGTGTGGGGAACATCACTATTACCAACAGTGAATTCAATCAGAATATTTCCAATAACCAGGGTTTATTTGTAGTTGCCAAAGGAGCCATCACCCTGACCAATGTGGATGCTTCAGATAACCGGGGATATGACCGGGATACATTGGCAGATACTTTCACCACTGCTGGTGCGCGGCTGCAAAATTATGGATCGCTCGCGGTCTATCCTGTCACAGTTAACAACAGCACCTTCAATCGGAATAGCGACGACGGTCTGGAGATCCGCTCCAAAGGGCTGGTGACGGTCAACAAGGTGCACGCGGATAACAATGGCACCGAAGTGGATGGCGATGGCAATTTCGTGGCCGCGCATGATGGCTACGGAATGGATATCGATAACACCAGCGGCACCACGGCCGGGGTGACATTTAATGGCTCAGCCTGGGGAGATAATTCAACCTATGGGAATGCGCACGGTTTGCATATCAATACCCGAGGCGCAATCCTGCTGAATAACCTCGATTCTTCATACAATTCCTTTACCAATGCAGAATTGAAAAACGATTATCTCGCCGCAAACGTGACGATCAATAAATCCACGTTCCTTCATTCCTGGAGTGGTAATGGTTTGGAGGCGGATTCATTTGGAGTGATCACTCTTTCAACAGTTTATGCGGCTCAGAATTTCCTTGGTGGAGCCATTCTCGATAATTCCATGGCGGGTTCGGCCAAGGCGGTGACGATCACGAACAGTACTTTTTCTTCCAACCAGGGCACAGGGTTGTACGTGCGCTCGAAAGGCGCGATCACGTTGAAGAATGCTCAGGCTTTCGATAATTCGGTTCACCAGCTGGATTTCCCTTCCGGGGTCTATACAGTCCACGATGTTTTCGGTCTGGGTGGAAGCGAGGACCTTTGGACCGTTGACGTAACCGTTGATATGCTGGATGTCCCGTATAATGCGGTGCTTGGCAGTTACATGGCAAACGGGATCCTCGATATCCGCGATCCATCCGGGGAAACCATCTATACCGATACCGCAGTCTCAAGCGGCGAATCTTTATGTAGCAGAGATAACGGGCTTCATCTTTGATGAGACCGGAACCTGGACTTTTGCACTTAGCGAAGTTAGCACCTACCTGCCCGTGGGGTATTATTTCTCAACAGATGTCCTCGGGGCAACCACAGGGGATGAATGGTTCGGGTATAACGGCGCGGACCTGGATAATACCGACGGTACCGCGTTGGTGAACATCACGAACGCTGCCTTTCCCCTTTATGAATGGGGTGAAATCATACCGGTCCGGGATTTCAACAGCAACAATGCGACAGGTCTGCTCATCAAATCTAATGGGGCCGTTTCGGTCACTTCCGTGCTGGCTTTCGGGAACGGCCAGTATGGCGTAAATATCGATAACGAGCCTGCCTCTGGTACCGCTGCGCCAAACGTGACTCTGACGAACGGGCGCTACGTTGCGAACGGTGATACGGGGCTGGAAGTGATACCCGAGGGCGCCATCACTGCCAAGAACATCGGTTCGGCCTGGAATTCCAATATTGGAAATGCCACAGCCGTAGGCAATGGCGCACATCTTGTTTCCAACGGGCTTGGGAAGGCAATATCCATCTCAAACAACCTTTCCACACCCAACAACTATATTCCAGGGTTTGAGAACAGCGCAGCGGATGGTCTTGTGATCGATTCAAGAGGAGCGGTCACTTTAACGAATGTCACCGCGACATACAATGAATACGGGTACGGTGTTAACGTCGATAATTCGGACGGCCTGGGAAACCTGACGATCAATAATATCTATCTATCCGATAATGGAAACGACGGCTTGCATGCCAATATCAAAGGTGCAATCAGTCTAAATAAAGCTGTTTCTGAATATAACGGAGGTTTGGGGGCTTACCTGCAAAATGATTCGGTCACGGTTGGAACGCCGGGCGTCACCATTAATAATGTTTTGCCCATTATCGGGATGGATTCCCCGGGTTTCAACGGAAATGGCGACGTTGGACTGCAGGTAATTTCCTTAGGAATAATCAGTCTAACCAATGTAACCGCGAATAATAATAGTAGTTCCGGCGCATCTCTCCAAAATTACAACGGGTTTACAGATATCAAGGTAAACAATTCAATGTTTGATGGAAATGGACACTATGGATTGTCGACATTGACCAGGGGAAACATCTCATTCGTGAAAGGCTCAGCCAGCGAAAACAGCGCAAAAGGCGCATCGTTGGAGACATATCCTGGAGCCTTGATCAAGAATATTATTGTTACCAGTGTTACCCTAAATAGTAATTATGGGACGGGTCTGTATATCCGCAACAATGGCTCCATCACCCTGACGAGTGTGCAGGCAAGCGGGAACTACGGTGAAAATGGATTCCTGGATTATGCCAAAGGCGCTGATCTAAATAACGAAGCTGGTTCGGGGAATATCACCATCAAGAACGGGGATTTCATTGGAAATAATAACACCGGGTTGCTCATCGGTTCAAACGGTAATGTAACCCTTACTTCTACACATGCCGATGATAACAGCGAGATTGGTGCATCGATAGGCTCTGATTCCGATCCGGTCAAGGTAGTCGCGATTTCAGGGATGAGCACTTTTAACCGAAATGGTGACAGCGGTCTTGAAATTTATTCGTCAGGCGCGATAACGCTGACAAATGTGAATTCAGCGGGTAACGGCGGCTATGGCGCCTATCTTAGAAACACCTACGGCACCCTGCCAGCCAATGTGAGCCTGCTGGGCACGCTCTCCACCTGGACCAACTGGTTCAGCAATAACGACGATGAAGGCCTTCACATAGAAACGAACGGCGCGGTGGTGGTGAACAAGCTGGATGCTTCCGACAATGCGCAATATGGCGTCTTTATCGACAACCGATCCGGAACTGGCAATGTGACGATCAATACTGGCTGGTACAACAATAATTCCGATACAGGGCTGATCTTGCGGACCAAAGGCACGGTGCTGATCAACAGCCTTACGGCGAGCGACAATATCAACGGCGCTGGCGCGACCATTAATAATGATTATGATACAAGCGGAACCAAATCCGTGACGATCAACAAATCGACGTTCAACGGCAACAGCGCTAACGGGTTAGAAATTGGAAGCTACGGCAATATCATCATCAACAACATCACCGCTTCGAACAACAAGCAATGGTGGGTATCGGGTTAATCCCTACAACCTGGGTGGCACAGGCACCGTCACCGTGCTCAACACGCTTGGGCGCGAATACCTTCAATAACAATATTATCGCGGTTTATGGATAACAAGCGATCAAGCAGTGAAAATCACCGGGGTAACTGCCAGCTTCAACGAGCTTGGGTACGGTATCTACGTCGATAATGACGGGGGACTTAATGCACCGGTTGCGATGACCAAAACTACCACCAACTACAACGGTTTGGATGGTGTCCTATATCCACTCCCGAGGAGCAGTAACACTCAACACCGCGGTCTCCATGTTCAACGGGCTGGATGACCCGGGCACGCCTGCGATCGAAGCTGCAAATGGCATCACGATATACAGCCAAAATCCTGCTTCTAAAACCACCGTCACCAACAGCGTGGCGATTGGAAATGGCGGATACGGGATCTTCCTTCACAAGAACGGTGGAAGCTATCTGCTGACGAACACAATATATTTTGGAAACAATGTCAGCGGAGTTTTCAGAAACCTTCTCATTGTGGATGGTATATAGACCAATTGAAATATGAAAATTCTGCAGGGTCCCGAGCGGACCCTGCAGGTTTTTATATTTAATATTTCTTGAATATTAATAGAGTACCGACATCAGCTCCGTGCGGCAGACACGGTCTTGTTTTTTCCACCTTACAGTCACTTTGCAATACTTCAAATAAGTGAAAAATCACTTGGCGATCCGAAGATGATTTGCTAAAATCATCCCGGCGTTGAATCATCGACGGGGGAAATCCCACCCAGCCAACGCCGCAAAAGTTTTTTCACATCTCAATATGGAGGGACGCATGATCCGTAAAGGTTTTCTGACCTCGCTGCCTATCTGCGCGTTGATCGCGCTGCTGGCGGCTTTTTTGTTTGTCTCGCCTGTCTTCGCGCAGGACGAGGTGCCGCCGGAGGTGACACCGACCGAGGTACCGGTGGAAGTGCTTTGCACCGGAGGCCACGGAAGCCGTGCCCACGGAGGTTGATTCCTACCGATGCCACGGAAGCCGAGCCGGCCGAGGAACTACCGGCTGAGTCTGCGCCGGTGGAGGAAACCCCGGTGGAGGAAGCCAGCCTGGCAGAAGCACTGGATGATGCCGGCGTAGTGCTGGCGGAAACGACCGGGGAACCAGTGACCCTGGCTGCGCGTTCAACAGGGATGCTGATATCCGAAGGTGATCCTTATTACACGGTAGGGTCGACCACTTATCAGTTCTTTTACGCTACAGCCCCAGGTTCTTGCGGTGTGAATTGTTTTCTTAGCCCAACTCCGATCACTGCAGCCTTGCAGCATATGGCATCGAATAACTATACCCCTACCGACCGTAAACTATACATCCAGGCAGGCACTTACGACGAATATGTCGATGTAGATGGCAGCTTGAATGGGGTGAAAGGGCTATTGGGTATTGAAGGGAAAGACAGCCCTGCTGAAGACATCATTATCAATGGGCGATTGTATATCCGCAACTTTACCAGCGGGTTCTCTGTCAATAACTTGACCGTGAAAAATACCGTTGATGCGGATTATTCGGCAATCCAGATAGAGGATAACGCTGGGACAATCAAGTTGACCGATGTAAACGCCCAGGCAACCGGGGAGGATAGTACGGGAATCCGGGTCATCCACACAGGCCCTGTGGAACTTAACCGGGTGGATTCCAGTGGGAATGGCTACTTGGGTGCTTGGATCATTAACGCCAATTCAGTAAAAATTACCAACAGCACTTTCGATAATAACCTGCAAAACGTCAATAACGGAGTTGTTGGTTATGATGATACATACGATGAAACCGGTTATATCGGAGTTTTTCCAAATTACTCCGGTCTGTTTGCCTCTGTTCTTGGCCCTGTAAATGTGTACGGTGTTTCAGCTTCGGGAAACAAAGGTGACGGCGCGAAAATAATTTCCTGGAACAATCCAATTTCAATAAAGAACAGCATTTTTGACTTTAATGACCAATTTAACGAAGTGGGCTTGGGGAATGGTTTGACCTTCGTGGGTAATACAGCGGTCGTAGAAAATCTCCAGGCGAATAACAATAATATGGGCGGATTGATCGCCACTGTTAATACCTCCTTTTTAGGGACACATTTACACACGGAAAATAACATTGGGACTGGGATTTATGTTGAATCCTGCCTGGATTTTCGAGATACTGACACGATGTGCGATAACCCCGGTACTGGCACTGTGACCATCAAGAATTCGGGTATATCCAATAATGGCGGCAGCGGTCTTGACATCTACGCCAAGGGCGCAGTGACAGTGACAAGCATTTATTCTGGTTGGAACGGTGATGATGGTGTCCGGATCGTGACCTCAGATTCACCCGGGTTTGCGGCTATAACATTGAAAGGGCTTGAAACTCCCGGAAATGATTACGGGATCTATATCGACGGCCGCGGTGTGATGACGCTGAGCGATATTAAAAGCAGCGACAACCGGATGGATGGCGTGGGTATTTCCAATTTAAGTACCAGCGCGGTGACGATCACCAATGCGAGCGGATTATTCAATGAAACCCGCAATAACGGCTGGAACGGGTACACAATTATCACCATGGGTCCGGTGACGGTAATGAACCTGGACAGCCACGATAATGGGATGCTGGGCGGGTATATCGATAACTCCTTCGTGCCGACGACCGCTCTTCCAACAGTGACGGTGAACGTGCTTGCACCAGCTGGTTTTGTAAATGGTTATTGGAATAACGGCACTGGCGGGCTGCAGGTGCACTCGCGTGGTGCGGTGACGATCAGCAAAATTTCAGTGACCGATAACCGGGGTGCCGGATTGGATATCAACAATATCCCGCCCGGGTTGGTTGCCGGTGCGGCAATCACGATCACGGATGCAAATATCAACCATAACCGGAATGGCCATTGGGATGAAATCCTCGAAGAATGGGTGGATGATGATTCGAATAGTGACGAGGATGGCTTACGGATTTTAAGCAAGGGCTTGATCACCCTTTCAAACGTAAGCTCGAACAATAACGATGGTTATGGGGCAACTCTTACAAATACTGCGGGGATAGCAGGCGTGACCATCAACGCGACAACCGGCAAGGGTAACGAGTTCCAGTGGAATTCGCTGGATGGACTGCGGATCCTGACCAACGGCGCGGTTGCCCTCACAAATATCTATGCTTCCAACAACCTTTATGATGATGGGGTTAATCCCAACCTCGGCGGTTACGGATTATATATTGATAATCACACAGGCACTGCAGCGGTTACGATCAAGCAGGTTGGGTCATGGTGCGGGAACAACTTCTGCACCGAGGGCAACTCTTTTTCCAACAATCTGAGCGGCGGCCTCTGGCTTTCAACAAAAGGCACAATCACAGTGGCGTTTTTCCAGGCTCGGGATAACCGCGATATGGGTATGTATATTGATGATGGTGGAACAGGCGCGGTGACCTTGAGCGGAACATCAAATTACTGGGAAAACCTGGCTTATAACTGGGGTAGTGGGCTTCAGATAACCGCCCATGGAAATATCACACTTTCCAAAATTCAGGCAAATAGTAATGGAAATAATGGCGCAGCGCTGATGAATAATGGTGGCGCAGGCAATGTGACCCTGACTGATGCATATTTTGACCGGAACGGCAATTGCGGTCTTTCCGTCAGCACCACTGGTACAGTCAGTTGGAAGAATGGTTCAGCGAACGAGAACAGGTTATGCGGGGCGAATATTTCCAACCTGCCAAGCCTGCCTACTGCTGCTGGAAAAGCTGTGACCGTGACCAATGTTGACGCTTCCAGGAATGGAGGAACAGGGATTTTCATCGAGAGCAAAGGTGTCGTAACGGTTACGGACAGCCAGGCGGACACTAATTCCAGGAATGATTACCCATTAAGTTTCGGGGATCAGTGGACCGACAACCTGAGCGACAACCAGACCTGGCGGATCATGTCTTCGGGTACCGAAGATGTCACCATAGAGGTGGAAAGCGGGCGGTTCAATCCCTGGATCTCCGTGACCGATCAGGATGGCAATTGGGTAACCGATGGGTATGGAACCGATGGGTTACTTACCTTACATCTTGGTGTGCTGGATTACGGTGAATACACGATCCATGTATACACCCAGGATACTTACCCTGGATATCGTTATGCAATGAGAATATGGGATGGCGTAAAACCGCTTGTATTCATTGAGCACGAAGATGCCGCCAATGGAATCTACGTTGATAACCACACCGGTACCGGGGCGGTAACCATCACCAATACGAATAACCGCTGGAATAGCAACAATAGCGGAACCAATATCGTTGTGATCTCAGCCGGCGTGGTCACCCTGAAGGGTATGGAATTGAACGATGGTGGAGATGATGGTTTGCTCGTCAACAACACATTTAGCGCTACTGGCACGCCCGGTGTAGCCCTGACCAACGTCAATTTCAATATTAACGATGGAAATGGTGCCAATATTGTTACCAAAGGTACCGTCACGGTAAAGTCCGGCTCCCTGAGCGGGAACAGGGGTCACGGGTTTTATGTAAACAACACAACCGGCACTCCTGCCTCATCGATCATTTTCAGCGACATTAATGTGGACGATTGGGGTTCGACCGAGTCGGGGATCTATCTCCGGTCCCACGGTGCTGTGACCTTTACAAACGTTTACAGCAATGGAAACGGCGGCGCGGGGATGGACATCGACACCTGGGGTGCAGTGACCTTCACCAACGCTGGTGCCTGGGGTAACAGCGGGTACGGCGCCCATGTGGTCACACTGGGCATCTTCACCCTTAACGCTCCAGTAGCAGATTTCAACTGGTTCGGCAATAACCAGGATAATGGTTTGTTTGTAGAAGCTGGCGGAAAGATCACCCTGACCAAAGTCAAAGCCCAGAACAACGGGAAAGACTGGGGAAATAATTACGTCTCGGATGCCTATGGCATTTACCTGGTAAACACAAACGGATCAGGACTTTCGCCCATCGTTTTTACCGACATATCCGCAACTGGTAACACGATGGATGGTCTGAAGATAATAACCAATGGTGCGGTCACGATCAATTTGATGGAAGCCAGGGATAATACCCGCTATGGTATTTTTATAGACCAGACGGGAGCTCCGGATAGCACCAAGGCGATCATCCTCAACAAAATCACAGCCAATAACAACGGTTACGATGCGGCACGCGCCGAAGCTCTGGATGGTCTTTATGTGAATGCGAAGGGTTCGATCACCACCAATTTCCTGGTAGTAAATAGCAATGCCATGTCCGGTGCGAACCTGCTAAACAACAACGGCGCAAGCACGGGCACGGTGACCATGCTTAATACGCTGGGTAAGAATTTAGCCATCGGCAACAACAAAGGTGTGGGGGTCAATATTGTGTCCTTTGGGGCGGTCACCGTCACCGACCTCGAAGCCATTTATAACAAACTTGACGGGTTGGTCGTGAATAACCTGAACGTGGCCGCGGTTGTAAAGCCAGCAGTTACGCTCAATACGATCATCAGTCGGTTCAATGAGAACGGGATTCATGTGACCTCCTCCGGCGTTGTCACGATCAACAGTTCCTGGTCAGCAAGTAACCGCCAGGATGGTATCGGCATACACACTGCCGGTAACGTGTTCATCAATAACACAACCTCGATCATGAACGATTGGGCTGGAATCTGGGCGGAGGCCACATCGGGCACACCTGCCTTCAAGCTGACCAATTCGACATGGTTCGGCAACTTGCGAAACCCCAACCCCGGGGATAAGAACTTGATGCTGGTAGGAGGGTGGATTCTGACAGTGAGCTAAATCAACCAGACTGATTGATAAGTATCCTAGAAATTGCCGGGGCGCTTTCGCGCCCCGGTTTTCTTTCTTATAGGGCGGACCCCTGTCCGCCTTTTTTTTACAGAAAAGAGGATCGGCATCAGATCGCCGCTCCGGAAAAACACTCGGAGCGCAAGCGGCGCTTACAAAGTCTCAGCCGATTACGCTCGCGATAAAGAGCAAATCTCTAATACAGCACCGACATCAACTCGGATCGGTAACTGCGAGATTGCGGGTCATTCGTTCCCAGGATCTCGAGCAGCGCGAGGATCACCAGGCGGGCTTTTTCATCGCGGTAGTGCTTATCCTGCCGGAGGATATCCAGCAGGCCGTCGAGCGCCAAATCGAACTTTCCCTGTGAGCCCAACCGGATGGCATTCAAGAACGCCGCGTCCAAATCGCCTCCCTGCGGGAGGGCGTTTTCCTGGAAGGCGATGAGCGCGTCCGCGTAAGGGATCAGGGTTTCGGCGCGGGTGAATTCCTTGCTGGCGGGGAAGTTGTATAGATGCAGCCTGCCCTCGGATGCCTTCCCCTGGGCAAGCTGGGCGATGGATAGCCCCAGCAGGCAGGCCGGGATATCGTTCTCTTTGGCGAGGATCTGGCGGAATTCGGTCTCGGCTTCCACCCATTTGTGCGCGGCAGAGCAGCCCGTTGGCTTTTTCGATCGCCAGGCTCAGCGGGCTGGGCGGGACGATGGCTTCCAGGAAGGCGCGCAGGCGCGGTTCGGATTGCACACCGATGAGCTGGTCGCGCGGGGCGGCATCGCTGAAGGCGATGACGGTGGGGATGGAGCGCACGTTGAATCGCGCTGCCAGGTTGGGGTTGGCGTCCACGTCCACCTTGGCCAGGCGGAAGCTGCCGCCCAGCTCGCCCACCAGTTTTTCCAGCAGGGGGGTGAGCACCTTGCAGGGCTGGCACCACTCCGCCCAAAAATCCACCACCACGGGGGTGTTCTTCGAATACGCGATAACCTCGAATTCGAAATCAGCTTCCGTAACGTTAATGATTTCCCTGCCGGGCATTTTTTCCTCTTTATTGAATTTTACCAGAAGGGAAAATCAATCGTCGCCGTTTTGCTCGGGCGCGGAGGGTTGATCCACGCGCACCACCTCGCCATGCACGTTGATCACCACACGGAAGCCGAGCATGCCCAGGTAGGAGAGGGCATCCTCGGGAATGCCGGTCTCGAGCAGCTTGTCGAAGTGGCTGCCCATATTCTTAACCTGGTTGAGCATCATGGCGCGGGTGAAGAGGTCCTCCTGGCCGAGCATCTTTGGCAGTCTGCTCGGTGATGGCTTCCTCGTTGCCCTCCATCTGCTGTTTGAGAAAATCCAGCACCTGCCGATCCACCTGCTCGGAAGGGATATGGCGCAGGAAACCGGCGTCATCCACCACGTAGAAGGATTCCTCCCCCACGTTGGTCACCTGCACAGGGCGGTCGTTCTCGTCGATCACCAGTCCCTTGAAGAGCGCTTTTTTTGACATGACAAATACCTTTAAAGAATATCCACGCGGGTACCGGGATCGGTCCACACGAGGTCCTCCCCGAAGGATACCACAGGCTGGGTCCAGCGGAAGATCCACTGGGCGGAAGAGATGGGCAGGTTGATGCAGCCGTGGCTGCGCGGATGCCCGAAATCGTTATGCCAGTACGTGCCGTGAAAGGAAATGCCCTTGTCGTTGATGTAGGAGACCCAGGGCACGCCGGGCAGGTCATACCCAACCGGGTTTTCGGGAGAGCCGGAGGTCATGTGGCGGGAGGGGCGCTTGTGATGGATATAGTGCCGCCCGAGGGGGGTATAGAAAACACCGTGCTTCCACTCTGCGCCGGTGGCCACCCGGCTGACGAAGACCGGCGTGATCCTTTTCATAGGCGATCACCACCTGTTCCGCGAGGCGGACTTCGATGCGTTTCTGGTCACGGGGGACGGTGGGTGAGATCGGCGCGATCTCCTCGGGGGTGTAAGAGATGCAGGTGGCGGGCGTTCACAAAGTAATATTTCTCTTTGAAATAATCATCTTTGAGCTTGTACCAGGCCTGGCGGGCATCGTCCATCAGAGCCTCCACCACCCAGTAGGTGGTGCCGTAGTAAAGCCGGTAGATGACCGCACCAGGTTTGGCCGGATCCTCCACCGCGTCGGTGAAAGGGACGGTCACATTCGCCAGGCGGCCTTCAGGCAGGATGGTGAAATCGGGGTCGTTCAGCTTCACGCCCACCGGCTGGACCTTTCCGGAAGGTACGTATCCTTCGTTATTCACCCGGTACCAGACCCGGTTGTAGCTATCCTCGTCATCGCCCACCGTCACTGCGCTGATGGGCAGGATGATATCCTTGTAATAGGTTTTGATCTGCCTGGAAAGGATAGAAGGACGCTCATAAAGCCCGGTGTTGTTATCGGTCACCCGCCCCTGGGTGGGCACCTCCTCGCGATCGGCGATGAGCTCCGGGTGGCGCAGGGCGTTCAAACCCGGCAGAAAGGCGGCGGAGAGAACCCCGCTGCCGGAGATCTTGAGGAAATCCCGGCGCGAAGCGGGGGTCGAAAGGAATCGGGTCAGGTCGCTCCGCTCAGTCATGGACGTTCACCGTGGTACCAATATCCGCCCAGTTGTAAAGCCATTCGGCATCGGGGGTATACATATTCAGGCAGCCGTGGCTCATGGGGGTGCCGAAGTTGCTGTGCCAGTAGGTTCCGTGGAAGGAATATCCCTTGTAAAAATACATCACCCAGGGCACCCCGGGCAGGTAATAATCCTCGCCTGCCATCAGCGTGGAGGGATACTTGGCATAGATCTGGTAGGTGCCGGTGACGGTTGGGTGCTGCCACAACCCGGAGGAGATCAGGAAGGAATTGACCACCGCGTCGCCTTCATAGGCATAGACCATCTGGGTGGAAAGGTCCACGTCGATCCAGCGGCTGGGATCGATGGGAAATGGTGCTTCGTAGGTGTCATCCCTTCCGCAATAGGGCGGCGGGCAGGGGTTGTAGGTGGCGGTGGGCACCGGGGTTTCGGTGGGGATGGGTGTGGGCGTCTCGGTGGGGGTGAGGGTGGGCGTGGGCGAAGGCGATGGCGTGAAGGTGGCCGTGGCGGTAGGGGTGAGGGTCGGCTTTTCCAGCAGGTCTGCCGGGCGCGAGGCGGAGGAGGGGTTGGCGCGGGCGGTCAGCTGGGGGAGTGCCAGGAAGTAGATCGCAGCGACGCAGATGAGGGTGACGAGCAGGGCAGGGATGAGGATGAGCCCCCCGGAGATGCCCTTCTGTGCTTTAGGTTTTGGCTTGGATTTCACCACCTTAACCGGTTGGGTATCCCCAACCGCGGCAGGCGGCTTGAGCGGCGAGGTTCTAAATGGCTGAGTATCGCTCACCTTGCGTACGGCGATCGGCTTCAGCAGCGGGGTGAGAGGCGCGGTACCGGGTTGTTGCATGCGGAGCGCTGCCCATTCCAAGCCACGGCGGGCCTGCTCGCTCTGCGGGTTGATCTGCAGGGCGCGCTGGAGGTATTCCACGCTGGCTTGGGGGCTGGCCACGGCGGCCAGGATGAGCCAGGGTTCTTCGATGCTGGGATCCAGGCGGGCAGCCTGCGCGGCCCAATCCCGCGCGGCGATACGGTCGCCCTGCTGAAAGGCTTCCTGCGCCTTTTCCAGCGCATCGCGTGCCCTGGGGTCAGCGGAAGCGCTCATTGCGTGGGGTTTTCCACCTTTTCGTCGTTCAGGTAACAGGTGATGCCATCCACAACGCCCTGGGCCACCCTGTCGGACTGCTCGGTGAGGAACTGGCGGTCGAGGTTGAGGAAGCCGGTCTCGATGATGGCAGCCGGGGTGTTGCTGTTGATCTCATTGAAGGAGTGATACTCGGTCATATCGTTGGTGATGGTGTTGTAGTGGAACTGCAGCCCGGTATCCCGGCCGAAGCGGTCGATCAGGCAGTTGGTGAGCTGGTCGGCAGCTTCAGGATAGGCATTGCGAACCGCGGCGGCAACCTTGAACCCGGTAGCCTGGTCACCCTGGTATTCGCAGGAGTCATTGTGAATGGATACGAGCACCTGCCCGCGATACCCACTGAGGAGGGGATCAAATTCCTGCAGGAGATCCACCTGGTACCCCATCGCGTTCAGTTTCTGCATCACCGCGGTCGCGATCCGGAAGTTCACCGATTGCTCGGTGAGCCCGTCCTCGCAAACCGCGCCTGGGTCGTAGCTGTTCGTATCCTTGGAATAGTGCCCGGCAACGATACCGATATGCTCGGAAGGCTGGGCAGTGATGGTGGGGAAGAACTGCGACCCGTTTTGTGGATAGTTCGATTGTACCTGCCAGGCAAGCAGCGCCTGCGCCATGGTCTGGTTATTGAAGAGGTTGGCCGGATTCCAGAGGGTGAAGACCGTAGCGATCACGACCGCAGCGCTGAGCACCACCTGCAGGCTGCCCAGTAGCATGGCGCGCTGCGGGGAGGGGAACCCTTGCGCTGGCCGGGATGGACGGAGGGGGGGCGGTTGGGCGGGCGGTTCCGCCGGGGGAACCGGCTCGGTGAATGGTGGGACGTGCGGGGTATCATCCATGCGGCGATTAGTCCTTAATCAAGAAATTCCTTGCAAGTATTGTACCAACCCCTTTCGAGCAGGTGGTTAAGAGCTAGACGGTTTCGGGGTAGAATGAGTTCCCGGAGAACCTGCTAACCATGAGCGTTTTTCTGTCGAAATTCCTGCCGCAATTCATCTATCCCACCGGTTTTGTATTCCTGCTTTTACTGCTGGCGCTCGTCTTTCACCGCCGAAGGAGACTTCGCAACGGATTATTGATCACATCCGTGCTCATCTTGCTCCTGGCGGGCAACCGCTGGGTATCCACCAGCCTGGCACGCTCGCTGGAGTGGCAGTACCCGCCGCTGCCAGCCGGGCAGCAAGCGCCGGTGATGATCGTCCTGGCGGGCGGAACCGAACCGCAGGAGGATCCGCGGCAGACGGTTGAATTCAATGGCGCCGGGGACCGGGTCCTATACGCAGCGCATCTTTATAAAGCGGGTGTTGCACCGCTCCTGCTGCTCTGCGGCGGGGATATCCCCTGGATGGATACTTCCGCGGCATCCCCGGCGGAGGATATGCAGTCGCTGCTGCTGGAGATGGGTGTTCCGCAGGAGGCGTTGATCCTGGAGACCAAGTCGCAGAACACCAGCGAGAATGCCTGCCAACTGCGCCGGGATGCTGAAGGAAAGGGGGATCAATGAGGCGATCCTGGTCACCTCGGCCGCACACATGCCGCGCTCGATGATAATGTTCGCCGACCAGGGATTGGAATTGATCTCGGCTCCCACCGATTACGCGGTCACCGAAGATGGCTGGGCGCAGCTCTGGCAGGCGCCGGGGGCGAACCTGCTTACGAACCTGATGCCCTCAGCCAGCGCGCTGGGGCAGACTACAAACGCGTTGAAGGAGTATATTGGGATTCTTTGGTACCGGTTGGGCGTTTGATCAAAATGATCTTTTATCCGTAGGTCGGGGACCGGTTTTGTCCCCGACATCCATATCCAAATAAATATTAAATAATCCCATCCCAAGATACGAGAAGCACGGCGTGACGAAAGCAGCGGATTAGGATTGGTTGATGGCGGTCACGAAACCGGTGACCGCCCTACGACTAGCAAGATGACATTATCACAAAAGAATGAAATAATTAAAGAGACCTTCGAAATATGAGAGACGATGCATTTGGAAAAATTTTCTTTCAATTAATGTTTATCGGTTCTTCGTATTTATGTGTGATATGTTGGTATTTTCCGGAAAAATGGATGGATTATTTACGGTGGTCGCGAAAAGGAAGGAAAGATTTTTTCCCATTTCTTCCTGACAAGATATTTGACATGTTTTATTTCAACATGGATCCGAAAATAAATATTTGGTATGCCCGAATACTAATATCAATATGGGAATTATTAATGTTTCTCGTAGGCATATTATTAATTAGGACCATTATCTTGAGGTCATAAGCCGAAAGAAATTACTTGGTCAGATATTTAATATTATGTCTCCGATAAAAATCCAAAAAACGTTTGGCATGAACCTGCACGAAATTGCCTGCTAACAAACTACAGGCATGAGCCTGCCCTACGTTTTAGCTAGAGATTCAACCAGCGTTTGGCTGCCGCGGGCAGGTCGTCCATCCTGCCGTCCATCTTTTTACAATCCGGCAATGATTCCAGGAACAGATTCTTGTAGGATTTGGTCAGCAGGCGCCGGTCGAGCACGACCACCATCCCGCGGTCGGATTGGGTGCGGATCAGCCGCCCGAACCCCTGGCGGAAGCGCAGCACGGCCTCGGGGATGTTGTACTCGTTGAAGGGATTCTCGTAGGTTTCCGAGCGGGCGGATATGATCGGGTCGCGAGGGCACATCGAAGGGCAGCTTGACGATCACCACCACCGAGAGCGACTCGCCGGGCACATCCACGCCCTCCCAGAAGGAGCGCGTGCCGAGCAGGACGGCTTTCTCGGTCTCCTTGAAGGTATCCAACAGCGCGCTTGCCGATGCGCCTTCCCCCTGTTCATAGACGTAGATCTCATCCCGGCTGAGCGCAGGGGAAAGCCTCGCCGGAGGTGTTTTTCAACTGGGCGTAGGAGGTGAAAAGCACCAGCATCCTGCCGCCGGTGGCACGCGCAAGCTGGATCAGGGTGTTATCCACCGCGTTCTGGAATTGCGTTGCGACCGATGGCTCGGGGATATCGTTCACCAGGTAAAGCAGGGCGGAATTCTCGTAATCGAAGGGAGAGCCGAGCAGCAGCTCGTTGGCTTCGCGGGCATTCAGGCGGTTGCGCAGGTAATCGAATGTGTTCCAGGTGGTGAGCGTGGCGGAGGTGAGGATGACGCTGCTCTTTTCGAACCAGAGATATTTTTCCAGCAGGTCACCCACGTGCAGGGGGGCGGTATTGAGCGCCAGCTTTTGGGTGCCGTTGTAGGTGGACTGGATCTCCGCCCAGTAGATGGCATTCGAGTCGGGCTTGGAAACCAGGCTATCCAGGTTGAACTGAGATCTCATTCAACCTGCGGGTCAGGTTCGCCACCGCGCTGAGGGCATCCTGCAGGTCTTCATCGGCGGTCTCGCCCGGTTTCCCCCACGCCCTTCTGCAGGCGGGTGAGCTGGTCGATCAACAGGCTGAGCGAGTCCCCGGTCTCGTCCCAGATCATATCCACGCCTGCCCAGGCTGGCAATGTGCGGGTGGCGGGGGTGACGCGGGCTTGCTGCCCGTAGGAGCCCACCGGGTTGCCCTCGCGGATGTTTTCCAGGAACTCATCCAGGGTCTGGAAGAATTCGTGGAAGCGCTGTTCGAGGTTGAAGGCATGGTCGGTGGATTTTTGGATGATATCCTGGAAAGCTGCCAGGTCGGAAGGCCGCAGGCGGGAGGTGAGCACTTTCAGCAGGGTGCCCAGTACGCCGGAGGAGATGCCCCCCAGCTCGCGCAGCAGGCGGGAGATCTCCGTCTCGGTGACGCGGAACCCAAGCGCGCTGGTGGATGCGTCCTCCAGGTGATGGGCTTCATCCACGATCAGGTGCTGATATTCGGGCAGCACCCGGTTGCCGGTGACCACATCTGCAAGCAGCAGGGCATGGTTGACGATGATGATGTGCGCGGATTGTGCCGCCTGGCGGGCACGGAAGAAGGGGCAGGCACCTCCCATGCGGCTGACGCAGGAGACTCCATCGCAACCTTCATCATCCGCGGAGAGTTTGGTCGCCCATACCTCACGCTCCCCCGGGCCATTCAGAGTCAGGTCGCTGCGGTCGCCCGAACCGGATTCCCGCAGCCAGACCAGCACCTTGCCCAGCACACGCACAGCTTCGGCTGAATCGGGTCCCCGCTGGCGCAGGGTTTCCAGCCGGCGCGGGCAGAGGTAGTTGGAGCGGCCTTTGAGCACCACCGCGCGCAGATCGAGCCCCAGGGCTTTTCGCAGGTCGGGGATATCCTTCTGGATCAATTGATCCTGCAGGTTGATCGTATTGGTGGAGATGACCACGCGGGCGTTGTTGCGGGTGGCAAAAAGGGCGGCGGGAAGAAGATAGGCCATCGATTTACCCGTGCCGGTGCCAGCCTCCACCAGCAGGTGCTGGCCTTCCGAAAGCGCGCGGGTGACCCCGCGAAGCATCTCAAGTTGCTGGGGGCGCTGCTCGAACCCTTCAAACTTCTGGGCAAACGCGCCACCGTGCTCCAGCATGGCGCTCACTTCCTCCACATCCAGCGGCTCGATCTCCTTGTTGGGTTCCAGTGGCTGGCTGAGGATCTCGACCCCGCCAAAGATCGTTCCGTAATCCAGCTTGGAACCGGACATGGCTCCGAGCGGTTCGCGGATACGCGCGCGCAAAATCTGACGGAAGATCCAACGCCCGTCCCAATCCACGTCATCCCCCTGGCGGACGATTTCGGCCAGGATATCCACGGGAAGCGAGATGGCTCTTTCGTATAGTTTGAAATAGACCGCGTGGGTGAGTTTGGCGTCATCCAAAGCACGGTGGGAATTGGGCAGGGTAAGCAGAAGTTCCTTGCCCAGGGTACCCAGGTTATAGCGCGGGCTGGCGGGCAGGAGCACCGCCGCCATATCGTAGGTATCGATGACTTCATTGAGTTTAAGGATTCCACGCTTCTGCAGGAAACCCAGGTCGAAGCGGACGTTGTGACCGATGACAGGATCGTTCCCCGCGAATTTCACCAGCTCCGGCAGAACCTGTTCCAGCTTGGGGGAATTGCGGACCATGTTGTCGTCGATCCCGGTGAGCTGGGTGATAAACGGGGGAATTTTCATCCCCGGGTTCACCAGGGAGGACCATTCCGCCTCCACCCTTTTTCCTTCGAACTTTACCGCACCGATCTCGGTGATGGCGTCTTTTTTGGGATCAAGCCCGGTTGTTTCGATATCGATTGCGATAATGGGGGACATGCAAGGGATTATATCAGAGGGGTTCTCCCGGGTAAAAAAATCCCTGGAAGGCGGTACCTTCCAGGGTTGAATTGCGTATTCTTGGAATTACTTCTTTTCGATCTGACCGGTCTCCAGTGGTTTCTCCGGGGCGGGGCTTGCCTTCACCGGGCGCCAGGTCTTCCACACCCAGCCGCGGCGCTTCATCGAGCGCCAGATCAGGAAGAGGGGCAGCCAGATCAGGAACAGCACGGGCAGGATGCATAAGCCCACCCAGATGAGTACGTTTGCCAGGCCTTTGCAGGAAGTTGACGAGGGCCCGGATGGCATCCAGAGCCACACCACCCGGCTGCCAGCCGGCGATTGTGACGGGCACGACCGCGGGCCGCTCGGTGAGGTTGAGGGTGATGGCGGACATGGCGGCAGTCTCGCGGTAGTACTTGATCTGACCCTTGAGGATCTCGATCTGTTCCTGGTAATAGATGATCTGGTTGAAGACGTTTAATGCATCCTCAGTCTTTTTGGCTTCATCCATAAGTTGATACAGCTTATCGACAACTTTTTCATAGTTGCGCAGACGGGATTCCAGGTCAACAACGATCGCGGTGACATCCTCACCGGTCACATTTTCGGAGGTGATATCCACTTTTGGGTCTTTCACCAGGCCGCGAACTTTAGCCAGGGTCTCCTCCAGGCGGTCCACCGGTACCCGGATGGTGATGTTCGCATCGGTATAAGTCTGGCCATCCTCCCCCGTGGATTTATACAGGTACGAGGAGACCACATAGCCTTTCATCACCTTGGCCAGGTCGGTGACCTGCTGCATGGCGAGGGTCGAATTTGGAACGATCATGGATAGGTTGGCGTTTTTAACGATGAGCTGTTCAGCAGCTCCGGGGGAACCCGCTGCAGGGCTTGCCGGGGCTTCCATGGCGGGACTGCCCTCCGAGGGAGCGGGGGCGGCATTGCCAATCCCACCAACCTGGCTGACTCCCTTATCCGCTAATGCCTCTGCCATGGGCGGTAGGGATTCCTCGCGGCTGCTGCTCATCAGGCTGGCTGCAGGGGCGCAGGCTGCCAGCACCAGGGCGGCGACAACAATCAATACGATCGATATTCTTTTCATTTTCTCCTCCAGGTGTTCTGTATTTTTAATCCACCTATAAGACGAGGAAGCCGAGGGAATTGTTCCGTCGTTACCAGCCTTCCGTCAGGCGGGATGCGTGCCTGGCGGGAAGCCCGTTTTGATTAATGGCTGCCTGCACCATCTCAATATCGTAGGGCACGCGGTGAAATTCCCAGGTCAATCGGCGTGGATAAAAGATTGCATAGGCTGCGCGCGGGTCGTGATCACGCGGCTGACCCACGCTGCCGGGGTTGAGGATGGCGCGGTGTTCAAGCTTCATCGGTTTTCCCAATTTACCAAGCGTCCACTCCGTTTCGTTCAGTTCTTCAAAATAGAGGTAGGCGATTGGCAGGTGAGTGTGACCCACCATGGCGACGTGGGTATTGAAGCTGTCGAAATTATCGCGGGCGATCCCAGGATCGAGGATATATTCCCAGATGGCATTTCGCGGGCTACCGTGAACAAGGGTCACCTTTTCCTCTATGACACATTCAGGAACCTGGCGGAGGAATTCCCAGTTGGATTCGGAAATAACCGTCTTGACCCATTTCAGGGAAACCTGGGCATCATGGTTGAACATCCCCAGGCTGATGCGACCGAGCATTCCGGCATCGTGGTTACCCAGCACGCAGCGCAGGTCTCCCTGTTCTCGGATTAGATCGATGCACTCGTTGGGGTAGGGGCCGTAACCGACGAGGTCACCCAGACACCAGACGGCATCCACTTCTCCAGCATCCTGGAGGACGGATTGCAGCGCGGGGAGGTTGCCATGGATATCGGAGAGGACGAGGATGCGCTTCGATCGGGTGGTCATATTGTCTTCTTCTACGAACGGAGATTGTGGATCACAAAGTCCATGATCTTTTCAGCCACTTCGGTTTTTGTTAATGTCGGTAGGCTCTGTGCCCGTCCTTTTTTATCGATCAGGGTGATCGCGTTGGTATCGACCTCGAACCCGGCATCGCTGCGGGTTATATCGTTGGCGACGATCAGATCCAGGCTCTTGGAGGCAAGTTTTTCGCGGGCGTTGTCGATCAAATCCTGGCTTTCAGCGGCGAAACCGACGGTGAGGATCGGATACCCGCTTTTAGCTTTGGCTTTTGCAACAAGTTTGAGGATATCCTCAGTGGGTTCAAGTTTGATCTCGGGGATTCCGCCGCCTTTTTTGATCTTTTGGGTTTCAGCATGAACGGGACGAAAATCCGCCACGGCTGCGGCCATGATCAGCGCGTCCGCACCTTCGCAGGCATCCAGAACGGCATCTTTCATCTCGGTGGCTGTGTGTACTTTCACCCGATTTACACCAAATGGTGCTTCCAGGGAATTGGGAGCAGAAATGAGGGTAACCTCCGCGCCTGCATCCAGCGCGGCCTGTGCCAGGGCGTATCCCTGCTTCCCGGAGGAATTATTGGTGATGATCCTCACTGGATCGATCGGTTCCTGGGTCCCGCCGGCTGTGATCACCAATTTCTTGCCCTTCAATTGTCCGCTGCGGGTCATCAGGAACCGCAGTTCGGCCATGAGGTCGGCGGGTTCCATGAAACGCCCCTTCCCGACTGCCCCGGAAGCCAGGTGTCCTTCCGCGGGACCGAGGATGGATGCTCCCCGCCGGGTTAGAACCTGCAGGTTTTCCTGGGTGGCGGGGTGGGCGTACATGTGGGATTCCATCGCGGGGGAGATGACCAGCGGGCAGGTGGAAACCAGCACCGAATCGGTGAGCAGGTTATCGGCGATTCCGTGGGCAAGTTTGGCGATCGTGTTGGCTGTGGCAGGCGCGATGAGTACCAGTTCCGCCGATTGCCCGAGGCTGACGTGAAGCACATGGCCCTCTCCGCCCCAGAGGTCCTCATCGGTATAGGCTTTGCGACCCGTAACGGATTGAAAGGAGAGTGGGGTGATGAATTTTGCGGCACCTGCGGTGAGGATGACATCCACAAACGCGCCAGCCTGTTTCAAGCGGGATGCCAGGTCGCAGGCTTTATAGCAGGCGATCGATCCGGTCACGCCAAGCAAAATGCGTTTATTCTCGAAGGGATTGCTCATTTCTTATTCATCTCCCAGATCATGCGGAGACCGTCGAGGGTGAGCCAGGGGGCGATGTGGGTGATCACCTTTGTCTCGGCGGCGATGATATCCACCAGGCCGCCGGTACCGATCACGCGCATTTCATCTCCCAGCTCTCGGCGGAAGCGGTCAACCATACCCTCCACCAGGGCGATATACCCGAAGAGCAGACCGGATTGCATGGCATGCACGGTGTTCCGGCCGATCACGCTGGGGGGGCGTTCCAGGTTCACACGGGGCAGCTGGGCAGTTCGCTGGACGAGGGCATCTGAGGCGATGCCGATACCGGGGGTAATGGCGCCGCCCAGGTATTCACCCCTGTCATTCAGGGCGTCGAAAGTGGTGGCGGTGCCGAAATCGACGATACACGCCGGGCAGCCATAAAGCGCCCGGGCTGCCACCGCATCCACGATACGGTCCGCACCGACCGCGGATGGATCTTGATACAGGATCGTGAGGTCAGTCCGGGTATTTGGTCCAACGATCATCGGTTCCAGTCCGAGATAATCGCGGCAGGCTTGCTGAACCCGGCTGCCGACGCGGGGCACTACTGTGGCGAGGGCGATCCCTTCCAGGCTTGAGGCAAGGCAATTTGCATTTTGAAGTAATCCCAGAAGCTGTAAACCATATTCATCCGGCATACGTTCGTGATCGGTAGCCAAACGCCAGTGAGAACCGAGCGATTTTCCCTGGTAAAGCCCCAGCGTGATGTTTGTATTGCCGATATCGATCGTGAGAAGCATTTTTCCGGTCACCCCAAAGTTACGAAAAGAGAGTGATTCAACTCGATCCCCTGTATTCTAGCCATTCCGCGGAATTTACACAAGCGGGAAAGCGGCTACTTGTTGGCTTCGATGATCCCGGCGGTTATATCATACCGGTTGAAGGCTGGCATTAGGTATACCCCCTGGATGCGGGGTCGAAGCTCCTGGATCAATGCGGATGCAATCTCCGCACCAATTTGGGGTCCCGCTTCACCGGCGGGTTCCATTCTTTGCATGATCGCTGCGGGGATCTCCACACCTGGTACCTCCTGGTGGAGAAAATTGGCATGCCGGAAGTTATGCAGCGGGAGGATCCCGAGCAGGAGCGGCGTGGAAAGCGCTCCGTATTCCTTTTCGTACGCTTCCAGGAATTCAAGCGCTGGCTTGGCATCATAAACAGGTTGGGTGAGAATGAAATCTGCTCCAGCTTCCAGCTTGCGGTGCAGGTTACGGGCTTCCTGTTTGGGGTTGGATGGATTGAGATTTAATGCGCAACCAACAAAAAACGATGTTGGTTGTCCGATATCACTCCCGGAGTGATCCACACCGGTGTTAAAGCCTTCTTTAATGAGCCGGATCAACCCAGAAGGGACGAGGTCGAAGTTATCCGCAGCGTTGGGGTAATCACCAATTGCGGTGGGGTCGCCCATGATGACAAAGATATTCCTCACCCCGATGGCATGCGCTGCCAGCAGATCCCCCTGCACGCGCAGGAGGTTCCTCCCGCGGGTGGGAAAGTGAAGCACGGTTTCAACCCCGACTGTCTTTTGGATCAAGGAACAAACCGCCCAGGGGCTCATACGCATGCGAGCCATGGGGCTATCGGCCACATCGATGACATCCGCGCCGGATTCCCCGAGCAGGCTCGCCCCGGCCAGCAACTTCTGGGTTGCCAGGCCGCGGGGTGGGTCCATCTCCACCGCGAAGATAAACTTGCCTCCGGCTAGCTTTTGCGCCAATTGGGTGGGCTGCTCGCAGTTTTCGCAGAGTTCTTCCAACTCTCCGCTCACCTGGACAGGCTGAAATACGATGGTATCGACCGGGGCTGAATCCACTGCGCTGCGCATCTGGGTGATGTGGGTGGGCGTGGTCCCGCAGCAACCGCCAATCACCCGTGCGCCGGCTTGCCAGAAAGAGACCGCGTAGTCGCCGAAATATTCCGGGGTGGCGGGGTAGAAGATGCGCCCACTCACCTGCTCCGGCCACCCGGCATTGGGCATGGCAGAGAATTGCCCATCAGGTACAGCCTGACGCATGGATTTAAGGATCCGAAGGATCTGGTCGGGTCCACCGGAGCAATTCACCCCGATCAAATCCGCTCCCGCTTCTTTGATCTTGGCCGCGACCTTTTCAGGGCTGTCACCCAGCAGGGTGCGGTCATCGCGGGTGAAGGTCATGGAGGCGAGAATGGGGAGATGATCATCCACTTCGCGGGCTGCCAGGATGGCTTCGCGGATCTCGTAAAGATCGGTCATGGTTTCGATGATGAGCAGATCAATGCCGCCTTTTACTAAGCGCTGTAATTTGCTCCCGGAACACATCGCGAGCTTCCTCGGGTTGGATCCGGCCAAACGGTGCAAGGCGTACTCCCAGGGGACCAACATCCCCGGCTATATAAATCTTTTTAAATGATGCCAGGATCACGCGGCGGGCAAGTTCCACTGCGGCGGTGTTGATCTCCACCAGGCGCGATTCCAGCTCGTGCTTGGAGAGCTTGAAACGGTTGGCGCCGAAGGTATTCGTCTGGATGATCTGTGCTCCGGCATCAATGTATTCGTGATGAATTTCCGCAACCAGGCTGGGCTGGGTCAGGTTGAGCAGGTCAAAACAATGCTGGAAGCCCTGCCCGCGCTGATGGAGCATGGTTCCCATGGCACCATCAGCGATGAATGGCCGGGGGGAGGAATTCAGATCCTCTAAAAAGTTAAATGCGGTGGACATGGATCACCTTCTCTCCTGATCATTCCTGCCGACCGGCAGCGACGTTGAAATAACTTGCAGCCGGGTGGTGTACGATGATCGCGGCGGTGGATTGCTCGGGGATGAGCTGGTAGGCGCTTGTCAGGCGCATACCCAGCTCGTTCTCCACCGGAAGCAGGTCGAAGACTTTTTGATGGTCTGCAAGTTCGGGGATGGCGGGGTATCCCCAGGAATACCGCTTCCCCTGGTCCGCTGCCAAACCCAGTTCGCGGCGGATGTGGGCATGCAGGTAATCTGGCAGCGGCTTCCGCCATCTGGACCGCCAGACCGTGGGCAAAATACGCCTCGGTGATCTCGCCCTCGGCATTCAACGCTTCGATCCGGCGGGTGGCTTCCTGCCCGACCGTGACCACCTGGAGCGCGACAGCATCCATGTGCAGCTGATCCCAGCGGGAGGAAGTAATCCGCGAGGCAGAGGTGTTCCTGCTCGGACTGGCGCGGGAACGAAAAGCGGGTCAATTCCACGGGTGTGGAAGCTGCCAGGCTGCCGGGATCGAAGAGCACCAGGTCATCGCCATCTGCCTGGCAGGGGAAATACCCGTAAACCCCCTGTGGGTGGATCCAACCGGTGCGAATGGCTTCCTTTTTCATTTCTTCCAGTCGCAGGGTGAACTTTTCTTCCATTTTCTTCCAGGCATCCCCATGCGCGTTCTTCGCACCCCAGGAGAGCCGGAAAGTTCTTTCAGAGAAAGATGTTCGAACACCTCCTCAAGCGGCATTTTCTGCACCACCCGCGGACCCCAGGAGGGCGGCCGGGGGATAAATCTGCCGGCGGGAGTTGCAGAGCGGATCGTTGCCTGAGCCGGAGAGGCTTTGGAATGCGGAATCGCTTCTGGATCTCCAGTTTTGCTTCAGCGAGCATGTCCTCCGCAAGGAATTTCCCGCGTTCGGCTTTAGGGTCTGTGAGCCGATCCATGGTGCCCAGACCTTCGAAAGCGTCCTTACAATAAAAACACCGCCCGGGTAGAAAGCTGCCATCCTCCACCTGCAGGATGCGCCTGCCGAAGCGGCGGTTGATGGCAGCTCCGCCGATCAGCACCGGGAAATTCAACTTGCGCAGAGAAAGCTCATTGACGATGGCGGGCATCTGCCGGCTGGTGCTGACGAGCAGCGCGCTCAAACCGATCGCATCGGCATTCACCTCGACGGCTTTCGAGATGATCAGACTCGGCAGGCACCTGTTTGCCGAGGTCGAACGACCTCATACCCGTTGTTGGAAAGGATGGTCTTTACCAGGTTCTTGCCGATATCGTGCACATCGCCATAAACCGTGGCCAGCACCACCCTGCCCTTGGAAGCGCCTTCTTTTCTCTCCAGGTATTGTTCCAGGTGGGTGACCGAAGCTTTCATCACTTCAGCGGATTGCAGCACGAAGGGCAGGATCAATTCTCCGGTGCCGAATCGGTCGCCGACCTCCTTCATGGCGGGCAGGAGGACGGTGTTGAGCACATCAATCGCGGCTGCATGCCGCTCTGCCGGATTCAAACGGAGTGACGATCTCATCGATATCAGCTTCCACACCTTCTTTGATCCGGTGGAGGATCTTGAAGTGCAGCCGTTCGCGTGGGTTCATTCCCGGCCAGCTCCGATTGCTGCTGCTCCACGCTGCCGGATCCCGCGGGGAGAGCCTGGAAGTGGTTGATCAGGTTCTGGAGCGCATCCGGATACGCGGTTGAAGATGAGATCTTCCCCCAAATCGCGCTCCTCCTCGGAGAGATCGGCGTAGGGGGTGATCTGGGCGGGATTCACGATAGCCATATCCAACCCGGCCTGAACAGAATGGTAGAGCATCAGGCTGTTGAGCACTCCGCGGGCACGGGGATCCAGCCCGAAGGACACATTGCTGACCCCCAGGGAGGTGAGCACGCCCGGCAGATTGGTTTTGATCAGGCGGATGCCTTCGAAGGTTTCGAGGGCGGATCGGGCGTATTCGGGATCGCCGGTGGCCAGGGTGAAGGTCAGGGCATCGAAGACCAGGTCCTGTGGACCGCAAGCCGAATTTCTCCACTGCCAGATGAGTGGATGCGCCGGGCGATCTTCCAGCTTACGTTCGGCGGTTTTTGCCATACCATTTTCATCGATGGTCAGGGCAATGACTGCAGCATTGTATTTCTTCGCCAGAGCGAGAATTCGTCCGGCTTTCTCTTCGCCGGCTTCCAGATTGATGGAGTTCAACAGGCAGCGGCCGGGGTAGTTCTTGAGGGCGGTTTCCATCACCTCCGGCTCGGTGCTGTCGATCACCAGCGGGATGCGCAGAACCGGGGCGAGCACCTTGATGGCTTTTTTGATCGATTCCGATTCATCGCTGCGCTCGGTGAGTGCCACGCAGAGATCCAACCCGTGCGCTCCGCTATTGACCTGCTGGCGGGCGATGGAGAGAATGGCATCGTAATTTTCGTCCAGGATGATCTGCTTGAACTTGGCGCTCCCCTGGGTGTTCAGCCGCTCGCCGATCAGGAATGGGCGGGGCTCCTGCTGCATGGGCTGCGCCTGGATGCTGGAAGCGAGAAGCGCCGATTGGAAAAGCTGGGCGCGGCAGATTGGCATGCCCGCTGATACGTTCGACCAGCTTGCGGAGATGCTCGGGAGTGGTGCCGCAGCAGCCACCAACCACATTCACATGGTACTTTCTCCACAAATTCACCCATGGAGGAGGCAAACTCCTCCGGCGTGAGGGGGTAGACTGCCTCACCATCCACATTGAGGGGCAAACCGGCATTGGGAATGCAGGAAACCGGCAGGGGGAGAATGCGCGCCGAGCGCCTGGATGGGTTCGCGCATGTGCTCCGGACCGGTGGAGCAGTTCAATCCGATCACATCGATGGGAAGCCCTTCGAGAATGGCGAGTACCGCAGTGATATCCGTTCCGAGCAGCATGCGCCGGTGGTATCCAGGGTCACCTGTGCCTGGATGGGCAGGTAAACACCGGTATTCTGGAATGCGTCCTGGATACCGTGAATGGCTGCTCTCACCTCGAGAATATCCTGCGAGGTCTCGATCAGACAGCAAGTCCACACCCCCGGAGATCAAACCGGCTGCCTGCTCCCGGAAAACATCCGACAAGCTCGTCCACGATGATATTGGAAAGCTCCGGGATCGTTCATCGAGGGCAGTTTGCCGGATGGACCGATCGACCCGGCGACGAAACGGGGATGATCTGGGGTGGAAAATTCATCCGCGAGCATTCCGGGCAAGCGCAGCAGCGGTGCGGTTGATCTT
Source organism: uncultured Chloroflexia bacterium (assembly GCA_963828855.1). Lineage (GTDB taxonomy): Bacteria > Chloroflexota > Anaerolineae > Anaerolineales > Anaerolineaceae > CAVVEQ01. The sequence continues at coordinate 837,833 of CAWHGB010000002.1, read as the reverse complement.
CAACACCCGGTCTGCAAGGCCATACTCTGCCAGGGTGATGCGGTTGGAGCGGAAGGTGCAGGTTTCGATAACATCCACACCAACTTCGAGGAAGGAACGATGAACTGAGAGGGGCGCCTGGGGGTAAGCTGAGAACAAGGTAATCATTGCAACCCTCTGTCTTTTCTCCGCCGAATTCCTTCGCGGTCAGGTTCATCTTTTGCAGGTTGGTGCCCATGGCACCATCGAAGACCAAAACACGCTGCTTGAGAGCATCCAGATACTTGCGGTTTGTATATTTTCTTTCCATGAGCGCCTCCTGCCGGTCACATCCCGGTAAGATATTAAAAATCCTCTCTGGATGGAGAGGGTAGCGTTCTTTCTGCCTGCCTCATCTTCCAGAATATCCGCGCTTGCGGACTCTGCCGGATTTGGCACCAGCTTTTTTCGCGGTTGCCGAGGCTTCGCAGGGCCGGTCCCTCCGCCTCTCTGGATGAGTGAAAACCAGTTCGTTGCGTATTCTACCATAAAGCAAGATGGTATGAATCCTGCTTGAAATTGGGGATAAAATAATATCGTGACAGGAAGGATACATTGAAGAAATTTCCCTCGGTTCAATCCATATTCATTCTCAGCGGCATTCTGGCTGGCAGCGGGTTCCTGGGTCTGCTGATCCTCATCTTCGCCACCCTGCCAACCCTGGGTCCGCGCTGGCTTTTCTTCTTCTTCCTGACCCTGCTTGCCATCGGGGTCTCACTGCCGCTTATCCATTTCCTGCACCGCCGGTTTCCGAGCGAACCCTCAGGTGAATACCGGGATCCTACTGCGTCAGGCGATCTGGGTGGGAGTATATACCGACCTGCTCGTCTGGTTGCAGCTTGGCCGTGCCCTGGATACGGCACGGGCGGTTTTCATCGCCATCGGATTGATCGTGATCGAATTCCTGCTGCGCATGCGCGAACGCAATAAGTTTCAACCTCCCGAAACCCACGAATGAGTGATCTACGCTCCCTTCCATCCGTCGACCGGCTGCTACGCCATGTAGACGCGGAGAATTTGATCCGGAGAATTCGGCCGTCCACTCACCCTGGAGGCGATCCGTGAGACGCTTAAAGATGATCCGTGAAAACTTAGCGGATAAACCGAGAAGACCTGGACCGATGCCACCATCCTGCAAAATGCAGACTAATTGCTTGCGGACTTGGCTTATCCCTACACTGAAACCGGTGATAAATGCCACTGGGGTAATCCTTCACACCAACCTGGGAGGGCACCCTTCACTCCAAGCCTGGTCCAGGCAAGTGAGCTGGCTGGATACACCTCGCTTGAATATGACCTGGAGAAGGGGAGCGCGGTTCCCGGTCGGATCATGCGGAACGTCTGCTCACCCGTTTGACCGGTGCAGAGGCTGCCCTGGTGGTCAATAATAATGCCGCGGCGGTGCTACTTGGCACTGACTGCGCTCTGCAAACGAAAAAGGGTGATCATCTCCCGAACGCAGATGGTGGAGATCGGCGGGGGGATTCCGGGTGCCGGAGGTGCTGGCTCAATCCGGCGCGAAAATGGTGGAAATCGGCACCACCAACGGGTTCATCCCTGCCGATTACGAAGAAGCCTTGCAAGAAGGTGCTGGCGCGATCCTGCGCGCGCACCATTCCAATTACCACCTTACCGGCTTCACCAGCGAGCCGTACTTGAAGGACATTGGGCGATATTGCCCGGCAGTATGATGCACTACTGATCGATGACCTGGGTTCGGGAGCACTCCTGGATACCGCCAATTATGGACTGGCGCACGAACCCATGGTGCAGGAATCGCTGGAAGCGGGGGCGGACCTGGTCTGTTTTTCCGGGGATAAGCTCCTGGGTGGACCGCAGGCAGGGATAATCCTGGGAAAACGGGAGCTGATCGCGAAGATCAAACGACATCCGCTAGCCCGCGCGGTGCGCATTGATAAACTAAACCTGGCAATCCTTTGCCGGGTGCTTGACCTGTACCTGAGGGATAAGACTCTGGAGATTCCGGTCTGGCGAATGATCGCGCGGACTGAAGAAGACCTGGAAATGACCGCACAGCACTGGTCCAGAGGTATTGGGTACCGGCGAAATCATATCAGGTCTATCCACCGTGGGTGGGGGCAGCCTGCCTGGAGAGACCCTGCCTACCCACTTGCTGGCCTTGAAGGTGCCAAAATTGGAAAAAGCTCTCGCGATTCTGCGCCGGAATGATCCGCCGATCATCGCCCGGATCGACCGGGATAGGATCGTTTGCGATCCGCGTACAGTATTCCAGGAGGAGGAAGAAGATCTCCTCGCCGGGTTGAGGAATATTATCAACTAGCGATGCTGATTCCAGAATGAAAATGATTCGGGAGGGAAGTTAATGAGAAGCGACCTGGATACCTTGATGAAAAAACAAAAGATCGATGCCCTGCTGGTCACCGGACCCACCCAGCACAACGCGTCGATGGTCTATTTCACCGGACTGGCTCACATCACCAACGCCTTCCTGTTTAAAAAACGAGGAAAAGCCCCGATCCTCCTACACCCTCCCATGGAAAGGGATGAAGCTGCCCTCACCGGGCTGGTACTTCGAAGCTTTAATGATTATCCTGCCGCCTATTTTCAAAAGGAGGCAGGCGGCAATGCATCCCGGGTGGCAGCGCTGCGGTTGAAAAAAATGTTGATCGACGCCGGTATCACCAAAGGTAACCTGGCGCTTTACGGGCAGACCGATCTGGGCAGCGGATGGGCGTTTTTTCGACGCCTTACAGGGAGAGATGCCGGAACTCAAACTCACCGGCTTTCCGCAGGACGAATTGTTAATGCAGGCCATGATGTCCAAGGACGAGGATGAGATCGAGCGAATCCGCAAAATGGGACGCATCACCACGGAGGTAGTGGCGGAGACTGCTGATTTCCTATCCAGCAGGAAAGTTAAAAAAGGCATTTTACTTAAAAAGAACGGGGATCCGCTCAGGATCCGGGACGTGAAACGGAAGATCGACCTGTGGCTGGCGGAACGAGGGGCTGAAAACCCGGAAGCGACCATTTTTGCCATCGGAAGGGATGCCGGCGTGCCGCATTCCTCCGGGAATCCTGAAGATATCCTCAAAACCGGGGAGACGATCGTCTACGATATTTTTCCCTGCGAAGCTGGCGGGGGATACTTCTACGATTTCACACGCACCTGGTGTATCGGATACGCGACCGATTCAGCGCTGCGCCTATATTATGACGTGAGGTCTGCCTACAAGCAGGTTATGGCGAATTTACACCCTGGAGCCCTGTTTTCCGAATAGCCAGGCGCTCACCTGCGAGATTTTCCAAAAGCAGGGTCATCCCACCATCCGCGAGGATCCTGCCACTGAAAAGGGTTACGTCCACAGTGTTGGTCATGGGATCGGTCTGCGGGTGCACGAGAAACCCTGGAGCGGGTCGAACTTCATCTGATACCGACCGGCTGATGCCTGGGTGCGTCTTCACGGTGGAACCCGGTTTGTATTACCCGGAAGACGGGATGGGCGTACGCCTTGAAGATAGTGTCCTTGTGAAAGCGGACGGCACGTTTGAGATCCTTGCGCCTTACCCGTTAGATCTTGTCATTCCAGCAAGGAAGTGATGCAAGCGGAACCTCCTACCTTCAATGATGATGCGGAACGACTCGAACTCGAGAAATTTGTGCTCGAGGAGATCAAGAAGCGTCGAAAATCGGAAGATGAGCTGACCTGGGACCTATGCCAGAGGACGAACTGGAATTGGGCGACCAGCAGGATATTCCTCACTTCCGTCAGGGAAAAATACTCAAAGGAGTTGCTTACAATATAACTCCAGGTTCTTTCTCATTTTCTATATGCTTATGTCCCTCCTGGGATTGACCGTTTTCCTGGCCAGCCTGGATCGAGGAGTGGAAGCCTCCCGGATCAATAACTGCCTGGTAATCACCCTGTCCGCAGAAATGCAAAAAGTCATGGGGACAGAGACAGTCTCGCAATGTTACGCGCTTGCGGCAACCGATTTTTTCAACGACCTGGTCAAAGGAGGCTACCAGAGCCTGCTGATCCTGGTGGGCGGAATCGGTTTGCTCACATTTATCCTTTGTACCATCGGGTTGATCGTCACCTTTGTCCGCTCCCGCCGGGCTGCCGGGGATCAAACCCAACGGATCAAGTATTTTTCGTAATTTACATGAAAACGAGAGCCACTCGTTCCTGGGCGGTTAATCCGAATCCGGATATTTTTTACCGGATGGAGAATCCTGGGATTCCCTGGAGAAATTCACCCTGGCAGAGCTACGCAGGGGAAGGGGTGACGAGGACCAGCTTATTCCCCGCTTGTGCGAACGGACTGGTTGGGGTTGGGAGCAAAGCCGCAGATTTCTCACTGAAGTGGAACGGAAGAACCAATATCGGATTCGGTTGGATCGAGCCCGACTTTACCTCGCGGTGGCATTGATGGTGGGGTTGATTGGCGCGGGATTCATCATCCTCGCGTATGAATTTCAGCGTGGATCAGGCGATATGGCTCACTGCATCTCCTTTGAGTATTCACAAGCCTGGCAGCAGATCGTAGGAGAAAAGGATTTTGTACCCTGTCTTGCCTGGAACTCCACCCTGATCGTGGACCCGCTGCTGCTGGCGTTGATCGGGATGATGATGGTCTCGGGAAGCATCATCGGTGCCCTCCAGGCGGTCCGCAGCCTGCATTGACACTTCTAAACGGGGCAAAGTTTTCGCAAACACGGTAAAATGGGGAGAATGAGCGAGCAGCTTCCTCTCAGCGGCGAAAAGCCTTTGAAGCATGTCAATGCCAGGATCCTCGGAATCGAAACATCCTGTGATGAAACCGCAGCTTCGGTGGTGGAGAATGGTCGGCAGATCCTCTCCAGCATAGTAGCCAGCCAGGCGGAGATGCATGCAAAGTTCGGAGGGGTCTTCCCTGAAGTCGCCTCCCGGCAGCACATCCGTACGATCTACCCGGTGATCGAGCAAGCCCTGGTACAGGCTCACCTGGAGATGGGGGATATTGACGCGATTGCCGTCACCCGCGGACCCGGGTTGGCAGGTTCGCTGGTTGTGGGCGTGAATGCAGCCAAGGGTCTTGCGCTGGGCCGGAACCTGCACCTGATCGGTGTTAATCACCTGGAAGGGCATATTTATTCCGCCTGGTCGATCCCGGAGGGAGCCCAGGAAGCACCCAAACCGCCGAATTTTCCTCTGATGGCTCTCCTCGTTTCGGGGGGTCATACCGAGCTGAACATGATGACCGACCACCTGACGTACAAACGATTGGGCGGGACGACTGACGACGCCGCAGGCGAAGCATTTGATAAGGTAGCCCGTCTGCTCTCCCTGCCTTATCCAGGGGGGCCATCCATCCAGAAGGTTTCAGTGATCGGCGATCCAAAAGCATTCACCTTTCCGCGCGCGCGGTTGGAGGGCACCTGGGATTTTTCCTTCAGCGGTATCAAGACCGCGGTACTGCGGGTTGTACGAAGACTGGAAGAGGATAACCAACCCCTGCCGATCGAAGACCTGGCAGCCAGTTTCCAGGCTGCGGTGGTGGATACGCTCTTTACCAAAACCATGGATGCTGCCAGAAAATTCCAGGTTAAGGAGATCGTCGTCGCTGGGGGTGTCTCCGCCAATAAAGCGCTGCGGGAGGCTTTCCTGAATCAGTCCGAGTTCAAAGTGCATATACCACCTCTCTCGCTTTGCACGGATAACGCGGTGATGGTGGCCACGGCCGGGTATTACCACTTCATTCGCGGAGATCGTTCCCCGCTGGATTTTGACGTGCTTCCCAACTGGCCGCTTTCCTGACCTTTAAACCTGTAACCATTTCCATCCAGGATCATCGAATGAATGTCACAAACAAAAAGGCAGAGGACCTCTCGCTGGACGCTCTGCGCTCCGGGGAAAGGTCTGAAACTGCTGCCATGGTTGAGATCTTCATGGATCCCATTTACCGGCTTGCCCTACGCATGACCGGGAATGAGCAGGATGCGGAGGATATCACCCAGGAGACATTTATAAAGGTGATCAAGGCTTTGCCGGGATTTGAAGGCAGATCACAGCTTTCCACCTGGATCTATCGGATCGCAATGAATGAATCCCTCATGAACCTGCGGCGGCGAAAACCTACTGGCAGTATCGTTGAGATCGATAGCGACCCGGGCGGAGAGGATAGTGAGGAGATTGAGATTGTGGATTGGGCAGCCCAACCGGAAACGGAATTGCTGACTGCAGAAGGAAAAATGGAGCTTGATCAAGCAATTACCCGGCTGCCGGAGAATCTGAGAAGTGTGTTCACCCTGCGGGATTTGCAGCGGCTTTCCATTGAGGAGACCTCTGCGGTACTCGGGATCAGTATCCCCAACGTGAAGACCAGGCTGCTCAGGGCGCGCCTGAAATTGCGGCAGGATCTCAGCATTTATCACCGTGAGCGGCTGGGAAGGGAGTAAAAAAGATGGGTCAGACACTTGAATGCCAAAAACTATTGAGCGAAATTTCCAACCTGATCGATGGGGTGATCAGCCCTGAACTTTGCTCAGAACTTGAAGCCCACCTGAATGAATGTAAAAATTGCCGGATCGTGGTGGATACCACCAAAAAAACGATTGAACTATATCACCTTGAAGAATCCCGTATGGAGATGCCCGAAGCTGCCCGGGAGAAGCTTTTCAAGCGCCTGGAGCTGGGAGATTTTACTGGACACTAAAATCCAGGTAACTTTTTCATCCCCGTGGCATCTAAACATGGATAATTCAGAAAAAGGATCAATAAAATATGGGTAATTTCCTCGATGAAAACATAACAACTCAGATCCAGGAGGTATTCTCCAACCTGGTGAACCCGGTGGAGATTCTTGTCTTCACCACAAAAAAGGATTGCGAATACTGCGAAGATACCCGCGAATTGTTGGAAGAAGTCTGTGGGCTTTCTGAAAAGCTAAATTACCGTTCCGTGGATATCGAATCGGAAGTTGAGCTGGCGAAGCAATACCACATAGACCGAACTCCGGCGATTGCCGTCCTGGCAGAAGTTGATGGAAAAACGATCGATCACGGCATCCGGTTTTCCGGAATTCCGGCGGGGCATGAATTTTCTGCATTGATCCACAGCATCATCTCAATCTCCAGGCAGGAACCCGGGATCAGCCAGGAAACCCAGGCTTTCCTGGATTCCTTGAAAGCGCCTGTTCACCTGGAAATCTTCACCACCCCCACCTGACCATATTGCCCGCAAGCCGTGGTGCTTGCTCATCGAATGGCGTTGGCCAGCACAATGGTCACATCGGATGCAATCGAGGCGACCGAATTTCCGGAGCTTTCCGATAAATACAGGGTTTCCGGGGTGCCGCACACCGTGATCAACCTGGGTGCAGGCAATATGATTGGCGCCGCCCCGGAGGAGATGCTGGTGGCTGAGATCCAGAAAGCCTTGAAAATAATCGCGTAGGAGGAGAACTCAATATGGATGCCAAAGTCACCTGGAAGAACGGTCTTGCTTTTGATGGCACTTCGGATTCCGGATTTATTATTCCACTGGATAGTTTTTCATCATCTGAGGGTGAGAGCAGGGGTACCAAGCCATTGGAATTGCTGGCGATTGGCCTGGGAGGCTGCACAGCGATGGATGTGATCTCTATTCTGCAAAAGATGAAGCAGGAGGTGACGAACTTCGAGGTAAAAGTGCATGCCGACCGGGCAGCGGAACATCCCAAAGTTTTCACCGCTATCGAGCTCGAGTATATTGTTACAGGTAAGGATATTGACCGCGCAGCGGTCGAGAAAGCGGTCAACCTTTCGGAAACACGCTATTGCTCCGCCATGGCCATGCTGCGCCAGGCTGTACCCATTCAAAGCAGGATAACCATCACTCGAAGGTTAAACAACGGAATGTTATGACCCTGCTACGAGTGCTTCGCCGGCAGGGTCTTTTTTATTTACTTCATCAAAATCAGGCAGCAAGGTCTCCACCCGGTAGACGCGGTCGATAAAGAAGCCGGAGATGCCCACCAACCCAATAATCAAGCCGGAAAGGGCGATCATCAACGCGATTCCAGAACCGGCAGTATCCCCAAAATATGGTCCAAACACATTGGAAAGGGTGGACGTTGTCTGCATGGCGGGTTCAAAAACGCGGTCCGCCAGTGGTCCGGCGAGCATAACCCCAACCGGACCGGTCATCTGGGCGATCATCCGGCGCACGGAAAATACCTTGCCCTGGATATCCGGGGGAACCTTGGATTGCCAGATGGCCTGGTTGGAACTGTTGATGACCGGTCCGAAAAATGAGCCAAAGAAGGATCCGATCAACCAGTACGGCAGGGTTTTCCCGATCCCGATGATGAAATAACCCATAAATCCGCATAAAGCCCAGCCGACCAGGACACCGACGATCTTCTTTTTGGGTCCTCCCCAGGCGGTGATCACGCTGCTGCCAATGATCCCGCCTAACGCGCCAGCCGATTCCACCAACCCGAAGGTGGTCGCATTGTTATTTGTCTTTGAGAGGATCAGCGGCGCGATCAGGATAGCACCCCAGCTTGCCATCAGGTTGCCTGCTGCGAAGAGCAATTGAAGCAGGAACAAGCTGGTTTTTTGGTAGATATATTTGAACCCGAAAAGCGCTTCCTGCCAGAGGTTCGTAGGTACCTGTTCGCCATCTGTGGAGACAGGTGTGGGGGGGATGTAAATAAAAAAAAGGGTAGTAACTGCGAAAACGAATGTGAAAATGTCAATCAGAAGAATCCCCTGCAACCCGATTGGAACGATGAGCGCTCCTGCCAGGACTGGCGCGAGGATACCCGAACCCCATTCCGCCATCGACATCATCCCGCTTGCGCGGGCGAAATGTTTTTTGGGAATCATCACGGAGATCGCGGCGGAATACGCCGGCCATTGGAAGGCCTGGAAAACGCCCGAGATGGCACCAGCAACACATAATTGCCAGATCTCCAAATTACCGTTGAGGTACACGATCAGGATCCCAACCGTGGTCAACCCGGAGACAAGGTCGGAAAGCATCATCACCAGCTTGCGGTTCCAACGGTCCACAAGCGCACCGGCGAAAGGGCTAAAGATCAACCCGGGAACCCATGTACAGACCCCGACGATGGCCAGAACAGTGGCGGAGTTATATTGCTGCCATGCCCAGATCGTAATGGCAAAACCACTCATGGCACTGCCCATAAGCGAGATGACCTGGCCGAACCAGATCAGGACGAACGCGGCCATCCCGGCTGGGCGGTTTTTCGGGTTGGAGTTATTTTCGGATTTGGTCAATGCGCCCCTGCCGTGATCTGGGAATCTTTATTCGAGCAGACGCAGGCGGTGACGATTTTTTCTTGTTTTTGTAAAAATCCCTCATACGGAACCGCGCCATTCCGGGCGATCCAACTTTCCAGGGCGAAAGGCAGAGCGCCTCCCGCGGGTATCCACTCGCCATTGTATTTGCGCGCAATATGCACATGCGAGCCGGTGGCATCCCCCCCCTCGCAGGAAGGTCTACCCACCGGGTCCCCGGTCTTTAGCTTTGCCCCGGTAAATTGCTGATCAGAGCTGGCCAGGTGAAGGTAGAAGATATTCCAACCTGTGCGCTCGTCACCATCCCCATCAAGGTCGAGCACCACGATGGCTGGTTCTGAACGGGCAACCACGCCATCCGCCACCGCGGTAGCCCATTCTGCGGATTCCTGGCAGCCTTTCACTACATTGGGAGGAGCAAAATCCAGGGCGGCGAGAGGATCACCAGTACCCCAACCAGTGTGCGGGCCGCCGGTATAGGTCCAGGATGTTCCGGAAGAAAAGGGCAGGGTAAGGGGTGGCTGCTCAAGGCTTCCAGGGATCTCGTTGGCGGAATCCTTCCACGGATCGCTGAATAACTCGGTGTACGTTTTTTGGAGACCTTCGCTGCTGATCGCTCGCAGATAGGCATCGTGATCCAACACCTGGGAGAAATAATAATGCAATGCCACCGTCGCAGCATTCTGCCAGGGATCAGGTACTTCCAGGGTGCCATCAAAGCGGGTGAATTGGCGAAGATTCCCTACCCGCCAGCCGTAAAAACCGTTATTGAGAGCATTGGCAGCCCAGACAAGTTGGTTGTTCAATCCTTTGTGATACATTTCCTCGTAACCAAGGGTGTAATCCCCTTCCGGTGGGCCGTTTGGATCAGTGAGAGCACCAGTCTGGTATTCCAGGATCGCTAGAAGCAAACGGGGGCTGATGCTGAATTCGGTGGCGATAAAATCCACGAATTCCGCACCGCTGCGCCACTTATCCCCGGCATATTCGCGGTGGTTTTTTAGCCAGCCAGGGTGCTGTTTGATGAACTCCGCAGTATTAAAATCCACCTGGGAAGGTCCATTAATGAACAAGTTATCCGGCAGGATCTGGAAAGGGCTACCCCAGAGAGATTGGTAATAGATCGGGATCTTTAGTGGCAGTCCCGTTGGAAGCGTCGTGACCCGCGCAGGCAGAACTGGGTTGGCTTCGCGGATCTCGGCTTCAGATGTGTTGAAATGGGCAGCCAGGGCGGGAAGGGTATCGCCTGGTTGAGCAAGGTAATCAACAAGTTCGCCAGGTTCATATAACGGACGAGTGGGCATGGGGGTGGGCAGCCAGGCAGCCGGCGTGGGGGTCCCGGGGGTGAGCTGGAGCAGCAGAGCACCAGGCTTTTGAGGCTGGCAGGCGGAAAGGATCACCGCGAGGAGGATCAATAACGCGGAAGCCTGCAACTTAAACGGTGATGATCTCATATATGGATTATTTTAAGGGGTTTCTTCATCGTGATGGATAAGGGAATCGTGAGAACCGTTTGGACGAGCCACAGCCACGAGGTTCGCACGGGTCAATGTGCCCTCATAGATCTTTCGAACCAGCGTGGGCGATCCAGCTGCTCAGGTCGAAGGGCAGGGGACCATCGGCGAGGATCCACTCCCCATTGTATTTTCGCGCAATGTGCACGTGGGTGCCAGTGACGATTCCCCCCTCGCAGGAAGGATGCCCGAGCCGGTCACCGGTGTTGACGAACGAACCCGGGGGGATGCGGTCGCGGGTGGAAATGTGCAGGTAGAGCATATCCCAGCCGGTCTGTTCCCGTCCGTCGCCATCCATATCCACCACCACCTGGCCGCCTTCCGAACGGACCACCTGACCGGGAGCCGCGGCCGTAACCCAATCCTCGGAGGTCGCGCATCCGGAAATACTCGCAGGTGGGGCAAAATCGAGGGCTGCCCGGGCGCCATCCGGACCCCAGGCAGAATGCGGCCCGCCAGTGAAGCTCCAGGTGCGGCCTGGCAGGAAGGGCAGCTCGAGCAGCGGTTGGACCAGGTTGGGCGGGTAAAGCGGTTCCACCGTCTGCGCCCTTGCCCAGGGATCGCCGAACATGCGTTTGTATAACTCCGGCAGGCTTTTTTCGCCGTATAGCGATTCCACCCAACGACTGCGGTCGTCGTTTATGCGGGAAAACATGTATTGCAGGGCAACAGTGCCGGCATTCAGCTCAGGGGAGATGCGAACCTGTTCGCCGTTTTGCATGTTGACCTGGTTCAAGAACCCTCCCCGCCAGTCGTAATATCCAACCGATAACTGTGAGACAGCCCAGGAAAGCTGCTGGTAGAGCCCTTTTTTATTGAAATCCACATACCCCATCGGGTAATCGATCTTCGCCAGGCTGTCGGGGGTTCCATAGACCCAATGACTCTTGTATTCGAGGATCGCCAGCAGCAGGCGCGGGTTGATGGAATTTTCGATCGCCACGCGGTCGATGATCTGCGCGCCGGTCTGCCAGCCAGTCACCAGGTACTCGCGGTAATTTGTAAGATACCCACCTGCGTTTTCCACGAAGGATTTGGTATCGAAATCCAGCGCGGAAGGAGAGAACACAACCTCGCTATCTGGCATGGCAATCCCATCGGGGCCAGTATCCTCTAACACGCTGGGGATGACCAGCAGAGTTCCGGGTTGCAGCAGGTCGGTGGGTGAGAAAACCTGCGGGGAGGTGATTACCGCAGGATCCACACCGAAGCGGAAGGCAATGGAGGGCAGGGTATCTCCGGATTGGGTATAGTAGACGATAGGCGGCACGGGTGTCCCGGTACCCAAAACGGGTTCTTCGGTTGCCGGGATTGCCGTCGGAGTAATCGTCGCTGGTAAGATCGCGGTTGTGGGGGTGGGCGGGGGCAGGGTGTTGGTAGGGGCAGTTGTAGGCGTATGGGTGGGGGGTAGGGTGGCGGTGACATGCAGCGGATCCGCTTCCACCGTAGCTGTAAGGTCAGAAGCGCTGTAATAGCTGCGCGAACACGCCAGCTGGCTTAGAAAAAGAACCAGCAAAGGTATCAACAATACCAGCAGATCAGCGCTGGATCTGGTTTTCCGGTAATCGCGCATCCCAGGCTTCCACATTTAAATTTTCTTTTACGAGGTAACCGTCATACTGAACCCCTGTCCCACTGGAGATAAATCCATCCAGGTTGAAAGGCAGGGAGCCATCGGCTGAAATCCACTCGCCATTATAACGCCGGGCTAGATGGACATGGGTTCCATTCGAAAACCCCCCCTCACAGGATGGATGCCCAATTCGATCCCCCGCTTTCACCATAGACCCCTGGGCGATCCGATCACGGGATTCGACGTGCATATAGATCACCGTCCAGCCAGTCTGCTCGTAACTGTCTCCATCCAGATCCTGGATCACCAATCCATCCAGCGCGTGAGTGATCAAGCCGTCAGCAACGGCGGTGACCCATTCATCGCTCGGCACGCAACCCAGGGCATCGCCTGGGGGGGCAAAATCCAACGCCGCCCAGGCGGCGCCATCCCCCCACCCGCCGTGCGGACCGCTGGTGAAAGACCATACTTTACCGGGTTCGAAGGGAAGTTGCATGGCAGGCTGGAAAAGACCGGCGGGAAGCAGAGGTTCGAAGGAATAATCAAAGGGGATCCCGAAAAGATCGAAGTAGGCCTGGTCGATACCTCCCGGGCTCACCGCCCGATTCCAGGCATCCAGCCCGGCTACGCGGCTCATCGCCTGCTGCACGCCGGCGGTGCCAGCGTTGATCCGCGGAACGGCGCGCACCGCGCTGCCATCTGCTAGCACCCAGTGGGAAATCCCGTTGAGTAACCAGAGGTAATACCCACGGTTGAGTTCGTTAGCTGCTACAGAAAGCTGCTGGTAGAGACCCTTGTAAACGGGGTGAAAATAACGCAGGGGAAATTCCAGGGTTTCACCGGCTGGAGAAAGGGAAGAGACCCAACCGCTTTGGTAATCGAGCATTGCCAGTAAAATTCGTGGGTTGACCGAATTCTCGCGGCTCACGCGTTCCACGATCTGCGCGCCGGTGAGCACCGCCGAATCCACCTCCTCGGTGTATCGAGCGAGGTAACCGCCTCGTTCTTGAATGAAACTAGCTATATCGAACCCCAAGGCAGAGGGACTGAAGACCAGTTCTGAATCAGGGATGATCTTGAACTCCGGGGCATCCTCCACTGGAATCGGCGGGGGAATCTGAAGCAAACGGCCGACTTCGAGTGTTTCCGGATCAATGGGCTGGTTGGCTGCGATGAGTGAATTCACATCCACCCCAAAATAAAGCGCGATGGCATTGAGCGTATCCCCGTATTGCACAATATGCTGGGTGTAGTCGCTTCGAATGGAAGGCAGGATTCGTTCTGCGTCCGGCGAAGGGCTTAGAACTGGCGCACCTGGAACGCGGGTGGGCAGGCGGTAGGCGGAAAGATCAGGCGTTGGGGAAGTATCCAGTTAACAGCGGATCAACGGGTTCTTCCCCGTCTGGCTGCGACGTTGGGAGGTGAAGGCAACCACTCACCAGTACCGACCCAATCATGGATACCATGACCAAACGCGAGACACGCGAGGTTCTCATCGTGTTTCAAACCGGAAGGGCATGTGCCTGCCCCCGATCAGGTGCAGGTGAAGGTGAAAGACGGATTGGCCAGCATCCGGTCCAGAATTGATCACCAGCCGGTAACCGCTTTCTGCCAATCCTGCTTCAGCGGCAAGTTGGCGGGCTGTGAGCTGCATGTGACCCAGCAGTACCTTGTGGGTAGAAGTGGCGGCATTGAGGGATTCGATATGCTCGAGAGGTACGATCAGGATGTGGATGGGGGTGATCGGGTGAGCATCCTGAAAGCAGATCAACGAATCATCCCGGAAAAGGATCTCCGCGGAGAGTTCGCCATTTATGATGCGGCAAAAGGGACACTTGGCGGCATTCATCAGGGTAATAGGTGCAAGAATCATGCAATAGGGGAAAAAAACAGCCGGGGAGTGAAATCCTCCCCGGCCATGCGTAAATAAACGGAGTTTCCGATTATTCTTTCTTTTCCTCGCCCTGGATATACGCCTCGGTCATCTCACGGCAGATGCTATCCTTGAACTGCTTGGGCGGGGTTTTCATGAAGTAAGAGGACGGGTGCGATCAATGGACCCGTCAGACCGCGGTCAAGGGCCAGCTTGGCGCAGCGCACCGCGTCGATGATCACCCCGGCGGAGTTGGGGAATCCCATACTTCCAGCTTGGCTTCCAGGTTGAGCGGCACATCGCCAAAGGTGGTGCCTTCCATGCGGATGTAGCACCACTTGCGGTCGGTCAGCCAGGGCACATAATCGATGGGACCGACGTGTACATTATCGGGATCGCAGTTTATAGGGCAGCATGCTGGTGACCGCGCCGGTCTTGGAGATCTTCTTGGATTCCAGGCGCTCGCGTTCGAGCATGTTCATGAAATCGGTATTGCCGCCGAAATTGAGCTGGTAGGTGCGGTCCAGGCGCACGCCGCGATCGACGAACAGGCTGGTCAGCACGCGGTGCAGGATGGTGGCGCCCACCTGGCTCTTGATATCATCGCCGATGATCGGCAGACCGCGTTCCTCGAAGCGCTTGCCCCAGTATTCCGAGCTGGCGATGAAGACCGGGATGGCGTTGACGAAGCCGCAGCCGGCTTCCAGTACCTGCTCCACGTACCACTTGGTGGCCATCTCGGAGCCGACCGGCAGGTAGTTGACCACCACATCGGTCTTGGTATCCTTCAGGATCTTGACGATATCAGCGGTGGGACCGGGGGCTTTCTTGAGAATCTGGGAAAGATACTTGCCCAGGCCGTCGTGGGTCATACCGCGTACAACCGGCACGTCCAGCTTGGGGACATCGCAGAATTTGAAGGTGTTGTTGGGGTAGGCAAAGATCGCTTCAGAAAGGTCCTTGCCCACTTTGGTATCCACCATATCGATCGCGGCGGTGAATTCGATATCGCGAATGTGGTAACCGCCCAGGTTGACATGCATCAGACCGGGGATGCGGTCAGTATCTTTTGCGTTCTTATAGAATTGAACGCCCTGAACGAGGGAGGAGGCGCAGTTTCCCACGCCGATGATCGCCACGCGCACTTTTTTCTTTTCAGCCATTGCAGGTGTGTCTCCTTGGATGAATTTTCTGCAGCGGCGGATAAAATCCCTCAAAAAGCTGCCTATGCTATAATCATTTCAGCAACTATCGGGACAATTATGCCAATCGCGTATTCCGATTATACCAGCCGGCTTGAAAGGCTGCTGGAAATATGCAAGAATCTTAGCTCCAATTTAGAATTGGAGCCTTTACTTCACTCCATCATCGAAAGTGCTGCCGAACTTACCTATAGCGAATCCAGCTCGATCCTTGTCCTGGATGAAGAGAATAATTTCCTAAAATTCCTTGCCGCTCCGTGGTACATGATGGAATCCCTCAAAACCATCAATGTACCGCTGGATCGTAGCGTGGCAGGTTGGGTGTTCACCAATGGGCAGCCGATGGCTATCCAGCATGCCGAGAAGGACGAGCGCATTTTCCGCCTGGTGGATAAACAACTCACCGATAGCACAACATCCATCCTCGCCGTCCCGCTGGTTTCAAAGGGCGAGGTGATCGGGGTGATGGAATGTATCAATAAGAGCAACGGCGCCCAGTACACCGAAGAAGATGTGACCATTGTGGAGACGCTGGCTGCCCAGGCTGCCGTGGCCATCCAGAACAACTGGCTGCTGGATGAAACCCAGACGGCCTATGAGAAGATGATGCAGCTCGATCGCATGAAGAGCGATTTCATGGCCATCGTCTCGCACGAGCTGCGCACGCCTCTTGGCCTGGTGCTGGGGCATTCCTCGCTGTTGATGGATTCAGTAAATGATGAGCAGAAGCAGGACCTGATGGTGATCGCCTCCAGTGCCAACCGGATGAAGGAGATCATCGAGCAATTTTCCGATTCGGATACCCTTGAGCACGACCTGGCGGAAATGCGGCGGCAGAAGCTAAGTGTTTCAGCGTTGGTGAAGGATGTGGTTGATTCCTTCCGGGAAATGGCTGAAATCCGCCAGATCGGATTGATCCTCGAGCTGCCAGGTTCGGATATGGTGGTGGAAGGCGATATGGATAAGATCGGCATCGCCCTTCGTAACCTGATCCAGAACGCCTTAACCTTCACGAACGAAGGCGGTAAGGTAAAGGTAAAGGGCGAGGTGGTGCCAGGGTATGTGAAGATCACGGTCATGGATAACGGAATCGGCATTCCGCCTGAAGAACTGGGCAGCATCTTCACCCGTTTTTACCAGGTGGAGAAACACCTCACCCGCAAGCACGGCGGGGTGGGGCTGGGACTTTCGATCGCGAAGGAAATGGTGGAGCTTCACGGGGGGACGGTCACTGTGGAAAGCGTGGAGGGGATGGGCAGCAAGTTCTCCTTCATGCTGCCTTCCAGCGCAGCCCAGGCCAGCGCCGCCCAGCGCGTATTCCAGACCGGACCGCTGACGCCCCGTCCAACCGCGCAGCCCGCGAAGGCGGTTACCGGGACCCTGGGAAAACCACCCGTTCCACAGGTATTGCCGGTGAAGCCGGTGACCGGCAGCCTTAAACCGCGGACTGTTAAACCCGACAATTCCCCCCTGGAAGATAAGAAGTAAGAGAAACCCTCGCGTGTATTGGAGGGAAAGGGTATAATCAAAGCCGCCGCGGGGCGTGGCTCAGTCCGGCTAGAGCGCACGGTTCGGGACCGTGAGGTCGGCGGTTCGAATCCGCCCGCCCCGACTTTTTATGAAACCCTGATTCCCGACAGGGTTTTTTGTTATCTCCCTTTATAATCACCTGTATCCCGACAATCTAGGAATCCAATGAAACCTGTCTCCCCCAAGCTCATCCTGGCGCTCAACTACCTCGTCTTCCTCTGCTTTGGCATGTTCATGGGTGGGATCGGTACGGTCTTTAACGAGCTGGCAATCCAGACCTCGTCCACGCTCACCGCGGTGGGCGGGATCATCACCTTCCTCTTCCTGGGTTCGCTGCTGGCACAGATCGTGGCTGGGCCGCTGACCGACCGCTTCGGTCACAGCAATATCCTCGTGGCGGCGCTGATCATCCTCGGGTTGGGGATCATCGGGTTCACCTTTGCCCGCAGCCTGCCGGTCATGTTCGGCCTGGTATTCATCGCGGGGATGGGTCAGGGCGGAGTGGATATTGGCGCGAACCTGGTCGTATCCGATTCCGCCCCCGAGGATAATACCTCCGTCCTCAACCTGCTGCACTTTTTCTTCGGAGTGGGCGCTTTCCTGGGACCGGCATTGATCGGACTGGCCATCGCCTCCACCGGTTCCGGGCTGCTGGTGGAACGCCTATCCGCCGGGGCACTCGTCCTGCTGGGGATCACCATCTATTTCCTGCTCAAGGATCAGAAAACCAGAATTGCAACCAGCCCTGATGCGGTTTCACAGAAAGACCAGGGTTTTCGAATATACCTTTCACCGCTGCTCTGGCTTTTGGGGATATTGATGGTTGCCTACGTGGGATTGGAATTCGGGCTTGGGAGCTGGATCAGCAACTATATGCGCATCACCACCGGAGTCGCACTCCAATATGGTGCGCTGGCCACCTCTGCTTTCTGGGGGGCGCTGGCACTCGGCCGCCTGGCTGGCGCGGCTGCCAGCCCGCGGATGACCCGCATGCGGCTAATGACGATCGCGCTTTTCAGCAGCCTTGTCGGGGCGGTGGGCATGATCCTCAGTCAGGGTGCGGTATGGCCATCGGTGATCTGCATCGCCTGGATCAGCTTTTCCTTCGGGACAGTTTATCCGACCACGGTGGCGTACGCGATCTCGGAATTTCCCACCGAACAGGGCAAGGCGGTGGGTTTCCTGGTGGCACTGGGAAACATTGGCGGGATCGCCCTACCCTGGCTGGCCGGCCTTCTGCTGGTCAGCTCCGCCAGGTTGGGGTACCTGGGTTTCGTTCTGCTTTCCATCCTGGCGATGCTCGGGATCCTCTTCCTGATTAATCGCTGGAACACAGCCCGGACTGCGGAACCTGCTGGAAATTAGGCCTGAATTTCAATGCTCTCCCCGGTTCGATTAACCTGATAGCCGGGGATCTGGGATATGATCTTTTTCGCTTCCACGGTTGAGATCCAGTGGAAGAATTTTTTAATAACCCCTGTTCAATTTTCATAGTTGGTGCAGCCAGTTGGTAAAGTTCAAGGGTGAGGGGGATGAAATCCAAGCCCGAGCGAACGGGATGAAGCTTCCAGGCCGATGCCCGCGTTGGCGCTTCCCTCGGCGATTGCCTGGGCGATTTCCGAATGGGTTGATCTCTCATGATCATATCCGGCGATCCTTCCCGAATCCAGACCGATAGACCTTAACTGGTTATCGAGCCAGACCCGCGTGCCCGAACCAGACTGGCGGTTGATGAACTTGACGCCTTGTTTCCCCAGGTCCTGCAGACCGGTGATCTTGAGCGGATTACCAGGCGGCAGGATCAGCCCCAGGCTGCGCTCCGCAAGGGTGAGCAAAGTGACACGCTTGCCAGGCAGCAGTCTGCGAATGAAGGGAATGTTGTAGGTGCCAGTTTCCGCATCCCAAAGGTGACAACCGGCGAAATCAGCTTTACCCTCCTCCAGTGCGATCAATCCCCCAAGGCTGCCACAGAAAGATAATCCGAACCGCAGGGAAGGATTCAGAACCTCAAATCGAGAGGTAATGCGGGCGACAGCCAGGTCGTGGCTGCCCCAAAAATGCAGTTCGTTGAGATGCGTTTCCACAGGTTCCGCTTCCAATACCCGGAAACGATCGAGTGCGTGTTGAAAAGCCTGCTCTGCATCCGCGGGTGAAAAACCGGAATTGACTGCTTCCAGGATGAAGGACTCAGCTTTATGGATCAGGGTGGTTTTCCGCAGGGGGATATCCGCGCGGATGCTCGGGACGGAAGCCACGCGGGTTCCAAGCCCGGAGCGGGTGGTGATCAAGACCTTCGCGGGAAAGCTCCTGGTAGGCGTGCTGGATCGTCCCCTGGGTGCAGTTCCAAGTCTCGGTAAGTTGGCGGATGGTGGGAAGCTGGTCGCCCGGTTTGAGCCTGCCCTCCAGGATGTCCAACCGGATCGAACTAGCGATCCGAATGTAAGCGGTTCTTCCATGAAAGATTTTCCAAAAGAATTATATCAAGAGAATGGGGAGACCTTGATTAAAGTATACTTGACACGGTACAATAATACTTGCGACACCATGAATAACAACTTCGTTGAAATCGTCTCGCTCACTTTCTATATTTCCGGTTCCGCACTTTTGATCAGCGCATTTTTTGGCATCCCCCTGGGTGCCTGGTGGGGGTTCCACCCGTTTCGGGGCAGGAAAATGACCACAGCTCTTCTTTATACCGGCATGGGATTGCCACCGGTGGTCGTTGGGCTATTTGTTTACCTGCTGCTTTCCCGCAGCGGTCCCGTGGGGGGATTGAATTCCCCCCTCCTGCCGCGCCTCTTCACCCCTGGTGCGATGATCCTGGCGCAGGTGGTCATTGCCTTCCCGGTAGTGGCGGGGTTGACCATGGCTGCGGTGATGGGGGTTTCACAGCCCATGCGCTGGCAGATCCAGGCGCTCGGCGCAGATAAAGCCCAGACCATCCGCGCAGTTCTTTGGGAAGCCCGCCGGGGGGTGATCCTGGCGTTGGTAGCCGGGTTTCGGCGCGATCATCTCCGAGGTTGGCGCGGTGATGCTTGTGGGTGGGAACATTGCCGGAAAAACACGCGTGCTCACCACCGCGATCGTGTTGGAAACCCGCCAGGGGAATTTCCTGTTCGCGCTGCAATTGGGTATCGCCCTCTTGATCATCGCTTTCATCATTAATTTCGCCGTAGTGCTCATCCAGGAGAAGGACGGGCAGGGATGAGCGAGTCAATGTATCAGCTGGATAATGTCACCCGCCGGTACGACCAAAGGTTCTCCCTCGTGGTGGATTCCCTGCGGATCAACAAAGGTGACCGCCTGGTGTTGGTGGGACCCAGCGGTGCAGGCAAAAGCACGCTTTTACGGCTGCTGAATTTCCTGGAGCCTCCCACACAGGGAAACATTACATTCGAAGGAATTATGTTCAGCCGGGAGAAAATGCCTCCGCTTGAGGTTACCCGCAAGGTAACGACCGTTTTCCAAAACCCGCTGCTGCTGGGCATGAGTGTGCTGGATAACGTCTGTTGGGGGTTGAAGCTTCGCAAGGTGGAACAACCCGAGGGGAAAGCCATGGAAGCCCTGGCGATGGTTGGGATGGCTCCGTTTGCCCGAAATCATGTGCGATCCCTTTCGGGCGGTGAAGCGCAGCGGGTTGCCCTGGCCAGGGCGATCGTCCTTTCCACCGATGTGCTCCTGCTGGATGAACCCACTGCCAATCTGGATCCTTACAACGTTGAGCTTGATCGAATCGATCGTCCGAAACATTAAACGAAGAAAAAGGTATCAACGATCGTGATGGTCACCCATAATGTTTTCCAGGCGCACCGGCTGGGCACGCACGCTGCGTTGATCCTGGATGGCAGGATCATCGAACAAGCTCCGGTGGGAAGATTCTTCACAAATCCCGAGGATACACGCACCTCCGCGTTCACCCGCGGCGAAATGGTGTATTAAATTTCAATTTTGGAGGAAAGAATGAAAGGCAAGATTCAATTTATTGTTGACCGCAGGCTTACTTCTCACGTTTCTGCTGGCTGCCTGCGCGCCGGCTGCTACTCCCTCTGCTGTCCCCGGCTACAGAAGCTCCGCCAGCTCCCACGGAAGCGCCTAAACCCACCGAGGCTCCTACTGATGTGCCCATCACTGCTACCTTGATGCTGGCCACCACCACCAGCACTCAGGATTCAGGTCTGCTCGATTACCTGCTGCCCATGTTCACCCAAGAGACTGGGATCGATTTCGAGGTCGTTGCGGTTGGCTCCGGCCAGGCTTTGCAGCTGGGCAAGGATGGAAATGCGGATGTATTGCTGGTGCATTCCCCCGCTGCGGAGAAGGATTTCATGGCCGCTGGCGATGGTGTCCGGCGTGAGGACGTGATGTACAACGATTTTGTGATCGTCGGACCTGCCTCAGATCCGGCTGGGGTGAAGAATGCCAAAACCGCGCAGGAAGCCTTCAAAATGATAGCGGATGCCAAGGTACCATTTATCTCCCGCGGGGATAAATCCGGGTACCAACACCAAGGAACTGGCCATCTGGAAACTGGCGGAGATTGATCCAGCAGCGACTGGGGGGGATTGGTACCTTTCCTCCGGTCAGGGGATGGGTGAAACCCTGACAATGACGGAAGAAAAGGAAGCCTATACCCTCAGCGACCGCGCCACCTACCTGACTCGTAAACAGAACGGTCTCAAACTCGAAATCCTTAAGGAAGGCGATAAAGCTTTGCTCAACCCGTATGGGGTGATCGCGGTGGATCCGGCCAAGAATCCTGCCATTCAGAACGACCTGGCAAACCAATTCATCGATTGGCTGATCTCGGTTCCCGTTCAGGAAAAGATCGCACAGTTCGGCGTTGAAAAATACGGGCAAACCCTTTTCAACCCGAGTTCAATGCCATACAAAGAAGCCAAAGGGTTGTTGCCGACTCCCACGCCCTAATTTAACAGAATTTTCTTTTTAGCGATTGAAAAAGGGGGCAATCGCGACGAAAACCGCCCGGAAAACCGGGCGGTTTTTTAGCGGAGAGGGAGGGATTTGAACCCTCGACACCTTTCGATGTACACGCTTTCCAAGCGTGCGCGCTAAGCCAGACTACGCGACCTCTCCCTGCGTATCTCCATTTAGCCTGGAGCGCAACAGATTATACCATACGGGTTTTTTTGTTTGAGCTCGTTATCTGCCTTAAAATTCAATATTTATGGTTGGTTTTTATGGGTAAAGAGGATTGAAAAATTCCAAGATGGGTGTAAACTAAAGTAAATAATCATAAGGAGATAAAACATGCCAGCAATTATCGATGTGGAAGGTATTGGTCCGAAATACGCAGAAAAATTGAAGGTGGTAGGAATTCGGACCACTGACAAGTTGTTGAAGGTTGGGGCAACCCCGAAGGGACGCAAGGAGCTGGAGGAAAAATCTGGTATTGGTCACGAACTCATCCTCAAGTGGGTAAACAATGCCGATCTCTACCGGATCAAGGGTGTGGGTTCCGAATACGCGGAACTGCTGGAAAAAACCGGCGTTGATACGGTTGTAGAACTTGCCAAACGTGTCCCCCAGCACTTGGTGGATGCCTTCGCTGAGACCAACAAAAAGCACAAGGTGGTTCGCCGATTGCCTGTCCTCAAGGAAGTGACCAAGTGGGTGGACCAGGCAAAGAAGCTGCCCAGAGTCATCTCATACTAATACGAAAACATCGTTCCTCACACGGGAACCTGGTCCCCAGGTTCCCGTTCCTTGTTTGATTGCTGATTTAACTTTTTCCGTTTATAATTGCAGTCCTTCGGGCGGTTAGCTCAGTTGGTTAGAGCGCTGCGTTGACATCGCAGAGGTCGTAGGTTCGAGTCCTCTACCGCCCACCACCAGCAAAGATCAGGACGAGTAACCGCAAGGACCTGACAGAAAACGGGAGCACGGCTGAGACTCCCCCAAGCGTCAAACCGGTGAAAACCCCCTGAGAGCCTGATCCTAAAAGGGCATGCCCGAGTAAGGAAAACGGTTCGGCTCCGTTACCGGCCGCAGGAGATGGCCTCCCAGAGGTCAAATCCGGGTGGAACCGCGTGATCGATATCCCGCCCCGGAATGGTGCGGGTTTTTGTTTTAAGGAGGAAACCATGTCTCAGACAGAACAAGCTTCATATCACGATTCGATGCTCTACCGCATACGCCATTCCACGGCCCACGTAATGGCTGAGGCGGTTGTGGATGCATTTCCCACCGCCAAGATCGCCATCGGCCCGGCGATCGATGAAGGTTTCTATTATGATTTTGACCTGCCGCGGACGCTGACCCCGGAAGACCTGGAAAGCATTGAAAAACGGATGAAGGAGATCTTACAGAAAAATGTACCCTTTATCCGCGAGGAGCTCAGCGCGGACGCTGCCCGGAAGATTTTCGCCGGGCAGGATTACAAGCTGGAGCTGATCGATGGACTGGAAAAAGGCGGGTTTGATGAACATGGGGATCCCATCACGGAAAAACCGGTCATCTCCATCTATAAATCCGACACCTTCACCGATCTCTGCCGCGGGCCGCACGTGGAGAACACCCGCCAGATCAACCCTCGTGCGGTGAAGCTGATGAGCATCGCTGGAGCTTACTGGCGCGGGGATGAAAAACGCCCCATGCTGCAACGAATCTACGGTACTGCCTGGGAGAACCCCGAGGACCTGGAGCAATACCTCTGGAAGCTCGAGGAAGCCAAAAAGCGTGATCACCGCAAGCTGGGCAAGGACCTGGATCTCTTCTCGATCAACCAGGATGTCGGTCCCGGGCTCATTCTCTGGCACCCCAAAGGCGCGATGATACGCTACCTGGCTGAAAACTACTGCAAGGAGGAGCACCTGCGGAACGGGTACGAATTCGTAATCTCCCCGCATATCGGGCGGGCGAACCTCTGGCAGATCAGCGGCCACTTGGATTGGTACCGCGAGAATATGTACGCGGCCATGAAGATCGACGAAGAGGAATATTTCGCCAAGCCGATGAATTGTCCCTTCCACATCCAGATCTATAAGAGCCGCATCCGTTCCTACCGCGACTTGCCTATTCGTTTCGCTGAGTGGGGAACAGTCTACCGTTACGAGCGCGCCGGGGTGCTGCACGGACTGCTGCGCGTGCGTGGATTCACCCAGGATGACGCCCACATCTTCTGCCGTCCGGACCAGATGGACGAGGAAATAGACCGCACACTCAAGTTCTGCCTGCACATCCTGCGGCATTTTGGCATGACCGAATTCCATGCCTACCTGAGCACGCGCAACCCGGAGAAATTTGCCGGAGATGTGCAGGATTGGGATTCCGCCACCGAAGCCCTGCGCAAGGCTTTGGAAAGGGCGGGTATCGCCTTCGATATCGATGAAGGCGGGGCGGCATTCTACGGTCCCAAGATCGATCTGAAGATGATCGACGCGCTCGGACGCGAATGGCAGCTCAGCACGATCCAGTTCGATTTCAACCTCAGCGCGCGCTTCGAGCTGGAATATGCTGCAGAGGATGGTACCCTCGCCCGGCCTTATATGGTTCACCGCGCATTACTGGGTTCGATGGAACGCTTCATGGGGGTGCTGATCGAGCATTACGCCGGGGCTTTCCCCGTCTGGCTCGCGCCAGTGCAGGCGGTGCTGATCCCAATTGCGGACCGGCACGTGGATTACGCACAGGAAGTGGCTAAAAAGCTCAGGGATGCCGGACTGCGGGTGGATGTTGATGCCCGAGGGGAGCGTATGAACGCCAAGATCCGGGATGCCCAAAATCAGAAGATCCCCTATATGCTTGTGGTCGGTGATAAGGAAATGGAATCCTCCCAGGTTGCGCTGCGTATACGCAGCGGGGAGAACCCGGGCCCGGTGAGCCTGGAGGATTTCCTGAAAAAGGCCAATGAAGATATCGATGCGCTTATTTGAGAGGCAGGTATATATTTTTCACTTGCACCTTTCAGTTATAATATGATACCGGATTTAATTAATCTTAATCATCCGGTATAATTCAGTATCATCATTTAGGAGGAATTCGCCATCAGTAATAATACTTTAAGGGTCAACGAAGCTATCCGGTCCCCGCAGGTGCAGGTGATCGGGCCTAACAAGGAGAATATCGGGGTCGTTCCAATTGAAAAAGCGCTTCAGCTTGCCGCCCAGGCTGGGCTGGACCTGATCGAGGTAGCCCCGGATCGGGAACCGCCCGTCTGCCGCATCCTCGATTTCGGCAAGTTCAACTTTGAACGGGAAAAGAAGGAACGCGAAGCCCGCAAGGCACAGACCAAGATAGAAGTCAAGGAAATCCGCTTTCGTCCCAAAACAAGCGCTGGTGACCGGTACTATAAAACAAAGAAAGCCCGCGAGTGGCTCAAACAGGGCAATAAAGTACGGGTTACAATTCGTTTCCGCGGCCGGGAGATCGATTACCCGGATATTGCTCTTGAAGACCTTGAAAGAGATCGCTGTTGAGCTGGAGGATATTTGCATCGTGGAAGCCGCGCCCGGTATCGAAGGGCGCACGATGACCATGGTGCTATCGCCGGGAAAACCTAAAGCCAAACCTGCAGCGCAACCAAAACCGGTCGCCGAGGACGAAAAGAAACCAGAAGTAAAAACTGAGGAAAAAGCAGCGGTTGCTGAAACCGTGAAAGAATAAAACCCGTAAAGTTCTGGTATAATAGGCGGCTGCGTAAGCAGCCGTTTTTTATTATTTTTGAAGGAGTTTGTTGTGCCCAGAAAGACAAAAGTAGGCAAGATCAAACTGAAGACCCACAAGGCGACCTCCAAACGGTTCCGCCTGACCGGGTCGGGCATGCTGGTGCGAACCAAGGGTGGCAAAAGCCATTTACGCCGCCGCACCTCGAAACGCACCAAGGCCCTGCTGAGCGAGATGATCCCCGTGAAGGGCGATGCCATCATTCAGCGCGTCAAACGGCTCAACCCCAATATGGGATAGTAGCCCAATCGTATCCATTCTTTAGTGCGGCTGTTGGGTGCTCGCAACTGGTGAAAACCGGCGCCCAGGGGTTCGCAAAGGAGTAATTGCATGTCACGTGTAAAAGGCGGCCCGCACGGGCACCTGAGACATAAGAAAATATTGAAGCAAGCCAAGGGATTCCGCGGTACCCGGCATATTCTGATCCGCCGCGCCAATGAATCCATGTTGAAAAGCATGTGGTACGCCACACGCGACCGCCGCGTTCGTCGCCGCGACCTGCGCAAGTTGTGGATCACCCGCATCAATGCCGCCGCGCGGTTGAACGGGTTATCCTACAGCCAGTTCATTCATGCCATGAAAGTTTCCAACATTGAATTGAACCGCAAGATGCTGGCCGACCTGGCCGTGCGCGATCCGCAGGCTTTTTCGGCAGTGGTAGCCCAGGCAAAAGCCGGGTAGTCCTGAAAATTCTGCCTGATAACGGGATGGCGTCGACGCCATCCCGTTTTTTGTTTTGTATAATTAGATCAATCAAATTCAACTCACGGAGAAAAAAATGATGCACTGGATGGAAGCCGATACCAGTTTGGATATCCTGCAGGGGGACCTTACTTTCCAGAAGACGGATGCGATCGTAAACGCGGCGAATGTCAAGCTGACCCAAGGCGGTGGATTGGCGGGGGAGATCACGCGCCGAGGCGGGGATGTGATCCGCCGCGAAAGCGAAGCCTGGGTCGCCAAATACGGCAGCGTTTCACACTCCAACCCTGCTTACACCCACGCTGGCAACCTGCCCTGCAAGTACATTATCCACGCGGTGGGGCCCGTCTGGGGGGATGGGGAGGAAAAGAAAAAGCTGGGCATTTGCACCACCGCTTCCCTGCACCTGGCAGAAAAACTGGATCTCACTTCCATCGCCTTTCCAGCCATCTCCACCGGCATCTATGGGGTTCCGTATTACATCGCCGCCGAAGGCATGCTCGAAGCCATCCTGGCTTATTGTCACACACAACCGGCAGGGAAAATAAAAGAGATACGGGTGGTTCTGTATTCAAAACATGCCCTGGACGCTTTTCTGGACGTCTTCCAAAATTTGACCAGTTGAGATGATATCCTCAAAAAGCAATCCAAAGGTGCTTCATATCCGCAGCCTCCTGAGCCAGCGAAAATCCCGGGAGGAATTCGGGGAGTTCGTACTGGAAGGTGTGCGTTTATGTGAAGAAGCGACCTCAGCAGGGATAAAACCCCGCCTGGTTCTCTTCACACCGCGGATATCCGAAAAAGGGAAGGACCTCACCCAGAGGCTGGAGAGGGAAGGTTGTGAGGTCGATGAAGTCCCTGAACTTCTGCTGGCATCCCTAAGCGATACAGAAACCTCGCAGGGGATCCTGGCGGTGGTTCCCATTCCCAATCAGCGAATCCCGACGGGAAAAACATTCACGGTGATCGCGGATGAGATCCGCGATCCGGGCAACCTGGGCACGCTGATCCGTTCCGCTGCCGCTGCGGGGGTGGAGGAATTTATCGTAACCCCGGGAACAGTGGACCCTTTCTCCCCCAAAGTGGTTCGCTCGGGGATGGGCGGGCACTTCCGCCTTCCGATCCGGGAGCGGAACTGGTCTGAAATTGCGGAGGAAATTTCCACGCAACAGGCTGGGAGGCCACTGATCCTAATCGCGGATATGGCGGGCGAACCCATGTGGGAATTCAACCTTTCCAACCCACTCGTGTTGATCATCGGGGGTGAAGCGGTTGGAGTATCACCACAGGCGCGCCGGTTGGCGGGTGGACGAATCAGCATCCCGATGCCAGGCAAGAGTGAATCTTTGAATGCTGCCGTAGCGGGCAGTATCCTGATCTTTGAGGTATTGAGGCAAAGAAAATAATGAAAATTCGATCCATCACCTGTTTCTATGACCCCGGGGCAACCGGTGCGGGGAAAACTCTTGACCTGCTTGGTAAGATCGCAGAACAGGTGGTGCAGCGATTAGGAGAGGCTGGCTTTGAAGTCCAATCCCGGCGGCTCGCGACGGTGCCATTCGCAGAGATGTGCCCAAGCGGTTGCCTGGAAAGCGGGGTAATCCTGGCGAAAAAACTGGAAGAGAAGGCATTGGAGCGGGGATTTGCGTATGTCTCAATGGGTCCTGCTCTGCCTGAAAACCCGGAAAGCTACGCGATGATCCCGGAATTGCTTACCATTACCAAATCGGTTTTTTGCGCTGCAAATCTACTTGATAAGGATGGGAAGATCGTACCAGCAGCCATTCGCGCGGCAGCCGGGATTATCCACAAGACCGCTGGTATCGAAAAGGACGGCTTCGCCAACCTGCGCTTTGCCGCCTTGGCAGGGGTGAAGCCATTCACCCCCTATTTCCCGGCAGCCTACGGAGAGGGAGCTGAACCCGCCTTCAGCATCGCGGTGGAATGCGCGGATGTGTTTGTCGCTGCGTTTCGGGATGCGGGGAGTTTTCGTGAAGCCCGCCAAAGATCCCTGGCTGTTCTAGAGGAAGCAGCAGCGCGGATGGCAGAAATCTGCAGTTCACATCAGCAGGAATTCCCGCTGGTTTTCAAAGGATTCGATTTCACCCCTGCACCCTATCCGGGAGAGATGAGTTCCATCGGGTACGCGCTCGAATCGCTGGGAATCCCAGCGCTCGGCGGACACGGATCCGCCGCCGCTGCTGCCTTCCTGGCCGGGATTTTAGATGAAGGCAACTGGCAGAAGGTGGGATTCAATGGACTGATGTTACCTGTTCTGGAGGATACTGGCCTAGCGACTAGAGCCGATCAAGGCAGCCTCGAGATTGGTGACCTTATGCTCTACTCCTGTCTTTGCGGGACTGGACTGGATACGGTGCCGCTCCCTGGGGATACCACTCAGGAACAGATCGCAGCGGTGTTGATGGATCTGGCGGGAATTTCCACCCGGCTTATCCAAACCGCTCACCGCCCGGCTGATGCCGATCCCGGGGAAGAAAGCCGGGGATGCAGTTCAGTTTGAATTTGAATATTTCGCTTCAAGCCGGGTAATGATGTTAAGGTCGCGGGAAATGAAAAGGTTCTTCGTTGGAGAAGAACCTCTCGAGATTTATCCCAGAAGAATCGGCTGATCTATCAGCGTACCTGCTTATAGTTCACCAATACCAGGTTCTTGGCGCAATCATTGTAAGTGTCGAAATAGGTCTTATCAGAGATCGGAATATCCTGCTGGTCGTATAACCGGATCCAGAGTGCGCTGGTGGAACCTATGGGTTGATCAGCTAGCTTGAACTCGTAGCCGGATTCCCCGTATGCCCGGGCGAGTCCCGTAAGGGTGGTGCGTTCGGGGGTGATTGATTTTCCGTTTAACACGCCCCCGAGGCGAACCTTAAGCCCGATGACCGGGCGTCCCTGCAGGTCATACACGTTCCCGGCAACCCCCATCCATTTACAGTCACTTGGTCCCCGGAAAAGGCTATCGGCGACCGCCATCGGGGCTCCCTGAAGTACGAAGGGGGCGGATGCAGAAAGATCGCGGGTCGCGGTGGGTTCAACGGTACCTAGGGGGAGAGTGGCCTGAAGTCCGGTCGTTGGGGTGACCGAGGGGGTGACCGTAATGACAGTGGGGGTCCAGGTGGGTGGGAGGGCACGCTGGGTGGCAGTGGAGGTGGGCAGGATGATGAGCACCGGCATGGTGGGCGGGGGGGCGGGATTCAGGGGAGAATCCGGGTTGGAAAAGATCATATAAAAAACCGCGCAAAGTCCGACCATAAGGATCAGCATAACGATGGTGAATACATTCCAAAGGCGATCAGAACGCCTCCGTTTTTCATCCACCAGGATGTCATCAGGGAATTCTTGAATATAGGATGATGGATCTTGCTGCAAAAGGTTCCTCCGCTTGCCGGGTGTTGATCAGGGAACCTGCACCTGGATACTGGCCGAGGCTTTCTGCTGGGTGACCCAGTCGAGTAGAGCCTTTTGCTGGGCGTTCAGGAGCGCTTCGGGTGCGAGCTGGTGGGCAGATTCTTTATCTAGGACCTGCACGATCTGGTAGCCAAAGCTGGTGGGGATCACGGCGCTGAATTCCCCGGGTTTCAGGGAAAAAGCTGCCTCTTCCACCGCGGGCTGGGTGAGACCCCCGCGGGGGAACCAACCTAGGTCGCCGCCAGTGAGCGGGTCATAGCGATAAGCAAGTGTTGCAAAATCTGCGCCAGCTTGCAGTTGGGCGTATAAGTCATTGGCTGTCTGCTCATGCAGAACAAGGATCTGCCGGGCATGAACCTGTTCGGCGGTGACAGGAACGGCTGCTAGGAGCTGATCCCGCTGCCATGCAGACATCATGGACCTTCGCAGGGTGGAGCGAAAAGAACCGTCATCAAATCCATTGCGGATGATCCAATCAGCCAGCTTTTCCTGCCCGCCGAGCGTAGAGGAGAATTGGTCCACACGGGTTTGGAGTGCGGCATCATCCACCATGTGACCGGCTTGCGTGGCCGCTTGAGCCAGGAGGGTTTGAGCGACCAGGTCATCCAGAACCAATTGCTTCTGTTCTTCGGGCGTGGCAGTCTTTCCGGTTTCTGTCTGGGCGGTTTGGAGTTGCTGGAGCGAGGCGTTGTAATCCGCCAGGGGGATTATTTCCCCATTTACGATGGCCGCTGCGGGAATCGGGGTGGGGGTGGGTGGCGCAGGAGTGGCTGTGGGTGTAACCGTGGGCTGCAAAGAGGACACGACAGAACAGCCGGCGAGGGTGAACGCGAAAAGAGGGAGTAATATTTTCTGAAAACGCATGGGGCTGATTATACCTGAGGGGAGATTATTGATTCGGGAATTAGATTTTTGGTTGTTGAAGATCCGGGAGGTTACGATAAAAAATTTCGCAATTCTAGATCGAAGTTTACCAATTTGTTAGGAGAAAAAAAGAGAAAAAATTGTATACTGATAGCGGGTGGAATACCAGGTGAATTCAATTCCCCCTCCAGGAGGAGCCATGAAGACAAATTTCAGGGTTGTAATTATACTTGCGGGATTTTTACTTGGAACCGCATTATTTCTTGGTGCAGCCACCGCTGTTCACGCGGAGGATGTGACTCCCACCCCGGATGTAACGCCTACGGAGTCAGCTACTCCTGCGCCTACCGAACCGACTCAAACAGAAACGCCCACACCGGATCCCACCACAAGCCCGACCCCCGACCCGGTGTTGACTGAAACCCCAGAAGAAGGCTTGGGGGAGGTGATGGCCTTGAGCAGTCCGATGCTGATGGCAGCGGCTGTGACGAAACCCGTCTGGTTCAACAGCAGTTTTGGTTTACAGGAATATGATAATTTTTCCCTAGCATTTGCGGATATCAATCTAGGTCTGATTCCCTCGGATGGATTGATCCATGTAGAAAATTTTTATGCAGGTGGTGAAATAGTCTCTGTTCTCAGCCTTTATTACGATACTGGGAAACCTTATTCATCCACTTCAATAAAGGGTATTATCGGCCCTTCCCTTGATCCTAGTACGAATTCCCCCGATGTAACCATTTCCACCCCTCTGGAATTCATGAATTTTACTGGAGGTTTTACGATCAGCAATATCTGTGTCGATACGACTCGAAGTGGCGAGGCGTATGGCGCGATAACACTTTCGAATATGAGCGGCACCCAGAACCTGAAGAACCTTGTGGTGACAAATCACGATTCAACCAGTTCCGGCATCATGGTGGAAACATTGAATGGTTCGATTGTTGTCACGAATGTGGATGCCAGCGGGAACGCGGGTGGGGGCGCATATCTGAGAACCGGAACGTCCGGATCGATCACTGTAACCAACAGCAGTTTTAACGAGAATGGAGGGGTGGATTCGGGTGGAACCATCGTATCGGGTCTGGTGGTTGAAACGATTAATTCCAATAGCTCGGTTACCTTTAACGGGGTTTCAGCGAGCGGAAATTCTTCTCCAAATTCACCGGGTGTATTGATAAAGAAGAGCGGTCCCATCACTATAAAGAACAGCATGTTCAACAACAACCTGGGCGGGGGGATTCGGAATGTGAATGGGGGAACAACCGTAACAATACAGGGTTCGACAACGTTGGATAACGTCACAGCCAGCGACAATCATAGTATCGACCTTATACATGGCGGCAGCGGAATCGAGCTCTACACGAACGGAGCGATCACAGCCAATAACATCTACGCGACAGGAAATCTGAATTACGGGATGAAGCTGGATAACTGCAACCTCGAAGCCTCCGTTTGTAAATCAACGGTAAATGGCGCAGTTGTGGTCTCTAACAGTGAATTTTCAGAGAATGAATTAAATAGTGGGCTGGCAATCAATTCACGCGGATCGGTAACCCTGACAAAAGTGAAAGCCAACGATAACCCCGGTGGTCAAGGGATAATCATTGACAATAGTTCGGGTACCGCAGGTGTAACCCTCAACGGGACGGGGTTGGGAGATAACCAGGTGAATGGTAATGGGATTGTGCTTGCGGACATCGACAAGGGGGCGATTGAAATTACCTCTAAAGGCAATATCCTGGTGAATTACCTTCAAGCGGGAAATGCGGGTTGGGAAAACCAATTATCCGGAGCGGTATTAAAAAACCTGGATGGATCAGGAACGATCACGGTCAATAACAGCAGCTTTCAACACAACCTTGGTCAAGGGTTGGTACTCAGATCAAAAAAGAATATCACCCTAAAGAATGTCACCGCTGAGAATAACGAAGGTGATTTTGGCGTGGACCTGGATAACTATGCATTCGGGGCTGGGACCGGGAATGTGCTGATCAACGGTTCAGCAATGCGCGAGAACGGCCGCCTGGGTTTGAATGTGGTCACCCAGGGAACGATTACGATCGGGACCAGTGATGTATCGAACAATCCGGATGGCGGGGCTAATCTGGAGAACCACGCCCCGACCGTGAAAAGCATGGCGATCACGAAGAGCACTTTCAACGAAAATGCTGGCGGGAACGGGCTGACGATCCTAAACCTTGGGAATATCACATTTACCGGAGTGAGTGCCAGTGAGAATGGGTTGGGTGGATTTGAACTTCTGGATGATGTCATCAACATTGGGAGTATCCTGATCAACAATTCCATCAACCCAAATCTCTATAACTTTTCCGGCAACGTCGATTTCGGTCTGAATATCACTACAAAGGGGGGAGTGACATTAACCGGTGTAAATGCAGATAATATGACCTCTGGTGTTGGTGCAGTGATCGATAATTCCGGTGGCGTGAAATCAGTGCTTATCTCCTCCAGCCATTTCAATGAGAACCAGGGCGGGGATGGTTTATATGTAAAATCCAGCGGAGCGATCACGCTGACAAAAACCAGCGCAAGCGGAAATTCGGGATGGGGCGCGAGATTACATAATGATCTTGCAAGTAAAGGGATTCTTGCGATTTCAATCAACAATGATCCACTCAAATTGGGCATGGATCTGAATGGATTTTCTGGAAACGGGGCAGGAGGCTTGGAAATCGGGGCGCGTGGCCCGGTGAACCTTACCAACGTGGAGGCAAATGGAAATACGGGAAATGGTGGGTTTATCACGAATTTTGCCGGAAGTCCCGCGGATGTAAAGATCACCAACTCCTACTTTGATCTCAACGAGGATGATGGAGCCGGTGGAGGATACGGTTTGTACGTTGAGTCGATGGGAAATATTACTCTTACCGGCGGCAGTGCGAGTGAAAATTTCCTTTATGGTGCAACTCTGGATAACCAGAGAGACGGTGCGTTCCCGATCAAGAACATAACGATAAACAAATTTACCCTCAGCGAGAACGAAACCGGCTTCGGGTTGGAAGCGCACGCCAACGGTACCATAACGACCACCAGTGTAAAAACGGATGGGAATGCCACATTCGGCGCCCACCTGGATAACCGGCTTGACGATATTTTACTGAAGGATTCAGGCTTGGGAATTGTGGTGAAAACAAGCTCTTTCAGCTTGAATGAAGCCGGGATCGGGTTGGAAATCCAGACGGCGGGCAGCGTTTTACTGGATGGAGTCACCGCCAATAGTAATACCGGGGGCGAGGGCGTAAAGGTCACATCAACCCCCCTTCCGCTATCCATCAAACCGGTGACAGTTAATCGATCCAGCGCGAACGGTAACAGCCTGGATGGCTTGAAAGTCGATGCGGTTGGTTTGATCACCCTGAATGGCGTCACCGCGAATGGGAACCTGCTCTCCGGCGCAGTGCTTGATAATTCAAGCGCGACGACCACCACCAAGCCGGGTGTCACAATTCAGGCAACACTGGGTACCAATAATTTCAATGGAAATAGACAGGGGTTGACGATGAGTTCGCGTGGACCGGTGTCTCTAACCTCAGTCACTGCAAATTTCAGCACCCACAATTCCGGGATCTATATCAACAACCAAAATTGTTCCGGTGATTGCCCAAAATCTAATGTAAGTCTCAATAAAGTGACTACACGTGGGAATTATGGGGATGGTGTGCACATCTTTGAAACAAACGGCGCCTTAATCACCTTGACAGGGTTGATCTCACTCTCAAATGGTGGTTCCGGAGTGTACATCCATAGCTTTAATGAATTTGCGAAAATTTCCATCCTCAGCGGTCTTTTCATGGGCAATAGTGGATATGGAATTGATGTTATAAAAATAAGTACTTACCCGCTGGTGCTAACCGGTACAAGCTATTTTGGGAATGATACCGGTAACCTGTTCATCCATTAAATTCTCAAAACCAGTTGATGGTCCCGGGGGATTCACCCCGGGACCTTTTTGCCTTGACCGCGCCTGACGGCGAGGGTAAAATAACCAGCGCGCGGGAGTCGCCAAGTGGTAAGGCGTCAGCCTTCCAAGCTGATATTCGCGGGTTCGAATCCCGTCTCCCGCTCCAGACCAAAGCCAGATTCAGAGAATGAGTCTGGTTTTCTTTTCTTGGGTCCCCATTGAGGGGATGATATTCGAATCCCGTCTCCCGCTCCATTTTAAGAGAGAGGTTAGGAACGGTCGATTGGCTCTTACCATTCCCTTAATGATTGGTCATTTTTGTTTCAATCAATTAATGGGATAATCCATGCATCCAAGAATTCGAGGTATAAAAATGAAAAAGCAATTCCCCGTTATTGCCTTCCTTTTTTTATTCGTTCTTTTATTAACCGCATGCCAACAATCTACCCCAACTGCACTCGCCGCGGAGTCTCCGGTTGAAATAAAAGGGGATTTCACCTATTCCAACGATTTTGCAGTGGAGACCTACTACACCGAGCAGGCCGTTGCCCTGAACGACATGCAGGGATTCATCCGACGCGATAAGCTCTGGGAGCTGCCCCTTGATGGGCAGGTACTTGGTTACCTGAAGATCGATCGGGATAACAACAAAGGCGAATACGATATCAAGCTACCCGTCAAACCGCAGGGAACCTTTAACGATGTGGATAACAACGGCACGGAAGATGAAGGGGTGCAAATCTACTCAGTGGCCTATTCCCCCAACCTGACCGGGGGTCCTTTTTCTGAGGGCGACGACCGCTCCTTTGGCTGGCCGGCATACCTGGCTTCGGTCAAAATCGATGCAGAAAATGATGATGAAGTCACGGGCGGAAAACTGGTCATCTGGGCACCGGATGAAAAACAACAATTTCCATCTGCTTTTGGCGCTGACGGACAGCTTTTCACCAAGGACGACCCGGTAATGAAGGTCCCCGCGGGATGGTCGGTCATCGACCTGGATCAAGAATCATTCACGGTGATTCGCCAGGAAGCACCCAATTTGACCCTGTATGAACCGCAGGATGTGGCCATCAAGGATTTTTCAGCCCTGAGCTACACGGAAGCCTTCCAGAAGATGTTCGACCAGGTGAAAAAGGAATACGCGTTCAACGGCGTTGTTGGAAAAGCACCCAATTGGGATGCTGTGTATGAAAAGGTTTTCCCCCTGGTCACCAAGGCGGAAATGGATAAAGACGCAGCTGCCTATTACAGCGCGTTACGGGAATTCATCACTGCCTTCAAAGATGGCCATGTGGGGATGGATGGCGGGGATATCGCCAACCAGGTATTCAGCGAATCCGTTTCCGGTGGGTACGGCATATCCATCCGCGAATTGGATGACGGTAGGGTGATCGCTGCCAGCATTGTGACTGGTGGTCCCGCCGGACAGGCAGGCATAAAGATTGGGGATGAGATCACCAAATTCAACGGCAAACCCATCAAGGACAGCACTCCGGGAGGTCAAACCCTTCTCCGCCCCGCATTCCACAGATTTCTCTCTTTTTTACCAGCAGGATCGCTACCTGACCCGCGCCCCGCTGGGCACAAAAGCTGCGATCATCTTATATTGATCAAGTGAGCAAAAAGGAACAAACGGCGGAACCTCACCGCGGTGGATGAAACCCAGAGCTGGTCCGATACTTCCGTTTACAAGGGCTATGATCCGAACGCACTGCCGGTAGTTTCCCAGATCGTTGAAACCGATCTCGGTTCGGTGGGTGTGATTAAGATCAATTCGAACTACGACGATCTGAACCTGATCATCCGCCTGTTTGAACGTGCGCTGAAAACTTTCCGGGATAACGATGTCGCCGGGGTCATCATTGATATGCGCCAGAATAGCGGGGGAGCAAATCTGGGATTGGCCGGGTTCCTGACCGATAAGGAAATCCCGCTGGGGCAGCTGGAGTATTTCAGCGATAAAACCGGTAAGTTCGAACCGGAAGGTCCGCGCGACCGGGTGTCTACCCAATGAGGAACAATACACCTTCCCCAAAATGGCTTTACTGGTTGGACAAGGGTGCGCCAGCGCCTGTGAGCTGGAATCCTATGGGTTCAGCCAGGTGCCAGGGATGGAAGTGATCGGCATGTACCCGACCGCGGGGGTGGAAGCTGAAGTCGCCCGGGGGCAATATAAACTCCCGGAGAATTTCTCGGCGCAATTCCCGACCGGCCGGTTCACCAACGAGGATGGCAGCATATTCCTGGAAGGCCAGGGTGTGATCCCGAACGTCAAGGTACCGATCGACGAATCCACCGTTACATCCAGCGAAGATGTGGAAATGAACCGGGCGCATGGAGTATATCCTCCAGCCAGAGGGAGCTGGTTTGACCCCCTCAAATGATCCGGTATTCTCCGATCTTGCCACGGTGGAGAAAATCTTCAATGAGGGCAAAGTTGGTTACCTGGAACAATACGCCAAAGAACAATACTCCAACAGCCTGGAGGTGGGCAAGGTATTTCCCTACACCATCGTCCTAAAAGAATCCACTCCCATGGTCTGGGGATTTGGCTGGTGTTCCACATCGCAGGAAATCCTGGAACAGAATCTCAGCCAGATCCTGATCAAATTCTCGCTAAATGGAAAAATCGTTCCAGCGGATAAGATCGCAGTGGTGAACCAGACCGGTCAGGACGCGAACGGGAAGGATGTCTGGTGCCGATCAGCTACATTAATTCCGGATAAATGGCCGTCCGGTGAACATCACCTGGAAACCGAGATCACGTTCAAAACCAAGATCAATGACGGTATGCAAGATTACCCTGTCGGTACGATCAAAAACGAATACACGATTTATGTGCCGTAGTTAAAATGCTGTAGTAAAAAACCGGGTGGAGTATTTTCCGCCCGGTTTTTGGTTTATTCAAATGCCGGATTACTGGAGGCGGTTGCATTCCGTTTTTGAAACCTGGCTGTAAATACCCGGTAAAAGGTAAGAAACAGCACAACTGTTCCGGTGAGGTAATAGACGAAGAACATCCCCGGAGTCATGGTATCCGATCCGGCAGCCAGGCCGTGGATCAAGACTGCGAAGAAGGTAAAGAAACTCAGGTAATGGATGAGGCGCCAGAGCTTCTGACCTATCGCCTGGCGAAAATAGAAACTTACGACGATCAATGCCAGTAAGTACATAGCGATCTGACCCAGGCCAATCCAGCCGGGACGGTAGGATTGGACGGAAAACGGAATGAACACCTGGGCGAGGGACATATTCATGTATTTGTCACCCATCAGGATCAATCCGTGCAAGGTGGCCAGGCTCAGCCCAAGGATGGAAATGAATTTGTGCAGGTCAGCAGTTGTTACCGGTCCTGGCCAGATGCGGGAAAGCCTGGTTGTCATGAGCAAACCCCATACGACCGAAAGCCAGATCAAGAGATACGACATGATCGCCAGCCCTCGGGAAACATACCAGAATGCTTTAATGTCTGAGCCTGTGATTGACTGGACTACACCTGGAAGAATAAGCGGCAGAACAAGAGCTGAGAGTGCGATCCCCAGCGAGCCTGCGATCAAAAAAATGAAAATCGTAGGTTTTCTGATTGTGCCTTCGGGGGATGATGAAAGATTTGATGATTTCATTTGCTGCTCCAAAGATAATTATCGAACCGGGGCGTGCGAAAGGTTTGCCCGTTTTCAAGGACGATCAAACCTGATAGTTGTGGACGACCCTCGAGCCACCGTATACCGTTCAAGCTGCCCTGAATAAAAACCGTTTTGGAAGCCATTTCAGCTTCGATCACATTGGGCGCGAGGATGGTGGCTGAAAGAATATCAGTCGCAGCCGATCTCCCGGTCCGCGGGTCTATGATGTGGTGCTGCCAGGCACCGCCTGCCATCCAGCGGCGGTGATCCTGCCCCGAGGTGGCCAACCCGACCTGCGAAAGAGCCAGCAGGTGTTTGGCAACTCCGCGTTCAAAGGGAGCTTCCACACCCACAGGCCACAGACTGCCGTCTGATAGCGGGCCGCTTATGGCGATATCCCCGCCGGCATCCACCAGGGAGGGACCATATTTACTCAACCTGCGCATCGCCTGGTGGGCTGCCCAGCCTTTGCCGAACCCGCCAAAATCAAGGCGCAATCCTGCTGGCAGAGTGACGGTGCGGGTGGATGGATCAAGCAGGATCATATCCAACCTGGATGTGGATACCTCAAATTCCCGAATAGCTGCTCCCTGGCTGGGAACCAGCTCAAAGGTCCGGTCGTAGCCGATCGCTTCCAAAGAATCAAGTACCTCAGGTGTGACAACTCCGCCGGATTCATTTGCTTCCCGAAGACTGAGGGTCAGCACCTGCCAGAATGTGCGGGTGACTTTGACGGGAATACCATTCGCGCCATTTACCCTGTTCAATTCGCTATCAGGTCGGAAGCGGCTGAGAGAATCCTCCCAACGGTCGAACCAGCCGGGCACGCGTTGAAGGATGGAGGATTCGCTCCTCGCTAGTCTCCACCGCGGCGAGGATCTGCGATCCCATGGCTGGAAATTCGACTTTGTAGATCATTTCAGGATGTCTTCGTGTTGGTAACCGGGGCAGGGGCGGACGAACTGCTTGAACCACCCGCGGAACCGGAGGATGATGCTGATCCACCAGTATTTACTACGATAGTCTGAATAGCCGGCTGGACAGGTTGAGGATTATTTCCCATATTGATGTTCACCGATCTCAACGCGGGTGCGGTGGGAACAACCGAGGTGGGTAGAGGCTGGTACGGCGTGGCGGCAACAGCTGGTTCATTGACCGGAACCACTTCGCTCTCCGCATCCAGGGCTGCCTGTTTCTGGTTCATAGCTTCGATCGATTTTGCGGAAAACATACTCCACAATGCCACTGAACCAGTCAATGCACCTGCAGTGATAAAAACCTTAAGACCGCTCGCTGAGGATTTTTTTCGTTTTGTTTCCATGATTTACATAATCCTTAATACATTCAAATAATTAATCGTCATCTTCTTCATGTTCTGGTTCATCTTCATGCGAGGATGAACTGTCGTCTGAGGATGAGGAACTGGATGTTGAGTTTGTTGATGAAGATCCGTTTCCATTGGAGGTATATTGCACGTATTGCACTGCCAGGATGTTTCCAGCGCGATCCACATAGACATTTGCCCCATTCCAGAACCGGATATAGTACGCCACGGTGTTGTTGTATTGATCCAAGGCGATCGAGACAGGCTGATAATAATTTATGTAATCCGCGGCGAGGATCAAAGCCTGCTCTGCGGAGATCACAGGTTTATCGCTGCCGGTGATCGAGTTGTATTTTAAGGCACCCATCCATACGCGCCAATATAAATAGTATTACCGTCCATCATTTTGGCTTCGTATGCCGTTTCGCCATTGAAAATAACCAGCTCGGGATCAGCACTCCAATTCCTCACCTTCCCCGGCTGCCTGAAGGGCATTACTGGAAGCCTCGGAGACTGAGATCAGTGTTTGGGTCGCGGTCGGAGACTGGCTGGATCTCGGTTGGCTGCTGGGTAGCCGGGGAATACACTACAGGCGCAATATTGGAGGCTGCGGCGTTTTCGACCGGTGCGGTTTGATTTTTCAGACTGAGATATGCCTTTCCAACACCGGCAACAAGCCCAAGGGTCAGGAAGGTCATCAATACTGCCAGGAAAAAGGATTTCGTGTGCATATTCTCTCCATTCATTTGGAATATTCGTTCCCAAGGATAACTTCTAAAGGTTAGAAGGCACTTAAAATCGGCGATCTGTTTTCCAAGCAAATTCCAATCTAATTCGAACAAAGACCAAGGATGGATTTAAGATAACCTCCAAATCGACCGAAATTGAATTGGGATAAAATCATTTCAACTCCAACCGGAGTATCGGAAAGGTATATGCGCGTACTGGTGATCGAAGATGATAAACGGCTGGCGGAAATGATCCGAAAGATGCTGGCCACGGAGCGATACACCGTGGATATCCTCCATGATGGTGCTGCCGGGCATGGAACTGGCGCTGCGGGATATCCATGAGCTGGCGGTAATCGATTGGATGCTGCCAGGCAGGGATGGACCCTCGATCGTCCGCGCGATTCGTAACAATCATATCCAGATGGGCATCCTGATGCTCACCGCCCGCGGCCAGGTGGAGGACCGGGTGAAAGGACTGGAAAGCGGGGCGGATGATTACCTGGTGAAACCTTTCGCCATGGATGAGCTTCTGGCGCGCCTGCATTCGATCAGCCGGCGTTTCAACCCGGATGGCGCCGATGGGATGGAGCTGCGGGTGGGAAACCTGGTTATGGACCTGCGGATGCACACCCTGCGGCGAGGGGAGAAATCCATCGAGCTGAGCCGCACGGAGTGGGACCTGCTGGAATACCTCATGCTTCATCCGAAGCAGACCTTCACCCGGGGGAATATCCTCGATCATGTCTGGTCCTATGAAGGCAGTGTCAAGGAGGACCTGGTGGATGTGTATATTTCCTACCTGCGCCAGAAGTTGAATGTTCCCGGGCTGGCTGATCCCATCTTCACCGTTCGCGGCGTTGGGTACCGCCTGGATATCGAACATGCTTAGAAACCTGCGGGTGAGGCTCACCCTGCTTTACCTCGGTTTCTCCTTTCTTTTTGTCCTCATCATCGGCGCTGGGCTCTATTTTTACCTGGTGAGGTATTTCCAGACCACCACCGACCGGGCGTTGGAATTCCGTTTGGTGCAGCAGCTTGAATTCCTGGGGCTGCCGGTTCC
This sequence comes from uncultured Chloroflexia bacterium, assembly GCA_963828855.1. Classification (GTDB taxonomy): domain Bacteria; phylum Chloroflexota; class Anaerolineae; order Anaerolineales; family Anaerolineaceae; genus CAVVEQ01. The sequence continues at coordinate 796,509 of CAWHGB010000002.1, read as the reverse complement.
TGCAGATCTCGCTGAGATCCGGTTCGTTTGGTTAAGCGGGGGCGGAGATTTCCAGAGGTCATTCCAGCTATTCACCCCGCTGCCGGCGATCGCACCCAAGGGAGAACGCACTCCCTCTCCCGGGGAAGAAGAGTATGGTGAACTTGAATCAGAAGAATTGGAAAATGGAGAAACCTGGCCAACCCCGGCTCCTACTTTGATTGGCAACGAAGGTTTTGGGTCCACCGGGTTCAGAGGGGAAGCCGGGGAAGTACTTCATGATTATGACGGGGAACTCTCGTCCATTTTCTTCATGCAGGTCGATCCCCAGGGGAAGTTGATTGAAGGTGATCAGGCTGTGCAGCCGCCTATCAAACCAGTGATCGCAACAAGCCTGGCCCTTCCGCCAGGTTCTTACAGGTTGACGACCATCCGGGATGACTCGGGTAACCAATACAGGCTACTCACCTTCGCCCTGCCCCCCGGAGCCCCTGCCCGTTATTTCCAATTTGGCCGTCCCATTGCCGATCAAAACCGGTTATTGCAGGAATATATGATGGGATTGATACTCCTCGGCGGGATCAGCTTATTGCTCATGGCATGGGGCAGCTGGGTGGTGGCGGGAAGATCGATCCGCCCTGTGCAGCTTGCCATGGAAAGACAACAGGAATTTGTGGCCAATGCCAGCCATGAGCTGCGCACACCGCTAACATTGATCCGCGGGACAGCCGAGCTGGCCGTCCTGGGGACCCGGGAAAAGGAAGCGAAAACCGCGCTTAACGAGATCATCCAGGATACGGACTATATGAGTGGGATGGTACAAGACCTGCTGATGTTATCCCGGATTGACAGCGGGAACCTGATATTCGATCGGGAATTGGTTGACCTTGAAGAAGTGCTTATAAAGGTGAAGGAACAATCCACGCGGATGCTTTCCGAGAAGGGCATCACAGTTCAGCTGAAAACAGAACCACTCCGGGCGATGGCCGATGGACAACGGCTGCGCCAGGTGCTCTGGATCCTGATTGATAACGCCGCGCATTTTACGCCCAAGGGTGGAAAGATCGCCTTGGAGGCAAAGCGGGAGGGCGAACACGCGATGATCTCGGTGAGCGATACCGGCAGCGGTATCCCGGAGGAGCATATCGATCGCGTCTTTGACCGTTTTTACCAGGCCGGCAGCGGTTCCGGGCAGAATGGGGCAGGGTTGGGACTTTCGCTTGCAAAAGCTCTTATGGAAGGCATGCGCGGCAGGATCGAATTGAAAAGCAGCGTGGGCAAGGGGACGAGGGTAAACGTGTTTCTGCCCATGGCATGATATAATTTTTGCGCCCTCAGGGCCCGTAGTTCGGTGGTCGCATAGCACTCCCGCAGGGAGTCGCGTAGCATGCGAGCGGGCTGTTTCAAAATTGCATAGGGGGCCCGTAGCTCAGTGGTTAGAGCGAGCGGCTCATAACCGCCAGGTCGCTGGTCCGATCCCAGCCGGGCCCACAAATTTCTCTCTTAACTCTCCCTTCCCATTCGTAGAAACTTTGATAGAATTCGTCCGTTCGCTAGTTGCCGGGCTCCCGAGTGATTGGGGGAATTGTAATTGCCCGAAGCAAAAAATCGTTGATATGAGTGTAGATGGAACTTTCTGATCTAAAACATTTCTTTATCGGTAGCCCCTTCCCTTCAAGCCGGGAATCCCACGAGCGTCTGGATAAGATCCGCGGACTGGCGATCTTCGCTTCCGATACGATCTCTTCCAACGCGTACGCCACCGAAGCCATCATGACGGTATTGATCGTCCTGGGCAGTGGTGCCCTGGTGGCGACGTTACCGATCGCGCTGGCGGTTGCCGGCCTGGTGGTCCTGGTTGCGGTGAGCTACGTCCAAACCATCCTGCATTACCCGGAAGGCGGCGGATCTTATACCGTAGCCAAGGATAACCTGGGTGAGCTGCCGGCGCTGCTGGCTGCTGCGGCGTTGCTGGTGGATTACATCATGACCGTCTCGGTTTCAACCGCAGCAGGCGTCCGCGCGGTGACATCCGCCTTTCCAGAGGCATATCCATACCGGGTCATCATCGCGCTTGTGGCGGTGAGCCTGATCGCCTGGATGAATTTACGCGGCGTCCGGGAAAGCGGGGCGATATTTGCCATACCGACCTATGGCTTCGTGGTCGGGGTTTTATTGATGCTCGTAATCGGAATGGCCCGCTATTTCGGTCTTTTCGGGCTTCCGCCACTCCCAATTAATACCCAGACAGTACCCCCCACGGTAAACCTGGCAGGTTTTGCCTTCATATGGTTGATATTGAGGGCTTTTTCTGGGGGGTGTACCGCCCTGACAGGGATCGAAGCGATCAGCAACGGGGTTAAAGCATTCAAGAAACCTGAATCAAAGAATGCAGCGACGGTCATGATCGCAATGGCGTTGATCGCGATTGTTTTATTGATGGGAATCTCGTTTCTTTCTACCAAGACCGACCTGATCCCCGAAGCGAGTGAATCCATCCTATCGCAATTGACCAGGGAAGTGACCGATACCGGGTTCCTCTATTTCTGGGTACAGATCTTTACCGCCGGGATCCTTTTCATGGCTGCCAACACCGGCTTTCAGGATTTCCCGCGATTATCCCATTTTCTTGCCCGCGATAATTACCTGCCGCGCTGGTTCCAGAACCGGGGAGACAGGCTGGTTTTCAGCTCGGGGATAGTGGCACTCACGCTCCTCTCTGCCGTAATGCTGATCCTTTTCCAGGCGGATGAAATCCGGATGCTGCCCCTCTACGCCCTGGGCGTGATGATGGCTTTCAGCCTCTCCCAGAGCGGCATGTTCCGCCTGATGGGGAGGATCGCCCACCTGAAACCGGGCGAAACCATCAAAACGAACGTCACGACCATCCATTATGAAAAAGGTGTTCGCTGGAAAAGGGTGATCAACGCTGTTGGCGCGGTCGTCACATTCATCGTTTTCCTGGTTTTCTTATTTACCAAATTCCTGGAAGGCGCCTGGATCATCGCCATCATCATCCCGCTGGTGATCTACTTCTTTTATACGGTCAATAAACATTATGAGCGCGTCTCCAGTGCTTTGAGCACTCATGACCTCGATCCAAAGAAATTCTCCGATGTGGCCGACGTAGCGATCGTGCCCATCGCTGATATCCACCGCGGATCTCTGCTTGCGCTGGAATATGCGAAGAGGATTTCCAAGGACGTGCGCGTGCTTTCCATCGTAACCGATGAGACTTCACGGCAACATATATTGGAACGGTGGGAACGGTTTTCAGACTGTACGGCCTGTATAAAGCTTGAATTGATCGAGTATGACTACCGGGATGTGCTCACCCCCATCGTGGATTACATAATCCACGTCAATACAGTTGAATTTCCCCATAAATTGATCACGGTGGTAATCCCCGAATTCATTCCGGAGCGCTGGATCGCACGGTTCTTCCATAACCAGACCGCTTCCCAGCTTCGCTGGCGGCTGCGCCAGTTCAAGGATATTGTCATCATCGAAGTACCCTTCAAGATCGATATGGATGTTAAAAACGGAAATTAATTACGAAAAATTTTTACAGGTAATGGAGAATGGAAATTAAACCGGGGCAACCCGGTTTTTTGTCTTTAACACGCAATACCACTATCTTGGTCGGATGGTTGAAGGGAGCCGGATCAGTGGGTGGTTTGCGGATAATGGTTTGGGGGGTCCCGGTGATTTCCTCCGGTATGGGAATCATTTCAACCACGTCCAGACAGCCTTCCGAGCCGAGTTTCTCCAAAGCATCCATGTAATCCCTGCCACTCAGGAAAAGCGAGTTATTGATGGCGATCAGGTACCCGCCATCATTCACCAGCGGGCGGAGTTTGTTGATCAGCCGGGCAGTATCCTGCTGGAGATTGATCGTAGAACCGGCTTCCAAAGAAAAGAAGGGTGCATCCAGGATGACACAATCGAATTTAGTGCCTTCGCGGCGCAGGCGACCGGTCAGTCGGAAAAAATCCCCCACAAGGAAGTCCTGATTCTCAAAGGGAAATCCATTCAACGAACAGGTCTTCTCAGCCAGCGCAAGAAATTTGCGGGAAATGATCCAGTTGAGTCACCCTTCTGGCTCCCCCGGCCAAAGCAGCTGCTCCCAGGCTGCCGGTATAGGCAAAACAGTTAAGCACATGCCAGCCTGGTGCGTGCTCGATCATCCAGCTTCGCAAAGTGCGGGTATCCAAATAAAATGATGTATCCTGGTTCAGCCGCAGATCCAGAGCGTATTTAACCCCATTTTCCTGGATCCAGTCTGCCGGGTTTTTCCCGAAAGTGATCAAGCCTTTCCTGGCATCCGGGTCCGGGGAGCGGCGTGCTTTAACCAGGATGCATTCAATATCCGGCAACTTTTTCAGAAGGTAAGCCTGGACCTCTTCCAGCGCTACTTCCCAGGATTCCGGGAGGGTCTTCGTGGTTGGAAATTACCAGCGTACGCGCATACAGGTCGACGACCAGGTCGGTATTGCTCTCATAAAACCCATTGAACAGACGCAGCGCTCCATTGGGTTCGAGAGGGAAACGCCGCAGTCGTAATTCAACCGCGGCTTGGATTGCATTGAGAAGTTCGTTATGATTTAGATTCATTACCAGATACTGGTTATACCTGAAACTGGTTGAAATGAAAAAGGGTAACTCTGTCTGGATTGTTCCAGAGTAGAATGGACGGATTCCTGCAGAAAGACTTCATACGATATGAATGAATCACAACCACTCGAACTAGATCACAAGGAATTCCCAGATCTCATACCGGTGGAGAAAATCCGCCCGCGCAAAACGATTCCGCGTCACCGTCGGACCGGATGGAGTGGATGTGATCACGCCAAATGGTGCAAGTCAAAGAGATGCAGAGCGGTTCCTGAAGCTGCACGCGGACTGGGTGCTCGCCCAACAGGAGCGGATCCAGAAACTCGAATCCCGGCGCCGACCCCCCGGGGCAGCCATGGCTAAACTGGCAGCGGGCATGATCCTCATTCAGGGCAGGGAATTCAAACTGGAGATCCGCGAGGAAGCGCAGTAGAAAAACCAGGGCAAGAGTGGAGGAAACCGGCAGGACCGTCCGGGTGAAGGTACCCGCGGGGGGAAAGGACGCTGCGGAAGTGGCGATCACCTCATTCTTAAAGAACAAAGCCACAAAATTGATCCCGGACAGGGTTACCACCCTTTCAACCCGTCTCGGAAAGAAACCCGCGAAAGTATCCATCCGCAGTCAGAAATCCCGCTGGGGAAGCTGTTCGAGCAGGGGAACGCTATCGTTTAACTGGCGGCTGGTGATGGTTCCCCCCGAGATCCTGGATTATGTAATTCTGCACGAGTTGGTACACCTTGAAGAACCCAATCACTCGCCGCGCTTCTGGCAGAAACTGGCTGCCAGCGACCCGGAATGCCAGCAGCACAGGCGCTGGCTGCGGGAAAACCAGTCCTATTTATATGATCCTTTGATCCGTTAATGGATTATGGGGTGTAGGTGATCACGAAGGGCGCGGACTGGGGTAATTCCACCTCGGTCGATATGCTGGAGAAGGTACCCTTGTAATTACAATCCGTATCCACGATCGGACTTTCGCAGGAAACCCCGACCACATCCGCGATCCACGTTCCGCCGGAGCCTGGCGGCAGGAAGGCATAATAAATTCCCAGCGCATCCGTTTTGGCATCCACGCGGCGGCCGAGATTTTCCGCGCCCTGGTGGATGGCAAAGACCACGCCAGGGATGGGGACGTCATCCGGTCCGACCACTTTTCCGGTAACCAGGTAACCCCGGTCGATATTGAACACCGGCAGTTCCGTAGATTTTGATTCTACCTGGACGAATTCCGCCGCGATCCAACCGGTCAGATTATCCTCTGTACGCACCAATAGCCATTCCCCACCGGGTGCCTGGCCGTAGGCGACCATGGGGGTGTCTTTTTTATATGTTTCGACCTTGTCATAAAGCCGTCCGGGCCCTTGGCGTAGGTTAACCTGATCTGCACTCACCACCAGGGTTACCGGGGAGATGGGGGAGGGGGTTCCAGTTGCGGTCGGGATGGGAGTTTCGGTGGGGGTCGGTTTGGGCGGAATGGGAGTTTCGGTTGGCACCGGCTGCGTTGATGTGGGTGGGATGGCAATGGTGGGCGTGGGTTCTGGCGTCGTCAAGCGCCATGCAGCCGCTTAGGAGCGCAGAGATGATGAGAAAACAGGGGAGGGCGAAGTGTGCGGTTTTCATCTTTTTGCGAAGTTCCTGGATTGGCTGGCCAGCCTCCACCGGTTGACCAGGCCGTTGAATTCTATGGTGAAATGGGATAGATCGGGTTTTTCGGAACCCTTTTTTGGGGCAGTGGTAATTACCTTGTGAATAATGTCAGCCAGTTCCTGCGAAAATCCTGTGGCGCGGATCTGCTCGCTCCAGGTTTTTTTATTCTTAGCGGGGAAGGGGACTTTCTCGATGAATTTCAGGATCTGTTTCTCTTCGGGCAAATTATGCGCGGTCATCTTCAGCCTCCTTCTTCCAAGTATTGAGGTACGCTGGTCTAAATGTTACCATACCTTTTCAATTGGCATCCCAGAAAATCCGTGCTGTTCAATAGGTAAAAGGTTGGATACCCCCTGGGATCTCCCTTAGATTTGGGGCAAGCAAGGCGAATATCACCCCAAAGAGAATTCCCAATAGAAGGATCATCAATGCCAGGGGGATTAAAATCACACCTGTGGCTTTACCGCCACCGATCCCGTGTACCGCATTGATCGAGATTCCAAACAGGACAAGCATATAGATGGAGACCGGGAAAACCAGGAAAGGACCTGCCACAGGCAGGCTGCCAAGGACCGCCAGAATAACGGTCAGTGGAACGTAGAATGTGGATGCGGCGAAAGTGACCTGGCTGAAGGAGCCCATTCCACCGAACATTTTTGCCAACAGATGGTAGATTCCACAGGAAATCATAAACCCTAGCACTCCCAGCAAAGCTGCGAACGGTGCGCAGCAGACCAGCGACATCAGGGAAGCCGTGCCGATGAAGGAGCCCAATGCGCCAAATTGGTTTTCGAACTGGGATGTCAGGGTAGAAAATGAAGAAACCCCAAACAGAGCTTGCAAGCCGATCTGAATCAGGTAGGAAAGCAGCAAAGCCATTCCCACCCAGAGATAGGGGGAACGCTGGGACTTGGGATCCTGGAGTAATTCCTGGAAGGTTGCGACGGAAGGCTTGGAGATGGCATATCCCCAAATATCCAACCATCCCAGAGGTTCAGCGGGTTCCGGTTCAGGAGGTGGTGGTGAAGGTTGGGAAAAATTGAATGGAGTTTCGTTCATAAAAGTAAAATCCTTCAGAAAAGATCCTGGATAGGTTAATTATATGAAAATGGGGATTAATTTCAATCGCCGAAAGCCACTTACACCCACTTGACATGTGACAGTGAGTTTGCTACATTATTACTTGGCAGTTGACGTTTGTATGAGTTGGGTATCACCAAGGAACAGCAGCGCTCTGCCGAATAACCGGAAAAGAGGAGAAGGAGAAGAAATGGCAGAGCGTGAGACCGGTACGGTCAAATGGTTTAATGCCACCAAGGGTTACGGATTCATCGAGCGCGATAAAGGCGGCGATGTATTCGTCCACTACAGCGAGATCCAATCACAGGGTTACCGCACACTGACCGAAGGCCAGAAAGTGGAATTCGCCGTGGTCGATGGCCCCAAAGGTCCGCAAGCGCAAGGCGTGACTGTGGCCTAAACCAGTACAAAAAAACAGCGCCTCGAGGCGCTGTTTTGTTTTAATTAACCGGCTGGTTTTTCTTTGACGAAGGCTTCTCCAGGATGCCAGGGAGTGCCCAGCTTGGGTAGCAGCCAGCGGTCCACTCCGTAGTACCCGGCGACTTTCCAGGCCAGGATCAGCAGGATTGTGATGAGGAACATCAGCGGATTGACCCCCGCAGAGCCCGCCATCATGAAGTTCCAGTTCATGAAACCGGCAAAGAAAGCGGCGATACCGGTGAACATGCCGATGATAAGGGCAATACCGATCAGAAATTCACCCACGGCAACCATTTTTGCGAACCAGGTGAAGGATTGGCTATCCAGTAGGAACTGGAGAAAGGCACGGTACCAACCGTACGCGACCGCCGGGTGGGGGTTATTTGGATCAAAAGCGGTGGCATATTTCCAGAACCCTTCCAAAGCTGCACCTCCCTGCATCCATGCCGGGCTGTTCAGCTTTTCCCAACCGGCTACCAACCATTGGTAACCGATGTACAGCCGGGCGATCAACCAGAGCCAGGAGAGCTTGGTTGTGTCGAACATCACCTTGGCGATCTTGGGATCCTCGACAACATAGTAGGACGACTTTTTCTCAGACATAATTACTCCTAATAGGATAGTATATATCATATTATAACCATTTCCCATCACGATTCAAGAGGCAACTTGACGGAAGTGCAGCTCCGGTTTATAATTCAGCCATTGAATATTGGATTCCTTATGGAACTATATTCCGAGCGAAACCCAGACCTCCCCATTCTTGAAATCATTGAAATTGACCCGGATGCCACCCAGGCAACCCTGGCAGGCAGGCTGGATGTGGCTATTGGTACGGTAAACTGGCATCTAAAACGATTGATCGAAAAGGGGTATGTGAAGGTCAAGCGGGCGGAACGGAAGAAACTGAAATACATCATTACCCCCGAAGGTATCTCCCTGCGGGCGCGACTGACAATGGATTACATCCAGAATTCCTTTCACCTCTACCGCTTGATGAGGAAACGGATGATCGACACCCTGGAACAGGTCCGCTCCACTGGTTGCAGCCAAGTGCGCATCGACGGAGAAGGTGATCTGGCCGAAGTGTGCCGTCTGACCTGCATGGAACAGGGGATCGAGATCACTGAGGATCCCAAAGCTCCTCTTTTGGTGATCCAGGGATTGAAAATCTACATTGACGGGAAGGAACCAAAAAATGCCTGATCAAAACGGATTTTGGGAACCCCGGCATGTGTGCGTGACCGGTGGAGCAGGTTTCCTTGGTTCCTATATCATCGAGAAACTTAAGCAGCGCCATGCCGGGTCAATTTTCATTCCCAAGATCGAAGAATATGACCTGATTGATCCCTCTTCCATCAAACGAATGCTGGATGATTCCCACCCGGATATCATCCTGCACCTGGCAGCCCAGGTGGGCGGCATCGGTGCCAACCGTGAGCACCCGGCGGAATTCTTTTACAACAACCTGATGATGGGCGTGCAGCTCATGCACCAGGCCTGGCAGCGCGGTGTGGAGAAATTCGTCGCGTTGGGACCAGTCTGCGCTTACCCGAAATTCACACCGGTGCCCTTTCAAGAGGATGATCTATGGAATGGTTACCCCGAGGAGACCAATGCGCCTTACGGGCTGGCGAAGAAAATGCTGCTTGTGCAGGCGCAATCCTACCGGCAGCAATACGGCTACAACGCCATCTTCCTGTCTACCGGTGAACCTCTACGGCCCCGGGGATAATTTTGACCTGCACTCCTCGCACGTGATCCCGGCATTAATCCGCAAGTGCCTCGAGGCACGCGAAGCCGGCTTGAGCGAGGTGGTTGTCTGGGGGGATGGTAGTCCTTCCCGCGAATTCATCTACGCCGAAGACGCAGCCGAGGGTATCCTGCTGGCAGCAGAAAAATACAATGGCTCCGAGCCGGTCAATATTGGCTCAGGGTTCGAGATCCGCATCAAGGACCTGGCTGAGTTGATCGCCCGACTTGTCGGGTTTCAAGGGGAAAATCGTCTTTGATCCGACCAAACCCAATGGCCAGCCGCGCCGCGCGCTGGATGTGAGCCGGGCGGAACGCGAATTCGGGTTCAAGGCACAGGTTGGTTTTGAGGAAGGCCTGCGCCGGACGATCGAATGGTATGAGCAGAAGCGTAAGGAAACGAAAAGTTGAGTATCACATCACCTGAACCAGCGACCCTGGCTGTTCCTGCGCACGAGGTGCGCACGGTCGTGATCCGGCCGCGCAAAGGGATGGGTTCACTCAACCTGGGTGACCTGTGGACATACCGCGAGCTGATCGGTTTCATGACCTGGCGGGATGTGATCGTGCGCTACAAGCAGACCTTTCTGGGGGTGGCATGGGCGATCCTGCGGCCATTCCTTTCCATGGTCGTCTTCACGATCTTTTTCGGCAAACCTCGCCCAGGTACCCTCCGATGGCATCCCCTACCCGATCTTTTCCTACACCGCGTTACTGCCCTGGGAGCTATTCTCGAAGGCGCTTTCCGATGCCAGCCGTTCTCTCGTTCAGAATAGCAACATGATCACCAAGATCTATTTTCCGCGCATGATCCTGCCGCTGGCTTCCGTGATTGCAGGGGTGGTGGATTTTGCCATCGCGTTCATCGTCCTGATCGGGATGATGCTTTTCTACCACATCACCCCCACCTCTAACATAATTTTCCTGCCGCTCTTCATTCTGCTGGCTCTGGTCACATCCTTTGGTACCGGGTTGTGGCTTTCGGCAGCGAACGTCGCTTACCGCGATGTAAATTACGTGCTTCCCTTCCTGACCCAGATGTGGATGTTCATCACCCCCATCGTTTACCCTTCCAGCATGGTGCCGGAACAATGGCAGGTTATCTATTCGCTAAACCCGATGGCAGGGGTGGTCAATGGCTTCCGCTGGGCACTTCTGGGAACCGAACCCCCCGCGCAGACGATGTGGATCTCGGTGGGTGTGGCGATCATTTTGTTGATCAGCGGATTGTTCTACTTCAAGAACATGGAACGCCAATTCGCCGACCTGGTGTAAAGAAGATGACATCATGACTGATTTTGCGATTCGCGTGGAAAACCTAGGCAAGCGCTACCACATCGGGGGTGCGGCGGTCAAATATCGCACTCTGCGGGATTCGATGTCCGAATGCGATTCAAAAACCCTTCCAGCGCACCGAGAGAAAGGAACCTGCAGGTACATTCTGGGCGCTGCGGGATGTATCCTTTGAGGTGAAACAGGGTCAGGTGCTGGGTGTGATTGGGCGAAACGGTGCCGGCAAGAGCACACTGCTAAAGATCCTGGCCCGGGTGACCGAACCGACGGAGGGCAGCGGCAATCATCAACGGCCGGGTGGGATCGCTGCTGGAGGTGGGCACAGGCTTTCACCCCGAACTGACCGGCAGGGAAAATATATTCCTGAACGGTGCCATCCTGGGCATGCACCGGACGGAGATCGACCCGCAAATTCGACGAGATCGTCGATTTTGCCGAAGTGGAGCAATTCATTGATACACCGGTGAAACGCTATTCCAGCGGGATGTACCTGCGCCTGGCGTTTGCCGTGGCTGCCCACCTGGAGCCGGAGATCCTGGTGGTGGATGAGGTGCTGGCGGTGGGGGATGCCGAGTTCCAACGCAAGTGCCTGGGCAAGATGGGCGATGTTGCCCGCCAGGGACGGACGGTGATGTTCGTCAGCCACAACATGTCCGCCATCCTGCGCCTCACCGAGGAATCGCTTGGTCATTCAAAAGGGCAATCTGGTGCTTCGGGCACCTTCTTCTGAAGCTGTCAGATTACTACCTAACCAGCGGGTTCTCGCAGGAAGGGCAAAAGTACTGGCTTGCAGGATGAGGTCCCGGCGGAGGCAGCCCCCTTCAAGCCGATTGCCATTCGCATCCAAAACGATTCCGGTACGATCAGCGAAACGATGCGCTCAACGGAAAAGAATTTTGTTGAGATCGAGTACGAACTGGCGCAACCCATCGCCGGGCTGCGGGTGGGTGTATACCTCAACACCAGCCGCGGGGAAGTGGTCTTCACCACGTTCGATACCGATGAACCCCAAAAATTTGAGAAGCTAGCCACCCGCCCGGTGGGGCATTACCTCAGCCGCTGCGCCATCCCAGGGGATATATTGAACGAAGGCCGCTATATCCTGGGAATCAATGCCAGTTCGTACCGGGTCAAACGTTATTTCCAGGACGAGCAAGCCCTCACTTTTTCCGTGGATTCGACCGGTGCGCCCGGGAAGCAATGGCCGGAACCACGCCTTGGACCCGTCCGACCCCGCCTCGAATGGAGTATAGAAACGGTAAATAATGGCACCCAACGGTAAAGAAACGATCAAAAACATTCTGGGGGAGATCCCCTACACCGCTGAACTTTATTGGATCCTTCGTCAGCGGGGTGAAGCACCGCGCACCCGGTTCTCTCTGAAGAACCTGCAGGTGATCCTTCCGGAAATGGCAGAGCAAACCCGCGTGCTTCGCAACGGTGCGAAACCCGGGAAGAGGATCTTCCTCTTTGCCTCGCTGCATTACTGGATTGACAGCATGGCCATGTTGGGGATGGCTTTCTCGGCAATGGGGCATGAAGTGACCCTGGGCTACCTTCCCTTCGCGGATTACCGCATCCCGATCAACCGCTTCGACCTGAGGCGCCAGAATATCTACGCTCAGCGGGTCCTGCAAAAAACAGATGGCTTGCTGCATTCGTTTTCCTTCCTGAATTGCAAACGCTGTGAAGAGGAACTCCCCGCTGAATTGAAGAAAGCGGTGGAAGAGGTCACGGTTTATGATGTCCAATACACCACTGAGGTGGAAGAGGTGGACCCGAAAAGCACGCTATACCAGATGCGCTTTCGCCGGAATGAAGATGCAGCCCGGGTGGCCTGGAATTATTTTCACCTTCACCGCCCGAATGTGGTGGTGGTCCCGAATGGCACCATCCAGGAATTCGGGATCGTTTACCGGGTGGCGCAGCTTCTAAAAATCCCGCGGGTGACATATGAGTTCAGCGACCGTAAGGAGAACATCTGGCTGGCGCAAAACTCCGAGGTGATGCTGCAGGATACTGATCATCTTTGGAAGGCCAGGGGAACTGAGAAATTATCCCCGGAGCAATTGCAGCGTATCCGCCATCTTTACACCGCCCGCAAGAATGCACGCGTAATAGAGAATTTTTCACGCCAGTGGCAGGGTGAATCCACCCAGGGGGGAGAAAAAGTCCGCAAGGAATTGAAGCTGGATAAACGTCCCGTGGTGCTGCTCCCCACCAATGTGCTGGGTGACAGCCTGGCATTGGGACGACAGGTTTATACCAAGACCATGACGGAGTGGTTGATCCGTACGGTGCAATATTTCTCCGGGCGACCGGATGTGCAGTTGGTGATCCGCATTCATCCCGGGGAGAGCCTGCTTAAGGGCAGCATTGGTGTGGCGGATGTCATTCATCGGGAACAACCCCGCCTGCCCGAGCATATTCATCTCATCGCGCCCAAGGACCCGGTCAATACCTATGATCTCATTTCCATCGCCGACCTGGGTTTGGTTTATACGACCACCGTGGGTTTGGAAATGGCATTTGGCGGTGTGCCGGTGATCGTCAACGGCAAGACCCATTACCGCAACCGCGGATTCACCTTCGACCCGGATTCATATGTTTCCTATTTCAAATTCCTTGGAACGATCTTGGGAGACCCGAAAAAACACCGCCTCACCCAGGAGCAAGTGGATGAAGCCTGGCGGTATGCTTATTATTTCTTCTTCGAGTATCCCCGCCCGTATCCCTGGCATCTTTACCAGCAGGCTATGGATTTCAAATCGCGGCCGCTCAATTATGTTTTTTCGAGTGAAGGTCAGCAGCTCTATGGGGATACCCTCAAGCATCTTTCCGGAGAAGCCATGGATTGGGAGAATATCCAGGTGAATTAAGATGACGGATCTCTCCCGGACGAACGAAGTGAAGGATTTTTACAACCAGGTTGGCTGGCAACGGATCAGCGATGAGTTGTATCAGAATGCCATCTATGAAGACCTTCGCCCGGTTTCTCGCGAGTATATTGAACGATGCCACCTGCGTGTCAACCGGTACCTTAACCGTCAGGGGAATTACCTCCTGGACGCGGGCTCCGGTCCGGTGCAATGGCCTGCCTATCTTAGCTACTCGGATGGCTACCGGTATCGGGTGTGCATGGATATTTCCCTGGTCGCGTTGATAGAAGCCCGCAACCGCCTGAACGAAAAGGGGCTGTACGTGGTCGGAGATATCTCGCGGCTGCCGTTCAAAGAAAACGCGTTTGGCAGTACGGTCTCGATGCACACCCTGCATCACCTTTCCAGCGAAGATCAAAAGAATGCGTACGAGGAGATGTTCCGTACGCTTAACCCCAAAGGGCAAATGGTTGTTGTTAATGGTGCTTCCTCCTCGCGATTGATGGAGAGGTGGCTCTGGCTGGTGAAAGTGGCAGAACGATTGGGTGTGAAAACAAGCGTAGAGACAAAGATGGTGAAATCGGCCGGTGGAAAACCAGGTAATAACGGATAACTCGGTTATTGAAGCGAGGGGTACTTTCACCCGCAAGAATTCCATTGCTTGGATCAAAGCCGAATTACAGGACTACAACCCCAAACTGCTGCCTTGGCGCAGCGTGAGCGTGCGCTTTATGAGGGCGTTGATCCACCCCTGGCTGGCAGGAAAATATTGGCTGCGGTTTCTCTTCTGGCGCGAGGAAAGGGATCCCCGCTGGTATGCAGAGAACGGTCAATATCCCATGATCGTAATTGAAAAGGAATAAGAAATGGATTGGACGAAAAGCGTTGTACTGATTACCGGTGGTACCGGTTCCTTCGGTAAAAAGATGGTCAGCCTTATGCTCAAAGAATATCACCCGGCCAAGATCATCGTGTTCAGCCGGGATGAGTTGAAGCAACATGAAATGCGCGTGTCAGGGTTTGACCATCCAAGCTTAAGGTATTTCATTGGCGATATCCGTGACCGCGACCGCCTGGTGCGCGCTTTCGAGGGGGTGAATGTAGTGGTGCATGCCGCAGCGCTCAAACAGGTACCAGCCTGCGAATACAACCCGATGGAAGCCATCAAGACCAATATCCTGGGCAGCAGCAACGTTGTGGATGCCGCACTGGATGTGGGTGTGCAGAAGGTAATCGCGCTCAGTACCGATAAAGCGGTGAACCCGGTCAATCTTTACGGCGCAACCAAACTGGCGGCGGAGAAATTACTGATCCAGAGCAACGCCTACGCGGCAGGCAAAAAAACCCGCATCAGCTGCGTGCGTTATGGCAATGTGGTAGGCAGCCGGGGTAGCGTGGTGCCTGTTTTTATCAAACAACGCGAAACGGGAAAACTTACCATTACTGACGAACGCATGACGCGTTTCTGGATCTCGTTGGAGCACGGGGTGCGCTTTGTGATCGCCTGCGCCGAACAGATGCACGGCGGTGAAGTCTTCGTGCCGAAGATCCCAAGCATGCGCGTGTCCGACCTGGCCAGGGCGATCGCTCCCAAGGCACAGATCGAGGTTGTGGGTATCCGCCCGGGCGAAAAGCTGCATGAAGTGCTGATCTCGGAGGATGAAGCCCGGACGACCATCGACCTGGGAGACCGTTACGCGGTGCTTCCTCCGGAACCGTTCTGGTTTGTGCAGGAATATTCGAAAAACGCCACCCTGCAGGATGGGTTCCGATATGCTTCCAATACGAACGATGAGTGGCTCTCGATCGCGCAGATCCAGGAGATTATCGCGCCAATCGAAGCGGGCTTATCGCACGGGGATGCCGAGTGACACGTTACCTGATCACCGGTGCAAGCGGACTGCTGGGACTCAACCTGGCATTGAAGCTGGCGGAAACGCATACGGTCACCGGGGTGATCCACCAGCCGGAGCTGGAGGGAACTCCCTTTGAAGTGCTTGTAACCGATCTCTCATTGCCGGGAGAAGCGGAGTGGGTGCTGGAACACTCCCTGCCGGAGGTGATCATTCATTGCGCGGCGATGGCGATTGTGGATGAGTGCGAGAAGGACCCAGCCCGGGCGATGAGCGTGAATGCTGATCTGCCGGGAAGACTGGCGCGGATGGCGGCTGAAATGAGCGCAAAATTCGTGCATATTTCCACGGACGCGGTTTTTGATGGGGTTCGGGGGGATTATTCAGAAGAGGACGCGCCCAATCCTCTCAGCACCTACGCGCGCACCAAGCTGGCTGGAGAGATCGCGGTGATGGCGGAGAACCCGGATGCTCTCGTGGCACGGGTGAACTTCTACGGGTGGAGCCTGCGCGGAAATCGCAGCCTGGCGGAATTCTTTTACAACAACTTATCAGAAGGTAAACCAGTTAATGGGTTTACGGATGTGATTTTCTGCCCGCTGCTGGTGAATGACCTGGCAGACCTGCTGCTCCGCATGGCAGAAAAGAACCTGAGCGGTCTTTATCACACGGTCAGCCAGGAGAATATCAGCAAGTACGATTTTGGAGTGCAGCTTGCCAGGCAGTTCGGTTTTGATCCAGAACTGGTCAAACCGGTGAAAGTCAGTGAAGGTGGTTTGCTGGCTGCCCGATCACCAAACCTGAATTTGAACACCACGAAACTGGCACAGGAACTTGGGGCAGCGCTTCCAGGTATTCAACCTGGGCTGAAGAAATTCCACGAACTATTCGAATGTCACTACCCGGATATGCTGCACGGATTTTTACCGGATTAACATGGTGATACCGGAGAGGAGCGACCATGGAAATTAAAATCGGGAATAAAGTGATTGGCGCTGGGCAAGGCGTCTACTTCATCGCGGATATCGCTGCCAATCACGATGGTGACCTCGACCGCGCCAGGCGACTGATCGACCTGGCGAAGGAAGCGGGTGCGGATGCCGCCAAATTCCAGAATTTCCATGCTCCCGGCATCGTCTCCGATTACGGCTTCAAACACCTGGGCGGGCAGCAATCCCACCAGGCCGCTTGGAAGCGCTCGGTTTTTGAGGTCTATCAATCCGCCTCGGTGCCGGATGATTGGACACCCATCCTGAAGGATTACTGCGACACGCGCGGGAATCGAATATTTCTCCTCGCCCTACGATTTTGCCGCCACCGACCTGTTGGATGATTACGTCCGCGCGCACAAGATCGGTTCCGGGGAGATCGATTGGATAGAAACCCTGGAATATATCGCCGCAAAGGGGAAACCTGTAATGCTGGCTACGGGGGCTTGCGATATAGGTGAGGTCCAGCGAGCAGTGCATGCCATCCTGCGGTTAAACCCCCAACTGGTGCTGATGCAGTGCAACACCAACTACACTGCTTCAGAGGATAATTTCAAGCATATCAACCTGAACGTCCTCAAAACCTACGCGCAGATGTTCCCGGAGGTAATCCTCGGGCTTATCCGATCACACCACCGGGCACACCACCGTGCTGGGGGCGGTAGCGCTGGGGGCGAAGGTGATTGAAAAACATTTCACCGATGATAACCACCGCGAGGGTCCTGATCATCACTTTGCGATGAACCCGGTCACCTGGCGGGCGATGGTGGATGCCACCCGCGAGCTGGAAAACGCACTTGGAAGCAGCGACAAGGTGGTGGCGGAGAACGAACGCGAGACCGTTATTATTCAGCGGCGCTGCCTGCGGGCAGCCAGAGATCTGAAAGCAGGAGAGATCCTCACCCGTGAAATGATCGATGTGCTGCGACCGGCGACACCCGGGGCGATCCTCCCTACAGCGCTGCCGCAGGTTCTTGGCACGCGGTTGCTGAAAGATATTCCCGCAGGAAAAGAATTGACCTGGATGGAATTGGGCAAGTGAGACTGATCTACTTCACCCGCGATTACTCCCCGCATGACGAGCGCTTTTTGCAGGTCCTGGCGAAAAGCGACCATGAAGTGTTCCTATTGCGCCTGGAGGGAGGGAGCCTGGTTTCCCGCGGGATCGAATTGCCTGGGAAGATCGAGGAACTGGGGTGGAAATCCTCTTTGGATTCCAGGAAGAATCGGGAAATTGAGGAACTCAAGGAGGAACTTGCGGGCATTTTCCTGAAGGAGAAACCGGACTTGGTGCACGCTGGTCCGTTGCCGGATTGTACCTATTTGGTCTCCCTGACTGGATTTAAACCTATCGCAGCCATGTCCTGGGGGTTTGACTTGATGCAGGATGTCGATCAATCCAATGGAAACCTGGAAAAAGGCGCAAAAAGCGCTTGCTGCCAGCGGATGCTCTTGCTGGTGGACTGCCAGGCGACCGCGAAAAAGCGATCGGGATGGGATTTTCCAGCGCAAAGGATTATCAATTTCCCCTGGGGTGTGGATCTGGATTATTTTTCGCCTGGTGACGGAACAGAACTACGCAAGAAGCTGGGATGGGAGAACAATTTCATCCTGCTGTGCAACCGCTCCTGGGAACCACGATACGGTGTGGATATCGTGTTGAAAGCCTTTTTCGAAGCGCATCGCGAAAAACCTGACCTGCGTCTTTTACTGGTCGGAGATGGATCGTTGACTGCGAAGTTCAATGCCTTGATCGAGGAAGCTGGGGCTGGAAAATGGATCCATCAACCAGGCAGGATCAGCTTACAAAAATTGCCCGATTATTACCGGGCTTCTGATCTCTATGTGAGCGCTTCGCACGTGGATGGCTCATCAGTTTCCCTTCTGGAAGCCATGGCATGCGGAAAACCGGTGGTGGTATCTGATATTCCGGCCAATCTTGAATGGGTGCAGAGTGGAGCCAACGGCTGGATATTTCAGGATGGGGATGTGAATGGGCTGGCACGGGTTATGGTTCAATCCTCCTCCTCGATCAACAAACTGGGAGAAATGGGCAACCAAAACCGGCAGCTCGCGGAACGAAAAGCGGATTGGAAAAAGAATTCTATGCGTCTATTTGATGCGTACGAGCTCGCCCGGGAGGGTTCGCGGTGACCGGGACACTTGCCATCATCCAGGCACGCATGTCCTCCAGCCGACTTCCGGGCAAAGTGCTGCTGGAAATCCACGGCAAGCCCATGCTTGAACGGGTGCTTGACCGTGTGATCCTTGCGCGGCAGATCGACCGCATCCTCGTGGCTACCACCACCGATCCAAGTGATGATCCGCTGGAGGAGTGGTGCAAAGGGCACGGGATTGGTTACTACCGCGGTTCAATGCAGGATGTTCTTGACCGCTTTTACCAGGCAGCCTTCCTGTATAAACCGCAATTTATTGCCCGCATCACCGCCGATTGCCCCGTCATTGATCCGGGTTTGATCGATGACACAGTTCAAGTCTGCCGGGAAAACGGTGTGGATTTCGCTGCCACGCGGCTGCCACCACCCTTTCCCCGCACCTTCCCTATCGGACTGGATGTGGAGGTCTCCACTTTTTCAGCATTGGAGCGAGCCTGGCGGGAAGCAAACATCCCTGCGGAGAGGGAGCACGTTTTCCCCTATCTTTACGACCAGCCAGCCAGGTTCAATTTGAAAATACTGAACCACGACCCGGATTATGGAAACCTTCGGTGGACGGTGGATACGGCTGAGGATATGGTGCTGATCCGAAAGATCTACGAGCATTTTCTCCCGCGGACGGATTTCGGGTGGGAAGAGGTGCTTGCATTAGTGGAATCCCAACCGGAATTATCCAGTATCAATGCGGGCACTCCACATAAAAGCTACCTGGATGTGGACGAACGGGGAGGGAATTCATGACCTCCCTCGTTACGATCTTCACCGCACCCAAACCCTTCGGCGACGCGCACATCGACAAGATCCAGCGCAACGCAATTCGCTCCTGGAAAGCCTTGGGAAAGGATGTGGAAATCGCGCTGATCGGCGGGGAGGAGGGCATAGCCAGAGCGGCATCTGATCTTGGTGTAAGGCATCTTCCCACCGTGAGAACCAACAAAGAAGGTACCCCCCTCATTTCCTCGATTTTTGAACTGGGCAGAAGCATCAACGAAAGCCCATTATTGGCGTATATCAATTCCGATATTCTCTTGATGGCCGATTTCCTCGAAAAGCGCCAGTAAAACTCTGGATTTGGCGGAGCACTTCCTGATCGTTGGCCAGCGTTGGGACCTGGATGTACGCGAATCCATCGTTGAATCAACCGGGTGGGAAGAACGACTTCTATCGGACGTTCACTCGAAAGGCAGGCTTCATCCCCCGATGGGTAGCGATTATTTCCTGTTTCCTCGAAGTTGTTTTCGCGATATTCCGGATTTTGCCGTGGGGCGTGCCGGGTGGGATAACTGGATGATCTACCAGGGCCGCCGGGAGGGTTGGAAGGTGATCGATGCCACCGCCGCGATAACGATCATCCATCAGGACCATGATTACAGCCATCTGCCGGGCGGAAAACCACATTACCGCCTACCCGAATCGGGTGAAAATGTGCGGCTCGCGGGCGGGAAGCGGACCATCTTTCACCTGGAGGATTGCGATTGGCTCCTGGTGGAGGGAAAATTGCACAGGAAAAAAATCACTTTCGCTTCAGCCGTCCGCGAGGTGGAAACCTGGCCGGTGCGCAAGCTCAACTCGAATTTTCTCAACCAGCTTTTTTTTGCCATTTTCCACCCGGTCAAGGCGTATCGGGAATTGCGCCCTGCTTTCAGAAAACTGGGGAACACCACCACTTGATGGCGGAAATATTATGGAGATAGAGGATCGGAAAGTATGAGGATCGGTCAAAACCCGGCAAAATTCGTGAAGAATGTTGCCCGCCCGGCGAGGATCACCGTCGCGGTGCTAAATTACATTCCTTTCCTTAGCGGGTATTACGCGGATATGCTGAATGTCCTCAATGCATGCCTGACAAGCATCTGGGAGAACACGGGGGAGGATCACGACTTATTGGTTTTTGATAACGGTTCCTGTGAGGAGGTCATCGCGTACCTCCGCCAGGCGCAGGATGCCGGTAAGATTCAGTACCTTGTGCTTTCAGAAAAGAACCTGGGTAAGGGTGGCGCATGGAACATCATCTTTTCCAGTGCTCCGGGTGAGATCGTTGCATATACGGATAACGACTGCCGTTTTTCCGCAGGCTGGCTGGGCGAGTCCGTCCGAATCCTGGAAACATACCCGAACACGGGCATGGTCACTGCGCGGCCTTTTCAAACGAATCCGGATTTCCACACAAAGACAATTGCCTGGGCTCAAAAGACGAAGGACGTGAAGCTCGAACGTGGACACCTGGTTCCCTTTCAGACGCTCCACGAGTTCAATCTTAGCCTGGGGCAAACCGAGGAGTATAGCCGTAGCCTGATCGAAAACGCTGAAGATATCCGCCTTTCCTATAAAGGGCTTCAAGCCTACGCAGGAGGATCCCACTGGCAGTTTACTGCCCGAAAGTCCATCCTGGCTCAGTTTCTACCCTTCGAAATGGATCGCCCAATGGGACAGGTGAAGGAACTGGACCGTCGGATGAACGACGCCGGCTATCTACGCCTGATGACCGCGCAGCCCCTGGCAATGAACCTCAGTAATACCTTATTGCCGAATGACCAGGAGTGGAAACGCAAATCTCAAAAGGCTCGCGGTTTTTTTGAAGCAAAACCGGTAAAATCCCTGCTTTTGGGGATCTATAACCGAATTTTCAAAATCTATTACCGGGACTGAGAAACGATTTATGCCAAAACGGGTTTTCATCAGTGCGGATCATGGGCTCGCAGTTGTGTACTTCCTGCAGAGCGATGTCGTTCCGACCCTGCTCAAAGCGGGAATCGAAGTGATCCTGCTGACGGATGATGGATTGATCGACCAAATCACGAAGCGTTTTGGCAGACGAGGTTTAACCGTGGAAGGGTTGCGGCTTAAGGAAGCGCACACTTATGCCGAGAACGTTCAACCAGGCAGACAGTGGTGGTTGCAATTCCTGCGGCGGGTGGGTGCCTCGGGCAGGATCAATGTGGAAGCGCTTACCAGCCATATCCGCCAGGTTCAGGCAGAGGCGGAAGGAAAAAGACAGCTCCTTATACCCTTCATGAAGGCGTACGTCTGGTTGATGCGGCGATCGAAACCAGCCCGGAACTGGGTGCGGAAAGCTCAGCTTCGGTATTCTCCGGAACTTTATCGCGATCTGTTTGAAAAATACAACCCAGACCTGGTCATCTCCAGCACACCCGGGTGGAGATTGGACCGTTATATGCTTCGGGAGGCTCATCGTAAGGGAATCCGAACTGCCGCGGTGGTAGTTGGATGGGATAATCCCTCCAGTTATTCCCTGCCCGGCGCACCGGTGGATTGGATCACTTGTTGGTCCGAAAAGCAGGCTCAGGAGCTGGTCGAGGGAGACGATTGGGATCCGCGCAAGGTACATGTCGGTGGGATCCCCTCTTACGATGGCTACTTCAGGAAGGAATGGCTCCTTGACCGCGGGGATTACTTCCGCATGCACCAACTGGATCCCAAGCGGAAATTACTGGGTTATGCCTGCAGCTTTATTACTTTTTCACCGAATTTCCAGAACGTGGAAGCGCTCGCGAAATTGGTCGCATCGGATCAATTATCCGAGCCCTGCCAGCTGCTCATCCGCCTGCACCCGAACCACTTTTTGAACGATCCCCTTTTTGCGGGGGAAAGGGAAAAGATCCGCAAACTGGCATCCGAGTATCCGCATGTGCATGTTGTGGAACCGGTTCCTTTGGGGGGTGAACTTGGCTACTATTCCGGGGAGGACATGCCCGAGAAAACCTCCATGATGGCGTATTCGGATATTTTCCTGACCGTTTATTCCACCATGGTAGTCGAGGCTGCCATCCACGACCGACCGATCATCAGCATGTGCATTGACGCGCCTGGCGGCTGGAACCGCAAGGATCATTTTTCACTGGCGCTTTCCGAGATCGGAGAATGGCCTACGCACCAGCGTTTCCGCAACTCTGGCGCGGGCAAAGTGATCTTTAACCCCGATGAACTGAAAACAGCCGTCGATGATTACCTGAATGATTCCCAGGGTGGCAGAACTGCCAGGAAGAAATTCATCCAGGATGAGGTCTCTTTCACAGATGGGAATGCAGGCAAACGTACCGGGGAATTCCTCGTCTCACTCTTGGATAAATATTTGGAAGGGGAACGGGCAGAATGAAATTCATGATTGCCGGGTTGGGATCCATCGGCCGTCGTCACCTGCGAAATTTGATCGCCCTGGGGGAGAGGGATATCATCCTTTTCCGAACAAACCACAGCACCCTTGACCTGGAGGAATTTTCCGGGTTACCGGTGTTCTATAATCTGGACGAAGCTCTCGCGGAAGACCCACAAGGGGTTGTCATTTCCAACCCTACCGCGTTGCACCTTGATGTAGCTATTCCGGCTGCAAAGGCTGGATGCGCGATCCTGTTGGAAAAGCCGGTCTCTCACAATATTGATAGCATCGATGAACTTAAATCCGCCCTAAAGGCGGGCGAAGGCAACCTGCTAATGGGTTTCCAGTTCCGCTATCATCCCACGCTGCGGAAGGTAAAGGAGTGGGTCCTGCAGGGAGGCATTGGCAAGCCGCTCAGCTTCCTCTGCCAGTGGGGCGAATACCTGCCGGGGTGGCACCCCTGGGAGGATTACCGCAAGAGTTACGCCGCCCGGGCGGACCTGGGGGGTGGGGTGGTGCGCACGCTCTGCCACCCGTTGGATTATCTGGATTGGATCTTTGGTGAGGCATCCCTGCGTTGGGCATACACCGGCAGGGTCAGCCCGCTCGAGATCGATGTGGAAGATCTGGCCAAAGCACACTTGAGTTACCCTTCGGGTGTGGAAGGCAGCCTGGTGCTTGATTTTTTCCGCCAGCCGCCGCTGCACATGCTTGAAATCACCGGCAGCGCGGGCTGTATCGAGTGGAAAAACCATACCGGAGCTGCCAGGCTTTTCCGAGCCTCTTCGGGGGATTGGGAAACCGCGCTACCCCCCGAAGGATTCGATCGCAACGATCTTTTCCTGGAGGAGATGCGCCATTTCATCCGGATGGCGCGTGGTGAGGAGGAGCCGATCTGCACCCTGGAGGATGGGATCCGCACCCAGCAATTGGTCCAGGAAATTTATGATATTTCAGCAAAGAGCCTCGGGTAATAAAGGAAGATCCATGGATAGTATTTTTGACAAGTTCAATCTCAAAGGGCGCTCGGCGATCGTTACAGGTGGGGCAGGGCTTTTGGGGAGACAATTCTGCATGACCCTGGCCCAGGCAGGCGCGGCGGTAGTCGTCGCAGACTTCAACCAGGAAGCTGCGGAGGGTACTGCGCTATCCATCACCGCGCGGGGGATGCTGGCAGAAGCCATCAAAGTGGATGTCACCGACCCGGATTCGGTAAAGCGCATGGTTACGGAGTGCGACGAAAAATTCGGGGGACCGGATATCCTGGTATGCAGTGCAGCCAAGGACCCGAAATTTGATGAAACCCATCACGAGCAAGCCTCAAATGCGTTTGAGACTTTTCCCCTGGATGCCTGGAAGCAAGCGCTGGATGTTAATCTCACCGGTTTGTTCCTCTGCGCCCAGGCAGCAGCAGGGAAAATGGTTGCAAGGGAACGGGGGGTGATCATCAATATCTGCTCCACCTATGGCCTGGTAGGCCCTGACCAGCGTATCTATAAAAAACCCGGGAAACCGGATCAATTCAAACCAGTGTATTACTCGGTAACCAAGGCCGGCGTACTTGGGCTCACCCGCTACCTGGCCACGTATTACGCCGGGAAAAATATCCGCGCCAACGCGCTCACCCCGGGCGGAGTCTTTAACAATCATGATGATGTGTTCACAGCTAATTATTCTTCCCGTACCGTGCTTGGGAAGGATGGCGAAACAGGATGAGATGAACGGTGCGCTGCTCTTTTTGGCTTCGGACGCATCTTCATATATGACCGGCTCCAACGTGGTGGTGGATGGAGGCTGGACGGCATGGTGATTAAACCAGATGTACTCGCGATCATTCCGGCGCGCGGTGGTTCCAAGGGTATCCCACGGAAAAATATCCGGCCATTTGCCGGTTACCCGCTGATCGCCTACAGCATCGAAGCCGGGCTGCGGGCGGAGACGGTCACCCGTGTGATCGTTTCCACGGATGATGAGGAAATCGCGGCGGTTGCCCGGGAATACGGCGCGGAGACGCCCTTCCTGCGCCCGGCGGAATTCGCCCGTGATGATTCCACCGACCTACCTGTTTTCGTCCAGGCTTTGGATTGGCTGAAGGAAAACGAAGGGTATGAACCGGAGATTGTGGTCCAGCTTCGTCCCACTTCTCCTTTCCGCCCGCTGGATTGCGTGGATAAGGCAGTCCGCAAGCTTATCGAACATCCCGGGGTGGATTCAGTCCGCGGGGTTGTACCGGCAGGGCAAAACCCGCACAAAATGTGGATTCTCGGTGGGGATGAGAAACCAATGAAACCGCTCCTACAGGTTCCGGGTCTGGCCGAACCCTACAATGCACCCCGCCAGGCTTTACCACCGGTTTACTGGCAGACCGGGCATATTGATGCGATCCGGGTGGCGACCATCCGCAGGCAGAATTCACTGAGCGGGGAAGTGATCCTCCCGCTGGTATTGGACGCACGTTACACCATTGATATTGATACACCTTTCGATTGGAAGCGTTATGAGTATTTGGTGTTTAACAGCGGTCTGGAGTTCGTGGACCCAGCCAAGAAGCGCCGCGGTATCCCTGATAAAGTCGCCCTGCTGGTGATGGATTTTGACGGTGTGCTGACCGACAACCGGGTATGGGTGGATGAGAGCGGTAGGGAGCGAGTGGCGGGCAATCGCAGCGATAGCCTGGGGTTATCCATCCTGAGGCAGAAGACCGACGCAATTCCCGTTGTGATCTCGCAGGAAACGAATCCGGTGGTGACCGCCCGCTGCAAGAAAATGAATATCGAGGTTTACCAGGGGATCATGGATAAAGCTTCCCTATTGAAACAGATCCTTGCAGAGCGCGGGGTTGATCCCGGGGAGGCAGTCTATATGGGCAACGATGTCAACGACCTGCCCTGCCTGCCGATCGTTGGCTGCTTCATTGCCCCGGCGGATGCCCAGCCGGCGGTGCTGCGCGCAGCTGACCGGGTGCTCAGTTTCAAAGGCGGGCATGGCGCGGTTCGCGAACTGTGCGATATCCTGATGGATAATGCATCGAATCAAGATTAATAGAGGTGACTGAATGCAAAATGAATTCAAAATTAATGATCGAAAGCTGGGGGATGGCTATCCGGCTTATATAGTTGCGGAGATCGGGATCAATCATAATGGTGATCTGGATCTTGCCAAGAAAATGATCGCCGCAGCTGCCCAAGCCGGGGTGGACGCGGTGAAATTCCAGAAACGCACCCCAGAGATCTGCGTCCCGCCGGAACAACGCGGGCAGATGCGCGAAACGCCCTGGGGGTACATCTCCTACCTGGAATACCGCGAGAAAGTGGAATTTACCAAAGAGCAGTACAAGGAAATTGACCGCTTTTGTAAGGAAACCGGGATCACCTGGTTCGCATCCGTCTGGGATGAGCCTTCGGTGGACTTCCTGGAACCGTTTCAACCGAGCTGTTATAAGATCCCTTCGGCTTCACTCACTGATCATGCCCTCCTGAATCATCTTCGGAAAACGGACCGGCCCCTGATCCTTTCCACAGGGATGTCCACTATGGAGGAAATCTCCATCGCTGTGAAGGTGCTGGGGACCGAGAATTTATGCATCACCCACGCCACCAGCACCTATCCTTGTGAACCGGATGAGTTGAACTTGAAAATGATCCAGACCCTGAAGGAGAATTTTCCCTGCCCGGTGGGATATTCCGGACATGAAGTCGGGTTGATTCCGTCTGTTGTGGCTGTCGCGATTGGAGCGAACCTAGTGGAACGGCACATAACTCTTGACCGCGCGCTCTGGGGAACTGACCAGGCAGCTTCGGTCGAACCGGGTGGATTTGAACGCTTGGTAAAATACATCCGGGTGACAGAAGAGTCGATGGGCGATGGGATCAAGCGAGTCTACGATTCCGAGATGCCATCCTTGAAAAAGCTGCGACGGGTGCAGAAATCAGAATAAAAAAAGGAGATATTACTAATGAACCATATTTTTGAATTTCTTGCTCCGCTAGCTCGCGAAAGAGCATACCTCGATCCGGGTTCCGGAAGTATCCTTCTGCAACTGGTCATCGCTGCCGCGCTGGGTGCGGCTTTTGCGGTCAAGGTGTATTGGAAAAAGATCAAAAGTGCGTTTTCGAAAAACAAGAATGACGTTGATGCTTCCTCGCAGGATGCACCTGCCGATAATGATCCTGATAAAAAGTCCTGACCGTTGATCAAATTAATCTACGAATATTAGGGATTTCTAAGCCGAAAATTTGTTATTGGGAAAATAATTTATGAAACAATCCGCTTCCTTCCGGGATCCAAGTGGTTTCCTTTTCACGCAAAATGAGGTGCTTTACCGTCAGGTGAACTTAG
Source organism: uncultured Chloroflexia bacterium (assembly GCA_963828855.1). Classification (GTDB taxonomy): domain Bacteria; phylum Chloroflexota; class Anaerolineae; order Anaerolineales; family Anaerolineaceae; genus CAVVEQ01. Next base: position 769,370 of record CAWHGB010000002.1, on the reverse strand, counting down.
AGTACCAACCGCATTATGAAAAGTTTATGGGGTCAGGTTTATATCAGAATCTGGTGGACAAGCACCTGATGGTCCCCCACACAGAAGCAAATATTGACCCCCCCGAGAAGATACTGGCATATAAAGTCATCCGACCGGAGCTAATCCCTTTCATTTCCTACCCATTTGAATGGTCGTTCTCCCAATACAAGGACGCTGCCCTGGCAACACTAGCGATCGAGATGCTCGCCCTGGAAAAGGGTATGACGCTTAAAGATGCAAGTGTGTATAACATCCAATTCCTGGATTATCAACCGGTTCTGATCGACACACTTTCCTTCGAAATCTATGAGGAAGGTTCCCCCTGGGTAGCCTACCGCCAATTCTGCCAGCATTTCCTAGCGCCGCTCGGCTTGATGGCGCTTACGGATATTCGTCTTCAGCAGTTGATGCGAGTTTATATTGATGGCATCCCGCTGGACCTGGCCAGCAGTCTTCTGCCTGGGAAGACGCATTTCAATATGGGATTGGAGCTTCATATCCACCGTCACGCCGCCTCGCAGAAGAAATATGCCGGAAAGGGAGAAGAAGCAAAGGTAAAGGAAGCGAAGATCACCAAGCTTTCGTTTCAGGGACTGATCGATAACCTGCAGGGGACGATCAAAGGCTTGACCTGGGATGGTTCTGGGACGGAGTGGGCGAATTATTACGAGATCACTAATTACACACCGGAGTCCTTCGAGCAAAAAAGAACTCTGGTGAGCCAATATATCGACGAGGCGGAACCGAAAACGATCTGGGACCTGGGTGCCAACAATGGGGAATTCTCCCGGATCGCTTCCGCGAAAGGCATATTCATCGTATCCTCGGATATCGATCCGGTCGCTGTTGAGAAAAATTACCAGGAAAGCCGGAAAGGTAAAGAGAAGAATCTCCTGCCGCTGCTCATCGATCTGACCAACCCGAGCCCGGGAATCGGATGGGAGAATTCCGAACGCGCCTCCTTCATCGAACGTGGTCCGGTGGACCTGGTGATGGCGCTGGCGCTCATCCACCACCTGGCAATTTCCAATAACCTGCCATTGGAGCGTATAGCGGATTTCTTCGCGAAAGTAGGCGAATGGCTGATTATCGAATTCGTGCCCAAGGAGGATAGCCAGGTTCAGCGCCTGCTCAGCAGCCGTAAGGACATATTCCCGGAGTATCACGAATCCGGTTTTGAAGCCAGTTTCAAGCAATTTTTCAAACTTGTCCGCAAAGAAGCCATTCAGGACTCAAAACGGACCTTGTACTTATTCCGGCGAAAATAAAGGATTCAGAGCAGATGGCTCTCCTTAGGTGAATCCCCTGTGATTATTTCGCTGTATTTTTCCGAATGGACTCTTGGATGACTACCCCTCTTTACGCAAGAGTGAAATCCAAACTCACCCGAATCCGTGATAACCAAAAATTACGAAAATTCTCGGATAAGGTTTACACCCGGGCGGTACACTCCGCTTCCGGTTCACCTATCTTATTCTTCAATACTTCTACTCGCCTGGAACAGGTAAGCCAGAATGCCGCTTTTTCTCTCCTGGCAGCTTGGTCTCTTGCCCTGGACGGTCATACGGTGCGATATTTTACCTGTCAAGCGGGAATGACGCGCTGCTTGCTGGGGACTAACCCGGAACAACCTGATCGCGAGCCCCCGTGTGCCAGCTGTTATGGTCAATCGCAGAAGATGTACCAAGCCCCCTGGGTGATCCCATTTATATTTACCCCGGATACGAGCCTGGAAAATGAGATCAAAACGCTCAGCTTGGCGGGATTAAACCAATTCACTTATGGAGGATTTCCCCTCGGAGATATCGTGTTGCCTTCCCTGCGGTGGATCCTCCGTCGATATAATCTTACCGACGATGAAACCACCCGCACCATTTATAAGGATTATCTGCGCTCCGCCAGCAGCCTGGCAACCGTATTTGAAGCAACATTAAGTGAACTGCAGCCGGCAGCGGTTGTGGTTTTCAACGGCCAGTTCTTCCCCGAAGCAATTGTTAAATATCTGACCAGGAAGCACGGGATCAGGGTGATCTCGCATGAGGTGGCCCTTCAACCGCTTTCCGCGTTTTTCACCGAAGGCGAAGCAACAGCTTATCCCATCCATATTCCGGAAAATACTTCGTTGACCGAAAAACAAAACCAGCGCCTGGACGATGTGCTTGAAAAACGCTTTCAGGGTGATTTCAGCATGGCGGGGATCAAATTCTGGGGCGGGATGAAACCATTCGATAACGATTTCTGGCAGAAAGCGGAAGCCTTTCAGCAAATCGTTCCCATTTTTACCAATGTGATCTTTGATACCAGCCAGGTGCATGCGAATTCGATTTATCCGGATATGTTTTCCTGGTTGGAGGATATATCCAGCTTGATTAGAGAGAATCCGCGGACGTTATTCGTCATCCGCGCGCATCCGGATGAAATCCGCCCGGGGAAGGAATCCCGCGAGACAGTCAGCAAGTGGGTGAAGACGCACGGATTGGACCGCCTGCCCAATGTGATCTTGATCGAACCGGGAGATAACTTCAGCTCCTACCAGTTGATCCAGAGATCGAAATTCGTGATGGTCTATAACTCCACCATCGGATTGGAAGCATCCATTCTGGGTGCAGCGGTGCTATGTGCTGGAAAGGCCAGATTCACGCAGGTAAAATCGGTATTCCTCCCTGCAACCCGGCTGGATCACCAACGAATGGCGAGGAAATTCCTTCGGGTTGGAGAGGATCGATGTTCCCAAAGAATTCCGTTTAAATTCCAGGTATTTCCTTTATTATCAACTCTTTAGAACCTCGCTTCCTTTCGGCGAATTCATCGAAGAGAGCGACACCTGGAAGGGTTACGTGAAGTTGAGGGATTTCCCGATGGAAAACCTGAAGGCTGAAAACTCGCTTACGATGAGTGTTATCCAAAAAGGAATTCTGGAAGGGACCGATTTTATCTACCCGGATTAAAGAGTGTAAAAGGGTTGGAAGATCATAACCCGAAGTTAAGAAGCAAAGGAAATTCATCCTATGAATCCGAAAATAGCTGCCCTTGTGCCAATGCGCCATCATTCCCAGCGGGTCCCGGGAAAAAATTACCGCCTGATCGCAGGCAAGCCGCTTTATCATCATGTGATCGAGAACTTGAGCCAGGTGCCGGCGATCTCACAGATCGTGGTGGATACCGACAGTGAGGAGATCAAGATAGGATTGGCCCGGAGCTTTCCACAGGTAAGGGTGATCGAACGACCGGCCGCGTTACGGGCGGACGATCTTTCCATGAACGAGATCCTGATCAACGACGTCAACCAGCTTCCTGAAGAGCATTTTCTGCAGACCCACAGCACGAATCCATTGGTCTCTCCGGAAGACGATTTCCCGGGCGATTGAAACCTACTTTGAAAAGCAGGTGGAATATGATTCGCTTTTCGCGGTGACCAGGCTCCAGGTACGTTTGTGGAATTCGGGAGGACAACCCATCAATCATGATCCAGCTGTCCTGCTGCAAACGCAGGACCTGCCGCCGATTTATGAGGAGAATTCCTGTTTCTATATTTTCTCGAAAACCAACCTGATTACCCGGCGTAACCGGCTGGGAGTACGGCCGCAGATGTTCGAAGTCTCTCGTAACGAAGCCTGGGATATCGATGAGGAGATTGATTTTCAGATTGTGGAGTTATTGTTACAGAGACGGCAAGCGCAAACAGATCCATCGGGGAATGTCGGTTAGAATTTAAATGGTAATGAATTTAATGAAACGGAAATTCAGGTTTCCATTTGAGATCGTCATCATCCTGGCGGCTATCCTGCCGCATCTCTACGCAGCCTATTCACCGCCAGCAAGCCTGATGAACTGGTACCGCACCGATGATGCCTATTATTATTTCATCGTGGCCAGGAACGCGGCGGCAGGGCATGGGTTCACCTTTGACTTGATCAACAGAACCAATGGGTTTCACCCCTTGTGGTTGTTTGTGAATATCCCTATTTTCGCTCTTTCAGGCGCGGACCGCATCCTCCCGCTACGTATCATCCTGGTTGTATTGGCAGCTTTGAACGCCGCGACAGGGGTGGTCCTCTACCGTTTGTTGAAAAAATACTTCCTGTTTGGCACCGCCGCGTTGATCTCGATGATCTGGGTTCTACTGCCAGCGATCCATCAAGTGACGACTGAGGACGGGCTGGAAGCCGGCTTGAACGCATTCGCATTGGCAACATTGCTTCTTGGAGGCTCGTGGTTTATTGACCGGGTTTTTGGTGATAGGGTGAAAAAGTGGGATCTCGTCGCGGTCGGGTTCCTGGCAGCATTCGTTCTTTTCAGCCGACTGGATAATATTTTTACATTCATTGCCGTGGGGGTTTGGTTAATTCTAAGAAAATTTCCCTTCCCAAAATATCTATTTTGGGATGAGTTATTCGTGGTCGTGGGTATTTTCGGTTCGGCGATCATTCGCTTTGGTTTCAGTGACCTTTATGAAGTGGCACTTTTTGCCATATTCACCATGCTCGCGCTGGCTATGTTAATTAAACCTGCCTGTTATTTGATTTTCGGGATCTACAGGATAGATCCCGGGAAAAAGTCGTCCCAGGGATATTCTCAGGATCCTGCTCGCGGTCACCTCTGCCAGCCTGGTCCTTGGCGGGGTGATGCTTGTGATGAACTCCCTCGGTATATTCAGGGCTTTCCCCAGAGCGATGATCTTTTACGATTGGGCGTTGACCGTCATCCTGGTCCTTGGTTCTCGAAGTTTCTTTCCGATGGTGTTTTCAGAAAAGGGATTCCATTTTCCCCGCATTTGGATCGATTGGCTGCGAAACTGCTGGAAAACGATTTTTGCGCGACGGGCTGAAGTACTTTCTCCCCGGAACGCTGTTGATGATCTTTTATGTGGGTTGGAACGAGCTGTACTTTGGCACTGCCATGCCGATCAGCGGGCAGGTGAAGCACTGGTGGTCCACCTTGCCGAATACAGTTTACGGGCATGATTTCAATCTAGGCGTTTTCCTGAGCCTTTCACCAGGCAAAAATGTTGGTCCCTGGTCGTTGGTGACCAGTAGATTGAATGATTTCGTCACCAGGCTGTTGGAGCAGTTCGGGCTGCTTTCAAGCACAAGTTACTGGATCAGTGTATCCATCATCCTTGGGTTGATCCTCTGGGGATTGGTACTCCTTTTCAAGGCTTCCAAATTCGATTGGCGGGAAAGTACCCGGCGGATTGGATTGCACGCTCTTCTGGCGGGCTGCCTGCTGCAGATTTCCTACTATCTCGCCACCACCTATCCGAATCCCCGCTCCTGGTACTGGGTGGGGGAGATGCTGTGCACTGTACTTTTCTTTGCGATCGTGGTTGAAGGATTATCCAGGCTTCTCCATGAAATGGAAGATACCCGGTTCTGCCATTCTGGTGGTGGAGTTCATCCTAATGACCTGGCTGGTGATCATTAACACGCGCTATATCACCTCGCTCACCCCCTGGCAGGTGGCCAAAGGAAATGAGGACCGATACCTTGAGGATGCTCGCGGTTTGGAACAGCTTACTCCACCCGGATCGATAATTGGAATGACGGGAGGCGGTACCGTTTCGTATTTCCTCAATGATAGGACAATCGTCAACCTGGACGGCTTGATGAACAGCGCGGAATATTTGCAAGCAATGAAAGCTGATCGCGGCACCGAATTCCTGGATCGGATGGGGTTGACCTATATCAATGCGAGTGAAGGGGTGATCACCGGCAGCGATCCTTATATGGGATTATTGAAAGATCGGCTTAGGAAGATCGGGCTTATTCCCGGTCTGGAGAATTTCACCCTGTTTGAATACCTGAACCCAACTCTGGAGAATAATTGATGAATGGCGATCCCAAATCCACAATCCTGCTATCAGCGCCATATATGCTTCCATATAAAAAAAGATTCCTTCCGGTATTTGAGCATTATGGGTTGGATTTAATCGCGCCAGAAGTAAATGAACGCCTGGAAGAAAAGGAAATCCTCAAGTTTGCTGGTCAATTCGACGGTACGATCTGTGGCGATGACCGCTATACCCCTGCCGTCCTGAATGCCTGCAGCCCAAGATTGAAGGTGATCTCAAAATGGGGCACCGGGATCGATTCCATCGATAAGGACTTTGCGGAAAAGTTGGGGATCCAGGTCTTTCGAACATCGAATGCCTTCACCCTGCCTGTAGCGGATACGGTTTTAGGTTATATCCTCACCTTCGCCAGGAATATTCCCTGGATGGACAGGGAAATGAAAGCTGGGGTCTGGCAGAAGATCCCCGGTCGGTCGCTGAGTGAATGCACACTGGGTGTGATCGGAGTAGGCAACATTGGCAAGGATGTTCTGCGTCGCGCGCGTGCCTTCGAAATGAAGCTCCTGGGGAACGATATTCAACCCATCGCGCCGGAATTCCTCGCCGAAAACGCGGTGGAAATGACCAGCCTGGAGGACCTGATGGGCAGATCTGATTTCATCAGCGTCAATGCGGACCTCAACCCCACCAGCCGGCACCTGATCAACGACAATACCCTGGCAAAATGCCGCCCTGGTGCGGTTCTGATCAACACCGCCCGCGGACCGATCGTGGACGAGCCTGCACTCATCCGCGCGCTGCAATCCGGGAAGCTTGCCGGAGCCGCGCTGGATGTCTTTGAAGAGGAACCACTGCCGGCGGATTCACCGCTCCGAAAAATGGACCAGGTACTGCTGGCACCGCACAATTCCAACAGCAGCCCCTCCGCCTGGGAGCGGGTGCACTGGAACACCATTCGCAACTTGTTGATCGGGCTGAATATCCCTTGTGATGATCTTGATTCCTTAATGGAGAAAACGTAATGAGCGAATCAAAAAAAGTCGTTTTGATCACAGGGGCAGCGGGGGGGATTGGCCGCGCGACCGTGCAGTATTTTGCCGGGCATGGCTGGCGGGTGATCGGCGTGGACCGCCACCCGTTCGGCGAAGAATTACCCTCAGAATGGTCTATTCATCCAGGCGGATATCGCCAACCCCGCCGATTTTGAGACCATCTTCGATAAGACCGAAAAGTTCACCCCTGAACTGCATGCCATCGTCAATAATGCCGCCGTGCAGATCGCCAAGCCGCTGGTGGAAACCACCACCGAGGAATGGGATGAGGTGATGGCCAGCAATCTGCGCTCCATTTTCCTGGCCTGCAAGCTGGCATTCCCGCTGCTGAAGGCCTCCGGAAATGGTGCGATCGTCAATGTTTCATCGGTGCACGCGGTGGCCACCTCCGCCAACATTGGCGCCTACGCCGCCAGCAAGGGCGGGGTGATGGCGCTGACCCGCGCGATGGCCATCGAATTCGCCCCGCAGAACATCCGCGTCAACGCCATCCTGCCTGGCGCGGTGGATACCCCCATGCTGCGTGCCGGTTTGCAGCGCGGGCACGTGAGCGGAGGTACCATTGTGGACCGGCTGGAGAACCTGGCCAGGAAGACCGTCAACGGGCGGGTGGGGCAGCCGGAGGAGATCGCCAGCGCGATCTACTTCCTGGCGGATAACACCCAGTCCTCATTCATGACCGGGCAGGCCCTGGTGGTGGATGGCGGCGCAACCTGCCGGCTGAGCACGGAGTGATCCGTCCGCGATGAAATCCCGGATCAAGAATTCCATTCCCGAACCCGCCTGGAATACGCTGCGGAACGGATACGATTGGGTCATGCGCCTGCCGGACCTGCCGAGTGCTTATCTACACCCCTGGCGGCGGCAGAGCATCCGCAGGCTGGCGGCGTTGAAGGATTCCCATGCTGGCGAACGGGCTTTCATCATCGGGAATGGTCCCAGCCTGAAAAACACCGACCTGACGAAGCTGAAGAATGAATTCACCTTCGGGCTCAACCGCATCTACCTGATGTTCCCGGAACTGGGTTTCCAGACCTCCTGCCTGGTTTCGATCAACGACCTGGTCATCGAACAGTGCGCCGCGGAAATGATCACGCTGGAGATACCCACGGTTCTTCGCCTGGCATTCCCACCGCCATTTCTCGCAATTCTCCCCGCAGAAGGAATCCCTGCCGAACTTTCTGTACACCACCTTCACTGGCCCGAGATTTTCCAGGGATGTGCGCGGCAGGGTCTGGGAAGGCGCCACAGTCACCAATGTTGCCCTGCAGCTCGCCTTCCACATGGGCTTCCAGGAGGTGATCCTGGTCGGGGTGGATCACAATTTCACCACCAAGGGTCCGGCGAATACGACAGTCACCTCGCAGGGGGATGATCCCAACCATTTCTCTCCTGCCTACTTTGGCAAGGGGTTCCGCTGGCAATTGCCCGACCTGGAGACCTCGGAGATCGGTTACCGCATGGCCAGGCAGGCCTATGAATCCGTGGGCAGGCGGGTGATTGATGCCACCGTGGGCGGCAAGCTGACCATCTTCCCCAAAGTGGATTACGAAAGCCTGTTTGCATGAAACCTCCGCTTGTTTCCATCATCACGCCCTCCTACAACCAGGCGGCATTCCTGGAAGAAACCCTTCGCTCGGTGATCGAGCAGGATTACCCATCGATGGAGTACCTGGTGGTGGATGGCGGTTCGACCGATGGTTCGGTCGAGATCATCAAGCGGCATGAAAAAGAGATTTCCTGGTGGGTTTCGGAAAAGGACAATGGCCAGGCGGAAGCGATAAACAAGGGTTTCAATCGCGTGCGGGGTGAAATCATCGGCTGGCTGAATTCGGATGACACCTACCTGCCGGGTGTCCTGCGGGAGGTGGTTGAGGTTTTTCAGATCCGACCCGACCATCGCCCTTGTCTATGGTGATGTGCGCGCCATCGATGATACCGGCGGGGTGATCAACCACATCCGCTACGGTGATTGGGGACTGGGCGATCTGATGGAATTCAATATCATCGGCCAGCCTGCGGTTTTCTTTCGCCGGGACGCTTCGCAAGAGCCGGATTTCTCGATCCCGATTACCACCTGCTCCTCGATCACCATCTCTGGCTGCGGATCGCGCAGCAAGGTAAAATGCATCACATTCCGCGTGAATTGGCCTGCGCCCGCTTTCACCGCGAGGCGAAGAACATTTCCAGTGCATCGTCCTTTGGCGAGGAGGCTTACCGCATCCTCGCCTGGATGGAAAATGACCCTGGACTGCGGGAAGAATTCCAGCAATCAGCGGCACAGGTGCGAAGCCGGCGCGCATCGCATCAATGCCCGCTACCTGCTGGATGGCGGTCAACCGGCGGAATCGCTGAAGGCATACAGAAAAGCTTTTGCCGCTTATCCACCTGCCGCGCTGAAGGAATGGCACCGGATTCTGTACTGTTTTCCGGCGATGATGGGCCTCACCAGCCCGCGTTCCGCGTATAATCGCTGGCGGAAGAAGAAAAATAATCCGGACTTGAGGACCTGACCCGCATGGCAAAAAGCCTTTCCGCTACGCTGACCAAATCCATCGAATACCTTTCGCTGCCCTACCAATTCCCGGGACATTTCTGGGAGTTGAACCGCGCGATCTTCACCCACCGGGAGCTGACCCACGAACTGGCCCGCCTGGCGCCTTACCGTGCCTGGCTGCGGGGATTGGGGATCAAAACGGTGCTGGATATTGGCGCGTATATCGGATCATTTGCCTTTGCCATGCGCAGGATCCTTCCGGATGCGCGGATCATTTCGTTCGACCCGCTGGATAAGAATATCCGCGCGCTGAACGAGAACCTCAAAGGTGATCCGAATTTCCAGGTGATCCAGACCGCCATCGGGGATAAGAACGGAACGATCGACTTTTGGGAGAGCGATTTCACCGCCTCCTCCTCCGCCCTGGAGATGGCGGACACCCACAAGGAACATTTCCCGGCCTCCTCCGGGAACCGCCGGATCACAGTTCCCCTGAAAACACTGGATTACTGCCTGGAAGACATCCAGGTTGAAACCCCGATTCTCCTGAAGGTGGATGTGCAGGGGTTTGAAAAGTCGGTATTTGCGGGTGGGAAGAAGACGCTCAAAAAAACGGATATCATCATCAGCGAGGTTTCCTTCCGGCAGCTGTATAAGGATCAGCCGCTGTTCGAGGAGATCCATGACCTGCTTCGGCAGGAAGGTTTCGCCTTTGCCGGGCTGCTGGATACGCTCTGTTCGCCTCTGGATGGATCCATCCTGCAGGCCGATGCACTGTTCACCCGGAAAGCCGGAAAATGAGTCAGACCAACCCCGAATCATTGGATCGATCTAGCTGGGAAAGCACCGGGTAAATGGACCATCCTCCTTCTGGTGGGTTTGTTCATCCTGGCGCTCGCGATCCGGCTGTACGATATTACCGACCTGCCGCTGGATTTCCACCCTACGCGCCAGCTTTATACAGCGATTGTAGCTAGAGGATTGTATTATGAAACCCAGCCGGATGACCCGGCGGGTAAGCGGGTGCTGGCGCTGGATGCGCTCCGGCGCGAGGAACGTGAGCCGCCTTCCATTGATGGGCTTGCTGCGCTGAGCTATAAGCTGATCGGGAAGGAAGTCCTCTGGCTGCCGCGGGCGATGAGTTCCCTCTTCTGGGTGCTGGGCGGGATTGCCATATTCCTGCTCTCCCGGCAGCTCACCAGCGATACGGGCGGGGTGGCAGCCACGGCGGTCTACCTCTTTCTGCCCTATGGCGTCATTGCCAGCCGCAGCTTCCAACCCGACCCGCTGATGATGGCATTGATCGTGTTCAGCTGGTGGGGGATTTACAACTGGATGAAGCGGGCAGAGTGGAAATGGGTGTTCGTGGCGGGCATCACCGCGGGACTGGCCATCTACTTCAAGTCGCTGGCAGCTTTCTCGATCCTGGGCGCCTACCTGGGAATGCTCATGGACTTGGGTTTCCGGAAGCTCATTCGCTCAAAGCAATTCTGGGTGATGGCTGCTCTCACAGTGCTGCCCACCCTCGGCTACATGATCGACGGATTCTTCGTTTCCAAGGGTCTCTCCAGCCTCTTCGGCCTGCGCTTTTTCCCCTCCCTATGGGTGCAGCCTTATTTCTACCTGCAGTGGTTGGGCAAAGCCCAGTTGGTTGCCACGCTGGGCTTCCTGGTGCTGGGGTTAATCGGTATTTTCTATTTCAAGCAGCGCGAAGATCGCCGATTTATAGTCGGTCTCTGGCTGGGATACATCATTTTCGGGTTCGTATTCGCCTATTACTTCGGCACCCATGATTACTACCACCTCAGCCTGGTACCGATCGTGGCGATCTCCATCGCACCGGTTGCCGATGCGCTTTGGCTCAAATTACGAGAAATTCAATCCGGTCGCTTCCCCCGGATCGCGGTGGGATTGCTGCTCACATTTGGGTTGGCAGTAAACCTGTGGAACATCCGCACGATCTTCCACAAGATGGATTACCGCCCGCAGCAGGCGGAATGGGAGCACATCGGCCAGGTTCTGGGGAGCAATACCTCGATCATCGCGCTCACCCAGGATTACGGGTACCGCCTGGAGTACTTTAGCTGGATCAATCCTGCGGAATACTGGCCCTACCTGGGGGATACCCGCCTGCGCGAGCTGGCCGGCATCCCGCAGCCAAAATTTGAAGCAAGGTTCGCCGATCAGACCCGCGGGATGGATTTCTTCGTGGTCACCGACCTGGAGGAATTCGCTGCCCAGCCGAAATTGAAAGAGTATTTGACCGCGAACTATCCGGTTTTTGCTGAAGGCTCGACTTATATCATTTTCGATCTTCGGAAGGGGGGTTAGGCAGCATGCCCCTGAAGATCTCCATCGTCACACCCTCCTTCAACCACACCAAATTCCTGGAGCGTACCATGCTCTCGGTGCTCGAGCAGCCTTACAAGAACCTGGAATACATCGTCATTGACGGCGGCTCGCAGGATGGCAGCCTGGAGATCATCCGCAAATACGCCGACAGGCTCGCCTCTTGGGTATCCGAGAAGGACCAGGGACAGACGGACGCGATCAACAAGGGTTTCGCCCGCGCCAGCGGGGATATCTACACCTGGCTGAATTCGGATGACACCTACCTGCCGGGCATCCTGCCCCAGGTTGTAGAAGCATTCGAGCAAAATCCGAACGTGGCGGCGATCTATGCCAACGCCAATTTCATCGATGAGGATGACCGCGTCATCGGTCGCTTTCCGGCAGCGCAAACAGATAAGCGCAAGCTCCAACAGGGTTACGTGCACATCCCGCAGCAGGCCTGTTTTTTCCGTGCTGATCTTTGGCGCAAGGTGGGTCCGCTGGACCCATCCTACTACTTCGCGATGGATTACGACCTGTGGGTGCGCCTGAGCCGCGAGGGGGAGCTGATCTATCTCCCCGACCGCACCTGGGCGAACTTCCGTCTGCACCCCGACGCAAAGACCATCGTAGCGGATGACCGCTGCTGGCCGGAGATGATTAGAATTCATAAACGGGATGGCGGGTCGGTTTTCTCGATCATCATGCTAAAATATGGGTTGCGTGTTCTCGCCGGTCCCTATTTACGCTGGAAACGCAGACGGATGATCAAAACCTCGGGTAATTCCGCAGGAGTGAAGGACAATACAAATTAATGATTGAAAACCTGGTTGTATATATGAAGCTCATTCTGCGCCTCCTGCGGGATCGCCGGGTGAGCCCGCTGCTGAAGATCATCCCGCTCATTCACGGTGCTGTATTTCGTTATTCCCGACCCCATCCCGCTGCCCTTCGAGCTGGATGATTGGGGCGTCCTTATCATAGGGATGTATTTGTTCGTGCAGCTCTGCCCGCCCGAGATCGTCACGGAAAACCTGGAGGCGATCCGCAAGGGCACCATCCCGGGGAGCTGGAAGGAACCGGGCGAAAGCGGCGATGTGGTGGATGTGGGTTTCAAGGAATTGGATCCCAAGCAGGAGGCTGATAAGAAACCTCCCGCGGGAAGTTGATCTCATCAAGTATTATTTGAGGAGCACCTATGGCGACCAAACAATGGGAACGGGTGCAGGTGCGAACCTGCGCGAAAGTGACAAAGCCGATCGAAGTGGACCAACTTGTGATCTACCCGATCGATTACCTGCCCGATCCACCGCGGGTGGTGGATTTCCGCTGCTCGGGTGAAGAGGAATGCAAAAAACAGGCGAATGTGAATTGCATCGTCCCGGAGGAGATCATCCGGGAAGCAAACAAGTCCTGATCCCGCCGCGAACTGTTCTTATTTGGCGGTTACTTTTTCCAATCCGTAATAACGCGCGAAACACTTATTGACCCAGAAATCCGGGTCGGTTTCCAGTTCGCTGATGCCGTGCTGCGAGTTGATCGCTTTTAACTCCAGAAGAGGTTTTCCGGATACCCGGTAGGTCTGCACCACCCGGTCGCGTTCATCCCAGGCGGTGCGAAAACGCGCGTGCCTGCAGGAAATCCCGGTTGAGCGAGCTGCCAGCCCGCAGAGGGTAGATGCAGGCCAGGATAAGCCCAAGGATGATGACAGTATCATAGGATCGCTTCCAGACCCTGGTTTTTCCGGCTGCCGGCAGGCTGGCGGTGAACCCGGCCAGGAAAATCGTTGCGAAGAAACCGAATACCAGGATATAGGTGGCTGGGAAAAGGGCGCGCGGCTCGGGGTAGGCGGATTGGGCATAGACGGAGGGCGCACAGGTGCCAGCGACCAGCAGCAGCGTGGCCAGCGCGGTGATGCCGGTGGCGATCCAGAGCTTTTTCCTGCTGGGAAATTTGGGGAGGTAATGCCGGATCCAGGTTGCGAGCCAGCAGGCTGCCCATCATGGCGGCGACAAGCGCGCCGAAAAGAAACGGCAGCGGATAGGCGAGCACCGTATGGTAAATGAAGGCCAACCCGTAGCGCAGGGATAACCAGACCAGGGTGAAGATCCCCGGGGGCTGCGGGAAGAGCGCCTGGCGGATGTGATTGCCGGGGGATGACCAGGAAGATCAGCATGGCAGCCAGGGAGAAGCCAACCCCCAGGCCAGAGATCACCAGCGCGCGGCGAGGAGCCTTGAGGACCGCGAAAAGGATGAAAAGCAGGAAGAACACCGATAACTGCAGGGTGGCGGTGGTCTCGGAGAACCCGCCTGAGACGAGCACCGCCAGGCTGAAGAGCCCGAGCAGGAGGGGGGAGGGTTCTTTTTGCTGCCAGGTCATCCGCAGGCACCAATAGAGCAGCGCGGTGAGCGCGACCAGTGGGACAGTGTAGGTGATGGAGCCATTCAGCCAGTAGAGCACCTGGAAGCGGTTGGGCGCAACCAGGCAGGTGAGGAAGAGAACCGCAGCCGCAGAGACCCAGGCCAGCGAGCGCGGAAAAACCCCGACGAATTTCTGAATGACCAAAACCAGCAGCCCGATCAGGGAAAGCAGCCAGGCAAGCAGGATCACCCCCGGGGCAGCCTGTGCCAAAGTGCGGTTGAGGGGTTCTAGAAGCATGCTGAGCGCGATCGCGGAGAAGCGGCCGGACCAGGTGGTGTAGATATTCACCAGGCCGTTCCAGGCTCCCATCTCGCGGGCGTTGGCAAAATAGCAGAAATCATCCGCCATTAGGCGCGAAAAGGTGCCCAGGAAGAAAAGAAGCAATAACCCGAAGAACAGGGAAACGAAAAGCAGCAGCACCAGTGCCCGGATCACCCGCGGCAGCCCGCGGGGTGCTTCCGGGCTGGTTACCTGCTCCCCTGTGGAGGGGTTGGGTGGAACGACGCTCAGGAGATCACCCCCAGCGACTTTGCCCACCTGCGAAAAGGCTTCCAAGCCACGGTCGAGATCGGCGCGGGAATGGGCGGCGGAGATCATCACCCGGATGCGGGCTCTTCCGCGCGGGACGGTGGGGAAGCCCAGCGCCATGGCGAAAACGCCTTGCTCGAAGAGCGAGCGGCTGAACTGCTGCGCCAGGGGCGCTTCGCCCAGCATGACCGGGGTGATGGGCGTGGTGCTGAGTCCCAGGTCGAACCCAAGCGCGCGCATTTCCTTCTTGAAATACTCGGCGTTCGCCCACAGCTTTTCCACCAGCTCGGTGGATTCCTCCAGGATCTTCACCGCCTCCAGGCAGGCGCCGGCATCCGCGGGGGTGACTGCGGAGGAAAAGAGGAAGGGCCGCCCGCGCTGGCGCAGCCATTCCACGATCTCGGGCTTGCCGGCAACCACGCCCCCGACCACGCCGAAAGCCTTGGAAAGCGTGCCCACCTCGATATCCACTTTGCCGTGCAGACCGAAATGATCCACGATCCCGCGCCCGCCGCGGCCGAGCACACCTTCGCCGTGGGCGTCATCCACCATCAGGATCACGTCGTGTTTTTCGGTAACAGCCAGGATCTTATCCAGCGGGGCGATATCGCCATCCATGCTGAAAACCCCGTCGGTGACCACCAGCAGGCGGCGGTACTTGCCTTTGTTCTCCACGATGACCTTCTCCAGGTCAGCCGGGTCGCAGTGGGCATATCGCAAAATCGCTGCGCCGGAAAGCCGGCTGCCATCGATGATGCTGGCGTGGTTGAGCTCGTCGGAGATGATCGCGTCCTCCTTGCCCACCAGGGCAGGCAGGGTGGCGCCATTGGCGCAGAAACCGGATTGGAACAGGATGGCAGCCGGGACGCCCTTGAACTCCGCCAGGCGCTGCTCCAGCTCCAGGTGCAGGGAGAGCGTGCCGGCGATGGTGCGCACCGCGGCCGGACCGGCGCCGAATTTGGCGAGCGCTTCCTGCCCGGCTTTCACCAGGCGGGGATGGTTGGCGAGCCCGAGGTAATTATTGGAGCAGAAATTCAACACCTGTTTGCCATCCACCACCAGAGTGGCACCCTGCGGGGAGCTGATGGTGCGGATGCGGTTATACAGCCCGGCTTCCTTAAGCTGGGCGAGCTCTTCTTCGATCCAGTTCAATCGGTTGGGCATGGAAAGTTCTCCGGGATAGAGGGGATTTTGTGCTTGAGCAGACCCATTATACATCCAGGCGGGATTCCGCCAGGCAGCCCAGCCGGGCGAGCTGGTCGAGCACGGGCTGCTCCCTGCCGGGTTTCACCAGGATGGTCTCCCCGTTCAACCGTTCCCCCAGCGAGGAGGCAGCCGGGGAGGCGAGGAGCTCATCGAGGATTTCGAGTGCGGGTGACCCGCAGGAGAACCTGGCGCTCGAAGCGCGCCTGCGCGCCGAACTTCTCCCAGTTCTGGATGAAATTCAGCACCGCGGGCGGGATGGGCGATGCCCCGCCGGATTCGAGCACCGCGGGCAGCTTTTTGGGAATGAGCCCCTGGGATTTCGCGCGGGTAAGCGAGGCGGCTGTGATGCGGTAGCGGCAACCGCGCTCATCCTCGCGGCCCCAGTGGCAGTAGCGGGCGAGCTGGTAATGGGCAACCCGCGGGGCGAATGGCGCGACCAGGATCTGCCCGGTGGAGGCCACCGCGATCTTGCCGTTCTCCTTTGGGGAAGGGAAATTGGTCTTGCCCGCCAGGCGGTCGTCAAGATCCGCGCACAGGCGGAAGGCGCCGATGGGTTCACTCGGGGAGGGGCTGCCGAGATCAACCATCCCGAACCCGTTCAGCAGCGAGGCGAAAAAGCGCAGCAGGCTGCCTTCCACCTGCATCCAGGAATCGAATCCGCGGAATTCGGTACCCGATTCATCGCGGATAAGTGGGCGGTCGTAATCCCCGCCCTCGCGCAGGATATCCGGCTTCCGGGAGCGCACCGCGCCGATGAAGGATTCCAGGTCCCACCAGGTGTTCGCGGGGCAGGGAGGCGAAGAGGTCCAGGATCCCGCGGCGGGCGCGAAGGGGATCAGCGCCCCAGGTGCCGGAAAGGGTGATACCGGGCAGTAACTTCCATTCGGCTATGGTGGGAGAATCCAGCCAGGTCTTGATCAGCAGGGAAAGCGCCTCTGTGCGGGGTACGGCCAGGAACGCACGCGTCTTTTCCGGGCGGGGGTTGGCGTTCGGGTCGAGGATGCCCGCGGCGGTGAGCAGGGCTTGCAGGAAGGGGATGTCAGAAGCCCAGTGACGATCCGCGAGCGTGCTGAGGGGGATGACGGAACGCAGGGCTGCCAGCAGCACCGTGGCGTGATCCAGGATGCGGTCGGAGGCGGGCTGGGCAAAGGTGTGCATCCCAGGCGCGGCTGGCTTGCCGAGGGGCATGCTGGAGGTTTCGTTTTCTTTCTCCCCTTCGGGCAGGAGTTCGGCGGGGACGCAGACGAACTCGCGCAGCACCCCGCCCTCGGGCAGGAAGATGCGCCCGATCAACCCGCGGTAGTGGAGCGCTTCACTGATGGATGCGAGGTTCTCGTGCGGGCGATCGCGGTCGCGTTTGCCGGCGCCCATCTCGCGGATCTCGCCATATTCACGTTCGAACTCCGGCCACGGGCGGATACCCTGCCGGGTAACCAGGTCATGGAAGGCTGCCAGCGCCTGGGGGGGGAGCGTGTCCAGCACCTCCGCGCGGGCAGCGGGGTCGCGCATGGCCGCGGAGATCTGCTCCGTCCAGGCATGCGGGTTCTCGCCCTGGAGGTCAAGGTGCCAGAAGCCCGCCACGATGCGCAGCAGGTCCGGATCCTGGGGGGGGAAGAGCTGGAGGAAATCTGGCATGGATTAGAATATGGATATTCTACAGGGAAAATGAGATTGGATGGATTGGAGTATTTGAAATTAATGATGTCGGGCACAAGTGCAGTGCCACCACGATCTACAGCTGAGAAGAAACATGATGGTTCTTGATCCAGATAACCTTCATAATGAAATTGGGAATTGTATAATTGGCAATGTTTATAGTCGCCACTTCTCATTAGTATCACTTTCCATATCTTCATAACTGATCCTACTTCCTTACAGATAACGAGGTTTCGTTATTACTTTTCCATCATGAGCTTATGCTTCTGGAATCATTGACAGTTTACGTAATGTTAGAACCAACAGCATAGTCTGAAAATACTTTTGCATTCGCAATTCGGGACCTGATTTATGGAATTTTTTATTCGGTGTATGATCCATGTTATATCGAACATGTGTTGTAATAACAACGATTAGTAATATCGGTGAAGGTGATGTTTCAACTACGGATCTCGATTTATTATTCGTGGAGTATTGATATGGATGGATTTCCTGTCTTCATACCAAAAGATAGATTGCTTATTAATAATTCCCTGGCAAATGAACCAGATCATGCGTTAAACTATCCAAGTCAGGAAATTTCTAGATTCTACAAAAGTGATCTCGGTATTGTCATCTAAGGGTTCTGATAAATCTAATGGGTGAATAAGTATTCTCCGGATGCAGGAATGATTCTATTATATTTCAGCACTAGCAGTCGGCGCACAAATCGAGTAACGTCTGCTCGATGATCAGCGAAGCTGTGTTTTATGCAACTATGTTCATATGTCACGCTTTCAGATATTACCTGTTCACGTTGATTTTCTGGTGTTACATGCGGTCGATACAGCCTGGGTAATCTAAGGAAATCGAAGAGACAATTGGACAAGCAATAATTTATTATAGAAAAAGCTAGTATGAATAATTGAATGTCGGGCACTGGTCGCGTGCCAGCGAATAACCGCAGCTTCGTATATATGTATACGCGACCGTCATGGAACCTACGAAAAAAGCCATCCCTAAATTGGGACCTTTCAAAATTGTGAACGCCGGGAGAAACTAATTTTGAACCTCCGCGGTCATTTTTTAGTATAATGATTTCACACCTTAAAGGGAATGGCATCTGAGCATTTATGGCATTAAAAGGCAACCTGCGCGATTTCACGTTTTCGCAGCTTCTCAACCTGATCAACCTGGCAGCCAAGACCGGAACCCTGGTCATCGAGGGTTCGGGCGATATTGCCCGGGTCTTCTTCCGCGAGGGCAAGCTTTCCTACGCGCAGATCGGCGCCGAAGATAGCGGCCTGGCGGCCATCCTGCAGCGCACCAACCGCATCAGCACCAGCCAGTACCGCATCCTGGCCGAGCGCGCGCGGATGATGTCTGATAAGGAGCTGGGGCTGCTGCTGATCAACGCCGGGTACCTTTCCCAGCAGGATATCCTCGACAGCCTCACCCAGTATATCGTCGAGGTCGTCCGCCAGCTCTTCACCTGGGCGGAGGGCTTCTTCCATTTCGAGCCGGATGAGGTCTCGCCCAACGGCAAGATCCCGGTGCGCATCGACCTGGAGAACCTGATCATCGAAGGCACCCGCCAGCTGCAGGAATGGGAAGCGCTCCAGGAGGAGATCCCCAGCCTGGATATGGCGCTCAAGTTCACCGAGCGCCCCGGCGCCAACATCTCCAACATGAACCTGAACGTGGAGGAGTGGCGCGTGGTTTCCTACGTGAACCCGCAGAACACCATCCGGCAGATCGCCCAGGCCACCCACCTGACCGACCTTGAGATCAGAAGGGTGGTCTTCAGCCTGCTGCAGGCCGGGCTGGTGGAGATCATCCGCCCGGGCGGCGGGCCGGTGATCACCAGCAAGATGTTCCCCACCGAAAACCCCGACGAACAGAAATCGCTTGTCAACCGGTTGATCGACCGGATCCGGACCATTTAAGATCGCACCAGGGATAACGATATGCAAACAGTAAAGATCGTGGTGACAGGACCATTCAACGCAGGCAAGACGGAGTTCATCCGCTCGGTGAGCGAGATCGACGTGGTCTCCACCGAGCGCAAGATCTCGCTTGAGGAGGAGAAGGTCAAGGAAACCACCACGGTGGCCATGGATTTCGGGCGCATCACGGTGGATGAAGACCTGGTGCTGTATCTCTTCGGCACGCCCGGGCAGAAACGCTTCGATTTCATGTGGGAGATCCTTTCCGAGGGCATGCTCGGGTTCATCGTGATGGTGGATAGCACCCGCTCGGAGACCTTCCGCGAGGCGCGCAGCATTCTGGAGACCTTCCATGCCTATGCCCCCACGCCCTACGTGGTGGCCGCCAACAAGCAGGATAGGGAAGGCGCCTGGGAGATCGAGGACATGCGCCTGGCATTGCGACTGGATCCAAGCGTGAAGTTATTGCCCTGCAGCGCCAATTCCAAGGAAAAGGTGAAATCCGTTCTTGCTGGAGCTGCTCTACGGCATTCTGGCTGAGATGGACAAGGGCCAGCCCGGCAAACCGGGATAACCCGGCACGATCCCAACCCCTCATTTTTCACACACATCGATGACATCAACCCCACAATCCTTGCCTGATTTTGCCCGAAAGGGCCTGATCGAGATCCTCGGTGAGGAAGCCTGGGAGAAGCTCTGCCGCAGCCTGGGCGCGGAGGGAGGGCATTGGGCTGAGCCAGGTCCTGACGACCCTGCGTGGAGAGTATGGCGAAAACGCGGGTCTCGGGCTGGCGCAGCGGGCGGGCGGAGCCTCGTTTAAATATTTTCAAACGCAGTTTTCCGATCAATTGAAACTGACCTCCCTCGAAATGCGCACCCGGCCGCTGCACGCGCGGCTGCGCGAGGGGTTGAAATCGATGGCGGAGTGCCTGAACCGCGAATTTGGGATGGATGTGACCTTCGAGGAGCGCGGGGGGGAATGGTTTTGGATAGTTGAAGGACTGCGCGGAATGCGCGGGGAGCAAATCGCAGGGACCCAATCTGTTTTTTCACCGTGGGCCTGATCCAGGAGTACCTGGGCTGGAGCGCGGGGAGCAAGTTCTACCCGGTGGAGGAGACCGCCTGCATCGCCCGGGGGGATGCATCCTGCGAGTTCCGCATCTCCCGTGAGCCCATCGATTGACCCCTTGACAAGACCCTGAAGGGTTTTATACTCAATTTACCGAATAAACGGGGAGCCTGGAGGCGCCAGGCTGAGAAAAGGAACGATCCCTCCTTGACCCTTGAACCTGATCCGGGTAATGCCGGCGGAGGGAGAATACCACCCACTCAAAACCTCCACCGGGGAGGTTTTTTATTTTGAAAACGAAACGGGCAGTGATCTTTGCCAACGGGAAAATGGCGGATTGGAACGCCGCGTCTGATCTGATCCGCGCGGGCGACCTGCTCATCGCGGCCGATGGCGGCGCGCGAGTCGCCCGAAAGCTCGGCTTCACCCCGCAGGTGCTGATCGGCGATCTGGATTCGCTGCCGACGCGCGAGGTGAAACGCCTGGAAGCGGCGGGGACGAGGGTGATCCGTTACCCGGTGGAGAAGGACGAGACCGATCTGGAGCTGGCGCTGGATTTCGCCCTGGGCGAGGGCGCGGGGGAGATCCTCATCCTGGCGCCCTTCGGCGGAAGGCTGGACCAGACCCTCGGAAATTTGAGCCTCTTGAACCGGGATGACCTGCGCGGGATTCAGGTGCGGATGGATGACGGGCGGGATGAGCTGGTGCTGATCCATTCACACGCCAACTATCCTTGGAAGTGGCGGGCGATATCGTCTCGCTCATCCCGCTGGGCGGGGAGGCCGGGGGGGTGACCACGCGCGGTCTGGAATATCCATTGAAAGATGAAACCCTTTACCCGCACAAGACGCGCGGGATCAGCAACCGCATGACCGGGGAGAGTGCCGGGGTCAGCCTGGAGACCGGCGCGCTGATCTGCATCCACACCAGGCAGGGAAAATAAAATGAAAACCCGATTGTTTTTAATCCTCGCAGCCATTGTGCTGCTGGCGGCATGCTCCCCGGCGCCCAAACCGGGCCAGCCAGAAACCCTGACGGTGGTCACCCACGATTCCTTCTCGGTCAGCGAGAAGGTGATCGCCGCCTTCGAGCAGGAGAATAACGCCAAAGTGGTCTTCCTGAAAAGCGGCGATGCCGGCGCCGCGCTCAACAAGGCCATCCTCACCAAAGGCGCGCCGCTGGGGGATGTGTTCTTCGGGGTGGATAACACCTTTTTATCCCGCGCGCTGGAGGAGGATATCTTCCTCCCCTACACCTCGCCCCTGCTTGCCGCCATCCCCGCCGATTTCAAACTGGACGGATCGAACCGGGCGACGCCGGTGGATTACGGGGATGTGTGCATCAATTACGATATCGCCTGGTTCGAATCCAGGGGATTGAAGGTGCCGCAGACCCTCGAAGCGCTGGCCGATCCGGCTTACAAGGATCTGCTGGTTGTGGAGAACCCGGCCACCTCCTCCCCCGGGCTGGCCTTCCTGCTTGCCACGGTGGCGCACTTTGGCGAGGAGGGGTACCTGGATTACTGGCAGCAGCTCAAGGAGAACGGGGTGGTGATCGCCAACGACTGGAACTCCGCCTACTACACCAGCTTCAGCGGCTCCTCCGGGAAGGGCAGCCAGCCGATGGTGGTTTCCTATGCCAGCAGCCCGGCTGCCGAGGTGATCTTCGCCGATCCGCCGCGCACGGATGCCCCCACGGCATCGATCACGGGCGCAGGATACCTGCTTCCGCCAGGTCGAATTCGCCGGCATCCTGAAGGGCACAAAGAACGAGGTGCTTGCGCGGAAAATTCATCGATTTTCTGCTTTCGCGGAGCTTCCAGGAGGATATCCCGCTGCAGATGTTCATGTACCCGGTGGACCCGGGCGCGAAGCTGCCGGAGGAGTTCACCAAATTCGCGCAAACTTCCAGTGAGCCTGCCCAAATGGATCCGCAGACGATCGCCGCCAACCGCGATAAGTGGATCCGCGCCTGGTCGCAGGTGATGCTGCCCTGATGACACCTTCCGGGAAGAGCGAAAAACGGAAAACAGGTTGGGGGAAGCAGGCGGCTTTGCTCGCGCTGCCGCTGCTCTTCCTGGTTGTTTTTTTCTACCTGCCGCTGCTCACCACTTTCCGCATGGCCTGGGTAAGCGCGCGGGAACCAGCCTTCAGCACCGCGGATCTTGCCGCGATCTGGAGGCCGCTTTCCTTTACGTTTTATCAGGCAACTCTTTCCACCGCACTCACCCTGGTTGTTGGGCTGCCTGCCGCATACCTTTTCTCACGCTACCTGTTCCGCGGCAAGCGAGCTGCTGCGCGCGCTGGTGATGGTGCCCTTCATCCTGCCCACGGTGGTGGTGGCAGCGGGCTTCAACGCGCTGCTGGGTCCGCGCGGCTGGCTGAACCTGGCGCTCATGTCGCTCTTTGACCTTTCCGCTCCGCCCATCGACCTGATCTATACCCTGGCTGCCATCCTGCTGGCGCACCTCTTCTACAACACCTCGGTGATCATCCGCATGGTGGGCAGCGCCTGGTCCAGGCTGGATATCAATCTTGAGCAGGCCGGAAGGGTGCTGGGAGCGGGCAGGTGGCAGGTCTTTCGGGAGATCACCCTGCCGCTGCTGAGGCCTGTGATCCTCTCCGCCAGCCTGCTGGTCTTTCTGTTCGATTTCACCAGCTTCGGGGTGATCCTGCTTCTGGGAGGGCCAAAATACGCGACCCTGGAGGTGAGCATCTACCTGCAGTCGATGCAATTCCTCAACTTCCCGCTCGCGGCGGTGCTTTCGGTGATCCAGCTTGCCTGCACCTTTACCCTCATCACCCTGGTCTCGCGCCTGACCGGGCAGGCGGTCACCCCAATCGCCCCTGCTCTCAAGGAGGAGGGGATGGCGCATCCGCAAACCACGCTTGAAAAAGGCTTCGTTGGATTGATGGGCAGCGCGCTTTTCGTGGTTTTTCTCTCGCCACTCCTGGCGCTGGCGCTGCGTTCGATCACCCGCCTGGAGGCAGACCCGGCAGGCGGGGGAGGGTTCCAGACTGCCTGGACGGGCGCTTACTACCGGGAGCTCTTCATTAACCGGCGGGGGTCGCTCTTTTACGTTCCACCCGTGGAGGCGATGCGCAATTCGCTGGTGTATGCGGGGGTGGCGGTGTTGATCACGCTTGTCCTGGGGATGCTGATCGCGGCGGCGATGGAACGGCGCAGAAACCGGGGAGCCTTGACCGAGGTGCTTGTCACGCTGCCGCTGGGGGCTTCGGCAGTATCACTGGGATTAGGGTTGCTGCTCCTTTCCAGCGGGATGCCCGGGGGAGCGCTGCTGGCCATTCTGCTGGTGCCCATCGCCCACAGTGTGGTGGCGCTGCCCTTTTTCACGCGCACGGTCCAGCCGGCGCTCGCCTCCATACCGCTCGCGCTCACGGAATCCGCGGCGGTGTTGGGTGCATCCGCCGGGACGCATCTGGCGGGAGATCACCCTGCCGATCCTCTGGCGGCCGATCCTGGCCGGAATGCTCTTCGCCTTCACGATCTCGCTGGGCGAATTCGGGGCGACATCGTTCCTGGCACGACCGGAATTCCCGACCCTGCCGATCGCCATCTCGCGCTACCTGACCGTGCCGGGTGCGCTCAATTACGGGCAGGCGATGGCCATGTCCACCCTGCTGATGCTGGTCTGCGCCGGGTGCGTGTTCGCGATCGATTCGCTGGAGTGACCCCTCCCTCAGTCCCTCCCCAGAAAAGCGCTGGAGTGCACAAACCGCCACCCCTGCTCCACAGGAGAGATGAGTAAAAAAACCCCTCCCTCAATCCCTCTCCTGCGTAGCAGGGGAGGGAGGTATGACTCTGCGGAGTGATGAAAACCATTCAACCATTCAACAAATCAACTCCTTGTATTCCCCCTCCACCGGGTTATAATAATTGCAAGTATCCAACCCGGGGATTAGTGCAGCCCCTTCCAGAGAACCGGAACATGGTGAAACCCGGTAACCGCTGCAGATCCACCCCGGTCGTCCACGAGGACGGGATTCCCCCGCAGGGCTCTGCGAGCGTAAGGGGGACGGAGGCAGCCGTTACCGCCCAACAAGGCTGAATTCTCAGCGAAAGCAGGTGGCACCACGGATCCCTCACCCGTCCTGCAGCGGTGGGGGATTTTCTATTCATCAAGACCAAGGAAGAGTAGGTGCGAAATGCTGGATATCAATTTGATCCGCGAAAACCCGGATGTTGTGCGCGAATCCCTGCGCAAGCGGCAGATGGACGCGGGGGTGGTGGATGCGCTGCTGGAGCTGGATAAGGAGCGGCGCGCGCTGCTGGCTGAGACCGAAACCCTGAAGGCGGAACGCAACCGCGTTTCCAAGGAGATCGGCCAGATGAAGGATGCCGCCGAACGCCAGGCGCGGATCGAATCCACGCGCGAGCTGGGCGATAAGATCAGCGCGCTGGACGGGCAGGTGGCGGTGGTGGAGGAAAAGCTGCAGGCGCTTACCCAGGTCATCCCCAATATCCCGGATGAAAAAACGCCCCTGGGAAAAGATGAGCACGACAACGTGGTGGTGAAAACCTACGGGAAGATGCCCGAATTTGATTTCACCCCCGAACCGCACTGGGACCTGGGTCCGAAATTGGGGATCATTGATTTCGAGAGCGGCGTCAAACTGACCGGCTCGCGCTTTTACGTGCTGAGCGGGGCGGGGGCGCGCCTGCAGCGCGCGCTGATCGCCTGGATGCTCGACCTGCACATCCGCCAGGGCTATACCGAGAAATACACACCCTTCATGGTGAAGGCGGATGTGCTCTACGCGGCGGGTCAATTGCCCAAGTTTGCCGATAACCTGTACCACGATATCGAAGAGGATTTCTGGATGGTGCCGACCGCCGAGGTGCCGCTGACGGGCATGCACATGGGCGATACCCTGGATGAAGCCGAGCTGCCGAAGCGCTACACCGCCTACACTCCCTGCTTCCGGCGGGAAAAGATGAGCGCCGGGCGCGATGTGCGCGGGATCAAGCGCGGGCACCAGTTCGACAAGGTGGAAATGTACATTTTCTGCCAGCCGGAGGAATCGGACGCTGAGCTGGAGAGGATGCTCGAAAATGCCCGCCAGACCGCCGAGCTGCTGGGGCTGCACCACCGAGTGATCCAGCTCTGCACCGGCGACCTCGGTTTCAACTCGCGGATCACCTATGACCTGGAGGTCTGGGCGCCGGGCTGCGGGGAATGGCTGGAGGTTTCCTCGGTCTCGAACGTGGGCGATTTCCAGGCCAGGCGGGCAAATATCAAGTACAAACCCGGAGATGGGTCGAAATCCCGGCTGGTGCACACTCTGAATGGCTCCGGCCTGGGGCTGCCGCGCACGCTGATCGCGGTGATGGAAAACTACCAGCAGGCGGATGGATCGATCGTTGTTCCGGAGGTGCTGCGCCCGTGGATGGGCGGCATCGAAGTGATCGGAAAATAAATATTCTTGGAAAAAAATGCCCCGGGAAGTGATCTCACTCCCGGGGTTTTCTTTTTAACCTCATTTTGACGGGCTTCCAGCGCCAGGTAAAGCACCACCGAACCGGCCACCGCGGCGTTGAGCGAGGCGATCTTCCCGACCATCGGCAGTCGCAGGAGGTGATCGCAGGAGGTGCGCACCAGGGAGCGGATGCCCTCGCCCTCGCTGCCGACCACGATCGCCAGGGGACCGGTGAGTGAGATCTGCTCGGGGGGTTTGGCTTCCGGGCTGCCCTCCAGGCCGACGACCCAGGCACCGGCTTCCTTGAGACGGGTCAATCCCTGCGCCAGGTTGGATTGGGCCACCAGCAGGTGCTCGGATGCGCCGGCTGAGGCGCTGACCACCGCGGGGGTGACCTCCACCGTGCGCGCCAGGGGGATGACGATGCCGTGCACGCCCACCGCCTCGGCGGTGCGCATGAGCGTCCCCAGGTTCTGCGGGTTCTGCATGGTATCCAGGACGAGCACGAACAACGGTTCGAACCGGGATTCAGCCACGGCGAGGATATCGGCGATCTCTGCGTAGGGATAGGCGGAGGTTTCCAGCGCCACCCCCTGGTGGTTATCGCCCAGGTTATCCAACTGTCCGCGCAGCACCTTTCTGGATATTGAGCTTCTTTTCGCGGGCAAAACCGAGGATCTCCACCAGGCGGCCCTTTTCCTCCACGCCGCTGGCCACCAGCAGGCGGAAGGAATGCCGTCGGCCTGCCCGGAGGCACTCATAAACAGGATTACGACCGAGGATCCATTCTTTCATTTCACATCCTCTGCCAGTTGGATTTGAGAGGGATTTCGTCCCTCAACTTTTTACTTCCAGCGCCAGCTGGTGCCCTCTTTGCTGTCCTCGATGATCACACCCAGCTCAGCCAGGCGGTCACGGATCTTATCTGAAAGCTGCCAGAGCTTCTGGGTGCGGATCTCGGTGCGGACTTCCACCAGCAGGTCGATGAACTCATCGGAGGCGTTCTCGCCGGTTCGATTCTTTTCAAGCTCCAGTCCCAGAACCCCGGTCAACTCAGCCAGCAGCGTCTGCGCGGAGTTCAATTCTGCATCCGTTGCGCCATCTGCGCGTGCCTGGTTGATCACACGCACCAGCTCGAAGAGATACCCCATGGCGCCGGCGGAATTGAAGTCATCATCCATGGAGTCGATGAAACCGCTCTTGGAAGCCTCCGCCTGCTTTTGAAGAGCATCCAGGCTGGCAGGGGGAGCGCCTTTTGCGCCGGGCAGAGCGGGGCGCAGTGCGGAGCGAAACCGCTCCAGGGCGCGCTCGGACTGATCGATGACCTCGTCGCTGAATGTCAGCGGGTTGCGGTAACCGGAGTTGAGGATCATGAAGCGCAGTGCATCGGCGGGGTGGCGGCTGAGGAAATCTTCGATGGAGACCACGTTGCCGATCGATTTGGACATTTTCTCGCCGGTGAACTGCATCATGCCGTTGTGCACCCAGTAGCGGGCAAAGGGCTTGCCGGTGAAGGATTCGGACTGGGCGATCTCGTTCTCGTGGTGCGGGAAGATCAGGTCATTGCCCCCGCCGTGGATATCGATCTGCTCGCCCAGGTGGTGCAGGTTCATGGCGGAGCATTCGATGTGCCAACCCGGGCGGCCCAACCCCCAGGGGCTCTCCCAGGCAGGCTCGCCAGGTTTGGCGGATTTCCACAGGGCGAAATCCATGGGGTGCACCTTGCGCTCGTCCACCTCGATGCGCGAACCAGCCTGCATATCCTCCAACTTGCGCGCCGAGAGCTTGCCGTAATCAGGGTCGCGCTCCACGCGGAAATACACGTCCCCATCCACTGCGTAGGCATATCCCTTTTCGATCAGCCCGGAGATCATCTCGATGATCTGCCCCATCTCCTGGGTGGCGCGCGGGTTGACCGAGGCAGGCAGGATATTGAGGTCAAGCATATTCTGGGCATATTGCTGGATGTAGCCCTCGGCCAGTTTGAAGGGATCCACACCCTGCTCGTTGGCGCGGCGGATGATCTTGTCGTCCACGTCGGTGTAATTCATCACGAACTTGACGTTGTAGCCGCGGTAGGCGAAATAACGGCGGATGATATCGAAAACGAGGGCGGACATGGCATGCCCGACGTGGGCATTGGAATAGACCGTGGGACCGCAGACGTACATGCCCACCTTGCCGGCAATCAGCGGCTGAAAATCCTCCTTCTTGCGGGTGAGGGTGTTATAGATCTTGATACTCATGCGGTCCTCTTTCAGGGATTCGTTTCCGGACGGGCGAAGATCATCCGCCCGGCTGCTGTTTGCAGCACTTTTGTGACGGTGACCAGGATCTCCTCGTCGATGTGGTCACGCCCGTTTTCGATCACAACCATCGTACCATCATCCATGTAGCCCACCCCCTGGCTCTGTTCCTTGCCCTCCTGGATGACGCGGATGCTCATCTGCTCGCCGGGCAGGAGCACGGACTTGACCGCGTTGGTCAGCTCATTGATATTAAGCACGGTGACGCCCTGCAGCTCGGCCACGCGGTTGAGGTTGTAATCGTTGGTGAGGATCGGGCAGCGCATCTGGCGGGCGAGGATGACCAGCTTTTCATCCACGTCCTTCACGCCCTCCACGTCGATATCGCTGAGGCGCACGCGGATGGAGGGTTCCTTTTGAAGGGTGGAGAGCACCTCCAGCCCCCGGCGTCCGCGCTGGCGGCGGAGGCTATCGGGCGAGTCGGCAATATATTGCAGCTCGGTGAGCACGAAACGCGGAATGAGCATGGTGCCGGGCAGGAAGCCGGTACGGGAAATATCGGCGATACGCCCGTCGATGATCACACTGGTATCCAGCAGGATCGTGCGGCTTTCCGCCCAACCGGCACCGGAGGATTCCCCGCCGGGCGCGGAAGGGTTGGAACCTCGAAAGGAGTTGAAGAGGTTGAAAATATCCGATTGGCGGGTGACAAAGACGGCCACGCCCAGGTAGGCGAAGAGGACCGCGCCGACGAAGGGCAGGATGGAGCCGAAGGGAGACGGCAGCAGGGAGAGCGGGAAAGCCAAAAGCGCCGCGATGAGCAACCCGGCGATGAGCCCGAAAAGGGCAGCGGTGAGCGTCTGCGCGGAGACGCGCCCAAGCAACGCACGCAGCGACCGCACGGGACGGGTGGTGAAATAGGGGGTCAGGATCAAGCCCGAAGAGAGCCCCGACCAGGCCGATGGTGAATGAGTACTGCGCGATGGGTACGGTTGGGATCGACGTCGTTTGCGGTTGCCATGGCACCGATCTGGGTACCCCAGTAGGTGCCGAGGATGGCGAAAACGACCATCCCGACCAGGCGAGCGATAAAATCTGCGCTCATGAATAATTCCTCCAGAAAAATAATAATGAATGACGGATTGTTAAAGTGCGGGAAAAAATGAATAATGATGAGAAGATAATATCATAGGAGGGAGGGCAAGTCAATTAAGGGAAAAAGACCAGGCGCCGGGGAGGCGCCTGGTGCGTGATTATGATCTGTTGCGGTGAGTAAGAGTGGTTATTCTAATATACCCAAAGATTTGTTTCACCCCCCGCGTTATCACTGTTGTTTCCGAAGTAGAACACACCGCTTAGTGTATAGAGTTTGGTTGCATTCATGTTCATCTGGATGCCATAATCACCGTTGCTGGTGATTATGCCGGTCGTGATCGATACTTTGGCGGTGGCAACATCGTTAGTGTTGATGTAAAAACCGGAATATGTTCCACCCAGTCCATAGTTGAACATGGCGGTGATTCCCCTGATGGTCACATTGCCTTGTGTGTAGAGATTGAACCCGTTGTTATCGTTGAAATTGGCGGTCACGTTGGTCAGGGTAATGGTGCCGATACCGCTGTCGTTATCGATATCGATGCCGTCATTGGCAATACTGCTGTTTCCGGTGACATTGGTGAGGGCGACCGAGCCGTTGCTGACGATCACGATATTATCGGTAAAGTTGTGGATGAATTTATTGGCACCATAGGTCGCGAGCACTGTGACAGGTTTTCCGAGCCCGTAATTGTTATTGATATCCGCCCCGGCAGAATCATTTTCACTCGCTTCCACGGTGTCCAATGTAATTGGACCGTAAGTTCTAATATACAAACCGCTCACGGTATTATCGTTGAACTTGCTCTTCAGAACAGTAACACCTTTCAACCCGGTTGTATTTGTGGCGTTGTAAAGGTACGCACCATGCCATCCATCCAGGTTGCCGGTTGCCTCAATACTTGTGACATTGATGTTCCCAAGACTCTGGATATTCAACCCATTTCCATAATTCTGGTTGAACACCCCGCCGGTAACCTTTACATCAGCAGGTTTTGCGGGATCCGCTGAATTATTTTGTATGCCGACCCCGTACCCATCGTTTAACTCCGCGTGAACATTATTCATGATCACCGCGCCGTAGGTATCGATCATCAGTCCGCCGCCGCCAACATTGAGGTTGAACTCGTTGACCCCCGAACCGGATTGGAGAATGCTGACCGGGCAGGGGGCGGCAGTTCCACAGGCGGTGTTATCCAGGTACAAGCCATCTCCGCTGTTATTACTGATGGAGCGCACGTTGGTGAGGGTAAAGGAACCTTTGTTGACCAAGTATGCCCCGTAGCCGTTGTTGTTAAAGAAGTAGAGGTCGGAAAGGATAACAGCTTTGGGAATACTATCTATATCATTATAGAGTGAGATACCATCGCTGTTGTTATTTTTCACTTCACCGCCCTTGTAGGTAACTGCGCTGTTGGTGGCGATAAAAATGCCCACCCCACCACTATAATTGGAACTCACCTTTGTCAGTGTCACCCCGGCGGTGCCCAATTGGTTATCGATATAGATGCCAACGACACCCGGATTATCACTGTAATCGACCGTGATGTTGCTCAAGCTTACCGCTCCAAAGGAATCAACCCACAATCCCCCGCCGGGGTTATCGTAGGCGGTGAAATTGCTCAACGTGACCGTCTTGGGTGATGCGAGCGGTGTGTAAGTGTTATCGAAATGGGCGGCGATGACGTTATAGTCAAAACTTCCACCAGTCACTACGATGGGACCCTTGCTGGTGATGCTGGCTCCATACCCATTATTATTATTCATCACGCAGTTGGTGAGGGTGACCCCAGTGCTGGTTCCAGACCAGATTCGGATGCCATCTTCGTCATTACCGACCATCTGCACGTTGGAGATGCTCACCGCACCTTTGGTGAAGATATTTAGACCGCGTTCGTGGTTTTCATCGAACCCGTAAGGCATGATGATGGTGTTCTTGATCGTGACGCTGCCCGTGCCCGCATCATTATCCAAATAAGCGCCGTAACCATGGCCTGAGGTCATATGACCCCAGGAAGCCACGTTGGTCATGGTGATGCTGCCCTTGTTGACCACCCAGATGCCGCTCCAGTAGTTTTCGGTGGCATAGATACCGGTCATGGTCACATTGGTGGCATGGGTTGCTTCGCCATCTTCATTATGAACAAAGACACCGTAACCGCCGTTATCCTCCAGGACGAGATTGGAGAGGCTCACAGCACCTTTGGTATGCAATATCAATCCGCCGGCGGTGTTGAGGGAGAAATCACGCAGATACCCGAGCGGACCTTCACTGGCGGGGATGGCGTTGTTGGTGATGGTGATGCCGGCCGTGCCCGCGGTGTTATCCAGGTATGCGCCGAAGGCATCCTTGGTGGCATCATACGAACCACCCATCCACACCTCGTAGGCACCACCACTCGCATCCTCTGTGCCGGCGAAATGATCCTTGATATGCAGGGTGCAAACACCGGCGACCGCGCCATAATCATGCTCCACGAGGCCGTCGTAGTTGCTATCCCAATAGTGGGTCGTGTCTGCCGTGCAGCCGGTGAGCCACATTTCGGGTATGAATGCCACGGCGGTGACGGTGAGATTATTGACCGTGCCGCTGATGGATTGGAAAGTCATTGCATCCGTTTCATTCGCGTCGATCACTTCACGGACCGTGCGCTCATCCTGCACCGCATCAATGTTGGTTTCATTGTTGCCGTAGGCGTTCACGTTCTTCAGCGTGATCGCGCCTTTGGAATAAACCTGCAGACCGGTACGGCTGTTGTTGTTGAAATTCCCGCCGGTGATCGAGACCGCTTTTGCGGTTTGGGCACTTTGATTGGCAATATATGCACCAGTGCCCATATTCCATGAGGCGGAAACGTTGGTGAGGGTGATGGTGCCCTGGTCGGAATAGACATACAAGCCGTAATCATAAGGATGGTCACCGTTGTAGTCGAAATGGCTGTCTTTAACGATGATGTTGCCGACCTTGAACGCTGCCAGCTCAGCTCCAAGATTTGAATTATCCGAAGCATTTACATTGGTGAGGGTGATAGCGCCGCGGCCTTCGATATCCAGGCCATTAAGCCCGTTCGAATGGAAATTGCTGTTCGTCACCGTGACGGTGCTGTTGACGGTTGAATCGATGAAAACGTGCAGTCCGTCGCTGCCATAACCGGTGGCAGTCACGTCGCTGATGGTGACGTTGCCCTTGGTGGTGATATGGATGCCTGCGCCTGCATTACCCTCCAACCACCAGCCAAAGGTGCCTTTGCTGACGGAGACCGCACCAGACCCGGCGATGTTATCGATGCCCAGGCCGCTGCCCCCGTTGCTGCTGCCATCGGCGTATTTGACCGTGACTGCGCCGTTGCTCAATATATCCAACCCGGTCAGCCCGTTTTCATTAAACTGGTTGTCGCTTGTCGCGCTGCCGGTGACAGTCACCGCCGACGCGACGGTGTCGGATGTATTGATGAGCTCCGCGCCGTATCCGGCGAGATTGTTATTGGCTTTGACCTTGGTCAGCGTAATGACGCCTTTTGTTTGGACCTGCAAACCGGTGTTATCGTTATTTGAGAAGGAGCTGTTGGTAATGGTGACAGCGCTGGCCAACTGGGAATAGTGTGAATCCAGGATAGCGCCGAAGGGATTCGCCACAGGGTCGGTGGTACCATCGACGGTCGTATTCGTTATGGTAACAGCACCGCGGGTTTGCATCCATAACCCCGCAGTGAAGGGAGCATTTCCGTTGAATGAGCTATCTTTAATCGTGACAGCGCCTGTTCCGAGCCAGGTGCATGCACCGGTTGTGTTCTCATAGCAGGTCATCAGACTCGCGCCTTGACCGCCGATATTATTATCGGCATGCACGCCGGTGAGGGTGATGTTACCCTTGGTGTAGAGGTCCATGCCAGCCTGGTTGCTGCTTGCATAGACGTTGGTCAGGCTGATGGCGGCGGTCGGAGCGATACTTGAAATTGACCATTCATTGGTCACTCCGAATCCACCATTGTTATTGAACACACTGTTCTTGATGGTCACCGCACCGCTCTGTCGGAGGAAAACCCCCGGTTCCGCGCCGGTATTATGACTGGCGGTGATACCGTCGATGCTAACCGCGCCTTTGGTGGCGATGGTTAACCCGGCAACGTGATCGGTAGTATCCGAACCGTTGTAATCGAAACTGCTGTTGGTGACTGTCACCCCGGCGGTACCGGCGGTGTTGTTGATCAGTGCACCGCCACCTGGATTGCCGTTAACCTTCGCGCGGTTGATCGTAACTGAGCCATTATGGTTGATCACCTCAATACCATGCCCGGTTGCTAAGCTATTTACCAAATTTACATCTTCGATCTTAATCGCACCGAAAGAGTTCGAAATTGATATTGACGCGTATCCAGTGGAAGTACTGATATCGAATCCTTTCACTGTGAAACCGGAGGTTACGCCATTGACAACGATCCTGCCAAATGTCATTTGAACCATTGGCGTTCCATCCACCACGGTACCAATAAAACCTTTAAAACCTGCCAGGATTGGATCTGAAGCGACTAATATATTCAAATTATCATTGGCGTACAATCCCGCTTCGACATAGATTAATCCGTCCGAGGGAAGAAGACCTGTATCTGTAATGTGGTTCACGGCAGCATTGATCGGTGCCGCGCTTGCTTCGCAATAGACCACCCCAGCTGGAAGCGTAACTGGGCAGGTTGCCGGGGACAGCACGAACATATACTTGTTCGCGCCGATCATATACCAGGGATCGCCATTGGATAGAGCCTGTGCACCCTCCTCTGTCGTGAGCGCGATCGGGACGCCAATTTCATCCACAAAGGTCACCCCGGCATCTGCAGCTTCCTCCAGTGCGGGGGCGAGGTCTTCCTCAATTGCTGGGGGGATCTCTTCCGCGATGGCTTCCTCGACTACTGGAGGCAACTCCTCCTCCACAGGGGCTTCTTCAACAGGCACTGCTTCCTCCGAGGGTGCTATCCTCCGGTGGAGCAGGCTCAACGATTGGATTTTCTTCAACAATAGGGATGATTTCAACGGGAACCGGCGCTTCGGGCGGGAGCTCATCCTGAGCCAAGCACCGGGGTGGTGATCACAAAAGGCTGCCAGCAGTGAGAGTGAAATAATGAAGGGCAGCAACAGAAACGCAATTCGATGCTTCATGGTATTCCTCCTCAATTAGTTATGATCTGGTGATTTTGTTGAGATTTGTTGCCGTGAAAACGCGATCCCACCACCCCCTTTCCCCGGGGTTTTGTTCAGACAACCAGTGATACTTCCATTATAGGGAGGGAAAATGAAATAATCAAGGGGGTGGGGAGATGGCGTAGGATAACTGTAAGGTTTACAGCTTCGGCAGCATGACCCCCTCCTGTTTCTGGTACTTGCCTTTCTTATCCGCGTAGGAGATCTCGCAGGGTTCATCGCCTTCGAAGAACAGCACCTGGGCGATGCCTTCGTTGGAATAGATCCGGGCGGGCAGGGGGGTGGTGTTGGAGATCTCCAGGGTCACAAAGCCCTCCCACTCCGGCTCGAAGGGGGTCACGTTGACGATGATCCCGCAGCGGGCGTAGGTGCTTTTCCCCAGGCAGATGGTCAGCACCGAGCGCGGGATGCGGAAATATTCCACCGTGCGCGCCAGGGCAAATGAGTTGGGAGGGATGACACAGACCTCACCTTTGAAATCCACCATTGAGCGGGTATCGAAATTCTTTGGGTCAACCACCGCGGAATAGACGTTGGTGAAGATCTTGTATTCATCCGCCACGCGGATATCGTACCCGTACGAGGAAAGCCCGTAGGAGATCACGCCGTCGCGCTTCTGCCCGTCGGTGAAGGGTTCGATCATTTTCTGCTCCAGCGCCATTTTGCGTATCCAGCCGTCTGATTTCAGTCCCATGCGTGTTCTCCTTGGTTATGGTGTTGCTTGAATTTTAACAAACGTCACGCCGCCGGGGATGACCTCCACGGTGCGCTCAAAGACCTTCGAATAATTGATGAATGCCAGCCGGTAAGTGCCCACCGGAAGCCCGGAGACCAGGAAATTCTCTTTCCAGCTTGGAGAGGATGGAACCCCGCTGCCGTAGATCTCGGGGTAGATAGCTGCTCCCAAACTTCCATCTTCCGCCAGGGGTTGGATCGTCAAAGGGATCCTAAGTGAATCGCCAAATTGATCCTCGATCCGGCCTACGAGGATACCGGTTGGAATATCACTTCCGCTCAATGGCAGGGGGGGGAAGAACAACTCCGGGTTGACAGTGTTGCTGTAACCAGGCCCAGCCAGGCGGGTCTCGAAATGCAGGTGGGCGCCAATGGCAGAACCGGTCAATCCGACTGTACCGATCCCCTCCCCGCGGGAAACTCTGTCCCCGGTTTTGACAGCAATTGAGGAAAGATGGCCATACAGGGTATAAACTGGCGTATCGTACCCTGGTAGATCGTGCTGCAGGAGGACCAGGTTACCGTAGAAACCTGGATACGCGCCGAGGATCTTGTCCGTATCATTCCCGGCAAATATCACTTTCCCATCCGCAGCGGCAAGGACGGGGGTATCCTCGGGGTTATTGAACTCCACCCCATGGTGAGGATCCCGTGTTCCGCTTTGCGTATAGCCATATCGATAATATTCATCCACTCTGTCGGTGGCTGGGGGCTGAATAGGCCGCGAAAATGGAAAATTCCCAGGCTCGATACAATAATCGGGGGAGCAGGGCAGGATTACGGTGGGTGTGATCGCGATGGTGGCGGTTTCTGTTGGCTGCGATTTCGCGCTGGCGGGAGGTGTCTCCCGGGTGGGTGATGGGGAAGAGGTGGATTTGGGCGCGGTAACACATCCGCCCAAAAGCAGCAGGACCAACAGCGAGATAATCGTCAGATTCTCAAGGCTCGGCTTCACCCTGCCAGGATCCCTCCGCGTTCACCCAGGACCTGGTGCACGGACTCCTGGAGGGTATCAGCTAGCTCTTCCACTGACTTGAGTTCGGTAATGAACTTGGCAGCCCGGGTTTTATCCTGCAGGCCCTGGCAGTTGATACGGATGTTATACCCGGCGCCGTTGATGGCAGCCCGGGCAAGCGCTGCTCCGGTGGCGCCATCCGAGATCGCGTTCAGGTTCCCATCGCGGCAGACCTGCATGCAGAGCCTCATCGCCTCCAGGGAGAGACGGGCAACCCTGGCAGGGATTTCTATGGCTTTAAGGGTGGCTTTTTCAATCGCTTCCGACCGGATGGCAATTTGCTCCTCTGTGTCCTTCGGCAGCCGCATGGCAACCATCAACTCTTCGAAGGCGGAGGAATCCTCTACAACGCAGGTTGACAACTCTGCGCGGAGTGAATCCGCTTGGGATATGACCTCCCACATCTGAGCTTCCACATCTAGCGTATTTCTTCTTGCCCACCGTCAGGCGGGCGACCATGGCTGCCAGTGCGGCTGCTTCCGCGCCGGTATAGGCGGAGGCCGATCCGCCACCCGGGGTGGGGGTGCCCGCAGCCAGGTGATCGATAAAGGTTGGCAAAGATACCTGATCGGATCCACCGGAACCGGTCTGGGTGGTGAACAACTTCGTTTCCAGGATCTGCTCAGCCTCAAACTGGTCAAGCTGAAGGTACCAGACGGCTGCGTCGATGAGCGAATCCTGGGGGGCGAGACCCACAAGCTCCGTGTGATGGATACTCACCCCGTAACGGGAGGCTTCCCTTCTGACCATTTCCACCACCCGGGCGATGGGAGTTTGGCGGAAGTTGGTCAGGTTCATCGAAACCTGTGCCCGCCCATCCACCAGGATACCCATGGCCTTGACGTAACGCATCCCACCCGAGGACTGACGGATGGCACGCGCGATCTTCTGGGCGATGGGGACATCGTCGCTGGTTAGGTAAATATTGAAGGCGATGAGCGGCTGGCGCGCGCCGATCACGGTTGCGCCGGCGGTGCCCAGCTTCGAGGGTCCGAAATCAGGTGCCCTGGCAGGATCGGTATCGATTTCAGCCTTCAATCCCTCATATTGCCCCTTGCGGATATTTTCCAGGTTCTGCCGTTCCGGGCGGGTAGCGGCTTCTTCATATAAGTAAACAGGGATCTGTAATTCTTCGCCAACGCGTTTGCCCAGACGCCGGGCCATTTCCACACATTCCAGCATCGTCACGCCGGCTATTGGTACGAAAGGGACCACATCCGTGGCGCCGATACGCGGGTGGGCACCGGTGTGCTCGTCAAGGTTGATTTTCGTTCCAGCCGTACGGATCGCCCGGAAGGCAGCCTCCTCGACGGCGGCGGGGGGACCGACATAGGTGACCACCGTGCGGTTGTGATCGAGGTCGGAGTGATGATCCAGAATGCGAACTTCCGCGACATCGCGGATGGAAGCAAGGATCTCCTTCACCACCTCGGGGCGGCGGGCTTCGCTGAAATTGGGGATGCATTCAACCAGGGGAGCAGGCATAGGATCCTCGGATAATTGGATAGTGGTATTATAACCTTGCAGGTTTTTGATTGTGGAAGGAGCAAGCCATGTGCGGACGATTCACCCTGGGCGTGGAGCCGGTGGAGTTGCAGGAAGCGTTTGATCTGAGTGAAGTGCCCGGCGATTGGGTGCTGCGCGAGAATATTGCCCCCACCCAACCGGTGGCGGTGCTGGCCAGCTGCGGATGACCGCAAGATCGAATATATGCGCTGGGGTCTGATCCCTTCCTGGGCGAAGGATATCAGCATCGGCAGCAAGCTTTTCAACGCCCGCGCCGAAACGATCCAGGAAAAACCTTCGTTCCGCACGGCTTTCGCCCGGCGCCGGTGCCTGATCCCCGCTGATGGGTTCTACGAATGGCAGAAGCAGGAACACGGTCCTTCCCGTCCCTTCCGGTTTCAACTGCTGGAGAAAAAACCGTTCGCCTTTGCCGGGCTTTGGGAATTATGGCGTTCTCCGGAAGGAGATGAACTCAAGACCTGCACGATCATCACCACCGAGGCCAATTCGCTGGTCGCGCCGGTGCATCCCCGCATGCCGGTGATATTGGATAAGGCGACTTGCTGGCAGTGGATCGAGGGCAGGGATCTATCCATCCTGCAGGCGATGCTGCAACCATTCCCGGCCGGGCAAATGGAATCCAAGGCAGTGGAGCGGATGCCGAAAGACCCAGCGTGATTTTCTTGACCAGAGCGGGGAGGTACGGTAAAATTCCCCCCGTTGCCCCCATGGTCTAGTGGTTAGGACACGGCCCTTTCAAGGCCATAACAGGAGTTCGAGTCTCCTTGGGGGCACCAAAAACCACCGTTTGGTGGTTTTTTATTCATGTCTCCTTCACCCTTCGGGCTCCTTGGAGCGCATAAATCGCGGTGTGCAAACCCCGCGAGAGTACCAAAGACCACCATTTGGTGGTTTTTTCATTTTCTTCTTTTCCGCAGCCTTCTTCAAGTTTTCTTCCACCCGGTATTTCACGATTCGGCTGATTAGGTCATAGGGGATGGGTTGATCCAGGGGGAACTGCACCGAGCCTTTTCCCTGCTTATATACCGAAAGCTCGGCCTTGAATTTCTCGATCCCCGAAGGGACCGGGTAAAACCCGATGTGGTATTGAAAGGCAGCAAAATGGACCAAGTTACCATTTAACTTGAACGTTGGCATCTGGTAGGAAATAGCCTCCTGGGCTTCCGGGGCGGCATTCTTGATTGTTTGCCGAATCTTCTGCAGGATCACCTGGATATCTGCCGGAAACCCTGATATATATTCATCGATGGTCATTGGGGTTTTTGAATTCGATTGCATAATGAACATCCTTTCATTCGGTTCGATACCTTTAATAAGTAGTAATTAATCGATCGCCTTCATTTTCGTCACCTTATGTACTTTTCCTTCCCGGTCATAGGTTGTCCACTCCCCCACCTGTTTCCCGGCTCGGAAACTGCCTGAACGCATGATCGTCCCATCCTTGCGGAACCATTCCCAATAGCCCTCCTGTACCCCATCCAGCATCAGACCTTTCGCCCAGACGCTTCCATCCCGGTGGTATTCGATATACGGTTCAGCTTTTGAAAAATCCGTACTCAAGGCAGTCCCTTTGTTTAGCTGGGCATCATACCTTATTGATGGGCGGATTTCAATGGCTAAACTTTTTTAAAGAGATTTAGGAAATTGATCCTGCTCTGCGGATTCCTGGCACCCGGCAGGAGCTCCACCATGCACAATCCAACTTGTTTTCCGGCGGGGTTGTAGATTCCCGCAAGGAGCTCAAAATATGCGAGGTTGAGCTGACCCCCGGTGAGTGGGCGGATCTGGTACCTTTCCTCTTTCACCCCGGGCATCACCAGTTCCCACAGGTTGGAGAATTTCATGCCCGCCGCCTCGGTGAAACTTTTCGCTGTCAATGTGTAATCCCGGACGAGGTGGCGCTCCTTATCTTTGGTGATATATGTACCGTCGTAATAGGGGCATTGCGGGAAGGCAAACAACATCACTTCCTCGTCGTCAAAGAAGCGCAGGGAGAACCACTCCCAATGGGTGTTGGCTTTGATGAGCGCATACGGTCCCCACTGCCGGTCGAACCAGGATTTGCCTGTGACCGTGAAGGTGGTCGGTTTTACGGTTATCACCGCGCAGGGTGACGGTGCCGGTGGTTGGCATATTGGTGTAGGAATAGTAAACCGTCCGGCGCTTCGGGTCCTCCGCGCCGCCCATCACCAGCACACCATTATCCCCGTGCCAGAATGCGCCTTTACCCTTATTCAAGTCCAAATCGAGGTCGAAGCGGTCCGTCCTGACGGTCAGCAGCATCCGTCTGGCGTCCCGCTTCAGGTGCGCCAGTGAGAGGTATTGGACAGTGTCCTCAGTTACATAGATATCCGAATCCGAGAGGGTCATTCGCTGGGTGAAATCATGCCTGCCGGATTGCACTTCGGTGATCGCCAGTTGCAGGATCCACGGGGAGAACCCGAACACCCTCGGCTTTACGACCGTAAACTGGTAGGAGTAGAGTTGGTCGGGTTTGACTGGATCAGAAAAGTAACCGGTGATATACCACCACCCCGAAACTTTTTGGTGGAGCAGCCATTCTTCATCGAAGGTACCGTGATTTTGCTGGCGGTAGGGGATGGAAACACTATTCAAATCCACCTCATCTAATTTGATTTTGCTTTCTGAATGTCTTCGGCAGCCAATTTCGCCGCCTGCTGACCGGTCTTCAGGGCTCCTTCTGTGCAGGCAAAGAGGAACAGGTACTCTCCCGGCGAGGTATAAACCTTTCACATCGTTGTAATGATTTTTAAGTAGATCCAGAATGGCAGAGTACTGCCCCGGGGCTTCCAGGTTGACTGCGCGGTCCCAGCGGAAAACTCTGGTTTTTACTGGTTCATCCGGGAAGGATGGGCACAACTTCTGGATATCCGTGATGACCAACCTGCGGCGTTGCTCTTCCGTCAGCCCGGATAGCTTCTCATCCTCCCAGCCGCGGGTGGGTGCGATCACGACCGGTTTTTCATCGGAAAAGCTCCCCAGCGAGACGAAATCAAGGATGGTATTCGCACTGGGTGGGATCATGACCACATGAAAGGGTGTCTGGCGGGTGTTCACGACGGGCTTATCCAGCCCGAACTGGTAATAATAGGTTGAACTGTATTTGCACGTCTCGAGTGGTTTTCGCATCGTATCCGGTAGGTCGGGCATAAGCTGGCGGGCGTGGAAGGCATCCGTGGCGCAGATCACCCGGTCGGCTGCCACAAAACCCGCACCCGTTTGTACTCCGGTTACCCTATTCTTTTCGATGACGATCTTTTTTACTGGCGTGTTCAACCGGACACAATCTTTCACTTTTTCATAAAGTGCAGCAGTGATAGATCCAAGCCCGCCCTCCATCGAGCACATCCCTTTCATCAGGGAGAAGATCGCGATTGGGTGGGCGATTGA
Organism: uncultured Chloroflexia bacterium; assembly: GCA_963828855.1. GTDB lineage: Bacteria > Chloroflexota > Anaerolineae > Anaerolineales > Anaerolineaceae > CAVVEQ01. Next base: position 728,209 of record CAWHGB010000002.1, on the reverse strand, counting down.
GATCTCCCTGGGACGACCGAGGACCATGGTTGCCAGGAAGGGATGAAAATGCCATTCCAATGCTTCCGGTCCGCCGAACTTCAGGACAAAGTCCTCCGTACTTATATTTGAGATCTCCTCAAGCGCTTCAAACCTCTGGTTCTTGGTATCCACCAACTTCGTATATTTATCAAGTTCCTCATTTACTTTCTTTACCTGGGCAAAGGTTTGCCTGGGCATGGCGGTGAGATAAAAACGCAGGTTCTCCGGAAGGGTTTTAACCATATCCCATTTGGAGCCGCCGGATAAGGCTGTGCGGACCTTGCCATCGCGATACATACCGAAGCGTTGTTTCTGGACGGAATAAACCCTATCTTTCAACCCAAGCTCATCCAGGTATTGAAAAGTCGTCGCCCACTGCGGCTCGGTACTGCCAGCCCCGGCGATGAACTCATAACCATCTTCAACGATCGTTTTGCATCGCCCACCAGCCATGCTGCCGGATTCAAATACAAGAACATCCACCCCCATTTTTTTCAGCGTGTAAGCTGCAGATAATCCCGCGCATCCCGCCCCGACAATGACAACCCTCTGTTCCGACATTTGCCCTCCCGATTATGATCAGAAATGTATTCTAAAGAATTATATATGAACACCATAACTACTCAAACCGAAGGCGAGTTCGGTAGGTTTGCGAATTGTCGGGAATAGGCGGGAGATCGGGTGATATTCACCGGTGCCTAATATCAAAAAGGATTTTTATATTTTCAGTAGAATTATTTTGGTGAATTTCTACAACATATGAATTTCAGTTGGCTTAACCAGGCATGCCAAAGATACCTGATCCGGGGTGTGCGCTCGGAACAGGCCGTTATCAGCGAAAAATTTTATTACCTGGCTGCATCACCGGAAATGGTTTGGGTGATTGGGAAGTATTTCAATAGAACCCTCTAGTAATCACCCATGAACCGTGCCTTGAAAAAAGTGCAAAGCGCGGTAGTATGGAAAAAGAGTTGAAATTTATTGGATCTGCATTTGTTGAAAATTAGGAAGTTTGCGGATATTATGATATGGATAAATGAAAGTCCTGCCTATGCAAAATCTGAATCGAAAACCGCAGTCAAATAAAAACGAAAGCACAAATCTTCCTGGGATGGGGGAGTCGGAAAAATATTGGCGGATTCATGGTGAGGAAGATGTAACCTTTCAGCGGCAAGCTCAGGTCACGTGGTGGTCGGTTTTGGGAGGGGTAGCCGTAGCTGCTCTCCTCACCCAACTGGAACCGATGATCGCAGCCGTTAGAGAGTGGAAAATGGTATTTCTTATTATTTTTCATAGCAACTTGTCTCATCATGATCAATTCGTGGGTTCAAACAGCGTGGGCAAGCATTGTTCTTAAATGGCCGATCCTGATCTCCACCTCAATAGGATTGTTTTTCGGAGTTGTATCCCTCTCCATCGCGGCATTAAATATTACCCGGCCTGCCTATTGGTTCCTGGCAATTTTTTTCGTGGCAGGTTCTGGCGTTTATAACCAACTATTCTTTATGAAGAACCGGAGCTGGGTGACACTCACTCCGGATACTGTGAAACGCGCGCGTACAAGCATTATCGTTTATGGTTTTCTCCTTCTCATTCTGCTGGCTGGCGCGGTTCTGTTGTTTTTATATCCGACTGTAAAAATGGAGAAATTCTGGGCTTTGTTCGCCCTTGTGGCTTCCCTCCTCGCGTTGATCTGGCAGGATATTGGGATGAAACTGGAAAAAAAAGAGCTTGGGATTCCATAATCTTTTCCAGAAAATGGACTGTCACCCAAAAAGTATTTATCAAAGCGAAATCACCTTCCCCGCTTTCATTTGGGCTTCGATAATGTCGGTCATCCCACCAATGATCCCAACCTTCACTTTTTCAGCAAGGTTAAAAAAATTCAAACAGGTACTGCAAAGGATGAGATCGAACCCCTTTTGATTCCAGCGATTTCAGCGAATCCAGGACCGGGGAACCATCCACCACCAATTTGATCCCATCGGTGTAAAAACAGATAGCCGCTGGCAGAATATTGTTTTCATCCAGCAGTTTAAAATAAGTGGACGCGAGCTTGATCTGCAGTTCAGGCTCTGCATCCCCCATGCCATTATCGGGTGATTAGAACTACTGTATCTGATTCAGGAACAGCCATGGATACCCTCCGTGATGTACTGCTTCCTCGAGTCAATTTCCGTGGAAATCTGGAATATTTTTCCTCCCGTTCCACTTCCGATTTGCTTTACTTAAGTGATAGGGAGAATTTCCAAATGGAATCTTGCAAGAATTGAAGCAGATATTGATGTACTCAATAAATGAGTATATTAATTTTACCTCAAAATATAATTCCATCGAAATGAAAGAACTCACAGATTATTTAAATAACTAATCAATTAATAAATAGATTTACACGCAATTCAATTTGAGGGAAGGGTGTTTCCACCCAATACTGCCTTCCCCTTTTTTGTCAGGAACCAGCCGCGGTCCGGTTGATTACAGTTAGCGGGAACCGGACATCCTTCACAGGAATCTACATGGGAGGAACATCCTGAATCAAGCGGCTCGAGGTAGCCGAGGCGGGCAAGATCCTCTGCCATCCGGGCTGCCATCAGAGGCGAAATCTCCATCGACCGAGCGATCTCTGCCAGGCTCCTGGAGTCGCTACCGGCAATTTCCTGCAAAAATTGGTGCAGCATTTAAAATAATCTCCCCACCTGGTACACAACGATCGCCAGGCTCATGGATAGGACGAGCTGCATCCCGATATTCCCCATTGTCCATTTCCAGGATTTTGTTTCCTGGCGGATGGCTGCGACTGTGCCCACACAGGGAATGAAAAGAACCAGGAAGACCATGAAAGCCAGCGCGGCAGCCAGCGGTAGGGAGGTTGCCAATACTGCCACACTTCCATATAGCACAGCCAGTGTGGCGATGGCATTCTCCTTGGCGATAATGCTAGCCAACAGTGCGACCAGCACTGGCCACGGCAGTCCCATAAGGCTGCCGACGGGTTCCAGGAACCTGCCCACCATTCCCAGGTAACTGGTTTGAATATTGCCAGTGGGGAAATAGGAAAGTGCCCAGATGACCATGGTTGCGATCAGGATGGTCGTACCGGCTTTTTTCAGGAACCCCAGGATATTCTCCCAGGTGTACATCCCGATCGTCCGCAGGTTGGGCAGATGGTAAAGGGGCAATTCCATGATGAAGGGAACATGCTCATTTTCAAAGAAGAAATGATGCAGGAATAATCCGACCAGGATCATGATCCCCAGGCTTAATCCGACCAGTCCCCAGGAGATCCAGAACGCGTATTGACCGAAGAATGCGGCTGCCAGCACCGCGATCACAGCCATCCGGGCGGTGCAGGGGATCAGGGGGATCAGCAGGGTGGTCAATAAACGGGAGCGGCGGGATTCGATGATGCGCGTGCCCAGAACAGCCGGAACATTGCACCCAAAACCCAGGAGAATGGGCATAAAACTCTTCCCATGCAGCCCCATTTTGTGCATCCAGCGGTCGGATAAAAATGCCGCTCGCGCCAGATAACCGGTATCCTCCAGGAAGCCCAAACTGGCGAAGAAAATGAACAGGATGGGCAGAAAGGTGAGGATCATCCCAATGCCACCCAACACCCCCCCTGCCAGGAATTCCACCAGCCAACCGGTTTGAAACGGCCAATTCGTTCGCAGGCTCTGCGCCAATTGGCTGATTCCCTGGCTCAGCCACACCTGGATCGGGCTGCCGATGCTGTAGGTCAACCAGAACACAGCCCCCAGAATAAGCAGCAGGCTGGCGGTGCCCCAGAAGGGGTGGGTCAGAACACGGTCGAGGGTAGTCGTGAGCCCGGCGCGGGTTACTTTGGGTTCTTCCACCGCGGCTCGCATGATCCGGGCAGCCCATTCGTACCGCGCTCCGGCGATATCCAGGATGGCATCTTCATGCTGGTAAAGCAGTGCGACAACGGTTTCCCATTCTTTTTCCGGGACAGCCGTTTTCATGAGAGCGGTGATCTCTTCATCACCTTCCAGGAGCTTTAGCGCCAGCCACAGGGGAGGATATTGAACCGGGATATAGGAACTTAACCGGGCGAGCAATTCATCAAGGATCGCCTGATGAGCAGGCAGAATGGAGGGTATCTTCGGCTGGTAGGGAATCGCTCGGTCATACATCCGGAGGATGGTTTCCTGCAGCGGTTTTACCCCTGTACCCCGGGCAGCAACCATGGGAACCACCGGGATGCCAAGTGCAGCCTCCAGGATCCTCGGATCCACTTTTACACCCTCCTGCTCGGCTACGTCGGTCATATTCAATGCGATCACAAGCGGTACGGAGAGCAGAAGCAGTTCAGAAACCAGGTAAAGGCTGCGTTCCAGCGAAGCTGCATTCACCACAACCACAGCCAGGTCCGGGCTGCCCTGCAGGAGGTAATTTCGCGCGATCCGTTCCTCCTCCGAGCTGGCCGTCAGGCTGTAAGTGCCAGGGAGATCAACGACATTGAAAAACATATCAGCAAAGCGGTATTTACCGACCTTGTTTTCAACCGTTTTCCCGGTCCAGTTGCCGACATGCTGATTCATGCCTGTCAGAAGGTTGAAGACGGAGGATTTACCGACATTTGGCTGCCCGGTGAGCGCGATAGTTATTTCACAACCGCACTGTTTTTCCACAACAGGTGCAATGGGCTCATCAGCGATCGAAACCAAGATATGGGCTGCCTCGCCTCTGCCTATGGCCACCCGGGATCCTCTCAGGCAGACGAGCAGCGCACCGCCATCCGATCCGCGCACAACCGAGAGACTGCCTCCGGGGGTGAAAGCCCATGGCAGCCAGGCGGGAAATGATGGAACGCCCGCCATCCAGGTTTCTGATGATGGCATTTGTGCCGGGTTGCAGATCGGTGAGCTGGATCATGGGATAAAACTCAGGCAGGGATTCTTTCCACAAACAGGTATTGGGCAGCCGGGTATCCCAGGGAAATTTCCTTATCTCCCATCCTCAGGCTGATCGTCTGGTTGAAATCCAACAATTCACGCACTTCCGCCGTGCGGCCAGGGACAATCCCGTTTGATTCCAGGAAGCGAAGCAGGTCGCGGTTATCTTCGGCGGTTTCATGGATCCTGCGGATGGTGACCATTTCCCCGGGATGGATACTGGTGAGCGGAAGCCAGGCGGAGGCGATATGCTCATACCCGGGCAGCGGATTGCCGTGCGGGCATTGGCGGGGGTCATCCAGGTTTGCGCGCATTTTATCTTCGATCTCATCCGATATTGTGTGCTCGATCTGGTCCGCTTCAGCGTGCAGCTCGGACCAGGGGACATTGAGCATTCGCGCCAGCATCCATTCAGTGAGCATATGCCTTCTGATCACAGAACTGGCTGCATCGATACCCGTTTTGGTGAGGTGAATACCGGTAACTGGATCATGCCTGATCCATCCATCCCTTTCCATTCGCTTAAGGGTGATGGTCACTGTCGGAGCGGCGACATCCAGAGACCTGGCCAGGTGCGCCGGGATAATTTCCTCCCCATCGCGCTCGAGAATGAAGATGATCGCCAGATAATCTTCTATGGTTGGGGTCGGGCGGTGCTCCTGCGGAGTTTTTTCAATATTCGACATAATCATTTCCCTTTTACGAGCAGAAAATTCGATATTAGTATATACTAACAATAGAACAATGGCAATACTAATAATTGTCATAATTAAGTAATAATGAGCACCCTTAAGGATGCTTGATTAATTTTCAAAACAATTTGAGACTTGGGGTAAACGAGGAAAGCGATCCAGTTACTGATAAAAAATCAAGCGAAACTGCTGAAATGTTCCAAACACCGTACCGCAGCGGTATCGGCATCCGGGTATGGCAGAAACTCGCCCGAGATCCACCCACCATACCCGCCAAGCAAGAGAGTATTTAGAAGAGACCGGAAATCAAGGTGACCAGCACCTGGGTGCCAACGGTTTGAATCAGCCACGTGGAAATGGAGGATCCTCTCTCCGCCAGACCGGATTGCGGCTTCCATGTCGGTTTCCTCAATGTTCATATGGAAAGTGTCCAGGAGCAGACCGAAATTCTCCGCGCCTACCCTTTCGGCCAGCTCGAGACCTTGCATAGTGTTATTGATAAGGGTGGTTTCATAGCGGTTTATTGGTTCGAGGGCGAGACGAATCCCCCGCCTGGAGGCTGCTTCGCAGCACTCTTTCAAAGCGTCCACTAGCCAGGTCATTGCCTGATCGGGATCCACTCCCTTTTTTACAACTCCGCGGATCAATCCGATGATTATGATGGCACCGAACCTTGCAGCAACCGGGATATGATCCTTGATCCGTTTGACCGCAGCCAGACGGATCGAAGGATCCGGATCTGTGAAGGATAATCCCTCCTCTCCCCATGCCTGCCCGGTTCCGATGGCAGGTACTTTGAGGTGATATTTCGCTGTTAGAGCCAATAAATGCCCGATATTTACCAGCCCAGGTTCGCGGATAGCAAGTTCAACCCCGGTATAGCCGTAGGAAGCAATACGAGACATGTTCGCATCCAGGTCTCCCTTGAAGGTAGCTGCCTGGAATTGTGCAGGCTGCGTGGAAAGAACGATTGAATATTTCATGCGGTTCCTTAGGCGGCAGTCTTCCGTATGGATGCTGCCGCCTTTATTTATGCGATATTACTCCGCAATGTAGGTAACCTTGCATTCCGAGCGGTCAGTCTGCAGCTTGATGATATTTTCAGGAATATCTTTGAACTGTATTTTCTTTGTGCTCATCGCGGTCATATCCATCCCGGAAGCCATGCACTCGATCACACGGGGGAAGTTTCCATGACCGGAATGGCCTTGCGCACCGATGATCCGGGCGCGGCGAACCTGCAGCACTTCACCCATGACAGGCATGCGGGCTTCCGCCCGGGCGGTGACCACAACCGTACTGTTCAGGGTCCGTCCCTCCCAGATAACCTTTTCAATGCCTGGATAAACCACTTCCGGAAGGCCGGTGGCTTCCATGAAAAGGTCTGCGCCCATGCCACCGGTAATCTCCAAAACCCTGGTCGCGAAATCTTCTTTAGACGGATTCACATGAGCATCTGCTCCCAGCTTCAATGCCATGGCAGCCCGTTCCAGCTGGGTTTCGGAGATAATGACCTTGGATGCGCCAGCACGTTTCAATATCGCGCAGGCGGCGATCCCCACGGGGCCGGCTCCGAGGATCACCACCCGGTCGCCTGGGCGGATCCCGCCACCGCGTTCGATCACAGCGTTGTAGGCGACGGCGGTGGGTTCCACCAGGCTGCCGGCCACGAAGAGGTCATCCCCGGAATAGCGCTCGCGTAAAGATTCCAGGCTCCAAACGGTTCTGGAAGGCAGCACCATGTATTTGGTATAGGCTCCATTTACATTGAATCCGACCTCATCCAGTTGCTCGCAGTGATTGGGCTGCCCATCGGCGCAGGGTTTGCACTGCCCACACCAGAGCATTTCCTCGGAAGTGACCGCTTCACCACCTTTGAAAGGCTTGTTGGTCCGCTTGTCACGCGCTTTCTTACCCGCTTCCACCACCACGCCTGAAAATTCATGTCCCAGGATGCTCGGGAAACCGGTCAAACCGGGGTAGAAGATATACCCGTCCTTGCCCGCTTGAGCCATATGCACATCCGACCCGCAGATACCGCAGGCTTTGACTTCAAGCAGGACTTCTTCCGGGCCGGGTGTGGGGATTTCAAATTCGCGCATCTCAAACCGCGGATTGCGCCAGACCTGACTGCCCAGGTAGGTTTGTTTCCCCTCAATATCCTTCGCGCCGAGGGTGAATCCAGGTTTTGGTTCCCAGTCGGCGATCAAAGTGACGCCAAGCATTTTTCCGTTCATTCCAACTTCCTCCTCATATTTACAACTTCTTTCAATGACAAAATTTGATCTTTTTGAAAATCTAGACTTCCGAGGTCTGGCCGATTTGGGGTAAACCATACACGGTTTTCCAACCCTTGCTCAGCGGTTCGCGCAGGTAGGGTTCCATATCTTTCTCGCTGCGCAATGTGACTTCCTCGACGGGAGGAACCTTCCCCGCGGGAAAGGCATCAAGAACGTCATCATGCCAGAGGGTCAGGTATTTCAGGATGGCAGCCATGGGGCGTTTCGCTTTTTGCGCTGTTCCCGATTTAGCCTTCCCGACCACACCTTCGGGGGTGGCAGCAATCTCGATGGCAAAATGTCCTTCACCTTCGGACCATCGGCTGGGACGCCCGTATGGATCGACGGATTTATCAAAATGCCCTTCGGGCAAGTAGCTCTTGCCTTCAGTATCGACTGCGATATTTCATGTCGACCATATCCGGATGAAGGAGAAGGCTCAGGGAAGTCTCGGATTCATCCGCATGCACAAAGTTGGTCCCCATCTGGCCGCCGCGATCAATCGGTCGGAAAAATTCCCGCACCCCACGATGCCAGTCGATAACCCGGAAGATCCCCGGGAGCTGATAGCGTTTCTGAAATTCCTGGATTGCGGCTTCGAGCATCCATAATTGTCCGTGGTTGTTGACGATCAGTTGTTTGCGGAATCCATCATTCCAAAGTCCCAGCATAACGTCGATCATCATCTCGCGCACAATATGCTCGCGCACGATCACGGTTCCGGGCATGCCCATGTGGTGGTAGGGATGCCCCCCGTAATTCAATGGAGGCAGTGCCAGGTTGACTGGAGCTCCCCGTTTAGCGGTGAAACGGCGAATCCCTTCGCAGATGGCGCTCACATAAAGGGTATCCGCGGCGCTGGGAAGGTGCTGACCGTGAAGTTCGGTGCAGCCAACCGGGATCAAGAACAACATCATTCTTCTTGCGGTTTGCTTCCACCTGCCAACGGGTTGTGGTCTGGATATATGAACCAGGTTTAGCCCATTCCACCGGGGAAGGTATGCCATATTCAGCGAGGATCGCATCGATCTTTTCATCGCTGGCTTCCCAGACCTCCTTCTTCATGCGGCCGACCGGGTTATCCTCAAAGAAGAGGTCCGGTTGATTGGAGGGTAAAAAGCCCTTGGGCAGATTAGTTGTCATAGTTTTATCTCCTTGGTAAATAAATTAATTGATATATAGAAATTAATGCCGATCACCCGATTTCCGTGACTCTTCACCGGGCGATTCTCCTGGAGCGACCGTCCAGCTGCATACCCCAAAACGACAGCGGCACGCCCATCCGCCCCGGTGGTGGGGGTGGGTTTATCATCGCGAATGCATTCGATGAATTGCCGAACTTCCTCGACGTAACAAGGTGCGTATCGCTGCATAAAGAAGTAAGGTGGTTTTGCGGTAAGGAAACCTTCCCGGTTACCCTTTTTTATGGTTGTTTCTGTTTCGTTTTCCGCCATCGCGGTGCCATCGGTGCAAAAGACTTCCAGCCGCTGGTCATACCCGTAAACGGCTTTGCGGCTGTTATCGATCGCACCCACAGCGCCATTGGCAAATTTGAGGGTGACAATATTCGTATCCGTATCGTTGATTTCCTTCAATGCCGGCTCGATCAGTATATTTCCGATGGCATAGACTTCCTCAACCTCGCCAACCTGAAAACGCGCCATATCAAAGTCATGAATGGTCATATCCAGGAACATTCCTCCAGAGACACGCATGAATTCCATGGCAGGCACTTCCGGATCGCGATTAGTAATGCGCAGAATGCAGGGGGAGCCGATCTCGCCAGATGCGACGACTTCACGTACCTTTTGGAAGCTTTTGTCGAACCGGCGGTTGAAACCGACCATCAACTTAACATTGGCTGTCCGGACCACCTCCAGGGCGCGATCGATCTTATCCAGCTCGAGCGCGAGTGGTTTTTCACAAAAAATGTGTTTCCCTGCCCTGGCGCAATCTTCAATGATCTCGGCGTGTGTGTTGGTGCTCGAGGCAATTAATATGGCTTCGAGAGCAGGATCTTTGAGCAGCTCATGGTAATCGTGCGCGACCCGCCGAATCCCGCATGTCTCAGCCACCGAATTGGCAATATCCATTCGGATATCACAGATGGCAACAAGGTTCGCTTCAGGAATCTGCTGCACGATGTTACGGACGTGCACGCTTCCCATCCTGCCTGTGCCTATTACTGCCAGGTTCACTTTTCGGTTCATACCTTCTCCCTTCATCTTGAGCCTACAAAGTCATCACGATCTTCATCGCACACTTTGGTTGATGTTTCATCGTGCGGGGATCCAGCCCCAGGCAGCTGAAGGCATCCAATCCTTCTTCCAGAGGGATAACCCGGGTGAAGAACGGTTTCATGTTCAAGCCGGTTCTCCTGGAAAATCCGGATGGACGGTACCATCGTGTTTTGACCCAGGTAAAGCCCGATAATCTTGGTTGCCCAGCGGGTAATCTCGTTCGGGACAATACTGGCTGTAATCGAGGAATCCATGCCAAAGGGCAGGACTTTTCCGCCGGGGGTGACGCATTGGAGTGCCTGCTCGAGTGCGTTCCCGGTGGCTTCCACCACGATATCCGCTTTCCTTCCATAAGTGAATTCGGTGATCTTTTTTTCGATATCTTCTTCCTGCGGGTTCCAGACGGTTAAACCGCATTCTTTTGCCACACTGATCCGGAAGGGATCGATCTCTGTCACCGCTACCTTGGCGGCAATATTTTTTGCGAACTGGGCGAATAAGTAACCTATGGGACCAAAACCCAGGATGAGAACATAATCATAGGGCAGCATTTGAAGGTGGTTCATCCCATTCACAACGGTGGCGAGCGTCTCGACCTGTGACCCGAGCGTATCATCCAGGCTATCGGGTAGAACGTAACATTGCTTTTCTGGGACCAGGCAGTATTCCGCGTATCCGCCATCGCGCATCACGCCGATCGCGTTTTGTTTAATTTCCACGCATTGACTGGTGAGCCCCATCCGGCAGAAGGTGCAGAATCCACAGCGGATATTATTATCCACAGACACCCGGTCGCCGATTTTCACATGTTGAACGTGAGAACCTACTTCGACGATCTCGCCGCAAAACTCATGTCCAAGCACTGTGTCCGGTTTGAAGTGATGCTTGCCTTCCATGATCTTCACGTCCGTGCCACAGATTCCCACCCGCTTGACCTTGATGATCACATCGTCCGGATCCTTGATCTTAGGGACAGGCCTTTGCTCAAAGACCAATTTACCGATTTCCTTAAAAACCAGCGCCTTCATTGTCTCCATCCGTTCCTCCTTAATTTGGTAATGCACACGTGTGCATAAATCAGAATAATAAATAGCTTCGAAAACATCACTCGATCGATCTCATCTTTGAACCCTGGCGGAACATCCTTTTGCGAGCGCTTCCACCTGTTCCAGGGTGGCCATGGTAGTATCGCCGGGAAATGAGGTGATCAACGCCCCATGCGCCCAGCCCAGGCGAACGGCTTGTTCGGGGTCAGCTCCGGTGAGCAGACCATAGAAAAAGCCTGCTGCAAATCCATCACCCCCGCCGATCCGGTCGTAAACATCCAGTTCGCAGGTGGGCGATGTGTAGGTATTTCCATCGATCCATGCGACCGCTCCCCAGGAATGCCGGTTGGTTGAATGCACCTCCCGAAGGGTTGTGGCAACTACCTTGACTGAGGGAAACTTCTCGACCACTTCCCCAATCATCCCCAGGAACGATCCCGGATCCAGTTTGGAGGCGGCAGACACTTCGGGACCTTTGACACCTAGCCCGAGCTGCAGGTCTTCCTCGTTTCCGACGAGGATATCCACATGCTCAACGATCCGCTGAAGCACGGATACGGGCTTTTGCTTCTCCCCCCCAGATATTCCACAGCTTCGCCCGGAAATTGAGATCGAAGGAGGTCGCCGCGCCGGCTTTCTTTGCCGCCTTCATCCCTTCGATGATCAATTCGCCTGTCGTTTCCGATAGCGACGCGAAAATCCCGCCGGAATGGAACCAGCGCACGCCGCATGAAAAGATCTGCTCCCAGTCAAAATCCCCGGGTTTGAGCATTGCCCCGGCTTCATTTGCTCGGTTATAGAACACGACTGGGGCACGCATGCCATATCCGCGGTCGCTATAGATCGTTGCCATGTTGGGACCATTCACGCCGTTATGTTTGAAGCGTTTATAAAAGGGTTTGATCCCCATCGCCCGAACCCGCTCAGCAATCAGATCCCCGATGGGATAATCCACCATGGCGGAAACCAGACCTGTTTTCAAATGGAAACAGTCTGAAAGATCAGCTGCCACGTTATATTCGCCTCCGCTGGGATGCACCTGCCAGGTGGTCGCCTTTCGGAAAGGCACGATCCCTGGATCAACCCTATGGTTCAATGCGCCAAGCGAGAGGAGATCAAGCTCTCCCTTCTCCGGAATTTTCAGACCATATTTCATACTGCTCCTTTCCGATTCTAAACCAGGTGGTCTACTACCACTGGGTATGGAACACGCCTTCCCGGTCGATCCGCCGATAGGTATGCGCCCCGAAATAATCGCGTTGTGCCTGGGTTAAATTGGCCGGGAGACGTTCACTACGGAAAGCGTCGAAATAAGCCAGCGACGCACTCAAAGCCATGGCAGGGATGCCAAGCGAAATTGCCGTTTGAACCACGCTGCGCCAATCCGCCTGCCGAGATTCCACCGCTGTGCGGAAGGCATCATCCAGCAGGAGATTACTTAACCCGGGATCGCGCTTGAACGCATTGGTTATATCCCCCAGCAGGCTGGCGCGGATGATACAACCCGCCCGCCAGATCTTCGCGATCTCCCCCAGGTTGAGGGCGTAGTTGTATTCCTGGGAAGCGATTTGGAGTAAGCCCATACCCTGGGCATATGAAACGATCTTGGTTGCATACAAGGTGGCTCGCGCGGCTTTAATGAGTTGATCCCGTGACCCTTGAAATTCGATGGCAGGCCCATGGATGATCATGCTGGCAGCTATCCGCTGAGATTTCAACCCGGAAAGGATCCTGCTTTCCACAGCTGCATTGATGGCAGGAATCGGGGCGCCAATATCGAATGCGTTCTGCGAAGCCCACTTTCCGGTCCCTTTCTGCTGGGCTTCATCCAGAATTACATCCACCAGGGGAACACCTGTTTCCGGATCCATATGCCGGAGGATCTCCGCTGTGATCTCCACCAGGTAGGATTTCAACTCCCCCTGATTCCACTCGTCAAAAAGATCTGCCAGCTCGTTCGCACTCAGCCCCGCCCCACGGTGGAGAATATCGTAGATCTCAGCAATAAGCTGCATATCACTGTATTCGATGCCGTTGTGCACCATTTTTACGTAATGGCCGGCTCCGCGCGGACCGATGTATTCGACACAGGGTTCGCCATCCTCCGCTTTTGCGGCGATGGCTTTGAAAATCGCAGATGTTGCCAGCCACGCTTCTCGTTGACCGCCGGGCATGATGGAAGGTCCCCAAAGAGCGCCCTCTTCGCCACCGGAAACGCCCGCGCCGATGAAATTGAACCCCTCATCTTCCAGGGACTTGTTCCGGCGTTCAGTATCTAAAAAATAGGAATTACCACCGTCGATTAGAATATCTCCCGGTTCCAGGTGAGGCTTGAGATGCTCGATCGCGCTATCTACCGGTGAACCGGCTGGAACCATCATTAATACCCTGCGTGGTTTTTCCAGTACAGACATCAATTCGGAGGGTGATTTCACCCCGATGATATTCTTGCCCGCCGCGGGACCCTGCCAGGAATGTTTGCGTTCTGGCTGTCGTCCAGGTCATAACCTGCAAGTGGGAACCCGTTGCGTTCCATATTTAAGGCAAGGTTGTGCCCCATCACTCCCAAGCCGACCACTCCGATTGTGTATTTCATATTATCTTTAATCTCCTTTAAGCCTGTAAAGGATTTCCCCCGCCCTGGGAACCACCAGGACGCCTTCCGACCCGCGTGATTCCCACTCAGGGATTTCAATTGCAGCGGGATCCAGGTAGCCCAGGTTGATCCGCTGGCAGCGTTCCTGCGGGATACCGGTTGCCAGGGTAACCTTTATCCTGGGGGATTCCACGCGTGTTAAGGCGTCGTAGCTTCCCAACCCTTTAAGGTGAGTGGAATGTGCGAGCACACCCCCCGGATATTTACCGAATTTATCCCATTGCTTCAGGAAATAATCCCGGCAGTGATACCCAATTTCATCCAGATATTTGCCGTGGCTGTAACTAACCTCGGTGATATGGGGAGCGTAAATGACAACCTCACCTCCATCCGCGACAACCGGTTCCATCTTATACATCCCCTTGGCGGCTGTCCAGAGATCATCATACATTTGCGGCATGATGGAAAGTACTCGTTGGCACGGTTCGGTCAAGGTGGACAATATGTTTCTGCGCGGAGAGGTCCGCGGCTGCTTGCCAGGCTTCCTCTGGGCTTCCAAAAAATACCCCGTAAACACCGGCGTGATCGAGAACCAGGCTGAAGCAGGATTTCGGTCGATCGATCATCCCGGCTGCCCTGTCGATCACAGCCCGGACGGGGGTATACCCTGAACCGATGATCCGGCTGCTGGTCATCAAAGCTCCCAACCAGTGGGTGAAATTGATTATTTCCGCACCTGCGATGCCGGGAAAGAAATACTTGTTTCCACCTGAGAAGCCAACCACCTCGTGGGGAAAGACCGGACCGCAGACGATAAGGTGGTCGTAATCAAAAATAGTCTTATTCAACGCCACCGGCACGTCCTTCGAAAGCAATCCTTCCGAGAGGTTTTGGATCTCCTCCGCGGGGATCGTCCCGATGGTTGTGAAAACTCTAGGATCCTGCCAGAGGTGGTTCATTACGCGGTGGTTGTCGATCCGCCCCCCGCGAACTTCACTTCCTAGCAGCTTGCCAAGCTGCTCATCCGTCATGACGGAATGAGTCCCCAGCGCGACTAAAAAGTCGAGGGTACTGGCAATTCCGCCAAAACTTTCGAGGAATAGATCGAACATCATTGGCATAGGCATGCTGCGGGTTGAATCTGGGATGATTACCAACACCTTTTTTCCGCGCAGAGGTAAAGATTCGACAGCCTGGAACACAATTTGACGGATCTCTTCGCCGGATAAATAACCTGCGGAATTGCCCTGCCCGATGATCATTCTCTCAGACTCCGCTAAATGCTGAAAAACCACCATCCACCGGAACCACGATCCCCGTTATGAAAGTGGAAGCCGGGGAAACAAGCCAAAGCACGGTTCCCAGCAGATCACCGGGATCGCCAAACCTTCCCATGGGCGTATGCGAGAGGATTGCCTGCCCTCGGGGAGTGAGAGTTCCGTCCTCATTCAGGAGAAGCTTCCTATTTTGTTGGCCGATGAAGAATCCAGGGGCGATGGCATTAACACGGATCTCCGGGCTGTATTCCTGGGCCAGGTGCACTGCGAGCCACTGGGTGAAAGTTGCTCACCCCCGCCTTGGCTGCGGAATAAGCCGCGATCCGCGTGAGCGGGCGAAAGGCGTTCATGGAGGATATGTTCAATATCACACCTTCTTTTCTGGAAGCCATACTTCGGGCGAACACCTGGCTGGGAAGGATCGTTCCCATCAGGTTGAGATCAAAAACCCAGCGGAGGGCATCGGCGGGAAGATCGAAGAAAGATTGTTCGGCGTTGGTTGTGGCCTGCGGGCGGTTTCCTCCGGCGCCGTTGATCAGGATATCAACCTTACCGAATTTATTCTCCAGCGTTTCAGATGCTACCTCTATGCTGGATTTTTCGAGAACATTGCAGAAAAAACCAAAGGCTTCCCCTCCCGCGGATTGGATTTCTCCAGCCAAGTTTTGCGCCGCATCAAGATCTTGGTCGAGGATGGCGACTTTCACCCCCAGGCTTGCGAGAAAGCGGCACATGGTCCCGCAAAGGACTCCAGCTCCCCCAGTGACGACTGCTACATTGCCGGTGATGTCAAACAGATCTGATTGGGATGAATTTTTCATCGATCGTCCTATTTCGAGAATCATCTTTTCACATTTCCAAAGCATTCCAGGTGTCTGATGAAGTGTTTTTCCAGATATCGAGCATATAATTCCGAATTGATTTCGAGGCAGTCCGTAAGATCATTTTTGAAAATCGGTTTTCCATTCTCGTGTTTTGCAGTTAAGACAGAGCCAAATGTAACGTGCAGGATCTCGCGGGTGTCGAATTGATCGAACAGGCTGGCGGGTTCGATGATTTTTTCGGGCAGCGGTGCACGGTTGAGCTCCGCAGATACGTGGTAACTTGCGCGGTCGGTCTCGTACCGGTCCCTCGCAAACCGATAGATCTCCAGGAAGTACCCTGGATCGACAGTAGCTACAGTTCTAAGCGCTTCCAGGTAACTTGTTCCTGCGGTTTTCAAATGAATCCGGCCTTCTGACAGACGGTTGGCGATGGGGTAAATGCTGAATTTATCCGAACCGGAGTGCAGGCTCAACTTGTATCCTCCAAAGAATCGTGCGATCGCTGCGTGGCCGGAGAATTCTGATTCAAACATCTTCAAATCACCAATATAGTCAACACCTTTTTCAAACCTGCCAACATAGCGCGGAGCCAGGCTTACCCAGCGCACGCCCAGCCGTTTTAATTCGCTGGCGATGTAAAAATGTTCCAGCAGCGAAGTGGGTTGATCGGTTTCATCCACCGATACTTCCATCTCAAATGGTTGGGATCCTGCCGCGGATTCCAGGTGCCGATACATCATAGCAACATGATCAATCACTTTTCCATATTTCACGCAAGATTTGAGCAGATCGATCTCACTGAATTCGATCCGTTTTCCCTCAACATCAAACCTTTTTCCCAGCAAACCTGTTTCTTGAGGTTGAACTTCCGCCGGGAGCCGGGAAGCTAGTTCCGTCAGGGTGCCTGAGTTCGCCTGTTCCGCGTTGTAATCGACAAACGCACCGGGATCAATCGTGAAGAAGGTGTACCCTGATGCCAAGCAATAATCGATATCCTCGAGTAGTCTTCAGGTGATCAGCATCCGCTCCCATGCCTCCCTGCCAGCCCTCCTGGAAAACACCCCAGGTGGCATCGTCCATCACCTGCTGTGGGGTGCGGTTGGTTCGGGCCATTTCCCGGATGGATTGTTGGGCGAATATCGGCTGCATCGTCCGGGTGGATTTCACGGCGCGGACGTGCCCAGGAGTGGCGAGACCGATCCGATCTCCCAACCCGGCTGAGGTAGAGGTTCCCAACAGGCGAGGTCTTAACCATTCAAGAATGGAACGCAATTCCCGGGTGTTTTCTGGAATAGGAGGGCATATGAGCAGATCGCCTGCGGAAGATTCCGAAAATTCGCCCTTAAAACCGGAAGGTAGAGGTGATCCACTTTTTCCCAAAATTACCAATCTATTTCCCTGCTGGGTACGGCAAAATCCGTATTCAACCCCGTCCTTCTCGGACAGCGAGTTTTCGAAAAGGTCCAGATTTATATTTCTGAGTGACACATTGGATGCAGTCATTTTCCAATTCCCCCCGGCTGGGATGGCGCAACGGTGGATTGACGCACCAGAAGTTTGCCCTGCAGGGTTCTATTCACCGGGTTGTGGCCATTGCCGTCATACTTTTGCTGCAGTAACTCCAGAACCAACCCGGCTGCCTCGGCACCAATGAAGTGTTTAGGTTGATCAAAAGTGGTTAACGGGGGGTTTGTAAATTCTGAGAAGGAAATATTGTCAAAACCCGTGATCGAACAATCCTCCGGAACGCGAAACCCCTCTTCCTGAAACCTCCTAAGGACGCCTATGGCCATCATGTCATTGAAACACACCAGGGCGGTCGGCTTATGAGAGAGAGTTAGGAATAATCCCGCACCAAGATAACCTTGATCCGGTTCTCCACCGGGAACCTGGATCAGATTTTCGTTTGGGATTTGCAACCCGTGAGCGGCCATTTCAACCTGGAAACCCAAGAGCCGGTCTTGATTCGTTCGTCCAGATTTGGAATTCCCCAGGAAGGCGATTTGTTCATGCCCAAGGTCGATCAAATGGCGGGTAATCTGCCTGGCTGCCGTCCACGTCATCGTGCGAGATCGCGAAGCGGTAATCTTCCGAAGCCTGGTTGTTGACGACCACGATCGGCACGTCATAATCCTGCAAGTGCCTGGATTGGGACGCACTGAAGGAGGTGGAACAGATAATGATCCCATCAACGCGGTGCTCCCGCATCGATTCCACAATCGACTGCTCCCGATCCGAGTCATCCCGAGAGGATGAGATGAAAAGGCTGTAACCACTTTGCCTGGCAATATCCTCGATTCCCTGCAGCACTTCGCTGAAGAAGGGGTCGTCGATATTGCGGACAACGACACCCAGCGCGCGGGTCTGGTTGGTTTTAAGGCTGCGGGCTGCGGCGCTGGGATGGTACCCCATCTCCCTGGCAGCTTTGGTGACTTTGGAAATCGTCTCATCCGAAATCAGGCTGCTCCCATTCAAAGCACGGGATACCGTTGAATGGGTGAAACCGGTCTTACGGGCGATGTCTTTAATGGTTGTGGACATAATGGGATGCACACGTGTGCATTTCGATATTCATAGTTTACCCATCCAAAAACGAAAAGTCAATACCTTTTTGAAATTTCTCTTGCAAAAGAAATGAAATTGTTGTACGATACTCAAATGAAAGAAGAATTTCAGAATAAATAAAATTGACAGAAATATTTACCGGAGGCAAGATGGACCCCAAAGAAAAAGCTTTCAATATAGAGGCAATCCTTTTGGATGTGGGGAATACGCTCAGGATCGTAATCAAGGATGAAAAATTCATGGCGGAAGCCAAGCAGCAGCTGGTTGATTTCACGGGCGCACAAATGGAGCCGGAAGAATTCTTCCAATTCCTGGAGAAGCGTTACCAGGTACTTCGAAAACGCGCAAAGGAAGAATTGATCGAGGCTTCAGAAAAAGAGATGTGGACGCAGTGGATGCTCCCCGATTTTCCTGCTGAAAGGATCGCGCCGTACTCCAGCAAACTAACCCGTTTATGGAGGGATTGCGATGGAAAGCGGGTTCCCCGTCCAGATGTAACCAAAGTTGTCACAGAACTCGATCGCAGGGGATATCTATTGGGAATTATCGCGAATACTATTACGGAAACAGAAATCCCCGATTGGCTCGAGGAGGATCACCTGACTGGATATTTCAAGACAGTCGTACTCTCATCCAAACTGGGCATCCGAAAACCGAATCCTGAGATCTACTGGGAAGCCTCACGCAGGATGGGTGTGGAACCAGCCAGGTGCGTTTATGTGGGGGATAACCTGGTGCGGGATGTTGAAGGCACCCAGGCGGCGGGATATGGAATGTCCATCGTGCTGCTTGAACCTGAAACCTTGAAAAAAGAACCTCCCACTGGAAAAGTCACACCAGATCTGATTATCCAGGAACTAAGCGAGCTGCTGGAAATATTCCCAGGCAGAGAAAAATAGGTCCGGACAGGAGGCGTGAATGACCGCGCAACCATCCCCAGGATTGGAACTGGATCTGATCGACACCATTCGAAAAATGTACGATGAAGGGCAGACCGACTATTCATTTGAGCCACTTGTAGTCATTGACCGATCAGGGAGAAGCTATCGGGCGGGTCAAGCCCGGGGATGCAGCAATTTTCTGCTGCCGCAGAGGGGAACGGGAAATCCAACTGACCGAAGCTTTTTCAGACCCGGTATTTCCACATTTCCCGCGGCCTGACCATTTTCCAATAAATTTTGTTATTCTTACCCTCTACCACGAAAAATTCAAGAACCTGCCGGTCGCCTTTGCGCCAACGAAGTTACGCGATACTCTTGGCGAAGCGGTCGCCAGGGCAGGATTGCATCAGTTACGGACGTCCGAATCCGAAAAATTCGCGCATGTCACCTTCTTCTTGAATGGTGGCAGGAGCGAGCCATTCCCAGGGGAGGATGATTTCCGTGTGCCATCCCCAAAAGGCATACCATTTGACCAGGTACCAGGATTGAGCCTTTCTGGCGTTGAGGAGAGGGTGATTGAGGGGATTAAACAGGGATACGATCTGATCGTTACCAATTTTGCGAATGGGGATGTGATCGGCCATACCTCCAACAGGGAAGCCAAAATTCGCTGTGCGGAGATTGTCGATGGATCCCTTGGAAGAGTGCTTGCAGCGGCACAGAAATCCGGGTATGTCACCATGGTCACAGCGGACCATGGAAATTTGGAACAGATGCTGAACGAGGATGGCAAGCCGCACGTTTCCCATACGACGAATGAAGTGGCATTTATTTTCGTGCGACCCCACCTTGAAGGAACAACCGCGTTTACGGGATGGTGTCCTGGCTGATGTGGCCCCGACGATTCTCTCAGCACTGGGGGTTGATACACCCGAAGGCAATGGCAGGCACAAATCTCGCTCCAGAAGTGGTTTGGGGAGGAAAAAGAAAAGTACTCCTCATATCCTTGACGGTTGGGGATTGGGAACACAGGATGAAACCAACCCCATTTTCCTGGCGGACACACCCAGTTTGGGATGGGTTGTTACGGGATTTCCCATGGTCCCGTCTGCGTGCTGCCGGTGAGGCGGTCGGATTGGAACCTGGAAAAGCGGGAAATTCCGAAGCAGGGCACATAAATCTCGGTGCCGGTCGGATCGTTCTCCAGGATGACGTCCGCCTTGATCGCGCCATGCAGGAAGGGTCTTTTTTCACCAACGAAGTCATCTGTGGGACCATCGATTCAATCCGATCAAGCGGTAAATACTTGCACCTGATCGGCCTGCTCACCGAAAAAAGCTCCCATGGTTCGATCGAATATCCCGCTGGCGATATTGAAAATGGCGAAGGACCGCGGGCTGGAACGGGTTTTCCTGCACGTGATCTTTCGACGGTAGAAGCACCGAACCAGGGCAGCGCGCCAGCACTGATCAAGAAGTTGCAGATCGAGATAGGGAAAATTGGCATTGGGAGGATCGTTTCCGGTATTGGAAGGGGAATTGCCCTCGACCGGGATGGCAATTATGAGAAAACAAAACGGGCATTCGATCTGATGGTTTCAGGAACCGGAAGAAGATGCAGAGGGGGATAACCCTCAGGAAAAGATGAAAACCGACTTGATTGGAAGGATGGTCTCCAAGACTATATGAAACCCACAGAAATTGTAAATGATGCTGACTTGGTAATCAACGTACTCTTTGAAAAAATGAAAGGCATTCCAACCGGGTATCGCCAATTTGGAGCTTTACGAGTTCAGATACGGGTTGAAAGAGTTCGTACCTGAAAACGGATGGAATTCTATTCAGGTCACTCCTCAATCGGAAATCGAAGGAATGATCACCAGTAGGGAATTCTACGATGGGATAAAGGTCAAACCGATCGTTATCGGCAGAGTCGGATTGGATGAGAACGATCATCCATCTTCAACAAATCCTCTTCGCTGGCTTGGCGATGGGTTATTACCCTGAGGGATGGATCAACAACGCACTTTTATTTTGATATCCGCAGTTTCATGTTTTTTCATCGAACAGAGTATTTCACAGTGGAGATTATTCGCCATCTGGGCAGAAAGCCATACAGGCAATTTGATCAGTTAGCAGAAGAGAATTCGATTCCTGGCAGGATCTTGGTTACCAGGATTTTAAAAAATCCAATGAGGATGTTGACAATCTTTTTATTGAATGTGCCTTGAAATTAACCACCGTGTGTGGGGTTCCCTTGATCATAGCGATCGCGGGACAAACCGCAGCCGGAAAAACCGAAATCGTGGACCGAATGAAGGAAGTATTCATCGAAAACGGGCATAATGTTACGTCAATCGAAATTGATAATTTCTTCACCGACAGAAATCATCGTGAGGATATGGGTATTCACTCAGAGGGGAAGGAAGCGCTGCATTTTGAGCTGTTCAAACAGGCATTGCTCGACATCCGCGCCGGTAAAAGGATTACCACCCCCCGCTACAATTTTATCGACGGTTCCTCGAGTCATGATCTTGATGGTAGTCTCAAAGCTGGGGGTGTTCCGATCGAAATCGAGCCGGCAGAAATCATTTTTATCGAAGGTAATTTTCCGTTCCTCATCGATGAAATTACTTCGCTGATCGGGATCAAGGTGGTTTATCTAACGGATGATCCAATCCGCTTGAAGCGAAAATGGAAGCGCGACATGGATCTTCGGAAAAAATATGATCTGAATTATTTCCGAAATCGTTATTTTAAGGATCAATTCATTATGGCGCAGGTGGCATACCTGCCACAATTGCATACCTGCGATATTGCCGTGGATACAACAGGCGCAGCCGTATGGGTAACACCAGAAGTAAAAGAAAT
Source organism: uncultured Chloroflexia bacterium (assembly GCA_963828855.1). GTDB lineage: Bacteria > Chloroflexota > Anaerolineae > Anaerolineales > Anaerolineaceae > CAVVEQ01. The sequence continues at coordinate 706,002 of CAWHGB010000002.1, read as the reverse complement.
GTTGGATCGGATTTGAAAGGACAGCCAATGATCGGGACCAATCGACTAAAAAGCACGGAAGAATTTACCACTGCTTTATTCAAGGAACTGAAGGTCATTCAACCCGGAGTTGAAGATCTGGCTTTTTATGAATTTCGATACGCGCTGGAAAACTACTTCCCGGAAAAGGGTTGGGAAAGTATCCAGTTAATTCCACAAACTGATATTGAAGAGATGATCACCACCCGCGCTTTTTATGAGAGCATTGAGCATAAACCAAAGATAGGTGACCGGATCGTGCTTGACCGGCAGATCTTTCACCTCAACCAGGTGCTTTTTGCGGGATTGGTCAGGGGGGATTATTCCGCGGAATGGGTGCAAACCCATTTTTATTTTGATGTGAGGGGGTTTTTCTTTGTCCCGAGGAATACCTACTTCACCGAAGATGTTCTGAACCCATCTTGGGAGGAAAACCATACCTGAGCTTTGAGCCCAAACAAAAGCAATTGGATCGTTACCAGGGGGTTGGATACCTGGATTTCATGAAGGCGAATGAAGAAATCGACCATGCGTTTCATCGATTGCATTCAAAAGGTGATCGATGCGAAGGGCACGCCCATCCTGATCACGCTCGCAGGTCCCACTGCTGCCGGGAAAACCGAGATCACCGAACGGTTGCTTATCGAATTTGCAAAAAAAGGTCAAAAAATCACAACAATCGAAGTGGATAATTTTCTCCTGGACCGTGAGATCCGGGAGGATAAACCTATGGGGAAGGAATCCACTCATTTTGCAATTTTTATCGAAAGCCTGGAAGGACTCCTGAAAGGGCAAAAAATTCAGATCCCCCGGTATGATTTCGTCTATGGGACATCCAGCCACGATCTGAATGGGAAGCTGAAACCCGGCTGCACTTCGATGGAGATCGAACCAGCGGATATTATATTCATGGAAGGAAACTTCCCGTTCCACATTGACGAGATTTCAAGGCTAATCGGGATAAAAGTTGTGTATTTGACCGATGACCCGATCCGTCTTAAGCGCAAATGGAAGCGGGATATTGATTACCGCAAGAAGTACGACCCTGCTTACTTTCTAAATCGGTACTTCAAAACTCAATTTCTACGGGCAGACGAGATCTACCGTCCATTGATGGCGGTTTCCGAGATGGTCGTGGATACCACCGGTGCAGCATTGTGGGTATCACCTCAAATTAGGGAAATATTAGGCTAGAACATTGTAATCTCGACAACTTGAGAGTGATAGGGTGAAATCTTAAATGGTTGTGCCCCCTGCCTTAAAATCCAGAAAGTTTCTTTTTTATTGGATTGGCCATTTAATCTCGTTCACCGGTTCGCAGATGCAGCTGTGGTCGCTATACTGGCAGGTGCGTACGCTCACCGATGAACCATTATCGATCAGTATCATCGGCATGGCTCGGTTTCTCCCTTGTAATAATGCTTTCATTACTGGCAGGCGTGGTTGCGGATCATTTCAACCGGCGCAAGGTGACCATCCTTACCCAGCTCGCGCAGGCAGTCGCAGCAATTATATTGGGGTTCACCACCGCGGCAGGAATTACATCCCTGTGGATGCTGTTTGGTTTGGTGGTGATTCAAGCGGTGGCGGTTACGTTTGATATTCCCGCCAGGCAAGCCCTTATCCCTGCTCTGGTTCCAAAGGAGGATCTTCCCAGCGCGTATAGTGTATCGTCCATCGCCACCAAGGTCGGCGGGATCATTGGGCCTTCTTTATCCGGGTTTGTGATCGTTTTCCTTGGGATTCAATGGGCGTACTGGCTCAATGCGATTTCCTTTTTCGCGGTCATTATTGCTTTGATCGCGATGGGGAATGTTGAGACTGCGATCGAAAAGAAACCCCTGGAACCCCGCGGGGCTGTAACGGATATACAGGCAGGGATTGAATTTATTAAGAATTCCCCGATCATCCTCTCTGCTATGCTTATGGATTTCTTCGCCGCGTTTTTCTCTTCGGCGAATACTTTACTTCCATTTGTCGCCACGGATATTCTGCATGTTGGTCCGATCCAGTATGGTTGGCTTTCCGCCGGGCAATCGATAGGAACATTAATGATCGCCGTATATTTATCCCAAAAGACGAATATTCAGCGACAGGGTAAGATCATCGTACTGTCCCTTATATGCCCTGGGGTTTTCAACAATTCTATTTGGGCTTTCCACGTCATTCTGGATCACCATGCTCGCGTTGATCCTCATCGGTGTTTTCGATGGACTGAGCACGATCATCCGGAATACAGTCCGTCAATTGCAGACACCGGATGAGATGCGGGGAAGGATGATGAGCATTACCCAGATTTTCTTTAAGGGAGGCCCCCAACTCGGAGAAGTGGAATCTGGATTGGTGGCTCAATTATTTAGTGTGCCTTTCGCGATCATTACCGGTGGGATTGGTTGCGTTGTTGCTGCCTGGACGGTACATAAAAAGTATCCCCAACTCTGGGGTTTTAATGGCGATGAGGCTGTCAAAAATTGATCTTCGTCATTAACCGAAAATAGTTACCGCGCTCGCAAAATTGTGAGGCAATGATCATAAAATGAAATAAGTATGGAATATCACTTGCATTTCAAATATTATTGCTGTATTATGTTTCAAATGAAAGATAAGTTTCATAATATAAAAATTTGAAAGTTACCACAGAATCTGATTTGAGACCTAAAAGGTGACAATATGATCGCCCAGGATTTTAACCAGGTCATCAGTAATTCCTATACACAGCTTACCAAGGGTGAAAAGCAGATCGCAAATTACCTCCTAAAAAACCAGGATGAGGCTGCGTTCCTTTCCGGTGGTGAACTTGCGAGCCGGCTAGGTTTAAGTGAAGCTACCGTTGTGAGGTTTGCACGCAAGCTTGGTTTTGAAAGTTACCCTGCCATGCGGGAGGCACTACAGGAGAACTTTCGCCGCCGGGTGGGGCACTCAGCCAGGCTGCGCAGCCGGTTGGACGACCTTCGCGAAGGCGGCGATATTTTTGAAAAGGTCACCGTATCCGAAATTGATTACTTGACCGAAGCGCTCCAATCTGTCGACCGGGATCAGATAAAGAAAGCTGTTGCTCGCATGATCGCATGCGAGCATCTTTTTGTTTTCGGCACCGGCCCTTCCATATCTCTTGTACATCTCCTTCATCAACGGTTAACCCGTTTTGGAAAGCAGGTGATCCCGCTGACCATTGCGGGACGGGAGACGCTGGAACCGTTGCTCCTGATGACGAAAAAGGACCTGCTTTTTGCCATCGGCTTTTTTGATGTGAATCCCACGCTGCAGATCGTCCTGGATTATGCCAGGGAAGTAGAATGCCCTGCGATTCTACTGACAGATACCCTTGGTTCGATTGTGGGTGACAAAGTGGATATCGTCCTTTCCGCAAAGCGAGGTCCGGTATCTGCGTTTCATTCCCTTGTTGTTCCGATGACGATCATCAATGCTCTTCTTTTGGATATTGCGAACAGAAACCAGCAGGAAGTGACCGACAACCTGGATAAACTGGATCAACTGCGCGATCGGTTGAAAAAAACGAACGGTACAGGCAAGTAATCCATCTTACCTGATCGGGAGACTTTAAATGACAAGCGCAGCAATTGCACCCTTCACCCTTCACAAAGGATCTTAGCCAGCGTGGCGAAGATTTTTCCGATGGTTGACCAGCCCGCATGTAATCCTGTCGATCATCATGTTGTTCCTGATCTTCTACATGGTCATCATCCCGCTATTCCGGATGGTCGATGACCACGATCACCTACTCTGATAACGACCGTAAGGTATGCCCCGGATGCTGTACCTGGAGAGCTTACCACCTTCCACTGGTTGAGAATGCTAACCACCAAGATTGGGGTCGTAATGACCTACCAACCCTGCTGCACTCACTTGATTATCTCGTTGGGTGCTACCGTCGATGGCATTTGTCATCGGGGCGGGCCTGGCGTGGATGGTGGTTCGCACTGACCTGCCTTACAGGAATGTCGATCAATATTCTGGCAGTCGTTCCGTATATCATGCCTTCCTGGACGATCGCGATGGCCTGGAAGGTTCTCTTCAATAATGGGACCCTGGGAGGAGTCTCCGGGATGTTGATGTATCTCACCGGGGTGCCACCACCGGATTGGCTGGCTTTCGGACCGGTCCCGATCATCATCAGCAGCGGATCTACATTACTACACCTTCTTTTATCTGTTCGTTTCAGCTGCGTTGATGTCGATTGATTCCAGCCTGGAGGAAGCGGGTGAACTGGCAGGTGCCAGCCGCTTTCGCATCCTGGGGAAGATCACCTTCCCGCTGGTGGTTCCGGCCTTGCTTTCCGGTTTCATTATGACCTTTTCGCAAAGTCATGGGTACATTCGGCGGTCCGAATGTCCTGGGTGTTCCGGTCCGCTATTACACCCTCTCCACCATGATCCGGATCCAATATCGCGGTTGATGCCTATCGGTGATGCCTTCGTGCTGGCGATCATCCTGATCCTTATTCTCCATGGTGACGATCTCAGTCTAAACCAAAGAATCGTCGGGACCCGGAAAAGCTACGAAACGATTGGCGGCCGCGGGTTTCATGTCGCAAAAAACCAAATTACGGGAGTGGAGGGGTGTGATCGCTGCAGGAATCATCACGTTCCAAGTTGATCGTTGCTATTGGACCGCTTGTTCTGCTGTTATGGAGCACGTTCATGCGTCGCTACGGGGATTACAGTGTCGCAATTTCACCCTCGCGCATTGGATCGGAAAAGGAGATCCCAAGATCAACAGCGGTGAACCGGGTATCCTGCTGAATCCGGCGATCTACCGCGGTGCCTGGAACTCCATCCGGCTTGCTGTGGCGACCGCATTTTTCACCGCATTCTTTGGGGATCATTCTCGGTTACGCGATCGTAAAAGGGCGGGGAACCCGGTTGTCAAAGATCACTGAACAACTTGCCTTCATTCCCTATGTGATCCCGGGTATTGCGTTTGGTGCGGTGTATATCACCATGTTCACGCAAACCGGTGGGTCCGATCCCGCCGCTCTATGGAACATTTGCATTACTGGTTGTAGTCTCCGTTGCCAAGCATATTCCCTATTCCTCCCGGAGTGGTGTTTCGGCCATGCTCCAGGTTGGCCGGGAACTTGAAGAAGCCGCTGCTGTAGCCGGTGCGAATTCCTGGAAACGGTTCAGCCGGATCATATTTCCCGCTCACCAGCACAGGGTTTGTTTCCGGGTTCATGTTGACTTTCATCACAACCATGAGAGAACTGTCTTTGATCATTTTACTGGTCACTCCCTCCACGCAAGTGCTGGCCAGCATGACCATGCGCTACAGTGAAAACGGCAGCGAACAGCAGGCCAACGCGGTCATCCTTGTCCTGATCAGCCTGGTTCTGATCGGTCATTTCATCATCAGCAGATTCCGGGGCGGTAGTCTGAAAAAAGGTCTCGGGATGCCTAACCCAGAGGAAACATGGCAACTACAATCACAGTTAATAATCTAACAAAACGATTTGGCGATGTCGTTGCGGTCAATAACGTCAGCCTGGTCGTAGAACCTGGCAGCTTTCTCACCCTGCTGGGACCATCCGGATGTGGAAAGACCACCCTGTTGCGATGTATCGCCGGTTTGGAAGATCCGAATGAAGGGGAAATCCTTGTCGGGAATAAACTGGTTTATTCAAGCCGGAAAGGCATTTCCTTGCCGGCCGGGCAGCGCGAGCTGGGGATGGTCTTTCAAAATTATGCGCTCTGGCCGCATATGACAGTTTATAAAAACATAACCTTTGCCCTTGAAATTCAAAAACTTATCCAAAGAACAAATGGATAAACGGGTAAAGGAAGCGTTAGCGGAAGTCCAAATGGAAGGATACGCTGACCGCTACCCGCGTGAAATGAGCGGCGGTCAGCAGCAGCGCATCGCACTCGCGCGAATGCTGGCATACCGGCCTAAAGTCTTTTTAATGGATGAACCGCTCTCCAACCTGGATGCCCGCCTGCGCATGGACATGCGCGTGGAATTAAAACGGCTTCATCATGATTCCGGTGCAACCACGCTTTATGTGACACATGACCAGCTTGAAGCGCTGACGATGTCGACCAATATTGCGGTCATGAAACTGGGTGTGATCCAGCAGCTTGGAACCCCTGACCAGGTATACCATTTTCCCTCGAACCTCTTTGTCGCGGATTTCATTGGCAATCCGAAGATCAATTTGATCGATGGCGTCATCAGCGGGAAGAACAAGATAATGCTGGGCAAACTGGAATTATCCGTGCCCACTCATGGCGCCAAAGGAGATATTGTCGCCGGTGTTCGACCGGAGGATATCAAGATATTCAATAAACCGGTAACTGGTGCGGTCGAATTCAGCGCGTACTCTGTTCTTCCTTCCGGTGCGGATTCAACCATCATTGCCCGCCGAGGAGAGCTTGAGGTCACGGTCAAGGAAAATGGGATCAGCAAGATCAAGATGGATGAAAAGATCTGGTTAAAACTTGACCCCGATTGCGTCAATCTTTACAGCAAGGAGAGCGGGAACATCATTGCAACCGCGAATTGCTGATTGTCAATATTTGAACACAGAAAACCTGAAAGGAGGATGAATTTAGAACCCAAAATCGAAGAACGAGCAAGCAGTTTTCCATTGTCACAAAAAATTCGAAGGAGAAAAGAAATGAAAAAGTTCGTCAAGTTTTTCACCATCATCTTTCTGATCGTTCTTGTCGCTGGATGCAGCACCCCAGCCCCTGCAGTAACCGAAGCTCCCCCGGATGCTACTGCACCCGAAGAAGCAGAAGCACCCGCAGCGGAACCGACCCTCACTGCCAAACAGGAATGGGTGAAGGCCAATCAGCTCGGAGAATTTGCATCAGAGCCGCAGGATTGGGCCGCAATCGAAGAAGCTGCCAAGCAGGAAGGCAAAGTGGTTGTTTACGCCAACACTTCCAAGATCGAAAAAGCATGTGAGGGCTGGGCTGAGAAGTACCCGGATATCGCCTGCGAGGGCTACGACCTGGGCGGCGATGATGTCCTAGCGAAAACCCTGGGTGAACAGGAATCCGGCCTGGTGGTCGGTGATGTCTGGTTCAGCAGCGGTGGAGCGGAAGTGGTTGGGGAAGTCATGCCAAAAGAATATGTTTGGCGGTTTGTTCCAGAAGGTTTGAATTTCCCCGAGGAATTAACCCAGCCAATGCCCCTTTCCAGAATCGGGACTACCATCCTTGCATATAACTCGGAGCTGAATAAAGAATGCCCGGTCAAGAATATCTGGGAACTCACCCAACCCGAGTGGAAGGGGAAGGTCGTTATAGAGGATCCCTTAAATGACGCCTCTACCTTGAGCAAATTAATCACCCTTGCTTTCCACGCAGATGAAATGAAACAGGCGTATGTGGATCTCTACGGCAAGGAACCGGAACTGGAAGCTGATACCCCTGATGCCGGTTGGTTGTGGTTAAAGAAATTTGCCCAGAACGCCCCCATTCCCCAGCCAGGTGGTGACGAGGTCGATTCGGCGTTTGCAACACCCGGTATGACGGATAGCTTGCTGGCGTTCACCTCATATTCCAATTACCCGGATGTGCAGGACGGCAACCTTGTCTTTGAACCCTGCTGGGGTTTGAACCCAATCTCTGGTATCCAAAGCCAAAGTTATGCAGGCATCATGAACCAGGCAACCCACCCCAATGCAGCAAAGCTATGGATCAAATATATCCTGAGCGAAGAAGGCCGAGATCCTTGGGCAAAATTTGGGACATATTTTGCGGATCCCACTTACGAGGTGCCTGAGGGGATGAAGACCCTGGACGAAGTCAGAAAATTAACCTGGCTGATCGAAGAGATGTTCGCGTATGAGAATATGGTCCAGGCTCGAGATTTCTACCTGCTCAATCTTGGTCAACCATAAACCTCTAGATAATTGAATTTAGTAATAAAGGATGCCCCGGGGTGATCGCGAGAGATCCCGGGGCATCCCCTGCAACGAACAACGCATCGCAAAAGTCTCATTAAATTAGTTACATATACCGCAAGGTGAAAAACCTTGAGGTGGGATGGGCTTTTGTTCATACCGGAGAAGAAATGACCATCCAGGCAATATTTTTTGACATGGGAGGAACCATAGAAACCTTCGGGTACACGCGCCAGCTCCGGCTGGAGGCTACCCCCGGAATTTCCGCGATCCTCGCATCGGCAGGCATTCACCTTGATTTGTCCGATGACGAATTGCTGGATGTCATCACGAAAGGTCTTGCCAGTGTATCACAACTTCAGCCTGGAAACCATGCTGGAGCTTCCACCCCAGCGGGTATGGCGGGAATTCATTTTCCCGGGATACCCCCTGGATGCAGAGGCCATGGATTCGATCGCGGAAGAGGTAACCCTATATATTGAGACGCACTACTACAAGCGTGAAATGCGTCCCGAAATTCCGCAGGTGCTTGAATCTATCAGGAATCTTGGGTTGAAGATCGGGTTAATCAGCAATGTTTGCAGCCGGGGTCAGGTTCCCCAGAACCTGGATGAATACGGGATCCGACATTATTTCAATCCAATTGTGCTTTCCAGTGAATACGGACGCCGGAAACCGGACCCGGCCATATTTCATTATGCCGCGAGACTGGCAAATGTTCCCACCAGCGAATGCATTTACGTGGGTGACAGAATCGCGCGGGATATCCTTGGGGCACGAAAAGCCGGCTTTCGGTCCGCAATCCAGATATGTCATGATTTCAATCATGGGGAATCCGATGACGGGGCAACTCCTGACCTGGTCATTCACAGATGGATGAGCTTGTGGATTTTCTAAAGAGAGAGATCAGGAAAGATAGAGCATCTTCCGGAAAAATCCCGGAATGAGGATTCAGTCCGTGCGATTCTTTTTGACGCAGGCGATATTCTTTATCATCGCCCTGGAAAAGGAGACAGGTTCAAGGAATTTCTTCTGAGCCTGGGTCTTTCAGGGGAGATCACGGACGAGGACGGAAGGAACCTCCTAATCCAAAGGGCGTATCGCGGCCAGATAACACAGGATGAATTCAGGGAGGGGATGGTCCGTCTCCATGGTGTTATCCAACCAGAACAAATTGCGATTGGCAAACAGATCCTTGAAGATGAAGATGAGACTGTTGAGTTCTTTGAAGGAGTCCCTCAGACCCTGCTTGCTCTTAAAAGAGCCGGTTTCCTGCTGGGAATTGTCACCGACACCGCCAATTCAATTTCCACCAAGTTGAATTGGTTCGACCAAGGCGGATTCGTGCATGTTTGGGATTCGATCATCTCATCCAATGAACTTGGCACCCGAAAGCCGGATCCCGCGATGTACCATGCAGCGATGGATCAGCTTGGTGTCAACCCTTGCAATACTCTATTTGTAGGCCATAAAGAGAGTGAATTAAAAGGCGCCAGGGAAGTGGGGATGAAAACCGTGGCTTTCAATTTTGACCCAGACGCGAAGGCAGATGTTTTTATTCGAAGTTTCCCGGACTTATTAAAAGTCCCCTATCTTTGTAATGCAGAAAGCAAGATTTGATGGAAAAAGGAATCACCACGATCTTGTTTGATATGGGCGGAACTCTGCGGGGAACGAAAAAGCGGAGTAGGGAGGAACGCGTCCATTACACTCGCGAGATACTTGGAATTCTCAACACCGGGGAGGACCCGGCGGATTTCTCAACCATGCTAAAGCGCAGGATGGCTGCCTATAGAAAATGGGCGCGGGAAACCATGATCGAGCTAAATGAAGCGGAGCTCTGGACCCGCTGGATGCTGCCAGAATGGCCGCAGGATCTGGTTCGATCGAATGCAGTGAAACTAAACCTGCTTTGGCGGGATGCGACAGGTGAGCGGGTGGTTTTTCCGGAAACCGCAGAAGTTATCAAGGAATTGTTCCGGCGCGGGTACCGTTTGGGGTTGGTGAGTAACACCACCAGTAGTGTGGAAGCACCCAACGCCTTGAAAAAATTAAGATTGACCGGGTACTTCGAAACCATGGTACTTTCTGCAGTGGTTGGAAAACGCAAACCTGATCCCCGGATCCTGCTGGGAGCGACCAGCACGATGGGTGTTAACCCTTCGGAATGCGCCTATATCGGTGATATCCCGGCGAGGGATGTTGCCGCCGCCAGGCAGGCAGGTTTCAAGCTGGCGATTCTGATCAATACCTCCGAAGCAGGTCGGGAAGCTCACACAGCTGTTGAAGGGTTGGAGCCTGACCACTGGATCACCAATCTGAAGGATTTATTCGCCATATTTCCGGCAAGACCTGCTCCAGTACCATCCTGTTCGTTACGATGCCTCCCTCTCCTCGATGTGGGGAATAGGGAACTTCCAATCGCTTGGAGATTTCCTGGAAGCTGCCAGGCGGCTTGGTTTTCAGCTCACGCCGAGCTGAATCACCAGGTGGATTCATCCATGCTGGAAGGCATCGGCAGGCTGAAAAACAAGATTTCCAGTGTGCATGAGCCCTGCCCGGCGGATATTTCCGCCGCGGAGTACAAGAACCGGGATTGGCTCATTTCCTCCACGAATGAGGAGTACCGGGCGGAAGGGGTTAGATCCATTAAACGCAGCCTGGACCTGGCGCATGAGATCAAAGCGAAATACATAGTTATCCATGCCGGGAATGTTCAGCAGGATCATTCCCTGGAAGACAGATTGCGCAGGTTGTATGACCGTGGGGAAACAGCAACACAAGCATATGCGGAGATTAAAAATGAGTTGGTTGAAAAGCGGAAAAGATTGGAATCTGCTCGTTTCCAGGCGTTGAAAAAGAGCATTCAGGAACTTTTGGATTACGCGAAACCGCTTGGGGTGAAACTGGGTTTGGAAAATCGGTCCCATTTCCTTGAAATCCCCGTTCCGGAAGAATTGTACGAATTACTGGCAATGGCAGAACCTTCGAGAATTGGTTTCATTTTTGATGTGGGTCACGCCGGGGCATTGGACAGGCTGGGTTTTTTCCCAGCCGATACCTGGTTGAAGCGATTTGGGGAAAGGATCATCGGTGTCCACATCCATGATATGGATGGATTGGATGACCATATCGCACCGGGAGAAGGGGACATGGATTACAGCGAGTTATCGATGTACCTTCCGGAGGAAGCCTGCAGGGTAGTCGAAGCTCAGAACCACAATAGTTATCAGCAAATCCGTACAGGCTTGGTGGTTTTATATCAATCAGGCTGTATCAAAAAGAAGCAAAGGAGATGAATCAAAATGAGACTCTTTAAAAAGAAACCCAATGTGTGCCTGAAGTATATCCACGACCAGGCGCAGCTTACGCTGGAAGGCCTGGAAGCCCTCAAGGAATACATGTCCAGCCAGGATCCCTAAAGCAGCCGCGCTCCTGACCACTAAAGAAAAAGAGGCGGATGAAGCCCGCAGGATCCTGATCAATGAATTGAACCGCACATTCATCACCCCATTCGACCGGGAAGATATCTTCGCATTATCCCGCACGATCGACGATGTTCTCGATTACGCCTACAGCACAGTCACTGAGATGGAGATCCTGAAAGTTAAGCCGACATCTTTTATGCACCGGATCGCATCCATCCTGCGTGATGCAGCATATGAATTACTTCAAGCCGTGGACAGACTGGAGGAACATCCCGGGGTTGCGAATGAACACGCGCAACGCGCCAAAGCGCTTGAGAACCGTGTCGAGGAAGTGTATCGTGAAGCCCTTGCGGATCTATTCACAGGAGCAGAGGATATTAAGCACGTAATGAAAATGCTGAAAAGCCGCGAGGTTTACCGCCACTTGAGTAATGCCGCTGACAGAGGTGATGAAGCTGCAAATGTGATCGCGGATATCGTGGTAAAGAAGACGTAATCCAGAGGTCGATGAAATATGGATCCTCTAGTTCTAACTGTAATTATCCTCGCCCTTGGATTTGATTTTCTAAATGGAATCCATGATTCCAGCAATGTTGTTGCCACAATGATTTTCTCGCGTGCTCTCCCTCCCCGGGCTGCCCTCTGGATGGCTGCCATCGCGGAATTTCTTGGCCCGTTTATTTTTGGGGTAGCGGTGGCTGAGACGATCGCAAATGTGGTTGAACCAAATACGATCACCCTCCAGGTATTAATTGCTGCGTTATCGAGTGCGATCTTCTGGAATCTTCTCACCTGGCGACTGGGTTTTCCAAGCAGTTCCTCTCACGCATTAATTGGAGGATTGATCGGTGCGGTAATCATAGGGGCAGGATGGCAAGCGATAAATCTCGAGGAATTAAAAAAGATTATCATCGCCCTTTTCACTTCTCCATTTCTCGGATTCATGGTAGGCTGGCTGATCCTTAAGATCATTTTTTTCCTGTGTCAAAACGCATCACCAAAGGTGAATGGTTTTTTCAAAACCGGGCAGATATTTACCGGATTATCCCTGGCATTGAGCCACGGCGCGAATGACGCCCAAAAAACAATGGGCATCATCACATTGGCCCTCGTAACTGGTGGATACCTCAGCTCGTATGTTGTTCCGCAATGGGTCATTGCTTTGTGCGCTTTCATGATCGCGCTGGGTACCCTGCTGGGAGGGAAAAGATTGATCCGGACGCTCGGGGGGAAATTCTTCAAGATTCGTCCGGTGGATGGATTCTCTTCGCAATTCGCTTCCGCAACCGTGATATTGGGAGCATCCCTGTTGGGTGGACCAGTGAGCACGACCCAAGTGGTGAGCTCATCCATTATGGGTGTAGGAGCTGCCCACAGGATTAGTAAGGTCCGTTGGGGAGTAGCTCAGGAAATTGGAAGTGCGTGGCTGTTCACCATCCCTTCCACAGCTTTGATCGCCGCTGTCATCTATTGGGTACTGATTAAATTCATCCCGGTATAAAAAATTCTTAGTGAGGAAAAAATGCCCGAGAAAGAAAAGTATGAACTAGCCTGCATCGGAAATTATACGAAAGATACAATCATCACACCTTCGGGTACAAGGTTCACAGATGGTGGGGCGATCAATTATGCCGCGCATGCCGCCAATTGCATGGGTGTAAAAACCATCGTGGTCACCAGGCTGGCCAGGGAAGATTCTCGCGTAGTTGAAAAATTTGAAGAATCAGGGATAGCATGCCGGGTTTCATACACACCAAGCTCCACGCTGATGGAGCTGTTCTATCCCACAACGGATCCGGATATCCGCACCTTATCAGTGGAAGCTACTGCCGGGGTCATCACGGCGGCTGATGTGGACGATTTGATGGTGAAATCAGCAGTGATCGGTTCGAGCCTCCGTGGAGAAGTTGGATTGGACGTGATCAAAACTCTCAAAGGCAATGGGGCAACTGTGGCTGCCGATATGCAGGGGTTTGTTCGGGTATTACGGGAAAAAGAGTTGAAATACGAGCCATGGGGGGAGATGAAGGAAACCCTTCAATGGGTCGATGTTGTAAAAAGCGATATGGTGGAAGCCGAATTCCTCACAGGCGAAAAGGATTTACATGCGGCTGCCAGGGCGTATGCATCTTTGGGTCCGGCGGAAATTGTCCTAACCCACCGGGATGGGATGCTTGTTCTTGCAGGAGGCGAGTTCTATGAATACGGTTTTTATCCCAACGAAATGGTCGGCAGAAGCGGGCGGGGAGATACCTGCATCGGGTCCTATATGGCGGCGAGGTTGACTAAAGCCCCGAAAGAAGCCGGCACCTGGTCTGCGGCGGTTACCAGCTTGAAAATGGAGGGGCTGGGACCGTTCCACAGATCAATGACGGAAGTGGAGGAGCTGATCCATTCGAAATACAACCATGGAACAAATTAAAGCCGGATCTGATTCCATGGCGATCCGCCGGCAAAAATCCATAGATCAATACCCGGTTCTGTTCCGCGAAATCACCCAAGAATGGTCCTCAACGGCCACTGAAGATGGGGTATGGTTGATCTACGCAGCCAATTATTTATTCCGTACGGGAGGCTTCCGCTGGGCGGTCGACCCGGTCACACTGCACTGGCGGGTTAATGATGCCCCACCTGTGAGCACCAGCGTCCTCGCAAAAAAACTTAAACTTGTTCTTCTGACACATAGCCATGGAGATCATTTTGATCTTGATCTGATCCGAGCGTTGAAGGAAACGGAAATCACCTGGGTTATTCCCGTAACACTTCAAGAAAAAGCTATTTCCGATTGCGGATTGAAGCCGGAAAGGATCATCACCCCTGTTCCCAAGCAGCCAATACTGATTCCCCCGTTATGTATCACCCCTTTTGAGAGCTTACATTGGGAACTGCCATCCTCTTCCGGGCAAGAGGAGCCTCGCGGAGTGCCCGAAACCGGCTATCTGGTGGAATACCGGGATAAAAAATGGCTCCTTCCCGGCGATATCCGGGATTACCGGGCAGAGAAACTCCCTGATTTTGGACGGATCGACATGCTGTTCGCCCACATTTGGATGGGGAGAAGGTGCGCCTTAATTGAGGATCCCCCCCGACTGGAGGAATTTTGCCGGTTTTGCGCAGAAATCAATCCGGGCTCAATAGTTCTGGCTCACCTGGAAGAATGGGGGCGGGGTGCGGATGATCTCTGGGTGGACTGGCACGCCCGGCAGGTTGAAAATCGGCTGAGGCAACTTTTGCCAGATTGCCGGGTAAGTGTCGCTCACACCGGTCAGCGGGTCTCGCTGTAAAAGAAACCCGGAGGGGTTTCCTCCGGGTGAGTAAATCCTAGTCCCTGCCGCGATGTCCCAGTTGGTGATCCAGCATGAGAACGGCTGTACCTTTCGCATCGATCAACTCAAGCTGCTGAACGATCTCGGCGGCATTCTTTTCCTCTTCGATCTGTTCGGTGATGAACCACTGCAGCATGATCTGGGAAGCATAATCCTTTTCGGTTAATGCAAGCTCATACAACGCGTTGATGGATGCGGTGACTAAGGCTTCGTGCTTCTGAACCTCCTTGAAGACCTCCAGGCTGGATTTCCAGCTGGTTGCGGGTGCCGCGATGGCTTTCAATTGCACATCCGCGCCGCGGTCAATAAGGTACTCGTAGAATTTCATCCCGTGTTCGCGTTCCTCGCCTTCCTGGATGTTCATCCAGTGGGCGAATCCCTTTAGATTCTGATTTTCGAAGTATGCTGCCATGGAAAGGTAAAGGTATGATGAATAAAATTCTTTGTTGATCTGTTCATTGATGGCTTTTTGCATTGCTGGGCTGATCATGTTAACCTCCGTTTAGATTGAATATTTTTATCTTATTTCAATCATAACCGTTTTTATCCGAATTGTGAATTGATTGTATGTTGTAGGTTCATTTCACATCATCAGGGCGGACTTCCCGTCCGGTTTCTGCGCTCTGGAGTGCTGCCAGGGTAAACTGGAGCACTGCCTTCCCGGTGGGGCCATCCAGTCGGGGTTGACCACCAGTATTAAGCTTCTCGATGAAATCGACTGTGGTGGCGGTGAAGCTATCGTGCCATTCCACTCCCTCAACCGGGATGGGAGTGGTCTTGCCATCCTTGAAGAGCATCAATTCGGGCAGATCTACCGTTCGGGCAGTGTAGCGGTTGATGAAGATCATCCCCTTTTCACCGATCACCTCAATGCGATCGTCGTCGGCATAGTAATCCGAATAGATGCGCATTTTCGGTGTGTGCTCTATATCCAGTTGACCGTAGCAGTGGTTTGATTTGAATTGGAACATGATCATCGCTGGTGCGTCGATCTTGTAAACTCTAGCGGTTTCGGTCAGGGGGGACTTATCGATCCAGGCGTAAACTTTCTCCACAGGTCCACCCAGATAGTACCCCAGAGAAAATAGGTGGTAGCCATGATCGAAGACAAGTGGTCCACCACCGCACTGTTTTTCATTCAACCGCCATACCCAGGAGGAAAGAGGGACCTTCCAGGAAGTATCAGCTGTACCAGTGCTTACATGCATACGAATGGCACGGATCTCCCCTATCTCGCCAGCATCGATCATCTCCTTTGCGCGGACAGCAGGGGGATAAAATACGAATGTTTCATATACACGCAGGATTACCCCGGCTTTGGTGGCTGCAGCGATCATCTCGTCCGCTTCAGACGCACACAAAGCCATGGGTTTTTGTACGGATATATGCTTACCGGCCTGCGCTGCCTGGACGGTCATCGGGCAGTGCAGGTGATGGGGGGTGAGCAGTTCCACCGCATCCACTTCCTTATCCGAGAGTACATCCTCAAAGTGGGTGTATATCTTTTCGACTCCCCACTCCCTGGCTTTCTTCTTCGCCTGGGTTTTATTGGTATCGCAGACTGCCACGATTTTTGCGTCTTCCCGGCCGCGATACCCCAATTGATGCAGATCGGAGATTCGCCCGCAGCCGACAATGGCGACTCGTAATGGTTTCATTTGAGCCTCCTTCGTGTTTTTTTCCTATCCGAAAATCAAATTACTACATAGAAGGGAATGCTAATGTTGAAAATACGGGTTGAGTATTTTTTCGATTTCGGTGTGGGAATGGATCTCCTTTTCCAAAATTGCTCGGAACGCCGGGAATTGAACCGCCGGACGCACAACCTCCTCCGGGAGTGCGGCAAGGATCTCAGGCATGGTTTTATGGGTGGATTGGGAAACCGTCGCCAGCAGTTCACGCCCCTGTCGCTGTGGCTCGGCGCGGTGGGGTGGGTAACCGCTGCCGGTATCCGGTGTAAAAAGCTGGTCGAAGATCATGCGCAGGTTCACGTCTCCAGCCCAACCGTAGCCCTGGTTCAAGGCCAGCGAAACACAGTTCCCGGCGTTGATCCGGGCGAAGAGGAAGGCATCCAGAGGTGTAAGCAGGTGCCCGCAGAAGACCCCGGGGTATTGCAGCACCGAGTTGAGGAATCCCAGCCCGGTTCCGCAGCCGCCCACAACAAAATCGACAACCTTCAAGTGAAGGAGGAGAGCAGCCATCAGACCGGTATGAATATAAAGCAATCCCGGAGTTTCGCCAGCGGAAATGTTACCGACATTTAAAATTTCATGCCCGCGGCCATCCAACGCTTTCAGGATATCGGCATTTTTATCCGCGGCGCTGATCTCGTTTATAACGGCAATCTTCATGGTTTCTCCTCTAATTCGGATTTATTTCTTGCGGGCAAGCACCCGGTGGGCTGCTTCAACGACCGCATTCACGGATAATCCACAGGCATCCATCAACTTATCCAGGTCCCGCCCGGTTGGGCAGAAGAAATCGCGGATGCCCACCCGTTCCAGCGGCACCGGGCAGGTTTCTGCCAGGGTCTCCGCGACAGCGCTTCCCAACCCGCCAATGATATTGTGCTCCTCGGCGGTGACGATCGCTCCTGTTTCGATGGCAGCTTGAAGCAGGATCTCGTTATCCAGCGGTTTGAGCGTGTGCATTTCCAGCAGGCGGGCATGGATGCCCTCCGCAGCCAGGATTTCGACGGCAGCCAGGCTACGCCCGGTCATGGAGCCCATCGAGACAATCGTGAGATCGCTGCCTTCCCGCAGTTTGCGACCTTTTCCGATTTGAAGCAAAGATCCGGGCTGGTGAACAGGTAGAGCGCCTGCACGGCTGATCCGTAAATAAACCGGACCGTCAAATTCTGTAATAATCGGCACCCAGTCCGCGGCTTCGGCAGCATCCGCCGGGACGATGACAGTCATCCCAGGCAAGGCGCGCAGATTGGCGAGATCGGTAATGGAATAGTGCGTGGGGCCATCCTTAAAATCAGAGATGCCTGCATAGCTCGCGGCGATCTTCACGTTCGTACGGGAATAGCACACGCAGGTGCGGATCTGTTCAAGCGCACGGAGAGATAGGATCGATGCAAACCCATTTATGAAGGGGATGAATCCTCCCAGAGCCAATCCAGCCGCCACATCCACCATGCTCGGCTCGGCGATGCCCACGTTGAAGAAGCGATCCGGGTAACGTGCAGCAAAGAAGTTGGAAAGGGTGGAGGCGGAGGTATCTACATCCAGCGCGACAAGCTTTGAATTTATGGCTCCATAATCTGCCAGAGCCCTCCCGTAGGCTTCCCGCATTGCCATTTCAGCCATTGTTCACCTCCCCCAGCTCGTTGAGTGCTTGAGCCAATTGCTCACCGTTCGGTACGTTACCATGCCAGAAGGAATTATTTTCCATGAAGGAAACCCCCTTGCCCTTGGTAGTCCGAGCAATAAGGATGGTGGGCTTTTCGTGCACTTGAGAAGCTAAACGCAGACCTTCCACCACCTGGCGGATATCATGCCCATCGATCTCCAGAACGTGCCAGCGATATGCCCTCCATTTATCCGCGATTGGTTCCAGGGGCATGACCTCATGCACCGGGCCATCAAGCTGGACATCGTTGTAATCCAGGATGCAGGTGAGATTGGAGAGGCGATATTTGGCGGCTACTGCCGCGCCCTCCCAGACGATCCCGCCTTGGGATTCACCGTCTCCAAGCAGGACGTAGGTTTGGAAATCATGCTTCTTTAACCGCGCAGCGAGTGCCAACCCTGCGCCAACGGCCACGCCGTGTCCCAGCAGACCGCTGGTCATATCCACTCCCGGCGTTTTCAACCGGTCTGGGTGCCCCTGGTGCGGGCAGTCGATCTCACCCCAGGATTCCATTTCGGATGCCGGGTAGAAACCACGCCGGGTGAGTGCAGCGTAAAGCACCGCCGAAGCATGTCCCTTGCTAAGAATAAAACGGTCGCGGCCCTCCCAATCCGGCCGGGAGGGATCTATACGCATCACCTCGAAGTAAAGCGCAGCCATGATCTCTGCGGCGGAGAGCGCACCGCCGGGATGACCAGAGCCCCTGCGGTGGATGAAGCGCAGGCTATCCACGCGCAATAAGCGGGCGGTTTCCTCAAGTTCAAGAATTCTTTGGGGGGTCAGAGAACTCATTTCACCTCTTTGAGATTACAGTCCGATCTGGTGGCGCATGGATTGTACATTCTCGCACCAGTTACCCACATTCCAACGGCCGTAGACGCCCATTCCACCCAGCGGATTCGATCCGAAGTACACAGGTACGTGGATCAAGGATAATCCCGCGTGGCTGCCGGCTTTCTCCAGGGTGGAGCGTAGCGAAGCTGGCGAATTGCCTCCATCCAACGCCAGGATCCCGGGAACAGACTTCGCCCAGGAAAGGTAGTCAACATGGATGTTATTGGCAGTGGCAATCTCCTGCCCGTACTGGTCCATCTGCAAGCCGGTAATTGCACCCATGCGGCCGTTATCCAGTAGAAGGATACAGCCCTGCGCGCCGTGTTCAACCCCGTCGATCAGGATCTGCGGGTTCATGGTGAAGGAGCCATCTCCGGTGAGGGCGAGTGCATAGAAGGATTTGGAAGAAATTCCCGTGGAAAGCAGGGCGGACACTGCGAAACCCATGTATGATGCGCCGGTTTCGGTGAAGGTCTGACCGGGATGATCATCTTCCACTATTTGGAATCCATTGGCTTGAACGTCTCCGGCGTCAAAAAAACAGGGAATCGATCGGGCTTTGGCCCAATCCGTGGCGATCTTGATCACCGCGGGTTGGGTGAGGACGGTCGTCCCCCAATAATCGTCGGTCAACCTAGGGTGCTGGAAGCGATCCTGCTTGAACGCCTGCCAGGCAGCTTTCTTTTCAGCGCATTTCTCCAACCAATCCGACTTTTCAGGTTGGTTTTCTGCCAGTTCCTGGTTGAGCTGCGCAAGGGTGGCGCGAATATCACCCATCAGGGGAAGAGTCCAATTGTAATGGGCAGTATCCTCCGGGTCGGAGTTGATGTTGATCACCCGATTCACCTGAGGGTAACCGGTGCGGGAGCAATCCGACTGGCAGACCGCGCGGGTGCCGATTGCGATAAGCAGGTCAGCCTTTTCCATTGCAAAATTGCCGCAAAGAGTGCCCTTGGAGCCGCCCACGGCCATATTTCGCGGATCGGAGTAGGGGATGCAGCCAGTAGCGATGGGGGTGTGCACAAGGACCCCTCCGCTGAGGTCAAGGAGCTGGATCAATTCCGCGCCAGCATTTCGCCCTCCGCCACCCACTTTAATCACGATCCGTTCTGCTTCCCGAATCCAACTGGCGGCGGTCCCGTAATCACCTGCGGCGGGACCCAGCCTGATGTCGTGGGTTCTGGGGAGTTCATCCAAATTGAAATCTTCCAGCCAGGCTGCCTGGGTGTTCATAGGCATCAGGAGGAAGAATGGTCCGGCACGGAAGGGATGATCAATCACCACCGCACCGCGGTTGAGTGCGGAAGCGAGGGAAAGCGGGGTATGCAGAGAATATGCCCTGCCAAGGGTACCAAAGAGCTTTTCGAATGATCCCTGCTCATGTTTAGGGATCTGCTGCATGTTGAAACCTTCATCCTCAGTGGTCTCATCACCCAGCAAGTACCACACCCCGATGCCATCCGAAGCTGGCGCGATGGAGGCAGCCAGGGCTTGCAGCGCACCTGGGCCAATGGAGGTCACCACAGCCGCCTTTTCACCAGTCACCCAGCGCAGGGCGGTGGCTGCGTGGGAGGCTTCGATCTCGCTTCTTAACCCGAAAACCCGAAGCAAACCGGCAAGCTGATAGATCCGCAACACCTCGCCTATTTCTGTGGAACCATGACCGAGTACGGTGAGAAACGATCTGACCCCCTGACGCAGCAGACCAATCACGAGCGCTTCGGAAAGGGTGAGGGATAACGAGGAAGGGAGCTCACCCCGGGAAAGCATTTCAGCATGTTGGGTGCGTTGCTTGGCGAGATCATTCCTTTCGGGTAAATGATTCATGACGACCTCATTAAGACGGTTTCATTTCCGGATCAAGCGTGCAGAAAGTTCCCGGGCAACTCCGGTGACTATCTCTGCAAGACCAGCTACTTTTGCGGGTGTGATCCGGCTGGCTGGACCAGAGATTCCGATGGAAGCGATCCCTTTCCCGCGAAAGTCGAAAACTGGGGCAGCAAGGCAGCGAACGCCAAGATCAAACTCCTGCTCATCCATGGCGTATCCAAGCTGACGAACCTCTTCAAGATGAGTTCTCAATTGTTCTGGAATGGTGATGGTTTGGGGTGTGTGTTTGTTCAATTCAGTGGGGAAGGGAGCATCGCAGTAGGCGAGCAGGATCTTTCCAAGCGCGGTGCAGTGCAATGGGTTCATGGTGCCCACCTGGGCGTTCACCCGCAGGGTGGCGGGGGACTCCACCTGGTCGATATAGAGCGCTTTCCCCTGGGAACAGACCGCTAAATGGGCGCATTCGCCTGTCTTTTCCATTAACTCCCTTAAGAACGGCTTCGCCGCCTCCCTGAGGGGTAGGCGGTTGAGCACACTGCGGCTGAGAGCCACCACCCGGCTGCCTGGAAAAAAGCGGCGGGTGGTTTCATCTTTTTCTGCATAACCATACGACACTAAAGTGGAGACCAGACGAGATGCTGTGCCTTTATCTACGCCAAGGAGTTCTGCTAATTCGGAGATGGTTGCCCCTTCGGACGATTCACCGAGCACATCGAGGATGCGCAATCCGCGAGCAAGGGATTGAATTTCAGTCACTGTTGTATATTATACAAATCTAATGCGTAATATGCAACAAGATGATTCTTAATCTTTTTCACAGGTAGTCCTGTGGAAATTTTCATCAAAATAAACGATAATTGGATAAAATATATCGACAATCTCACAATAATTCGCGAGATCGAGATTTATTGATGATCTTGTTGATGACTTTGAACCTTTCGGCAAAATTTGAGTTTAATAAAATGCGCAATCCTAATAAATTGTGAGGGTAAAAATGGCAACCAAATCTCGCAGTCATCCCATCGATCCAGAAGATATAACCCCGCTGAGCCTGTATCTTTCCCGGCGCAATTTCATTCGATCCACCGGGCTGCTGGCTGGAAGCATGACGTTGGCTGCCTGCATGCCGCAGATCGCAACGCCGGAAGACCAGGCAGGTATAGAGCCGACTCCGGTAGAAGGCCTCACTGATGAGTTGGGTGACCCCGCGAATTCTTTGAATGAAATCACCCATTACAACAATTATTATGAGTTCACCACTGACAAGGAAGGTGTGGCTCCCCTGGCGAAGGATTTTCAGACCTCTCCCTGGAGCGTGGAGGTATCAGGTTTGGTTTCGAAGCCGGGCAGATATTCGGTGGATGATCTGGTGAGCAAATTTAAGCCAGAGGAAAGAATCTACCGCCTGCGCTGCGTGGAAGCCTGGAGCATGGTAATTCCCTGGGTTGGGTTCCCGGTCTCGCGCCTGCTGGAGGAAGTTGCCCCGACTTCGGACGCGAAGTTTGTCGCCTTCGAAACAATCATGCGACCGGAGGAGATGCCCGGACTGAGCGACTACAATTATCCCTGGCCCTATACCGAGGGATTGCGACTGGATGAAGCCTTGAACGACCTGGCAATCTTTGCCACTGGGCTTTACGGCGGGAAATTACCCGCGCAAAATGGAGGCGGGATTCGTGTGGTCGCACCCTGGAAGTATGGGTTCAAATCCATCAAAGCCATCATTAAAATTGTGCTGGTTTCCGAGCGCCCGGAGACACTTTGGAACACGATCGCACCCCGAGAATATGGATTCTATTCCAACGTCAATCCAAACGTGGATCATCCCCGCTGGTCGCAGGCCACTGAAAGGCGCATCGGTGAAACGGGCAGACGCAAGACGTTGATGTTCAATGGATATGAGGATCAGGTGGCTGATCTCTACAAAGACATGGATTTATCTGTGAGTTATTAGTTGAAGAATGGCCGTCCGACAATTTTCCAAGTCCTGGTGCACCTTGGCGGGATCCTTCCGCTGGTGTATCTGATTTTTCGTTTTCAAACCGATAACCTGGGGCCGAATCCAATTTTGGAATTGGAACACCAGACCGGAAAAATCGCGCTGTTCTTCCTGGTTCTCTCCCTGGCCTGTACACCGGCAAGGACAGTCACCGGCTGGAAGGAATTTGTCCGCAGGCGGAAGGCGCTGGGACTCTATGGAGCGCTATACGCTTTTATTCATTTTATAATTTTTATCGGTCTGGATTATGGGTTTGATTTGACCCTCATCCTGGGCGAGATAGCCCGTCGAAACTTCATTATCGTTGGCGCGATTGCGTTAACCATCCTATTAATCCTGACGATAACGTCCAACCGATTCGCGA
The DNA here is from genome assembly GCA_963828855.1 of uncultured Chloroflexia bacterium. Lineage (GTDB taxonomy): Bacteria > Chloroflexota > Anaerolineae > Anaerolineales > Anaerolineaceae > CAVVEQ01. The sequence goes on along the minus strand of CAWHGB010000002.1, from coordinate 682,976 downwards.
TATCCAAGCTGGGCTCAAACTGGAAAAAGCTGCACCGCCTGGTTTATATACTCTCCCCGCTGGTGATTCTGCATTTCGCCATGGTGATGAAGGGAAATATCCTCAAACTTCAGGGAAATTACACCCTGCCTTTGATCTATGCAGTGATCGTTATTCTTCTCCTGGTGATTCGGATCCCACTCATCTCCAGATCAATTCGCAGGACTAAAAAGGACCAAAGTCGTTTAAGGGAGGGATAGATTTATCTCACCAAGCTGAATCATAAATTTTATGGATAAAAGATTAACTAGATGGTTCGATATGATCATGCCTATGGTGCAGGTCCGGCGCGTGTGCATGTGAATGGCTGAGGAAATCGTGGTTGTGAGCATGGGAATGCTTGCCGGAAAAAACCCCCTCTTTCCCGGGATGGACATGATGATGATGTTCATCCGGGTGATAGTGGGAATGGGCATGCTCCTAGTTCTGAATGGGTGTGTTCGTGGGCGTGGTTTTCGGTCAACATCAACCATGCTCCCACACCCATAATGGGGAATGCGATCCAGAAAAGAGTGGGGGGAATCTCATTCAGAAAAACCAGGGAAAGGATCGCTCCAACGAAAGGCGCCGTACCGAAAAGAGCACCGGTACGCGCCGAGCCAAGTCCACGCAAAGAAAGGATGAAAAGTTGAATACTCAACCCGTAACAAACCGCCCCGACCAGGATTGATATCAGAATCGGATCAATCGGGGGAAACGGGATTTTTAGAACGATCGCCAAAAGCAAAGAAAACATACCAGCACATAACCCCTTTATTCCAACGATCATCAAAGGATCTTTCCCGGAGATATTCCGGGTGAGGTTGTTATCCAGTCCCCAAAGAAAACAAGCGGAAATAATAGCCAGGGCACCCAAAGAAAAACCCCAAGCGCTTCCGTTCCAGGTTAGAAGGATACTTGCCAGGGTAATAATTCCAACTGCGATAAATATCCTTTTACCCACAGCTTCGTGAAAAAGCAAGCCTGCAATTAATGCAGTAGCCACGGCTTCGAAATTGAGAAGCAGGGAGGCAGTCGATGCAGGCGTTCGGTCCAAACCAAGCAGCAGCAGGATGGGAGCGGCTACCCCGCCTGCGATGATCGCGCCAGCCAGCCAGGGGATATCCGGTTTAGAAAGACGCGCCTCACCCTCATCCTTTTTTTGAATCCCCTTACGAATTAATAAAATTAAAAAGGAACCCAGACCTGATCCAAAGTAGAGGAAAGCCGCGAGCGGTATAGGGTCGATGGAACCCAACAAAGATTTGGATATCGGTGCGGATGCCCCGAAAAGGACAGCTGCGGCAATGACTTGAAGTGTAGGAATGGTGCGAGGCGACTTTAACATGAAAATCAAATTACCTGGAAATTGAGTTTGTCTGCTGTACAAAAGAAGATGCCTCTTCGGGTGGTTTTATGTTACGGAAACTCCGGTAAAGCAATATATCATAAATGATTTTCAATCCACCCGAAAGGAAAAACGGCAAGCCGAGAAGAAGCGGGTTTGAGAGAAAATATCCGGTCAGGGATGGCGATATTGCTGCCCCAAGCGACCGGGCGATGGAAGTCACACCTGAAGCAGCGGACCGCTCGTCAGGTTCAACAATCGCCATAGTATATGATTGACGAGTGGGGACATCCATTTGTGAAATGGCGAACCTTGCGAGTAGAACCACAACCGCAGATTCCAAAGTGGGCATTAATGGGACCAACATTAAGAGGATGTTGGATGGGATATGGGTAAAAACCATGGTGTTGATCAATCCAAATCTCTTAGCCAATTTTCCCGCCAACAAAGCCGATATACCGGCAAGGATATTCGCTCCAAAAAAAATACTGCCGATCACTCCCGGCTGTGTCTGAAACCGCACGAAAAACCAGAATGCTACCAGGCTTTGCACAACGAATCCACCTGCAAATGCATCCAGACCGAATAGGGCGCTCAACCGGAATACAATATTTTTCGATCGATACAAACCAAGGGTTCGCTTTGTTTGCATCTCGATTTCGCTTTTTGGAACCTCCACTTGAAGGGAAAGGAAATGAAATAAAACCAGCAAAACCAGACCGCCTAATGCATACCCGAGAAGGACCGCTTTATAAGAATAAACAACTTGAATTCCACCGTATTGCAAAACCTGTGTAAGCCAACCTCCCACCAGGGCACCGGCTGCGGTGGCAAACGAACCGCTCAGGTTATACCAGGCAAAGATTTGCGTCCGGCGTGTATCGGGCAGAAGCTGCGTCAGACTTGCCTGCTCCACAGATAAAAACGGCCCGATTTCATTCCCGCTTGGACTGATCACTCCGATGACAGCTGCAAGGATGAGAAAATATATGTTCCGGGTAAAAAGAAATACTGCCCCTGCGCCAAACATTAAAAGCGCGCCAATCATGAGCGTTCGCCGGCGGCCGAACCGGTCTGCTGTAGTGGTTAAATAAAGAGTGATACCGGCATCCCCAAGCAGGGTCATGGTAAAAAGTAGACCGATCTGAACTTCGCTCAGGAAGATTGCGGCCAGATAGAGAGCCAGGATAACGGAAAGAAATCCATAACAGAATAGTCTCACGATTCTGGTTGTGAATAAAAGGCGAATATCATCCGGGGAGCGTAATGTCTCATTCATTCGAGGAGGGATCTATAACCAGGTAAATCTGGATTCGTATATGAAATATTTAGATTATCTTTTTGCTACATCCAACCGGCACCAGGCATAAAGCGAATCGTAGACTTCAAATTGGCGGGCGAGATTATCCTCATCCTCCGGAAAACGAAGGCTGAAACCCGTGGCAATCGCCTCCAGGCCGCGGGCGATTGGATCTTTATCAATATCCTCCTCCACATCCGCAGCGTGGACGATCTTCGCCAGGCGAACCAACCCCGGTTCTTTCAGTTCGTATTTGAGCATGATCGATTCAAATGAGCAGCGGCCGTCCAGGTGGCCAAGCTCGACCCCGGGGGCATCAAATGGAATTGCGCCTGTTTCCTTCGCGGTCTTTTCGACCTGGTTTTTTGGAACAAAAAGGAACTCGGCATCATTGTCCACAAAACGGGTGATAAGCCAGGGGCAAGCGACCCGGTCAACATGAACGTGGGAACGAGTGATCCAGAGCATCATTAGTCTCCATATAGGGTTAAAGGATGAGAGTATCTTATCATATTCAAATCTTGATTCGAAAATTTGAACTATCTAATTTGAACCGAAAGACGCATGTTTTTCAATCCTATTAAAACTCTGCATTTTTCGAATTAATGGTCCGTGTATTATGTGAAGATAGTAGATTCTGCTAGAATTATTCATTCATAAGAAGAAAATAAAAAAGGGATCAAACATCATGAACAAAAAACTCTCTGCCGGCTTTAAAACCCGCTACGGGGTGGCTGATTTGGGTTTCGCCCTGATCACATCCTCCATCCAATTTTTCCTCCTTTTCTACTATACCGATGTCGCCGGGATCGACCCGGCTATTGCCGGTGCGGCGTTGATGGTGGGGAAATTAACCTGGGACGCCATCAATGACCCGCTCTTTGGATATTGGTCCGACCGGGTGCATTCCCGGTTCGGACGCAGGCGAATTTTCATGCTGATCGGGGTTATCCCTTTGGGAATTTCCACCTGGATCATGTTCTCGCTGCCCACCGGGCTTTCCGCTACCGCCGCGTTCTTCATGGTGCTTCTCACCTTCCTGCTGGTGGATACTTTCCACACCATGACCTCGGTGCCGTATTATGCCCTGACACCGGAATTGACCCGCGATTACAGTGAGCGCGCGGGACTTACTTCAGTACGCATGATTTTCAGCGTGCTTGGATACATCCTCGGTGCGGCGCTGACGACCATCCTGGTAGGTATTTTTGAAGGACAAGGGATGGATACGCACCAGGCCTGGAGTGCGACCGGTGCTTTCTTTGGGATCGTGGCGATTGCGATGATCCTGATCACAACCCTTACCATCAAGGAAACAGGTGAGGAGGTAGGGGAGCCTTCCCAATTGCCCGCTCTGAAAGCAATCGGGACTTCCTTCAAGAATAAACCATTCCTAAAGCTGATGGCTGCGTTCATCTTAAGCAGTTTCAGCTTTACCGTTCTAACTGCGCTGGTTCCCTACTTCATCACGTACCAGTTGAAAATGCCCGACCAGGTATCCTTTGTCCTTCTTGTAATGCTGGTAAGCATCGGCATCTTCCTGGTGCCCGCCAAGATGCTCTCTGACCGCATCAATAAAGGTCCCACTTACGCATTGGGGCTTGGCATCGCTTCAATTGCGATACTCTGCGGATATCTGCTGCCGCCCCAACCGACACCGTTGATCTATGTTATCGCTTTCGTCGCAGGCATGGGATTCTCCACCCAATGGGTGTGCCCATGGAGCATGCTTCCGGATGTTGTGGAATACGACGAGCTAATCACCGGTGAACGCCGCGAGGGGATCTTCTACGGCCTTTGGGCTTTCCTCTCGAAATTTACCGGGGCGCTGGGGGTGGCGGTGGCAGGCTGGTCGCTGGCGTGGTTCAATTATATTCCCAATACCGCACAAACCCCGGAAGCACTTTTCGGGATCCGGTTTTTCTTTTGCATCGTCCCGGCGGTGGTGATTCTGTTCAGCCTGCCCATCCTGATCCGCTACCCGATCACACGGGCAAACCATGCTGAGCTAGTCAAACAACTCGCGGAGAGGAAGGCAACCCAGGAAGCCCTCACAGAGTGATTCAAGCATGAAAATCGCGATCATCGGTTCGGGGATGGCGGGGTTGACTGCCGGCGCGTACCTGGCGAAGGCTGGTCATGAAGTAACCATTTTTGAACAATTTCCGACCATTGGCGGGGTGACAGCCACACTTCAGCAGGATGGATTCTCCTGGGATATTGGTCCGCTATCTATTGGATGGATTCGCGCCAGGGGATAAGGGCAGACAGATCCTGGAGGAACTCGGGGTTAGCGATAAGGTTCCTATCGATCCACGAAGACCGCGGTCTGGAGATCATGGGCTTGCCACTTTGGAAGACCGAAAGAATATGGGGGACCTTATTGGAGGAAGGAAAGACTTAAGGAAATCTTCCCTGAAGAAGCGTCTGCCTTAGACGACTATTACAAATTCTACGAACGTGTCATCCATCCTTTTTCGCTGGTCGAAAAAGCTGGAAGGTGCTGGGGGATCTGAAAGCTATCATTCTGAAACTTCGTTTGTGGTTGGCATTTCAAGCGCTGAAGAGGTTTGCCAATTGGAATGGAAGCCAGTTGATGGATCACTTCTTCAAGTCCCCGCGGTTGAAGACCATCTTTCTGGGGATCGTGGCGGATTTTGTGACCGCGCCAAGCGAATTTCCTGCTCTGGGCGTTCCCGAACATCCACCTGGAAACTGCTTTTGATAAACGCATTCCGCTTATCCCGACACCGCAGAGTGCCCAGATAGCCTATTCCTACCTTCTGGGTGGCTGCCAGAAAATGGTGGACGCCGCTGGCAGAGGTGATCCGGGAGAACGGTGGCAAAATCCTCACCGGGAAGACAGTAAGCCGAATCGTTGTGAAGGACGGCAGGGCGACTGGTTTGGTGCTGGATGGCGACGAACGGTTAGAAGCGGATATCGTGATCGCCTCCGGTGGGATGAACGAGGTTTTCTTTGGCCTGGTGGGAAAAGAAAAATCTGTCGGAGGATTTCGTGAACCAGGTCGCTTCCAACCGGTTGATGGAATCGGTGTTCATGGTGCAACTTGGAGTATAGATTTTGACCCCTCACCAGTTCCAGCAGAGCTGCGCTGTGTTATTACTACGGTACAGACGACCTGGAAGGCGCGGTTCAGCGTCTGCGAAACGGGAGATTACCATGAAGGCACGCGAAGGTTTGCTGATCTACGTGCCCTCGATGCACTCCCCGGAAATGGCTCCGGCTGGGATGCACGCGGTGACCATTTACACCGTCGCGCCGGATACACTTAGGGAGGGAACCTGGCGGGAGCGGCAAGATGAAATGGCGGAAAAACTGCTGGTCGAAGCGCAAAGACACATCCCCGGACTGAGAGAGCATACCAAGACAATGCTGATCCTTACCCCTGAGGACTTCCGAAATCGAACCCACCAGGACCATCACTGTTTTGGTGGTGTGCCACCCGTGATCGGTAACCAGCCACCCGCGCACAAGACTCCGATCCAGGGTTTATGGTTTATCGGCGCACAGAGCGAAAGCGGCGGCGGGGTGGTGAAGGTAATGGCTGGTGCGCAAAAGGTCGCCAGGGAGATTCTCAGTCGATAATTAAATAATCGTCCACCTGAATCGAACTATTTAGCGTAAATTCATATTGTTATTCAGATGATGCCAACACGAAACAGTTGGTTCGCTTTTTAGCTTCCAGAAGGGCCGTATCGGCATTTTTGTAAAGTGTGATGCTATCCCGACCATTTTCCGGGTAGCGGCTTACACCGATGCTCGTTTCAAGATCAAGGTGGAAGCCATTCATCTGGATTGGGCTGGTAAAGGATTCCAGGATCTTTTTCGCTACAGTTGTGCAACCCCTCCCGGCTGAGGGACCTTCCAGAAGAAGCGCGAAGCGATCTCCGCCCAGGCTGGCGATGGTATCACTTCTTCGCAGCATCAATTTGAGGCGTTCAGCGGTTTTTTCGATCACCAGATTCCCCACGCGATCGCCATAGGTTTCATTTATTTCTCCGAATTTATCCAAGTCCAGGATCAGCACAGCGAGGGAATAATCCCGACGGTCATGACTGGACCGCTCCGCAAAATCTATTCCGTGTTGGAGCCGGTCGAAAAACCGGGTACGGTTAGGTAAACCGGATACCGCATCGTGGGTGGCTTGGAAATACACCTTCTCCTCCATACGTTTTCTTAAGACGGCATGTTCCACTGCACGGCGAAGATTGTCAGGATTTTTCTGGTAATTAACAAGGAAATCCTGAGCCCCGGCGAGGATCACCCTGTTTTCCAACCCACGATCTTCGGATTCCGAAAGGACAAGGATGGGGATGCCTGGCATTTTTTCGATCATCAGGAAAAGCGTGTTCAGCCCGAAGGTATCCGAAGGGTCAAGTATTAATAGAATTGCATTGACATTTTCTCTGGAAAGGAGCAAAAGGGCTTTTTCCAATTGATCCGTGGCTAGGACCTCGTAACCAGCGGTTTCTTCCAAAGACTGCCGGATATTCTCCACATCGGATCGGGCATCCGAAATCATCAGAACCCGAAAAAATTCATTTGGCATGGTTCACCTGCGAATTATTAATTAGGTTGTGATGAGGATGGAGTGTTTTTCAATTTCATCATACCCAAATACCAGGGAGAAAACAATCATTGAATCATTGCTGTCAATGCACCGCTTTAGTCCATTCCAGGGAAGGTCAACCTTGCCAGTTGACTTTAAGAATTGAATTTGCTACACTGGTTGGTGGTAATACCAATCCCTCAAAATATGAAAACAGAATTTCCCAGGCTGGAAAAGCACACACTGGTCGAGGATTTCATCACCCGCTTTGAGGAGATGATCCTTACCGGAAAGTTGACCATCGGAGAAAAGCTGCCTTCCGAGCGTGATCTGGCGCAAAAGCTGGGGGTCAGCCGCCCGGTCGTTCACGATGGGCTGCTCGATCTGGCCGCGAAGGGGTTGATCACCAAGAATTCCTCCGGTGGGGCGGTGGTGAATGATTACCGACGGCAGGGATCCCTGAGCCTTCTCAATACCTTGATGAATTTTCAGGAAGGGACCCTTGAAACCGCCTTGCTAAACAGCACAATGGATTTTCGAATGCTTTTCGAGGTGGAAAGTGCGCGCCTGGCTGCATTGAACCGCAACGATGAACAGATCAGTGAGTTGCGAGGTCTTCTGGAACAGGAAAAAACCGCTGGTATTGAGGAAATCGCCCTCCAGGCATCCCTGGATTTTCAATTTCACCACCTTATCGCCATGGCCAGCGGGAACATTTTTTACCCGCTCCTGCTCAATTCATGCAGGCCGCTCTATGTGAACTTTGCTTCGCTTTTCTATTCCAATCCGGGAAACCACCCGCAGGTCGTCCATTTCCACGAGGTATTAACAGCGGCTATCGAAAATCGTGATTCCACACAAGCACAGGGGATCATGATCAAAATGCTTGAACACGGGTACAGTGGTTACGTATCCGGTATCCAATTGAAAGATTGACAGGAGGAAATTATGGCACTGGCAGAAGTTTCCACTCAAGTAACCCGGTTCGCGATCAAGCAGCCCTTCAACCTCAGCCCGAGGATCAAATGGTTGCGTGATTACTTCTTTATGGGGGTGAATCGCACCTGGAAGAACGATTGGTCCGCCTGGACCACTGGGACTCCCTGGGATGTGCAATACAACGAAGCGCTCTACTACATCGTCCCGGAAGCTTTCATGCTGCTCACTACCATCAAAGGCTCCTTCCGCGCCAAGGCACAGAAGCATCAAGCTTGAGAAGGATTTCTGGACCTGGAGCATCGCTGAAAGGCGGGCGTGGTTCAACAAGGAAGTCATAGTGAACTACGTGCCCCAGGAGATCCTGCCCGGCGACCTGCTGGCGGGGGCAAGGTTCAATATCCTCACCTCGCTTTGCCTGGATGAGAAGGAAGCCGCTGAGTATGAAAAACGGATCATGGGCAAAGGGGGTGCCCGGGAGCAGGCTACCTGGTTCCACGATCACGGTTATGGCAATTCCGGTGCCACCAGCGGGCACTTGATCCCGGCGCACGAAGATGCGCTCAAACGCGGTTGGAAGGGCATCCAGGCCGACCTGCAAACCAGGTATGAAAAACTAAGACCGGATGAAAAGCAGGGTCCCAAAGGCGCGCAGTACCGGGCGATGATAACCGCCGCGGCGATGCCGAGGGAATTGGCGGAGAAATATGCCAGCCTATGTAAAAAGATGGCCGCCGAGGAAACTGATCCAGCCAGGAAGAACGAGCTGGAAAAAATGGCCGCCAACCTGGAACGGGTTCCCTGGGAACCAGCAGGTAATTTCTGGGAGGCGATGCAGGCACTCTGGTTCAACCACATGCTGATCATGTCCGATGAAAACTACCCGGGGGCGGGAACGTCCCTGGGCAGGATCGATCAATACCTTTTCCCATACTGGCAGAAATCCCTGGATGAGGGCATGGACCGCGAGTTCGGCAAGGAGATCATGAAGTGCTTCTGGTTCCATTGCAACACCGCCTACGACGCGATGATCAATAACGGTCCCAACGGAATTACCGCAGCTTTCGGACAATTGATCAACCTGGGAGGGATGGATAAGGACGGCACGGGATGCCAGCAACGACCTGACCTTCGCCATCCTGGAGGTGATCGACGAAATGTCACCCATCCTGGAGCCAAAACCCAACGTACGCCTCTGCCGGGGCAGTTCCGAAGCATTGCTCGATAAAGTGGTCGATATGATCTCCTCCAGCCAGGGAGCGCCTTTCCTGATCAATTTTGACGAGCGTTCGATGGCCGGGATGATGTTGGAAGCCAAGCGCGGGGGCTACTCGGATCTGATCAACGAAAGCAACGTTTGGGATTACGCCGGGGTGGGCTGCCTGGAAAACACCATGGTCGGCAACGACCGTTCCGGGACAGTCGATAACAACATCAACCTGCTGAAGGCGGTGGAGCTTGCCCTGACCGGGGGAAAAGATATGCTACCGGTGACCAATCCCATGACGGGCAAGACCTCGAAGATCACCCAGGATGGACCGGAGACCGGGGATGCGGCGCAATTCAAGACCTGGGAGGAATTCTGGCAGGCTTACCTCCGCCAGACGGAATACATCATCACCAAATGTGTGCAGAATTATGAGAACACCGAATCCGTACGGGCGAAGTTCTGCCCGACACCCTATTTGAGCTGCCTGGTGAAGGGTTGCGCGGAAAAAGGGTTGGATATCACCCAGGGAGGCGCGGAGATCAACTTCACCACCCTGGAAGCGGTGACTTATGCCACCACGGTGGATTCCCTTCTGGCGATCAAGTACCTCGTTTTCGACCACAAGGACTGCACCATGACCGAGTTGATCGCAGCCTTGAAGGATAACTGGGTGGGTCACGATGTGCTGCAGGCCAAGGCGAAGAACAAGGCTCCCAAGTACGGACGCGATGATGATTCAGCCGATGAAATGGCGCTTAAGGTCATGGATGTTTGGACCGAGGAAACCTGGAAGCACAAGACCATCAGCACCCAGCGGCAATACCGGCCGGGGATGCTGAGCTGGAATTACTGGATCTCGGAGGGTCCCATCCTGGCAGCCAGCGCGGATGGACGCCCGAAGGGGATGTACCTTTCCAATGCCATTTGCCCCTCGAATGGCGCGGATATCAACGGTCCGACCGCCAACATGAATTCGGTGGGCAAAGTTCTGGGTGGCAAGGCGGCAGATGGCAAAGGTGATTGGCTGGAGTATTACAACTCTCTGCCCAATGGCGCCAGCCACACGATCACCTTCAACCCGTCGATCCTTCGCGACCCCGAACACCGCACCAAGTTTAAAGCCTTCCTGCGGGGAGCGATCGAAAACGGCGGCACCGCTCTGCAGGTGAACATGCTGGATGCGGAAATGCTGAAGGACGCTCAGAAACACCCGCAGGATTATCGCCATCTGCTGGTGCGCATCACCGGTTACAACGCATATTTCGTGACCGTGGGCAAGGAGCTGCAGGACGAAGTGATCGCCCGGCTCAGCCACAACAGGATCTAAAGAGCGAGTGGAATTGGCAGTGACAACTGACCGAAAAGGAACGGTGCTGGAGATCCAGCGCATGTCCACCGAGGATGGCCCAGGCATCCGCACAACGGTGTTCATGAAAGGCTGCCCGATGCGCTGCCTGTGGTGCCACAACCCCGAAAGCATTTCCCCCAAGCCGCAGCTCCAGTGGATCGGCATCCGTTGCATCGGCTGCCGAACCTGTGTGGATACCTGCACCGAAGGTGCGCTGGAATTATCCGAAACCGGAATGGTCATCGACCGCATCCTGTGCGACGGGTGCGGAACCTGCGCGGAGGAGTGCCCTTCCACCGCACTGGAGATCCTGGGTAAGGATTGGGAGCTGCAACCCCTGGCGGATGAGCTGGTGAAGGATTCGACCTACTTCTCGCAATCCAACGGCGGGGTGACCGTCAGCGGTGGTGAAGCTACGCTGCAGTGGCGCTTTATCTCCGGGTTGCTGCAGGAGCTCAAGGTCCGCGGTTGCCACACGGCTGTCGATACTTGCGGGATCGTCAAGGCGGAAGCTCTGGATCTGATCCTTCCTTACACCGACCTGGTGCTTTTCGATCTGAAGGAGATGGATCCCGAGCGGCACCAGGAGTACACCGGTGCGCCGCTGGATATCGTTCTGGATACCTTTCGCGAGCTGGTGCGGAGAACAACAAACGGGCGAAGTGAATTTTGAGCTGTGGGTGCGTACCCCCTTGATCCCAGGGATGACCGCCCGCGTGGAGAATATTCAAGCCATTGGGCAATTTCTCTCCCGGGTGGCGGGCGGGTCTGTCAGCCGATGGGACCTGCTGGCATTCAACAATCTGTGCAAAGATAAATACGCACGGTTGGATATGGCCTGGGAATTTTCGGATGCGAAATTGCTCGACCAGGTTGAATTGGATGCCCTGGGTGAAGCCGCCAGGCAATCAGGGGTTAATCCGCTGATCGTGCAGGTAAGTGGTTCGACAAGAACGGAAATAGACGGATTGGAATCTTCCCGGCAGCCAAACGTGATGTGCGGTTGCTAGCTCACGCGGAAAGCGAGGGTCAAAAATGAAACAGGAATTCAGTTCCGAAGATATAAAAGATTTCACCCCCAGCGAAAAGGTGGGTCTGTTGGCATGCGTCAATCCGGAAGGCCTGCCGCATGTCGCCCTGATCACTTCCATGCAGGCCAATGGGCCAAAAGAATTAATCGCAGGTGAATTTGTGACCGGGCTGAGCAAGAAGTTCATCCAGCAGAATCACAAGGCTGCTTTTCTGATCATGTCCTTTGATAAAAACCTGTGGCGGGGCAGGGCTGTTTGGACGCACCTGAAGAAAAGCGGACCCGAATATGAGCTGATGAACCGCATCCCCATGTTTCGCTACAACACCTATTTTGGGATCAACACCGTACATTATTTCGATCTGTTGGAAGTCTCGGAAAAAGCCCCCCTGCCGATGAACGGGATCATATTCGCTGCCGTGAAGACCATGCTTGCCAAGGGTGGGATTGAAATCCGGAAATCAGGAACGAATCCTGAAACCTTTCCTCGAGAAAATGTTCAACCAGTTGGATGGATTGAAATTCATCAGTTACGTAAAGGAAGATGGATTTCCCACCCTCACCCCCATCATTCAGTGCCAGGCAGCGGATAGCACCCGGCTGGCTTTTTCGACCGGTATTTTCAATGATGAATTGGAGCAGATCCCATCAGGGGCACCGGTGGCGGTTTATTGCATGAACCTGGGGATCGAAAGCGTCCTTACAAGGGGAATCTTCACCGGATTCAGGCGGGTGCGGGGGATCAAAATGGGTTCAGTGGATATCAACTGGGTTTATAATGCCATGCCGCCGGCCAACAGCCAGATCTACCCGGAGATCCCCTTGAAAGCCATCACCAACTTCTAGCTGTATCCTGGAGCTCCGTCTTCAAGGGTAAAAGACGGACCCAATAAAGAATCTGGCCAGGGTTACCCTGGCCAGATTCTCATTAATGCTAGGTCATTTGCATAGATCGAGGTGACTGCGCAAATATTGACCGGTGTAGGAGGCTTCCAACGCGCAGATCTCCTCGGGAGTACCGCAGGCGATCACCTCTCCCCCGCGGTCGCCGCCCTCCGGTCCGAGATCGATCAGGTAATCCGAGACTTTGATGATATCCAGGTTATGTTCGATGATGAGCACCGAGTTACCGCTATCCACCAGGCGCTGTACGACCTCGATGAGCATGTGAACATCGGCTGCGTGCAGTCCAACCGAAGGTTCATCCAGGACGTAGAGGGTCTTCCCAGTGGAACGTCGGGAAAGTTCCTTAGCAAGCTTGACACGCTGCGCTTCACCGCCGGAAAGTGTTGTGGCAGGCTGCCCGATCTTGATGTATCCCAGGCCGACCTCCTGGAGCGTGCGTAATTTTGTCATAATCGAAGGGATGGCGGAGAACATTTCCAGCCCCTGGTCCACGGTTGTATCAAGCACATCCGAGATTGAGAGACCTTTGAAATGCACCTGCAAGGTCTCGCGATTGAAGCGTGAGCCGTGGCAGACATCGCAGGGGACATAGATGTCCGGGAGAAACTGCATCTCAATGCGGAGTTGACCCTGACCCTGGCAGGCCTCACAGCGGCCTCCATGTACGTTGAAGGAAAACCTCCCCCTCTTATAACCGCGAATCTTGCTCTCGGGGAGTTCGGCGAAGAGGGAACGGATCTCATCGAACATACCGGTGTAGGTGCCGGGGTTGGAGCGGGGCGTGCGTCCGATGGGCGACTGGTCGATATTAATGATCTTATCCAGGTTTTCGATGCCTTCGATGCGGTCATAATCGCCAGGCTGGGTATGCGCACCCATCAGATCGCGGGCAAGAGCGTTGTGGAGCACATCCACCATCAAGGTGGATTTACCTGAACCTGAAACCCCGGTGATGCAAACGAACATCCCCAGCGGTACGTCCACCGTGATATTTTTCAGGTTGTTCGCCCGGGCGCCCACCAGGCGGAGGATTTTGCCATTTCCCTTCCTGCGCTCAGCCGGGATGGGAACCTGCAAGCGCCCGGAAAGATATGCTCCGGTGAGTGATTCCTCGCTTTTGAGGATATCCGCTACAGTTCCTTCAGCGACAAGCCGGCCTCCGTGCTCACCGGCACGCGGCCCCAGGTCAACGATCCAATCCGCGGAACGGATGGTTTCCTCATCGTGCTCCACCACCAAAACGGTGTTGCCAATATCTCGCAGACCTTTAAGGGTTTCCAGCAGGCGGGAATTATCGCGCGGGTGCAAACCGATGGAGGGTTCATCCAGCACGTAGAGCACCCCCATGAGCCGGGATCCGACCTGGGTTGCCAGGCGGATGCGTTGCGCTTCCCCGCCGGAGAGGCTGCCCGCGGAACGGTGAAGGGTGAGGTAATCCAACCCAACGTTGACCAGGAAACCCAGACGGGAAATGATCTCTTTGAAGATCCTATCCGAGATCGCCTTTTGGCGCGGAGTGAGGAAAGTATTTTCCCCGGCCAATTCTTTGACCCATTCCAGGGTGTTGAGCACTGGCCAGGTGGTGACCTCGATGATATTCCTGTCGGCGATCGTGACCGCCAGGGCTTCCACCCGCAGGCGTTTCCCTCCACAGGCGGTGCAGGGCTTATCGGTCATGAATTCAGAGATCTTGTTGCGGATATATTCGGACTGGGTATCCCGGTAGCGGCGCATCAAATTCGGAATGATTCCTTCAAACGTGGTGTTAAAGGTAGTTTGCCGGTCGCGACCAACCAGGCTGACGGTCAGCTCCTTTGACCCGGTTCCGTAGAGGATGAAGTTAATCTTTTCAGGGCTCAGTTCATTGATGGGGGCATTCAGATCGATCTTATATTCCCTGGCCACCGATTCGACCATCTGCCAGTAATAACCGCCGTTTTCACGCGGACCCCATTCCATTGCGACCACTCCGCCATCATTGAAGGAGCGTTCTTTATCAGGAATGATCAGTTCCGGATCAATTTCCAGCTTGGAACCCAGACCTTGGCAATCGGGGCAGGCGCCATGCGGGGTATTGAAGGAAAAGGTGCGCGGCTCGATCTCTCCCAGGCTGACCCCATGCTCCGGGCAGGCCAGGTGCTCGGAAAAGAGGATATCGCGGGGGGTATCCCCGGAAAGATCCTGGATCGTGAGGTATCCTTCGCCAACTTTGAGGGCGGTTTCCACCGAATCCGTCAAACGGGAGCGCGAGAGGCGGTTTTCATCCTCATCCTCGCCATGCGAGATGACCAGGCGGTCCACCACGGCTTCGATCGTGTGGATCTTATAACGATCAAGTTCGATTTCATCATCAAGGGAGCGGATCTCGCCATCCACCCGGGCGCGGACGAACCCAGCCTTGCGGATCTCCTCGAAGACAGCCTGGTAAGTGCCCTTCCGCCCGCGGATAATGGGAGCGAGCACCAGGATGCGGCTTTCCTCGGGGAGCTTCTCAATGGCATCCACGATCTCCTGTGCGGACTGCTTGACGACCTCGCGACCGCAAATAGGGCAGTGCGGGATCCCGATGCGGGCAAAGAGCAGGCGCAGGTAATCATAGATCTCGGTGACGGTACCCACCGTGGAGCGTGGGTTGTGCGAGGTTGCCTTCTGGTCGATGGAAACCGCCGGGGAAAGCCCTTCGATGTAGTCCACATCCGGTTTTTGCATCTGGCCGAGGAACTGTCGGGCGTAGGCGGAAAGCGATTCCACGTACCGGCGCTGGCCTTCCGCGAAAATGGTATCAAACGCCAGGGAACTCTTCCCGGAGCCGGAAAGCCCGGTGATGATCACCAGTTTATCGCGGGGGATCTCCACGGTGATGTTTTTCAGGTTGTGCTCGCGCGCGCCGACCACGCGGATGGTATTTCCAGACATAGGTTTCTTTATGCTCCTGAGAAAATGACCATTTATTATAACACCCGGGGTTTTTGAGTTCACTTTTGGTTTCCTGTCATGAAGATATCTCTATTATAGAAAAAAAGTTCTAAATGTCAATCACCAATGTATTAAAATTCAAAAACAAGACCAGGCGGATGCTTCCGCCTGGTCTGAATTGTTTAATTTATTTGGATTTGTTATTTTACTGAGATCAGGACCGCGCGTACGACGGTACGCTGGTCATAATTCCCCAAGTCCTCGTTGAATCCCTTGCAGGTCAGGAGCGTGATCCATGATCGGTCTTCATGGCGAAGAACAGATGCCACTGCGTATGGCTTGATCGTCCGGACGGAGCGAACTTCGTAAATGTAATCCTTGCCATAGGCTCGTACGATCACGCGATCACCATAATTCAACTTTCCGACATTGAGGAAGGGTCCCGGTAATCCGTTGGAGAGATAAACATGCCCGGTGATCACACTGTTTCCGTTCCAGGTGGGGTATGAAGTTCCGTTCAACCATCCAGCACGGTTATCCAACCATGTCACATCCCAGCTATCCCCGCTTTTGGGAATACCCACGATCGGAAGGTTGATTTTCAGCGATGGAATCGTTAACGAGAGCTCATCATTGGTGGAATACACGATCGACGGAGGTTGCGCAGGGATTCGGGTGAACCTTCCGGGCGCGAAACCTGTTTCGGGGAGGGTGGGATTCAGAACAACCAGGGTGATCGATGAGCGGTTATTAGGATCAAAATCTGTGGGCGAAGTTGTGGTGAGCTCAACCTGGTTGATGATCGGAGGCGAGCCGGTACTGTTCACCCGCGCGATAATTGTGATCGTGACGACATCGTCCGGATCCATATCCCCAATATCAACCTGAACAGTTCGGGGTGGGATGATGGTGACCGTTCCGGATGTGGAAACGGCGGAGACAACACTCATATTTGATGGAAGCGGATCGGTGACAACCACGTCGGTGGCGGTCTGATTGCCGTTATTCGAAACCGTCAAGGTGAAGGTAACAAGCTCACCTACAAATACCCGGGTGGGGTCACCGCTTTTTGTCACCGCCGGGTCGGCGAACAACGGACCGGTAGCGGAGCTGCTATCTGTAACCCGTGGACCGGTGGGTGGCAGGCCGCTGGCAATCACGGTCGTTGATATACGTCGCTGTGGGGTCATTCTGGGTTCAAAGTCAGATCCACTACCAGGGTGATTACCCCGCTTTCTCCTGCATTAAGTGAATCAGAACCGGTAAGTAAATTCGTATCTGAACCGGTCAGTCCATCATACGCGGGATTCACAGTCAGGTTTGTGGCAGTCAAACTGATGATCGAGAAGCTTTGGGGAGTAAAGGCGGCCTCAAGGTCATCCACTGCCTGGATGGCAGTCAATGGAATGGCGTTTGGTCCGATCGTGATCGTGTAGGTCATGCGGGCGACATCGGGATTGGTGAAAGTTACTGAACTTAATACTTTGGTTACATTGATCTCCGGCTGATAGAGGCCCGCATCCAGGTGATGTTATTTTCCCCGGAGGTGAGGGTGGTGGTGGCGGTGGTGCCGGTGGTGGTATTGGCGTCCGAGTCCACGGTATCGTCACCGCCCGCATTCTGGGGGCTGAAGATATAGCCGACCGGGGGGGAGAAGGCGAGGTAGTAATCGCCGGGGGTGAGGTTGGTGAAGGAATAGAGGCCGGAGGCATTGGTGGTGGTGGTGCCCTGGGAGACGCCGGAGCCGTTGAAGAGTTCGACGGTGACGTTCTTGATCCCGGGTTCGCCTGCATCCTGGATGCCGTTGGCGTTGGTGTCATTCCAGACGAAGTCGCCGAGGGAGGCGAGGGCCAAAACGGTTAATGTGTCTTCAGCAGGGTCCCGATTTGTGGCACCTTGATCATTTGTAAGCCTTCCATCAGGGATGATGTTTTGATAATCACCTGGAATTGTGCTTGTTGTGGGCACAATTAGAGTACAGGAAGTATCACCTGCCAAGCTTCCCCCTTGAAGCTGTATCAGTTGGGTACCCGGGATGGCGGTAAGAGAACCCCCACAGTTATTTACCGGCGCAGGCGCAGACCCACCCGCGATTGCCAAACCTGCTGGTAAAGTACCTGGTAAATTATCGATCAGACCCATCCCGGTTATTGCTATATTGCCAATATTCCTAATGGTGATCGTAAGGAGCGAATATTCACCCACGTAAATTGGGTTGGGAGCGAAGAATTTGCTCACACTTGCACCAGGTAGGTTTGTCAGTGTAGCCGAAGCATCGTCCGGATTCGTTGCGCCATTGAAAGTAGTTACATCTCCGGCGTAAATTGTATTTGTCAGGTTTCCATTAACAGTCATGGGTTACATTTAAAGTCATCGTGCAGATCGAAGAGGCCGGAAGGCTCCCGCCGCTAAAGTAGAATGTGGAGGTGCCGGGAGTACCGGTGAGGGAGCCGGGAGGGCCACATGACCCAGGATCAAAGTCAGGGATATCTGCAATGATCATCCCTGCAGGCATATTATCTGTGAAATCTATTCCTGTTAATGCTGAATTGTTAGGATTGATCAATTCCACACTGAGAACAGAGGTGGATCCTCCGAAGACGGTCAAAGGATCGAATCCCTTCACAACCCCGATCGTTAGGGGAGCAACCGCAATGTTTGCGGAAGCAGCGGCAATCGGTCGAATGGTAGATGTGGAGCCTTGAATAGTGGCGATCGCGTTGTTGATTGGAATTGTGTTGGTATAAGTTGATGCAACTCCCCTCCCCTCGACATTAACAACAATCGTACATGCTCCGGGAGTAGCTCCAATCTGAGCCGGGATAGCGCCATTAACCAGGGTGATGGTTTGTAACCCCGGGTTGGCAGTAACGCTCCCGCTTGGACAGTCAGTGAACGCTGCAGAGGGATTGGCCACAACCACCCCGTTGGTCGTGTTGCCCGGAAGGTTATCGGTAAGTGAGACATTTACCAGAGGGGATCGGACTGTTATTCCTGAGGGTGATCGTAAGGGTGGAAAGACCGTTTGGATTGACGGATGGGGGAAAGAAAACCTTGCTCATGGAAAAAGATGTTACCGTCAGATTTGCGAAGCGATCCCCAGTGGTAGTGCGGTTCTCATTGTTGGTGATATTCGCAGGGAAGACAGTGTTTGTGACGGTTCCGGGTGTGCTGCTTGTCACCCAAACATCGAGATTACATGTCGCTCCTGCTGCGAAAGTATCGGGAGCAACAGGTTGATTGAGGTAGCTCCAATTGGCGCAATGAGAGTGCGGTTGCCGGCTGGCCGCAACCCCGCGGAAAATTCGGGCCTGAAGAATTACTGACCGTCACTCCTGGCGGGAGCGTATCTGTGATTGAAAAACTCGTCAGGGGATATCCGCCGGGGCAGTAATGGCCAGCCGTAAACGGGTATTACCTCCTGCGGGGATAGGATTGCGTCGGAATCTCTTGGTCAAACCAACAGGAAGCGGATTACTTACCGTAATCGTGCCCGAGTCCTGCGGAGCCCGTTACTGACACCTCTGGATCCGATCCAACCGTATCCGACCGGAAGAGTATTTGTGTAAGATCCTGCAGCAGATGCGGTTACTTGGGCAGTTATTATGCAGGTTCCAGGGGATGGTTACATTCCCTGGAGGGATGGTTGCATTAGCGAGTGTAAGCTGTGTGAGTGCCGGGTTCAAGAGAAAGCGACAGCGGGCGGTGAAATACAGGATGCGGAAACCGTTTCTGTCCCTGATACAAAAGTCAGGTCTGGTGGGAAAGGTATCGATCAAACCAACCCCGGTATACGCTGAACTGGTCCGGTTTTGGAGAACAATCGTCAGGTTGCTTGTGCTGCCTGTAGAAATACTCGCGGGTGAGAATGTTTTTGTTATACCGATCACGCGGGTTTGAACAGTAAGATTGGCAGTTGCTTCCCGGACATTGGTAACCGGTCCTGTCATCGTTCTGGCAGGAATACTATTTGTATACGTTCCATTAATCGATCCAGTCACCCTGGCAAAAAAAGTGCAGACCCCGGGGTGATGATTGATCCCGCAGGGATCGTGGCATTTGCCAGGGAGAGCGTGTTTAAAGGTGCGCCGGATAATGTCGCAGTTCCGGTGAACCACAGTTGTTGGTGCCCTCAGTTCCAGGAACGTAGGTAAGGTTGTTTGGGAGAACATCATCCAAACCTATCCCGGTGTAAGCACTCCCGGTGGGGTTCTGAATGTTTATGGAAAGCACGCTTGAATCCGTCTGCTGGATGGTTGTAGGGAGGAATGTTTTTGAAATGCCAACATCCTGAACATAAATATCAGCATATGCCTCGGCTGAGTTCGTCACCCCCTGCCGGGTGCTGATCGAACCCGCCCCGAAGGTCCTGGCGGGATGGAATTCCTATAAACCTCAGAAACCGGTGAAACAATCCGGACTCTAATCCTGCAGGTCGCTAATGGTGCAATTGAGGCATTATTCAATGTAACGGATGTTTGCCCGACAGCCAGGGGTACCCCACCAGGCCCTGTGAGGGTGGCAGAAGGACCACAATTCAGTAAGGGACGAGGTGAGAGGCGCAGAAATCGAAAATGTGAGGCGGGAATGTATCGGTCAGGGTTGTCTCCGTCAATGTTGTGATCGGATCATTATTGGTGATATTGATCTCAAGCGGGTGGATTGACCGACCCATACTGTAACCGGGTTAAAATTCTTGCTTAAAGATGGAGCAAGTACTGGTGCAACCTGCAGCGTGGCACTGGCCGGAGTCGTATTTGTGATCCGGACGATGGTGCCATTATCGTCTCCCCATGAATCAAGTTCATTGGCAGGAATGGTATTGATCAAATTCCCCGGGGTGGTTGAAGTGACAGCTACCGTGACCGTGCATTGACCTGGATCACCACCACTTTGCGGAGGGACTGTGCCGCCATTTAGTTGAAAGGAGTATCACCACCTGGTACGAGCGGGTTCAAAGAATCATCTGTAATCGTACCTCCGCAGTTATTGGTAACGATTTACCGGGTGCGCTAAAGTGATCCCAGCAGGAAAAAAATCGTGGTAATGGGCGGAGGTAAGCTCGAAAGA
Source organism: uncultured Chloroflexia bacterium (assembly GCA_963828855.1). GTDB lineage: Bacteria > Chloroflexota > Anaerolineae > Anaerolineales > Anaerolineaceae > CAVVEQ01. The sequence goes on along the minus strand of CAWHGB010000002.1, from coordinate 662,323 downwards.
ATTTGGATTATAAATTGTCACGCTCAAAACGGATATCCCACCAGCGACGATGGAGATCGGCGTGAATCTTTTATTCATCTGCGCCGGGAAGTTTGCTGCCTGCACCACCTGCGGCGGCTGGAGGAAGACCGCACTGAATAATATGGACGTGAGCAGCACCAGGCGCGTGATTCGTTTCATAAAAATACCCCTTTGTCCTTTTTTTACCAATAATTTTTACAAACCAGGATTGAGGATTAAATAAGAAAACCCACCTGGTTCAGGTTTCAGATTAATTATATATTAAATTTTTACCATATTCCTTTACAAAATCGATAACCAGATATTTGGAATTTTCCTTATTAAATGATTATTTTGAGCTTGTTTGGAATAATTCTGTATAATTATCAAGAATCTTTCATCATCGGGAGGAACTGAAATGGAAGAAAAACAGCATAAAAAAGCGATCTGGGCTTGGACAATGTACGATTGGGCGAACTCCGCCTTTGTGACCACCATCATGGCGGCGGTTCTGCCTGTCTATTACACTTCGGTGGCCGCAGCAGGCCTGGCTCCCAATATCGCCACCGCGTATTGGGGATTCACCTCCTCCATTTCGGCGCTGATCGCGGCGATCATCAGCCCGGTCCTCGGGGCAGTGGCGGATTTCACCGGATGCCAAGAAGCGCTTCCTCGCGATCTTCATGGCGTTTGGTGTGACTGCCACGGCTTTACTTTACTTTGTCCAAACCGGCGATTGGCTCCTGGCATCACTCCTTTTCGTTTTTGGTCAAGTTGGCTTTGCGGGCAGCCTTGTCTATTATGATGGTTTGCTACCGCATGTTGCGCGGCCGGACGAGATCGACCAGGTGTCCTCCCGCGGGTATGCCATGGGCTACATCGGGGGTGGAGTTTTGCTTGCCATCAACCTGGCTATGATCATGGTCCTGCCGGATGCCCTGGGTGTGGATAAAGCCCTGTTGACCCGACTTTGTTTTCTCACCGTGGCGATCTGGTGGTTTGTTTTCACCCTGCCCCTCCTCCGGCATGTCAAAGAACCTCCCCGCAGGATCGAGGTTGGCGAGGAGAACATGAAACCGCTCACAGCCAGTTTCAGCCGCCTGCGACAGACCTTCAGAGATATCCGTCATTACCACGATCTCTCCCTGGGGATGCTCGCGTTTTGGGTGTATGCCAACGGGATCGGCACCATCATCGTGATGGCTACCGCGTACGGAAACGAGCTCGGATTCGACCAGATCACATTGATCGGGACGCTGTTGATGGTCCAATTCCTGGCGGCTCCCTTCGCGATCCTCTTCGGATACCTGGCGAAGAGACTTGGCACGATCCGCTCGATCATCATCACGCTGTGTGTTTATACGGGTATATCGATCTTGGGTTATTTCATGTACCAGGAATGGCAATTCTGGGTGCTTGGGGTCCTGGTCGCCACCGTTCAGGGCGGCAGCCAGGCGCTCAGCCGGTCCATGATCGGAAAGATGATCCCCAAGAGTAAGTCCGCTGAATTCTACGGATTTCTTCAGCGTGTTTGAGAAATTCGCTTCCATCCTGGGACCGTTTCTCTTCGCGGTCGTCTCCACGGCGATGGGTCACAGCCGCCTGAGCATCGTTTCGCTGGTGATCTTCTTCGCGGTCGGTATCTTCATCCTGACGAAGGTCAACCTGGAAGAGGGTATCCGTGTGGCGGAAGCGGATGAAAAGGAAATGAAAACGGTCAGTGCTTCCGTATAGTTTTATGCGATAATCATAAAAAGACTGACCGCAGGTCAGTCTTTTTATTTATTCATTCTGAAACCACCAGTTGTTTCGATTTGATATTTGGTCACTCGTAAGCCAGCACTTCCCGGATGGTTAACCGGGCTGCCTTTCGGGCGGGAAGGATGCTTGCCAAGGCAGAAAGCGCAAGGACGATGAACAGCCAGATCACATAGCCTTCGGCAGTGAATTTCACCGGGATAGGGAATTTGAAAACAGCATTGCTGACGATTCCAGAAAGCAGGAAGGAGAATGGGATTGAAAGCAAGGCTCCAATTCCCCAGGAGATCATCCCAATAAGCGCGCCTTCAGCGATCACTGTCCGCATGATAACCTTGTCAACTGCCCCAATCGAGCGCATGATCCCTATTTCCCGGGTTCGTTCCAGAACATTCATACCCATCGTTCCAGTCAAACCCATGCTGCCAACCAGCGCAGTGAGTAATGCCATGATCATCAGAAAGTTAACCAGGATTCCCAGGCTCTCAGAAGCCTTTTTCAGCGTACTCCGGCCGGTTTGAGCATTATTTACCTTGAAACCTTCGTCTCGAAAGTGTTCATCTAATTTTTCCGCCATAACCTGCTGGTATTGCGGCTCATGATTATCTGTAACAATACGATATGAAAAAGATTGATCCGGGAAATGAATGTACTTGGAAATGTATTCATAATTCGCATATGCGATCGAGCCTTCCTGGTTGACGAACTGGAAAATACCAACCACTTTCCATAAATCATCCTTTCCGTTCATTCTTAGCAGAACTTCATCACCAGGTTGAAGAGCGGGGTAATTTTCTAATATGCTTTCTGAAACCGTGATCACTTTTTCGTCGCCAGGTTGAAGCCACCTACCGGAGATAAGCTGCGGGCTAACCAATTCGCTCCCGGCTGGTGGAGCAAGAAGAGTCAGATTTTCAGCGACGGACTCATCTGGATTCAATAATTCAGCTGCAGCATATGCCCAACCTTCAATATGCCGCACACCAGGGATCTCCATGGCAGTATTTCGGACTTTCCCCAGGCGATACGGTTGATCGAAATCCAGGGTGATATCCGCGAGAAAATAATGACCGATCTGATCGATATAGTCGTTCAGCGAAACCCGCACATTGAAAACCGCGATGAAGATAGCGCCACCCATTGAAAGGGTAAAGAGAGTTAACATCAGGCGGCCTTTGCGACGAAAGGTATTTCGGAGTGAAATCAGAAGGGGTCGGGGGATGTGAATTTTCCTCCTACCCAACCACGTGGTCGTGTTCACCTGGAAATGCTCCCAGGGTGAAGCATTCTTTTCGTCTTTTTTATGCTTTTTCTCTTCGCGACCGGAGGCGCCGCTATTAAGCGCATTCAATACCGTGGTTCGAGATCCACTTAAAACGGGAACCAATCCAGCAAGTAAAGGTATTGCTATTCCAACGAAGATCTGAATAATTAGTGCGGAAGGAACGATCCGATATCCCAGTAACTGAAAATTGATACTCGTTGCAATAAAATCTGCGAGCATATACGCGCCTTGTCCACCCAATGGTACTGCGATCGTTAAGGCGATCGCACTGAATGCCAAGATCAGGAGAAAATACATGCCGATAACCTGATTGCGGCGTCCGCCAATCAATTTGATCACCCCAATATGGCGAAGATGCTGGTTGAGGAGTGCATTCAATGTATTCGCAATCAAAGAGCTGCTGAGGAATAGAATTAATATCCCAAGGGCGAGCAAAATCCCAAGTATTGCCTGAACCGTTGAGGCGAGTGGATGTTCATTAGAAAGACCCACCCTTGTCCGCAGGACGGCTGCCCCACTCTTTTCCAGCTTATCTTTGATATCAGCGGTTATTTGCCTAAGGTAATCCTGGTCATTTCCATTTTCTTTTACGGTTGCATATACACGATTAAAAATTTCAGGTTCGTTTAGATACTCCAGCGAGCTGGAGGTAATATATGCCAGATTGGACGCCAGGAAATCTCCTGCCCCTGTACCTGGGTCTTGAACGATCCCAACGACCGGAAGGGTTTTAATGGTGCCATTATTAAGCTGGATCTCCAGCGAATCTCCAGGAGCCACACCAAGTTCCTGAGCGGCTTTAACTTCAAGAATGAGTTCTTTCTTTTTTGGGTAACGCACTCCCTCGATCGATGTCAGATTATTTATCTTGAGGTCTTTAAAATCCTCAATTCCAATTAAGTTCAACATGATCCATTGGCTTTTTCCGGGCACACGGAAGCGGGAAGAAATCACCCTGCGACCTTCCGCATCCATCATCCCGTCCAGATTCTCCACCCTCGAAACCTGATCTTTGGTAAAACCTTCCCCACGCACTTCGACATTAGCTGGATTGCCGGCGGCGTAGCTTGCGCTCATGTCATGGTTGATGATGGCATACGCACCGCTGATCACGCCTATGGAGAAAACACCGACGATGATGGATACCACCACAAGCCCGGTGCGGGATTTATTATCGACCAGGTCATGCAGGACTTTCCGCCAGCGGGGACGAAAACTTACCATTTACCAGTTCCTCCCCACGCGCCTGGAGGCTACCCGATTTTGCTCGATCCTTGCTTGCACGATCTTGGTAAGGGCTTCCTCGGTAAGGGGTGATTCTTTCATTAATTCCATAAACCGGTCGCGGGGAAGGGCTGCGAGTCTTACAGGTCCCGAATCAGCCGCACGAACTGTCGCAATTGATCTTCCGCCCTTAATCAAATCAACTTCACCGAAAAATTCACCCTTTCCCAATTGAGCTACTATCAATTTTTTGGAGGATGGACCATGCAGAACGATATCCACCACACCTTCTTCGATCATGAAGAAGTATTGAACATCCTGCCCCTGGAGTATGATTGTCTCCAATGGGTTGTATTCCACTTTCTCAATCTGTTTGGTGACCGCCATCATTTGGTTGTGGGAAAGAAGCGACAAAGAGCATGCGACAGTCTCATTGATCAATTCGCCATCTGAGATGATGATCGTCCGTGATGTGCGCTCAGTTAACGAGGGATCATGAGTAACCATGGCGATCGTTTTGCCGCTTTTTGCCAGTTGGTCAAAAAGGTTGATGATACTTTCTGCCGAGCGCGAGTCGAGGTTGCCGGTGGGTTCGTCAGCCACGATGATCGGCGGTTCATTGGCAAGCGCGCGAGCAATGGCGGCACTTTGTTGTTGACCATTGGAGACAGCGACGGGCAGTTTATTCGCAAATTCCTCCAGTCCAACCATCTTTAATAATTCCATCGCGCGTTTCGGGCGCTCATCAAAATCGTAATTGTTCACGAAATCCATTGGCAGCATTACGTTTTCAAGCAAGGTCAGCATGGGGAGAAGTTGAAAGAATTGGAAAACGATACCGAGCGTTTTCCCACGCCAAAGCGCCCGCTCACTTTCATTCATTGAGTAAATATTCGTACCATTTATAAGAACTTCACCGGAAGTGGGGTGATCTATCCCGGTGATCATATTAAGCAGCGTGGATTTTCCGGAGCCTGATTTTCCTACCACTGCGACAAATTCCCCTTGCTTCAATTTAAGGTCAATTCCTTTTAATACAGTAAATTCCCCGGCGGCATTTTTGAACTGCTTGACCACGCGCGAAAGATGGATCGCGTCCTTTGCTGTTTCGAGCTGGGATGTTCTTGATTTCAAGACAGCTCAACCTTCCCTTTTTCATTATCGACGCCATTTGGCAGGATATCTCCATCGTGGATGACAAGATGCCTGGAAAATCGGGGAGTCAGGCCTGTATCATGCGAAACCATGACGATTGTTTTCCCGGAACTGACCAGGCGTTCAAAAATCGCGAAGATATGATCCGCGGTTATTGAATCCAGACTCCCCGTTGGTTCATCCGCAACGAGTATTGGGGGGTCAGCAGCCAGTGCCCGGGCGATCGAAACCCTTTGCTGCTGCCCGCCGGAAATAGCTTTGGGTGTTTTTTGTGCGTGTTCTTCAAGTTCGACCAATTTCAGCAGTTCGAATGCCCGCTCCCTGCTTTCAGTGGGACGATATAAACCACAAAGGTCGAGAGGAAGCATGATATTCTCCACCAGGGTAAGCATCGGGAGCAGCTGAAAGGATTGAAATACCACTCCAAGGTTCTTACCCCGCCAGAGTGCCAGTTGGTCTTCGTCCAATGTATGGATCGATATTTCAAATCCGGGTTTTCCAACCAGGACTTCACCCGAAGAGATGTGATCGACCCCGGTGATCATATTTAATAAGGTGGTTTTTCCCGCGCCTGACTTCCCTAAAATACCAAAGAATTCTCCCTCATAAATATTGAGGGAGATATTTTTCAAAGCCGTGAAATCACCTGCAGCCGTCTCGTATATTTTTGCGACCTGTTGCAAGCGAATCAAAGGGATTGATGACTTACCCACGATTCCAAATAATCCTGATCATCAGTGATTTTTTCAGGGGGAATTGTAATGAATTATCGGGAAAGTAAGATTATAAGATGATAAGAAAAAACAGACCGGTCGGTTTAAATAAATAGGACCGGGGTTATCCGGTCCTATTTATTGGATAAATTAATTACTTGTTTCCCAAACTGCGTACTGAACCGAGTCCGTTCACATCTTCCGACACCCTGGGTGATCCGTAATACTCAACCGATCCTGCACCGGAGATGATCACATCCAGTAATTCGGTCGCCCAAACTGTTGCACCGCCAGCCCCGGTCACTTCAACTTTCACAGTCGATGACTCGAGGTCACCTGCCTGGTAACTTCCCAAGCCGGTTAAGAGAGATGCCTGCATAGGGACTTTTCCTGCCATACTGATATTCCCGGCTCCGCTAAGAGAGGATTCAACCGATTCTGCCTGCAAATTTTCCACATTGATATTACCTGCCCCACTTAAGTTGAACTTGATATTATCGCTACGCAATTCGTTGGCCTGGATATTTCCAGCCCCGGAGAGATCCACGCGATTCAAGTCCTTGACTGTTAACCTGAAGGTGATCGGGGTGGGCACGGAAAAGTTATAACCGGAGTTATCCATGCCGATGATCAACACACCGTTTACCACTTCGGTGGTGATGTGAGGCATTATCTTTTCCCCGGTTTCGATCATTAGTGCTTCAGTTTCACCCTGGGTGATGAAGAGTTCGCCGACACCTTTGAAGCGAACTTCATTAAAACCACTCACATCCCGTGTTTCTGAAACCTGATTACCTGGGTCGACCCGCGGCAAAATGTTGCACGCAGTGAGTGACAAAACTGCCAAGATCAACAATGAGATAAGCAAATACTTTTTCATTTCTTCCTCCGAGATGATGAACTTTTGATACCATTTATACGAAGTTCATCTCCAATGGTTGCATTTCGGAGGAAGAGATAAATCAGCGATGAAGGATGAGGATGAATTCCGCTTTATTTCCCCGAGTCTCATCGATAATATCCTTCACCCGTCCACGAAAGACTTTTTCGGTTGGCAAGGTTAGGTTCGTTGCCAGGGTGACTGCTTGACCCTGTCCAAAAACTTTGAGGATATCAGCGAGAAGCGTTTGCATCCGGTATGGAGTGTCCATGAGGATAAGCGGCAGGCGAACCTCACGCAATTTTTCCAGCTCACGAATCCTTTGGGTGGCTTCCCGCGGCAGGAATCCGGCGAAAAGAAATTTATCCAGCCTGGTATCCAGGATCGAGAGAGCAGCCATCAGGGAGGAAGGTCCGGGGATGGGCACCACCCGGATCCCCGCCTGGATAACCTGGGCGATGAGGCTGCTGCCAGGGTCGGCAAAGACAGGTGTCCCGCAATCTGAGATCAACGCCAGGTTTTGTCCCTGCCAGAGGCGGGTGATGATCTCGGGCGTGCGGGTTTTTTCGTTATGTTCGTTAAGAGTAATCAGTTCCACAGGTTCGATCCCCAGCTTTTTCATCAAGATCGATCCCTCGCGCTGCTCCTCGCAGACTATAGCGCTCACATTCCGGATTATCTCCAATGCACGCAGGGTGATATCCTGATAGTTGCCGATGGGGGTGGCGACCACATAAAGCAAGCCCGGGTTCTTGGCGATTGCAGGCATTAACTTCTCCTTCGCTGCCAGATTAGACCCTTGCGGGGAGCCAGCAGAAAAACTACAAAAAAGATCAGCGTGGCCACCAGGACGATGGCTGCGCCGGAGGATATATCCCAATAGAAGCTGATATAGATGCCCAGAACACCGGAGAAAGCTCCGATGGCTGCCGACACCCCCATCATTGCAGGCAACCTGCGGGTGAGCAAATATGCGGTTGCCGCAGGGGTTACCAGAAGCGCGGTGACCAGGCCGATACCCACAGTCTGCAGTGAAACGACAATTGTCAGGGCGAGGAGGACAAGCAGGAGGTAACGAAGCCCCTCCGTTGGCAGGAAGAGGGTGCGTGCCAGGATGGGGTCAAAAGATATAAGCAGGAACGGGCGGTAAAGAACAAATATCGTGAGGAGCACCACAGCGGATAGGATGGCGACAAGGGTCAGGTTCTGGATGCTCACCCCCAGCACGTTCCCGAAAAGGATGTGGTTGAGATCCACGGCATAAGTGCGGATGCTGCTGATCAACGCCACACCCAGCGCAAGGGACCCGGCAAATAGGATACCAATGGCGGTATCTTCGCGCAGGTCACCCTGGCGGGAAACGAATCCAATCCCCAACGCCACCAAGAATGCCGCAGCCAACGCCCCAAGCATCAAATTGACGCTGAGAAGATATGCGATGGCAACCCCCGGGAGAATGGCGTGGGCGAGGGCATCCCCCATGAAGGCGAGGGATTTTAAAACGACATAACAACCGATCACGCCACAGGTGATTCCCACGATCACGGCTGCAACCATCCCGCGAACAATGAACTCATACGAGAGCGGGTCAGTGATAATGTGGATCATCCTTCCTCCTCTCCGGGAGGGCAGCAATGATCAACAACTGCCACGCCATCCATAAAAAGGACGTGCTCACCAAAAGCCCTGCGGATATTCTCGCGGGTCATCACCTGTGCCGGGTTATCGTAAGCGATCAACTCATGGTTGAGCAGGATCACCCGGTCGAAGTGCTCGGCGGCCATGTTCAAATCGTGTGTTGCCACCAGGACGGTGACCCCTTCATCCCGGAGGGAATCGATGATGTGCAGGGTGGCTTCCTGGGTGTTGAAATCAATCCCGGTGAAGGGTTCATCCATCAGCAGAATGTGCGGCTCCTGGGCAAGCGCGCGAGCAAGAAAGACCCGCTGCTGTTGACCCCCCGAGAGTTCGTTGATCCTTGCCCCGCCTTTTTCCAGGATACCAATCCGGTGCATACTTTCACGGACAGCATCGTGGTCCTTTTTTGAAGGGTGCCGGAACATGCCCGTTTTCGCAAAGCGGCCCATCATAACCACATCTTCCACCGTTACGGGAAAACGCCAATCAACTTCCCCGCGCTGGGGGATGTAGGCGATGCAATCCTGGTGCTGCCCGTAGGGTTTACCGTGGATGAGGATCTTTCCAGACCAGACAGGCAGAAGATTAACCAGGGTTTTAAAGAGAGTGGTTTTCCCTGCGCCATTAGGTCCGACCACGGCTACGTGCAATCCCTGAGGTATCTCAAGGGTAATTTCATTTAAAGCCGGCGTCTGACCGTAACCAGCGGTGACGTTTTCGAAAACCAGGTTAGCTGAACCGACCTGCGGTTTTGGCCCTTTGCCTGTCATTCAATTTCCCTTCAGAGCGTTCACAATCAGGTTGACATTATGCTTCATCATATCAATATAGGTTGGTGCGGGACCGTTCTCATCCGAAAGCGAATGGGTATAAAGATCGGTAATGACTTTAACTCCGGTTTCCCTGCCGATCTGCGTTGCAAGGTCGAGATTGCTTCCCATCTCGATGAAAATCGCGGCTGCACCAGTGGTTTTGATCTTTTCTTCGAGAGCAGCGATATCCTTCGCACCGGGGGAAATGCCGGTGGACGTGCCGGGAATGATGGAGCCGATCACCTTGAAGCCATACCGATCTGCGAAATATCCCAGCGTTTCGTGGTTGGTGACCAGCAGCCGCTTTTCGGGAGGTACTTCTGCCACTCTTGATTGGATCCAGCGGTCTAAATCCTCCAATTGGGCGATGTAGGCATCCGCCCGGGATTTATAACCACTCGCACCGGCCGGGTCCACCTGGATCAACCCTTCCCGGATATTCGCGACATAGGAGATCACAAGTACAGGGTCAAGCCAGAAATGAGGATCCATCCCTGAGACGGATTCATCTTGTCCAGCTTTGTCGGGGGAGGGTGCACGGCTGGTCAAACCCGTGGATGCATCCACGACAAACCGTTCCCCGTTGGCGTTATCCAGTATGGGTTGCAACCAGGTTTCCAGGCCAGCCCCATTTTCGACGAGGATTTGGCTCCGCGAAACTTTGACGATATCAGAAGGGACCGGCTCAAAGGCGTGGGGATCCATACCAGCAGGAATAATGCTGGTGAAGGCTATCCTGTCGCCAGCGATATTCCGGGCAATATCCGCCAGGAAGGATTCGGTCGCCACGCCCTGGAGGGGTAATTCATTCGATGGGGACCTGGTTGTAGAACCACAAGCGGTACATCCGAGTACGAGAAATGCAGATAGAAGAACCAATATCCGGGTCACACCCTCTCCATTTCTGGATTCTTGTCCTGACAATTGGGGCAGATACCCATCATTTGCAGCCAATGATCTTGAACATCAAACCCACTTCGACGGCTGATATTCTCCGTCAGAGTGGAGAGGTCATCCCCGGAAAAATATTCAACCCGGTGGCAGATGCGACACAGCAAGAGGTGCTGATGTCCATCCACATGGGCTATATAAGCGTGACACCCATCTTCGTGGTGAACGCGTTCAACCAGGTTCATTTCCTCCAACTTTTCGAGAGTGCGATAAACCGTTACCAACCCGAGCTTTTTCCCACGGGCGCGGGCTTCAATGAAAATCTCTGCAGGTGTGAGGGTGCGTTCGCTTTTTTCGATGATCTCGACGATCATCTGGCGCGCGCCGGTGAGCCGGTAGCCGCTGACATTGATTTTCTGAGACCAGTTATTTGTAGAAGAATTCATGGTATTGGTTATTGAAAATGAAAACCATTATCATTATATCTGATAATCCAAGCTGAAAATACAGCAATATATAATACAATCTCGAAGATTCTCTATTTTGTATGATAATCATTGGACGAACGGAAAATAAGAATACAAATAATATTCATGACCAAACTCACCCGTGCAGCGCTATTAATCTCCTTTTTCTTTGCCCTGGATAAAGTGTTTGGGATCATCCGCCAGGTGATCATCGCACGTCAATTTGGTCTTACAGCGCCTCTCGATGCTTTCAATGTAGCCAACAATCTCCCCGACATGCTCTTCGCACTTTTCTCAAGCGGTGCGCTCGCTATGGCGCTCATCCCGGTCCTATCCGGGGTGCTGGTAAATGAGAACCGGGAGGCACTCTGGCTGGTCTTCAGCCGGATCGCAAACCTGGTTTTTATGGTCACGGCAATTCTTGCGGTCTTCGTCGCGATATTCGCAGTTCCGCTTGTCCGTTACATCATTTCTCCGGGCTTCTCCCCGGCTATGCAGGTGGTGGTGGTGCGTATCATGCGCCTGGATCTCCTCGCGACGATCATTTTTTCGGTCAGCGGGATGGTGATCGCTGGTCTTCAGTCCAACAAACACTTCCTCTATCCGGCGATGGCGCCGATCTTTTACAATATCGGGCAGATCTTCGGAGCGCTCGTTCTGGCGCCTTCCACCCCTTACACTTTTGGTCCGATCACACTTCCAGCATTTGGAATGGGTATCTATGGCCTTGTCTACGGGGTCATTCTTGGCGCGGTCCTGCACCTGGCCATCCAGATCCCGGGGTTGATCCAGTTCAAATTCCATTGGACGCCAGGCTTCGGCTTCCATGACCGGAGGGTGATCCAGATCCTGCGCCTGATGGGTCCGCGGCTGGTTACCGTGTTCTTTTTACAACTGACCTTTATTGCCAGGGATAACCTTGCTTCGCATTTTTCAACGGGCGCAGTCTCCGCCCTTACCTACGGCTGGATGATCCAGCAGGTACCCGAAACGCTTCTGGGCACGGCCATCGCCACTGCGTTATTGCCGACTATCTCCGAGCTCATTTCCACAGAGCACCTGGCGCAATTCAAATCCCTGGTTCAGAAGGCAATCCGAGTTCTTATCGCGTTTGCAATCCCGATCACCGCAATTCTTTCGATCGGACTGGAACCCCTGGTAAAGGTGGTTTTCGACTTCGACCAGGCGCAAACCAGCCTGCTTATGTGGGTGACCCGCGGTTTCCTGGTGGGTTTGCTGGGGCATTGCCTGATGGAAATCGCCAGCCGCTCGTTCTATGCCAGGCAGAATGCCGTAACGCCCATGATCTTCGCAGGAATAAATGGAATGTTTTACATCGTTTTTGGAGTACTTTTTTCCCGTAAAGTGGGGGTGATGGGAATTGCCCTGGGCGATTCGATGTCCTTCACGATCGAAGCCTGTTTGCTGCTCATGATTCTGAGCTGGCAGCTATTTTTCGCGCAGGCTGATCGCGGATCCTTCACATCGCGCTGGAAGCAGATCCTGCATCTAGATCCGCCAGGGATAAGCACGATAGGCCGCAGCATCCTTGCAGGGATGATCGCAGCTCTTGTCACCGTCCTCGTCATTCGAACCCTGCTGATCCCATTCGGCAGCCTCGCTGCTTCAGCTGCTGCCATGACCCTTGGCGCGCTTGCAGCTTTGCCATTCATCTGGAACGAAACCCGGCAGCTCCTGCGCTTGTGATGATTAATCCTTCCTGAGAGGATGATCTTTCCCCAAACCCAAAAAAACTGATACGGTATAATTGCAAAATGCCGAAAAAGAAGACCGAAGATACCCAACCCATACCGGCGCAGGATGCGCCTCTGCAATTCCCTGACAATGAGCTCCCAGCCAGCGCTTTGCCTGAAGCGGATCAACCTGTTGCATCCGTGGAGGAACCCAAACGGAAACGCAGGGTCGGCCGCTGGATCCTTTTGGGTATTTTGATCGTGATCGTCGCGGTCGCGCTCTCCGCCGGGCTGGCTTATTCTTCAGGGATCAGCGCACGCAAGAATGCCGAATCGCAGGTTCGACTGACCAAGGCAGCGGAACATTTCCAATACGGATTACAGATGATGGACCAGAAGAAATACGACCTGGCCACGGTTCAATTTACCTACGTTATTCAGCTAGATCCAAATTTTCCCGGCGTCGTTGAAAAACTTACTGAATCCCAAATGAAGATGATCGAGGCGCAGCAGCCGACAGCCGTCCCCACTCCGAATATCACAGCCACCCCGGATACGCGCGGGGTGGATGAGCTTTTTACGCACGCCCAGGAAAGTATCCGCAACCTGGAATGGAAGCAGGCGTTTCAAGACCTGGAATCCCTGCGCAATGCTGATATCACATTCAGAATGGTGGAAGTGGATGGTATGTACTATATCGTCCTGCGTAACCTGGGGATCCAGCAGATCTTTGGCTCACCGGAAAAGGGAGTCAGCGGGGGTCAACTGGAGGAGGGGATTTACTCCCTGTACCTTGCATCCAAGTTCGCGCCTATTGATAAGGATGCTGTTACAGCCCGCGAATGGGCGAAAAGATACATAAACGCATCCTCCAAATGGGGGGTTAACTGGCAGGATGTTATCGACCAGTTCCGTGTGATCTACCAGGCGTATCCTTATATGACCGATTTCAATGGCAAAACAGCCTTCGCCCGCTATGCCATGGCTCTGGCTTATTATGGTCAGCAACTCTTTGACAAAGGCGATTTTTGCACGGCGGTTGCCAGGTACCAGGATGCCAACGCAGTCTTCCAGCAATATAACCGCATTCCTCCGGATGATATTGGCGACCTGATGGAGAAAATTACCATCGCTAGCAATAAATGCAACGGGCCGGCTCCCACGAAGAAACCCACGGAGCAACAGAGCACGGTGGAACCAACCGCCGAGCAGCCAACTCCGGAAACCCCAACAGAGACTCCCACAGAAACCCCCACTCCCTGACGAAAACGCACCTGGATTCCAGGTGCGTTTTATTTTATGATCACACCGGTCAAATCGTGGACGAGCGCGCCACTGATTCGTGCTTTCACGAATTGCCCGATCTCCGAATCCCCCTCCAGGATCACAAGCCCATCGATCTCAGGTGCGTCGCGATAGGATCGACCGATCGAGATGCCATTATCCCGGCCTTCGATTAGAACATCCAAGGCTTGCCCGACGAACCGCTGGTTGTTGGCGAGGGAGATCTCCTCCTGGAGGGTCATTAATCTTTCCAACCGTTCTTCCTTGACTTCAGGGGGGATGGGATCTCCCAACGGTTCGCTGGCGGTGCCAGGTTCGAAGGAGAAAGTGAACGCGCCGATATGATCGAAGCGGGCTTCGCGGATGAAATCCAGAAGAGTATCAAATTCCTTCTCAGTTTCTCCCGGGTAACCCACGATGAAGGTGGATCGGATCGCCAGACCAGGCAGAGTGTCACGCATTTTCGCGATGGTGGTCCTCACCCAGTCCATGTTTGCCGGACGGCGCATGCGGGTTAGAACCGCAGGATCGGCATGTTGAAGGGGGATATCCAGGTAAGGTAGGATCTGGGGATACAAGGCCATGGTCTGGATCAAGCGGTCTGTCACGTACCCGGGATAGGCGTACATTATACGGATCCAGGGGATTTTTGGCGCGGCCAGGGTGACTCGCTCGAGCAGCTCCGCCAGGCCTTCCTTCATACCAAGGTCGGAACCATAATCGGTGGTGTCCTGAGCGATCAGGATCAATTCCTGAATGCCCGCGTCCTGCAATTCTATGGCTTCGGCAACAATTGTCTCGAGAGGCCGGCTGACGGCGGTGCCTTTGATGAGAGGAATGGAGCAGAAAGCGCACTGCCGTCGGCAGCCATCTGCGATCTTAAGGTAGGCACTGCCTCCCTGGATGGCTGCCCGGAGAACCCCGCGCTCATCTGTTCCCACCGTTTCCTGAGCTGGCAGGTCGTAACGGGCGGTGGGGTTTCCCTGGCGGAGGGAATCGACGAGGTCGAGGATATCCATCCAGCGGCGGGTGGAAAGGATGCCATCGATTCCCTTTACCCGATCGAGCAGCAATTCACGGCTGCGCTGGGGAAGGCAGCCCGCGGCGATGAGAACCTGGTCCTTGCGTTTCTTTTCAGCCAGGTCCTGTAGGACTGCGATCGATTCTTCGCGAGCTGGATTAATGAACCCACAGGTATTTACTATCAGTACATCCGCCCAGCGGGGCTGCTCGACTGCCTGGTATCCGGAAGAAGCCAGAACCCTGCCCATTGACTCCGAATCAACCGTGTTTTTTGCGCAGCCCAGCGAAACCAGGTAATAATTCTTCCGCGGTTTTTTCTCAGGGGACATATGGCGTGACGGTGGGGGTGACGCTCGGTTGGATGGTGAGCGTCGGTTGGCGGGTGTTGACAGGTGTGGCAGGTTTGGCAGGAGTGGGGGTTGTAAAGCCATCCTTGCTAAAGACCAGGTGGATCACGCTCCCGGGTTCTCCCAGCACTCCCAGATCGGTTTCATTATAGATTACTTGAAGCGCTGCTCCATTGCCGGTGAGCAATTCAATTTTGTTATATCCGGAGAACTGGTAGGCATTCCCGGGTACCACTCTGCCGTTGAACTTCACCGAACCATCTTCACTCAGTTTCAAAAAAGCTCGTTGGTTGGCGATGACATACACCTGGATGGGTTGCGATCCCTGGTTAAATGTGATGGTGCCTTCAACGGTCACCGCCACGGAGGTGACAGCGGGCTGTTCGGGCTGGGTACCCTCGAGCGGAATGGCGGTATTTCCTCCCAGAACCGGGGTAAGCGCGAGAGCTTGGTCAACCGTTGGTGTGGTGAGCAGGATTTCGGAGATGGATGGGGCGGTAGCCTTGGGTTCCGGTGCTGTCGGGGTGATCACCTGCACCGCGCCCCAGATGATGAGGATGACCAACAGCAACGCCAGACTGCCACCGATCAGAAGATCCGGAGTCAGGATGCGGGTGACGGCCTGAGCGGGTGGGGATTGGGTCACCTTCTGCAACAGGGAAACTCTGACTATCTTCTTCCCCGGTTTTTTCAGGCTTTTCGCTCGTTGGTAACATTTCCAGACGCTTAAGTTGTAGGGCATCAGCGAACCGGGAGAGCAGGGCATCAGAATCGAGGTTCAGGAATTCGGAATAATTGCTGATCATCCCGCGCCCCTGGACAGGGGAGGGTAGATCGTCCATCCGCCCCTCCTCGATCAGCTCCAGGTTTTCCTGTTTAATGCGCGTGTGGAGGGAGATATCATCCAGGGAGAGGGATAGCGATTGGCGGCGCCTGCGCAACTGATCGCCAATTTCCCGGAAAATAGCCAAATACGCCAATTCCCCTGCTTGTGAGGTTTCGCCAGGTGGGGGGGATTGCAGTCCAGCTTTGCCCGCAGAAGCTGCCGGCGATTTTTGAGTTCGTTTGTCCTTCAGTCGATTCTTTGGGTTCTGCAACACCGGGGAGAGCAATCTCAGATTCTGGTGGCATCGGGGGGGAGGGGGCTTCATTTTTTGAAGCTGAAAGCGTCACCGGTTGGGATTCTGGCGGGGATCCAGGGGCTTCTTGTTCCGCCGAATTGATCGCATGGACGTTCAGGAAATCGGCATAGAGCCGTAAAAAACCGCGGGCTTGCGTCTTGGAGGGAAGATGAGTGAAATCGTCATTTTCCAAGGCTTGCAGGTAATGAACTCGAATGTGGATGGCTTTTTCCACATCCTGCAGAGTAAGACCACGGGCTTCCCTAGCGGTTCTGAGTTGGTTTCCGATGGTTCCAGCCATTTGATCCTGTTCCATCCATTATAAAAAGAAACCGGCATAACTGGCAACACCTTGCCAGGCCGGTTTCTTGACGTGCTCGAAGGCGGGATTAATTTTTCGGCGTTTTCTTCTGCCGGTGACTCGAGGTTTTCCTCAAGGATTTCAGAAGCTTCCTCCACCAGGGCTTCGGGCTCTTCCGGAGCTTCAAGGGGAGCATCTTCCACTTTTGATTTCTTTTCGACAGCAGGTGCGGAAGATGAGGGGAGCGCTTCACCCTCGCGGAAAACCATCACCTTGATCTCGGGGGTCAGGTCCATGGTCAGGCGGACCTTGACTTTGTGCTCGCCGAGCGTGCGGATCGGCTGGGTTTCCACGACCTTACGGTCAATTTGGGTACCAACCGCTTTGCTCAGCTCATCGGCGATATCCTGGGTGGTGATTGAACCGTAGAGTTTCCCGGTTTCGCCAGCTTTGCTGCTGAAATTGATGGTCTGGCCTTCGATCTGGGCAGCCAGGCCGCCCAATTCAGCATTCAACACCTGGCGGGAAGCGGCGGCACGGGAGCGGATGCTTTCAGCCTGCTTCAACGCGCCAGCAGTGGCAAGGATGGCCAATCCCTGGGGGATCAGGTAGTTGCGCCCGAAACCATCAGCAACTTTTTTAACGTCCCCGGCATGGCCCAATTTGTATACATCTTTGATCAGGAGAACTTTCATTTCACAAGCCCTTTCGGCAATGAATTTCGTCCGGACGAAGGGTACAACGCCCGAAACCGATGGATTTTACCACGTTTGACGGATTACGGCGCAGAGATTACAGGCTGGGTCGATCCTTCAGATCCCAGGGAGCGATTGATGCCCCTGTACGGTCCAACACCGCCGTGATCTCCTCGCGGAATGAGGGATAAATATCCGCTGCTGCTGCAATCAATCCCACACAGCCGGCGGTCATCATATCTCCATAGGGCACGGCGTAGTGGATATCCAATCATCGACCCTGCCAGCATAGTTCGGCGCGGACCGGTGACGATCAGGGGACACTCTGCCTGATCCAATTGTAGAGGCGTAGTAGAAATGATCCGTGCCCCATGCCCCTGGCGTGGAGAAAATCTCGTCATTCGTTAGTGTACCAGCCGCGAATTTCCGGAGGAAACCTTCCAACAGGCTGGGATCAAGCATTCCGGTGTGGTGCTCGAAGAATCCTTCAATTCCACCATTTCCTAACCGGAAAGCCAGGGTGTGAAAATTGCCAATATTCACGATCATTTTGCGGGTGAACTTCCGGGCAAGGGGGTCAAGGCTGGCACCGAGCACGGCTGCCGGAGCGGTATCCATCACCATGAGGGGGAAGGGTGATTCGGAGAGGGATTCGCGGACAGCGGTCAAGCGGGTCATCGCTTGCGGGATCCTCGCGGCGGAAAAAGCCAACGAACTCAAGCGGTTTGAGCGTCTCATCTGACGTTCCAGGTATTCGAACCTGAATTTCCGATCCGAATATCCTGCGGGGGCATTCCCGTGATCGAATACCGCCACTGCGATCAGGTCAAGTGAATCCAGGGAAACCTCAAATTCATTGAAAGCCCTGATAATCGCATTCAGGTCCACATCACCCATAGTGAGTTTGACGACAGGTTGGCTGAAAGTTTTCGCCTCATCCGGGCTGATGATCTTGACTCCCAGGTCACGAACTGCATCGAGGTCATCGTTGAGCGTACGGGCAGCTTGCGGGAGCGCGAAGACCTTGTACCCATTCCTTAGATGGTCTTCGATCGCCCATGAGCACGGACCCCCGCCCATCGTGACGCCAGTCAGGAGCAAGGTTTTTCCAGAGCGGGTGGCTTCCTGTATCTTTTTCCGAAGGATCATTGTGGGGGAAGGAAGAATCAGTTTGAGGCTGTTTTCCATATCCAGGCGGGTATCCACAAGAAGGATATCCTGCGTCCCCGTTCCGATATCGATTGAGAGGATCTTCATGCATCAATCCGTACAGCGGTTCAACCCAATCACCCTGGAGACAGGCCAGGAAGTGATGATGCCGGTATTTGGACGGTCGAGGCTGCCTGTGATCGCCAGGGTGGCAGAGATGATCTTTTCAGCGGTTGCTTCATCACCGACGATCGTAAATAAGGTGTGATTTGAATCCGCGGAAGTCTCAAGCAGATCGCCGATATTCGGCATAATGGGAAGATCCTCGCGCAGAGCAGCCTGCCGGGAAAGATGTGACATACCCATGGAATCCAGGACCGTTACGCCGGGAGCACCACTTTCCCGCCAGGCATTCAGGATATCGTTTAACTGCTCTGGGTTTTGTAAAACAAGGAGCACCATGATATTCATTTTGTCTCCATTTTTGTTGGTTTTATCGAAGCTGTTTTATCAGGATTTCCAACTGAAAATGTGGTTTTAATCAGAATAGGGGTTATGAGAGTGGTGAATATTACCGCTCCGATTACGGCCGAAAAAATGCTGGAGTCGATCAATCCCTGGGTGATTCCCACCGAGGCAATGATCAGGGATACCTCACCGCGGGGAACCATACCCGATCCCACCCTGGTCGCATCCCGCCAAGAAAACCCCGCCCAACGGGCTCCTGCGCCTGCTCCCAGGAACTTGCCGCCCACAGCAGCCAGAACCAGGAACCCCAGCAGAACCAGGCTCCCAGCCTGAATGAGGTGCAGGTCCACCTGGAGGCCGATCCCCACAAAAAACACCGGGGCAAAAAGGATGTAGGTGAGTGAGCGCAACCCACCCTCCAGCGCGCTTTTTTCCTCCAAACGTGAGAACATCAGGCCTGCCAGGAAAGCGCCGAGGATGGCGGATAATCCCCCGATCCACTCAGCCAGAACGCTGAATAACCAAAAGGATCACCAGCGCAAACGTGACCGCAGCCATATCCCGGCAGGTGCTTAGTCACCCAGCGGGTGAGACGCGGGAGGATGAACCAGCCGAACCCCAGTGCCAACGCCAGGAATCCGGTCAGCCTGAGCACCAGCTCGCCGATGCTCATCCAACCGTTTTTTCCATCAAAGACAGCTGTGACAATGGAAAATAATACCAGCACGAGAATATCATCCACAACCGCGGCTCCAAGCAATGCCAGGCCGACCCGGCCGCTCAGAACTTTTAATTCGAGCAGGGTCTGCGCGGAAATGCTGATGCTGGTGGCTGCCAGCGCTAGCCCGAGAAATACTGCCTGGTTGGGACCCTGTGTGGCGAAGTAGGTGACGATCCCCACCAGCACGAAGGAGAGTAAAACCCCCAGGGTCGCGATCCGCACCGACATCCTGATATTTTTGACCATCTCGACGAGATGCAGCTCCATGCCTGCCAGGAACATGAGCAGGAGCACACCCAGCTCGCCAAGTTCACGAAGAAAGCTATTCAATTCTGTTGGGTTGGTGACGAATGGCAGGGAGGTTATGTTCAAAAGTGAAGGACCCAACAGGATCCCAGCCAAAAGCTCTCCCAGCACGGAAGGCTGACCCAAGCCTGGTGCTAAGGTAGCCTCCCAGCTTGGCCACAGCCAGGATCAGGATCAGCTCTGTAGCAAATTGCAGGAATGGAGAAAATTCCCAGGTCATAATATAATTTGTCTCAGAATGAAGAAAAGTGTATCATGAGAATAAATTACATATTAGATACTGTCCAAAATTTTCATTTCGAAGGAGAAATGCTCCATGAATTTGGAAAACGAAAAAAATCGTTGGGAAACCGAAGTCTATGCCAAGTCAGTTCAGAAAGCCCCCCAGAGAAAAGAAAAATTTGAGACCACCTCCAGGATCGAAATTCCCCCCATCCTTACTCCTGCGGAATTTGATTATGCCACCCAGCTTGGATTCCCAGGGGAATACCCGTTCACAAGGGGGGTTCAGCCGAGCATGTACCGCAGCCGGTTCTGGACGATGCGACAGTATTCCGGTTTCGCCACCGCGGAGGAATCCAACCGGCGCTACCGCTACCTGCTGGACCAGGGTCAGACCGGGCTTTCGGTAGCCTTCGATCTGCCCACCCAGATCGGTTACGACGCGGATGATTCCATCTCTGCCGGTGAAGTCGGGCGGGTGGGAGTTTCCATCTCCTCCATCCGGGATATGCAGACGCTTTTCCAGAAGATCCCGCTGGATAAGGTCTCCACAAGTATGACCATCAACGCACCCGCGGCGGTCCTTCTGGCCATGTATATCGTGGTGGGCCGAAGCCAGGGTGTGGATGAATCCAAACTAAAGGGCACCATTCAGAATGATATTCTCAAGGAATATGTCGCCCGCGGGACGTATATCTTTCCTCCGAAGCCATCGCTGCGGTTGATCACCGATATATTCCAGTATTGTGAAAAGAACATCCCGGGCTGGAACACGATCAGCATCTCGGGTTACCACATCCGCGAAGCCGGTTCCACGGCTGTGCAGGAAGTGGCTTTCACCCTGGCGGATGGGATCGCATACGTGGAGGCAGCCATCCGCGCCGGGCTGGAAGTGGATAGGTTCGCTTCCCAGCTATCCTTCTTTTTTGCCGCGCACAACGATTTCTTTGAAGAGGTGGCCAAGTTCCGCGCTGCCCGCCGGCTTGTGGGCGCAGATCATGAAGGAGCGTTTCGGAGCAAAGGATCCCAAATCCTGGATGCTGCGTTTCCATACCCAGACCGGTGGTTCCACGCTCACCGCCCAACAACCGGAAAACAACGTCGTGCGGGTGGCCATCCAGGCGCTCGCGGCGGTGATGGGCGGGACACAATCCCTGCATACCAACAGCAAGGATGAAGCCCTCTGGCTGCCCACACCGCAATCGGTAACCACCGCGCTGCGCACACAGCAGATCATCGCTGAAGAAACTGGCGCAGCCGATAGCGTGGACCCGCTGGCTGGTTCCTACCTGGTGGAATACCTGACGGACGAGATCAGCACTCGCGCGATGGAATACATCCAAAAGATCGACGCAATGGGCGGCGCGCTGGCTGCCATCGAGCGCGGTTATATGCAATCCGAGATCCAGGAAGCTGCCTACCGGTTCCAGAAGTCCGTGGAATCCGGCGAGAGAACGGTGGTGGGGGTAAACAAGTATCAGTCCGCTGAAACGGTGGAACTGGAGCGGTTGAAGGTTGATCCGAAGATCGAATTGGACCAGACGGCAGAAACTGGCTGCTCTGCGGGCAGGGAGGGATTCAAACAAGGTAAGCGAGCTGCTCACCCGTCTGGAGAAGGACTCGAAAACAGATACCAACCTGATGCCGCTGTTGATCGAATGCGTGGAACAGGAGATCACCCTGGGCGAGATCTGCCGGGTGCTGCGCGCGAGCTGGGGCGAATACCAGGCTTCATCGTTCATGTAAAAATTAATATTAACCAGGAGGAAATAAAATGCCAACATTGAAAAAGATCAACCATGTAGCGATCGTTGTTGCAGATATCGATGAATCGCTGAAATTCTGGCGGGATGCGCTGGGGATCGAGATGAGCCACATCGAGGATGTCCCCAGCCAGAAAGCCCAGGTCGCATTTCCTGCCGCTGGGGGATAGCGAGGTGGAACTGGTAAAACCGACAGCTGATGATACCGGTGCGGCCAAGTTCCTGGCCGAGCGCGGCGGAGGGATGCATCACCTGTGTTTTGAGACCGATGATGTGGTGGGCATGCTGGCCAGCTTGAAGGAAAAGGGCATCAAACTAATCAATGAAGAGCCGATCGTGCTGCCGGGTCGGAAAATGGCATTCGTGCATCCAAAATCCACCGGGGGTGTTTTGGTGGAGCTCTACGAATTGACAAAATAGATCTTCCCTGACAATAAAAATCGGGAGCCGAGCGGTTCCCGATTTTGTTTTGCGATTAGGCGAATAAAACGGTGATCATTCCCGGTTGGTTGCTGTCACCCCTCGCCCGACTCCCAAAATACGTGAACCCCATTGCCCGCAGGGCATCGCCATCCCATAGATTGCGTCCATCCAGGATCACCGGGTTGCGCATAAGCGAGCGAATGCGGGAGAAATCAAGCTGCTTGAACTCGTTCCACTCGGTCGCCAGCACAAGCGCATCCACGTCGGTCACCGCGCAGTAAGGATCATCGCAAAAAACTGCTTTCTTGATGTAGGGCGCGGCTACTTCCATTGCCTGGGGATCATAGACTTTTACGATCGCGCCTTCGTTTTCCAGCAGGCGGATCACCTCCAGGGCGGGGGCATCGCGGACATCATCGGTGTTGGGCTTGAAGGAAAGCCCGAGCACCCCGATCACTTTTTCGTTCAAACCGCCCAGTGCCTTGCGCAATTTCAGCACCGCCCGGCGGCGCTGGTTGCGGTTGATCTCCATCACTGCCTGGAGGAGCTGCGGATGGGTGCCATTCAGCACAGCCATATGTTCCAGGGCTTTCACATCCTTGGGGAAACAGCTACCGCCCCAACCCAGACCCGGCATCCAGGAAGGCGTGCCCGATGCGTTTATCCATGCCCATGCCCTGGGCAACCTCGCGCACATCCGCGCCCATTTCCTCGCACATGTTCGCGATCTCATTGATGAATGAAATGCGGGTGGCCAGGAAGGCATTCGAGGCGTACTTGATCATCTCCGCGGTGCGCAGATCGGTGATGAGGATGGGGCAGCGCAAGTGATGAATACAAGCGGGCAACTTGTTGGGCTGCTTCCCTATCCATGGAACCCAGCACAACACGGTCCGGGCTCATAAAATCGTTGATAGCGGATCCCTCGCGCAGGAATTCCGGGTTGGAAACCACCTTGAAATCCAGGGGTTTCCCGGCGCGCTTTTTGCGGATCACATCCGCCACCCAGTCGCCGGTGCCCACCGGAACAGTGGATTTATTGACCACGATCACAGGGGTATCGATATTTTCCGCGATGGATTCCGCCGCGGCACGGATATATTGCAGGTCGGCTTCACCTTCCACACCCGAGGGCGTACCAACAGCAATGAAAGCGAATTCCATGCCTGCCAGGGCTTCGCGGTAATCGGTGGTGAAGCTGAGCCGTCCCGGCTTTAACATTTTGGATGGTGAGCTGCTCCAACCCGGGCTCATAGATGGGCATGATGTTATTCTTGAGACCATCGATCCGTTTTTGATCCACATCCAGGCAGATCACATGATTGCCGAGATCGGCAAAACAAACCCCCGTGACCAAACCGACATATCCTGTTCCGATGACGCAAATATTGCTCATGAGTAGTTTCCTTTCTCAAAATTATAGCTTAAAGGTACAAATGGCGAATTCCAGTGAAGCGTGAGGTTTATAATCAACCTTGAAATTCTGGAGGTGACTCATGACAGCAACTGTGATTGATGGAGCTGCGATCTCGGAGCAGATCCGCGGAGAAGTGGCAGCCGAAGTGAAAGAGCGTATCCAGGCAGGGAAACCAATTCCGGGTCTGGCAACTGTTCTGGTCGGCGAAAACCCCGCATCGCATGTATACGTCCGCTCGAAACACAAAGCCTGCCAGGAGGCAGGGATTGTGTCCTTTGGGCATGAACTGCCAGAAACAGCCAAACTTGGTGAAGTGGTCGATCTGGTTAAGAAATTGAACGATGACCCGGCTGTGCATGGGATCCTGGTGCAATTGCCGCTGCCTTCCGGCTTGGACGAGGAAAAAGTACTTAGCACCGTGCGGTTGGAAAAAGATGTGGATGGCTTCCATCCGGTCAATATCGGACGGCTGGCGCAGAAGGGACGCGATCCGCTCTTTGTACCTGCCACACCCTCCGGGGTGATGTACCTGTTGCAAAAGTACGCTCCCAACCTGGGGGGGATGAACGCTGTTGTGCTGGGGAGATCGAATATTGTGGGCATGCCGGTGGCTCTGCTTTTGGTGCGGGCGAATGCGACCATTACCCTGTGTCATTCGAAATCCAAGAATCTGCAAGAGATCACCCGATCGGCGGATATCCTGGTGGCAGCGGTGGGCAGGACGGAAATGGTGCGCGGGGATTGGGTCAAACCCGGAGCGGTGGTGATCGATGTGGGGATTAACCGCGTGGAGGATGCCTCGCGCCCACGAGGGTACCGGCTGGTGGGGGATGTGGCCTACGATGAAGTAAAGGAAGTTGCTTCCGCGATCACACCCGTTCCCGGAGGGGTGGGACCGATGACGATTGCCATGCTCCTGCGAAGCACCTTGAAGGCTGCAAAACTGGCCGACGCATGAAGACGCGTAATAATTTGGTGTTGTCTGACAATTGACTTTTTCGTTGGAATTCGTTACACTCGAACAGAGAAATCCGTTCGAGTTTTTCTTTGGATAGGATTCCAATGTCCACGCTTCTGATAAAAAACGCCACAATTCTTGTGACCATGGATGATCACCGCCGGGAGATACCCCGCGGTGGTATTTTTGCCAGGGATGGATTCATCGAACAGGTGGGGGTCACCGGGGAGCTGCCCGAGACTGCAGATGAAGTCCTTGACCTGAGCGGGCATCTTGTACTGCCGGGATTGGTCAACTGCCACCATCATTTTTATCAAACCCTCACCCGCGCTGTTCCCGCAGCCCAGAATGCCAATCTATTCAAGTGGTTGAAAACGCTATACCCGATCTGGGCGCGGATGAAACCTGAGGATATATTTCTCTCCACCAAAACAGCTCTGGCAGAACTGGCACTCTCCGGGTGCACCACGGCATCCGATCACCTGTACCTGTTTCCCAACGGTTCATCCCTGGATGACGAGATCGCCGCTGCACAAGAGATGGGTGTGCGCATCCAGGCCTCCCGCGGATCGATGAGCCTGGGGGAGAGCAAGGGCGGATTACCGCCTGATAGCGTTGTTGATAGCGAAGACGCCATCCTCAAAGACAGCCAGCGCCTGATCGAGCGTTACCATGACCCAAACCCCGGAGCAATGGTGCAGATCGTGCTGGCTCCCTGCTCGCCCTTCAGCGTAACCGGTGAATTGATGCGTCAAAGCGCCATCCTGGCGCGCGAGCACGGCCTTCACCTGCACACTCACCTGGCGGAAACTCAGGATGAAGATGCTTTCTGCCTGCAGCAGTTCGGACACAAACCGGTGGCCTATATGCAGAGCCTGGATTGGGTTGGTCAGGATGTCTGGTTTGCCCACTCAGTACACGTCGGCCGGGATGAGATCAAGGTCTATAAGGAAACCGGCTGCGGGGTGGCACATTGCCCATCCTCCAACATGCGCCTGGCTTCCGGGATCGCGCCGGTGCGTGAGTACATGCAAGCCGGAGTGAAATTGGGTCTGGGTGTGGATGGATCGGCGAGCAACGACGGCTCGCACATGCTGGCGGAAGCCCGCCAGGCCATGCTGCTGGCCAGGTTGCGAGCCGGGATCGAAGGCGCATCCCTCAGCAGCGATGACGCACCTCCCATTCTCACCGCCCGGGAGGCGCTTGAATTGGCCACCCGTGGTGGAGCAGCGGTTCTGGGTCGAAAGGATATCGGCAGCCTGGAAGACAGGCAAGTGTGCCGACCTCATTGCGATCAACCTCAACCGGCTGGAATTCAGCGGTGCGCTCCACGATCCGGTAGCAGCGGTTCTGTTCTGTTCCCCGGTGAATGTTGATTACAACATCGTTGCGGGGAAGTGCATCGTCCGCGAGGGTCAATTGACCACCCTTGATCTACCAACCCATATTGAGCGGCACAACGCGGCTGCCCGAACGGCTGCTGGAGGGCTAAACCATGAGCTATGGATTTGGCTACAAGGATACCCGCGCCCTGGTGGCTTGCGCCATGGGGCGGTACCCCGGCGGATATCGTCATCCGCGACGGGCAATGGGTGTGTGTGCAAACCGGTGAGATCCTTCCGCACACGGATATCGCCATCCTCGGGCACCGCATCGCCTATGTCGGCCCGGATGCCAGCCACACCATCGGGAAAAACACACGGGTGATCGAAGCTAATGGTCAATACCTGGTTCCCGGGCTGCTGGACGCGCACATGCATGTGGAATCGGGGATGCTGACTGTGACCGAATTCGTCCGCGCGGTGATCCCGCACGGCACCACCGGCATGTTCATCGACCCGCACGAGATCGCCAATGTCTTCGGGTTGCGCGGTGTGCGTCTGATGGTGGATGAAGCCCAGAACCAGCCCATCCAGGTTTTTGTGCAGATGCCTTCCTGCGTGCCTTCCGCGCCCGGGCTTGGAAACCCCGGGGGAGACTCTGGGTCCGACCGAAGTGGCGGAGGCGATGACCTGGCCGGGGATCATCGGGCTGGGTGAGGTGATGAACTTCCCGGGTGTTTTCAACGGCGACGATAAGATGCATGCTGAAATGGCCATCACCCGCCAGGCGGATAAGATCATCGGCGGTCACTATGCCTCCACCGACCTGGGTTTGCCCTTTCATGGCTATGTCGCCGGTGGACCGCAGGACGATCATGAAGGCACCCGACTGGAGGATGCAATCGAACGCGCCCGGCAGGGGATGCGGGTAATGTTGCGTTATCGGATCGGGCTGGAAGGATGTGCAAGCACAAGCCGAGGCGGTGACCGAATTGAAATTGAATTCGAGCCGGTTTTTGCTCTGCACGGATGATTCCCACTCGCAAACGCTGGTGGATGAAGGTCACATGGACCGGGTCATCCGGCATGCCATTTCCGTGGGCATCCCGCCCATCACTGCACTCCAGATGGCGACCATCAATACCGCCGAATATTTCGGGGTCAGCCGAAACATGGGCATGATCGCCCCCGGGCGATATGCGGATATCCTGCTGGTGAAGGATCTGAATGATTTTCACGCCGGAATGGTCTTCTGCCGCGGCGAATTGATCGCGGAAAATGGGAAGATCTCGATCGAAATGCCTGCTTTCGAATATCCCGATCCTGGGCTTGCGGTTCGGTGCATCTCCCAAGGCCGCTCAAAGCGCAGGATTTCAGACTGGCGCTTCCCGAAGGTGCAGATCGGATCATCTGACGGCGAATGTGATTGGTGTGATCGAAAACCAGGCACCCACCCGCCACCTGAAAATTGAGGTGACTGCTTCAGGTGAATGAGATCAAGGCTGATCCCGACCGGGACCTTGCCAAGATTGCCCTGGTTGAACGCCACAAATCCACCGGCCGGGTGCAGACCGCGCTGGTGCAGGGGTTTGGCTTCAAGGGTAAATGCGCGGTGGCCACCACCGTAGCGCACGATAGCCACCACATGATCGTTGTTGGAACAGACGATGCTGAGATGGCTTTGGCTGCCAATACGCTGGCGGAATGCGGTGGCGGGCAGGTGGTCATCCAGGATGGAAAGGTCATCGGCAAGGTGGAGCTGCCCATTGCCGGGTTGATGTCCAACGAACCTGCGAGAGATGTGGCCCAAAAAGCTGCCGGAGTCTTGGAAGGATTTCAAGCCTGCGGCTGCAACCTGGAAAGCCCCAACATGCAGCTCAGCCTGCTCGCACTGGTGGTTATCCCCGAGCTGCGGATTTCAGACCTGGGACTGGTGGATGTCACCCGGTTTTCATTTACTCCCGCTGTTGAATAAGGAATTAGATGGAATCATGCCTATTCAGAAAAATCAAGAAACAAAAAAGAACAACCTTTCAAACGCCTACAGGGCGAACTTGCCACCGTGATTGGGAAGGTCCAGCCAGGTGGCAAGCTGCCCTCCGAACCGGAACTGGCCAAAGCAGCTGGGCGTTTCCCGGGCGACCCTGCGGGAAGCGATGCGCGCTTTTGAAGAACAGGGATTGATCCGCCGACGCCAGGGGGTGGGCACTTTTGTGGTCCGGCACCAGCAGATCATTGATACCGGTGTTGAGGTTCTGGAAAGCATTGAAAGCATTGCTGCGCGGATGGGGTTGCAGGTATCCATGGGAATGCTCAATATTGAGCACCTGGAGGCGGATGCTGAACAGGCGCAATATGTTCAACAGGTCAGCCGGAACGCCACTGGTGCGGCTAACCAGGGTCATCAACGCAGAGGAACGACCGGTGGCGTTCTTGATCGATCTGCTTCCGGTGGAAATCCTGCCGGATAACGGATTGAAGGAAGGTTTCACCGGTTCCGTCCTCGATTGGCTGCTGAAACGCGGAACCCCGCAACTGGATCATTCCAAAACCGAGATCCAGGCAGTGGCTGCACCTTCCGAAATTGCCCGCGCGTTGCAGATCCAGCGCGGTGATGTCTTCTTGAAATTTACAGCCAAGTTGTATCACTGCCGGTGGGGAACTGGTGGATCATTCCAGCAGTTATTTCCTGCCGGGTTATTTCCGCTTTCACGTGGTGCGGCGGGTGAAGGGAGTGAAATAACAGATGATTCAAGAGCAAGTCTCAAAATCCAAATTAATCAAATCTAAAAGGAGTTATGAAATGCGTAGTTTTTCAGGTCGTGATATTTTGTCTCTAAAAGAATTCGAACGCCAGGAGTTCTTCCATGTGTTCGAAGTTGCGGATGAGATGGAGCCGATCGCCAAATCCCGCCGCAACAGTGATCTGCTCGCCGAGAAGACCATGGTGACCGCCTTCTACCAGCCATCCACCCGCACCCGGCTGGCGCATGAAGCTGCCATGCACCGCCTGGGTGGTCATGTGACCGGTTTTTCGGATGCCAAGATGACCCGCGCCGGTGACTGGTACCAGGAAAGCATCAAGGATACCGTCAAGATGCTTGAGTTCTACGGCGATGTGATCGTGATGCGCCACTTCCAGCAGGGTGCCCCGCACGAAGCTGCCAAATGGGCTTCCGTGCCGATCATCAACGGCGGCGACGGCTGGGGCGAACACCCCACCCAGATCCTCACCGATCTCTACACCGTCCTGACCGAAAAAGGCACCATCGATGGGCTGAACTGGCTGGCTGTTGGTGATATGCGCATGCGCACCATGCACTCCCTGGGTTATGCCCTTTCCCAGTTTGATTGCCCGATCACCTTTGTGGCTCCCCCCGAGATGAGCCTGACCGATGAATTCAAAGCTGAGCTGAAATCCTACAGCGTGGATTTCAAAGAAGCCGAGCATGTGGAACAGGCGATTGCGGATGCAGATGTCATCCTGGTTGAACCGGTCGTGCAGCCGGATTACACCAAATCCCGCCAGGAAGCCGGCGATCACGGACATGACCCCCGCAAATTACAAGATCACCCGCGAGCTGCTTTCAACCAAGGCGAAATCGATGCCATCCTGCTGCATTCCCTGCCGCGCATGGATGAGATCCCGCCCGATGTGGATATCACCCGCTGGTCGCGCTACTGGCAGGAAGCCTTCAACGGTGTCGTGATGCGCATGGCGCTGCTGGCGCTCGTCCTGGGAGCGATGGAATAATCTTGATCTTGCATCCAGGATCGTTCCCGGATGCAAGTTGAATCAAGGAGGAAATATGCAAACCTATTTACACGGACGCGACCTGATCGGTGATCTCGATTTCAGCAAGGAAGAAGTCGAAACCGTTCTGGATGTGGCCTTTGATCTCAAACGCAAACGAGCTCTGAATGAACCGCATGCCTACCTGCGCGATAAAGTGCTGGCGATGCTGTTCTTCTTCAGCAGCACCCGCACCCGCGGTTCCTTTGAAGCCGGTATGGCTCAGCTGGGCGGGCATGGAGCTTTCATCGAATCCAAGACCACCCAGATCTCGCATGGCGATACCCCCAAGGAGATCGGTGAGATCTTCGGTCGCTATTTCGACGGCATCGCCATCCGGCATGTCACCTGGGGCGAGGGCAATGGTTATCTCAACGAGGTGGCCAAACATTCCCGCGTTCCCGTGCTGAACATGCAATGCGATATCTACCATCCCTTCCAATGCCTGGCAGACCTGATGACGATCATGGAAAAGAAAGGCCGCGACCTGCGCAAGAAGAAAATGGTCGTTTCCTGGGCATATGCCGCTTCCTACCAGAAACCCATGTCGGTTCCGCAGAGCCTGATCCTGCAGATGCCGCGCTTTGGGATGGATGTTGTTCTGGCGCACCCGCCCGAGTTCAAACTGATGCCCGAGATCATGGAACAGGCAGAAGCAGAAGCGAAGAAAGCCGGGGTCGGTTTTGAAGTTGTGGATGATATGGACAAAGCCTTCAAAGATGCGGATATCATCTACGCCAAATCCTGGGGAGCCATGGTGCACACCCCGGATGAAAAAGAAGGTGCCGAGATCATCAAGAAATATTCAAGCTGGATCACCGATGAACGCCGGATGAAGCTGGCCAAGAAGGATGCCATCTACATGCATCCGCTGCCGGCCGACCGGAATATCGAAGTGACCGATGGTGTGATGGACGGACCGCAATCTGTTGTGTATGATGAAGCCGAAAACCGCCTGCACGCACAAAAAGCGGTGATGGCTTTAACCATGGGATAAACATACAAAGGAGAAATAACAGAATGACTAAGAAAGTTGCAGTTGTAGCAATTGGCGGTAATTCGCTGATCAAGGATAGCAAACACCAGACGGTGGAAGACCAGTACCTGGCAGCCAAGGAATCGACTTATCACATCGCCGATATGATCGAAGCCGGCTGGGATGTGGCCATCGGCCACGGCAATGGTCCGCAGGTTGGTTTCATCCTGCGCCGCTCGGAAATCGCCCACAAGGTGGAAGGCATGCACGAGGTTCCGCTGGATGTCTGCGGTGCGGATTCCCAGGGTGCGATCGGTTATGCCTTGCAGCAGAACCTGCAGAACGAATTCAAACGGCGCGGGATCAAGAAACCGGTCTGCACAGTGGTCACCCAGGTGATTGGTGAACAAGAATGATAAGGCCTTCCAGAATCCCACCAAACCGATCGGTGGTTTCATGGAAGAAGCCGATGCCAAGCAACGCCAAAAGGACTTGGGCTGGAGCGTGGTGGAAGATGCCGGGCGCGGATGGCGGCGCGTGGTGGCTTCCCCGCTACCTGAGGAAGTTGTTGAACTTGAATCCGTAAAAACGCTGATCGATGCTGGCGTCAGTGGTCGTCACTGTCGGTGGTGGTGGTATCCCGGTGGTAGAAGATGAAAAAGGCGAGCTGGTTGGCACCGCGGCAGTGATCGACAAAGATTTTGCCAGCAGCCTGCTTGCCCGCGAGATCAATGCCGACCTGCTCCTCATCTCCACGGCGGTTGAAAAGGTTGCCCTGAATTATGGCAAACCGGATGAGAAATGGCTGGATAAAATGACGATGGCAGAAGCCAAGCAATACCTGGCAGAGGGTACTCACTTTGCCAAGGGTTCCATGGCTCCCAAAATCCAGGCGATCATCTGGTTCCTGGAGGCCGGTGGAAAACAGGGGTTGATCACCAACCCTGAGAATATCGGCCGGGCGCTGAAAGGTGAAACCGGAACCTGGATCGTGCCGTAACCTAAAACATGACTGCTCCTTCATCTTCACAGTGGAGGAGCAGTTCTTTTAGAGGAAAGTCTTAATTGTTCGCGAGGATTTTCTATCATTGTTAGTGTAAAATAATACGGAAATAGCATCACCTCGGCATATGTTCTAGAGCCCCGAACGCATGGGAAAAACAATACGTACTCCATTTTATTAACGTTCGAAAGGAGGTGAAATCCAGTAACTAACCATTGTTTAGCAGCTTCCTGACGTTGGATTAAAATAAATTCAAATTGGAGGAGTGAGATGGTTTCGAAAAAACTGTTTGCAGTTTTAGGTGTACTGGTAATCTTCTCAATGGTTCTGGCTGCATGTGCGCCAGCAACCCCTGCCGCAACGGAAGCACCGGTTGAACAACCAGCAGAACCGGCTGCTCCCGAAGCTACGGAAGCTCCGGCTCCCGCCGAGGAAACCGGTGGTTTCCAAATCCCTGATATTGAAGAAGGCAAATTCAATGTCGGCATGGTCCTGATCGGCCCGCATGACGACGGCGGCTGGTCACAGGCTCACTATGAAGGTCTGGAATACATTAAAGAGAATGTTGATAATGTAAATATTGCCTACATCGAAAATGTTCCAGAAGGTGCTGATTCCGAGCAGGTCTTCCGCAGCCTCTCCACGAAAAGGTTTTGATTTGATCTTCGGAACCTCTTTCGGCTTCGGAGACCCAATGGAAGCCGTCGCGGAAGAATTCCCGGATACGATGTTCATCCACCTGACCGGTATCAAATCCAATGAGACCAACTTTGGCAACCTGATGGGTGCCATGGAAAATATGAAATACCTGGCGGGCATGCTCGCAGGTGCCCGCGCTAAAGCTGATGGCAACCCCAAGCTGGGTTACATGGCCACCTTCCCGATCCCCGAAGAAATCCGCCTTGGTAACGCAATTGCTCTTGGGATGAAGAAAACCTGCCCGGAATGCACCATGGACGTGCGCTGGATTAATACCTGGCATGACCCGATCATTGAAAAAGACGCCGCTGCTTCCCTCTTCGATGCAGGTGCACAGGTCGTCTTCACCGGTGCGGATACCCCCGCTGTTGCGGATGTTGCCCAGGAAAAGGGTAAATGGGGCGTGACCTATGACTGGTATGGCTCCTGCAAAGTCGAACACTGCCTCACCGCCCCCTATTGGGTGTGGGGTCCCATCTATGCCGATATTGCCAAACAGGTAATCGCTGGTACATATAAACCGGGCTGGCAGTATTTCGATGCCGAAACCGGCGCGCTTGGTCTCTTTGGCTTCATGGAAGGCCAGGAAATGACCACAGGCGTCAAGGATCTTGATCCTGAAGTTATCGCGATGGTAAAGGATACGCTTGCCCAGATGTTAGCGGGTGAATTCGACCGCTTCGACGTCTTCACCGGACCGATCAAAGACAACCAGGGTAATGTTGTCCTCCCCGAAGGTCAGAGCCTGCAGCAGGTTGACCTCGACGCTTTCCCCGAATATGGCCTGCCTTGCTCGATCCCCCAATGTATGAAATGGTGGGCTGAAGGCATCACCGCCGAGCTTCCACAGTAAAACCTGGATTATAAAGAGGCTAGAACCCTTTTGGGGTTCTAGCCTGACTTTTTTAATGTTTGGATCGTGCCTGAATTATTTCCAGGAGAATTCCGGTGGATCAAAAAAAAGATGGAATAATTAACGAACAACTTGCCGTCGAGATGCGTGGTATCGTCAAACGCTTCCCAGGCGTTCTTGCGAATGATCATGTTGATTTCGAATTGCGTGGAGGAGAAATTCACGCTTTATTGGGGGAAAACGGGGCCGGTAAAAGTACGCTCATGAACATCCTCGCCGGTCTTTACCGGCAGGATTCTGGAATGATCAAAGTAAAAGGAAAACCCGTGGATTTCTTTTCACCACGGGATGCGATCAATACCGGGATTGGCATGGTTCACCAGCATTTCATGTTGGTCCCTTCACAAACAGTGACAGAGAATGTTCTCCTGGGGTTGGATGACCCCCAGGTTTTTAATGAGATTGTCTGAATACGATAAGAAGGTCGCGGATATCGGTGAAAAATTTGGGCTGAAGGTGGATCCCAAAGCAAAAATTTGGCAGCTATCCGTAGGCGAGCAGCAGCGCGTGGAATTATTAAAAATGCTTTACCGCGGGGTGAATGTTCTGATCATGGATGAGCCGACCGCAGTGCTGGCACCACAAGAGATCGAAGGTTTGTTCGCAACATTACGGTCGATGGCAGCCCAGGGGAAATCAATCATATTTATAAGTCACAAACTTCAGGAAGTCACAGCGATCTCCGACCGTTTGAGCGTCTTACGACGCGGTGTATGCACCGCCTCCGGAATTTCATCAAAAGGTGTCTCCCGCGAAGAGCTCGCCCGATTGATGGTTGGCCGGGAAGTGATCTTCAGAATTGACAAGGAAGCATGTAAACCTGGTGAAATTGTTTTGGATGTGCGGGATGTGTTCGCAGAGAATGATAAAGGTTTACCCGCTCTTCAGGGTGTCTCCTTAAATGTTCGGGCGGGGGAAATAGTCGGGGTTGCCGGAGTCGCGGGTAACGGCCAATCGGAACTCTCCCAGGTGATCACCGGGTTAAGGGTGTGCAAGCAGGGAGAGGTGACCCTTAGCAAGGACAAGATCAGCAACCGGGATACTCTTTTCGGGATAAAACACGGCCTTGCTTACGTTCCTGAAGACCGCACGCACGTTGGAAGCGCGCCGAACCTCAGCGTCACCGACAATGTGATCATGAAAAAATACCGGCAACCTCCAATTTCAAAAGCCGGTTTACTTGATATGAACGCCGCATCCAAACTGGCTGTCGAACTTAAGCAAGCATATGACATTATTGTTCCCAATGTAACCACTCCAGTCCGCCTGCTTTCAGGCGGTAACCTTCAGCGGGTGATCCTGGCTCGCGAGATCTCCGGTCTTCCTGATTTTATGGTTGCGGTTCAACCCACCCGCGGGTTGGATGTTGGTGCCATTGAAGGTGTTCACCACCTGTTACTGGCTCAAAGGGGGGCAGGCGCAGCGGTTCTTCTGATTTCGGAGGAGCTTGAAGAACTTGCTTTCTCTGAGCGACCGAATCTATGTGATCTACGAAGGAAAAATCATGGGTGAAGTACAGGTTTGCGGTGGGAAGAGCGATGATGACCTGATCGAATCGCTGGGTTTGATGATGATGGGTACACCGTTGAGTGAATTAGAAAAGGAAGGAACAGGCAGGAATGGCTGAATCCTCAACTATGCCCAAAAAACCCGCCGGATTCCGGATTAGGTTCGAACCCCGGGTGGAAGAACCGCCGAAATGGTATCCCCTGGTCATTTCGATTCTTGCTCTTATCGTGGCACTGATCCTGGGTGGTTTCGTGATCGCATTTGCCGGAGGGGATCCAATACGGTCCTACCAGCATATTGCGAAAGCATCATTTGGCAGCATCGGGGTGCTCTCCGATACGATCGTGAAAGCTACTCCCATCCTGCTGACGGCCCTGGCATGCTCTGTAGCTTTCCGGATGAAACTCTGGAATATCGGTGTGGAAGGGCAGTTCATCATGGGCGCGTTTGGTGCCAGTGCGATCGTCCTTGCTCCTGTCCTAGGCGCAGAGACTCCCCGCTGGCTTTTCCTGACCGTGATGGCGATTGCAGGGATGGCAGCTGGTGGATTCTGGGGATTCATCCCAGGTTATCTAAAAGCAAAATTCAATGTAAATGAAATCATCAGTACTCTTATGATGAATTACATTGCGATCGCCTGGATGAATTTCTGGATTTTCGGCGTCTGGTCTGAAGGTGGTTTTCAGATGTCGCCCAAATTTCCAAAAACTGCCTGGATGCCCCGACTGCTGGATTTTGCGGGATCCAACCCCGATCTGCGTGGATTAACAACCCATTTGGGATTCGTTGTCGGCATCATTGCCGCGATAATCATCTGGGTGATTGTCTATCGCAGCAGGTGGGGTTATGAGATCCGCCTGATTGGTGATAATCCCCAAGCGGCGAAGTACGCGGGAATCAACATCAAGCGAAATATCATCTATGTCATGATGTTATCGGGTGCTCTTGCGGGATTGGGTGGGATGAGCGAGGTAACCGGGGTGGTCCACAGGCTCCAAACCGCACCGATCGCATCTGGTTATGGATTTACTGGAATCATTGTGGCCTGGTTGTCCAAGTTGAATCCTCTGATCATCATCCCTGTGTCCATCCTCTTCGGCGCGTTAATTCTCGCAGGTAGAGAGATCCAGCCATCCGGTGTTCCAAAAGTGATCCAGGGTACGATCCTGGTTTGCCTGATCGCCAGTGATTTCCTTATTCGAAATCGGATTCACATCACCCGCGGGGAACTCGGAGAATAATATGGACCCCATCATTATCCTCCAGGCAGGTGTGGCATCCGGAACGATCCTACTTTTTGCGACTATAGGTGAGATCATTGCCGAGAGGTCCGGCGTTATGAACCTGGGTGTTGAAGGTATGATGCTGATCGGGGCAATGACCGCGTTCAGCACCGCAATCGCCACAGGGAATCCATGGCTGGGTCTTCTGGCAGCAATGCTGGCCGCCGGTTTGCTCAGCCAGATACACGCATTTATCAGTATCACCTTGCAGGGTGACCAGGTGGTCAGCGGTTTGGCGCTCACCTTCCTGGGAGTGGGTATCAGCCTGGTTCTGGGCGAAGGGTTGAGCAAGGCAGGAACCATCTCCCTTCTCCCCAGTTACACCATCCCCATCCTGCACCTTATCCCCGTAATCGGGCCGATCTTTTTTACGAATCAAAACATATTGGTTTATATCGGTTATTTTCTTGTACCGATTTCCTGGTACTTCATCAACCGTACCCGCCCAGGCCTGCATCTGAGGGCGATCGGAGAATACCCGGCGGCGGCTGATGCACTGGGTATCAATGTATTCCGCCTGCGTTATTTGTATGTGTTTATCGGCGGCTTGCTGGCCGGGCTCGCAGGAGCGACGATAAGCCTTGCGGTTTCTCCCGGATGGTTCAGCGAGCTCACGACCGGCGGGTTGGGATGGATCGCGGTTGGTTTGGTGATCTTCGCACAATGGGACCCGTTCCGGGCGGCCTTTGGCGCATATGCTTTTGGCGCTTTACGCCGCTTGATCCTGGATATCCAGGGTCCGACTATGATCTTTGGGTTAGCGAATCCGTTTTACTACAATCCTTACTTGGGCTTTTTCCTTCAAATGCTCCCCTACGCCTTCACGATCATTATCCTGGTAATAGGTTCCAGGGAAGCAATGCGGAAACGGATTGGCGCGCCGGCTGCGCTCGGTAAACCCTACATCCGTGGTGAACGCGGACAGTAAACCAGCTCAAAGAAATAATAAGATGCGCGAAGCTGGGAAATCAATTTAGATAAATCCAAGGTTTGGTGGTCGCAGGCACGTTGCTGCCTCGCGGCGTGGGGAGAAATCCCTTCGAAAAGTGCCGCCGTGTTTTGAAAGAGAGCACCACGATGAACCTATGGCAGAATTACCTTCAACCTAAATCAATACCCGGAAGCGATCCAGTCTCTGCATCTGGCTGTCAGACCGTTTGCGATCGTTGCAGGCGGAACCGACCTGATCATCGACCTCAAGCAGGAACGTCATCCTCAGGTAAACACATTGGTGGATATTTCCATGATTCCTGAATTGCTCCGAGTGGAATCTCAGGGAAATCACCTTTTCATTGGCGCAGCAGCTCCAGTAAGCGCGATTGCCGGAAATGCCTTGGTAAATACCCACGCCCGAGGACTTGTGGATGCCTGTGATTTGATCGCAGGACCCCAGGTAAGGAATGTGGCAACAATCGGGGGAAATGTTGCCCACGCCTTGCCCGCAGCGGATGGCACCATTGCTCTCCTAGCGCTTGATACCCAGATAGTGATCGAAAATACAGGTGGAACCCGGCAGATTCCATTGGCAGATTTTTTCCTTTCACCGGGAAAATCGATCCTCCAGGAAGAAGAATTACTCATTGGTTTCAAAATCCCCCTTCGCCGGGATGGACAGGCATCCAGTTTTCGCCGGATCATGCGCCCACAGGGTGTAGCGCTGCCTATCATGAATTGTTCCGTTTGGCTTGAACGCCAGAGCGATTTGATAGCCAGCATACGAATTGCAGTTGGACCTGGAGGCCCCATACCTTTTAGGGCGAGGAAAACTGAGGACGTTCTCGGTGGAAAAACTTTTTCGGATGATCTTATACTGAAGGCGGGGGAAACCCTCCTTCAGGAAGCAAGTTTCCGCACAAGCGCCAGGAGAGCCAGTCGGGAGTACCGCAGGCATATCTCTCTGGGTTTATTTCGTGATACTTTCATAACGGCCTGGGAACGGGCAGCAAAAGCTGGTTGATATGACAGAGATCCATCTTTCTGTGAATCGTAAACCTTATTCGCTTGAATCCAAACCAGGTGAGACCCTTTCGGATTTATTAAGAAACCGGTTGAACCTTACCGGGACGAAGATAGGCTGCGGTGAAGCCGAATGCGGTGCCTGCACAGTGCTTGTAAATGGGGAGCCAGTGCTGTCGTGCGTTTATCCAGCCGAGCGAGCAAACGGAAGCGAAGTGATCACAATTGAAGGGCTGGCTGAGCGGGTACAGGAGCAGGTCAAGTTGCACCCGCTTCAGGATGCCTTCATCGAGCATGGGGCGGTGCAGTGTGGGTTCTGCATCCCTGGTCAGATCATGACCGCTTACGCTTTCTTGCAGCGGAATCCGAATCCCTCACCGGAGGAGATCCAATTCGCATTGAAGGACACACTTTGCCGTTGTGCAGGTTACCCAACAATTATGAATGCCATCCTTGCGGCTGCAGAATCGCTGCGAACTGGCGAGCCAGTGAAAAAACCGGTTATCCCGGATTCGATCCACAGCCGCGAGGTTGTGGGCCGGATGAATATCAGACCCGATGCAATGGAAAAGGTAACCGGCGAAGCGGTGTTTACGGACGACCTGAAATTCGAGGGGATGCTCTATGCAAGCGTTCGGCGGGCGATGGTCCCGCATGCCTTTCTTAAAAAGCTGGATATATCAAAAGCAAAGCAATTTCCGGGAGTAAAGGCGATCTTAACCGCCGAAGATATCCCCGCGGAACGTACCCACGGACTTGTGGTATTTGATTGGCCGGTGCTGGTTGGAATCGGTGAGCGTATCCGGTATGTAGGTGATGCGCTCGCGATCGTAGCCGCGGAAACCCAGGAAGCAGCCGAGACAGCGCAAAAGCTAATCGAAGTCGAGTTTGATCTGCAACCCGTGATCACGAATCCCGTGGATGCGCGCAGGGAGGATAGCCCACGCCTTCATGAAAACGGGAACCTGCTCAAACACATTAAGGTGCGCAAAGGGGATATCGAGCAGGGGTTTCGCGAATCGGATATTATCCTCGAACATACCTTCCATACGCAGATAACCGATCATGCCTTCCTCGAGCCTGAATGTTCTTTGGCTGTACCGCAAGAGGATGGCCGAATGGCAATATATGTTGGCTCGCAGATCCCCTACCAGGATCGAGACCAGGTTGCCAGGGTGATGGGGTGGCCAAAGAACCGGGTGCGGATCATCGGTCAGCTCATGGGAGGGGGATTTGGCGGAAAAGAGGACGTGATGGGGCAGATCCATTCCGCCATGCTCGCAAAGGCCACCGGGAGACCGGTTAAATTGCTCTTCGACAGGAGAGAGAGCTTGCTGGTACATCCCAAACGGCACGCAACTCAGATCAGAGTCAAAATTGGCGCCCGGCTGGATGGTACGCTGGTGGCAGCCGAAACCGAGCTATATGGTGATACGGGGGCGTACGCATCCCTGGGTGAAAAAGTGATGACCCGGGCAACCACGCATTCAGCCGGACCTTATGATATTCCCCACGTCCGGGCGGATTGTTATGCAATGTACACCAATAATCCGCCGGCTGGTGCTTTTCGCGGGTTCGGGGTTACCCAGTCAGCTTTTGCTATTGAATCCATGATGGACATGTTGGCAAAAGAGTTGAATATGGATCCAATCGGGCTGAGGAAGAAGAATGCGCTTCATGTTGGCTCGATAACCAATACTGGGCAGATTCTACGGGAATCTGTCGGATTGTGCGAATGCCTGGAGAAGGTGGAATCGGAAATCATGAAGGATAGATCCGTACCTTACCAGCCGATAACAGATCCGCTAAATCCGAATCTGAGCACTGCCTGGGGTATTGCCGCTGCTTATAAAAATACAGGTCTGGGGGGCGGTGCACCGGATATTTCCAATGCGGAGATCGAATTGCTAGAAAACGGGGAATTTGAGATCCGCTGTTCTTCCGCGGAAATGGGGCAAGGATTGGTGACCGTTATGCGTTCGATCACTGCCGAGGAATTGAATGTTGCTCCTTCGCAGGTGCGCGTGTTGGTTATGGATACCGACCTCACACCGAACGGGGGACCTACAACAGCCTCCCGGCAGACCTTCGTAACGGGTAATGCAACCCGGCTTGCTTCCAGGTCACTAAGAGATGCAATTACTGCCTATCTGGCGGAGAAATACGATATTCAGCCGGAAAATATTGTGTTTAGTCCCAAAGGGGTTCGTATTGGTAAAGAATACGCATGGTTATCCTGAGATTGGGAGAGAAATGCGGGCGGAAGGAAATTCGCCGAAAGCATTATTCGAGTACCATGCACCGGAAACGAAGCCACTCGGTTCAGGGGGGGATATGCACTTCGCATTCTCCTTCGGGGTGCAGGCAGCCAAGGTGGAGGTTAATAAGATCACGGGGGAGGTTCGAGTTCTTAAAGTCATTTCGGCGAATGATGTGGGAATGGCCGTCAACCCACTCGGCTTGCAGGGTCAGATCGAGGGCGGCGTAATGATGGGATTGGGAAACTGCCTTACTGAAGAGTTCATCGTTGAAGATGGCGTGGTATTAACCGACAGGCTATCAAAATATCGAGTTCCGGGGATCATGCTTACCCCGGTGATCAAAGCGATCATAGTGGAACATCCCATTTCCACTGGACCTTATGGAGCAAAAGGGGTGGGGGAAATCTGCAGCATACCTACTTCTCCTGCCATCACAAATGCGATCTACAATGCTGTAGGTGTAAGGTTCGATCGATTGCCGGTAGACCAGGAATACATCGCCCGAATTGTTTGGGAGAAAGAAAATCCCACAACCTCATTCGGGGGATGACGCGGCCGAATTGACATAATATTAAGCTGTAGAGATAGGTTAAAATCAAATCTGTTCATGTAAAAAAACGAGAAAAAACAATGACAAATTTCAGCGGTTATCGATGTTCAATTTGCGGGAAAGAATATCTCCCGATCCAGTCCATATATACCTGCCCCAAGGACGGCGGCAACCTGGATGTGGTCCTGGATTACGACCAGATCCGCCAAAAATATAAAGTCGAAGATATCACATCCATCTCTCAGCCATCGCTCTGGCGCTATTTGCCTTTACTGCCCGTCCGTGATCCGCAAGCTGAGGGAAGCCCGATGGGCGCTGCCGGTTGGACGCCGCTTTTTCAACCAGGCGCGCTATCCGATGGGCTTGGATTGGATGAGCTCTGGATCAAGGATGAAGGACGCAATCCGACCGCGTCCTTTAAAGACCGGGCTAGTTCCGTTGTGGTTGCCCGGGCGATGGAAATCGGTGCGCAGGTCATTGTCACGGCGTCCACCGGTAATGCCGGGGCTGCCCTCGCAGGAATGGCTGCGGCGATGCGTCAGAAAGCAGTCATCTTTGCTCCTAAGACCGCTCCCCCAGCAAAGGTCGCCCAATTGCTGGTCTACGGCGCGCAGGTGATCCTGGTGGATGGCAATTACGATTCCGCGTTCGACCTTACCATCGAGGCAGCCAACGAATTCGGCTGGTATTGCCGCAACACTGGCTACAATCCCTTCACCGCCGAGGGTAAAAAAACCGCCGCTT
Organism: uncultured Chloroflexia bacterium; assembly: GCA_963828855.1. GTDB lineage: Bacteria > Chloroflexota > Anaerolineae > Anaerolineales > Anaerolineaceae > CAVVEQ01. Next base: position 620,599 of record CAWHGB010000002.1, on the reverse strand, counting down.
TGGAGATCTGGGAGACGATCCTGCTTCCGAATCCGCAGCTGAAGAAACCATTGTGCGTGTTTGTCTCCGTCGGCGATGGCAACATTATTTCCGGCATTCACAAGGGGTTTAAGGATCTGCTGGAACTGGGCTGGCTGGATCAGATGCCCCGCATCTTTGGCATCCAATCGGATAAATCCGCGGCAGTTGCGAACGCGTTTTTCGCCGGTACCGAAAAGATCATACCTGTTCAAGCAACCACAATCGCCGATAGCATCTCGGTGGATCTCCCCCGCGATGGGGTGCGCGCGGTGCGGGCAGCCAGAGACACCGAAGGGGCCTACATCCTGGTGGAGGATGAAGCCATCATCCGAGCCATCGCGGAACTTGGCAAGGTGGGTATCTTCGCAGAACCAGCCGGTTCCACAGCGTACGCCGGGTTGCAGAAGGCTGTGAAGCAGGGGATCATCCATGCCGATGATCCGGTCGTGGTGATCAATACCGGCAGCGGGTTGAAAGATGTCCGTTCAGCGATGCAGGCCGTGAAAGAAGCACCGATCATAGAACCGAGCATGGCAGCCCTTAAAGAAGCATTTGGGAAAATAAGCATGCCCGAAAGAAATAAAAAACCTAAGTATTCCATAATTGCCCCTGTTTTTAATGAAACTGGCTGCATCAGGGAACTTTATTCGCAGATCATCAGGGTGATGGATTCCCTGAAAGAGCCCTGGGAGTTCCTTCTGGTGGATGATGGCTCGAGCGATGGCTCTACGGAGATGATCCGCGAACTGGCGAAGAAAGATGCCAAGGTCAAACCGGTAATATTTTCCCGTAACTTTGGGCACCAGATCGCGGTGACAGCCGGTCTGGATTACAGCCGCGGGGATGCCGTGGTCATCATTGATGCAGATCTGCAGGATCCGCCTGAGGTCATTCTGGACCTGATCGAAAAATGGAAGGAAGGTTACCAGGTGGTTTATGCCGTCCGCACTGAACGGGAAGGTGAATCCTGGTTCAAACGCACCACGGCCTCGGTTTTTTACCGGTTGATCTACCGCATCACAGATATCAAGATTCCGCTGGATACCGGCGATTTCCGGCTGATGGATCGCAAGGTGGTGGACGCGTTGAAGAAAATGGGGGAACGGCATCGTTTCCTGCGCGGAATGTCATCCTGGGTTGGATTCAAGCAGGTGGGCGTTGCATATAAACGGGCAGCACGTTATTCCGGGGAAACAAAATATCCATTTCGGAAAATGGTCAAGCTGGCGTTGAATGCCATCACCAGTTTCTCCTATTTTCCCCTTCAACTGGCAATGTATGTCGGGTTTATTGCTGCGGGAATCGCTATCGTGGCGATCCCGTTCGTCCTGGTTGCACGGTTCGCGGGGCACTCCGACTTTCTTAGGCCAGGCATCCACCCTGATGGCCGTATTATTCCTGGGTGGAGTGCAGCTAATTTGTATTGGTATCTTGGGGGAATATATTGGCAGGATCTATGACGAAGTCAAAGGTCGTCCGCTCTATATCGTGAGCGAAGCGCCTGGTGATGTTGAAAATAATTTAAACAGGAGATAAAAAGTATGACCAAGATTGATCTGACCATGCATCCAGAACGTCTGGAAAATACATTCAAGCGGGTGCGCGAACGCAATATCGTCATCCCGACCTATGAACAGATGAAAAATCCGGACCTGATCCCTGCCAAAGATCAAGGAAGACCTGCGCTCGATCGGGCTTTGGGATGTGAATCCGCGCAACCTCTTCAGGATCAGCTGGAAGAATGAACCGGTAGCAAAAGGCGGCGGGTATGGGGATGTAAATTACCTGGAATTTCCCAGCAGCCTGACCGGTACAAAAGCGCGGGTGATCGCACTGGTAGGAAAATGGTTCCCCACCGGAGCGCATAAAGTCGGCGCTGCATTTGGATGCCTGGTTCCCCGCCTGGTTACCGGGCAGTTCGACCCGACCACCCAGAAAGCTGTCTGGCCTTCCACCGGGAATTACTGCCGCGGCGGGGCGTACGATTCTGCCCTGCTGGCCTGTGATTCGATCGCCATTCTTCCGGAAGGGATGAGCAAGGAACGCTTTGAGTGGTTGAAGCAGATCTCCTCGGAAGTCATCGCCACCCCGGGCAGCGAATCCAACGTGAAAGAAATCTTTGATAAATGCTGGGAGCTGCGGAAATCCGGCCAGGATCTGATGATCTTCAACCAGTTCGAGGAATTTGGCAATTACCTCTGGCATTACGAGGTCACCGGCCATGCCATGGAAGATGTGCTCAAGAAGGTGCTCGGGAGGAAGGGCGAATATCGCGGGGTCGCGCTCACCACCGGTTCTGCCGGAACGATCGGCTGCGGTGATTACATGAAGCAGGTCTTTCCCACCAGTAAGATCATCGCCAGCGAAGCGTTGCAATGCCCGACGCTGCTTGAAAACGGTTTCGGCTCGCACCGCATCGAAGGAATCGGCGATAAGCATGTACCCTGGATTCACAATATCAAAAATACCGACCTGGTGGTTGCGATTGACGATAACGCCGTGGTCAATATCATGCGGTTGTTCAATGAGCCGGCCGGGCAAAAATATCTGGCCAAGAAGGGTGTGCCTGCGGAGACCATCCAGAGCCTTAACCTGCTCGGTTTCTCCGGTATAGCAAACACCCTCTCCGCGATTAAATTCGCGAAGTATTATGAATTGGGCGAGGACGATGTGGTGCTCACGATTCTTACCGATTCCATGGAACTGTATGGCAGCCGTATCACGGAATATCGAGAGAAATTTGGCGAATTCGATGAGTATTGCGCCGCCGAGACCTTCGCACGCTATCTGCACGGCGTCACCTCTGATAACCTGCTGGAACTTTCTTATGAAGACCGCCGAAGGGTTCACAATTTGAAATATTACACCTGGGTGGAGCAGCAGGGCAAGACTTACGAGGAATTGAATGCCCAATGGTACGACCCGAACTATTGGACTGATCTGCAGAGCCAGATCCCGGTCTTTAATGAATTAATCAAGGAATTCAATGAGCGATCAGGCGTCCTAAAGTCCCTTTAACCGCTTCTATGATATCGACAGACGGGCAACCCTGCCCGTCTGTCATTTAAGGATAAAATACACCCTGACGGACCCCGAAATCAATGAAACCGAATTTCGAGACATCGGATCTTTTTCTTTTGGCGATTCTGCCTGCCACCCGCGACCTGGAGATCGCCAGGATGCTTGGCTGGTATCGGATTCCGCTAAGAAGCGCTCCCAAGGTGATCGAAGCGGACTATATCGCCTTTTACCAAACCGGGGCATTTGGGGCGGGACACCGCTGGTTGGTGGAATCTGCCGCGCAGATCCGTGGCCATGAATTGACCACCCGGGGTCAGCTCTTCAAGGATGAACCGGATCACCCCCGCAAGAACGAAGAGTATTTCAAGATCTCGCTCGGACCGCTTTTTTCTTTGCCGCATCCCATCCAGGCAGGCTCCTGGAAGAGGGTGACCTTTCTTTATACGACCGGAGCCCGGATTATGACCTCTGAATCGCTCAATGAGCTTGTCACGCACGATTCCGAGCGGGACCTGCTATGGCATGCATTGCGGGATAGGGCTGCCAATTCTGAACAATATCAAGTTAAACCCCAACCTGAATTTGACCTTGATCCAGCGATCTTTGCTCTGCTAAAGGGGCTGGAACAGGGCATTGATTGATTCAATATTTGTTATTGAAATTGAATTAGAGGATCCATGCGCAAACTGATCAAAAACGGAACCCTGATCACCGATAGGATCAACCGCCAGGCGGATATTCTGGTTGAGGGGGAGAAAATCGCTGGTGTGGGAGTGAACTTGCAGGTAGAGGGCGCGGAAGTGATCGATGCTGCTGGGTTGATGGTGATGCCGGGCGGCGTGGATGTTCACGTGCATCTCGACCTGCCCATGTTCGGCACGATCTCCGCGGATGATCACTATACCGGGATGAAGGCAGCTGCATTTGGGGGGACAACAACAGTTATCGATTTTATCCCCCAGGATCTCTCGCCTTTAAGAGCGAATTTCGAGAAATGGCTGACCAAGGCCGAACCCAAAGCCGCGGTGGACTACGGGTTCCATATGAATATAACCCGCCTTGATGACCAGGTAAAAAAGGAAATCCCAAATCTTGTAGAGGATGGGATCTCCAGTATCAAAGTCTTCACTGCATATAACGGCAGGCTCAGATTGCAGGATGGCGAGATCTTCGAGGTCATGCGTATCGCCCGCGATCACGGAATATTAACCCTGCTTGCACGCAGAGAATGGAGATGTTATCGATATCCTGGTCTCGGAAGCCCTCCGGGATAAACACCTGACCCCAGAATGGCATGCGCGCACCCGCCCCGCGTGGGGCGCGGTTGAATCCGTGCTTCGGGGTGCCGCCCTGGCAGCACAGGCAGGCTGCCCTCTCTATATAGTCCACATGAATGCAGCGGGTGAGGTGGATCAACTTGCATATGCCCGGGAGCACCATTTACCGATCATGGGGGAGACCTGTCCGCAATATCTCGTTTTTACAGATGAAAAACTGAAAGGATCGGATGGCGCGAAATGGATATGCTCGCCCCCGGTGCGAAAAACTGCAACGATAATGCCCGATTGTGGGAGGGAATCCAAAAGGGGATCATCCAGACTGTTGCGACCGACCATTGCCCGTTCTTTTTCAACGGAAATGAGCCGATAATCTATGAAGGAAAACCAGTAGCTATCCCTGGGAAGGAGCTTGGCAGGCATGACTTTACTAAAATCCCCAATGGTCTGCCGGGAGTAGGAGACCGCCTGCCTGTTTTATGGACGGAAGGGGTCAATTCCGGCAGGATCACGCCAAACCAATTCGTGGCGCTCACCTCTACTCAACCAGCGAGGGTATTTGGAATGTATCCGCAAAAAGGCAGCTTGGAGGTTGGGGCGGACGCGGATATTTTGTTTTGGGATCCCGAGCAGCATGTTGATTATGGTGTAAGGGTAGCCCAGCACCGCACTGATTACAACCTGTATGAAGATTGGAAGCTGACTGGTTTCCCAAAAACCGTCCTCCTGCGCGGGGAAATAATAGTGGAATCAGGGACGTGGTTTGGCCGGGCAGGTATGGGAAAATACGTCAAGCGGCAGCCGTTTGAAAACGCATTTTAATCGGATCAAAATTATGCTGCTTATTTGGAATAATCCTGGGTTTGATCATTGCAGCAGGGATCATCGCGATCCTGGCTCGCAGGCGGCCGGAAATCGGTTCAACCTGGATGATTGCGGCTGCGGTAAGCCTGCTTGCCTGGCTGGTGCTTGCCGCCACCCCAACAAGATTCTTCCCGGAGGTCGACTTAAGTGGATGGCTTCCTTTTGAGAACCCTTCCCTGGAGATTCTTTTTCGGCTCGATAGGGATGCTTGGCAATACTCGTTCGCCATCCTTGCTTTAAACGTGGCAGTTTTATTTACCTCTTCGGCAAGGATCCATGTTCGGAACGAATCCTTTATTTGGGCAGGATCACTGATTCTCTCGGCCATCGGGCTGATGGCTTGTTCATCCATTTCACCAGTCAGCCTGATCCTGGCATGGACTCTGCTTGATTTCAGCGAGCTGGGTTTTGTCCTTTTTATCCGGCCCGACCGGAAGATCGAACCTTCCAGCTTGGCTTCTTTTACCTGGCGGGTTCTGGGTACGCTAGTATTTGCTGGAGTCTTTATAATCGCCGGTGTGGATGGGCAGCTACCTACGTTCAAAGCGCTCTCCCCCATGTTTTTCCCAGCCATTATTCTGGCAGTCCTTTTACGACTGGCTGTTCTTCCCCTTCACCCACAAGTTTCAACTCAATCAACTATTAATCGCAGCGCGGGGAATGTGATCAATCTGATCGCGCCGGCAAGCGCGCTGGTGTTCCTGGGCAGGTTGAAAGGTGAGTATAGTTTTTCTAGCTTACCGGTTACTCTCCTATTGGCTTTTATGATGCTTTATATGTTGTACGCAGCTTTCAAATGGTCCAGTGCGTCCGGCGAGCTGCATGGCAGACCCTTTTGGGTGATCTCCACGGTCGTATTCGGATTTGCCTGCGTGCTGCACGGGCAGGCGGAATATTCGACCACCTGGGGCATGATTCTTTTACTGGGAGGCGGCAGTCTTTTCCTGGCATCGCCGCGAAATAAATGGGTATCCATCCTGCTGATGGTTGTCTTTTTTGGTATATCCGCAATACCGGGTTCTCCATCCATGTCTGCCTGGAATGGGATCATCCAAGGATCCCTGTATATAAGTATTCCTGTGTTCATGCTGGCTGCTGCCTTAATCTTCTTTGGGTTTCTTAAATTCGCACAAATCCCGGAAGGTGATTTTTCCGGAGTGGATCGCTGGGTGAAGGTAATTTTCCCTGCTGGCTTCGGAATCCTGATCATAACTCAGTGGGTTGTTTTCATCCGTACGTTACCGGCAAGCTTTTCGTTTACGTACTGGTGGTGCGGAGTAATCGTGGTGGTGCTGGCTTTGATAATATTCTTATGGAAACAGCGGATCCTTCCTGAATCGCTCACACGAAAATTTATAATCCAATCATCCTTTCAGAGGTTCAACCTGGGGGACCGGGCGAATACTTTTTTTGGTATGTCCTGGTTAATGAAAGGAGCTGGGGCAATATTCAACCTCATTCAACGCGTCCTCAACCTGATTGTGGGGGTTCTTGAGGGCGAGGGCGGCATCCTTTGGGCGATCCTTTTACTCGCTCTCCTCATTTCCTACTTTCAGTTCGGGGTTAATCCGTGAGCAGGGAATTGATTCCATATTTCGCGTTGTTCCTGATCCTGCTTTCCACGCTTGAATTGCTGGTTGGAACCAAGATGCGCAGGATGATGATCGCATCTTGCCATCCTGTACCTTGGTCAATTCCTCCTGCTCATCAATAATTGGTCCCTTGGGCTTTCGGCTGTGGAATTGGTAGCCGGCTGGATGGCGATGACCATCCTTATGGCATCCCAACCTTCGGTTGAGACTGAGCGTCACTTCATCAACCGCCAGGGAACCATCTTCCGGATCGTCGCTGCGGTGGTCATTTGGCTGCTCGTATTCCTGATCGCTCCAAATGTTTCTCTATTGAGTACGCTTTACCCATCGAAGCGACCTGGAGTGCATTAATCCTGGTCGGAATGGGTCTCCTCCACCTGGGGATGACCACCCGCCCGGTAAAGGTGATCATCGGGTTATTAACCGTTTTGGCAGGTTTTGAAGTCTTTTACGCTGCGGTAGAAAACTCAGTTCTTGTGGCAGGCTTGCTGGCGATGATCACGATCGGATTGGCTGCCGTGGGCGCTTATTTGATCACTCTTCCGTTTTTGGAACCAACCGAATGAATGCACCGCTGATTTGGATCGTGTTCCCTTTGACGGTTGCCATGCTGCTCTTGCTTCTCCGCAAGAGGCGCGTTCTGGTTATCTACTTGGGGTCCTTTCTTTGCCTGACACTTACATTTCTCGCACTGGTCATACCCATTGGGGAAGTGATGAGCTTTGGGAATTTGACCGTACAAATTCAGCCCTCTTTGACGATTTTGGGCAGGCAGCTCATTATCGATTCAGTTGATTCCACCATACTCGTTTTAGTCTATGGGATGGCGTGCTTTTGGTTTTTCGGTGCGCTCGCTTCACGACCTGCCTCGATTTTTATAAGCGTTGGGCTGGCTATGATCGCCATTCTCGTGGCGGCAATATCGGTGGATCCCTTTCTGTACTCGGCATTGCTGATTGAGGTTGCCATATTGATCAGCATCCCGCTTCTCGTGCAGCCGGGCATTGCCTCGGGTGGTGGAACCCAGCGTTACCTTGTTTTTCAGACACTGGGAATGCCGTTTATCCTTCTCGCCGGCTGGGCATTGGGCGGAACTGGCGCGAATTTGGGAGATCCCAACCTGGTGCTAAGTGCTACTTTCTTGCTGGGTTTGGGTTTCGCGTTTCTTCTGGCTGTTTTTCCTTTCTACAGCTGGATACCTCTGGTGGCTGATGAAGCCCAACCGTACGCGAGTGGATTTATTTTTTCGACTCTGCCGGTGATGATTCTGATCATCTTGCTGGATTTCATAAATGGATTGGCAATCATTCGTGAGTCGGGACTTTTCTTTCAAGCATTGGAGTTCTGTGGGGTGCTTATGATCGTGACCGGGGGGATTTGGGCGGCGTTCCAGAAGAATTTGACCCGGCTGGTGGGTTATATCGTGATCATGGAAACGGGATTTTTTCTGATTGCGATCGGGATGCGAACGGAAGAAAGCATCGCGTATTTCGCCCTGGCGATTATTCCAAGGCTGATCGCGCTTGGTTTGATCGCATTGGGTTTGACGCATGTGAAGCGGGCGGTGGGGGGATTGGATGAAGTAGCCCTGCGATCACTTTTCCGACGGATGCCATTTTCTGCAGGTGCGATCATCGCCGCATTCTTTTCACTGGCCGGTCTACCGCTATTAGCAGAATTCAGTTTAAAATTCAACCTTCTCACCATGATTTCCATTTATTCAAATAGTTCATTAGCCTGGATTTTCATCGGGATGCTTGGATTATTCATCGCGATCTTTCGCTTTTTGGCGGTTTTTATTGGATCCCCTGGAAGTGAGAAACCTGTCTCTGAGCCGCGGCTTGCCAGGATCCTGATGATGATCGGTGTGGTGATTTTATTTTTGATAGGATTATTCCCATCCATTTTTCTCAGCGGGCAACTGGAGTTATTAAAGGCTTTCCCAATATTCTGAGCTGAGATTAAAAAATACCCGGATGGTATAATTTTTCAGCCATTTTTTCTTATTGAGAGGACCCCCATGGACCTGGACGAGATCGTCAAGCGACTTGAAAAATTCGATTCCGAGCTGCGAAAGGGAAAAGCACAGCAGGCGACCCTCGAGAACCGCATAGTTCAACTGGAATCGACTAATAACGAGCTTTCCGGTGAGCTGAAAAAAACAACCAGTGAGTTGACCCGGCTTAAGACCATGCAGGCAAAATTCAGCCTAGTGGATAAGGAGCTTGCCCAGATCCGTGTGGATTTCCGCCGGGAATTTGAGGGGATGGAAAAGCTGCGGCTGGACCGCGAGGAGGATCAGAAGAAATCTCGCCAGGGCGAGATGGCTCAAATAACCAAAACAGTTGGCGAGTTGAAGAAGGATCACGATGCCATCCTTGATCTCAAGAAAGCCATCAAACTGCGAACAGAAGAGGATCTCCGCCTGGAAAAACTGATCAGCAAGGTGAGCGACGATGTTCATAACGCGCTTTACCAGGATGAAGATTACCGGCGGGCACAGAAGATTATCGAAGATACGATGCACCAGGATGGCAAGAAACTTGCGGATTTGGGAGTCGAAGCGGCCAACCTGCGAAAACGAGCAGACGAGAATAAAGCAAGGCTGGACCTGAACTCAGACTCCATCACCAAGATCGAGAACCGGCTTAATGAATTCCAATCCCTGGAAAATGAGCGCCGCCAGTTGCAATCGGCGTTGATGGAAAAGCAGGCGCTGATCCAGGTGGAACGCGACCGGATCTGGAAGGATTGGCAGACTCGCTTCGACCAGGTTCAGAAGAATAATGAGACCTTCGAAGTGCAGATCCAGGATGTGGAAGCAGCCAAGCGCTCGCTGAAACGCTCCCAGGAATCCTTTGACGAGATCATGCAGAAGATCGAGCGTAGGATAAACGAGGTTACCGAAATGCAGCGCTTGGGGGAGGAGCGATTCCGTACTGAATGGGTCACCTTCCGGGCAGAGGATCAAAAGCGCTGGACGAATTATTCTCTCACCCAGGAGGAAGTCCAGCGGGAGATCAACGATGAATTGCGCCAGACGGAGGAACGTCTGGTCCAATTGGAGGACGTGAGCCAGGAGATCTCGGATACGCTGAAACAGACCTTCGAAGATTATTATCAGCGCATGGGCAGCCTGCATGCGGCCATCCGGGATTGGCTGGACCTGATGGATAAATCCAGGTCCCTCCTCAGATAAAAGAAGTCAGACCATGCGTGTTATTGGTACTGCCGGGCATGTTGACCACGGGAAATCCACCCTCGTGGCTGCTCTCACTGGCATTCATCCCGACAGGCTAAAGGAAGAAAAAGAACGGGAAATGACCATAGACCTCGGGTTCGCCTGGATGGACCTGCCATCTGGTGAAACCGTGGGGATCGTGGATGTTCCCGGGCACCGCGATTTTATCGAAAACATGCTGGCGGGTGTGGGCGGGATCGATGCGGTCCTGTTTGTCATCGCGGCGGATGAGGGCATCATGCCCCAGACGCGCGAGCACCTGGCCATCCTCGACCTGCTCGAAATCCCCGCCGGCGTGGTGGCGCTTACAAAGACCGACATGATCGACGACCCGGAATGGCTGGACCTGGTGGAAAGCGATTGCCGGGCTGTGCTGCGCGGAACGGTTCTGGAGAATGCGCCAATCCTGCGGGTTTCCGCACGCAAGGGAACCGGATTGGCGGAACTTCGCGCCGCACTGGACGCTTGTTTGGAAGCCCAACCAATTCGGGCTGACCATGGCCGCCCGCGCCTGCCGATCGACCGGGTGTTTTCGATCACCGGTTTTGGCACGGTGGTGACGGGCACGTTGATGGACGGGGTGTTGAAAGTGGGGGATGAGGTGGAGATCCTGCCTGAGGGGATCAAAACCCGCATTCGAGGATTGCAGACCCACAAAAATAAGGAAGAGCGCGCGGTTCCCGGCAGCCGGGTGGCTGCCAACATCACCTCGGTGGAAACAGCACAGATCCGCCGGGGAGACACCCTGGCACATCCCGGGAATTACGTTCCCACCAGGAGGTTGGATGCCGGTGTACGAATGCTGGGGGATGCTTCTACCCCGCTTGAGCACGGCAGTGAGGTGAAATTCTTTTCCGGCACGAGCGGAGGTGCTTGCCCGGGTGACGGGTGCTGGGGAAAGAAAGCATCCTCCCGGGAGAGGAAGGTTTGATCCAGGTTGAACTGGAGCAGCCGCTGGTTTCCGCGAGGGGGGATCATTTCATCCTGCGCAGACCTTCGCCGGGGGAGACCCTGGGCGGCGGCAGGGTTATCGATCCGCACCCGCGCGGACGCTACAAACGCTTTTCGGCGGATGACCTTACTCGGCTGGACGTTGCTGCAAAAAGGCAGTCCCGGGGGAAAACCTGCTGCAGACCCTGAATTCGATGGGCGCGGTTCACCTGAGTGAACTGGCAAAGAAAGCCGGAATTCCCCTTCCGCTGGCGATCGATCTCTTAAGTAGCGAAGAATTGTCGCAGAGGGTTCCTGGTGCTTAAGGGTGAAGCGAATTCCCTGAGGGGCGATCCGGTCTTGATTGGCAAGTCCACCTTGGATGGCGCTATACCCAAAAAGCGACTGCTCTGCTCGGAGAATATCACCAGGCGTATCCGCTCCGGCTGGGGATGCCAAAGGAGGAGTTCCGCGCGAAACTGAAGCTTTCCAGCACCGAAGGGCAGCTATTTATTGCGCGCTGGCAGGCGGATGGATTGATCGCAGATCATGGCAAAACGATCTCGCTGGCTTCTCACCGGATTGAACTGACCTCAGCGCAGAAGAAATCGGCGACCACGCTTTTACAAAAATTCACTGATCCCGAGTCCTCGCCGCCGTCGGTCAAGGAATGCCAGCAGGAGGTCGGCGAGGAAGTGTATGCGGTGCTGGTTTCACAGGGAGAACTGGTTCAATTGAGCCCGGAGGTCGTGATCGCGAGTAAGGTTTATGAGCAGATGGCAGAAAGACACAACTGAATATTTGAAGGCAAACGGGAAGATCACGGTGGCGGAATTCCGGGATACGCAGCAGACCAGCCGCAAGTTCGCCCTGGCCTTCCTGGAGGACCTGGATGCGAAGGGGATCACCCGCCGTGAGGGGGATTACCGGGTTTTAAACCGGGGTGATTGACAAAAGAAAACCCTCATAGTAAGATTGCTGCGCCGTGGCGAGGTAGCTCAACGGTGGAGCAGTGGACTCATAAGCCATTGGATGTGGGTTCAAATCCCACCCTCGCCACTCGATTTTATTTAATGGAACAAATATCTTTTGCCAACTAGGCTATAATATGAACTTCATTTGATATCAAAAGCGGAGGACCAAGGGAATGTCGAAATCGCACCAGAAAAAACACAACCAGGCAGTAAAGACCACCCACCCGAAGAACAAGCACGAAAATCAACCGGCTCAGGCGAAACAGGTCAAGCAGGTGAAGAAGGAACGCGGCTGGCTGCTGGCCACGGCCATCATCATCATCACCCTGCACGGCATCCTTGCCACCTACCTGATCTCGACCTACCCAAGCAGCCAGGTCTATGTGCCCAGGCCCTATATTCTCCCGATCCTCATCGCCAACGCCTTCCTGGACGTGGTGGCGGGCATCGCCATGTGGTTCTGGAAGCGCTGGGGCATCATCCTGTTCGGGATCAGCGCGGTGATCTCCGCGGCGATCGGGCTGGTGTTCACCGGGCAATTGATGGTGATCTTCTACCAGTTGATCCCCTTCGCGATCCTGGGTTATATCATCGCGTTGAAAGATAAACGGCAGTATTTCAGTTAATCATTCAGAATCAAGAATTTAAAATCCCGGGAAGTAAATCGCTCCCCGGGATTTCTTTTTTGGATACAATAATGCATGACACTTCAAGAATAAGGATATCAACATGCTGAAATACTCAGAGGATCGTTTCGCCGGGCAGGAATGCATTCAACTCACCAACGGCACGCTCACAGTTCACGCGCTTAAAAACGCCGGTCCGCGCATCACCGGTCTGCAGATCAACGGGAGCAGGAACCTCTTTGCTGAGCTACCGGATTCGGTGAGGGCTGGAGATTACATCCTGCGCGGCGGGCAGCGCGTCTGGCACGGGCCGGAGGATATCATCCGCAGTTACCAGGCGGATACCGACCCGGTGAAGGTGGAGTGGAGCGGGGGCACGCTCTCCCTGATTCAAAAGGTGGAAGCGCTGACAGGCATCCAAAAGACGATGACCATTCGGGAAGGGGTACGCCCCAATGAGCTGGTGGTGGATCACATCCTCACCAACCAGAACCTTTGGCCGGTGAAATTCACCGTCTGGCCGATCTGCCAGGCGCGCTCGGGCGGGTTCGCCATCCTGCCGCTTTCCAGGGTGAACACTGGGCTTGCTGCCAAACCGGCGGGTGGTCTTCTGGCCGTACGCGAACCTGCGCTCGGAAAACCTTTTCATAGGGAATGATTTCATCTTCGTCAAAGCAGCATTTTCAAGCGCTGAGACAGCACCAAGGTCGGCTGGCTCAATGACCGCGGCTGGATGGGGTATTTCCTGGATCGCACCCTTTTCATTAAAAAAGCGGAATTCATCCCGGGCGGGGATTACATCGACCTGGGCTGCTCGATGGAATGCTACTGCGACGTGAACTGCATCGAGCTGGAGACGACCAGCCCGCTGACCGAAGTTCAGCCTGGGGAAAGCGCCCGCCAGACAGAAACCTGGTCAGGTTTTCCCGGATGTTGACCTGCAAATGGACTGAGGAATCCGTTCGTTCTGCGGTGAAATCGCTGGGAATCGAATAACTGCGTTAGAGGCCGGGAGGAGTTAATCCTCCAGGGCGTTCGCGCGGATCACACCGGCGAACCAGCGCCCCGAATCCTTGACCACCCGCTTCTGGTCGGCGGTATCCACGTAGACCAGCCCGTAATGCTGGCTGTAGCCCAGCGCCCATTCGAAATTATCCATGAAGGACCAGTGGAAATATCCGGAGATGGGAATGCCTGCCTGGATGGCTTTGTGGACCTGGGCCAGGTGGGCGCGCAGGTAACGAATGCGGCGCTCATCGCGCACGCGGCCGTCAAAATCGACCCCATCCGGCACGGGCACGCCATTCTCGGTGACCATCAGCTCGCATTGGGGTTTGTAATCCTTCCAGACACGATCCAGGATCTCGAATAACCCATCCGGGTAAATCTCCCACATGCCGGAATATTCGTTGCCCTCGTGGTGCACCTGCGTGGCAGCAACCACCGGGAACTTGGGATCGTTCTTCACCACCGCGCGGGTGTAGTAATTGATCCCCAGCAGGTCGCAGGTGCGCATCTTCTCCAGGTCGCCGGGCTTGATGAAAGAGGATGCGATCATTTTCCCCATTGGAATATCATGAATGGGGGTGGTACCCTTCAGGATCGGGTCGAGCACCACACGGTTCATCATCGCGTCCATGCGGTAGGCGGCATCCCGATCTTTTTTCGATGTCTGTAGCTGGGTGAATCGGGTTCAGATTTAGAACGATGCTGACCTTTACCGGTTTCTTTGCATTCGCCCGGATGGCTTCCGCCGCCAGGCCGTGGGAGAGGAGCAGGTGGTGCAGGGCTTTGATTCCGGTGAGCGGGTCTTTGATGCCCGGGGCGTGATCGCCGGAGAAATACCCGGCCATGGCGGTCACCCAGGGCTCGTTGTGGGTAATGAAGGTGCCCACCCGGTCGGAGAGTGCTTCCGTGACGATGGCAGCATATTCAGCGAAGGCTTCGGCGGTGGAGCGCTCCGGCCAGCCGCCCTTTTCCTGCAGTGCCTGGGGGAGGTCGTAGTGGAACAGGCAGACATACGGTTCGATCTTGTTCTTGAGCAATTCATCCACCAGGCGTGAGTAGAAATCCAGTCCTTTCTGGTTGACCCTGCCCGTTCCCTCGGGGAGGATACGCGTCCAGGCAGTAGAGAAGCGGTAGGCTGGGATGCCCAGAGAAGACATCAGGGCGATATCCTCTTTAAATTTGTGATAATGGTCGATGGAAACATCCCCGGTCTCCCCGCGCAGGATCTTCCCGGGGGTGTGGACGAACCGGTCCCAGATGCTTTCGCCCTTGCCATCCTCGTTCCAAGCGCCTTCCACCTGGTAGGCGGAGGCAGCCACACCCCATTTGAATCCCTTCGGGAAGGTCAATTGTGCCCATGACGTTCGCTCCTCGATGCTCAAGATTCTTTTACCTTTGCCAGTAACAATATCCATCAGGACCGGGTAGACGATATCCACTTTTTGCCTGGGTTGTTCAATCGTGATGCAATCGTGAATGATCCCCAATTCATCGGGGAAATGATAAATATGGACTGCTCCCGGTTTTGTTTTTTGCCAATCCTTCGCAAACTTATCCACAGAAACATCATCGATACTCTCATCATGATCATTGATCACCATCCAGATCTCTCTGGCTGCAGGAGGGGACTTCCGGTAAAGCTTTCTGACCTCCATACCCATCCGGGGGAAGATCGTCAGCCCATGCATGGAAACCCAGGCATAATGAATAATCTGGTCCCTCTTCTTTTTCTCTTTAATTTACCATCCCACCAATGCATGTTATCCGGCAACCAGCTAATAATTGGTATCGCAAGTGATCGCAGAAAAGGAGGGAACGACCCGGTAAGCGATCGCTGGAGCGATCACCACAGCCAAATCGATCTCGGGGTGGATCTGCGCCAGCCAGGAGGTGATGGCACCGCCCATCGAAAGCCCGCCCACGATCAGCTTTTCGCCCAATCCACGGGCAAGCTGCAGGCTTTCTTCAGCCCATGCTTTGAGTTCATCTTCGGTGAGTTTTCGGGTTTCCTCGGTAAGGCGGTCATTAATCCCATGGTGCGGCGCACGGGGGATATAAACATTCATGCCAAGATCGAAGCACTTTTGCCCCAGCGGGATGAACTGCTGTGGTGCGCTGGAATACCCGTGAAACCAGAGAACGGCCGTGGAAGTTTTCTTCCCGTGAGAGAGCAAACGGGTATACCCTGACGGGTGAAGATTCGGTCCTTCTGATTTGATGATGTTTTCAATTTGAGTGACAGTTTCCCGGAAAGAAGAAATAGGTTTGGATGAATTCGGAGTTTGTGACATTTTGTTCCCTCCAAAAAAGGATACAACCCTATTCTAGCTTAAAAAGAAACTCAGGCTGAGAAGCCTGAGTGTAACTGTTTCCCGCTGGAACATTATTCAATCTTCACAGAATCAATGATCCCCACGATCACCGAAATGACAGGCGCATCCGGGTCATCCAGCACCTGGCGGGCGCCGCCGCCCTCGCGGTTGATCAGCACCGTATCTCCGATCCCGGCGTGGGTGGCATCCAGGGCGATGAAATCCTCATCCGCCTTTTCGCCGGGGGTGACCAGCGGCTGCACCACCAACAGCCTGCGGTTCTTATAATGCGGGTTGCCGATGGTGGTGACGACCGTGCCGACGACTTTCGCGAGGATCATGTGAACTGGTTCCAGCCTGGCTTGAGGGTGAAATCGAAATCCTCATCCGGGCGTATATCGAGATCGTCGACAATTCCGACCGTGGCAAGGTCAACCGGGACGAACTTGACATCCGGCATCGCCAGGGATGCCTCGCGTGAGCGCACCATCACGCACAGGTCACCAATCCCGGCATGGACCGTATCGGCAGCCACCTGGAGCGCACCGAGCGGTTGCAGGTGTTTATCCAGCGGTTGGACGACCAGCAGCTTCAGCCCCTCGGTGCCGGGATACTTGATGGTGCAGACCGCGGTTCCCTTTACCCTGCCAAAAAGCACGGCTTATTTCCTTTCCAGGGCTGCCAGCACCCGGTCGAGGATCGCATCCAGCAGGGCGGGATCCACCTGGGTAGCCCAGCTTGGCGGTAACCGCCGCGTGGACGCGCTTCCGGAGGTCCTCCGGCTGCGTCCGCTCGGCGGTGGCAGGTGCTGCGGGAGAGGATGCGATGGGCTTGGCGATATACGGTCGGACCGGCGCTGCGGGGGGTGTATCGTGCCGGGCGATGAGCTTGACCCCCAGGCGTTGGGCTTTTTCGTAGGCCAGCTCGGTGAGCACCACATCATCGCTCAGCTCCAGCGCGGTTTCTCCGCGCTTGAACATGTCCTCGATATCCCGTTCGGTATAGAACTCTTTTGGCATGATTCGTCCTCCGTTAAGCGCCTGACCGGCCTTCGAGATTTTCCAGGGCGGCGATGGCGGCGTTCTTGGCGGTGACGATCTCGGCTTCGGTCCCTGACAGCCACATACGCCCGAAGCGCCCGACCGAGGAGACGTGCACCAGCTTGATGTTGGCTTTTTTCTCCGCTTCGTTACAGGCATAGTTTATGTAGGCAGCAGGCGCGCATTCCAGCACCAGCATCGTCTCGCCGGGGACGAGCATGCTCCCGCGGCGGAAGCGGTTGAGGAGCTGGGCCTGGTAGGGATCGATGCGGGTGATCACCTGGGTGGAGACGACCTCGGGTTTGATCCGGTCAGCAACGCTCATCCCCAGGCGGTTCAGCACCACCTCACCGGCTTCCAGCACGGCAGCCTGGTTGAGCGAGTGCACCTCGAACATGCCGAACTCGCGCTCGACGATCTGCGCGCCGGGGCGGGCTTCGGTGGCTTTGACCGCGATATCCACCACGCGGAAGACCTCGTTGCCCGGCGCCATCTCCACATAGAGGGCGGCCATGCCTTCGGTGGGCAGATCCCCCTGGGTGACCGTGCCGATGAAGGCGGCAAATTGCGCCTGCATGCGGTCGAGAAAGCAATAACAGCGTAATTGAAAGGCATCAGCCATATTGATCACAACTCCTTGTTACCAGGTTGCCGTCAACCTTCACCTGCCGGGATGAGTCCCGGATCGATCTTAGTCCCGAGTGAGATCTACGGGATCGGGCCAGATTATTTCTTTTCAGCGTTGCGGCCGCCGAAGGAGCCCTTGCTGCTCTGGGGCAGGATCATCTCGATCTCGACGTGCGGGCGGGGGATGACATGCACCGAAACCAGCTCACCCACACGCTTGGCAGCGGCAGCGCCGGCATCCGTGGCGGCTTTCACCGCACCCACGTCACCGCGCACCATCACGGTGACCAACCCGCCGCCCACGTACTCCGAGCCGATCAGGGAGACGTTGGCGGCTTTGACCATGGCATCGGCGGCTTCCACAGCGCCGACCAGACCCTTGGTCTCCACCATTCCTAAAGCGATCAATGCAGTATCCATTCTTTTTTCCTCACTTTCGTGTTTTTCTCAATATCCGGGAAAATTCACCCGGTTATTTCGCATTTAATACTTCCTCCACCACCGCGCGGACGATCTTTTCCAGGTCAGGCGGGGTTAGCCTGGGGAACCGGCTCGGGAGCCTGGAAGGCAGCCGGGGGAGGTGCGGCGATCTCATACGCCAGGCGTTTGATGTTGAACAGGTGGCAGGCGGTGATGTTATCGCCGGTGATCGATCCGCCCACACCGCCGGATCCGAGGGTCATGGAGGGCATCACCCCGGTGGTCAGACCGATGGCGCCCAGCGTGCCCATGGTGTTGACCAGGATGCGGAAGACGGGTTTTTCCAGCCCGAATGCCATGATGACCTTGTCATCGGTGGCATAGATGATCTGGGTGTGTCCGCGCCCGCCGAACTGGATCAGTTCAATCGAGCGTTCGCAGCCAGCCTCCCAGCCATCCGCTTCGTACCAGCCCAGCACGGTGGTCAGCTTTTCGCGCGAGAGCGGTTCCTCCTTGCCAACCTTGGATAAGCCGGGCAACCAGGATGCGCGTCCCGGCGGGGATCTCGAAGCCGGCCATGCCGGCCAGAACGAAGGGCGATTTGCCCACCGTGGCGGGGTTGATGCCGCCATCCGGGAAGAAGAGCACCTTGCGGAGGAGGTCGGCTTGCTGCGGGGGTGACGAAATGCGCGCCCTGCGCCTTCATCAGGTCCTCCAACTTGCGCGCGATGGGTTTGTCGGCGATGACCGCCTGCTCGGTGGCGCAGATGGTGGAGTAATCGAAGGCCTTGGTGGCGACGATATAGCGGGCGGCCTTTTCCAGGTCCGCGGTGCGGTCCACATAGACCGGCACATTGCCGGGGCCGACCCCGTAGGCCGGTTTGCCGACCGAGTGGGCGGCTTTGACCATCCCCGATGCCACCGGTGGCGAGGATGAGCGCGACGTATTTGTGGTTCATCAATTCCTGCGTGCCCGGCAGGGAGATCTGCTTCAGGCAGCTCACCAATCCCTGCGGGGCACCGGCTTTTTCGGCGGCTTCTGCCATCACGTGCGCGGCTTCCAGCGAGCAGCGCGCGGCGGAAGGGTGAGGGGCGAAGACGATCGCATCCCGCGCCTTTACCGCGATCAGCGCTTTGGCGAAGACGGTCGAGGTGGGGTTGGTGGTGGGGATCAGGCCGGCGATCACGCCCATCGGCCAGGCGATCTCATACACCCGCCGGGCGGGATCCTCGCGGACGACGCCCACGGTCTTCAGGTCGCGGATGCTCTCCCAGACGGCAGCGCGAGCCAAATTCGTTCTTGAGCTTCTTGTGGGCGGGTACGCCGTAACCGGTCTCCTCGCTGGCCATTTGCCCCAGGCGCTCGGAAGCCTGGAAACCCGCCTCTGCCATCGCGGCGCAGACGGAATCCACCTGGGCTTGCGTGGCCTTCGCCCACACTTTCTGGGCTTCAAAGGCAGCGGATGCCAGGTCGCGCGCTTCCTGAATGGAGGCCAGGTCCGAATCCATTTTTCTCAGCTCTTCCTGAAGACGATCTCGCCTTCCACTTCCAGCGAATCGATCATGGCCATGATGACCGCATCCACCGGGGTATCCTTGGTGATGGTGGTCTGGCGGGCGCTGGAACCGGAGGCGGTGAGCACCAGGTCGCCGATACCGGCATCGACGGTGTCGATGGCCACGTAGGGCTTGCCGGTGGGATTGCCGTGTTCATCGGTCGGGCGCAGCATCAGCAGCTTGCGCCCGGTCAGCTTTTCATCCTTGATGGTCGAAATGGTTGTGCCAACGACTTTCGCGATCAGCATGGTTTTCTCCTCAGTAGGTTTTTACGGCTTCAGGCTGTGGGGCAGCGGCAGGTGCGGGTTCGGCCGCGGCTGCGCCGATGATCTTGATCCCGGCGCTGGCGCCGATGCGGGTGGCGCCGGCTTTGACCATTTTCTCCGCGTCCTCGCGGCTGGAAATGCCGCCGGAAGCCTTGACGCCGATTTCAGGGCCGACCGTCTGGCGCATGAGCATGATATCTTTGACCGTGGCGCCGCCGGTGGAAAAACCGGTGGAAGTCTTGACGAAATCCGCCCCGGCTTCCTTGGAAAGCAGGCAGCCGAGCACTTTTTCTTCATCGGTGAGCAGGCAGGTCTCGAGAATGACCTTCACGAGCGCTCCTGCGGCGTGCCCGGTGGCCACCACCCCGCGGATATCCCGGGCGACCAGGGCGGAATCGCGGGCTTTGAGTGCACCGATATTGACGACCATATCCAGCTCGGTGGCGCCATTTTCGAGCGCCATCTTGGCTTCGATCACCTTGACCTCGGGTAGGGTGGCGCCCAGGGGGAAACCGATCACACAGCAGACCTTGACGTTCGATCCGCTGCAGCAGGTCGGAGCACAGCTTCACGTAGGAGGGGTTGACGCACACCGAGGCGAAGTTGTATTTGCGGGCTTCCATGCAGAGCTGGGTGACCTTTTCGGGGGTGGCATCCGGCTTGAGCAGGGTGTGGTCGATCATGCCTGCCATGCTGAGATCGGTGGGGATGACACCCACGGTGGTGGTGATGCGCTCCGCACCGGCGCTGACGACCTGGCCAAGTTTATTGAAGCAGGTGGTGGCGCACATGCCGCTGGCGCAATCGCGCTTGCACATCAGGCCCTGGGAGATGGATTTCTGGATATCCTCCTCAGCGTAAGCAGCTGAGCACCTCGCGGGTGATGATCTGCACCAGGGATTCGACGACCTGTGTATCAGGGGTCATGAGGATCTTCCTTCCTTCATGTAGATTTTTTCAACTTCCATGATCTTATCGACGCGCTTGGCGTGCCGGCCTCCGCCGAATTCGGTGGAGAGCCAGGTTTTGAGGATCTGTTTGGCCAGGGCTTCGCCGATCAGCCCGGCGCCCAGGGTGAGCAGGTTGGCGTTATTGTGCTCGCGGGCATTGGAGGCGGTGGAGAGGTCATAGCACATGCTGGCGCGCACGCCGGGGACCTTGTTGGCGGTCATGCAGGAGCCGATCCCGGCCCCGTCGATCATGACCCCGCGGAAGGCTTTACCCGGAGGAACCAGTTCGGCAACCGCCCGGGCAAAATCGGGGTAATCCACCGCGGCGGTGGAATTGGTGCCGCAGTCGATGACCGTGTAGCCCAGCTCGGCGAGATAGGGTTTGAGGGCTTCCTTGAGGGGGAAACCGCCGTGATCAGCGCCGATGGCGACCGTTTTTTCGTGAGAGAGGGCGGGGGATGCGAACCTGAGCCTGGGGGAGGCTGGCGATCACCTTCCGGACGATCTCGTTAATTTCCTGTTCGCTTGGCGTGCTCATTTCCTGCTTTTTGTCCTTGATCTTTGATATATTATACTAACTGGTAAAGACCACATGACAAGATTACGTCCTTATAATAGCACTTTGGTGATAAAATGTCAAGTATGATTAATCCGTACGATCAGATTCCCCGCTATCACCAACTTGCGCGCATCCTGCGCGAAAAGATCCAATCCGGCGAGTGGGCGCCGCAATCCGCCATCCCCTCCGAGCGGCAGCTGGAGCAGCAGTACCGCATCAGCCGGCCGACCATCCGCCAGGCGATCGAGCTTCTGATCCGCGAGGGTTACCTCTACCGCGAGCACGGCAAGGGCACCTTCGTGATGCCGCAGAAGCTGCAGAAAGGGCTTGCTGGAACTGACCAGCTTTTCGGAAGATCTAATAAAGCGCGGGATCAAACCGGGGCAGATGGTACTGAGCTTATACCGCGAGGTGCCGCCGGAGAATATCGCCCGCAAGCTGGATATGCCCGCGGATGGAAAAACGCTGCGCATCGAGCGCATCCGCCTGGGCGACGGCATTCCCATCGGGCTGCAGACCTCCTACCTGGCGCTGGATGCGGAGCCAGGAAATTTCGCATGGAGGAGATGGAGAAGGCCGGCTCGCTGTATAAGATCCTGCAGGAAAAATTCGGCATCATCCCCTGGGCGGCGGATGAGACCCTGGAGGTGACCCTGGCATCCCCGGAGGAAGCCCGGCTGCTACAGATCGAGGAAGGCTGCCCGCTGTTATTGAACGAACGCGTGCTCTGGTCGCAGGAAAGAAAAGCGGTGGAGTACGTGAAGATCCTTTACCGCGGCGACCGCTACCGCTATACGATGCGGTTGACGAGGTCCTAAAAACTCCCCTCAAATTTAAACGCAAACTGGCCGGTAACCCGGCCAGTTTTTCTTGATCAAAGTAGAAATTACTCCGCGGTTGCTGCAGGACTTTTTGAGGTCACAACACCGGGCGACTCTTCCACGATCTGCGGGGATTTCAGGACACCCATCAGGATGGCGGCGATGATCAGCATCACCGCAGCGAGCAGGTACGCCTGGTTGAAATTACCGGTCGTATCGCGGATGGATCCCGCGATCTGGGAGAGCATAAAACCGCCCAATCCCCAGGCTGTGTAGACGATCCCATAATTCATGGCGAAGTTCTTCGACCCGTAATAATCCTTGGTCATGACGGGGAAAACCGCCAGGTTTGCGCCGTAGTTTGCGCCGATCAATGCCACGAAGACCATTAGAACCGGGACGTTGACGTAGGCGCTGCCTTTGACAAAATAGGTAAGGATGAAGATCAGGATTGCCTGGAAAATAAAGGCGATCAGCATCACATTCCTGCGGCCGATCTTGTCGGAAAACAGGCCATACAGTACGCGGCCAGCGCCATTCCCAATGGCAAGCGCGGAGACTGCGATTGCGCTAAAAGCGACCAGGCCAACCTGGTCCTTGACGATCGATGCCAGGTTGCCGATCACCATCAACCCCGCGCCGGAGCCAAAGGCAAAGGCGATCCAGATCAGGTAGAACTGCCAGGTGCGGACAACTTCCTTGGTGGAAAAATCCCTGGTGGCAACCTTCACGGTAGCTTTTTTGGTACCGGTTTCAGCGGGGACATACCCGGCAGGGGGGAAACGCAGGAATTGGGCCAAGACGATCACCACCACCGCCATCCCGAGGCCAAAATACAGCATGGTGGATTGCAGTCCAATGACGGAAATTGTTGTACGAGCCAGCGGGGCGACCCAGGCACTGCCCATGCCGAAACCGGCAACGACGATGCCGGAGATCAGGCCGGTTTTCGAGCCGGGGAACCACTTGAGGGCGGTCGGGCTGGCCGTGGAATAGACGAATCCGATCCCGCAGCCGATGAGCAGTCCGAAAGCCAGGGTATACACCCAGGGGGATGTGGAAAAGCTGGGAATGATCATTCCCAACCCTGCAAGGATGCCGCCGGCGGTGACGACCACCCGCGGACCGTATTTACCGAGGAGCTTGGCTCCCAGGATGGTGGCAAGGGAAAAGACAACGCAAGCGGTGGAGTAGGGGAGTGATTTCTGTGAATCCGCCCAGTTCCATGCATCGGGGATATTGGCCTTTATCACGCTCCAGGCATACAGAACCCCCAGCGAGAGGAGGGCGCAGGTGCCGGCAATGGTGACGATCCAACCCTGTTTGTTTCCTGCTGCTTTCGTGCTCGTTTCGATGCTCATGGTGATACTGTTTTCCTTTCAGATTTGGGAATATGGCGACCGGTCAGCTTTTATCACGAAAGAACCGGGCTATGTCGGACTAGCAAGATGTCAGACAATCGCACAATTATACATATTGTCTGACAAATGGGAAGGGGAAAGCCAAGGTAAGTTGTTCGTTTTTGGGTACCAGATTATTCGCCGTCGGGCTTATTGGCAGGCGGGAAGGCGCAATGATCTTGGAGGTTCCCGGTGCTTCGCTGGGAGAGGAATTTGAGATCTACCTGGCGCGCTGCGGGGATTTGAGCAACACCCATCAGGATCGCCGCGACGACGAGCATCCCTGTTGAAAGGATGTATGCCAGGTTATAGGTACCGGTCACATCGCGAATTGAGCCTGCCAGCTGGGAGAGCATAAAACCTCCCATTCCCCAGGCGGTGTTGACGATCCCGTAATTCATGGCGTAATTCTTCGGTCCGTAGTAATCCCGGGTGAGGGCAGGGAAGACCGCCAGGTTTGCGCCGTAATTCGCCCCGATCACTGCCACCAGGAGCATGAGCAGGGGGACGTTTGCCTGCGGGCTGCCGGCGGTCATGTTCATCAGGAGCAGGATCAACCCGGCCTGAAGCAGGAAGGCGGTGAGCAGGATGGCTTTCCGCCCGAAGCGATCCGAGAGCACCCCGTAGAGGACACGCCCACCGCCGTTGCCGAGCGCAAGCGCGGAGACGGCCACCGCGCTGAAGGCTGCCAGGCCGATCTGGTCCTTGACGATCAGGGCGAGGTTGCCGATCACCATCAAGCCGGCTCCCGAGCCAAACGCGAAGGCGATCCAGATGAGGTAGAACTGCCAGGTGCGGAAGAGCTGCCGGGGTTGGAATTCCTCCACCGGGGTGATCACTTACCGGTCGGCTTTACCATTTGCGGTAGGGATAAAATCGGCCGGGGGAAAGCGCATAAACTGGGCGCAGAGCACCACCACCAGGGTCATGCCAAAACCGAAATAGAGCATGGTTTCTGGTAGCCCGTTGGCTGAGATGGAAGCGCGTGCCAGGGGAGCGACCCAGGCGCTGCCCATGCCGAAGCCGGCAACGACGATCCCGGAGATGAGGCCGGTCTTTGATTCCGGGAACCACATCATGGAGGTGGGGCTGGCGGAGGAATAGGTGAAGCCGATGCCGCAGGCGATGAGCAGCCCGAACGCCAGCGTGTGCACCCAGGGGGAAGTGGACTGGCTGGGGATGATCATGCCCAGCCCGGCGAGGATGCCGCCAATGGTGACGGTGACGCGGGGACCGAATTTTCCCAGAAGCTTTGCCCCCAGGATGGTGGTGAAGGGCAGGACGATGCAGGCGGTGGAGAAGGGCAGCGACTTCTGGTAATCCGCCCAGCCCCAGGCATCCGGGATGTTGGCCTTGATCACGCTCCAGGCATAGAGGATGCCCATGGAGAGAAGGGCGAGGGTGCCCGCGGCGGTGACGATCACTCCGCGGTTGATGCCGCCCGGGTTTTCGGTTGGATGGGTTGTGGTGTTGATTGCGAGGTTCTCGGTTTCAGGAGGCATTGGAACCGGTTGATTATACCGTCTGATTTTCGAAGAAAAGCCCTCCCGGTCTTCGACCACTCCCTTCGGGAATGCTCAACCTGCGACCCTCCCCAAATACAAGATATTTGGAGAGGGCAGGGTAGGGCAACTTACCACGTCGCGCCGGTTGCGCCACTGTTCCTCGAAAAGGTTTCAGAAAAATTGGTCATATGTCCAATGGAATCCGTAAAAGAATGATATATATTATACAAAGAACATAATTATACAAAGTAAAATCAATTGCAAGGAGGTTGGCAATGAACGACGCGATGGATTTGAAAACCCTTGAAAAAGAATGCCTGGAGATCCTACCACCAGGACGGTCTGTGGGATATCTACCTGGGATTGCTGCTCTGGGATTTGGCGCTGCTCTTGAATTCCA
Source organism: uncultured Chloroflexia bacterium (assembly GCA_963828855.1). Taxonomy (GTDB): domain Bacteria; phylum Chloroflexota; class Anaerolineae; order Anaerolineales; family Anaerolineaceae; genus CAVVEQ01. Next base: position 595,188 of record CAWHGB010000002.1, on the reverse strand, counting down.
CGATTGAATGGATCGAATCAGACCTGGTGCGTTACCTTGCGTTACCTTGTGCTGATTGGTGGGGCATACCTTATCTTCTGGGCTGGGAAGCGCTACATCACCGCGCCCAGGCTGGGACGGGTGAAGTTCGGACCGGCGCGCAAGCGCAGGAAGCTGCACCTGGCGCTGATCCTGGGCGGGTTCACCCTGGTGACCGTGGTTCTTGTCATCCTGACCGCGACCGCGAAGAACAACAATGCATCCCTGCCACCAGGTCTGCCTGTCTACCTGTTCGCGGGGTTATTCGTCGGCGCGGCGATCGCCACCATTGCCTGGTTCAACGATTACCCGCGCGGGTACTACATCGCCGTGATCTACGCGCTCTGCTTCGGGCTGGGCGAATATCTGGATAATTTCGCCATTTTCTGGATCGGCGGCCTGCTGGTGATGGCTCCGGGGGTGTATCTATTCATCCGTTTCCTGAAAGAGCACCCTAAACCAGAAGCGGAGGGTGGCAATGGGTAGAAAGAGGGCGGACCCAACCGCCGGGGAGCTGGGCGGCATCGACCGGGTGGTGCACGAACCCGCCCGGCTGGTGATCCTGGCGAACCTATACGTGGTGGAAAGCGCGGATTATACCTACCTGATGAACCGCACCGGCCTCACCTGGGGCAACCTCTCGGCGCACCTCAGCAAGCTGGAGGAGGCCGGGTATGTGAGGATCGAAAAGGAATTCGTGGAGAAAAAACCGCACACGATGGTGCGGTTGACAGATGAAGGAAGGAAAGCGTTTGAACTTTATCGAAATCAAATGCAAAAGATGCTTTCAACAAAGTAAGATTAATAATCGATAAGTGAAAAAGATATCAATTCATTTTCTTAAAAAAGTAGGGCACTATGTTACGATCCGATCTTCTGATAATTAAAATTCTATTTTGATGAGAAATTACGGATGACTATTACGGTCGTAATTTTTATTTTTAAAGGGGATTTCATCTTCGTCACTTAACGGTGTAATCAATTCTTTTATTCCATCATTAAGAATGGGATTCAATTTACTTTAATGAAAAAGCATTGCTTGACCATACTGTGGCTGGGATATTAGATCTGCATGAGTCAAGCATTAACCGAGCTGTACCGTCATCTATAACAGAATATAGAATGGATGCGACAATATCTCGGACATGCCACCTATTATGAGAGAATCCCATATCTAGCAAGCGATCCATTATTATTTTTTTTATGTCAAAATCAGAAGTTATCTGAAAAACATTGTAATAAAAATCTGCTACAACATCACAATTTCCGAATGATAAATTTCCTTCAATACAATGATCGTAAGTTTGAAACAATAATTTAAAATTCTCATTATTAATATTTATAAAATTATTAAGAGCTTCTTGAGGAATTCGTGGAAAATATCGAATAAGCAATTCTTGATCTTCGATATTTTCGATAAATACTTTCATTAAACTGTTAATGGCATCTTTATCGATTGTACCGGTAAATGGGTTAAATGATGAGGCGACAAATTTTTGTGTCGCGTCGAAAATTGATTCATTTGAATTTTCTTTAACTAATTCAATTGTTCAAAATCAAATATAAGTCTCTTTTAATGTTATTGGTATCTTTTTTATATCCCGGTATCAATATTTAAACATTTTTGAAGGATGTATCACATATTTTCCTTCAATGCCGGTTAAACTTACAATTGGTAAAAATTGGTCTGCCACTTAACATTTGATACAATATTGTTCCAAGTGAATAAATGTCTGACCGGTGGTCGGAAAAACAATTTTAAATCAGTTACTTGCACTCAGGCGCAATATACATAATTGTGCCGTTCGGCTCATCTCCATGTTGTGTTAATTCCGTTGAATCTCTCTCGACTTAAATTTACCTAAACCAAAATCAGCATTAACAACTATATCTAAATCAAAGTATCAAAATATTTTCAGGTTTGATATCTCTATGAATTACCCCATTTTCATGAGCATATTTTATTCCTCTGAGAATTCTGAGACATTAAAACCAGAATTCTCCTTTGTTCGTTGCGTTCGTAAATCCCTTAATATTCCATCTAGATTGTGAATTCGCCTTAACGGCATAACTAAAAGTAGGTGGATCAGATAATAAATTAGAAAAGAGAATTTTGATAATATCTTCATGATCTAGTTTTCAATTATTCTTACTTCCGTTTACTAAATCGTTTTGCTTCATTTATCTGTAATAAGGTTGGTTTCAATTTTTTCCTTGCGACTTTATTGTCCGGCTTTCGATAATTGTATATCCTCGGATATACTGAACCGAAACCACCGCTATCAATTTTGGATATCAATACGAATTTTGCTCATATAGTATTTTCTATTTTGATTTCATATCTTTACATGAAATATATTTAGGATGACAAAAAATATTATCGAAATTTGATTCTTAGCACTCACTATACCCGCAGGCGTAGCACTTGCGGCAGCCTTCCTCGTTGATCACGGCCGCCTGGCCGCACTCGGGGCACAGGTCGCCGATCTTCAACAAGGGCTGCTTCTTATCCTGCGCGGGGATTTCCACCTTGACGGGTTCAGCGGTCGGTTTCCTTCAAAGCCACGGGCTGTTCCTTCAGCAGGCGCTCGGCGCGCTGCTGGATGTATTCCGAGAGCACCTGCGAGACGCCATCCGGCAGGGAGCGCACCCGCTTGGGGCCGAAGCCCAGGCGAGCGCCCGCCGCCGATGCCATTGAGCTGGCGGATCACCTCCTGGATGCGCTCGGAGGGCTCCACGGGCGAGGAGATGCGCAGCACGTAGCTGATCAGGCGGCCGATGGCCTCGCTGACCGCGGCGGTATCCGAGCCGGCCTTGGCGGTGTTGATAAAGACCTCGAAGGGCTGGTTCTCGCCGTTCTCGTTGATGGTGATGAAGGCTTTCCCGAGCGGGGTTTCCACCGAGAAGGTGTAGCCCACCAGGTAGCGCGGGCGCGGCTTCTTGGTCCACTGCCAGAGCACGGGCTGCTCGGCGGCGGGTGCCGCGGCGCCGGTCTCGGGGTTGACCACGGCGGCGTCGGATTTCTTTGCTGACGGTGGCCTGGGTCTCCAGCACCACCTTCTCGCGCGAGCCGGTGACATACACGGTGATGCCCTTGCAGCCCAGCTCCCAGGCCAGCGTATAAGCCGCGGCCACATCCTCCGCGGTGGCGGTGGCGGGGAAGTTGATCGTCTTGGAGAGCGAGTTATCCACGAAGGCCTGCAGGGCGGCCTGCATGCGCACGTGCTCCTCGGCGTTCACGTCCTGCGAGACGACGAACACGTTGCGGATGGCTCGGCGGGATCTCGAACACGTTCTGGCAGGTGCCCTCGTTCTTGACCTGCTCCACAATCTCTGGCGCGGGTTTCTTCATCCAGCCCGGAGCCGATCAGGGCTTCCTCGAAGAGCGGGCTGGTGTAGGTGAGCTGCAGGTCCTTGCCGTTGTCGTTCACGTGCCGGATGTAGGCCAGGGCGAAGACCGGCTCGCAGCCGTAGCCCTCGCAGCCGGCCACGGTGGCGATGGTGCCGGTGGGGGCGACGGTGGTCTGCGCGGCGTTGCGGATGCCGTTCAGGCGGATATCGGTGGTCACCCGGTTCCAGTCCACCTCGGGGCGCGCCCAGTCGTGCTCATAGGCCACGATGCTGAAGGGCGGTTCCCAGGTGAGGTTCTCGGGGTCGTAGATGCGAGCCGTTGATGGCGGGGAAGGAACCGCGCTCGCGGGCCAGGTCGATGCTGGTGATCATGGAGTGGTAGCGCACGAACTCCATCACCTGGGCGCCGAATTCCTGCCCTTCGGTGGAGCCGTAGCGCACGCCCACGTGGTACATCAGGTCCGCCAGGCCCATGATGCCCAGGCCGATGCGGCGGTTGCGGCGGGCGGCTTCCTTCAGCTGGGGCACAGCCGGGACGTACTTGTTGGCGTCCACCACATCATCCAGGAAGCGGGTGGAGTGTTCCGTCGATTCGCGCAGCTTCTCCCAATCCACCTGGTGGTCGGGGGCGAGGTGCTCGGCCAGGTTGATCGAACCCAGGCAGCAGTTCTCGTAGGGTCCCAGATACTGCTCACCGCAGGGGTTGGTGGCTTCCAGCTGGTAGAGATGGGGGACGGGATTGCCGCGGTTGGCGGCATCCAGGAAGAGCACGCCCGGCTCGCCGTTGTGGTGGGACTGCTGGACGATCTTCTCGAAGAGCTCGCGGGCGCGCACGCGCTTGTAGACCTTGAGCGGGATGCCCGCATCCTTGGCCTGCTCGAGCGTGCCGTCGAAGTCCGCGGTAGCGCGGGTCGTGCACATCCGGGAATTTCAGGTCCCAGCCGCCGTCGCTCTCCACGGCCTGCATGAAGGCGTCGGTGATGCCCGACCGAGATGTTGAAGTTGGTGATCTGGTTCTCGTCGGTCTTGCAGGTGATGAACTCCTCCACATCCGGATGATCCACCCGCAGGACGGCCATGTTGGCGCCGCGGCGGGTGCCGCCCTGGGCGACCTCGCCGAAGGCGTGGTCGTAGACGCGCAGGAAGCCGACCGGCCCGGTGGCCTGCCCGGCAGAGGTTTTGACGAGCGTGCCCTTGGGGCGCAGGTGCGAGAAGGAGAAGCCGTTGCCGCCGCCGGTCTGCTGGATGAGGGCGGCATCGCGCAGGGTCTGGAAGATCCCGCTGGATTTGCGGCCCATATCATCGCTGATGGGCAGGACAAAGCAGGCAGCCAGCTGCCCGAGGGGGGTGCCGGCGCCGGTGAAGGTGGGCGAATTGGGGAAGAAGCGCTTGGTGCTGAGAAGCTCGTAATATTTCTCCGCCATGGGGAGAACTTCGCACCCGTAGATCTTCCTCGCTTTTGGCAACGTTGTAGGCGACCCGCCAGAACATCTCCTCCACCGATTCCGCGGGCTGCTGCTCCTCATCGCGGCGGACGTAGCGTTTGATGAGCACCTGGCGGGCGTTCTCGGTGAGGGTGATCGCATTCAGCGTAGTGGGCAGGGGTGGGGTGGTTTCGAGCCCGTTGCGTTTTTCGGATTTTGATGTCATGGCAATACCTTTAGGCTTCCAGTAGAGTGTTGATCTCGTCGCGGATCTGGCGCAGGTCGTCCATCTGGAGGTAGACGATGGCGAAACGGATATAGGCGATGTGATCGAGTTTTTTCAGTCCGGCGATGGCCATATCGCCGACCACGCGGGAGGAAACCTCAGCGCGGCCGAGCTGCTGCAGGGAGGTTTCGATCTCGGCGACGAGCTGGTCGATCTGCCCGGCGGGGACGGGGCGCTTGGTGCAGGCCAGGCGCAGCCCGTCGGTCGAGCTTTTCGCGGTCGAATTCCTCGCGGGTGCCGTCCTTTTTCACGATCAGGGGGGTGTTGAGGATGGGGCGCTCGTAGGTGCTGAAGCGCTGGCGGCAGTTATCGCACTGCCTGCGGCGGCGCACACCACCGCGGTTATCGTGGGTGGTATCCAGAACGGAGGATTGATCGTGTTGGCAGTAAGGGCAGCGCAAGGTTCCTCTCCTTTAAACAATATCCGTTAATACCCCCAATCGTACCGGAAGGGGGAAGAAACCGATTTGAGGTGAAAAACCGCCATATATGGCGGTACTTACATCCAAATCGCCCGTACATTTACCGTTCCTATTCTAGCACGATTGAGAGGTGCGGTGCAAGAAAAATGCCATGCCAATATCTTAACAAATCCAATATTTTAATATAACGGATCGAATCCTTTAACATTCGGGATTCCTGACCGTGAAATCTAGATTGGAATATGTTATCTATTCGTAGTATAGTGAAAGTAAATCGACTGCTCCACCTAAACTAATCGTTCCCGAATAAGCAGGGTGGATATTCTTTGCATAAGGTGATCCAAATTCGAATGGAGGGTCATACTTATGAAGAACAACCTATCATCCCCAGATAAACCGAAATCCAAACATAACGCATGGAAAATCGCCCTTTGGGTGATTCTTGGTATTGTCTGCCTCTCGGTGATCCTGTTCCTGGCAGTCGGGGTGATTGCAGCCACCCAGCTTACCATGCCCAAACGAGTATTTGATCCTGACAGCAAATCCAGGAACGTATCGGGTTGGAATATGAGAATGTGACGCTTCCCGGCAAGAACTGGTGATGCCACCATCGCTGCCTGGTTCATCCCATCTGAGGAAAACGAGCGGGCGGTCATTTTTGTCCACGGCCGGGATGACAGCCGGACGAAAGCATTTGCCGGACATTTCATCGAATTTGCCAATGCCTTCCATGAAAAAGGTATTTCCGTCCTGATGATCGATCTGCGCGGGCATGGGGAGAGCAGCGATGCCCGCTACACCTTCGGGTTGAAAGAACGAAAGGATGTATTGGGAGCGGTGGACTGGCTGGAAGAGAAGGGGTTATGAACCCGGAAAAATCGGGGTATTCGGGTATTCGCTTGGCGCGGCATCGGTCATAGGTGCTGCTGCGGAGGAGGAAGACATAGGCGCTGTTGCCGTTGACAGCGCATTTTCCGAGATCCTTCCCATTTTGGAGCGAAATGTTCAGAAGGAAACAGGTCTTCCGAAGATCTTTATTATTCCCACTGTATGGATGACCCGCCTGTTATATGGTTATGATTTTACCGATTCCCGCCCGATCAACGAGATTTCCCGGATCCCACCGCGTCCACTCATGTTGATACATTGTGATACAGATGACGTTATCCCAATCCAGAACATGGAAGCATTACTTAAGGTTGTCCCCGGGACTCCAAGTTGGGTGATCCATGGCTGCGAACACGCCCTGGCGTACCGGGAAGCCCAAAACCGACCTGAATATAACCAGCGGTTGACGGATTTTTTTGTCAGTTCTCTAAAATAGCGAAGACTATTTTATCGAACGAACGACAGAAAGATCCAGTTCACCTTGACAAAATTCCTTGTTGAAACGCTTGCTTTTCCATTTTATTTGGCACTATAATCAAATCACTATACTCATTCCGGAAGGAGGAAGACATGGCAAGCGTAACCTACAAGAATGTGACGAAGAAGTTTGGCGATTTTGTGGCTCTGAACAACCTGAACCTGGATGTCGAAGATAAGGAATTCCTGGTTCTGGTGGGCCCCTCGGGCTGCGGCAAGACGACCGCCCTGAGGTGCCTGGCTGGGTTGGAGGAAGTGACCGACGGAAGCGTGCTGATCGGCGACCGGGTGGTGAATGAAGTTCCCCCCAAGGACCGCGACATCGCCATGGTGTTCCAATCCTACGCGCTTTACCCGCATATGACCGTCTACGACAACATGGCCTTCGGGCTCAAACTGCGCAAGATCGACAAAGCTCAAGATCAAGGAACGTGTGGAAGCGGCAGCGAAAGTCCTGGGGATCGAAGCGCTTGCTCAAACGCAAACCGCGCGAGCTCTCCGGCGGGCAGCGCCAGCGTGTGGCTGTTGGGCGGGCCATCGTGCGCGAACCCAAGGTCTTCCTCTTTGATGAACCGCTATCCAACCTGGATGCCAAGCTGCGTGTCCAGACCCGCGCGGAGATCAGCAAGCTGCACCAGCGCCTGCAGACCACCTTCATCTATGTGACCCACGACCAGATGGAAGCCATGACCATGGCCACCCGCATCGCGGTGATGAACCGGGGCATCCTGCAGCAGCTGGATACACCGCAGAACATGTACGATCATCCCAAGAACCAGTTCGTGGCTGGTTTCATCGGCTCGCCGGCCATGAATTTCTTCCCGGTCAAACTGACCAAGCAGGGCGGCGATATCGTGATCACTGCGGGGGAATTCACTTTCAACGTCCCCGATACCCTGAAAGCGGTTTACAAAGATCATCTCGATAAGGATATGATCCTTGGGATCCGACCGGAAGATATTTATAATCCCGATTTCCTTCCACCCGGAATCCACATCGCGAAAACGAAAGCCAAGGTGGATGTGACCGAGCTGATGGGGAATGAGATCTACCTGTATCTTGTCATCGGCGAACACAGTTTTGTTGCCCGGGTTGATCCCCGCTCACGCTATACTGTTGGCGAAGAGATCGACCTGGTCTTCAACATGGACAAGATCCATCTCTTTGATCCCTGCGGCAGATCCGGATAACCCGGTCGCGATCAACTAGATACTAATCGTTTACCAGATACGAAATGTAGCGCAAGTTATAACTTGCGCTACAAATATATTTACCTGATGGAGGAATGTATGTACAAGATCGTATTGCTGCGGCACGGCGAAAGCACCTGGAACATGGAAAACCGTTTCACCGGCTGGACCGATGTGGACCTATCTGGAAAAGGGTGTCATGGAAGCTCACCAGGCGGGGAAGAGCACTTAAGGAGGGGGGGTACGATTTTGACCTGTGCTACACCTCTGTCCTGAAGCGGGCCATCCGCACGCTCTGGATCGCGCTGGACGAGATGGACCGGATGTACCTGCCGGTGATCAATTCCTGGCGGTTGAACGAGCGCCATTACGGCGCACTGCAGGGGTTGAACAAGGCCGAGATGGCCGCGAAATTCGGCGAGGAGCAGGTCCATATCTGGCGGCGCAGCTACGATATTCGTCCGCCCGCGCTAGAAAAAACTGACGAACGTTACCCGGGTAAGGATCCGCGATATGCAGGATTGACCGGATGCCGAGCTGCCAACCTGCGAATGCCTGAAGGATACCGTGGAACGCTTCCTGCCCTACTGGCATGAGACGATCGTGCCGTCGGTGAAAGGTGGGAAAAAAGTGCTCATCGCCGCCCACGGCAACAGCCTGCGCGCGCTGGTGAAATATCTGGATAACATCCCCGAGGACGAGATCGTCGGGTTGAATATCCCCACCGGCATCCCGCTGGTCTATGAGCTGGATAACGATCTGAAACCGATCAAGCATTATTACCTGGGCAATGAAGAGGCGGTTGCCAAAGCCATGGAGGCGGTCAAGAACCAGGGTAAGGCAAAATAGGTTTCTTCAGGATTATTTGATAATTGGTGGGTGCCGCGGCACCCACTAATCTTTTTAATCGGAGGCTGGGTTGATGGCGGGTACAAAAACGTACCCGCCCTACGAGGATTGACTTTTTGCCGAATTAAACAAAGATGTTTGGTAGGAAAAATCGTATCCGGTTTAAGCGGCTTTTCAAAACGCTTGGCAAGCGCTCGACCACCAAAGATCGCGATCAAACCGCCAGCGATGGTGAAGATCCCGATGTAGAGAAACGCATCCGACCAGAATCGTTCGGGAAACAGACGGATCAGCGAGTCCGACGTGTAGAAAAGCCAGGTATCACCGGTGAAGAAGATGCGGTGAAACCCGGTGAAGAGGGCGCTGAAATCCAGGAAAGTGGATAAGCACCAGAAAACCCACCAGTGCGAGGGTCGCCCAGCCTCCCCAAACGATCTGGTGGAAAAACCCATCCAGCCAGCGGATATCTCCAGGCTAGAAATGTCAAGAAGCAGCAGCACGGCGAGAATGAACCACCAAGCTCGAAGCATCCCCTGTACCAGGTTTTTCACATCCAGCATGTGGCTCAAGCTCGCGGTCGTTGTAGAGTGGGGAGCCATCCGCCATTTTTAGATCCCCCAAAAATGAAACCGGTTCGCTGTTCAGCAGGTACTCCACCGAAACCTGGGCGTAATTCAACCGCTCGTCCGGAGTGAAACCAAAGGGATCGGCCGGGAAGCCTGGCATGCGGTATTCCACCAGCGGGTAATCCGGGTTGATCAGGATGCGGATGGAAGTCATCAGCAGGAAAATGGGAATCAAGGATAATGATCGCGATGCTGGAAAATGTCCGCAGGAATTTCATTGCAGTTGCTCCATTTGATCCGAAACCAGGAACTTTAAGATCATAGTGTTGGTGATCCATTCCACCGGTGAGCGGTCATCCGTGAAGACCAGCTTTTCATCCACCTGTGGTGAAGGCTGGAGATTCTTGAAAGCGATATACAATGACTTCATCAAGAGCGGCGGTGGGTTTCCGCGCTGTTCCAAGAGATCAATATTGGCGGCCAGGTTGGAAACCGAGGTTGGTGATTTTGTGGCATAGATCAACGTATTGAATGAAAGCGGCAAATCAGCGATATACACCGAGGGAAAAACCTGCGAGATGGTGCTGAAAAGCGCATCCACCAGGCTGCGGTCGGATGGTGCCCGGCCAACGTTGATCACCATCACGCCATCCGGGGTTAGATGGTCGAAGACGGTTTGAAAGAACTCCACCGTGGTTAGATGGGCTGGGATATACGGAGGTCGGTAGGCATCCACGGAGATGACCTGGTATTCCTTTTCGCTCTTTGCCAACCCCATGCGCCCATCCTCTGCCAAGGCTGTCAACTGGGGGATGTCCATGCCGAAATACTGCTTGCCCACATCAATGATCTTTGGATCGATCTCGTACCCGTCAATGTGGATATTGGGGAAAACCGCGGCAGCCTGGCGGGCGGTAGTCCCAGCGGCGAGGCCGATGATCGCCATGTCACGTTGATTCCCGATCTGAATCAACACCCGGGGGGTTGAAAAATGGACCTGCAAGAACCTGTTCCCAGGGACCACCATAGAATAACTCGGTCGGGTGCCAGATGGAATGAATTCCCTGTCCTTCGTTCAGCCGTAAGAATCGATACCCCTCTTTTTCCTGGACCTGGATATAGTTGTAGGCAGACTCGGTTTCGTAGATCAAACCCGAGCTGTTTTTATCAAAACCGCGAAAACCAAGGATCATAAGAAGGATCAGGATGATAGGCATCCAGAGATAAATTAGAGCCGACCGTGTTCCCACTGCTTTCCATAACCCGAATATCGAGATGACAAACCAGGAGTAAACTGAAAACCAGGAAGGTCCGGTAGGTGCCGATGGTGGGGATAAGCACCAGAACGGGGAGAAAAGTTCCGATAAATGAACCGAGGGTGGAGGTGGCATAGATCCTCCCCGAAAGCCCGCCGGCTTCGGAGGCGTCCTTGATCCCCAGGCGGATTGCGAAAGGTGAAGCTGTTCCCAGCAGGGTGACCGGGATGCTGAACAGGATCATCACCGCCACAAAGGAACCGATCAGAACCCCGAATTGAAGATGGTCGAATGCCTGGGCGGAGAACCTAAGGATAGGACGCGAGATCAGCGGGATCAAGCCGACGCTAAAACCCGCCCAAAGGAGAATGGTGAAGAAAGTCTTGAACTTTGGGGATCGGTCTGCCCAGGCGCCGCCGATGAAATATCCCAGGGTGAGGTAGATCAAGATCAAACCGATGATGCTCGCCCAGACCAGGTTGCTGGTACCGAAGTAATTCCCCAGGAGACGGGAGGCGCTAAATTCCACCGCCAGGCTGGTCATCCCGGCGAAAAAAACCGCGATGTAGAGCAGTTTTTTCATCCCGTCATTATACCAGCGTGAAATTCGGGGTTTATAATTCAGCCGGAATAACCCAAGAAAATGAGGCCGACATGAAACTTGTCACTTTACAGCAAATGCGGGAAATCGAGAACGAGGCCATTCGATTCCGGATCGAGTGTTGAAAAATTAATGGAACCTGCCGGGAAAGGGATCGCGAATTTTATTGATACGATATTTTGCTGATGAACCAAAAGGTCATCACCGCGCTTGGTTGGATCCGGCAATAATGGGGGGGATGCGCTGGTGGCGTTGGCGGAACTGGCAGCGAATGGTTGGGAAGCGCGAGCCATTCTGGCCCGACCCAGGGAGAGGAATGATGCCCTGCGTTCAGCGCCTGATCGAGGCTGGGGGACGATCCTGATTTTTGACCCAAAGAAAGAAGGAGACGATTGATGGAATGCCTGGAGGAATTCCACCCTTCTCCTGGATGGCGTGCTTGGGGCTGGGGTGAAACTACCACTAAAAGCGGAGGTGGCTGCCTTGCTTGGATCCATTCAAACCATACTCCAACCAAATTCCGGTCATTGCCGTGGATTGCCCTTCCGGGGTGGATCTGGAAAGCGGGAATGCCGCTCCGGAAACGATCCCGGCGGATATCACCCTTTGCATGGGTGCTGTTAAGGAAGGGTTGATGCGATTTCCGGCATTTGCCCTGGCAGGAGAGTTGGATGTGGTGGATCTGCAGTTCTCCGACAGTTTGCGGCATGGAAAGTCATTTCAATCCCGAGGTAATCGATACGCGAGATGGTGAGCGAGTTTGCTTCCAGCCCGCGAGCCTCAGGGTCACAAGGGAACCTTTGGCACAGCGTTGATCGCAGCGGGATCAACCAATTACACCGGTGCTGCTCTTCTGGCTGCCAAAGCAGCTTACCGGGTCGGGGTTGGTTTGGTCCGGCTGGCCATTCCCGGACCGATCTACCAAACCTGGCCGGGCAAATCCCCGAAGCCACCTGGTTGATGCTCCCGCACGAGCAGGGTGTGATCCACAGCGACGCAGCCCTAGTCATGTCGCGAAAACCTCGAGAAGAGTCACCGCCATGCTGCTTGGTCCCGGGTTGGGGCAGCGAGGAAACGACGGCGGGTTTCTTGAAGAAGCTCATCCTCACCCGACCAGAACTGACCAGGAAGGGACAGAATCGGATTTCTGGAATCTGATAATGCCGGCAGCCAGTGACCCACCATCCTCCCACCGCTGGTAATTGACGCTGACGGATTGACCCTGCTTATCAAAGAGAACGACTGGGTAAAGAGACCCTGCCGAAATTGCGATCCTGACTCCGCACCCGGGCGAGATGGCCGCTCTGACGGATTAGCTGTTGAAGACAATTCAAACAGACCGGATTGGTATCGCCAGTAAATATGCGCGAGAATGGAAACAGGTGGTCGTGCTTAAAGGCGCATCTGACAGTGGTCGCTGCACCGGATGGGAGAATTTTTGTGGTTCCTGTCGGCAACCTCCGCACTGGCGAAGGCAGGCACCGGAGATGTTCTTGCCGGGATGATCACCGGACTACGCGCACAGGGAATGGGAGCCGTTGAAGCTGCCGATGTGCGGCGCCTGGATCCATGCGCAGGCCGGCTTGGCAGCTGCAGATATCAAGTGGAGATGAGGCATGCTGTTCTGGCGAGTGACGTGATCGATTCGATCGGCGTAGATCCTCGCCGGGATTACGATAAACGCGAAAAAGAGCTGGCAGGGTATGCCAGCTCTTTTTTCCAAATACTAATCCTAGGATTTCGCCGCAGCTTTCGGAGCCTTTTTTGGGCTCCGCTTCGATGACGACGGTCTCCGAGCCTTTAAGTTGGGCAGCAGTTGCTTTTGCCTGTTTCAAGAGGGCATCCGCCCGTTTGACAGCTTCATCAGCGGCTGCTTCCGCCCGGGCGCGGGCATCTTCGTAGGTTTCCACGGTCTTATCGCGCAATTCGATCGCGCGATCCTTGATCATCGCCCGTGTTTCCTCCCCGGATTGGGGGGCAAGAAGGAGAGCGGTAACAGCACCGGCAACACCTCCAACTACGAAGCCAATCAAAAACGCACCAAAATCATCACGGTCAGACATTTTAATTCTCCTTTCGGTTGATATTGATATCCCGCCAGGGTTATTTCCTGAACGGGCGAAGGATATCCATCAGTTGTTTCATACCGGCCAAATACTCATTAAGCTTTATAACCGGCTCCACCAGATTCTCGCTCAGGAATGCGGTGGTACCCTTCAGATCATTGACCGAATCGATCAGGTTGGCAAGTACCGGGCGGATTTCATTATTGAGAAGATTAACCAGTAACGCAACCTGGATCAACAAGAATTACCAAAGCAATACTGACTACAAAGGAAACCAGGACCATAACGATCAGGAAGAAATCCCTGACCTTGGCTGAATCCACATCCGGTTGTGCAATCCAGATTGCTGTCGCGATGGATAATTACCAGCAAACCGACAAAAATTCCGATGATCCAATATACGATCTTTTTAACTGATCTTTGCTCGGTGGGATTGCTCCGATACCGCCGTATCCACACCTGCTTCGGGTAAGGCATTTTGATCGGTCATAAAAAAAATTATAACATTAATAGTCAAGGGTTTATTCGATTATTGATCAATGAGATTGAGATCTTCACAATTGCATAATCGATCGCAACATGCATATGAGGAATTATTCACCGTTAATGGTAAAAATTGCAGCTTTATCCGGCATATGTTAAACTTACAGGTTGCCATGCTCTTGAAAATAGTTTCAATTCTTATCCGTTATTCTCATGTCCCTTCGGCGATCCTTCAGCCAGACTTCTGCCGGATCGCCGCGCGTGGATGTACCTCTACCAGGGGATGCGGTCCGCGGGGTGGTGGGGATTGCCGGGTCCACCAATATGCGATGGGTTTGCGTTTTCCGAAGTGTTCTTCGGGTTCAGCCCGGAGGGATGCCTGGTTTTCCCTTCGGCAAGCAAAATGATCCTGTGAGTAACCAGATCATTGCAAATTGGGATACCACCAGGAATCCCGGATGGCAGCTTACCGCCTCAGGGTGGTGGTTTCGAAAAGTGATGGCAGCCAGGTGGAAACGATCGTGGATGATATCCGGGTGAGCAAATTATTCCTCCACTGGATCCAACCGAGCATGAAGAATATCCCAACAGCGATCCCACCAGTGTGCCGGATTACGATCCAGCTTCAGTAAACGACACTGCAACCCCGTTGTCCTGAGAATCCAGCTGCAGTGAGCAGCCAGGAGCTGATCTCCAGCTTGCGTGCCGGAGTGATCGGGACGCTGGGACTTTTCCTCGCCCTCGGGCTTTACCTCGGTCTGCGATGGCTGAATAAGCGGAAGTGAAAAATCATGGAAAACAATCCGATAAATTCGAAACTAACTACTCCCGGAAAGATCAAAAGCCTGGGAAGGCCCCTTTCTCTTCGCCGGATTGGGGAACCCGGGCAGGGATTACCGGCACAACCGTCATAATGTCGGTTTCATGGCGATTGGATGAATTGGCGTCACATTTCAAGATCCCGATGTCCAAAGTACAGGCGAAAGCCATCACCGGGAGCGGACTGGTGCAGGACGCAGGTGATCCTTGTGAAACCCCAAACCTACATGAATCTTTCCGGATCATCAGTTGCTTCCCTCGCGAGGTATTACAAGGTGGAAACCGATCACCTGTTGGTCATTCATGATGATATCGATCTGCCGTTGGGTACCCTTCGGATCCGTGCCCAGGGTAGCGCTGGGGGACAAAAGGGTATGGTTTCCATCATCGAACGGCTGGGCACCAATCAATTCCCTCGCGCCCGGCTGGGGATCGGCAGACCTCCAGGCAGAATGCCAGCTGCGGATTACGTTCTGGAGGATTTTTTCCCCGAGGAAAAGGAGTATGCTTTCGCCGCGTATTCGACACGCCTTTTAGCTGCGGTGGAAGCTTATATCTCGCGAGGGGATCGAACCTGCGATGACTCGCTTCAATGGTCCGGTGGATAAGGTTTGATCCATGCTGGATGGCATCACGATCCCACCCCGGGATATCAGCGAACTAATCGATTCGCTTGGAAAAGGATCAACCCCTGGTCCACTAAATCTGCCCAGGGCAGCCGTTATCCCATCCTTGCCGCTCTGACCCGCGATCTGGCTTGCCCGACAGTGCTCATTCTACCCAGGGTAGACCTGCAGAACATCGCCCTTGATGAATTGAGTTTCTGGTCGCCGGGGGGCAATCTGCTCACATATCCCGAGCCGACCCCACTTTTTTACGAAAAAGCTGCCTGGGGCGGCACCACCCGGCGGGAACGTTTGCGTTCGCTTGCAGCCTGGCGACTTGCCACATCCCCGGTACGAATCCGGAAAGGAAAGCGCCAGTATTCTTACGACGATCCGCGGATTAATGACCCGCACCCTACCGCGCAGAGACTTCCTGACCAGCAGCCGAACGATAAAAACAAACCAGGTAGTTACACCGGACACGCTTATTCAGAAATGGGTCGAGCTCGGATATGAGCCTTGCGAAGTGGTCGTCGAATCCGGGCCAGTTTTCCCGGCGGGGCGGGATCCTGGATATCTGGACCCCAGCGGCGGAATCTCCCTGTAGGATTGAATTCTTTGGAAATGAGATCGATACTCTTCGGAAATTTGATCCCATCAGCCAACGAACCATCGAACCTCTGGCAGCGTTGCGGATCACGCCGGCCAGGGAGGTTTTGCCAACCAGGGGGAATGGATCCCTGCGATCTGCCCGATGAAATGGATGAATTTCTTCTTCCTGTGATTCATCCATTCCCGTCCAGTCTGTTGGATTACCTGCCCTCGGAAAGTCTGGTCGTTTTTTACGACCGGGAATTATTGAAAAGTGCAGCGGAAGAGATCGAGGAACAGGCAGTCCATTTACGCGAAGAATCCATCCAGGAGGGATTACTGGCTGCGGATTTTCCTGTTCCCTATCTTACCTGGTCCGAACTGGAGGAGAGCCTCCTCTCCAAAGTAAGCTTGGATCTGGGGTTTTCTGCGGAGGGTGAACCACCCGCCATCTCCACAGGTTTTCACCAGTCCGCCCCGGTTCGCCGGGCGGTTGAAACACCTGGTTGAGCACCTTGTAAACATAACGGCAAATGGGGATACCTTCACGATCATCTCCCGCCAGGTGGCACGCCTAAAGGAACTCTGGCTGGAAAAGGATTCTGGGGATCAGGTTCATTCATCCTCCGAATTCATTGAAGGCAGCCTAACGGAAGGCTGGATCTTCACCGGCCTAAATGGGAAGCAGGAGCATCTTTTTACAGATAGCGAAATATTTGGTTGGGAGCGTCCCCAACCCAGGATGCGGGCTGTTCTAGCTGCTGCTGCACCGGAGGATGGATATTCTGACCTGAAATCCGGCGATTGGGTGGTTCATGTCGATAACGGGATCGGAAAATTCGTCGGGCTGGTGCGACGCAACCTGGAGGGTACGGAGCGCGAATTCCTCTGTGTTGAGTACGATGGCGGGGATCAGTTGTTTGTTCCCATCTACCAGGCGGATCGGTTAAGCAGGTATATCGGACCGAATGAGGGGCAACCCCAACCGACCCGGTTGGGCACCGCGGAGTGGGGCGGCGCAAAGGAACGAGTCTCCGAAGCGGTGAAGCAGGTGGCAGCCGAATTGCTTTCGCTTTATGCCCAGCGACAAGTGGCGCGCGGATTTGCCTTTGCCCCGGATTGCGCCTGGCAGGTAGATCTCGAATCCAGCTTTCCTTATATTGAGACAGTCGATCAGAAAAAAGCCATCCAGGATGTTAAAAAGGATATGGAAAGCCTTCGCCCGATGGATCGCCTGCTCTGCGGTGACGTGGGGTACGGAAAGACCGAGGTTGCCCTTCGGGCAGCTTTCAAAGCTGTGAACGACGGAAAGCAGGTTGCCCTGCTGGTGCCCACCACCGTACTGGCGCAACAGCATTTTGATACGTTCAAGGAACGGCTCTCTCCTTTCCCGGTGAACGTGGAAATGCTTTCCCGGTTCCGGACTCCTCGCGAACAGGATGAGATCATCATCAGTCTTGCCCTGGGGGATGTGGATATCGTGGTGGGCACCCACCGCCTTTTGCAGGCGGATGTTCAGTTCAAGGATCTGGGTTTAATCATCATCGATGAAGAACAACGCTTCGGGGTTACCCACAAGGAATTCTTCAAAAAAATGCGCACGGAAGTGGATGTGCTCACCCTCACCGCCACTCCCATCCCCCGCACACTTTACCAGGCACTGACCGGTGTGCGGGATATCTCCGTGATCAATACCCCCCCGGCGGAGCGGCTTCCGATCATTACCCACATCGGCCCGTATTCACCCAAACTCGTCCGCCAGGCGGTGCTGCGGGAATTAGAGCGCGGCGGACAGATATTTTTTGTGCACAACCGCGTGCAATCCATTGATGCGATGCGATCACATCTTCACCACATCGTCCCTGAGGCACGCATCGGGATCGCCCACGGGCAAATGAATGAGCATGAGCTATCCGAGGTGATGCATGATTTCACGCATGGCGGAGTGGATATCCTGCTCTGCACATCGATCATCGAATCGGGGTTGGATATTCCCAACGCGAACACGTTAATCGTCGACCGGGGAGATACCTTTGGACTCGCCCAGTTATACCAACTCCGCGGTAGGGTCGGGCGGGGCGCGCAGCGGGCATATGCATATTTCTTTCGGCATAAGCGCAGACTGCCCACCCATGACGGACAGGAACGCATGGAGGTGATCGCGGAAAACACCCAGCTTGGTGCCGGTTATTCCATCGCGATGCGGGATCTTGAAATGCGCGGTGCTGGGGATCTTCTGGGCACCCGCCAGAGCGGATTCATCGCGGCGGTTGGTTTTCATTTGTATACCCGGATGCTTGCCCAGGCAGTCCGCCATTTGCGAGGTGCCTCAGCAGTTCCCGGCTTGATCGAAAAGACCTCCGCTTTTCGGGAGATCCGCAGCTTCACCAGTGTTGACCTGCCGCTTTCGATAGGTATCCCGATGGAGTACATTTCCGACCAGAACCTGCGCCTTCGCATTTACCGCCGCATTGCGGATACGATGAGTGTAGAGGAAGTGGATGCCCTCGAGGAGGAATTCCTGGACCGATTTGGTTCACTCCCCGAGGAGGTTGGCAACCTACTTTACTATATGAGGGTGAAAGCTAAAGCAGAATTCGCCGGGCTTTCTTCTGTGACCACCGAAGGTGACCAGATCGTGTTCCGCTACCCACTGACAGCGGACGGAAAAGTAGAGAATTCGTTACCCCCGGTTTCCGGGTTGCGGGTTGGAAAGAATTCCTACTGGCTTTCGCTAAAGGCAAGAGAGACAGACTGGAAGGAGCTGGTGATGAACTCCCTGATGAATATCTGTGACCTTCACCGGTAAAGAAGCCAATTGGAATGGTTGAATCATAAACCAGGCTGTGATATTATTAGGGCTATAGAACAAAGGTTCAATTATGGATTTTAAATTGCATGCTCCCTACCAACCTACCGGGGACCAACCTGAAGCCATCGACAAGCTGATTACCGGGATCCAGAAGGGTTACCGCGACCAGGTGCTCCTGGGTGCTACAGCCACTGGGAAGACCTTTGCCATGGCCAATATTATCGAGCGGGTTAACCGCCCGGCACTGGTGATGGCGCATAATAAGACCCTGGCTGCCCAGCTCTATGCAGAATTCAAGGAATTTTTCCCAGATAATGCAGTCGAATACTTTGTATCCTACTACGATTACTACCAACCGGAAGCCTACGTTCCCACGCCACGATCTTTACATCGAAAAAGAGACGGAAATGAACGAAGAGATCGAACGGCTGCGCCTGGCTGCGACCACTGCGTTGATGTCACGCAAAGATGTGATCATTGTCGCATCTGTTTCCTGCATCTATGGATTGGGGAACCCGGAGGAATATGGGCGCGGGCTGGTTGTGCTGGAAAAAAACCAGATCTACCGACGAAACGCGCTGCTGCGCCAGCTTGTGGAAAGTCAGTATCAGCGCAATGATATGGAACTGCGACCGGGGGTGTTCCGCGTACGCGGAGATACCCTGGAGGTGCATCCCGCCTACGAGGATAAGAAAGCCATCCGGGTGGTGTTCTTTGGTGATGAGGTGGAACGCTGATCGTACTGAACCCGGTGACCGGTGAAATATTGGAGGAGCCGGATCGCATCGAGATCTACCCGGCCAAGCACTACATCACCCAGGAGCAAAAGCTAAAGGAATCCGTTGCTGCCATTGAAACCGAACTTAACGATCGCCTGGCGTATTTCCGCGCCAACGACCGCCTGCTGGAAGCGCAACGACTGGAACAACGCACGCTGTTTGACCTGGAAATGATGCGCGAGGTGGGGTATTGCTCCGGGATCGAAAATTACTCCCGCCATATTGACCAACGTCCGGCCGGTTCGCCGCCCTGGACATTGATGGATTATCTACCGCACGACTATCTGCTGTTCCTGGATGAATCTCATATGACCGTGCCGCAGGTCCGCGGAATGTACAACGGTGATCAATCCCGCAAGGGGGTTTTGGTGGAATATGGCTTTCGGCTGCCCTCCGCGCTGGATAACCGTCCGCTGACCTTTGATGAATTTGAACAACATATGGGTTTCACCATCTATACCTCTGCAACACCAGGACCTTATGAAACTAAACGCGCGCAGCAGGTGGTGGAACAGATCATCCGCCCCACCGGGCTGGTGGATCCGGAAGTGATCGTGCGGCCTTCCGCGGGTCAGGTGGATGACCTGATCGGGGAAATCAAATCAAGAGTGAACATCGGAGAACGCGTGCTGGTAACAACCCTCACCAAAGCGCATGGCGGAGGACCTGGCGGATTACCTGCTGGAAATGGGGATCAAGGTCCAATATCTTCATTCCGAAGTCGAAACACTGGAACGGATCGGAATTCTGCGTGACCTGCGCCTTGGGGTATTCGATGTGATCGTCGGGATCAACCTGCTGCGTGAAGGATTGGACCTGCCCGAAGTATCGCTGGTGGCGATCCTGGATGCGGATAAGGAAGGATTCCTGCGTTCCGATACGGCCTTGATCCAGACCATTGGCCGGGCAGCACGGCACGTGCATGGAAAGGTGATCATGTACGCTGATAAGATCACCGATTCGATGCGCAGGGCGATTGACGAGACGAACCGCCGGCGGAAAAAGCAGGAGGATTACAACCGGGAACATAACATCGAACCTGTTGGGATCATCAAGGGTGTGTACGACCTGACTGCCAGGTTGACCGGCAGGTGCGGATAAAGAGGGTGGAAAACACGGACTGGATACCACACGATCAGCAGCCAGCCTGCCAAAGAAAGAACTGGAACGGGTGATCAGCGAGCTGGAAAACCAGATGAAAGCGGCAGCCAAAGATCTGGAATTCGAAAGGGCAGCGGTTCTGCGCGACCAGGTGTACCAACTGCGGGTCATTCTGGCGGAAGAATCCGATTTACCGGGATGGAAAAAAGCGCAAATACTTGCCGGAGAAAACTAGAGAATTGTGATTTGAATCAACGAACCCGGAATTGGGTAAATTCGCCAGTTGCCTGGCTCCACTCGGGGATCACTTTATCCACAACAGCCATCGAAGGTCCCCGGGTGAGATCCGCAAGTAGCCCTTCTAGGTTTACCCGGCTGCCCTCAGCCAGTACTTCCACCTTATCCCAGCCTATATTCCGGCACCAGCCCTTCAACCCGTACGCAGAGGCTGTCTGAAGCACGAAGGCACGAAAACCAACCCCCTGGACCCGGCCGGAAATGACCGCGTGCAATCGTTCCGGATCAGAAGCGTTAACCATGCGTTTCAGCTCCGCGGATCGATTTCATCCGCATCGTCTTCGGTAATATTCATCATTCCCGCCAATTGAAAATCCTGGTTGAATTTTAAATTCGTGATCGCTTCCTCGATGTATTCCGCCTCATCCTCGTCCTCGCAATCTTTCAAGCTTTTTCCAAGAGCTTCCTCAACCTCATCGCCGCCGATCTGGGAAAGAGACCAGACGACCGCCAGGCGATTCTCGCCATCCTCTTCACCGGATTCCAGAATATCAAGGAGGGGTTGGCGGGCGGATTCCAACTCCAGTTCCCCGGCAGCGCGGATGGCTTCAAAGCGAATATCGTCATCAGGGTGCTTCATAAATTTAAGGACCTGTTTTTCCCAGCGTTGATCCACGGACCGGCTGATAGCGAATAAGGCGCTGATGATCCAGGCGCGGTCTGTGGAAGCGAGGGCTTTCTCGATCAACACGGGAACTTCCGGTCGTTCGGAATACCCAAGCGATTCGAGCGCGCGTTGCTTTACTTTGGGAGCATCCCCGCCAGTGCAGACGAGCAAAAGGCTATCCTCCACATGTTCTTTCTGTTTCAGCGGATAACTCCTCGATCTCGCCGATCAGGATGAACCTGCCAAGTGCAGCCGCACCCGCAGCCCGGGCTTCAGGATCGACATCCTTTTCCATCATGGCCAAGAAGATGGGGATCAAAGACACATCCTCGGATTCCCAGAGCAACCGCGCTGAGATGGATCGCACTCCAGGGGAGGGGTCCGCCAAACCGATCCTGGCAACCTCATCAAAACAAACCAGGGTTTCCGAATCGGAAAGTTCTTCCAGGTCCTGAAGCAAGTTGATCTTTCGAGTCTCGCTTACCGCACCCCAGGTTTTATTCAAGGATGCCAGGTCCCGCGAATCAAGATCGGAGAATCGGTTGAAGATACTTGGGTGGAAAAAGCCTGGAATCATCCTTCAGGTCGGTGAGGATTTGGGTAAAGGCGATCTTCTTCTCTTTTTCAGCCATTGGGAACCTCCCCTTGTTTATTTTGGCAGTACCACCGGATTGATAAAATCCTGGAGGAACAAAAAAGCCATCAACGCCAGGAGAAAGGTAAAACCGACCATATGGACCGCGTTTTCATATTTCGCGGGAACGCGTTTCCCGGCGATCAATTCCGGAATTACGAAAAGGATCCTGCCGCCATCCAGGGCGGGAATGGGTAACAGGTTCGTGAGCCCGAGCGCAACAGAGATGATCCCGAAGAACCAGAGGATATTGATCACTGCCAGGCCGGGGGAAGCGGATTCCAAAGAGGTTTGCTGATTTCGCACCTGGGAGTAAATGTCAAAGAGTCCTTTAGGGCTCACCAGCCGAGCCTGTTCCGAGCTAACTTGTCCCTGGATCAGCTTGAGCGGGAGTGTGAATAATTGGCGCGCCTGTTCCAGTGCGGTGGAGGCAGCCAGAGGAATGGCTTGAATGAATCCGGGTTTAATTACCGGGTTTCCCATGACCACACCAAGCGGACCCTGCCCTTCCGGAGGATCCTTCCGTGGAGTGATCTTCACGGTCAGCTTCGTTTTCATCCCGCAAAACGACCACCGCGATCTCTTCCCCCAGGTGAAGTCTTACGGTATCGGAAACCCCGGTCATTGAATTAACTGGGACACCCGCAACCGAAAGAATGAGATCACCCTGCCTCAAACCGCTTTGCTCTGCAGGAGAACCCGGGCTGATCTCCGAGATCTGGATCCGGGAAGTGTCCGGAGCGCCTGCCTGCGAAAAAACGAAGGCGAAGATGAGGATCCCGAAGAGTATGTTCGCGGTGGGACCCCCCAGGAGCATCCCCAACCGTTTCCAGGGGTTGGCCGCGGCCAGACCTCCAGGCACTTCAGGGTCGTTCTCTCCCTTGGGGCGCACAAAGGCACCAAAGGGGATCCAGTTCAAGGAAAACATCGTCTCTTTGAACTGAAATATCTTCACTGCGCGCGGAGGAAAACCGAGTCCAAATTCCTCAACCTCGATCTTGCCGGCTTTTGCCATCAGGTAATGGCCCAATTCATGGACAATCGCGATCACGCTAAACGCGACAATGAATTGAACCAGGGTAAACAAAAATGATGAATTCATCCAGGAAATCCTACGATTTTATTTGAGTTGTAAGGATTATACCCAAGTGGGATTGTCAGTACGATTAGGAAATTTTAATCAGAGAGCAGCCTGGCGCCGTAACCGACCCCGGATACGAGTACGGATTCCACCCCTGGGATTTCCTGAAGGAGAGCCTGTAGCTGGCTGGCAGTCTCCGATGGGCAGATAACGTGTACATTCGGACCTGCATCGATGGTGAAAGCGCAGGGAAGGCCGTTCTTTCGCCAGGTCCGGACAGCATTCATAACCTCGATCGTCGCGCCGCGCCAGTAATACAACGGCGGGAGTGGAGCTCATCATCACGGCATGCAATAGGTTGGAATCCAGTTCGATGATATCTGCAAGCGTCTGAAAATCACGATTCAAAATTGCCTCCCGGCAAACCTCCAAACGACGGTGAGGAATCTGCCACCCGGGCTGCCTGCAACGGGCTGGTATCCGCGATATGGTGACCTTCCGTGGAGCCGGCTTCCTTTTCACCGCTATGAATAACCGCTATGCAATCTGTCAATGCCCAGTGATCCGGTTCGGCCAGGGAGAAGGCATACGAATCTTGATCGGAAGTACCCATCTGCCACTCTGTAAAACCGGAGGGGATGGAGCGGCAGGCAGAACCGGAACCACACCTGGCGAGGCGTGATAGCGCGATTTCATCAAGATCAAGTCCCAGCGCGGAGGAAGCAGCCAGCGCCAGGGCGGCGAACGCTGAAGCTGAGGAGGCGATCCCGGCTCCGGTGGGGAAATCGTTGATGCTTTCCACTCGGGCGCGATGGGTGGAATTTGCCATAGATCGGACGATATCCAGGAAACGGTTCACCCGGACAAGCGAATCCCCGGTTTGAGGGATCCCATTTAGGGAGAAGAAATCCTTTGGCAATTTGGGGTCGAAGATTACCGAAGTACGGGTGGAAAGGGCTCCCAGATTCATAGAGATGGAGCCATTAACAGGCAGGCGCAACTGATTGTCCCTGTTTCCCCAGTATTTGATAAAGGCGATATTCGGGTGTGCGATTGCTACTGTCTTCATTTTCGCTAGGTATTATCCATTATTCGATAATGAAAAATCATAACACAGGAGATCGTTCAAATGATTTTAGTCTAGATTTGATTTGAAAAATGGAAACTCTGAATATTTATTATTGACTTTAAAAATCCATTTCCTATAATGTAAATAGCGGCGAATTCCTGGAATTAATGGAGGAAAGCATGAAAAAAATATTCTTTATGTTTGTTGTGGGGATCATGGTTCTTAGCATTAGCCTTGGGGCATCTTCAGCAGCGAGAAAACCATCGAAAATTGGAATCAATGTGCTTCTTAACACGAAGATTACGGATGCCATTTTGACTGATTTGGCAAAATATGGCTCGATCAGAGATGTTGTTTACCAGATCAATGCTGTAACCCTACAAACAGTTGAAACCCAGCTCCCCAAGATCAAGGGACTTCCATATGTTCTCTCAGCATCCCCTGATGCCACTCGAAAAGGTGCACCTGTGGATACCGTGGAGGTTACCGACTTTCTAAACGGATTGAGCACCTGGGATCAAGACGCAATCAATGTGACAGATTTTGGTTTCAATAATCGACAAGTTGACTTTGACGGTACAGGCGTTTATGTTGCCGTTTTGGATACCGGGCTCCTGGATTCCTGGCGGCAGTATTTTCCCCAGGAACGCATTGCCACTCAGTACGCGAAAGCGTTTGGTGGTGGTGGTGGGGAGAACGGGAATGTATCCGAACCTACCAATAAATGGGAGCACGATCAGAATTCACATGGCACCCATGTTACCTCGACTATCCTGGGGTACAGCCTCCGGCGGAACCCCGGTCAACGGCGTAGCTCCGATGGCGACGGTGATTCCGGTTAAAGTGCTAAATCAGAACGGATCTGGCTGGTCGTCAGTGATCGCACGCGGCATAGTATATGTGGCGGATTTAAAGGCTGGACCACTCGCAAATTCTCCTGTGGTGATTAATATGAGCCTGGGCGGACCAACCCTTGAGGTTATGGAGGCGGCAGCGATTGATTATGCAATTAGCAAGGGCGTGATCATTGTCGCATCCGCGGGGAATGAAGGTCTCGAAGGAATGGGTTACCCTGGAGCCTATGAACCGGTGATTTCTGTAGCAGCCTCTGGATGGACCGGTGAGTGGGTAGGTGGCCGAACCTGGTGGTACACGGGAGACGTGGCCGATCCCACTAACCCCAATGATTATTACATCACTGATTTCTCCAGCCGGGAGCTTGCAGGGCAGGATCTGGATGTTGCTGCACCCGGTTCCTGGGTGGTTGGCCCATATCAAACGAACAGTGGTCAATTGAGCTATTACTTCCTGGGAGGAACTTCGATGGCTAGCCCGCATGTGGCAGGAATCGCAGCGCTCATGATGCAGAAAGATCCATCGCTGACACAGGTAGAGATTGAAGAGAAACTTGGAGATCCTCAGCAATCTACCTGGCGCCCGGATGCCGAAATGTCGATGATGGGTATGGGAATATGGTTGAATATTGTTGGGAAGCGGAATGCCACTGGCGCGGGACTGGCGACCGCGGATGGAGCACTTGGAACCAATTCCTTAATACTTTCATTCCATATTACATCAAAGAAGCAGGAGGCTATCCTCCTGCTTCTTTTTTTATTTACCCCAAAAGAACCGACTCCTCCGGGTAATCCACCAGGTTCTGACGGGGTTCTTTATCCAGCAGTGCCATCATGATCGTGAATGCACCCAGACGACCACAGAACATTACCAAGATCAATATCGATTGACCGAATTGGTTCAAACTGGAAGTGATCCCCAAGGAGAGCCCTGTGGTGGAAAAGGCGGAGACAACTTCAAATAGAACGTCTTCCATCGTAGAAGGAATTTGTTAAGAGGATCAGCCAGGTGGATATTACTACCAGGGTGACGCTGACCGAAAAGATCACTCCAGCCCGTCCGAGCTGTTTGAAAGGGATCGTCCGGTGTCCGGCGCGAATCTTTATCCAACCCACGCGCGTAACTTATAAAATGCCAGCCAGATCACCGAAAAAGTTCCGGTGGTGATCCCGCCGCCAGCGGAGGCTGGACCGGTTCCGATGAACATGAGGAAAATCAGCAACAGGATGCTGCCCTGGCTGATATCGGTGAAGAAGGTGAACCCCTGGAATCCTGCAGTCCGGGCGGAAACGGATTGGAACCAGGCCTGGACGAACGCGAGGTACAAAATTCGATCTCGGTCAAAACACCCCCAAGCCGGTACTCGGCGAGTAGAAATCCTATCCAACCCAGGAGGATCAGAACCAAGGGAGGTGACCAGCGTGATTCGGGAATGCAGGGATAATCCCCTGCGCCCGAATTGGTGCAGCAGATCAAAATAAACCGGAATTCCCAAGGCCGCCCGCGATGATCAGGATTCCCATGATGATCAGGGTTACTGAATCGAGGGGGATTCCGGTGGGATATTGAGGCAAGCCGGTGAAAAGGTCGAACCCGGCATTGCAAAACGAAACCACGGAGTGAAAAATCGAATACAAAACATATACTATCCGCCGGGACAATTCCAGCAGCCAGCCAGTGAATTCCCAGCGCCAGCGCACCCAGCAATTCGAGCAACAGCATTCCGATCACCGTTCGAACAACGATCGATATGATCTTATCAGGGGAATCCAGGCGTAGCGCGCTGGTCACCGCAAGGCGGTCCATCAACCCGATCTGCCTGCCCAGGATTCGGAAAAAGAACATGATCGTGACGATTAAACCCACCCCGCCAATCTGGATCAGAAATAGAATCACTATTTGCCCGGGAAACGTGAAAGTCGTGGCCGTTGAACCACGATATTCAAACCAGTAACCGTCGCAGCGGAGGTGGCGGTGAAAAGGGCGGTGAAAAAATTGATCGGTTGGTAGGTCATACCAGGGATCAGAAGTAACCCGGTACCGATCATTATCAGGAAAAATAGACCTGTAACCAACTGAAGTGAAATGGGTACCCGCTTGGGGGCAATCCGAAACTTCGGATCCTACAAGACGGATCACCCTGCGGGCTTTAAATTTTTGAACTGTTGGTGAGGAGAAGACATCAGATCAAGCTGAAATTAACCAGATTTTTTTGCTGACCGACAACAACCAGAATATCATCCTTGTTCAAGGATGATGGATTCTTCTGGAGAAATGATTAAATTTCCTTCACGAATGATTAAAAGTAACGAGATTTCAAACCTTGAACTTGAGTTGAAGGCTTTCCCTACCAATCCAGCAGGGGTTTTTATTTCGATAAGGCGGTAGACAGGATCAAGGTTCAGGATCTCGAGGATACCCGGCGCGGATAATTCCTCCGCCAGCTGATTGGCAGCCTCCTCCTGGGGAAGGACAACCCGGTCGGCACCGATTGCTGTGAGAATATCGCGGTGGCGCTGGGAATCGGCAACGCTGATCACATGGGGAATTCCCAGTTTTTTCAAGGAGGCTGTTACCAGTGCGTTGTATTCAAAATCGTGAGAAAGAGCAACGATAACCGTATTGAACGAAGTGATCCCAACCATTTGCAGTGCGTTTTCATCCTGGGCATCCAGGATGACTGCTTCTGCAATTTCATTCGCCAATGCTTTCACAATATCGGGATCTCGATCACAACCCAGAACATGTCTCCCCAGAGCGGTCAAGCGCAGCGCAAGAGAGGAACCGAATCGGCCCAGACCGATCACGGCGATATCACCTACTAGTCTGTTTTCGCGGCATGGTGTTTCTCCGATTTAGCTAAATTTAAATAAATATTTGATTAAAAGAATTATAAATGAATTAAGAACAAACGGACCTGTTTTCAGATATACACAGGTCCGTTTTATTATAGGATGCTTGGATAATTGGAGGATTAATAACCAGGGATTTCTTTTCGTTTCCAGGCGCCGGCCGGAATAAGATGCAATATCGGCAACCACACCCAGACCAACCCAGATCCAGTCAAAACCAACCATTCCATTCTGCACCGCAAACGATGACGTACATCAACGTGGTCCAGGGCATGAAAACCAAACCGACAATCGGCCAGAACCAGTTCTGAAAGGCGAAATCGCATCATCGCCTGACCGTAAGGGAAGAGCCAGAAAACCAGCAGTCCAACACGGGGGCCAAGAAACATGAGGACGAGAAAGAAACAACACATGGCGAATCACTCCTTTTCCGTGAATGGGTTTGACAGACCTTTTAATTCTACCTGAATATATAGTATCAGATTCTTCAGTTCAAAGACAATAAACAAATTGAAGGTACCGTTTGATTCTGCTCGCTAAAATAATGAATATAATCATCTCCAGATAAAAATCGAAAACCCATCAATTCGGAGGGATTAAGATAAATTGGGTCGCTTTACTATCCATTGGAGCTGGATTGCTATTGTTGTTTGCTGGCAGGAAATTTTTCTGGCTGGCAGCAGGTTTGGCCGCGTTTGTGTTTGGAATGAATTTTTTCCAGGCATTATTTAAAGATGTGGGCTTGATTGGGTTTAATTGTTTCCGCGATCGGCGGGGTAATTCTTGGCTGGCTGGCAGTCAAGTTCATCAAATTGGTGGGGTATATCATCGGTGCATTGGCAGGTGCTGCTGCGCTTCCGCTCTTGCTGGGTCTATTTGGGGTTAGCTTGGAGTTGGTTGTTTATGGCAATGATCGGGGCAGTGATCGGATTTCTTGCTGGTACGTTTCTTCTTCGACTGGGGCTTGATCATCATGACGGCCTGGATCGGCGCAAATTCGGTGATTTCCAGTCTGAATGAGATGGTAAAAATGGGATTCTTTTATCACTTCGATAGGCTTTCATAATTTTAATAGTTTCCGGGGTTCTTTTCCAAAGAGCGATGTTTAAAGGAAGAAATAAAAAATACAATTAGAGCAATATCCCAAACCTTGATTTATTGTAATTAATAGAGTATAATCACTATAATAAACCGACCGACGGTTTATTATAGTGATTTATTATGTCAAGAATAAGTAAAGAGCAGGATTATTTCGAACGGCGAAATGAGATCCTGGATTCCGCCCAGAAGTTGATCTATTCCAAAGGGTATGAAGCCATGACCATCCAGGATATCCTGGATGACTTAAACATCTCGAAAGGCGCGTTTTACCATTATTTTCGATCCAAGCATGCGCTCTTGGAGGGATTGACCGCTCGATCCATAGAAAATGCTTCCGCCCTGGTCAATCCAATCCTCGATGATCCCTCGCTCGGCAGCCTTGAGAAGCTGGCCAAATATTTTGACAGCTGTGGCAAGCTGGAAGCTGGCTCAAAAGGATTTCATGATCCAGCTACTGCGGGTTTGGTTCAAGGATGAAAACTCCCTTCTCAGACAAAAAATGGTCTCTGCCGGCACCGAATTTCTTTCACCGCATCTTGAGTCAGATTGATCAACCAGGGGATCCAGGAAGGATGCATGCAGGTGGAGAATCCAGAGATGGCGGCAAAGGTGGTCTATTCCCTGATGATCAGCCTGGGAGATGAGCTGGGAAAAACGATCCTGTGCTGCAGAGGATCCTAAACAGACGAGATCAAGATTCCAGCTGACAGAGTCCATGATCGCTGCACAACCGGGCGTATACTAACGCGATGGAGCGTATCCTGAATTTACCGCAAGGTTCAATAGTGTTGATCCAGGAGCCCCTGCTTCGGGAATGGATCGCACTATGATTTTAGAGATTATCTCATCACTGTGGAGGTTCTCAATGAGACTATATTTACGATTAGCCTGGCGGAACATCTGGCGCCACAAGCGCAGGACGATCATCATCGTCATCGCGCTGGCCATGTGCATGTGGCTGATGATGTTTTACGATGGATTGCTGGCAGGATTCACAGATTCGATCTATGGTAACGCGGTCAAAATCCTGGGAGGTAACATCCAGGTTCATGAAGCCGGGTATTCTGAGAACAGCATAACCAACCCGATCATGCCGCTGAGCGACGACGAAAAG
Organism: uncultured Chloroflexia bacterium; assembly: GCA_963828855.1. Lineage (GTDB taxonomy): Bacteria > Chloroflexota > Anaerolineae > Anaerolineales > Anaerolineaceae > CAVVEQ01. Next base: position 564,994 of record CAWHGB010000002.1, on the reverse strand, counting down.
ATCGCAGCATACGCCCTGACCTTGCCGAACGTGGTTGGCGCTTCCCGTCGGATCGAAACTGATGGTCTGGCAACCAGCCGGGAGGGATCATTCGGGGTGAGCATCATCGGGATCGAACCGGAGCTTGAGGCTCCGCTTAGCGTCTTATCCAAGAATGTGGTTTCCGGCAAGTACCTACAATCCGATGAAGGGGATAATGTTTTTATCGGGAAAGGACTTGCTGATGAGCTTGAACGTCCAGACGGGGAAAAATTCACTTTGATCGGGAGGGATGCCCACAACCAGATGCGAAAACGGACCATGACGGTGGGGGGGATCTACGATGTGAGTATGCCGGAGCTCGAGAAGGGAATCGTCTACATGTCTCTTCCGGAGGCCCAGCAGTTGTATGATCTAAATGGTAAATCGACCATGGTGATGGTAACCCTGGCGAATATTGGCAAAGAAAAACCGGTTATCGCAGGGATTACGAATCAATTCCCCGGAATCGGATATCGGCTCCTGGCAAACGAAATATCCCGAGCTTACCTCCGCGATCACAACCAAAAGCGGAGCGATGAACGTTTTTAGTTTCGTGATCATTCTCATTGCCGGGATCGGCATTCTGAATATGCTGCTGATGGCTGTCTACGAACGAACCCGCGAGATTGGTTTTCTGGGAGCGATGGGCATCCGTCCTGGCGGGATCAACCTTCTGTTCCTCCTGGAAGGCGCGCTTATCGGTCTGGTAGGGATCGCAGCCGGGATCCTGCTTCGGCCTAGTGTTCAACTTCCTTTTTCAGCAAGTGGGGATGGATTTTTCAAAATTCTCGAATATCACCACTTACGCAGCCCTGATAAGCGGAAAAGTGTATCCATCCCTAGGGCTTGAAAAGATCGTTGGCAGGGTGCTGGTTATGCTGATCGTTTCGATCGCCGCCGCTTTTTACCCGGCCTGGGAGGCATCCCATCGGGAACCGGCAGAAGCACTGCATTACGTGTGAGGTATAAGATGAAACAATTATTTAAAATGGCATTTCGCGATATTCTGCGTCATAAACGCCGATCCATTTTTTCTGCCGTAGCCATGGGATTGGGATTGACGCTGCTTCTCATGTTCGCCTCATTTATCGAAGGTGAAATGAGGGGAAGCATGGCAACATCGATTAAATTGGATACCGGTCATATCCAGATCCAGGCCCAGAATTATGACAAAAACAAGAACAGCCTGGTCTGGGAGGATCTGATCGCCAACCCCGGGCAGATCGCGGACCAGATCTCCAATACCCTTCCGGTTATCGCTGCTACTCCCAGGTTATTCGCGAGCGGGGTTGTTACCCAGGGAAACGCTTCCAGCGGGGTCAGGGTGGTGGGGATTGACCCGTCTTCTCCTGCATATCAGCCCTATAGGACCGGGATGGTTGCCGGTGAATTTCTTCAGGGGGATGATAACAGCGGTATTTTGATCGGAAAACCACTGGCGAATCAATATAAGCTAAAACCGGGAGATTCGATAAATTTACTGGTGAACACATCCAACGGAGATGTGGATCAGCAGCAATTCACCATTCGCGGTATCTATTCCACTGAATCCTCCTCATTGGATAAGGCAGTTGTTTTCCTGACCCTGGCGAAAGCCCAGGCGATCACCCAGGCAGGCGATCATGCCAGCATCATCTTCATACTGTTGAAAGATCAAAGCCAGACCGACGCGGTGGTCAATGCTATACAGGCAACTGGTTTGAAGATCGTTCCCTGGACTGTGTTGAACAGCTTCATCATGGATTTCCAGCAATATGCCGATTCATTTATGTCCCTGTTCTACTTGATCATCCTGGCGATCACGGCGACTGTGATAATCAATACTTTGATCATGGCTGTTTATGAACGGACACGGGAGATCGGGATTCTCTCGGCAATCGGGATGAAAAGCCGAAGCATCATGGGTGTATTTTTCATTGAATCTGCAATCCTTGCCTTCGGCGGGATCATCATCGGATGGATCCTTGGTGGGATCGTGGTGGCTTATCTGACGCACTTCGGTTTTTATATTGGCAATTTCGGTTTAACAGGTTTCACCACGGGTGATACGATCCATGCGTATTTGACCCTCTCAGCGGGTATCAGCCTGACTTCACTGACTCTTATCGTCGCACTGTTAGCCGCGATCTACCCGGCCTGGCTTGCAGCAAGGATGGAACCGGTGGATGCATTGAGAAACGCACAATAAAGAATAAGGAGTTTGAAATGGAAGTTACCAGAGTTGAAAATGTAACGCGAAATTACACGATTGGCGAGGTTGAAACCCAGGCGCTGCGGGGGGTAACCCTGAGCATCGAAGCAGGTGAATTCACCGCGCTCGTCGGACCTTCCGGTTCCGGTAAAACCACACTTTTACAGCTTATGGGCTGCCTGGATCAACCAACTTCAGGCAAAGTGTTCGTGAACGGGAAGGATGTCTCCACCCTGAACCGCAGCCAGAGGGCGGACGTGCGCCGGGGAACCATCGGGTTTATTTTCCAATTCTTTGCCCTGATCCCCACCCTGACCGCGTATGAGAATATTGAGATGCCCCTCTTGCTGAACGGGTTGAAAAGCGACGAGCGCAAAGCTCGGGTTCTCGAGTTACTCGAAGCGGTCAATCTTTCCGATCGGGCGGATCATAAACCGGATCAGTTGAGCGGTGGGGAGCAGCAACGGGTGGCGATCGCGCGGGCATTGGCTTCCAAACCGAGCATGATCCTTGCGGATGAACCGACGGCGAACCTGGATACAAAGAACGGTGAACAGGTGATGGAAATCATGTCCCGATTGAACAAGGAAACAGGGGTTACCTTCATTTTTGCCTCCCACGACCCACGGGTGATCAAATATGGTCGCAGGGTTGTACAACTTCAGGACGGATTGGTCGTGCAGGATACAATAGAAGGAAAAAGCAAAAAGGGAAAATAATATGAAAATTAGATTCATAATAATAATCGCGACAATTCTTATTCTCACAGCATGCAGTGCAGGACAGGGAAATGAGACAATACCCACAGTAGTCCTGGATGGCCAAAGCTCCTCCGGCACTGCAGTGCCGGACACATCTTCTTCAACAGGAGTTTCTGCATCTGGAATCGTTACTCCTGAAAGAAAAGCCCATCTGGCATTCGTCCAGGGTGGGAAAGTTGAGAAAGTAAATGCAGCCATTGGAGATAAGGTCACCAAAGGTGAAATCCTTGTGGAACTTGAGAATACGGTTGCACAGGCTCAATATGACCAAGCTAAACGTACCCTGAATGAATTGACATCCGCTGCTGCGATAGCTGCTGCTGAAAACGCTTTGGTTGTATCGCAGAAGGAGGAAAAAGACGCAAAAAACAGGGTTCTTACCTGGGTAACCCGTCGTGGATCAGATGATATGATCGATAAAGCGGATTCCAATTTTACGATTGCAAAAGGTAACCTGGAAAATGCGGAGACTTTCTTTAACAACTTCAAAAACATAGCCAAGGATGATCCGAACTACATTGCTGCGCTTACACGCTTGACAGCCGCCCGGACAGCATATGACCAGGCGAAAACCAACCTGGATTACCTGGAAGCAAAACCAACTCCTCTTGAAGTGCAAAAGAATGACACATTATTGGCGATTGCATCAGACTGCTGTTCAAGAAAACCAATGGTATTTCTCTGCGCTTAAAGGAGAGCCGATACCCGAAAATGCTACTGGGATTCAATTGACCAATCTCCAAAATGCAAAGGATAACCTGGCAGTTGCGCAAACTATGCTTGATAATACCCGATTGACCAGTCCCCTCGATGGAGTGCTCACGGATATCAATTTACACGAAGGTGATTTTGCTTCACCAGGAGTTGTAGCGGCGGCAGTGATCGACCCCACCAGTTATTATGTTGAAACTACCGACCTTAGCGAATTGGATGTGCCCATGGTTCAGGTGGGTCAGACCGTACGCGTAACCATAAAGGCGTTGGGTGAAACGGTGACTGGTAAAGTAAAAGCGATCTCGTCAGATGCGACATCTCTTGGGGGCGATATGGTTTATAAAACCATTATTATCCTCGATAAAATTCCCGAAGGTTTACGAGCGGGAATGAGCGCAGACGTGGAATATTTATCCCAGTAGTGGATTTATTTACCCTGACCCCCCATGCAGAATGGCGTGCGGGGGTTTTTTTATTCCCCAATGATCTTGACCAACACTCGTTTTAGATCGTCTACCGTCGAATTCGCCGTAGAAGATCTGTTCCCAGGTACCGAAGTCGAGCTTCCCACCTGTGACAGCCACTACAACCTCACGGCCCATCACCTGGCGTTTCATATGCGCATCCGCGTTATCTTCTCCGGTACGGTTATGGCGATAGGAGGTAACAGGTTCATGGGGGGCGATTTTTTCCAGCCATTCATCGTAATCCGCATGCAACCCGTCCTCATCATCGTTTATGAAAACCGAAGCGGTGATGTGCATGGGATTTACAAGGCAAAGCCCCTCCAGGATACCGCTTTCCCGTAAGCAATCCCGCACCTGGGGGGTGATATTCACAAATCCACGGCGCGCAGGAACATTCATCACGATCTCTTTACGAAATGATTTCATTCTTTATTCTCAACCCAATCCTGGTTTTGAGCATACATTTCGATGATCTTCAAAATCACCTCGACCGATTTTTCCATGGATTTGATCGGGATAAATTCGTAACGACTGTGGAAATTGTGCGCGCCAGTAAAAAGGTTGGGTGTGGGCAACCCCATGAAGGAAAGCCGCGAACCATCAGTACCTCCACGGACAGGTACGATACGTGGGAGTTAGCCCGACAGCACGGATGGCTTTTTCGGCTGTCTCGACGATATGGAAGACCGGTTCGATCTTTTCCCGAAGGTTGTAATACGAATCGGTGATCTCAACCGAGATTGTGCCCTCACCGTATTTTTGGTTGAGGAAAGTGATGGCTTCTTGAAACAACGTTTTCATCCGCTCGAACTTCGCCCTCTCGTGATCACGGATGATATAGGTCATGGTAGTCTGATCCACGCCTCCGCGCATATCCATCAGGTGGTAAAACCCCTCCCAACCGGAGGTGTAGGCAGGTCGCTCGTTCTCGGGCAACATCGCTTGCAGCTCCATGCCGATAAGGATGGCATTCTTCATGATGTTCTTGGCATACCCGGGGTGCACGATCTTGCCCTGGATGGTCACCTTTGCTGATGCGGCATTGAAAGTGTTGTATTCCAGTTCACCCAGCTCTCCTCCATCAAGGGTATACGCAAAATCCGCACCGTATTTTTCCACGTCAAAGCGATCCACGCCTCTGCCAATCTCCTCATCGGGGGTGAAGCCGATCTTGATCGTTCCATGTTTGAATTCGGGATGGTTGACAAGAAATTCCACTGCAGACATGATCGCCGCTACCCCGGCTTTATCATCCGCACCCAGAAGGGTATTCCCATCGGTTGTGATAAGGGTCTGACCTTTGTAACGAACAAGTTCGGGAAATGCTTTCGGACTTAATACGATGTTCTTCTCTTTGTTTAAAATAATTTCTTCGCCGTCGTAATCTATCCAAACCTGAGGGCTGACGCCTGTACCACTCAGGTCGGGGCTGGTATCCATGTGAGCGATGAAACCAATCACAGGAGTCTTGCTTTCCTGGTTGGAATGAAGAGTGGCCATCACATAGCAGTTCTCATCCACATGCGCATCTTTCAAACCCAACTCGAGCAGTTCATTCACCAAAATCTTGGCCAGGTCAAATTGTTTGGCAGTACTCGGATAGGTTGGGGAGGTTTCATCGGATTGAGTATCGATACGGGTGTATTTAATAAAACGATCGGCGACTGAGGTCATTTTTCCATCCTAAAAAAATTAATGTGTTGCACAGGCGATGCAGGGATCGAAAGCTCTCACAACCCGCCCGACTGCCTTTTCAAGTTCCAGATCGATCTGTTCATCCCTCACATACCTTTTAGCGGCCACTTTCAAGGCACGACTGATGGCCTGCATGTTGTGAACCGTGGGGATGATGAATTTGGCTGATTTAATCAATCCTTTTTCCACCATGTAATGGTGGATGAGAGGTCCGCGGGGAGCTTCCACCAAACCGAAACCCTCCCCGTCACGCGGAGTATAGGGGACGCTGGTCTCTTCCCCTTCGAGGGAATCCGACAGGATCTCGATCGCCCGCTCGAGCGCATAAACCAACTCGATGCCTCGGCTAAGATCAAATAACATGATGGCGTGCGCGGGTTTGCCAAAAGTCTTTTGAAAACGATCCAAATATTGATCCGCGAGGGGCGTGCCCATGCGGACGCTCATGTTGATCCTTGCCAGGCTGTTTGCCCGCATGATCTCATCATTGTAGAGGGTTTCATCCGAATAGCTGTGGGTACTCTCGATGAATGTCAATTTCTGCTGGAATTCCGCAGGGGAAAAACAATCCACCTGATTCCCTTTTTCGTCCAGCATGCAGATCGTTTCGCTATCCAGATTCATGCAGGAGCGACCGGTGGAGGCAATATAGTGCGATGGTTCATCATCCCCCCACGAACCGATCCTTTCCACCATCTCCAGGCTGGATTGCCAGTAGTGATCAAAAAGCTCGCAGGCGACCGGGAGTATGGCTTTGAGTTTGACGCGCATATCCTCAGCAGCCTGGTGTGCGATTCCCCCGGTCACCCCACCGATCACCGCCTTGACCGGGTGGATGAATTGACCGCCTGCCAGGGAGATGAGATCGGTTCCGGCTTTTCGAACCTGCAGGGATTGAATCGCGATCCCCGGCCGGGAGGAGGAACCGCCGGATTCAGTTTCAAAAATGCTATCGGTGCCCAGCCGATCGGGCATTGTGAAAATGAAAAGCGAGGTTGCCTGGTTCTGGATCAGCTGTCCCAATAGGAGAAGCTCGCGGATGCGTCTGGCAAGGGGCGGGGGGGTGACCCCGTAGAGAGATTCGAGTGCTTTAACGGAGCATACATGGTGGGCTGTGGAGCAGACCCCACAGATGCGCGGGACGATCACCGGCATTTGCTCGGCGGGGATGCCCTGGACGAAATAATCGAAACCGCGGAACTCGGTGGCCTGGAAATGCGCCGAGATAACCTCATCGCCATGAGTATCGATCACCACTTGCGCATGACCTTCGATGCGGCTGATCGGAAAGATCAGGGTTGGCATCTCAGAGTACCTTTTCCTTATGCCGCAATGGGCGGTTCCCGCCGGCATAATCCGAGAACTGGAAGAGAAAGAGGGCAAACTGGGGGGAAACGAGCGCCTGGGCGATCTCCTCCCGGGGAATATCAGTCATGGTTTCAAAGACCTTCTGAATGCTGCCCAGCCACTCTTTGGATTCTTTTTCAATGAAGAAATCAGATGGTCCCCGGCAGCCCACACACGGATGACCTGCACGGGTACAGGGTGCGCGGCAGCCGCCGCGGGTGGAGGATCCCACGCAGAGATATCCCTGGTTGATCAGGCAAAGCCCTTCCTGCACCCTTCCTTGTTGGAATCCGATCAATTTATTCGGACGGATGGATTTATCCTTTAACCTACCGCACTCCTGGCAAACCGAGCGACTACCCTGGAATCCCTGTGGATCAAACAGAGCGGCCATGAATAATTCCGAGGTGGGCGGGCAACCGGGAAGATAAAGATCAATATCGACAACTGCATCCACCGGCTGGCAGCGCGGAAGCAGCCTGGGCACGTGTCGCCGGCTGGATTGGGAGAGGAACAGGTCACGGACCTCATCCCGGTCGCCGAGGTTGGCCACACCGCCGCTGATCGCGCAGGTGCCCACGGCGACCGCTGTTTTTGCTTTCTTAACCGCAGTACGCAGGTGGTGAAGGTCCTGGTCGGTGCGCACCCCTCCGCTGATGAGCAGGATATCCACTTCGGGCACATCGTACGCTGAAACCACAAGCGGCATGTACATCAGGCGGTATTGATCGATCCACTCGGAAGCATTGAGAAGTGAAACCTCGCATCCAGCGCAGCCTGAAAGCTGCAGAACGGCGAACCGATTTTTTATCATTCCGTTACCACCTGTTTAAAGTGGTTCATGCGGGCTGGAATCCAGCCATCCAGGGCGGGTTTTAGGCTGGCATAATCTGGAAAAAGCCCCATATCGATCCGCGGGAGGGATTCCAGGTGCTCGCGGTGCTGCGGAAAGATATTCGCCAGCCGGGTGGTCACCCCGGTATAGAATCCCGCCTCGTGAACAAGTTGGAATTCACGGTTGCTGGCAGCATTTGCACCCCCAAATGGGAATGCGAAATGATCGACCTTGATTCCCAGCATCTCTTCCAGCCTCGCGCGGCCGTTGATAATCTCATCACGGGCTGTTTCTGCAGGCAGGTCCTTCAGAAGGAGATGATTCATAGTGTGGGTGCCGATTGTCACCAGGGGATCGACAGAAAGCTGATGAAGATGATCCCAATTCAAGCTTAATTCTCTCACTTTTTTATATGGATCAATTCCCTGTAGTTTAAAGACCTGGTGCACCAACACTTTCAAATCCTCCGGGGATGCAGCTTTCATCAGGTTCCGGGTTTTTCTCCCAAAAAGCTCCTTTTCCCCCGGATTTGAAGTGTCGAAGCGAAATGGTATTCCACGGAATTCAAATTCGACTATACGGTCTTCATTCATCATATCTTCCAGGATATACCACCAGACGACCGCCTTTTGATCCGGGAAGGAAGAGGTGACGTAAATCGTGAAGGGGATGCCACGTTCTTTAAGAATGGGGTAGGCGATGCTGTAATTATCCTGATAGCCATCATCAAAGGTTATCGAAATGAATTCGTCATCTTTCCGACCTTCCGAAAGGATTGCTGCGAGGGAATCCATCGAGACGAAGGAATAACCTACTTCCAGAAGCTTATCAAGTAGCCGGATGAAACCGGAGGATGGGTATTCGATATTAGCCGCGCCGGGTACCCGCATACGGGGGCGGTCTTCGCAGATGCGGTGAAACATCAGGATATGCCCGATCCCCCGATAGAATGGGCGGGCGAGTGGGGAAAGAAGCTTTGTTGCAGCGCCTGAACTCATGATTTACACCGGTTTCAACCCAAGCACCTGGATCTCCGAATACAATGTGTCAATTTGCCCGGGAGAAACATTCTTTGATCTAAATAATAATGCATGCCGGCGTTTTATTCGCAGAGCCAGCGGCAGGTGGCTGCCTGCCAGGCTGTGTTCTCCCACCATCAAGCCATTGATTTTAAGCTGCCGGCAAAGAGAATAAGTGCATTTCTGGATGTTCCTGATAAAAAAATCACGATTACCGATGTAATTGACATACATCACCGGCCGGTTTCGTTTTCTGGCTGGATTGACCACCAGGTAGCAATGAGCTTCAGGGGATTCTAAAAGGACATGCTGGCAGTGCAACGGAAGGTGGTCGCGGAAGATGGCAGCATCCTCGCCATCCAATTTATCTTTGATGGCCTCGGGTGCCAGCACAAATTTTACCCCACCAGTGGCTCCGGGAAGAGGAAGGATCATCCGGTAATGACTTTCAAGGGAGCGAAAACCTAATTTAAGCAAAACTTCGATCACCAGGTTGGAGGCAGTGAAATTCGTCAGGGTGAGGTCCTGGCGGCTCATCAGGGGAAACAACAGCGAAAGGCTCTCCGCCCTGTATTCAGGTTCGACGATCCAGGAGGTCAGGTTGCAGAATTCCTGCTGCTTTCCCGTCACAAGGCGATTGGAATAAAGTGTTCCCAGGAACCCGACCGCTTTCGAACCATCCTGGAGAATATAACCATATTCCTCTCGCTGGTTCGTCCAGATCGGTCTGAAGATCATTTGCCAGTCCTGCGGGTCCACCTGGGTGTGGGTCGCGAAACCTTTAAAAAGGTCGAAAACGTGTTCAAAATCGTTGCTGGTTGCCTTACGGACACTGGTCATGCGATTACCAAATCCGATCAGCGTGGACGCATCTTCTTGTAACGTTCGCTGTGCTGTTCATCCTGAGAGAAGGTGATCCTCACCGGAATTTTGTAACGTGGCAGGCTGGCAGCACAGGCCTGTTTAATCCTCAACCTGGCCTGCTGTTCATCTTCTTCATCTCGCAGCTTGATCAACGCGCAGACCATGCTGCCAGTGATGGGGTTCTTTTCCCCGTAAACCGAAACCTCCTCCACATTGGAAATTGTCTGGATGACGCTTTCCACTTCGGCGGGATAGACTTTCTCTCCACCCACGTTAATTAATTCGCTGCGGCGGCCGAGGATGCGCATGTACTCGCCATCCACCTCCACCTCATCCCCGGTGATGAACCAACCATCCTCGGTGAAGGGGCTGGGTGCGTTGAGGTACCCGAGCATTGCCGATTGAGCTTTGATCTGCAGGATGTTATCCACCACCCTGGTTTCGAACCCTTCCCCGCCAACCTTCACCCACAGCGAATCTGACCCGCGGGATTTGGAGCGTAGGATGCCCACCTCGGAAAGCCCATAGGTTTGCTGTAACTTTATCTCCGGAAACAAATCGTGGAAGCGTTTCAATGTGCTTTCCGGCATCGGCTCGGTCCCGTAGGTGACCGTTTTTAGGGTGGAAAGATCATGCCGTTTGTAAGCTTCACTGAGGAGGATCAGATTTATAAAAGTGGGCGAGGTAGGTAATAACTCAGCCTTGTATTTCGCCACGGCTGCAAGTACCGCATCCGGGCTGCGATCCTGCACGGTGATGAGAGTACCCCCATTGGAGAGGATGTGAAGCATGGTGTTGACCCCGCCAATATGGTCGTAGAGTAAGAAGCTGATCGAACGCTGCGCGAAGCGGCGGGTTTTGAACTTCTCCAATAACCAATAAGGTCGTGCAGGGCGGCTTTGCTCTTCCCGGTGGATCCGGAGGAGAAAAGGATCAATCCGGGGTGATCCAGCGAACGGATCTTTTCATAGAGAGGGTGGGAAGCCTGGTTTTCGAGCACCGAGATGGTGGTGACGTCGAAATCGTCTATGGTGAACTTGATCTCTCCCTGGGCAATCTCAATGAACTCCTTCTTCTTCATTTCCACCGAACGGGTGAGCGGCACAAGGATGCAGCGGGCTTCAATGAGTGCCAGGAAAAGAGCCACCGCGTTAGGTGAAAAATCCGCTTCCAGGATCACAACCGAGCCATGCGGAACCTCACGAGATTTGATCTGCTCCTGCCAATAAACGACGCGTTCTTTTAACCAATGGTAAGAAAATGCCTGGTCCTTCCAGATGATCGCATCCTGCTGGCCGGCATCCCGGAAAACATCCAAAAGGAATTCGATCATGACACTCCCCCCAGGTAGATGACCTGACCGGTGATAAAATCGCTTTCCGGCTTAATCAGAAAATCCACCAGGTTAAGGATATCCTCGAACCTGCCCAGGCGTTTGATTGCCTGGCGATTAATGAGATCCTTGATCTTCTCCTGCGGAACGCCGCCAATCAAATCGGTAGCAATGGGGGTGGGACCGATGGCATTGACGGTGATTCCCAGACTGCCGAATTCCCGTGCCAAAATGCGGGTCAACTCCTCCACGGCTGCCTTGGAGGCAGCGTAGACGGCTTCTCCCTCCAGGTGGTGCGGAACCGCAACGCTGGAGAAATTGATGATCCGGCCGAACTTCCGTTTTTGCATCAGGCGGGCAGCCTCGCGGGAAAGCAGAAAGGTTCCTGTGAAATTGGTATCAATCACCCTACGGGTGGCTTCAATCGGCATAAGAAGGGAATGATTCATCGAAGCGATCCCGGCATTGTTGATCAATACATCCAGCCGGCCGAATTCCTTGCGGATCGCGGTGAACATGCCTCGCACGGCAATCTTCATCGCGTGATATCCACCTGAAAATGGTGGTAATTTTGCGGCGCGAAGGTCTGATTCCTTGCGGCTGCAACCGATGACCTCCCATCCCGCGGAGAGAAAATGCGCGGCAGATGGAGCGACCAATACCCCTGCTCGCCCCGGTGATCAGGATCACTTTCGATTCAGGCATTTATTCTTCCTTTAGAAGGGAGAAAAGGTATTCTGCGAGAGTTCGAACCGTGCGGAAGGGGCTGTTCTTTCTGCGACATGGCTCTTTCGTCGGCGATCGTCACGGATTTTCCGAACGTATCCGCGGTTTTTTCCTCCACTAAAACAATCAGGTTGACCAACCCGAGAGAATCCAGCTTCGAACCGCGCCCAAACAGCTGCGTATCGGGGTTAAGCTTCAAGCTTTTGGGAATCCTCCAGCTGCAAATTCAATTCCGAAATGGAATCCAATACGAGTTTAATGACATCATCCAAATTCATCTTTGATGCTCCAAATTTTCAGGTTCCGTAAGTATAACATGGTGAATAAACCGGACTTTTTCAGACAGCCAGGCCTGGCGAAGATACAAATTTCCATCCCAAACCGCTATAATAAATTTGAGGTTGCCTTGCGCAAGATCATCCATATAGACCTGGACGCTTTTTTCTGCTCGGTGGAGGAATTGCTCGATCCTACCTTGGTGGGGAAAGCGTTCGCTGTGGGCGGAAAACCTGGTCAAAGAGGCGTGGTTTCTTCCTGTTCATATGCCGCACGGCAATTCGGGGTGCGATCCGCCATGCCCACTGGCAACGCGCTGCGCCTCTGCCCGGGATTGATCCTGGTCGGCGGCAGTCATTCGCGGTACGGGGATTACTCCCGGCGGGTGATGTCCATCCTGGAACGCTATTCAGGGTTGATCGAGCAGATCTCCATTGATGAAGCTTTCCTGGATGTGAGTGATCTGCGGGAAACAGGCCGGGAGATCGCCGGGAAGATCCAGGCAGCGGTGAAAGCGGAAGCAGGACTGCCCTGTTCGCTGGGGATAGCAACCTCCAAGTTAGTCTCAAAGATCGCCACGGATTTCGGAAAGAGCCGGCACCATGGAACAACACCTCCATGTGCCATCACAGATGTTCCCGACGGCAAGGAGGCAGAATTCCTGGCACCACTGCCCGTGGATGCGCTCTGGGGGGTCGGTCCAAAGACGAAAACCGTGCTGGAAGAATGGGGGATCAGAACAATCGGTGATCTTGCTTCTCAAAATGAGCCCGATTTCACCCGGCGTTTTGGCAATTACGGTCATGAATTGATCCAGCGGGCGCGCGGGATCGATACGTCCCTGGTATCCCCCACCCGCGAGATGAAATCGATCAGCCAGGAAACGACCTTCGAGAAGGACACCGGTGAAAAACGGGTCCTGGAAGCCACCCTGCGCCATCTTGCCCAAACGGTGGGACGCAGGTTGCGGGCGGACGATCTGACCGGGAAAACCGTGAAGATCAAACTGCGCTGGCCGGATTTCACCACCATCACCCGGCAGGTTTCGCTGGATCAGCCGGTGGATCAGGATCTGTTAATATTTGAAACCGCCCTGAAATTGTTCGATCGGGAATGGTCTCCGGGAAAAAGAGTGCGGTTAATCGGTGTCGGAGTTAGCGGTTTGTGCGGTTCAGTGCATCAACTTCCACTCTGGGATACCCGCGGGGAGAAGGAAAGACGCCTATTGGAAGCGATGGATGAGATCCACGAAAAATATGGTCGAAAGGCAGTCCAGCGGGGGTTGGATGACCAAACCAGGGGTTAAACGGTTTCAGTGATCTTTTCAGCAAGCACCGATTCGTAAAGTTTGGCAACCTTTCGCGCGATCACCGACCAATCGTAAGATCTGGCATAATCCACGGCTTCGGTACACATCCGATCGCGGAGTTCGGGGGCTTCTATCAATTTTTTCAAGGCCATTTTTAATGCTTCCGGGTTTCCTTCCGGAACGACGTAACCGGTTTTCCCATCCCGAACCAGGTACGCGAGTCCACCCACCTGGGAAGCAATTACCGGGATGCCGCAGGCCATCGCTTCCAGGGCGACCATACCGAAAGATTCGTATTGAGACGGGACGACCACAACCTGAGCGGCAGAATAATAATATGGCAATGTGTCCTGGCTGCGTTTTCCGAGGAAGATCACCACATCGTGAATGCCTAGCTCGCGGCTGAGGTTTTGCAGACGCGCCATTTCGGAATCCGCTTCCTCGCCGTTGCCATCCGGTTCCCCGCCAATGATCGCCAGGTAATAATTACATTCGGTGAGTTCCTCAGTTTGAAGCAGAAGGGCGATTGCCCGCAGAAGTGTTTCAATTCCCTTGAGAGGTTCAATCCTGCCTACGAAGAGAATCATGCAGTTATCGGTAGGTACTCCGATTACGGAACGGGCTTCATCCTCGGGGATGGGATAAAAACGGGTGGTATCCACACCGGGTGGGATCACAACCATTTTGCGCTCATCCGCTCCATACAACTTGATGAGTTGTTCCTTTTCGGCGGGGGTGGCGATCACGATCTTATCTGCATGTTTGGCTATATTTTTTTCGCTATCGATGCGTAGTGGAATTTCCATTTCTGACTCATTACGCGCAATACGGTTCTTCATCAAACCCAGGGTGTGATACATCTGAATAACCGGGACATTCCATTCTGTTTGAAGAGAACCGGCAGAAACACCAGACATCCAGTAGTGGCTGTGGATCAGGTCGTAATGGATGTCCTTGCTTTCTGCGAATTTGAGGATACCTTCTGTAAATTCGGGGAGATAGCGCGGGAGATCATTTTTAGGGGTGGGGGTTTCCGGTCCAGCAGGGATATGTACGACGCGATTACCGCAGCCGAGATCATGGAGGACATGGGGAACATGCTCATCCTGGGAACGGGTGAATACATCCACATGGATGCCCAGTTTTCCCAGGTGGTGGGTGAGCTCGCGTACATAGACGTTCATCCCACCAGTATGCTTCCCGCCCAGGGTGGCAAGCGGACAGGTATGATAAGAAAGCATGGCGATGTTCATGGTTTCTTGCTGATTTAGAACCCTTCCGGTTATAATCCCAGCCACGCCACCGTAGCTCAGCTGGTAGAGCAGACGTTTCGTAAACGCCAGGTCGCGGGTTCAAATCCCACCGGTGGCTCTTTCTCATTCTACTATGAGATTGAGGGGAACCGAATTATAATTTTTCCATGTCCCCTCGAACACCCCCCCTTGTCATCGCCATCGCTGGAGGCTCCGGCTCCGGAAAAACCACGGTCGCAAACGTCATCTTGGATAAAGTTGGCGCGCATCGGATCGCCTATCTGCCGCACGATGCCTATTACCGCGATCTTACAAACCTTCCGCCAACCCAACGGGCAGAGGTTAATTTCGATCACCCTGAATCTCTCGAGACCGAACTTCTGATCGAACATGTCAATACCCTGAAATCCTGGCGGCCCATCGACCTACCGGTCTATGATTTCACCCGCCACTCCCGCACCGAGGAGACGATCCGGGTGAACCCGCAGCGGGTGATCATCGTGGAAGGCATCCTGATCTTTGTTGAGCCCCGGCTGCGGGAATTATTCGATGTGAAGATCTTCGTGGATACGGATGCCGATATCCGCTTCATAAGGCGGTTGACACGCGATATCCAGGAAAGAGGGCGTTCCACTGAAATGGTCGTGCACCAATATCTCAACACAGTCCGGCCGATGCACCTTGAATTCGTTGAACCTTCCAAACGCTATGCAGATATTATCATCCCCGAGGGCGGGTTCAACTCAGTGGCATTGGATATCGTCAGTGCCAGGGTGGAAGCATTGCTAAAACACGAAGACGAGGAGTCTTGAAAAAGGAAGGCAACCGCAGGGTCAAAATTCTGCGGATCCTTTCCCTCGTTCTGGTGCTGGTAATTTCAATCCTGTTGTTTCTCAACCGCGATGAACTAAAGAACATCCAGGTTTACGGCTACCCGGGGATCGTAGTACTTTCGTTCCTGGCAAACGCGACACTGATCCTGCCCGTTCCGGGGATCCTGATCACATCACTGATGGGGACGGTTTTCAATCCGTTCTGGGTGGGGGTGGCTGCTGGTACTGGGGCTGCGTTGGGGGAGATCACCGGCTACATGGCCGGATTCAGCGGCCAGGCAGTGATCGAGAACCGCGTTTGGTACGACCGGATCACCCTTTGGATGAAGAAGTATGGGGATATCACCATCTTTTTCCTGGCGTTGATCCCGAATCCCTTTTTTGACGCGGGGGGAATCATCGCAGGTGCCTTACGAATGCCTCTATGGAGATTTCTCCTTTGGTGCTGGCTTGGAAAGGTGGTCAAAATGATCGGATTTGCCCTGGCAGGCGCTGAGATAATGAAACTGATCTCGTTATAGAGAATCACGAGCCCCAGGCCAGACGATAAGCCGCATTCTGTTCCTGACCAGGGTATCCAAAAGGACGGCTGGACGGGCGGGATCATCTCTCTAGGCTGACTGTTACCAGGCAGCTCATGCGGTCCACCCGGGGCATTGACCAGCGAGCAGCTGAATGCCCCTGCTTGACCTTGCTCCTCCCGGGGGTTACCTGGCCGACGCATTACTGCAGTCGCCGGTGGTCTCTTACACCGCCGTTTCATCCTTACCCCTTGCGGGGCGGTATGTTTCTGTGGCCCTGTCCGGTGAATTGCTTCAACCCGGATGTTATCCGGCGGGATGCTCTGTGGAGTGCGGACTTTCCTCGGCATGCGCGAGCATGCCGCGATCCCCTGTCTGACCTGGGGTAAATCCATCTTACCTTTTACTTTGGGGGATGTCAATCACCTTCGAATACATGAGACAAACTGGCGTTTGGTAAAATACGCTATAATTTTCAAAAGAACAATTTCATCGAAAAAGAACATTAATGTTAGAGATCCTCCGGTCCATTCTATTGAAACCCATCGAGATCACATACGCAATTTGCGCGGTCTCGCTTTTTTTGATTGGTACCAATTTCCTGGTCAGCACAATGATCTACGTAAAAAATTGGAAGAAAGCCTGGGGAACGCAAACACCGGAACCACCGGCTGAATGGCCGCGGGTAACCATCCAACTTCCCATTTTTAACGAGCGCTATCTTGCCGAAAGAATCCTGAAGGCGGTTACCCAATTTGATTATCCCGCGGATAAACTGGAAATCCAGGTCCTGGATGATTCCACAGATTGGACAACGAATCTATTAATCGGGTTAGTAGAAAAATACCGCCGCCAGGGCGTGGATATCATTTACCTGCACCGCGAAGATCGCTACGGTTTTAAAGCCGGGAATCTATCTTTTGGATTGCAATACGCAAAGGGGGAATTTACCGCCATCTTTGACGCGGATTTCATTCCCCCCCGCAACTGGCTCAAACGGACAGTCCCCTTTTTCAGTGATTCAAAAG
Source organism: uncultured Chloroflexia bacterium (assembly GCA_963828855.1). GTDB lineage: Bacteria > Chloroflexota > Anaerolineae > Anaerolineales > Anaerolineaceae > CAVVEQ01. The sequence continues at coordinate 547,801 of CAWHGB010000002.1, read as the reverse complement.
TTGGTTTCGTGCAAACCCGTTGGGATCATATTAATTTTGCACACAATATGATTACCAGGATGGCAGGTCTCACTTTAGATGGGCACTTTGTTGTTGAGCAATCCGCAAGATCGACGGCGGGTTTGGTCATGGGTTTCAACGGCTCTGCGGGTATCTGGAGAGTGGCGACCATAAAATCGGTGGGCGGGTGGCAATGGGATACGATGACCGAGGACGTGGATATGACCTTCCGTTCCCAATTTGGCGGTTGGGAAGGCCGCTACCTGGTGAACCTGCGTTCCCCCGCGGAAGTTCCCCAGGAGCTGGATGATTTCAAATTGCAGCAGTACCGCTGGTGCAAGGGGACAGCCCAGGTCGCTTTGAAACTGATGGGAGCTCTTCCGAAATCAAACATGCCATTCAAGAAAAAATTCTTCGGCATGATCCACTTGATGAGTTATCTAACCTTTCCGTTGGGAATCTTGTTGTTGCTCCTGGTTCTTCCGATAAGCATGTGGAGCCAACCGTTTCTAAATATTTTCTGGTGGGCAGGGCTTGCAAGCATTGGCCCGATTCTACTCTTTATGCTGGCCAAAACGGAGCATGCCCCGCGGTTGATAGATAGATTAAAGGTTATGCCTTCCGAGTTTTTGATCGGTGTGGGTATTTCTCTGATCTGTGCCCTTTCGGTCATCTCCGGGGGAGTTCACCGTGGCAAAGGTGGAACATTCATTCGCACCACACGCGTGGACCCGCGGATCGGCAAGGCGTATGATAAAGGAAAGCGGAGAATCCTTGATCTTTTCATCCTGGGGGAATACACCATGGGGACCTACTTGATCCTTTCAGTGATTATCCTTTGGCCAACCTCCGGAAGATACCTGCTTCCCTGGTTGGGGGGCAGTGCGCTGGGCTTTTATTTTGTGGCCTCCGTCAGCTTGTGGGACAGAATTCGCAAACGGATAAGACCGCAGATTTCACCGGAGGAGAGCCCCAGTGCAGCTTAAAAAGGTACTATACTCACCCAAGAGGATTTCATGCCTTTCGCAGTAAATGAATACATCGGTCCTTATCTTTTGATTGAACAACAAGGCCAGGGGGGTATGGCAACTGTGTTCAAGGCATATCATGCTGCCCTTGATCGATATGTTGCACTGAAAGTGATGCATACAGCCTTCACCGAAGACCCAACCTTCCTGGAGCGATTCCAGCGTGAAGCTCTGGTGGTAGCCAAACTGGATCATCCCCATATTGTCCCAATTTTTGATTACTCCAATGAGGACGGCCGTCCATACCTCGTGATGAAATATATCGAAGGTGTGACTCTCAAGGAAAAATTAAAAAAATTCCGACCCACTTACCGGGAAATGCTGCCGATTATAGAAGATGTGGGCTCGGCGCTGACCTACGCGCACGAACTGGGGATCGTTCACCGGGATGTGAAACCATCCAACGTATTGATCTCCAAAGAGGGCAAGATCTACCTAACCGATTTTGGTCTGGCTCGGATGGCACAAGTAAGCACAACTACACTCACAAGTGACCAGATGATCGGAACCCCGCAATATATCTCGCCCGAGCAGGCCACCTCCAGTCCGAACCTGGATTACCGCACCGATATCTATTCCTTCGGTGTATTGATCTATGAAATGGTGGTCGGGCAGGTTCCTTTCAATGCGGATACTCCCTTCGCCATCATCCATGACCATATTTACACACCCCTCCCACTTCCTTCCATTTTGAACCCGAGCTGCCCAGAATCCATCGAACGGGTTTTACTTAAAGCCCTGGCGAAAGACCCCTCTGAACGATATAAGGACGTCAATACGATGGTACGGGCGTTCCGCGGCGCCATTCGCCAGCTGGATGGTACGCAGGTTGCGGAAACACCGCTTCCAGCTGAGAAAATGGGCAAGCTGGAGAGTGCGCCTGCTTACCAGAGTAACCTGCCAGTCATAGAGTCCCTGGAACCAGTCGGGAAGGACAAATCTTTTTTTCCGAAATCAAAAAAAATCACTCCCAAGCAGAAAACGAAAGTATCCATCCCCAGAAAATGGTTATATATTGGCGGCGGCATTCTTGGCGGGATAATTCTACTTTCGATAATCGGAATCCTAGCCTTAAACTATAAACCTGCACCTGCAGCAGTGATCCCTACCAGCACCGAACCACCCGGCGCGGTTATTGAACCGGTCATCGGACCCGTTCCGGGAGATGCCCGGGCTGCTCAAGCTGCCTGGCTGAAGGCGATGCTCTACTGGCAGCACAATGACCCTGTTTCCATGCAACAGCTATTAACCGCCAGCGTGGATTACGCGAATTACGACTCGGAGATTCTGGATCAGGCTGAACAGTATTTCTACGCGCATGATGCCTGGCTGCCGGCGGCTTTTCTGATGTGGAGGGCAAGTCAGGAGGATGGTGGGAAACTATCAGGAAATCCACGCATGCATGAAGTACTTTTCCGGGCGGGGGAGGATCAAAACGCAGGAGAATTCCTGGTGAAAAATTCCGGCGAGCCGCTATTCCGCATCGGCACGACCCGGTATGAATTGAAATTCGGCGATTCGCAGAGGACCGGATATGAACTGGAGAGAATTGGTCAAGATTCGGATATCCAAACAAATTTTCCCGAATTCAATCTCCTCAAAGCGGAGTATTTGATAAAAATCGGTTCCAAATCCGAGGCAAGGAATATCGTCGAACCTATGCTGGATGACCCGGCACTGCCAGATTGGGTGCGCGCAATCGCCAAACAAATATACCCGTTCACAAGATATTAAAAAATCACGGAGGATTCAATGCGAAAGCCGTTCGTAGCAGGAAATTGGAAGATGAATAAGACTGCGGAAGAAGCACGTTCCCTGGTGGTTGAAATGCTGCCGGAGCTTCAAAAAATGGACAAGGTGGAAAGGGTGATCTGTCCTCCATTCATCTCCATAATGACCCTTTCCGCAGTGTTAGCGGGAACCGGGATTGGTTTGGGTGCTCAAAACCTGCATTGGGAAGCAACAGGCGCATTCACCGGGGAGATCTCAGCTGGTATGGTGAAAGAATTCTGTAAATATGTGATCCTGGGGCATTCGGAACGCAGAGCCATGTTTGGGGATACGGATGCAACGGTAAATAAAAAGGTCAAAACTGCTCTGGCGAATGACCTGACCCCGATTGTATGTGTTGGTGAAACACTGGATGAATTTGAAGCTCAAAAGACGAATGAAGTGGTGACCCGCCAGGTGGTTGAGGGATTGAAAGAACTATCCACTGACGAAGGTGCGAAGATCGTGATCGCATATGAGCCAGTTTGGGCAATCGGCACGGGTAAAGCTGCATCAGGCGATGGCGCAAACCGGGTGATCGTCGAATCAATTCGTCAACCCCTCGAACGGCTCTTCAATCGTGAAGTTGCCCAGGGTGTGCGTGTTCTTTATGGAGGATCGGTCAATGCTGCCAACGCGGCGGAGTTCTTTGGTCAGCCAGATATCGATGGCGCACTTGTGGGCGGTGCCAGCCTCAAGGTGGCAGATTTCCTGGCGATCGTAAAAGCCGCGACCAAGTGATTCCTCCGGGCATTAAGGAATTTGGGTGGCTGCTGCTATGCATGCTACCCTTTTTCTTTATCCAATCCAAGTTGCACCGGGAGCTGAAACTCCTCTTCTATGTGATCCTCAGGCGGGATACTTCGGCGGATCTGCTTTTTTATATTCTTTTCTTTCCCGGGATCCTGGTGCATGAATCCAGCCACTGGTTGATGGCAAAGGTCCTGCGGGTCCCTACAGGACGTTTCTCCCTCATCCCGAAGCACCTGCCAAACGGAAAACTACGCCTGGGGTATGTCGAAACTCAGAAATCTGATTGGTTCAGGGACTCCCTGATCGGTGCTGCTCCGCTCGTCGCGGGGGCATTGATCACCGGTTGGCTGGCGGCAACGATCTGGCACCCCCAGGGTGTGGCGGAATTATTATGGAATGGGGATATGGAATCCTTTGTGAACGCTGTGAAAGGAATTTACCTTGGCAATGACTTTTGGATCTGGTTCTACCTGATCTTTACGATAAGCAGCATGATGCTGCCTTCTGAATCAGACCGCAGCTCCTGGCTGCCTGTGATCCTGATCTTCCTTGGGATGTTAATCCTCCTTATTGTTGCCGGTGCGGGGGGATGGATGGAATCCAATTTGATCCCCTTTGTCAACCCTTTCATTCTGGACCTGGTGATGGTTTTTTCGGTCAGCCTGGTCGTCCATATATTATTATTACTCCCGGTTTGGGGATTTCGAGCGATTCTGGTTCGACTGTTCGGTTACCCATAAATCAGATAAATATAGTCTGATTCATTGCGGTATAATCACCTTCCGGATCATCCTCATGTTAGTCGACCGCTGTAATCGAAGAATCACTTACTTGCGTGTTTCAGTAACGGACCGCTGCAATTTGCGCTGCGTGTATTGTATGCCTCCTGAGGGGGTGAGCTGGCAGCCGCATGAATCCATTATGCGATACGAAGAGATCGAAAAGATCATCCAGATCGCTGCGGAAGAGGGCATTCGTGAAATCCGTCTGACGGGTGGCGAGCCACTGGTGCGAAGGAATCTCGCGGATTTAGTGGGCATGATCGCAGGGATACCCGGGATCGAAGATATCAGCCTGACCACCAATGGCGTTCTCTTAACTGATCAGGCATTAGCTTTGAAAAACGCAGGGTTGAAACGGATCAATGTAAGCCTCGATACGATGGATCCTGAAAAATATTCAAAGATCACCCGGGGGGGTAATATTCAGCGTGTATTTGAAGGCCTGCAAAAAGCCGAGGATGCCGGGTTGGATCCAATAAAGATCAATATGGTTCTGCTCAAAGGTGTGAATGATGGGGATATCCGCCAGTTGGCTGAATTAAGTAAAGACCACCGCTGGGAAATCCGATTCATCGAACTTATGCCGGTCAAAAACCAACAAAAATGGGGCGAGGGATTCCCTGATCCGGAGGATATGTTCCTGCCGGTCAGCCAGGTGAAGGCACTGCTTGAACCGGAAGGACTGGTGCCTGTGGAAAAGAAATCCGGGACAGGCCCGGCAGAAATTTATGCCTTCCCGAATGCCAGGGGGACAATAGGCTTTATCAACCCATTGAGTGAATCTTTCTGCGAGAATTGCAACCGCCTCCGCCTCACCGCGGATGGCAACCTGCGGCCTTGCTTATTAAGCGATGTGGAAGTGCCGCTATTAACCGACGCTCAGGGCTGGCGGAGATATCCGCCCACTTCTATACCGGTCGATGGAAATCAAACCCGAGAACCACGAACTTAACCGAAATATCGCTCCCGTCGCGCGCTGCATGATGCAGATCGGCGGGTGATACTTAACCGGTTCCAAACTGCCGGTCACCCGCATCGCCCAACCCGGGAACAATATATCCTTTTTCATTCAAGCGCTCATCCACTGCCGCAAGATGAATGGGAATATCCGGGTGGTGCAAATGGAGCAACTCAATACCTTCCGGCGCCCCGATGATCCCCACGAACTTGATCTTCCTGACGCCCCATTGCTTGAGAAGATCCGCGCAGGCTGTGGCGGAACCTCCCGTAGCCAGCATGGGATCCAGAATAAAGCAGACAGAAACGGTCGGTTCGAGCGGCAATTTGTTGTAATACTGTACCGGTTTAAGGGTTTTTTCATCCCGGTAGAGCCCAATGTGCCAAACCTCGGCGTTTGGAATCAATTCCCACACACCTTCCACCATACCAAGCCCTGCACGCAAAATGGGAACCAAACCGATCTTATCTTTGAGGTTGAAGCACTTCGTGGAGGTGAGAGGTGTTTCCACGGTAATCGGCTCGAGAGCAAGGTCGGACGTGGCTTCGTAAGTTAGTAACGCCCCGATCTCTTGCACAAGCTCACGAAATTTTTTCGGTTCGGTATTTTTATCGCGCAATTTAGCGAGTTTGTGTGTTACCAGCGGATGCGTCGATACAAACAAATTTGCCATAATTCACCTTGATTGCAGTGATTATACATCGGACAAGGCAGGCACTGCCCTAAAAAAGGTAGTTTTAACCCCTGGGGTATAATAATCTGCATGGATGAGAAAGATGAGCGCCTGATCGATCCAACCCCCCGGCAGGATGACCGTTTGGATCAGGCTCTACGCCCTACCACCCTGGCAGAGGTGATCGGACAGGATCAGATCAAAGAGAACCTGGCCATACTCATCGCCGCGGCCAGGCAGCGCAATGATCCCCTCGATCACGTCCTGTTCTACGGTCCTCCCGGTCTTGGAAAAACCACCCTTGCTCATGTTCTTGCCCATGAAATGGGTGTGAGTATTAAGATCACGGCTGGACCGGCAATCGAACGGGCAGGGGATCTGGCTGCCATTCTCACCAATCTCCGCAAGGGGGACATCCTATTCATCGATGAGATCCACCGTCTGGGGAAGATCGTGGAAGAAGTTCTTTACCCAGCCATGGAAGATTACTCACTGGATATCATTATTGGCAAAGGTCCCAGCGCGCGTTCGGTCCGGCTCCGTTTGCCGCGTTTCACCGTGATTGGTGCGACTACCCGGTTGGCCTTGATCAGCTCTCCCCTACGCGCCAGGTTTGGTGCCGTCTACCGCCTGGATTATTACGACCAGCAAGCCCTGGAGCAAATCGTTCGCCGCGGAGCGGAGCTGCTTGCCTTCGAAACAGAGGAAGGCGGCATCCACGAGATCGCCCTGCGCGCCAGGGGTACTCCGCGGGTGGCGCTGCGGTTGCTGCGGCGGGTGCGTGATTACGCCCAGGTTCGCGGCAGCGGTAGATTAACACGCATTACCGCCGAAGAAGCCTTGAAATTACTGGTGATCGATAACCTCGGTTTGGACGATGTGGACCGCCGCGTGTTGGAAACGATCATCACCAAATATGATGGTGGACCGGTTGGGCTTTCGACCATCGCCGCCTCGGTGAGTGAGGAACCGGATACGATCATGGATGTGGTGGAACCTTACCTGCTTCAACTGGGTTTCCTAGGCAGAACGCCGCAGGGAAGAATCGCCACCCGCCTTGCATATGATCACCTGGGATACCCCTGGAAAGGCGACACTAATCAGATGCCGCTTTTCACCACTGTTCGTGGAAGTTAGAGCCACCCCGAATGCAGACATCCGATTTTGATTATTTCCTGCCTGCGGAAAGGATCGCCCAGGTGCCTGTAGAGCCGCGTCACAGCTCCCGACTGCTGGTCTATTCCCGTAATGAAAAATCCATCGAGCACTCCGTCTTCTGGCATCTGGAGCGACACCTCCGGCCAGGTGACCTGCTGGTGGTGAATCAAACCAGGGTGATCCCGGCGCGCATTCACGCCCTGAAACCTACCGGCGGAAGGATTGAGATCCTTCTCCTTAAAAAACTTAATGATCTAGAATGGGAAACGCTGGTGGGGGGGAAGCGTATAAAGAAAGGGATCATTTTGAAGCTGGAGGAGGGACCGGAGGCGGAAATTATTGAGCATTTGGAAAGCTCAAGAAGAATCATCCGGTTCAGCGAAGCGCTCGAACCTTACCTGGAAAAAAAGGGGAAATGCCCCTGCCCCCGTATATCCACAGCCACCTTGAGAATCCTGACCGCTACCAAACCGTTTACGCGAGGGTCAGCGGATCAGCTGCCGCCCCCACCGCCGGACTGCACTTCACCCCGGAATTGATGGCTACCATGCTTCAAAAAGGTTTCGATTTTGCCGAGGTCACTCTGCATGTGGGGTTGGATACCTTCGCACCGGTCACTGAAGAAGACCCGCGGACGCACGCAATTCACACGGAATGGTGTGAAGTTAATCGAAAGGCAGCTTGTAAGATCAACGCGTCTAAAAAGAGCGGGGGGCGGATCGTTGCCGTGGGGACCACCACGGTGAGAACGCTGGAAAGCGCTGCGAGAGTGGCATTCGGTGACGACCTGGTGGGTGAATTCTCCGGTCCAACAAATCTGTTTATCCTGCCGGGGTTTGAATTCAAGGCAGTGGACGCGATGATCACCAATTTTCATCTGCCAAAATCCACCTTGCTGATGCTGGTCAGCGCTTTCGCCGGTAAGGAGGAAATGCTAAGGGTGTATCAGGAAGCCATCCAGGAAAAATACCGTTTTTATTCCTTCGGCGATGCTATGTTGATACTTTGAACCCGAAAATTATCGAAAACTGGTCCGACCTGGAAGATGCAATCGTAGGTTGCAGGTTGTGCCCGCGCCTGGTGGCATGGCGGGAAGCAGTTGCCAGGGAAAAAAAGCGTGCCTATCGTGATTGTGAGTACTGGGGGAAAGGTGTCCCGGGTTTTGGCGACCGGTATGCCAGGGTATTAGTCCTGGGTCTCGCCCCCGGAGCCCACGGATCCAACCGCACCGGCAGGATGTTCACTGGCGATTCCTCGGGGAAATTTCTCTACCCCGCGTTATTCCGGGCAGGGTTTTCCAACCGGGAATATTCAGAGAGTCGCGATGATGATCTGCGTTTGAATGATCTTTTCATCACAGCTGTGTGCCGCTGCGCTCCACCAGGAAATAAACCCGATCCGGAGGAGATCATTCATTGCCGGGGATACCTACAACAGGAGATCGGAAGGCTACCGCACTTAGAGGGCATCGTTGCCCTGGGGCAGATCGCATTTCATGAAGTTGTGATCCTATTAAAAAGCAGGGGCGCAGATCCTTCGATGCCAAAATTTGGCCATGGGATTCTAAATCGACCTGGTAAGGGATTGCCCTGGCTTCTTGGTTCCTTCCACCCCAGCCGGCAGAATACCCAGACAGGACGCCTGACCGTGGAGATGTTCGACCAGATCTGGCAAACTACAAGAAATTTGCTTAATGGCAATCAGCAGGATGAGATTTTTGGGCGATAAACCAAACCCTGCCTGAATCCACTTTGGGCGGAGTGCCATCTTCGATGCTTCCGAGGGTCTGAACAACCTCAAAACCGGTCTCGTTGAGCAGGTTTTTAATCGACTCGATCGGGTATCCTTTTTCCTGGTGGATCTCGTCGATCCGTTCCCAGTACTTGTTCTGCCGGATGAATCCGGTGATGTGCATCGTGGCGAGCTGTTTTTCGAAATCGAAGACTGGGCGGTGGATGGCGATCAGGTCGTCGGTGTCGATCGGGACACTGGAGCTTTGTGCGTTCCAGCGGGTGGAAAGGCCGTAGATCGTATTCATATCAAAAATGAACCAGCCGGAGGGTTTGAGTGCGCGGTTCACACCTGAAAAGGTGAGTTTGAGATCGATCTCCTCCAGCATATAGTTGACTGCATCGAACAGGCAGGTGGAAAGATCAAATTCATCGCAAAAATCCAGTTCGCGCATGTCAATTTTTTCAAATTTCGCGCTCACCCCTGCCGTGGCGGATTGTTCCCTGGCCAGGTTGAGCATTTCATCAGATTGGTCGATCCCGGTGACCGACCAACCCTGCCTGCCAGCCTGGATGGCAAATGACCCCTCCCCACAGGCGACATCGAGAAGATTGCCTGATACGGGCAAGCTGTATTTTTCGCAAAGCCCGGGCAGAAGACTGCTGAAATGTAGCGAAAAATCCGGGTATTGTCCCTGGGCATAAATCTGGGCGAACTTCTGATAGAGTGACACTGGTTTCCTTTCCCTTCCCACCGGGATGTAAAACGTTTTACTTGCTAAGTTCATCTCAATTCGATAGAATGATTTTATTATAACGTTGAGGTAAAGACTATGAAGTTGATCTGGAAAATTCTATTCGGTATTTTCGTGGCTATCCTTCTACTTGTGGGAGGATTTACGGTTTGGGCGTACACACCTGCGTCTCCGATGCCTGAAGCAATGGCTGCGATGCAAAGTAATTCCTCCGTGCAGATCACAAAAGATGGATGGGTTACTTTTTCCCCGATAAATGGTGAACCTGATACAGGGGTGATCTTCTACCCAGGCGGCAGGGTGGATTATCGGGCGTACGCGCCATTGATGCGTGAACTCACTACCAAGGGGTACCTGGTTGCCCTGGTGCCGATGCCATTCAACCTGGCGGTTTTTGGGAGTGATAGAGCCAGCCAGGTGATTGCGGCTCATCCGGAGATCGAGCACTGGGTCATTGGAGGTCACTCCCTGGGCGGAGCGATGGCTGCCTCCTTTGTATTCAATAACCCGGGGGTTGTGGACGGGATTTTCTTCCTTGCAGCCTATCCTGCAAGCAACCAGAGCCTGGCAGATTCAGAGGTAAAGGTCCTTTCCATCTCAGGCACGAAGGACGGTCTGGCGACCTCGGGGAAGATCAATGCGAGCATCCCGTTACTGCCCCAGGATACGATCTTTTCCCAGATCGAGGGCGGAAACCATGCGCAGTTCGGCTGGTACGGGGCGCAATCCGGTGATAACCCCGCCGGGATCAGCCGGGAGGATCAGCAAAAATTGGTATTAGAGAAACTGGTGAAATTTATTGAATCATTGAGGCAATGAAGACCCCCTCATCATTCTTGGAATCATTATCAACACTAACATCTTCGGGAGTTTGTGTTACCTTCCATTCAAAAAACGAATCAAAGAGGAAATGAAAGTATGAAACATGAAATTATTCAGGCAATCGATTTCACCTTGAAGGATACAAGAGACCAGGAAATTCGTTTATCCGACTATCAGGGCAAAAAAGCGGTGCTGCTTGTTCTGATGCGCGGGTTTGCCTGACCATACTGCAAAGCACATCTGGCGCAGTTGCGCCAGGATTATTCTGAATTTGTTCGCAGGAATATTGAGGTAATTGCACTCGGACCGGATGGACCCAATGCTTTCAAACGGTATTGGGAGAAGGAGAACCTCCCTTTTATCGGGTGTTCTGATCTGCAATCCCGGGTGGCAGCTCAATATCAGCAGGAAGTCAATTGGTTCAAGGCGGGACGCATGCCAGCAGTGTTTTTGATCGACACACAAGCAAAGATCATTTTTCGCCAATATGGCGACTCCATGTCGGATATCCCAACAAACGCGGACGTGTTTTCGGTTTTCGATAAAACGGTCGGGAATCGCTGACACTCCGGATTGTTTTTATAGGGCGTCCAGGAACCCGGTTAACCGGTATTTCGACTTCCTGACAGCCCGCTTTAACTTGGAGTTGAGTTCGGACAGACTAAACATCATTTCCAGTATCTCCGTAGAGGAAACGTTCTTATCTCCGCTGTGCACGATCAAGGAAATCACGCTCATCCACCAAATGAATTCTTCGAAGGCTTCCTTGTTGAACCAGAGAACATCCTTGTAGCGGTTGACCCCAAGGAATTGCTGGATCTCGGGAACAGCCAGCCAGGTTTGCATCAACTCTCGAGGGGATTGACCAGGCTGAATATTCCAATTTTGCTGCAGAAGTAATATACGGGTGAGAAGAATGATTCGATTTACCTGGTAGGCATCTTTTCCCATTTCCTCCAGGGCTTGCTGCAGTTTCCGGGAAAGCTGCCATTCATCCATCCAGGCTATAACCTGTTCGGGTGCACTCTCTCCGGCAGCCAGGGATTCGAGCGGCGAGAGGAACAACCATGCGAAAAGCGCAAGCCAGGAATTTTCATCCTGCAGGCAAGTTGAATTTATTATCTCGAACGCTTTCTTATAACGGGCTCCCGGGGGATGAGGGTATTGGCTTTCCATCACTGGTAAGGACAGAATCGTTTCAAGTTCTTTCACTTTGGCATTCACTACGCTGGCAGTGTCTGTTTCCATCCCTGCGAGTCTGGCAGCACCTTCTATAAGCGGGCTCAATTTTGACCTGAATTCTGCTGATAGAGCTGGCGGGACTTTAATACCTTTTTTCAGGATGCGGTTGGTGAAGAGGTGTGTGAGATAACCTTTATTAGCCAGCTCTTGAAAGGGTAATAGAACCGGCTGGAAATTCATCTCCCTCAAAGCCAGTTCAATATCTGGTATACCCCGTCCTCCCAGGGTGGCACATAATTGCGAATAGGATTTTGAACGATCATCCACCACCTGTCGGAAATCCAGGAAGACCTGGCATTCGTAGGCATTCAAATTAACAGGCAGCCCGTTTTCGTAGAGTTCCGTCGATGAGCGGATATATTGCAACCCGCGGATATGATCGCGGAAAATTACGTAGGAACCAGGCGTTGGGCTGATCCCTAGGCATTCGCTGAGATTTTTCCGAATGAGCGGACGTTTATCACCAGAGCCTCGGGTGGCTTTCGCGGAGGAGGTTTTTATCCAGCCCGCAGCCTGTCCGAATTTATTGTTGTAAATCACCAGGGCGCTTTTCCCCCCGTGATGGTTGCTGAAGGCGAAAACGTTATCATCCACCTGACCGCTAGAAACATAGAGATCGAATAATTGAAAATGATCAACCCCGGAGAATAACTCCCGCTGGTGCAGCAGGGGGAAGACCAATCGGCGATGCCTGCCGATCAACTCTTCGTCTTCAACTTCATGCCAGAGGGGTTTGGTGAACTCCATCCCGTACTTTTCCGCAAAGCCTTCCACCTGCCCGTGCCCGAACATGGGTAACCCGGGGAGCGTGGCCATCAGCGTGCAGATCCCGAAATATTTATCACCCTTCCCGAATTGGTCCACCGCAGTTTTCTCATCGGGGTTGTTCATAAAATTCACATAGCGCTTGAGGATCTCCGGGTCGTATTCGAGAGTATTCTTTATCAATTGCCGGTAACCTGCATTATCTTCGTTGCGGAGCATGTGCATGAACGCGGAGTTGTAAACCCGGTGCATGCCTAGCGTACGCACGAAATACCCCTCCATCAACCAGAAAGCTTCGGCGAGCAGGAGGGTATCTGGCGCCTCCACTGCAGCCCGATCCACCACCTCGCGCCAGAATTCCACGGGCATCTTTTCGTTAAATTGCTCTTTCGTGAGGCCAAAATCCGAGCGGGTGGGGATGGCTCCGCCGGTACCGGGTTCGGGGAACCACAGACGCTGGAAATGTTTTTTCGCCAGGGTCATCGCGGCATCAAAACGGATGATCGGGAATTTCCGGGCAACATCCAGGATCGTCTGGATCACCGCTTCACGGACGACCGGGTTCATGTAGTCAAGCTGGGCGGTATCGTTCCAGGGCATGGAGGTACCATCGTTGCCGTGATAGATATATCGGGTATCCCCGGTGTTGAAATCGACCCGTTTGAATTCCACCGCAGCATCCGTGCGGTCAAAGTAATGGTCCTCCAGGTACACCCCGACCGATGGATTGGTAGAGAGATTGGTGCCGTTGAAGGAATGCGAGGGAAAGGGCGGGTACCCGAGGGAAAGAAACCAATCCGGATGGTCCATCACCCAGGGGGAATCGATACCCATATGATTAGGGACCATATCGGAAGCCAGACGAATTCCCCGGGCCCAGGCTCGCTGTTTCAGGTTCTCGAAGGCAGCCTCTCCCCCCAGTGGATTTGCGATGCGGTATTCGAAGAGTGAGTAGGCGGATGCGATAGCATCCGGGTTACCGCACATTTGCTTGATCCTGGCGGAGGCGCGGCTTCGTTCCCACAGACCGATCAACCAAAGACCGCTGAAGCCGGATCTTGAGATCCGATCCAGTTCCTCTTCGGGAACCTGGTCAAGTCGGGAGATCTCAATCCCGTATTTTTCGCTTAACTGGTGCAGCCAGACGTATGTGTTCTTGGCGAGCAGCACCAGCCGCGGCATCCAATCCCTGTCGGCACTGAACCGCTCTTCCTCCTGTTCCATTCCCGCAGAGTGTTTTAGGCCATATACGGGGATTTGGACAGGTCCGGGACCGAAGGATGCCAATTTCTGTTCCTCTTTGATCAGATCCAGGCTGCCAAGCAGCCGAAAGAGGAATTGGCCAAGGAGGCTGGACCAGCGTAACCGGATAAATTCAAGCTGATCTTCCAGGGAATTGGGGTTAGCCTTTGCAGGTGCGCGGAGCATTTCCAACAGGGATTGATTATCCGGTCCAAAGTAGGGTTGAACTGCGAAGAAATTCTCCAACTCACGGATCGCTGAAAGGTAAACCGAATTTGTTGAAAGCGAACCATCGTTGAACAATTCTTCATACGGTAGCAGAGCGGGATTTTCGTTATTCACCCGCAGGAGGATCAATTCCTCCAGAACAGATTCCCGGTTGGGCACCCCTTCCGTGGAACCTTTTAAATATTCCTGAAAGGTTGATTCGTTCCGATACACCGCGAGCGGTGGGAATTCCTGGATGAACTGCATAAGCATCGCATCCACAATTGTGCGGGTGAATTTTCCATCCAGGTGTTTGAGTGCCAGCTTCAGAATCTCGGGTTTTTTCTCGCGGCGATAGAGCTCCACTACATGGTGAAGGATCTCATCGATCAATCCCATCGCGTTGATCTGACCAGCCTGAACCGCGGATTCAGGAAAGGTTACCAGGTCGCGTTGCTCATTCATTTTTCGAGCAAATACACGGGCGGCATGGAAATTCGCAAGGATCGCATTCCCATTGTAGGAAAATAACCCTTGGTCGAATTGATACCGGTCGCGGCTGATGCGGGAGATATGGAATTCCATGGGTAACAATCCTCGCGGAGCGGGCAGGAATGAAATAATTATACAGGGTTCCGAATTTGGAACAGGTGAATCTTAATGCTCATCCAGGTCTGAGTAAATAACTCAAACCAAGGCAAGAATCCCTCACACCTTCCATCTCAATTTCTACCAAAGGGCCGCCTACTGCGGTCAATTCACGGATTGTTTTCTCAATTACAGGCTGTGGCCACCCAAAAATTTTCCGAAGTTGGGTTACGGGTGCTGAACCAACAGAGTCAAAGATAAGTAATGACAAGTTTTCGCCTGGCTTCGTGTTCACCGATTGGGCGAGCCTTCTCCGGAAGTTCCGGCATGTGCCGATGGGTGAGATCATACACATACGCGTATTTCCATGCGCCAACTTCAGCGATCCCCACCGGCATGATCTTCAATTCCGCCTGCAATTGATCAAGCGCTTTAGCAAAACGGCCTTCGCTGCCAGTGCTGGAGAGGCGGGCAGCTTTTTTCAGACTGGATCGTATCCAAAGGACCTTCCTTAAGCAAGGCTTCGAATACCTGTTTACATTCACTGGTCAGGGTGCCTTCCTGGTACTGCAGCAGATAATCCTCTTCCGGTTGCCCATAATTGGGGGAGAGTGCATAGAAATAGGGGATCAGCTCCAGAGAAATGAAGGTGCCTTTATGCCGCAGAACCTTGGCGTAATACCACAATCTCTTTCCCAAGCCGTCATCCTTCCAGCCCCAGGTCTTATGCCCCGGGTCGTCATGCTCATCCGGGACGGGTCGGTCTCCCGCGGCAGCCACCCAAAGGCTGGGCAGGTCGATCCCTTTGATCGGCCAGAAGAAAATGAAACCCCGCTCCTGGATGAAATCCCGGGCTTCCTGGGACGTGTGCAGCATTCCCCGCGCGGAAATGCGATAAGTGTGCTTGCGAAAATCAAGAAGGGATTGTTTGGAAAGAGATTGCATCTACGAAGACTGCAGGATATGGGTGATGATGTTCGAGCCGCTCCCACCGATATTTTGAGCCATACCGATTCTGGCATTTTCCACCTGCGTACCTTCGGCTTCCGCGCGAAGCTGCTCGACGACCTCAACAAGTTGGTACATTCCGGTTGCCCCAACGGGGTGCCCTCTTGCTTTGAGACCACCGCGTGTGGAGATAGGAATCTTTCCACCAGGGCGGATCTCCCCATCCAGCGCGAGCCGGGGAGCTTGACCCCTTTCCGCAAATCCGCTTGCCTCCAGGGAAAGGGCGGCCATGATGCTGAATGCATCGTGGGCTTCGAAGAAATCAATATCCGCGGGGAGCAGACCTGCCTGGGAAAAAGCTTGCCGGCTCGAGAGCTCGGCGGCTTTCAGCCAGGTGGCTTCCTTCCGGCTGTGGGCGGCGATGGTATCCGTGGCAGCTGCGGAGGCGATGACTTTCACGACTTTGAGATCGGATTTGAGCAAGGCAGAATCGGCCGGAAGGAGGAGAATCGCAGCAGCTCCATCCCCCATTGGAGAGGCATCCATTAAGTTGATGGGATCCGCGATCATGCCGGCCTTAAGGTAATCGGCTTCGCTGATCGGAGATTGGAACCTGGCGTAAGGATTATGGGCGCCATTGGCATGCGCATTCACCGAAAAAGGTGCGAAATCCTTCTTTTCCCAGCCATATTCAAACATATATCTGCGCATGATCAGCGCATTCAAGGCGACGAAGGAAATCCCCTGGTCCACTTCCCAATCCGCGTCGGCGGCAGTGGCCAGCGCAGCGGTGATCTCATCCCCCGGGGAATCTGTCATCTTTTCCACGCCAACTACCAATGCAGATTCCACCTCACCTGATGCGATTGCCATCACCCCTGCCCGGAAGGCGGCTGCTCCGGAGCTGCACGCGGCTTCGATCCTGAAGGCTTCAGCGTAACGCATACCGATCCAGTCAGCGATATAGGGTCCAAGGTGCTGCTGGTGGTTCGCAGAACTGGACATCATGTTCCCCACGTATACTGCATCAACCCGGTTGCACTCGGAGGCTTCCAGGGCGCACAGGGCTGCTTCTCCGGCCAGCTCACGCAGGGATTTATCCCAGTGTTCCTCGATCTTTGTTTGCCCAATTCCCGCCACAGCAACTTCACGCATTGATCTCACCTGTCATGTTATTTGTCTGATTGAATTATAGGGGCTCTGGCTATCAAAGGCTATCAAAAACCAGAAAAAAGGAGGAGGGTATAATTGCGGTGGTTTGGATACCCCGTGGCGATGAGATATAAGATTCTGCATAATCGGCTGTTATATATTTTTATTCTCTTCATCCTGAGCACGATTATTATTGGTGGATGCAACCCGGAGAACATGGATTCAAGCGATTCATTAACAACCAAAACTGCGCCTCCAAATCCAACTCCCCAGTTATTGCCAACAATATTCCCATTGAACCAAATCCGGTTGTATATTGCCGGGGAAGTCCCTGCGGGATTAAAGCAGGCGATCACCCTTCCAGCCGGTGTCGAATTGGTGGAAACGCACGGGGAAGCAAATGTTGTGCTCGGAATGGCTTCGGGAGAAAGTAAATCATCAATACCCGTAATAAACTGGCACTATGTGGTTGCGGTACCCTTTCCGCGCGGATCGGTCAATCCGGATCTCCCTTGCGACAAACTGATAACATCCGCGGAAACTTTCGCAGGATTCTCCGGAACACCTGCCGATACATTTGGGTGCAAATCGTTTGAGGCTGCTGGAGGGGAAGATCTGCTCTCCGCGGTTGGGAAGAATGAGAATTTCTATGCGCTGATCCCATTTGATGAACTTTCAAAATCGTGGCAGCTGAGGGCGAGCGAGGTATACAAAGACGGGGGAGAAATTGTCAAGTTCGCGTTCAGCGGAGATCAGGCGGCGATTGAAACCTTACTAAAGAATGAGGAATTCCACACCCCATCGACGAATTATGATCCGCAGAAATTAACATCGGTGATCCTGACTGGGACAACGGCGTTGACCCGCGGAACGGGCAGGCTGATGGATGAGAAAGGTAGCTTGTACCCAGGGGAGAATATCCGCGAGTTGTTAAAATCCGCGGATATCACTCATATCAGCAATGAGATCTCCTTTGATCCCAACTGTAAACTCGTATCTTCCGGAACACAGTTCTGCAGTAAGCCTGCAATACTTTGATTTATTGAATTCGATCGGTACCGATGTAATTGAATTGACCGGCAACCATGAATTGGATTACGGAACCGGACCTTTCCTGCACAGCCTGGATCTTTACATGCAGAGCAATATTCCTTATTATGGCGGCGGCAGGGACCTAGAGGAAGCGGCCAGCCCATTGAAAATGGAGGTCAATGGTAACCGGATCGCTTTCCTGGGATGCAATTCGGTTGGACCGAAATACGATCTGGCAGAGGAGGGCTCTCCTGGCTCCAATCCGTGCGATCCCGAACAACTACGACTAACCATCGCGCGACTGCTGAGCGAAGGATATAACCCGATCGTCACCTTCCAGCACATGGAGGTCTGCCAGGCGGATCCAGTGGGTCCGCAGCGAGGGGATTTTCAGCGTGCCGCGAATGCCGGGGCGGTAATCGTCAGCGGCAGCCAGGGGCACTGCCCGCAGGTGATGGAGTTCTACGGGGACGCGGTCATTCATTATGGACTGGGAAACTTGTTCTTCGACCAAATGGACAAGATCGAGCGCATGGCTTTTGTAGATCGCTACTGGTTTTATGATAACCGCCTGATCGGGGTGGAACCTATCCCGATCATTCGCGATGACGACGCGCAACCCAGGCAGATGACTGTCGAAGAATCCCAGTGGTTCCTAAAAAGATACCTGCCCTCCCTGGCCGGAACACCATGAAAAACCTGTGTATTGGTCTCCTTCTCATCACGATCGCCACCGGGTGCAGCGTGCCTACCATTTTTCAGCCCACCCCGACGCCTACGCTGACTCCTGCGCCAACCCTGACACCCACCCCCCAGCCAGCCAGGATTTGGATATCCCCGGCAACCCCGAATACCCTCCGGGAGGGCATAAAGATGGAGGGTCGGTATGAGGTTGTGGATTCTGAGAGCAATGCAGACCTGGCAGTGAAACCATCCGGAGGAACTTCAGGGGAGAGCAGCTGGATCTACACACTGGTTTCGCCTTTTAATACCGTGATGGATGGGATCGCCCTGGAGGAGGTCAAACGCATCTGGCAGGGCAACCCGGGGCAGACCTTTCCTGGTGCGCCCCTTCTGCTTTCAACAGACACGCTGGCAGCGTTTGAATCGCTTTGGGGAAAGGCTGCGCCGGACAGGGTCAAGGTGGTCAACGCTGGTGAAATCACAGATGCCCTCTGGCAGGAGCGTGGGTTTGGACTGATTCCCTTCGAGCAGGTCGATCCCCGCCTCAAAGTGCTGAATGTGGATGGGAAATCTCCCCTGCTGACAGGATTCGACCCATCCAGTTATCCGCTTCGGGTGGATTTCATCGTCACACCTGAAACCAATGGAAATGAGAACCCTGTAGCAACAGTTACCCTTCCTCAAGGGAATTTTGACCCTGGGCTGCTGACCTCGGTGCTGATGACGGGAACCACCGCGCTGGTGCGCAGCACCGCAGAAAGGATGGAGAGCAAGGGGATCGATTATCCCGGATTGATGATCGGCTTAATCCTGCAGGATGCGGATTTCACCCACATCAGCAATGAAGTTTCCTTTACACCGGTTTGTCCAAAACCAGACCCCTGGTTCATCAACCTGCGTTTTTGCTCGAATCCAGATTATTTGACCCTACTAGAGCAAATGGGTGTCGAAATTGTGGAGCTGACCGGTAATCACCTGCTGGACTATAACCCGGATGCCTTCCTGGGTACCCTGGAACTTTACAGGCAGAATGGGATAAAAACCTTTGGAGGCGGATCGAACCTTCAGGATGCGCGGGAACCATTGATCATCGAGCATAATGGTAACCGGATCGCTTTCTTGGGCTGCAATCCTGTCGGACCCGATTTTGTATGGGCGACCGGAACTTCCCCAGGGGCGGCGAGTTGTGATTTTGACACCATGACTGCCAGGATCAGGGAGTTGAGCGCGGAGGGGATCCTGGTGATCACCACCCTTCAGGACCAGGAAAATTACGAATACCATGCCCCTGGCCGAAGTCAGACAGCACATGGATACTTTGTCCGATGCGGGTTCCGTTATCGTTAGCGGCAGTCAATCGCATTTTCCGCAAGGGTTCTCATTCCGAGGAAATGGTTTTGTACATTACGGATTGGGAAATCTCTTTTTCGACCAGATGGATTATCCGGTTGTGGGCACCCGGCGCGAATTCTACGATAAGCATTTCTTCTATAATGGTAAATATATCAATACTCAATTGCTGACGGGATTGCTCGAGGATTATGCCCAACCCCGGCCGATGACTGCGGAGGAGCGGGTGCAATTTCTTTCCGAGATATTTAACGCCAGCGGCTGGTAGGGTAGAATCATTCTAAAACTGGAGGAATCATGAAAATCCATGATATTTCGCTGACGATCACCCACGGAGATCCCGGTTTGGCCTGGTGACATGCATGTTTGGCTGGAAAGGGTCAAAAAGAATCGAAAATGGGGAGGAAGACAACCTCTCGCAGCTCAATATGGGCGTCCACACAGGGACTCATATGGATGCACCATACCATTTTGTCAGTGATGGAAAGAAGATCGATGAGATCCCTCTCGAGACCTTCATTGGGGTTTGCCAGGTGATCCAAGTTGAGGATTCAGTGAATCTGGTGACAGCGAAGGAGATCGACGAAGCGCGGATCGATCCTTCGATCCCGCGGGTGCTGATCAAGACACGCAATTCCACCGAATGGATCAAACCCCATCCGGTTTTCAAGAAAGATTTCGTTGGCATTAGCGTCGATGGCGCAAAAGCGCTTGTGGCAAAAGGAATCAAGCTTGTGGGACTGGATTATCTTTCGGTCGCACCATTCAACCAAGGGAAACCGGTGCATGATATTTTCCTCCAGGCTGGTTTGGTATTATTAGAGGGCACTGATCTTTCCAAGGTCAGTCCCGGCCGATATCAGCTTATCTCCCTGCCGTTGAAGCTGGGAGACACCGAAGGCGCCCCTGTACGCGCGATATTGATCGAGGATTGAACCCATGCTAGAACTGGACGATTCGGAGATTCTGCCACTATCTTTGGAGCACAATTTTTGGACCTGGTCGGCACAGAAAAAGGTTCAACCCATCCCGATCACCCGATCAAAGGGGGTGTATTTCTGGGATGAAAAAGGCAAAGGCTACCTGGATTTCAACTCCATGGTCATGAATGTGAATATCGGCCACAGCGAGACGCGGGTGATCCAGGCGATGGTCGATCAACTCCGCGAGCTTCCCTTTGCCGGTCCCGGAATGGCTACCAAACCGAGAGCTTTGCTGGGAAAAAAATTGGCCGCGATCACACCACCGGGGTTGACCAAATTCCTCTATACCCTTGGTGGCGCGGATGCGAATGAGAACGCGATCAAACTTGCCCGGGCCAGAACTGGCAGATTCAAGATCCTGGCCCGCTACCGTTCCTACCACGGGGCTTCGCACGGGGCAGCCGCTGCCACCGGTGATCCACGCCGGACAGCCTGGGAACCGATGGTCATGCCCGGAGTCGTGCATTTCCTGGATCCTTACCGCTACCGATCCACTTTTCACGCAGGAAAACCAGACGTCTCGGAAGAGGAATTCACCAACGATTATCTCCAACATCTTGAAGAGATCATTGAATACGAAGATCCTGCCACAATTGCGGCGATCATGATTGAAACGGTCACCGGCACGAATGGAGTATTGATCCCGCCTAAAGGTTACCTGGCAGGTGTGCGTGAATTCTGCGATAAGCACGGGATAATGCTTATTTGCGACGAGGTGATGAGCGGTTTTGGAAGGACAGGGGAATGGTTTGCCGTTGATCACTGGAAGGTCAAACCGGATATCATGACCATGGCCAAAGGGCTCACCTCCGGTTATGCTCCCCTGGGAGCGGTGGCAATGACCGAAGATGTTGCATCAACTTTCAATGAAAAAGTTTTTGAAGGTGGTCTAACCTATAATGGGCATCCCGTTTCGCTGGCAGCCGCAATCGCAGTGATCGATGTGATGGAACAGGATGGGCTGGTGGAAAGGGCTAAAGAAGATGGGTGAAACGCATGGGAGAAATGCTAGCCGAACTTGCCGACCGGCATCCTTCCATCGGAGAAGTACGCTCGATCGGATCTTTTCGGTGCCCTGGAATTGGTGAAGAACAAAAAAACCCGCGAACCCGTGTCGCCTTATGGCAAAACAAGCACTATAATGTCGAACTTCCGGCAGAAGTGCCTTGAAAACGGGCTTATTTCTCTATACCCACTGGCAGAATGTCTTGATCATTCCTCCATTGATCATTTCTGAAGATGAACTTGTCGCAGGGTATGCGTATTCTGGATTCAGCGTTGAATATTATGGATCAGGATACTATTGGTGTAACATCACGGAATCTGTCAGCATCTAATGATAGCTGAAGATTTTGGAGAAGAAAATTGAATTTATCATTCTCAATCAATAATATGGAACTTACCAAGAGTGCTCCTCCCGAAAAAGTCAAAGTCCTAATCCTTGGTTCCGGTCCCGCGGGCTGGTCAGCAGCGCTTTATGCAGCGCGGGCGGAGTTGAACCCTGTTGTATTGACCGGTACGACCCTCGGTGGGCAGGCTGCACTCACCTACACAATTGAAAATTACCCTGGGTTCCCGGAAGGGATCGGCGGGACGCTACTTGGGTGACCTATTTCAAAAACAGGCGGAGAAATTTGGCGCCCGGATCGTATTTCGGTACTGCCAATTCAGTGGATCTTTCCCACCGCCCATTCCGGGTGGAGACTGATGCAGGGGATTTTGATGCGGAAACCTTGATTCTCGCGACCAGGTGCGAGCCCCAATAAGCTGGGTATCCCTGGCGAAACTGCGCTAACCGGGAAAGGCGTCTCCTATTGTGCCACCTGTGACGGGTTCTTTTTCAAAGATAAAAAGGTGGCCGTGATCGGTGGTGGGGATAGCGCGCTGGAAGAAGCATTGTTCCTCACCCGATTCGCGTCAAGCGTCACGATATTCACCGCAGAGATGAATTTCGAGCAGGTGCGATTCTACAAAACCGGGTGCAACAGGAACCGAAGATCAACCTTTTAATGGATACAATTCCCTTGGAAATTAAAGGGAAAGAAAAGGTTGACTCCCTGAGGGTGAAGAACGTAAAAACCGGTGATGAGAGTCAACTCCCCTTCGATGGTGTATTCGTGTTCATCGGTCACACGCCGAATGTCAGCCTCTTCTCCGGAAAGCTTGCCCTGGATGATCATGGTTACTTGAAAGTGGATGCGCGCATGCAGACCAGCGTTCCTGGGGTATTCGCCGCCGGGGAGGTTGCGGATCCCTTTAACCGCCAGGTGGTCACATCCGCCGGGATGGGTGCAGCAGCCGCCATCCAGGCCACGCGATTTCTCCAGGATCAATAATTCGAAACTTGAATAAAAAGAGCCTTCCATTTGGAAGGCTCTTTTTGAATTACTTGACAGGTGTTGGGCTGGAGATGCCAAGCCCGGACCAGCTGAATACCATGGGTGTGCTGAGCGCCCCGGCGATCTGCCAGATCGGTTTGCCTTCCGCGTCGGTGCCCGTCTGGCGAACGGGCTGGATATTCCAGCGGATAACGTGCGGCATTGAATCGGTGGGACGGAAGGTTACAGGGATGATGTAGCGTGTATCGGTGACGTAATCCACAAGCCTGCCGGCCAGAGCCTTCAGTCAGGTCCTCGATGATCACGTTGTAGGCTTCATTCGGGCGAAGAACGCCAACAGATGCCCATTGCAGGGTGACCGAATCGTTGGCAGCGGTGAATGCGGATCCATCCTGGGGCAGGAGAAGATTCGCTGCCGGGTAGGGCGGGGGAGTGGTGGGGGTCGGGAGTGGGTCCAGCGGTTGGCAGTCGTGCGCACAATGGAATGGTCAGGTTCGCCCCCGCGAAGAGATTGTCGCTCGGCAGCCCATTCCAGCTGCGCAGAGCCTCAATATCGACATTGTAGTTGGCTGCCACACCGGCCAGGGTATCCCCCGATTGAACCGTATAAGATAATGTCTGGCAGGCAGATTGGGTGGCCTGCGATGAAGAAAGCGTTGAAGATGGGATGGGGGATGGTGTTGGGGTAGGTTGGGGAATGAGGATACGCTGACCGACGCTCAGCACCCCGCAATCCGGTGCCAAGACGATTGATCTCAGCAATGCTGCCGACAGAGACTTTATAGATCGCAGCAAGGAGCAAGACAACTATCACCTTCTTTGATCGCTGTATTCGATGGGGGGCAACAAGGTGGGGGTGGGTTGAGGAGTGAATGTAGGTGTTTCCGTGGGAATGTTGGTAGAGGTCGGTGTGACTGTACTTGTGGCAGCGGGGGTTGGTTCGGCGACCGAACCGGTTGCTTTGAGTGCGAAGAAGGTAATGATCGCACCTACTGCCAAAACAAGGATCAAGATACCCAATGCAATGGGCAAGTTGAGGGTGATCTCGGGGAGGCGCGGCTCATTGACACCTGCGGATTTCGCTTTTGGTGGCAGGTACCGGTTGAGTCAGGTTCCGACCGCAAACCGGGCACTTTAAAGCGGTATCGCTCACCCGCGATCCGCAGGTTGGGCATAAGTTTTTGAGGGGTGGTTTTGTTTATATCATCCATGTTTTTATCCATTATTGAACACAAGGCAAAAATTATACCATGCAGGTTTTTGTAAATTCTTCGGACGCTGTAATCCTTGATTTAATATTTTCCTATTCAGCGATTATAAATCATGGTATAAGCAAAATGCCCTGCTGTGTACGTGATGCAGCATCATCGGTTTTGAGCCAACACTTATTAAAATAGGGCTTGCACTCACGGAAACCACACGTTAGGCTTCGGCCAAGGTGTGTACGCCGGGGCAGGCTCTGTCCTGCGAAAGCAGGTTCAAAACTACGCTGCACACGGCATGGTGGGGACTTTTTTATCATTGACACGCCATTGGTTCTTGGCTACACTATTATCATTACCGCAGATAACAGGAGGAAAATATGGCCACCAATTTTCGCCTGGTCATCCGCTCAGGGGTGGATGTAGGCAAGGAATATATTCTCGATAAGAATGAATTTATTGTTGGCCGGGAACAGACGGCAGATATTACCGTCAGTGATCCAGAAATCTCCCGCCGCCATGCACGGATATTTTTTCAAAACGGTGGATATATAATTGAAGATCTGGGTTCCACGAATGGAACATTTGTAAACGGTCAAAAAATTTCGGGTCCCTATTTACTCCGTCCGGGTGAAGTGGTTAATTTTGGCGAGCATGTCAGCGTCTTTGTTCGAATCGGTTCAGGTAGATCCCAATGCCACCGTGGTAAGTAGTGCGGCCGCACCGAAGGCTCCCATTGCTGC
The DNA here is from genome assembly GCA_963828855.1 of uncultured Chloroflexia bacterium. Classification (GTDB taxonomy): domain Bacteria; phylum Chloroflexota; class Anaerolineae; order Anaerolineales; family Anaerolineaceae; genus CAVVEQ01. The sequence goes on along the minus strand of CAWHGB010000002.1, from coordinate 522,895 downwards.
TGCTCCATCCAAAGCACCGCTTTATACACCTCCACCAGCATCACCTGCAGCCCAGCCTTCTGCTCCTGCATACCAGCAGGCATCCTGCGCCTGTATCCCAGCAACCCTTCTCCGCCCCAGTCCAAGCATCGGCTTCACCAAGAAACCGGCAAAAACCAGGCAGTAGTTCAAAAATGCCTGGCTGGTTGAAGATTCTGATCATCGTTGCGTTGGTAATCCTGGTTCTCTGCATTTGCCCGGTTGTGATCATTGATAGCCTGAATATGTGGTGCAAACTCTTTGGCGGAATTTTTAATTCTATCAACCCTGGAGCATGCTTCTAAGTTTTCGGTGTGCTTTATTGAAAATGAATTGCTTTGACATTTATACAACGGACGGGTTTCGAACCCCGTCCGTTTTTTTACCTTATTGAAACACGATCTACACTTCAATTGAATCGATAAAGGATCGTTCTAATATGTGGTTGCAATTCCTTACACTTGAGGCTAGAATTCTTCTAACAAGGTCGCATATCAAGAATGACAGTGCAGGCATCCCCTTCTCCCGGTTGGAGCCGAACGACAAAACTGGTTGTTGTCTCTAACCCTGCTTATTCTTCTTGCGGTGATGCTGGTTCGCTTCCAATATCTGGTTGGCCCAGTTGTGATCGCATTCATTGTGGCCTATCTGCTTTACCCAATTTCCTCGTTCATTCATACCAGACTCCACTTTAAATGGAGGCTTGGCGGTCGGTTTGGTCTATTTGGTTGTCGTTCTGAGTTTGATCTCCCTTCTCGCCTGGGGTGGTTTCAACCTGGTGGGTCAATTGCAGAACCTGGTGAAATTTATTCAGGATGCGATCGTGAATTTACCTCAATTCCTTAACGACCTGGAAAGTCAGCCAATAACAATTGGACCTGTTGAGCTTATTGCCGCCCAAAGACCGATATTACAGCCATCGTCAATGATATTGTCTCCCTAATCCAGCCGGTCTTGAACCGGATCGGCACTGTGATCACGACCATTGCCTCAGGAGCCATCAACCTGGTGACCTGGACATTCTTTTCCATGTTAATATCCTTTTTTGTGCTTTCGGAAACCGGAGGGCAGCGTTCCAAAATGATCCAGGTGAATATTCCCGGTTTCGAAGCTGATTTCAACCGGATCCGGGTGGAACTGGGTCACATCTGGAATGCTTTTCTTCGCGGTCAGCTATTAATCGTTTTCCTTGCTTTTTTGATCTATCTGATCCTGCTGGGTGGGTTGGGGATAAATTTCTTCTTTGGGTCTGGCCTTGATGGCCGCGCTCGCCCGGTTCATCCCATGGATCGGACCATTGATCTTTTACGTAACCTCCGCCCTGGTGGCGTATTTTCAGACCATCCAATCCTTTCAGCCTGCAGCCCGTGCTATACGCGGCGTTTGTTGTGATCGCATCCTATATCATTGATCAGATCATCGATCAGATTGATTCAACCGCGATTCATGGCGGACGCCTTGAAACTTCATCCTGCTGCGATCCTTGTGGCAGCCCTGATCGGTCTTAATCTTTTTGGTTTTATTGGATTGCTTCTGGCAGCCCCCATTCTGGCGACCCTGAAACTGGCCTGGGATTACATCATGAAGAAAATGGTGGATGAGGATCCCTGGCTCGGTTTTGAGACTCTGCACCCGCCGAAGATGAATTCACCGATCATTAATGGTCTGCAATAGAATTGGGAATAAAATCAAAATATTTGTTTTTCGAATTTTTCATAGAAATACGGATTAATCTGCAAAACGATTTAATAACTAATTATTAAATTGCATCAAGGAGAGAAAAATGACTGATCAAAAGGATCTGAAAACACAGGATATTTCCCAAACAGAGAATTTTCTTGCCTGGCGGGTGGAAGAACCGGATGGTGAAACCACCTTTCATCTTGATATCAATAATGTAACCGTTCATTTCTTCAAGGAAGAATGGGAAGAATTCCTTGAATTGATGAAACCATTGGTACTTAAAAGCTAAATAACACTCCCCAATTTAAATCAAAACCTCATTTCTGGAAAAAAATGAGGTTTTGACGACCCGGTAGGAGCCCCTTGGTGTTCCTTACCGAAAGGTGTTTTCTAAACACCATTTTACAGAACAGTACTGACATATAACTGACAGACAAAATGATTATTCGACTCATTTTCTAACAATATAATGTTGAATAAATGTTATCGAGAAGAAATTTCAGCAGCCAGCTCCCGCAAATCGCTCGGGGTTTAATTCCCAAGTTCCTTTTCAAGCGAATTCCTAAACTCTTCATAGAAAATTAAGGCCCGGGGAGCATTCTTCAAACCAAGGTAAGCCTGCATCCCCATCAGGACGGCATCCTCATTCCATGGATCGAGCTTGAGGATTCTCCGGCTTATCTCGAGTTCCTGGTAATACTCCTGATTAATCAAGTGAAGCATACCGAGCGAGTGGAGCCCCTGCAGATAGAGATTCTCCAACTGGTTTCTGCGATCCAGAATCCAATCCGAATACCGATCCATCGGGAATAGCTCGCCTTCATGCAAAGCGAGAATGCTTGTAGATCCTCCACCTTCCGGTTTCGAATCGCGGCAGGAAGATTGTGTTCAAAATGGTCAAAATCAGTATAAGAACCAAGTGGTAACACTAGGTTGACCCTTTCGCCTTCGATGATCAGGTATCTGGAAGGAAATTTTTCCGGAAGGTCTGGTTCAAGAATTCGGCGCAATGTGGAAGTTGCCTGGTAGAGAATATCCAATCCATTGGAAGGTTCCATCTCCGGCCAAAGTGTTTCCATCAATTGATCCCGGGAGGACTGATCGATCCGGTTGAAGGAGAAGATACCGGAAAAGAGAACCGGATTTTCGTCTCGACCAGGGTTGGTCCGGGCATGGGATGTTGACCCTGCCAAACCCGAAATTGCCCCAATCCAAGGATTCTTAAGTGGAATGATGGGAGTTTGGATCACCAAGTCGAGCAAGGCATTTGCTTTTTCATGACTTTCCGCATTGGATTTTTTTAAATGCTGCGCGATAAGGGGATAGACTATCTTTCGATCTCTGATACAGTATGGATGTGTATCCATTTTTGATAATTTCCTCTGTAGCATGCAGAAAGATGTTTGTCTGCGCTTTCGTGCCTTGTTTCCTGGTCAAAGTGCTGCGAGAAGAAACTCAGCACGGGTGGCATCCAGAGCTGAATGTGATTTCTTTAACTGTGTGACTGCTGAAAGAAAATTCTTCTCAGCTGATGTTGAAATCCCCAGAAAGCCAGGCAACTTGTCCCATTTCCATCAATGAGTGACCCAGTAAATATGGGGATTTAACTCGTTTACTGAAATTGACTGCATCCAATGCCCAATTCATCGCAACCGAAGTCTGCCCGCGAAACCGGAAATATCGGCTTTTTTCATTTCGGACAAATACGCTCAGATCGGGAAGGTCCAACTGGTTGGCGATCCGGAAAGATAAACGTAGATATTCATCCGCTTTTTGAGTTTCATTATCATCAAGACAAACTTTTGCCCAGGTCAGAAAATAGACCCCAGCGGCATAAGATCCAGGCGTCTACCTGAAGGATCAGATCATCCAATGCCTTTGTAAGTCTGGGGCGGTCGCCAAATGCATCGAAAAGATAGGCATTAAGGAGCGGGTATCCCCATGCTGGTGCTCCTGCTTTGATCAGGTGAAAATTGGATTCTTCCATGATGGACATGGCCAGATCCACCTGACCCTGCGTGAAGTAGACCAGGGATGCCAGGTTTTGCAGGCTTATACCCAAGACCTTTATCATACCTAAAGATCGGCAGATGGATGCAGCCTTGAAAAAGTGACTTTCCGCTTCCTCAAACGAAAAAATTTCGGTAGCCAGATTCCCGATCAGAACGTGGGCATCGGCTGAAATCAGCGAATCATCTTCCTTTGCTATCACACATTCTGCAAGCCGATTCGCGTCTGCGGTATCCCTTGCACGCGCGCTGGTCCATGCATTTTGGAGCAAGAACTTCGGCTGGAAATTGATCTAGAATTTCCGGAGTCAGCGATGGGCTTTCCGCATCCCGGAATTGACTCAGAATGAGAATCGACAACACGCTTCTCATAACCAAAGATTGAACACTCGTATCCGGATAACATGTAATTTCCACTGAATCGTATTAATTAAACCATACTTGGAAATTTCAGCCAACTCACGATGTTATTGATTATATTTATCTCAGGTAAGGTATACTCCAAAACAATCGAGAATCAAATATTCGGAGAGAATCATGGATCTGGATGACTTGAATGGGATAAAGAAAATCGATGAAAGTCATTATTACGATGAGATCATGCAATTTTCCTGACCACCTTAAACGGGGTGGGAGTATCGGAAATCCATCCCGAGCATTACCAAAACATGTGGAAATCGACCGGGTGATCATCTGCGGGATGGGGGGATCGGCGATCGGAGCAGATCTGGCGTCTGCATACGCTCGGGAATATAGTTCCCGGCGCCAATCGTGGTCAACGGGATTATGACCTTCCTGCCTGGGCTATCAGGAAAGAACACGCTGGTGATCGTGTCTTCCCATTCTGGAAACACCGAAGAAACCATCAGCCTGTTTCCGGCAGGCAGCAGGCCCGTGGATGTTCGATCCTGGTAGTTAGCACAGGCGGAGAGCTCCAAAAGATGGCGAATTCTGCTGGTGTGGTTCACTGGAAATTCGATCATAAAGGTCAGCCAAGAGCTGCGGTCGGATTTTCGTTGAGTCTTGATGTTGGCAGCGTTTTTTCGGTATGGATTGATACAGGATGCCCACAGCCGAGTTGAAAAAGGGAGTATGCTGGTTGATAATGAATCACGGACAATTTGTCGTTGAAATCCCGGTGGCAAAGAACCCTGCAAAACGGTTGGCAGGCCAATTGGTGGGAAGGATTCCGGTGATTTTTGGGAGCGATTCGCTTGTTCGGTTGCCAGAAGATTCAAATCTCAGGTTAATGAATTGCCAAAGGATGGGCGGAATTCGATCTGCTACCGGAGGCGGATCATAACACTGCTGCCGGCATTGCCCAACCGGAGACGGTATGCACCAATCGCTATTCGCGATTATTCCTGGAATCCGCTTCGGATCACCCCAGGAACCGGCTGCGATCAGCCGTCACCCGTCAAAATTTCCTTCTTGAAGGGATTGCCTGCGATAATTACATTGTACCGGGTGAAACAAGACTGGAAAACATTCTGACCGGGATCCAATTCTGCGATTTTGTCACATTCTACCTGGCCATTGCCTACGGTGAGGATCCCACTCCAATTCCCGGGATCGTCGCCATTAAACAATCCATGTCTGGAGCAGCTTAATTGCTTCCAGAATCCTACCCTAAGTCAAACCCGAATTCGGGATCTGCCCAGGAACATCTGGGCGGTCAGCCTGACCAGTTTCTTCATGGATATATCCAGCGAAATGGTGATCAACATCCTACCCCTCTTCCTGGTGAACGTGCTGGGGGTGAAAACAAATATCGTCGGTTTGATCGAAGGTGTCGCCGAAGCCACCGCGAGCCTTGGTGAAATTCTTCTCCGGGTGGCTCTCCGATAGGCTGCATTCCCGCAAATGGCTGGCCGTGGCTGGGTATGGTCTTTCGGCATTCTCGAAACCATTTTTCCTGATCGCCAGCACCTGGGAAACGGTGGCAGCTGTCCGCTGGCTGGACGGGCAGGGAAGGGTATTCGCACTGCTCCACGCGACGCACTAGTAGCGGATTCCATTGATGAAAAAGATCGCGGGCTGGCGTTTGGCTTTCACCGTGCCGCCGATACTGCAGGTGCCCTCGTAGGCATCCTCATCGCGGCTGGTCTGATCTGGTTGGCCCAAGCAAACAGCCAGTATCTTTCGGAACACACTTTCCACATTGTCGTCCTTGTCAGCCTGGTTCCGGCGATTCCTGGCGGTCCTCACGCTGGCTTTCGGAGCCAGAGGAAGTCTGCGGCTGTGGGCAAAGCGTAAATTGCCAAAGATCATGTTCAAAACCCTGGGCAAGCCATTTATGATTTTTATGGTGATCGCGGGAATCTTCACCCTGGGTAATTCCTCAGATGCATTTCTGATCCTTCGAGCGCAAAGTACCGGGATGTCGGTGGTGATGATCCTGGTAATGATGGCAGTGTTCAACCTGATCTATTCCCTGATCTCCACCCCCGCCGGCAGACTTTCCGACCGGATCGGCAGGACGAAAGATGATCATTGCAGGTTGGCTGGTGTACGCGATCATTTACTTCGGATTTGCCCTGGCCCAGGGAAGCTGGCAGATCTTCATGCTATACGTCACATACGGTTTCTACTACGGTTTGAGCTATGGTTCCATCAACGCACTGCTTGCGGACCTGGTTCCAGCCGAACTTCGCGGAACTGCGTATGGAACTTATAACGCGATCATCGGGATAATCGCATTCCCGGCCTCCCTCATCGCCGGTATCCTCTGGCAGGGGATGGGTTCCTGGACGGGTCTCGGACAATCCGCGCCATTTTTCTTTGGGGGCAGCATGGCTTTGCTGGCAGTGATCCTGATGCTCACCTGGTTTCCGAAGACTATCAAGTCATAAGATTCTACGATCATTGGGGAATTCGAACCTGGATGGCAGCTTCGCCGATCACCGGGCATTTCGTTTCACAAATACCGCAACCGATGCATAAACCGCGGTTCACCACGGGAACCAGAGCTACTGGATGCTTGGTTCCCATTTCCACTGCGATGCAGCTTAATCGCTTTTTCGGGCAGGGGGCACATCTCTTCACAAACTATGCAATCCTGTTCGTCAGTCCATGCGATGCAAAGACCTGATTGATATACGCAGAACCGATCTTCACCTGTCTTTTTTCAGGTAAAGAAAGGGGAGGAATCGCCTGAACAGGGCAGATCTGTCCGCAGGCGTTGCAGGAGTAATCGCAATACCCTATACGCGGAACTAGAACGGGAGTCCAGAATCCTGTGATCCCAGCTTCAAATAATGTTGGTTGCAATGTATTTGTTGGGCAGATCCGGAAGCATTCCCCACAGCGCACGCACTGGCTCAGGAAATTCTCTTCCTCCACACCCGGAGGACGGATCAAGAACGTTTTACCTGGATTTTGGACGGGCTGGGTGCTTGCTACCGCGATCCCGGCAGTTACAGTCCCGATGGTGACCAAGGCTTCCCTACGGGTAGGATCGTAGGGCATGCCCAGGACTCAATCCACTTTTGTGCGCGAACCGGTTTGAATCATTTGGACAAGCGGAAATGCAATCCATACAGAATGTACATTCTCCTGGGTCACTTCGGATACGCCAATATCTCATCCACTGTTCCGGTCTGGCAAACCCGCGCGCATTTACCGCATGAGATGCAATCCGCTGTCACTTGCCGCTTGAAAAAAGCGAACCTGCTTATCCAAGCCAACAAGCCACCTAGAGGGCAGAGATAACGGCACCAGAACCTCTCGGCGAAAAAATTCAGAAGAAGGATGGAAATGAAAATTCCGAAGAATAGCAGGGCTTGGGAATACACTATTTGATTGAGCGGGAAGATCGCTGGGCGGATGGCACTATCAAATCCAATTATTAAAGGTTGAAGGAAATCAAATCCGTATAGAAATGTTTCCAATTCTTGAAGAATGTAACTTAAAACCGGCCAGATAGAAAAGGTAAAAGTCCTGAAAATGATCGTCAATGGATCGAAGATCATTAGGCTTAGGTTTCCCAGCAGAGCCGCGATTATTAGGGCGATTAGCAGTAAGTATTTTCCCTTTCGCCAGATTTCATTTACGGCGGTTATCCGCTTCCTGCGTATCGGAAAAATCTCAATAAAGCTGCCCAACGGGCACAACCAACCACACCAGGTCCTTCCAAATACAAGTGCGAACAAAAGAAATATGCAAACGAGCGCAAGTCCTGGGATCAGAACCTTGGCTGCCAAGACTGCTTCCCGACCATAACCAGCGGACTAAGCCTGATCGGGATGGAAGCGAACTTTCCATCCACCAAAAGCTGCGGAGTGATGATAAAGAGAACCAAGAAAAAACAAACCGGAAATAACCTGGACAGCGATTCTTAGCTTGCGCCAATTTGAGGAGAAAAGTGGTAAGAATTCTCGCTGCCCGGCATGGGAACATCAACCTGCGTTGATCTCTTCGATCTTCAAGTTCTCCAGGTCCATTCGGCCAATTCCCCGCTGGCTGCCTTCCACCAGATAACCCAGCTCGGAAGGTTTGACCCCAAATAAACCCGGCAGCATAGCTATCCGCGGTGACGATATCCGGACTGGCAATGACGGTGTTGGTCTGTTTGACGTCATTCAAATCGCCACCCGTAGGACCGTTGGCCATAAGAATTCTCACTGCATCAATAATGGTCAGCTGAGGTTTAAGGATTGTGCATAAATCAGTCAGGCTTTCAGAAAGATGGCTGTGAAGCATCTCCCGATTTCTGATTGCTCCCATTAGATTTTTCATTCCAAGTGTCAGGTGAGCCAGGCTGTGATCTTTAGCGATGGGAACATTGATCAAAGCATCCGCCGTATAGATTAGATCATTAATTGAGGTGGTTTTCAGATTTTTGCGCCCGGTATTTCACGTTCCTGGTACTGTATGGCTTTCATTATCACCATCTCACCACCGGCGGCTCTCACCTGCTCTCCAATTCCGGAATATTCATAAGCTTGTTCGGGGGAGCTTCCGAAGGGGTAATCCATAACCTGAACTGTTTTCGCGCCTGCCTCCAATGCCATTTTTACAACCGCTGCAACAACCCAGGGGTTCGTCGTTGAGGCGTACTCGTAAGAATTGTAGCCGACGCAAATATTGGGCTTGACAACCACCCGGGAACCTTTGGGCACGAACATTTCCATGCCACCCAGGGCTGCGACAGCCCGACGGGTCATATCCTCCGGGTCACCATTACGGGCGACTGCTAGATGGGGTAGATTTTGAGGGCTGGGGGAAGGTGCCTGCTCGATTGGAGCCGAAGCCGTGGGATCAATAGCTGGACCGCTCCCGGGAGTATGGATGCTCTTGGGAGCAACGCAGGCGGTTAACACCTGCTGCGTTGCAAACATACCCGCTGCCGAAGATGTCGTTTGCAGGAATTTTCTTCGATTGATCGTGTCCAAGATTGTTATCCTCTATGAAGTCACTTGCTCGTAACGATGTTACAAGGAGTTTTCTGGGGGTGCTCAACAAACCACGACCAGTAAGCATCCAGATTTTCCTGTTTTATATCGGTCCAAAAACCTGGAGAAATCTTCATCCAACTTTCAATCAACGACGGGATCAGAGCTTTCCGGATTTAAGATAGGAACAATAAACTTTAATATATTTTATCGCCGTCGCTTTATAATCGGCTGGTTTTTCCAGGTTGGTTGGTTGCGAAGCAACTTGGGGGCTTTTTTCTCTGTTAATCAGTTGAATGAATCTGGGAAAATATTTGGTTATCGAGAACCAAGTAATTGTCCCAGTATAAATTGTAGGTATTCCTGCAGAGATTCCCGAAATCCAGTAGATAATCTTCCCGAAAAACCAAATTTAAACTCTGTCTGGATTTCCGGGTGCGCGGCTTGATCTCTTAGAGAATGTATCGGGAGAAACAATAGGGCTGGCTGTGATTCCGGATAGTTATATACCATCCAGATAGACTCGATAACTGGATCGGATGACTTCAAATCATCCACCAGAACTACGAGGATCTTTTGTTGTTGATTTCCTCAAGATCTCTTTTTATCGGCAGTTTGGAGGGGAATGGGGGCAATTGGCCTGAGACTGCAGCAATGATATAACCTGCAGTGGCGGCAGCCAAAAAGACCAACAATCCCGTCAGGATCACTTTTTTCATACACAGGTAACCGTCTGATCCTTAAATTCTACCAGACTGTGATTTTTTCTAACCCCTCTGGAGAACTTGCTTGAAAACTAGAAATTAAATCGAATGTAATAAGTGGTAAGCGAGTATTCCAAATATGAGGCCGCTTATCCCGATGAGAGAAAGGAGGATCCTGACGTTCTTTGAATTTTCCGGGAAGCGGGGATCTGAAATACTCCGGATCAATAATTGAAGCCTTTCGTCGTCTTCCATTCGCTGAATGGCATGATCCCAAAAGAGAAGTTCGGTTCTCCGGAGGAACTTCGATGTCAAGATTAACTTCACCGCGAAGTCGTTACCTTGCTAATTTTTCCGGATTCATCGGCAACCACGCGAACAGTCCGTTCGATCTTCTTCCCCCCGCCCATATTGGCTGAACCGTGAAAAACCAAAAGGTAACCGTTCCCCTGGGGTTTGACCGAAGGCTTCACCCCATTCACTTCCGGGAACTGGCGGTAGATCTGCTTGCAGATCGTTGTGACTGTTACTTTTTCCATATTCCTCCTCTATGGACGGATGCGGCGACGCAGAAAAGCCGGTATATCGATGTTCGATGGCAGTACGGGGGTTTCAAGCGTGGGCAGCGGGTCGACTGTTTGTTCATCGGTGAAATTAAAAATATCTGGGCTTTTTTGCGGTTGGTCGAAGACGAAAGGCGATCTGGTTTCCGGTTCAACAACCTTTTTCTGCGCAAAATTCGCGTCGACGGGTGTGGCGCCAATCCCGGTTACGATGAGGATGACCTGGGCGCGATCCCCAAGCCGTTCATCATTGATCACCCCGGGAATGATCTCCGCGCTGCTATTCGTCTGCTCCTGCAGGTAATTTAGCGCATCGGTCACTTCGAAGAAGGTCAGATTGTGCCCGCCTGTGAAGTTGGCGATAATACCGGTGGCATTCTCGAGATTGATGGATTCCAGCAAGGGATGCCGTATGGCGTTTTCCACCGCGGATAGAGCTTTATCGTCTCCTGACCCAACCCCGATGGACAGTACAGCACCGCCACCATTCTGCATCAGATGACGAATATGGGCGAAATCCACATTGATCATTCCCGGTTGGGTGATCAATTCAGCAATTCCCTGGATTCCCTGTCGAAGGACATCGTCCGCCAATCGGAATGCCATCTCAAGTGAGAGATCACGGGAGGCGATCTGTAAAAGCCGGTCATTGGGCACTGTGATCAATGTGTCGGCAAATGGCTGCAATTTTGAAAGCCCTTCACGGGCATTCATTTGGCGGCGACCGACTTCAAATGAAAATGGAGTGGTCACAATGGCGACGACCACAGCCCCGGTGGCGCGTGCCACCCTGGCTGCGACGGGGATCGATCCTGTTCCGGTTCCACCGCCCATACCTGCGGTGAGGAAGATCATATCCGCACCTGATAGCGCATCATTCAGCGCGCTATAGCTCTCTTCAGCAGCCGCTTCGCCCATCTGCGGGTTACCGCCCGCACCCAGCCCCCGGGTGGATTTTGGACCCAGGTGGATCTTTACCGGAGCGAGTGTGGCATTGAGTGCCTGGCAATCGGTATTGGCTGCGATGAAATCCACCCCGCTTATGCCCAACTCGATCATGCGGTTGATGGCGTTGCATCCGCCTCCGCCAAGGCCGATAACTTTCAGCACGGGCATTCTTGCTGCGATGGGGGTTCGTAATACTGGACGGGGGAGAACGGAAATGGTCATGTGAGTTACCTCTCTGCCAACTGTGTTGCAATACTGGTGCCATCCCCGCTGATCCGTTCCACCTGGCAGCCGCTGCTGCGCAGGACCTCCAGCTCGGAATCCGAAAAGACCTGTGTATTCCCGATGACTGTAACCTTCCTGGCAAGTGAGGCGTCTTTGATCGAAAATCCAATGGTGGGCTGGAATTTTTTTACGTATGGGCGGATTACATCCAGGTGCCAATCCGCCACACCCCATTCATACGTTGGAAGCAATAAGTAATGCTCCAACCGCTGTTCACCAGGTGCGAGCGGGGGGAGGGTCTTCGGTTCGGCAGGAGCACTGTATTGAGCGGCAAACTCTTTTAAAGCTGCCACAACCGGCAAGGATTCCCCTTGCTCGTCATACCAGGCGAACTGCTGATACTTACCTTCTATATCGGAAGCCAGCAACCAGAATGCTGCGGCTTTTACAGCGGGATGGACAGGTAAGATCGTCTCGCCAATCTGGTATTGTTTTTCAGAAACCGGGGCAAGGAAGGAGGATGCGATCTCCTGAATAAATGATGAATAGATCTCTGGAGGAAAAAGCTCTCCCTGAGGTCCCTGCGGATTGGTTTGCAAACCCACGCCATATAGAAAAATGGGTAATTCCTGGCCGAGGACAGAGTTCATTATCGCGGCATACCAATCCGCAACCCGGAAACCGCGCTGATCCTCACTGCCTTCCGGGGTGAAATAAGGGCGCACAGCTGGCCACCGTTCCGGGCCACCTGCGCCCCAGTCCAAGGGTTTGGAAAAGGTGTATGCATAGGCGGAGAAAACCATCTTCTGTCTTAATTCCGCCTGCTTGCGCCGCTCCATTGATTCCAGCGCGGAACGCAGAAATGCGGTATCCCAGTAGTTCCCTCCCGGCTCGAGGGGGGGAAATACGGGTGTCATTCCCAGCCCAGCGACCAATTCCGCCAGGGGCAGGAAACGGTCGAGAAAGCGTTCCACCAGGTCCTCCTGGAACCAGGCAGCCGAAGGCCAACTGGAGGTGAGGTTTGGGCGATCATACAATTGGATGTACTGAACCCCCCAATGAGAATAGGATTCCAGCACGAGATTGAGGCTTGATTGCTCAGGAATATTGGGGAGAGAAAGCTGAATCTGAACGATGGGTTCGATCCCGGATTGCAGCAATCCTCGGATGAAGGATTCCGGGATTGCCCGGTCAGCCGCAGACTGGATTACCAGCCATGCTGCTCCCAGGCTCTCCAATTCCGGCAGCCATCGGGATAGATCCTTGTCCGAAAAGTGGACCGTATCCTGGTAGTAGTGAAAACCCATGCGGGCGATATTTTTCCGGGTGGTATTCTCGGTATCTTCCATGGTAGACCTTTTTCAAGAACTGAATCAAGTTGTCAGGGGCAATGTTACAAGAAACATGCCATTGAAAGTCGACGAAAAGGCTCTGCTATAATTCGAGCCATGATTTTAGTCACCGGGGCAACAGGTTTCGTGGGATCGGCATTGATCCGAAACCTGAACCTTCTTGGAAAACCCATTCGCTTGTTATTGCGACCCTCCCCCCAATCTCCCCGAATCCCCCGCGGCGTAAAGGTGGAGGTGGCCGTCTGCAGCCTTAAAGATGAGCGCGGCTTGATGGCAGCCATGCGCGATGTGGATGTGGTTTACCACTTGGCGGGCACAGAACGGGCTGGCAGCCAGGCTGACCTGAATGGGGTGGATATTGACGGTACGGCTGTTCTTGCAGATGCTGCCGTACAGGCGGGCGTTGAGCGGTTCTTTTATCTCAGCCACATCGGGGCAGATCGCGCATCTGCCTTCCCGGTGATGAAGGCCAAAGGGATTGCCGAAGGTTTGATCAAAAAGAGCGGTGTTACCTTTACAATATTCAAATCATCCGCGGTGTTTGGCCCGGGCGACCAATTCACAACAGTGATCGACCGGATCCTGCGGGTAACCCCTTTCTTATTCTTCATTCCCGGCGATGGATTGGTCAACCTGCAGCCGTTATGGATCGAAGATCTGGTTACTTGCCTGACCTGGGCGTTGGAGGAGCCGAAAACCAAAAATCAAACATTGCCGATCGGGGGGTGCGAGTACCTGACGTATCGCCAGATCGTTGAAATCGTCATGGCGGCTACGAAGCATCGTAGAACGATCGTCAATTCTTCCTCTGTTTTTCTTCGTTCAATGAATCTTTTTGCCGAGCAAGTCCTCAAACGCTCCCCGGTTTCGATCTACTGGCTCGATTACCTGGCAGTGGATCACACGACCGCACTGGATACCCTGCCGCGGCTATTCGGGTTGATGCCAGCAAGGTTGAGCCTCATGATCGATTACCTGAAACCTTAATTCGGTGAATATGAGCGATCACGCCTTTTGCGTCCACGGACATTTCTACCAGCCTCCCAGGGAGGATCCGCTGACCGGGGTCATCCCCATCGAGGCTGGGGCTGCTCCTTTTTCCAACTGGAATGAAAGGATTGTGGATGATTGCTACCGACCCAACGCTGAAGCTGGGAATTTCGGTAACATCAGCTTCAATATCGGCCCGACGCTTTCAGAATGGCTGGAGCAAAACCATCCACCGGTCATCCACCGCGCCATCGCAGATGACCGCTTCAACCAGGAAAAGAGATCCGCTGGAAATGCGATGGCACAGTCCTTTCACCATACGATCCTTCCTCTTGCCACCCGGCAGGACAAATTCACCCAGGTACGCTGGGGGATCGACGATTTCACCAACAGATTCAATCGGCTGCCTCAAGGAATGTGGTTGCCGGAGACCGCTGTGGACCTGGAAACCCTGGATGTACTTTCCCTGCTTGGTATCCGCTTTACCATCCTGGCTCCCTGGCAGGCAGCAACAGATATCGATCCCGGCCAGCCCTACCTGGTGAAATTGAGTCCGGATCGATCCATGACCGTCTTTTTTTATAACCAGGAGTTGAGCTCCGGGATCAGTTTTGACCAAGGGTTCACTTCCAATGCGGATGAATTTGTAAAACGGCGATTGATGCCTAAATACTCCCCAGGGAATAAGGATCAATTGATCCTGGTCGCGACGGATGGAGAACTATATGGCCATCACCAGGAATTCCGTTATAAATTCCTTCAAGCAGCTTTTTTCCACCTCTCTAAAGATGGCTGGAATTCAGGCTGTCTACCCGGAACTTTGGCTTAATAGAGCATGCTCCGAAAGATTGGATTGAGATTCGCGAGAAAACCTCCTGGAGCTGCATGCATGAATTGCTGCGCTGGTCGGGTTCTTGCGCTTGCACGCCCCACCCAGAGTGGAAAGCCCCCCTCAGAGAAGCATTAAACGCGACGGCAGAAATCATCGACAAGATCTTCGTTGATGAAACCAGCCGCCTGGTGAATGATCCCTGGCGATTGCGAGACCTGGCGATCAAAATCCGAGATCCGCAATTCGATCTCCAATCCTGTCTCACAAATTTGGGCGGGCCTTTAGTTACGAACAACGAATCGAAACGGATTTCGCAATTATTAAAATCGCAATTCGAAAGACAGCGCATGTTTGCTTCCTGCGCCTGGTTCTTTGAGGATTTTGACAGGATCGAACCGCAGAATGCCGTGCGATACGCAGCGAGTGCGATCCACCTAGCCCAGAAAGCCACTGGTTCCTCACTTGTGAATGACGTTCTACCCTTATTTGAAAAAGTCAGCAGTTCCCGGGTGAGCCTGAATGCAGCCCAGGTTTTCATGGATTTCCTGGATCGAGTCACACTATAAAGATTAAAACCGGCTTGTCGAGGATTCATCGACAAGCCGGTTTTTTTCGGAAATTCGAATTGATCAGGCTTTATGCTTCAAGGCGCCCCAGCCGGCGTAAGCGGCTGTATCGCCGAGTTCAGCTTCGATCCGCAAAAGCTGATTGTATTTGGCAACCCGGTCCGATCTTGCTGGAGCGCCGGTCTTGATCTGGCCCATATTCAGCGCGACAGCCAGGTCAGCGATGGTGGAATCCTCGGTCTCCCCGGAGCGGTGGGAGGTCACCGCCCGCCAGCCATTGCGGTGGCAGGTTTCCACGGCTTCGATCGTTTCCGTTAACGTGCCAATCTGATTTAAGTTTGACCAGAAGCGCGTTGCAGGCTTTTTCCTTGATAGCGCGGCGGACCCGTTCGGGGTTAGTGACCAGTAGGTCATCTCCGACGATCTGCAGACGATCGCCAACCTCGGAGGTGAACATTTTCCAACCGTCCCAATCATCCTGGGCGAAACCATCTTCGATGGAGACGATCGGATATTGGTCGATCCAATTCTTCCAGAAGGCGACCATTTGCTCGGGGGTGAGCTTCTTGCCTTCCTTGCGCAGGTTGTAGGTTTTGGTTTCTTCTTCAAAAAGCTCAGATGCAGCCGGATCAAGGGCGATGGCAACCTGTTCTCCTGCTTTATAACCAGCTTTTTCGATCGCTTCGAGAATGACCTCCACTGCTTCCACATTGGCTTTCAGGGCTGGGGCATAACCGCCTTCATCCCCAACCAGGGTGGCGTAGCCGCGGGCTTTGAGAACGGATTTCAACGCGTGGTAGATCTCCGCGCCCCAGCGCAAACCTTCGGCAAAGGAAGGAGCACCGAGAGGCATCACCATAAATTCCTGGGCATCCGTGGATTGCCAGGCAGTATGGGCACCACCATTCAGAATGTTCATCATCGGAACGGGCAGCACATGGGCGTAGACCCCGCCAATATAGCGGTATAAAGGCAGCCCGAATGCATTGGAAGCAGCTTTGGCGACAGCCAGGCTGGTTCCGAGCATGGCATTGGCTCCCAGGCTGGATTTATTCTTTGTACCATCCAGCTCGATCATGGCCGTATCAACGGCTTTTTGCTCGGCAGCATCCCAGCCAACCAGGAGTTCCGCAATCTTCCCATTCACATTTTCGACTGCTTTGAGAACGCCCTTGCCATTGTAGCGGGACTTTATCCCCATCGCGCATTTCCAGGGCTTCGTGAATGCCGGTGGAAGCTCCGGAGGGTACTGCTGCCCTGCCCCAGGAACCATCCACCAGAACCACTTCGACTTCCACGGTCGGATTACCGCGTGAATCGAGGATTTCCTGGGCGAGGATTGATTCGATCGTTGTTTCCATGTTCACCTCAAGATTTATTGAAATATTGTGATTTCAAGTATATCCCAATTTCATGTCTTGTTCAGTCATTCTGGCGGATGATCCTCTCCTGAATCGTTATATCCCGGCGTGAGTCTTGACCGCAGCGATGAAAGCGAGGAACAAGCGGGTGAGGATTATTCGGCCGGGACAGGAATTCCGGGTGGAACTGGGTACCCAGCATAAAAGGGTGTCCTTTGAGTTCAGCGATCTCGACCAACCTGCTCATCGGGAGATAGTCCCGAAAAGACCATTCCGTTCTCCTCCAATTGGTCGCGGTAATGATTATTGAATTCGAACCGGTGGCGGTGTCTTTCCTGGACCAATTGAGTTTGATAGGCTTCGCCTGCGATGGAATCGGCTCTTAACCTGCAAGGGTAAAGCCCCAGGCGCATGGTTCCACCCTTTTCGGTGACGTGCTGCTGATCCGGCATGAGGTCAATTACCGGGTTGGGTGTGGTGGGATCGAATTCGGCCGAATTGACATTTTCTGTCTTAAGTACCGATCGAGCAAAATCAATGGTCATCACCTGCATACCCGAGACAGAGACCCAGGTAGGGAACCTGGTTTTCACGGGCGTATTGCGCGGCTTTGATCTTACCCTCAATCCCGCGGCTGCCAAACCCCCCGGGAACGATGATCCCGTGAACGTCCTTAGCAATTCGAAACCATTTTCCTTCTCCAGGTTCACTGCATGTATCCATTCGATCCCGATATCGACGCCAAGCCGTGTGGCGGCGTGGAAAAGGGCTTCGCGAACACTGAGGTAGGCATCGTGCAGCTCCACGTACTTTCCCACCAACGCGATCTTTATTTTTGGTTTTGGTTTACGGATATCCTCCACCATATCCTTCCAGGGCGTCCAATCCGGTGAGGATATTGAGTTTCAGGTTGAATTTTCGCAGGATGAAATCCGCGACACCAGCCTGTTCCAGTGTGAGCGGAATCTCATAGAGCACGGAGGTCGTCTCCATCGGGATGACGGCTTCCTTTTCGACATCACAGAAGAGCGCGATCTTTTCCAGCAAGACTGACTCCATAGGCTGATCGCTGCGAGCGACGATCATATCCGGTTGAATACCGATGGAACGAAGCTCCCGTACGGAATGCTGGGTGGGTTTGGTCTTTAACTCCGAGGTTGCCTCGATATATGGCAGCCAGGTGACATGAATCGAAAGTGTGTTTTCGCGTCCCAGTTCCTTGCGCAGCTGACGCAAGCGCTTCCAGGAACGGCTGGCTCTCGATATCTCCGACTGTTCCACCGACCTCCACCAGGATGATCTCCGCCCCGGTAATTTTGGCAACCATCATGATGCGATGTTTGATCTCGTTGGTGATATGGGGAATCACCTGTATGGTTCCCCCCAGGAAATCTCCGCGGCGCTCCTTGCTGATGACTTCGGCGTATACCTGGCCGGTGGTTGTGTTGCATGCCCGGTTCAGGCGAATATCGATGAAGCGTTCGTAATGACCCAGATCCAGGTCGGTTTCCGCGCCATCATCCAAGCACATAAACTTCCCCGTGCTGGTAAGGACTCATCGTACCGGGATCGACGTTGATATAAGGATCCAGTTTTTGAACCATCACTTTGAATCCGCGCTCTTTCAGCAACCTGCCGACCGCCGCGGCGGTAACCCCCTTTCCAACCGAACTAACCACTCCGCCGGTAAAAAAGATGTATTTTGTATCCATCGTTAACCTCTTTTCTGAGTTCAGCATAAAAGAAGGACCCCCGTTGGAGGCGGGGGTCCTGTGGATTCATTTCGTCTGCACCTTATGTTCCAGTGTGCGGGTCAGGAGGTCTTCCTGGTCCTTGGATGTTTGCTTCTCTTTTTTATTATGAGCCGCATCCTGATTGCTTCGTTTTTTCTCGGCTCATCGCCTGGCGGTAGGCAACTCCATCGCAGTCGGGTCCGGTTCGGAGGGAGTTACGTTTTCGTCTGTTGTTTCGGATTTGGATTTCTTCGAACCCTTTTTACCTTTGGCAGGTTTGACTGGTTCCTCTTTTTCCTCATCCTTGACGGGTTCAGCTTCGAGCGCTTTCATGCTCAACTTGATCTGCTTTTTCTTGCGGTCAACTTCAATGATCTTAACTTCCAACTCTTCACCTTCCTTGAGGAGATCCGAGGGATTGCGAACATACCCGTGGGAAAGCTCGCTGACATGCAGCAAGCCGGATTTTTCCGCGCCGATATCCACGAATGCACCGAAGGTTTCAAGGCGTACCACTTTGCCCTTGACGACCATATCTGCTTTCAAGTCGCGCCAATCGTAGAGGAGCGGTTCGAACATCGTCAGCTCGATGCGGTCCTTGCGTACCCGTTTGACCCACACTTCGATGGAATCTCCGGGTTTGAGGATATCGCCGACTCGTTTTACAGGCTGGCCATCCGGAGATTTGATCTGGGAAATATGGATCAAACCGGAAAGACCCGAACCAAGATCTACCTTTGCCCCGGCCAGGCTGACGAGCATAACCTTGCCGGTAAAATGAGTTTTTGGTGCGATCTCGCCGGTTTGCTCAGCGATTAGAGCAGTTGTTTCTTCCATATTTTCTCCATTCAGGGATATAGCAACACGGCGATTATACCTTGCTCAAACAGGCTGTCAATTAATTTCCCTTCAGGATGTATTGGATCGCACGGTCCAATTGCGGATCTTTTTTCGCGTCGAAATCTTCCTGGGTGAGCGCGACCTCAATATCCGGCGTGAGCCCGATCTCGTTGATCTGGCGTCCGAGCGGGGTGAGCCAGCGCGCGATTGTCACGCGGATCGCACCGGCTTCATTGGGGAGGGAAGACCATTGCTGGACAGATCCTTTTCCGTATGTTTTCTCACCGATCAAAATGCCTCGTTTGTAATCCTGGATAGCTCCGGCAGTAATTTCTGCAGCGGACGCGGTGCCGCCATTCACCAGAACAACCATCGGAATATCTCGGTGGCCAAACCCCCGGGTCGAACCTCGTACTTTGTGCTGGGTTTTATCCCCATATTCCTCGATCAAAACCGTGCCCTCCTTGAGAAATTCTGAAACCACCTGTTGGGCAGTATCCAGGTAACCGCCGCCATCATTGCGCAGATCGAGGATCAACCCCTTGGGATTCTTTGCAAGAAGGTCTTTCAGATTCTGGCGCAATTTTGGGCCGGTATCCGAGGCGAATGAGGAGAGATTGATATAGGCGATGTTGTTCATCCAGCATCTTGGATTCCACGCTGGGGAGTAGGATCTTCTCGCGAATGATCTTCACAGTAAAATCCTCCACGCCTTCGCGTTGGAGTTTGATCTCCACTTCTGTACCAGCCGGTCCCAGGATCTTACGCAGGACCAGGTTGGGATCAATACCCGTCATATCTTCGCCATCGATGGCGACTGACCGTATCCCCTGGTTTGAGGCCGGCTTTTTCGGCAGGGGAACCCGCCATGGGACTGATGATGGTGAGGAAATCTCCGGTGGTATCCACATAAGCGCCAATTCCCTCATATTCGCCTTCCAGCGGGGCGTTTGCCTGCTGAAATTCCATCGGATCCATGTAGGAAGTATGGGGATCTCCCAAGGCTGGAAAGCATCCCGCGAATGGCACCTTCCATCAACTTGAGATCATCCACTGGTTGATCCACGAAATTGCGTGAACGGTCTCCCAGGCTTGCCAGAAGGGGACAGAATAGGGTTTCGCGATCGATCGGGGTGGCAGTGGATTCGTTCTGGGCTGAGGGGGAGGCTTGTCCCGGAAGCTGCAGCATTGATGGCAGGATTCATCCCTCCGCGGGTAATCAGGGATCCCGTCCATAGACCTGCCGAGAAAGTGAAAACGATCAGGATCAACCCGATGAAAACGAAAAGAAGAATCTTGCCGCCATTGGATTTCATGCGTATCACTCTCCATAAAAAAGAATAAGTAAATTTAACATAGATTGATTAAACCTGGGTGAATGCCGGCTCAATGCTTTCTAAATTATTGCCGTCTGGGAGTACGGACCGAAAATCATGGATATCCTGGATCATGATTATGAATCCCCGCTGATAATGGTTTGTTCCCTACCAGAACGGTCTGGAATCCCAGCGATGAGGCGGTAACCAGGTTAACCGGGGTGTCATCAAACAGGATCACCTGAGAGGAAAGAAGACCGCCTGCAAGCGAGAGGGCTTTCGTGAATGCCTCGGGCTGAGGTTTGCAGGCCGGCCAGATATCGACGATATCGATGATCTGGCTGAAACAACCATTCAATCCGAGGGTGTGGATGACCCTCTGAGCATATTTTTTATCCGCATTTGTGAATATGATCTTGTTTTCACAGGTAGCTTGAAGTGAGCATCACGAAGTATGGGATCAGGCTGCAGGATAATTGTCTCCACGGGAATATCGTGAACAAACGCCAGGTATTCCTCCCGGTCGATCCCGAATTCTTCCACAAGACCGCGCAGGGTTGTCCCGTAGGTTTCAAACAAGCGTTTGCGTAAATCAGAGGTCATATCGGGAACCAAATTCAGCCTGGTCTGGATGAAAAGATCGATCCGATCCCCGATCAAATCCCAGATTCCGGTGGAAGGCGGGTAAAGTGTATCGTCGACATCGAAAAAGAGGGTGATTTCGGGCATGCGCACGAGTATAAACCGGAATCGACCGGGGATGAAGATGGCGGGAGTATCACGGTTATAATCACCTTGCTGCCGAACATGGGAATCGCGATTCTTTCAGATAAAACTGCTTCTCAAATCGCCGCCGGTGAGGTGGTGGAACGCCCCGTCTCGGTGGTCAAGGAACTGGTCGAGAATTCGCTTGACGCAGGCTGCACCCAGATCACCATTCGCGTGCTGGGGGGCGGGCAGAGGATGGTGGAAGTATCCGATGACGGTGAGGGCATCCCTGGCGCGGAATTGCCCCTGGCTGTTGCCCGGCATGCCACCAGTAAGCTACGGGATGCGGAGGACCTCAGTCACATTCACACCCTCGGCTTTCGGGGTGAAGCGCTGGCCTCCATCGCCTCCGTCTCCCATTTTTCTCTCATTTCCCGAACCTCTGACTCAATGACTGGGTTCCCGGTTGGAAGTGGATGGTTCCCATATTTTGGGAATCGAACCAATCGCCTCGCCTCCAGGAACGACCGTGCGGGTGGAGGATCTCTTCTTCAATACCCCCGCGCGATTGAAATTTTTAAAACAGGAACGCACCGAAAGACAGGCGATCGAAAACCTGGTGATTCGCTATGCGGCCGCATACCCAGCAGTGAAATTCCAGCTTTTCCTGGATGGAAAGTTGCAGGTGAATACCGAAGGGAGGGGGGATCGCGAATCGGTCATGCTTGGTTCTATTCGACCTTCAAACCGCCCGGCAGCTGCTTCAAGATCGAACTTGAAGAGGAAGGGTACCGCGTATCACCGGTTTCGCCAGCCCGATATCGATCACCCGTTCAAACCGCAAGGAGATCACTTTTTTTATTAATGGTCGCTGGGTGGTGGATGCCACACTCAACACCGCCCTCATCCAGGCGTATCACACCTACCTGATGGTCGGCAGATACCCGCTCGCTGCCCTTTTCCTGGATCTGCCCCCGGAGGAACTGGATGTTAACGTACATCCAGCCAAGGCGGAGGTGCGTTTCCGCTTTCCGGATCGGGTCTTCAGCCTGGTTCAGCGTTCGGTACGCAGAGCGCTCCTAGCCCAATCACCGGTTCCGCAATTCACTGGTAAAACCTGGCAGCCGTTTACCTCACCCCCGATGGATTCAACAAGCTCCTATCCGGATAGTTTATCTTCTCAAATCCCTCAATCGGAGGTATTGCAGGAAAAATCCGGCGATCAGAATGATCATTCCCAAATCCTATTCAATCACCGATCGCTTTTGGCGGCCTGCCATTGCTCCGATTGGTGGGTCAGATCGGTGCGGCTTACCTGGTGGCGGAGGGCCCGGATGGGCTTTACCTCATTGATCAGCATGCTGCCCATGAACGGGTTCTCTTCGAAAGATTCCGCGGTCAGCACCAGACAGAGTTTTCCCTCCCAGGCTCTCCTCGAGCCGGTGATCCTTGAAGTTCCTGCCTGGAAAAGACCTCATTATTCAATAACCAGCTCGATGCCATTACAGCACCTGGGATTCGATATCGAACCGTTTGGTTCGGATTCATACCGGATCCGTTCACTTCCCGCGAGTAATCGCAGGGATGGACCCGCTGGAAGCGGTTCGGGTGGTGATTGAAGACTTCGAGGAGGATGAAACCCCCTTGCAGGGTGAAATGGAAGCGAAATTGATCGCCAGGATTTGTAAACGGGCAGCGGTCAAAGCAGGAAAAACTCTAACCCGTACAGAACAGGAAAAATTGCTCCTCGGACCTGGAAGGATGCGAATCCCCACGAACCTGCCCGCACGGCCGGCCAACGATGATCCATCTCTCCGTGGATCTGCTGGAAAGGCAATTTGGGCGAAGAGGCAGCCGGTAGGACCTGCTTAATTTCCTGGTTTTGATATAAATTTAGTATGGGAATTATGATCCCATGAATTGTTGGGGAAGTTTTACCACAAAAGTGCTACCCACATTGAGCGTGCTCTGAACCTCGATAGTGCCGCCATGGCTTTCGATGATCTTTTTACAGATGGAAAGTCCCAGACCGGTACCGGTAGTATTCTTTTCCGTTCCCTTGGAGCGGTAGAATTTCTCAAAAATGTGATTCAAGCTCACCATCCGGGATTCCCGGTCCGCTATCCCGGATGCTGATATAGAATCCATTGATCCTGCGTTCCAAGCACGGATATCGATGGATCCGTTATCACGGTTGTATTTCACCGCATTGCTGAGCAATTTCAAGAGCACCTGCTTGATCTTATCCCGGTCGGCTTCCAGGGCTGGGAGGATATCGTGCGGAACTTCGATATGGATTTAGATTCCACGTTCCGCAGCTTTTGGTTCAATGACGTTGACACATTCCTGGAAGATCTGCGGGACGCTGATCGCTTCCGGCATGAATACCATCCGGCCGGATTCCAACCTGGCCAGATCGAGGAACGACGTGGCCATATCGTTCAGGCGCATGGTTTCCTCGGAAATCGTTCTAGCCAGCCCTGTGCGTTGTTCCGCGGTTAATTCGGATCGTTCCAGCAGGTAAGCGATGGTGGTGATGGATGTGAGCGGGGTGCGAATCTCGTGCACAAGTTCGGAGATGAGATCAGCCTGTTTGAAGAGCCGGGCGTTTTCGATGGCGATCGATGCCTGCGCTCCAAGTGCCAGGAGCACGCCTTCATCCTCCTTATTGAAGGCTTCATCCTTTTTATTGAAAACTTCCAGAACGCCGATGCATTTATCGTGGGTGATTAACGGGATTGCGATCAATGATTTGATCGGGAATTCGATTCCTCTTAGGAAAGGATGAGGGAAACCGGGAGTCTTTTTCAACATCCTCGATATAAACCGGTTCCCTTTGAGTTGCCACATAACCCGCGATGCTTTCTTCGGGAACGATGAAATTGGAGGATCTTTCCTGCCCACCGATCGAAATCTTCTTAAAATACAGCTCGCAATGCACATCGTCATAAAGAAGCAGCGATGCGCCTTCGGCTTTGACCAGATCTTCGGCGACGCGGACGATTTTTAAAAGAAGATTATCCAGATCGGTGACCGTTGCCAGGTCGCGGGCAATATCGATCAGCGTCTGGTAACGACGCAGGGCAAGGGTAAATGTAATTTCACTCATAATTCTAATCGAATAACAATAAATATGCCAATTCTCCAGCATTTTGAATTACCCCCGAATATAAGAAGGGAGAATTATTTTTGAATATGGTTTATTATATCTTCAGCCAGCTTGGTGAACTGCTGGGTCAACAATCCTTCCGGTTGAACATCAATTAGAGGAATATTCCGCAAGCTTGCCTGGTATGCCAATTCTGGAACTGGGGGGACCATTTGCAGAACCGGGGTATGCAGCGCATCCTGTACCTGCGAGATCGAATATTGCACGTCTGTCCGCATCCGGTTGATCAAAACCAGGGAAAGCAGCTTGGATTTCCCAAATCCCTTTTGGTTCAATTCTTCCAGCAGGATGCTGCGTGCGCTGGATGGTTACCGGTTGGGGCTCGGTGACCAAGACGATCTCGTTACAGACATCCAGAATGTCATCAAGACCGGGGATGAAATTCGTGCCGATATCCAAAAGCAGGATCTTCCCGATAGCTCCAAGGTATTGCAGAACGGCTTTCATCTGTTCGCTGTGCTGAAAAGGGATCGGTATCTTTGGAATAATTGGAAGCCATCATGAGGTGCAGACCATTCGTCATCCGCACCAGCTCGCCTTCCACTCTTGCTTTGGTGATCTCGGCTGGTTTCAAGCTTCAGGAACTTGTTCAAACCATCAGTTTCCGGGAAAGCCAGTTCAACTCCCCAGGTTCCCTGCCCGGGTCGTAATTCGGCAGCGATGACCTCGGTTTTACTGCGGACGCGCATGGTAATCGCCAAGTTGAGAGCGAGGCTGGAAACCCCGAGACCGCCTTTTGCGGCGATGAAGCCGATGGTGTACCCCTTTTCCTGGGGAACCGCAGCCCGGTTCTTTCCGCGGGCAAGCAGTGCCTTGATATGGGCGACCAGTTCTGCGGGGTGGACCGGTTTGGTAAGGTAATCATCCGCGCCCACCTCGTACCCGGTGACTTTATCATCCACCTGGCTTTTGGCTGTGAAGAGAATGATGGGGATATCGAGGGTATCCTTATCCTGGCGAAGCTGGCGGGTGACCTCATACCCGTCCATATCGGGCATCATCACGTCCAGCACGATCAGGTCCGGTTTTTCATTCCTGGTCAGACCCAGCGCCTGGGTTCCGTTGCTGGCAGCCACGATCTGGTACCCCTGCCGCTGCAGCATGAGACCCACGAGACGCAAAGTCTCCATATCGTCATCAACAATCAGGATCTTCTCAGCCATGGCAACCCCGTATTTGTTAACAAAATTTAATTTAGTCTAGCACAAACAACCTTCAAGGGCAAGCAGAAATTCCGGGATTTTCCAGATGCTATAATCGCTGCATGGATTTGAAAAGTATTGAAAGGTTCATGCGAAATCAATGTAGATTGGTGACAGGAAAAACCGCTGCTGGCCGGTGTCTCCGGAGGCGCGGATAGTCTCTGCCTGGCGGAGTGCCTTCATCAATGCGGCTTCAAAATCATCATCGCTCATTTTGACCACCAACTGCGACCAACCTCAGGCGAAGATGCAGAATTTGTGGAAGATTACGCAAAATCCAAAGGTATTTCATTCTCAGTGCGGAAGCGATGATGTGCGGGATTACTGTCAGCGAGAATTCGCTATCCATCGAAGAAGGCGCAAGGGAATCCCGCTATCGTTATCTTTTTGAACAGGCACGAAGAATAAACGCGCAGGCTGTTGCAACCGGGCATACAGCCGATGACCAGGCGGAGACGGTACTGATGCATTTTCTGCGCGGAAGCGGGGTAAGCGGATTGAAGGGGATGAAACCTTATACGATTCTTTCCCAATTTGATCCAGGGATCCCACTTATCCGGCCGCTCCTTCAGACCTACCGACAGGAAACCGAGCAATTTCTGTCGGCAAAATGGGATCAAGTTTTTTCAATGATGAATCGAATTCCGATCCCACCTACTTCCGCAACCGATTGAGATTGGAGCTTCTCCCCCTGTTGGAATCGTATCAACCCGGGATCCGCGAACGGCTTGGCAGAACCTCGCGGGTGATGGGAGATGTTGAAGCATTATTGTCCGGTATGGTTGAAGACGCCCTGAGCCGGGTGATCTTGATCGATGGACCGGGCTTTCGGGTGCTATCCGTTACCAGCCTTGCAGAGGGAAAATATGGCCATCCAGCGTGAGCTTCTCAGAAGGGTGATCCACGACCTTCGGGAAAATACGCGGGATGTGGATTTCGCTTCCATCGAAAGAATTATTGACCTGGTCCGAATCCTCACAAACTGGAAAACGGGCGGAGATGCTGGACGGATTGGAGGCGGTTTTATCTCCGGGACAGGCCTGATCATTAAGAGATCGATGCCATCGAGATCATTGTTCGCGGACCAGTTGTGGATGCCTTCCGGGGAATCCATCAAGATTGCCATGGACGGATACGGAGATCAATCGCGGAAATTTCCGGATCGAATATTTCTGTAAAAGAAGCTCATTCCAGGAACCAGATTCAGGAGCAGAATTTTTCCGATCCGTATAAAGCTGTTTTCGACCTGGACACTTTGCAATATCCACTGATCCTTCGAACGCGGCAGAACGGCGATCGGATCCTTCCATACGGGATGGATGGACATTCCATGAAGCTCTCCGATTTTTGGGTAAATGCTGGATTGCGCTACGCAGCGAGGGCGAATCTGGCCGCTGGTCTGTGACCAGCAGGGAATTTGCTGGATCCCCGGATTCCGGATTATGCATCCCTACCGGGTTACAGGGGCAACGAAAAAAGTACTCGAAATGCGAATTTACCGGATCTAACCACTGGATTGTTTTTCAGCGAGCTGCCGCAATTTCAGACTGATCTCGCGCCATTGGATCTTTGAGATACCCATCTTCTGGCGGATCTTTTCGGATTCAACCTCGTTGCACCAATCTTCGAGGGCAGAGCTCCAACGGCACATGTCGAACGAAAGATGTTTACCCAACCCGGCTTCCTGGCCAAGATCTTCAAGCAGGTATTCAAGCCGGCGGGGCGACCAGGGAAAAACTTTCTCGTTGGGTTGGTACTGGCCGTGATATTCTCTGAAGATCTCAACCCAATCCTGGCTTAGATCGATCTTTCTTTCCTTATAACGGTTGGACGGATTGGCATAACGGATGAACGCGAAGGGGTGTTCGGCATCTGTTATATCGATATGGTTCATACTCAAAGCCAGGCATTCGCCTTTTTTTATCCCTGTTTCGATCAATAACCCGAATAAGGCTGCGGGACGGCTATCGGGAGTTTTTCCGCGGCGGGAGGCATCGGCGACGAACCGCACCTTTTCGATTTCCTCCGGGGTGAGCACCTCTGGGAGCGGGCTGATCACTGTTTTTTGAAGCACCTTTTCGGCAGGATCGGCAGGGATTCGGCCATTTTGAAAAAGCCAGCGGAAGAAGGCTTTAATGGAAGTTACCCGCCTGGCAAGCGATTTGGGGCTGCAGGGTACTCCCCGGCCACTCTCAAGCCATCCAAGGAAGGAATTGATCTCGTTCGTCGTGACCGCTGTGATCGTCATGGTTGGAGGTAAGAAATCCTGCAAATAATCCATGTCTGCCAGAAATGCCTTGACAGTATGCGGGGATTTACCCTGATCCTGTAGATACAATCCCCAGGATTCGATCACGGGCGGCAGAGGACTTTCTTCGGTGATATGGATCACGGGATTGGAGTTGGTCATTTTCTCACCTCACCTTGCGCATAGACATCATCGAATTATAAGTATAGATCACTATCTACTCAAGGTCAAATCAAACCGGTTTCATTCCCCGGCAGCCTGGTTGAGGAGATTTTGAATTGCTTCCAAATTAGGCAACAGAATATTGGCTCCAGTGGAGGGTATGACATAGCCAAAGACTTCCGATGGTCCGATAAAGAACTTCCGAACACGGGCTGGATCCGCAGCGACCTGGGCAGCCAGGGGAAGGAAGGGGAGGATATCAACCATCTTTAGATCAGTTTCAACAGCACCAGAAAGGCTGGAGAAAAGCTGCGAGGTTTTGTTGACCGCATCCAGGCTGATCAACTTATCAAAGAATCCCTGCAATACCTCCTGAGCCCGGCGGGTACGGTCGAAATCACTTGTTGTACCACGCGAGCGGACATACCAGAGAGCTGTGGCGCCATCCATTGGGTTTGACCCTGGCGCAATATAACAATAACCTTCGGCAGCCTGGGGTAGACTGCAGGTATCGTACAGCTCGCGGCTTGCCTGGACATTTATCCCCCCGAGCGCGTTAATCAGGTTCACAAAACCCTGAAAATTTGTCAAAACGTAATAATCGATCTTGACCCCGAAATTATCTCGAAACATATTCTGGGTGAGAGGAAACCCACCGAATTCCATGGCGGTGTTGATCCGTTCCTCCCCCATGCTGGGCAAGCGTACCCACAGATCCCGCGGAAAGGACACGATACTCACATCACCATGCAGTTTGTCGAGGGAGACCAGCAGGATGACATCGGTGCGGTAACCCGAATTTGGACGCCAATCCGAGCCAAGTATAAGGAAATTCGTGCGGTGGGCAAAGGCAGGGTTCAGAGTAGACTGGGGGGTTCCACCGGGATTCGGAGTGGATGGGCTGCTCGGGTTTGAAGGCGTTTGAATGATAAAACCAGGTTGAAAGGGCGTCCGGCTAGGCGCGATGGCAGGATTGGGGGTGAGAAGCAATTCCACCGGAGCAACGGATCGGTCCAGTCCGTTGGGAGTTGAACAACCGAGAATTATCAAGGCAGTAAAAAACACTGCGAGAAGTAAAATCAAACGAAAATGCATTTATTTCTAGAGAAATTGAAATCAGGCGGTTTTTACAGCCCTGAAGGAGATCAACACCACTTCACCGATCTCAGGGAGATGCTGCACTTGGATGCTGCCTTCAATCGCGATCATCTGCTGTGAAATAAATTCCCAATCGTCCAATTTAAAGCCAGCCGGGTATTCAGGTGAGGAGGGGTATTCATTGAGGTTCGAACCAGGAGAGGTTTCGGGATCCAACGGATGTGACAAATTGAAGTTGATAAAATTACCATCCAGGGTGGTTTTGATCTGGAGCGCGCTTTCCGGTGGGCTGGAAGTCACCTGGCGGTCGAAAACATTTAAGATGACCCTTCGGGCCAAACTCGGAAGCGCCTGGACTGCAGGAAGCTCCGGAGATATGTCGATCAATAGCGAGATATTCTGTTGAGCTAATATCTCACGATTCTTAATAACAGCATCATCCAAGATTGCCGAGAATTCCGAAGGTTTCATTACCGGGTGGGGGGTTTCAAGGAGAAGGATCAAATCATCAGCTGCCTGGAGTCTATCTGAAATATCACTTTTTGCATCTCCGTTCTCAATATGACTGTTAATATTTGCCAGGGTTGCCCGGATGGCTATCAGGCGAGCAGCGGTATCCAATTCCTCAGATGCTTCGAGCGAATTGGGTTCTGATCCAGAAATTGGTAATTCAGTAACAGCCTGGGCAGCCCGAAGCCGCGAAACCTCTTCAAGGGCAATCCGCAGCTCAGTTCGCATGCTCTGTTCTTCCTCATAATTCAACGATGGTTGGTTTCCATTCGCAGTGGAAGTTACTGCCGGGAGAGCGATCACTGCAGGTGGTTCCAATTGAGGGGTGGGTAAATCGGGCGGCAGTTCCGGATTCTTCTGGAGTACATCGATCTCGGTTACCAGGGCGATGTTTTCCTGCTTCAGGAGGCTGTATTTTTGACGAATCGCTTCCTCATCCATGTTAGCGAGGTCATCGCTCTGAAGGTCCTCTTCGCGTTTGGAAATTTCTGCGAGAAGCGCGCCGACCCGGTTGGTAACGCTATAAAGGAAAGATTCGTCGGTGATATCCCAGACCCTTGTGGAATAGGGGGAGCAAAGGAGTATTCCCGCGATGGGTTCCTGGTGGTAAACGATCGGGATAAACATGGAATTCGATGGGGCTTTTAAATTAAGAACATCCCGGAAAGTTTTCAAGTCTTTGCTGACCTGCCCACCGGTTTGCATAATCAAGGGTAGATTTTGATTGAAAGCCTTTACGATCTCGGGAATATTCTCTCCCTTGATGGAGCCTTCACCGAGGAATTCCTGGCGAATCAAGTCATAACCAGCCCTGACCCTGACAAGGTTTTGGGCATCCGGGGTGGAGATGAGCAAACAGATATCTGCGACCATCGTCTGCGCTATGGCTTTGACAAGCAATTTTTGAAATGGATCGGTGCGTTCCTGCGCGGAAAGTTGAAGCCAGGTATCTATCGTGCGGGATTCAGCTGTAAAGCGGGTTCGCTCGGGCGGACCGGAGGGTATGGGGAGCGGGCTTGAGGCAGGGGAAGGGGCGGGAAGAACGGTGAACCTGCGAGTCAGAACCGGCAACAACGGGTAGGTAAAAACTTGAACAAGCCGAACTATGCCCACATAGTCGCCTGGCTGCATGGGGTAGACTAGGTGGGCAGTCAACCCTGTTAGGTTGATCGCAAGGAAACCGACCCCGACACCCCAGCCATCCGGTTTCTTAAAGATCAAACCGATCAACCCTGCAACGATGGCGAGAACCATCAGGTCCGCCCAGAGCAAGTCCTGCCAGGTGGAGTTGAAATCCATACCGGCACCCTGCACGAACCATGTAACACCTGTCACTAAAAAGGATAAACCGATAATAATATTCAATCCGATCAGGGAGTAGTCAGCAATCTTCCAGGGTAGGGGAGCCACCCATAACCAAATGATCCAGACCATGCAGAGGGAATTTACCGTGCGATCCAAAATCGGTAGAAGAAGATGAGTATCAAAATATCCGCGCCAACCGAAAGTCGTGATGAGGAAAAGCAGCAACTGGCCAGCAAGCACCACGATGATCCCCAGCATAAAGCGTCGATATACGCTGGATTTTCCATCCTGGTGGCTTGAAAGGGCCAATAAAAGGGCAGCCAGTGCTGAGAAGATCTGTACCAGATGGAAGATAAGATCGCCTGAGGGTTCAGTCAGGATGGAGAGTACCTGGAGAAGCAATTGGCTCATGGATAATCCTTAAAAAAGATTATAGCATGACCAAAAACCACCATCAGGCAAGCTGCGGGGGATGAATAAGTGTAATACTTTTTCCCTTCATGGGTCATTCGTCACGGGATTAAATTATTTAGAATAATGGTTCATTTTTGAAATGAAATCAGTTTACTTTTCAATAATAAACTTCAACATTTGAGTCGAGGTTGACAAAACAAGCAAGTTTGATAGAATTGCCGGACTGAGCCGAAGTGGCGGAATTGGCAGACGCGCTACGTTCAGGGCGTAGTGGGCAATCGCTCATGTGGGTTCAAGTCCCACCTTCGGCACCTGAACTCTGCACCGGCAGAGTTTTTTATTGGCACTCTTCTTGTATCCCCATGCCAGCGATATGAAGTTCATTCGAAATATCAAAATTGATAAAAACAAAGCGCTGTATACCGGCGGTTTGGTCATCCTGGTTTTCATTATGATGACTCTCTTTGGACGTATTTCCGAGCTTGCGCGCCTGACCAACCAGCGCAACGCGGTGAGCACAGAGATCGCGAATCTGGAAAAAACGCACACTTACCTTCAGACCCAATTAGCCTATTCAACCTCGGTGAAGGCGGTGGAAGATTACGCCCGGGAGGAAGGTCACATGGCGCTCCCTGGAGATAAGATCATCGTCCCGCTGCCTCCGCCAGGGGAAACTCCGCAGCCAAAGACAGTCCCGGCACCCACCCCAAAGAAGCGTCCTGCCTGGCAGATCTGGTGGTCGCTATTTTTTGGTCAATAACCCGCTGAAGAATAAAAAAATCAGATCGTCGATCAATTCCCCAAGTATTTCTTAGATATTAAAAAAGCATAGGATCATATCTAGGTTGTCGCTAGCAACCGGAATCACGGTATTTGACCATGATGAGCGTATTGCACCCAGGTGAAAATTGGAAATTCACCTCATCCATGCATTTATTCATCAAGTAAAGGCCCAGCCCGGTTGGTTTTCTTTTTGAAAGGGGTGCGTTCGTATTCGGGGAGGCAATTTTTTCCGGTTCGAACGGGTTGCCATGATCGGTTATGCGAACTTTGATCCCCTTTTTGATGATCTCAAGTTCGAGGACGATCTCTCCCTTGTTTTCCCCTTCATAGGCGTGTTCGATGATATTGGAGCAAGCTTCATCCACAGCTGATTCCACCGCATAGATGGAATCAGCCTGTAGACCGGCTTCAGCAGATTTCTCTTTGACGATTCCGGCGATATCTGAAAGGCTTGCATATCTGCCTGGAAATGAATAAGTTGATGCAGACATGATCCTAAAATGCAGCGACCGCATCCACGACTGTTTTATGAAATTGGAACAATGCCGTGAAACCAGCCAGGTCAAGGGATGAATAGATCTTTGATGGGACTTCTGCGAGGAGCACTTCCCCACGGTTATACCGTTTGCATTCCTTCTGAGTGACAATTAATATCCGCAAACCAGCGGAGGATAAGATATTCAACCTTGCTCATATCGAAGACCAAGTTTATATTTACCAGAGTTCGTGACTTTTTGCGTTTGCTCCTGGAGCTGGGGGGCTGTACTACTATCCACCCTGCCAATAATGGAAAGGACATCGCAGCGCTTATAATTTGTTATGAAAACTTCCATAGCTCCTCCTTGCATGGCTGAAAAATCGTAAAAAGATTATATCACTTAGATTTTCAAGGTTAATATTTTCATGAATGATTCCGCCGGCACATCATAATAATCTTGATTTTTTCAGGTAGAATAAAAATTGCCCGGTGGAATTGGCCGGGAAGAAAAGGATAATTATGAGCAACGAACCTTCTCCTCAATCCGTCATGGATAACTTCAATAAACGGCAGAGGATGCTGCCCTTCCTGATCGGTGGACTGGCAGTCGTATTGGTGGTTTCGGGAATCATCATCCTGGTGACCTGGTTCGCCGGCCCAAATGCTCCTTCATTGTTCTCCACAAAGACTCCTACCTCCACTTCCACCCCGACTACCACTGCAACCGTACCCAGCCCCACCCCCAGCAACACACCGCTGCCTACCGAAACGCCGTTGCCCTCCGCCACGGCCACGCCTTCCGGCCCGTTTGAATACGAGGTTAAATCCGGAGATACCTGCT
Source organism: uncultured Chloroflexia bacterium (assembly GCA_963828855.1). Lineage (GTDB taxonomy): Bacteria > Chloroflexota > Anaerolineae > Anaerolineales > Anaerolineaceae > CAVVEQ01. The sequence continues at coordinate 489,444 of CAWHGB010000002.1, read as the reverse complement.
GGGATCTGGCCAGCCGATTCAACACGGATGTGGTCACCATCATTGCGATCAATAATTTCCCCGCCGGTACCTGCCCGCTGCAACCGGGAGCGAAAATCATCATCCCTGCGCCAGGTCAATCCCTGCCAACTCCCACATCGATCCCCTCCGATCTTCCGCGTGGTACGCGCATCCAATACACAATTCAATCAGGCGATACGCTTGCGATCATCGCTTCGAAGTTCAACACCACCCGCGAGGATATTATCCGGTTGAATTCGGTTAAATTGAAGGATCCAGATCGTATCCTCGTTGGAGATGTCATCACTGTGGCGGTGAATATTGTCACACCGACCCCCACACGGGGAGCGACGAGCACACCGATGGGAACGCAACTTCCCTCGACCACTCCACACTCAATAACAATACAAGAACCTCCCAAACCCGGGAGGTTCTGTCTTTAAAGTTCACCGGGATTCATTTTTCCGGAGATAACTTCTTTATCGCCCAGATCGCGTGATCTTGTAAAACCGGATCTTCCTCAAAGGATTTTGTTTTTTTCAGCAATGGAAGATACATTGGATCGAGTGAATTGCCCATCGCGATCAGTAAATTTCGCCGCATACTGGTGAGTCCAGTCCGTAGGAATGGGCTTTCTGAAAAACGGGTCTTGAATTCCATTTCCGACAATGCAAATATTTCATTTACATCTCGAGGGTCAATGAAAAGCGGTGAGGGATCATTTTCCTTAGTATCGACCCGCAATTTGGAATTCCAGGGGCAAACCTGCTGGCAAATATCGCAGCCAAAAACCCATTTTCCCATGGATTCACGGTATTCCAAGGGTATCCCACCCGGATTTTCTATGGTGAGATAGGAAATACATTTTCTTGCATCGATCGTCCGGTTGGGACAGATGCAGGTGGTAGGACACATATCCAAACAGCGGGTGCAGCTTCCACAGCGATCCGAGGTAAAGGGTGGATCAGGTACCAGATCAAGAGTGGTAAAGATCTCCGCGAGTAAAAACGCGGAACCGAAGGCGGGAGAAATTAGGCAGGAATTCTTCCCGATCCAACCAAGGCCGGCGCGTCTGGCCAGCTCCCGTTCCATAACGGGAGCGCTATCCGTAAAAATGCGACTCTGAGCATTTTCACCAGAAATATCCCAAATTAGTCCCTGCAGTTTGGTGAGAAGGCGGGGGAACAAACGGTGATAATCTTCCAACCGGGTGTATGAGGCAATACTGAAATCTTGCGTCTGTGCTGTAGAATCCAAGTGATATGGGTAACCGAGACAAATTATGGATTGGCAGCCGGGTAATAGCAGGCGGGGATCAGACCTTTTCTGAAGAGTATCTCTTCGGCTCAAGTAGATCATATCGCCATGAAAACCGCTTCCCAACCACCCCTGGAAAACATCAAAATGACCCGGCGGATCTGGTGTAGTCACACCGAAGAGCGAAAAACCGAGGCTGCCCGCCTCGGTTTTCAATGCTTGTTTCAGCTCGTCTTGAATCATTGTCCTTAAGGTGTTGGTGTAGGCGTTACCGAAGGCACCAGGGTGATCGTTCCATCATTCACCACGATCAATACATATAGAGAATCACCAAAAACACTCCCGGAAGGATTTAAAAGCCGCCACCAAATTTTATAGGACCCATTTTTGGACGGGGCGACCATTTTAACACTTACCTCACCTTCGGCGCCGGGTTTCACCTCACCGCTCAGCTTGACCTGTTTGACCGGTAAAACTTTTTCAATCTCGGTTATGGGGACACCATCCCAATAGACCAATTGATAATTCGAGTTCCATGTGGTGGTTCCGGTATTCTTCATTCGCCAGGTTTTGGTGAATTCTGAAGAGGGTGAAAGCTGGGTATTATCCGGGATGGTGACATCCGCGGAAAATGTCATGGAATCCGGGCTGATCCCTGTGCCTCCGCCGGGTACTGTGGGTAATGCAATTGTGGGAATACCGGGAGTTCCAAACGGCGGAGAAGTGACTGCCGGTGTGTTTGTAACCGCGGGTGTCAGCGTGGGTTCCGGGGTGAAGGTTGCGGTCGGCTGCGCGGAAGCGGTGAGTGCCAGGTTAGCTTCAATGGTTTGGGCAACCTGGGTGATGATCAGGTTCGGGTCCGTTGTGGGAGTGGGTGGAGTGCCTGCGCCGCAAGCTGCCAGGAGTATGCTGGTTACGATGACAACAACACCTGTCAGAATCATTTTATTTTTTTGCATGTGTTTCATTCCTCCGATAAGTCTTTCATTGAAAATCCGACCTTTGATTTTCATGGAGGATGGAGGAACTGTCAAGGGTTATATGGTGACGGGGTAACCAGCCATTCTGCCGGGTCAGGTGTTGGAGGATTTTCCACTTTGAAGCCCAATTTTCCTCTAAAAGTAACATAGGAAACCGAACCTTGATGGATGGTGAACCAAAAATTATAGGGCTCGTCCTGGTATTTAATGTATATGCGGTAATCCCCGGCTGGTAAATCGCTGAGCACAAGATTTTCGCGGTAATTATCGTCCTGATTGACCCCCAGAGAGGCATACGTATAAACTTCCCAGGTGTGGCCTTTTCGATTGGTAACCGCCATGATCTGCTTATCGATCAGCGATCCGTTCGAATTCATGATCCGCCCCACCAGCACGCCGTTCCCTTCTGGTGGCACCAGCCATATTTCAGGATTTCGCGAGGCAAAGAAATCGGTTTTTTCCAGACGGACTTCGAAATGAAGGTGCGGACCGGTGGTGTTTCCGGTGGTACCGATGTAACCGATCACATCGCCCTGTTCGACATACATCCCCTGCCGCACCGCTATCTCCGACATATGCGCGTAAACGGTTGTCAACCGGCGGCCACCCCAGCCAAAATCATGGCGGATCGTCACAGCCAGCCCATATGGATCTTTTTTGTTTGTAGAAGAGCTCATCAATCCATACCCGGCAAAGGTGACTGTTCCGGAGGCAGCGGCATGAATTGGGGTTCCATACGGCGCGTCAATATCCACACCGGTGTGAACCTGACCTGTTTCAGAGAACTCATTCCCATAGCGGTAATCGGGCAGCGGCCAGTTGATCTGGTCTGCCTGGATAGGGCGGGTGAAATAGAAGTGATCCAGCGGACCCAGCGCCCAGGGGTTCTGATAAAGCGGCGAACGCCAATCTGACACCGGTGCCTGGGCGGGGGTGGGAAATTCGATCACCAACGGCTCATCATTCTCTTGTGGTATAGGCTGAGATGGATTTGGTTGGGATCAGTGTAGGCAGTACCCGTGGGGTGGCGGTCCCAACCGGCGTGAGCGTGGACTGCAGAGTTGGCAGTTCAGAAGAGTCGATCCCGTTCGACTGGGCTGATACGCCGCTGCATCCAACCAGCCAAACCCCGGCGAGAATAGGAAGGAGAGAAAGGATACCGTGTTTCAGCATATCAATTCTTTGGTGTGGTTGAAGGAGTCGGGGTGCGGGTGGGTGTCCGGGTACGCGTAGAAGTTCGGGTGGGAGCCTTCCAGGGAGTGCGGGTGGGCGTTTGGGTAATTGTTGGGATGGGGGTGAAGGTGGCGATCGCTTCCGGAGGGTAGAGTTCCTCCATGGCACCCTTCCAATCTTCCATATTCTGGTAAACAAATTGATTGAATCGTGTTCCAAGGTAGTAGGTTCGCCAGTTCGACATTCCGGGTAATCGATCCCAACCATATCTGCGGGCAAGTTCGGTGAAATCCACCCACCAACCTGAGGGAGGATCCACTTCCTTCCCGCCCATCTCATAGGCGAGTGGGTCGCCCTGGAAGCGCGGGGTGAAATCCCAGATCATCTTCGTGAGGGGAAAACCCTGTGTACCATCCTGTTTCAATGCTTTCAGGAACAACCGCCAATATGGAATCCCGTTAAAGTCCTCCTTCGCGACCACCATCCAACCAGCTTGAATGGGGAGTGCATTGACCGCGATTCCCCTTCCAGTGAAAAGCCAGTTTTCAACTCCCCCCGGCTCAGGAGGTTCTGTCAAAGGGAGATACGCATTTTCAAGTTGCGCCAAAAAATCCCACCCTGTTTTCTCCCCGATCGCCTGGCGGAGGGCGTCATAACTATCCAGGGCGAGATCCTGGAGGAACGCGTAGGGTGCGTTGACGTTATTGAGCGGCAGGACACCTTTTCTCCCACCGGGACCGGGTGTTTGGGTCGGTTTTTCGGTGAAAAGCACGGGAGTGGGTGCCAGATTCTCAGCGGTCAGGTAACGGGTCAGACTGGCAGCTTGCGCGCCGGGTAGCCAGGTAATTCCTTCGATCGAGCCTGGAAGGTTGGTTTGGGGGTTAATCAGACGGCCTTCGCGAACACTGAAAACAGCCATATCGGTCTGATTTGGGTTGGAGATGGATGTTGCGATCATCTGCCCGGAAGGATCCCAGGTTGGCCAGCTCCCGGGCAAGCTTTCATGGGGAGCAGAATCTCGTTCGGCAGAATCCCATGTAACGATCACATCCCGGTTACCATCATTGGATGACCAGGCAATCCTTCTGCCATCCGGAGACCAGACCGGGTGACTCTCATCGGATTCAGAATTCCGGCTCAAATTTGTGTACCGATCCTCCACCTGATCCAGTTTTGCCAACCAGACCTCCGGTTCCCCGGAACGTGTCGAGATGAACGCGATTTCCCGGCCGCCAGGTGACCAGGAGGGTGAATAATTCAACCCTTCCCCCTGGGTGAGCTGGATGGGCTTTTGATCTGCGCCGGTGAGTGAAAACAGGAAAATATCCAATTTTCCATCTATGCTGCTTTCATAAGCCAGCCATTGATCATCCGATGACCAGGTCGGTGAACCTTCATATTCGGGGGAGTCGGTGACCTGGGATATTTGACCGGAGTCGAAATCCAGGATGTAAATATCCCAAAATCCACCTGCCCGGGAAACAAATGCCAGGCGGCGGCCATCCGGGCTGACCACGGGGTGGATATCATCCCAGGGACTATTCGTCAGACGGGTAAAAGGGAGGAACTGGGGGTGGTAGGCAAAGAGATGGAAATATTCTCCATCACTCATTGAAAGGACCACTGCCCCGGTTTGCGCCAAACCCTGCGATGAAACGGGAATGGTCGTGGGCATTTCCAAAACGCTCGGTTTTGAGGTGGATCCACCAACTTCTGGTTCAGGCGTAGTTGCGGTTGTAATTGCGCTTTGGGGTGAAGATCTGACAGCTCTCAACACCAGGTAACCTGCGAGCAAGGCATTCACCCCGATCAGAACGATCAACATGATTCCCAGGTTGCGCTGGGTCATCCATTTTTGCAGATTCATGGCTTAATCAGAATATTCTGTGCAAGAAACAAGCCTATCGGGCTTTCATAATGTTCGTTGGTCAATTATTAATATATCATGCACATTTTTAGGATAGGGAAGGTTATTGAGGGGTCACCTGAAAAAGGACCCTGGCGGGATCCATCAGCTCAAAGAGGTTGCTGATGCGCCAAACACAATAATTATGGGCTTGTTCGAGTGTGGCAGGAACCCGGTGGACGATCTCCCCGAAAACCGCATTCGCTGGTCCGACCCGCGTTTCAATGTGGAGATGTGGATCGGAGGACCAGCCGGTGTTTCCCACTTTTCCCAGCACCTGGCATTCGTTTACGATATCTCCAACCTTCAAGACAGGTGGTTCGAGCAAATGCGCATATAAGATATATAACGATCGCTTACCGCTGATATCGTAGGTGGGCAGCTCACCTTCCGGCGGGCAGAGCAGGCGGTCGTCGCTGGTGACCGTGGGCGCCACGGTAGGGAATGGAATGGCATCCTGAAAGGTAAGGGGGATATCCTCGAGAGGGGTTTCGACCATGATCATATTCCCGTAAGGGCCATTGTTGTTCAGCACCGCGGCGATCCTTCCCGGTAGGATAGCCTGGATGGGAAGACCGAGGATCTGTGGACGGCTACCTTCGGAAAAGAAAGCAATATCCAATCCGTGATGCCCATTATCCAACCGCGGGGTGGGAGGAATAAAGGGCTGGGTAATCAATCCTTGAAGGTCAGACAGTGAAAAGTCCTTCAATGGGAGAGCAAAGCGCAAATACGGGCGTGGGAGTGAGCGTTGGCAGGGGAGTGGTAGTGGCCGTGGGAATCTGGGTGGACGTGTTTGTGGGAACTGGCGTGGCGGTTGCAGTGGGGAGCGGCTGAACGGACGCACAGCCGGTGAGAAAAAGTACCGCGAAGATCAAATTGTTGATAGGATTCATAATTCTGCAACGATTTTCCTACATTCCATATAGAAACGTTTCTCTTTGGCTTCTCCCATGGAAAATGTTTTTCGCGGCAGGGCACCATCCAGGAGAACCGTCTTGAAAAGATCGGTCTTCAGCATGGAGGGCAGGAAAAAACCAGTGTTCCCGGGGACTCGCCCCAGGTGTGTGACTGCTTCCCAGCCGTGCACGTAGTCAATTTTCTCAAACCCGCCAGAAAGTTTCCACTCATCCAGGAACTCTTGCAAAGTGCCGACCGCCAGGTTGGATTTGGGATTCCGAAATGTGATGATCCTCCAACCGGAGGAATCCACGCAGCCGATCTTTTGGATTCCCGGGGGGCAGGAAAGGACTTCATCCCGGATGGCTTCTGGATTCTCCCGAGATTCAAAAGTGATATCAGAACCAAATTTCGCTCTTAAACCTTGATCGATATCGTTTTTTAAATTGAATAGAACCCGGTGGATTGGCTCAAATTCCAATCCCGCATCGTGCACATTTTCCACCTCCACCAGCGCATAACGGGCGGGGTGGTTGGCGGGTACCGATGCTTTCATTTTTTCCCAGATCGCTTTGGCGGTGGCCAAGGAGTGGTTGCCATCCCCCATTGCGAAAAGCAGCACCGATTCCCCGTCAGGAAGCCCGTACCGATCGTGGTAGTCGGCAGGCTCAACCAAATGTTCCAGATCGCGGATGAACTTTTCCTCCAGGTCGATCCGGTTTACGTGGTAACCGCATAGGTGCCCGCTACCGAGCATAAGTTCGAAAGTCATAGAGACGGGGAAACTCGCTGATATGTTCAAAGAGTGGTTCGATTGACGAAAACGAGGGGTCGTCAATTAGCACCAATATATGCGGTAGCTCAAGGGGCGCTCCTTCGCGGATGCGAATCCTGGGCGGCAGGCGGTCCAGGATCGTTCCCTCCGTGGCACGGATGAGGGTTTGAGAGCCTTTATTGAATTCGTACTGCTCCAAATCCAGGGCGAGCATTACTCCCGCGCCGGGTCTTGCCCATCACTTGCCGCTCCACAAGAACCAACCCTTCGACCTGTTGGAAAAATCCAGAATCCAGGTACTGCCGCATGGCCTGCTGCGTGGATTGGATCCTGGGCAGCTCCTCATCGGTGCACAGCATGACCTCCGGCAGGATCATCTCGTAGGTGGATGGCGCTCCGGTTGTGATTTTCTTTACCTCTTCCCAATACTCCGGTTCGGATGAGAATTGATCGCAGGCGATGACAGCCCATTTTTCCAGATTCACCCCTGGTTTTGGAAGCAGTACATCGGGAACCTGGACGCCAACAGAAGGATAATTTCTCATAACTTGCTCTCCTGGAAGGATGCCATTATTTTACCAAACCGATGTCATAACAAGAATAAAGCGGACCCCGGCGTGGGTCCGCTTTGATCCCGATGGATCGGGAGGTTTTACATACCTGCCAGAAAGCAAATTCCCGAAGCACCCGGACCAAGATGTGTTCCAATCGCGGGGCTGACCGGGGTGAGGAGCAACTCGGATACGCCATCCGCTCCGAATTTTGCCTTCGCGCGATCCGCGAGAATTTGAGCGTATTCGATATCATCCGTATAGAGGGCAGCGAGTCGAACTGGAAGGCTGTATTGCTCGGCATGTTTCTGGAAGAGCTCCAAGCATGCGATCCACAGCTTTCGAGAAAGTGCGCACCTTTTCAACGGCTTCGATGCGACCATCAGTTACCGTCAGGATCGGTTTCAGATCCAAGACAGAACCGAGGAATGCGGACGCGCCGCCGATGCGACCGCCGCGATGCAGGTATTCAAGGGTGGAAGGGACGAAGTAGAGGCCGCTTTGGTTGCGAGCTTTTTCGAGCACCTGAAGACAATCCTTCAAGCTGGCTCCCTGCTGCGCCGCGCGGGCGGCTGCCAGTACCTGAAATCCAAGTGCCATACCGGAGGTCAGATGAATCAAAAAGTTCGATCTGGGAATCCGGGAAAATGTTTCTTTGCCTGGATCGCAGAATCCAGTGTACCGGATAATTTGGACGAAATATGAATGCTGAGGATCTCGTACCCTTCGTCGAGCAGTCGTTTGTAAAGCTCCATAAAAGTTACCGGGGTAGCCTGGGAAGTGGAAGGCATGGTTTTCGAATGTTTTAAACGCGCATAAAAATCGGCAGGGGTAATATCCACACCATCCTTGAGGGATTCATTATCCCAGATAACAAGCAGGGGGGCGACAAAAATGGGATACCCGGAGAGAATATTATCCGGGATATAGGCCGTGCTGTCGGTCACAATTGCCAGTTTTGACATGTGTTACCTCCAATTCATAGTTATGCAACTAATTAACACCGATGAACACAGATTCGTTCCGTAATCTACGAAATATAAATCATTTCACGCTTGAAAAGTACAACCGGTGATTACCTGGGATACTTGACCACCATCCAGCGAACGGATAGAATTCCAACCTGATTTATAAATTTTAACACGAATAAGGTCGAATTTCTTCATCATGTTTGAATCCCTTTCCCAACGGCTTGAACAGGTATTTCAGAAACTTCGAAAACGGGGCAAACTCTCACCACGAGGATGTCGACAACGCCTTAAGGGAAGTGCGTCTTGCCCTCCTGGAAGCGGATGTGCATTTTTCGGTGGTCAAGGATTTCATCGCGCCGGGTACGCGCAAGAGCGATCGGCGCGGAGGTCTCGGAGGCGCTGAACCCAGCCCAGCAAGTGATCAAGATCGTCAATGAGGAACTGATCCAAACCCTTGGGCGAAGCCGGAACGGCTCAATCTGACCGGAGAGAAACCGAGGGTGGTATTTCTGGTCGGCTTGCAGGGTTCGGGCAAAACCACCGCCAGCGCGAAACTTGCCAAACTGCTCAAGGGACAGGGTGAACGGGTGCTGATGATCGCTGCTGATCCCTACCGGCCTGCGGCGATCAAGCAGCTGCAAACCCTTGGGAGAACAGATCGGGGTGGAGGTATTTACGCTTCCAAATGCCAAACCCCCGGAGATCGTCCGCAAAGGTTTTGATCAGGCAAAAAAGGGCGGTTATTCGGTCGTGATCGCCGATACTGCCGGACGTTCACAGCTGGATGAGAACCTGATGGATGAACTGCGTGCCATCCGCAAGAATGTGACCCCATGCGAGACGCTGCTGGTGGTGGATGCCATGACCGGGCAGGAAGCGCTTCATATTGCCGAGGGTTTCAATAAAACAATCGCGCTCAGTGGCTTGATCTTCACCAAAATGGACGGCGATGCCCGCGGCGGGGCAGCGATCTCGGTACGCAGTGTGACCGGTGTGCCGATCAAATTCCTGGGCGTTGGGGAAAGCGTGGATGCCCTGGAAGCGTTCGATCCCAAGCGCATGTCCTCGCGCATCCTCGGCATGGGCGATATGATCGGGTTGATCGAAAAAGCCGAGCAAGCATATGATGAAAAAACTGCGGCTGCCCAGGCCGAAAAAATGCTCAAAGGTAGTTTCACGCTTGAGGATTTTGCCGATCAGATCAAGCAGGTGCGGAAAATGGGACCTTTGAGCCAATTGCTGGATATGATGCCCGGAAACCTGGGAGCGGCCGCGCGTTCGATCGATCCCAAGGATGCTGATAAGCAGATGCGCAAAACCGAAGCGATCATCAGCTCCATGACGGTTGATGAGAAACGTTACCCGGATATCCTGAACGCCAGCCGGCGAAGACGGATCGCCCGCGGGGCAGGCTTGGACGTGCAGGATGTGAACCGCCTGCTGAAGCAATTCCGGGATGTGCAGCGCCTGATGAAAACCATGCAGAAGATCAGGTGGGCGGGGATTGCCGAAAATGTTCGGTTAGAGAAGATCAGTTAATCGGAATTGATATCACCAAGTTGAAAAGCTTGTGATAAAATAGTCCAGTTAAATCACGAAAGGAAAGAGGAGTACTCATTTCATGGTTCGCATTCGATTGCGCCGCACAGGTTTAAAACATCAGACCACATACCGGATCATCGCTGCCGATAAAGAAAGTCCCCGCGACGGCCGTTTTCTGGAGATTCTAGGTTCCTATAATCCGCGCACAAATCCCTCCACTGTGGAGATCAATGAGGAGCGCGTTTACGATTGGATGAACAAAGGCGCACAGCCTTCAGATTCCGTGATCCAGATTTTCAATAGCGTGGGTTTGCTGGACCGCTATGCCCGCCTCAAAGCCGGTGAATCCCAGGAAGCTCTTTTAGAAGAAGCGAAAGCTGCCTACGAAAAGCATGCCGCCGGCAGTAAAACCGGCACCACGCCTGCCGAGGTGAAAAAAGCCGCCCGCTAAGAAAGCCAGCCAAGGAAAACTGCAGAGCTGCCCAAAGTTGAAACCAGCGGCAGCTGCAAAACCGCCCCGAAAGCGGTCGAAGCCTGCCCCTGAGGTCGCCGCTGGAAGCTGCTGCCGTGAAGCCGTTGATCGCAGAGGTCTGCAGAAGCTCGCTGCCGAAACCCGCAGTTGAAGCAGCCGTAGAAGCTCCTGGAACTGAAAACCACAGCTTGAAGCTGCTCCTGCAGAAGCGCGCTGCCGAAACCGCAACCGATGGCTGCAGTCGAAACCCCGGCGGAAACCAAGTCCGAGTAATTTTCATTTACCTTCAACAGGCCATTTTCTCAATCCTGAGAATCAGGTAACAGATATGAAAGAATTGATCGAATTCATCGCGCGCTCCCTGGTGGATGATCCCACCCAGGTGGAAGTGCGCCAGGATAAATCCGGGAATCATGTGCACCTTGAGCTGCGTGTCGCCAGGGAGGACATGGGCCGCGTGATCGGCAAGAGCGGCAAGGTGGCCAATTCCATGCGCACCCTGCTCAAAGTGGCCGCCTCCCGAGAAGGCAAACAGGTCACCCTGGATGTGATCGAGCCCAGATGAGCCCGAGCAAACAAATCAAGTTGTCCCCAGACCATCCAAAAAAGGCTCGCCCACGCCGGGCGAGCCTTTATACATATCCATTGGCAGGTTCGGGCGACCTTTCAGTTACAAAGGCGCAGTGCTTTTTTATCCAGATGAGGATTATGGCTCTATCCTTAAGGATGGCATAACAATCTATCTGGGGGCTGAGAAATCCTCTACGAAAGTTGTTTCCAGCAAACCGCATGGCAAAGGATTGCTGGTTCACATCGATGGGTGCCAGACTGATATCGAAGCTGCCAGGCTGACCAACCAGCACGCTTACCTGCCGAAAGAAGAATTGCCCATTCCGCAGGAGGGGAAGTATTATCACCATCAACTTCTGGGGATGCAGGTCGTGGATGAATCCGGCGACAATCCTGGGCAGGTTGGATGAAGTCCTCGTAACCGGTGCGAATGATGTTTTCGTGGTCAAATCGGATGATGGCAGAGGAATTGCTTTTCCCGGTGATCGACTCAGTCGTGAAGAAGGTGGACCTCGAAAAAGGAGTGATCCTGGTGGAACCCCAGGCGTGGGATTGAATACATGTCCGATCCGAAAAAATACTGGGTGGGTTTCAACCTGGTGAAGGGGATTGGCTCTGCCCGAACGCGAGCCCTACTGGAGCATTTTGATTCGCTGGAGGAAGCCTGGAACGCCGACCGCGGCCAACTACTTGATGCAGGGTTGGGGGAAAAGACGGCCGATAACCTGATCCAGGTTCGACGCCAGGTGGACCTGGATCGTATCTGGGATGGCATCCTTCAAAAAGGGATCCGGGTGATCACCTTCCAGGAGGAAGAATACCCAAGAAGATTAAAAGAAGTTGATCTGCCTCCACCGGTGCTTTTTATCCGCGGGGAGCTGCGCGCCGATGAGGACTGGGCGGTTGCGATCGTTGGCACCCGCCGAATGACTGCCTACGGACGGCAGGTGACCGAGGAGCTTGCGGAGCACCTGGGCCGGCATGGCATCGCGGTGGTCAGCGGACTGGCGCGCGGGAGTGGATGCCATCGCACACCAATCGGCGATTCAAGCAAGCGGGCGGACCTATGCTGTGCTTGGCTGCGGGGTGGATGTGGTCTATCCCCCCGAGCACCGCAAGCTGGCAGAGGAGATCATCCAAAATGGCGCTCTGATCAGTGAGTACGCGGTGGGAACGCCACCGGATAGCAGCAACTTTCCCCCGCGCAACCGGATCATCTCCGGGCTTTCCCAGGCAGTTGTGGTGGTGGAGGCGGGCGAGACCAGCGGCGCGCTGATCACCGCGGCATTCGCGGCAGACCAGGGCAGGGAGGTCTTTGCGGTGCCTGGGTATATCCACGCGGCGCAGAGCAAAGGGACGAACCGCCTGATCCGCGATGGTGCCCGGCCGCTTCTCCAGGTGGAGGATGTTCTGCAATCGCTGAACCTTGAACAGGTTCAGGAATACCGCCAAAACAGGCTTCAGTTTCCACTCGATGATTCCGAGAAAAAAGTTGTGGATGTGCTGGGGGATGAAACCCTGCACCTGGATGAAATCCAAGTAAAATCAGGCATGAGCATCGATACAGTTTCATCCACCCTGGTGATGATGGAATTGAAAGGAATGGTTCGCCAGGCGGGTGGAATGAAATATTCCCTGGTTCGGGAACGGATCGCTCCCTACAAGGTCAAGAATGGGTCTTGAACATTATTACGCGGTGATCATGGCTGGCGGCGGGGGAACCCGCCTGTGGCCGCTTTCCCGTGTCAGCCATCCCAAGCAGATGCTGCGGATCGGCAGCGCAACGCACCCTTTTCCAGCAGGCGGTGGATCGCATCAAGGATGTATTTCCACCGGACCGAATCCTGGTGGTTACGGTTCAATCCCAGGCTGTTGATTTGATGGAAGAAGTCCCGGAAATTCCGGCTGAAAACTTCCTGCTTGAGCCCTCCCCACGGGGAACTGCTTCGGTGGTTGGATTGGCATCCAGCTTGCTTTCGCTGCGGGATGGCGATGCGGTAATGGCTATCCTGACCGCCGATCATATCATCGGAAACACCGGCCTATTCAACAAATTGCTGCAGCGCTTGTTTTGATGCCGCTCAAACAGGGTCGCCTTGTCACCCTGGGCATCCACCCGGATCATCCCAGCAGCGGGTATGGCTACCTGCAGCGGGGAAAGACGGCAGGGGTTTTCCAGGGGTTTCCGGCGTTTGAGGTCCTGAAATTCAAGGAAAAACCGGATACCGCAACCGCAGCAAAATTTATTGCCAGCGGGGATCATGACTGGAATTCGGGTATGTTCTTCTGGAAGGCTGACAGCCATCCTGGGTGAATTGAACGCCAGATGCCGGAACTTTACCAGTCGTTGGCGATCATTAAATCAACATTGGGATAGCGGCAACCGGGAAGAACATCTCTGCCAAGAATGGGACAAGATCAAACCGCAGACGATCGATTTTGGAATCATGGAAAATGCCAGGAATGTGATCGTCATTCCAGCGCCAGATCTTGCACTGGAGTGATGTGGGCAGCTGGGATTCGCTTTTCGGGGTGATCGAACCGGATGAAAATGGAAATATAATTCTCAACCAGTCACAGATTGTGGGCAATTCCACGGATTCCCTGCTACATGAATCAAATCCTGAAAAGATAATCGCCTCGATCGGATTGAAAAATATGATCATCATCGATACGCCGGATGCGCTATTGATCTGTCCGCGGGGAGATACAGAAAGAATCCGTGAACTGGTACTTAAATTAAAAGAAACAGGCGATCAACGATATTTGTAGGAGAGGAACATGGTAGAAGGATATTGCGTAAAATGCAGAACAAAGCGTGAAATCCAGGATGCCAGCGCAGAATTCAACGCTGCCGGCGCGCCGGTAACAAAGGGGAAATGCCCGGTATGCGGCACTTCCATTTTCCGGATCGGTAAAACCGAAGCGCATGCCTCGCTTACCCCACCCGTGCGCGACCCGATGCGAGGGCAGGGAAGGGAAAGCTGGTGATCGTTGAATCCCCAGCCAAAGCCAAGACGGTGGGCAGATTCCTCGGCAAAGGCTATACCGTCCGGGCTTCGGTCGGGCACGTGCGCGATCTGCTGCGCTCCGACCTCTCCGTGGATGTTGAAAACGACTTCACCCCAAAGTACCGGGTTCCGAATGAAAAACGGCGCGGTCGTTAAGGAATTGAAATCGCTGGCAAAAAAAGCGGAAGAGATCTTCCTGGCAACAGACCCTGACCGCGAAGGGGAAGCGATCGCCTGGCATTTAATGGAAGCCGCCGGGATCGAACAGAAACTCACCAAGCGGGTGGTTTTCCACGAGATCACCGACACGGCGATCAATGAAGCTTTTTCCAATCCCCGCAAGATCGACATGGACCTGGTGGATGCTCAGCAGGCCCGCCGCATCCTGGACCGCCTGGTGGGCTATAACCTCAGCCCGCTGCTCTGGGAAAAAGTTCGCAGCCGGCTTTCAGCAGGACGCGTGCAATCGGTGGCGCTGCGGTTGATCGTGGAACGCGAGCGGGAGATCGAAGCCTTCAACCCGGTGGAATACTGGAGCATCGGCGCGGAGTTCAAACCCCAGGGGATCAAGCAGACCTTCCAGGCGAAACTGGCCAAGGTGGACGATAAGGACCCGGTCCTGGGGAAAAAAGAAGATGTCGACCCGATGCTGGATGAGCTGGAAAAAGCCGGTTATATCGTTAGCAAGTTGAAGCGGGGGGAACGCCGGCGGAGACCCTCCGCGCCGTTCATCACCAGCACCCTGCAGCAGGAAGCCTCCCGCAAACTGGGCTACACCGCCCGGCGGACGATGATCCTTGCCCAGCAGCTTTATGAAGGGCTGGATGTGGGTGAGGGTGGCACGACCGGTCTGATCACCTACATGCGCACCGATTCCACCAACGTCGCCGAAGTTGCCCAGGCGGAAGCCCGCAAATATATCGAAGATCGATTAGGCAAGGATTACCTGCCTCCCGAGCCACCCAAATACACCACCCGGGCGGCTTCCGCCCAGGAAGCGCACGAGGCCATCCGGCCCACCTCGGTGATGCGCACCCCGGAAGCGATGAAAGCCTTCCTTGCGCCTGACCAGTACAAGGTCTATAACCTGATCTGGCAGCGCTTTATGGCCTCCCAGATGGAGGCGGCGGTTTTCGATACGCTCTCGATCGAGATCTCGGCGCAGAACACGGTTCGCAAATACCTTTTCCGCGCTAGCGGTTCTTCCATCAAATTCCCCGGTTACCTGGTCATTTACGAAGAAGCCAAGGACGAGGATCAAAAGACGGAGGATGAGGATGTACGCATCCCGGCGGGGATCACGGAAGGGCAGGTGCAGGAGCTCATTCGCCTGATCCCGGAGCAGCATTTCACCCAGCCGCCCCCGCGTTACACGGAGGCCTCGCTCGTCCAGGTGCTGGAGGAATACGGCATCGGTCGGCCATCCACCTACGCGCCCATTCTTTCCACCATCCAGGCACGGGGATACGTGCTGCGCGAGGCCAAGCGGCTTTCTCCCACCGAGACGGGCATCCTGGTGAACGACCTGATCGTCGATTACTTCAGCGACGTGATCAACACCGGTTTCACCGCCCACATGGAGGAGGACCTGGATAAGATCGCCGAAGGGAAGATCGACTGGGTGAAGGTGATGCGCGAGTTTTACGAGAAATTCGAACCTGAACTGGAGCACGCCCGCAGGGAGATGCCTGAAACCAAGATGGAGCTCGAAAAGATCGGGCGCGCTTGCCCGGATTGCGGCAAAGAGCTGGTGATCCGCTGGGGGCGCTATGGAAAATTCATCTCCTGCAGCGGCTTCCCGGAGTGCCGCCACACGGAAGCCTGGCTGGAAAAGATCGGGGTGGCCTGCCCGAAGGATGGCGGCGATGTGGTGGAACGCAAAACCCGCAAGAACCGCACTCTTCTATGCCTGCTCCAACTACCCGAACTGCGATTTCACCTCCTGGAAAAAGCCCATTCCCAATCCCTGCCCCAAATGCGGCGGCTTGCTGGTGATCGCCAACAAGCGTGAGGTGCAGTGCACCAGCTGCGAGGAGACCTTCCTGGCGGATCAACTCCCGGAGATCGCAACCGAGACGGCATAATCCTTGCAACGTGCAGGGGTGACAAAATCATGCATCCCGGTATCGGGCTTGACAAGGATCTGACTATGCTTGAAAAAATAAAAATCTGGCTGACAAAACCTCTTCATGCTGCGATCGTCGCATTCATTGCAGGGCTGTTCATCGGACTGGTGATCCTGGGTTGGTGGCTGTGGCCGGTGCAGTGGTACGATGCGTCGCCGTCCGATCTGCGTCCGGATGCCCAGCAGGATTACGTCTGCATGATGATCGATTCCTACAGCGTGAACCAAAACGGCAGCCTGGCCGTGCGGCGTTATGCGGATTTGGGGGAGGACGGACCCGCGCTAGTTGCAGGTACCACACCTGCGAACTGCCCCGGCGTTTCGCAGGAAGCAATAAACAGCTTCCAGGCCATGCTGAAAGTTCCGCCGAGTTCATCAGGATCCACCGCACCCGCAGCGGTTCCCACAGCCGGTCCTGGTCAGACGGCTGTGCCAGCAACCGGCCAGACCACTGGCGCCCAACCAACCAAGCGCCCTCATCCAGTGGATCCAAAACCACCTCTTCGTTCCTGCTGCTGGGGCTGCTCTGCCTGGTCACGCTCGGGGTGGGGGCGGCAGCTTTTTACCTCTTTGTGCTGAAACCGCGCAAGGGATTCAGGCAACTCCTACAGCGTGAAATCCTCCCCATCGGGTGGACGGCGGCGCTGCTCCGGCAGGGGGTGTCTCTCCCAGCGAGGAACCAACCGCCCAGTTCATCACCACCTACATGATCGGGGATGACCTCTACGATGATTCCTTCAGCATCGACGCGCCCTCCGGAGAATTCCTGGGCGAGTGCGGGGTGGGCATCTCCGAGGCGCTGGCGCCGGGCGAGCCCAAACGGGTGACCGCCTTCGAGGTCTGGCTCTTCGATAAGAATGATATCCAGACCGTGACGAAGATGCTGATGAGCAAGTACGCCTTCAACGACCCGGCCATCCGCCAGCGGCTGCTGCCCAAGGGCGAACTGCTCTCGGTGGTTGCCGGGCAGCGGGTGGTGCTGGAGACAGCCTCCCTGCGGCTGGAAGCCCACGTGGTGGATACGAACTACACGCAGGGGACAAGCCCCTCCGAGGCGGCCTTCGACCGGCTGACGCTGGAATTGAGCGTCTGGCAGAAGAAATAAGAATTTCGATGGATGAACAAAAAAACCCGGCAAACCGGGTTTTTTATTTTCAATTAGCCAACTTACTCGATTTTGAGAATCTTCAAAACGAGTTTCCCTGCCGGTGTGACGATTTCCACCAAATCCCCCACCCGGTGATCCAGCAGCGCGCGGCCGATGGGTGACTCATTCGAGATCATTCCCTTCGAGGGCTGGGCCTCCTTGGCGCCCACCAGGAAATAGGTATCGGGCGGGAAGCCCTCCTCCTGCACGGTGACCCGCGCGCCTACCGCCACAACTTCCTTAACGCTGGCGGTTTCGTCGATGATGACCACATCCCGCAGCACCTGTTCCAGCTCCAGGATGCGCCCTTCCAGGAAGGCCTGCTCCTCCTTGGCCTGGATGTAATCCGCGTTCTCGGAAAGATCCCCCTGCTGGATGGCGGTGCGCAGGCGTTTGGCAAGCGCCTCGCGCCGGGGTCCCTTCAGCTCGGCCAGCTCCGCGCGCAGGCGGGTCTCTCCATCTTTTGTCAGGTAGGAAATCTCAGTCATCAGCAACCTCGATCAAGGGAGTACGCCAGGCTCAAACAGGCGTTTATGTTCTTCCACCGCAAATCGATCCGTCATCCCGGCGATGTAATCGCAGATCGTGCGGGCTTCGCCAAACCGGGTGAAATTCCCGCGGATATGATCCGGCAGGATCGTCGGTTCACCCAGGTAGGCGGTGAAGAGATCGGTGAGGACCTTCTCCGCCTTGGCTGCCATGCGCACCACACGGTAATGGCGGTACATCTTCGCGAAGAGAAAATCCTTCAACTGCCGG
This sequence comes from uncultured Chloroflexia bacterium, assembly GCA_963828855.1. Lineage (GTDB taxonomy): Bacteria > Chloroflexota > Anaerolineae > Anaerolineales > Anaerolineaceae > CAVVEQ01. Next base: position 471,305 of record CAWHGB010000002.1, on the reverse strand, counting down.
TTCTGCCCCGCAAGGCTCTTCGAGAAGGATACGACATTATACGGCAGGCGCTGCAACTCTTCAACCGAAGCGATCCCCTCTTTTTGGATATTTTGATCGGAGGTGTCGATGATATCGGTCACCTCCAGCCCGATCAGCCTGCGGATGATGCGGTGGCGGGTTTTTTCCTCCAGGTCGTGGCAGGGGATCTCAAGATCGGCGGTCAGGCTTTTCCAGATCTCGATCTCCCCCAGATCCTCGAGGGTGATGATGCCGGAGTGCAGGCCGTCATCCAGGTCGTGGGCGGTGTAGGCCAGCTCGTCGGCTACGTTGGTGATCTGGGCTTCGATGTGACCTCGCAACTGCGGATTGAATTTATCCGCGTCCGACTGGTCGTACTCGGATTCATGTTTGACGATCCCTTCGCGCACCTCCCAGGTGAGGTTGAGCCCGTGGAAATTCGGAAAGCGGTCCTCCAGCTCATCGACGATCCGCAGGGATTGCTTGTTGTGATCGAAACCGCCGTCATCCTTCATCAGGCGAGCAAGGGTCACCTCGCCGGAGTGTCCGAAGGGCGAATGACCCAGGTCGTGCGCCAGGCAGATGGCTTCCACCAGGTCCTCGTTGGCTCCGAGCGCCCGGGCGATGGTGCGGCCGATCTGGGCCACCTCCAGGGTGTGGGTCAGGCGGGTGCGGTAGTAATCCGCTTCGGTGGTGATGAACACCTGGGTCTTGTGCTCCAGGCGGCGGAAGGCGGTTGTATGCAAAATTCGGTCGCGGTCGCGCTGGAAGCAGGTGCGGTAGGCGGGCTCGTCTTCCGGGTGGGCGCGGCCTTTGGATTGGCTGCTTTGCATCCCGTAGGGGGCAAGCGATTGGCTTTCCAGTAATTCGAGGAATTTCCGGTCGATCTTCATTTTATTTTTCCTTCGCTTCATCCGCGCGAATGGTCGTCCCAGGCGCGGAACCTGCCAGCGCTTTCGCGAGCGTCCCGGGCTGACGGCCGGAAAAGATGGAAACGGTCAATTCGGGATTGGTTTCGACCAGGGCTGCCATCATCTCCACTTTTTGCCGCATACCCCCGGTCACATCCACAAATTGCGAGGTTTCCGGTTGTTGATCCATTTTTTTCAAGGAAGACGGGGTGATGACTGGAACCAGGTGCTTCTTGAGCGGAAAATCCGACCAGACCCCCTTTTCCTGCCCGGCAAGAAGGATGCGCGCGGGGCGCAGGCGGGGGGCGAGGTGGACGAAGAGGTCCTCCGTGGAAAGGATCGTCCCGCCCAGGGCTTGGTCGAAGACCGCGTCACCGAAGACAACCGGAAGGATGCCTGCGGCCAGGGCAGCCTGGATGGGGGCGATATCCCAAGTCAGAATCTCGCGGTTGCGTGAAACGATTGCCGAGGAAGGGGATACCGCAAATGCGGGCAACCCTGCGATGGCCAGTTCCTCCATCACGATACGATTCAACGCATGCGCCGCCTGCCAGACCTCGCTAAACCCCTGCCATTCCTCAGGGGTATGGACCCCCTGAATGGTGTTGTATTTGCTGGCAGGGACATGCCCGAAGGAACCCGAGCCGTGACCGAGCAGGATGCGCAGATCGGGGTTTGTATCCAGGCTCGTGCGGATCTCGCCGAACAAGCGACGTATCAGACGTCGCCGGGGTTGCTGAATCCCGGCCTTGTTGGTGATGAGCGAACCGCCAAGTTTAAGAAAAACGAGCATGCGGTCTATCCTTTTCCGGCTTTCACGCGGGTGTGGATGACCTCCACCGCCCCGGCTTGCCGCAGGGCTGCATCCACTGCGTCGCTTTGCTCCGGGTTCACCAGGGCGATCATGTTCCCGCCGCCGCCAGCTCCAGAGAGCTTGGCACCCAGAGCTCCGGCAGCAACAGCAATTTCAGTGAGTTGATCCAGCTTCGGGTGGGAGACTCCGAGGTCTCGCAGAAACCGGTGATTCTGGTTCATCAGGTCACCCAGCGTTTCGAGATTGCCCTCTTCGATGGAATCCCGGGCCTGAACCACGATACTTTCAATCCCTTCAAATATCTTTTCGTATTTGGCATTGTCCTGCTGCCACCTCTCCCGCAGCCCGAGGACCATTTCGCGGGTGGAGCTGCGAACGCCCGTATCGGCGATCAGGAAATCCAGTGGGCTGGCCGGGGCGAGCAGGGTGAACGGCTGATCCTTGATGAAATAAACCGGTTTTCCGAAAGCAATGACGGTATTGTCGATCCCGGAGGGGGTGCCGTGATAGACCTTATCGACCTCGAAGGCGATGGCGCTTACCTGGTCATCCGGGAGGGGGTGACCGAGGAACAGGGAAAGCGCGCGGGCGAGCGAGACCGCGATGGACGCGCCTGATCCCAATCCGCTGGCGATGGGGATGGTGGAGACAACGCGGATGTGGCAGGCCGGGATCGAGACCACTCCGACGGCTTGCAGGGTGTGCGTGATGGCAATGCGGAAAGGGTGGGAGGGATCCAGCGCGGCCAGGCTGGTGTTCAGGTTGATATCCGGCGCTTCGATGGTCACTTCACCGGTATCGCCCCTTGGGATTGGCAAGGATATAGGTGGTCGACCGTCTTTCGAAAACCGGGATCGCGATCGCCGGGTGGCCGTAGACGACGGCGTGTTCCCCGAAGAGGATCGATTTGGCAGGCGCGTGGGAGGTTACCGCGGGCATTGGATCAGGAAGTGTAAAAGATCAGCAGCACCGAGAGCCCCCAGAGCAGGATGGTGACCTGTAACGGGCGGTCGGTAAAGACCAGCTCCTCGGGTGCTCCGCCGGCATGCTTGACGCTGATCAGCCACAGGTAGCGGAAGATCCCGTAGAGGATAAAGGGAATGGTCAGCATCATGGCATGATTGGCGGGGACATTGGGGGCGGTGAAAGTGTAGAGGCTATAGGCAACCACCGTTGTGCCGGATACGATGGTGATCAACTGGTCGAGAAGGGGGATGGTAGTAACCATCCAACACCCGGCGGTGCGATTTTGCCTCTCCTTCCAGCAGCGAGAGTTCAGCGCGGCGTTTGCCAAACCCGATGAAAAGCGCGAAGAGCGTGGTTACGATATACAGCCAGGGTGAGAACCGCTGGACGGTGATAAGCACAACTCCCGCGGCAACCCGCAGAACGTAGCAGGCGGCAATGATCAGGACATCAATCAGGGGGATGTGTTTGAGCCAGATGGAATAGGCCAGGTTGATCCCGAAATAGATCAGTGCGATGATCCCGTAAGCCGGGGAGAGCCAGAAGGAAAGCGGGATGGTGATGAGGAGCAAAACTGCGACCAGGAGATAGGCACCCTTGATGGGAAGTGCCCCGGAGGCGATGGGGCGGTGTTTCTTATCCGGGTGGACGCGGTCGGATTCAACGTCCATGATGTCGTTGAGGACATAAACACAGCTGGAGATCAGGCAGAAGAGCAGCATCCCGGTCACTGACCGCACCAGCGCAGTAGGATTGGTGAGCTGCCGGTCGAAAACCAGCGGGGCAAGCACGAAAACGTTCTTGGTCCACTGGCGCGGACGCATGGATTTTAGAATCGCTTTGATCATGGATTAAATAATATCATAACTCCCCTCAGCAAGAATTCCCGTTTACCGCGGTCGTTTCGCAAGTAAAATTCAAGCATGCCGAAATCCAGGCTTGATCTCGAAATGGTGGAGCGGGGGCTGGCGGAGAGCCGCAGCCTGGCCCAGAAACTGGTGATGGCCGGGCAGGTTTCCGTGAATAACCAGACTGCGCTGAAAGCCTCCGACATGGTTTCCAGCGGGGATGAGATCGTTGTTGATCTCGGGCCAAAGTACGTCTCCCGCGGCGGGGAAAAACTGGAAGCTGCCCTGGAGGCTTTCAACCTCATCGATCTTTCGGGGTATGTATGCGCCGACCTGGGGGCTTCCACGGGAGGTTTCACCGATTGCCTGCTTCAGCACGGAGCTGGCAGGGTATACGCGGTGGATGTTGGGCAGGGCATCCTGCACTGGAAATTGCGTAACGACCCCAGGGTGGTGGTGATGGAAAAAACCAACGCCCGCAACCTGACCGGATTACCTGAAAAAATGGATCTCGTCACGGTGGATGTTTCCTTTATTTCTGTCAGGACTATCCTGCCGGTGATGGTCAACCTTCTTTAAAGAAGGCTCAGGAAAGGCGATTGTCCTGATCAAACCGCAATTCGAAGCCGGGCAGGGAAGCGGCCGCGAAGGGGAAAGGGGTGATCCGTGACGCGGAGATCCACCGCCAGGTGCTTGCGAGTGTTTTTGAAAGCGTGCGAAGAACAGGCTTTTCCATCCAGGGGCTGATCCCTTCCCCGCTGCTAGGTCCCAAGGGGAACCGGGAATTCCTGCTATATATATGGAATTACGGCTCTGACCAGGCGGGCGATGCGGATTTGATCGCCAGTGCTCTCGAAAAAGCACGCGAAAAAGCCGCGAAATAAAATAAGGTATACTAGCCAGCGTCATGACGACCGACCATATCCGGAATTTTTCCATCATCGCCCATGTCGACCATGGAAAATCGACCCTGGCAGACCGGCTTCTTCAAATCACCGGCACGGTTTCGGACAGGCAGATGGTCGAGCAGGTGCTCGATTCCATGGACCTGGAACGCGAAAAAGGGGTGACGATCAAGGCTTCCGCGGTGCGGATGAATTACCAGGCCAAGAATGGGCAGTCGTATGAACTGAACCTGATCGATACCCCCGGGCACGTGGATTTCAATTACGAAGTGAACCGGGCACTGGCAGCCTGTGAGGGTGCCCTGTTGATTGTGGATGCCACCCAGGGGATCGAAGCGCAGACCCTGGCAAACCTTTACCTGGCGCTCGATGCCGACCTGACCATTCTTCCCGTAATCAATAAAATTGACCTCATCTCCGCTCAGCCGGATGTCATCGCTGAGGATCTATCCGCGCTGCTCGGGGTTCCTGCAGATTCGATTATTCGAATCTCTGCCAAAGAAGGTACCAATGTTGCGCAGGTTCTGGAAGAGATCGTGGAAAAAGTACCCTATCCCGTCGGGCACAATGAAAACCCGCTACAGGCACTGATCTTCGATTCCCACTACGATTCCTATAAAGGGGTGATCGCATACATCCGGGTTGTGCAGGGGGTGATCCACTCAACCGATATTTTGCGCCTGATGATCACAGCCACGGATATTAAACCAGTGGAGATCGGGATTTTCGGTCCGGATATGCGCCCGATCAATATCCTGGAGGCAGGCGACGTGGGGTATATCGCCACCGGGTTGAAAACTGTGCGCGAATGCCGGGTGGGGGATACCTTCACCCAGGCGAATGCACCAGCCGCAGCCCCGCTGCCCGGGTATCATCATCCGAAGCCGATGGTCTTCGCCGGCATTTACCCGGTGGAAGGCGAGGATTACGAGAATTTGAAGGAAGCGCTGGAAAAGCTCCAATTAAACGATGCTTCCCTGGATTACCAGCCTGAGACCTCGCAAGCGTTGAATTTCGGCTTCCGCTGCGGTTTCCTGGGACTTTTCCACATGGAGATCATCCAGGAACGGCTGGAACGCGAGTACGATATGGATATTGTCGTCACCGCCCCTTCCGTGGAATACCAGGTGACCCTGTTAAGTGGGGAGATGATCACTATTGATTCCCCCGCCAAGCTGCCAGATCAAGCTGTATTGACAGAAGTTGGCGAACCGTGGATGAAGCTGCAGATCATCACCCCAACCGAGTTCTACGGTCCGATCATGGAGCTGACCACCAAGAAGCATGGCATCTTTTCCAGCCAGGACTATCCCGCACCCAACCGGGTGCAGCTCAATTTTGAGATCCCGCTATCCGAGATCATCGTGGATTATTTCGATGAGCTGAAATCCCGCACACGCGGGTATGCTTCCATGGATTATCAGTTTATGGGGTACCGCCCGGGGGATCTCACCAAGCTGGAAGTACTGGTTGGCGGTGAGCCGGTGGATGCCCTGGCCGCCATCGTCCATCGTGACCAGGCCTATCATAAGGGTCAGCGGTTGGTTACGAAACTTAAGGCAGCTTATTCCCCGGCAGCTATACGATGTCGCCATTCAGGCATCCGCGGATGGGCGCATTATCTCCCGCGCGAACGTGAAAGCCTTGCGGAAGGATGTGCTGGCCAAATGTTATGGGGGGGATATCTCCCGCAAGAAGAAATTGCTGGAAAAACAGAAAGAAGGGCAAACGACGCATGAAAAAGGTCGGGAATGTGGAGATCCCCCAGGAAGCCTTCATGGCGGTGCTGCGCTTGGAGGATGAGTGAGTTTTAGGACGAGGATGGCATCGCTGAAGATACAGCGCTGGCTGCCAGGATTGATCCTGAGCGCCGGAGCCATTTACTTCATATTAAAAATCATCAATATGCAGGGGCTGCAACTTGCCTTGCAGAAGACCCAGCCAAAAATCCTGCTGCTGGGGGTAATCCTTTACCTGATCTCGCTGGTTGCGCGGGCAGCCGCCTGGCGCATTTTGTTGGACCGCAAAGCGACCACCTGGCAGGCTTTCATAGCAATGAACGAAGGCTACCTGATCAACAATTTCCTGCCCTTCCGGCTGGGGGAGCTGGGGCGCGCACTCTTATTGGGCGGCGAAACCGGATTGGGAGCAGTGCGGGTCCTTTCCACCATCATAATTGAGCGTTCCTTCGATCTGGCCATCGCAGCGGGGTTGATCATATCCTTACTGCCCTTTGCTTTGGGACTCTCCTGGGCCAAACCGGTGGCCATCGCCACATTAAGCGTTGTCACCCTGGGATTCGTGGTCCTTTTTATACTGGCCAGGAACCGCACCCCTGTGGAAGCCTGGATCGAGAGAAAAGGATCTGGCAATGAGAAGATTCGAAAGCACGTCCTCCCGCAGGTGGACGCATTCTTCCTTGGTTTGAGCGCACTGCGTAACCCGGTTCAATTTATCTCCAGCCTGGGATTGATGCTGCTCTCATGGGCAATCGCGATCATTGAGACTTATGTGATCCTGAGTCAGTTCGTGCCAGGGGTACAGCTTTGGTGGTGTGCCCTGGGGTTGGGAATCATTGCGCTCGGGATCGCCATTCCCTCCGCACCCGCTTCAATTGGCATCTGGGAAGCTTCCTCGATCGCAGCTTTCTCGCTATTCAATGTGGATGCTTCCAGTGCCCTGGCGTATGGTATTACCACTCACTTGTTGAATATCACCATAAATGGAGCCTTTGGGCTTTACGGGCTGGCGAATTCAGGAAAATCCATTTCAAGCTTGATGCACGACCTGGGGCTGCGGCAGACCCCGGAAAATGCAGCCACGGAGCAGACCAATGCCTAAGAATTATCTCATCACCGGGGGAGCCGGGTTTATCGGCAGCAATTACGCTGCCCGGCTTCTGAAACGAAATGAAAAGGTCACAATCTTTGATAATCTTTCCCGTTCGGGGTCACGGCTGAATCTGGAATGGCTGCGGGAAACGTTCGGGGATAATGCCTTCAAGCTAATCCAGGGTGATGTGCGCAACGCTGAAGCCATCACTGATGCTGCCCGGGAAGCAGATATCATCCTTCACCTGGCCGCCCAGGTGGCGGTGACGACTTCGGTAATCAAACCCCGCGAGGATTTTGAGATCAATGCTCTCGGTACGTTCAACACCCTGGAAGCTGCCAGGGCATCGCGAAGAAACCCGGTATTTCTTTATGCTTCCACCAACAAAGTCTATGGCGAGATGCTGGATGTGGCCAGTTGTAGAGGATGCCACCCGATATCGTTACCGCGATTACCCCGAGGGTATGGATGAGCAGCAACCGCTGGACTTTCATTCCCCCTATGGATGCTCGAAGGGCAGCGGGGATCAATACGTGCGCGATTACGCCCGCATCTATGGCTTGCCGACGGTTGTCTTCCGCCAGAGCTGTATTTTCGGGACCCGCCAGTTTGGGATCGAAGACCAGGGCTGGGTGGCGTGGTTTGTCATCGCCTCGGTGCTGGGAAGACCGATATCCATTTATGGAGATGGAAAGCAGATCCGTGACCTGCTCTTCGTGGAAGATCTCCTGGATGCTTACGATGCAGCGATTGCCAAAAAGGACAAAGCTGCTGGGAATGCGTTCAATATTGGCGGCGGTTCCAAAAATGTGATCTCCGTCTGGAATGAATTTGCCCCGATCCTTGAAAGATTGCTGGGTCACCCCATCCAGGCAAAATGGGGGGATTGGCGCCCGGGCGATCAAAAAGTATTCGTGTCCGATATCCGCAAGGCAAAAAAAGTGCTGGGGTGGGAACCAAAGGTTGGTGTCGAGGAAGGCATTCGCAGGTTATATGATTGGGTGGTAGCAAACAAGAATCTTTTCTAGTCGTCCGTTCAATAATGAAACTTCTCATTGTACTTACCTATTACCGGCCGCACACCAGCGGATTGACCATCTATGCCGAACGGCTTGCCCGGGCGATGGTGAAGCGAGACCACCAGGTGACCATCCTGACTTCGCAATATGACCGAACACTGCCAGAGGAGGAGATGCAGGATGGAGTGCGCATCCTTCGGGTTCCTGTTGCCTTTCGGTTGAGTAAAGGTGTGATCATGCCCTCGTTCGGCTGGCGCGCGAGCAAACTTGTGCGCGAGAATGATGCCATTCAACTTCACCTGCCGCAATTCGATGCTGCCGGCATTGCCCTGCGGGGAAAGATCCACAAAAAACCCACCGTCATCACCTATCATTGCGATCTGCTCATGCCGCCGGGTCCCATCCCCCAATTGGCCAACCTGGCGGTGAAGATTGCCAATAACCTAGCTGCACTTTGGACCCACCGCATCGTAACCTATACCCGCGATTATGCCGAACATTCCAGCTACCTCAGGCGCTACCTGGGGAAATTGCAGGTGATCCAACCGCCAGTGGAATTACCCGATGTGTCAGCCGAAGAGGTTAAGAGATTTGCCAGGGAACATAACCCACACAAACAGCACCCGGTGATAGGGATGGCAGCCCGGTTCGCGACCGAGAAAGGGGTGGAGGTGCTGCTGGATGCGATGCCGGTAATTCTTGAAAAATACCCAAAGGCACTGTTCCAATTTGCTGGTCCATACCAGAATATCATCGGGGAAGAAGCCTATTTCAACCGATTGAAACCCAGGATCGATGCGTTTATCGAAAAACGCCATTGGCAATTTTTAGGGGTTTTGAATCCGGTGGAGATGGCGAAGTTTTATCCGAATATCGACCTGTCTAGTGCTTCCCAGCCTGAACTCCACCGAGGCTTTCGGGTTGGTTCAAATTGAAGCGATGATGAATGGGGTTCCCTGTGTGGCATCCGACCTGCCAGGGGTTCGGCAGCCGGTGAAGAACCACAAAATGGGTAGGATCATCCCGATTGGTGATTCCCTGGCGCTTGCCAACGCTGTTTTGGAGATACTCGCGGATAAGAATCCAAAGATAGCTCCCGCGGAAAAACTTCAGCAGTTCTACAGTCCGGATTCGATCGCCAGGGATTATGAAATCCTGTTCGAGAAAATCGCTCAGGAGATCCATCGGGAATGAATCCTGGCGGTAAGGATTACCTTTGGTTGAACATCTCCAGCCTGCCTTATTTTCGCGGGTTGCTGCGGGCTGTGGAGGCGCGGGTTTACGAAAACCTGGAATCTCCCCGAACCCAGCTTAGATCTGGGTTGCGGAGACGGTCATTTTTCTCAGATCGCTTTCAATCATGAGGTCAGCGTTGGCCTGGACCCCTGGAGCGGACCTGTGCGGCTGGCTCGGAGGGATGGGAAATACCGGCATGTCATCCAGGGCACCGGGGATGATATTCCCTTCCAGGATGGCTATTTTTCCTCGGCGATGAGCAATTCCGTCCTGGAGCACATTCCGGAGCTTGATCCAGTACTGCAGGAATTATCCCGGGTTCTCAAACCTGGAGCTCCCTTCATTTTTTGTGTGCCGAATGAGAATTTCCTGGCCAACCTATCCATCTCGAATTGGCTCGATCGAATAGGTTTACACAACCTGGCAGAAGGGTACAGAAGGTTCTTCAACCGAATTTCCCGACACCACCATTGCGATTCAAGAAAAGTGTGGGAAGAACGGTTGAAAAGGCATGGTTTTGTTATAGAAGATCAGTGGGATTATTTCTCCCCGCGGAGCCTCGCGGCCCTCGAATGGGGGCATTACCTGGGGGTTCCCTCCCTGGTCTGCCATTTTCTTTTTCGAAAATGGATCCTGGTTCCTGAGAGATGGAACCTTTGGATGACTCTGAAACTGGTTAATGGGCTCTTTGAAGAGCCGCCTCGTCAGCAGAAGGGTTCCTACGGGTTCTATATCACCCGAAAACGGATCGAATAACCGGTTTGATTTTTAGGGTATCATCAGAGTTTACATTAAAATTCGGAACATTGCCCAATGATGAATGAACCCAGCGTCCTCGACATTTTAAAAGAAAAAGCCCAATTCTGGAAGAAAAAATCGGAAACCCAACAGCCACTGGAAGGTCCGATTAATCCCAGTGGAGAAACGAGTGAAGTTGCTGTCGCTCCCGCCGGAGAGGGAGTGGAGGTTATCCCCGCTGCTAAACGCGGGTTCAGGATCGGACCCTGGAAAACGTTTGGCGCGCTCATTCTTGCATTGATCGCCCAGGCGCTGATGGAACCACCCAACCCCAGCATTAAGGGAGCGGTGGGGTTATATATTTTTTCAGGATTCCTGGCCGTGGCAGCGATACTCACCCGTGAATGGGATTTACCGAAAAACCGACCGGATTCCACCAACGCATTTCCCATAAGTTACCGCAGGATCCCCTTCCTGGTCAGCATCCTGTTGCTCATGCTCTCCTTTTTTGCCTTCGGAGGTAACCGGTTCACTGCTGTAAACCTAACTCTCTGGGTTGCCGGGCTTGGATTTCTCCTATACGCTTTGTGGCTTCCCGGTGCGGGAGAGACCTGGTGGAGGCGTCTTTTCCGGGGGAATAACAAGCCCTTGTTTACCTTCAAAGTCACCGCCTGGACGGTGCTTGTCATTTTATCCCTCCTGGTTGTCACTTTTTACCGGTTCTACCGGTTGAACCAGGTGCCAGGGGAGATGTTCAGCGATCACGCGGAAAAACTCCTGGATGTTGGCGATATTCTAAACGGCCAATTTTCTGTCTTTTTCCCGCGCAATACCGGACGGGAATTTGTTCAGATGTACCTAACCGCCATCATCGCTGACTGGCTCCAACAGGGTTTGACCTTCCTCAGCCTTAAGCTTGGGACGGCCTTGCTCGGATTTTTCACCCTCCCATTCATCTACCTGGTGGGCAAGGAAGTCTCCAACCGGCAGGTGGGATTAGCTGCCATGCTCCTGGCCGGAATGGCCTACTGGCCGAATGTGATCTCCCGCGTTGGGCTGCGATTTCCCCTCTATGCGTTCTTTGCCGCCCCGGCGTTATATTTCCTGATCCGCGGGATTCGCAAACAGGACCGTAATTTGATCCTGCTTTCCGGGCTGGCAGTCGGTTTAGGGCTGCATGGGTACAGCCCGGCGAGATTCATTCCCTTTGTCATCCTGACTGCCTTCGGTTTATATCTCCTGCATCCGGTCTCTAAGGGAAAACGCAGGCAAGCATTGATCACACTGGTTGTGCTGGGTGGGGTGGCTTTTGCGGTATTCATTCCGCTTTTTCGCTACGCAGTGGAGGACCCAGCGGTTTCAGCATTCGGGCTTTCAGCCGCCTGGCTGGAACTGAATCCCCCCTTCCAGGTCCAGCATTTCAGATCTTCTTTTCCAACACCTGGAAGGCGTTGATCATGTTCTTTTATGACAACGGGGAGATCTGGGTTCACTCCATCCCGCACCGACCGGCATTGGATTACGTCACCGGGGCATTTTTCTTCCTCGGTTTGATCGTGGTCATCCTGCGCTATATCAAGCGAAGAAATTGGGTCGATCTCTTCTTGTTGATTTCCATCCCGCTCCTCATGATGCCTTCCATCCTCTCCCTGGCATTCCCGGCTGAGAACCCCTCCCTCAACCGGACGGGGGCTGCCATTATCCCGGTGTTCGTGATCGCTGCCATGGGGATCATGAGCGCGCTTGAAAGCATCTGGCGAAGGATCCACGGAAAATTCGGGCGAACGATGGTCATCCTGCTTGGAATCATCCTCTTCATCTGGACCGCGACGCTGAATTTCCGACTGGTATTCAAAACCTTCGATGACCAGTTCATGGCTGGTGCATGGAACACCTCTGAGATTGGACGGGTGATCCGTGGATTTGCTGACTCGGTCGGAACAGAAGAAACGGCGTACGTGGTTCCCTTCCCTTATTGGGTGGATACCCGCCTGGTGGGGATCAATGCGGGATTCCCGCAGAAGGATTATGCGCTTTGGCCTGAGAATTTCAAGAATACTCTTTCGGAAACACGTGCCAAGCTTTTCATCCTTAAAGCGGAAGATACCGAAGACCTGGGAAAATTACAGGTGATGTATCCAAGCGGAACTACCACGACCCATATAAACCCGCGCGAAGGAAAGGATTTCTTTGTTTTCTTCGTCCCAGCCGAGGCGTCCGCAGAGTGATTATGCAACCTCCCAAGAAAAACTTCCAATTCTTTAAATCATGGTGGATCGAATTAGTCCTGGTCATCATCCTGCTGGCAGGGGGCGCTTTGCGACTTACCGGAATCCACTGGGACGAGACCTATCACCTGCATCCCGATGAGCGCTTCCTGACAATGGTTGAAACCGGTATCTCTCCGGTGGGCAGCCTGGGAGAGTATTTCAACACGGATACTTCCAGCCTCAACCCGCAAAACCGTGGATATGGGTTCTTTGTATATGGCACTTTCCCGATCTTCCTGGTTCGTTACCTGGCGGAATGGACCGGGCAGACCGGGTACGACCAGGTGACAATTCTGGGCAGGGCTTATTCCGCCACGATGGACCTGTTGACGGTTTTCCTTTGTTTCATGATCGGGCTCCGGCTTTTCCGCAGCAAAGCGATCGCGCTGCTCGGGGCGGCATTTTATGCCTTAGCAGTTCTACCCATCCAGCTTTCCCATTACTGGACGGTGGATACCTCCACCAACTTTTTCGGGATGTTGACATTTTTTATCGCGGTCCTGATCCAAACAACTCCCGAGAGCTCGCTGGTCGAGGTCGACCCATCCAGAAAGTGGTTTTGGCTCCGATCCGGGTGGCGGCATTTTATTCTTTATGCGCTATTTGGGATTTCGCTTGGTATGGCAGCCGCATCCAAGGTCAACGCCGGTTTGCTGGCGGTATTGCTTCCAGGTGCTGCGATCATTTTCTTCAGCAACTTGGACTCCAGCCATAAGGACCAATATAAATGGGTGATCCTGCGGAATGTGATCCTGGCGGGAGCGATCAGCCTCCTGACCTTCCGCATCCTGCAACCCTACGCCTTCAGCGCTCCTGGTTTCCTCACACAGAGCCCACTGGTCGCACTGCAGGATGGACCAAGCGGGGTGCTACGTTATATCGGCTGGGAACTAAATCCGAAATGGTTGGGCAACCTAAGGGAGTTGAGCGCTTTAAGCGCCGGCGATTCAACTTTTCCGCCGGGAATCCAATGGGCACGCCGGCCGATCTCTTTCGCCTGGCAGAATCTCACCATCTGGGGGTTGGGGTTACCGCTGGGGATCCTCGCCTGGTCAGGATTCATCTGGATGGGGATCCGCATGCTTAAAGGGCACATGGAAACCATATTTGCTGTTGTGGGGCTGGACATTGATCTATTTTCTATGGCAATCCATCAACTTCACCCGCAGCATGCGCTACCAGATGCTGGTTTACCCGACCCTGGCGATTATCGCAGCTTGGACGATCTTCTCGATCTGGAAGGCGGGAAAACAAAAAGAAGTTGAGGAAAAAAGGACCGCTGGAAAGTGGCTTAAGGGATTATCCGTTTTCATCAGCGTGACGGTTCTCGTTTCCACGATCCTGTGGGCTTATGCGTTTTCACGCATCTACACCCGGCCAATCACCCGGCTGGCTGCCAGTGAATGGATCTATCAAAACGTTCCCGGCCCAATCGGCATCAGCATTGAAGAGAATGGATCGATAACCAATCAGCCCCTCGCATATCCGCTGGGTACCGAAGTAGACCTCGAAAATCCTGTCCGGATGGTTATCACCAACAAGGATTCGGGAAATTGGAGCGGGGTGGATTTCTCCCATATCGTGGATCCTTCAAGTAACTCATCTGAAAAAACATTGCTGGTCACGGCAACCGACCTCTCAGCGGAAACTCCGGTTGTGGGGAGCGGATCCATCCGTAATTCATTCGGGGGCAGCGATGACCCGCGGGGTAACGGATACCAGCTTCTTTTTGATCAAGCGATCCCGCTGGAACCCGGGCATGATTACTCGATAGAATTCCGCATTCTCGAACCCGGCGCCACTCTGACCCTGGCCGGACCAACCGCCATCCGCTTCACCGGCGAGGGGGAGACTGCCTCCCAGGCATTGCCCGAACCATCCAGGCTTCTTCACCCTGGTGAATCATATTCCTTGGCATTCAATCCGCGAGTCTCGGGTAATTTGACCGGACTCACTCTCGGCAGGATCGTCGATTGGGAATCCGTGAAGGATACGAAGAAGCTGGAGCTGTTGATAGAGAGCAGTAATCCGGATGGAAGCTTCCAACCCGCGGGCAGCGGCAGCCTCAGCGCGGATTTCCTGGTGAAGAATAATCCGCGCGGCGAACCCGCAACGATCGTTTTGGACCAACCGGTTAAAGTGGAAAAGGGACAGCCTTACCGCCTAACGCTCACATTTACAGAAGGGGGGGGCGCCCTTGGGATCACCGGCAGCCGGCAGATCAATGAGTCCTCCTGGGATGATCCGCTTCCCTACCCGATGGATGGTTATTCCCCCTTTGATTACAACAATGGCATTTACCGCACCGATCTGAACCTGGAGCTCTATTGGGATGATAATGCCGAAAAGCTCCAGCGGATATCCAACGCCCTGGAACAGGGCGACTATATTTTTATCAGCTCGAACCGGCAGTGGGGAAGCCTGACCCGCATTCCCGAGCGCTATCCATTGGTCAGCGCTTATTACCGCAACCTGATCGGTTGCCCGGACGAAAAGACGATCTACCAATGCTACGCTGAAGCCAAACCCGGGGATTACCAGGGACGGCTCGGATATGAGTTGGTGCAGACCTTTGATTCCAATCCCCGCCTGGGACCACTCCAATTCAATACCCAGTATGCCGAAGAGGCGTTCACGGTTTATGACCATCCTAAGGTACTGATCTTCCGCAAGACCGACGAGTACGATTCAGCCAGAGTTCGGGAAATCCTGGGACAGGTGGACCTCTCGAAGGTGATCGATCTCACCCCAAAAACGGCCAGCGCGTATAAGGGTAATTTGACACTCCCGCCCGAAATGCTGGCGGTTCAACAGGCAGGCGGAACCTGGTCGGATTATTTCTCCTATGAAAATCCTTTGAATAAATATCCGATCCTGGGGTTGATCACTTGGTATTTGGTTCTGACGATCCTGGGTTGGATCGTTTACCCGACGGTGCGGATCGCTTTCGGAGGTTTACGCGATAAGGGCTACCCAGTGGCGAAAATGACCGGCTTGCTTTTACTGGCCTTCCTGGTGTGGATGGCGGGTTCGAACGGGATGGCATTTTCGCGGTTAACGATCCTGGGAGCATTGATCCTGATCCTGGGATGGAACCTGTTCCTCTTCTTCAGGGATAAAAAGAGCATCATTCAAGATTTGAAAGATCACTGGCGCCAATTCCTGGTTATCGAGATGTTCGGCTTATTGTTCTTTGTTGCCTTCGTGCTCGTTCGATTGGGGAACCCAGACCTCTGGCACCCGGCCAAAGGCGGCGAGAAGCCGATGGACTTTTCCTATTTCAACGCGATCCTCAAGAGCACAACCTTTCCACCCTATGATTCTTGGTTCGCCGGTGGATATATCAATTATTATTATTACGGGTTCGTCCTCGTGGGGGTCCTGGTAAAACTATTGGGGATCGTGCCGGCGATCGCCTATAACTTGATTCTTCCCACTCTCTTCTGCCTGGTAGCGCTGGGAGCGTACTGTATCGGGTCCAACCTTAGTGTGAGTCATCGGAAACAAGATGGGGATGAACCCCAGAGATTCAGTTGGCTGGGGTTCCTGGGTAGCAAGACTTTCCTGGGGGGAGCAGCAGCAGCGGTATTCATGCTTGTGCTTGGAAATCTGGGTACGGTCCGGATGATTTGGCAGGGATTACAAAAGATCGGCGCCAGCGGGATTCCCATCGATAGCGGCAACTTCCTCCAGAAGTGGTTGTGGACGTTCGAAGGGATCGGTGGAATTTTCTCGGGGATCAAGCTGCCGATCGGCCCCGGGGACTGGTATTGGTTCCCCAGCCGGGTTTACCCGGGAGAACCGATCACTGAGTTTCCCATGTTCACATTTCTTTATGCGGACCTTCACGCGCACATGATCGCGCTGCCTCTCACCTTGCTGGCAATTGCATGGGCAGTTGCGGTCATCCGGGGAAAATGGAAATGGGCGGAACATGCGGACAAGTTCTCCTGGTTAAATTTTTCGCTCGTTTTGGGATTTGGCGGATTGGCAGTGGGAGCGCTGCGGCCCACAAACACCTGGGATCTGCCCACCTACCTGGTGCTTGCCTGCCTGGCAGTGATTTACTCCGGCGTGAAGTATGCTCCGACCCCGGCTGGATACTTCCAGGGTCTTTCTGAAAGCTCAAAACGATGGCTGGTGGCGATTGGATCCGCGATTCTGCTCGCAGGTGCGGCATTCATTCTCTATGAACCTTTCGGAAGGTGGTTTGGACAAGCTTATAACAGCATCGAAGTGTGGCACGGGGACCGCTCGCCCATTTGGTCATACCTGACCCACTGGGGAGTATTCCTATTCATCATCGCATCCTGGTTAATCCATGAGACACTCGATTGGATGGCTTCGACTCCGGCTTCATCGCTTGAGAAACTCAAACCCTTCCGCTGGTGGATCTATATTGGTTTACTGCTGATCACCGCTGCGATCGTGGTGTTAATGATTGACAAAATCCAGATCGCCTGGCTGGTGGCGCTGTTGGCACTCACCGCGCTGGTCTTGATCTTCCGTCCAGGCCAGGATGATCTGAAACGGGTTGTCCTTTTCATGATTGGCTCCGGGTTCGCCCTGACTATCGCCGTGGAATTGATCGTGATCAAGGGCGACATCGGTAGGATGAATACAGTCTTCAAGTTCTACCTGCAATCGTGGACGCTCTTCAGCCTCAGCGCGGCAGTAGCGTTGATGTGGCTTTGGGATGCCATTACCGGAGCATGGCCGGAACGGCTGAGGAAAGTGTGGGAAGTGGTTCTTTTCCTTTTGATCGGAGGAGCATTGCTATTCCCATTGACTGCCGGACTTGATAAGATGTCCGACCGTATGAGCCCGGTGGCTCCGCACACCCTGGACGGGATGGAATATATGAAAACCTCCCGGTACAGCGACTTCGATAAAGATATGGATCTCAGCCAGGATTACCGCGCCATCCGCTGGATGCAGGACAACATCCAGGGATCGCCGGTGATCGTTGAAGCCAATGTGCCCGAGTATCGCTGGGGAACCCGCTATACCATTTACACCGGGCTGCCAGGTGTTGTTGGCTGGAACTGGCATCAGCGTCAACAACGGGCGGTGGTAAATTCGGACTGGGTGCAGCAACGGGTGGACCAGGTGGGGCAGTTTTACAGCACCCTGGACGAAGGTGAAGTTAGAGACTTCCTCAACAGGTACAATATCAGGTACATAATTGTTGGTCAATTGGAGCGTGCGGAGTATCCCGCGGCTGGGATCGCGAAGTTTGAAAATCTTAATGGGATCCTTTGGGATGAAGTCTATCGCGATGGAGAAACTGTCATTTACCGCGTTCAAGAGGATATATAGAGAAATCGCATGGTAGATTTCCTAAAATGGTACCTGGTGATATCGGTATTGGGTTGGTTGACCTTCCCGATTACCTTCCGATTCTTCCCCAACCTTAAGGACAGAGGATTTGCTTTTTCGCGTGCACTTGGTTTGCTGTTATGGGGATATGTGTTCTGGCTTCTCGGATCATTCCACGTCCTACAGAATGACATTGCCGGGCAAACGGTCGCGCTGGTTATTCTTTGCGGAGTGAGTTCTTATTTCGCGAAAAAGAATTGGTTGGCGATCAAGGATTGGTTTAAACAAAATATTTAACTTGATCCTGGTGATCGAAGCAGTTTTCCTTGTGCTCTTTGCCGGATGGTCCCTGGTCCGGGCTGCCAACCCAGTGGTAGCGGGCACGGAAAAACCCATGGAGATGGCGTTCATCAATGCAATTCTGCGATCCCCGTCCTTCCCTCCCAATGATCCCTGGCTTTCAGGGTACGCGATTTCCTATTACTATTTTGGATATGTGATCATCGCCATGCTGGCGAGGGTAACAGGGATTACTTCCGGGGTGGCTTTCAACCTGGCGGCTGCCTCCTGGTTCGCGCTATCCGGGCTGGGAGCTTACGGGTTAATTCATACACTAGTGTCAGCCTGGAAACCGGCACCAAGTCGTAAAACCGCCGCAAATTTTCTGTGGGCTTTGCTGGGACCTTTTTACCTGTTGATCATTAGCAACGCTGAAGGAGTGTTTGAATACCTGCACGCGCGGGGAATTTTCTGGACGCGGCTGAGCGACGGGTCGTTCCAATCCACTTTCTGGCGATGGATTGACCTGCAGGAGTTGACAAACCCGCCATCCCTTCCACTTTCCTGGATTCCGCAACGGGCGGGAGGGATCCTTTGGTGGCGGGCTTCGCGGGTGCTTTCAGATTACGACCTCACCCGGAACTGGAAGGAAATCATTGATGAGTTTCCTTTCTTCTCCTTTATCCTGGCGGATCTGCACCCGCATGTTCTGACGATTCCGTTTGTCCTCCTGATCCTGGCGATCGGTTTCAATTTCTTTCTTTCCCCATGGGCAGCCGAAAACCGTGGATTCGCCTGGTGGGGGTGGATGCGAAGACTGGATTTCTGGATCCTTGCGCTGGCTGCTGGATCGCTCGCGTTTTTCAATACCTGGGATTTCCCGATCTATGTCGCTTTGATCTGCTGCGCCTACATCCTACTCCAGGCCCAAAAAAATGGATGGCATAAGAAAATCTGGATCGATTTCATTGGGTTTGGTCTATTGGTCGGATTGACCGGGATTGTGCTGTTTCTACCCTTTTATACAGGTTTTAAATCCCAGGCAGGTGGGATCATTCCCAGCCTGGAATATTTCACTCGGGGCGTGCATTTCTGGATTATGTTTGCCCCACTCCTGGCGCCGATCCTGGCATTCCTAATTTGGTTATTTCTGCAACCGAGCAACCGCAACCATTGGAGGAAGGCTGCCTGGGTATCGGCAGTGATCGTATTTGGCCTGTGGATCCTTTCCTACCTGATGGGCGGTTTGATGGGAGTGGTGCCTGCCCTGGGAAACCTGGTTGGCGGTTCTGTTGGTGAAAAATTAAGCTACCTGGGGTATCAATTCTCCAGCCTGCATGGAAGCGCCAGCCTGGGAAATATTCTGGGAGAATCCCTGAAATTAAGGCTTCTTGCGCCCGGGACATGGCTAACCCTGTTCGGGATGCTCTTTCTGACTATCGATCTATTCCTGGGAATTAAACCAGGACAGGATGGGGTTACCGGGGATCCGCAAAACTCCGTCGATCAAGGAGCAGTACTTTTCGCCTTATTGCTCGTGCTGACCGGTACCGCACTTACCCTGGTGCCTGAATTCTTCTACCTTATCGACCAGTTCGGCTGGCGGATGAATACCATATTTAAATTCTATTTTGAAGCCTGGATTGTCTGGTCCATGGCAGCGGCTTTCGGATCTATAATCCTGTGGAAGAGTATTCGCAACCGGGCAGGCAGGGTGGTATTCGGGATCGTTTGGTTCGTATCCCTCGCTGCCGGGTTGGCCTATCCTTCATTTGCGCTCCCGGATACAACCAACAATTTTCGCCCGAATCGCCTTAACCTGAATGGGCTGGACTATTTCTCCTATTCAAATGGCGGAGAAGCAGCCGCCATTGATTGGTTGAAATCCGCCCCATACGGAACGATCGTGGAGGCAGTTGGCGGCAGCTATTCTGAATTCGAAAGAGTCTCTGAGCAATCCGGTCTGCCCACTGTTCTTGGCTGGCCAGGGCACGAAAGCCAGTGGCGGGGCGGGGCTGTGGAAATGGGTTCACGGGAAACCGATATTCAAACGCTTTACCGTACGACGAGCTGGCAGGAAGCCAGGGAGATCTTGCACAGGTATGCGATTAAATATGTTTTCATTGGGACCTTGGAACGCTCCTCAATCCGTGTGTCAGAGGAAAAGTTTACAACGAATTTGCCGATCGTCTTTCAGAACGATTCGGCGACGATTTACTTGGTGCCTGATTCAATTATTTAATGAGACCACCAACCAGGGAAGTTAATCCGTGAAAAGAAACAACCTTGATTTCCTTTTTTATTTCCTTGTGCTGCTCCTCGCTTCACTATTGCGTTTTATTGGGCTTGGCAGCACTCCTCTATTCAACCTGGAAGCATCCCAGGCGTTGCAGGCATTAAATATATTTGCTGGACTCCCTGGAATGATTACTGGTTCTCCGGTTTACACCGGGTTAACTGGCATTATCTTCGAACTTTTTGGCAGTTCGGATTTTGCCGCCAGGTTCCTACCGGCGTTTGTTGGGGTTTTATTTGTCCTCGTACCCCTGTTTTACCGGGACCGCCTCGGTAGAATTACGACGATCCTGCTCATGTACTTTTTTGCCCTCGATCCTTTCTTGATCTACCTAAGCCGGGAAGCTGGTAGCGGGATGATAGCCATTGCGGGGGTGCTTTGCTTCTTCACCGCCCTGGAAAAACGAAGATCAATTTGGTTGGGAATCCTGGGAACTCTGATGATATTGAGTGGTTCGCTCGTCTTCCCTGGAGTGGCTGCCATTGGTGGAGCTGCTGCCTGGATGCGAGGCCAGATCTTTGAAATTGATGATGGAACGAAGGAAGATAACCATGAACGGTTCATTTGGGGAAAGGTATTTCTGGCTGCAGGAATAACCCTCTTGGGCGCAGGATTGATTTATTTTAAGTTACCGTGGCTGATCAACGGGTTTGGTGTGGGAATTGTCTCGACCCTGCAAGGTTGGGTCACACCAGCGGGAGTTCAATCCCAGGGAATTCTAACAAGAATGATAGCCGGATTGGTCATCATGATGCCGCTCACATTCATTCTTGGTGGTACAGGATTGATCCGGGGAATCCTATATAAGGACCGGTTTTTCGGTTTTCTGGGTCGTTGGGTGTTGATTGCCTTATTGATCGTCCTGATATACCCACAACATCGTGTTACTGATCTTGCCTGGGTTACTATTCCTTTGTGTATTAGCGCAGCAGTGGAAATCCAAAGATGGATTCATCGACCGGAATCGCACCGGGTAGTATCCTATGTGTATGCTGCCGCTTGCAGCCTGCTGCTCATCTTTTGCAGCTTGAAGATTGCCAACCTGCTGGTTTATGAACCAGGCAGCGCTGATTTTCAGTTGGCGGTCGCGGGGATCGCGCTAACCATTCTCATGCTGGTTGTATCCGCATTCCTGATCGGCTGGGGTTGGTCATGGCGGGTATCCTTATTCGGGCTTGCCATCGGATTGATTGTAGTTCTCTCGATCTTCAGTGTGAGCATGAGCCGCCGGGCTTCCGGGCTAGGCGGGGCGGCCGAGGCTAATATTCTAGCGCCTGATTCATATCCTTTAGAAACAATGTTGTTGACAAACACGCTTAACGATATCTCACGCCAAAATAAAGGTATTCCTGGAGCTCTTGGGGTTACCATCCTGCGCATTGATGACCCATCGCTGAAATGGAGCTTGCGAGACACACAGGAAATGCGTGGTGTGGAAGCCCTTGCACCGGGTGAAACACCGAACATACTGATTACGAACGCGAACGAGGATTTGCAGTTGCCTGCATCCTACCGTGGACAGGATTTCGCCAGGTCGGCTTCAGTCCCCTGGTCGTTACTGACCGGCAAGGAATGGTTCAAATGGGTCATTTTCGGTAATGCTCCTCTGCAGAAGGATTTCATTATTCTCTGGGCGCGCAACGATCTATTTCCGGATGGCGGTACAAGCGACAATGAATAATCAGGGGGATGAAAAGGCACAAATGGAATGTATCGCAATTGATGGACCGGCTGCTTCCGGAAAATCCACTTTGGGAAAACTTCTGGCGGATAAATTCGGCTATCTGTTCTTTGATACAGGTGTGATGTACCGCGCTGCCACCCTGGCAGCCATGCAGCATCATCTTGACCTTGCTGTAGAGAAAGATGTCAGCGTCCTGGTGCGAAAAATCCAAATAGATGTGCGTCCTACTTCGATCCAAGATGGCAGGTCCAACGATATTCTTCTGGATGGCGAGGATGTCACCTGGGCGATCCGGGATCAATCCGTGGAAGGGAATGTCTCGCAAGTTTCAGC
Organism: uncultured Chloroflexia bacterium; assembly: GCA_963828855.1. GTDB lineage: Bacteria > Chloroflexota > Anaerolineae > Anaerolineales > Anaerolineaceae > CAVVEQ01. Next base: position 448,855 of record CAWHGB010000002.1, on the reverse strand, counting down.
GTACCAGGAGGTGCGAAAGGAACTAACCGCGCAGCAGCGCAGGATTGGAGAACGGGGGAACGTGGTCATGATCGGGCGGGATATCGGCACGGTGGTCATGCCTGACGCAAAGTTTAAATTCTATCTTGAGGCTTCCGCGGAGGAACGCGCGCGCAGGCGGGTGAAGGAGCTGACAGGACGGGGAGAAAAAGCCGATTATCAGGAGATCCTTTCTGCGATGATCAAGCGGGATAAAATTGACTCCTCGCGGGAGACAGCACCTTTAAAACCTGCCCCTGATGCGGTGATTATCCAAACCGATGGATTGACCCTTGAGCAGGTTTTCGAAAAGGTCCTAAAATTGGTTAAAAAGGATTAAATATATGTGTGATACCTTTGTTGCTATACAGAATTCCACTGCCGAAGGCAGTGTTTTATTTGCCAAGAATTCAGACCGCGAACCCAACGAAGCCCAGGAGCTGGTTATTATTAATGAGTCTAGTCACAGCCCTGGGAGCAAGGTTCGTTGTACATACATCGAAATTCCACAGGTGAAAAAAACTCATACCATCCTGCTCTCCAAGCCGTTCTGGATTTGGGGTGCTGAAATGGGGGCGAATGAGCACGGGGTTGTGATAGGCAACGAAGCAGTGTTCACCCGATACACGGACAACAAAGAACCAGGATTGATCGGCATGGATTTTCTCCGCCTTGCCCTCGAGCGATCCACCAACGCAGCAGGGGCTCTTGAAGTGATCACGAGCCTGCTGGCTGATTACGGCCAATCGGGAAATTGCGGATTTACCCACCCGTTTTATTACGATAACAGTTACTTGATCGCAGATCGAAAGGAAGCCTGGGTGTTGGAAACCGCGGGTAGGCAATGGGTGGCGGAAAAAGTCAAAGATATTCGGTCCATATCGAATGCGTTGACCATTGAAGATAAATGGGACTTTGCTTCCAAAGATGTTGTGGAGGAAGCAGTGAAGAGGGGCTGGTGTAAAAAAAGATCAGAGTTCAGCTTTCGGAAATGTTATTCAGACTTTCTTTACACAAACTTCGGTGCTGGAAAATCACGCCAGGCCTGCGTCAAGGGCATGCTGACCGCAAAACGGGGATCAATCGCATCCTCTGATATGATCAGGATCCTTCGTAATCACCGCGCCGAAAGCAAACCCCGCTGGAATCCAGGATCAGCTCTCATGGGAGCGGATATCTGTATGCATGCCGGGTTTGGTCCGGTGCGGGTTAGCCAGACGGCTGGTTCAATGGTCGCCGAACTGAGGGAGGGGAGGGATTCATTTTGGGTGACAGGGACTGCCGCCCCTTGTGTTTCGATATTCAAGCCCCTTTGGCTGGATTCAGGGCTGCCAGCCTGGGAAAAATTCCCGGAAGGCAAGTTTGACCCAACCACGCTCTGGTGGCGGGGTGAGGAGCTGCATCGAGCCATCCTGGCGAATTATGCAAAACGGGTTCCATTGATTGAAGATGAGCGAGATCAACTCGAATCTGAATGGATGGCGGAATCGAGAAAAATGTCCACAGTAGGTGTAGCAGCGCGCAGGGAATTTACCCTTTCAACTTTTACAAAAGCTGATCAAAAAATGTTGCAATGGCTGAAGTCGATCCGGGATGCGAATACTAAAGTATCCATGCCTTTTTATTACCGATCCTTCAGGAATATGATCGATAAACAAGCAGATTTTCCCAATTAATACTAAAATCAAGTAGATATGCGATTCATCCCAACGCTTTTTCCCTACCCCAAGTTCATCCACGAACCTGGCGATCTGGCTGGTTGGCTGGGATGGTTCCTATTTCTTTTTTTCATCCTATGGTTGACCAACCGCTGGAAGGACAGGGTTTTTGAGAGGGTCCCCAACCGCGGGAATTTATTCGTCTTCTTCCTTCTCAGTGTCCCCCTCACCACGTTGTTTTTGGGAATCCAAACCAACGGTGGAGTTCCTCAAGCAAGTGCGGGATTGCTGAACCAGCAAGGGATTCTTTTTATATTATCCGCGTTACCCTGGGTGCTGGCGGCTGGCCTTGTCGGCATTCTGCCGGCGATGGTGATCGCGGGATTGAGCGGATTGATCCAGGCCGTATTCATAACGCATTCTTTGTTTACCCCGCTGGGGATGATCTTTGTTGCACTTGTATATGGATATCTGCTGCATCAGAATTTCCGTACCCGATTTTTTGGCTGGCTTCGTCACCCAATTCTTTCGGCGGTATTTTCCGCGGTTCTGTTCTTCCCATTGGCAATCCTGGTCGCCTTCATTTCAACGGCAGGTTCGCTTGCCGCCCGTTTGGATTTCAGCCTGACCCAAGCCTGGCAGGGATATCTGATGGTTGGAATCGAATTGATCCTGGCTGGAATTGCTGCGGAAATACTCTACCAACGGAAACGCGAAATCTGGTTCGAGCCTCCGGACTTGGTGCCTTCTCCTATCGAGAAAAGCCTGAAACTGCAATTTATGATCGCGACCCTTCCTTTCCTGATCGCGATTCTAGTGAGCCTGGCGATCTCGATTTGGGTTATGGGTAGAAATGTTGCGCTTCAGATCATTCGGGATGATTTGATCAACAAGGCAGCTTTGATCAGCGTAGATATCGGTGGGCTGGTTGAAAAAGGCCATTCCACCATCCAAACGATTGGTTCACCGGATCTGCTCTCACTCTCTCCGGAGGAGTTCAACAAGTCGATCAGTAAAAATGATAGTGTTGCCGGATTCTTCTCTGAAGTGGTCCTCATGGATGAACAGGCAAATCTTCTGGCTTCTTACCCGGCCGATTCTGAATCGCCATCCACGCTGACGACGGAGGAATTTGACAATATTCACAGGGTATTGGATGGGCAAAAACCCCAGGTGAGCATGGCTCCCCGAGCGGATGGCGACGTCCAGGTTTCATTCCTGCGAATGATCGAGGGAAGTGATGGGGAAATTAGTGGAGTCCTGGTGGGCAGGACCCAATTCGCCCTGAATCAGGATCGGGAGCAGCTCTTCGCAGCGTTGAATACCTTTGAACGCAGTTCGGGTAATGCCATCTTGTTCAATGGAGGCATTCTCTCGCTTGAAGATGTACGCCCAGAGCTGGGAATTTCAAACTACGTTAGCTGGTCCCCGGATGGGACGGGTTTTTTTGATTGGTCAACTCCGAGAGGAATCGATTCGATCAATTATTTTCAACCGATCCCGGAGAGTGATTGGAGTCTGATCCTCAATTTGCCATATCCAGCGATCGCTCAAAAGACATTTTCAATAGCTTTCCCCCTATTATTCATCACCGCGGTGTTAATCCTTGGGGCAATTGCCGGGTTGATGATCAGTTTAAATCGAGTTTCAGAATCTCTTAAATCACTGAGCTCTGAGACTACCCGCATGGCAAAGGGCGACATGACACCGGCTTCTGCTTCCAAAGGTGAGGATGAGGTTGGAAGATTGGGACAATCCTTTGATGAGATGCGATCCAGCCTGCGTTCGCGTTTGGAGGAATTGGATCACCTCGTCAGGGTAAGCAAAGGTGTGGCTTCCAGCCTGGATATTGAGAAATCACTTCAAGGAGTATTAACCGCTGCCTTGGGAACCAGGGGTTCCTCTGCCAGGATCATCTTGATTCCCGAAGTGACCTTGAAAGCATACCCGGATGGTTTCTTCATCATGAAGGCTGGCACGCTGACGGAAGTTTATGGTTATTTTGACCAACCGCTCTTTGAATTTATGAAGCACCAGGAATTACTGGCGTTGCCGAAGCCCTCCAGAATGAGGCGACTTGAAATACCGGAAGACCGGCCTACGCCCACCGCACTGATCGCGCGAGCGCTGCACCATGAGGATAAATATTACGGTGTGCTCTGGGTGGGGTATGAACAGAGCAGGGAGTTCACAGAGGAGGAGGTCCAATTCATCAATATGCTTGGTGACCAGGCCTCCCTGGCGGCATCCAACGCAGCCTTGTATTGTTCCACCGAGATCTCCCGCCAACGGCTGGAAGCGGTGCTGGCTTCCGCACCGGAACCTATTCTCGTTTTTGATGAAAAAGACCAATTATTAATGCTGAATCCTGCAGCCCGGGACCTGCAGGAGCTGGTCACCGAGACCTCCCGGGGGAGCAGCCTGGAGGAAACCCTTACCGATCGGGGGTTGATCGGCTTGATTCGCAACCAGGAGGGATTTACGCCTGCCCAGAGAGAGATTTCGCTTCGGAACAAGCGAGTTTTTATGGCGGATATATCGCCGGTCTACGCACAAGGCAGCATGATTGGAAAAATCTGCACCCTGCGAGAAATCACGGCGTATAAACAAGTTAGATAACCAAAAAACTGAATTCGTGGAAACAGTCAGCCACGACCTTCGCTCTCCTCTTTCCATGCTGAAGGGGTATGCCACCATGCTGCCCATGTTGGGTGAACTCAACGACCAACAGCAGGAATATTTACAGAAAATCAATTCCGGCATAGATGGGATGAATCACCTGGTGAACAATCTCCTGGATCTTGGAAGGTTGGAAGCCGGGGAAGGGATCAAACCGGAATTTATTACCGCCTCCTCTATCGTCGACCGGGTGGTGAAGTCATTACTACCGGAAGCGAATCATAAATCGATCATTTTGGAGACAGTCCTCCCCGAAAATGGGGGTCACAAAGTATTCGCCGATCCAGCGCTTTTACAGCAAGCCCTTTTCAACTTGTTGGAAAATGCCGTGCATTTTACAAACATTGGCGGTCGAGTGGATACCGGTTATCAGGTGGGTGCTGACAAAATCACCTTTTTTATAAAAGATACTGGGATTGGAATTTCCCCCATCGATCTCCCCGGAATTTTTAACCCACAGCCTTCCACACTTGTTGAAAGGATGAAAGCAAATGCGGGAGGGGGAGCGGGTACAGTAAAGCTTGGGTTAAGAATCGTAAAAACCATCGCCGAAAAACACCATGGAACTCGTCCGTGCCGAGAGTGTTCTGGGCAAGGGCAGCACTTTCTACCTGGAAATACCCTAACCCCACATCCGAACAACCTCAAGGCTGAATTCCTTGCCTATTGACAAATTGTGATATAATTACAGTTTGCATGTGCATTTCCCTTTAGAACACAAACTCCTATGCCGCAAATAAATTCGTATTTGCGTAGGGTCTTTTTTTAACCAGGTTCAATTAAGGAGGCATCCTCGTGGAAACAAAAAGCCTTGTTGCGTTACGCATCAGTCTGGCATCACCTGAAACGATCAAAAGCTGGTCCTACGGTGAAGTATTAAAACCGGAAACGATCAATTACCGCCGGCTTCGCCCGGAAAAGGACGGTTTATTCTGCGAAGCGATTTTCGGACCCACCCGCGATTACCAATGCTATTGCGGAAAATATAAGAACCCCCGCTATAAGGGCATCGTCTGCGATAAATGCGGTGTTGAAGTTACCAGATCTTCCGTCCGGCGTGAACGCATGGGGCATATCGAGCTTGCCACACCAGTGGCACATATCTGGTACACCCGACGGATCCCCTCCTACCTGGGTTTACTTGCTGGATATCTCCCGCCGTAACCTCGACCGGGTTCTGTATTTCGCTCAATATATCGTAACCTTTGTGGATGAAGAAGCCCGTACCAAGGCGATTAAGCGTATCGATGATGAGCTTACCAGCATCAACGATGAAAAAGCCGGCCGGATCAACTCTCAAATCCTGGAAGTGAAAAAAGACCCGCGATCACAAGATCGCTGAACTGAACCAGCGCAAGAAAGAGCTGGAAACCAATTCCGAAGAGATGATTGCCAAGAAACTTGAACCGGAAATCCAGGCAGGGCAATCGCTTGGAAAAGACCTTGCAGGAAAAGATGGGCACAGTCACCCGAAAAGCACTGCACTTTCGAATCGACCAAAGAAGTTGTAGTTGAAGCTGGGGAGACGATCGACCAGAAACACATCTCCAAAGTCCAGCAGATCGTAAAAGCGCACCTTGACGATATCGAGAAAGTCTATAACGAACAACTCAATCGTGATCTCGAACAGATCAAGATGGACATGGCCAAGGAGAAGGCGGAAGCTGATCTCAGGATGGAAGAACTCCGAAATGAATTGGAAGATCAAGCCAATGAGAACAGCGACCAGACTGGTCATCAAAAAGATGAAATCCTAACCTTAAAGCCATTCAGTTTTCTGAGCGAATCCAAATACCGCGAGTTGAAATCCAAGTACGGCCAGGTTTTTCGGGCTGATATGGGCGCGGAAGCTTTTTATGATATTCTGCACCGGCTTGACCTTGATAGGCTTTCTGAAGACCTTTGGAAAGAAGTCCGAACTTCCAAGAGTAAGCAAAAACGCAAGAAAGCCACCACCCGCCTGAAAGTGGTGGAAGCTTTCCGTCGATCGGGAAACCGTCCGGAATGGATGATCCTGACCCAGCTCCCGGTCATTCCACCCGATTTGCGCCCGATGGTGCAACTGGATGGCGGACGCTTCGCCACTTCCGATCTAAACGACCTATACCGCCGTGTGATCAACCGCAATAACCGCCTCAAGAGGCTTCTGGAACTTGGCGCTCCGGATGTGATCGTCCGGAACGAAAAACGCATGCTCCAGGAAGCGGTAGATTCACTGGTGGATAACTCCCAGCGCGGCAAGGCACTTATCCCGACGCGGGCGACGTGAACTGAAATCACTGAGTGATATGCTCAAAGGAAAGAAGGGTCGTTTCCGCCGTAACCTGCTGGGCAAGCGAGTGGATTATTCCGGCCGCTCAGTGATCGTTGTAGGTCCGAATCTTAAATTGAACCAGTGCGGTCTGCCAAAGACCATGGCGCTGGAACTCTTCCGTCCGTTTGTTATTTCCCGCCTGGTAAACCACAACTACACGGGCAATGTCAAAGGGGCCCGGCGTTTGATCGAACGCAATAAACCAGAGATCTGGGAAGTGCTCGATGAAGTCATCAAGGAGCGTCCGGTTTTGCTAAACCGTGCTCCCACACTTCACCGCCTTGGCATCCAAGCCTTCGAGCCGATCCTGATCGAGGGTAGCGCCATCCAGCTTCATCCATTGGTGACCACAGCTTTCAATGCGGACTTCGACGGTGACCAGATGGCTGTGCATGTACCTCTTTCTGAGAAGGCAGTTCTGGAAGCCCGTAAATTGATGCTCGCCTCCAAGAACCTGCTGAAACCTGCAGATGGCGAACCCATCATCAGTCCATCGAAGGATATGGTGCTGGGTGTGTATTACCTTACTCACATGGATAATCGCAAGCACCGCGGCGATGGGCAAGTGTTCTCAGATATTGATGAAGTTGAACTGGCACTGGCGCTCGACATGGTGGATATTCAAACATCCATCAAGGTGCGGGTAAACTCCTGGATCGATGAGCACAACGACCGCCTTCCGAACGCGGAACCCCGAATGCTGGATACAACCGTTGGAAGGGTTATCTTTAACCGCATCCTGCCCCCGGAAGTACAGTTCGTCAACGATGAGCTTGATAAGGGTGGCGTAAAAGATCTTATCGCCCAAGTATATGAAATCTGTGGATCGGATGTCACCACCGATATTGCTGACCGGATCAAGGATATAGGTTTTGAGTACGCAATGAAATCCGGTGTAACCATCGCTGTGGACGATATCACCGTTCCGGAAGAGAAAGTAAAGATCCTGGCAGATGCCCAATCGGAAGTCGAATTGCTGCAGAAAGATTACCGGAGAGGTCTTCTGACCGAACAGGAACGCAACGAAAGGATCATTGAGATCTGGCAAAATACCACCAAGGTAGTTTCTGACGCGGTAAAGAAATCAATGGATCCCGATGGAAACCTGGCGGTCATGGCGAACTCCGGTGCCACCAAAGGTGGTTTTGGTCCCATCTCGCAATTGGCTGGTATGCGTGGTTTGATGGCTGATCCTGCTGGACGTATCATCCGGTTGCCCATTCAATCCAACTTCCGTGAAGGACTCACCGCGCTCGAATACTTCATCTCCACGCACGGTGCCCGAAAAGGGTTGGCCGATACCGCGCTGCGCACAGCAGATGCCGGTTACCTGACCCGCCGCCTTGTGGATATTGCCCAGGATCTGATCATTAATGAACTGGATTGCGGAACCAAGGAGGGAATATACCTCCGACGCGAAGATGATGTAGCCGGACAATCCTTCCGCGAGCGGCTTTACGGACGTACGCTCTGTGAACGCGTTGTGGATCCCAACACTGGGGAAATCCTGGTGGAAGAAAACGAGCTGCTTGATAATCATCGAATCCGCAAGATCGAAGAAGCACAAGTAAATATTGTCAAAGTCCGCTCAACACTTTCATGCGAGTTGATCCACGGTGTTTGCGCAATGTGTTACGGGATGGATCTTGGGCGTGGGAAGCTTGTGGAATTAGGTGCAGCAGTCGGAACCGTTGCTGCAGAATCCATCGGCGAGCCGGGCACACAACTTACTTTGCGAACTTTCCATACTGGCGGTGTGGCGGCTGGCGGCGATATCACCACAGGTCTCCCTCGTGTTGAAGAACTTTTTGAAGCGCGCAGGATGCCGAAAGGCGAGGCGGTCATCAGTGGGATCAATGGCATTGCCCAAATCCTCACTTCCGAGCGGGGCAACGAAATGCGCTCCGTGCTTGTGGAGCATAGCCAGATGGTCGGCGATGAATATGAAATTCCTGAAGAGTGGAAAATCCTTACCACGGATGAATCCGCGGTAACAGTAGGTGAGTTGTTGGCTGAGATGGGCGAAGCTTCCATAACCGCCCAGCATTCCGGCAGGGTTCGGATCGAAAGCCGCAAGGTCATCGTTTCCTACGAACTGAAAGAATCCGAAGAATACGTTATTCCAACCACATCCCGCCTTATCATTCGGGATGGACAGGAATTGGAAGCAGGGCAGCAGATCACTGAAGGCTCTATAAACCCGCATCAGATCCTCAAGATCAAAGGCCGCGAGGAATGTCAGAAATACTTGATGACTGAGATCCAGAAAGTGTACCGTGCCCAGGGTCAAAATATTAATGACAAACACTTCGAAGTGATTATCCGAAAAATGCTCGGCAAAGTCCAGGTAATCCGTCCAGGTGATTCAAGTTACCTGCCAAGCGATGTTCTCGACCGGCTTGAGATCCGCCGGGTGAATGAACAACTGATCGCGGAAGGCAAACAACCTGCCCGCTTTGCGGAACTCTTGCTGGGTGTTACCAAAGCCTCCTTGAGCACCGATTCATTCCTTTCGGCCTCCTCCTTCCAACATACCATCAAGGTTCTAGCCGGCGCGGCGATTGCCTCAAATACGGATCCACTTTACGGCTTAAAGGAAAACGTCATCATTGGGAAACTTATCCCAGCCGGAACCGGTTTTGTGCACGGACGATTCTCTGAGGAAGAAAACCTCGCGCAAGTGGCTGTTGTTACCGAAGAGGAAGCAGAACCCAAGGCGGATACGGTCGCAGAATAACCTGGTTATACGAAATGCGGGAGGGCTTTGAAAAAAGCCCTCCCATTTTTTAAGTTGACGGGGTTCACCTTTGTTCGTAAGATTGAACCGGTGTTTAAGAGATAAGTGGAGGGAAGCATGGATATGGGAATGATCCGTAAGGTGGATATTGATCACGAGATGCAGCAATCCTATCTGGATTATGCCATGAGTGTCATCGTATCCAGGGCGCTGCCGGATGCCCGCGATGGTTTGAAACCGGTACAGCGCAGGATCCTCTATTCCATGTACGATATGGGCTTACGGGCGGATTCGGGATTTAAAAAATCCGCCAGGATTGTTGGTGAAGTACTGGGGAAGTATCACCCTCACGGGGATATGGCAGTTTATGAAGCCATGGCCAGGCTTGCGCAGGATTTTTCCATGCGCGGTCCACTTGTAGATGGGCAGGGCAATTTTGGGAGCGTGGATGGCGATCCGCCGGCAGCCATGCGGTACACGGAAGCCCGATTGAGTCATTTTGCGATCGAACTTCTCACCCAACTAGATCGCGACACGGTTGATTTCAGTCGGAATTTCGACGACACCCTCGATGAACCAACAGTCCTACCGGCAGCTGCACCGAACTTGCTTGTGAATGGAGCCAGCGGTATCGCGGTGGGGATGGCAACCAATATCCCCCCGCACAATCTCGGCGAGGTGGTGGACGCCCTTATTCATCATGTTGCACTCCTGGGATTCACTGGATAACGTCCATATTGAAACCCTGATGAAATTCATCAAAGGTCCCGATTTTCCCACCGGCGGGATCGTCCTACTGGAGGGGGAGGAAAACCAGTTACTGGCAGCCTATGCCACCGGGAAAGGGCCGGGTTGCATTGCGGGGCAGCGTTCACAAGGAGGAAATGACCCGAGGACGATTCCGTTTGATCATCACTGAACTGCCATACACGGTAAATAAATCTTCATTAATCGAACGCATCGCCGAGCTTGGTTCGGGAAGGCAGGCTGGAAGGAATCGCAGATCTCCGCGACGAATCTGACCGGCATGGAATGCGGGTGGTAATCGAGCTCAAACTTGGGAGCCGATTCTGAGAAGATCCTCCGTGATCTATTTCAGCATACACCCATGCAAATCACCATCGGGATCAACCTACTTGCCCTGGTAAACGGAGAACCCAGACTGCTGACGCTTAAGCAGGCACTGCGAGTATATTTGGAGCACCGCCTGCAGGTGGTGCGTCGGCGTAGCGAATTTGATCTCAAACAAGCTCAGGCGCGGGCGCATATACTTGGAAGGTTTGAAAATCGCACTGAAGTATCTGGATGAGATCATTGCGCTCATCCGCGGGTCGGCGGACACAGATCAAGCACGGATCAAGCTGATCAAGAAATTTAAGCTCAGCGAGATCCAGGCGAATGCGATTCTGGATATGCCGCTTAAAAGACTGGCGGCGATTGAGCGAAAAAAAATTGAGGAAGAGTATAAAGAACTAATGACGCGAATCAAAGCGTTGGAGGGTTTGCTCCGTTCTGCCAGGAAATTACGCGAAGTTGTGGCGGAGGAACTCCAGGAGGTCAAGAAAAAATTCAACGACCGCCGCCGTACCCAAATCGTTTTCTTGAAAAAGGGGGAAGCCAACCACCTGAAATTGACCCTTTCGGATCTCACCGAAGCAGCAGAGACCTGGGTTCAAATCTCATCGGATGGTCTGATTTCCAGGAAAAATTCACCCACTTTGCCGAAATACTCGGGCAGGAATGCTCCAATATTGGTTCTGAAAGCTGATACACATCAGACCCTTTACCTGGTCGGCAAGGATGGCATGGCATCGGCACTTGCGATCCACACTCTGCCGGAAGCAGACCGACTTGACGAAGGTACTATGCTGGAAAAGGCGACTCCCTTTAAAGATGCCAAGAAGTTGGCGCTTGGGTTTGTGGTTCAGAAAGAAGATAGTAGTTTTGTACCAACGCATATTATCACCGTCTCCAAACAGGGAATGGTCAAGAAGAGCCTACTCAGCGATCTACCAGGGCCTTCTTCGCAGATGTTCCCGCTGGTCAAGATCAACCCGGGAGATGAAATGCAAGAAGTGCTTTTCACCGGAGGTGATGATGATCTGATCCTGGTGACGAGTAACTCGGCCGCGATCCGGTTCCCAGAAAGTGAAGTGCGCCCAATGGGCCTGATGGCTGCTGGGGTGAATGGAATAAAAATACATGGGGAGGACAAAGTGGTCCTATCAGGGGTGATCCGGGAAGGGAGCCAGGTGATATTGCTGGATTCCACCGGAAAAGCTTGGAGGCTCTCAGCGGAGGAGTACCCCTGCCAGGGAAGATATGGTCGGGGTGTTTCTGCGGCTAAAGTTACTGGGGATGCGAAAATCCTCGGAGGGTTCACCGATAATCAAAATCGTACCATCCTGGCAATTCTTAGGAAATCTGCCCTAAAAACATTCCGCATGGATGAAATTGAGTTAGGTAAACGGACTCGAATTGGGCAGGATGCAGTAACTATAAAACCCGGTGATTCTATTGAGAGATTTTTCACGCTCCCATCCGAGAAAAAACTATCAGCTCGCACCAGGAAGTCCGCGAAAACGAAAAATACAAAGCAAGAGAAAAGCCGAAGAATGACCGGACGGTCTGATGCTTCCACCGGAAATAAAAGGAAAGATTCGCAGAACAAGCCATCGAAGGGAAAACCCAGAATAACTCAGAAACCTCCCACAACCCGAAAAAAGCGGGGGATCTTACCAGAAAGCTAAAGAAAACCCTCCCCGGTCTTTCTTAGATCGGTGAACCGTCCGGGTTGAGATTTCCAGCAAGTCCGAGTTCCGGGGCGATGGGACGCATGGCTATGATCATGTTGTTCACATGCATCCACAATTCCACGCCAAATTCCTGCGCTGCCAGCTCCATTTCCTGGCGGTTTGCTCCGGCGGCGAACGCTTTATCCTTCCATTTCTTTTTTACCGAGGAAGACTCCAGGTCATACAAAGAGCGGGATGGCCGCACGAGAGCGGAAGCGGTGATCAAGCCAGTAATCTCATCGCAGGCAAATAAAGCTTTTTCCAGGAGGGTTTGCCGGGGGTAATCCGGAAGATCGGAATGGCTTAAGAATCGCGAGGACGATCTCTTCGGGAACCCCTTTTTCCCGTAAGATTGGCGCACCTTTCAGTGGGTGGTCGGGCAGGGTTGGGTGGATTTCCCAATCGAAGTCGTGAAGCAATCCGGTGACCTGCCATTTTTCAACATCCTGACCTAATTCCCGTGCGTAAAAAACCATACCGGCTTCAACCGCAAGCATGTGATTAACAAGATTATGATTCTTCACATATTCATTTACGATCGCGAGGGCATCGGCTCTATTCATTGGTCCTTCCTTTTCGATTATTTGAAGATGGGTTCCGGGTTTCCCAGGATCGGTTGTGGTTTACTGAAAAAGATCTCCCAAAAAGCTACCAGGGTTGCGGGGAGCTCCCGCAGGTTCCAAAAACCAAGCGATAATTTCCGGTACGGGTAATTATCCGCGTACACTCCCGAGCTTTCCAATCCGAGCATGTTGCAGGTGAATACTGCCCTGGGCAGGTGATATGGCTGTGTTACCAGAAGCGCTTTTTGAAGGCCGAAAATCTCCTTTGCGCGGTAACAAGTATCATAGGTCCGCCTACCGGCGAAATCCAGAACAATATCCTCTTCAGGGACGCCTAATTGGAGGGCATATTCCTTCATGCCGCCAGGCTCATTGTAATCGAGGAAGCTATTATCCCCACTGAAAAGCAGCTTCTCCACTTTTCCCTGCCTGTAAAGTGCGGCTGCAGTCTCTACCCGGTCCCGAAGGATGGTGGTGGGGGTGCCATCCCTTCGCAGGCCGGCACCAAAGACAATGGCGGCACGCTCCGGAGCTGCCTCAGATACCGAAGAAACCCGGGGATTTGAATAAATGCCAGTGACCACCCGGGGAATCCCGAGGATCAGCACTCCGAAAAGGAGAAGAAAAATCAGAATTATGAACAACATTCGCAATATTCTACGCAAATTACCCTTAAATTAATGAATGGGAATTTTACCAGCCTACAAGGGACTGGAGATCCACACCAGCGGATTTTAGAAGTTCGCGGAGCCGATCATAGACGGAATCATCAACCTTCTGGGCATTCTGGATCTCATAATCCAGTGCTGTTGAAAGCGTTCCCCGTTCCTGTTCATTCTTAATCACTGAAAGAAAGAAATCATCCAAGTTTTTCTGCATTTCAACGGGAACATTGTAGGAATATGCGAGTCCAAGGTTGGGAATAATGCCTTCCGATTGGTAAATCACCGGGATCTGATCCAGGGCATCAGTCAGATCATTTTGAACTGTTGAAGCAGTCCGTGGATCACCCAGGAGTGCAAATGTGACCCCAAAATCACAGATACCTCGGATATACAGCGCTCTCACTACCGCGGAATGGTTTTGTAGGAATGCGCCGGGAAGGACTGGGATATGGTTTTCATTTAGGATTCCAAGGGGGACGTAATAACCTGATAAGGAATCCGGACCCACCCAGCAGGGACGTTTATCTTTAAATTGCGCCAGGGATTGTTCCGCGGTCATTCGATTGGTACCGGAAACCGGATCGTAAGCCCGATCGAACTCGCTGGCCTGGTTGGCAAGGAACTGGGTTCCGTAAGAATATACACCAAAATGGTTGGACAGAAGACTGATGGTGGCAAGCCCTCGATCATGCGCATGGAGGTATGTGGCTGGCGGGAGCCAGAAGATGTGCACTTTCCCTTGGGCAAGATTTTCCATCAGTGTCTTGTAATCCGGGAAATATTCAGCTTTTATGGCTAAGAGAGAATAAGCGGCCAGGTCGTCGCTCAGGGAAGCCCCGGCGGAAAGAATTGCTGGATCATTTTGCGGGTTTAAGAAACCCATTACAAGCGGGTTTTCCTGGCTGCCCACGGGGGCAAGTGTGGGTGTTGAAAAAACAGCGGGGGATGGCGTCAGGGTTGCTTCTTTTGATGCTGGGAGAAGGGCACAACTGGGAACGACCACGGCAAGAATAGCCACGATCCCTAGAAGTGATAAGAACGGTTTTCTTCGCGAGTAATGCCCGGTAACCTGTAAAAGAATAGACACTAAAGGTCCTTTCACCTTCGTTTGATCCAACCCGGGTTTCCGTATTTTTCCGCTTTCAATCTATTACTTTTATCAATTTCATCTTTAGATAAAACCGATCGAGAAAAATCTATTCCAAACGCTTTACGAAAACCTTTCACCAAAGCTTCCGCGGCTTGCTCCCATGTTATTTGATAACCGAGAATGGTTTCCAGGGTGGTGGCATGGCCCATGAGCCGATTTTTTGCAGCGGCTTTATCAGAATCTGATGGGTAACAGAGAACATCATTAATTCGTTCGAGATCACCAAAAAGGGGCAGCGAGCCGTGCTGCAGAAAACCCTGGTTGCGGCGAGCCTGGGCGCTGCCAACCAGCTTTTTTCCCTGATACGTAATCTCGTAGTTGGAAGCGATCTCGAAGCAGACTGCCTCCGAACCCATATTTTGAGGGGAGGCATCTTTGGTTTCCTTGACATCCACTTCAACCCCTAGGAAAGATAACCCGGAAACCAACGCTGCGGAGAGCCGGCGGTAACTTTCCAGGATTGATCCGTGGAACATGGGATCTTCCAGGCGGCCAGAGATTGAATATGTAAGCTCATCTGCATGCAGGATGGCTCGCCCACCGGTGGGACGACGAACAAGTGACCAGCCATGCTCTGCCAACGAATCGTTGTCCACTTCAGAAATATTTTGGGCGTAGCCAAGGCTGAGACACGGAGGATCCCAGGAGAAAAGGCGTAATGTTGGCGGCGATCCGTTCTCGACTGCAGATTCCATTAACGCTTCATCCACCGCCATATTCCAGTCACCCGGGGAGGGTGGTGAAATAACCAGACGCCAAGTATCACCTGATTTCTCAAGATTATTTAATCCATTTGTCATTGAACAAATTATAGCTTGCTAAATTTTGAAAATCTTACAAATTACGAAAATAATAATCGAATCCTTATCCAACTCACATATCAAAAGTGGAAAAAACATGTTACATTTGTTATAATATATTTATGACATACATCATGCTTGGATTTTCGTGTTACATTACGAAGTTCCAGTATTTTTCCAAACAATATTTTGGGGGAGAAGTTGGAGGTGGTCAACTAGAAAGATTTTATATTCAAATTCATCGTGATTACATTGCGTTAGTTGATTAGGAAAATCCTCAAGGAGAAACAGAAATGCAAAAGAAGTTGTTACCTGTAATAAGTATTCTAATGATTGCAGCCTTTATATTGGCTGCTTGTGCCGCACCCGCTGCACCTGCGACTGAAGCCCCGGCCGCGCCGGCTGCGCCAGAGGCGACTGAAGCCCCGGCTGCGCCTGCCGCACCAGCTGGAGGACAGGAACTGTACTACCTGAACTTCAAACCGGAAGTTGCCGAAGTTTATGGAAAGATTGCTGAAGCGTATAAGGCTGAAACCGGAAATACGTTAAATGTTGTCACTGCCGCAGCTGGGACTTACGAACAAACCTTAAAATCAGAAATCGCCAAGTCAGATCCTCCGGTGTTATTCCAGATCAATGGCCCAATCGGGTACCAGGCCTGGAAAGATTACACAGCTGACTTGAAGGATACTGATCTCTATAAACATCTCGCCGATAAAAACCTGGCTGTTACAGACAATGGTGGCGTTTATGGAATCCCCTATGTCGTGGAAGGTTATGGGATCATCCTGAATAAAGCCATATTCGACAAATACTTTGCGATGGATGGCGCCAAGGTAAAATCTTTGGAAGAGATCAATAATTTCGCCACCCTCAAAGCAGTTGTTGAAGATATGACTGCCAATAAAGATGCATTAGGGATCAAGGGTGTGTTTTGTTCAACATCCCTTAAACCCGGTGAGGACTGGCGATGGCAGACCCACTTGATGGATGTCCCGGTTTTCTACGAATGGCGGGATAATAATATCGACCTCGCCAGTGATGCTACCAAGAATTTCCAATTCCAATACTCCGATAATTACAAGAACATTTTTGACCTGTACATCAATAACTCAACCACGTCACCTAAGCTGCTTGGGAAGTAAGAGTGTGGATGATTCCATGGCAGAGTTCGCTCTTGGGCAGTGCGCCATGGTCCAAAATGGCAACTGGGCTTGGGGTCAAATCACCGGTGTTCAGGGCAATACGGTGAAACCGGAAGATGTAAAATTCCTGCCAATCTACACTGGCATGCCCGGTGAGGAAAAACAATCGATCAATGTTGGTACCGAGAACTTCTTCGCGATCAACAAGCAGGCCTCCCCGGAAAAACAAAAACTAGCCGCCGATTTCATTTACTGGCTATATAGCAGCCCGACTGGGAAGAAATTTGTTACCAATGATCTGAAGTTTATCGCCCCGTTTGATACATTTACCGAGGATGAAAAACCGACTGATCCGCTGGCAAAAGAAGTCATCCGATATGTCAGCAACACAAATTTATTCAATGTTGTTTGGGATTTTGTGAAATTCCCCAACCAGACCTTCAAGAATGATTTCGGTGCTGCCCTTTTGAAATACGCCCAGGGCAATATGACCTGGGATGATGTTAAGACGCTGGTCGTAACCGAGTGGGCTTCGGAGTACGGGAAATAACTCCAGCCTTGTGAAATAGATAATTTACCCCGCATTCCCTTGAATGCGGGGTAAACTTATAAATATATCGGGTAGGAGGAATTTCCATGCAGAAAATGCCTAAGAGATACTATGCATTTTTTACTCTGCCCACGCTTATTGCATTTGTGGTTGCATTCTTTATCCCTTTCATTTTGGGAATTTATCTTTCCTTTACCACCTTCACAACAGTGACCAATTCGAAATGGGCGGGGGTAAGCAATTATGTTCGTGCATTTTCGGAAGATAATAACTTTTTGAACGCCACGATATTCACTGTGAAATTTGCCATCGTATCTGTTGTATTGATAAACATCCTCGCATTTGGGCTCGCGCTATTACTCACCAGAAAAATGCGGGGTGAAAATGGATTTAGAACGGTGTTTTTCATGCCGAATCTAATTGGGGGTATTGTTCTTGGTTATATCTGGTTGTTGATCATCAACGGGATTCTCATTAATTTTGGGGTGGATATTACCTATAGCGCTGAGTATGGTTTTTGGGGATTGGTGGTTTTGATGAATTGGCAGATGGTTGGTTACATGATGATTATTTATATTGCGGGAATCCTTGCCATTCCCACCGAGATAATCGAAGCTGCTAAAATCGATGGCGCGAGTGCGTGGCAAACCCTAAAAAATATAACATTCCCTCTGGTAATGCCTGCTATAACGATCTGTACTTTTCTCACATTAGCAAATTCATTCAAACTCTTTGATCAAAACCTTTCTCTTACTGCCGGGGCTCCCGGAAGAGCGTCTTCCATGCTCGCGCTGGATATTTACACATACCTTTTATGGTCGAAATGGCTACGAAGGTATAGGGCAAGCGAAGGCGTTCATATTTCTTCCTTTTTGTATCTGTGATCGTTCTTCTGCAATTAAGATTCTCCCGAAAAAGTGAATTGGAGAGCTGATGAATACTAAAAATCGCGCGAAGAATAATATCGTTTATATGCTTGTATTGATTCTGGCAATCCTTTTCCTCTCCCCAATTTTTATTGTTTTGATGAACTCCTTTAAAGGCAGATTCTTCATTTCCGACACACCCTTTGCCTTACCAAACGCCCAAACATTTGTCGGTTTACAAAACTACACTTCAGGGATCGTAAAAACGGGTTTCATTCCAGCCCTGGGGTACTCATTGTTTATTACTGTTTTTTCGGTAGGCGCAATTGTACTTTTTACCTCGATGACAGCATGGTGCATAACCCGCGTAAAATCAAAATTAAGCACTGCTATTTACTACATTCTTGTGTTCTCCATGATCGTTCCCTTCCAGATGGTCATGTTCACAATGTCGAAAATGGCTAACATTCTTCATCTCGATAATCCTATCGGGATAATTGTCTTGTACCTGGGATTTGGTGCAGGTTTATCAGTATTCATTTTTAGCGGTTTTATAAAAACAATCCCTCATGAAATTGAAGAAGCTGCAACGATAGATGGATGTAACCCAATTCAGACATTCTTTTTGATTGTTTTCCCAATCCTTCGGCCTATTGCGATCACAGTAGCAATTCTAAATACCATGTGGATCTGGAATGATTACCTCCTACCCTATCTTACAATTGGAACCAACTACAAGACGATCCCAATTGCAGTTCAGTATTTACAGGGTGGATATGGCAGCAAGGATATGGGCGCAATGATGGCCCTCTTAGTACTTGCGATCATTCCAATAGTGATTTTCTACCTGACTTCCCAAAAGCATATTATCAAAGGTGTGGCTGCTGGGGCGGTAAAAGGGTAACCTGTTTTCTCGCGTATTATTAATCACCCAAGGCCTTTCCAGAAATCTGAGTAAGGATTGGTTAATTATTGTTTATACTTTGGTCAAGAATACCTTGAAGACCTGGTGTAGATTTCCGTTGAAAACTCAAAAAATTCTTTTGTATTTTATGATCACCGCAACCCTTTTGGGGTGCAAGTCCGAATCCCCACAAATTCCAGGGAAACTTCTTGTTTGGAATTCCTATGAAATGGGTACATTAGATGAAACCATTTTTTCCACCCTGGTTCAGAACTTTAAAAATCAGCACCCTGGTTGGGAAATAGTATCCGAGACAATTTCTTATGATAGTATCGATCAAAAATACAAAACCGAAGTAGAGGCAGGGAAAGGCCCGGATTTACTCATCAGGCGGAATGACAATCTCGGCAATATGGTGCGTTCCGGCCTGGTCGCAGATATAAGTGAGGAAACAGAGGGGAAACTCGGATCCTTCACCCGACAAGCGATAAGCGGCATGACGATCAATGAAATAATTTATGGATTACCGTTGTCCTCTCAAACTGACGTTCTTTATTTCAACCGGGACCTGGTAGATGATCCGCCCCGAACAACTGATGATCTCCTGGCTTTGGTAGTAAACGGTTCCAAAATGACCATGCACCTTAGTGCATTTCACCTTTTTGGATGGCCGGGAGCCTTTGGCGGGAAATTGCTGGATGAATCTGGATTGTGTGTGGCAGATCAGGGTGGTTGGCTCGAGGCTGCGAATTTCCTGTTGGCGATGAAGGACGCGGGGGTTGTTTTTTCTGATAATTTTACCGAAACCGAAACCCCTTTTCGCATGGGCCAAACGGCATTTATGGTAAATGGACCCTGGGCATTGGAGATGTACCGTGAAGACCTGGGTGATCGACTTGGGATTGTATCGCTTCCTTCCGGACTTGAATCATCCTCACCGTTATTCGAGATGGAAGGTATCTATATTAACCCGAACACAATAAACAAAATGAGAGCGATCGAATTAGGGTTATTCCTGGTCGATCAGGAATCTCAGTCATTATTTATGGAGTACGCGGACCATATACCGGTAAGGGCGGATGTCAAAGTTCATGATCCGATAATCCAGGAATTTGTCACAGCAGATAGCAATGCCACAGTGCGACCTCAGGAGATCGAATTCTCGAATTTCTGGACTCCCTTTAATAAAATGTGGGTGGATATCCTGGTAAATAATATTGATCCCTCCACAGCGATCACGGGAGCCTGTAATGCCATGAATAGCGCTAACAACAAATAACCAACTTTTATCATTTGAATTCCAATATAATCACATTTAATATATAGTAAGTTACTTCTCCTTTAGAATCGTAAAAATCATGTTCACCCAAAAAGCCGAAATACAAAAAACCAAACCACGAAAATCAGTGGAAATTCATCTTCCGGATGGGAGGGTCTATTCCGGGATCCGGGGAACACCGGTCGGGTTATTTCTAAAGGTATTGCCTGAATTCGATAACCCCCCTGTCATGGGCGCTGTTGTTAATAGCGAACTGCGGGAATTAACCTACCCGATCGAGATGGATAGCCATGTTCGCCCGGTGACCATGTCCGATGAGGACGGCGCGCGCATCTACCGCCGTTCGGTCACATTTCTTCTCGAAGCTGCATTCGATGAACTCTTCCCGAATGCCATCCTGACTGTGGATCATTCTGTTTCCTCCGGAGGGTTTTACTGCGAGGTGACCGGGCGGGACCACCTGACGGAGGCGGAACTTAACCGCGCTGGAAGAACGCATGCAGGAAATGGTTCAGCAGGATCTGCCCTATGAAAGAAAGGTTATTCCCCTCAAGGAGGCGATCGAATATTTCCAAAAATCCGGGCAAAACGAAAAAGTCCGCCTCCTCAAATACCGTCAAAAAGAATTCCTGGTTCTTTACCGGCTGGGGAATCATTTTGATTATCATCATGGATATATGCTCCCCTCGACCGGGTATGTCCGCTGGTTCAGTATTTCCAAAATGGGGGATGGATACGTCTTACGCTTTCCCAGACGGCAGGCTCCGGATCGCTTGTTGCCCATGCCGAGCTACCCGAAACTTTTGGCTACCTTTCGTCAATACGGCAACTGGCTGGAAAGGCTGGGCATCGAAAGCGTTGGTTCATTGAACGATGCAATCCACGAGGGTCGCACCCAGGAAGTCATCCTGGTATCCGAAGCATTGCATGATCAGAATATCACCGCTATCGCAGAAGAAATCGCAGAAAAATCCGAAAAAGTACGGATCATCCTGATCTCAGGACCGTCCTCATCCGGAAAAACCACCTTCTCCAGACGACTTGCCATCCAGATCCTGGCGTTGGGCTTTTCCCCTTACGCGCTTGAAATGGATAATTATTTCATCGACCGGGATATTACCCCCCTCGATCAGGATGGGCAAAAGGATTTTGAGTCTCTCGGTGCGGTTAATACTTCAAGGCTTGGACGCGACCTGGAAAAATTGACCTTGGGTGAAAAAGTGCAATTACCCCATTACAATTTTAAGGAAGGTCGCAGCGAGGAAGGGGAAGTTATTTCATTAAAAAAAGATCAGATCATCATTTTGGAAGGAATCCACGGGTTGAATCCTGCGTTGTTGCCGGGTATCGACCCGCAGAGCACCCACCGGGTATATGTCTCCTGCCTGACCCAGCTTAACCTGGATCGACACAACCGCATCTCCACAACTGACACACGTCTCCTCCGCCGTATTGTCCGGGATGCCACTACGCGCGGTTACGGAGCCCAACAGACCATCGCACGCTGGGATTCGGTGCAGCGCGGGGAAAAACATAATATTTTTCCTTACCAGGAAAACGCAGATAACCTCTTCAATTCCGCCCTGGTTTATGAACTTTCCGCACTTAAATTACTTGTGGAACCACTCCTGCGCCAGGTTCCCTTCGGAACGAATGAATATATCGAAGCCAAGCGGCTGCTCGCTTTGCTGGATTGGTTCCTGCCGGTGGGAGCGGAGATTATTCCCGATAACTCGATCCTGCGGGAATTCGTCGGAGGATCGATCCTCGGGGATTTCAAGGGTTGGCAGGAATCGCGGTATTTGTAATTATTCAAGAATCTTATTATTCCCTCAACCTGTATTCAACGAACAACTCAATTGAGGTTCTTCTTGATCACCTTTCCCAGACGGGCGATACCCTCATTTATCAACTCCGGCTTGGAGTAGGAGAAATTCAGGCGCATTGTGTTGGTCCCACCGCCGCAGGGATGAAAGGATCCACCCGGGACGAAAGCGACTTTTTCTTTAACAGCCTCCAACAACAGCTCCGTGGTATCAATATTTTCCGGCAGAGTCGCCCAAAGGAATAATCCTCCCTGGGGACGGGTCCAGTGGACACCATCCGGCATATGTTCAGCAAGGGCATCCAGCATCACATCCCGGCGTTCCTGGTAAACCTGGCGAATGGTAATAACGTGCTTATCCAAAAAACCCTTATGGGCTACTTCGTAGGCGATCATCTGGTTAAATGTGGAAGTGTGCAGGTCAGCACCCTGTTTGGCCTGTACTAATTTAATAATCACTTCGGGAGGAGCGATCACCCAGGCGAGCCTGAGCCCGGGAGCCAGCAATTTGGAGAATGTGGAGAGATAGATCACATTTCCGCTGTACCAACCATTGGCAGCCCGAATACGACTATCCAATACCTCGACCGCGGGTAGGTGTTCTCCCTCGAAACGCAATTGACCGTAAGGGTCATCTTCGATGATGGGAACACCGTACCGTTCTGCAAGCTCAACCAGTTTCTTCCGGCGTTCGAGCGACATGGTCACCCCGGTGGGGTTCTGAAAATTCGGAAGAACGTAAATAAATTTCGGTCCGCAGCGCAGGGCTTTATCAAGCTCGTCGGTGATCATTCCGTTCTCATCCGAGGGGATGGCGATATACTCCGCGCCATAGGCATTCCAGGCTTGAAGTGCGCCAAGATAGGTGGGGGATTCCACCAGGACGCGGTCACCACGATTGATGAAGATCTTACCGATAAGGTCCAGGGCTTGTTGGGATCCCGATGTGATCATCACATTTTCGGGTGTGATCTGGATGCTATACCGCTGGGTATGTCGGGTGATCATTTCACGCAGAGGCCAAAATCCCTCGGTTGCCCCGTATTGGAGGGCGAGGGTACTGGAATTATCCAAAACATTATTGCAGGCTTCTTTAAATTCATTGACGGGGAATACGTCCGGAGCGGGGAGACCGCCTGCGAAGGAGATTAAATCTGCCTGTTCAGTCATTTTCAGCAATTCTCGGATGGTGGAGCTTTTCATCCGCTGCGTGCGTTGTGCATACCTGTGATCCCATTGGGTCTGCATGGATTCTCCTTATTCGGATTTGAGTGCTGACATAAAAAATCGATTGAGTTATAGTTTCGGAAAACGGGAGACGATCAATGCCGGAGTGGGTAAGGCGAATCTATCTCCCGGCTTGAGGTCCGCAGGGGCAGGCAGCGATGATTTAGATGCACTCTGAAAGATCGAGATTGGTGTGCCCTCAATCGCAGCTTTGTTTTCGATAAACGCCTGACCGGTGAGATACCCTTCTGAATCAATCGCGCAGCTCGTCACGCTACCGATCACCCGGCCTTTTTGATCCAGCACCGGGTCGCCGTTGTGTGCCATACGCACAGCTTTTTCGGTGAAGCGGAAGCGGGAGACAACTTTTCCGCGTTGGGCTTCCTTCTCGATGAACGCTTTGCGGCCGATGAACCAGGGCTTATAGGTTTTTATATACGTTCCAAAACCTCCCTCAGCTACTCCGAGCGAACCATCTTCGGTGAATTCATGCCCATAAAGGGGTAAACCGGCTTCAGTGCGGAGAGAATCACGCGCGCCTAATCCGCAGGGCTTCAAACCGAGGGGGGTACCCACAGCGATCAGCGCCTGCCATAAAGAGGTCGCTTTACCGGGGTGAATGAACAATTCGAAAGCCATTTTCTCGCCAGTGTATCCAGTGCGGGATACCACAAGGTCGAATCCACCCACAACTGCTTCACATAGCTCGGTGCGTTTTAGATTCATAATCTTTTTGCGATCACCAGGCGTGCATCCCAATGCAAGGAGGATCTCGCGGGATTTAGGACCCTGCAGGGCGATATCCACACGCATTTCATCGCTCTCTTTGGGGTCACGAAGGTTTCGAAGGACAACATTTCTACCAAAAACCCTGGCAGCAGGGTTATCTTTATCAACACTGCACTTTCCTGCTTGAATAGCGGTCAACCATGCCCAGTCCTTATCGTTATTGGAGGCATTCACCACAACAAGGTATTTCTCCTCCCCGCGGCGATAGACCAGGCAATCATCGATAACGGCTGCCTGAGGTGTCAGGAAATGGGTGTAACAGGATTCACCCACCTGGAGAGCGAGGATGTCATTTCCGCAGACGCCATCCAGGAATATACCTGCCCAGGGACCCTCCGCCTGGAACACCCCCATGTGGGAGACATCGAACAAACCGGCTGCCTGGCGGGTAGCCAGGTGCTCTTCAACGACCGAGGTGTACCAAACCGGCATCTCCCACCCGGCAAAGGGCACCATCCTGGCACCCATTTTGACATGGGTTTCATAGAGCGGTGTCCTTTTATTCTCGGGTTCCCCGGCAGGTGACCAGATAAATTCCGGCAACGATTGCGATTGGTGGAATTTTTGTCCGATAAAGAATGGTTTCACACTGGTTGATTTTTCAAATTCGATTTCCTCCGCAGGGGCGGGGGAGGCTTCCACCACGCTGATCGGTCCGGGCAACCTGCGGGTGATATCCTCATCGAAGGCGGTGTAACCGTCGGAGAGATCCCGAAGCCAGGTGACCGCTAGAGATGCATCTGGCTCCGCGAAAGTAACCTGATAGAGGGCTGGAGATAGGCAAGCCAGGCGGCATTCAATTTCACGGCTGGGCGTCCAGAGCGATGACTTATGAGCTTGTCCAGGAGTGAGCAGCTCGATATCCTCCTCGAAAACATAATTGAGGAACTGTTGAAGACCTTTGCCAGAAAGATTGAAGGCTACTTTTCCGTTTTTTCCTGAAAATTTATCCTGAAGGGAGAATTGATGCGGGTAAGTAAAGATATTCGATCCTGTTTCCCCACAGATCTTATGAATAAGAGTATCCACCCTGGATCTTGCCTCTTCAAGAAGCTCAAACTCAATCTTGGCGCGCACGGCGGGTCCCTGGCGGGTTTCAATGGTGTAAGGTTTGAGGCCTTGAAGCACATCTGCGATGATATCCGCGATCTGGGTCACTTCTGTTTCCTTGAACCCTCGCTGGGTGATCCAGGGAGTACCCAAGCGAATCCCCGAAGAGAAAAGCGCGGTCTTATCGCCCGGGATGGTGTTACGGTTGCAGACGACGCCGGCGAGATCCAGGACCCGTGCAGCCATATCCCCGGAAAGCGGAGTGCCATCGCTGCCGATCACGGTTTTACAGTCGACATTGGTGAGGTGGGTATTCGTTCCCCCGAAGGGAATCCGCAGCCCGCGTTCCTCAAGCCGGTCGGTGAGTACCTTGCAGTTTTTTAGAATCTGACGCTGCAGATTACAGAATTGCTCTGTGCGTGCCAATTTGAAGGATGTGGCTAACGCAGCGAAAACATGCACGTGGGGTCCGCCCTGCTCACCTGGGAAGACCGCCCGGTCGATCTTTTTTGCCAGGGCGGCATCGGTGGTCAGGATGCATGCTCCACGTGGACCGCAAAGAGTTTTATGGGTCGTAAAGGAGATCACCTGTGCATGCCCGACAGGGGAGGGGATCACCCCGGCGGCGGTCATCCCGGCGATATGGGAAATATCCGCCAGCAGGATGGCTCCCACTGAATCGGCAATTTGCCGGAACCTGGCATAATCGGGCACCCAGGAATAGGAGGAATAGCCCGCTATGATGATCTTCGGGGAATTATCCCTGGCTAATTTCTCCACAGCGTCATAATCTATAAGTTCGGTGGCGGGGTCAACATTGTAATGGATCTACCTTAAACAACTTCCCCGAGCGGTTGACCGAAGAGCCATGTGAGAGATGCCCACCATGAAGCAGGTTCATTCCCAATATGGTATCGCCAGGATTGATCAGGGCGGTGTAGATCGCGTTATTAGCGGGTGCGCCGGAGAGGGGCTGAACATTGGCAAAAATGCTATTAGCGGGGAAGGCTTCGGTTGCGAAGGCTTCCGTACAGCGCCTGCGGGCCAGGGATTCCACGATATCGGCATATTCGACGCCCTTGTAATAGCGTGGATCTGCATACCGCCGGTAATGATTCAATCTGGCGGTGTAATTGAGGATATCTGATTCCTCCATCCAACGGGTTTCCTCATCCGGGTACCCTTCCGCGTATATATTTTGGAAAACAGATCCCATCGCTTCCAGGATGGCTTCCGGAGCCTGGCTTTCGGAGGGAATCATGATCAACTTTCGTTGCTGGCGTTCTTTTTCATAACCAATCAATGCGTCCACGTCCGGATCGATTACGGATAATGAACCTCTAAAAATAAAATCACTCATGGATGCGCCTCCCGGCGGATGGAATAAAAAAAATCACTTATCAGACCTTGCCGATAATTGGCCGGATAAGCGATTTCTTACTCGGGTACCGTACCGTATTATCTGGATTGGCATTCTTGCCTGCGGTATTCCCATTGAGATTGTAGCCGAGCGGCATGAAACGGTCAAGGTGAAATACGACTTGAAAATGATGGGATTGAAAATTATTAGGAAAGTTCCCAGATGGATTTCTGGATTAATTTCTGGATTTTGGTATAGTTAGCTTTGAGATCCTTAGAAATGAGTCACTTTACAGGTTGTTCAGTGTTAATTAAGGCACAGCGATAATGGAAGGTCAGAAGTTCCTTCCAGAAGAGCAGGATGATGAGATCCTGCGTGAAGCCATCCAAGGCGATAAGGACGCTTTCAGCCTGCTCTATCAAAAGAATGTGACCAGGATCTATAACTACGTGTATTACAGGACCGGTAACCCTTTCGATGCTGAGGACCTGACGGCAAGGATCTTTTACCGCGCCATGAACTCCATTCAAAGGTACGAACAAAAGGGCATCCCTTTTTCTGCCTGGCTTTACCGGATAGCGCACAACATGGTAGCCAACTGGCACCGGGATAACTCCAGGAAGAAGGAAGTACCCCTGGAGGATCACATTGATCTGCCATACAAGGGTGAACTGCCGGAGAACGCGTTGTTGCGAAACCAGGAGTCGGAAAACTTGATCCTCCTGATCCGTGCCCTCCCAGCGGAGCGGCAGAATTTAATCATCTTAAAATTTGTAGAGGGATTATCGAACGCGGATATTGCCCTCATCATGAATCGCAGCGAAGGTGCCATCAAGAGTCTTTACCACCGGACCCTCGAGAACCTTCGGCAAAAAATCGATCAGAACGAGAGGTAAACATGTTAAAGATCGTCACCGACGGTGCGGTGGACATGCCCCAGGATTGGTTTCAAAAATACCGTATAAATCTCATCCCATTGATGGTTCGATTCGGTGAGGAAGTTTTTACCCAGGGGATAAACATCGATGTGAATAATTTCTACGATTTGGTGCGCCAGAAGAACATAATCCCCAAGTCCTCGCTGCCTTCCCCAGCCCAGGTCGTGGAATTCTACCGGAATATCGCTTCCAAACAGGACACGATATTATCCATTCACGTTGCCAGCAAAATGTCGGGGACTTTTAACGTAATTCAAATTGCAGCAAAAGAATTATTGGGAGAGCTGGATATCTATCCATTCGATTCCGAGGCTGGTTCGGCAGCAATGGGCTTCATGTGCCGGGAAGCGCGCAAGCTGGAACAAGCCGGAAAATCGATTAATGAGATCATTGGGAGACTGGAGGAGATCCGTAAAACCCTAACGGTAATCTTTACCCTCGATAACCTTGAATTCGCCCGCATGAACGGTCGGGTTAATGCCATGACAAGCATGATGTCCGCGTTGATTAAAGATCAAACCCATTATCATCCTCAAGGATGGCTTATTGCAGATCAACGATAAAGTCCGGACCCGGCAAAAATCTCTTGACCGGATCCTGGAGTGCGTCAAGGAGCGGGTTGGGGGGGAGAAGTAGACCTGGCGATTGTTCATGCAGACGATCTCCCGACTGCTAAATCGCTGATGCAAAAGGCAAAAGGCATTTTCAACATCCGAGATATCATCATCACCGATCTCAGTATCCCTGTTGCAGCCAATTTGGGACCGCAAACCATCGGGATCGTAGCCGTACCGGTTTACCCGGCAAGTCAATAGGAGGGGGTGATTAGATGGATTATTCAGAAATCGAACAGAACTTGCGAAAAAAAATCACGCCGGTAGCGCCTGACCCAAACTTTGTTGAGAATTTGAACCTGCGCCTGCGTGAACAGAAAAAGGTGATATTGGAGCAATCCAGAGATTCCCTAACACCAGCTTTATTAATCGCCGGGTTAATACTAGGAATCGGTTTGGTTCTGTTTATCTTGTTAAAATCCCGACGAAAATAGCACTTAAAATTCTAAAAATATTCATTGAACTTTTAAGTAGGATTTCAACTCAGAATCTGATGGTTCAACAAGAAAAGAACCATCCGGGAAGGCGATCGTCGGAACACTTCGGTTGCCGTGATTGACCTCCATTACTTTTCTTGCCGCCTCTTCATTTTCGTCGATATCGATCCATTCATAAGGAATGTTATTTTTATCGAAAATTCCTTTTGCTCGTTTTGAAGCCCAGCACCATGAGGTTCCGTAGATGATAATCGTGGATGGCATTCCAGCTCCTTGTTTGGATATCTCAATGAATTCTATCGCGATATTGGATTAATGAGCTGTTTTGAAGAAATTGGGAATTTGGTAGTGATGCATCCATACAGAAATGAGTTCCGCTTTGTTGTTCAATCGATGTGTTAAAATCGCACCCATGCAAGAACGAATCGTTTTTATGGGTTCTCCTGATTTCGCGGTACCCTCTTTAAAGTTCCTGATTAATAATTACGATGTCCGGGGTGTGGTCACTCAGCCGGATCGACCGGCGGGCAGGGGAAATTCATTGACGCCTCCAGCGGTGAAGATGGTTTCCTTGGAGTACGGTTTGGAGGTACTGCAGCCAACCCGTCTGAGGGATGAAGGAGTCTATTAACCACCTTCAGGAATGGAACCCGGATGCCATCGTGGTAGCTGCGTTTGGACAGATCCTACGTCAGAATATACTGGAGCTGCCAAAAATTGGCTGCATCAATGTTCATGCCTCCCTTCTTCCCCGCTGGAGGGGTGCGGCTCCCATCCAGGCAGCAATTCTTGCTGGCGATGAAGTTACCGGAGTCACGATAATGCAGATGGATGCCGGGATCGATACCGGGGGAGTTTTCAAACAAAAGGAAGTGAGGATTGATGAAGAGGATACTGCCCAATCCCTGGGAAACCGTCTAGCAACGGAGGGGGCAGCGTTATTAGGAGAATGCCTCCCGTTGATCTTCTCTGGGAAACTCACCGCTTACCCGCAGGATGAATCCTTGGCAAATTATGCGCCAAAAATCGAAAAGCAGATGAGTTCCCTGGATTTTTCGCTTCCAGCCGAACAACTGGTGAGAAAGGTAAAAGCGTTATTCCCATGGCCTGGATGCCAATTCTTGCTCAAAGGACAGTTGATCAAGGTCCGGAAAGCACATTCGGTGATCCCTGGAAGTCACCTCCCTGGGGAACGGGGAATTTTTCAGGGGTTTCCCGTGGTCGGAACAGGCAAAGGAGACCTCCTGCTGGATGAAATTCAACCCGCCGGAAAAAAAGCAATGCCGGGGAATGTTTTCCTTAACGGATTCCGAGAGTGGGAAAGCAATTGATATATACAATAATTTTCCATTAATGGTAGAGGTGAAATGACGATGAAAATTGTGGTCTTTGGTGCAGGTGCGGTCGGTTCCTATTTTGGCGCCAGTTTGATCCTTGCTGGAAACGAAATCCATTTTCTAGAGCGGCCTCAAGCAGCAGAATCCTTGGTTAAATCGGGAATATCCCTTTATCGAAAAGGGATGGTTCAAAAAGTTAGCGGTTTGAATGTCCACACATCCTTTTCAAGTGTAAAGGAAGCTGGACAATTCGATTTTGGAATCCTGGCCGTGAAATCGTACGATACCAGGAATTTTCTTGATTCCATCCGGAGTGAATCCGCCTCGATCCCACCCATCTTATGCCTGCAAAATGGAGTCGAAAACGAAGCATTGATCGCGGATATGATCGGAGCGGGGCAAGTGATCGCCGGATCTGTGACTACCGCTATCGGCAGGGAAGGTCCGGGTGTGATCATTGTAGAGAAGCTCCGAGGCGTGGGGATCGCGGGGTCTTCCCCGCTCGTTCCCCGGATCGTGGAAAGCTTTAACCATGCAGGTTTAAGAGCCAGGCGATATAAATCCATCCCGAATATGAAATGGTCCAAGCTGCTTACGAATCTCCCGGCGAATGCTTCCGCAGCGATCCTGAACATGATGCCAACGGAGATATTTGGAGACGCGAACCTTTTTAAGCTGGAAATGGAGCAACTCCGGGAGACGATTAAAGTGATGAAAGCTCTCGGGTACTCTGTGGAGGATCTTCCAGGTACTCCGGTCAAACTTCTCGCCCTGGGAAGCGGGTTTTCAGGCCAAATGGGAAAGGCATTATTCGGAGGGATTTTGGCCAGGGGACGAGGGAATAAGAAACCTTCCTTCCTGATCGAGATGCAAACCGGTTCCCGGAAATCCGAAGTGGAATTCCTTAATGGAGTGGTTGCAAGGAAAGGGAAGGAAACGGGTATCCCAACACCTGTGAATACCACTTATGCCAGGGTTCTGACCGAAATCATTGAAGGAAAGCGTGAGTGGAAATTGTTTCGACCATACTCCGGACGCATTGATCGAGCTTGTTGAGCAGGAACGGTGGGTGAAATGAGCGTGCCGGATTGGGTTCAGGAATGCCGTTTTCTACCAGATTTTCCCCGACAGGTTCGCTAATGGCGATCCTGCGAACGATCCCGAAAATGTGAAACCCTGGGGATCGCCCCCAACCCTGCATGGTTTCCAGGGTGGGGATTTGCGCGGGATAAGGGAGCATTTTGATTACCTGACCGATCTGGGCATCAATGCCATATATCTAAACCCGATTTTTCTATCTCCCTCAACCCACCGTTACGATACGGTGGATTATTTTAAGATCGATCCGCGGTTGGGGAATGAGCGAGAATTTCTCGAGCTGCTGAATTTTGCGCATGGAAGGAATGTCCGCATTATTATGGATGGAGTTTTTAATCATTGCGGGAGGGGATTTTTTGCTTTTTCCGACATCCTGGAAAATGGAGATCTATCGCCTTATCGGCATTGGTTCCACATCAAGAAATTCCCGGTCAACGCGTATGGCCACGGCGATGCAGTCGATTACCTGGGTTGGTGGAACTTTAAGAGCCTTCCCAAGTTCAACACCTCCAACAAGGAAACCCGAGAATACCTCATGCGGGTCGTCCGTTATTGGACAGAGCGAGGGATAGACGGTTGGCGCTTGGATGTTCCCAATGAAATTGATGATGATTCCTTTTGGGAGGAATTTTCCGACCTGGTTTCGGGTATCAACCCGCAGGCATATACCGTGGGAGAGATATGGGATCTCCAAGCCCGCTGGGTGGGCGATCATCATTTTAACGGGGTTATGAATTACCCGCTACGTGCCGCATTGATAGAATTCTTGAATCAAAAAAGCACTTCCATAGAATTTAGCTCGAAGGTTAGTCATTTTCTTCAGGCGTATCCAAACGAGAACCTGAATGCGCTTTATCTTCTTCTTGGCAGCCATGATACTGAAAGGATCATGACTTTGCTGGGTGGAAATTCCAACAAAATCAAGCTGGCATTTCTACTACTTTTCACCTACCCAGGTGTTCCATCGATTTATTATGGTGATGAAATTGGTTTGGAAGGCGGAAAGGATCCGGATTGCCGAAGGGCTTTCCCCTGGGATGAATCGCGATGGAATGGAGAATTGCGCAACTGGGTTCAAAAATTGATTCGGATTCGCAAGCAGGAAATTGCTCTCCGCACGGGAATTTGCAGGGTATTACACGGTACTCACCCTGATACGGTTTTTTCGACCGTAAGGATCCTTAATAATGAGGCGCTAATTACTGTGATCAACGCAAATTCCAAACCATGGGATGGGATTCTTCCTGTGGGTGAAGCCGGTTGGAGAAGCGGGGATCTTCTTGAGGATTTACTCGGGGGAAAAAGAATCTGTCTGGAGGGGGATCACCTCCAATTGCAGATCCCTGCGCATGAAGGATTCTTGTTGAAACGCATAGAAATGGGAGGCGACCATGGATAGAAAATCATCTGTCCGCGGGACACTATCTATTCTCACCGGTGTTTTATTGGGACTGATTCTATTAATCGAGATATTCTGGGTACCTGTTCAAAAGGTTCTGCTTCAGCCAGATGTCTATAAACAGGCATTTCAAGACCAGGGATTTTACCGATTAACCCCACTTCTTGTCACCAGCTTTATGACTGGAGATGAATCCAGCAATCTTCTTGGAAACAGCCTGAGTCAATTGACTTCCCAATTGGATCAATTACATCTGAATCAGCTAGTCTTAAGCATTATCCCGCCGGATTGGATCCAGCAGCAGGTGAATTCGAACTTGGATAAAGTATTTGCTTTTTTGCATGGATCGGGCGATTCCATCTCCTTGGGGGTGGATCTCAGCGGGATCAAAACCAGCCTGGGACAGGCAGAGAGTATCCAGGGTTTGATCCAAATGCTGCCTGCCTGCACAGCTACCGACCTGACTAAGCTGCTTTCACTTTTCGGAGGAGATAAAGATATCCCCTTCTGCCGGTTTCCTGACGAAGTGATGGGAATAGTAAATCCGATCGTCCAACCGTTTGTGTTGAATATGGTGAACCAGATCCCGGATCAAATCCCCCTCATCTCGTTTTCACTTCATTCTTCGGGCATCCCCTCCACGGTAGTGACTTTCGTAAATCTCGTGCGGAATTCCACCGTCACCTCCACGATTCTCATCTTGCTTAGTGTTCTGCTCCTCACGGCGCTGATTTGGGTATCTTCACCGGGATGGAGGATAAAAATACGCAATTGTGGAATCGTTTTACTGGCAGCCGGTTCGGCAGGATTGGTGATGGACTTTCTCCTCTGGCTGGGCTCGAATTCTGGAGCAGCCAATCTGATCCACTCGGCTACTTCCGCGCTCCCGGGTGAAATTGGTGAAGTGATCACAGGGATCTATTTACAGATCGCGAACAATTTTGTAATGGTTGCTGCCCTGACGGGGTTCGTGGTACTGACCTGTGGTGTGATTCTATTCGTGATCTCCCGCACGATGTTCAAAGATCAAGCATCTGGTTGATCATCGAAGGACTTAAAACGCCGCTGCCACTCATAGAGATGGTTTAGAGCTTCGATGGGAGAGAGGACATTTAAATCCAGTTTTCGGAGTTCTTCCAAAAGCGGATTTGATTCAGGGAAGAGCGCTAGCTGCTGGGAGGGATTCCCCTCGCTTTCGAAGGCTGTCCCTGAAGTTGTTTCCAATTCCTTTAGTATTTCTGCAGCCCGCTGAATCACAGGGGCAGGAAGCCCGGCCAGTTGGGCTACATGGATACCATAGGACCGGTCGCTACCACCCGGTACGATCTTATGTAAGAAAACCACCGTCCCGGTCGATTCGGTGACTGCCACGTTGTAATTGTGGACACCCGGAAGCAAATCAGCCAATTGGATCAATTCGTGAAAGTGGGTGGCAAAAAGAGTTCGGGAGCGTACGCCGGGATGGTTGTGGATATATTCCACAACAGCCCAGGCGATGGATAACCCGTCATAAGTGCTTGTCCCCCGGCCGATTTCATCAAGAATTAACAGACTGCGCGGCGTGGCATGGTTGAGAATATTAGCCGTCTCCGTCATTTCCACCATGAAAGTGGATTGACCAGCGAAGATCTCATCCTGAGCGCCAATGCGGGTGAAGATCCGATCCACCAGGCCGATCCTGGCGGCCGAGGCAGGAACAAAGCTGCCGATCTGTGCCATCAGAACGATCAGTGCAACCTGGCGCAGGAAAGTGCTCTTGCCGCTCATGTTGGGGCCAGTGATGATCCTGACAATCTCTCCGGTTTCGAATATCGCGTCATTTGGAACAAATTTCCCCGAAGTGAGTGCCCATTCAACCACGGGATGCCGGCCATCCTGAATCTCGAGTACAGGTTCAGTAAGAATCTCCGGACGGATGTATTTCCCGATGGATGCGGCTTCGGCCAGGGCGGCGTAAGTATCCAGCTCAGCAAGGATCTGGGCGGTTCGGAGTAGCTGTTCTCTCTGCGAGGAAATGCGGGAACATACATCCTTATATAAACGGTTTTCCACTTCATGAATGCGGGATTCCGCATTCAATACCAACGTCTCGTACTCCTTCATTTCCGGGGTGATATATCGCTCCGCGTTGACGAGGGTTTGTTTGCGGATATATTCTGCAGGTACGGTGGTGCTATTGGAGTGGGTTACTTCGATGTAATAACCAAATACTTTGTTGTATCCCACCTTGAGGGTTTTTATCCCGGTGCGTTCGCGTTCGATATTCTCAAGGTTCGCGATCCATTCCCGAGCGTGCCGGGATGCATCGACAATCCCATCCAGTTCTGCTGAAAAACCTGGACGGATCACACCGGTATTCTGCAGCGTGGAAGGGGGATCATCATTGATGGATTCCTTCAGAAGGTCAAGGATCTCTTGATGAGTACCAATTCTCTGTGCGAGCTTTTCCAGCTGCGAGGGATACTCTGTAAATAACTGACTGAGATGGGGCAGGGAAGTCAACGAATCCCGTAAAGCGACCAGTTCACGGGGCAGGGCGATGCCTGCAGCGATACGATTTGAGATCCTTTCCAAATCGATGATTGGCTTAATCGCTGCTCTGAACTCAGCCCGGAGTGTACCATTCTCCAGAAAGGATGCGACGGATGTCTGCCTTTTCCGGATGGAGTCGATATCAAGCAGGGGACTCCCCACCCATTGATGGAGCAGTCGCTTGCCCATTTGGGAAACGGTGTGGTCCAGGATACTTAATAAGGAGCCGTTTTCATCTCCAGAGCGGATCGTTTCGGTGATCTCCAGGTTTCGCCGGGTAACTGAATCCAAGGCCATAAAATGATGCAGTTGATATGTTTTTAATGAAGTAAGCTGTCCAAGCGAGGATGGTTGTGTGGCTTGAAGGTATTGCAGAATTGCGCCGCTGGCTGCGATGGCTAGAGGGTGATCCCGCAAACCGAAACCATCAAGTGAGCCAACCTTGAAGTGTCGCAGGAGGGTTTGTTCCGTCCGAGCGGATTCAAAATGCCAGTCCTCCAGGCGGGTGACAGACCTGCCCTGGAGAACCTCATTTTCCTGGAAAGATTCCGGTACGATTATTTCTGCAGGGGAAAGGCGGGAAATTTCACCCCGGAATGATCCTGAAATATCACCTACTGTAATTTCCGTGGTCTGGAATTCCCCTGTGGTGATATCTGTGTAGGCCAAAGCAGCTTTTTGTTTGGTGGTGAATAGGCAACAAAGGTAGTTGTTTTTTCCCGCGCTGAGCATACCTGGCTCAACAACTGTACCAGGGGTCACCACCCGGATCACCTCCCTGGGGAATAGCCCCCGGTTAGGTTGATCGCCCACCTGCTCACAAATCGCGACATGATATCCCTTCTTTATCAACCGGGAAAGGTACCCCTCCACCGCGTGGTAGGGAATACCTGCCATGGGAACCCGGTTCCCTTTGGCAACATTTCGAGATGTAAGCACGATCTCCAATTCGCGAGAGGTAATTCGGGCATCCTCGTCGAATGTTTCGTAAAAATCGCCGAGTCGAAAAAAGAGCAGCGAATCCGGATATTTCGTTTTAATATCCAGGTATTGCTTGCGGATTGGGGTTACATCTTCGGTGTGCATGGATGATTGACGGTGCTATTCATCAAATTCGAGTTGAACAGCATCCTTCTCGGACCATTCCGCCAGCGGCTTTAGTTCGATATCCCCGAAACGGATTTCCTGACGCGCTTCCACAACATGGGTTTTGATCAATTCCAGCAGCGCAAGAAATGTGACCACGATCTCGATACGGGCGCGTTCGGGAGAAAGCACGGACCGAAAGGTGGTGATACCTTCACGTCGTAACGCATCCATTATGGCGTAAATTCTCTCGCGAATGGTAATTCGAGGTCTGGAAACCAGTTCACCTAGAGGTCGTGTATCATGCCGGAGATAGAAGATCTCACGGGCAGCAAGGGTGATGTCAGTGAGGTCGATCCCGGTCAAGTCCAATTTCCCTTGAACCTTGGGCGTGGCAGCGATACGTAAATATGTATGCATACCAGCTTCATCCAGGGAGTTCAACCAGGCAGCTATTTCCTTGAATCGCTTGTAAAGCTTCAACTGCTGGGCGAGCATCTCACCGCTATCCACCTCTTCGCCGGTAACCAGGTCGATCGATGGGCGGGGGAGAAGTGCCGCCGATTTTATCTGCAGAAGTTTTGCGGCTATCACCAGGAACGCAGAGACCTCTGAAGCGTGCCGTTCGGTCAACTGCTGGAGGTAAGCCAGGTACTGATCGGTAACCTGTGCCAGGGCGAGCTGGGTAATATCTAATTCAGCGCGCTCTATAAGATCGAGAAGCAGATCCAGCGGACCCTCATAGACTTCGGTGAAGATTTGATATCCTTCAGTCTGGTAGCCAGCAGTGAATAAACCCATGGTGGCAATTATAGCATCCCGAGATATGGACCAGCTCCATTTCAATCCGGTTATAATGGACGCATGCGAGAATCGGAATTTAGTCACCTTGACCCGCAAGGCCGGGTGAAGATGGTCGATATTGGGGGCAAGGCGGAAACCCAGCGGATCGCTATCAGCAGGGGAGAAATTCACCTTCAAGAAGAGACAATTGACCTTATCCAAAAACAATTGGTGAAAAAAGGCGATGTACTTACCGTCGCGCAGATCGCTGGAATCCAAGCTGCAAAGAGAACCAGCGAGCTGATCCCGCTCTGTCACCCGATCGCGGTGGATCAAATCGAGGTCGACTTGCGGGTGGCGGAATCATTCACGGGGATTGAGATCGAAGCCAGGGTGAAAACCAATGGAAAGACAGGGGCGGAGATGGAATCGCTTGTGGCTGTTTCAACAGCAGCGCTCACCGTCTACGATATGATCAAAGCCGTGGAAAAGACAGCCAGGATTCAGAATATCCGCCTGGTGGAGAAACACGGGGGAAAAAGCGGAGATATCATCAATGAGTGAAGGGCTCCTGAAAATCCGGGTTCTTTTTTTTGCACATTTACGGGAATTAACCGGAACGCGCCAGCTGGAAATGGAAATCGTTTCGGGATGGACGGTTGCTGATTTGAAGATTGAGATGGTAAAAAGATTTCCGCAATTGGAAAAGGCGATGGACCACCTGATTGCTGCGGTCAACCAGAATTTCGCTCCGGATGAAACAGTAATATTTGAAAATGCTGAGGTGGCTTTCTTCCCACCGGTGAGTGGAGGAACAGAAAGCGAGACCATCATCCAGATCACTGATATGGAAATTGAGTTGGAGAAAATCCAGCGCCAAATCACCTCGGAAACCACCGGTGGAATCTGTACCTTCACGGGGATTGTACGCGGGTTCAGCCCTGATTCGAAATTCACCAAGACCGTGCAGCTGGAATACGAAGCCTACAAATCCATGGCTGAGAAGAAAATGGAAGAGATTGCAGAGGAAATTCGTTCCCGTTGGACAAAAGTAGAAGGCATCGCGATCGTACAAAGAATTGGGGTGGTGAGTCCGGGAACCACAGTAGTGATCGTTTCCTGTTCCGGGGGGCATAGGGATGAAGGGATTTTCGAAGCCGCTCGCTATGGGATCGACCGATTGAAGGAAGTGGTACCAGTCTGGAAAAAGGAGATTGGTCCGAATGGCGAGGAGTGGATCGAAGGTAATTATTTCCCGATGGAATTTACCGGAGGGTGAAGTTTTCTTTGTATCAATAATCTATTGTGGAACACGTGGACCGCAAACCACTTGACATAATTTGTGAAGTGATTGGCGACCCCCATGTTCCAGGGAGGGATCCTTGGAAAGCAAAGAAAAAAGTCAAATAGAGGAGGAGACTCCGGAGCAGCTTGCCCAACGGTTGAATTTGCCATTTAAGAACATGATGCTCCTGCGCCGGTCGCTGACCCACCGGTCCTATATCAATGAGCACCCGGAATCCATTGAGGATAACGAAAGGCTTGAGTTCCTCGGAGACGCGATCCTGGATTTCATGGTGGGGGAGTGGTTGTATCACCGCTTCCCGGAGATGCCTGAGGGTGATCTAACACGGATGCGATCCGCACTGGTTCACACAGAACAACTCGCGGCCTTCGCCCGTCAGCTGGAACTGGGCAGAGGATTGAGGCTTGGTCGTGGTGAGGTCCTGAGCGGAGGACGAACACGCGATGCTCTTCTCTGTGACGAATTTGAGGCATTGATCGGTGCCTTGTACTTGGACGCAGGCTTGAATTCCGTGAAATCCTTCGTTTACCCTTTGCTTGAAAATTCCTCCGAGGATATCATCCGGAATCATAAGACTGAAGACCCCAAGAGCATGCTCCAGGAATGGGCTCAAGCCCAGGGTTTTGATACCCCCGACTATATTACTTGTAACGTGGAAGGACCTGATCACTCTCGGGAATTCGAAGTAAAAGTGATCGTGAACGAAAATATCACCGCTACTGGGCGGGGAAGAAGCAAGCAAGCAGCCGAGAAAAACGCTGCGCGGGAATTATTGAATATGATCAATATTCTTGATTAAAGAAATTAAGGAACCTTAATGCGACCGAAATTACGATCCCTGGAGCTTCACGGTTATAAGACTTTTGCCAGCCGGACAATTTTTGAATTTCCCGGTGCCATCACAGCGATTGTTGGTCCGAACGGATCCGGAAAATCGAACATCGCAGATGCCATTCGCTGGGTTTTAGGCGAACAAGCCTATAGTTTATTGCGGGCGAAAAAGACCGACGACATGATCTATCTGGGCTCCGAATTCCGCCCGAGGTCGAGCATGGCGCTTGCAAGTGTTGTATTCGATAATGACGATTCTTGGTTACCCATCGACTTTTCAGAGGTCGCTCTTTCACGCCGGGCGTACCGCGATGGAGATAATGAATATCTTGCTCAATGGTCAACGTATCCGCCTGAAAGAGATTAATGAACTGCTTTCTCAATCCGGTCTTGCGGAACGCACATATACGATCATCGGCCAGGGTTCTGTGGATGCTGCGCTTTCATTAAAACCAGAGGAAAGACGTCGATTCTTCGAGGAGGCAGCCGGGATCGGTTTATATCGTTCCCGCCGCGAAGAAGCTCTCAACCGGTTGGAAACCACACGAAGGAACCTGGAAAGAGTGCGGGATATTCTAGGTGAGTTGGAACCGCGTCTTGCAGGGTTGGAAAAACAAGCCAGAAAAGCCCAGGAGTACGAACGGATCAAGGCTGACCTTCGATTGCTTCTGCGGGATTGGTATGGATTTCATTGGCATAAGAGCCAGAATGAATTGGCACATACAATAGAAGTGGTGCGCATCCAAGAGGTGCAGTTAAATTCGGCCCGCGAACATCAAGTTGAAATTGACCGGCAGATCAACGAAATCCGCTCCAGGATTCAGGAAATTCGGGGGGAATTGAATAACTGGCATGAGGAATCTTCTGGTTTGCACAAACAATGGGAGGAACAGAACAAAAACCTCGCCGTGCTTGAAGAACGTGAAAAAGCAATCATACAGCAAGTCGAAGTCGTCACAGGTTGGCAAGTCTCATCTGGAGGCGGAGGAGAATTCACTATCCATTCAAGTTACTTCATTGAAAAACGAACTAAATGAAATCCAAACCAACCTGAAAGAGGCAAGGACCAGGAAGCTTTAGCCCGCTCGGCGTTTGAAATGACCAGGAAAAACCGGGATGAAAAAGAAAGAGACCTTGAAAAATCCCGAAAGTTCATGCTGGAGGCTGAGACTCGCCAAATTCAGATTCGTTCAAGGACGGAGGAACTAATCCACCGTCTGGAATCTTTACAATAAAAGCCTTGAATCCAGTACAGGGATTCGGGAAGGAATTCTACAGGAGCTTGAAAATGCCGAGGTCGAATACCAGAGCTTGTCTGAGATCCTCAACCTGGAACAAGAAAAACAGCATGCCAAGCTGGAAGAAAAAGATAACTTGCTGCAAGAAAAAACGAAAATTGAAAATGAGATAAAAACTTTACGCGATCGGGAAATAAGCCTGCAAACAAACCAGGCGAAATTGAAAGCTCAAGTCGATGTTATCGTGCAATCCGAGCGAAACCTTGCAGGTTTTACAGAAGGTTCGAAAATCTTGCTCGAAGCTTCCGCTAAAGGTGCCATTCCGGGAAAAATTGGTCCGCTTACCTCGAGGATTCGGGTAAAGCAGGAATTCGAAATCGCTATGGCGGCTGTGCTGGGAGAGATGCTGGAAGGTATTCTGCTGGAGGATTCGACGAGCCTGGAGGAAATCCTTTCCGTGCTAGAAGGAGGAGAAAAAGGAAAAGCGGTTCTGATCTCAATGTACACCGATCGGGTATTCAACGGTCATGACTTTCTTGATCACCCGGGCATCCTTAGCACGGGTTTGGATGCTCTGGTGGCTGATCGGGAAATTCAAGAGATTCTAAAAATTCTTCTGGACCAGGTGTACATCACCCGTTCACGGAAGGATGCCCGCGAGATCTCTCGAAAGTTACCGACCTGGGGGAAGGTTGTAACCTTGCTTGGAGAAGTGTTCTATGGAAACGGAGTTGTAACCGCTGGACGAGAAAGCCGCGTCAACCTGTTAAGCAGACCGCGGGAAAAACAAACTTTGGAAAAAGAACTTGAACAAACTGATCTGACCCATCAGAAAATCACAGACGAATTGAGAGCCTTTGAAGAAAACTTGGAGATAGTTCAGCAGCGTATCAAAGCTATTGAAAATGAGATTATGGGTGGTGAAAAGTTCATCCAAAATCAAAAAACAAGTTGGCAGCAGGCTTCTATGCGCAAAGAACAAGCATCTCAGAAACTAATCCTGGTCCAGGATCAATTTCGCAATTACCAGGCAGATCTGCAGAGAATCAATTCTGAAATTGATCTTCAAAAAGAAGAATCAACTAAAAAAGACCTGGAATTAAAACAATTCCGGGATGAAACTGAAGCGACACAGGAGTTGGTAAAAACAATCACTTTGGATGAGCTGCAGCTTCAATTGACTCATTGGACCACACAGGTGGCTGTAGTTGAACAGAATTACCTGCAAACCCAAAAAAGAATTACGGAAAAAGACGAAACGATCAGATCGCTTCAACAGCGAATTGCGGAACAAACAGAACGAATTGCAGGAATTGAACAGCAACCTCCATTCCACCCAAAAGGATATGGAGGATCTGCATATCCGCGGACGGGAATTATCAAAACGTATTTCTGAACTGAGTCGAATCATCGAACCGCTCGAGAAAGGAGAATGCGGAAAAGGAAATAGAATTCAACGCATTGCAGGAAACCCAGAATGCTGCCAGGACTGCGGTCCAGATCGCGGATCGTCACACTGCCCAGGCTCAACTCGATCTAAGCCGGCAAAAGGATGCCCTCGAATCCCTCAGGAATAAGATCGAGGAAGATTTTGGATTGGTTTCCTTTGATTACGTCCCGGAAATCCACGGCCCCAACCCGCTACCGCTGGAGGGTATGGTGGAGCATTTGCCATCAGTAAAAGAACTTCCCGCAGCGTATGAGGAAAACATCATCCGCCAAAAAACACAGCTTCGTCGTATGGGACCTGTTAACCTGGAAGCGCAAAAGGAATACCTGGAGGTATCCGAGCGGCACACTTTCCTCACCGGGCAGGTGGAGGACTTGAACAAAGCTGACGACGACCTGCGCCAGGTGATCGCTGAGCTAGACGAATTGATGAAACGCGAGTTTCGGAAAACTTTCGATGCCGTTGCGTTTGAATTCAGGCAAATTTTCACACGCCTTTTCAATGGAGGTTCCGCACGGCTGGAATTGATCGATGAAGATGACCCGAAGGCCTCGGGGGTGGATATCGAAGCTAAATTACCTGGGACGCGAGAGCAAGGGCTTAACCTGCTCTCAGGAGGGGAGCGCAGTTTAACCGCGGTTGCATTGATCTTTGCCCTGTTGAAAATCTCTCCGACGCCATTTTGCATTTTGGATGAAGTGGATGCCATGCTCGATGAGGCCAATGTGGGAAGGTTCTGCGATTTATTGAAAGAATTGAGCGAAAATACTCAATTCATTATCATTACCCATAATCGAAACACAGTCCAGGTAGCGGATGTGATCTATGGTGTCACCAAGGCAAAAGATTCCACATCTCAGGTGATCAGTTTGAGAATGGATGAGATTACGGATGAGATGGTGCGATAGGCTGATTTAAAACAAAAAAGAGTTGTGGAATTCCACAACTCTTTTTTGATAAATTTATATATATCACTGATTGGGCATTTGAACGGTCGGTTCAGTGGGTATGTAGTCTTTCCAGAGATCGTTGATCGTTATCGTGGTTTGCGAACGCAGGTTGCTCATCCAATCAGAATAAACCTTTTGCTTGGCGATGTTCAGGTATTTTGTGGAAAGCGGTCTTTCCTCGTGCCCGAGAACCTGGATAATATGGTATCCCATGGTGGTTTTCACTGCTGGGCTAATCTCTCCAATATTCAATCGCGAATGCCGCATCCTCAAACTCCGCGATCATCGCACCTTTCGGAAACCATCCGAGGTCTCCGCCGATGGATTTCGTCCCAGTGTCAATGGATACTTCTGAAGCCAGGGCTGTCCAATCTTCGCCGGATATTAATCGGTTGATAACCTTGTTGGCTTCATCTTCCGTCGACACCAGGATATGCCTTGCCCAAACTTGGTCGGCGACTGGAGGTACATCCGAGGTCACGGCAGCAAATACACGTTGACGTAAAAGCTGGGTTTTCCAGTATTCTCGGAGGTCTGCCTCGGTCAGGTCATATTTTTTCAATGCTGACAGGTATTCCTGGAGATTAGCTTTATACCCTTCCATCGTATAAGCAGTTGGGGTACCAGCTGGTCCCAGTGTCACTGCAGGTGTTGCAGTTACCTGTGCATTGGTTGTTGGAACATCGGTAACAGTGGCGGTCGGAACAGATGTTAGGTCCTGGGTGGGAGCGGCTATCTCAGTAGCGGTTGGACCCAGAACCGCAACGAGAGTTTTGGAATACGTCGGTGTCGCCCAGATTGTTGCGGTGGGTTCAGCGGTAGGTGTTCCATTTGGATAGTAACTGAACAATTTGTGCAATGATTCTTCCACATCGGAATCAGAGACCATAACTGCAGGTGAAAGATTCGATGCTTCCTTACGAAGGATAACATCAGCCACCATGGAATCCAGGTAATTGGAGGCAAATGTGTTGGCATCCGTCATCTGGGTTTGAATATTCTGCATGTTGTACATCGCCTGCAAATAGGTTTGGAAATCACTCAATTGCAGGGCGTAATTCATAATCGCCTGGTTGTAATTGAATTGCTGAACGTTTTCCAAACGCGCAAGCTGGGTTTGATTCTTGAAATCCGTAACGGTGATTTTCTCAGATCCGACTTTGGCAACGGCCCGTTGGCTTTGCAGGTAAGTTTGATCGATGACACCAAAACCGAGAACGAGGACGATGAGGGCTAGGACAGCGCTGATACCAATAATGACCCAACGTTGCTGTCTCCGCGTTCGTTCTGAATGGGCAATATGTTTTTTAGAAAGCTCGTTTTGGCTATTTTGTTTTGCCATTTTGCTGCCTGTTATTAAGAATCACTTGGGAGGCGAACCTCCCAGTGTTTTTAGCGGTAATCCCCCCAGCGTTCGCCAGTGAAAGGAAGGAGAGCGATTTGGCGGGCACGTTTTATTTCACGTGCCAGGGCGCGTTGGTGACGGGCACAAGTCCCCGTTTGACGGCGAGGACGGATCTTGCCTTCCTCAGTCACAAACCGGCGAAGAAGATCGACATTTTTATAATCCATTTCGATATTCTTATCGGCACAGAACTGACAGATCTTCGGGCGGGCCATGTAGCGCCGCTCGCGCATCGGTTGTTCCTGTTCGTTGATATTCTCTTCAGACATACTTACTCCAATCTCTTAATACTTCTTCAGAAAGAGAAACTACCTTCCTGAAATGAATTGACTTTATTTCTCGATAACGGCGATCATGAACCGCATCACAGGTTCCAGGAACCGCAAATTTCGATCCAGTTCATTGGCAAACGCAGGCGCCATTTGGGCTTTGACCAGCACATAAACACCATCGAGTTGCTTGCGAATGGGATACGCCAGGCGGCGCTTACCCCACAAATCCACTTTTTCAATGCTGCCACCCGCGTCGGTTATCCACGTCTTGATCTTTTCGATATTGGCATTTAAAGATGCCTCGTCCAGATCAGGCTGGAAAATTGCTACGACCT
The DNA here is from genome assembly GCA_963828855.1 of uncultured Chloroflexia bacterium. Classification (GTDB taxonomy): domain Bacteria; phylum Chloroflexota; class Anaerolineae; order Anaerolineales; family Anaerolineaceae; genus CAVVEQ01. The sequence continues at coordinate 404,470 of CAWHGB010000002.1, read as the reverse complement.
CGTAATCACGCATGTTGGAATCCTCCTTTCCTCGGGTTTGCCCCCAGACCTCACCGTGGGTGGGCTGAGAGCGGAAAGATGGCAAAAATTTGCCAACGTATCAAATAGGTGCTGATTTTATCATTGCATGAACGAAACTGGAAGGGTCTTGTTGTGGAGAAAATCGGAAATATATATATAATTCATCAGGAGGGTAGAGTTCATGACAAAGCCAACGAAATGTCCAAATTGCGGCGCACAGGTTCCTCCAACTCGCAGGGGATCTCTGGAGATTTGCCCATATTGTGGGACCGCGCTTACAGACAATCCTTCAGACGAACCTCAGGGAGAGAATGCAGAAAAGTTGGGATATATCCCTGATCCACCCCCAGCTTATTCGGAGCATGTAGAACCGGAAATTGTTGAAGTTAAAAAACCTGTAGAAAAGATTATTATCAACGGAAATCCAGTGGATGTTTCCCCGGAGGTAGTTTCCACCGTAATTCAAACCGGAAGGAATATCAGCCGGTACTTCATCGCGGGAATCGCGATCATAATTGGGATTTGTTCTTTATGTTTTGCGTTTGGTCTGATTGGAAATAGATAAAATCACATCACCTATAACGGTCAATTGAAAAAGCTTATATGTTCCTGCATTTGAAATCCAGCCAAGCGGATGATATTTTCCTGGATGGTACCCTCCATTTTCTGCAATGATGCATAGCTGATGGGTATTCCATAGGTGATGCACGGAATCGATTTGATGCTCCAGGGGATAAAGAACTGATTCAGCACCTGGACGAATTCCGCCATACGCCGTTTGGAATGACGCGTGTGCTGCGTTTTGACCATCAAGTGCTGCGTCCACTTTGGCTGAAGGATATGGCTGACGGTGGTGATCAGGAGCTTGGTATCCGGCGCCCGACGCAGGAAGAGCTCAACACTGTTCGACCAGTTCTGCAGCTCATCGATGGCATTCTCCATAAAAGAAGGATCTGGATCGATCAATCCCGTGGGGAAGATCAGGAATGCCGCACCACTTTGCAGTCTTTTGATCGCATCCCGTATAGCAAGCATACGGACATCCACATCTGAGTTAGTGTAGATAAGATGCGGTGCAACATGCGGCATTGCCATGCAAAATGGAATGTCTGAAATAATCGCATTCATATCTTCCCTGCCCAGGGTTGCCAGGATACAAAAACTATCATATGCCCCTGGGTGGTTCGAGACGATCATGAGCGGTCCATCGCCTGGAATGTTCTCCTTCCCATGGACTTTGATATCAGAGACGAACCGTGTGCAGAGCCATTTCCCGGCAGCAGGAAATCCATCGGTTTGCGTCTTTTCATCAAAAGCAACAAAGAAATTCGCGAAATATCGGACCGGCAGATAAAAGATAAAGTTAAAAATGGATTGAACAAATCCGGAAGATTTCAATGTGCCCAGGATCTCATGAACACTGTGCATGAGTAAACGATGGATCGTTTTCACTAATTGCTTATGATCTGTGGGATGAGTTGGAGTGGACATGGTGAACCTTCACTTTTGTTCAATAAAATGCTTGTCAATGAAAAACCGCTCGAGAGCGGTTTTTATTTTATTACATTTTAAACCCGGATTATCCTCCGAGATACGCCTTTAGTACTAATGGATCATGCATCAGCTGATCCGCTTCTCCCTGTACGACGATTCGGCCAGTTTCCAGAACGTAGGCACGGTTGGCAATAGCCAACGCCATGTGAGCGTTTTGTTCCACCAGTAAAATGCTTACTCCCTGAAGGTTGATTTCCTGAATGATCTCAAAAATCTGTTCAACCAAGATCGGGGATAAACCCATGGATGGCTCGTCAAGCAGGAGGAGATGCGGATGCGCCATAAGCCCGCGACCTATGGCGAGCATTTGCTGTTCACCGCCTGATAGAGTTCCGCCGGCCTGGTTTCTTCGTTCGGCGAGGCGCGGAAAACGGGTCATGATGGATTCAATATCTTTCTGCCGGGTGGCTTTATCCATTTCCAGGAATCCACCCATTTCCAAGTTCTCCAGAACGGTCATGGAGGGGAAAATCTTTCGTCCCTCTGGAACCTGGACGACACCTTTGGAAACTATTCTAAATGAAGGAGCTGTGGTAAGTTCTTCCCCGTGGAACTTAATGGAGCCCTTGAACGGCCGATATATCCCAGAGATCGTGTTCAATGTGGTGGATTTACCCGCGCCATTTCCACCAATCAGGGCGATTATCTCGCCCTCGTTGACGGTCAGGCTGATCCCTTGCAGAGCTTTGATCGCGCCGTAGGATACATGAAGGTTATCAATTTCAAGCAGCATTGTTTTTCTTCCGTTTGAATTTATCAACAAGATGCTGGGTACCTGCCCCCAGGTAAGCTTCAATAACACGCGGGTTGGCACGGATCTCCTCCGGTAAACCCTCCGCGATTTTGATCCCGTGATCAAGTACGCTGATCTGTTCCGATATCCCCATAACAACGCTCATATCATGCTCAATTAAAACGATCGTCAGATCGAATTCATCACGCAGGGTGGCGATAAATTTCGCCATCGATTCGGTCTCTTGGGGGTTCATCCCCGCGGTTGGTTCATCCAAGAGCAGCAGGGTGGGGCGGTTTGCCAACGCGCGGGCAATCTCCAGGCGGCGTTGAGCGCCATAGGGAAGGTTGACAGCCAGCGTATCGCCGAATTCTTTCAACCCGACGTGCTCCAGGAGCTGAACGGCTTCTTTAAGCGCGTCATATTCCTCCCTTTTGAATTTCCGGGTTCGGATTATGGCATCGAACCAACTGGTGGTCAGGTGAGGCTGGGCACCCACGAGAATATTTTCCAGGGCGGTTAATTGCTTGAAAAGGCGGATATTTTGATAGGTTCGAGCGATACCAAGATCGGCGATCTCATATGTGGCTAGTCCCTGGATGGGCTGACCGTCGTACAAGATCTTTCCCTCCTCCGGCGAATAATACCCGGAGATGCAGTTGAAGAGTGTGGTTTTCCCGGCACCGTTAGGACCGATGATGCTGGAGATGGAATTCTTGCGGACGTCAATATCAACCTTATCCACGGCAGTAAGGCCGCCAAATTGTTTTGTAACGTGCTGAACCTGTAACGTGTCAGTCATGGCGGGCCTCTTTGGCGGAATCCGGTGATATAGGCGGCGGTGCATCCTCGGGTTTTATCCGTTTTGAAAGCATAGGACGCTTGGCAGGCCAGAAACCCTGTGGCCGCCAGATCATCATGGCGACAAGCAGAGCGCCAAATGCGAGCATGCGGTAACTTTCGAATTCACGCAGGAGTTCGGGGAGACCCTTGAGAGCGAATGCGCCAAGGATGATCCCAGGAATGCTGCCCATTCCACCTACGATGACAATGGCGAGGGCATTAATGGAAACCATCAGGGTGTGGTCTTCCGGACCGGTGAACTGGTTTCGAGTGGCAAAGATCGTACCCGCCAGACCAGCAAAGGCAGCACCCAGGATGAGGGCGAGGATCTTGTATTTCATCGGATTGACGCCGCTCGCGGATGCAACGGTCTCATCTTCGCGCATGGAAATCCAGGCCCGGCCAACACGGGAATCCTGCAGCCGGATGGTTATGAATATCGCCAAGGCTACCGCGATGAGAATCAAATACATATAGTCGATATCCGAGTTGAAAGCGGCTCCAAAGATTACCGGACCTTTAATATCCTGGATTCCTCGCGGACCACCGGTGAAACTGGTTAGAAGATCGCTTTTCAGCATAATACGCATGATCTCCCCAAATCCGAGAGTTACGATCGCAAGGTAATCTCCCCGCAGTTTCATGATGGGTAGACCGATCAATGCACCGGCGAAAGCGGCGATGATGATCCCCACGATAAACGCGATCCAGGATCCCCACATCAGGTTATGCGGTTCAGGCGCGTTGAGCAAAGCAGCAGTATATGCGCCAACCGCGATAAAGGCAGCAAATCCGAGCACTAATTGGCCTGAAAGACCGACGATCAGATTCAAGCCCAAGCCCATCAGGACGTAAATACCGACGGTTCCGATGACGTAGTTCCAATAAGACCCCCACACGCGGGGAAGGATGACCGTAGCGGCGATTCCCAGAATCAGAAGGAAAATCCGGAACATCCGGTTATGCCAGTTTTTTGAATCGCAGGTTTCTGAAAGAACGCTTTCACCGCGGCAGTTGGCCTTCTAAAAATCCTCCCTAACGGAATCAATTTCAGCAGACCGCCGAAAAATGCGAAAACTATGAATGTGACTGAGTCACAAGGAAACCCATTATTGGTGGTAGACCATAAAGAGCATAATTGACATTGATGGGAGAAAGTGCTGTCAGAGTAGGAACGGAAGTCACGCACCATTGACGTAAATAATCCCCAGAAGAAGACTAAAGCCTCCAACGATGGCACCCGTCAGGGCACCGGCGAAGACTGCTCGCTAAAACTCCACGCAAGTTTCTAGTTTGATTGACCCGCCAACCCACCCACAAGCCCATCATGCCATTGAAGACGATCTGATAAGTAGGGTTGGAAAGTTGGCCACTGATGACGTTTTGCCCGAAAGCTTTGGAAACGATGGCAGCAAAGACAATATTGAACCCGATCATAGATCAGGAAAATCGTGACGATGGAAACTATTACAGCTGGGTTGACAATTTTATTGGGAGAGGACGGGGTTTTCATAGCTTCTCCTCTTTCACGTCGTACCCAGAAGACCGGTAGGTCTAAATAGGAAAATCAAAATCAAGATCATGAATGCGATCACGTCCTTCAGTTGGAAATCGACACCAAAAGCGGCTGGCGCAACAGATTCGATCACTCCAAGAAGCAAGCCACCTACCATAGCTCCAGGGATATTTCCAATCCCACCCAGGACCGCGGCTGTAAAGGCTTTGATTCCTGGAAGGAAACCCATGAAGTAGTTAATCAGACCCATTTGTAATCCCCACATAACGCCTGCAGCACCAGCCAAGAGACCGCTGATGATGAAGGTCCTACTGATCACACTATCAACGTTCACCCCCATCAATGCAGCTGTTTTCTTGTCCTGAGCAATAGCCCGCATTGATCTTCCCAGGCGCGTCCGTTGGACGACATAATACAACAAGCCCATCAGAGATAATGAAAGAATGAATGAAAGAATTCCGGTGTAGGTCAGCATTACTGTGCTGTCATTTATCTTCAATCCGAATCCCGGTACCCCGAGCAAGGAGATCCGGATTGGTGTAATCACGAAGTTGAGGACTGAATAAGAAGCTGAACAGCATTCTGGAGGAAAATGGATGCACCGATCGCACTGATCAAGGGGAACAAGACGCGGAGCATTGCGAAGAGGACGATAAGCAATTTTTTCAAGGAAATACCCAGTAGCTGCAGCAAGGATCATCCCGACAGCAAACGCAAGAATAATCGAGATCCAGGGATATGCATTCAGAAATGTCAATCTGGGATTATAGCAGTCGGTGTTGGCCAATACGGATTTCCTTAAAGCCTGCAGGAAGAAATACCCTGCAAAGGATCCGACCATCATCACCTCACCATGGGCGAAATTGATCATTCCCAGAATACCGTAAACCAGGGAATACCCGATCGCTACCAGCGCATACATTCCCCCGATCACGAGACCAGCGAATGCCAACCTGAGCCAGGTTTCAGGACCGAATTTCGAGTCCACGAAGAAAACAAGATACATGCGCCAGATTGCCCAAGCGACCACTGCAATTCCAATAAAAGGTCGGATATACCCACCCAACTTTTTCCAAAACTCTTTAAACCTTGCTCGATCTCTCATTCTGCATGGAGAATCCTTGACGTGGAGTTATAAAATAAAATGAATTATACCTGATACATGAACCTGCCCGGCCAAATTTGACCGGGCAGGTCGAACGGTTTAAACATACAGATTACTGGGCAGGAACCCAGGCGCCGTCCTTGATGGCACGAACAACGGACCGTTGGCATTGCATTCACCAACTTCATTGCAGGTATAGGTTCCAGCAACACCTTTGAAGTCTTTTAGGGTGCGAACTGCATCTACCAGCGCACCGCGGGGAACATATAGGGAACCATCGCCACCCTTGACGGCTACTGATTCTCACACCATAGCGATCAGGGCAGCAGCTGGAGTCGTAACCGTTCCAGGAGAACGGGGAGAGTACGCCAGGAGCCTGACCGAATGCTGCCTGGTAGGCGGCATCGAATTTTGCTTTTTCGGGGGAATCAGGCGGGGTGAGGGAAACTGCAAAGGCACCTTCACCATTCGTGCCGGTGCGATCGAGGAAATCTTTCCCATAGGTACCATCGCAACCAAAGAAGACAGCATTTTCGAAACCGGTCGTCTTCATCTGGTTGGCCATCACGGAGGCTTCAGCGGTATATCCACCGAAATAAACAGCTTCCGGATTACCAGCAGCAACAGTCGAGAGCACTGCTGAGTAATCGGTCTCTTTGGTGGTGATCGCCTGGAAATCGGTCACTTCTCCACCAAGTTTCGTGAAGTTATCGCGAACAATCTCTGCCAGACCCTTGCCGTAATCAGAACCATCGTGCATAACTGCGATTTTCTTGAAGCCAAGATTATTCAAAGAGGAACTTGGCTGCAAACTTCACCCTGGATCACGTCGGTAAAGGCAACGCGATTGAAGACCGCTGAGCCTTTGGTGGTCAGGGCAGGATTGGTGGCCGAGGGGGAGAGCATGGGCAGGCCTAACTTTTTCATAGATCGGCATGGCAGCCGCGGTTGCACCGGAAAGATGTGTCCGGCGATGGCGACAACAGACGGATCGGCAACCAGCTTGTTGGCGACTGCGGCGCCGCCTTCAGCATTGCCACCATCATCCTGGGCAACGAGTTCGAAGGAATTAAGCCCTCAAATTCGCCGGCGTCTTTAACAGCGATCTGGGCACCCTGGGAGATATCGATCCCAAAGGAGGCATCGCCACCGGTCATGGGAGCGCCCATACCAACTTTTACGGTGGTGCCGGGGTCAACCTTGGCGCAGCCAAAGGGATCGCTGGCGCATACTTCTGGAACTCCGCCGGCAGCCGGGGCTGCTTCGGTGGGGGCGGCATCTGCTTCGGTCGGTGCCGGGGCAGCGGGGGTCTCGGTCACGACCGGTGCACAGGCAGCCAGGGCGAGGGCGAGGACAACAACAAACAGAAACTACAAAACGCTTTGACATCTTTCTTCTCCTTAAAAAATTTTGGCGATTTTTCAAACTAAAACTGTAAACAAATATCTATAAAGCAATCACCTCCTTGGATTTCACCAAAAAAAAGAAACCGCCTCTCTTCTGGGCGGCTTCCTCTTGGTTTTCTGCTACTTTCTTCCTAATCTACTTCCCTTACACTCCGGTTGCCGTCCATATGTCGCAATGTGTACATGAGCCAAATAATCATGTACATAAGGACGGTAATAAGGGCGGTAAACAAGAAGAAGTTCAAGATTTCCTCTGATCAATTAATTGTTAATATAATAGCCGAAAAATTAAAAAAGTCAATAGGCAATTTATAAAGAAAACCTGCGGATTTTCAAATCCGCAGATTATGGTCGGGGCGAGAGGATTTGAACCTCCGACCTCTTGCACCCCATGCAAGCGCGCTAGCCGGACTGCGCCACGCCCCGAACAACGGCTGGTATTATATGCTGATTGCACGCTTTTGGCAATGTAAAAATCCATAATCGTGGCAAAAAGGTATAATTGCGTTTCATTTTAATTACATCGAGGGCTTGTGAGCAAAATTATAAACACTGAAAGCGCGGGAAAAAACCGCAATTTACTGGTCAAATCCGTCGTAGTTGCGCTCAGGGAATTATTGAAGCAAACTGAGACCGGAGATGAAACCCGCGATATAACCGCCTTTATTTCCATTGCATTACAATCAATTTCTGGCACGGTTGATGAATCCGTGGCAGCTTGGGAAAAAAGGGGTTACTGGGTAAAAGCTGAACGCTTTCGTATGGATTGGGAATGGACCGGTCATTATTCCAAAAGCTATAAAGAAGCGTTGTTGAAGGAAGATTGGGCTGCCGTGGCTTCCCTTGCTGCCAGAACCGGACAGAAATTGAGTTCGGTGAAGGTGGCTGAGAAGAACCGGATTGGTTCCCCATGGATAGGTGCATACCAGCACCTGCAAAAAACCTCATAAAAAAAGCAGCTTCCGTTCATAGGAAGCTGCTTTTACAACTGTGAATTTATCTCGGTTTCAGGATCACACGGGCATCCGCGACTTTCAATCCTTTACCTGTTTCATATACCAATAATGGGTTGGCATCCGTTTCGGCTATTTCATCCTTCAGATCCAGGATCATATTGGAGAATTTGCAGATCGTTTCAACCAATGCTTCCTGATCACGGGGGGGTTCTCCACGTGCACCCTTCAGGATGGGAGCGCCGCGTATCTCAGAAAGCATCCGGCTTGCTTGCCCCTGCGTGACGGGTGTTACGCGGAAAGTGACATCCTTGAGAACCTCCACAAAAATACCACCCAGCCCGAACATGACCGTTGGGCCAAAGGAGGAATCATTGACCGAACCGAGGATGACTTCGGTTCCCCAGGGAGCCATTTCCTGAACAGCGATCCCATGGATATTGGCTTCCGGTTTATAGGCTTTCGCATTGGCAATGATGGTTTTCCAGGCATCGCGAACACCAGCTTCGTCTTTGACGTTGACCTTTACACCACCGGCATCGGATTTGTGAAGGATATCAGGAGAGACGATCTTCATCACGATCGGGTAACCGGTTTGCTTTGCAAGCTCTACCGCTTCATCCTCATTTTTTGCCAGGGCTATCGTTGTCACAGGTAAACCATATGCCGCAAAGACCTGCTTGGCTTCGATCTCCGTAAGCGAATCCCTTCCGTCTGCGCGAGCTTTCGCGATCACATCCAGGGCTCTATTTTTATCCACCGGTTCACATTGGAAATCCGGCTCGGCTGCGATTTCCTTGATGCGGGCATATTCTCGCAAGGCACGCCATCGCATTGACCGCCAGATCTGGAGCGCCGTAGGCAGGGATGCCGTTTTCGACCAGCCAGCGCATCGCATTATCAGATCGCTCACCACCGACGAAGGATACCGTCACAGGTTTATCCTTGATTCCGGTGGCATCGATGCCTGCCTTGATGCTTTCAGCGATGCCCTGCGGATCGGTCATGGCGGTCTCGCAATAAAGAACACAGAGTCCATCCACCCAGGGATGAGCGAAGGAGAATTGGGTTGTCTCCCGATACCATTCATTTCCAGCCATTCCGGTCATATCCACCGGATTCTTGGCGGAACCATAATCCGGCATGTGTTTTTTCAATTCAGCCTGAACATCTTCTGGGGCGAACATCAAGGGGATGCCGTATTTTTCTGCCGCATCGGTGGCCAGAACGCCAACACCGCCACCATTGGTGAGAATCAACATTTTCTCACCTTTCATAGGGGGCTGCAGCGAAAGAACCTGGGTGCGGTTGAAGAGATCATTCAGATCCTGAGCCTGGATCACTCCAGCTTGTTGAAAGGCAGCGCTGTAGATCTTGGCAGCGCCAGCGAGTGAACCGGTGTGGGATGCAGCTGCGGCCGCACCATGGGCTGAAACACCGGATTTTAGAGCAATGATCGGTTTCGAAGCTTTTTTGCCGGCTTCGATGAAAGCGCGTCCATCCTTGAAGCCTTCCACGTAGAGGGAAATACAGTAAGTGGCAGGGTCATCATTTAACCAAGTGACCAGATCGGCAAAATCCACATCGCTCATATTACCGATCGAGATCAATTTTTCAAATCCCACTCTCCGTGGTAAAGGAGGCAGCATCGATCGCGATAAGCAATGCCCCGGATTGAGTAACCATAGAGGATTTCCCGGGTAAGGGGAGGAAAGGAGCAAAAGAGCCATTGAATTTATCTGCGTTCGAAAGTGAACCAACAATATTTGGACCCAAGACACACATTCCATACCTATGCGCTTTTTGAACCATTTCGTCCTCAAGATCTTTCCGCCCTACTTCAGAAAAACCAGAGGTGATCACGATCAATCCCTTGACACCCTTTTGCCCGCATTCATCGATCACCGGGGAAACATATTTTGCTGGAATGGTGATGATGGCAGCATCCACCGGACCTGGGATATCCTTCACGGACTTGTAAACTTTTTTACCGAGGATTTCCACGGATTCGGGGTTCACTGGGAAAATACCCTCCCTGATATCCGCCTTGAATAAGATTCAAGACAACGGTGTGCCCGATTTTACCGGGGGTTGCCGAGGCGCCGATGATGGCGACATTTTGAGGACGGATCAAACCATTGAGAACGTCTTGATTCACTTCAATTCCTCCTGTTTTGAGTTATTGAGAATTCACGGAAAGGTAGAATTCCAGGATGTGTGTACAATTTCACGTGTTTATTTTAGACTACAATCTGAATAAATCTGAGTTATTTTAAGCCCTTGTCTAAAAACAAATGTACTGATTTTGACTGTTTTCCGTCAGGATTCCTGGATTATGCTAATCAACATCAACGATTCACCACTCGATCAGGCGCTTGAAGCCAAGCTGATTGAGATCATTTCAGCTGGGTTGCATGCAGCAGATCCACGGCGCGCGGTGAATTCAGTTATTCAATTTAGTGGCGACACCCTGCGGGTATCCGGTTTGGAGAAGCGAATTCTGATTGAAAACCAGGTTCATTTGATCGGTGCTGGCAAGGCGTCCATACCGATGGCCTGCGGGGTGATCGACATCCTGGGTACAAAAATTGCCCATGGCATTTTAATCGCTAAATCCATACCGGAGGGAGAATGGAATCTGCCGGGAAATATCGAGGTGTTAAAAGGTAACCACCCAATTCCCGGGGAAGAGTCGCTGTGTTCCACGAAGAAACTGGTTGGATTCTGTCAGAACATGAACAAAAATGATGTGGTCATCTGCCTGATCTCCGGGGGCGGATCAGCTTTGATGACCCTGCCTTCCTATGGAATCCAGCTCGAAGATATTCAAGAGCTTACCGGACAATTACTAAGATGTGGTGCAACGATCGGGGAGATCAACACGTTACGGAAGCATCTTGACCAGGTCAAAGGGGGGGGATTGGCGCGGATCTGTTCCCCGGCGGCCGTACTTACCCTCGCCATTTCCGATGTGGTAGGGAATTCGCCTGAGGTGATCGCTTCTGGCCCAACCGTTCCGGATGAAAGCACGTTTGCCAACGCGTTGCAGATCATTCAAAAATACAGGCTCCAGGACTTCCTGCCTAGTTCAATAATAGATATCATCCAAACGGGGTTGGCAGGCAATTTCCCGGAGTCTTTAAAAACAGGGGATCCTATTTTTAATAACTGCTTCTACAAATTGGTCGCCAGTAATGAATTTTCCGTTGCTGCCTCCCTGGAGGTTGCTGCACGGCAAGGTTACGAAACGGTCAACCTCGGTTCTGAAATCCAGGGAGAAGCGCATAGCGTGGGGAATAATATGGCAGGGAAGTTAATCCATGCGATTGAAAATGGGTTAAATAATCGAAAACCATTATGCATGATCGGTGGAGGTGAAACCACTGTCAAGCTGAAGGGAAGTGGTTTGGGAGGGCGCAACCTGGAAATGGCGTTGGCTGCGGTCAGATCTTTGGCTGGGAAGAAGAATATCTGCCTTATCACCCTGGCAACGGATGGTGAAGATGGCCCAACCGATGCGGCTGGTGCAATTGTCACTGGAGAAACGTATCAAAAAGGTTTACTGATTGGATTGGACCCGGACCAGTCCTGGTTAAATAATGATTCCTACCATTATTTTGAAAAAACAGGGGGTTTGATTCGCACCGGCTCCACAGGAACCAATGTGATGGATATGATCTTTCTCTTAAAGTATTAAGGGTTAATTTCGTTTTCCCTATTGCACCACATCACTGCTGATTGACGAATTAGGGCATAGGGAACTTTCATCGTTCCCAGTGATGGAATGGGGCGGCAGGTGATTGTGAGGTCATACAGGGTGGAGTATTCTTCGCGGGTGACATCAATATAGCTATCCAGATTCGAGATGGAAGAGATGCGTATGAAACCCTCAAAGATGAAACCACCCAAAATCAATCCAGCTTTTTCGAGCTTGCGATTGGGCTCTGTGGGGTCATAATCCAGTGGATCTGAATTTGGTGGCATGATGTGGATTGCCAGAATCTTTGGGGTGGGAATATGGATCACCGGGTATACGATCGGCTTTTGATTGATTCCGCCGTAGGTAAGGAGGAAATTAGCCTGGTAAACGGTCATGAAATCCGGAGCCGCTGAGGTGCGCAGCCAGGTGCTTACCCTGATCTGCGATTTGGTGATCACGTTTCCCCACACAATTCCCTGGTCCAGGTAGATCATCACCATGGTGATTTTTTCATCCTCTGCTAGGAGAGGCAGTCCATTTGCGTTATTTTCTGTCATTTGTTTCTCCTTACCTTTATTTTAATGACTAATCCGCATTTTCGCGATAGTAATCCTTGATTGCAGGGATCAGGTATTCACGAAATGCCCGCTCCTGACCATAATCTGGAGACCAACCCCAATCGTGTCTCGCCGCTGAATCGTCTACATCAGCTGGCCAGCTATCCACGATCCCTTGACGGCTCAGGTGAGGATTAAAAGTGATCCGCGCATCAGGGAATTCACGTAGGATCTCCCCGTGAAAATCCTCGGCAGTGGGGCTGAAGCTGGTTATGTTATAGACAAGTTGGGATAGATTCTCGACGGGGGCCGACTCAAGCTGGATCAAGGCTTTGATGGCATCCGGCATGACCATAAATGGAAGGCGGGTATCCGGACGGACAAAACAAGCGTATGGGATACCTCTTACCGCGTGATGTAGCATTTCTGGTCCATAATCGCTTGTTCCCCCAGTAGGAATGGTTGTGGCACTGATCAAACCTGGAAAGCGGATGCATCGGAAATCCACTGGATGTTGCGGACGATCGGCAGCCAACCGGCGGTAATATCGGGCGTAATAACTTCCAAGGTATTCACAATATAGTTTGTTGCAACCATACATGGTGGTTGGTTGGCAATAGTCACATTCCTTCACCTTCCCGGTGGAATTTTTTGTCTTCAGGTCTGGCAGCCCATAAGCAGCGATCGAACTGGGGTAAAGAAATTTAACCGGTCTACCCTGCCAGGAGGATTGTTCCACGGCCAGGCGCAGTAAGTTGATCGTGCCTTCCACGTTGATCTTATGCGCAGTTTCCGGGTTGTATTCCGCCTTAGTGGAAAGGATCGATGCCAAGTGGAAGATGGTGCGGATCTCGTATTCAGCTACAAGCCTGCCGAGAAGCATATTATCCAAAATATCCCCCAAAATGAATCGTTCCACCTTGCCACTCAGGGATTCATCCAGGGGTTGAACATCCAAGGCGATTACAAAAGCATCCTTTTTTGCCGTGAGAAATTCGATCAGGCCGTGCCCGATCTCTCCATTCGCTCCAGTGATTAGAATGACTTCTTTTCGCATGGATTTCTCCTGAGTATTTAACCTTGGTATTTTATTTATACCTGAAAAAACCCGAATCTCAAAATAAGGTAAAGAAAAAGGTTCTGAAAACCTCCAGAACCTTTTTGTATACCCTTTTTTACTGCGCGGGAGTCTGCGCCGGCTTCTTCCCTTTGAACCAGGTTTTCCATTCCCGGTTTTCCCAGACCACGAGGATCGGCGAAGCATCGAAAATGGAGGAGTAAGCACCACTCAGGATGCCAATAAACAGGATGATCACGAAATGACGGATCGTAACACCCCCGAATAAAGCGAGGATGAACAGAACCAGGAGCACGGTGAATGTGGTCATAATTGAGCGATCGAGAGTCTGCACGATCGAATGATTGACAACGGTCTCGTATGGGATGCGACGATAGATCATCGAATTTTCACGCAGGCGATCGAAGACAACGATGGTATCGTGAACGGAGAAGCCGATCACTGTCAGCAGGGCGGTGAGAAAGAGAGAATCCACCTCCCAACCCAGAAAATGGGACAAGAAACACTTGCACCCCGATGACCACGAGGATATCGTGGATCATTGCGATGATGGCAGCAACCCCGTACCGGAACGCGTGGTTAACTTTCCGGAACGCGAAAGTGATATATGCAAGGATGCCAAGAGCTGCCAGGCAGACTGCGAAGAAGGCGCGTTGAGTGACCTGGGCACCAACGGAAGGACCAACCGTATCAAAGCGGTTGACCGTTACTGTGCTATTGAAACGGGATTCCATTTCTGCAACAATTGCCAGCTTTGTAGCTTGTGGCATGTCTTTGGAACGAATAATCAGGGTATCGTTCTCAGCGGATTGAACACGTGGGCTGTCATAACCGAATTCACCGTAGAGGGCAACCAACTGAGCTGGCTCAGGTGCCTTGCCTGTTTCAAATCGGACCTCTAAAAGTGAACCGCTGGTGAAATCGATGGATAGCGGCAATCCCCATAACGCAAAGCCAATCAACCCGGGAATAATGATCAAGAGAGAAAACAGGAAGTACCAGTAACGATGTTTTATTATATTGATCTTCATTTTGGATGTCTCCTACAAGCCAAACCACTTGGGGTGATCGGCGAATTTAATCCGGTCTAGCGCGAGGTGCAGGAAGGAACGAGTGACAACCACCGCGGTGAACATACTGACGGCGACGCCCAAGGCGAGTGTGAGGGCAAATCCTTTCACGATGCTCGCGCCGAAAGCACTGCCATACCAGAACAGGATCACACAGGTTATAAGGGTGGAGACGTTGGAATCCCGGATGGAAAGCCAGGCACGCTTCCAACCGAGTTCAATCGCTTGGTTGAGCATGCGCCCGCCACGGAGCTCCTCTTTTAATCGTTCGAAAATGAGCACATTTGCATCGACTGCCATTCCGATACTTAATACGAAACCCGCAATACCGGGGAGGGTGAGCGTTACCGGGATCAGCTTAAAGATTGCGAAACTGATCGCGATATAAATGATCAATGCCAGGACAGCGATAAGGCCGGGGAAGCGGTAATAAAGGATCATCAACAAGGCGATTGCTATGAACGCCAGGATGCCTGCGGTTATGCTTTTATTCAAGGAATCCTGCCCGAGGGAAGGTCCGATTAGTGTGCTCTGGGCAACCTCCAGTGGAACGGGCAGACTGCCGAAGCGAAGAACCGTGGCTAATTGGTTGGCGGAGTCGACCGTGTATTGTCCCTGGATGATGCCTTGGCCATCCGTGATCGCATTCTGTATCACGGGGGTGGAGACCACTTTCTTATCCAAAACAATCGCCAGGTATTTACCTACATTCTGCGTGGTGAAATCCTTGAAAACCTGGGTGCCTTTATCGGTCAACTCGAACGCGATATAGGGGTTTGGATCGGTGGAACCGGCGGTAACGTTTACGGATTTCAGATCAGCCCCAGTCATTACTGTGTGGTAAACAACAACTTCAGTGGGGGATGCTTCGGGAGTGGTGCCGGAAGAAACTGGTGCGGTCGGTTGAACCGAGGGTTGCTGCGATCCTGCACCGGTGATATCGGTGACAACCACAGTGCCGGGTTCAAGGTAGGTGGAACCGGCATCGATGAATTCCAACAACCCGGTTTGCTGCAAAATGCTCACCACCTGATCGGTGTTGGTTTTCCCGGGGAATTCTCCGAGGATGAATTGAGATCCGATCACCTGGAAAACCTGTTCAGATACTCCAAGCGCGTTGCTCCTGTTTTCGAGGATCTTGCTCGCATCCTGAAGGTTCTGGCTTGAAGCCTCAAAACCAGCCGATGGCTGCAAAAGAACCTGCACTCCACCACGAAGGTCCAGTCCAAGCACCGGTTCCACATCCCTGCCCATAAGCGCATTGATCGCTTGCGGTGGATTGGGGATATCGACCAGAACGGCGACAGCAACCAGGAGGAGGATCAGGATAAGAAAAATGTACTTTCGTTGCATGCAGAAATGACCTCCAATCAAGCAAATACCAGCCTTTGGCTGGATTTAACATTGCGATTATACCCGTAATGGAATTAGGTGAGTAGGGAAATCACCCGAACTTTTTGACCGAAAAATGGTCAACGAAATCATTGGCTTGTTGCGCGATCTGCCCCGGGGAAAGATGATCCGTCGATATTACCAGGCTGGCATGTTCACGGGCATGCCTTAACCGGCGCAGCTGTTCCATGAAATCAGATTCTCTCCAATTCAGCTTCCTCCGGTTTGTGGCAACATCAAAGGTTACATCGAGATAGATGAGAATATCTGGATGCACGAGCCTTAGCCACATATCAGCGACATAGGAGTGTTCCTGGGCGATATGGCGGAGATCAATATCCTGCCTTTGGATTTTCAGTAATTCTATCAATGTTGTTTTTCCCGAGCCGCAAGGACCAACCACACCTACGCGGATCATTCTTTCCCCTTGATTTGAGTCGCTGATTTTACTGCTTCTGTAAAATGTGAAAACATAATTTTATTGGTTTCTTATCACAATTGGAAACCAAAACAAGTTTTATCATAATCCAATTGAATTCCGCAGCGGTGGCACAGGCAGGGTGAGGGTCATTTTGCGAATCTGATCCGATTCACCTGCTGCTACCCGCAGCACAACTACGCTCATATCATCGTTGGGACGGTTCTGATCCAAACGAAGGGCTTGGTGGAGCAAAGAATCCGCAAGATACTGCGCACCAGGATTCTCCATTTCGATAATTTCCTGGATGGTACTGCAAATATCCATTTTCTGCCCGCTGCGATCCCCCGAAAAGAAAATTCCATCCGTGAAAATAATGATTGTAAGGTTGGGAGCCAGGGGGAGCTCGGTGATTTCAGGTTTGATATTGCGGGAGGTACCGATCGGGGAACTGGGCTGATCAATGCATTTCAGCTGATCCCCGCTGGCGATGAAAATTGGGCTGGGGTTGTTCCGTGAGAGCACAACCGTCTGGCTTTGCAGATCAACGGAGAGGATATTCAAACAAGCGACGACTTTTCCGTTTTTTTCGGTGAAGAGAGCATCCGACGCAGCCCGGGCAGCAGCCCCATCACGGACGCCTTCGGCAAGAAGGGCGATCACCTTTCGTACCACCAGGGTGGAAACAGCTTTTGCCCCCCGGCCGCTGGATTGCCCGTCTGCCAGGACCACGGATACCCCGCCATTCGGGCGCTCGACCATCTCCAGGGTATCACCGCTTTCGGGGGTAGCGTATTTATTGATTTTCGCCGCTGCGACCTGGATTTCCATAAGTTTATTGTAATCCATCAAATTCGAATTATTGAGTAAGAGAAGAATATCAGAAGAGACCTTGACTGAAAATGCTGGAATAAGTATAATTCCTCGCTTGTGTAATTTAGAAAGTCGTAATCATCAGGAGTAATTAGAATGGGTCCACTTCCAAAGAGAAAATTATCCAAAGGCCGCCGTGATCGCCGCCGTTCACACGATGCGCTCGAATCCACCAATTTGGTTCAATGCAGCAATTGCGGGGAAATGCGGCTGCCCCACACAGTTTGCCCCAAATGCGGACATTACCAGGGCAAGGAAGTTGTTGCGATAGAAAAAGATAAAAAGAAGAAATCCTGACAGAAATGAATCTGAACGATTTAAGAGCGGAACTTCCGCTCTTTTTTTATTTGTTTTCTTGCTGTTTTTTGCTTGTGGGTTTGAGGATGAATGGCTGAAATTGGGCGATCAATCTGCCCGGCAATGATCCCTGAATTGTGACCCCTCCGCGGGAATGATCAAGCTTAACAATCCTGCCCTGGTCGTGAAAAAGAGAGATCAATTGACCCTGTTGGTAGGGAAGGTGCACGATGATCGGTGCAAAAGATTCGAAAAGGACATCTTCGATGGAAGACAACATTTCCAGAAGACCTGTCCTTTTCCTGGCTGAGATAGCATAGGAACGTGGGAAATTCTCCAATCCTTCGGAAGCATTCTCCGGTTCGGGTAGTAGATCGATCTTATTCAAAATGGTGATCGAGGGAATGGTATCTGCCTGGATCTCCCGCAAAGTCTCGTGTACAGCCTGGGATTGGGCTGCAGCATTGGGATGGGTGATATCCACAACATGCAGCACCAGATCAGCTTCGGTGATCTCCTCCAGGGTGGCCCGAAAAGCGGCGATCAACTGGGTAGGTAATTTTTGGATGAAACCTACAGTATCGGTGAATAGGACCGTGTGGCCTTGAGGAAGGTTCACCCGGCGGGTAGTGGGGTCAAGGGTGGCAAATAATTGGTCAGCCACATAAACATCAGTTTTGGCAAGCGCGTTGAGCAAGGTGGATTTTCCGGCATTGGTGTAACCGACTATGGCAACAACAGGGATTTGTGAACGTTTCCGTTGAACCCGATGACGGGATCGGTGTGCGCGGACTTTTTCTATCTCTGATTTCAGATTGGAGATGCGTTTACGGATTTCGCGGCGATCCACCTCAAGCTGGGTCTCCCCAGGTCCGCGCAACCCCACTCCGCCGATGCTGCCTGTCCTTCCTGCACCACCACCTGCCTGTCGGGCTAGATGGGTCCATGCCCGGGTGAGGCGGGGTAGTCGATATTCCAATTGGGCGAGCTCCACCTGCAGGATGCCTTCGCGGGTATCAGCATGCTGGGCGAAAATATCCAGGATCAGATGCTGTGCGATCGATCACCTTAACCGGTGGACCGATCAATTCTTCCAGCTCCCGTTGGTGACGGGGTGAAAGTTCCGTATCAAAGAGAACCACATCCGCCAGAGAGTCCTCGATGAGCATCTTGATCTCTTCCAGCTTGCCTGAACCGACGAGTGTGGCAGGGTGGGGACGATCCAATCGCTGGGTGGTTTCACCGATCACTTCCAATCCCGCAGTCTCAGCAAGTAAGTTCAAGTTCAGCGAGCGAATCCGCAAGACTGAACAGGGAGGGATCGCTGTCGAATCTCGACACCAACCATGAACGCTCGTTCGCGTGGGGGAGAAGTAGATATTGGTATTCTTAGAAGGCATTAGAGATAATATTATCCCACCCATTTTGCCAAGCGATCCATCGCTTCGGCAATACGGGAAGTTTCGGTCACAAGGGAGATCCGGGCGAATCCTTCCCCGTACTCTCCATAAACCGAGCCGGGGGTGATGCTAACACCGGTTTCTTGAGTAGGGTATCGCAAAAGTCTGCGCTCGATTTGAAGCGGTCAGATGTTGAGAACCAGACATATAGACCGGCAGAGGGTGTATCTACAACCAAGTTGGAATTATTCAATCCGTCGACGACAATATCACGGCGCTTGCGGTAGATCTCGTTTCTTCCAGATATCCATTCCTGGTCTCCGGTAAGGCGGCAATTATCCCAGCCTCGAGGATCGGAGGAACTGCGAAGAATCCACCTGGCTTTTATACGTGTGAAGCAGCTGCAATTACTTCCGGATTTCCCACTGCCATTCCCAATCGCCATCCAGCCATGTTATATGTCTTGGACAAAGAATTGAATTCCACACAGACTTCTTTCGCACCGGGAACCTGCAGGATGGACGGAGCAAAGTACCGGAAAATGTGATTTCCATATAGGGAGCATCATGGGCGATCAGGATATCGAATTCCCGGGCAAATTTCACTGCTTCTGAAAGAAAACCTATCGAGGCGGAGACACCGGTGGGATTGTTGGGATAATTCAACCACAGCATTTTCGCCCTTCGGGCGATATCTGTGGGGATATCCTCGAATATTGGTAAAAATCCGTTTTGAAGAAGAAGAGGTATCGGGTGAGGAATTGCACCGGCGATTTTAGCGCTGCTTGCGTAAACAGGATAACCGGGATCTGGCACAAGCACACTATCCCCGGGATTAAGAATACCTGGCTGAGGTTGAATAAACCTTCCTTTGAGCCGATAAGTGCGAGGGTTTCTTTTTGTGGGTCGAGACTCGACCCCGTACCTCCGCTGGTAATAATCCGCGACGGCTTTATGGAACGCAGGGATACCTCCCATCGCGGTATAGCCATGGGAATCGCTCCTCCTGGCTGAATCCACAAGGCTTTCAATAATGAAATCTTCAGGGGGGAGATCCGGTGATCCCATATCCAGGCGAATGACATCGACCCCTTTTTTCGTAACTCCGAGATTCGATTATTTAGTTGAGCGAAGAAATACGGTTTAAGATCCGCGATTCGCTCCGATGGAATAATTTTCACTGATTAACTCCGTGTGGTTTCTTCCGGTATTTTATTCCCAAGTAGGAAGTTTGGCAATTTCGTGGGTTGGATTTTTACATCTGCCAAGTGGTTGTATCACCATCTCTCTTCAGCAGAATCACTTTACTTCAAGAGAGTGTGGTCCGTGAAGGGAAGGGTGGTCTGCAATTGGTATGAAACTTGCATTGGCATGTTACTTGCAACAGTAAGTAATATCAATATAATTGTTCGAAGAGAGGGCTTCAAAATGTTAACCCATGTTCAAATAACATCGACCCGCCCGGTAACCACCGCACACCTTGCGCAGACCATGACATTGCTCAGCTTGCCGATTGACGAACTTGCAGAGCAGATCGAAACTGAATTATCCAATAATCCAGCCCTGGAAATGCTGGAAGAACGGCGCTGCCCGACCTGTCACCGACCGCTTCCGGAAAAAGGTGTCTGCCCGATCTGCAGCCGTCCAACCAACGTCAATCCCGAAGAACCGGTCGTCTTCATTTCCACCCGGGAAGATTTCTTCCCGCAGGGCGAGGTATCATGCCGAAGATTACCCGGACGAACCCATTTCACCTTCGGTGGAAGATCTGCCGACTTTCGTGATGCGTCAAATTGCCACCGAATTAGCGGACAACGATCGAGGCGTTGCTGCATACCTGCTTGACCCATTTGAATGAAGATGGTTTGTTAACCACAACGCTTTATGATGCTGCCTACCTACCTTCATATTCTCCTCAAGCCGCAGTTCAAGAGGTCCAATCGATTATTCAACGGGCTGAACCGATCGGTGTCGGATCGCTAACGCCACAGGAGGCGCTTGCTCGTGCAATTGGAAGTCCTTGCCGAAACCGAGATCTATTCCGGATCTGGCAGCACCGATCATTCGCGACCACTTCGACTTGCTAACCAGACATCATTTTGCCGATCTGGCAAAGATCTATGAAACCACCCAACGGCAGATCCAGAAGAGTGGCTTAGTTCATCAGTGAAAACCTGAACCCATACCCGGCCAGGTCACATTGGGGCAACATCCGTCAACCTGGTCTTATCCAATGAGCAGGTTTACCGGCAACCAGATATTATCATCAATCACATGAATGAGGATCCGGAACAACGGTTAATGGTGGAGATCATCATCCCTCTTCGCGGCACATTACGCGTAAATCCACTTTTCAAGGCAGCAATTTCGGAGACGGAAGAACAGACCAAAGAGGATATGAAGACTGATCTGGATCGGGCTTCGCTATTCGTAAAATGTCTACAGCAACGTAACCATACCATGCTACGTTTAATGCAACGCGTAGTCTCTCTTCAAAAAGGATTCATCCTGTTGGGGGATAAAAACCTGAAACCCGTCACGAGAGTACAATTATCCAAGGAACTGGATGTGCATGAATCCACCATTTCCCGGGCGGTTGCTAATAAATCCGTTCAATTGCCAAATCGAAGGATCATCCCCCTTTCATCATTCTTCGATAGGAGCCTTAATGTTCGCACGGTGATCAAGGAAATGATCAACGAACGAAAAACGCCCGCTAAGCGATTCCGATATCGTGGAACTGTTAACAAGGCAGGGTTATAACGTTGCCCGTAGAACAGTGGCGAAATACCGGGCGATGGAGGGTATCCTTCCCGCCCACCTCCGTCATTTGAATTGATGAACACCGCGCCATCTCGCGCGATCTTTGAAGGTATCTTTCGAGGCAAAGCACCAGGTTTGAGTGAATTTGGTGCTTTGCTTCAATTCATCCCCTCACCGGCGGTGTTGATTTCCACCCAGAAGGAAGTAATCGCAGCAGTAAACAGCGGAGTGCTGAAATTATCCGCATTCTCGCAGCTGGAACTTCTAGGTAAACCATTCGATGTATTATTCAATAAACCCGTCAATAGGGTGTTTTCCTCGGGGGGCGATCATTTCATCACGGTAAACCGGAGCAAACGGTCTGCTATCACTATCAAAGCCCGCGTAATAGTTTTAGAAGGGGGTAATGGCTGGGTCCTAGTGTTGCTTTCTCCCGGGGAAGATTCCGAGGAACAGGTTTTTGGCGAATCTGAAATGATCCTTCAGGCTGCCTCCGAATTAATGGTTTCGGATCGCCTGGAGAGCATCGATCTCAGCCTGGAGCGAAAATTACAGCTCCTAGAAAATATCCTTCGTACCAACGTCGTTTGTCTGTACCAGGCAGGAACAGGTTCTCCGGAACTAATCAAGATTAAAACCCGGGAAAACCGCCAGATCTTTCCAGATCGGCTGCCTTCCACGGATCTCATCCGCTTGAACGAACCATTCATCTGGACGCCTGCCAAAAAGGTGTTGACCGAGCTGCATCAAAAAGGCAGATCAGAAAGCTTATTATTTATTGCATCGGTTCCCATTGGTGATAAAGGGGCACTTTCAGGTCTTGTGGTAGCGGGAGATTACGTACGGGAACCGATCGGGTACTTGATACCCGATCCTAAAATTAATCGCTAATTCCATTGGCTCCGGAATCCAACAATATCTCAAGACAAAGAATTTCCAGGATACGATTACCCGGCAACAGAAGTTGCTGGATATTTATGGCGAGGGGATCGAACACGCGAGGGAAGGGATCATTGTTTTAAAATCCGATCTTTCGGTTCTGGAAATCAATTCCTCCGCGGAATGGATGCTGGGGTATTCGAATTCCGAAGTCGTTGGGCAACCGGTGGATAATATTCTGATCGGATCCGAACGTCTGATCCCAGCCTTTGAATCCGCGCTACAGAATATTCCCACTATGAACATGGGGAGCATTACCCTGAACCGGCGAAATGGGCAATCCTTTCCAGCCTCGATGCAGATCATTCCGGTTCAAAAAGATGAAGCACTTTCCGCAGTGCTCGTCTTCTTATCGGATGTGAGTGAGCATGAACAAATCCAGGCGCGAACGCAGCAGCTTGAGCACCGGGCGCTTCTGGGAGATTTCACGAATGTATTCGCGCATGAAGTCCGTAATCCGATCAATAACATTTCTACCGGCATTCAGCTGATTGCTACGCGAATCGGAGAAGATGATCCAAATAAAGACGTGATTGACCGGATCCAAAATGATTGTCTTCGACTGAACTCTTTAATGGAATCGGTGCTGGCATTTTCCCGGCCGGTTCCCCAGACATCTGGCGGCGGTTGATTTGAATCTAATGCTTTCACAAATGATCGGACGCTGGTACCCGAGGATGGCAAAGGTAAACGTCACTTCCTTTTTTCAACCCAATCCGGAGATCCCCAAGGTAGAAGGTGATTGGCGGTCGCTGGAACAAGTTTTTACCAACCTGATCAGTAACGCAGTGGAAGCCATGGAAAAATCGGGTGGAACACTTGCGATAAAATTGAACCATACAAAGACCCCGGGTGTTGAAGATATGGTGGAGATAAAGATCAGCGACACCGGGCCGGGAATTCCGGATGAAATCAAAGCGAAGATCTTTGAACCCTTTGTGACAACCAAGTCAAACGGAACAGGACTTGGCTTAGCGATTATAAAAAGGATCGTGATCGCCCACCGGGGAAATATCGATGTGGAATCTTTCCCCGGCGGAACGGTTTTTCGGGTGACATTACCTGTTTTCAACGGAGATGAATCATGAGTTATAGTGTTCTGATAGTGGATGATGAGGAAAACGCACGGAAGAACATTGGCGATTTTCTAACATCCAAGAAATACGAAGTTATCGAGGCAGAAAACTTAAAGAAAGCACGGGAGGCAATCCAAAAAGGTACCGGTGATGTAATCCTTTTGGACGTGCAACTTCCCGATGGGTACGGACCGAACTTGCTACAGGAAACTGCCAACCTGGCTGTGCGTCCACCGGTCATCATCATCACCGCTTTTGGAGATATCCAGATGGCCGTGGAAGCCATGCGCAATGGTGCGCATGATTTCCTCACAAAGCCAGTTGACCTGACGAACCTGGAGCAATCGCTTCAACGAGCGTGTGAATCGGTTGCCCTGCGGCGAGAACTAGCACACTTACGGAAAACTCAATCGGAAAACTTGGGATTTGTTCTTGGTCAAAATCCCCAGATGCTTTCTGTTATTGAGCAGGCCAAGCGGGCAGCTAATGCATCCGTATCGGTGTTGATCACTGGGGAAACCGGGACAGGAAAGGAGGTACTGGCTCGGTTCATTCATTCCTCAGGTCCCCGCTCCGGAAAACCATTCATCGCCTTGAACTGTGCTGCCATCCAGAACACGATGCTGGAATCGGAACTTTTCGGTTATGAGGCAGGTGCGTTCACCGGGGCAGAGAAACGAAAACCCGGCTTGATGGAAGTGGCGGATAACGGAATATTGTTCCTGGATGAGATATCCTCGATGCCGCTCGATACACAGGCAAAATTATTGCGGGTTATCGAGGAAAATGCGTTTAGAAGGGTAGGGGGAACAACTTTGATCCGCGTGGATGTGGAAGTCCTGGCAGCATCCAACCGCAACCTGAAGGCGATGATGAAGGATGGGTTATTCCGCGAAGATCTGTATTTTCGATTAAAAGTCGTTGATCTGAATCTACCCGCCTTACGGGAGCGGAAGGAGGATATCCCAGATCTGGTTGGGTATTTCATCCGAAATTTCAATATGAAACTTGGAAAAAATATTTTTGGTATCTCTCCAAAGGCGTTGCAGGCACTAAAATCATACAACTGGCCCGGCAATATCCGGGAATTGAGCAATGCGCTGGAACGTGCAGCTCTATTTTGCGATACGGAGAACATTGAACTAGGGGATCTTCCCCTGGATATTGCCCGAGGTATAGTCGTAAGAAAATTAGCTGGCATAATCCTTGCAACATAACCTCCTGAGACTAGCACTCGGGAGGTTTTTGTATGATCGAAATGACCGTAAACGACTTTTTATTGACCATGGCCGCTCTGATGATGTTCATGGGAGTGATCACCTTCGGAATCGGGGTGTATATCATCGTCGCCAAGGTGGTGGCTGGTGATGTCCGATCCCTGGCAACCCAGACGGCAAAACTGGCTCAGAAGGGCATCACCGATGATGTTTCCGGGTTGGTAGGGAATGCATCTTCTTTGATCGATAGCCTGAACGGTCTCACAAAAACCTCCGCCGGATTGGGGATGTTCTTAATTTTTGTCGGTCTCGCGCTTTTTGGTGCAGCATACGCATTGATCACCAAGATCAATCTACCTTGACAAAAAAACCAGGTCTTTTTCAGGAGCCCAAATGCTTGCTGCCGACCTAATCACAACACTCAGGGGGGCATTTCCAACGGAGGAATCCAGCAACCTGATCGCTGCCTTACGACAGGATCCGCTTGTCTGGCAATCACTTGCATGATGATGCTTTCCTCGCGAAAGTCCTGAAAAAGGCCAAATCTGACCCCTCTGTATGGTGTCCTGCGAATCTGGCGATCCTGGCTTGGGGGTGGAAATTTCATCCACCATTCTTCAAACTGGTTTAAATCCGCATATCCGATACCGCCCTGGGTTTACTGGCAGTTTCCAAATATGAAGAAACCATCTCCAACCAGGCAGATCCCGGAAACACTTATCCCAGGCGGGATTGATCGCATTGGGTATGCGTGAAAAGGCTGCTTCCGTGGGTTCGATAGAACCCATTGTTGAGAATATACTTCCACCTTCGGCAGGAGAATATAAAAACACGTACCAAGTCTGGCGAACCCCATTGACTTCGCTTTTTGGAATGCTCCCTGATCCTAAAGAGCTTCTCGGATACCTTACTGCCTAAACAGGGATCAAAAATCCGCATTGAGTGGATTTCACATATCGTATTATCAGATCCAGCCCCGCAAGAGACCCAGGTAAATACACTTTACGAGTTGATCTCGCGGGTGTCCCTGGGCATCCAGGTTGGATGGTTGATTGATCTTAAACCGGATTGGAAAGAAATACATCGTCGTTGCACTCGCAAAGAAAATCCTTAATGATCGAAAAACAAACTTTCACGCGGGATCAAAAACCTTCGGATACAGCGATCTTCAAGGGAGATCAATACGCGAATCGGGTGATGGAAACCCAATATCTGGCCGAATTGGAACAGCTTGCTGAGAATACGGATGAAGCCCGCCAGCTCCTCGACTCAGCTAGCGAAGGATTGAAATCCTGGATCCGCGACCTGGACCAACAACGGGATTGGATCGATCCCGAAACATCGGGAGATAATGTTTTTCCATCTCAAAATCTGGACGAGGAAAACCCGGTCGCCCAGATCATGAAAACGGGGGCGCTTAAGGAGGAATCCCAGAAGCGGATAGAGATCGTGAAAGCGGCAGCCAACAAGTTGGTGGAATTGATCCACTCTGACCCGGATTCCATTTTTCCGCGGTACGCGTTGGGATGGCAACCAATCGAGATCATTCGAAAATTATCGGACCTGGCGCTGTATCGCGAAGCTTTTGCCTGCGCCGAAGGTTTTATCATCCTCCGACCAGCTGATATCGGTTTAATTTCCAATGCCAGTGAACTGGCAGGCAAGATGGGCGACCCGAACAAAGCCGTGGAATATGCGGGTTTACTGGTTTTATTTGATCCGGAAAATATAAAATGGCGGCGAAACCTGGCAGAAAAATACCAGATTGCCGGGGATTTTGATCATGCCCTGGAAGAACGCCAGAAGTTGCTAACCCTAAATGATCAACCAGAGATCAAAGACTGGCTGGCTATGGCAGATACTGCGATACAGGCCGGGAAACTTGAAAAGGCACTCGATGCTTGTAATGCTGTGCTAGCTGCCGAACCCAATAATGACCTTGCACTTTCCTACCTGGGGAAGGCATTACTCGAAAACGGTGATCTGGATGAAGCCATCCAGACCTTGCAGAAATCCACACAGATGGAACCCGGACGGGCAAAATCCTGGTTGTGGATGGCTGAGGCTCTGAAGAAAAAGGGTGAAGACGAAAAAGCATTGGAAACTCTCCGCTCGGCGGTAATCGCTGCCCCGAATTCTATTGAAACTAACTACGCGATGGCGAAAGCGTGTATAGATGCGGGAAACCAAACCGAAGCCTTACCATACCTGAGAAAAGCTGCCAAACATGCACCGGATACCCTTCCGGTGATGATCGGACTTGTGGAAACACTGGATGGGCTAGGTCACAGCGTGGATGCTCGCGGGGTGGTGGAATCTGCCCGCCAAAAGTGGCCAGGTGATCATCAGCTAGCTTATTTGCACGCAAAGATCCTGGCCGAATCAGGAGAGACTGAAAAAGCCCTGCAGGTATTTGAGATTGCACTTCAATCTGAACCCGAAAATTTGGATTGGTTTGTGGAATTTGCGGGCATCGCCTTCGGGGAAGACGGTGGCTTTATCCTCGGGCAACGATCGGCTCCTTCGCCGGAGAAAATTGGACAGATCATTTCAGCGCTATTAAAGAGCATCAACAGAAGAAAATACTGATTTCCGGTGTAAGATTCTACTGGCAGAAGCCTTTATTGCCAACGGCGAACCGCAACGAGCTTTGGATCTTTACCAGGAAACCATCAATGACACCACACTAAAAAAAGAGGGGTGGCTGTGGCGAAACAGAGTTGGGTTGGCAAGAGCAGCTCTCGTTCTGGAAAAATCAGATATGGCGCTGACCGCGCTTCGGGAAGCTTCAGTTCTCAAACCCGATTCGGATTTGATCCTTCGCAACCTTTCGGAAGCCTACGCCGCCGCGCATCTGATTCCGGATTCCAATTCAGTAGCCCGGCAGGTTTTGCACCTTAAACCGGAGGATGCGGAAACCCTGAACTGGTATGCCGGCCAGATGCAAAAGAATGGGAATTATCGGGAGGCTTTGGAAGCACTTACCATCTCCAAAAATATCGACCCGGAAAATTCCAATCTGCTGCTTAAGATCGCCGGAATTGATTTTACGATGGGCGACCCGGAAAAAAGCCGGGCAGAGTTAAACTCGATCTTGGATTTGGGTTGTTCGAATTCCAATGAATTGATCGAAGGCGCAAAGATCGCCCTCAAATTGGAGGATCCGAACCTAGCTCAAGCCTTCCTTGAGCGAAGCATTGCGCTTGATCCGAGGCAAACCTTGGAAATGCGACCGGTTCTTGCCGGAATATATCGAACCCTTGGAAATCCCCAACCCGGTATCGAGCACATCCAGGCGTCCATTCAGGCAAACCGGATGATCCCTGCCTCTATGTGTTCCAGGCGGATCTATTCAGCGATGTTGGGCAAACCGGAAGCTGCTTTAGCCAGCCTGACACAAGCGAAAGACTTTCTACGATAAGAATCAGGTTGGTTGCCATCTCAAATGATCCCTCCATTCAAGATTTTCTCCCATCCAACTGGCGTGATGTACTTTCGGGATCATTCAATCTTCCAAAACGATTCATGCAATATTTCCGTGAAAGTGGAGATTATCCATCTGCGATTGGACAAGCGGAGGAAGCAATTGTCCAGGATCCTGGTGATCTGGATCTACGGTTCCAATCCATCCTGCTCACTTTCAGTGCTTTATCGGACGACAAAGTGATGGAATTTCACCAAGAACGATAGCGATAAATATTAATAAGGACCAGAAAAATGGTATGGCTCTTGCAGATTTGAATGCCATCTATGCATCCCTGATCGCCACCCGAGTCAACTTGATGATGGATCGCGATCTGGTGAAAGAAGCTGGATTCTCTTATCGAGAAAGCGCTGGAACAAATTCCTTCATCCCAGGTCCTGCGTTATTCCCGGGCAAGGTATTTGCGGCTGATCGGCCATTTTGGCGAAGCGCAGGAGGTATTTGAGGAAGCACTAAGCAAGGATATTGACCATCCGGATTCGATCACCACCAAGCAACTTCGCCTTGATCCAAGCTGGGAGCTGGATGGGTACTGGAAAGCTGTGGCTGCGTCTAAGCCTGGGACAATGGGATAGAGCCGGCCGATATTTCCAGGAATACCAGGAAGGTTCCCAAAATCGCCACGCTCACACCTCGGACAGGGCAATGTTCCTGGTGATCGCTGCTGAAAACCAAAAATTCTACCAGCCAGGTAGGGTGTGTGGTTCATGCCCCTGGAGATTGGTACCTTGGGAGATCAGCCTTTGATGAATTCGAACGGGAAATTGTGAATTCCTCCCGGAATACCAATCCAGCCCTGGTCAAACGATGGGAAACCCGTGGGAAATGCGATCTACAAACCTGACCTGGGTGTGGTGAAAGCCCTGGCGATGCTACCGAAGAATTCCAACGATGCCAGTGCATTTATTTCGGTTCTGAAAGATCTGAAGAATGTAAATGCGATGCTGCAGGTGGCGCAAAAATTTCCGGAAGATCCCCAGGTTCTTGCCAATCTGGCGATTGAACCTGATGGAAACAAACCCGGAAAGCAGCTATAAAGCAGCCGAACGTGCGCACGATCTGGATCCGGAAAACCCGTTTTATCCGCGCTAGCCTCAAAATGTTCCGAAACCTGCGCTGATCTCCCGCGGGCGATCGATTTTATGGATATCAGTCTTGAAGACCTGGTCCGAAGAACCGAATGGCAAATCCGGGCAGCGACAATGAACGAAACAGCCGGGGATTACCAAAAAGCGATCGGTCATTGGGAACAGGTGATCGTTCTTCAACCTGGAACCCTTGAACCCCTGGTTGCTTTGGGTAAAGATTACCTGGCGATCAACGATAGCTGAAAAAGCAATCGAAACGCTGGAAAGCGCCAGGAAACTTGATCCCAACTCAGTGGAAACCTACATGATCCTTGCTAAAGCATTCGAGTGTGCAGGCAATCTTTCCGCCGCGTTGGATAATGCGGCTTTTGCTGCGCAACTGGAGGGCAAGAATCATCCGAACCATTAATCCTCTGCGGAGAACTTGCGATGAGTATGGGTGATTTGCAACGAGCACAGGAATTTGCCAGTTCCGCACTGGCCAGAGACACCAGAAAACGTAAAGGCAATCCTGTTTCGCCTCCAGGGTTGCAAATCGCAGGAAGGGACCGCTAGCCAGTCTGGATGTGATCGAACGTGCCATCGCCAATGGTAGCAATTCGGTTCCGGTTTTGCTCGAAAAAGCCGCTCTTGTTACAGAAACTGGGCAAAAAGAACGAATGCCTACGATTCTCTCCAGACACTGGCAGGCAGGGTTCCGGATAATCCCGAAGTGCTTGAGTGCCCTGGCTGAATCACAATTATCGCTGGGGAAAAACCTGGAGGCAGTCGATTCCGCGCACCAGGCTTTGAAATTAGATCCTGATCTCTCCGATATGCACCTGCTTGATCGGAATTTACCAGGGTAAGAACGGACAATTGGACTTACCGTCGATCACTTGAGTGAAGCCATCCGGATCGACCCCACTAACGTGGAAGCCTATTTATCCCTGGCGAATATCCTAAAAGAACGCCGTGATTTTGCTGGGGCGAGGAAATCATACGAGGAAGCGATTAAGAACTGCCCGGATGAGGCAATTCCATATTACCAGCTTGCCCTGATGCTGAAAGAATCGAAGGATTATTCGGGGACGGAAGCATTACTACGAAAAGCAGCATCACTTGCCCCAGAGGACGTGAATATAAAGCGGCAACTCGGGGCGGTTATCGCGCTGAACCTTGTCCATAACGCCCAGGAGGTAACCCGAACTCTATGATAAGCACAACGATTGATGGTAAGGCGATTTATTCCCGGGATGATTTCATTCGGTTGTTACATAGTGCTTTGGAATGCGGATCGTTCCGATTTCTGCGCCAGGCTTCAATGGCCTGGTTATCGGTTTACCCGGGCGACCTGGAGATCAGGTTGGTTTATGCCACCGGGATGATCGCTGAAGGAAAACGAGATGACGGGGTGGAACACCTGGAGGGGATCGTCAGAATGGATCCCGAATTCGAGGATGCTCTGCAGGCTTTGTTCTATTCTCTTCCTGAACAGGAAACCGATAAACGAAAAACTTGCAACCAGAACTTATTCGTCCTGACCGGAAATAAAACGGTACCGGGTGATTATCCAGCATGGTGTGAAGGGCTACGTCAGAGTTACATCTTGGTTGAAAACCATGATCAAAACGGCCTGGCAGCAATATCTGATGCGCTATCGGCAATCAACCCAGATTCTGTTCTGGCAGCCATCCAGCAATTGAGGGCAGCGGAAGCGCTGGGAAATAAAGCGGTCACTGCGCAGTTAGCAGATGATTTATCGATGAAATGGAATGAATGCCTTCATTTTCAGCTCTGGCAGGCGGAAGCTTATTTCGAAAAAGGGGAAGACGCCAAGGCAGTTGCACTTATGCACACCTGTGTGAGCAGGGATTCTACCGGGCAGGTGGCGAGGAGAATCTGGGGAGAAAATCATCCTTATAAACCATTGTGGCCGACCAGTTTCGAGATCGATCTGGATATTCCGTTACCAGCGGATGTGGCTTCCTACATGGGATTGAATATTCTTGGGGCAGCTGGTCCGGTTACGGATTCTGCCGAATATGAAGTTGAAGATGCCAAGGAATCCAACGATACGGGATTTGCCGAAGAGGAGATCACTTTCGATAACGCTCGGGTGGATGAACCTCCAAGTGGTGAGGAACCGCTTGAGCGAATTGCCACTTGGATGAGGAAGAAGAGAAAGTCCCGGCGATCGTCAAGCTGCCGCACAGATGAAAATGTGGAAAAGGAACAAAAAACTGACGAAGTGATCAAGGTAGCGGCGGAACTGGAAACACTTTCACGCAAACTGCGAAAACCCTCGTCACCACGAACCGATGGAAGATTTCCTCTTTATGTGATCTTTACGGTGCACGGTAACCTGAAAAAGCAATACGGTGCTGCCACAACAGAAGTGATCGAAAAAGAAACGGCCAAGATCGCTGCCCAGTTCCAGAAACGGGCAGGGTGGGGAGCGATGCGTTTTCATCCCGGATGACCCCAAGAATCATGGCCTCCCTGGGTATCCCCGTGATCGAAAACGTTGATCCGTGGAAACTAAAACTTGCGCTGGCTGACCTGGATAAAACCCTGGCAAAAAAGGGGCAGATGATCGGCGCGTTACTCATCATTGGTGGAAATGAGATCGTTCCGTTCCATTCTCTGCCCAATCCCACCGATGATTCTGACCGGGAAGTTCTTTCGGATAATCCGTACTCTTCGACCGATACAAATTACTTCATTCCCGAATGGCCGGTGGGCAGGCTGCCAGGCGAGCAGGGTATGGACGCTGGATTGCTTTTTGAACAAATCCGTCAATCGGTTTCCTATCATGAAAAAGTGAACGACAATAGCAACTGGACACGACGTTTCACCAACTGGTTGCGGGATTTCGGACAGAACCCGGTGCAGATGTTAACTCCTCAGCGGAAACCGCACAATTTTGGGTTCACGGCTGCCATCTGGCGACGTTCATCCCTGGCTGCTTTCAAACCGATTGGAGAGGGAAAAAACCTGATGGTCTCCCCGCCTGAATTTTCCGGGAGTATTCCTGCGGAGAAGATCTCTACGGCCACTTTCGGGTATTTCAACCTTCATGGCCTTGTGGATGCCGCCGAGTGGTTTGGGCAAAAGGATCCAATGGAAGCCAAAGCGGGTCCAGATTACCCGATCGCGCTCAGCCATAAGGACGTAACCCGCAATGCACGCAGCCCGCAGGTGGTTTATTCCGAAGCCTGTTATGGAGCATTCATAACAGGAAAAACCACGCAGGACTCACTGGCATTGAGGTTTCTTGATATCAATACCCGCGCTTTCGTGGGCTCAACCTGCATTTCTTACGGTTCTGTGACCACTCCGCTGATCGGAGCAGACCTTCTAGGGAATTATTTTTGGCGATTCATCCAGGAAGGGATTACGACCGGTGAAGCCTTGATGCAAGCGAAGATCGAGCTTGTTCGGGAGATGAACAAACGCCAGGGTTACCTGGATGGTGAGGACCAAAAAACACTTATCTCTTTTGTCCATTACGGTGATCCCTTCGTACGAAAGGATGTGGATGAGCCACTTCAGAAAGTGATCACCCGCAGCCTGGAGCAACCAGAAATAACACTCGTATGCGACCTAAACGAAGAGAAACTTGAATCGGGTTTGCATGTATCCGATGAAATGCTCGCTCAGGTTAAGGATATTGTTGAACCCTATCTCCCTGGTATTGATAAATCTCAAGTGCGCATCTGCCAGCAACAAGCCGAATGTGAAGGTGATGAACATCGTTGCACAGTGACGGAGCTTGGTCAGAAAGTACACCACTTGGAAAAATCGGAGAATGTGGTGGTGACGATAAGCAAAGAAGTGCAAATGGCAGAGCACAGTCACAAGCATTTCGCGCGGGTTACGCTGGATGCCCAAGGAAAAATGGTTAAGATGGCTGTTTCGAGATGATTCGAATGCAAGGGGTTGCATTCGCCAGGCTCAGCCACACCGGCTGAGCCTTTCTTTTTGCTGCTTTTCGTTCGGTTATAATCTACGCATTAATCACCTCGACGGAGAATAATTAATCATGCGCACCGGTTCCCAGATCCGACAGGAATTCATCGACTTTTTCATCTCAAAAGGACACACCTTTGTGCCCTCCGCTTCGCTCGTGCCGGGTGGGGATCAGACCCTGCTCTTTACCAATGCAGGTATGGTGCAATTCAAGGACGTTTTCCTGGGGACCGATCACCGGCCGTATAAACGCGCGGTCAATTCTCAAAAATGCATGCGCGTAGCCGGAAAGCAAAATGATCTGGATGACGTTGGCAGGGATGATACCCATCACACGTTCTTCGAGATGCTGGGCAACTGGTCCTTTGGCGATTATTACAAAAAGGAAGCCATCGCCTGGGCATGGGAGCTCTTCACCGAGGTGTGGGGGCTGCAAAAAAACCGCCTGTGGACAACCTGTTTCAAGGATGACAAAGGCGATGTTCCCACGGATGAAGAGGCAGCCGAC
Source organism: uncultured Chloroflexia bacterium (assembly GCA_963828855.1). Classification (GTDB taxonomy): domain Bacteria; phylum Chloroflexota; class Anaerolineae; order Anaerolineales; family Anaerolineaceae; genus CAVVEQ01. The sequence goes on along the minus strand of CAWHGB010000002.1, from coordinate 370,529 downwards.
TATTGGCGTGCGCAACCCGGGATTGATTCCAGCCCATGTTCTCTATTTCGGGCGCAAGGATAACTTCTGGGAGATGGCAGATACCGGTCCGTGCGGACCGTGCAGCGAAATCCACCTGGACCGGGGCGAGGATTACTGCAACAAGCAGGATGTTGCCGGACACGTGTGCCGGGTTAATGGAGATTGCACACGCTTTCTGGAATTGTGGAACCTGGTTTTCATTCAATACAACCGGGTGAGCCCCACGCAGCTTGACCCTTTGCCTGCCTGTCACGTGGATACAGGCATGGGACTGGAACGCATCGTATCGGTGTTGCAGGATGTGCGATTCCAATTACATGACTGACCTGCTTTCGCCCATGATGGAGGCGGTCCGGGGAATGACGGCCACATTCCATCGAAGAGCGGGATGCGAAGCTGACCCCATACCGGGTGATCGCGGATCATGCCCGCTCGGCCACATTTCTGATTGCGGATGGCGTGGTGCCGGGGAACACCGGGCGAAATTACATCTGCCGCATGATCATCCGGCGGGCAGCCCGGTTTGGAACCAAGCTGGGTTTGAACGAACCATTCCTGGCAAGAGTGGCAGAAAAGGTCATCGAAACCTACGGCCAAGCCTACCCGGAACTGGTGAAAAACAGCAAGACTATCCTGGATAACCTGACCCGCGAAGAAAAACGATTTGCTAGAACATTAAATTCTGGAACAATTGAATTGCAATCAATTATTGAAAAAAAGAAAGAAATAGGTCCGAAAGAAATTACCGGTAAGGAATCATTTGATTTATATGCTACCCACGGCTTACCTTTCGAAATCACGAAGGATATTGCTGAGGAAAATGGTTTTTCTACAGATGCACCGATATTTTTCAAATTTATGGAACAACATCGCAAGGATTCCGGCGGAGACCAGGAGTTTGGAAAATTGGGCGGGGAGGATGCCGAGCTTTATAAGGGAATTCTAGATGACCTTATAGCGAAAAAGAAGTTGAGCGGGGAAGGTGTCCAGTATGACCCCTATTCAGTCGAAGATCAGAAAAGCGAGATCCTTGCGATTGTCCAGGAAGGGGAGCGAATCGATTCCGCCATTGAGGGCGAAGAAGTTGGGATCGTCCTTCCGTTTACCGATTTCTATATCGAAAGCGGCGGGCAGGTATCCGACCAGGGGATCATTGAAGCTGTGGATGGTTCCTGGCAGGTCAAAGTCCAGGGCATGCGGAAACCCGCCGCAGGTATGATCGTACACGAAGGCGTGGTCACCCACGGGAAACCAAAGGTTGGTGATAAAGCGGTAGCGAAGGTGAACACCCAGCGCAGGCAGGATATCATGCGCAACCATACGGCCACACACCTGCTGCATGCCGTCCTTCACCAGGTACTTGGGGATCATGCCCGCCAGGCAGGTTCTCTGGTGGCACCCGATAAATTGCGATTCGATTTCACCCATCCGGACGCGATCCCCGCCGAAAAATTGGAAGAAGTGGAATCGCTTGTAAATGAAGCCATCCTAAACGATTATGCCTTACACAAAGTGGAAAAATCGCTAGAGCAGGCAAAATTGGAGGGGGCGATGGCGCTCTTCGGAGAAAAGTATGGCGACACTGTTCGAACAGTGACCATCGGCGAAGGCAAGCCTTTTTCCTATGAACTGTGCGGCGGGACGCATGTAGACGAGACCGGCGATATCGGTGTTTTTCTGATTACCTCCGAAGGCAGCGCGGCGGCGGGCATCCGGCGCATCGAGGCGGTTACCGGACGGGAAGCCTACAAGATCATCCAGAACCGTTCGAAAGCCTTGAAACTCATCGGTAAACTTATTGCCAGCCCTCCTGAAAGAGCGGTCGAAAGGGTGACTGCCATCGTCGATCAGGTGGATAGTTTGGAAAAAACCAATGCTTCCATCCGCCAGCAACTGGCTGTTTCCGAGTTTCTCGGAAAACTAGCCAAGACTCCTGAAATTTTGGGTGTTCCGGTGCTCACGGCAGTGATCGAAAACGCTGACGCGGACACGCTGCGTCTTCTCACCGATCGTTTCCGCGACAAGTTCCCTAGCGGTCTGGTTGTACTGGGCTCAGTAATTGATGACCACCCGCTGCTCGTGGCTGCCTGCACGGAGGATTTGATCAAACGCGGACTGCATGCAGGCAACTTGGTGAAGGAGATCTCCCTGCTCATCGGCGGAAGCGGGGGCGGGAGACCTAACCTGGCCCAGGCTGGCGGCAAAGACGCGGGAAGTCTTCAGGCCGCATTGGACAAAGTGCCTGGTTACATAAGCAAAAATATTAAGCCGGAGTAAAACGAGATGGATGGTTATTCACCATCCATCTCGATTTTCAAGGAAAATCTTTTGTTACTTTTTTCCTCATTTTGTGTGACGAAAAGTGAGGATTTTATTTGTGCGTATTTTTAGTTTCCGTTATTATCTGGATAATTCAATCGAAATGTTTTTGAAAAGGTTTCAGCCATGACGAACTTCTCGGAAAACTTCGACCACCTCTCGCCTGTTTGGACGCATTACACAGATATCATCGTTGATCATGCGGAAGGGAGTTACATCTATGCCACAGATGGGCGCAAGATCCTGGATTTTGCTTGCGGTATAGGCGTAACCAATACCGGGCACTGTCACCCAAAAGTAGTTGAGGCGATCCGCAGCCAAGCCGGATTATTGTTACACGGGCAGGCGAATCTGGTGACCCACAAACCGATGCTTGAACTGGTGGAAGAATTGCGTAGCGTGGTGCCATCCAGCCTGGATGGTTTCTTTTTTAGTAATTCCGGAGCGGAGGCATTGGAAGGCGCGCTAAAATTAGCCCGGCACGCCACAGGCAGGCCAAACGTGATCGTTTTCCAAGGCAGTTTTCATGGCCGAACGGTTGCGACCATGTCCATGACCACATCAAAGACGATCTACAGGAATGGTTACCAGCCGCTTATGCCCGGGGTATTTGTTGCACCGTATCCTTATTCACTAAAATACGGATGGAGTGAGGAAGCGACCAGCCAGTGGTGCCTTGAGGAACTTGAGCTGCTTCTCCAAATGCAGACTGCACCATCTGAAACAGCTGCTATATTTATCGAGCCTGTACTAGGGGAAGGTGGCTATGTTGTGCCCCCCATTTCATTTATGAAAGGCTTACGGCAGGTCTGCGATCAACATGAAATCTTGATGGTTGCGGATGAAGTCCAATCTGGTTTTGGGAGAACAGGGAAATGGTTCGGGCACGAGCATTTTGAGATTGTTCCGGATATCATGACTGTGGCTAAAGGGTTAGCCTCAGGCATGCCTATTTCAGGTGTTATCAGCCGGATGGACCTGATGAAAAAATGGATTCCTGGTTCTCATGGTGGTACGTATGGAGGGAATGCAGTTGCTGCCGCTGCCGGTGTGGCTACGATCCGGGCTATCAAAGAAGACAATATGATCGCGAATGCGGTTGAACGCGGAGCGCAGTTGAAAGCCGGGCTTGGGCAACTCCGGGAGAAATATCCCCAGATCGTCGATATCCGCGGATTGGGTTTGATGATCGGGACGGAGTTCCGAGACGCGAACGGTAAGCCTGATAAAACAACAACCAAAGCGATCCAGCATGAATGCCTCGATAGAAACCTGATGATACTTACCGCGGGGGCGTGGGATAACACCATTCGCTGGATTCCTCCACTCAATGTTACAGCTGACCAAATAAATGATGCCTTGAATATATTCGAAACAGCATTAGATGCCGTAATTAAATAAATGATAGAATTTAATTTACACAAATAATATGGAGAGATGACAATGACTGAAAATTTGAAGGAAATGCTGGAACGGGCGCATGCTGCTCAGAGAGTGATTGAATTCTGGCCGCAGGAAAAAGTGGATGAAATGGTTCTGGCAGTAGGGTGGGAAGCCTATAAAAGGGAAACTGCCGAAAAATGTGCGCGGCTGGCTGTAGATGAAACCGGTTTGGGTGTCTACGAGGATAAGCTGGTCAAGCATCAGAAGAAAACGCTCGGGGTAGTGCGTGATCTTCAAGGGGTAAAGACAGTTGGTGTAATCGAAGAGGATAAAGCCAAAGGTCTGATAAAAATCGCCAAACCGGTGGGTGTTATTGGAGCCATCACACCCATGACGAATTCATCTTCGACCATGCCATGCAATGGTTTACCTATTCTAAAAACCCGCAATGCAGTCATCTTTGCACCTCACCCAAAAGCGAAGAATACTTGTGACTATATTTGCAGCGAGATGCGTAAAGGCTTGAAAAAAGTGGGAGCGCCTGAGGATCTCATCCAAAACATCAAGGAACCCACCATGGAATTATCTCAGGAGCTCATGTCCATGGTGGATCTGGTATTGGCTACCGGGGGTGCAGGTGTGGTCAAAGTGGCTTATAGCAGTGGAAAACCGGCATATGGGGTGGGCGCAGGAAACGCAACCGTGATCGTGGATGAAACCGCCGATCTGGATGATGCTGCGTTAAAGATATTCAAAGGTAAAACTTTTGACAACGCTACTTCCTGCTCCGCAGAAAACAACATCATCATTCACGAATCTGTTTTTGAACCTATGCTGGCAAGGTTAAAGAAGAATGGCGGCTACCTGGTAACCGGGGAAGACCGGGCAAAATTAAAAGCTGCCATGTGGCCGGATGGAAGCCATCTGAGCGGGAAGATTGTTGCAAAAAGTGTGAAGGTGATCGCTGCAGAAGCCGGAATATCGGTTCCCGATGGTACCACCTTTCTGATGGTGCTTGGCGAACATATTGGTCCAGAGGATATGTTTTCCGCTGAAAAGCTTTCTCCTGTTTTAACCGTTTGGAAATACCAGGAATTCAGCAAAGCTGTTCAGATGGTCATCGATATCACGGCATTCAGCGGTTATGGTCATTCCTGTGGAATCCATTCCACTAACGAGGAACATATCATGGAGCTGGCCACGAAAGCCAAGGTCAGCCGCATGATGGTTCGTCAGCCACAAAGTTACGGTAACAGCGGAGATTGGACGAACGGAATGGCCTTTACCATGACACTTGGTTGCGGAACCTGGGGTGGGAATATCACCACCGAGAACGTCGGCTGGAAACACTTTTTGAACACGACTTGGGTGGCTTACCCGATCCCTCCCATTATCCCGGATCCGGAAGATTTATTCGCACCGCACTTTAAAAAGTTCGGTAAATAAAATCCTTTATAAGATAATCAAAGCCGCGTAAAGAGAAGTAACTTACGCGGCTTTTGATAATAAATCACGAAGGGAGGATGAAATGGCTGATGTTGACCGAGCAAAACTGGAAACGATGCTTGCGGAGGAAATTAAGAGATTCGCAAACGAGCACCCGGAATGCCACAAGCTTTATGAAAGAGCGAAAGGCTGCCTGCTGGACGGCGTTCCCATGAACTGGATGGTACGCTGGGCAGGTGGATTCCCCCTGTTTGTAAAAGAGGCAAAAGGCGCCTCATTCACCTGTGCAGATGGTAAGCATTTCATAGATTTTTGTCTGGGTGATACCGGTGCAATGGTGGGGCACTCACCAGATGCACCCATGAAACAAATCGCGGAACAATTGAAATCGGGGTATCACTTTTATGCTACCCACCGAGGATGCTATCTGGGTGGGGGAAGAGCTGCAACGGCGATTTGGACTGAAATATTGGCAGACCACCCTCACCGCAACGGACGCCAACCGATTCGTTCTGCGGCTGGCCAGGCATATCACTAAACGACCCTACGTTCTCGTTTTTGATTATTGCTATCACGGCTCTGTGGATGAGACTTTTATCACCATTAATGATGGCATACCCGGACCGCGACCTGGAGCGATCGGACCGCAGGTAAATCCCGTGATCACCACCAGGGTAGTTCCTTGGAATAACATTCCGGCTCTCGAACAAGCGCTCGCTCCTGGAGACGTTGCCTGTGTCCTCGCGGAACCGGTGATGACGAATATCGGCATCATCCACCCGGAACCGGGATATCACGATGCTTTGAGGGCGCTGACACGGAAATATGGAACACTGCTGATCATCGATGAAACCCATACCATGTGCGCCGGACCGGGTGGATACACACGGTGAAATGGGTCTTGCAGCCGGATATACTGACTGTTGGAAAAACCATCGGAAGCGGCATACCGGCAGCTGTTTATGGCCTCTCGGAAGAAGTGGGGGAATTGGTATCGAAAAGCATCAAGGTGGATGAATCCGATGTGGGCGGGATTGGCGGCACACTGGCAGGAAATGCGCTTTCGCTGGCAGCCATGCGGGCAACTCTGGAAAATACTTTAAACAGGGAAACATTCGCTCATACAATCCCCCTGGCGATCCGCTTTGCTGATGAGGTCAAGAAAGTGATCGATGAATTGCGCCTGCCCTGGGTGATCAACCGGTTGGGTTGCCGCTCAGAATACTGGTTCTGCGAATCACTGCCGAAGAACGGGGGTGATGCAGAAGCGGCCGTTGATGCGGAGCTGGACCGGTATATGCACCTGGCTGCGCTAAACCGTGGGTATTCTTATGACACCTTTCCATAACATGGCGTTGATTGCTCCGGATATCACCGAGAAAGAGATCGATTATCACACCCAGGTTTTCCGGGAAGCAGTGATGCAAATTGATTGATCAATAAAGAATAACCTCCGGATTATCAGAGGTTTCTTTGCTAATAAATGCTTACTCGATCATTCATCCAGATTGTTCCAAACCGGTTTGAGTACAAAATACAGCAAAACCAAGCGGAAAGAGGTGAATCAATGCACTTTCCTTGAACCCCGGTCCCTTGAAGGACATAAACATGAAAACCGGGATCAAGGTAGCACGTGAAATAGATAAAAACCCAGATCTTTCTGCGGATTTTCCAGATGAAGAAAGCTGAAATCGGCTGCTGCGAGGCTGAAGAAAGCATCGATCCAGAAAAATACAGATACCGGATGCCAAGCGCTGCATTTACTGCTGTATAGACCATGTATAAGTTCCCAGCTGCTGCCAGGAGGATCAAGATAGGATAAGATTTTTCCATGTTTTATTGAACTGGTCTTCAGTCAGATTTATGTTTCGGGAGCAGGTTTGATCCTTTGTGCAGTTGATTCACTTCGAAGCCTTGTCCTTGTTGACTTTCCGTATCGCTTTTCGGGTCAGGAAAACAATCAAGAATGCTATCCCAAAAACCAGCAAAACAAATTGAAGATTGATTTCAGGCATGACAGATCCTCAAACAAGATAATAATTAAAACTAATACCACAAATTAGAGAGGTGTCCAAAGGTAAGTCAACCTTGGACGCCTTCAATTTGTTTTATTACTTCATCGGAATAAGTGCAGATCTGAGAATCTTGTAATCTATGTTATTTCCTTCTCTTCCTTGGTGATCTTCCGGAAGGCATCCTTGATCGGAAGGAGACCAAGGTTCAGTTTCCAACTGAGATCCATCGGTTCGCCGTAGTAATCCACCAGTTTCTTGGAGGAGAGATCTTTTGTGTGGCAAGCGAAACAACGATCATCAGCAGAATGGCCAGAGATGAACGCCACAAAGGAACCGATGTAAACCGCATCCCAGAAGCCGCACCACCAGGCATCGCTATACACACCCATATCCGCGGTGTATTCGCAAACCGCCGCAGTGGATTGGCCACCAATACCGGTCTTGAAGAAGATAAATTGTAGCCAGCAATCCAGACCATGAATCCACCGATAAAGGCAGTCATTGCGCCCCAGGAATTGGCTTTCTTCCAGTACATCCCAAGCGCAAACGGCGTGAACAAACCAACCAGCAGCAAGGTCCAGGCGACAATAGAGAGTTCATAAATCGTCTGTGCCCAAAGCGCGATGGCAAGTCCGATGGCTGCATTCACGATCACCATGATACGGGTCGCCCACACTGCTTTCTTCCCTTCCAGCTTCTTGCCGGTGATGAGTGGGATCAGGTTTTCCGTCACTGCAGAAGCACCAGCCAGCAGAGAGCTATCGGAGGTGCTCATCAAAGCGGAAACCAGCGCTGCGATGAAGATGGCGGTTAGCAATGGCGGCAGGTGTGTCATGGCAGCGGAAACAAGCAGGTAACTGGTATCCTCCAATCCCGGGAGATAACTTGTAGACCATGATACCGATCAATGGCGACATGATGCCAAAGAACAGGTAGAGCACGCCAGCAAAGTAGGAACCATAGACCGAAGTCGCCTGGTTTCGGGCAGCCATCGAGCGCTGCATCAGGTCCTGTGTGGCAACCGAACCCAAACCAATCGCCATCCAGGCAGCCAGCCAGTACATCCAGCCGGTCGCGCCGGTGTAACCCAGGTAGCCTTCAGTCGTCGATAGGCAGCAACCTGAACGGTTCTGAGACGTAAGTGGAACCGGCTCCCTCGAACAATCCCGGGAAACCACCGACTGCCTTGAGCATGAACAGGAAGACCAGGGTGATACCGATCGAGGTGAGGAACATCTGGAAGAAATCCAGCATGGTATCTGCCATCATACCGCCCATGGTGGTGTAAGCCGCCACGATGGTGATGACGATGACCATACCCCAAACCGGGTCGATCCCGAACAACGCCTTGAACAATCGCTCCACCGGCCACGATCTGTGCTGCAGTCCAGGAGAAGTAGGTCAGACATTGTGCGATGACCGTCAGGACGACCATCACTTTGTTGTACCGGCGTTCAAAGAAATCCACGATGGTCAGGTATTTTGCCCGGCGCATCAGCCGGACGAACAAGAAACCGGAGATGAACAAACAGGCTGATGCGCCAAATGGGTCAAAGATCACCCCGGAAAAGCCATAATCATAGGCGGTTTCGGATGCGCCCATCAGGGTTTCAGCGGCAAACCAGGTTGCCATGATCGATGCGGCTGCCATATGAATCGGCAGCCTTCGACCTGCAACGACGTAGTCAGTATTGTCCTGAACCTTTCTGCCCGCCCAAATACCAACCGCAAGGCGGACAGCGAAGAAGATGGCGATGAACAGAACGACCAACCATGCATAATCGTATCCTTCAAGAATCATTTTATCACTTCCTTTTTGAGATGGAATAATGGTTCCTGATCGATTCATAATAGTCTTGTTTATTTCTGCTAAGTGTATCCTCCAGTCGGTTCAAAACTGCATCGATCTGTTCATAAGTGATCACGATGGGTGGTTCGATGCGAATGGTGTGAGCGCTGGTCAGTGTTCCGGCAACCAATACACCGCGCTTGAATAAACCGGCTGCCACCTTGTACCCAATCTCCGGGTTCTTGAAATGCTGTCCGATCAGCAGACCTTTGCCGCAAACGAAATCATAGATGTTGGCGTATTTCTTTGCCAAGATCCTGCAGCTTGGGCATGATATAGGCGCCTTTTTCTGCAGCCTGCTTTGGGATAATCATCCCGTAAGACCACATTAATGGATGCGATCGCAGCAGAGCAAGCCAGCGCACCGCCGCCGGTGGTGGTGGTGTGGATGAAGGGATTGGGATACATCATGCACTGCCAGATTTCTTCGGTCGAGCAGAAGGCACTGATAGGCATGACACCGCCGCCCAGTGATTTCGCCACGGCGAGGATATCCGGTTTTACATCCCAGTGATCCACACCCCACAACTTCCCGGTGCGTCCGAGACCGGTCTGCACTTCATCAGCGATCAGCAGCACACCATGCTCCTTGGTGGCTTTGCGGATGCGCGGCCAGAAATCATCCGGAGGAACGATCGCACCGGCTTCACCCTGGATGGGTTCCATCAGAACGGCGGCGATACCGATCCCGACCTTGTCACAGATCTCCAGTTGTTGTTCAACCGCTGCGGCATCGCCATAGGGAACATGGTAAACAGGTCCACCGTAGAGAATACCAGGGGGACGCGGTAATCGGATTTGCCCATCATGGAGAGCGACCCCATGGTCTTGCCGTGGAAAGCCTTGGTGGCGACGATGAAACCAGCTTTCTTGGTGTACATCTTGGCCAGTTTGATCGCACCTTCAATTGCTTCGGTTCCGCTGGCGCAGAAGAAGGAATACTTGATATCGCCGGGGGTGATATCTGCCATCAAGCGGGCAAGCACACCGCGCAGAGGGTCGATCAATTCCTGGCTGGGCATGGGGGTGCGCTGCAGTTGTGCTGCAACTGCCGCGACAACATCCGGGTGGCTCCAGCCGTGGTCCATCATGCCATAACCACCCAGGCAGTCGATGTACTCACGACCGAGAACATCCTTAAAAATGCCCCCCGGCCAGTCCATTCAACACAAGCCCAGTCTCCAGCTTCGGTCACAGATTTGCGGTATTCCAGCCAGTTCTTATTGAAATATTCCGCGAAATTCGTTCTTACTTTCTTCAATGATCACTTTCCCCTCATCCTGCAGTTACGACTGGCTTCTTGATGATCTCCAACCAACGATCTGAATATGCAAGCGCATCCTTGAAATTTTGTGGCATATACATCCTCCTTGAATTAATAGATTGAGTCTAAAGAAACAATAAAAGACTCAATGAAAAGAATTGCCGAAATCACGATGATTATGGAATAGATAGATACCGATAATTACAAAAAGAAAGGGATATCTTCCTATTTTCCCTATTTTATTATTGCAAAAAAATCAGCTAATGTCAAGTATTTTGAAATTCCTACTTGCTGAATGTAAATAAATCGACTCATGATTATGAAATTAATGATTCGCTGAATTAGGGAAAATGTGCACGAATATTAAAATTATTATTGTAATTTTCGGAAATAATATCTATAATATATGTAAATCTCGGAAACGAAACAGTCATATGATAAAAATAGACGCAATTGATAAAAAAATCTCTGATCTTGCTCATTGAAGATGGACGAATGAGTTGTTCCGAAATTGCCAGCAGAATTGGAGGTATTTCCGAAAGGGCAGTCCGCTACCGCATCGACCGACTGATTAAAAAAGGGATAATCTGTGTCCGAGGAAATGTCAATGCAGATGGCTTGGGATTAGCGTCTGTGCAGATGTGTTCATCGAAGTCGAACCAGCCCTGGTCTTGAAATCGCCAAACAAATTTCCAACTACGAATCAGTCAGTTACATTGCCTATTCCACCGGTGATACAGATATCAGCATCCAGGTATTTGCCCAGGATAATAGTGAACTGTTTTCATTTTGTCACCGATTCGATTGGAAAGATCCCGGGTGTCCGGAAAACACACATTTCCTTTGTTCCAATAAAAATCAAAGACGATCATGTCTGGCATATTCCTTCCTTTTGTATTCAAAACGAGAAAGTATAAGGCACTTGCTGTATCTTAGTGATCAATCAAATACATTGGGTTACATCGGTGGAGTACGCACTGATAATCGTAAAAATCTATTTTTACAAGGAGGAGATCATGCAATCGAAAATGTAAAAGCAGCTTTGACTAAAGCAGAGAAGAGCAAACTGAAAAGGGAATTAACCCTACTTCCACTTTTTGGCTTGATCTACTTCACCGTCTGCGGTGGTGCGTTTGGTGCAGAACCGATGGTCGGATTTTCCGGTCCTGGTCTGGCGCTGCTGCTGATGGTTGTCACCCCGCTGGTATTCAGCATTCCTAACATGTTGATGGTGCGTGAGATGCAATCCATGATGCCGGTTGAAGGCGGCTATTACCACTGGGTCAAACAGGCATTTGGTCCATTTGTCGGGTTCATGTCCGGCTGGATGAACTGGGTGGTCTCATGGGTGGATGTTTCCATTTACCCGGTCTGGACAGCCTGGTACTTGAGTTATTTCATCCCCGCCTTGAGTCAGATGGCGCGACGATAGGTCGGGATTGAATTCTCAGGTCAACTTCTCTCCTGGTTGGTGTGCCGCAGTCTTGATCATTGCTATCTCGTTCTTGAACATGCGGGGTGCGAAGTTATCCGGATTAACTGCCAGCTGGTTGGGTGTATTTATGATCATTCCATTGATCATCATGTCCGATATTCGGTATTTATGCCTGGACTTGTACCTCCGGGCAACGTCTACGATCGTCATTCCTACCAGGTGGATGCGGAGGTTTCAGGTCAAGAACTGCTTGGCTGCACTGAGCGTGGGTATTATACGTTGCCATGTGGAACTTCATGGGCTGGGAACTTCCCACCGCCGCCGGTGATGAGATCAAGGAACCCAAGAAGACCTATCCCCGCGCCATGGTTCTGGTACTCATCGCCGCCATCCTCTCCTACTCAATCCCGACCCTTGCTGGTTTGTATGGCGGAGCTGGCGAAGATGGCCAGTATATGATCTGGGGGATTGAAGAATGCTGATACCGGCGAAGGGATTGGTCCTGTCCTGGAAGAAAATGGAGTCACCGAAGAACAAATTGTTGCATGGGGTGTAGATCCCACAACTGATGCAGGGTGGGAATTCCCAACCATAGCACACAGGATCGGTGACAAAGTCGCTGGAAAGGACAGCCCGTTGTCCTATTTCCTTGGAGCGATTGTTGGAATATCAGCAATTCTTCTCGATGATCGGACTCTTCATCGGAAACGGACTTGGAGGCACACGTGTTCCATACGCCATGGCCGAGGATGGAATGATGCCGCAATGGTTGAATAAGGTTCATCCCAAGTATGGCACACCATGGGTTGCGATCCTTATTTGTGGGGTCTTCTATCTTATTTTTTCGACATCAGCATTTCAAAATCTGGTGGTTATAGATGTCTTCCTCAATATGCTGGTGTCTAATGGCGGAGATCTTTGCCTTGGTGTGGCTTGCGCATCAAAAGTGCCGCATTTACCACGCAATAAGGTTCCCGGAGGTGTTTTTGGTTTGATCTATATCGTCATTGCACCCCTCTCTATCATCATTCTGGCAATCGTCAGCCAGGTTATGGACTACGGCTGGGAGGGTGCTATTGGTTGGAGTTTGATCGCAATGGCAATTGGTGCGATTCTTTACATTCCCGATCAGTAAAATTTGTAAAGAAAGATATTCCAGATGTTGACCCATACGTGTTAAATGCACCAATTGAGTAAAATAAATGTAGGAAATAGGAGAAGAAAATGAAGAGTACTACTTGTGGGAGTTGGTGGTGTCGGGGAAGCGATTGCTGTAATAGCATCAAAACGACCCTGGCTAGAGCAAATGGTTCTCGCAGACTTATAATCTTGATCGCGCAAAAGAGGTTCAGTCAAAATTAAAGGATAAAAATAAATTTCCAGCCGAGTTCATCGACGCGAGCAAGAAAGACATGGTTGTGGGATTGGCAAAGAAATACAAGTCCAACCTTATCATGAATGCATGTGATCCAAGTTTCAATGTGACGATTTTTGATGCAGCATTTGAAGCGGGATGCAATTACATGGATATGGCAATGACTCTTTCCGAGCCACACCCTACGGATCCATTTCAACAAGACTGGCGTAAAATTGGGAGATTATCAATTTGAACGAGCCGAGCAATGGAAGAAAAAAGGTATTTTGGCTCTATTAGGCTTAGGGGTTGAGCCAGGGATGGCTGATGTCTTTGCGAAATATGCTGAAAATCATCTTTTTGATGAAATTGAAGAGATTGGAATCCGGGATGGAGCAAATCTGATCGTGAAAGGTTACGATTTTGCCCCAAATTTCTCTATCTGGACAACAATCGAGGAATGCCTCAATCCCCCTGTCATTTGGGAAAAAGACAAGAATTGGTTCACAACAGAACCATTTTCTGAACCGGAAACATTCGATTTTCCTGGTGGGATAGGACCAACTGAATGCGTAAATGTTGAGCACGAAGAAGTACTACTTGTTCCGCGATATATTAAATGCAAACGGGTTACCTTCAAATATGGTCTGGGTGATGAGTTTATAGGAATTCTTAAAACCCTACATATGTTAGGTTTGGATAATAAAGAATCCATAAAGGTAAAGGATGTCGAAGTAGCTCCTCGTGACGTGGTTGCAGCCTGCCTGCCAGATCCCGCACATTTAGGTCCATTGATGGAAGGATCTACCTGTGCAGGAACCTGGGTTAAAGGCATCAAGGATGGTAAGGAGAAACAAGTTTATATATATCAAGTTGCTGATAATAAAACTTGTATGGAAAAATTTGATTGCCAGGTAGTTGTTGCCCAGACTGCATTCAATGCTGTGATCGGTATGGAGTTGCTGGAAAAAGGCATTTGGAAAGGAACAGGAGTTGATGGTCCTGAGGCTTTTAATCCAGATCCCTTTATGAACCTAATGAAGGATTTTGGATTTCCTTGGGGTATTAAGGAGTGGTGATAATCTACACCTAATTTGTCCACCGAAGAAAAGTGATCTCCAATTCTTTTTGTATGGAATTGGAGATCTTGATTTTATATTGGAGTTACTAAATTTACTTTTCTTCATTGGTAACAAAGAATAATATGGGCTGTCTATCTTTATTTTAATGTGGAACCATTATTTTGTTTCCTAGGAACCTTCATGGAATTAGTATCTCTGTACTTAGAAAAATTCAATCTTGCGTAAGGATGTCTGAAATATTGAAATTACTTATTGTTTTTCAGAAATGAATAATAAGATTTATAGAAACAACAGCACAAGGGTGCTGTTGCTTCAAAAATAATATTTGAAATGACTTTATCAAATCATCGGGATCACATCACTGTAAAGTCTGCCAATGGCGGGTCCCATCAGGGCAAGGGCTGCTACTACCAAAATCGAAACAATAATAAGAATTAATGCATATTCAAGGAAACCTTGCCCTTTTTCCAACTGATGAGAGTTCACATTAGACCACCTCCTTCCATACACTATTATCCTCTTTTTGGAGGAGGAATTCAATGAGAAGGTTGTAATTTTGAATTACAAAAATGCAAACTATAAATATCACCAGATCATTATTCGTGGTCTGGAATCCAACAGCAAAGCACCAGGTCGCGGGCAGCTTTGACCTCATCAAGCCGACCCACCGGGGTTACATGTGGGGCGGATTTCAGAAGCTCGGGGTTGGATTTCGCTTCTCCGGCGATGGCGATCAAAGCATCCGCGAACGCATCCAGGGTCTGCTTGTTTTCCGTTTCGGTCGGTTCGATCATGAGCGCATCATGGACGATGAGCGGGAAATAGTTCGTCGGCGGATGGAAGCCATAATCCATCAACCGTTTGGCGATATCCAGGGCGATCACCCCGGGAGCATCGTCCCACCTGCCTTCGAGCACAAATTCGTGCATGCAGACCCGGTCATAGGCCAGTTTGTAATCCTTCCGGATCCGGGAGAGCAGATAATTGGCGTTCAGGACGGCGTACTTGGAAATGGACAAAAGCCCTTCGGGACCATGCATGCTGATATAGGTAAAGGCTCGGACAAGCATACCAAAATGCCCGTTGAAGGATTTAACCCGCCCAATGGATTTCTTTGGCGTCCGGAATCCATAGAGGGGCGCCATATCCTCCGAGCCGTTTTCGACGATGTCGATAACTGGCGTGGGAAGGAAATCCACCAGTTTGCCAGAAACACCGACTGGCCCGGAACCGGGACCACCACCGCCATGGGGGGTGGAAAAGGTTTTATGCAAGTTGAAGTGCATGATATCGATACCAAGATCTCCAGGACGGACGATGCCAAGAAGCGCGTTCAGATTTGCTCCATCGCCATACACAAGCCCGCCGGCTTCGTGCACAATCTTGATCACTTCCAAGACGTGGGTTTCGAACAAACCCAGTGTGTTGGGGTTTGTGAGCATCAGTCCTGCTGTAGTATCGTCGCAAGCTGATCTGAGGGCTTCAAGATCAACATTCCCATCCTTATCAGTGGGAATTGGGACGATCTCGAATCCTTTCATGGCTGAGCTGGCTGGGTTGGTTCCATGAGCTGAATCGGGAATGAGGATCTTCGTCCGTTTGGTATCGTTACGGGATTGGTGATATGCGCGGATGATTGCGACGCCGACGAATTCCCCCT
Source organism: uncultured Chloroflexia bacterium (assembly GCA_963828855.1). Taxonomy (GTDB): domain Bacteria; phylum Chloroflexota; class Anaerolineae; order Anaerolineales; family Anaerolineaceae; genus CAVVEQ01. Next base: position 354,701 of record CAWHGB010000002.1, on the reverse strand, counting down.
GCGCGCCTGCAGCAGGCTGCAGTGTGATCCCTTTGAATCCGCTGATCTCTGCCAACCAGATCTGCAGGTTAAACATCAACGCGAGGCAACCCTGCACGGTTTCGACTGGTTGAAATGGGTGCACGGCAGCAAACCCAGGCAGGCGGGCAGCTCGTCTCATTAACACGCGGGTTGTATTTCATGGTGCAGGAACCCAGCGGGTAAATGCCGCCATCCACAGAATAATTTAATTTGGATAACCGGGTGTAATGGCGAACGACATCCTGTTCAGATAGTTCAGGAAGTGGCAAAGATTCCCGCAGAAAAATCTCCGGCAAGGAAATCTCGGGAACATCGGGAGCGGGGTACCTGATTCCAGTACGGCCGGGGGAGGAAAGTTCAAAAAGGGTCGGTTCAGCCATGATGCGCCTCCCCGAGGATCTCGCAAAGCATATCGATATCCTCTTTATCCACCATCTCTGTTACTGCGATGAGCATGTGATTCTTCAAGGTTGGAAAATCGCAGCCGAGGTCATAGCCGCCAAGAATGCCGTGATCGAGCAGGTGCAGATTGATCTCCTCCACTGAATCCGGGCAGTGAACGATGAATTCATGGAAAAACGGAGCATCATCGAGGACAGCATAGCCTGGAACCTGGGCGATTTGTGCAGCTGCATAATGGGCTTTTTGATAACAGAGGTTCGCAACAGAACGCAATCCCTGTTTTCCCAGTGAACTGAGATAAACAGCGGAGGCGAGTGCGATTAAACCCTGGTTGGTACAAATGTTAGACGTCGCTTTCTCGCGGCGGATATGTTGCTCGCGGGCGGTGAGGGTGAGCACGTACCCTTTCCGGCCTTGTTGATCCACCGATTCTCCAACCAGGCGACCAGCCAGCTTGCGGACAAGCTCCTTGCGGGTGGCGAAGATTCCCAGGTACGGTCCGCCAAAGGATAGTGGAATACCAAGTGACTGCCCTTCTCCTACGACGATATCCGCGCCGAATTCCCCTGGTGTTTTTAGAAGTCCCAGTGAGAGCGGATTCACAGCAACACGCCAATAGCGCGCCTTTATCATGCACAGCTTTCGCTAAGGGTGCTAGATCGAATATACGTCCAAAGAAATCCGGGTATTGCACAAGCACGAGAGAGGTATTTCCATCTACATACCTGATCAATTCATCCGGGTAGAGAAAGGGATGTTGTCCGATTTCATCGCCGACTATTTCAATACCGGCGTATCCCTGCAGATAAGTTCGCATCGTTTCCCGGTAATGGGGGTGGAGGGAGGGAGAGATCACAATCCGCGGGCGTTTACCGAAAAAGTGATGATAGGCGAGCACCCCGGCTTCCGCACAAGCAGTAGCACCGTCGTAATGAGATGCGTTGCTTACGTCCATCCCGGTAAGCGCTGCGATCAGGCTCTGGTATTCGAAGACAGCCTGCAAGCGTACCCTGGGAGATTTCCGGTTGATAGGGAGTGTATGCGGTGAAAAACTCCCCGCGGGAGATAATGCATCCACGATCGCCGGGATGTAATGATTGTAGGCGCCCGCACCGAGAAAACAGATCAAGTCCTGCGTGGATTCGTTCGATTGAGAGATCGCCTGAACCATCGAAAAGGCTTCCATTTCGGAAAGCGCGGGGGGAAGATCGAGTTCGGGAAATCGAAATTGCGGAGGTACGTCTTTAAATAGCTCGTCAATATTCTTCAGTCCGAGCTCTTTAAGCATTTCCCCTGGTTTCTGTTTCTGTATGGGGGATGAACATTTAATGCCGGCTTTCACAATATTCGATATAAGCCTCGGCATCCATCAAGTCATTCAAGTTCAGAAGAATCTTTTATCTTGACTTTGACGATCCAGGCATTTCCGTATGGTTCGGTATTTAAAAGCTTCTGGAGTGGAACTAAGAGCTTCGTTAACTTCCAGCAATTCTCCCGAGAGAGGAAAATTCACCTCAGCAGCGGCTTTTACCGATTCGACCGTCGCGCATTGTGTACCTTTCATGCAGGCATCGCCGACAGAATGGGGAACCTCGATAAAAACGACATCGGAGAGCTGTTCCTGGGCGTAATCAGTAATTCCAACCACGGCGATATCTCCATCCGTTTTTACCCATTCATCGGTTTTCGAGTATTTAAGTTCAGAGGGGGTTTCCATTTTTACTCCTTGATGAAAGCAAATTACTTACCGTTTTTCATTCTAAAAGCGAGATTATTAAAAGTCAAGCAAAACGACCTGCTTGATTTTAAACCGAACGTAGATTTTTTACGGGTGAAAAGATAGAATCCAAATAGCTGGATCACTCCGGAGATGATGAGGGCAATACTAAGACCAAATTTCACCGCTAGCCAGGCACTGACCAGTGGAGAGATCATCGTGGTCAAGTATTGAGAAGTCTGGGCGAACGCGACAAAAGAAGGACTTTGATCCACTGGGATATTGCGCATCAATTCATCAAAGAACACAAGGTCCAAACCGGCTTGAAAAAAACCAGCTATCCCTGCCAGAATAATAATAACCGCGGATCGGGTTGTCAGAGCGACCAAAATGGGGAAAAGGGATAACCCCAGGGTTGTCCAAAGCAGTATAGGGCGGGAGCCCCGGGATCTTGAGAATCTCAACCAAATGAAATATCCGCCAACCATTACCAGGGTTTGAGCCATGGTGATATAGGCAATGGATATGTCCGGAAGATCAGCCTGGCGGACATAATACAGGGGGAATAAGTGGTGCTGCAAAGGCAACGCCAGTCAGGAACACAAACCTTTTAAAGGTGAATGATAAAAATGAAGGATATTGCCTGACGGATGTGAAGATCTGCCTGAACCGATCCAGATATTTGATCGCCTGGGAAGGCGCAGGGTTGTTCACGGGTATCACCAAGCGACCTGTGTAATAGAAACTGAAGATTGCCCCGATTGAAACCAACAGGAATACCTCTGGAAATTTACCGGAAAATTCCCGCGGGTCAACACTTCACCGATCCCCAGAGTGGTCAGGGTGGTGATGATCCCGATCAGCGCCCACCGGCGGGAAAGAAGCTCGAACCTGCCGACACTCCCTGCAACATCACTGAGCACCACGTTGAAGAGAATGGTCAGGATCGTTTGAGGGAGCGTGATCAATCCCCAAACAAGGATGATAGCCGGGATCCAGGCCTCGCGGGGAAGAATGAACGGGATCAAGCCAGTGAGGGCGAAGCCGGAAAGTTGAATGAAGCGAGTCCAACTGTACCAGGGGATGAGATTCCGTTTTTGTTGCAGCCAGCTTCCCAGCGGGATTGCGAAAAGAAAGCCTGTAAACGCGGGCATGGATGTGAGCAAACCCACTTCAAAATTACTGGCACCCAAGCGGGTGAGAAACACTGCCAGAAAGGGCATCCCTGCGGAGGCATAACCGACCGCAAGTCCGTCTTTCAAAACATATTTAAAATTCCGGTATTGAACCGGATTTTTGACCTGCCCGGGAATGAATCGATCAATCATGGAAGATTCTGGTGATTATAGCATCGCGAATCATACAGATTGAATAATCGGGTGAACGACTGTGTATAATTGGGAAATTCTCACCTTCATGGAGGTTTCTGATGACCCTTGCATTCTCAATCGACGAGGCACGCACAGCTCATAAACTATTGGGTGAGTTGAATTACCAAAAACAACCGGTGGTCAAGGGTTACTCAAATCGGACCCTTCATGTGGATCTATCCGCCAATAAGATTGAGATTAAACCAGTTACCAAAGAGATGAAAGAAATATTCACCGGTGGACGCGGTTTCTGCCTCTGGTTATTGTGGAATGCCATCCAGGACAGTACCAAATGGAATGACCCGGAGAATGAGTTGGTCATCGCGGGTGGACCAATCGGTGGGATCACTGCTTACCCGGGAACGGGAAAATGTACTGTTGTGACCATATCTCCGACGACATTCAGCGTGATCGATTCGAATGCAGGGGGTTATTTTGGACCGTATTTAAAATTCGCCGGTTTCGATGCATTGGAGATCCAGGGAAAAGCGAAAACGGACGTTATCGTTGTGATCGATGGAGACGAAGGCAGCATCCGGATCGAAGAAGCTCCCCTCGAAGCGCTGGATACCCACTTGGTGAATCGCCAATTGACGGAAATGTATGCCCGGGACGAGAAGGAAATGCGTGGAATTTCTGTTATCAGTGCCGGCCAGGCTGCGGATCATGCTGCCATCTGCGGGTTGAACGTCAGTTATTACGATCCAAAGAAGAAGGAAATCCGCTACAAGCAAGCCGCGAGGGGTGGAGCGGGGCGCGTGTTACGTGATAAGAAGATCAAAGCCATTGTGGTCAAATTTACTGGTATGACCGGCAACAGCAACGGATCTGCTAACCCCGACTTGATTACTAAGGCCGGTCGAAGGATCAAGGCTGAGATTTCTGAATTCGATGCGGTTCAGAATGACATGGGCGGGACGGGAACCCCTTACCTTGTAGAGATCATGAGCAAGTTCGACCTGCTTCCGGTGGAGAATTTCCGATTCGGTGCGGATCAGCGCGCACCGCAGATCGGGGGAGCGTTGTGGAAACAGCGCTACGACCGCCGAGGACCGGACGGGTGCTGGTATGGCTGCACCCTGGCGTGCGCACATGGGATCACGGATGTGGAACTGAAAACTGGTCCTTATAAAGGGCAGCGGGTTTTTGTGGATGGACCGGAATATGAAACGCTTGGGGCGCTGGGATCGAACTGTGGGATCTTCGATCCGCAGGCAGTGTTGGAATTGAATTTTTACTGTGATACCTATGGTATCGATACAATCTCGTGTGGGAATTCGATTGCCTTCGCAATGGAATGTTATGAATACGGTATCCTGAACCTCGGAGCGAACTGAGGGGATGGAATTAACCTGGGGGAATCAGGAAGCCGCACTGGAATTGCTGCACCAGATGGCCAAGGGAGAAGGTTTCGGTGTTGTGGTCGGGCAGGGCATTCGATCCATGAAAAAGGTATTTGCCAGGGAATACGGCGCTGATCCCAAACTGCTGGCGGATATCGGCATGGAAGTGAAGGGGATGGAGATTTCGGAATACATGCCAAAGGAATCTCTGGCGCAACAAGGTGGGTACGCACTGGCCTCCAAAGGTCCCCAGCATGATGAAGCCTGGCTGATCTTCATGGATATGGTTCATAAACAACTCCCGACCTTCGAGGATAAAGCCGAAGCGCTGTATTACTTCCCGGTTTGGAGAACCTGGTTCAGTCTGCACGGATTGTGCAAACTGCCCTGGAATGATATCATCCCGGTGAGCAATAAATCATACTCAGGGGTGCAGGCCGCCAAAGTACCCGAGCATGTGGAAAATTATTGCTGGCTGCACGAAGGGGTGACTGGGAGAGAAGATCGACATCGAAGGCATCCTGGAACAATCCGAAAGGGTATATCAATTCCAACGGGTTTTCAACTTGCGGATGGGTTATGGAACCAGTGAATATGATATTCCGCCCTACCGTGCCATGGGTCCTGCGACCGTTAAGGAATACGAATCCCGGTCAGATCGATACGATCAGCAGATGCAGGCTGAACTGGGAAAGAATCCAGAAGGCCTTACGACCGAGGAAAAAATCACGATCATCCGGGAGTACCGGGAGGACCGATACCAGAAGCTGGTGGATGCGGTTTACCTGCGGCGTGGGTGGACAAAAGAGGGAGTTCCCAACCAGGAAACACTGAAACGATTGGGGATCGATTTTCCAGATGTTATCGAGCTTTAGTTTCAAAACACGGAGGATGACGCTAATCCTGGATCTCAACCTCAGTAACCAAGAGGGTGTTACAGCCCTGATCCATCCAATAACCCAGGTAGTTTCCCTTCGGATCGAAAGCGTCGATTTTATAGATTTCGACACCGCTAATGCGGACGGTATCCCCATTCTGGATATCGCGTAACTTCTTAGAATATTTCCTATCTCTGGCGACGGTATGCAGCAGATTAATCTTTCCCGAGGTTCGAAATCCCCAATTACCCGCCAGGTGAACATGTGATTCACCATCGTCGTGCGCACCCGCGATCTGGATTGGCGAAATCCCCCGAGGTGACCAGGATATCGTAGGTGAGCATAGGCACCAGTGGTTCCTCATCCGGGGAGATATGGCGGACTATACCGGTGAAGGTGGATGATGAATTTCCCTCGTAAGAAATGTTCCAGGTATTTCCTGCGAATCACGCATATCAGCAAGATCTTCTGAGAGAGCATAATCCGGATAATATCGAGTCCAAAGATGGAATGGGTCAAAATTCCAGGTTTTATAAGCGAAAAATGACCCGAAGATGAGAGTTCCAAGGATAATCAACACCGGAATAAAAGGTGCCTGCAATGCACAGCCGATTGGTAGAAAAAGGATTTCTTTTAAGAGAATATTTTCTTGGATTGAGAATCCATTTTCTCTAATTATATGAGAAAAGAATTGGCTCTAGGTGAAATTCAGACAAATTTCTCATGAATCCATTGACATTTGTTCAGGTATAATCTACAAAATCAGAAATGTGATCCTGACCTGGAACGAATAGCGCATGGCTCTGGATATTTTCCAGAGTGACGAGGATGAGGGTTCGCTGCCGCGAGGCAGCGCTAACCGGGAAAACCCGGGAAAATCGAAAGATCAGCGGATGCCCTCCCGGATAGATCAACCGGAATTTCCCAGGGACCGAATCTCATTTCATCAATAAGTAGACCGTATCAATTCCAGTACGGAGGTTTTTATTTGCCATGGAGGAAGCATGTGCGGAATTGTTGGATATATCGGAGAAAAGATGCGACCAGAGATCATTCTCAATGGATCTGAAAAAGTTGGAATACCGCGGGTATGATTCGGCAGGTTTGGCTGTGTTCAGCGGTGGGGAGATCCAGGTTCGGCAGGGAAGCCGGAAAACTGGAGATACTTGGAAGAATCTGATCCGCAAAGAATCCGATACATGGGTCTGTGGGTATTGGGCACACCCGCTGGGCGACACATGGTGTGCCTTCTGCGAAGAATGCCCATCCGCATGTGGGCAGCGCTGGTAAAGTGGTAGTTGTTCACAATGGAATCGTTGAAAACTATCTGGAATTAAAAGCTGAACTTACAGGCGGAAGGGATTGAATTTCAATTCCGAAACGGATACAGAGACGATCGTGCAGATGATCGAGCGTCATCACACAAGCGGGTGTTGATCTGGTCAACATCGGTATGCGAACCGTGGCGGTCCTAAAGGGTGCGCACGGATTGGTGGTGATGGCGCTGGATGAACCGGACAAGATCATCGCGGTCCGGATCGGCAACGCTGGAGGAGTGGTGATCGGGTACGGCGACGGAGGAAATGTTCATTGCATCGGATGTACCTGCCTTGATCGAACATACCCAGAGGGTTTCCTTCCTGGAATCGCACCAGATGGCTATTGTCAGCAGAAGTCTGGAGTGGAATTCATGGACCTGCAGGGAAAGCAAGCATTTCATCTACCAGTTAATCAGATCGCCTGGGATCCGGTGGCAGCGGAAAAGGGGGAATACCGCCATTTCATGCAGAAGGAGATCCACGAGCAGGTTCGCTCCCTAACGGATACAGTGGCTGGAAGGGTGGATCTCGAGAAAGGGTTGATCAATCTTGATCAACTGAATGCTACTACCGAAGAGACTTGCACGGATTAAGAAGATCACCATCACTGCCTGCGGAACCGCTTCGCATGTGGGGATGGTCGGCAAGGTGATGATCGAGACGGATCGCCCGCATCCCGGTGGAAGTTGATATTGCCTCCGAATTCCGTTACCGGGATCCGATCCTGGAACCTGGAAGCGTAGTACTGGCGATCAGTCAATCCGGTGAGACCGCGGATACGCTGGCGGCGATGGAAGAAGCCCGTCGGAAAGGTGCCAAAGTATGGTCGATCGTCAATGCGATCGGCTCCCAGGCGATGCGGCTGAGCGATGGATATCATTTCCATGCAATGTGGACCGGAGATCGGGGTGGCATCCACCAAGGCATTTACAGCACCGCTAGTCGATCTTTACATGCTGGCAATTCTGCTTGCGGATTGCCGAGGCGTGATCAACGACACTGAACGGAAAGAAACTCGTTCGGGATATTCGTGTGATCCCCGACCTGGTGGGCAAGTGCCTGGATCAGGGAACCTGAAGTTGAAAAGGTGGCCCGGGCGTTTAAAGATACAAGAAGTGCTCTGTACCTTGGGCGGGGGATCAACATGCCAATCGCATATGAAGGAGCCTTGAAATTAAAAGAAATCTCCTATATCCATGCAGAAGCCTACCCCGCCGGTGAGATGAAACACGGTCCCATCGCACTGGTAGATAAGCAACTACCCGGTAGTGGCCATCATTCCCCAGGATCCCTGGCACGATAAAATGATCAGCCAGGTGGAACAGGTGAAGGCGCGGGGTGGGGTGGTGGTTGTTGTGGCAACCGAAGGCGATCAGGCAACTGAAGAACTTGCCGATTACGTTCTTGAGATCCCCGAAACACCCTGGCTGCTTTCTCCGGTCACAACGGTGATTCCTCTACAAATCCTTGCGTATCACATTGCCACCCTGAGGGGGCTGGATGTGGATCAACCCCGGAACCTGGCGAAATCCGTCACCGTCGAATAAACCCTCCTTCCGGGTTGTCGCAGCCAATTGTGTTAAAATTCGGCAGGCGATAGCCTGCATGTACAACTCAGATACAGACTTCCTCTATCCCACGCGGGTAACTTCCCTGTTGCGAGGCATGCAGAGGTGAGGCTTGGGACAAACTGGTGGATTTCGTTACCGGCGACCAATCATCCGAACTTGAAGAAGGCTGCCTTCACTCTGATGATGGTTCGCCTGGGCGATGCGCTGATTGCGATGCCGATTCCTTTCGGGCTTCACAGGGTTGTACTCAGTGCGCGAAACTGATGATCCACCGCTTCAAAGGCGACGATATGGATCTGGAAAACCTTTATAAATCCGCCAAAAAAGACCTGGAAAAGTACCAAAAATTAAAAGAAACAAGCAGGTGATACCTGATGAGCGAAAAAAATGAAGCAAAACCACGCATTTGATCGTTGGCGTGCGATTCTCCAAAGTTGGGCAAGATCTACCACTTTGACGCAACCCGAATTGGCGAGGTGAACCCTGGTGATATGGTTGTTGTTGAAACCAGCCGGGGATGGCAGCTGGGTGAAGTAACCGGAATTATCAAGGATACTTCCAACATGCCTGAGGGTGGATGGAAACAGATAGACCGCAAAGCCACCCCGAAAGATCTTCTTCAACGCCAAAACTGGCAGCAGAAAGAAGGCGATGTGTTGTAGCCGCACAAAAACGTTCCAAGGAATTGGGATTTACGAGGAGTCAAATTTGTGAATGCGGAATACTCCTTCGAAGGCAGCCGGCTTTCCATCCAATTCTGCACCGAGAGCGAAGAAAAAGTTGATCTTGAAATCAATGCGCTCGGATATGCAGCGAATGTTTCAGCCCTCAGCTGTGGATCTTCGGCAGGTGGGTCCCAGGGATGTAGCCAAATGCATGGGGGGGATGGGTGCATGCGGTCTGGAAACCCGTTGCTGTACAAGATTCCTAACAGAATTCAGCTCCATTTCCATTCGCATGGCCAAAGAGCAATCTGTATCGCTGACTCCCTCCGAGATCACCGGTATGTGCGGCAGACTTCGATGCTGTCTTATTTATGAATATCAAAATTATGTGGATGCCAGAGCACAACTTCCCCGGCGCAACAAGATCGTGAAGACCCCGCGCGGTATGGGAAAGGTTTTGGATGTCAATCCTTTACAGGCGATGATCCTGGTGGAAATACCCGAAGTAGGTGTAGTTCAATTTCCATAAAGATGAAGTAGAGCTCACCGAAGAGGAAAGCAAGGAACGCACAGACAGAGAACAGAAAAAGGAGTAGTGCGATTTGGATCCCTTCAACCTGAAGGTTGGGTAACACCTAAACGCATTTTGGTGATGCTGGCCCATCCCGACGACCCGGAATTCTTCTGCGGCGCAACCCTGGCGCGTTGGATCCAAAACGGCCACCAGGTTTCATATTGCCTTTTCACCAGGGGTGATAAAGGTGGCAATGAGGACTTGATGGATCCGGTTTCCATTTCAAACCACAGAGCGGTAGAACAAAGAGCTGCAGCAGATGTCCTTGGGGGTGGGGGAGGTTCACTTTCTGAATTATCCGGATGGCTACCTTGAAGCTACCACTGGAAACCCGGAAAGTCTGCTGTGCGCCAGATCCGATCGATAAAACCAGAGATCGTTGTCACCTGCGATCCCGGCAACCAGTTCTTCCGAGGCAACCGGCTAAATCATCCCGATCATCTCGCTGCAGGCAGGATCGTATTGGAAGCGATTTATCCCGCAGCTTCGGAAATCCCCTTTATTATCCCAGAATTGATCAGTGGAGAAGGATTGCATCCGCATAGCATTGAAGAAGTCTGGGTATGCGTCTCCCGGTGGAGAATAACACGGTGATCGATGTCTCACTCCAGTGGGAAAAAAAACTTCTTGCATTACACAACACAAGAGCCAGATCGGGGAAACGGCAGAATTTGATATGCGCATGCGCGAACGACGGACAGAGGACAGCACTCCGGATAAACCGCAGCTATGAGGAAAAATTCCGACGGATTGTCTTAGGCTAACGAATATGGACTGGATGGATGAATCTCTAAAGACTTCAAGATCACATGATCGCCCTGCGCCGGGATTTCCACCAATATCCCGAACTTAGGCTTTGCAGGAAATCCGCTCATCGGAGATCATTCAGCAGAACTTAGAAAGTTGAATATTCCCGTGCAAACCGGGATTGCCCAAACTGGGGTGATTGGATTGATCGAGGGAATGAAACTGGGAAAAACCGTTATGCTTCGCTTCGATATGGACTGCCCTGGCATTACAGGAAGAAACCGGCGCTGATTATCAATCAGTATACTCCAGGAAGAATGCATGCCTGCGGACACGACGGTCACATGGCGTTGGGGTTGGCGTAGCCAGGATGCTGTCAGTAATAGAGCGCGAATCTTTACGGGACGATCAAACTTGTTTTCCAACCCGCTGAAGAAGGCGCCGGAGGTGCAGAGCGAATGATCAAGGAAGGCATCCTGGAAAACCCGAAACCAGATTATGCCCTTGGAGTCCACGTCTGGAACGAAAAACCTTTGAACTGGCTGGGGATCTACACCCGGTGCGGTGATGGCTGGCGCGGATTTCTTTGAGATCCGCATCGAAGGCAAGAGGCGGGCATGGGGCTATCCCGGAAAAAACCGCCGATCCAATCGTCGCAGCTGCCGCAAGATCATTAACGCGCTGCAGACCGTGGTAAGCCGAAATATTTCTCCCAGAGATTGCCGGGGTGGTGAGCATCACACAGGTCCGAGGTGGGGAAACGTATAATGTAATTCCCAGGTACGTGGAGCTGAAAGGCACGATTCGCTCATTTCGGAGCAGATATCCATGACCTGTTGGTGAAAGAATCCACGAAATTGCAAATCAATCGCGCCTCGCATGGAATGCGAAGCAAAAATTAAATGGATCATGTCCGATCCACCCTTGGTGAATGATCCTTTTGTAACACAATTGGTCTACGATGCAGCAAACTCAACCTTCCTGGTCATTTGATCGATCAGAACTACCAATCCATGGGATCGGAAGATATGGCGCTGATCCAGGAAAAAGTTCCAGGATGCTATATCTACATCGGTTCTACGAACGAAACAAAGGATTGGTTTTTGGGCATCACCATCCCAGGTTTGATTTTGATGAAGTCTGTGCTTCCCCGCGCTGCAGCGCTTATGACTGCCAGTGCTGATTAAGTTGCTGGGATCAAGCTTAATCTTTTCCTGAAGTTAAATCCAATCAAATTCTTAGTTGACAAACCGTTCGCCGCTTGCTATGATATTATCATCCGAATAAACAGATTAATAAGATTATATATAGAACAAGACGTACCAAATCCTTCCAATTATCCCCATTTCTTGAATACCTGGCAGAGAAACGCAACTCCCAGGAAGTGACCGTCTTCCACCTCTCAATGAGATCAGCAAATAGCTGGGCATCAGCATTGCCAGCCTGCGGGAACAATTGGAAGTTGCCCGCATGATGGGTCTGGTCGAGATCAAACCTAAAACTGGTCTCCGCAAGCTGCCTTACTCCTTCCTTCCCGGGACTGCTTCAAAACCTTGCCTATGCACTGCGGGTCGATGAAGATCACTTTTTGGAGTTTTCCGACCTTCGTAATCATATCGAAACATCCTACTGGTTCCAGGCTGTAACCCTATTGACTCCTGAAGACCACGAGCACTTGCGAGACCTGTGCTCAATCCGCAAAACGAAAATTGCATGGGAAATCCCATCCAGATTCCGCAACCGGAACACAGAGAGTTGCACCTTTGCATCTACCGCCGGTTAAACAACCCTTTGTCTCCGGGATCCTGGAAGCTTATTGGGAGATGTATGAAGCCGAAGGGCTCAGTCTTTATACCGACCTGGTGTACTTGAATAAGGTCTGGGATTACCACGAGCAGATGGTGGAATGAGATCTGCTCCGGGGATTTCCAAAAAGGGTACCAGGCGTTAATCGACCATATGGATCTGATCACGCACCGACCTCCCGCCGTCAGGGCGGGAGAATTTGAATAAACAATCCAATAGGAGCGGATATGGGTTCTACCCCCAAAACAAGCTTGACTAAACCAGAACGGCTCTCCAAAGAACTGATCAATAATTTCAGCATCACCTTTTCGACGGTGAATGGTTCAGGCAGCGCCACCGCTAATACAACAATTCTACGTGCGCTTTTCAGAATGGGTATCCCCGTGTCGGGTAAGAATATTTTCCCTTCAAATATCCAGGGGTTACCCACCTGGTATACCATCCGGGTGAGCAAAGACGGATACACCGGCCGTGTGGAGCGGGATGATATTGTTGTGGCGATGAACCAGGCTTCGATCCAGGAAGATATCCGGTTTATCAATCCAACCGGGGTACTATTTTATTCCGATGATATTTCCCTACCGGTGATACCTGAGACAATCATCACCTATCCTATGCCGATCAAATCCATGGCCAAGGAAACCGAGGCTCCTGCAGGTTTGCGGGATTACATTTCGAACATGATCTATGTGGGGATCCTGGCAAAAATGCTGGACATCCGCATGGAAAATATCCGTCTGGCGATTGAATATCATTTCAAGGGTAAAGAAAAAGCCATCGCTTCCAACATGGAGATCATTGAAAAAGCCTTTGCCTGGGCGGAATCCAATCTGGTGAAGAATGATCCATACCGCGTGGAACCGATGGACTTGACCAGTGATTGCGTCATGGCGGACGGAAATACTGCGGCGCTCTGGGTGCAATTTTCGGTGGAGTACAGTTTTCCGCCTGGTACCCAATCACCCCCGCGAGCACCCTGGCGGAATCGCTGAATGAGTATCTACCACAATATCGCAAGGAACCTGGAACCGGAAAAGCGACTTATGTGGTAGTGCAGGCAGAAGATGAACTGGCTGCCATTGGCATGACGATTGGCGCTGGTTGGGCTGGATTGCGCTCGATGACCTCAACTTCAGGTCCCGGTTTAAGCCTGATGGCAGAATATATGGGACTGGCATATTACGCGGAAGTACCCGTCGTCGTTTGGGATGTGCAACGCGTGGGCCCCAGCACCGGACTGCCGACCCGGACTGCCCAGGGCGATCTGACATTCTCCTATTTCCTTGGGCACGGCGATACCCAGTACATCATTCTCATCCCAGGATCCGTGGAGGAATGTTTTGACTTTGGCTGGAAGGCTTTTGATATCGCCGAACGTTACCAAACCCCGGTGATTGTCCTGAGCGATCTGGACCTGGGGATGAACCAGTGGATGACTGAAAAATTCAAATACCCGGATTCAGCCATAGACCGAGGAAAGGTGCTCTGGGAAGAGGATCTGAAGAAATACCTGGCAGAACATGAAAACCAGTGGGGCAGGTATTTGGATATCGATGGAGATGGAATCCCATACCGGACAATCCCGGGAAACCAACACCCTCAAAGCGCTTATTTTGCCAGGGGGACGGGGCACGATGAGTATGCCCAATATTCCGAGGATGCCAAGGAGTGGGAAATAGGGTTAAATCGGATCAGGCGAAAAATTGATAATTCCAGCGAGTTTCTCCCCCAACCGGTTACCCGGAGCATGCCTTCCGCCAGGATTGGGATCATTTCCAGCGGATCGGCCAACCCGGCAGTAGAGGAAGCGCTTGATTTTCTTGGTTCAACCGGGGTATACGCGGATTATATGCGGGTGAGATCGATTCCGTTTTCCCTGGCTGTGAAAAAATTCCTCGAGGATCATGACCGGGTGTACGTGGTGGAGATGAACCGCGATGGGCAGCTTCAACAAGTACTCTCCCTGGAGTTTCCTGATCAGGTGGTCAAAATGATCAAAACTGCCCACACGGACGGATTGCCTTTGACAGCCAGGTGGATCGAAGCAGATGATCCTTGCACATGAGGAGAAAACGAAATGAGCGACACGCCGGTACTTCCAGGCAAGCAATCCATTAATGAGGTCGGTATGGTTCGAGCGGATTATAAAGGCGCGCCCAGCACCCTCTGCCAGGGCTGCGGGCATAATTCCATCGCCGCTCAGATCGTGGCAGCCTGCTACGAGATGAACCTGATACCTGAAAAAGTAATCAAATTCTCAGGGATCGGATGCTCCAGTAAAAGCCCGTTTTATTTCCTCAGCCGTTCCTTTGGGTTCAATGGCCTGCATGGCAGGATGCCATCGCTGGCGCTCGGGGCGGCGTTCGGTGATACCAGCATGCGGGTGATCGGCGTCTCTGGTGATGGAGATTCAGCGAGTATCGGGATGGGGCAATTCAAGCATATGGTGCGGCGAAATTTGCCCATGACCTATATTATCGAAAATAACGGCGTTTATGGCCTCACCAAGGGACAATTTTCCGCAACAGCCGAAAAAGACCTCTTTTTAAAGCGGCAAGGAACAAATCCCTACCTGCCGATCGATATTTGCATGGAAGCCCTGGTGGCGAATGCGAGTTTCGTGGGCCGCTCCTTTGCGGGGGATCCCAAACAAGTAAAAGAACTTATAAAGGCAGCCCTCAGCCACCGCGGGATCGCGGTGTTGGATATCATCAGCCCATGCGTGACATTCCATAACCAGGGAGGATCGGTACATTCTTATGTAACCGGCAAGGAGATGGAGCAACCGCTCCATGATATTTCCTACATTCCAAAACGGGATGAGATCATGATTGGTGATTTTGAAGAAGGCACCACCCAGGAAGTAGAACTTTTCGATGGTTCCAAGATCGTGCTAAAAAAGTTGGAAAGTGAGTATGATCCCTGCGATAGATGGCAGGCGATGCACATGCTTGAGGAAGCCCATCTGAATAATTGGCTTGTGACAGGATTGATCTATGTCGATCCGGATCAACCTACCCTGTATGATATTTACGACCTGACTGATACAGCTCTAAACAGACTCATCAGAGGAAAAAATTCGTCCAACGCGACCGGAATTGGATCGCTTGAATTCAAGCCTCTTCTGATACAAAAAGTCAATCCTGCCCGATGCGATGGAGCAATGTAAAATTGGCGACCTTCATAGCGTGAACGGGCAAACCGGAGATCACAGCAATCTGCTGGCCTTGTTGAAATAACTGTTTTTCCAGGATACGGGCTTCCAGGTGCTGAAGCATCTCTTCCACCGAATTGGCGAACGGAACTAGCTCGGGAGTTGTACCCCAGCAAAGATTCAACCGCTGGTAGGTTCTTTCGTTTGGCGTGAAGGCCAGGATGGGTACTCTCGGACGAGTTTTAGCCATGAGGATCGCAGTTTGTCCGCTGAGGGTAAAAACCGCGATCCCAACAATCTCCGGGTCTTTGGAAATTTCATGCACCGCGCGGGTGATGGCAATGGCACTGTTGTGGGTCGGATCGATGGGAACATCTTCTCCGAATCCCCACTCATCAAAATGATCTTCAGCCGTCCGGATGATCTGGTCCATCATAACCACGCTTTCCACCGGGTATTGTCCGCTGGCTGATTCAGCGGAAAGCATCACAGCGTCGGAGCCATCGAAGATAGCGTTAGCCACATCGGAAGCCTCAGCACGCGTGGGGCGAGGATTGCTAACCATGGAATCCAGCATCTGAGTAGCCGTAATCACTAATTTTGCGTGGCGGTTGGCTTCTTTGATAATCGTCTTCTGCATGATAGGCACATCGGAAGGGGAGGTCTCCACACCCAGGTCGCCCCGGGCGACCATCACGCCATCCGTGACGTGCAGGATCTCATGCAGGTTTTGAATCGCTTCCGGTCGCTCCAGTTTGGCGATGATGGGAATTTCCGACATGCTGGGATCGATCTCGTTGATCGATTCGCGCAAGAAAATGATATCCCGGGCTGCGCGGACGAAAGACAGGGCGATATAATCCACCTTCTGCTTAACCCCGAATTCCAGGTCAATCCGGTCCTTGGGAGTGAAAGAAGCAAACCCAAGATCCGCGCCGGGCAGGTTCACCCCTTTTCGGGAGTACAATGTTCCGCCAATTACAACCGTTGCTTCCACTGCCTGTTCGGTAACCTTAACCACCTGAAGCTCGAGTTTGCCGTCATCGATCAGAACCCGGCATCCGCGAGTCATACTTTTTTCGAAATCCGGGACTTCCATGGGGAGGATTGTCCCATCCAATCCGGAGATCGAACCGGGTTCTAGGGAGGATAAGAACACGGTCTCGCCGGTTACCAGTTCAATTCCTGCTTCGGGTAAAATCCCAACTCTCAGTTTTGGTCCCTGGAGATCCTGCAGGATCGCAACCGGTTTTCCCAGCTCTTTGGAGAGTTTTCTGATAAGCGAAATCGAGAGTTCGTGATCCTCATGCGTTCCATGGGAAAAATTCAATCGGGCAACATCCATTCCCGCATCAAAGAGGCGTCTCAAAACCTCTTCGCTGCGGCTGGCTGGTCCAATTGTCGCGACGATCTTTGCTTTTCTTGCCATTTATTCTCCAGACTGACTGGATCGTGATATTAATTGAATAACGATGATTACTTACTTAAGGCATTTGGAGGGTTTCGCGGATGCGCGGGATAGCCCAATCGATATCCTCTTTTGTGATGATCAATGGGGGAGCGAATCGAATCACTTTTTCGTGTGTCTCCTTGGCAAGGATGCCTTTTTTCAATAGCGCTTCACAAAACCTTCGGGCACCACCAGCTTCAGTCTTTAATTCCACGCCGATCAATAAACCCTTCCCACGGATCTCTTTTACATGTGCGCTCGGGATTTCTATCAGTTGTTCCATGAAATATTCTCCCATGGCAGCGCTTTTTTCCACCAAGTTCTCCTCGCGGATGACCCGGATGGATTCCCGGGCAACCGCAGCCGCCAGAGGATTTCCTCCGAAGGTCGAACCGTGCTCTCCCGGGGTGAATAGACCCATTACGGGTTCATCCGCTAGCACCGCGGAAACCGGGTAAAAACCGCCTCCAAGTGCCTTGCCAATGATGATCATATCCGGCCGGACATCTTCATACTGGCTGGCGAATAGTTTCCCCGTCCTGCCCAGCCCGGTTTGAATCTCATCGGCAATAAAGAGGATATTGTTGTCTGTGCAGAGCCTGCGAATCTCCCTCAGGTAACCCTGGGGCGGGATGAGAACTCCGCCTTCTCCCTGGATGGGTTCAATCATGATCGCTGCGGTTGTGGGTTTGATCGCTTCCTCCATGGCAGAAGCATCACCATAAGGGACAACCGTGAAACCAGGGGTGAACGGACCAAAATCATCCCGGTAAAGCGGTTCCGTCGAGAAAGAGATGATGCTGACTGTGCGGCCGTGGAAATTTCCGGAGGCAACGATGATATCAGCCTGATTGCGCGGCACGCCTTTCTTCACATATGCCCACTTCCGGGCAAGTTTGATCGCAGTTTCAACAGCCTCTGCGCCGGAGTTCATCAAGAGGGACATGCCATACCCGGTCCACTCCGCTAATTCCTTGAAAAGAAGGGGAAGCTGATCATTCCGGAACGCACGGGAGGTGAGAGTCAATTTTGCCGCCTGGTCGACCAGTGCCTTGAGGATGCGAGGATGTACATGTCCCTGGTTCAATGCGGAATACGCACTCAGGCAATCCAGGAAGCGGTTGCCATCCACATCCTCCACCCAAATACCTTCACCTTTCTGTATGACGACATCCAAGGGGTGATAGTTATGCGCACCGTATTGATCTTCCAGGGCAATATAATCCTTCGTCTCCATATGCTCCCTCAATCCTTGATTATTTAGAAAAAAAACCGTTAGAAGTATATCATAACGGTTTTTTAATGCCAATAACCTCAGTCGGATTAGTTCAGCCAGAACGTTTTTAGTTTTTTCTTCTGGACTTTTTTTGCAGCTGAGCTGATCAAAGAATCCATCAACGGGTACAATGCCCAACCTACGGTCACGGAAAGGGCATATGCCAGAGTTGGCTCGAAGCCCGGGGTGATGATATAACGGCCTCTTTCGACACCCTTGAGGATCGCCTCAGCAACTTTCTCCGATGGCAGCATCCCGGCAGAGACGTTGATCTCCTTCATGATATCGGTTTGAACAGACCGCTCATAGGCTAGCTGGGGAGTATCCACGTCAGCAGGGAAAACGACAGATACTTTTATCCCCATGGGTTTCAATTCAGCACGGATCACATCCGAAAAGCCACGGATTGCGAACTTTGTGGAGGAATAGGCTGCATAGCCGTAAGAAGCATAAAAACCCGCAAAGGATGAGATATTCACGATGTGACCAGACCGGCGCGAGAGCATGGCGGGCAGAAATGATTTTGTCACCAGGACTGTGCCAAAAAAATTGGTTTCCATCTGGGAATGAAATTCGTGCAAGGGAATATTTTCCACCTGACCGGGATAGACAATCCCTGCCGAATTGAAAATATAATCCGGAACTCCAACCTTCTCTGCAAAACCTTCGAGGATGCGAATGGTGCTTTTTTCGCGGGAAACATCGGCAGAAATCAATCCTGTGCGTTGGGCAGGATCGACCCTGGCCTTCTTGAGTTCCAGGGCTGTCGCAGTCAGGTTTTCCAACCGGCGGGCTAGAATGAAAACATCTGCGCCCCGGGAAACGAGTTTTCTCGCAAGGGCGAGCCCTATACCGCTTGAGCCGCCGGTAACCAGAACCAGTTTTTTGGTGAATTTATCCATCGGGTTTCCGAGTTCTCACGACCGGCACGAGGAACACGAACCACCGCTGCAGCTTCCGCATCCGCAGGAACCATTGCTGCTGGTGGTTTTTTCTGTGCCGTGGGTAAAACAGACCGACAGCGCGCGCTTTGTATCCAGGCTGTCACAATTTTCACAAGAGATTGGGGAATCCGCTTCGATCATGGGCCGGAGCGTATCGAATTTTGTACCGCAATCCTGACAGACATACTCATAAATTGGCATAAGACCTCAAATGATGGACTATTCTAATCTAAATTGGTTGATTCGTCCGAAAATTTCATAATTTTCTCGTCAGGGCATATGCTGCGATCCCGAATGCGGTAGCGACATTCAAAGATCGTTTCATCCCGGACATTGGGATAAACACCACCTGGTCGCTTATCCGGAGAATCTCAGGGTCGACACCAATCCTTTCATTGCCAACTACGAGGAGAATTGGGGGTTCTGAATTTGCTGGTGCTGCCTTAAAAATTGAAATGGCTGAAGCCGTCCGCTCGAGGGACCAAATTTGATAGCCTTCGGTTTTTTTTGCGAGTACCAGGTCAAGCCCGTTACGGACGGAGTCCCAACTCACGGTCCATTCCGAACCAAGCCCGGTTTTTTTTAATTTGGGGTGTTCAGGCGTGGGCGTGTACCCGCCCAGAAAGAGGCGGCGTATCCCAGCCCCATCGCTGGAGCGAAAGATCGACCCGACGTTATAAATACTTCGCAGATTATCCACGAGAACTTCAACGTGCGGTTGGTCCAAATCCGAGGATAAATTTGCAAATTCATCATCATGAAAATCATAATCTGCGCTTGTCCCGGTTGAACCACAGAAAGGACAGGCAGCCAGGATGCGGTCCGTTGGAGTTTGAGGGCAGCGAAATCTGCAGCTGGGGTTTCCGCATTCAAAAATCTTGTAAGTTTCACTCATTAGATCTCAGAAAACACCTTTATTGAAAAATCCAACTTGACGCGGCAATACCTGAAGGAAAATGGATCCAAATCCATCGCGGAGAGGACTTCCTCGGGTCGCCCGGTGGCGCCTTCGCGGGCGGCGAGGACCATTTCGAGGTTATCTTGATCATCCTGGGATTCAGGCAATCGCAAAGATTGGATCAACGGTCTCAAGTCGTAATCCTTGCCCCGCCGGGTCCGGGTGATCAATTTTTCTTTCAAAAGGTTGTCAATGCGTGCTTTGATGAGTAACCGATCAAATTCGACCAGGGGAGTGACCAAATAGGAAGCAGATTCCAGCCGGCTTTGGAGCACGGGCGCTACCAGGTCGACTTCCTCGACGTATTGGATATCAAGCCCTGGATGAGTGTGCTGGCGGATCCTTTCAGTGATTTCAGGAATCACCCCCGTACCTTCCAACCAGAAATCCAGGATCTCATAAGAGGAGAGAAATCCGAGGGGGAGGGGGGCTGCCTGTTGAATACGGGGTTTGGGATGAAATCCCTGGCTGTAAGCCAATTCCAGGTGCGCACGGCGGAATAGCCGCTCCCAGATCGATTGGATATCCAGCATCCCGGTATAGCGAAGCGGTTCAGTTTTTCCATAGAGAACCCGACAGTGGATCATGGAACAGGAACCTCGGATCTCACTTCAGGGCAACCCCAATGGCTGCCGGGATTATCCCGCCGAATATTTTTATAGTCAGGGAGGATGCCGCAGACATAACAATTTTCCCGACAATCCGGACGTAATACCCCCA
Organism: uncultured Chloroflexia bacterium; assembly: GCA_963828855.1. GTDB lineage: Bacteria > Chloroflexota > Anaerolineae > Anaerolineales > Anaerolineaceae > CAVVEQ01. Next base: position 333,786 of record CAWHGB010000002.1, on the reverse strand, counting down.
AACGGCTATTCTCTGCTTCCTCTAATAGGTAATTCTTGGTGACCCCGATGTGGATATGATCCCAGGGGAAAACCTCGTCCGCGCTTCTGGTCCGATGCGAATATGAATAGGGATCAATACCGGCGTGATCGAAGGCATTCTTCCAGAGGTTGAAGTCGAATTGATCCTGCCAGGCATCGAACCTGGCGCCAGATTTCCAGGCATTGAAAATTGCATCCGCTGTCCTGCGGTCGCCGCGGCTGAGCCAGGCTTCCATCAGAGAGGTCTGTGGATCAGCCCAGGTCATTTTCAATCCCGGTCCCCGTATTTCACTCCGCAGCAGATTCTGTTTCTCCCGAATTGAATCGAGGGAATCCATGGATCGCCATTGAAAGGGAGTGTGCGGTTTGGGGATGAAAGTGCTGATCCCGGCGTGAAGGGTGGCTTTCAGACCGTGGAATTTCCTACCCTCCATCACGACCCTTTTGCACAAATCAGCAATTGCCTTTACATCCTCCATAGTTTCTTCCGGGTGACCGATCATGAAGTAACACTTGATCACCCGCCAGCCGTGGGAATAGATCAGACGGGTCACATCCAGCAACGCTTCATCCGAAATGGGTTTATTGATGATATTGCGAAGCTTGTCAGTAGCTGCCTCAGGGGCAAGTGTGAAGCTGGTCTGGCGGGATCCGCTCAATTTTTCGAGCAGATCGACCGATAAGGACTCGATTCTGAGGGAGGGGAGCGAAATCGTCAGGTGCTTTCCGGTAAAACGGGTTTGAATAGCTTCAACGATTTCTGTAATTTCCGAGTGGTCCGATGAAGATAAAGAAAGCAGCGCGACTTCCTCAAACCCGGTTTTATCGAGCGCGAACTGGAGTGAATCCAGGATCTGCGAAACGGGCTGTTCGCGCACGGGGCGGGTTATCATCCCTGCCTGGCAAAAACGGCACCCCCGCGTGCAGCCACGCATGATCTCGATAGCAACCCGGTTCTGAACGACCTCTATCGAAGGAACGATGAAATCGGTCACCGGTTCAGGCAGGCGGCCAAGAATTCGTTTCTGGATGCAATTGGGTGAATCGGTTTTATTTGTTTCCAACCCCAAATAATTGCCCACGGCATCGAAACGAGCGGTATAAAACGAAGGGACGTATACACCAGCAATTTTCGATAACGAGTCTAGGGTTTCATTTCGATTCAAGCGTTTTGATTTTGCGGTGATAACCGCATCCAGAATCTCCAGGATCACCTCCTCGCCTTCACCGATGACGATGGCATCCAGGAATGGCGCCATCGGCTCTGGGTTGAGCATCGCGTGACCTCCAGCGATGATAAGAGGATGAACTTCAGTCCGATCCCGGGAAAGAACTGGGATTCCACCCAGATCCAACAGGTTCAGCGCATTGGTATATAGCGTCTCGTAAGGGAGAGTGATTCCGATCAGGTCGAATTGAAGGATGGGAATTCGGTTCTCAAGCGAGAAAAGGGGGATACCGTCCCTGCGCATGATCGTTTCCATATCCACCCACGGAAGAAAAACCCTTTCAGCCAGAGCATCCTTCCGCTTGTTGATCAGGTTGTACAGGATGGCAAGTCCCAGGTTGGGCAAACCCAGATCGTAAAGATCCGGAAACGCCAGGGCTACGTGTGCTTGAACCGATCCCCAATTTTTCCGCACCTGGTTGAGCTCGTTGCCAGTGTACCTGCCAGGTTTCTGCACCGTTGGCAGGTTCAATTCCAGCCAGGTTTCCAGCGAGAATTTGTTTTTATTAACCATACCGATTAAAGTGTTCCTTTATAGAAACCACCGTCCACGGCTAACATGACCCCGGTGATAAAGGAGGCTGCTGGAGATAGCAGAAAGACCGCCGCGTTGGCGAATTCCTGGGGTGTTCCCATCCTTCCCATCGGACTTTCCTTGGTCAGCTTCGCGGTCTCTTCCTCAATAGTGGAGAGGTTCAAATTTGCCCTGGCTTGCATAAGATCCTGGACTCTTTCGGTATCCGTCCAGGCTGGCAGGATCGAGTTCACCCTGATCCCTGAAGATCCCAGATCAAGTGCAAGACTTTTGGTTAATCCGACCGTCGCAGAGCGGACGCTATTCGAAAGGATCAAGTTAGGCATCGGCTGCTTGACTGAAACGGAAGTGACGGTCAAGATGCTTGGTGAGGAGGATTTTCGAAGGGCGGGCAGCGCTGCGCGGATCAACCGCACATGCGAAAGAAATGATAGCTCAACCGCATTTTCCCAATCCAAGTCAGTAAAGGATTCAAATGCCCCGGGAGGTGGACCGCCAGCGTTTGTGAGCAGAAGGTCCAATCCACCAAGATGTTCTTCCACGGCCTGGATCAGGCGTGCAGGTGTTTCAGGCAGGGTGACATCCCCGATGACGGGGATCACCTTAACCCCAGACCGGTCCTTAATCATCGATACGGCATTTATTAAATTTGATTCATTCCTGGCGTTAAGGATAATATCAACACCTTCATCCGCGAGGGTGGATGCGACCGCGAATCCCAACCCGCGGCTGGCACCCGTGATTATTGCCCGCTTGCCTTTTAGTTTTAAGTCCATAAATTCCTCAGAAAATTTCCAATTCCTGGCTTACAAGCTGAAAAGAACGGTGTGTATTTTCGCAATAAACCGGGATTTTTTGTAAGCTTTTTTCAATCATTACCCGGTCACTGCCTGCCATGGCACAGGCGATCACTGTTTCCTGCCAGGCGTCCTGTGAATCCACTTCGGCAGCGGAGATATTGAACTTTTTGCGCAGATCAGAGAGCAGGGGTTTCAATAATCCCCGTTTTTCTTTCAATGATCTGCACCCGGGGATACGAAGGACGAGAATTATCACTCCCAAAGGGATCATCGCGGAGGTAAATTTAACCGAATTGCATCGTTTGGTCAATGAACTAGCCTGCATCCTTGTATTCGTCGTTTCTAAAGGGTACAATGCCAAGCAGTTTTGGAAAGATGATCAATGGAAACAGAAAAACATTACCAGGAAACCCTGGATTATCTATACAGCTTCATCGATTACAGCCTCACTCGAAATTTCCGAAATGCCGCGGATAAATTTGATCTGGACCGCATGCGGGTGTTACTTGATAGGTTGGAGAATCCGCATCAGCAATATCCGATTATTCATGTGGCAGGCACAAAAGGAAAAGGCTCTACCTCGGCAATGATTGCCAGTGTGCTGCAAGCCGGCGGATACCGCACCGGTTTGTATTCATCCCCGCATTTAATCGATTTTACCGAACGCATCCAGGTTGATAATATTCGGATTTCAAGTGATGACCTTAGCGATCTGGTGGATCAGATGAAATCGGTGATAAATGGAATTGGAGGGTTGACCACCTTTGAGATCACCACGGCGCTGGCATTTTTGTTTTTTGCAAAGCAAAACGTGAATTTTGCGGTGGTCGAGGTGGGGCTGGGCGGCAGGCTGGACGCAACGAATGTTGTCGATCCGCTTATTTCGGTGATCACATCCATTTCTTACGACCATACCCAGGTTCTGGGCAATACGTTAACCAAGATCGCCTTTGAAAAAGGCGGGATCATCAAACCAGGCATACCGGTCGTGATCGCACCACAATCAAGCGAAGCAAGGTTGGAACTTGAACGAATCGCCGGGGAACGAAATTGCCAGATGATCCAGGTGGGAAAGGATTACCTTTTTGCATCCCTGGCGCATTCTCTTTTCAATCAAACCATCCTGGTTTGGCCTGAAAACGAGCAGGACTTGGTGGATTATTATATAGAATCAGGCGGACGGTCCGAATGGGAACCGGCGAGATTGGTGATACCGCTGCTTGGATATCACCAGGTGGAAAATGCAGCCACAGCTTACGCTGCGATCCAAACCCTACGGAAGGAGGGATTAAGGATCGGGGAGGAGGAGATTAAATCCGGTTTCTCCCTTGTACAGTGGCCGGCAAGATTTGAGGTGCTTCAGCATAATCCCCTGATCATCGTTGATTCCGCACATAACCGGGATTCGGCATTAAAATTACGGCTAACCATCGATGATTACCTCGCGGACCTCCCCGTGATACTGTTATTCGGCGCATCCGAGGATAAAGATATTGAAGGGATGTTTACGGAGCTGCTTCCGCGAGTCAGGGAGGTGGTGGCGACGGAATCAATCCATCCTCGCGCTAGTAATGCGGAGAACCTGGTTACATTGGCTCACTCTCATGGGGTAAAAGCCAGCGCAGTGGTTCCCCTAGAAGCCGCCCTGGAAAAAGCGATCCAGCAGGCGGATGGTGAAGCAGCGGTGATCGCAGCAGGAAGCATTTTCGTAGCTGCCGGGATTAAAGAAATTATTCAAAGAAAAGAGCTAATCACATCAGGATATCTGAAATCCTGATCCAGGAAAATCATGAAAGAAATATCTTGGCCTCAATTTAAAGACAACCAGGAAGATCTCCCCTCAGCCTTATACCAGCGAACTGAGGAGCTTTATCAAATCCCAGATGCAGCCATCGGTAATGATGGTCTTGTGGAACTCCCCGCATTGATCCTCAGGGATATCGTGGTCTTTCCCCACATGGTCGCTCCAATTTTTATTTCCCAGGGCGTCAACCTGGCTGCTGTGAAAGCTGCTGAGGAGGATTACTCGACCCTGATCGGTTTGATGGTACGGGAACAGGGGATTGACGATCCAAAATCGCGAGATTTTCTACCTATTGGCGTTGAAGTCGCCATAGGCAGGTTGCTCAACCTCTCCGAGGGCAGCCATTCAGCTCTTATCCAAGGCCGGCACCGGATGCAGATCGTTGAATTTACCCAGACCGATCCATACATCAAGGTTAAGGTACGCCCGATTATCGAGTCTGTAAAAACCGATCGGCGAATCGAAGCACTGATGCGGACCACCCGGGATCTATTCGAACGCTGTGTCCGGTTGGATCGATCTCTTCCTGATGAAGCGCAGCTATTTTCGATGAACATCCAGGAACCGGGCTGGCTGGCGGATATGGTGGCGACAGCGATCACATTCCCGTATGATGAAAGACAAGCTCTTCTAACGATCCTGAATCCGGAAGAGCGGTTAAAGAAGTTGAACTGGTTGCTGGCGCAGGAATTGGATGTGCTCCAGTTGGAAGATGAGATTCAAACGCGGGTACAGAGCGAAGTGGACCGTACGCAGCGGGAGTTTTATCTGCGCGAGCAAATGAGAGCCATACAGAACGAACTGGGGGAGGGGGATATCTGGACACGGGAAATTAAGGAATTGAAAGAAAAAGTGGAAAAAGCTCAACTTCCGGAAGAGGTGCAACAAGGTTGCACTGAAAGAGGTGGAGCGGTTAAGCCAGATGATGGCCATGTCCCCCGAGGTAAGCATAATTCGCAATTATGTGGATTGGATCCTTGACCTACCGTGGAAAGATCAGACGGAGGACAACCTGGATGTCACGCATGCCGGCGATGTGCTCGAACGGTATCACTTTGGATTGGGAAAGGCAAAAGACCGCATCCTTGAATACATAGCCGTCCGCAGCCTTAAACCGAAGCGACTACGGCAGCCTATCCTTTGCTTTGTGGGTCCACCCGGGACCGGAAAAACTTCTCTTGGGAAATCAATCGCTGAAGCACTGGGGAGAAAATTCGTTCGGGTTTCGCTTGGAGGGGTACGCGATGAGGCAGAGATCCGGGGACACCGCCGGACATACATCGGTGCCATGCCTGGCAGGATCATTCAAACCATGCGCAAAGCCGGTACGATCAATCCTCTCTTTATGTTGGATGAAATCGATAAATTGGGAACAGATTTCCGAGGTGACCCTTCCTCGGCACTTTTAGAGGTGCTTGACCCCGAACAAAATGCCAATTTCTCGGATCATTACCTCGAATTACCTTACGATCTTTCGCAGGTAATGTTCATCACCACCGCCAACAGTCTATCTTCGATTCCTTCAGCGCTGCTGGATAGGATGGAGGTGCTGGAATTCCCGGGTTATATAGAAGAAGAAAAACTGGAAATCGCCAAACGATTCCTTATCCCCCGTCAAATTGAAGAAAGCGGGTTAAAGCGTAAGGAGACGGGTTTTTCCGAACCAGGCGATCAAAAAGACTATTCGCGAATTCACATACGAAGCTGGAGTTCGAAACCTGGAAAGAGAGCTTGGGAGAATCTGCCGGAAAGTTGCACGATTAAAATCGGAAGGCAAACCATTTCCGAAACGGATCAAACCTGACGGATGTGGAAACATTCCTTGGCCCCCCCCAATTCTTCCTAACGGAAGCCGAACGAAAGGATGAAGTTGGGCGTAGCCACGGCGATAGCCTGGACGGAAAGTGGTGGGGAGATCATGCCAGTTGAGGTGCTGATCCTCGAAGGTAAGGGTACCCTTCAGATCACCGGTCAGATCGGTGACATCATGCAGGAATCCGCGCAAGCAGCACTTTCCTACCTGAAATCGCGGTCGAAGGTTTTCAACATCTCCCCGGATCTGTACGAACGAGTTGATGTGCATATTCATATTCCGGAAGGTGCCATCCCCAAGGATGGGCCAAGCGCGGGAATCACGATCGCGACTGCCCTGCTCTCCGCATTCACCGGACGTAAGATTTACAAGGATGTTGGGATGACCGGTGAGATCACCCTACGCGGACAGGTATTGCCCATAGGAGGCGTCCGGGAGAAGATCCTGGCAGCGCACCGGTCCGGGATAAAACGGGTTCTATTACCCGAAAAGAACATGAAAGACCTGGTGGACGTGCCTGCCAAGGTGATCACTGATCTGGCGATCAGACCTGTCAGCCATATGGACGAAGTGATTTCGATTGCGCTTCATCCAGCATCGGAAAAACATTCGCCCCCTCAAGTTCCGATTCGAAGCAGAAAGAGGATAAAAAAAAGCCCGAAAGGGCTTTTTATGTCTGATTGAACGGCTGGTTTTTCAGTGGGGGGTGGGGGGCGATGCCGGTTTCTTTTCGGATTGAAGAACCTGGATGCCATTGCGAACCTGATTCAAGGTACGGTCAATCTCCATTTCAAGGCGCGTCAGACTCTCCAGGGAGTACATGTCCGCGTCCTTTCGGATATTCTCTGCTTCGTTGCGAGCCTGGGCGACGATCTGATCAGCCCGAGCCTGCGCTGCCAGAACGATGGCATCATGCTGGATGAGCTCGTCGCTTTTCTCCTTAGACATGGAAACAATATTCGCGGCTTCCTCCTTGGCTTTGGCGATGATGCGGTCGCTCTGTGCCAGGAGCTGCTGGGATTTCTTGATCTCTTCAGGAATGGATACCCTCATTTGATCGATCAAATCCAGGATTTTATCCTCATCGATCATCACGCTGTGGGTGAACCAAATTGGACGGCTTTCATCGAAAAGCTCTTCAAGCCGATCTACAAGATGCAGGATATCCATCGAAATCTCCTCAAAATCGAACTTAAGGATGAAGGATGCAATAAATACGCCAAATTAATTATAGCGTATTAATCCCTGAAGAGAAGTGATTGGCAGATCATTCCTGGAATCACCAAATTCCGAGAATTTTTCTTTAAGCGCTGTCTGGATGAACGCTGGAACCATACTGCTGATATCCCCGCCCAAGGGCAGCGATCTCACGCACGGTTGTGGATGATAAGAAGGAATGTTCTTCGCTGGTGATCAGAGCAATCACTTCAATATCCGCAGCAAGGCGGTGATTGGCAAAGGCCATGCGGAATTCATGTTCAAAATCAGAAAAAACTCGCAGACCTCGAACAATCACCTGTGCATCGATCTTCTTACAAAAGTCTACGGTCAATCCGCTGTAGCCCTGCACCTGGATCTTGCTGTTTCCGGAAAATGCTTTCTCCACCATTCGGATACGATCGTCGGGCATGAAAAGTAGGTTTTTAAGTGGACGGTCATAGACCGCGACAATCAATTCGTCAAAAATATTGGATGCCCGTGTTGCGATATCGATATGTCCGAAATGGATCGGGTCAAATGTGCCGGGAAAAACAGCTCTGACCATGTTTCCTCCTAACTGATATCACCTTTCCCGGGTGACCAAAATGATTGTACCTTCAGATGAAGTGGTTTCAAAGATGGATCGGATAAGTTCAGGATCACACTTCAAACATATTTTGAGCTTCAGTGCGAGCTTTTTCGATCAAGCTGATATCGGTAAGATTTGCCATTCGTAAGGGAGTGTAACCGGATTGCCGAGTTCCCAGGAATTCACCCGGACCGCGCTGCTCGAGATCCTTTTCCGCGAGAATAAATCCATCATTCGTGGTAACCATCACTGAAAGACGCTGATTTTCGATCTGCATCCTCAGTATCGGGGACCAGAAGGCAGTAGGAATTCTCAGATCCCCGTCCGACCCTGCCGCGAAGTTGATGAAGCTGGGCAAGACCAAAGCGGTTTGCACCTTCGATCATCATAACGGTCGCGTTTGGGATATCCACTCCCACTTCGATAACGGTTGTTGTCACCAGGATCTGGATTTCATTTTTGCGGAAACTGCTCCATGACTCGGTCTTTTTCTTCTGACCGCAAGCCTGCCATGAAGCAAGCCCAACTTCAATTCGGGGAAAATGTCCTTTTGAAGCCGCTCGATATTCATTGACTGCTGATAAAAATGCTTCGTTATCCCCCTGGTCGATCAACGGGTAAACAATGAATGCTTGCCTGCCATTTTCCACCTGTGAACGGATAAACGAATATGCGCCTTCTCGTTCCAGAGGGTAAACGATCCGTGTTTCAACCGGTTTTCTACCTACCGGCATCTCGTCCATGATCGATACATCCAGGTCACCATAGACAGTAAGCGCAAGCGAACGGGGGATGGGTGTGGCGGTCATGACAAGAAGGTGAGGATTTTTCCCCTTGTTACGCAGGATAGCGCGCTGCTCCACACCAAAGCGGTGCTGCTCGTCGATCACCGCCAGGTGAAGATTGTTAAAAATCACAGGTTCCTCTAGCAGAGCATGTGTACCAATCAGGAGCTTTGATCTTTCCCTCGGCGAGCAGGGAGCGGATCTCCAGCTTTTTCAGCATCCGGAGTATCCCCGATCAAGAAGACGAATCTCATCCGGTCTTGAATGGGAAATGCTGAATTTTCATCCGAAGTTAGAAGTTTGGGTAAGCGTGTGAAATGCTGAACTGCCAAAATGCTGGTCGGTGCTAGCAGAGCGCTCTGGGCATCATGTTCAGCAAGGATTGCAGCTGCCAATCCTGCGACGATCGTTTTTCCGGAGCCGACATCACCCTGCAGAAGTCTGTTCATCGGATGTGATGAATCCAGATCTCTGGTGATCTGCTCAAATACACTTTGATTTGAGCAGAAGTCAACCCAAAGGGTAAGAGTGGAGATGATTTCAGTTATCCGATTCCTGGTGGAGAGAGAAACTCTCAGAGGTGAGGGATTGCCAGGCAGCGTTTTTGCTGGAGAACACCAATTTGCAAAAGGAAGATCTCATCAAAGGCCAATCGTTCCCGGGCGATTTGCAGGTCATCCAAATTATCCGGGAAATGAATCTGTTTCAGCGCAGTTGCGAGATTGGCAATCCCTGCAGAGTCTTTGACATTTGCGGGAAGATATTCCGGTACCTTTGGAGCCCAGAATGTCACCGTATCAAACATCAATCTGCGGATCGCTTTTTGAGTTAACCCGGATGTGAGCGGGTAAACCGGAACGATCCGGTTTGTGTGGAGATGTTCCTGTTCGATCTGTTCGATATCAGGATTGGAGATGACAAAGCGCCCCAGGAAGAGATCCACCCTGCCGGCAATGACCACCTGCATCCCTGGTCGGTAAGTCCGGAGAGGCCAGGTCTGGTTCCACCAAATCAAGCGCAGAGGGCTGGTACCATCGCTGACAATGATCTCGGTCATATCCCGGGGCGGTTTTCCGCGTTTGAAGGTTGCGCCACTCTGTACGGTGGCGATGATGGTAACATTTTCCTTGACAGTCAATCGATTGATCGGTTTTAATTGAGAGTAATCGTCATACCGCCGGGGGAAAAAGTAGAGCAGATCTTCGAGTGTGTTCAATCCCATGGATTTGAACATGGAGGCTTTTGCGGGTCCAACCCCTTGAACAACGGTCAAGGGGGCATCTCAACCCGGCGTCGGGGAGAGATGACTTATCGTTGAGGTTAGCCTGCATGCTGGGTGCCGTATTGATCCTGGCTGGGTAGCACAGATACTACTTGTGCAGGATTCTCCAGTTTTTTTTGATCGGTATTAGGCTCGCTTGCCCATTTGGGGAAATTTCCTGCTGGAATTTGGTCCAGAAGGGTCGAACATTTCGGAGATTGCCTGGGGTCTTTCTTCAATTGGCTAGATCGGAGTAAGCTAGAACGCGTTTTGAAATTTCTTCCTGAGATTCCGGAGAAATGTCATAGAGTTGTGCATCCTGTCTGCCAGACTGGATTGATCTTATCCAGGCCACCAACAATTGCGCGGTTATCATAATTTCGTTTTATCTCCAAATTGAGGAATTTACGCAGATTATCAATTGGGGAAGGCATAAGGTAATTTTACCGTAGGAGAAAATTCATTATTCATTAGAAGGTTCAAATTTATTCTGAAATGAAGAGTCCCATGAATCCAGGTCCGAACATGGTGGTTAGATAGGGATTCAATTGATGCTCGCTGAATGGCGTATCCGGGAAAGTGATATCGCAAAATTGCTTGAGAAAGCGAATTTCGGTTGAGGGACTGTACTCCACCATGAAGAAACGAAATATGTTTGAGATTATCGAATTCCTCCAGGAATTCCTGAAAGGATTCGATGGCGGAGTGATAATTACGGACTTTATTGACCGGGGTGAATTTTCCATCCTCCAAGACGAATATCGGGTAAAAATTGTAAAATTCGCTGACCACCGCCTGCGGCGGTCAATAATCCCAGCATGGTAAAGATAATTCAAAGAAGGGGTGCAGAGAATATTAAAAATATGAGGGATTGATTTACGGATATCTCTCTCAAGTTCAGCGACTGGAATCCCTGAGTGTACCGCTTCGTGCAGCTTGTTCCACTAAGAATACCCTGGCCAGTCGAAATCGTTTGTGTATCAATCAAGAAAATTCGGGCACTTCCATTGAAATTTTTAACCGCTTTTTCGATTTCATGAAAAGGAAGGGTTTAAAAGCCTGATAAGGGTGATGATTATGATTTCGTTGTACTTCCCATTCAAGGATAGTCAACAATTTCGCGAAAGTATTTTCCTGCGTTGGGGGAAGGATTTTTGGCCGGGGATTTCCTGGAAAGAGGGTGGAGGTGTGGATACTTTTACTTCCCGATTTTCATCCTGCTGCTTTCCCGCATTTTCAATGGTAAATCCAAATAATAAACAAGTTCCCTGCCGGGGAATAGCAGGATTTGGGAATTGTGCAGCGCTATCTGTGACGATGCAGATGGAATTCATCTGTTATTCAACAGATATGATAAATTGATAATACGGTTGACCGCCTTCGTGAATTTCGAGTTCCTGCTTTGGGTATTTGGATCGGATCAGATCGGCGATCTCATTTACTTTCGGGTCGCTCGATGTTCGATCCATAAAAAATGGTGATTCGCTCGCGATCTTTGGTCTCGGCAGCATTCTAAGGAATTCAAAACAGGCATCTTCAAGCGTTGGTCGCAGATTTGATCAATTGGCCGTTGTGAAGGACGATCACTTCCCCTTCCTTCACATCCACCTCGTTGATCTGGACGGTCCTGGTGGCAGTTGTGATCTCACCGGTCTCGATATCAGTCAGCGATTCATCCATTTGTTTTTCAATCGAATCGAAATCACCATCGGGTCGAGCCGCAGAATGGCGGAAAGACCTTGGGGGACATTCTTGCTCCGAATGACCTTGACCGATCTTAACAGTCATTGAGGCGGCGGATTGTGCAGCGAGGATAATATTTTTATTATTTGGAAGAATGATGATCTTATCCGTAGGCAAGTTCTCGAACGAGCGCAGGATTTCCTCGGTGCTTGGGTTCATTGTCTGGCCGCCTTGAACGATGGCAGCTGCACCAAGGCTGGCAAAGATGCGGGAGATCCCATCGCCCGGGGGATATAGCCACAACAGCGATCTGTCCTGGTTGAACTTCAATTAATTCCAGACTTTTACCAGAAATGCCATCGCTACCCTCAATCTGTTCAACGAGGTTTTCCATCGCCACCTTGGTGATGGTTCCATATTTCATAGTGTAGTCGATCGGCTCGTAACGTCGATCGGTTTCCACGTGGATGTGCATCCGTACATCCCATCACCTTCACCAACCTGGATTGAAGTTCCAATTTCCGTTAAGCCTTCGTAAAAATTATGGAGGTCAAGGTTGCCTTCCGGCTTGAAATCGACCACCACCTCGTAATCCTGACCTTCTTCCACGCTCTCTTTTACGTTTTGGAGGTTCATCCCTTCCAGGGGCTGCACCATCACAAGAGGCGTCTCCAACGAATAGCCTTTGGACGAGCGCAACATACCCTCCAAGATGATATATAGCCCTTTCCCACCTGAATCTACGACGCCTGCTTGTTTCAGGATCGGGAGCAAATCGGGAGTGCGCCGAACGGATTCATTAGCCTCATCCACGACTGCTTCCAAAACCTTCATCAGATCGTTCGATTCAAAAGCTGCCTCCTCGGCGGCTGTCGCGACATCTTTCGCCACGGTGAGGATCGTGCCTTCTACAGGCCGAACGACGCCTTTATAGGCTGTGTTCTTTGCTTCGATCATTCCCTTGACAAAAAGATCTGCGTCCATGGTTTCGAGATTATCCAAAGCACGGGCGAACCCACGCCAGATCTGCGAAAGGATAACTCCTGAGTTACCCCGGGCACCAAGAAGAGCACCTTGTGCCAGATCGTGAGCGATCGGACCAATCCTGGTTTCGGTGGATTCGGCGATCTCGTTATAGGCGGATTGCATCGTCAAGAGCATATTCGTCCCGGTATCTCCATCCGGGACGGGAAAAACATTTAGTGAATTGATCATCTGTTGGTTGGTACGCAGCCAGGTGAGACTGGCTTGCACCAAAGACTTAAATTCCTGCCCATCGATCGATCGAATTACCTGGAAATGTACATCCTGGATGGGTTCCTGTGGATTTTCTGCCATGTTCATAAAACTCCTGAGAAGATTAATCCGTGTAACTGATCCTCAAACCGCGAACATGGACATTCACCTGTGAAACCGTTAATCCGGTGGCTTTTTCGACCTGATATTTGATGTTTTCTGAAACGCTATTGGCAACGGATTGGACGCGAGTCCCATATTCGATAATCACGTAAATATCAATGATCAGATTGTCATTTTCATAATTCAACATTCACACCAAGGGTCGGATCTTTTACCAGAACCTTGGCAATTCCATTCATCACATTCTTACCGGTTATCCCCACCACACCATAGGATTCCAAAGCGGATTCACTGGCAATGGTCGCGAGCGCATAGTGAGACATATAGATATTTCCCAGGGACTTTTTTATCTCAGCCATTTTCTATCCTTGTGATAAAACGGTGCTGCTTGAAAAAAGTTACGTTGTGTGGTAAACTGCCGTTGCTGGTAAATCAGGTCACAAGCGATTAAGTTTAGTGCAAGAGAGGATATTTGGCAATGGCAAAGTGCGAAAATTGCGGAAAAACAACCACCTTTGGTCATAACCGGAGTTTCTCCCTCCGATCCACCAATCGTAAATTCCGCCCTAATCTTCAAAAAGTTTCCATGATGGTGCAGGGACGCAAAGTCCAGAAGACGCTCTGCGCAAAATGCATTCGCTCATTATCCAAGAGCGAGTAAAGAGATATCGCCAAAAGAAAGCGGCAAGAGCCGCTTTTTTATTTAATGGACTCCCGAAGTTCCATAACCCCCTGCCTTAATGCCCTTGGGATGATTGAAGATCGAATTCCCGGCAACGAAATCCCTTGCGCCAGCGTTGAAAGCACGCGGGCGCTGTCTAGGATTGATGCCTCCGTCCACCTGAATTAACTTTGCCATACCACGTGAATTGAGTGTCTCCTTCAATGCGGAGATCTTCGCAAGGATCTCATCTCATGAAATTTTGACCACCGAAACCAGGGTGCACTGTCATGATGAAAAAAAAGTCTGCAATCTCGAGACTGCTCCTCGATCACATCCAACGATGTCTCAGGATTGATCACCAAGCCTGCTTTACATCCCGATTCCCGAATCCTTTTAAGGTTTCGTTTGCTATGGGATTTTCCTCAATATGGATGCTGATCCTGTCCGCCCCGGCTTGATAAAAGCCTCAATGTATCTTTCAGGATTTATGATCATCAGGTGTACATCAAGCGGCAATGTCGTTACTTTACGGCATGTCTCGACGATCAAAGGTCCCAAGGAAATGTTGGGGACGAAAACGCCATCCATCACATCGACATGAATATTATTCACCCCAGCTGATTCAGCGGCCTGAATTTCTCTTTCAAGGTACCTGAAATCGGCAGCAAGGATGGAAGCAGAGATTGTTGGGGTTGATTCAGGGTTCATTATTGAAAAACATTACCATAACGAAGGATGATATAAATCCATAACGGGATCAAACCACTCACTAGGAAGAGGGTAACGAATGCGAGACCAATAGTTCGCCAATCAATTTCACTGGCTGGCTGCGAATCCCAATTTGAAATCTCGGTATCAGCAGCATAAATTGAATATGGTGTCGAGATTTTTGCCTGATCACAAAAAGATTGCAGTACTCGACCGAATTGATCCCCGTTTCGGTAACGTGAAGAAGAATCTTTTGAGAGTGCCCTCATAATAATCTTTTGGAGGGATTCAGGAATATCTGGATCAAGGTATCGCGGAGGGAGAGGCGCTTTTTCGCGGTGCATCATCGCCAGTTCTGAGATATCCTCTGAATAGAAAGGCGTCTGACCTGTGAGGGCTTCATAGAGCACTACTCCCAGAGAATATACATCCGATGCTGGCGAAGGTGCCAGCCCGGATAGCTTGTTCCGGAGAGAAATATAAAGGCGACCCCCAAACCATATCACTGGTTTCTTCCGGATTTATCGAAGAAAGCACCCGGGCTATCCCGAAATCTGTGACCTTCAGCGCGTTTATCCCGGGTGATTATCAGATTATGGGGTTTCACATCGCAATGAACCAGGCCTGCGCGATGCGCGTAGCCAATTCCTGCGCAAGCTTGCAGGATCAAGGGCAAGGCATCCGGCACAGGTAATTTTCCCTGCTCCAGGATCAGCGATTTCATATCCGTTCCCTGGATGTACTCCATCACAAGATATGGATTTTCTCCTTCAAATCCAAAATCATGAACAGTAACGATATTGATGTGTGATAAATTTGCTGCAGCTTTGGCTTCGAAGATAAATCGGATTTGAATGATTCATCAATATGAATAATCATTTCCCAGAATTTTGATCGCAACCTGACGCTCCAGAGTCTGATCCCATGCCAGGAATATATCCGCCATACCCCCATGGCCGACCAAATCCAGGATTTTGTACCGACCACCGATGATTTTTCCCTTATTTTCAATGGAAGGCATAAAAAAAATTATAACACGCTCAATTTTGCATTTTTCATTCTATAATTGTCCCAGGAGAATGTTGAAATAAAGAAATCAATTTCAATTCTGATCAGCTTATTTGTAACAACCATGTTGTTTATCGGTTTGGTCGGGATCGTTCATCTGGTTTTCCCTCCCGGGATTATCGTTCGAACCCCCACGCCTGAATTGAACATTATTCCTGCCCCATCTGCGACCATAGCTAGTGAAAGTTCTCCGTTTACAAAAACTCCACAAGGAGAAAATCAAATGGAAGTAAATGGTGTAAAAGTTGGAGTTTATATTCAAGTTATTGGTACTGGTGGAAATGGGTTGCGGCTGCATTCAGAACCGGGCGCTTCAGCTCAGACAGTGGTTATCGCTTCGGAAGATGAAGTATTCCTGGTAGTGGATGGACCTCTCGAGAAGGATGGTCACACTTGGTGGAAGCTTGAAGCGCCCTACCAATCTGAACGGGGAGGCTGGGCAGCAGCAGAATATTTTTCTCCCATCATGACGCCAACTCCAGGATGAAGATGTTACGACACAATTTCACAGAAGAACTTTCAAGACTGTAACTTGCCAAGCCTATTGGGTTTGCATATAATCATTACATCAGGTCTTCCCTGAAGGCTTTTTAAATTAATATACCGGTATTACTTGGAGGGAAACACTGGACCAGCAACAAGGCACTCAAAATTTCAGCGATAGTACTCAACCTGTCCAGCAGCTCCAGGGGGGATATGTACTGGTCGATCGTTATGCCATCCAGGAAGTGATCGGGGTAGGTGGAATGGGGTCAGTGTACCGGGCAAGAGACCTTCATTTCCCCAATGTGATCAAGCTCGTTGCTGTGAAAGAGATGATCAATTCTGCCCCCGATCCGCTGATCCGAAAGACGATCGTTCAGAACTTCGAGCGAGAAGCCAATATCCTGGTAACGCTTGCCCACCCCTCCATTCCTAAGATCTTTGATTATTTTACATTCGACGATAAATCCTACCTGGTGATCGAGTATGTACATGGAAAAGACCTCGAAGCCATGCTTTCAGAGATCACAGGTTTTATGCCCGAGGACCAGGTAATTGCCTGGGCGATTGAATTGTGCGATGTAGTGCAATACCTCCACAGCCACAAACCGGAACCGATCGTTTTCCGGGATATGAAACCTTCCAATATCATGGTGAACCAGCAGAACCACATCATGCTGGTGGATTTTGGGATCGCGAAGGTTTTCAAACAGGGACAAAAAGGCACCATGATCGGTACGGAAGGTTATTCTCCCCCCGAGCAATATCGGGGAGAAGCAACCCCAATCGTGGATATCTATTCTCTGGGTGCTACTTTACACCATTTGTTGACCCACAGGGATCCCCGGCTGGAAGCTCCATTTACATTCAACGAGCGGCCTATACGAAAAACCAATCCTGCTGTCTCGCCCGAGCTGGAAGCAGTGGTGGAAACAGCGCTGCAATATAATCCGGAGGACCGCTTTCAATCCATGGAGGCAATGAAGGAAGCCTTAATGGGAGCTGCCAAGAAAACCGGCGCCCTCACCAGAATTGCCATTGGGGCAACCACACCTATTATCTCCGAACAGGCAGTCAAACCTCTGTGGACATTCAAGACCGAGGACGAGATCCGTGGATCTCCTGCTTTTGATAACGGTAATGTTTATGTAGGCGCTTATGATAACAACCTTTACGCGATCAACGCTTCTGAAGGAAAATTCCTGTGGAAATTCCCCTCGGAGGGAGGAATAGTTGGAAAACCCACGGTGAATGATGGGGTGGTTTACTTCGGTTCCGAGGACCAACGTCTCTATGCAGTCTCGGCCCGAACTGGAAAACAGGCTTGGGCATATTACACAGAAGGCCCCATCCGATGCTCCCCGAAAGTGGCAGAAGGTCACATTTTCATCGGGTCGGATGATGGCTCCCTGAGTGCAGTAAACATCCTTTCCAATCGAAAAACCTGGTCAGTGGATGCGGGTGGACCGATTCGTTCTTCGCCACATATCACCCAGGATTCGATCTATTTCGGTTGCGAGACTGGGGATTTCTTTTGCGTCGATTTTCACGGGCAAACAAAATGGCGATTCAAAGCCAAACGGGGGATAACCTCGTCGCCGGTCATCAATCAGGGCTTGGTGTATTTTGCCTCGATCGATTCGTTGTTCTATGCCCTAGATGCTAAGGCCGGCTGGGTGATCTGGCGTTTTCGAATGGGGAAGGGGTCAGTTTCCTCACCGTGTGTTTCGGATAACCTGGTCTTCATCGGATCGGCAGATGGATTTATTTACTGCGTAGATGGCGCCAATGCGCGTGAAATCTGGCGCTTTAAAACCGAGCACCAGGTGAGTGGTTCACCAGTTGTTTATAAAGACGCTCTCTATTGCGGATCAGCTGATGGCAACCTGTATTGCATCGAATATCGCACAGGCCGTTTGCGTTGGAAATTCGCCACGCAGGGCGCCATAACCGGAACCCCGGTGGTTTGTAACGATGTGATCTATATTGGAAGCGCCGATCATATACTCTACGCATTAATGACCTGATCTGGAAGGGACGTGGCAGAATGGCAAAATCGTTCGAGGAACTCGTCAATAAAATCTTTGGTAAGAAGAGGCAATTCCTTTCCGATGTACAGACCGCACCTTTATCCGAGGAGCAACTCAAAGCGGTCAGTACATCCTCAGTGACGCTAAAGCCAATCCAATTGATGGTAGGTACCGCGCAATCGGTGGGGAAACAGCGTGAGCATAATGAAGATTCGATCTTCGCTTTGAATTCCATCCTGGCGGATGGAAATATCGAGCTTCCCTTTGGGATCTTCATTGTCGCCGACGGTATGGGTGGACACATGCACGGCGAGGTTGCTAGCGGCGTTGCCATTCGTGCATTTTCCCAATTTGTTCTTTCCAAACTATATATGCCATTCCTGGGTATCGTTCCTCAATCTCCATCAGAAAGCCTGCAGGAAATGATGGAAAAGGGAATGCAGGAAGCCCAGCGGCGGTCGTCAAACGAGCGCCAGGGGGAGGAACGACTTTGACGGCAACCCTGATTCTAGGCGAACAGGTTACTGTGGCACATGTGGGTGATACCCGGGCGTATTTCTTGTACCCTGATGGAAGAATGCATGCCATCACACAGGACCATTCCCTTGTCCACCGGTTGGTCGAATTAGGCCAAATCAATGAAGATGAAGCCTCGAATCACCCGCAGCGAAACGTGCTCTACCGGGCGATCGGCCAGGCGGAGCCCTACCGTCCGGATATTGATACTTTTCAGATACCGCATCCCGGTTCATTATTGATCTGCAGCGATGGGCTATGGGGCGTCGTACCTGAAGCTGATATTTTCCGAATCGTAAAAAATTCACCCAATCCATCGATTGCCTGCCATGAATTAACCAAAGCTGCCAATGCAGCAGGCGGTCCGGATAACATTAGTGTCGTTCTGGTGCAGATTCTAACTTGATGAAAAAATAGAATGGGATCCGATTATTACAGCCTTTTAGGCTTACCTCAGGATGCGACCGCTGAAGAAATCCGGACAGCATATTTTGAAGCTGCACGCAAACTTCATCCAGATGCAAACCCGGATCCTGGTGCGAAAGAACAATTTCTTCTCATCCAGGAAGCATACGATACTCTCAACAATGAGATCAAACGCAAAAAATACGATTCTTCCCTGCCAGAGAAGAGCACAGGTCCGGAGGTATCCATAAAGGCGAAGTACAGCCGATCTGCCATACCTTTACTGGCAGAAAAGCAGATGCTATACGTGCTGTTGGATCTGAACTGCACTGCGAAGTTTGACCCGAACCGTTATCCTCCCATTAATATTTGCATCGTAATTGATAAATCCACATCCATGGCGGGAACACGGATGGATATTGTAAAAACCAATACGGTCAATTTAATTCGGCAACTGCGTCCGGATGACCTGGTCTCCGTCGTAGCTTTCAGTGACAAAGCAGAGACCGTAGTGCAGCCGACGCATGCATCAGAAATCAATCGCTACGAAAGCAAGATCCACGGCATCCGCTGCTCTGGTGCGACGGAAATCTTCCAGGGGTTGGAAGCGGGGATCACCGCACTGAATAATGGTTCACTTTCCTCATCGGTAAAACAATTGATCCTGATCACCGATGGGCAAACCTATGGAGATGAGCAAGCTTGTTATGATCTGGCTGCAAAGTGCGCCGAAGATGGCATAACGATTCATGCCTTGGGGGTTGGTCATGAATGGAACGATGTGTTTCTGGATAAACTGGCCAGTTCCAGTGGGGGTAATGCAAATTTCATTTCCAACCCAAAGGATCTTATCCAGGTTCTTTGACCAGCGATTAAGTGCAATTGTGCGGGTTTATGCCCACAATGTGACCTACGAGTTCACCAGTGATCAGGAGATTGAACTGGCTTACGCATTCCGCTTATCTCCGGATATCACACCGATCGATCCAGGTTCACCGATAAACATGGGGAGCATTTGCTACGATAACAATCTTTCGGTATTATTAGAATTTGCTATCGATCCTTTGCAGTTGAAGAAGGATCAACTAGTTCTCACTACCGGCAAGGTAAAAATGGAGATACCCACAAAAGCTGTGGGAATCGAACGATTGCCGATAGAATTAAAAAAAGAAGTGGTTCAAAATCTGGACAAAGAATCACCACCTATTGCTATAATAGAAGCAATGGCCCGGTTAACTCTCTACCGGATGCATGAAAATGCACGTAAGGAAGTCGAAGGCGGGGATATTGACAAAGCCACCCAACACCTCCACCACCTTGCCACGAATCTGCTCGCGGATGGCAACCGGGATCTCGCCCATACTGTTCTTATGGAAGCGGAGCATATTCATCAAAGTCACCGTTTTAGCGAAGAAGGCAATAAACGGATCAAATATGGAACCAGAGCACTATTGTTAAACCGAGGATCGGAGCAGAATTCGCCATGATCATTTGTCCCAATTGTCAACACGAAGAACCGCCTGGCGCCCTCTTTTGCAGCGAATGTGGAGCACGGTTGATCGTCCAGGAGAATCTAACAACCCAACAGATCAAGAAAACACCATCGGATATCCTGACACAGCAACCCGTTCCACCTCCTCAACCACCCATCGACATAAAACCGGGGGAGGAAGGATCGCTGGTATCGCTTCACCTCGTGGAAAGCGGCCAGGTAATTCATCTAAAGGGGCGAACAGAATTTACCCTCGGTCGGGTATCCGAAGGCCAACCAATTCTCCCTGATATTGATCTTTCCGCATTCAACGCATATGCGCAAGGTGTTTCCCGCTTGCATGTGGCTTTAAAAATCGTTAATCAAGGCGTGGTTGTTACCGATCTTGGTTCCTCAAATGGAACCAGGGTGAATGGTCAGAAGATCGTCCCACATGTGGATTACCCAATCAACCATGGTGATATCTTGGCAGTCGGTAAGTTGAAAATTCAAGTATCTGATTCACAAATAAATGTGAGGCTTCCGAATGGTTACTGTGATAATTCACGTTTCTAACGAAGATCCCGTTTTGGGGGAGTTGGATAACCTTCCTGCAGCGACGGATAACATGATTTCCCTGAAAAATCCACGGAAGAAAGATGGCAAGGATATCAAAACACTCGAAGCAAACGTGAGTATCCTAATTTACCCATTGCGAAATTGAATTATATCGAAGTCGTGTCCTCCGAATCGGAAGAGGAAATCATCACCTTTGTGCGCGAGTGAGTAATATGGTTGAGGATAATTATCAGGAACCGCATGGTCCTGGTCGTGGATGATGAAGATAGGATGGTGCGGTTCATTCGTTTAAACCTGGAGCATGACGGTTTTCAGGTAATCGAAGCGGAAAAAGGGATGAAAGCCGTCAATCTTGATCCGGGAAAAGCTTCCGGATATTGTCCTGCTGGATGTGATGCTACCGGATATAGATGGGTATGAAGTACTAAAACTTGATCCGCCAGCACAATTGCACACCGGTCATCATGCTGACAGCCCGTGGTGAAGAGGATGACCGAATAAAAGGATTGGAGTTGGGGGCTGATGATTACATCACCAAGCCATTCAGCCCACAGAGAATTGGTCAGCCGAATCAAAGCGGTTCTCAGGCGATCCGAGGCTGGTGGAATCATCTCCAAGGAAGATAATTTATGGTGGATGATCGCCTGACGCTGGATTTTGGGCGGCATGAGATTCTTACTGGAGGGAAAACCAGTCCAATTGAGACCAACGGAATATCGCCTACTTTACCATCTGGCAATGAATGCAGGTTGGGTTCAAACTTATGATACACTTCTGGCGAAAGTTTGGGGTTATGAATACCAGGATGAACCCCATTACGTGCGATTGTATGTGAATTATTTACGTCAAAAGCTGGAAAAAGACCCTGCGAACCCGGTTTATATTCTTACCGAGACGAGGGGTGGGTTACCGATTCGTGGATTACAAGAAAAATGAATAAGAATTAAAAGTTGAGGAGAACCAATGACAAATGAACCCATCCATGTGACTGATGACACCTTTGAAAAAACCGTTCTGAAATCACCGATCCCGGTTATCGTGGATTTTTGGGCTCCCTGGTGCAATCCCTGTAAAATGGTCGCGCCGACACTTGAAAAGTTGGCTTCCGAATACGCAGGGAAATTATTGGTGGCAAAAGTTAATGTGGATAACGACCAAAAATATGCCCAGCAATACGGCGTTCAAGGCATACCGACGATGCTTTTTATATCCAACGGAAATATTGTTCACCAACAGGTGGGAGCTTTACCGGAAAATATGCTCCGGCAGGCAGTTACCACCTTTATGGAAGTTGCTGAAGGTAAGTAATAATTTTGATATTAATCACTCGGTGACCCGTTGGATCGACGCACCGAGTGATTTTAATTTAATATCCACTTTTTCATATCCACGGTCAATCTGGCCGATATTCCGAATAACAGATTTTCCCGGAGCGGATAAGGCTGCTAATAGTAAAGCCATCCCCGCGCGGATGTCTGGGCTCTCCATTTTTTCGCTGATAAAACTGGGAAGGACCTTGGACGATGCAGCGGTGGGGATCACAGAGCACGATCTGTGCTCCCATGCCTACCAGTTTATCGGTGAAGAACATGCGGCTCGGGTACATCCAATCGTGGAACAGGACGGTTCCCTTTGATTGGGTAGCGACAACTATAGCGATGCTCATAAGATCGGTTGGGAATGCCGGCCAGGGCATAACACTAATCTCGGGAATAGCTCCACCCAGGTCCGGTTCGATCTTCAGTTTTTGGTGCGAAGGAACGATGATATCTTCGCCTTCCTCGTTCCAGTGCACACCCAGGCGTTCAAACACCAGCCGGATCATTGATAGATACCCACAACCGGCGTTACGAATCCGGATTGTTCCGTGGGTTACAACCGCAGCGCCAATGAAACTTACCACTTCGAGATAATCGGGACCAATGGCGAATTCTCCACCGTGTAATTTGGGAACACCTAGAATTTCCAAAGTGTTTGAACCAATGTTCCGAATTTCACCTCCAAGAGAATTCAAGAAATGACACAATTCCTGAATGTGGGGTTCCGAGGCGGCATTTCGGATTATGGATTTCCCCCTGGCTGTGGTGCAGGCCATGATCGCATTTTCGGTGGCGGTGACGCTGGCCTCATCCAGGAGAATATCCGCACCTTTTAAACCCTTTAGATTCAAATTGGAAATTACGATCGTACTTAATGGACGCGCCGAGTTTTTTAAGGGCAAGCAGATGGGTATCCACTCTACGGCGACCAATAACATCCCCTCCCGGAGGCGGCAGGGTGAGTGTTCCCGACCTTGCGACCATTGGTCCTGCCAGGAGGATCGATGCACGGATTTTGCGGGTGAGATCCGGGTCCAAGTCAGCTGGGCAAACTTCCCGGGCATGAATTCGCCAACTATGGTCTCCAACCAGTTCCACATTTACCCCCAGGCTGGAAAGAAGGGATTGCATGGTTACTACGTCAGTGATGTCTGGAACATTGTGGAGGATGATCTCTTCGTCTGTAAGAAGACAGGCGGCGAGAATGGGAAGGGCGGAATTCTTATTCCCCGAAGGAGTAACAACTCCCTCCAGTTTCCTGCCACCATCAATTATAAATTTTTCCATTCGATTCCTCCATACCAACGCGACAAATTAATATGTTTCAGTGATTTTCGTATAGACCAGTGGGTTGATCGATAGGTAAACCCATTTCGCGGGTAAGCTACAAAGCAAAAAGCTGCCCGGGGATAACATATGGAATTGGCGTAAGCCATTCCGGGATCGCGGTCGGTGCCTGGAAATTTAACTGCAGCGCAGGATAAAAGGTCGCGAGAATCGGAAATGATGATCAATTCTGCGCCGATATCCTTCAGCTGGTGTGCCAGGCCGGAAATATCCGTTTCTAATTTCCCCGAAGGAGCGACAACGAGGACAGGCGAACCCCGGCTGACGGTCGCTATGGGACCATGCCGAAAATCGGCGGTGGAGTAGGATTCTGCGATGACGCCGGTTAATTCTTTGATCTTCAACGCGATCTCAAACGCTGTGGCGTAATTGAAACCTCTGCCGAGTACCGAACAACGATTGATATACCGATACCGCTGAACTCTATCCAAATCCTGTTGTGCGAACTGTATGGTTTCCTCCATCCAATGGGAAAGAAGTTGTAATTGCTCAAGATGGCTATTATTACCTGCCAGTAAAGCGGAGAACAACGCCAGAGAAGCCAGGGAAGCTGTATAAGTCTTTGTTGCGGCGACCGATTTTTCGAGTCCTGCGCCGAGCGGAATCACGAAATCTGAGTTCCTGGCAAGAGGAGATGTGGGGACGTTCGTGATCGAAAAAGTAATGGAGCCAGCCTTTCTCCCTGCATCGATCACCGATATGATATCCGGAGAACGACCGCTCTGGGAAATGCCGATCACCAGCGCATCGGATAGATCAGGATAAGTGTTATAAAAAGTGAATAACGAAGGTGTGGCGAGGGCAACCTGCAGCTGGTTGTGGGCTCCAAAAATATACTGGGCATACCTGGCTGCATTGTCTGAAGTGCCGCGGGCTGCGATGACAACATATTTAAACCTTGACCGGACCTGGTCACAAATGTGGGCAATATTTGTAGACTGCGCGGAGAGTAAATCCTTTATTATCCCTGGTTGTTGTAGAATTTCTTTTTCAAGATGGCTCATTGACATTAAACCTCCGTGTGCCATAATTTTACCTTGATGCGGCCTAGAATGAAAACGGAGTATACTTTTTTCATATTTCAACCTATGGGAGTGTGCCATGTTGAAACCATCAAGATCGATCCTAGCGAATAAAGTACAAGTCAAAGAATTCATTGATTTTCATTATGATCTGTACCAAGGCACTCCGCAGTGGGTACCCCCATTTTATTCAGACATGTACCTGGTGTTTGATAAGAAGAAACATCCTTTTTATGAGTTTAATTCAGCCGATTTTTTGTTGCAAAACGAGAAGGGAAAGTGGTTTCCAGGATCGTGGCAACAGAGAATATGGTTTTCAATGATTACCATCATACCCGAAAAAGCACAATTTTATTATTTCGATTCAATTGACGATCAGGAAGCTGCCGATGCTATTTTCTCTGCTGCATTTCAATGGGGCAAAGATCGCAAACTTGGATACGATCGTCGGCCCCAAAGGATTCGGCATCCTTGATGGTTACGGGGTTCAAATTGAAGGAAATGAAAACCGGGCGATGATGACCATGATGAATTACAACTTCCCCTATTACCGGAATTTGTTTGAAAAAGCAGGTTTCGAAAAAGAAGTAGATTTTGTATCCTGCTACCTTACCCGTGAACAATTTGTGCTTCCTGCCAAAGGTGCAGGAGGTA
Source organism: uncultured Chloroflexia bacterium (assembly GCA_963828855.1). Classification (GTDB taxonomy): domain Bacteria; phylum Chloroflexota; class Anaerolineae; order Anaerolineales; family Anaerolineaceae; genus CAVVEQ01. The sequence goes on along the minus strand of CAWHGB010000002.1, from coordinate 308,443 downwards.
GCCCGCAGGGTAGAAGAACGGGGATATTTTCAAGTCAAGACTTTTCAATCAAAAAAAGAATTGCGCGATTGGTCCTGGCGAATCGGACAAACTTACAATAAAACCTTTGTAAACAACTGGGAGTACTATCCTCTTACAGAGAGGGAGATCCAGTTCCTTCTGGACAGCCTGCTAACCATCGCGGATCCGAAAATGATCAAAGTGATCATGCATAACGATGACATCATTGGGTTCCTGTTTGGCTTCCCGGATGTCTCAGAAGCGCTGCAAAGGCAGAAAGGCAAAGTTGGATTCAGCCGCCCGTGGGGGATCATAGACCTATTGAGCGAATTCAAGAAGACAACTTTCATCTCACTGAATGGTGCGGGAGTACTCCCGGAATTCCATGGGAGGGGAGCAAACGCTCTTCTTTATAACGAAATGGCGAAATTCCTTCAGGGGTCGCAATTTGAATCCGCCGAGCTAACCCAGGTGGCGGAATCGGCGGTCCAGATGAGAAAGGATCTGAAAACAGTTGGTGGCAAGGAATACAAGAATCACCGGGTTTACCGGAAATCAATCTAAATTATTAATCGAATCAATATCCAGGCTGCCGAATCATTCAGGCAGCCTGGTGGTTTTTAACACGGTCGAATAACTCATTCATCGAATATGCGATCCAAAGAGTGGAAAATGGAATCAGTGGAACGACGTATCGTTGAAACGGAATCGAAAAAACCCAAGCAAGGAAGAAAAATTGAAGAACGGTTCCGACTAGAAAAATTATAAGATATGACCTTTGAAGCAAATCAGTTTTCAGAGACCTCAAGAAACCAAAGATAAACCCCAAAACTGACAGGATCAACACCAGGCTTCCCCAAACCAATCCGCGAAATAGGTTGAGATAAAAAAACGATTCATACTTTATCACGGCTTGTTGAGTCTCACGAATATAATTACCAACATCATAGAAGGCGGGCGGGGCGAGATAAAGGTTCGCGATAAGGCTTCCAAACCTTTCACCGATCGAATCCGAGATCCATCCCTGGCTGACGGTTCCTAAATCTGTAATCTGGCGTGCGAGCAACGATTTCCGGGCAATTATGGCAGCGATAATCGCGTGCCAGGGATCTTGCCATAGAAACGGATTTAATAAGAATGTGATGATTAGGAATAGCGCACAAAACGCAGGTATCTGTAAAAACAATCTCCTGCGGAACGGGATGGGTTTCCAATTCCGATAAATCAAGGCAAACAACCCAATTATGAATAAGGGTAGGGCTGAGTATTTCGAATTGAAAGCAAAAGCCACCGGAATTGAGGACAGGAAAAGGAGGCGAGGATTTTGCAGGAAAGTCCAAAGTGCAAAAATGATAAAGAAGAGCAATGGTCCTTCTGACATGGCTCTTCGCGTATGAAGAAGAACAAGCGCATTCAAGCAAAACAAAATCATCATGAGCCAGCCTAACAGGTTTCCACGTAATTTGCGACCGATCAAATAGAGTAACAATAAATCAAATGGGAAAAAAACAGCCGAAGCTAATCTACCTACAACCAACTGTTCCTGGGATGGAAAAGCCCCTTCCTTCATATTCGTGATCCATCCGGTGGTCCAATCCCAATCAGTTTGCAGCTCAGGTACGTTGTTGAGAAATCTGAAAATCCCGATCCATGTCCGGGCAAAGGGAGCATCCAACAAACGATATATCATCAGGTCATCGAGTGGTGTTTGCGTTTTCCAGGAAAGGGAAAGTGGCGCTTGAATAAAATGATCCACATCCGAGCTGGTATAGATCTGAGTGGCCTCATCGGGGTGGAAGGGGACTTCGGCAATATTCCAAAAGAAAAAAGAGGAAGCAAGGATTATAAACAATATGACCGGGATAAATTGCTTCAATCGCATATGATTATTTTTTGAGTCGGCTGGTTTATCAGATTCAAGATGCATGTTCAAATTTTACAGCCAAATGATTGTTCATAGACGAGATCGAGGCTAGAATTATTGGGTATCGTGAAATTAATACCTCTCACTAATCGTACGATTTACCTCCTCTTAGGCTTGGCGATAGGGATTGCCGCGACGTGGAAGATCATATTATTAAATTTAGGGTCTTTTCCCTTCAACGCAGATGAAGCCATTGTAGCGCTCATGGCCAGGCATATCCTGCGAGGTGAGCTGCCTATCTTCTTTTATGGTCAGGCATATATGGGCAGCCTGGATGCGTTTCTGGTGGCAGTGTTCTTCAAACTTTTTGGAGAGCAGGTGCAGGCGATTCGGTACGTACAAATCATCCTTTATTGCGGGGTGCTGCTCACCACCTTCTGGCTAACGATCCTTGTTTTTCGATCTAGACTTGCAGCATTAATCGCAACGAGCCTTTTAGCGATCCCAACAGTTAATATGACCGTGTACACCACTGTCAGCCTGGGGGGATATGGTGAGGCGTTACTTATCGGAAACTTGATACTCTGTATCGGGTTATGGATCACCTCGAGTAGAAAAAATTCGTTTTCGAATTCACGCAAATTGATTTGGATTTTCGTGTGGGGAATCCTGGCAGGATTGGGTTTTTGGACGAATGGTCTGACACTGGTTTTCACTATTCCGATGGGAATATATTTATTGGTTTGGTTTATTAAGTTTCGGCCATTTTTGAAAACAATTCCAATTCTGATAACCATGTTTCTCGGAGTTCTGCTGGGTGCCAGTCCGTGGATCTCCTATGCGATTCAATATTCTCCCCCTCAGCTCATCCAGGAATTATTTGGAAGTGCGGTGGCAGTTGAAGGCGGAAGTTGGCTGAGCCAGGTGGCTGTACACACATTGAACTTCCTGCTTTTTGGCATCCCCGTGATCCTTGGCTTTCGACCACCATGGGAAGTTGTTTGGCTGGTCCTGCCACTCATCCCTTTCGTGGCTGGATTCTGGTTTCTAGTTATCCGAAGTGGATTCAAGTCCGGGCTATTAATTTCTCGTGAGGAAAAATGGCGGCAACTAATTCCAGTAGGTGCTGTAGTTCTGATAATTTTCCTTTTCATCTTTACCCATTTCGGTGTCGATCCTTCCGGCCGTTATTTCCTCCCAATTAACATTGTTTTGGCTATTTTTTGCGGATTTTATATCGATCAGGGGATATCAAGGAAGAACCTGAAGGTTTTAGGTTTCAGCCTAATCCTGGTTTTTCAATTCCTGGGAACGGTTCAATGCATTCGACAAATTCCGCCGGGACTTACCACCCAATTTGACGCTTCGACGGTGATCGATCATCGCTATGATGAGGAATTGATCACATTCCTTCGGGATGAAAACGAAACCAGAGGATACACAAATTACTGGGTTTCTTATCCACTAGCGTTTCTTTCCAGGGAAGAACTGATTTTTACCCCCAGGCTTCCTTATCACCAGGATCTCCGTTACACATCGCGTGATGACCGCTATTCTGGTTACGATCAAATCGTAAATTCAAGTGGTCGAACTGCACTGATCACAACAAATAATAATCCCCTAAATGACCATTTACGAGAGTTATTGACTTTGAGAAAACTAACATGGAAGGAAAGGCAGATCGGGGATTACCTGGTATTTTACAACCTTTCAGGTCGTATTAAGGAAGAAGAGCTGGATTTCTCCTCTCAACCGTAAAGATCTGCTCGGCGATCCTTGAAAACCGTGATTGAATCGCGGGCTTTTTGGACCTCGTTGATATCGATCACCGCGGTAATCAAACTTTCTGACTTCGAGTTGGCTTCTGATAGGATATTCCCCCAGGGATCAATAATCGCCGAAGCACCCCCCATGGTTTCCCTGCCGGATTTTCCCACTGAATTGCATCCAACCAGGAATAATTGATTCTCAATTGCCCTGGCTCGTAAAAGCGTTTTCCAATGGTCAATTCTGCTCAAAGGCCATTCTGCACTTATCATTATTAACTTAGCGTCCTGTAATGCGTAATTTCGAAAAATTTCGGGAAAGCGAAGATCATAACAGATCGCCAGTCCTGTGGTACCCCATCGGCAGGAAATGGTGACCAACTCCTGTCCTGCTCTGAAGTATTTGTCTTCTTGCATCTGTGAAAACAAATGGGTTTTTTCATAATGACCGACTCGCCCGGAGGGATCAATATAGATCAGTGAATTGAAGTGATTTCCATTTTGACGAATAGGATATGTTCCTACAATTGCGATTTCCAGGGTCCTCGCAAGAATTTCTATTTCTGATAATAATCCACTACATTGCGTCAGGTACTCTTCGAAGTTCTTATAATCGTAACCCCCAACCCAAAGTTCCGGGAGCAGGATGAGGTCACAATCCTGACTCGCAGCCTGCCGGATCAGCGATTCTGCTTTGCTGAAATTCTCTCCGTAATCACCAGGGGTGATCTGAAACTGACCAACCGAAATTTGGAATACCATGTCTGAATTATAATTTAACCAACTTTCGCAGGAGTATGATCATTGAACAATCGGCAAAAAGCGATTTATTGGGTAGGGGCAATTTTACTTTGTATCGTTCTCCTTGTCTTGCTGACTATCGCAAATTACCAGTATGCAAAGAATAATCCAGGAGGCACTGATTTCCTTGTTCACTGGGTGGGAACCCGCGCGTATTTTTCGGAGGGGATCAGCCCTTATTCCGACCCGGTCGCTTTGGAAATCCAGAATATGGTTTACGGACGGGCTGCCTTACCGGGAGAACACGAGCTGCGGGTCGCGTATCCATTTTTCTCTGTGATCTTATTCTTCCCACTGGCGCTAATTCAAGATTTTACCGTTGCCAGGGCGATCTGGATGACCATCCTTGAAATTGGATTAATCGCTCTAACATTGATATCCATCCAACTCACTAACTGGCACCCAAAAAATTGGGTGATGATTCTTTTACTCGTGTTTTCGTTGGTGTGGTATCACGCTTTACGTTCGTTGATCAATGGAAACGTTGTGATCCTTATTGCGTTGGGGATCGCAGGTGCCTTTTATGCGATCAAGTATAAATTCGACGAATTAGCCGGCGTTCTGCTGGCCTTGACCACCATTAAACCCCAAGTGGTGGTTTTGATTGTAGTCTATGTATTGATCTGGGCAGTTTTTCAGCGAAGATACCGGATCATCGCCTGGTTTTTCATCACACTCGCACTTCTCGTAGCATGTGCTTTCTTGCTCCTTCCCGATTGGATCATGCAAAATTTACGCGAGATCATGCGTTACCCGGGTTATAACCCACCCGGTACTCCATCCTCCGCACTCGCCACCTGGTTCCCGGCGGTTGGTCCCAGGATCGGGACTGTCGTTTCCCTGGCGGTTATCGTCATCCTGCTGACAGAATGGTGGCTGGCACGCCATCAAGATTACCGCCACTTTTTATGGACGGGTTGCCTGACTCTTGTGCTCAGTGCCTGGAGTGGTATCCAAACAGACCCAGGGAATTTCATCATTATGATGCCGGCAATCATTCTGTTCTTTGCCATTCTCAGTGAACGGTGGCCGTCTGTCAGCAACATAATTACTGCATCAGTAATCGGAGGATTATTTATTCTGATCTGGATCATTTTTATTACGACGATTGAAAAGTCCTACCAACCGATACAAAGCCCGGTGCTTTTCTTCCCGCTTCCCCTGATCCTCTTCATCCTGCTCTATTGGATTCGAAGTTGGGCGATCATTCCTCCAAAGCTTTTCTACGACACATTCCATCAAGATGAAACCTTAACCAGGCTATGACCAGAAAACAAAGATGGATTCTGGCGGGAATTTTCCTTCTGGCTGCCAGTCTACGCTGTATTTTTATTAACAGCCGCAATATTCAATACGATGATGCATTCAGTTATTTTCTGGCAAGGGTTTCCCTGACGGATATCATTCGTGGGACCGCAGCGGATACGATGCCCCCGTTGTATTATTTCCTGCTGCACTTTTGGCAGATGATTGCTATTGAAATATGGTTCCTGCGGTCGCTGAGTGTAATCTTGAGTCTGGGTGCGATATTCTTCCTCTTTTTATGGGTTCGGAGAACCATCTCCATTTCAGCCGGACTTTGGGCAGCATTATTCGCAGCCATTTCTCCTTTGCAGATTTACCATGCCCAGGATATCCGCATGTACTCGCTCCTGGCTTTTTGCGGAATGGGGTATATATTCTTTTTCTACCAAGCATGGGATGCAAATCGCCGTCAAATTAAATCAATTGGCTATTGGGCAGGGCTGATCCTTTTCGGTGTGGGGGCGATGTACACTCATAACCTCGCGATTTTTTGGATCATTGCGCCGATCCTTTTTGTGATCCTGAAGAAAGACTGGAATTTTCTCTGGAAGTACTTGTTGGCATTGATGGTGGTAGGTATCGCTTCTCTGCCGTGGTTAGTCCTGGTCCCTGGACAAGTTCAGAAGATCCAAAATGCCTTCTGGACCCCGCGACCCGGTCCGGTGGAGATTATCCAATCAATCATGATGTTAACCTTCAACCTTCCGGAACCAAACCGTGTGCTGTTCATAGGTGGTGCAATCCTGGCTTTCTATATTTTTGTCCTGGTTATTTACCGGGTAATCCAGAAGTGGAAAAGAGAGCCAAACCTATTATTGATTTTCATCGTTTGCTTTTTACCGCCTGTGATCCTATTTCTTGCTTCTTACCTTCTCCGACCGGTCTTTGTGATAAGGGGATTCCTCCCTTCACAGCTTGCGTTTCTGGGCTTGGCAGGGGCGGTAACTTCACTTGATTGGAAGAATCGCACCGGTGGCATCCTGGTAGGACTGATCATTTTCAATGCCCTGGTCTCATTCCCAGCTCTTTATACTTACGCTGAATTCCCCCGATCCCCATTCGCAAGTGCAAGCAGGCAGATTCAACAAGCTGTGAACGAGGGATATTTCATCGTTAACGACAATAAATTGAGCTTTTTTCCCATTAATTATTACTTTTCCTCCCCGGAACAAGCCTTCCTGAAAGACCAAACCGGATCTTCGAACGATACATATGCACCTGCAAGCCAAAAGGCGATGGGTATTTACCCTGAAGAGGATATCGCTTCCGCGGTGGCGGGAAAAAACAAGTTGGTTTTTGTCATATTCCAGGAAGCGATCCGTGAATACGAAGCGGCTCAAATTCAGCATCCGGTGATCTCCTGGCTGGAGAAGAATTACACCCTGACCCGGCAACAAACTGTAGGTGATCTGGAGCTTATGTTTTTTGAAAGTGATTCAAAGTGACCCGCAAAGATTACGCAATACTTTTCCTAATTTCTGTTGTCGTTATCACAACAGCAGGGCTCCTGCAAAAGAGCGCGGGGTATATGGATGCGGAGTACTATGCCGTAACCGGAAAAGGACTCATTTCCGGGAATGGTTTCTCGCAGAATTTCCTGTGGAATTATCTGGATGACCCGGCTGGAATTCCTCACCCTTCCAATACATACTGGATGCCACTGGCTTCCATTTTCTCAGCGATCAGTATTTCATTCCACCAGGGAGGACAAAAAACGACCCTTTGGGTCGTTCAAATCCTTTTCTCTTCACTGGTACCTATCGTAACAGCGGTGGCAGGATACTCATTCACCTCCCGCAGGAGTGATGGATGGATGGCGGGCTTGCTGGGATTATTCTCCGGGTTTTACCTTCTCTATTACGCGATCCCTGAAACCTTCACCCCGGAAATTATCTTCGGATTTCTCCTGATCACCATTCTCGCCCATCAAGTGGGCGAGGGAATGATGAATAGAAATTGGGTAATCCGCTGGGGAATTGCAGGAATTTTCGCCGGGTTATTGCACATGGCCAGGGCGGAAGGGTTGATCTGGTTTTTTATCGCCATTGGATGCCTGGTTTTTGCAGCATTCAAAAGTAGGAAAATTATAAAAATCCTGCCAGCTTTTATTATGTTATTCCTTGGATATTTCCTGCTTAGCGGGGCTTGGTACGGACGAAATATCAGCATTTGGGGGTCGCTTTTTCCACTAGGATCAAACCGAACTTTATGGCTATCAAATTACGACCAGACATTTCTTTTTCCCGCAAACGCACTTACATTCCAAAACTGGATCCAACAAAGTGTGAATTCCATTGCCCGGGTCAGACTGGACGCATTTTGGATGAATATTAAGAGCGCGATAGCAGTTCAGGGAGGAATCCTGCTGGTTCCATTCATTATTTCCGGCTGGTTATTGAAACGACAGGATAATCGTTTGATCCTGGCAGGGATTTACTATGGACTGATATTCATCCTGATGACCTTGGTTTTTCCATTTGCAGGTGCGAGGGGGGGATTCATTCATTCCGCAGCCGGTGTTCAGGTATTCTTTTGGGCTGCAGTCCCGGCGGGACTTGACCGGTTTGTGAGATGGGGGAATCGCAAAAGAAACTGGCAGGTCGATCAAGCAAGGCAGGTGTTTCAGATCGGCATCGTTTGCATAATGATGTTACTGAGTGGAATCATTTTTTACCAGAGAGTCATTGCGACTACCAATGGAGTGTCCAATTGGCAGCAAGATGAAGCAAAATATCAGCGTTTACAACATGATTTGGTTGAATCAGGCGATCTAAATATGAATGATGTGGTGATGGTGAAGAATCCCCCTGGATGGAACCTTGTCACTGGCATCCCGGCAATCGTGATCCCGGATGGCGGGGTGGACGCGGTACGTTTGGCGGCGGTGAAATTCGGGGTGAAATTGTTGATCGTCGATAAAGATCATCCCAAAGCGCTACAATTATTTTACAGAGGGGAGGAAGAATTTCCGGATCTTAAACTGATCTTTTCTTCGAATGATGAAAAAGTGTACCGTTTTACGCCTGTGAAATGAAAACAATGAAATTCTGGAAGCAAATTCTTATTCTTTCCCTGGCAGCATTCCTTTCCATGGGGATATATCTCGTTTATAGCAACGCGATATACCGAATCGGTTATCCGCTTGATGATGCCTGGATCCACCAGACCTTCGCCCGCAATCTATATCGGTATCATCAGCTTGCATATTTTGAAGGAGTCCCTTCAGCGGGATCAACCGCGCCTCTATGGACATTACTTCTTTCCATCGGATACTTTTTTTTCAGGAATAATCTTGCCTGGACGATGTTCCTGGGTTGTTTCTCCTTGATAACGCTTGGCTGGCTCGGAGACCGAATATTTCGCCAAATCACGATAGGGTATTCTTCTCCCATCCCGTGGGTGGGGATTCTCATAATTCTGGAATGGCATTTCGTCTGGTCGGCTGCTTCGGGCATGGAAACGCTTGTTTTCGCTGCGCTTTCCCTGGGTTTAATCTCCCTGCTTCTTGAGCAAAGGATACGATGGTTTTTTATTGGATTATTAACTGGGCTAGGAGCCTGGATCAGACCAGACGCGTTGACATTGGTAGGTCCGATCGGTTTGATCCTATTCATATTATTGATTCAGAAGAAAGCCAATTTGGGAGACGCGGGAAAATTTCTTAGTGGAGTACTTGTTATTTTATTGCCCTACCTCATGCTTAATAAGTCGTTCGCCGGAAATTACTGGCCGAACACCTATTATGCGAAACAGCTTGAATACCGCGAACTGCTGCAGCAGCCGATATTTGCCAGGATTTGGAATGTTTTCCAGCAGCATATCGTCGGCATGGGGATCCTTCTGCTGCCCGGATTCTTTTATAGAATATGGGATTCGGTCAAAAAGAAAGAATGGGTAATACTCTCGTTTGTGATCTGGTGGCTAGGATTTTTGTTGGTATATGCCTTCCGGTTGCCAGTTGGTTATCAACATGGCAGGTATGAGATCCCCGTCATACCTTTCTATCTATTAATTTCAGGTTCTGGAGTTTTTCTGATCTGGAAACTCTGCTCCAACCGAAGGATATCAAGAATATTATCAACTGCCTGGGTCTTGGCCATCATACTGGTCAATTTAAGTTTTTATTGGTTGGGAGCACGGACATACGCCACCGATGTGGCGATCATCGAATCGGAGATGGTCGACACTTCGAAGTGGATCCATGACAATACTCCTGTAGATGCGCTCATCGCCGCACACGATATCGGGGCATTGGGGTTTTTTGGAGATCGGGCAATATTCGACCTGGCGGGTTTGATCTCACCCGAGGTATTGCCTGTAATAAGGGATGAAACGGGATTATCAACTCTCATCCAGGAATCTGACGCCGAATATTTGATGACCTTCCCAAACTGGTATCCCGTGATGACTTCGGACTTGAATTCAATTTACACAAGCACAGGTAGATTTTCTCTTGAGAACGGCGGGGAGAACATGGTGGTATATAGATTAAGCCACTAACTGCAAGTGGACATGTACAAACAATTTGAAGGTTATGCTATACTTGCAAAATTAATTGCTTAAAGGCCTAGGAGTTATAAAAAAATGGCGCTTCAAGCCCTGGATACCAGCGAATTCGTCGAAAGCTTTTTAGACACGCTGCAGATCGAACTCAATCAGATCAAACAGCAGATTAAAGATAATGCTGTGATGCTGGAGCAAAGCCAGCTGGAATTGAATCGTTTAATCCAGCGGAATACAACCTTTACGGGACAGCTCCAGCAACTGCAATCCTCCAGTGACACCATGAGCCGTGAAGAGATCAAAGCTATTTATAACAATGCCATCGATGCGCAGCAACGCCTCCTGGTGATGCGCGGGCAGATCGATAAATTACAGAATGAACAGAATCTTCTTGAACGATACATTGGAATGGTGGAGCAGGCAAGGTCTTATATACTTGAAAATGGCGGCGGTGCGAAAGCCAGCGGTCGTGGCGGAGATAATATGGCCAGTCTTGAAGAGCTGATCGGGACAGCTGAAGGGGAACGCGGTAAGCTCGCCAAGGAAATGCACGATGGCCCCGCCCAGGTACTGTCCAATTTTGTTCTGCAAGCTGAAATTCTCGAAAAAACCATTGACGTTGACCCTGCCCGGGTCAAAGAAGAACTATCCAGTTTGAAGGCAGCTTCTATCGCCACCTTCCAGAATGTGCGTAACTTCGTGTTTGAATTGCAGCCGATGTCCATCAGTGACCTGGGGTTGGTTTCAACCTTGAAGAAATACACCGAGAATTTCAAAGATCATAACAATGTTGAAGTAAATTTCCAGATGCGCGGCTCCGAACGCAGACTACACAATTATCTGGAATTGATGATATTTCGAGCTGTTCAGGAATTGATGACGAACGCAGTCGTTCACAATCAAAAACAGCTCAGTAAATTAAAAATTGACCTGACTTTATCAATCGAGGATGATCGCACCAAAGTTACTATCGCGGATAATGGGCTTGGTTTTGACCCAGCCACGGCGATCACCAAGGAAAATTCAGGCCTGAATATTATTCGAAAAAGAGCAGAAATGCTTGGTGGTCGCCTGGATATTGATTCCGTACCAGCGAAGGGTTCGATGATCACTCTCGAGATCCCCTGTGTCCCAATAACCGCACCTTCCCAAGCTTAGACTTTTCATATTATTGAAGGAGTAACATGTCGAAGGTAATAGGTATTTTAACCGGCGGGGGAGATGTCCCGGGGCTTAACCCTGCAATCAAATCAGTTGTTCTCAATGCTTTGGAATCCGGGTACAAGGTGATCGGCATACGTAAGGGGTGGGGCGGCTTACTGCATTACAATCTCGATGAGCCTTCCACGCGTGAATATTACATCAGGGAACTAACCCGGGATGATGTTCGGACCATCGACCGAACAGGTGGGACCTTCCTGCATACTTCCCGGACGAATCCGCAAAATGTAAGTGAAAAAAGAATTCCGGACTTTCTCAAGAATTCAAAATGGGGGAGGAAGGTGGAAGGTTCGGAGGTGATGGATTACACCGATTATGTCCTGAACCTGCTCAACCATCTGGGTATTTCGGTGATGATCCCGATTGGTGGAGATGACACCCTCAGTTTTGGCGTACGCCTTCACAAGGAAGGATTCCCGGTTATAGCGATCCCGAAGACGATGGATAATGATGTGTTCGGTACGGATTACTGTATTGGCTTTTCCACTGCCGTAACCCGCTCGGTGGAATTCATTACCAATATGCGCACAACTGCTGGATCGCACGAACGGATTGCCGTGATGGAACTCTTCGGCAGAAATTCCGGCGAAACCAGCCTCATAAGCGCCTATCTATCCTACGTGGATCGGGCGATCATTTCGGAAGTTCCCTTTGAAATTCACAAACTGGTGGAATACCTGGTCGAAGATAAACGCAACAACCCCTCCAACTATGCGATCATGACCATTTCCGAGGGTGCGATCATGCAGGGTGGGGAAGTGGTTGAAAGCGGTGAAGCAGATATGTTCGGGCATCGAAAACTTGGCGGTGTTGGGGAGTTGGTCGCGGAGGAAATCAAGCGAATTTCCGGGCAGGATATCATTTACCAGCAGCTCAGCTACCTGATGCGCTCAGGGGCTCCGGATTCATTAGACCGGATGGTCGCCATGTCCTACGGAAACCTGGCAGTGCAATTAATCCGCAGGAATGAGACCGGAAAAATGGTCGCTCTGCACGGTGGGAAATACACCACAGTCCCGGTGGATATGGTTCTGGCAGGCAAAAAGCGAGTGGACGTCCCGAGTTATTACGATATTGAAGCGTACCGACCGAAAATTAGAGATTTCATGGGTGTTCCCATGTTCTTAAGTTAATCAAACGGAGAATTAATTCATGGATAACAGACTTTTTATAGAATTCGAAACAATGCTTGAGAATAGCATTGAGATCACCGAGAACCAGGTGAAGGTCAAGAATGCTGCCACGCTTCGTAAGAATGCCTACAAATTGGCGGAAACTTCCGCGCTCGGCGAAGGTTCGAAGCAGGGTTTTGCTCGTTACCTGACCCGTATTGTCGGACTGGAACTGGGGATTTTCCCAGCATCGATCAACGACCTTTATGCAGCCCGTGGAGCAGGAAAGGTGCCTTTCACCTTTTCGGTCCCAGCGATCAACCTCAGGGTTCTGTCCTTCGATTGCGCCAGGGCAGCCTTCCGGGCTATGCAAAAAATGGATGGCGCTGCGGTGATCTTTGAAATTGCCAGATCAGAAATGGGTTACACCGATCAGAAACCATCCGAATACGCGACCTCGATCCTGGCAGCTGCCATGGCCGAAGGATATAAAGGACCGGTATTCATCCAGGGAGATCATTTCCAGGTTTCCGCTAAGAAGTATGCCGCAAATGGTGAAACCGAGATCACAGCCCTGAAATCCCTCATTGATGAAGCGATTGCAGCTGGGTTTTTCAATATAGATGTGGACACTTCCACGTTAGTTGAAATTGATAAACCCACCATTGCTGAACAGCAATTGATCAATACCAGGCTTTCCGCTGCTTTGACTGATTACATCCGTTCCAAGGAACCCGCGGGGGTTTGTATTTCCGTGGGAGGCGAAATCGGTGAGGTTGGCGGTCATAATTCGACGGAAGAAGAACTCCGGGGTTACCTGGATGGTTTCGCTGGTGAATTGGAGAAATTGAATCCCAAAGCCTTCGGGTTAAGCAAGATCAGCATTCAGACCGGCACCTCACACGGTGGTGTGGTTCTCCCGGATGGATCGATCGCGAAAGTGAACGTCGATTTCAACATCCTGCGCGATCTCAGCCGTGTAGCCCGTAAAGATTATGGTTTGGGCGGAACTGTGCAACACGGTGCATCCACATTGCCAGAAGATGCATTCTCGAAATTCGTTGAATACGAAGCCACCGAAGTTCACCTGGCGACGAATTTCACCAACATGTTCTTCGATCTCATTCCCGCAGATTTCAGGAAGAAGATCTATGCTTACCTCGATGAGAAAAGCGCCGCGGATCGAAAACCGGAAATGACAGACGAACAGTTCTACTATAAAGTCCGAAAGAATGCCATCGGACCGTTCAAAGCTGAATCCTGGCGGTTGCCTACCGACCAGCGCGAGAAAATCAGCCAAGCCTGGGAAAAGCAATTCACCAGCCTATTCTCCTCTCTGGGTGTTCGCGGCACCGCAAAGATAGTTGCCGAATTCATCCATCCGGTGACAATCAAACCTGAGATCAAGAATTACCTCGCAGGCGGGGAAGGTATCTCCGACGTCAGCGATCTAGCGGACTGATTTAATCTTTATGATTAAATGCCTGAAAACCATTATTCCATGAGTTTTCAGGCATTAATTTTTTATCGACCATGAGCCGAGCTGAAGAACAGATCAATCCCAAAGATAGGAACCGGTACACTGTGATCCCCAGAGTACTGATTTTTATCTTTCGCAATGAATCAGTTTTGCTAATAAAAGGTTCTTCGACCAAGAAGCTCTGGCCGGGAATGTACAACGGGTTGGGCGGTCATCTTGAAAGGGGGGAAGATCCCCTCGGAGCTGCCAGACGTGAACTTAAAGAGGAGAGTGGACTGCAATGCAACTCCCTGTCTTTGTGTGGAACTGTCATCGTGGATACTGGCAGTGATCCAGGTGTAGCTATCTATGTTTTCCGGGGGGGTTACGAGGGCGGTGAGATTAATCCTTCACTCGAAGGGAACTTGGAATGGATTGACCTTGCCCAATTAACCCAATACCCTGTAGTAGAAGATCTGTGGACGATTCTACCGATGATCGCCGCTCGTAAACCCGGTTCAAGCCCGTTTTCGGCCAGATATTTATACGATGAAAAAGATCACCTGCGAATCGAATTTTCTGAATAGTATATTAATTACCTGATGCTCAAAAAAAATGAGCATCGTGCTTCCATAAACTCTTTGGTCAAATTCAACAAAATTCTGCAAGTCCAATTTCTTATATTCGATCGGATGGATCTGAACGATGACCCAGCCATCAAGGCTGGACCAGCCATCCTGTCCATCCAGAACCCGTAAGGTTTTTTCCCACATCTCTTTGTATTGTGGGGGAGCAATGTAGATGTAATCGAATGATTGATCCGGGAGATGTGCAAGAAATCTGTTTGCATCCTGCAGTTTGACGATTCCGAAATCATCCAAGCCGATCGCCAGAAGATTGGATTTCAATACCTGGACCGCCCGCTGATTGATATCCAGGAATAGGCAGCGTGAAGCCCCTCGACTGAGCGCTTCCAGACCAACCGAGCCTGTGCCGCCAAATAGATCGAGGAATGATGCGTCAAGGATATCCCCGCCGATAATGTTGAAAACAGCTTCTTTAACTCTATCCGTGATCGGACGGGTTGTATCGCCAGGAACTGATTTTAGCCGGAACCCTTTGGCTTTGCCTGCGATAATCCTTGGACTACCCAAATCAACCTGCCTTATACCGGGAATACAGAATTACGAGCTGCTAACAAATTTCCGAATGGGGCTGTAATCGGAACAACGCAACCTGTACCGAGAATGAATCTCGAACCACCAGAATCCTGGATCGCTTTCTGCGCTTCCATTGCGAATCAGCATCAGGATCGCCGAGGACCATAGATTCCAATCGGCTTAAGCCGCCGCAAATCACACCTTGTAAATGTTTCTCGGGCCTCCGCGATTCCGGGAGACGTATGCCGGTCATGCCAATTCAAGATTTGGAGCAGGGTAATGGAGTTACTTTATCGAAATATATTCCTTCACCGTGGATATGAACCATGTTCAGCCACAGATCCTTTGTCGTCGCGAGAATCTTCAAGGTCATAAGGTAGACAGAACTCATCGAATTCTGTCTCTGAAAGCAGGCTGGATTGGGCATGCTGAATGGCAAGAAAAATCCCATCGATCCCAATATCCGCGCATGCTTGAACGAATTGGATAGTCGTACGGGTTATGGTTTTCAAACCCTCATGCAGCATTTCTGGATTCGAACGCATCATCTTCAGCAAGGATTCCTGCCCGGCCAGATTCTTGGCTTGCGCCAAGGGTTGAAAATGGTCTGCAAAACCGGCGTGTGTTGAGCATAATGAGGTGAAATTAATCTCAATACCTCCAATTGGTTGTCCTAGAAATCCTTTAGTGGGATCCAACTGGGGAAGGTCCAGCCAATCCTCAGGTTTCTCGATGATCGGGGATACGTACAGACCGGGTACCTTCTGAATCCCCTTTCCATAAATCCTGCACACCCCAATCGCGAAGGCAGAAGGACGAGGCGGGCGTCACCTTGACCAGGTCAAAATCGAATGTAGATTGAAAATTGACTATCGCCGCCGCCAGTCGATCCGGCGATTGATCATCCACCGGGAAATGCCGCCAAAGTGCTACCGGAGGGTGTGGTTACATATTCTCGCCAGAAAGGCAATCCTCCATTCTTGCTTTGTGGCTTCGATCGACTCTGGTGTTGTTCGTCATTTTTTCCTGGCTTTCATCGGGGCAATTTTTCTGGTGATCATTTCCTCTTCGACTTTTTGATGCTCAAAATATTTGGCGATAAAATCAGATTTTCGCAACCGGAGAGCCATGGGAGCGATGCGAAGAAGATCATCTTTTTTCACCTCCAAGCTGCCATCCGCCGCCGCATACGCACGGGAAGCCTCGAAGAGCGTAGATCTCTGCCCGTAAGAGAATCGATACCGAGCCGTTGAACCAACCGAATGCCTTCCCTGGCTATAGCATCGGAGATGATGCACCTTGGGAAGCATATCGCGGGCGGTTTGAATTTCCCGACTTGCCAGGGCTGTATCCCGTTGAAATTGGGAAATTATCGTATGGGGATTTCTTCTGGTAGGAAAAACCCTGCGATAGACCTCCAGCCGTTCGACTGGTTGACCCAACCACGCACCAGCACCCTCAGACCGAATCGATCCATGATCTGGGGCCTTAAGTATTCCTTCCTCTGGATTCATGGAACCGATTAGAGTGAATCGCGAGCGGAAGGTGGCTGAAACTGGTCCTCGCGGACTGTGAACGAACCTTGGGCAGCAGCATCCAAGTATGGAATCGATGATCTCCCGGTTAAGAAGGTTGACTTCATCGATATAGAGGATATTTTGATCCGCCTGGGCCAGTAATCCGCGTTTAATCCTGGATGTCTGTGAAACATCTTGAGCGTTCATCCACACTTCCGACTACATCATCGATGGTGGAATTTAGAGGTAATTCCACCAACCGGGCTTTATCCTTTTTGGTGAGGGGGAGACCTTCGGCATATTTCCTGGCGCAATCCGGGCAAACTGCATCCATTCCACCAGTTTCAATATCATCCGGCATGCATCCATAGAAACAGGCACTTCGTTCCATGACCGGGAGAAGATCTACCAGGCTGCGAACCGCCGTAGTTTTACCCGGTTCCCCGTGGGCCCACCAGGAGAACTCCACCAATGGAGGGATTCACCAGAGAAAGAAGAAGGGCAAGTTTCAAGGTCGGATTGACCGACGAGGGCAAGGAATGGAAAGGGAAGCCTATCGGCAAGGGTGGAATCCTCCGGAGGAGCCTCTTTTTGGAGGTTTGCACCGGTGGCAATCTCCATCAACTGCCTGAGAGATTTGACCTCGGAGGGTTCCTGACCGAATCCATCATTTCCTACGGGTGGGATTTTCCTTTTCCATGTTTAGCCTCTCATTTTACGTCTTTGAAGGTCCAAAATCGGTTCGCGAAAAAGTTCCAGATCAAAACGATCACAATCGCACAGGCAAGCGCCAGATTGTGGGCAACCACAATTGGTGAAAGAAAGAAACCAGGTAAGAATCGTTCAGCCAGATTGGTGAAGACTTTTTCGAGAACCGCAAAAATAGGGGTTCTGATGAAAAGGCCTATCACGCTGATCAAGGCGAATTGACCCATTTGAATCGGCAAAGATCTGGCTTGCGAACCTTTAAAAGTCCATGCGCGGTTGAGAAAAAAATTATTTATCACCGCGCAGGAGAAGGAAATCACACTGGCGGTTACAGCGGTAAGCAGGGTAAGTTGGGTGAGCAAATTGAAAATTCCAAAGTCAATCACCGTACCGATTCCCCCAACAACTGCAAATTTCAGGATTCGTTTTTGTTCGCTGCGATTATTTGTCATTGTGATCAGATGCATAAATGCTTGAAATATTCAATAGTAAGGCGCAATCCTTCATCCAGCGTTACGGTGGGAGTCCAACCCAGGATTTCTTTCGCACGGGTAATATCCGGTTGGCGGACCTGAGGATCATGACCAACGAACATATTTTCTTGATACTCGATTCCTGCGGAGTATTCCATAGGAGTGAATTGATCTTATTGGCGAAATTGCAAAATGCTGATTTCCTCGAATTTCCCAGGTTCACCGGTAGATGTTCATCCGACAACATCAAGTGATAAATTCCATCGATAAGATCGCTGACATAACAAAAACTGCGAGTTTGATTGCCATCTCCATAGATCGTTAGAGGTTCGTGTTTCAATGCCTGGTTGATAAAATTGGGGACAACCCGGCCATCATCCAGACGCATTCGTGGACCATAAGTATTGAAAATCCTCGACAATCCGCGTATCGATCTGATGGGCGCGGTGATATGCCATGGTTAAGGCTTCAGCGAATCGTTTGGCTTCATCGTAGACCGACCTGAGTCCGACAGGATCGACATGACCCCAGTAACTTTCTTTTTGAGGATGTTCCAACGGATCTCCGTAGATTTCGCTGGTGGATGCAAGCAGAAATTTTGCATTTTGTGCCCGGGCAACCCCCAAGGAATTGTGCGTACCCAGCGCTCCCGCTTTCATGGTTTGAATTGGCAGGTTGGGGTACCCGAACTGAGATGTGGGATTTGGACTGGCCGGAGAGGCAAAATGAAGGACGTAATCCAGCTTACCCGGAACAAAATATATTCCGAAACATCATGTTTAATGAATTGAAAATTCGTGTTTCCAGCGAAATGAGCAAGGTTTTCCGGTGAGCCGGTGATGAAGTTGTCCATCCCCACGATCTCATGACCCTTTTCCAGAAGGAAATCACAGAGATGTGACCCCAGAAATCCCGCTGCCCCGTAATTAAAATTCTCATCAATTATCTCCAATCCATTCGTGAAATCAATCCATCTCCGGTCACCTGATGAGTAACCAGATCGGGAGATCCAAAAACCAGATATTTCCCTGGTAAAGAAACGCGAGTCTGTTCGACTGACCGTCTTCATCGGGAGGTGACCAAAACACTGTTTGAGGTTCCATCCCTGCCGATCCTTCGGGTGGGAAAACGACTTTCTTATTCGAACCATCCTGATCCATCAAAACGATCTTATACCTGCTCGTATCGCTTCGAGTCTGGGAATATGGCTTGTAAAAATGCGAGCTGATAGCGGCCATCTGGTTGGATAGCGCGATGTTGAAGGATATGCGAACATCCCGGCGAGTGGAACGATGGTGCACTGGTGGATTCGAACTTTCAGGAAATTTGCGCTTAAGATCGAAATCCGGTGAGGATCCTGGCTGGGAATCATTCTGTGCAGCGCTGTGATCCAGGAAAAGTACAGATACCCTGCGAATCAGGCGACCACTCCAAAGGCGGGATCCAGGCCCAATCACTTTGACTGTCATACGGGATCACCTTTTGGAGCGAAAGGAATGCACCTTCTTTTTGATCCACCAAGCCAATTTCATCCGGTCGGGCAATAGGCAAGATCATTCCCATCCGGAGACCACGGAAAATTCGTTCCCCACCAGCCATAGGTTCCTCCGCTGTTGGGTTCAATAATCTTATCATTGCGAATCACACTCCCGCTGCTGGTGAAGGTCATGATCCATAGGTCATTATTCGCCTGCCAGCCCGGTGGTGCATCCCGCGGCTCTACCGTTGAGTACGAAAAGGTGTTTTCCTGGTTTGGAACCCAGGCGGCATGGTGAATTACATTGTTCACCCCCAGGTCGATCGGTGCTTGACCTTCATGGGCAATATCGACAGCGTAGAGAGAATTGATATTTTTGCTATCCGCTGGTGCTTTACGGGTAAAGAGAAGCCAGCGGCCATCCTTGGATACAGATTAAAAATGCTGCCGTCAAGATCACCGGTTGTCACAACCGGTCTGCGTGACCCGGTGGAGCCATCCATGACCCAAGCATTGCCAGCGATCAGATAGGCGATCCTGCCAGGGATGGATAGAGGAGTAAATGGTGTCTGCACACCTACCATAGTTATCTCAGGTACTGGGTCTTTGACCACCGAGACCTGGAAAACCGACCGTGATTTCTGAACACCGTCTTCCATAACCAGACGATAGGTAATCTGCTGACTGCCATTCGAGCCCGGCTGAATTAATAGGGTTTGTCCTTTTGGCAGAGATTCATTTTGAACCGTTTGGTGCTCAAAAGGAATGACCTGTTCCTCTACATCGAATTCTTCTTTGACCCGGATTACCTTAATTTGAATGGGCGTTGTGATCAATTTATATGATTCGGGTTCCACCCGATCCAGGGTGCCAAGTTGAATCCCGGCTTTTTCCAGAGCCTGGGATACGATGTCTTTACGGGGACTTCAACCGGGATCTGTTGTTCCATCGGCGTCCGACAACAATCTGAATCGATGCTCCAGGAGTGGCAGAAGGTGAACAGGAGACGAGAATAATAATAATCAGCAGAACTGAGAAAAATCGGGTGAATTTGGTCATTTGCACGATGGAAAAGGTATAATCAACAGACTTAATAAAGCAATTTTGATTATAGCATGAGTGAAATTTCCCCGACGTCTCTTCCCCTGATTGCAATGATCGAAGCGATGCTATTCGCAGCACCAACCGCGGTTACCGCTGCGCAGCTTGGTGAGGCGTGCTGAAAGAGAGCCTTCCGAAGTTGACGAGATATTGAAAGAATCTGGAAAAGCGCTATTCCCAGGAAGGTGGTTTACGCTTGAAGTGGCACAAAGGTAAGGTGGAATTGACAACTGCCCCGGAATTTGGAACACAAATTGAAAAACTCCTGGGTCTGGAAGCCAATTCTCGACTAAGCAGGGCAGGTGTCGAGACTCTTGCGATCGTTGCTTATAAACAGCCTATCACCCGACCGGGAATTGACGCAATCCGCGGCGTCAACAGCGACGGAGTCATTAAGAGCCTGCTTCTCAAAGGCATGATCGAAGAATCAGGCAGAGCAGATGGCCCTGGAAGACCAATCCTATATTCAACCACCAGCGCGTTCCTGCAGCAGTTCGGACTGAGATCCATTGATAAATTACCACCTTTTGATTATGAGACCCCACCGGACGATACTTCCACCGACAATCCTCTGCTTAAGGACTAGCCCATGACCGCAGAAAGGCTTCAAAAGATCCTTGCCAAGGCTGGTTATGGATCCAGAAGATCGTGCGAGGAATTAATCGATTCCCAAAGGGTCACAATCAACGGCGTTACTGCCAGATTGGGGGCAAAGGCGGACCCGGAAACCGATCGTATCAAAGTGGACGGTAAGCAGCTTTCTCAGGCCAAGCGAAAAAACATCTACATCATTTTCAATAAGACTGCGGGAATTCGTTCAGATACCGACCCATCGGACCCACGCCCATCGGTGAGAGATTTAATTCCTGTTGAAGGTCACCTTTATCCCGTGGGACGTTTGGATATTGATGCCGAAGGTTTGATCTTCATGACAGATGATGGCGAACTTGCCAATCGACTTACCCATCCCCGCTACGGGCATGAGAAGGAATACCAGGTCCTGGTTCAGGGCAAACCGGATGAAAAGCAATTGGCTGCCTGGAAAAGAGGTGTAGTTCTGGAGGAAGGAGAAAAAACACTACCGGCAAAGGTGTTTATTCAGAAACAGAAGGAAAATACAACCTGGCTGAAGATCATTATGCGCGAGGGGCGGAAGAGACAGATCAAGGAAGTGGGGAAAACCCTGGGATTGCCTGTGAAGAAGATCATCCGCACCAGGTTGGCGACCCTTGAGCTGGGAAGTTTAAAACCTGGTAGCTGGCGATATCTGACCGAGAACGAGATCCGGGACCTAAAGACAAGTGTTCCAGAAAAATCATCTCAAGGAACTTCACGACCCACGACACAGAAAAAACCCGCTCGAAAACCGTAAAACTTCAATATATTTCAACAATCTCAGGAAAGTTTCTTTATTAATTCCTTAATCGCGGATTTCTGTTCTTCGGGAAGATCAGGATTCTTTCGAATAAAAGCTTTCACTTTATCCAGGCTTATCGCCGGGAATGGGGCATCATCTGCTTCGATACTAATATCCTTACTTATAAAAAGTGCAACAGGAACTGGTTCAGGAAAGGGCTGGATTTGCCCCATTTTTTCGATCAATTTCTGAAAATCGTGACTGGTGGCTTCGGCTTCCATGGATGGGATTCCCAATATTTTCTGTGCCAAACAATTTTGAGAAAAACCGCCCGCTTTTTACCAATTTCCAGCGACGCTTTTTGGCAAAATACATCACCTTCCCCTGGACCATATAGGTATTAAATCAGCCAGACGCCATTTGGACCGGCTAACAGATGGGGAATCGCAGGTTGTGTAATGAAATAATGAATACGAATTATCCAGCCCTTTGAGCGCAGCACTAATTAACTCATCCGGTCGTGGTGAAACCCCAAATCGGGCGGATAAAGGGATGTTGATCGTTGCGAGGATGATGCCGATTGCACCCGAAATTAGTGAAGGGATGAATAGGGGAGAAGTCGTCTCTGTGTTGAGAAGAGTAAAAAAGGCAAAACCCATGAAACCAAGACCCAGGACCAAGGTCACCCGGCTGAGTAACTTATTGCGTTTGATCAATTTATCGTTGGAATAAATCTTCATTATTATTTAACCCTGTTACTCCCGGGATTTATTCGTTCCTGAATTTCTGAGCGGATGGTTTCCAGAATCTTTGAATCCACCGCACGTTGGGCAAGAGCAAGACCATTTAGAGAGCCCCGCATCTGATCTACCATGGCCGATAAAAACATAACCATCCACACCCAAGTAGAAATGCTGCCCCAATTTCTCCGGGATCGAGCATTTTCTTCAAAGCTGTGAAGGCGGGTTTGACAAGCAGGTACCCGATTTTCCGAATAAAGGATGTGGAGATTTGTTCCCTGAGGTTATCGGTGATCACCTTGGCTACTGCTTCGCTGGATTTAATAAACACATTGCCAGTGAAACCATCCGTAACCAGCACGTCCACGCTACCGGCATAGAAATCCTTCGGTTCGATATTCCCTATAAAATTCAATCCCGATTTTTCCAATAAGGGATAAGCAGACTCTTACCAACTCATTTCCTTTTCCAGCTTCTTCACCGTTCGCCAGAATGCCTACCCGTCGGTTTTGGGCAATTTAGTAATTTCTCGGCATAGATGGAACCCATGATCGCGAATTCCAGCAGGAACTCTGGTCGGCAATCCGCGTTCGCGCCGGTATCCATAAACAAGGCTTTCCCATTCTTCACAGGCAAAACAGCCGATAGCGCCGGGCGTGAAACACCCCTAATCCGACGCAAGTAGGTCACTGCCGTGAAATATGCTGCACCGGTGTTGCCAGCGGTTACAAAAGCACGGGCTTCACCGCTTTTCACCAGGTTCATTCCAACCGCCATTGAATTCAGCGGTTTTTGGCGGGCAGCTTCCACGGCATGTTCGTCCATCTTCAAAATATCAGGAGCGTGAACGATGCGAACCTTGGCCTGGGTCCGATTCGTACTTTGCTAACTTCGGAGCGAGGATATTTTCATCACCCACCAGGATTATTTCCTCGTTTAATGATACTGAAGAATTTACCGCAGCTTCTATCTCAGGATCCGGATAATTTATCACTCCCCATTCCATCCAATACGATCGCCATTTTTCCTCCAGATGAACAATTTCTTGACACATCCCTCAAGCCAGTTATAATATCGAAGCTTTTGCGCTGGTGCTGGAATTGGCAGACAGGCATGGTTGAGGGCCATGTGCCGCAAGGCGTGTGGGTTCAACTCCCACCCAGCGCATTCAGCAGCCGTGAAAACGGCTTTTTCTTATTAACACTCACGTATCCCGGTCGACGATGAAACGGGCGATATTGATCAATGAGTCATGGGCATCCGAATTTGGATAACAGGCAATCGACTGGATGCCTCTTTCGGAGAATTCCCTGGCTAGAAGGAAAGATTCCTGGATCACTTCCGTTGAATTGAGATCGGAGATCAACGCTTGGATGGAATCCCGATCATCCAGACAATTCCCCGCCAGGATTTCCTGGATATATCGTCGATCAGGGTAACGTTCTGCATAAATTTGAAGCGGAAGAGTCAATAATCCCTGGTGGAGGTCACTTCCGATGGGTTTTCCCAATGTGACCTGATCACCAGTGTAATCGAGAATATCATCCACAATCTGGAAAGCCATTCCGATCTCCCTACCAAAAGTACGAAAAGCCTCATGATGTTTTAGTATCTTCCGTGCAGAGCAAGGCAGAACAATAAGCACAGGTTTCAAACAAGGAAGCAGTTTTCGCAGTAGATCCGGCGGTAGTAATCCTCCCGATCCAATCGACAGGGACCACTGAAAAGCTGGGTGATCTCCCCATTCACGATGATGCCGAGGGTCTCCGCGAACCGACTGACAACTTTCGTGGATTCAGTTTCCGCCGCGAGACGGGCGGAGCAGGAAAACAGGTAATCCCCTGAAAGAACTGTGGCTCCCGGGGACCATTTTGCATTCAAGAGTCTGCATCCCCCGGCGGATCAAGGAATTATCGATGAGATCATCATGGACCAGGGTAGCAGAATGGAGAACTTCCACGGATGCGGCGAGAAGATGGATCTTTTCCTCCGGTCCTCCCAGCATTTTCGCTGTGAGAAGGGAAATGGCTGGCCGGATCCTTTTTCCACCGGCAGCTAAAATCTGCTCAAGTGCAGCGGAGAGATCGGGATTTTGGCTTTGAACCGAAGTCCGCATGATCGCCTCGACCCGCGAAAGATCAGTTTGGATCGGTAGAAAAATCTCATTCAGGTTGCTCAAAATTTCTCCAAGTTAAAAATCATATTTGCGGTTACAGAACTAATTTTACATAATTCTGCGAATTCCATGCCGTGTTTTTTCAGAAATGATATTCACCGTCTCATTCATGTATGATGGTTCGTTTCGTTTCCCCCGCCAAGGCGCAGGAGGTAAATAGGGGGAATCAGTTTCGAATACGAACGATGTAAGTGGTAACCCGGTAAGTAATCTCTGATCGACTCTGGACGGATTGTACGTCCATACTCCCCCGACGCCAAAAGCGAATCCAATTTTCCGCAAAAGTTGCGCTTCTTCCAGCGTACCCTCGAACGCATGCATGACACCAGGGGTATTCGCAAGCTTGTTTTTATTCTCGAATAAGGAGTTCTGCCAATCTGAAAGAATGGTTACTAATTCACCAATCGCCGATCGACTGTGGATGATCACGGGCAGCGATAGCTCCGAAGCAATATCCAACTGCATTTTCAGTAGATCTTTCTGCAAGGGCAGGGGTGCAAAATCCCGGAAAAGATCGAGACCAATTTCACCAATGGCGACAACTTTCGAATGATTTGCTAATAATCCTATTTCATGTATGTCTATTGGATCAAACGAGGACGCATAATTTGGATGGATTCCCACCGCCGCGTAGCATGATTGATATTTTTGACTGATTTCAATGGCTTTTTGACTGCTCGCCAAATCAACGCCTGGGATAATGATTTTCTCAATTCCAGCTTCCAGCGAGCGGAAAATAACTTCATCGAGATCCCCGGTGAAATTATCCAGATTTAGATGGCAGTGTGTATCGACGAGCAATTAATTCAAACCTGCGATCCGTAAACCATCCCTTAAGAATATCTTGAACCTTATCACCATGGGTGGTCTCGCAATATACACGCATAATTGGTTCTGTACCGGAAAACCGGATCAGGCACCAACCGCCATCCTCAAGAAGGAATTTGAATCCATCGGTGGAATTCAAACCTGTGCACCGTAATCCCCCGATGAACTCTGGCTTGGCTTCCAGTATTTTTCTTTCGCGATCGGCCCGATTTCCGGTGAAGGAGCGATCCACCCGGTCGTAATAATGCGCACCGATCTTGGAAAACAATAATTCGATCAGACCGGAAGGTTTTTTGTTCAACTTAATCATCATATCCAGGAAATATAGACCGGCCAGGATGCCGTCCCGCTCGGGAACATTTCCTCGGAACGCATAACCTCCGGATTCCTCTCCCCCGAGCATGGCATTCGTTTCCAACATTTTCGGTGCCACATATTTGAAACCAACGCCTGTTTCATAAACCGGGACATCGTAAATTTTCCCGAGTTTTTCGAGCATGCTGGTTGATGAGAGTGTTTTTACGATCGGACCGCGTTCTCCTCGAACTTCCAGGAAGTAATACGCAAGCAAAGCATATACCCGCAGTTGATTGACGAATTCCCCATTCTCATCCCCAACACCCACCCGGTCTGCATCTCCATCGGTGATGAGCAGAACATCCGATTTCGTCTCCAGCGTTTTAGCCAGACCCACATTGATGTTGGGGGGTATGGGTTCCGGGCGTTTCATTTCCGGGAAGGAAGGATTTCGTTCGTTGTGAATTTCGATAACCTGTATATTTCCACCGGAAAGTAATTTTGGGAACCAACCAGAGCCATTACCCCACATGCAGTCCACAATCACTTTCAATCGTGCGGAACGAATGGTTTCAAGGTCGATCAGGTCACTGAGATGATTCGATGTAGGCAGGAGCAGGATCGAACTTATGATCAATCCCTTTTCTTCAGCTTCTTTCAATGCAATCCGTTTTACATCTTTTGGGTCATCCGGGATAAGTTTTTCAATCCTCAACAGACCATCCGGAGCGATCGCACCGCCATGTTCATCGCGGACTTTGAAACCATTATCCGTGGGTGGATTGTGGGAAGCAGTAATATTAATGGCACCGGAGGCTTTTTTATCCAACACCGCATACGCGATCACCGGGGTGGGCGTAGCATCGCAGGTGAGAAAAACTTTGAGGCCGTTACCAGCCAGTACTTCAGCCGAAGCCTGGGCGAAGAACTCAGAGTCGAAGCGCTTATCAAAACCAACTATGAAGGAATGTCCAGCTTTACCATTCTCAAGCATATAAGAGGCAAATCCCTGAGCGGCTCTTCGAACGTTTGCGAAAGTATAATCCTCCGCGATCACACCTCTCCAGCCATCAGTTCCAAATTTGATTTTGTCTGCCATTTTTCCTCCAGCGTGCCTTTCAGTTGATTTCAATTATAACAAGGGACAATCCCGAGGAACGGATGAACCCACTTCCGGTATAATCCGGTTTTACCTAAGGTGATGTAATATGGAAAAGATTTATCTCGATTACGCAGCAACCACACCGCTGGATCACGATGTTTTTCAAAAAATGCTCCCGTTCTTTGATGTCGAATTCGGAAACACTTCGTCCAATCATTCCTGGGGGCAGAAAGCAGAAAACGGACTGGAGACCGCCAGGGAATCAGTTGCTGAATCTCTTCAATTGCCAAAGCGAAGAGATCATTTTTACAAGCGGAGGATCTGAATCCGACAATCTTGCACTAAGGGGTACTGCTTTCGCCCGCCGAAAATTAACAGGCGCAAACCGAATATTAATCAGCCCGGTCGAACACCCTGCCGTGATCGAAACAGCTCGGCAGCTTCAAATGGAATTTGGTTTTGAACTTGAAGAGGTTCCGGTGGACGAATTTGGAAGAGTGAATCCTCGAACCCTCGAACAGATGATCAATAAGAATACTGCGGTTGTATCCGTGATTTATGGGAATAACGAGATCGGGACGATTAATCCGGTGAATGAATTGGCAGAAATTTGTCACCAAGTTGAAGTTCCTTTTCATACCGATGCTGTCCAGGCAGCTGCGCATCTACCCCTGGAAATTCAGAATACAAATATTGATCTTCTATCCATCGGTGCGCATAAGTTTTATGGACCAAAAGGGGTGGGGTGCTTTTTGTCCGGAAGGGATCAATCTTGCTGCCCACGCAGACCGGTGGAAAACAGGAAAGTGGATTCCGGGCCGGCACCCACAATACTCCCTATATAATTGGCCTGGCCGAAGCCCTAAAGATCACCAAGGAAAACCTAAGTGAAAATACCCGAATTCTTACCTCACTCCGGGATACATTGATCGAGGAGGTTCTCGCATCCATCCCGGATTCAAGATTGACCGGGCATCCAGTGGAACGACTGCCAAACCATGCCAGTTTTGTTTTTAGAAACGTGGATGGAAATGAACTCCTGATGGTTCTGGACCAACATGGTTTTGCCTGTTCCTCCGGTTCAGCGTGTAAAGTGGGAGATCCAAAACCTTCGGATGTACTTATCAACCTTGGTTTGACTCCTGATTGGGCCGCTGGTTCTCTGCGTGTGACTCTGGGGAGAAAAACAACATCCGATGAAATAAAAAAATTTACCGCGATCCTCCCAGGAATCATTCATTCCTTGCGAAAATAAGGTTTTAAGCGGATGGCCGATATGGAAAATAAGGTCGCAGTTGGCATGAGCGGGGGAGTGGATAGTTCAGTCGCTGCAGCATTACTCAAAGAACAAGGTTTTGAAGTCACAGGATTGATGCTAAGACTTTGGGTCGATGTGGAAACCAATGAAGAGAATCGTTGTTGTTCACCGGACTCAATCAGCCTGGCAAGAAAAGTTGCCAGGCTGCTCGATATTCCTTTCTATGTGATTGATGCGAGGGATGAATTCCGTAATACGGTTGTTGAATATTTTCTGAACAGCTACAGGGCAGGGGAGACACCCAATCCATGCGTTGTTTGCAATAAATGGGTGCGATGGGGTCTCTTGAGGAAGAAAGCGGAATTAATGGGGATGGAATATTTTTCCACCGGGCATTATGCTCGGATAGAAAAAGAGAGGAGACAATTATTCACTTAAGAAGGGCAAAGATTCAAGCAAGGATCAATCCTATGTTCTTTCCCGGCTGAATCAAACCGACCTTTCCAGGACCTTACTACCCCTCGGGGATTGGGAAAAATCAACCACCCGCAGGAAAGCGGAGAGCCTGGGTCTGCCTGTTTCCCACAAAAAGGATAGCCAGGATCTTTGTTTCACTGCCCAAGGACTGTTCCGGATTTCTCCACAAGCACTCTCCCGAGTTATTTAAGATTGGTGAAATCGTCGATCTTCATGGAAAGTCTATCGGCAGAGCATTCCGGGCTGGCTAATTACACGATTAGGGCAGCGGAAAGGGATCCGCATCGCGAGAAAAGAACCGTTATTTGTGGTTAGGAAAAATCTGGATAAAAATCAACTTATCGTATCCACCTCTGAGGACTTGGGAAGGAAAACCTTTTTTATCCGGGATACAAATTGGATCAAGACAATGAATGCAGCGGAATTTGAGGGAGAAGTGATGGTTCGATATCGATCAAAGAGTTACCCAGCCTGTGTCAGGGTTAATATTTTGACAAAAACAACAGAAATTCAATCCAATGAACCGATTCACAATATCACCCCCGGACAATTGGCGGTAATATATCAGGGAGAGGATGTCATCGGCAGTGGATTTATCACTGCAGAGATGTAAAGGATAAAGAAGCTATGACCATACCCGCTTTTCTATTCGGTTGTTTTTTCGCCACCCTATATGGAGCTGCATTTCACGTTTGGAGGGGAGGAAATCTGGGCAGGTTTATTTTCTACCTGGCGTTCAGTTGGATCGGTTTTTGGCTGGGACAGTACATCGCCGGAAAAATGGGTTGGACCTTTCTAAGTGTTGGACCGTTGCACCTCGCGGTGGCGAGTTTATTCAGTTTTCTATTTCTTGGGCTGGGTTACTGGCTCAGCTTGATCAATACTGAAAAAAAATAAGGAGCGAAAATGTACCGAATTGAATCAATTCTTTCGGCAAGATTATTCCTTCAACCTCAATTGGAGGGAAAGTGGATCTATTTTCAATCCAACCTCAGCGGGCATATCAGCCTCTACCGGATGAAGATCGGAGGCAGCGTTCCCCAGCCCCTGATCCCACCGGAAATTGCCATGCATAACCCGCATTTGATCGATGGATATCCATTTGTCCTGCTCCCTAAAATGAAGAAAATCCTGGTGATGTTGGACCAAGATGGGGATGAAAAATATCAACCCATGTTGGTTCCCATGACAGGAGGGTACCCCGAACCCATGCTGGAAGGGTGTTTTAAGGATTACCGCTGCCACCTGGTGGAAAGTGATCCGAAAAGGAATATTTTATATTTCGGCAACGAATCACTTGATAGACCAGAGACTGCCGCTTTTCAGGTTGACCTGAATGAAAATAAAATAACCGAACTAAGTCGATCGAATGGTTTTGTATTCCCCATTTGTCACACTAAAAACCACGACAAGGTGGCGATCTTGGAAAGTTTCAGTATGGGCGATTTGATATTAAGATTGTGGAAAACGGGGAGGGAGGAACCCCGGGTTTTGCTGGGCGTTCCCCTGGAAGCCAGAGAAAAAGAGAAACAGGTTGAATTAACCGGAATAAATGGAGTAGCTCTAACCGGGGACGAAAAAGGTTTATTGGTCTCTTCTGCTATTTTCTCTGATGTATATTCTGTCGGCTACCTGCCATTAAAACCAGGAAAGACGATCCGGGAAGTGAAGATCAAAGGATTGGTCCATTCCGGGTTAGGAGAATTGGAAAGTATTTCGGGATTGGCGGATGAATCCATTTTGCTTCTTTACAACATTGAAGGCAGCTCCTGGCTTTACCAGGCAAAATGGGAATCACGAAAACTCACACTAACAGTGGAAAAAACTCTTTGCGGGAAGAAACCCCTCACAGACGGGAAGCTTGAATCCTATTCTTACGATAAAAAGAAGGATCGCTTTGTCCTTAGTTTTTCAACCGCAAGAAATCCCACTCAGATCTACTTGAATTCGGGTAAAGGAGACGAGAAATTCGACCTCCAGACAGATGAGCAAGTTCTGGGGATATCCAATGATTACCTTTCTGCCGGGGAGGACGCTTCTTTCGAGTCCTATGACAAGGTGAATGTATCCGCTCGACTATATTTGCCATCACCACATTTAGGGTTTACAGGTCCGCGACCGCTGATCTACTACATACATGGCGGACCCCAGGGACAGGAACGACCGGATTTTGCCTGGTTTTCCATGCCCTTGATCCAATACCTTACCCTGAAGGGTTTTGCTGTATTCGTCCCGAACGTGAGGGGCAGCACAGGGTATGGGTTGAAATACACAAAACTAGTGGATCGGGATTGGGGCGGGAATGACCGTCTGGATCATATTCACGCCATGAAAGTTCTAGCCAATGATCCGAGACTCGATGTGAAAAGAGCTGGCGTTGTGGGTAGATCCTATGGTGGATACATGAGCCTAACCCTGGCAGGCAGGCACCCTAAACTTTGGAAAGCAGCTGTGGATATGTTTGGTCCGTATGACCTTCTGACCTTCCTGGAGCGGATCCCTGAATCATGGAAACCGGTGATGAAAGATAGCCTGGGTGATCCGGTGGAAGATAGGGAATTCCTAATCGACCGATCTCCGAAGACTCACCTTGGAAATATGACCTGTCCACTTCTCGTGATCCAGGGAAGACATGACCCAAGGGTTGTTGCCCAGGAATCGATCGACCTGGTTGAGGCACTCAAAGCGAAAGGCAAGGATGTCGATATTATAATTTTCGAGGATGAAGGTCATGATGTCCTAAAATTCCAGAACAGGGTGCAGTGCTACGATTCGATCACGAACTTCTTCATCGAAAAATTAAAACCAGGTAAAGATAAATGATCTGGAATAATTCGAACGCTGAAGCAAATGAAGGTGATTTGGTCGAATTGGTGGGTGTGGGATATAAGCACATCATCATTACAATTGCAGAAAGATGGCGTCCTGCATACCCATAGGGGGGTTATCCAACACAACGATCTGATCGGAAAACCATGGGGAACGAAAACATCCAGTCATAAAGGAAACCCATTTTACCTACTCCAACCCTCCCTTGCTGATTTGATTCGGGGAATTCCGCGATCAACGCAAATCATGTACCCGAAAGATATCGGTTTTATTATGATTACGCTCGGCATCGGTCCTGGCGCTAGGGTAATCGAAGCTGGTACCGGTTCGGGAGGATTGACAACCGCATTCGCTTATTCCGTAGGCAAAGAGGGACATATATTTTCCTACGACTATCGTGAGGAGCAGCAAAAAACCGCGATTAAGAATATTGAAAAATTTGGCCTTTCGGAGAGAGTGACATTTAACATCCGGAATATATCCGATGGGTTTGATGAGACCAAGTGGACGCATTATTCCTTGATGTACCCAATCCCTATGATTACCTTGTTCAGGTTAAGATCAGCGTTGAAACCTGGCGGTTTCTTTGGAACCATCCTTCCAACGATGAACCAGGTGATCCGGTTATTGCCTGAACTGCGTCATAATTTATTTTTCATTTATCGAAGTGGTTGAAATTTTGATCCGCTATTACAAACCGGAACCGGAGAGGTTTAGACCTGTGGATAGGATGGTGGCGCACACCGGATTTTTGATCTTCGCCCGACCCTTTCTTTCCCCAATTGAGATGCGGAACCTGAACATTGGAGAAGACGAAGATAATATTCCGACCCATAATCATTGAAGATGATACAAATCTAGGTGCAGTCGAAAACTGAAATTCGATTATGAAGCTCATTACAGTCGATGAAATTAAGAAGAAGCTCTCCACTACCGCGAGTACAACAATTAATAAAGGATGACCACCGTATAAAAGCTGCTGTACTGATACCATTATTTCGGGAGAGAGGAGAATGGCAAGTCCTTTTTACCCGGCGAAGCCAGAATGTTCAAGATCACAAAGGACAGGTATCCTTCCCGGGAGGGGCATTTGAATGGATCGATAAAGATCTGGAAGCAACTGCTCTTCGGGAAACAGAAGAGGAAATTGGGATCCCTGCAAAAAAAATTCAAATTCTCGGCAGAATGGATCCTTTTCCATCCATCAGTAATTACCTGATCACTCCAGTGGTCGGGCTGCTAGAACTATCCTTTTCAGATCAAGATCGCAGTCGAAGAAGTGGACAAAGTGTTTTCAATTGGAATAAATTGGCTTGCCGATAATCGTAATTATGAAGAACGGGACTATATCCGAACAAATGGTTCTGTCGAAAAAGTTCTGTTTTACAAGGAATTCGAGGGGGAATTGGTGTGGGGAATTACAGCCAGGATATTAACCCGTTTCCTGGAATTAATCATTGAGAATTAAAATATTCCCAATTATCGGATTAATACTTTACCCCGACTTGTGGCCGCACGGATATTTATTAAATTCTGAATTTACTTGAAAACCCAATAATAATGACAAGCACTGATTGGAAATAAAAAGGGCTGCCGTGATCTGGCAGCCCTGAAAATCCGATGGAGAGATTATTTATTCTCTCTTCCGGTAATTCTTCTTCCTTCTTACCTTTTTCGATCACTTCGGGTTCTTCCAATCCGGTAACAACTTCCTCTACAACCACCTCATCGACTACCGGGTGGGTAACGTGAACGATCATTTCGTTTAAATCCTCGTGAAGGATCACTTTATCCGACAGCACAATATCCTTAACGTAATATGCATCACCGATCTTGGCCAGAACGGAAAGGTCGACAACAATTCGATCCGGAAGATCCTGAGGGAAACATTCAACCTCAATCTCATTCATGCCGGTCACTAGAACACCGTTGTAATCCTTGACTGCAGGAGCAACACCAACAAGCTCGATGGCAACGTTGGTGCGTATTTTTTCCGTAAGCGAAACCACCTGAAAATCCACATGCTTGAGAGAATTGCGGAGGTAATCCTTCTGTTTCTCCCGAACCAGTGTGGCGTGTTCTTTTCCTTCCAGGGAAATGGTGATGATACTACTGGAGGTGACAGAGCCAAGAATTTTGGAGGCTTCTTTGAGATCCAACGTAATGGGTGTGGAATCAAAATGATGCCCATATATCACAGCGGGAAGCTTTCCTTCCCTGCGTAAAACCCCGACCTGTTTTCCCCTGATCGTTCGGGGAACTGCATTAATCACAACTTTATCCATTTTTCCTTCTTTCGAGCGCCTCTCACCCTTTTTTTGGGTTACCTTCACTCTACGAAACTGCGGTATAACCGCATGAATTATAACGTGCCCGCGGCACGAGGATGGATTTTATATCCTGGCGATGATTAATGTCAAGAAGAATCATGCACGATTAATTGATGATCAGATCCAATCCAGGGTTCGGGTGACTGCTTTCTTCCAGCCCTGGAATAGTCATGTCCGGGTCGATGTTTTAGCATCTTTGGTTGCCATTCCGTTGATTTGGACCATTGTTCATGCGGAGTTGATCAAGGTTTTGCCAATATCCAACAGCCAGGCCGGCAGCATAGGCAGCTCCCAAAGCGGTAGTTTCCATAATGCGGGGGCGAACCACCGGAACATCCAAAATATCCGACTGGAATTGCATCAATAATTCATTCCCGACCATTCCTCCATCCACTTTAAGCGAAGTGAGTTCAACTCCTGAATCAGCTTCCATGGCATCCAAAACTTCCCTGGTTTGATAAGCAGTAGCTTCGAGAACAGCCCTGGCGATATGACCGCGGTGGATATAGCGAGTCATACCAACAATGATTCCACGGGCATCGCTTCGCCAGTAAGGAGCAAAAAGTCCGGAAAAAGCGGGTACAAAATAAATCCCTCCGTTATCTTCAACGGTTCGCGCAAGGGGTTCAATATCCTCGGATTTCTCGATGATACCCAGGTTATCCCGCAGCCATTGGACCAAAGCTCCGGCGATTGCGATAGATCCTTCCAGGCAGTAAACAGGTTTGGAAGTCCCAAGTTTATAACCCACCGTCGTGAGCAGGCCATGATGGCTCTGAACTGGTGAAGTTCCAGTATTCATCAGCATAAAGCAACCAGTCCCGTACGTGTTTTTCGCATCTCCGGATTCATAGCAAACCTGTCCGAACAGAGCTGCCTGTTGATCCCCAAGATCTCCAGCTATGGGAATCTCTGTATTTTCAAAATGCGCATAGCCATACATTTCAGATGATGATTTTATTTCAGGAAGGATTAACTTCGCGATATCCCATCTCTTTCATGATTTCAGGATCCCAATCCATTGTGGTCAGATTCATGAGAAGGGTGCGGGAGGCATTGGTTACATCAGTAATATGGATACCACCGCGATTTCCACCAGTTAATTTCCAGATCAACCAGGAATCAATATTTC
The DNA here is from genome assembly GCA_963828855.1 of uncultured Chloroflexia bacterium. Lineage (GTDB taxonomy): Bacteria > Chloroflexota > Anaerolineae > Anaerolineales > Anaerolineaceae > CAVVEQ01. The sequence continues at coordinate 273,450 of CAWHGB010000002.1, read as the reverse complement.
CCACTGCAAGAGTACCCAGATCAAAGAGTTTTTGAATTTCGGGGTTATTCTTCAACGCCCACATGATCTTTGGTCCTGAAAAATAAGTTGCCAAGGGCAAGCCTGTTTTTTCACGGAAACGATTCAACCCAATTGAACCAGATAGAGACTGGCATATCAGGTCTGTACGGGTATCCTGCCAGACAATTGCATTTCCGATTGGTTTTCCCGATGATTTATCCCAAAAAACCACCGTCTCACGTTGGTTGGTGATACCAAGAGCTGCAATATCTGCAATTGATAGATTGGATTTACGAAGGGCATTTTGAATAACGGTCAACGTATTTTGATAGATCTCATTAGGATCATGCTCCACCCAGCCAGGTTTGGGGAAAATCTGGCGATGTTCCTTCTGGTCAATTGCGATGATCTTTCCGGATTGATCGAAAACGATGAAACGGGTGGAAGTGGTTCCCTGGTCGATAGCACCGATGTATCTGGACATGTTGGATCCTCTCAGAAATCTATGGGTTATTTCCTAAAAGCGCCATTATGGAAGGAATGGCATTCTTCGCTGCAACATCCCCAGCTCTAAGAATTTCTTTGGCATATCGAAAACCAAATAGAGAGTCGATCTCATCCGGGATATCAGGGTGAATTAAAACATCCGGAGGATTGTTGATCAATTTCATCCTGGTCATCCAGCTCGATTGGATAATCTCTGCCCGGTACATACTAATTAAAGATGCTGGAATAAGTCGGTTTGAGGATCTGGAATAATCCCACCGATTGTCTGAACCCACCCTGGGCTGAACATTGACAGCGATGACCAGATCCGCTCCGGTTGCGCGGGCATGATCAACGGGAAGGTTATTAAGAACCCCTCCATCGACCAGCATCTTTCCCTGGAATTCGACCGGATTAAATATCCCAGGAATGGCAATTGTGGCAAAAACTGCACTCAATAGATCGCCTGAATTCAGAAGGACCTCGGAACCAGTAGCCAGATCCACAGCAACCATAGTGAGCTGAATTTTCAATGATTCAAATTCGGGATTGCTGCCAAGCAATTTTTCAATATATGCTTTAACTCGGTTGCCTTCCAGGAAACCGCGCCGTAAAGGGTTGGGGTCCAATAGACGAATGAATTCACTAGTTTTCGAGATCCTTAGGGCTTCTTTTTCGAGCTCCTGTGGAGTGATCCCAACGGCCAAGTGCTGCTCCAACGAGTCCGCCGAAACTCGTTCCACAAATATATTGATAGCTAATCCCAGCTTCGTGGAAGGCTTTCAAGACCCCGATTTGTGCTATCCCCCTGGCACCACCACCACTCAATGCCAGAGCAATTTTCTTTCGCTCTTTCTTCATAGTATAATTATATACAGTGGTTCAACGGGCGACCCTATTCAGGTGAACCAGTTTCTGATAAGATTCATCAACGACCTCGGTTGAAGTCCCGGGGTCGTTGGTTGTTGTAATCAATAAAGAAGGTGCAGGAAATGCTAGCAAAACGTAAAGATCATCAGAAATATCGCCATCATCGCACACGTCGATCATGGGAAAACCACCCTTGTGGATGGGATGCTCAAACAGGCAAAAGTCTTCCGGGAAAACCAGCAGGTAGCTGTGCGGGTAATGGATTCCAATGATTTGGAACGCGAACGAGGAATCACAATTCTGGCAAAGAATACTGCCATCACAATCCCTGATCGGGACGGAAATTTCGTCAAGATCAATATCGTGGATACCCCCGGGCATGCCGATTTTGGGGGTGAGGTGGAGCGGGTGATGAACATGGTGGATGGTGTCCTCCTTTTAGTGGACGCTGCTGAAGGACCCATGGCACAAACCCGGTTTGTGCTGAAGAAAGCCCTCGCAATGGGTCACAAGGCTATTGTTGTAATTAACAAAATGGACCGAAAGGACGCCGAACCTGATCGATCCATAAATTCGACCTTCGATCTTTTCGTCGAACTGGGTGCCAGCGACCACCAGGCCGATTTTCCCATCATTTACGCTAACGCGATCACAGGACAGGCTGGTTCGTCGCAGGAACTTGGACCCAATCTACAACCGCTTTTTGACGCCATCCTGGATAACATCCCTGCTCCGGAAGTTGACCCGGATGCTCCCTTGCAAATGTTGGTCACCAATCTAGGTTACGATGATTATCGAGGGGTTACAGCTGTGGGCAGGATCTTCAGGGGAAGGATCACCGCCGGGCAGGAACTGGCTCGTATCACGGTTGAGGGTCAGGTACTAAAAGAAAGAGCTCGATACTTATATGTACACCAGGGTTTGGATAAAGTTGAGGTGGAATCTGCAGAAGCCGGGGAGATAATTGCGCTTGCAGGTTTGGAAGGGATAGCAATTGGAGAAACTCTGGCTGACCCGGAAAACCCGGTATCATTACCTCCCATTACCGTGGAGGAACCGACCGTAAAAATGACCTTTGGAGTGAACACATCTCCTTTCACAGGGAGAGAAGGGAAGTGGGGAACTTCCCGCAAGCTGCGCGAAAGGTTATTTGATGAACTAAAAAATAATGTTGCCCTCAGGGTGGAGGAGACCGAAAGGCCGGATACTTTCACTGTCTCAGGGAGGGGAGAGCTTCATCTGGCGATCCTAATCGAGACCATGAGAAGGGAAGGATATGAATTTGAAGTTTCCCGGCCCGAGGCAATCTTCCACATCAATGAATCAGGGGAAACTCTTGAACCCTACGAGGAATTGCAGATCGAGACAAGCGCGGAGACAGTTGGCACCGTAGTAGAGATGCTTGGCTCCCGTCGGGGAAAGATGCTTGATATGCTTAATATGCCGGATAACACCGTCCATATTCGTTACCTTGTACCTACAAGAGGAATTCTGGGTTTTCGGTACCAGTTTCTAACTGCAACCCATGGAACAGGTGTTATGAATTCGATTTTCGATTCCTATGGACCTATGGCTGGACCCATCGTCTCGAGAACCACAAGTTCAGTAGTCGCCTGGGAGACAGGGACAACTTATACATTCGGGTTGAAAAATGCAGAGGAACGTGCAACTCTTTTTATTGGGGCAGGAGTAGAAGTCTATGAAGGAATGGTCGTTGGCGAAACCGCCCGTCCAACCGACTTAATGGTGAATGTTTGCAAGAAGAAGCACCTTACGAATATGCGCTCTTCAAATAAAGATATCGAAATCCGCCTGGTCCCGCCTCGCCAGATGAGCCTGGATGAAGCTATCGAATATCTCGCTGACGACGAATTGCTGGAAGTCACCCCTCAAAATATCCGAATCCGCAAGCGGATCCTGAATACTGAAGAGCGCGGAAAACAAACCAAGAAGTCAAAAGAATTGATGCTTGAAAAAGAATAAATTATGGTTCAGCCTCCGCCTATCACAGCAACCAGCTCGATAGTCTGTCCCGGTCGGACGATTTCATCCTTGCTTAGAGGTTTCTGATCAATAAATGCCATTGCGACCAGATCCGGGGGAATTCCGCAGTTGGATAATGCATCCCTGAGAGTGATTCCACTGGGAACTTCAATGCACTCCCTGCCACCGATATATTGCTTCAACATTCCCTTGGGACGCAATTCAGATGTCTGCATTGAATATACTCATGACGAAATAGCGAATTCTCCCAATTCAAGTTTTTTCAAAGTATCTAGCTTTGGTATGCCGTTCGGATCCCAACCCCGCTGTTCGTAATACATATCCAGCAATTTTTGAACATCCTCATATTTGGTAATCTGGCCAGCAGTCGGTCCATCCATGGGCGGCTCGGTGTAGAAACGAGGGGAGGGGAGATCCCAAGAGCGGTTAAAACCGGGATTTTCACGGATCCAGAAAAGCCGGGTGAGATTCCAGATCTTTTCTCCGACTTTTTCCAAATCCTCCCACGTGCGATGGACTCCAGTAATTGCCTCCAGAGCAGGAACATAAAGATCACGCTCGATAGAGAGTTCCACCCATTGAAGCCGGCAGGAGCCGAGAACATCGAACATGGGACGAAAGTTCTGCAACCAGATGATCCGGGCAACCTTTTCGGGGACAATCAAGTCACGGCCAACCTGCAGATCGTAGGTAATTGCCCAGGAACGGTTATGATGCGCACCGACATCGCAAGTCATATAAGCCAGAAGCATCGCCGTAGCATTATGGGTGGCATAAGCTGATTGCTCCATCCCCTTGACGTGGATGGCGAAATTCTCACTTCCTTTTCCAGTAATCTCGGATGCTTTTTTCACACCTTGCGAAAGGAGTTTGCCAACCCCCTCCTTATATGCGATCTTACGAATCAATTCAAAAACGATGGGAACATTCCCAAATTCAAGAGCTAAACCATCCGTATCCGCAGTGGTGATCAATCCCTTTTGATAACACTCCATAGCCCAGCCGATCACCCCGCCAGTGCTGATCGTGTCGATCCCCAAATCATCACACAAACGGTTCGCTTCTGCTACATCCTCGATATCTGAGATTCCCACGTTCGACCCGAGCATGCCAATGGTTTCATATTCGGGACCTTCGACGTTTGATTTGTATTTTTTAGAACGACTGTATTTACCGCAAGGGGAGGGGCAGCCGAAACAGCCTTTATCGGTGATGACGATCTTTTCTCTCATGACCGGGCCATAAAGACCTTTTCCCTCCGAAAAGTGACCCGAGCTGAAATTTCGAGTTGGCAGGGCGCCGACTTCGTCGCACCAGCTTGTGACAATGGTCGTTCCATATCTTTGCCAGGGGACGAGTCCTTCAGCTTCTTTACATGCTTTGAATAATTCCTGGCCAGATTTCCTGTAACTTTCGGTGTCTGCGACAGGGATGGCTTTTGTACCATGCACGACGATGGCTTTGAGTTTTTTAGATCCCATCACAGCGCCAACACCCCCTCGGCCAGCCTGGCGACCGTAATCATGATTGATGGACGCAAACGGAACCAGGTTTTCCCCGCCAGGACCGATCACAGCCACCTGGTAGTCCTCGCCATATTTTTCCTTGAGTGCTTTTTCAACTGTGATAGTACCCTGACCCCAATATTCCGAAGCATCCAGAAGTTTTACTTGGTCATCTTCGATCAATCAAGTAAACCGGGCTGGGACTGATTCCTTCGAAAATGATCGAATCGATTCCCGCATATTTCAATTCTGCTGTAAGCATCCCGCCAAGGGAGGAGCTGGCATACCCGTTGGTAAGCGGAGATTTTGTGGTGAAATCCATCTTTCCAGCACCTGGGATCATCAACCCTGAAAGGGGTCCGGTGGATAGGATGAGCTTATTCTCCGGTCCAAGGGGATCAGCGAATTCGGGAAACCTCTGTGAAGAGCAGGTAGGCACCAAAACCACGACCACCTATGTAATTCCTTGCAAGATCAGGAGGAGTGGGTGATTTGAGGATTTTGCCTGAGGTGAGATTTACTCGCAAGATTGAACCGCCATATCCGTTCATAAGTAACTCCCTATGCCAATTGCTGATTTGAAATTGAAAGAGCACTTGTTCCGCAAACCAACACGCAATCGCCACAAAGATCGCATTTCCAGGCGGTCTGTGCGAGGTGGTTATCCAGGTACATAACTCCCTCAGGGCAAACAGGGACGCAGGCTTCGCACAAGATGCACTCAGTGAATTCCACGTAATAAGAGCCATTCACACTCTGTTTGATGGCATCCGTGGGGCATACGGCTGCACATTCACCGCATTGTGTGCAAACCTTCATTTCATAAACTCCCGGTTCCGGGAATTGAGGGATGAGGGTAAGGGCTGCTTTTTTGGGATTATTTTCTCCGAATAGATTCAAAGAGCATGCGACCAGGCAGGCTCTGCAACCTGAGCATTTCTCGTTTTCGACATAAAGACGCATAGGATCCTCCAGTACGAGAGATTTCTACAATATTTATAGCAGATTTTCTATTATGATTCAAAACCATAGAAATTTGATCAATTAACACAAATATTATCCAAATACTATGACAAGTGTATATGAAGTGAGGGTATTTATACAGGTTTGCCAGATAGGAAAAACTGGTAGAATTAATATTTGCATGAATATCGATGTAGAATTCATCGGGGTTTCACGTGTCCTTTCGGGGGTATCAAAGGCACAAATCAGTATCCCGGCCAAAGGCAGCTACCGGGATGTGATTCGCGAGTTATCTTTAAAATTTCCACAATTTAATGGGCAGCTGATCGATACTCAGAAAAACACATTCATTGGATCCAGTATGTTCAACCTGGATGGCAAGCGAATGATCAAACCATCAGAGTTGGATAATTCGCCAGAGGAGAACGGGCAACTTATCCTCATGTCTGTTCTAGCTGGCGGGTAAGAATAATCGTAAGAAAGCCAAGGAGGCAGAACCAAATGTTCGGTTACAGCGGAAGAATCCTACACATCGACCTCACCAACCGTAAACATTGGGTAGAGGAAAAGCCGGAAGATTGGTTTAAAACCTATATCGGTGGTGTTTCGATGGCCACCAGGTTGTGCTGGGAAAATATAAAACCAGGCTGCGATCCTCTATCACCCGATAACCCAATTTGTATCGCCAATGGGATCTTTACTGGCACGCCCGTTCCGGTAGGAGGGAAATTCGGGATGGCTTCAAAATCTCCCTTGACCGGTTTTATCGGCGACAGCCTATCCGGGAGCTGGTTTTCGATTGCACTTAAACGCGCGCAATGGGACGGGGTGGTTGTGCATGGTGTAAGTGAAAACTGGGTGAATATTTTTATCGATGATGACCGGGTGGAATTCCGGGATGCAACCAAACTTTTGGGGAAAAACACCTTTGAAACTGAAGAAGCCATTCGCGAAGCACTGGCAGATGACCAGGTACGCTCCTGCACCATCGGTCCAGCCGGAGAGAACCTGGTGCGGTTTGCCAACGTGACAAATGATGGCCGGCAAGCTGGACGTACCGGTCATGGGATGGTCTGGGGATCCAAGAAACTCAAAGCGCTTTCCGTGCGAGGAACCAAGGGGATCAAGGTCGCAGATCCGGCGACGCTCATGAAGATGTCCTTTGATATCAGTGATCAGGCGCAGGGACCTCACACGGTTAAATACCGCGTGTTGGGCACGGTCACAAATGTACTTAATATGAACAAATTGGGGTTACTACCCACGCGAAATTACCAGGAAGGCACTTTTGAATACGCCGAGCAAATTTCTGGTGAAGAGCTTTCCGAGCATTACAAAGTGAAAACGATCGCATGCGCGCAATGCCCAATCGCCTGTGAGCAGATGTCCCTGGTTCGGGAAGGACCCTATACCGGGGCGATTACTGGTATCGAATATGAATCACTTTACGCAACCGGCTCGAATTGCGGAATCAGCGACATGAAGGCGATCATCAAAATGGTCGATGTTTGTGATGAAGCCGGTATGGATTCCATGAGCGGCGGGGTGACTGTTTCCTGGGTGATGGAGACATTTGAAAAAGGAATCTTCAAAAAAGAAGATTTCAAATGTAAAAAATACCCGGAAGGATTTGAACCCAATTTTGGAAACGGAGAAGCCGGCGTCACCTTGCTGGAAATGATCCGAGATCGGGAAGGAATCGGAAATCTCCTCGCTGAAGGAACCAGGATCGCATCTGATACGATCGACAAGGAAAGAAAGGCTGAAACTTACAAGTGGGCGATGAATTCGAAGGGATTGGAATCCCCGGGGTATGATGCCCGCGGACTGAAAACTTTCGCAGTCGGCGCTGCTGTCGGAACTCGCGGAGGCTGCCATAACCGCTCTGCAGCTTACGATATAGACATCACCGGAGGAACTGACCGTTTTAAAATTGATGAAAAACATGGCGAGTACGCACGGGAAGCTGAGGAATATGCCGCTGTGTACGATACACTACCCTTATGCAAATTCATTCGCAGGTGTTTCACCGGCAAGGCTGATCGCTCCGGTGCCTGGCCTTCCATCGCCGCGTTGATCAATGCCACAACAGGTTGGGATTTCAAGTACGAGGATATAGACCTTATCGGCGAACGGGCTCACACGATCAAGAAAGCGTTCAACATACGTGAAGGTTGGTCGCGCAAAGATGATGCCCTGCCATACCGCTGGCACCACGATCCCATGACCAAGGGAGCTTCCGCTGGTCATGTGGTCAGCATGGAAGAGCTTGAGACGATGAAGGACCAGTACTATAAAGCCAAAGGCTGGACCAATGATGGCATGATCCCCAAGAAGAAATTGATCGACCTGGGGATGTCTGACGTTGCGGAACAGATCGGTGTTTAATTTACCGGTAAAAAGGAGATAGTAGAGTGACCACAACAACTTCACGATTCAAATATATCGCCTGTGATTACGATAAGTGCATTGGATGCCAGCTTTGCGAGTATATCTGCTCATATACGAAAACTGGTGAATTCAATACCTACCGCAGCCGAATCCGGGTGGTGAGAGCTGAAGAGATCTTAATCACCGCCGTAGCTTGCCGAACGTGCGAAGATGCCCCCTGCGTGGTGGCCTGCACACGGGATGCTTTGATCCAGGATCCAGCGACCGGGATCATCCAGGTGGATGTGAACAATTGCGATGCCTGCGCCTGGTGCATCGAAGCCTGTGATTTTGGAGCCATCTCCATCAACCCCGAAACAAAACTGGCTGAGATCTGCGACCAATGTGAGGATGTGGATGGCGGACCCCAATGCGTGCTTTGGTGCCCGAAGGATGCGCTTGAACTCGTGATCCCGATCAACGCGCTCAAAAAGCCAGAAAACGCCTGGCCACTGAAGCGGCCATCGGTCCGACGTTCATAATACATTTCAATCGAATTCTATTACCTCTCCAGGAGCTCCATGACTAACCCAGAAGGAAAGGAAGAACTCCGCATTGGCGTTTATATCTGCCACTGCGGATCCAACATTGCTGGAGTAATCCCTCCGGCAGATGTTGCCGCCTACGCAGCCGGGTTGCCGGGTGTTGTGCGGGCAACCGATACCCATTATGCCTGCGCAGATTCCGGCCAAACCCTGATAAAAGACGATATCAAGAAATACAATTTGAACAGGGTGGTTGTCTCTGCTTGTTCTGTGAGAATGCATGAGCCCACCTTCAGGGCTGCAGTCCAGGAAGCCGGATTGAATCCATTTCTGATGGAAATGGCCAATATACGCGAACAGTGCACCTGGGCGCACGGGCATGATAAAGCTGGCGCTTTGGAAAAAGCGAAGGACCTGACGGCCGCAGCGATCGCCAAAGCCAGTTTCCTCACACCGCTGGATATGATCTCCGTTCCGGTGACAAAGAAAGCTGTTGTGATCGGGGCTGGCGTGGCCGGGATAAGCTGTGCATTAGACCTGGCAGAGCAGGGTATAAAAACGATTTTGGTAGAGAAGCAGGAAACGATTGGAGGGGTCATGGCACAACTTAACAAGACCTTTCCAACCATGGACTGCAGTATATGAATTCTTGCACCCAAAATGGTTGACGCGGCGCGCCAACCCAACATCACAGTAAAAGCATACACAGAAGTTGAACGGGTCGAAGGATTCGTCGGGAATTTCAAAGTCCAACTGCGAGAAAAATCGAAACGCGTCATTGCCTCGCGCTGCAACGGCTGCGGGGATTGCTCCAAGGTCTGCCCGATCGAAGTCCCCAATTCATTTCGAGATGAACCTTGCTCCCCGCAAGGCGATCTATGTTCCCATGAGCCAGTCGGTTCCACTCAAATACACGGTGGATATGGAAGCCTGCATCCATTGCTACAAATGCGTGGAAGCCTGCGGTAAGCTGAACGCCATTGATTTCAGCATGGAGGATAAGGTCACCTGGGAGGATGCAGGCGCCATCGTTGTTGCGACCGGGTACGATCACTTTGATCCCAGCGTGATGAGCGAATACGGTTATGGGCGGTTCCCCAATGTGATCACCTCCATGGAGATGGAACGTTTGAATAACTCAGCCGGCCCTACAGCAGGGGATCTGATACGACCGAGTGACCTTAAAAATCCAAAGCGACTCGCTTTTATAAATTGCGTCGGCTCAAGGGATAAACGCTACAACCCATACTGCTCCAATTTCTGCTGCATGTACTCCATCAAAAATGCCGTATTGCTCAAGCAGATGGATCCTGACCTGGATATCTCCGTGTATTACATGGATATCCGGACTCCCTCCAAGGGGTACGAAGAATTTTACGATCGCGCCAGGGAATTGGGCATCCATTTTATCCAGGGTAGGCCGAGCCTGATCACTGAAGACCCGGACTCGAAAAATCTTTTTGTGCATTCTGAGGATGTATCCCTGGGGAAAGTGATTGAGCGCGAATTCGACATGGTTATGCTGAATCAGGCCGGCATTCCACAGCCGGACCAGGCGACGATGAGCTCCGTGTTGAATATTGTTCAAAGCCCGGGTGGTTTCTTCATGGAATACCATCCAAAATTGCGTCCAATGGATACACCAACTGACGGTGTTTTCCTGGCAGGTGCATGCCAGGGGCTGAAGGATATCCCCTCAAGCGTTGCCCAGGGTATCGCGGCTGCCTCCCGGGCAGGACGGATCCTGCACTCGGATCAATGGGAGATCGAACCGACGGTCGCTTCTGTTTGGGAGGACCGCTGCATCAGCGCGCAGGGTAAACAATGCGGGCTTTGCGCCAAAGCATGCCCTTATGGTTCGATCAATTACGAGGTTGGGAAAGCCGCCGAAGTGGTGACCGCCAAATGCCACGGATGCGGTGGCTGTGTAGCTGAATGTCCCCACAATGCCATCACCCAGTTGCATTATACCGACGCGCAGCTTCTGGCTCAATTGCAGACTGTCCTGGCGAACGAGCCTGAGAAGAAAATCCTGGCATTCCGTTGCCACTGGTGTTCGTATGGTGGCGCGGATCTGGCGGGTACGAGCCATTTTGAATACTCTGCCAATGAGCGCGGCCTTAGGGTGATGTGCTCGGCGCGTATGGACTCCGATTTTGTATATGAAGCGTTCCGTCTTGGTGCTGGAGCGGTCCTTTATTCCGGCTGTCACCGCCAGGATTGCCACTATATCACCGGGCAGATCGTCGGCGCGGCTCGTGCGGAACGGCTGATGAAAACATTCGATAAGATGGGCATGTCTCCGGGACGGTTCCGGGTGGAATGGATCTCAGCCGCGGAGGGAGATAAGTATGCCCGCGTGATCAATGAATTACAAAAAGTGATAGATGGTATCCCGCCTGAAAAATTGAAAGAGGAGATCGAGACCTTGCGGCCACAGATGGAGCAGCGCGCCCGCAGAATGAAAGAAGCTCCTAGGGTTGATGAAGCAATTGAGTTCTCCAAGAAAATGGTTGCCTCCATGCACGGTGAGGAGGTGGCAAATTGAGTCATTCCACAACAGTAACCTTTGCAGAAAAAGTTCGTGCCATTCCAGGAGGGGAACACCTGGAAATGTGCTATTCCTGCGGCACATGCGTTTCCAAGTGCATGATCCAGCAGAAAGTGGAACCCGAATACAACCCCAGGCGATTAATTCGACGGGTGCTTTTGGATCAGGACGAAGATGCTTACACAGATCCAACAACCTGGATGTGCTCTGCGTGCGATCTCTGCTTTCCGGCATGCCCACAGAAGATTCATATCTCCGGGGTGATCGGCGCGGTCAAACAGCTCGCGGTTGCGGAAGGGTACAAATCTCCGCTTGAAACTGTAAAAGTTGACGAGAAACTCTGCTCGGGCTGCGGCGTTTGCGTCATGGTCTGCCCCTATGAAGCTCCTCATTTGATCGAGAAGAAAATTAACGGTCAAATCGACCGGGTTTCACAGGTGGATAAGAACCGCTGCATGCGCTGCGGCACCTGTGTGGCAGCTTGCCCTCTGGGAGCGATTTCCCGGAAGGGTGTTGCGAACCGCGATATCCTAAAACAGATCAAGATCCCATCAGGAAGGACAACTGAGCCCAAGTTGCTCATCTTCGTCTGCGATTGGTCCCTGCGCGTGGATGATGACCTGCAAATCCTGGTATCCTATCCCTCGAACGTCCGGGTGATCCACATTCCCTGTTCTGGAAGGATAGACCCACAGATGGCCATGCTCGCGCTGCGTTCGGGAATCGACGGGGTATTGGTGTGCGGGTGCGCACCAGGAGAGTGCCATTTCAAACGCGGCAACTATGTCGGATCATGCAAAATCTCATTACTGGGGAGTATGTTTGATCAGATGGATCCCGAAAGGGGAGGGCGGGTCCGGTTTATTCAGATAGGAACTCAGGATCGCGGCCGGATCAGGACTGAGATCGATGGCATGCTGGAATCCCTGGAATTGATGAAAGCGAGATAACATGAGCCAAAGACCAAAACTCGCCTTCTATTGGGCAGCCAGTTGCGGAGGCTGCGAGATCACTATCGTTGAGTTGGGTATGCGGCTGGTGGAAGTCAGTGAAAAGGTGGACATTGTATTCTGGCCGTGCGCGATGGATTTTAAATACGATGATGTCCGCGCTATGCGGGATAAGGAAATCGACGTCTGTTTTTTCAACGGTGGAATTCGCAATGATGAAAATGAACATATTGCCACTCTGCTAAGAAAAAAATCAAAAATCCTGGTTGCCTTCGGAGCCTGTGCCCACATGGGAGGTATTCCATCGCTTGCCAACCAATATGACAAGGAAAGCATGCTGTACCGGGTTTTTGACGAGATCCCTTCGAATGATGATTCCCGTGGAACGCGTCCACAGCAGACCACCCATATGAAAGAAGGGGATATCGAAATTCCTGTCCTCTATGACCGGGTGAAGACGCTTGCCCAAACCGTTGAAGTGGATTATTACATGCCAGGTTGCCCGCCCGTTGCCGATCAGGTTTGGAATGTTTTTCAAGCCCTTCTTGCCGGCAAAATCCCAGCAAAAGGATCGAAGATCGGTGTTGATCCGAAATCCAATTGCGATGCCTGCGCCAGGCAAAAAGGAAAAAGCAGCCAGCGCATCTCTGAATTCAAGCGTCCGCATGAAGTGCAATTGGACCAGGAAACCTGCTTTCTCACCCAGGGCGTGGTTTGCTACGGGGCAGCAACCCAGGCTGGCTGTGGATTGCCGTGCGTCAATGCAAATTTTCCCTGCCGCGGGTGCTACGGTCCCCCTGATGGAGTGATCGACCAGGGTGCCAAACTCATTAGCGAGATAGGCGCTTTGATCGACACCAGTAATCCCGAGGAGCTAAAAAAGATAATGGAAGGTTTCGTTGATCCCGTGGGTACAGCCTACCGATTTGGACTGGCTGATTCGATTCTCAATGAAATGAAGTACAAATAGGGTAAGAAGATGAATCAAAAGATCAGTATTGACCCTATTACCAGATTGGAAGGACACGGCCGGATCGATCTTTTCCTGAATGAAGAGGGCAGCCTTGAAAACGCCTATATGATCATTCCGGAACTGCGCGGATTTGAAAAATTCTGCGAAGGGCGACCGGTGGAAGAAATGCCCCAGATCACGCAAAGGATTTGCGGCGTATGCCCCACAGCGCACCACATCGCGGCTGCCAAAGCGGGAGATGCGGTTTATAAGGTTGAAGTGCCTCTTGCAGGCCGGATGATCCGCGAAGTGATGAACGACGCTTTCTTTGTGGGCGATCATGGTACCCATTTCTTTGTGCTTGGCGGGCCGGATTTTATTGTGGGACCAGGTGCGCCAAAAGCACAGCGAAATGTGTTGGGTGTGGTACAAAAGGTCGGCAGGGAAGTGGGGGGCAGGGCGATCCAGCTCCTGCAGGATAACCACGAGATTTGCTCCATCATCGGCGGGCGCTTCATCCATCCGGTGGCAGCAATCGTCGGCGGGGTGACGAAACCGATGACCAAGGAGGATCAACAGAAGATCCTGACTCTGGCCAGGCGCTCCCTGGAAACTGCGAAATTTACATTGGAGCTTTTCGATACCCTGGTCTTGAAGAACAAGGAATATGTTGAATTGATCCTGAGCGATATGTATGCTCATCAAACCTATTACATGGGTTTAGTGGATGAGAACAACAAGGTGAATTTCTACGATGGCAAGGTCCGGGTAGTCACGCCTTCCGGTAAAGAATTTATCAAATATTCGGCGGAAGAATATTTGGATAACATCGCAGAGCACATCGAACCCTGGACCTACCTGAAGTTCCCTTATTTGAAAAAAGTGGGTTGGAAGGGTTTTATTGATGGGGAGGGGAGTGGGGTGTATCGCGCATCACCTTTAGCGCGCTTAAACGTATCTGACGGCATGGCTACACCGCTTGCCCAGGAAGAATACGAGAAATTCTACGCGACCCTGGGTGGTAAACCCGTGCATGCCACCCTGGCAACCCACTGGGCACGGCTTATCGAGCTGCTTTTCGCGGTGGAGCAGATCATCGAGTTAACATCGGATGATCGCATCCTTGATCCGAACGTGCATGCCATACCGACAGAGATACCTTCTGAGGGAGTGGCGATCATCGAAGCCCCAAGGGGAACATTGACCCATCATTACCTGACCGATGAGCGGGGATTGCTAAAAAAGGTTAATTTGATCGTGGGAACCACAAATAATTACGCGGCGATCGATATGTCCATCCGTAAGGCGGCCCAGGGCTTGATCCATAAAGGTCAAGTTGTCAGCGACGAGATCATGAACAAGATCGAAATGGCTTTCCGGGCTTATGACCCCTGTTTTGGCTGCGCTACGCATGCCCTTCCCGGGGATTCCCCCATGATCGTTCGCATCTACGACCATGACCGACAAATGGTTCAAGAACTTCGCAGAGATTGACGAGGAATGGATGAGCAAACGAGGACTGACCCAAAAACACGTCACCGAGCATAGTATCGTCCTGGAACGACTGATGGTAACCCGCCATTACCATATCGAATGGGACCTGGATAAATGCATCGGCTGCCAGATCGGACCTTTATGCTGTCCGAAGGATGCCATTCATCATGTGGAGGCGGTGCTGGAAAATGGACGGATCATCCAGAAGCCTTCCGTGGATATCGATCCTGAAGCATGTGTATTCTGCGGGATCTGCGAAATCATGTGCCCAAAAAATGCGATTGAAATAATAATCAACGAAAAACACGAAAATCCAGTGATCAGCAAAGGAAGCTTTTGCGATCCCAATCGAATCCACCATATTCGATAAAGAAGCTTTTGATTGGAGCCGTGAGGATTTTGTGGTCACCAATTGCCCTACAAACGTGATCAATTTCGATTTCAGCCTGGATACGCTAGTGGTGGATGACGGGAATTGCATCCGCTGCAGGCAGTGTGAGATTGCCAGCAATGGCGCTTTCAAGGTGACCCAGCCCTGGCAGGGTAGCGTGCGGTTGAAAAGGGAATTATGTGTGGAAGGCTGCCTGGCTTGCGCGGATATTTGTCCGACCAGGGCTTTGAGCATCGATGACAAGGGTGAACTCCTCCTGGCTGATTATTATTGCATCAAATGCGGGGCATGTATGATGGTTTGCCCGGTTAAATCAGAAACTGAGGAATATACCATTTCCACTGTGGCTTATGGTGTTTCAAAAGAGATAAAACATCAACGGGTTGCCAATATCGAACAATTGCCTATATGGGTTGAGCGCTGGCGCTTCCGCCACAAAGATGTGGAGAGCGGAACCTGGATCGAAGGCGATCCAGAAACTAGCCGATGAAAAAGCTGGCATGATGGAGATTGATACAAAACGCGCTCTGAAACGGCGCGATCTGCTGACCGCGCTTGTGGGTTCAAAGAATCTTCTCAAGTAATTTGATACAAATAAGGGAAAAGCCTGCGAAGAGAAAATTCCCGCAGGCTTTTTTTCATTCCTCGTTGACATTACCTTCTTCAAAGACCTTATAGTAACCTTTGTCCAATTCGTCATTAGAAATATGGGCATACCGTTGCGTAACAGCTATGTTCTTATGCCGGGCAAGTTCCTGGGCTAATTTTAAATTCCCGGAGGATTTGAGCACCCGGGTGACAAAGTAATGCCGAAAGGAGTGGGGGGTGATGGTACCGACAGCTTCCTTGCCAAGGATCTCCTCCACCCGGGCGGTAACGATATTTCTACCGGTTGTAGTGGTAATCGGTTTTACCTTACTACCCGCACCCTTGTCGTGCCTGGCGAAAAGGGGCAGGGAGGGGAGGGGGCGGTTTGAGGTCCCATCCAGGCTGCCGCGGGCTGATAAGTATTCGCGAAGAGTCTTGATCGATCTTTGTGAAAATCGCACAATATCCTGACGATTGCCTTTGCCGATGATCAGGGCGTGCCCTTCATTCCAATCGATATCCCCCCGGTGCAGATTGCAGGCTTCATGCACCCGCAACCGGTATCCGCCAGGGTGACCAGAAAAGCCCGGTCCCGATAATCGATCATTTTATCCTGTTCATCCTGGGAAAGATTAATACTCAGATTAATCATAGCATCTATGATGATATCGATGGATTGCTCTGGGAATTGCGGTAAGCGCTGCCCGGGTCTGCGGGCACGCTGGCGGATGAGGATATGTACGCGGGGAAGATTGATCTCGGCCAGGTTTTCAGCAGAGATGAATTCAAATAAACCGGAAATGGCCGTTAAATATAATCGCTCCGTGGCGGTTGAAAATACCTTGAGGTCGTTGGCAAACCAGATAAGAGTATCTTCATTCAGTTCAGTAACAGGGATTGTTTGAATATCAATGTTGTGAACTTCTAGAACACGGATATAAAAATTTATCGCATGTCGATAGGTCAGCGCTGTGTTGATCGACCTGGAGAGCTTGACGCTATCAAGGTAGGCTTCAGCAGCTTCTTTGATGGTTTTCATGAGGCAATCCTGTAATAAATATCAAATCTCTTGTTTATGATAATCGCACTTATCGAAACCATAATGATTGATTATACGCTTTCCTACCCTGCGGGTCAATTGTTGGGTAGAATGAACCTGAGGTGTTGGATAAATGAAAAATCAATTTATAATTATTGAGATTTATGGTTGGGTTCCACTATCCACCCCTCTCCTCTTCAAAGGAAAAAATGGAAATCTATCCTAACATTCACATGTTCAAGGGAACTGCTTCGCGGCAGTACATACTAGTCGAAGGCGACGAACTAACACTGATAGATGCGGGTTTACAGATGGATGCGAATAGGATAATTAATGAAATAAATAGGATTGGCGCCCCACCTTTGAAATTACAACAAATTTTGATCACGCATGCGGATGGTGATCATTACGGGGGTGTGAAATTAATCCTTAAAAAACATCCAGGGACCAATGTGAGATCCTCAGATGTGGAAAGCAGGGCTATCAGTATTGGGACTTCTTCCCGGACGATTCAAGCCAGGGGGTGTCTTGGGATTATCTTTAGGCTAGGTTCAAGTCTTTTTCGGTCAGAGCCAACCCCTTGCACTGGGGACCTTGTGCCCGGCATGGAACTTCCCATCCTGGGTGGATTACGGGTGCTGGATAGCAGCGGACATACTCCCGGGCACCTCTCGTTTTACCTGTCAAAGCAAAGAATCCTATTCGCCGGGGATTCGATTTTGGTACATGGAAATGAATTGGTTCCTTCAACGGGTGCGAATACATGGGATCTTGGGAGGGCAAAAAAAGCCTTCGACGAACAAATGGCGCTGGATCCGCAAATCATTGCCGGCGGTCATGGATGGATAAAACGAAAATGAGCCGATACCCATTGCTTTTCGGCGATTCTCAAATTGTTGTCGATATTCCAGACCATTTCCATACGGATGAGATCACTCCGGAGGTCACCCGGCCGATTGAGGAACCATTGGAAATTGTGCGGAAAGCCATCGCCTCGCCTATCGGTTCTCTTGATAATAAAGGTCTTCCTCTTGACCAACGCCTGACTGCGGCAATCGCAGTCAACGATAAAACACGGCCAGTTCCGCACGAGCACCTTCTACCCGCTCTGCTGGAATACTTGCAGACTAATTTGGGGATTAAAAAAACAAATATCTATTTCATCATCGCATCCGGGACCCACACTCCTATGAAACCGGATGAATATCATCATACCCTCCCTGAATGGGTCATTTCAGATTACAAAATTACGGTTCATGATTGTGATGATGAAAATTCATTAATTCCATTAGGAAAAACCTCTCGAAATACTCCTATACGCATTAATCAACAATTTATGAATGCTGACCTAAAAATCGTGGTTGGAAACATTGAGCCCCACCATTTTGCGGGTTTTTCCGGCGGGGTCAAGACTGCAGCCATCGGATTGACCGCCCGGGAGACGATCCGGGCGAATCATGCTCACCTGCTTGATGAAAACGCGACTATTGCAAGTTACGATCAGAATCCATTACGCCAGGATATCGAGGAGATTGGCGAAATTATCGGGGTTGACCTGGCGCTAAACGCGGTCTTGAATTCAGAGCAGGAGATTATCCAGGTTTTCTTTGGAGAACCTAAAGAAGTTATGCGACGAGGGCTGGAAACATCAAAAAGGATCTGTCAAACCCCGGTGCGAAGTAAGTATGATTTGGTGATCGCTTCCGGAGGTGGGTATCCGAAAGACATAAACCTTTACCAGGCTCAAAAAGCAATTTCACATAGCGCTATAATTCTCAAAGATGGCGGAACACTGATCCTCGCTGCAGAATGCCGGGAGGGAATTGACAGCCCGGGATGGTCCCGGTTTATGAGTGAGTTATCTTCAGTAGAGGAGATCCCTGAAAAATTCCGATCAGAGGGTTTCAATGTAGGTCCGCATAAAGCCTTTCTTATATACCGGCAGTTGCAAAAAGTGCGGATTATTCTCGTTTCCAATTTGGCTGCGGGAGAAGTCCGGAAATTCTATATGGAACCCGCTGATTCAATCCAATCCGCGGTCAGATCCATCCTGCCTCAATTAGGTTCTGACCCGCGCATTGCCATCATGCCTCACGCCATCAACACAATCCCCCGGTTCGATTAGGTTTATAATACTTATCTCGCTTATAGTGTTTAATCCTCTATGGGAGTGATCAAATGACCACAGTTGCAGAAATTACTGGAAAGACGACCATTGCGCCCGAAGTACTGGTTTCCATCGCGCGCTTGACAACCCTGGATGTAGTGGGGGTAAGCCATCTCACCGCCCCAACGGGAAACTTTGGAAGGTTTTTCAAACAACAATCTTCTGATGGTGTTAAATTGCTGGTCGAGGATGAAATTGTTTACCTCGATCTCTACGTTGTTCTGAAACGTGATACCAACATCCGTGACGTCTGTCATTCGATTCAGAACAGGGTAACCCGCGCGATCCACGAAATGGTAGGCATGGAAGTCGCTCGGGTTAATATCCATGTCGAGGATATCGATTACACCATCTCCTAATATCCGGATCCATGAAATTACGGACGAAATCCCGCTGCCTGGCCCTTCAAATTCTATTTGAAAAAGATGTAACCGATCATCCATTGGATGTGATTATTCAAGATCGCTGGGACCTGGAATTTCCAAGTGAGGAATTTCACGAGTTCCTTGAAAAAGAAATCCAGAAGGGTAAATCTACAGAGAGTGAGGTAATTTCAAGCATTAAGGAATTCACCATGGCAATCGTTTCCGGTGTAATTCCCTGCATCCCACAGATGGATGAAATAATCGCCAAACATGCCCCAGAGTGGCCGATCGACCAGGTCGCAGTGATCGACCGTAATATCATCCGCGTTGCACTTTGGGAATTCGCAATAGCTGAATGCACACCTGTAAAGGTGGCAATTAATGAGGCTGTCGAGCTTGCCAAGATGTACGGATCGGAAAGTACCCCCAGGTTTGTGAATGGAGTTCTCGGCAGTCTGGCAGAGCGCTCAAGCGAGATCCATCAAGTTTTCAACCCCTAAAATCGACCTTGAACCATCAAGGATGACGACAGCATGAAAAAGTTCAGCTCCTTCAGGGCTCTTCCTCTGTTGGTGATACTTCTTTGTGGTTGTATTTTCTCTCAAAACTTCCCAACACTCACCACTTCTCCGGAGAGTCCTAAAGCAGAGGTCGTTTTCCAGGTCAATTTTCCCCCTATAAATGATGGTTCCTCTCCTCAATTCATGCTTGAAATTTTAGATGAATTGACCGGTCTCCCTTTTAATCCTGTCCGATACCCCCTCTCCCCCATCGATGCCAATCATTATTTCGGAAGAGTCCCTTTTAATCTCGGATCGATTATTAAATACCGTTATATTCGCATGGATGATATTCCCAAAGTCGAATTTAATACGAGGAATGAGCCTGTCCGATACCGATTGCATCAAGTGACAAGTCCGGCGATCTTGGAGGATACAATCGCTGGCTGGGAGGATTCCCCGTATTCGGGGCTGACCGGGAACCTGACTGGAACGGTGACAAATCTGGATAATATCCCCATCCCGAATGCAATGGTTATCGCTGGTGGAGTACGAACTTTCACGAACTCGGAAGGGCATTTTAATCTACCCGATTTACCGGTGGGGATGCAGAACCTCGCCGTGTTGAGCCTGGATGGCGCACAATCGTTTTTTGAGCAGGGAGCAAAAATCGCTGAAAATGCGGTTACCCCCGCGCGGATTTATGTATCTAACCAGGGAAACGTGAATGTCACTTTCGAAGTGACTCCACCTCCTGGGATGGACACCGGAAGCTCTCTTCGCCTGATTGGAGAACTCTACCAGCTTGGAAATACTTACGCGGATCTGGAAGGCGGCATGAGCACAATTGCATCCCGGGCTCCCTCTCTGCAGTACGATTCTGGTCTGAATATTTATCGCGGGACCATTTCCCTGCCTTCCAGTTCGTATTTTCGATATAAATACAGCCTGGGGGATGGTTTCTGGAACGCGGAAACAGATGAGAATGGGCAATTTGTCCTTCGGGAACTGACTGTACCGGGTTCAGATGTCACCATTAGGGATACTGTGCAAACTTTCACCTCTCCAGGAAGTGCCTCAGTTGAAATCCGGGTCTCCGCACCAGCTGGCACCCCCACGGAAGATACTTTATCAATCCAGTTCAACCCATTTTCCTGGATGGGATCCATTCCCATTCAGCTGCAGGGAAATAATCAGTGGAATTTCAACTTATCGAGCCCATTGAACATGGTTCCCCAAACAAGTTTCCGAATTTGCCGCAACGATCAATGCGGCGTAACCGATGCCGAAATGAATGGATTGACCTCCGCATTTTCGCCATCCTCCACCCCACAAACCATTTCGGTAAATCCAACTTCCTGGTTGTGGATGGATAACCAGGGCGTGCAACCTATATTACCCACCCAAATTCCGGGAAAAGGTGCTGATTTTATCAAAGGTGTGGAGATCGATCGGAATTACGAACCGCGATGGCAGCCGTATTTTGATATTGGATATCAAAATATCCAGAAAATGAACGCAAATTGGGTCTTCATCACTCCAACCTGGTCATTCGCTACCGGCTCCCCTTCCCCTATTGGAATCCTTCCAGGAAAAAATCCGTTATGGAACGATTCCTCCCAGCAAATCCAGGGGGCGAAATCACGCCAGATGATGACAGCGGTGTTTCCTTCATTACATTATCTGGGTTCTGATCTTTCTAATGAGATTTCTCCCCTTTCAAAAGCTCAATGGGAAGAATGGTTTACCCAATACCGCTCATTCCTTCTCTTTTATGCTGATCTTGCATCGGTAAACCAGGCTGACGCCCTTGTGATGGGAGGATCCGGTGCTTCTCTTTCACTTCCTGATCAGATCGCCGTTACGGATCTGAATACCGCGGACGCATCGAATTTTTCCACAGGTCATTGGCTATCTTTGATCGCTGATGTTCGTGCGCATTACAAGGGTAGGATATTTTGGGCATTAAGATATCCGACCGGAAATGATCCCCTCCCGGGATTCATAAACCAGTTAGATGGCTTTTATCTTCTATGGGATGGAATTTCGGGATACACCCCGACCGATACGCAGGAATCGATAACAGCACGGATCGCGGATCAATTCTCGGGGAGTGAAATCCAGAACTTGGACTCGCAGGGAAAACCAGTAATAGTCGGCTTGTGGATAGAATCAGCGGCTGGCGAGACCATTGTCTGTCCGGAAGATGGATCAGGTTGTAAAGACGTGCAATCGGGCGGGACCAACCAGCAAATTTATCAACTTGATCTTCAGCAGCAAGTCAATTTATATGCGGCAGCGCTCGAATATTTCGTCAATCAGACCTGGGTGAATGGGATCGTTTCCAGAGGGTGCTACCCTGCTGCGGAATTACTCGATCCTTCAGCTTCCATACATGGTAAACCTGCCAGCCAAACGATCTCTGCTTGGTTCTCGGGGTTATCACAAAACCCAAACCAATAATAGGATCGATAACAAGTGTCCTTGGGCAAAATTCCACAAGATTTTGAGTTAGGTGACTCTCACCACATTCACATCAATCCTTCCCGGGAAGAATTGATCGGTTTTATCAGAACCCGGTACGAAGGAAACGTCACTAAAAATGGGTCGGTCGTGGTAAAGACCGGTGAATTTACTGGCAGATCCCCCTATGATAAATATATTGTCAAATCCCCGGCAACCGCAGATCGGGTTTGGTGGGGAAACGTCAACCAGCCCATCTCTGGAGAACAATTCGACAGGATCCTTCATGATCAACTGGATTTCATGAAGGGGAAAGAATTTTTCATTCAAAATTTGAGCGTTGGGAGTGAAAAATCCCTTTCATTGCCGTTAAAAGTGATCACGGAATCTGCCTGGCACAGTCTTTTTTGCCTCAATCTCTTTAAGCCAACGAAAATCCAACATCCAAAACACAATCAACCCCATTTGACCATCCTGCATACCCCTGGCTTTAAGACCGAACCTTTAAGTGCCAGAAACCATTCCGGCGCATTTATTGTTCTTGATTTGGATAGGATGATCGTACTGATCGGGGGCACAGCCTATGCGGGTGAGATCAAGAAAGCAGTCTTTTCGATCATGAATTTTATTTTTCCCGATCTGGGGATGCTGACCATGCACTGCTCAGCGAATATTGGGCAGAATAGAGATACTGCTCTTTTTTTTGGTCTATCGGGAACCGGAAAAACGACACTTTCCTCCACCCGCAATCGAGATTTGATTGGCGATGACGAACATGGATGGACTGAGGATGGGATCGTCAACCTTGAAGGAGGTTGTTACGCAAAAACGATTCACTTGAAAGAATCGAGTGAACCAATCATCTGGAACGCTGCCCAAGCTGCAGGTTCGGTGTTGGAAAATGTCTTATATGATCCAGGTACAGATACGCTGGATTTTGACTCAGCCTCGATCACTGAAAACACCCGTGCAGCCTACTCACTAACCAAGGTTTCCCCACTGGATTTGGAAAGTGTTCATCCCCATCCAAAAACTATTTTTTTCCTCACTGCGGATGCGTTCGGGATCCTTCCCCCAATATCACGATTAAATGCTGATCAAGCTGTCTATCATCTTCTTTCCGGGTATACAGCAAAAATTGCAGCAACGGAATTGGGATTGGGAAAAGAACCCTGTGCGACTTTTTCTGCTTGTTTTGCCGAACCCTTCCTCCCTCTGCCACCACAGATCTATACTGATCTTTTCCGCGAACGGATCATGCGGTTCCAGCCTACCATCTGGTTGGTAAATACGGGTTGGGTTGCCGGCCCTTATGGTACAGGATACAGAATCAAGCTAGATCATACGAGAACGATGATCTCAGCTGCGATTCAGGGGAAAATCCCTCTGGATCATGGCTGTTTTGATGGGATTTTCGATTTGTGGATTCCCGGTTCTATCCCGGGGATTCCACCAGAAATTCTAAACCCACGTGATCTTTGGATTGATGCAACCTTTTACGATAAAGCTGCCGAGGGATTAAAGGACAAATTCGAGCAAAATTATCATCGACTTCAATAATCTGCACGAATAATTTTTGAAAAATATACCTATGCGAATATCACCGCTATTTCAAGAGGTAGAGTAAGATAGATCCGGAAAGGATGAGAAAAGGTGCATACGGAATAGCCGTGAACGGTTGATAGTCTTTTTTCAGGAGCATCCAAACCACCAAGGCGGCACTGATCAACCCCCCGATCAGAATGGCAGACAACAGGCAGGCGAAAATTACCGGCCATCCAAGCATCAGACCAAGAATACCTCCCAGGTTTACGTCCCCAAACCCCAAGGCGACCTCGCTATTATCCAAGCCGCGCTTTCTCGCCATATAACGGGCGAAAAGCTCTCCCAGAAAATAAAGCCCGAGCATGATCAGAAAACCCGCCCCTCCTCCTAGCAAGGTTTTCCACAACCCATTTATCGAATACCCCACAACCAGGCCAAGTACAATCCCAAAAAGAGACATTTCGTTCAAAATTACCCTGTGTTCCAGGTCAATGATCGTTACCGTCAACAGGAAAACCACGCATAGATAAGCAAGCCAGATGTTGAGATGATGTGGGGGAAATCGCCAGAGCAGACCTGTAAGGATTGGAACGAGGATGCACACCACCTTAAAACGGATTGAGACCCCTTCGTTACATTTGGGACATTTCCGCCAAAGAATGTAATCCACTATTCTTTTTTGACTTTCACAGTGAAGACAGACCGTTGGGGAGAAGTCGCCTGGTTCGGGGAGAACATCGCTCAGATAATTGATAAGGTACGCAAGGAAAATACCGAAAATCACAATTGGGATCAACACCAGGGTATTCATTATTGATCATTTCCCAGAAAGATATTTTTCCACGTCATCACACTTTATAACCCGCCCAACACCGCCGGAAACAGTGGTGGATAAACCTCCAACGATATTTCCCCATTCTAATGCTTCCTTTTGCGTACCGCCGGAGATCCAGATCTTAATGAATCCAGCATCGAAACAATCCCCTGCTCCTGTGGTATCAATGGGTTTTATTTTTATAGCAGGGACCAAAGTAATTTGACCTGCCTGCCAGCCAATCGATCCTTCTGCTCCATTTTTAATCACAACTTCGGGTACGAGTGCACCCAGGATCCGGATCGCAGTTTCCAAATCCTGCTCCGCGGTCAAGGATCGGGCTTCCCGGGCGTTGCACAGGAAAAGGTCAAGGTTTTTTAGAACCTTTACAACCCTTTTTTCTTTTAGGGAATGAGTCCCATTGGTATTTCCGTCCATGATCAACTTCAATTTTTTGGCTCTAATCAGGGGCAGGAGAAGATCAAGTTCCTTCCCCAGATAGAATCCCGGAATATAAAGAGCTTTCCCCGACGCCCTGGGAAGGTTGCGAACCTCGGAGGTAAGCAGTGGATTGGAATCGTAATATGCAATGAATGCCCGTTCATGCGGATAGGATAACGAAACCGTTACTTTGCGGTGAGGCCGATCGTGGTACATGAAGTATTCTTCAGAAATACCCTCTTTTCGAATCTGCTCCAGAATAAACTGACTGTAATCATCGGTTCCAAAATTGGTCAACCAACCCACCTTCAAGCCAAGGCGGTGCATGGCGATCACACTGTTGCATGCCCCTCCGGGAGTTTGCATGAAACCAGAACTTACGATCTCTTTCCCTAATTCCGGCATCGACTCAAGCCCGGTGAAGATAAAATCCAGGCAGTAATCACCGACAACCAGGATATCGTATTTTTCCATGGGATCAATTCAATTTTGGAAAATTGGACCCATGAGCATCGATGTAGCCTTTCAGAATTACTTCGGCCAGGGCTTCATCAGCGACCAACGGATGGATTGTTAGCGCGTGCAGAGCTTTTTCATATCTGCCTTCGACTGCAGCTTCGATGGTGAACTGCTCGTAACTTTTCACCTGTTTGATTAAACCCAGGCATTCATCCGGAATGGAACCGACATTCATGGGACGGATGAGTCCGGAAGTGACATGAACGGGCACTTCCACTGATGCATCTGCTGGCATTCCATCAATGGCTCCCTGGTTGAGCGTATTCAGGATCAAAATTTGGTTTCTGACACCAAGCAACCCCTCGATGAGGTCCAATGCGACCCCTGCATACCCTTCCTCGGCCAGGGTTTGTACCTCCTCCGTGGATGCATTGATTTCTTCGGTTGGGTTGCCAGTTTCGGTTTTCATGTACGTTGCCCAGCGTTCTTTTAAATACCCCTGATAACGGCTGGAAAGGGCTGCTTCATCATCTTTGATTTTTCGTAGATCATTGAAGAACTGGTGGTTCATTTCTGCGATTTGTTCCCCCCTGCTTTTCTCAGCCCGGAGGATCATGTTCACAGACTTTTTGGAGGAGTAGTAATAATAGTTATACTCATTTGGAATCATTTTTAGAGAACGGAAGGTATGGATGCTGAATGGAAGTTCCTCGGGGATATCGCCATTCTCCATTTGTTTGAGGAAAAGGGGTAATACATCCAATCCGTTATAGAAGATCTTGCGAATCCAACCCAGATGATTTAGCCCGAAATAATCGAGGTAAACATCATCCGCATTCGCGTGGAGCAGTTTGGCTGCCGCATGCCGCATGGAAGAGGGACCATCGCAGATGCCTACCGCCCTTTCCCACCCAGCTACCCTCAGAACAGATTCCGCCAACATTCCGGAAGGATTGGCAAAATTAAGCAGCCAGGCTTCCGGGCAGTAATCCCCCATCTTCCGAATGTATTCTAAAAGCACCGGGATCGTCCGCATCGCCATCGCGAACCCGCCTGGTCCGGTCGTCTCCTGTCCAAGAATCCCGTTTTGCAGTGGGATTCGCTCATCGATCACCCGGCTTTCGATTCCACCCACACGAAAAGTAGTAATTACGAAATCCGCGTTCAAAAGGGCTTGTTTCGCGTCTGTTGTGCGGGTGATAAGAATTTTTCGGTTATTTTTCTTTTCAATATTGGTGGTCAATCTGGAGATCAAGGACAACCTTTCGCCATCAATATCCATCAGGCATAGTTCATCGCAACCGATTTTTTCCTGCCGTCGGAAAAAGGATTCAATAATTCCCGGAGTTCTGACCCCTGCTGCGCCTATTATGGTTACTTTCATGTGATTCCCTCCGGGCAATGATTTCGAAATTATACTCGACCAGTATTCTCAGGTTGCTTGTCAATTCTATTATGCCTGGTTTACAATAATAATAGAAAACCTTTTCTACTTGGTATTAGATCATGAACAGCGAAGAATTTTTCACCTGGTGGCCAAATTCCGAACCAATCCGTTCAAATATCACTTCCATCCAGGAATTCGAATCAGTGGAAGGTCAATTATTTCCATTTCCAAGGGAAATTACTCTGGAATTGGTGAATACCCTTCGGTCACGTGGCATTACCTCGCTTTATTCTCACCAGATGGAAAGCCTGCGACATTCATCAAACGGCCGGAATATTGTCATCACCACCGGAACTTCTTCGGGGAAGACACTTTGTTATAACCTAGCCATATTGAATCGATTGATCAAGTTTCCCCGCAGTACGGCACTCTATGTGTTTCCCACGAAAGCACTGGCCCATGATCAAGCGCAAAATTTACGGGGTCTGATCACGGATCTAAATAAAAACGAACCCGAAACCCGGAATTTGATTACGCCCGATCATGTGTCCGTCTATGATGGGGATACGCCGGCTTCAGCCCGTTCTGCGATCCGTTCGCAGGCAAAGGTGCTGGTAACCAATCCGGATATGATCCATTTGGGGATTCTTCCCCACCATACGCTCTGGCAGGAATTTTTCTCTCAACTGGAATTCGTCGTTTTGGATGAAATTCACCTTTATCGAGGGGTTTTTGGATCTCACGTGGCAAATGCCATCCGACGCTTGAAGCGGATCGCTGGTTTTTATGGAAAAAAGCTTCAATTTTTTCTCACGAGTGCCACAATTTCAAATGCCGCAGCCCACGCGGAGAAGTTGATTGAAGAGCCTGTGACGCCAATCCATGTGGATGGCAGTCCGCATGGCAAACGCACGTTCATTCTCTATAACCCGCCTATTGTCAATGCAGATCTTGGAATTCGTCGAAGCACGATCACAGAATGCAACCTGATTGGGATGGATCTAATCATGAATAAGATCCAAACCATTATTTTTTCCCGATCCCGGCGGGAGGTTGAGGTTATCCTCCGGAACCTACTGGAATTGACACCAACTCCTGAAAATAAACGGATCAGAGGCTATCGATCGGGATATCTACCGAAAGAACGCCGGGAAATTGAAGCTGGTTTACGGAACGGTGAAATCTTACTTACGGTTTCCACAAATGCTCTTGAACTTGGCATTGATATTGGTGGAATGGACGCCATTGTTTTGGTAGGATATCCGGGTTCGATCGCCTCGGTGCGGCAACAGGCAGGTCGCGCCGGCAGGCGCCATGGAAGCTCGCTAGCAGTTTTCCTGGCTTCCTACACCCCCCTGGATCAATACCTGGTGAATCACCCGGAATATCTTTTTGAACGGTCCCCCGAACAGGCTTTGATAGACCCGGATAACCTTCTGATTCTCCTTGCACATCTAAAGGCTGCTGCATTTGAATTGTCTTTCCAGAAAGGGGAAACCTTTGGGGACCTTACAGCGGAGAAAACATTGGAATTATTGGATTATCTGAAGGAAGATGGGTTACTGGTTGACAGGGGGAACCGGTATTTCTGGATGGCGGATGCATACCCCGCCTCACTAGTTTCACTTCGTAACGCTTCCCCTACCCAGATAACCCTGAGGGTTCAAAATGGTGAGAAATTCGAAACAATCGGCATTGTCGATTATGTCAGCTCCCTTTGGATGGTTCATCCCGAAGCGGTTTATTTACAGGAAGGGCAGCAATATAGGGTGGAAACACTAGATCTCGAACAGGGGCAAGCAATTCTCAAGCCGGGAAATTTCGATTACTTCACACTCCCTCAAACTGATACGCAGATAAAGATCGATTCCATCCTGCAACAGGAGATGATCAAAGGCGGACAAAAATCGTTCGGTGAGATGCATGGTGAGCCAACAGGTTACGGGATATAAAAACATTCGTTGGGAAAACCAGGAAGTTACTGGAGTATTCACCCTGGAAGGGCTGCCTTCAACCGACCTTCAAACGACCGGGTACTGGTTTCAATTCGATGAACAAAGTGTGGAAGCATTAAAATCACTGGGCATGTGGAGCAGCGACCCAAACCGTTATGGAAAAGATTGGGAGAGGATCCGCCAGGCAATTCGCCTGCGGGATGAATTTACCTGCCAATCCTGTGGAAAAGTCGAATCATCCCTCGAATTCCACGTCCATCACAGGATCCCTTTCAAGCTATTTAGTCACCTTGAGGAAGCCAATCGGTTGGAGAATCTGATCACCTTATGCCCGATCTGCCACCTGAAAGCCGAATCCGTTCTGCGCATCCGCAGTGGATTGAGCGGATGCCGCTACGCGCTTTCGAACCTGGCTCCATTATTTCTTATGTGTGATCAGAGTGATCTCGGGTCCACAGCCGATCCAGCCTGTAAATTTGCAGATGGTCAACCAGCGATCGTTTTCTACGATCAGATCCCCGGAGGGATAGGACTTTCGGAAAATCTCTATAAAAATCATACCCGGATCATCATGGCAGTTCGGGAATTAGTCAGCGATTGCAGCTGCAAGGATGGCTGCCCTGCCTGCGTGGGCGCATCCGGTGCGCAGGCTGAGGGTGGTAAAACAGAAACGCTCTCCTTATTGAATTGTTTACTGGATTTGAGCCATGCCTGATTCCCTTCGTGATCGACTTAAATCCCTGGGAGTGAAAGTAGGGGTCACACCTACAACTCCGCTCATATCCGAAAAAAAATATCCCATTCAAGATGTCCTTAATGGGGATTTTGTCCAGAACACGTTCGGAAGAACCTTCCTTTATGAGGAGATTTTTCCCCCAGGTTACAAGCAGGGAAACACTCGGTTGGACAAGCCATCGGAGCTGGAGATTATTGCCAGGTGGGCCAAAACGATTGAGCTTGAATCACTCCGCTCAGATGCCCTCGTTTTTCTGGATACCGAGACGACAGGTTTGAGCGGTGGGACGGGTACCTATGTGTTCCTGGTGGGAATCGGTTTTCAAACCCGCGATGGGTTCAGAGTGCAGCAATTCTTCCTCCAGGATCCGGCTGAGGAATCCGCATTTCTCACGTCTCTGACCGAGGCGTTATCCGGGTTCAAAGGGATCGTTTCCTATAACGGGAAGAGTTTTGATATACCAATATTAAAAGCACGCTATGTATTGAATGGTTTATCTGCTCCATTTACCCCCCTGGGACATATTGACATGCTTCCCCTCGCCCGCAGGTTGTGGAAATACCGATTAACCCATCGAAACCTTGGAATATTGGAGACTGAGATCCTGGGAATGTCGCGCTCCAACGACGAGATTCCTGGTTGGATGATCCCGGAAATGTACATTGATTATTGCAGAAGTGGAGATAGTCGCCCATTGAAAGGTGTTTTTTACCATAATGCCATGGATATTGTTTCCCTGGCGGCAGTGATGTTCCGGATCGCACGAATTCTCAAGGATGGCGATCAAGGCGGTGATTTTGAGGGTGTGGATATCATGGCAGCAGGGGAATTGCATCAAGCCCTGGGGAGAATTTCAGAAGCCGAATCGTTTTACCTCACCGCTGCGGAAAGACCCATGGAGGAATCGCATTCATTATTGAATCGAAAGAAAATGGCTATGATGTACAAGAAATCCGGGAATTGGGAGAAAGCGATCCCAATCTTTATCGAACTCGCAGAGTCCGGGCAATGGGAAGCTTGTTGCGAATTGGCGAAATATTACGAACATTTTGCCAGGGATAATCTCACCGCGAAGAAGTATTGCCAGGCTGGAATGGAATCCATCGAAAAAACCGGATTGGATGGATCACACCCGGATTTATACACTGGATGAGTTAAATCGCAGGATGGAACGCCTAGAATTAAAGGAAAAAAGAATTGCCAAGCGCTGACGCCTTGCGATGGAACAACCGCTACCGGGAACCGGGAAGGATAAACCAAACTTCCCCGCGTGAAATATTGATGCACTTTCACGATTTAATCCCCACCGGATCTCTGGTCCTCGATATGGCAATGGGTACGGGTGCGAATTCTAAATTCCTCATCGAAAATGGCTGCCGGGTCGTCGGGGTGGATATCTCCGATGTCGCGGTGCGAATTGCGAAAAGCAATTGTGAAGCGCTCATGTCGCTTATCGGAGATTCCCAATCGGTTGGTTTTAAGGAAAACACATTTGATGCGATCCTGAATTATTACTTCCTGGATCGGGATTTATGGTTGGTTTATGGGAAGATCTTGAAAATGGGGGGTATTCTGTTTTTCGAGACACCTTCGGAAGGAACAGATGATGGCGGGAAACCGTTTCCAAAGGATTACCTCATCGGAAAAAACGAACTACTCCATGTTTTTCCTTCCTGGGATATACTCTATAAGAACCGGGAGATAATTCCCAGTGGAACTCATCGAAAAAAGACAATCGAAAAAATTATCCTAAGGAAGGCATGAATGTTCTCTGACGAATATAAACCTGTTTATCTTACCACCAGCCCGCTGGAGGCTGAATCGATCCGGATCTTATTGGAATCATTCGGGATCAAGGCTGAATTATCCCAGGAAAGCGCCGGTGCAGCGATCGGATTAACAGTCGGAACGTTGGGTGAAACTTTCGTATATGTGAAGGAATCCGATGAACAGGCTGCCAAGGAGATCCTTAATTCCATGGATGATGGCAAGCTTGAAGCAAAGGATCCTTCTCCTGAGAAATAAGAAAAATTACACGTCCCGGTATTTCTCGTAATCTTCCGGAGTATCCAGATCCGCGAGGATTGCGGGATCATCAACAACTGTATAAAATATGTCGGTTTCGTGGTTCATCAAGAATTCTCGGAGTGTCCTGGGTTCTTCTAAACCCAGGATTTCTTTTTTAAAAGCCATATCGATCAACCACGGATGCCCCCTCCGAAGGTTGTAACTTGGAATTACCACCTTTCTTCCGGTCCTTCGAAAATCCAAAATTACTTTTTCGATGATAGATTTGCTGAGCATGGGTTGATCACCGAGGATGATCATGAATCCATCCTGGGTCAAATGGATTTGGCGAAGACCGGTTTGAAGCGAAACAAGCATGGAACCATTGGAATATTCCGGGTTGTAGACAGGATGGAGGGTGAATTTACCGGCTATTTCGAGGATCTCCTTTTGCCAGGCTCCATATACAAGGATCACATCATTAAATGGACTTTCCGTCACTGTTTTTAGAACAGTTTCCAGCACTGTGCTGCCCTTCCAATCAAGAAGCATTTTCGGGCTTCCCATTCTTGATGAAAGCCCCGCGGCGAGAACAAGGGCGGTGATTTTTGGTTCGTTTTTCATCATTTTCGCAATTTGAATAGATCGGCTGGCTGGTCAATATCCACCAGGATGCTCCCATCAACCCACGGGATTGTGACCGGTGGAAAATTATCGAAAATCGCCCTGCCACCTACATCTCCGGTGAGGTTGAGTAAAGCTGAAAAAGTGACTTTATCGAAGAGCACCGGGTTCCCTCGCCTGCCTTCGTATTCCGGGGCGATAACAGGTTCAAGAGATTGCCAGTGGTATTTAATAAGCTCATTTATCAACCCGGCTTGCACTTGGGGTTGATCCACAAGCTGAAATATGGCCGCGCCAGTGTCATCTGAAATTTGAGCAAGACCTGTTTTGATCGACGATGCTTGTCCACTGGTCCAATCCGGGTTATGGATCAACCTAACCGGGAGATCTCTAAGTAGTTCAGTGACCTTATCCTCTACCGCCCCGGTGACAACGATCACCTCAGATAATTGTGTAGAAAGAGCTGATTCCGCAACCCAACGAAGCAATGGTTTGCCATTCCAAAACACAAGCTGCTTCGGAGAACCAAATCGCTCTGATCCCCCTGCCGCCAGGATAATCCCTGCAGTCCTTTCCCGAGCGATAAAAATTGTTTTGTTCTTCAGCTCAGTGACGATCACGGAATCGAATGCGGAATTCAATTCCGTCAATACCGGTTCGAAATATTGATAATCGTAAATGTCCAAAGCCTGGTTTAAAACAACCGACCGTCTGGCTCCTGGGGGAATATTCTTCAACCCACCACTGGTATCGATCAATTCGCAAATAATATCTTCGAGCGAGATAGTGCTTCCTAACTTACAACCTGTGATAAGCGAAAATATCTCCGGTCGGTGGACGGTATCAGCGTTAAGATGTTTACCAAATGCGTCCATTCCTGCTATGACCACCACATGATTCGTGATCTCGGGGATGGCCGGTTCATGATCCGCAGGAGCTTTGAGGGAAAATTGCCTGGCACCATCCGCTTCAACCAGAAGCGGGATGTTACTGGCGGAAGCATACTCCCCCAGGCGGTTTACTTCCTCTAACGATAATCCTTTCCACTTTCCATTTTCATCCAGGGTACCGGTGATCAGAGTCACCGCATTATTTAATAAAATCAGATTATTAAAACCGGGCATGGATTCAGGAAGGATAATGTGCTGGTCGGCAAGTTTTGCTTGATCGTGTGCCAAATGGGTGGTGGTGGTGATAAAAACCGGAGCATCCAACTGTCTGGCGAGTTGAAAAATCGCAGTCGTTTTGCCCCCTGCCCCTACAAAGGAGATGACTGAATCACGCTTGGCTCGTAATGCCTGGCGGAGATTCATTTGCTGCTCTACTCTCATAGCTTGGCACGGAGAGATGGTTGGGAGAGAATGGATTCCACCACACCTCCTCCCACTGCCAGAGCTTTATCTGAAACCAGTTGGTAAAGCCGGGGATCCTTTCGTGGATCGATATCACCGACCTTGATCCCCTTTCTGACTAATAATCCATCATGCAATAATCCTCGGACCATCCCGCTGAATGGAGCAGTGATCACATCTTGCCCGACCCTGGCAATTTCCTCGTTTTCGATAACGAATTGTCCAATTTCAATGTTTGTCTTAAAAATACCATCGACTGGGGATCGCAGCACCCTTTCTTGCTGAAAATTCGCGACCCTTTCCGGAATACCTGTATCTGCCTCTGCGGACCCTTTGTAGATCACCCGGCCCATGAAATGACCACGCTGGGTTTCAATCACCGCGTTGCAATTCATACCAGCGTTGAATCCAGGACCCAACCCAACGGTAAAAATCTTTGGATAAAAAGGAGATATTAACTCCTGTTTTATCATCCGTGCGTCTACGACCACATCCGGGTGAAAAAGATCGATCGTATTCATTTCTGGATCCACAAGAACCGGGATGGCTGAATCCCAATTGATACTCTGATAGCTAGAAGACAATTGACCAACCACGCCTTCGATCGTGATATGACCATCATAAACAGCTTGGGCAAAGCTGACGGATCGTCGCACAGCATATGGCTGGGCAAGCTCAGTGATGATCAACTGGCATCCGAGCCGGAACAATCTTAAGGCAACCCCGCTGGCGAGGTCGCCTCCCCCGAGGATTATGATTTTCAAATTCATGATCAGACTCAGATCTTGCCCAGACCCTTAAGTACTGTTTCGGGAATGAGGGGAAATTCATTAAACCAATGTCCGGTCGCTTCGTGAACTGCGGAGGTGATTGCCGGGACCAGGCAAAGATAAGGCATTTCTCCCATCCCTTTAGCTCCCCAGGGACCGTTTCTATCGGGTACCTCGATAATCACCGACTTTATTTCCTCAGGGATATCCAGGATGGTGGGGATGAGATAGGTGGAGAGAGTTTTTGTTTTTACACCCGAAGGATCCTGGATGAAATTCTCCTGTAACGCGTAACCTGCGGCTTGTACAATTGCGCCTTCTATCTGCCCTTTCACCTGCAACGGATTAATCGCCTGACCTACATCATCAACACAGATCACTTTTTTCAGGATGACATTCCCGGTTTCTGTGTCCACAGCAGCTCTAACCGCGATGGCGACATAACCATAGGCAAAATTCGGCTCACTTTTCCCTGTTTCCGGATCAAATGGGGTGGTGGCTGGAGGACGGTATTCAAAAGTAGCAATCGCCGGTCGCTCCTCGGTCTTCCATTTCTTGAGGGCTGCCTCCGCAGCTCCTTTTACCGCATTCGCGCCCATAAAGGTCATTCTGGATGCGGAAACCGATCCGGAGTTATCGGTGAAGGCTGTATCTGCTGAAATCAGTTCTATCTTTTCTGGCGGAAAATCCAATACCTCCGCCGCTGCCTGGATCATCACAGTATGAGACCCCTGCCCCACCTCGGCCGCTGCATGATGGAGGACAACCTTCTCGATCTCGCTTCTTCCATGCAATTCAATCGTTGCAAAGCATCTTTCCGGAGCACCGAAGGAGAAACCGATATTTTTATACCCGCAGGCGATGCCCCAGGCTGTTTTCCATCTTCCGGATCCTTTCTCCTGGAGAGAAATATCCGGTTTTTTCCAGATATTTTGTTTATTTTGCCAGCCTGCTTCGATCGCGCAGCGATCCAGTACCTCGCGGATCGCCACCCCTTTTGGCAAGGGGGTTTGCACCGAGAGGAGATCCCCCTCCCGAAGCAGATTTTTCATTCGCAGCTCCACCGGATCCATCCCGAGTTTTTCCGCAAGTTTGCTCACCTGGGATTCGGCTTGGAATAATGCCTGGGGACCACCAAACCCTCGAAAAGCACCTGTTGGAAGATTATTGGTGTAGACAGCGTAAGAATCCACCGAGACATTAGGGATTCGGTAGGCACCGGTGCAAAGCAGCGTTGCATTTCCAAGGACCTTCGTGGAAGTGTAGATGTAACCCCCACCATCCGCGATCAATTCAACTTTGGCTGCGGTGATTGTGCCATCCTTTTTGGCACCCCATTTTGCGTGGATGAAATAGGGATGGCGTTTATGGTGCCCGATGATGGATTCTTCACGCGACCAGATGATTTTGACCGGGCGGGAGATTCCGGATTGATGCAAGCGCCAGGCAGCCAGCGCAAGCACGATCTGTACAGACAAATCCTCACGTCCGCCAAATGCTCCCCCAATGGCGGGGTAAATCACCCTTACTTTCTCCATGGGCAAGTTGAGGGCGTGGGCGATCTGTTCCTGGTCTTCGTGAACCCATTGACCAGCAACATTAACAGTCACCCTTCCCTCTTCGTCGATATAACCAATTCCTGCTTCCGGCTGAAGGTAGGCATGCTCCTGGGCTGGGGTTTGGTAATCGGATTCCACGATTAAATCCGCATCAGCGAAGCCCTGTTCAACATCCCCTTTTCGAATCCTATAGTGGCAAAATACATTCGAATCTAACTCGGGATGCAGAAGTGGATCCGGGCTGCGCATGGCTTCACGGGGATCAAAAACCGATTTCAGATCCTGATAGTCCACCTTGATCAATTCCCTGGCGTGGGAAGCGATTTCTTCTGTCTCCGCGATTACCACGGCGACCTGGTCCGCAAAGCAGCGAACCCTATCTGCGAATTGTTTATTCGAATCCGGTCCGCATAATACTGGTTGGTCGGGAACGATCAAACCATACTCATTGTTAGGTACATCTTTGGCGGTGAAGATCGCCAGTACACCGGGTACTTCCGACGCTGCGGAAATATCAATCGCCCGAATGATGGCATGAGTCCTTTGTGAAAAAAGGATCTTCATCCATACTTGACCGGGCAGATTGATATCTCCCGGATACGCGGCCTGCCCTGTGACTTTGGCTAGGGCATCCACCCGTTGGACCGATTGACCGATATATTTACCCATTCCCATTCTCCGGATTA
The DNA here is from genome assembly GCA_963828855.1 of uncultured Chloroflexia bacterium. Lineage (GTDB taxonomy): Bacteria > Chloroflexota > Anaerolineae > Anaerolineales > Anaerolineaceae > CAVVEQ01. The sequence continues at coordinate 236,912 of CAWHGB010000002.1, read as the reverse complement.
CCTTTTATATTTCCTGAACCTACCAGCCACTGGAGGCACATCGGTCGGTCCATACCTTGAGGGACCAAAAATGGAGTAAAGGATCTGGAAGATCAAGGTCAGAACGATTGCAAACCCTGCCATTATGATCAATGTGAGGATCACCTTGATCAGTAATAGCGGATCCTGATTTCGTACGAGGAGATCCCGGGGGATGGCAATCCAATGCTCCGTATTGTTCATACCGATCAGGATAAGTGCGGTCGCATACGAAATAATTGGAAGTAGAATCATCAAGCCAAAACCCACGCCTCTCCATATCGGGTGAGCTTGCTTTTCCTCATTTCGGACTTTTGGTTTGTTGGAATAACGGTTCGCGTTTGACATTTCATCCCATCCTTTTGCTTGCGTTTTCAACCGCATTTATGATTTGATAATAACCAGTACATCGACACAAGTTCCCGGTCATCGCCTGTTTGATCTCTTCATGGCTTGGTTTTGGCTTTTCTTCCAGGAGTTTTGCTGCGCTCATGATGAACCCGGGTGTGCAATAACCACATTGCACGGCTCCTTCCTCAATGAATGCCTGCTGAACCGGATGCAATGAATCACTCTCCATGGAAAGACTTTCTACTGTTTCAATTTTTGCCTGGTCAGCCCGGAAAACAGGTACAAGGCATCCCATTACAGCTGAGCCATCCAGGTAAACGGTACACGCACCGCATTCCCCTTCTGCGCAACCTTCCTTGGAACCTGTCAAGCCGGCTTCATCCCTTATAAATCTGAGTAGGTTTGGATGGCCAGCCGCTTTGCCCGAAAAAACCTTCCCATTGATCCTCGTGCGTACATAATCATCCAATTCATACACGCATGTTTCGGGAAGTGGGGTAACCTGGAAAGGGTTTTTGCCCTGCAGGAAAATGGGTTCCTGTGGCAACGGATTTGCTTGTCTGCCTTCCAGGATCATAGTTAAGCCATCCCGGATGGCATTTTTCACTGCGGACTTCCGGTAAATATCCGAACCCCGCAAGTCAGAGATCGGGCTGGTTTCATCCACTGCGATCAAGGCTACAGACTCAATAACATGACTCTGCCAATGGTTTTTCAGCGAGAAACTCTTCTGCTGCGGTGGCTCGAATGATGGTCGGTGCCACCGAGCCGAACGCCAGGTTTGCTGATTGAATTTTGCCGTCCTGAATTTCCAGTACGGCTGCGAAATTGACTACCGAAATCGCTTGAGCTTGGCGAAGGGCTGATTTGAAGAAAACTCCATATTGATTCGCGGTCATCGCTGGAAAGGAAATTTCCATAAGAAGTTCGTCCTCTGCCAGGATTGTTTTCCTAACCCCCAGGTAGAAATCCTTCAAGCCCACGACCCTATTTCCCCGGCTGGAAGCGAGCGTTACGGAAGCATTCAGCACCATCAACGCCGGGATTGTATCGTTCGCAGGTGAGGCGGTGATCACATTTCCAGCAATCGTACCCCGGTTGCGAATTTGCGGGCTGCCCACTGACCAACATGCCAAGGCCAGTGGTAGACCAAATTCCCGGATCAGCTTGGAGCCTGCAGCCTGGTTATGCGTGACCATGGGGCCGATATGGATCCGTTGGTCTTCATCCAGCGTGATTTGATTGCAATTTCCCGCCCGCGAGATGTCCACCAGGGTATGGATGCCCTTCCGAACTCCGCGCTCCATTTCCAGCATCAGGTCAGTCGCACCAGCGATGATCCTGGCGGATCCTTTTTCCTGCTCAAGGATTTCAATTGCTTCACTTAGGTTGGCTGCATTTATGTATTTTTGGAACATAAGATACCCTAATCGTATTTCATGCTTTTTCCGCTGCCATCTTTCTGCACCATGATCACTTCCGCCATGATACTGATGGCGATCTCTTCAGGAGTTTCAGCGTTCAACTCCAAACCCAGGGGAGATCGAATTTCTGCTACCTTTGTTTCAGGAATTCCCTGCGCGAGCAACGCTTTTCTGGTCACTATCCACCTTCTTTTTGAGCCGATCACTCCGATAAATGCCGGCTTTTTATCCAATAAAGATGGAATTCCTTTGATATCAACATCGTAACCGCGGGTGGTCAACACCAGGTAGGAATTATGATCAATGGCTAGGTGATTGACTAGTTCTTCCATCGGAAGGACAAAAAATTGATCCGCATCCGGATTAGCTTCAGGTGTGCAAAATTCAGGACGATCGTCGCTCACCGCCGTTTTGAATCCCAGCCATTTGGCCAGGTGCAGGACCGCTTTACCTACATGGCCTCCCCCGATCACGACGAGCAATGGTTTTTGGCCGATCGGTTCGATATAAACCTCCACATGTCCGCCGCAAATACCAACATCCCCCTTTGAGGGATCAACAAGATCATAAGAAGCCTTCTTGGATTTCCCTGTTTGGATGCATTTCAAGGCTTCATCGATCACTTGTTTTTCGATCAATCCACCGCCTACCGAACCTGAAATGCTTCCATCCGGATGGACAATCATCTTGCTGCCGGTATGGCGTGGTGTCGAACCTGTGCTCTGTATGATCGTACAAAGAGCTGCGGGAACCCCTTTTTCTTCCAATTCTCCGGCTACCGATAAAATTGACATTATCAATTCTCCAAAAGACCCAGAACCACGGGTAAAAGCTGCTTTTTTCGTGAGACTACCCCTTCTGCCAGGTAAGTCCCATCCGGTAAGGGATTATACGGCAGGTCACCCAGTTCGCCAGGGGGATCTACCAGAATGATCCGGCTGGAGCTTTGAACGACATCTGTCACCATCAACATCGCAAAATCAAGACTTTCTTTAATTTTAAGGCTCTTTAGCGCATCTTCAAGCACATGAACATTCTCGCCAATTTCATACATGTCATTGACTTCGATCTGTGAAATCGCAAAACGGGTGCGTTCGCTGGAATAGATCTTCATATCCTGGATGACCAGCTCCCCGGCGGGTCTTGCACCCAAACCAGCGCTCGCTGCGAGGATTTTCTGACCATATGATTCAATGGTCTCATTGGCGAGGATCGAGCCTGCGATGAATGCCCAACGAGATAACCGTTCCGCGGCTTTTTTATCCCGCGAGGTCGTTGTTGGAGATGTCAGGATGAGCGTATCGGAGAGCAGCCCAGCCATAAGCACCCCGGCGAGTTCCGGTGGGAGGCTTAACCCGGCTTCCTCTGTGAGTTCTGAGATGAGTGTGCTCGTGGAACCAACCGTATCCACCGTGAAGCGGATGGGAGTATGCGTTGGCGGGTTGCCGAGTCTGTGATGATCGAGGATCTCGATTAACTCAGCCTCATCCAGGGAAGCCACAGATTGCTGGGCTTCGTTATGATCCACCAAAACGATCTTTAATCTTGGGGGTTCCAGCAGGTCTTTCTGCCTGCATATACCGGCATATTTATGGTCATCATCCAGGACCCAAAATTCATCCCCTTCAGCCCTTAGCACACGATTAATAACATCCCGGATTCGGGTGGCAGCCTGGAATTGACTGACGTTACGGTCAGCTGCCTCCGAGCAGGGAAGATCCAAAATGTCTGTCACTTTTATATTGTTAACCTGCGGATTCGGACCCACCTGGCGACTAAGGAAACTGAAGAGGCTTCGCCCGGTGATTAAGCCGAATGGACTTCGGTCGGGATTTAATACTGGCGCGATCCCGCCGGTCCGGTTGGCGATCAACCAGGCTTCCCGAAGTGGTTTTTCTGGCGTGGTGGTATCAATCCGCCGCATGACGGATTCAAAACGGGGTGAAGCATCAGTGAGAAGAACCGGCGGATCGACTTGTAGATGTTTGAGTACCCAGCCTGTTTGTGGATTGACCGCCCCTGCCCTGGCTGCGATAGTGCTTAACCCATCCCGCTGTTTGAGCAGCCAGGCATAGCCGAGCGCTGCTGCGATGGAATCCGTATCCGGATTGACATGACCAATGACATATACACTGGAGGTGGAATCGCTCATCAAAGATTCCTGTTTAGCGATTCCCAGATCTTCTCCGGGGTGATCGGAATACTGAGAATTTCCGCACTGCAGGCATTCCGAACGGCGTTCCCGACCGCTGGGGCAACCCCATCAAGCGGGATCTCTGCTACGGCCTTTACCCCGAAGGGATGACTGGGTTCAAAGGTTTCAATGAACATGACTTCCATTTGCGGCATTTCATCCGCCCGGAAGATGTGGTATCGATCCAGGTCTTGCTGATGGACGCAACCCTTTTCATCAAATGTCATTTCCTCACAGACTGCATAGCCAAGCGCCTGGGTCATGCCCCCTTCTATCTGACCTGAGGCAGTCAACGGGTTGATGATGATCCCCGAATCCACAGCCATGAGCAACCGGTCGACTCGAAGTTGGCCGGTTTTTGTATCCACGGTCACTTCCGCGAATTGAGCAGCGAATGGCGGCGGCGAGACCGGGGACATATAGGAAGCCACTGCCATGATCTGTTCCTGGTTGTTATGATGTAGGGCATCCAACGCGATTTCAGCAAAGCTCACCCCTTGTCCATCAGGCAGGCTGGCACAAGCCCCGCGCAGCGTAATCTCAGTGGGTTTTCCTGCCAACATCGTCGCAGCCCGGATGCGGATTCTTTCCGCCACCTGCTCGGCAGCTTTGCATACTGCTGTCCCGGAGATATAGGTCGTCGAAGAGGCATAAGCACCTTTATCGAAAGGGGTGAAATCGGTATCCGAGGAATAAACAATGATATCCTCGGTGGGGACCCCCAGTATCTCGGCAGCCATTTGTCCCAGCACAGTATCAGAACCGGTTCCCAGGTCGGTTGCCCCTATCAGTAAATTGAAAGAACCATCGTCGTTCATTTTGATGCTCGCCCCACCCATATCCAGGTAGGGTATCGCGGTGCCCTGCATGACCGCGGCAATTCCGATACCCCGTTTCAGCCATGGTTTTCCCGGGACATTTTGCCAATCCGGATTTCCGAATTTCTGTGCCCAGCCAATCTGTTCCATCCCTTTGCGGATGCAATCCTCCAAACCTACTGTATGGACGATCTCAGGACGGGGTTCACGGCCTTCGCTCCAGGCTGTACTGAATGGATGCAGCTCCCCTGGCCGTAATGTGTTCTTTAATCTGAATTCGACCGGATCCAAGCCGAGGGAGGTAGCAATGGTTTCCATTTGTCTTTCCACTGCCCAGAATCCCTGAGGTACTCCATATCCCCGGAATGCGCCGGAAGGGGGTGTATTTGTATAGACTACATCAGCATAAAATCGAATATTTGGCGATTTTCGGTATTGGCCGTCGCCTACATAAAGCGCCATGGATTTATGCCCGGTATTACCCGTCACGGTTAATGCATGGCAGCCATACGCACCAGTATCGCTTAGCACGGTCATCTCATTCGCAGTAATAGTTCCGTCCTTCTTCACGCCGGTTTTCATGTGAATCCGCATGGGGTGACGGGATCTTGAAGATGTGAACTCTTCGGCCCGGGTGTACTCATATTTCACCGGTCTACCGGTGGAGATTGTAAGATGGGCTGCTACATCCTCCATTAAAACTTCCTGTTTACCGCCAAAACCACCCCCGATGCGGGGTTTGATCACCCGGATTCGTTTGACAGGTAGGTTGAGAACGGGAGCCAGGATCCTGCGGATGTGGAAGGGAACCTGGGTGCTGGAGCGGATGACCAGCCGGTCATCTTCATCCCAGTATGTGATGACCACGTGCGGCTCGATATGCGCCTGCTGAACTTTGGAAACCTCATAATCCGCTTCGAAGACTTGATCCGCTTGCGAAAACCCTTTATCCACGTCACCGATATCGATGCGAATCTTGGCTGCCAGGTTCTGACTTGCGTCGGAATCCGCGAAGGGGACCAATTCCGGTTCATCATGGATTTGGATAGATTCCGGCTTCATCGATTCTCGCGAATCGAGGATGTGAGGTAATACCTCATATTCCACTTCGATCAATTCAATTGCTTTTTCCGCGATCTGTTCGGTCTCTGCAGCCACGAAAGCAACCCGATCTCCGACAAAACGGACTTTCTTATCCAGTGAAAAAGCATCCAATGGACCGGGTATGGGGTCAGATTGACCTGCCGTGGAATAGATCACCCTGGGAATATCCTTCCAGGTGAGCACGGCTGCAACTCCAGGAAGTGCTTTTGCTTCATCGGTTCGAATGGATTTAATGCGCGCATGGGCATGGGGACTGAGGAGGACTTTTGCATATAACATCCCCCGCATTTCGATATCTGCGGTGAATGCTGGTTTTCCCTGGGCAAGTTTGACCGCATCAACTTTGGGTTCCGGTTTTCCGACCCGCTGGAATTCTGTTTTTTCTACAGGGAGTTGGATTTTCGGCAGGACTTTCCGTCCGGTGAGAAGATCACCCAGAACAAGATCATTTTCGGGTGTTTCTTCTCCAGGGGCAGGCGGTTGATTGGGTACAACTGGCAAAGCAAAGGGTTCCCCAAATTTCGTTTCACCCCGCATCATGCTGGCTGCAAGGAGAGCGGCTTGCACTGGTTTTTGGTACCCGGTGCAGCGGCATAATATTCCTGAAAGGTATTTCCGAACCTGTTCTTCAGTCGGATTATCATTTTCGCTCAGGAGTGACCGGATCGCCAGGATCATCGCTGGTGTGCAATACCCGCACTGGATCGCACCGGTTTGGATGAATGCCTGCTGGATTAGATCCAGACCAGGACTTTCCTTCCAACCCTTCTGCGGATGATCCCCCAATCCCTCGATGGTTTCGATGGTGTGTCCTTGCGCCTGCATGGCGAGTATCCGGCAGGAATTGACCGGTCTTCCATCCAGCAGAACCGCGCAAGCACCGCACTCACCTTTGCGGCAGCCCCCTGATTTCACCCCGAAAAAACCATTCCTGCGTAGAACTTCCAGGAGAGTATCAGATGGCAAACAATCCACAGAAATTTCTTTCTGGTTAATTTTCAGAAGAATCGTCGACATCTTATCCCTCCTTTCTCAGGTCAGCGAGCACACGTTCGATCAATTCGATCAGGATTGCTTCGCTGTATGGATCCCAGGTTGGTTGATGTTTCGACCAATAGGTTGCGATTTCTTTTGAGTTGGGGCTTCCAGGTTCAAGGCTGCCTTCGAACAATTTTACAGCGCTGGGAGAAGAGGGATCTGTGATCATTATCCGGGCAACACCACCGAGATTGCGTGCTCCACAGACGCACATTATGGATTCACTGAGTGGGGTGCGGCTGACACTTTGAAGCGATGATATTACGGAAAGAGGAAATCTCATGCCCGAGATAAATCCTGGGATTTTCGTTTGGAAATCCTGGAGGAAATCCTCAATTGAAATTAGCTTCTTCCCCGGTTCCCAAAGAATCTTCGCTTCGACGGCCTGGAGAATCGCAAGGAATCCCGATCCACCGTCTGAAGATGCGATCGTTCCCCCTATTGTGGCCATTTGGCGGAGGTTGAAATTGCCTTCCATACCAAGGGAAGTACGCATCGCAGCCGGGATCAAGTCGCAATCGTGAAGCTGTTGCAGGGTAACATTCGCACCGACTTCCAGATACTCGTTTTTCGAGACCATTTCTCGCATACCCAGTGACTGCAGGTCAACAACTGCGAACGCTTCATCAGACCTGGTTTGCGATATGCTGGTTCCACCGCCGAGAGGAATAGATCGGGGAGTTTGACGGTTGAGTAACATGAGTGCATCATTTATCGTATCTGGACGGGAGTATTCAATGATCATTTTCTATCCTCGTCTGGGACATGAATCCAACTTCGGGAATGTAATTCCATCTTCTTCACTAGTTCATCGGAAGCTTGGACCATGGTTGTAAGGGCTTCTGCCAATAAATTTCCCTCTGAATCGCGCAGTTCTCCCCGGGCTGTTGCTATTCTGCCATTCTCTTCGACAGGAAAACCGATGATCTCGATCGGATCGCCGATCATCACTGGTCGCCGGTATCTTATCTCGAGCTTCCCTGTTAGCATCAGCCTGTCACCAGTTGAATCATTCATATAAACCCTGGCGGTAACTTCATCCAGAAGAGTGGCAATGATCCCGCCATGAGCGATACCCGGCCAACCTTGGAATTCCGGGCTGATGCGTAATTTTGATCGGACGCTTCCATCAGGATATTCGTGAAAAGATAATTTCAACCCTTTAGGGTTTTCGATTCCACAAACGAAACATTCCTCGGAATTTGCTTGTTTTCTCATTTCTGCGCGAAGGTATCGATCAGCAATTTCACATCCCCACCCACGGGGTACATGATCGGGCAGGTACAGCCATTTTTTCGGTATTCATCCACCTTGCGACGCGCTTCATCGGGGGTTCCGGAAGCCGTTATCCTCACCACGAGCTCTTCGGGCACGAGGTGTTTTGCTTTTTTGATTTGTTCATGGGTTGCCGGCCATCCAAGGATTGATTGGATCTGGGTGACGATCTCCTGTGAAACCCCGGACGCCTTGGCGATGTGGGGCTGCTGGGCAAGGTATTGAGTGAGCAATTCCCGGGTGGTGTCGATGGCTTTATCGTGATCTAGATCCACTGAACAAACCACCAATTGAGGTCGATCAATGGAGTCGAAATTACGATTTGCCTTTTTTGCCCCCGCTGCCAGCAGCTCCAGTGCTTTCACGTTATATTCCGGGGGCACACAATAATTCATTACCACGCCATCTGCGAGTTCTCCGGTCATTTCCATCATTTGGTCACCGGTGGCTCCAATCATGATGGGTACATTTCGGGGTTCCCTCCTGCCGTGCACAACATCCAATTCAATCCCATTTACATGGATGAATTCGCCATCAAAGGTCACCCTTTCCATGTTCAAGAGCCTTCTCATTACTGTGATGGTTTCTTTCATAGCAGTAAGTGGTTTTGTACGATTGATCCCCACGTTCTTTGCCAGCGGATCCCACCAGGCGCCAATCCCGCAAATGATCCGGTTGGGGGCTAGATCATCCAGGGTGAGAAAAGTGGAAGCGAGCAGACCAATGTTGCGGGTCCAGTTGTTGATCACCCCTGAGCCAACCTTTAGTGTTTTGGTGACAGCCGCGTAGGCTGCCATCGGTACGATCGCATCCCGGACCAGCCGGCTTTCTGCCTGCCAGACAGCCTCAAACCCGCGTTGTTCTGCATAGCGGACATAATCCAACCCGTCCCTGAGATCGTGCGCATCCTGAAGGTATAAAGCGACTCTTTCCGGCATTTTTTCATCCTCCATTGTTTATAGTGTTTTCCTGGATCAAAGCCTGATAAAGGTTCCAATCCTCGGGTAGATCGAGATCCAATTCCAGGCCGGGGTCGGTGACAATCTCAACACGGTAATTCATGGAATGAGCGGTACTCTGATGAATCTCGAATGAATTTTCACCATAATGAAAGTTAAAACCATTTACAGGATTGATAAGCAGGGAGTTAGTACCCTCCCTCCGGCGGTCGGGGGTGATCACAACCACTGGGGGATTGATATTGTTTTCCAGAATGATGAGTAATGATCTATTACTAATCAATGGCAGATCGGCTGGCAGGATCAGGACTTCCGTGGCACCCTTTTCGTAACATTTTTTACACGCGATCGCGATGGCATTATTCAGGGAAAAAGGTTTTTGCTCACAAAGAAAATCAAATCCAAAGGATCTTGTGAGAGCTTGAACCCTTTCATCGTGGCTGATGACCATGACCCCGGAGAATTCATCCGTATTCTTTGAGCGTCTGCAGGAGATTGGTGAGCATGGAAATATTCAGGTTCTCACGCTGTTCACTGGAAAGAACACTGGCCAGCCTGGATTTGCCGTTGTGGATGGATTTGACAGGGATGATGACCCAAAGTGCCATGGATTACCCTGAGATCTTTTTATCCAAAAATTCAAGTGTTTCTTCTGCGAGCCTTACCCGATCCTGTCACGGATTTCATCACCGTATCCGTGACCATCGTGATTATATCCCACTGATTCACCTGTTCAACTAAATTCTTGTCGACAATATCCATGACAAACCCATTGATGAGTCCATGGTAATCTTCAGCCACGGTGGCAGAAGAAGCCTCCTTCCCCAGCTCTGTGTACATTTTCGCCAGTGGGCCTTTGATCGATTTTCCACCAACGATCGGGGATACCGCGATCACTTTCTTTTTAATTATTTCATCCCGAAGACCGGGAATCTGAAGGATGGGTTCTATGCTCACCAAGGGATTGGAAGGTCCTATGATCACCGCATTCGCCTCGCGGATCGCTTCAAGCAATCCATTCACGGGACCTGCATCGAATATCCCCTTAAAAATAATTCCTTTAACCCAGGGCTCACAATTTCTGGCAACGAAATAATCTTGAAATGGGATCAAACCATACTCATTTGTATCCACAAAGGTACTTACGGTTTGGTCGCTCATCGGGATGATCTTTGCTTGAATTCCCCATTTGGTACAAAAACGATTGGTGATATCGGAAAGGGTGTGTCCCTCAGCCAGTAAACGTGTTCTTTCAAGATGTGTGGCAAGGTCCTTATCACCGAGTCTGAACCATGCTGGTCCCCCCAGCCTTTTAATTGACTCCAGGACCGTCCAGGATTCCCCTTCCTGACCCCAACCTGTCTCAGGATTTGCTAAACCTGCGAGAGTGTAACAAACAGTATCCAGATCAGGAGAAATTGCCAGTCCAAAAGCTTTGAAATCATCCCCAGTATTTACACAAACGGTCAAATTCCCCTTGGGAAGAACCCGGTAAAGCCCATCAGCGAATTTCGCACCCCCAACTCCACCAGAAAGCAGAACAATATTTGGATAAGAGATCATTTCGAAAATGATTTTTCAAGGAGTATATCGGCAGTATCGCCAGTGTACTGACCCAGAGCCAAATTATTGATTTCAACTTCAAAATCCACCTTCATTTCCGAAAGGATTTGGATCGCGATTGGGATGGATTGTTGTTCGTTTGGGTTGGATATGATAGTTATGTGGGGAATCCAAATCTCTGGCTGAAAATATTTTGTAGGTTGTCTGGAAATCGGTTTGGTGAGTTGGAATATTTGTTTTTGCAGTTGTACAAGGGTTGATGTTTTAATTACAGGAAGATAGAGCACCTGGACCTTTCCTGTGAACATTCCGATCCCGGTAACCCGGATTTTTATTTTTTCCCAGGAGGATGCAAGTTCTTGTAAGGATTGTTCCAAAACGGGAAGCGCATATTCTTCAGCAGAATGCCAGGTGATGTGAGGATATTGCCAAATGAGCGGGGATTTATCAACCAAAACCGGGCGAACGGCATCCAAGATCCTATTGATCTCGCTTGTCTCCGATTTTTCGATCAAGGAAAGGATGGATAACATATTATCGGAAGAGATCCTGGTCGGAAGGTCGGATTAATTCCCTGAAAGAAGAATCACGGAGCGGATAGGGAAATCCCCTTGTATGGATCACCGGCAAAGATTCATCCGCCTGACCCATCAGGAGTGACGCCGAGGCGGCTAATTCATCCGCTGCGGCAACCTGGGTTACTTTTAGCTCATAACCAAAAAGGTCCTTATGTCCGCGCATATCAACGAGTCCTGGGATGCCTGAAAAACCGATCGTCACCCCCACGATCCCCATCCTCCAGGACCGTCCGTGTGAATCGATGATCATTACACCCAATTTGCACCCGGATTCTTTTTCCATCTTTTCCCTGATTCGGTCGGCTGATATGTCCGGATTTTCTGGAAGAAGTAATACGGTATCCTCGCTGCTGTTTCCATGTCCATCCACGTTCGAGTGATCGATCCCAGCGTTCGCGCAGATAAAACCGAGGCGATGCTCCACGATCAAGGTCCCAGATTTTGCCCGAAGGACAGACCTGCTCTCTTGCAAAACGAGTTCGACGAATCGGGGATCTTTCCCAGTCATATGGCTTAGCTTGAATGCGTTCTCTGAAGGGATCACTTCCAGCAAATTCCGATATCGACCTTCAGCTTTTGAAACGATCTTTTGAGCAATAACCAGAACATCCCCGGATTGAAGATCGAGATGATTCGCAGTCAGCGAGGAGGAAATCAAACCCGGTATGTCATCCCCAGGTTGGACGAATGGGAATTCTTCCAGGGCAGTGAGTAAAAGGCGTTTCAATTCCCTAACCTTGTGATTATTGAGGTATCCCGGTAATACGGATGCCGGAAGCTTCCACACCGTATTTCTTGTTCAGGTGAATCAGGATGGAGGTCAACCCTTCGGCTACAATCGAATTCTCGATAGGACCGGCATCCCAGCCCTTCATGCCTGCATCCTGCACCAGACCGATCACGATTTCACGGGTCTCCTTATCGGTACCGGTGACAAGAACATCGCAATCGATTTCCTGGTTGTTGAGGAGCCGTTCGTAGGAAATATTCTGAAATGCGGAAACGATTTTTACGTTCTCTCCTAAAATGTTTACTGCCTCCATGGCAGCGCTCCCTGCAATAGGAATTTGAACCCGTGTCACCTTGGGAGGTACCAGTGGAACGGTAACATCGATAAAAACCTTACCTTCGACAAAGGGCTTAATGGCTTCAAGCATGGTTTGGTGGACCGCATAGGGTACGGTAAGTACAATTATCTCCTGGGATTGTGCCGCCGTTTCGTTCAAGGCGGCTTTAATTTCCACACCTGACGGCATGAGAGTTTTGATCTCCTCCACCGCTGCCTGTGCTTTTTCCAAGTTGACGCGACCCGATAACCACATCATGTCCAGCCAATGCCCAGCGGTAGGCCAATCCTTTGCCTTCTTTGCCGGTTCCACCAAGAATCGCGATCTTATACTTAACTGGTGACTTCATAATTTCCATTATCCTTGGATCATCTGATTGTATTTTGACCACACTTTGGGAGCATACTCAATGTGCCTCGGCTGTGATTTTCTCTTCATCCAATGTAAGAAGCTCCCGATTTCGCATTAGGAAATCGACCATTCACCATCGTGGAAGTGATCATTCCTTCATCAACACCAAAGATAGATTTGCCAGGGGAGGTTACCTTCGGTAAGGGAGTGTATGGATGGTAATCGATAAAGATCAAATCAGCGCTTGCAGCCGTCACTGATCGATCCGATGGGTGAATTGAAGGTTTCAGTTGCCAGGGCAGCATTATTGATCACCGCCATTTTGAAGATCAAATCGGCTGGCATCCGTCTCGGATCTTTATGCCAGAGTTTGTGTGCCAGATAAGCTGCTTTCCATTCCTCCCACATCTGGTTTGAGAATCCGTCATTTCCAAGGCACACCCGGATCCCCGCCTGAGCATATCCTCAACCCGGGCCATCCCCACCCCGTTGTTCATGTTGGATCGGGGTTGATGGGTAACCCAGCATCCGGATTCGAGCAAGCAGATCGATCTCCTCATCGTTCAGATGAACACCGTGAACAATGATTGAATTTCGGCGGAGGATGTGAGAAATTTAGACAATCGGTTCAACTACACGCAACCCGAAATTATTTATAGAATTATCCTGGTCAGAGCTATGTTCGGCCACATGGATGTGGAAATCCAATTTCTTCCGGCGCAGATTTCGAGCCACCTGGATGCAGTGTCTCATCCGAAAGCGTCAATCCGGCATGCAATCCGAAAAACGAAGCCAAACGATTCTCCGCTGTGTGAAGTCTGATGTCTTCAACGAATTATAAAATCGAATATTCTCGGTAATTCCCTCATGGCCTTACTCCCTCCGTCCCGATCGGTAACTTCATAGCACAAGGCTGCCCGGAGTACCGCTGTCAATTATTTGCTCTGCGATAATATCCAGGGATCCTGGAATGAGTTCTGAGAGGCATGATGATCAAAAAGCGTGGTCGTACCATGCTTGATCGCATCGATCAGGCAGACCTGTGCAGAAAAACGCACGGATTTTTCATCCAATGCCTTATCCAGAGGCCACCATAATTTTTGAAGGATTTCGGGAAAATCCTTGGCGGGCTCACCTGGGATGGCCATGCCCTCTTGCAAATGCTCCATAAAAGTGAGTATGCGCACAAATCGACCCGGGAAGTACGTAATGACCCTTGAGCGTCTACGATTTCACTCTTTCAATATCCTGGGTTGAAAAATCTTAATCCGGAGAATGGATTGGATCGACTCGCATCTTCAATTTCAATAGCGTAATTCATCCAGAATTTTGATTAGGAGATGTCCCGGTAATTATCTTTGCGTTTCGAATGATCATTCGATTTACCTCTATAGAGAGATTCTAACATAAACACATTTTGAAGAAAAATATCCATTTCTGCAATCCGGTATAATCATAACAAATATTTCCCGGAGGTATTAATGCATGAATTCGATCATTGAAACGCCAAATAAATTTCGCACAGCCCATCGTGAGGAAACCCTCCGGGATCTCATCGACTTGGTTAAGATTCCTTCCATTTCCACATCGGATGAGCATGTCAGCGATATTCACAAGGCTGCTGAGTGGATAGCTGATTACCTTCGGAAGATGGGTGCCACAGACGTTCAGATCATGCCAACCGATGGTCATCCAGTCGTTTTTGGAGAAATGAAAGCTGCCAAGTCAGGAAGTGATCAAACCGTACTGGTGTACGGTCATTACGATGTTCAACCCTCCGAACCACTTGAATTATGGAAATCGGAACCGTTCTGAACCAGCAATCCGTGATGGCTGTTTATATGGCAGAGGTACATCTGACATGAAAGGCCAATCACTCGCCTGCCTGGTTGCGATCAAAGCATTGCTTTCGTCTGGTCCTCTTCCGTAAATTTGAAATTCCTTTTCGAAGGTGAAGAAGAGATCGGATCTCCCAACCTGGCGAAATTCCTGGAAGCTAATCGGGAATTGTTTAAGAGCGATTTTGCTTTGAATCCGGATGCAGGGATGATCTCAGAAAACTTGCCCAAATATTGTTTACGGGTCTGCGCGGTTTGGCATATTTTGAACTTACGGGTATTACGGGCCCGAGCCATGACCTTCATTCGGGATCATTTGGAGGCTCGGTGTTAAATCCCGCCAACGCCTTATGTGAACTGATTGCCGGAATGCATGATGAGAATTACCAGGGTCACACTTCCTGGATTTCTACGACAAGGTCAGGCCGATTTCACCAAAAGAACACGATGAATTCACGAAGCTTCCCATGGATGAGGAATACTATTTGGCACAAACCGGAGCGCCTATCACTCTGGGGGGAGAAGGGTTATCTGCCTGCTGAAAGAATTGGAGCCAGACCCACCCTGGATGTAAATGGTATTCTGACAGGCTTTACCGGAAAAGGTTCCAAAACCGTCATACCTGCCTGGGCAATGGCGAAGATTTCAATGCGACTTGTTCCGGATCAAGATGCCACGGAGGTCAAAACATCAATTGGAATCCTATCTGAAAGTGCATGCACCCAAGGCGATTCGCTGGGAATTGGATCAGATGGCTTCCGGTCCTGCCTGCGCGACTGATCCCTTTTCAAAGGCGTCAAATACGCTCTACCGGGCACTCGAGGAGACCTGGGGAACAAAACCGGCGTATAAACGTGAAGGCGGCAGCGTTCCCATCGTGGGTGAAATGCAGAAAATCCTTGGTTTCGATTCCGTGTCTGACTGGCTTTGGGTTACCAGAAGATAATGTGCATTCACCCAACGAACGTCTGCACCTGGATACATTTTATAAAGGGATTGATGCGCTGATTCGATTCTTCAATTACCTGGCGGAAGAGAATTAATGCCAACCGATCCATTGCGAATGCCCAATTATGGCGGGCAGGCTCTGATCGAGGGTGTCTTGATGCGGGGGAAGAGAACCCTGGCAGCAGCATTCAGAACACCCGAGGGGAAGATCGTTATTCAGACCGAAGAACTATCACCGATCTACTCGCGGAGGTATTTTCAATGGCCTTTTCTCCGTGGGATTATGCTATTGCTTGGGATGCCATGGTGCTAGGTTACCGATATCTAACCATTTCTGCTAATTACCAGACCGAAGAGAATGAAAAGATAGAAGGACCCTGGTTATATGGGACCATAATTTTCTCCCTGTCTTTGGCAGTGCTTTTCTTTTTTGTGCTGCCTGCTCTTCTGGGAAAATGATTGATCAGTCTCTTTGGATGGGATCCTTCCACTGGTCAATCTCATTGAAGGCTTGGTCCGGATTGGCTTGGTGATTTTTTATCTCTGGATCATTGGTCAGATCCAAGGATATCCGCAGGGTCTTTCATGTACCATGGTGCGGAACATAAAACCATCAATGCATTTGAGAGTCACCAACCCCTGGAACCTCAATCGGTTCAGGGATGTTCCATGCAGCATCCCCGATGCGGAACTTCTTTCATTTTGACCGTAATGATAGTTTCGCTTTTTGTTTTCTTTTTCATTGGTGAGCTCTCCTTGCCGATGATGATCCTAACGCGTCTGATACTTCTAATTCCAATTGTGATGATCTCATATGAGTACATCCGTTGGACGAGCAATCATCTGGATAACTCGTTCGTAAGGTGGCTGGCAACACCCAACCTGGCTCTTCAAAAATTGACCACCCGCACCCCTACGGATGAAATGGTAGAAGTTGCACTGGCTGCCTTCAAGGCGTATTGGAAATCGAAGTGCAATCTCCTCGATGACCAACTGAGCGTGCATATCTATTGAAAACCTGGCAAAGTATTCTCCTTGGATCGATGTCGGTTTATTATTCTCGGCGGTGATCCTGTTAGTTATAACCCCTCACACCAGCCAAGATACCAATTCTTCTGCCCACCAGGTTGGCTGAAACAGTGATGGTTTATATTTCCGGTGAAGTTAATGAACTCCGGGTGTATACCCAACTTGCAGCCAACTTCCGGATTTTTGATGCCATTCAAGCAGCCGGGGGATTTACTGATGATGCGAACCAGGAAGCAGTCAACCTGGCTGCATTCTTGGAAGATGAGGATCGGATTGTGATCCCATCCAATGATGCGTCGACGCCTCAAACTCCATCCGAAAATCGATCAGGTGTGATCAATCTCAATACCGCCAGTGTGGAGGAGCTGGATCAACTTCCTGGGGTGGGTCCTGTGAAAGCACAGGCAATCGTGGATTATACGAGAAAAGAATGGATTCTTTCTTTCCACAGAAGACTTGATGAAAGTTCCGGGTATTGATCCAGGAGCTTTTTCAACAAGTTCGAAGACCTGATCACCGTAAATCCTTGAATTTGGAGGGTAAGATGTTAAAGAACGATCTTGAATTATCTTTGAAGAATGCCATGAAATCCGGTGATACCACCCGCCGGGATATCCTGCGGGTGGTTCTGACAAATATCAAACTCGCTGAAGTGGAGAAAGGAACCGCTTTGGACGATGCCGCAGTAATTTCCCTCCTCCAAAAGGAAATCAAAACCCATAAGGAATCCATTGAGGATGCAAAAAAAGCCAACCGACCGGATCTGGAGGAGCAATATTCCGCTAGAAATGAAAATCCTTCAGGAATACCTACCAGAGCAGATGAACGAGGAGGAACTTAGGGTGATTGTCAAATCAGCGATCGAGGAATCGGGAGCCATTTCTATCTACCGATATGGGCAAGGTTATGAAAGTTGCCCTTCCGAAAGTGGAAGGAAAAGCTTCCAATAGCGAAGTTTCCCGGATCGTACGCGAAATGCTCTCCTGAATCAAGTCAGAAATATCCATAATATTCATACGCGGTGAAATTTGAGCAACATCCGGTTCATCAATAAAACGAATGTACCCCTGCGTAAAGATATATCCCCGGTTGAGGAGCGATTGTCCGGTCAGTCCTGGAAGCGGTGGGAGAATGGATGCAGGTGAAATGGAACTCTCGGTCGTTTTCACTTCAGATCCGGAAATGCAAAAGTTGAATCTAGAATTATCGTCAAATTGACAGACCAACGGATGTGCTGGCATTTCCCAGCAGATAATCTGACCCTGAAACTGGAAGGAGATATCTCGGTGATATCGTGATTTCGATGGACCAGGTAAAAAAACAGCATTCCTTGTTTGGCGATTTGGAGACCGATATCCTTAGCTCTGCTTGTCATTCACGGCACACTTCATCTTGCTTGGATTTGATCATGCGACAAGAAATGAAAAAAAGATCATGTGGCGAAAACAATCCGAAATATTATCCAAGTACCAGATTGAAGTTCATATCCCTAAGTAGAGTTCATTTCAAAGAGGATTATGCGATTCGGAACAGTTGGTTCACCCAAAAGTACCCCTTTAAAACCAGGAGGTAGCGTCGGTGCGGTCGGACGCATTGCAGAATTGGGTTTGGATGCCTTGGAATTGGGGTGGGTTCAATCCGTGCGTGTTTCTGAAGAAACATGCGCAGCGATCAAACGAACCGCGGAGGAGTTAAAGGTAGCGATAAGTGTTCATGCACCCTATTTCATTAATCTAAATGCGGACGAAATCGAATGGCCGAAAAGCAGAAAACGTTTATGGGATGCTGCATATTATGGTAACCTTGCGGGCGCAACCGATATTATCTTTCATCCCGGATCGTATTTTTCCCTCCCACCGGAGGAAGTGCTTAAGGTAGCCATTCCAGCGTCTCCAGGATCTTGCCTCCGAGTTGGTTCAAAATGGAATCAGCATCAATCTGCGACCTGAAACCATGGGCAAACAGGCTATGCTTGGCGCCATGATCAGATACTTTCGAGATGAGCAAAGTGATTCAGGGAGTTCTTCCCTGCATCGATTTTGCTCACCTGTATGCGCGCTCAGGAGACGGAACTCTCAATGATCAAACATCATGGGAACAGTTATTAAAGGATTATCAGGAAGCCCTTGGGTCTGAATCGTTGAAACATCTCCATATTCATTTATCCGGGATCGAGTACGGCCCGAAGGGAGAAAAGAACCATCTTGCCGCGAGAGAATCAGGGTTGGATATCCCGGCATTATTTCGGGCGTTGAAGAAATTCAATTGCGACGGGCGAATCATGTGTGAAAGCCCGATTCTCGAAGAGGATGCACTTTACCTTAAAGAACTTTGGAATTCGATCTGATAATCCCTGTTTACGTGTATTCCCGTAGGTTGTGTTGAACTGCGTACGCAGCAGCTTCAGCGCGGTTGCTTACACCAAGTTTAGAGAGGATACTGCTGACGTAATTTCGAACTGTGCCCTCTCCAAGGAAAAGGATCTTGGCGATCTCCCGGTTGGTTTTCCCTTCGGATACCAAGTAACAGCACATGCCGTTCCTGCTGACTCAAGCTGGCAAAGGCGGAGGCTTCTTCCTCTTTTACCGCCCGTGCGCACCTCCTGGAAGACCCGCTGCGTTACGGCTGGGTCCAATAGAGCTTCCCCCTTTCCCACCGATTCGATCGCTTTGACCAGGTCCTCAGAACCGATCTGCTTCAATACATAGCCCGATGCTCCAGCCCGGATGGCGGAGAATAACATCTCATCCTCGGCATAAGAGGTGAGCATGATCACCTTGATATTGTTATCTGCTGTAATGATCTGCTCACAGGCTTCGATCCCCGAGGTTCCAGGCAGACGGATATCCATCAGAACAATATCAGGGTGGAGACGCAAAGCCTGATCAAGTGCTTCTTTCGCGTTTCCTGCTTCACCTACAACCTCGAATCTTTCATAATGTGAAAGAAGGGATTTCAACCCGATTCTTACAACTTCGTGGTCATCCACGATCATAACTCTTAATTTAGCCATAATAATTCTCCCAAATTAATCCTTGATTTCAAGCAGCACCGGGCAGTGATCCGATCCGTTCACTTGCTCCAGAATATCCACTTCCTTGATTCTGGATTCCAGTGTCTGGCTGATCATAAAATAATCGATCCGCCAGCCTATATTACGTGCCCTCGCGCCAAACCGGTAGGTCCACCAGGTATAACGATTATCATTCGGTCGCATTGCGCGAAAAATATCCACAAAACCAGCTTCAATATACTCGTCGATCTTCACCCGTTCCTCAGGGAGAAAACCGGAGGTCTTTTCATTTTCACGCGGATTGGCCAGATCGATATCGCGGTGAGCAGTATTGAAATCTCCCCCAATAACTACATGCTGGCCTTTCTTGATCAGTGTCCAAGGCTTGTTAAAAGCACATGATCGTAAAAAACCAGCTTGAAATCCACACGGTCCTGGCCTCGCTGCCCATTGGGGAAGTAAATGTTGAAAACCGAAATATCATTGAAATCCGAGCGGATCACTCTACCTTCACGGTCGAAATCATCGTGATCCAGACCCAGCTTGATCTCTTTCTGGGGTGATCCTGGAATACGTCAGCACTCCGCTGTATCCTGGTCTTTCTGCTGGATTCCAATATGCGAAATAACCGGGGATTTCCCGTTCATTTTCAGGAATTTGATCAGGTCTGGATTTGACCTCCTGCAAACAGATCACATCCGGTTGCCAGTCCAGCAGCTGGGAAAATGCATTTTTTCGCAGGACTGCCCGCATTCCATTCACGTTCCAGGTAATGATCTTCATGGGTAGGATTTTATCATGTGGTAAACTTATGCGTTATCCAATTTCAAGGAATCCTTGCACCGTGAATCGCCTTGATATATTCAACAAAACCCGGGATTTGAAATCCCCTCTAAAATTAGATGTGTATTCCAGCTTTTTTCGAAAAATTTCGAGGATTAATGTTCAGAAAAAACCTTTCCCCCGAAGATGGGTATTTTGCTTGTCGATAAAACTGAAAGTGTGTTATCCACAGCATTCATATGTTTTTTATGAAATTCGACCTGGGAATAATCTGGCTGAATGGAAAGAAACAGGTAGTGGATCGAAGCCTGGCTGTTAAATGGCATCCGTATTATGCCTCCAAAGTCACCTGCCAGGTACACCCTGGAAATTCATCTTTCCCGGTTGGAGGAATTCAAACCGGGTGACCAGGTAGAGTTTAGTATGAAGTATTAGATTCTTTTTTGTCATTATCTTGACTGTCGCTGATATTCCTTCCTAACCGAAGGTTCAGGCACAGACTGAGGGACCGGTTTACATCGTTCAGCCCGGAGATACGTTGAACTCCATAGCTGAACGTTTCGGAATTGGGATCAATGATCTGCTTGAATCCAACAACTTAATCGATCCCAACCTAATTTCCACCGGTACTGAGCTGGTGATTCCGAGTTTGTCGGAAATTTCCGGTGTGCTCGATACCGAGGTAGTCCCTTTCGGAGAAACCATCCTCAGCCTGGCAAAAAGATATCAGGTTTCCCCGGAATTGCTGAATAAACTGAATCGTATTACCTCCCCTTCCGAAGTGTATGCGGGTTCTTCACTCATTCTGTTACAGCAGGACAACCAGGTAAAGCTGAATAGTGCGCGGTCAATGTCTGCTGGTGTGTCCTTTATGGATATGGCCATAGAGCAAAATGAAAACCCGTGGACCCTGGCGATACAAAACGGCGAGTCGAATACGTGGATCCACAATCCTGGGGAAATTGTATATTTCTCAAGTACCAGCTGGAGATACAGTTTTCAGCCCGATCTCCCCAAAGATAAAATCTGTCAATATCACCCCTCTTCCAATTTCTCAAGGGGATACGGTGGAAGTGATTATTGAAACAAACGAACCGCTTGATTTCACCGGTTCGCTTGGAACGAATACTCTGAATTTTGAGAGCCTTTCCGAAACGAAATATGTTGCCCTGCAGGGTATTCATGCCATGGCTCAGATGGGATTGATCCCATTGAGCTTATCTTTTACGGATTCATCGGGGAATAAAACGTCGTTTCAACAAAGTCTCCTACTCAAATCCGGTGGATTTGGCCAGGATCCGCCGCTGGCTGTGGATAATGAGACCATCGATCCAGCAATCACCAAACCCGAGGAAGACCAGATTAAGGCGATCACTGGTAATATTACTTCTGAAAAATTTTGGGATGGTCTTTGGAAACCACCTTCAGCAAATCCGGATTGCATCAAATCCAGATATGGGAATCGGCGATCCTATAACGGAAGTGATTACACCTATTTCCATCAGGGTGTGGATTATGGGGTATGCGTGGAACCTTCTCTGGCTATTTTTGCACCCGCCCCTGGAAAAGTCGTCTTTTCCGGACCCCTCACAGTTCGTGGAAATACCACGATCATCGATCATGGCTGGGGAATTTTTACAGCCTATTTCCACCAGGCCGAAATTAAGGTGAATTTAGGGGAGATGGTCATCGCAGGTCAGGATATTGGAACCATTGGGGCAACCGGCAGGGTCACCGGACCTCACCTTCATTGGGAAGTGTGGGTTAACGGAGTTCAGGTCCAGCCTCTCGAGTGGTTAAATAACACTTATCCATAGATCAATGGTGGATAAGGTATAATTTTTAGTATCGGACGATAGATGAGTGAATTGCATCAAATCTTCCCCCCAACCTATTGGAACGAGTTTCAAATAACCCAGGACGATCTGGAATTTCTTTACAATCGATTTGATGGAACTCGAAGAACCTCAGACAATCGATCAATTGTTAGAACCTCTGCTCCTTGACCGAATTCGAAAAGAAAAAGAAGCATTCAAGCGGAAACAGGGTAAGGAAGCAACCTTCTATCGACCCAAAGACACCTTTACTCCAGGTCAGGTGCTAAGTTTTCCGGCGTTGGAGTGGAGCAAAGGTAAAGTCATTTCTTCGCGTCCTGGTTACAACCCCCAGATCGGTGATTTTTCGGTGATTGAAGTGGATTTTGGAAATAATATAGTTCGTCAATTTGCCAGCCAGCTTGAATTACATAAATTGAATGACCCGGTCGAAGCGCAGGAAGATGACGATGCAAATGAACCAAAGACATTATCCTCGACCAATTTGGTGGGTTAATTCGTGAAAAATTAACCGAAGCTTTGGAAACCGACCCTGATTTAGTCAGGATCGCGGGATGTTATTTCCCCAAATCTCTATTGATCGATATCAACCAGGGGCATTTGAATTTATCAGAGGCGATCCTGGAGGAGGTCGAGGGTGGTCCGCTTCCCACGGAAAAGCTGATCGAACAGGTGGAAATTCCCCCTAACGTCAACAAACGGTTGGTTGAATTTTCCATGGATTACGCCCTCCAGGAGGATAACCGGTTTGACGAGGTCGGACCCACTGGCGAAACACTTTGGTTTTTACGGCGGCTTGAACCGGAATGGGTACAGAACCTCTCACCGTACTTGAATCCCGGACGACAGGATTTCGACCCGGATTGCATTCCAACCCGACTTGCAGGAGCTGGAAAACCTTGTGGAGGATGAACTTTCAGATTCCACCCTGAGTCAACCTACCCCACCTGAAGAGATCGAAATCAGTCTGATCTTTCCACATTGGCGTGCAGGAACGCTGCCGTTATCCAGGACGGTATCAACATTTTTCCCGACGGCGGATGAAGCTCCACGGATACAATTTACCTTTCTGGATCCTGAATCGGAAGAGAAATTTCCAGGTTGGGTGGTGCGACCTTCGAAATATGTATTTGGTCTTCGGGATTGGTACGAACGGCATGGCCTGATTCCGGGTAGTATCGTAAAATTGACCCGCGGAATAAAGCCAGGCGAAATCCAAATTCATATTGAGAAACGCAGGCAAAATAAAGAGTGGGTTCGCACTGCTTTGATCGGTGCGGATGGTGGAATCGTCTTTGCGATGCTAAAACAGATCGTGACTGCTACATTCGATGAGCGCATGGCTATCGCGATTCCGGATGTGGATGCACTCGATTCGATGTGGAAATCCGGAAAACAGAGAGGAAATCCGGAAAGTGCTTTGGATATGATGGTTCAAGAACTCGCAAAACTGAATCCTCAGGGTCATATCCATGCCCAGGAGTTGTACGCTTGTATGAATTTGTTGCGAAGATGTTCTCCTGGATTGATACTTCAGGGTTTGATGACTGGAAAGAAGTACCATTCTCTTGGCAACCTTTATTTCAGATATGCTGATTCTGCGGGGGATGCATCCAATGACTGAAATTAAAAAGTTCAGTATTATAAAACCGACTGCCGATTCCCCATTTCATATCGATTTTGATTGGTGGAAGGCGAATGATAATGATTGGCGGATATTCCTGGTCAGTTACCTTTGTCCGGAACACAAGGAAGTCTTTGAGGATGCTGATACTGAGAAGTTAATCGATTGGGTGGACAAGGAAACCGGTGAAGTCCATTCCCTGGATGGTATTCAGCACACCTTGATCGCTCATTGTGCTAAAGAACCCGGTTTTGTTTCGACCAACACAGCACTGGTGGATGCGGTTTTTCGAACTTTCCTGGCAAATGAAAATAAACCCCTCTCCCCGAACGAATTATCAGAAATGATCCAGCAGCCGGCAAGTAAAATTCTGCTTACTTTCGGTGGATTCCAGGTTTATAAAGGAATCCGCCCATTTCAAGCATAGAGTAACTATTTACCCTTTACAATTCTTTTCGAAATTCGCTTTGGCATCTTCGTATTTCTTCTTTGCGGTCTCTAACCTCGCCTGAATATCCATTTCCTCTTGTGTGAGAGGTTTTGCATCCAGTTTCCGCTTTTTTTTCCGATGATTTGAAAATGCCAAGGAATCCCTTTCTGGTTGATTGATCCTTGGCTTCGATCTGCACCAAAACGAGCTGAGTATATGCATCATCCCGTATTTGTTTTAATCTCTCGCAATCCACCGAGGTCATAACCGACTCCTTTCGATTCGAATCCTTTGTTGATAATATTACCTGAAAAATAATTGTTTACACAGATTCCTTTCTCTTTAGCATCTATGGAATTCGCACTTTCCTTCCGTAATCTTCTTTTCGGGACAGTGGATGGTAAAATCGATCATAATTGCCCCTGTAGCTCAATTGGACAGAGCACCGGACTTCTAATCCGATGGTTGTGAGTTCAAGTCTCACCAGGGGCGCTATTCGTAAAATATTTCTCAAATATTAGTAATAATCATCGAGTAAATATAATAAATTTGATATCTTTAAGGATCGGTTTCATGAAGAATTTCCGGGGGAATAGTGAAGAATAACAAGGTTCTGTTACTAGAAGATGACCGTACCATGTTACCCTTATTGAGCCGGGTCCTTAGTCTGGATGGTTATCATTCTCTTTTTCCTTCAGATTTTCAAAAACCCTTGATAATTGAGATGATCGTCAAAGAAAAACCCGCAGCCATATTCATGGACGTCCATCTAGGTGAGATTGACGGAATTGAATTCTTGGAAGAGATCCGATCTCTTGATATTTTGGGGCCGACAAAGGTACTAATGACCTCTGGACTTGAAATGCGGCGGGAGTGTCTTATGGCCGGAGCGGATGAGTTCCTGATGAAACCCTTTGTACCCTCGGAATTGATCAATTGGTTAAAATCAGTTATCGGATCGGAGGAAAAATGATCAGGTTCGGTATTATCACTGTATCAGACGGAGTTTTTAATGGAAAACGGGAAGATTTTTCCGGACCTAAATTGGCGGAATTAGTCGAAGAAAACGGATGGATTGTGGAAAAAAGAACGGTTGTGCCCGACGAGAAAGCAGCAATCCAGGACCAAATGCGGTCCTTTGCCTTTACTCAAGAGGTGGATATTATTCTGACTACAGGTGGAACCGGTTTCACCATTCGGGATGTGACACCCGAAGCCACAAAGGAAATAATCGAAAAAGAAGCCGCCCCGCTCGCCTACCTCATGTTGCTCGAGAGTTATAAACAAAACCCGAAATCGGTTCTTTCAAGAGGAACGGCTGGAATACTAAACCAAAAATTGATCATCAACCTTCCAGGCAGTCCTAAAGGGGCTGTGGAAAATTTGAAAGTGATTGTAGCCCTGCTCCCGCACGCTTGTGATTTGTTAAAGGGAATATCAACCAGCCATTAATTGGTACCGGTATTTTTTACCCTAACGCTTCTGCCAACACTTTCCCTAAGTCATCCCCGTACTGAACCAGTAGAGTGGCAATCCCAGTATCGTGTATAGAAGAGAAAATGGGTCCAGTCTCTGAATTGCGACCGAACGAATGCGGATCGATAACTACCAGTAAAATGCTTATCCCTTTTCGGGCTTGGTAATTCAAAGCGCTTACGAGATCCTCCCCGGTCGCAGGAGTGATCACGATCAATGAATTCCCTTTGGTAATTCTTGCAGAATGAGATTGGAGAACACCGGAAAGTTGTTCCTGCTTATTGGGTCGAATATAGGAAAGAGCTTCCAGCAGAATAGTTCGCTGTCTGGTTCCCTTTTCTGGAACGATCGAGACCAATTCTTCCCCAGAAAAGAGAAGCCCGACTCCTCTTCCCACTCTGGTGAAATAATCTACGTATGTGGCGGAGACACTAACAGCGTATTCAAAATCATCCTTTGGTAAATTTGGCTTAGACTGATAGTGGAGCGCGTCGCGTGGTAATAAAAGATCAGACTTGGATTCAGATTCAATCGAGCAATACTCTGACCCATTCCCATCAATAATTATCCAGATATTGGAAAGCGGGTCTTGTTCAAATTCTTTAACCATCAATTTTTGAGTACGAATGCTTGTCTTCCAATGAATTTTATTCAGTGCATCCCCTGGTTGATAATCTCTTACCGTGGTGGCATTAAGAGACGATTGGGATTTTAGTTCCCGATGTGCCCTACCCCCGGAAAGATCACCCTTCGGACTCCAATCCTTTTCCATCGCGAAGATCAGTGGCAAAACGAGAATGGTGTTAATTGCGTTAAATACCTTAGTCTGGGTGAAAAAACCGAATGGATCACCTGAAAAAAGTAGAGTGGGACCTAAAGGGAATTCTCCACGCCGGGAAAGAACCATAAGAGATTGGAAATAAAGAGATGTGTGAGGTCGAATCTGGGTAATCGATCTGGAAGCGGGTTTGGAGGGCAGCCTGCTAAGATCTTCCACCCGGATCCAGAGTTTTGGCAGGATGGATTTATTTATCAATTCGTAATTCTCTTCAAATATTTCTCCACATTCATATCGCGAAAATTTACTACTTCTTGTAAACTGAATTCCCCGAAGGGAAAATACTGACCATGCGAAGCCGAACACCATCGTAATGCCAATCAGAACCGCGAGTCTTTGAAGAATGATTTGGTGAAAAAATACATCCAGGATAATTAGGCCTAGCGAGAATGCAAGCGCATACCATAAATTGCGTTGAACTTTCATGCAACGATTCAATCTGTTTGGGTGGGAATATCAACCGAGTTAATGATTTCCTTAACAATATTTTCTGTACTCAGATTATGGATACGGGCGGAGGGTTTGACGACCAACCTGTGGGATAACACCGGAAGAGCGATTCTCTTGATGTCATCTGGAAGCACAAAATCCCTTCCTTGGATCGCTGCCCACGCTTGCCCGGCTTTATATAGATTGATGCTTCCCCTTGGGCTGGCACCCAAGTATACAGATTCGTGATGACGGGTGGCGCGCACCAATAATACGATGTATTTTTCAACGAATTTGGATACATGCACCGTTTTTACTTTTTCGCAGGCTGATATGATCTCCTTCAAAGTGGAAACTGATTCGAGGGATTCAATTGGATGGTGGTATTGCTGGTTGGAGATGATCGTCATCTCCTCCAATAATAGCGGGTAACCAAGATCGATTTTCATAAAGAAGCGATCCATCTGCGCTTCTGGCAACGGATAGGTACCTTCATATTCAATTGGATTTTGGGTAGCCATGACCATGAAAGGCTTGGCCAAAGGATGGGTCACACCATCTACGGAGACTTGTTTTTCTTCCATCGCCTCCAGAAGGGCTGATTGGGTTTTAGGAGAGGCTCGATTGATCTCATCGGCGAGTACTATATTCGAGATGATCGGTCCAGGACGAAACTCAAAATTTCGGGTCTGCTGGTTGAAGATAGAGACTCCGGTGATATCCCCGGGGAGCATATCCGGCGTGAATTGAATGCGGCTGAAATTCATTCCGAGTGTTATTGCCAGGCTGCGGGCAAGCATGGTTTTTCCGACACCGGGGATATCCTCGATGAGGAGATGTCCATCACAAAGGAGGGTGATCAGGGCAAGTTCCAGTTTTTCCCTTTTTCCGATAATGACTTTCTCAAGGTTATCGATGATCTTTCCGGAAAATTCAGGAATATTAAACTCTTTGATTTGTTTACTCATTGAATGTCTCGCTTTGATCGCCTCGTGTACACAACCACTGTAAAAAGACGAGAATAATCATTGTACTGAATGAAATAGCAAAACCAACCCAAGAAGATGCTGGCTCAAATTTCAATAATAGTTGGTGGTTCCCTGGCAAAACTTCGGCACCTATCAGGATTCCATTGACCTTACTCACTTCGATACGTGAGCCATCAAGGTAGGCATTCCAGCCAGGGTACCAGATCATCGCGATTTCGATCCAGGATTGGTTTTCGCTTGTGAAATCCACATTTATTGAAGAAAAAGAAACTCGAAAGAGATACCAATTTCCAATCCTGATCAGGCTCGCATCCATCGGCGATAATTTGGTTTTCGGCTGCCATGGTAAAAACTGGATGGTCAGGATCAATATTTCCCACATCATTCAGAGAAAGCTGTTCTAATCCACCGCTCGGGTTCTTTCCAACGCATCGGTATGCGTGTATAAAACGGCTATCCGCAACAGACTGGTATTTTATTCCAAGTGTCGATTCGATATCCATTCGTTCGATCATACCTACATTTAGATGCCGAAGCCATCGGACAAGTGTAGCATTGTTGGCTCTTTCAAGCTGCTGCATCAAGGCCTGATAGGAGGCAGGGACGAGTGGATCAAAATTGTTCACGTATGGGATTTCCGCCAAAATATTAATATTGGGAAGGTTAACAGATCGCAGATTATCCCAGTTCTCAATTGGACGGAAATCGTGCGTTCTGAAGAATCTACTGA
The DNA here is from genome assembly GCA_963828855.1 of uncultured Chloroflexia bacterium. GTDB lineage: Bacteria > Chloroflexota > Anaerolineae > Anaerolineales > Anaerolineaceae > CAVVEQ01. Next base: position 208,210 of record CAWHGB010000002.1, on the reverse strand, counting down.
ATTTCAAATCGTATTCATCCCCCGGGATTGACGTATGCTCTCGGTTCCGTTAGTGCTGTGATTTTTCCTATTCCTTGATTCTTATAGATAGCCGTACTGGTGAATGGATTTAGCAAATAACCATTTGTCCAGAGATCAATAGCGGTGATAAAAATCATCCCAGATACCACCCACAGCAATTTTCCATCTTTTGATCCATTGGGAATCAGGATCAACAATAGCATTGAGCAGAATCCAATAACACCTGCCCTTATCAGGGAAATGGACATGGTTTTCGGGATATCCGGAAGGATGATCATGGTTACACCGCCCGCTATGATCACCGCTGTAAATAAAACCATAAATAAAATGATCCTCTTCCGCTGCCAATTGCCTGCTTTGTAGAAGAGATCGAACCCGATAGCCGATAAAATCGCCAGGGAAAAACAGGTAAGAATGATCCAGCGTGAAGGAGCCTGGAACATATTGAAGGATGGAATATTCTGATATAAAAAACCAAACAAAGGGGTGTTCTTCCCCAACGCAAGCGTAACCGAGAGAATCGCCACCAAACCAAAATAGAGAATAGCCAGATGTTGTGGGGATTTTTCTATTGAAATCCGTTTGTGGTTAAAACCGGCATAAATTGCAAGGAAGAATGGGATCAATCCCAAGTAACAAGCATCTTCCCAGTAATTCCCGTAACCCCAAAAAGATCCGTTTCCTGGATTTCCAAAAAAATTCGGCAGGATAAAGGTGATCAATCTCCAAGGCCAAAATGAATAGGTCATGGCATAGTCGTAGGCTATTGAAGAAGCCCGATGTGATTGCTGCAAATATTCCCACGTGGGAAAAAGCTGGGCAGCCGAGACCAGTGCGGCAACGGATCCTCCGATGAGGAAAAAACCCAAGGATACAAGCATACCCTTCCATTTTTTCAGGTGAAATCCGTACAATAAGCTCCAACCAGCAGTTATCAAAATCGCATACCAGGCTGTCTGGGCATGCCCTGCCAGGAGGAGGAGCGTGAAAACGGCGATGAAAGATAAAAACTTCCACCAGGTTTTTCTTAAACTAAAAGAACCCTCAGTAACAATGGAAATGACTTGCGTAATGGTAAAAAACATCCAGGGCAGCCAGGTGAGCGTCCAAATGATACTAAAAAATGATATTCGGGCGATAAGGTAACTGCACATGGAAAAAGCCAAAGCGCCAATAGCACTCGCGGAATTGCTGCATTTGATAGATCTCAAGAAAAGGATCATCCCTGCAGCAGCAAGTGCGAGATGCAGCGGAACAAGTAAGTTGTAACTAGAGGCAATACCTTGAATCCCGCCGATAAGAAAAAAAGGGACCTGGATCCAATTGAGTGGATAGAAGAAACCCAATTGGTAATTGGCAAGTAGGGGTGATCCCAACCCGTTGTAGGGGTTCAGGAAAGGAATTTGACCTTGGAACATCGAAACCATGGCGAAGCTACGCCAGGGAATGAATTGGAGGGAGGAAACTCCCCAGAATAAGGTTTTACCTCCCAAAGTTGGGAAAATGAAAAAAAAGAATGGGCTAATTATCACGAAGAGGATAATTAACCGGTTGAAAGCAGAACTTTTCATCCTCGAATCGTCACTCTCTGTTCACAGAATAGATTTCATAATCAGCATTATTAAGTATTTGAATCAGGTTTGCCCTCGAACTACCATCCCAGGTGCCCAGTTTACGCTCCTCGGGACCATAGAAAACCAGATCGATCCCAAATTCATCCAGGAATTCTATCTCCTCACTGTCGGACATTCGATTTTGAAAAAATCGGTCGATCTTGGGGGAAATTACACTCAAATTTGTGCTCTCGGGTCCAAGCCCGGTGAGGAGAAAAACGGGAACCCAGGCAGCTAGCCGGTTGGATTCATCAAATGACGCAAGAACATGGGCGTCGTTGAATTCTGGTGATTGAAGGATTCGTATAGCTTCGAGTTCCTTATTGGAGATGAATCTTGGAGGCATTGGAGTTACCACACTCTGTATCGCTCCAATGAGAATCATTAAACTTGTGAGAGACCCAAGGGTCAAAGATATAACTGAAAAATTCTTCCATTTCCTTCCCATCGTCGAAATACCGATGAGGGCGGTAACGATCAGCATTATCCAAATTCCCTCTGGTAACCTGCGCTGAATTGGAATCGGAAAATACGCCAAGAATGGGAATAAAACAATCGAGATCCCAAAAAAAAGGAAATGCTCAATTTTTTTCCGCCAAAGAACGAACAGTCCAAATACTGCAAACGGCAGGATGAGCACAAAGGCGAAAAAATAATCCTGGATTGGTGGCGAGGTAAGAATATTTTGACTCAACCAGGAAACCAGTATCGGATCTACCCTGAAAGCGATATAGTTATAAACCAGGAAGGGAATTGTCACCACCGCGATCCAGGCTGCATTGACAAAATAACGGTGCAGAATTCCCGGGTCTTCAAATCGAAGTCTTCTGCGGAAAAGAAACAAAAATAATAGGAACCATGCAAGAATAGCCCACACGGTCAGCAGAGAAATTGGTTGGAAGAAACCTATCATGAACCAGGGAATCAGAAAAATTGTTGATTGTTTGTAATTACCACGACACGGACCTGAGAAGAGAAAACCCTCAAGCCCTAGAAATAATAGAGCGCGGGAAAATAGTATATGCGGTATTCCCAGGAATGATAAAAAACCAAAAGACTCGGGAGAGTAAAACTCTACTGGAAGACGATTCTGCCATATAGAATTGAGACCGATGACAACCAACCAACCCAGTCCCCCACCCCACACAGCCAGGAAAATGCCAAATCGCCTCAGAAAAATAGAAACTACAAATCTTGATATGAAACGGTAGATCGACCAGATCAAGAATGCGATCCCTGTAATGCGGAATAACTGAAATAGGACGATCAATTGATCGTATTGTCCTGGTGCAGCGCTCAGTTTCCCTAACAACAAATATGGTAGAAAAGCGAGCACTCCACGTTGAGGATACGTTGTGTAGGGAGTCCGGAACAACCAATCCCCTGATGCTCCCCTAAGCATTTTCGCCAGGTAGGAATTGCTATCGGTGATACTGAAGAACAGACCCGAAAAGCGCCAATCCGGGGTTTGACGCAGATAACCAATAAAATATGGAAGAGTCGTGAGTAGAATCACGACCAGAATGAATACGACCAACCAGCGGCTCTCCTTACGGGCGATCATGAGATTCCCGGAATTCAATAATTACCATAAGAATTAATCCCAAGCATGTAAATAGTGTGATTATCAAACTGATCCAGAAAATGTCAGGCTGGAACGTGAAAATCACCTGATGATTTCCTTCAGGCACAATGACACTTCGTAATAATCCTTCCTGTTGTTGTATAGGGATGGGGTCGCCATCGATCGAGGCTTTCCAACCGGTGTAAAACACCTCCGATAGCACCAGCATACCGGGTTGATTGGTGATCAATTTGATCTCATTCGCAGATTTTTGTATATAAGGGGTTTCCTGGATGTTCTTTCCAATCGGATCGGAAGCACTCTGAATCCATGCTCGCGGGCGAAAATCAAGGTTTTCGTAAATATACCCTTCCCCGGTTTGTTCCACAGGTAACAACTTGGAATTCTCGATGGGAAATTTTGAAAGGACATATTTTACATTAAGAAAACCTAGTTTGTCTGTATCCAGAACCATTTCCGAGTTATCTGAATCTGGATTCCCTGTAAGGAATGGCGGGAAGGTGACGCTGTATCCATCCAATATTTTCCCGGAAGAAGTCCAAAAAGGCAGGAAATGGTTTAGGGATTTCAATTGAAGCGGATCGATCCCGTTCACCATCTCAATCCCCGCCAGGCTTGCCGTCTGTTGCGGCAAGCTGTTGGAGGGTGTGAATATCCTCGTTGTATCAATTGGATTGGATTGTATGAATTTTAGATATGACTTTCCCTGAGTAAATGCTACGACTTGATCCACGAATTTAAAGGATTGAAAATTCAATAGGGAAAAATCCAATAGCAGAAATCCCACAATCAACCAGACCCAGGTTGTTTGGAAATCCCGATTGAGAATGAAGAACAAAATCAAAGCGAAAATCAATAGGGATATGGAACCCTGGATCACTCCAACCAAATTCAAAGTTGTGCCAGTCATTACTGTAAACAAGGGAATCAATCCGCCGATTGCAATACATGCTGCCAATGCCAGGTTGGTGGTTTTCTTGTTCACTGTTCGTTGAAAAATCTCTTGTATTACGTGGGAAATCAGAAAACAAGCTGCAAATCCGCTTAGAAACAAAGCTCTTGAAGGGACCCTTATCAAGCTCAGACCGGGCAATCTCCAGAGTTGTGATAGCACAGGGATGGACCCGGAAATGGCGATGACAATACCCAGGAAAAATATTATCAACCAGATCATTGAAGCTGATCGGATCTTCCGATTTAGTACGGCTAACAATACACATATAAATCCCAACCCCCCTAGATAGAATACCCACTCGGCGGTGATCCCGGGCGATGGGTAAAGAATCAGTGGAATTTTCAAAATTGGCAGCGAGAATGCCAGGGTATCCTGCAGCGTCATCAGACTCCGTGTGGAGAGTTGGGTATATTGTGCCATCGGCAGGATCAGGATCGAAGCCATGAGGATACCCAAACCAATATTGCTAAGGAAGAATAATAACCAATGACGGGATTTTCTCGCAGGAGGTGTAGGAATCTTACGAAAATAATTCCCGTAATCCATTATCCAGATCAACATGGCATAAGGAATCCAACGGGGATCGGCAATGGCGATCCCAGCAATTAAAAAAGCAGGTAAAAAACGGTAGATGTTGCCTGGTTTGGAGAGGAATGCCCTGCGGGTGAGTAGAAGCAGCCAGGGGGTCAAACAGACAGCGTAAACCAGGCTGACATGACCCTGTCCAAAATGCGCCCATAATTTCGGCATCATCTCGAAAGCGATGGCACCTAATAACGCGAGCTCAATAGGAAGTTTTTCATCTTTTAAGATCAGGTAGATCCCAAGACTGCCGGCGAATATATGAGCTAGAAACAACAGGTTGAATGCGCTCGCTGTTGGAAACAGGTTGGCAAACCAACCGGGAAGGTACCAGAGCCCTGAAAGAGGATTGGCGAAGAACGGGTATCCGGCGAGGATGGAATCATTCCAAAGTGGCAATGAGTGATGAAGGAGGATTTCCTGGTGAATGAAGTTCGCGTTCGGCCAATGGGTGATCAACAAATCAGAATAATTGGAGAGTACCGGGAATGTGAATCGGTTCAGGTTCGGAAGATACAACCCAATCGGGATCAATAGAACCAGCCACGCCCATTTTTTCATTTCAGTTCGTAAATCTCAACAAAATTGGAGGTTTCGCCCGATCGAAATACCCTTGAAGCATTCTGTTTCAAAGATGGATAACATTTCTGAAGGTCCAAATTGGAAGAATAAATATAGTCTACCTGATTGCCCGCGAGAAACTCCAATACCTGGGTTGGTTCCAAGGAGCAATTGAAGAAATTATCCACCGATTTTTTATTATCTATCGCATTGATTGTTTCAAATGGATGACCATATATCACCCTCGTTCTGGAATAGGCGGGAAGAAACATACCCATCCTTGAATCTGCCAGGGTCAACCCACCTGGCTGCGAATTCTGATCCAGCCAACGCATCGCATCGAATTCAGGGCGGGAAAGGAAGATCAAGGGATTTTTTGTCGTGATGGAAGTGAATACTGCCATCACGATTAATATCAGGGTCAGCGAAGTGGAGGCAAGCAATACGGTGAATCCGAACACACGGGTTTTATGGTTGGAAAAGGATAGAATGAATGTGCATGCCAGAATCGAAACAGGGAGGAAATATCCGACCATGAATCTGCGTTGAATACCGATCGGCAGGTAAATAATCACCGCACCAATTATTAGCCAGGTGGTAAGGGCATGGAAAAGATCGGGTTTGGATGGCCAGGATTTCCGGAAAATTGACAATCCTGCCAATACCAACGCGGGGCAGAATGCAATGAAAAAATCCCAAATTGGGGGAGAAGGAGTCAGGTTCTGGCTATTCCAAACCGCAAGCTCAGGGTTTGAATTGATTATTTGAAATTGATACAAAACTACGGGCAGTGTACCTAATGCCAACGATATGATCTTCGCAGGATAAATTGCGTCTTTTCGGAAAAATGCCCAAATTTGCTCAAAAAAGATCACGCAACCAATCACTACTGCCCCAAATGGTAGAACGATCGCAAGCACCAAACCGGAGAAGAAAAGAAGGAAAACTGAAAATCGATTTCGATTTCTGTAAAAAATTTAACAAAACGAGGAGCATCATCCCCAGTCCAAGGGGAAAATGCAGATTTTGGAAAGAGGATAGGAACGGGAATGCCTCCGCCACCCACAGATCGGAGGTTTTAATCCCAAAGGGAAGCAACAACCAACCTAACCCGGAACCCAGCAGGACGATCATTAAGGTGAGGCTGGTTTTTTCCTTTTCACCCTCGAAATATTCCCGCAGAAATCGATATAAAACAAAGATGAGGAATATGACAGCCAGAATCCGGCCCAGGTGAAATGTGAGAACCAACGGGAGGCCGGTAGCCCTGGCAACGTGGCCGAGAAACAGGTAAAAAAGAAAAAGGTATGTCCCCGAACCCGGGGATTGTGAGAATGGCAAGGTGAAAACCCATTTGCCCTCGTATCCCTCCATCATTTTTGCCAAATACGAATTGCCATCCAGGGGATTGACCAGGAATCCGCTAAAAACATGATCACCCCCTGCCATAATGTATGCAGTGAAGAAAGGCAGGGTGATCAACAGGAAAAAGATACCAAGGACGATTATGATTCGGCGGTCAGACATAGGTCAATTGATGGAAATCAGTATACAGTACTTTTTACGAACCGCAACGAACCAGAAACCCCTCCCCTGCTTGCGTATTCGATATTTCAATCCTATAATCTTTTTTATGAGTCAGAGTTTTAATCTATATCAATTGCAAAGAATTGATACGAAGAGAGATCAATTGTTGCAACGGGTTGATGTAATCCATCATGTCATCGAAGATCGATCCGAAATTGATCTCTTCGAGAAAAACCTTAATAATTTGGAGAACGATCGAGACAACCTTTTAGATAAGATCGCTCAGATGGATCAGGATGTTGAGGGTAAGAAAATTAAAATTAACCAAAGTGAAGGTTCTCTATATGGGGGAAAAGTTCAAAACCCAAAAGAGCTGCAGGCTCTCCAGGCAGAGATCGCCTCGTTAAATAAATATGTCTCTGAAAAAGAATCCGATTTGTCAGCGATGATGCAGGAATTTGAGTTCACCGAGAAGAAGATTGAACGAGCCCAAGCAACTCTTAATGAGGGAATTTCAACCAGGGAAATGCAAAATATTAAACTCCAGGTTGAAAAAGACGCCATTTTGAAGGAATTGGGGAGGCTTGATTCCGAGCGAAAGTTAGCCGTAACGCAAATTGCACCGCAACACATTGTAAAATATGAGGAAATCCGAAAAAAGAAAAAGAATATCGCCGTTACCATCGTTGAAGATGATACTTGTTCTGCCTGTGGGGTTTCAATCACCCCCTCCGAGTGGCAGGCTGCCCGGTCACCAGATCAAATCGTTTTTTGTCCATCCTGTTCGCGGATCCTATACGCAGGTTAAAAATGTTTCGATTCCCTCAAATCCAATTTGAAAATTTCTCATTCCTGCTTGGGATCCTTTTTGCCGGGTTGCTTTTGTGGGGTTTCACTAAATTGCGCAAGATGATCAAAAACCAACGAGCAGAAAAGGAATCAGGAATTGGTTCCATTCCACAGTCAGCTTCCTCTCCAAAACCGGTGTCTATCGATCAAAACCTCTCCTCGCAGAAATTGCAGAACAATATCGCAGATATATACCGTCGGGAGCTATTTTTCTTTGCGCAAAAACAACATCTGGCAGCGAAGTATTGTCCTCTTCAGGAAATCCTGATCGAGCCAAATCTAGTGGCAGCGCCTTATGAAGTTGACCCGCTGCTTCCCTACCCTCCTGAGACGCTCACCAGCCAGGTCGTACCCTACCTGCCTGATTTTCCGGAATTTATTTCCCAGTATCCGATCCCGAAAATTTCCGCGTTCGACACTCTTCGCAATGGCGTAAACATCGTCCTATATGGACAGGCTGGTTCTGGAAAAAGCGTCGCCTTAGCTAACCTTGTATCCGTCATTTGTTCAGTGTCACCAAGTGTGGATGAGATTCGCACCAGAATTCCGATTTACCTTCACTGGTTGGACCTGAATTTCTCCCCCAAGTGGAATCGGATCCGTTTGATGTTCTATTAAACGCAGTAAATACTCAAAACTTCCTCAAATCCAAGAATAATTGCCTGGCCTATCTTAAGCAATCGATCGCAACTGACAAATACCTTCTCATTCTGGATGGATTGGACGAATTACATCCCGATGAATTTCAGATCGCAGTGAAATTCCTGGAAGGGTTGATCCGTAAATATCCCAATTTTCAATTTATCACTACGGCATCTGAAGATTACCTCGATGGATTTCACCGAATTGAATCCCGGGCGTTTTGTGTAGCTTCGTGGTCCAAGCTGGAGCGGAAGGCGTTTCAGGAAAAGTGGGTCGAGATATGGACAAGATATATCTCAACTTCGCGGGGACCGAAATGAGAAACAACCCGCCTGGTGAAGAAATGGCTGGAAGAGGATAACCGCATTCTTACCCCCTTCGAATGGACATTGAGATTGTGGGCTCTCTTTTCCGGCAGGCTAAAAGGACTTTCGACTGCAGAGACAATTGATGCTTATCTGGATTCGATATCAGGAAATGCATTCAATGCACAAAACCTATCTCTATACTCAAGGGAACTGGTCGCTCAGAAAAAGTCAGCACTTTCTGAATCTGTTTCCGAGAAATTGCTTTCAAAGAATCCCAAGAATGGCGAAGCTGCTCAAAACGACAGTAACTCAAGTACGATCAAGGAAAAGAACAAAAAGATCGTATCTTCCGGGGAACTGATCATTCGAACTTTGGTGGATAATTCAGCTGGAGCATATCATGGTAGAGACACATTCACGATTACTCATCCCTTGATTATCGCGTATTGTGCCAGTCTGTTGGATTCTGAATCTCAAGCCTTATCCCTCCCATACTGGAGCCTTGAATTTCAACGGTTGCGATTTATTGCGGGGAAAAATACCGAGCCGGGTGAAATCATCTCGATTATTGAAAATGAGGACCTTCCCCTTCATCGAAATCTAATCATCGCCTCTCGCTTTCTCAAGGATTCACCGCTGGAAAGCCGATGGCGGGTGAACTTGATGCGCAGGTTGGTTTATTTGATCAAACAGGATACCATTCCTCTTGGTTTGAGAATGAGTTTCATGGCAGTTGCCGTGGCATCCCGGGATACGTCTCTTTCAGTGCTTTTTAAACAGCTCTTTACCTCCCCTTCCCCCGATGTACGAAGAATATCGGCATTGGGTGCCGGCGTCGCCAGGGATCGAAATGTCACCCAGGAGCTAATTCGGATGATGGGGGATCACTCCCTGGAGGTCCGGTGTGCGGCATGCCTTGCGCTGGCGAATATCCCGGGCTCAGTCTCCTGGCAAGCCATTATTGATGCATTGATCAAAGGAGAGGAACATTTGCAGCAGGTGGCTGCCGAATGCCTGGCTGCCAGTGGTGAAAAAGGCCACGATGTCCTGCGAAATGCAGTGACCTTCGATAACCTCCTTGTTCGGAGAGCAGCTGTTATCGGTTTCAGCCAGGTTCGGGAAAAATGGTGCGTTTCGCTCTTGGAGAAGATTGCAGTTGAAGATGGTCAGTGGGTTGTAAGGAATGCTGCATCCCAGGCGTTAGAGATGATCCACCAGAAGAATGTTTATATTCCCAGGCATTTCCCAAACCCCGATTCGGCTCCCTGGTTGGTCCAATTTGCCGCGAGGCAAGGAACTACCTTGACCGAAGGAGAGTTCCCCAAGGCGATGCTGGTTCAGGCGTTGGCAAACGGAAACCAGGAAGAAAAACTAGCCGCGCTGAATTACTTGAGATTTGTAACAGATGAGAATTCTTTAAAAGCTTTTTATGATATCTTCTACGCCGCGCAAACCCCCCAGCGTGAGTCCGTCTTTCAGTATTTATGGTGGATGGTGATGTGCGGTGTTCGGTTGCCTTCACCTGTCCAATATGGGTTCAAGTAAAAAGTGGTTATTGCGTTCAAGCGAGGTGTTGGAGAACTTTCGCCTGTACCTCTTTTGATGTCATTCCTTCAACTGCGATGATCTTATCCCGCCCGGTTTGACCGGCTACTATTTCCAGTTTCGACTTCGTCACCCCAAGCACATCGGATAAGTAATCGATTAATGCGCTATTCGCCTGACCTTCAACCGGGGCAGCTGTGATGCGTATCTTCACGGTTCCATCATCCAGGATCTCACGAATTTCATTTCGGCTTGCCCTTGGAGTGATCCGAACGGCAAGGGCGGATCCGGATTTTCCATCATGTAAATGATAACTTCTACTCACGATTATTTATTCCTTGGGATTATTTTATTCCAAAATGGACGATCAACGCAATAGCCAGGTGAGTGGCAATCAACGCGGACCAAACAATGCCTGTCCGATGCGGACCATTGTTGAACCCTCCTCGATGGCGACTTCATAATCAAAGCTTGTTCCCATCGAGAGTTCCTTCCAGGAATATTCCGAAAAAGTTCTTGAGAATAAATCCTGAATTCTCTTTAATTCCTGAAACACTGTTCTGCTTGATTCCGGATTTTCTGCCAGCGGTGGCATGGTCATTAATCCAATCAGATTTATTCGTTTCATCAATAAGATTTGACCAACATTTTCCAGGCACTCATCCAGGTGATCCGCATTCCAGGCAGGAAAACCTGTTTTGGAACTTTCCCCGGTTAAGTTCAATTCGATCAACCCATTTATAGCTCTGTCTGAATTGTCCAACTCCTGCGAAAGAACCTGAGCGACATGGACACTATCAATGGAATGAATAAAGCCAAAATGTTTCGCAACGATCCGAGCCTTCCTGGATTGAAGGTGTCCGATCATGTGCCAATGGATCGTTTCCAAATCCATAGGCAAGTTGGTGATCTTCTGCAGCGTCTCCTCTGGGTAATTTTCCCCGAAATCCGCAATCCCACAATCCAGGGCAATTTGAATTTTCTCTATAGGCTGTAGCTTGGATACTGCGATAAGTCGAATTTCATCAAAAGAATGTTCACCCCGGAGGGCAGCTTTCTGTATCTTGGAGTTGATTATCTCAAGGTTACGAGAGAATTGGCGAGCATCCATAATTGTTCACCGTAGAGCGAAAAGAACGCCAAATCTACCGGTTTTCGTTCCCTCTGCCCGGTGGGAAAACCAATCATCAAGATTACACGCCGTGCACAACCCAGCAATTTCGATTTGCTCCACCCCCGCTTCCTCCAAACACACTTTATTAGCCTGCCAGAGGTTCAACGTGGTAATTTCATTTCTTGTTTCCAATAAGCTTGTCTCCAGAAGAGGAAAGGCTTCTTTTACCCGGGAAATCACATCATCCCTAACAACGTAATGATCCGGACCGATGGAAGGGCCAATCCCAGCCAGAATCTTCCCCTTCTTACAACCATGAACCTGAACCATTTTCTCCACCGCGCTGCCGGCAATCCGGTTCACTGTTCCCTGCCATCCAGCGTGAACGATTGCGATCACCTTTTTATCAGGTTCATAAAGGAGAATCGGAACACAATCGGCGAATCGCATAAAAAGGGTAATCCCTTTTGTCTTTGTAATGATCCCATCGGCTTTCTCATGGGGTTGTTCCAGATTCCGGGGTATCTCGGATGAAACAATCCTTGAACCATGCACTTGCCACACATCGAAAATCGATTCGACCGACAAACCGAGCGAGGTAAACGCCAGCCTGCGATTTTCGATCACCCTTTCACGTGAATCCCCGGTGGTTCCCCCCTGGTTCAAGGAATCCCAGGGAACAGGACTTACCCCGCCCTGCCGCGTGAAAACCGCTTGAACGATTTGATCATCCGGGAAGATCTCGAATTGGTAATATTTAATCGTACCTTTCTGGATTGCACGCATTTATTATTTAGCGATAGTCGTTTCAGCAGCCACTTTTTTTCGATAAAGTATCTGCCGCGTCTCGTTCATGGATTCTTCGATTAGGGGAAAAACTACCATCCCTGTAAGGGTTCCGAAAAGAGCACCGGTGATAGAACGGAAAAGCGGGGTGCTCTCTCTGGCAGGGAAAAATGTGAAAATGGAATTCAAGAACTGGGAACCTCCATCAATAAGGATGGGTAGAACACCCAACAACAACCAAAGTAAGAATGGAATCCTTTTCCATTTGCGGCCAGTCAGTGAAAAAGCAATCCCAGTGATCAACAAGGATCCCCATAGAGCAATATCGCGTTCGCATAGCGCAACTTTATAGCCTAAGATTTCATTCCCATTAAAATTTCGTGCTTGAAGGGGGTCCAAAGGGGCGTGATCAATCAGATCTTCGTATTTGATGGGGTATGGCACGGGGGCGATCTCAAGGGGATATACCGGTTGTTCGCCGAAGAAAAACCAGGAACGAAAAGCGAATTGATGACAAAGTGGTTTATATATCAGGTAAATTGCCTTCCCCGCTGAATCTAAACCCATTTTCATGAAGACTGGTGCGAGGAAAGGAACTACGACATAAAAAAATAATAACGTGTTGATCAAAAACATATAATGTTTTGTCAGCCACAATGTCGCCTGGTCGGATTGCGAGAAATTCTTCCCTCGTTCTTTTCGTTTTATAAATTCCTCGTTGTGGCTCTCGAATAATTGCTTTTGTCTATCAAGGGACGCGCGCAATGCGATTTCGAGATTCTCTTTATTCAAAGGAGGTCTTAATTGATATGGACCAACCAGGACGTATGGCATTTCTTCCTGGAATTTCCCCCCCTCCCTTTCAGAATCTGGGAAAATCTCAACTATTTTAAATTCACGCCCGGAATTTATCTCTTCGACCCACCCTCTTACCTGATCAGAAGAGGGATCGTTTTCCTTCAGATAAAGCGTGACAACAACGGGTTCATTATTTACCACTTATCTACCTATATTGGAGAGAAAATAAACTAGGAGCTATGCCCTTTTTACTTCGACGATGGTGCCACCGGGCATCCCGATGGTCACATCACCTGGATCATATGGAACTTCGGGTTGAGTCCAGCGGAATACCCATTTTGCATCTTCAGCTCTCGCATTCACACAACCATGCGAGACAGGAACACCGAAATTGTTATGCCAGAAAGTGGAATGGATCGCCACCCCACCCTGGGCAAAGAAACAGGACCAACCGATCCCTGAGGTATCCCAACCTGCGCCGGAAGTATCCCCGCTCATATGAATGGAAACTAATTTCCGGAAAATTGGATGCGGTCCAGGCGGAGTGGACCAATTTTCGACCTGTTCCCCAGCGGCATTGAACTCCGCTCCTGAAGATATCCTGCAAAAGTAAACCTCGTTATTCCCTTCAAAGCACGAAAGCGTCTGGTAATTTGTATCTACAACGACTCTCTTATCTGTTGCCTGAGGATTTATCGGGGTGATTTCTTCAGGGGGAATATACCGGAAAGCATCCGCTGCTGCCCATAAGATATCGCCGGGATTTCCATATCTTTCATTGATTCGATAATACAATTTCCCATTCGAATCTTTGCGAATCTCATCCACCCAGGTAACCTGGCTGTAATACAAGCGAGGGAATTGAACTGCATTCAGCCAGGGTGATCTGGCTGGAGGATTATCCATGACCAGATCCACGTATGGTATGGTCACCTCCACCCACATCCCGCTCCCCGATGGATTATCCGGTAGGGTTTCCTTGGGAATATTGGGATTGTTGACCACAGGTTGCACAGAGGGAGCGTAGAGATATCCTTCGGGTGTTTGAACCCATCTGCGGCTGATCAATCCCGGAGGTGCATCGCCGATCACTTCTCTTTCCCAGGGAACAACGGTATCTTCGAAGATTTCCTTTAAAATCTCGCTATCCACTGACGGTCTGGATCGCAGATTTATTTTTCCAGAAGTGCAATTTCTTCCCAAGGGAACACCAATAGGCCAATTACCGGATTCCTCATTCCGAAATATGCGCAGTGGAATAAGCGATGACCCAACTAGCATCGCGGAATTTTGGAGGAAGCTTCTTCTCGATAAGTTCATTTTTTAGCTTGATTCCTTAATTTAGAAACTCGCTCAATTGATCTTGAAATTGATCTTCCCGAAGAATGGTTTTCACTTTTTCGATATCCTCCGACCAAAGATGATCTGAAGGATTGAATACCAATTGACTCCGAATCTTTTCAAAAAATACATTGGTTCCTTCGCCAAGTTGACGATTTCCCAGTATACCCTCGCGGATCGAAATAGCATGGCAGGCTGTGAGAATTTCGATGGCTAAAACATGAAACGTGTTTTCGACGACTTCCCGGGCATGCCTGGCGGCGGTGAGGGAGTTTGCGTTATGATCCTCCTGGGAAGCCGAAGCCGGCAGCGAACGGGTTGAATCGGGGTTCGCTAGCGCCTGGTTTTCCAAGGTCATGGATACTGCGGTATAGTGCGGCATCATCAATCCGGAATTCAAACCTGCTTTCGATTCCAATCCTACGAGCATGGCGGGTAAACCACCATTCAAGTTCGTATCGAGAAGCCGATAAATCCGCCTTTCACTTATCGCGCTTAATTCTGATATAGCAATTTTCAGGTAATCCATTGCCAATCCGATCGGCTCACCGTGGAAATTCCCACCCGAGATCGCCAATTCAGTATCGAAAATCAGGGGGTTATCGGTAGCTGCATTCAATTCCTTGCTGATGATAGCACTCCCAAAATTTATCGTATCCGCGACTGCGCCGCATACTTGTGGTGCGCACCTTATAGAATAAGCATCCTGCACCCGATTTGCGGTATCCACCCAATGGCTGCCTCGGATCATTTTTCGAACGGATTTGGCATAACTCTCCTGCCCCACCAATCCACGGGTTTGGTGGATTCTGGCATCGAACGCGTTTGAACAACCTAATACCGCTTCGAGGGTAAGTGATAAAGAAAGGATGGAAAGGTTAAGTAATCTCTCCGCGTCTACCAGACTTAACGCTCCAATGGCAGTGGAGAAAGTCGCTCCATTGTTGAGGGCAAGTCCTTCCTTGGGATCCAGGACAATTCTCTTGATCCCCGCTTTTTCCATGGCGATTTTTCCCGGCAGGGTTTTACCTTTAAACTCAGCCAAACCGGATTCGGTGGATAAATCATCTTCATCTGTGGATAAGACAAGTGCTATATGGGAAAGCTGGCAAAGATCTCCGGATGAACCTAGCGAACCCTGGGATGGGATAACAGGGATCACCCCCCGGTTCAACATCTCCAACAGGGTGGAGATCAATACCGGTCGGACACCTGAGAAACCTTTGGAGAGCGTATTCGCCCGGATAAGCATAGCTGTCCTGACAACCTCCTGATCCAGTGGTTTTCCGGTGCCAACCGCGTGACTGAGGATTAGATTTCGGTTTAACGCGCGAATATCGTCTGATGAAATCGATCGTTCTGAGAACACACCAAAACCGGTATTGATACCATAGACCGCCTTTCCGGAGCTCATTAGGGTAAGGAGGTTGGTATGTGATGTATCAATTTGTTTCTTTGCGAGTGTGGATAAACCTACAGACTCATTTTTTCTTGCTACCAGCTCGCATTCTTTGATTGATAGATTATTCCCGTCGATGAGGATCATGGATGAACCTAAAAGAGAAAGTAACCTGCGATCATGGTTACCGCAGGGATGGTCAGGTTGTCGATATCTTTAAATGGCAGACTCTCAACGAATGTCGCTAGGATGACAAGAATGGAAACTGGAATAAGAATATTGACAATTTGGAGATCAAAAACTCCGGCTGAAATGAAAACGATCAACATGCCCATGGAAAAAAACCAGCCTCCCAGTAACATTGCCAGGGTCCCTGCCATTGATTTCTGTTTTGACCATGGAATTGGCGATGATTTCACCTTCGATCCGACAATATCTGCCAGACCATCGCCTCCACAGATGAGCATCAGAGCAATGATTCCGACCGGTGAGTCAGTCCAGTAAATGATGGTCAGGGCCACGAAGACGATCCCGTAAAAAAGTGGACCGAGCAGCATCTCCCGCGGGTTTCCGGTCCTGCAAATTGCGTCCACGGTTGCCTGGTCCTTAATTACCCCGGTACCGATCAAAGCGAACTGGATCGTAAAAAGGAGCGGAATAATGGCAGCCAGATAACGGGAATAATGGGAATCGGGATACAACAACCAGCATAATACGAAGAAGGGTCCTGTGCCCACATGAATAATCTTCCGGCTCAGGCGGTTATCAACATATCCTTTCTGAGCGACCCAGTCCATGAAACGGAGCCAGCCCAGGGCGATTATGAATGTCAGAATCTCGGCCCAAAATAATGGCAGCATGATTACTTTTGCCTCATTTCCCGCATCGTGTCTCGTTGCTCATCTCGTTTGGCGATTTCATGCCGCTTATCATAAAGTTTTTTCCCCTTGGCAATGGCAATGTCTAGCTTGGCAATTCCATCTTTAAGATACATTTTAACCGGAACGATGGTCATCCCCTTTTGTTTGGTTGCAATCGATAATTCCCGGATTTGCGAACGATGAAGCAGCAATTTTCGCATCCGCTTTGGGTCATGATTGAAATAGCTGGCTGTTTCTAAGGGTGCGATGTGGGCTTCCACCAGGTATGCCTGCCCTTCATCGACCTGCACATACGCTTCAGCCAGACTCACATGATTAGCACGAATTGATTTGATCTCTGATCCACGCAGTGCGATGCCAGCTTCAAAATGCTCGATAAGAAAGTATTCAAAAAGCGCTTTTCGGTTTGTCGCAACTACCTTGATGCCCATCCCGCCATTTTAACATAGTTGTCATTTTCTTAGCTCTTCGACCAAACCTTCAGGATGTTACAATTCTTTCATGAAAAGAGATTTGCGTAGGTATGCAGAAACGACCACCTTCCGACTGATCCTGGGTGGCATTCTGCTGATTTTCATAATCGGTCTTATCCTGATAGGTATTTTTTATGGCATCAATTCAGCTCTTTTTGGACTGTTGTGCCTCGTTTCTGCTTTACTACCGGTTGGTCTCATTATCTTTATCATTTTTCTAATCGGGCGGTATGTGGATAATCAACGGAAAAAACAAGAATGAAAAGTCCTCTAGGCTTTTTTTCTACCTTTGTTGAATCACCGCCCAAATACCAACGGTTATTCCCAAACCTGCGATCACCAGAATAACCAACCCAATCGGGATTCCCCCTGGGATTAAGTTTGCAGATTCATCTACGAAAGTGGGAATGGCAATCGGCGGAGCTGGTGTGAATGTATCCATCCGGGTGGGTACCGGTGTGATGACAAATTGAGCTGCCAGTGTGGCGTTTATCGTTTGTGTTACGAGCGGTGTAGGTGTTGGTGGTGGTTCAATGATCGGGATTTCTCCAGGGGTGAGTTGTACATACGGAGAATATACCCAACCCTCCGCACCAGACACACCCGGGTAAACGATCAGAATCCAATCACCCCCGGCTGATTTTCCTTTCACCGGAACTTGCTGTCCTGGAAGGAGCACACCTATCTTCGGATAAAACCGACCTGGTCCGGAGCGGACATTCGGGATCTCCTGCTGGTCCATACGGACTGTGGCGATCACTCCGGAAGGGGTGCCTGTAACCGTGGGTGCAGTGGATGTTCCCTCCTGGGCAGAAGCCTGCCATGGCTGATTGACAATAAAGAGAAAGAATAGAAATACTGGTATTGAAACTAAACGAAGGACTTTCGATACTTTTAATCGTTTCAAGCGTATACTCCAATAGCAAATTTCGCTTTGTGATTATAATCTACCCATGCAACAACGCATTTTTCACGGTTCATTTTCTCCAGAAGCTCTTAGCCAGGCGTTGGTTTCCCATTTTGCACAAGGAAACCTGGAGGTTCAGCAAATAAACAAGAATGGATTGATTACTGTTCAAATCGCATCCCCCAGGTTTGTGTCAGCCGGCGGTCGAACAGCTCTCTCGGTCATTTTACAACCAGTCGAGGATGGAGTATCCGTTTCTTTAGGCGAACAATCCTGGTTGGGGATCGCAGGTAATCTCGGAATCACCTTTCTTTCCGTGTTGAGAAACCCATTTGCCCTCATACACCGTTTGGATGATCTTGCCCAGGATGCTCAAAACCTGCAATTGGTGGATGAAGTCTGGCGCGTGATTGACGAAACAGCCAATTCGCTTGGTTCCGGATTCGAACTATCGGAAAAATTAAAAAGGTACACATGTGAATTCTGTAATACAGCCAATCCTCCAGGCGAACCACGCTGCATTGCCTGCGGGGCTCCCTTGGGAGATATTCAGCCATCCACCTGCCCAGCCTGTGGGTATGTTATCCACAAGGGTGAGAAGGTTTGCCCAAATTGCAAAAGACCGGTCTATTTGTAACAATGCTGACAAACTCAATAGTTGATATAAAAGGAATCAAGGTTGGCCAGGCGCAAAATAACGAGGCGCAAACTGGTTGTACCGTGATCCTGTGTGAAAAAGGTGCAATCGCTGGTGTGGACCAACGAGGAGGCGCACCGGGTACCCGCGAGACTGATCTACTTCGCCCGATGCACCTCGTGGAACAAATCCATGCGGTCGTACTCTCCGGTGGAAGTGCCTTCGGATTGGATTCTGCATCTGGTGTCATGCGATTCCTTGAAGAGAAGAAGATCGGTTTCAATACAGGTGTGGTCAGGGTTCCCATTGTCCCAGCAGCGGTAATCTTTGATCTCGCCATGGGAGATCCCCGTATCCGACCGGACTCGGCGATGGGTTACGCTGCCTGTTTGCAGGCAACAAATTCCCGTCCCATGGAGGGAAATTATGGCGCTGGAACGGGTGCCTCGGTTGGAAAAATTTTCGGGATGGCGCGAGCAATGAAATCAGGCGTGGGCACTGCCAGCATCGCCATTGGGAATGGAGTTATCGTTTCTGCCCTCATGGTAGTCAATGCGTTTGGGGATATTTGGGATCCTGAATCACACAGGATCATCGCAGGTGCTAGAACGCTTGGCAAAAGCGAAAGAGTTTTTAAACCAGCAGATACCCTAGAAACCATGAAAGGCTTTATTGGGAGAACAACTTTTTCCTTTGCGGCAGGTCAAAATACCGTGATCGGAGTGGTTGCGACCAATGCGGAACTCACAAAGGAAGAAGCAAATAAGGTTGCTCAGATGGCCCAAAATGGGATCGCTGCCACTGTTCGACCTGCTCATTCTATGCTGGATGGCGATACGATATTTGCCCTTTCGCTGGGTTCACGAAAATCAGATGTCTCCATCGTAGGTGCCTATTCAGCTATAGTTGTGGAAAAAGCAATAATTTCGGGCATTTGGTCAGCGCGCAGCGTGGAAAAATTACCATCGGCCTATGATTATGAAAAACATCATAAAGAAAATTCTTCGACAGGAGAAAAATCATGATACAGATAATCGCTGATACACTTTCCTGCATTTCCCCTGATGAAGCTAAAAAATTAGGGATCACACTCCTCCCCCAAATTGTCATTTTCGGGGAGAAGAGTTACCGTGATGACACGGAAATCGACGCAATTCAGTTCCTTGATAAAGCGAGAGTATCCCGGATTTTTCCCTCGACAGCAGCTCCTGCCCCGATTCTATACCAACCAATTTTTCAAGGGATCGCAGATAAAAAAGATACTGCTCTCGTGATCTGCCCTTCCGCAAAAGTGAGCGGTACATTTCAGTCCGTGGAAAAAGCCGCCGCTGAATTCCCTGATGCTGATATCCGAATTGTTGACACACAACTTCTGGCCGCGGGTTTGGGAACGGTTGTGCAATTTGCACTTCGGTGTGTTGAAAATGGCATGAAAGTGGATGAATTAATTTCGGAAGTTATGAAATTATGCCAAAATAATCGTACACTTGTTCTGGTGGATACATTGGAGTTCCTCAAGCGCGGGGGGCGAATTGGGGCAGCTTCAGCTTTCATCGGTGGTTTATTGGATATGAAACCAATCCTTGCGTTCCGGAATGGTCAGATCGAACCGATCGAAAAACAGCGGACAAAAAAGAAAGCGCTAGCAAGGATCAAGGAAATGATCGCTGCTGATTGTGCTAGAAACAAATCAGCGAATCTTGTGATCATGCACGGCGATGCAATCCAGGAAGCGGAGATGCTGGCTTCCGAATTGAAATCAGATTTGGGGATCACAGAGGTCAAGATTATTTTCCCGCCTCCGGCTATCCTCGTTCACAGCGGCCCAGGAGTTCTTGCGATTTCGTATTTCACGGATTAAGGTTCGATCAATACGATCTTTCCAGAATTTCCAGCAATTCGTCAGCAGTAAGTTGGATCGGATTTCCCTTCATGCTGCTGGAAATTGAAGCTTTTTCACATATAGTTTCGAAATCGGATCGCGAAATTCCCAATTTAGATAAAGGTCGAATACCCATATCCTCGCAGATATTGATTGACCAGCCGATAATATCAGTGGCGACAGCATTATTGCTTCCGGTAAGGATTGCAGCCACCTCGTGAAATTTTTGAATGACGGGATCCTCCGGTTTTCTTGAAGAAAGAGCTTGCAGATTCATCTGTACGACCCCTGCCAGTAATGAAGCGCAAATCATTCCATGCGGTATGGGGTACATACCACCGATGACCCCTGCGAACCCATGAACTGCCCCAAGCCCTGAATTTGCTAGCGCGATCCCTCCGCACAAGCTGGCGAAACACATTCCGATCCTTCCTGGAAGGCTATCCGGGCTTGGAATAAGCTTTTCGGATGGAACCAGCAGCAGCTTTCAACCCTTCCCTGCAAATCCCATCCGTGAAGACATTTGATTTGGCGGACAAAAATGGTTCAATAAGTTGAATGATGGCATCCATCCCGGTGGAGGCTGTTATCGAAGCTGGCATCGTAACTGTCAACTCCGGGTCGATGATTGCCACTTTTGGGATCATGAGCGGGCTTCGCAGACTTACTTTTATGTTTGACGCTGGGACGGAAAGCACCGCGTTCTTGGTTACCTCACTGCCGGTTCCCGAGGTAGTGGGCACAGCGATAAAAGGAACCGGAGGGTTTTGGATGGGGCGATTCTTGCCGACCACCTCGAGGTATTCAGTGATTTCCCCGGATTAGTCAAGAGAGCAGATAACGCTTTTGCAGTGTCCACAGAGCTCCCGCCACCAATCCCCAGCACGCAATCGATTTGCTGCTCCCGCGTTTTTTCTAATAGGTCGGAAACTGACTTGATTGTAGGTTCACCCGAGACCCCAAATTGAACATGATCCAAACCGGCAGCTTCGATCTCCTCAACAATTTCGGGAATCGAAGGATGCGATTTGCTATGAATAATAAGAACCCGTGTCCCAAAGGAATTAATTGTGGGAATAATCTGTGATCTGGATCCGCAATCAAAAATCACCCGGTTGGGAAGGTTGATGTCGAATTTGTATTCCAATTCTACTCAACTACCCGGTGATACCAGATCCCCTTACGCGGCTCCGCCATCATATCCATGACAGCTTCACGCCAGACCCGATAATGCCTTGTGTCCTTATGTTGATTTGCGGCTGTTTTATTGGAATACTCTTCAACAATGATGAACTTGGTTTCGTCTTCCTCGTTTTGAATAAGATCGAAGTTTAATATCCCAGGTTCCTGTCGGCTATTGAGGGCGTTCTCAAGAGTCGCGATAATGAAATCTCTTACTCTTTCCGGCTTGACGCTGACATGTACAAAAACGACACTCATGGATTTCCTTTCTATACAAATAATATTCAAACTGAATGACTAATTATATTCAGGAATCCGGCAACCAATTACATTAGCACTATATTAGAAATAAGGATATGTATTGACTATACTCTTATCAATTTGTATAGTGATAATCGCAATATTACAGATGTAAATAATATAAATCGTAAAACACATGTTGCCAGCGAATAAAAATCAAAGAAACGTATTGTTTTTAATTGCGGGTGGTATTCTACTTGCTTTGATCTTAACTTTTACGTTCGTTATTAATATCAGAGAGGGAATATTCCCCAATAAATCGCCGCAGACCTCAGCCAGTTTGTCACCTGTTGCCGAAATAGATTTTGCAAATTATTCCAAAATCGAGTTCGTTTTTAATAATGATATGGAAAAGTTGAATCTCATTCGCGGAAACGATGGTTCCTGGGTTTTGGTGGACCACCCGGAAAGACCACTCCCCCAGGAGGAGATCCAAAAAGTTCTTATGATGGCGGTTGGCTTAAGCAAAGTTTCAGAAATGAATAGCTCCATGGTTTTCACTGATCGTGGATTGAATCCTCCGATTGCCCGGCTATCTTTATATACCAATGACGGTTCAACCCGTTTTATCGAAATTGGTAAAGTCGATCAGGATTCCGGACAATACAATATCCGCATTGATTCCGGCAATCCAATCCTGGCGGATTTTCAGACAATTTATATGATCCTGAAAATATTTTATATGAAAGTTTTACCCGTATCATTGCAAGATTTATAGCAGCAATTCTAGAATTAACACATATAAAATAAGTTTTCTTTGGTATAATTTTACGGTTTTGGATGGGACGGCCCAAGCCTATTGCTTTTTTCCTTAAAAAAGTGTATTCTCAATTGCAATACTTGCCTTGAATGGCAGGCAGGAAAATGTAGAAAGAAGATAATCATTAAATGGAGAACCCTTTAACCCATATTGTTGATGATGATGATGATGAATTTCCGGCGATAGCTCGTTTGATTGAAGTAGGTCGCCAAAAATCTTACGTCACCATCGATGACATTCTTCATTTTTTCCCTGACGCTGAACAGGACGTTGGTCAATTAGAGGAAGCATTCGCAGCTCTAATGAGCGCGGGCATCCCTTATGTTGAAGATGAAGTCGCTCTCGAAGAACCTTCTGAGGAAGAACTGGTGGTCGAAGCCGAGGCAACAAGCCCGGGACAGGTGACTCGCGAAGTTGCAGTGGATGATCTGGAAAACATTGATACCGATGACACAATTGGTTTATATCTCAAAGAGGTCAGCCGGGTCCCACTCCTCACAGCTGAAGAGGAAGTCGAGTTAGCCCAACGTATTGAGCGGGGGCGAATGGCACGAGAAGAACTCGCCAAGGGAAATGTTTCCTCCCGGCGCAGGCAGGAACTGCGTAGATTAATTGAGGATGGCTGGGCTGCCCGCGAGCATTTGATTACAGCCAACTCCCGACTTGTCATCAGTGTAGCCAAGAAATATATGGGCAGAGGCGTTCCTTTCCTGGATTTGATCCAGGAGGGAAATATCGGTTTAATCCGCGCCACCAAAAAATTCGATTACCGCCGCGGACACAAATTCAGCACCTATGCCACCTGGTGGATTCGCCAGGCTGTAACCAGGGCGATCGCGGATCAGGGACGTACGATCAGGGTTCCCGTGCATATGGGAGACCAGATCAACAAGCTTCTCCGCGTCCAGCATCAACTCACCCAGAGGCTGGGGCGTGAACCAACTGTCGAAGAGCTGGCGGTCGCATTGGATGTTCCACCGAAAAAAGTAGAAAATATGATCCAGGTGGCTCGTCGACCGCTTTCTCTGGAAACCCCGACAGATGATGAGGAAGATTCCGTACTGGGTGATTTCATCGAGGATGATGAAGCCCCCGCTCCGGATGAAACCGCGACATACAACCTTCTTCGTGAGCACCTGGAAGAGGTGTTGAATTCCCTTCCCCCCCGCGAGGTACGAATCCTTCAACTTCGATACGGGTTGCTTGACGGACAGGCATATACTTTGGAAGAAGTGGGACGAAAAATGGGTGTTACCCGGGAAAGGGTCCGTCAAATTGAAGCTCAAGCGCTCAGTAGACTGAGGCACCCGACTACAAGGCGAAAACTGCGCGATTATTTAGGCGATTGAGAGAATCAACTGGCAACAAATGTGCAACTACAAAATTTAGTTGCACATTTGTTTTATATATATGGAAAGTATATATAATAATGTTAAGGAATGATGGATTCAGTTATTCCGGAATTTGTGGGAGGGTAGTTTCATGGCTCAGATAGGCCTGCGGGTTTATGATCGCGAAATTGAGAGCATGATCGATAGAGGTCAAATCGATGAGGCAATCGCACACAGTAAGCACATTCTAAAGGAATTTCCAAAGCATATTGAAACATACCGACTTCTGGGGAAATGTTACCTGGAAAGCCAACGGTATATTGAAGCTGCCGATATTCTTCAGAGAGTGCTTTCTGTTTATCCGGATGACTTCATTTCCCATATTGGTATGTCCATTATTTGCGAAGACGAGAATAACCTCGAAAAAGCAATTTGGCATATGGAACGCGCCTTGGAAGTCCAACCTTCCAATTCTGCCGTAAATAGTGAACTCAGACGTTTACTGACCCTAAGAGACGGAACAGAACCTTCAAAAGTTCATTTGTCACAGGGTGCATACATCCGCATGTGTGTAAAAAGTGGGTTACATGAACAAGCGATCGCTGAAGCCAAATCAGCCTTGTCCAAAGAACCTCAACGTATCGATCTGGATTTGATACTTGCCAGGATGTATTCGGAAACCGGTCAAAAACCAAGCGCTCTGGATCAACTTACCATTATCCTGAATAAACTTCCGTATTGTTACGATGCTAATTTATTGATGCTACAAATATTGATTTCCTCCAACCGATCAGCAGAGTCCAAAACGTACAAAGATCGCCTAATTGCCATTGATCCTTATTATGCATTCATAAACTCTGAATCACCTTCCCCTGATCTGGTCCCGGATGAAGCTGTATCCGTTGAAAAGATCGAATGGCAATATTCCGATGATGATACCCAGCGTCATACGAAGATTCTTGGTACAGACTGGCAGGACGCCAAGGGTCCTCTCGCATCCTCCGGGGTCACCACCAAGAGCTTTAACCAGGATTCCCTTCCGAATGAGCTGCCGGATGAAAATATGATTCCATCTGTTGAAGGGATTCTGATGGCCGGAGCTGTCGAACAGGTAATGGAATCACAACAACAGGTGTATGAAGAAGAAAAGACCCAGGAATTCACAGAGTTACGTCAGGAACCTGCGCCTGCTCTTGAACCTTCATCAGCAATAGCCGAAGTCGAGGAATCGGATCAGCCAGTGAATATAACTGAAAACCCGGTTGAGAATCCAAGTGTTGGAGACTCAGCTAATCCAGAATTACCGGATTGGATGAAAGCTGCTGGCTGGGTGCCTTCGGATGGTCAGGTTGAGGAAACACCAGTTACGGAAACCACACCTTCCGAACCCGTTGCATCGAATGAAATACCTGATTGGATTAAAACGATGGCTCCAGTTGAAACTAGGCCAACACCAGAGGAAGTTGTGGAAGAATCAGAAAAAATTGAACTCCTGGAAAAGATCCTGCCTGAGCCGATTTCAAAGACACAAGAAATTCCTGAAACTGAAATGGCTGGAACTGTTTCTGGGTTTGATGGCGTGCAATCTCAGGAGACAACCGGACCAGGGATTACATTTGAATCTCTTGGGGTTGAACAACCATCGGAATCAACAACCAATGAACAAGAACAAGAACCAGTTGTAGCCTCCAATGAAGATGTTCCTGGTTGGATGAATATCGTAGAATCTCCTGCGCAACCAGAAATAATCGCAAATGAGGAAAATAAATCTGAATCACCTTTACCCGTCTGGATGTCCCTGGAAGACCAGGTGGAGGAAGAAAAGCTTGAATTTCCTGATCAGAAATCTTTAGCCTCCCAGGTAGAACAAACCAGCGAGTCAATGGAACCATCTGAAGTAGGTGAATTGCCAGATTGGTTGGGCTCGAACCATTCTGAACAACTCGATAGTCAAGCATCTGCCATGCCCAACGAATTACCGGGCTCCCAACCCCTGAATTCATCTGAAACCCCAGATATATATACTGCAAAGACATCAGCGGAAGAGTCTCTTCCAGCTTGGATGGCACCGAAAAGCAGTAGTGAGGAAGCTACATCCTCCCAATCCGATGAAGAGATCCCAGAGTGGCTTCGCGAGGAAGAACCCATTCCATCTGAAAACACCACGTTATCTGATGAGACTTTGATCTCAACTCCCATTTCAATGATGGATGAAAATTCCGAAAAAATTGAACTCCCCTTACCCCAGGAATATTCTGAGATTCCTGATTGGTTGAAGGAAGTGAATACAGATCAAAACCCGGTTTTATCCATTCCAGATGAAGACATCCTGCCGGAATGGGCGAAACCGAATGCACCCCCAGAACAGGAGGGTTTCCTTAGTCCCGAATCTGCTGTGGAATCCTTCATCGCAGAGGCTGTAACCCCATCATCCACGGAATCCACCCCGGCTGAATCAGTGCAACAGGGAGTGGAAATTGGAGATTTTGCTTCTTTTACACAATCTACTGCATCCGAGCCTGAAAGTAACCAGGGATTGAATTCTTTACTGGACCAATTATCCCAGGGCGGGGTTCAGGATCAAACTTCCATTAACGAACAGGTTCTACCAATCGAGGAGTCCGGTTCTTCAGCATACGATCTACGATCAGATCTCCTTTCACAGGAGGAATCCCCCTTTGTTGATACAGATAGTTATGAGGAAAATGAGCCAAGAGGCGATGAAACTCTTGTTAGCAAACCTTTTATTGATTATGAAAAACAGGACGTGACTCAATCAACTTCAGAAACCCCAGCTGAGATTCAACCAGAAATTAGTGAGCCATTACCAGAATCTGAATCCCCCCAACCTACAGAAGTTGAACCACCAATTGCTGATCTTGATTATATTCAGGGACAACAAGAGGCCGGGCAATTCGTTCAGCCAATACTGGAAAGTTCTGTATTGGATCAACAAGTCCCGGACGATACATTGGATATGACCGCGGATATTGATATTGAATCCTGGCTAAATTCTTTGCAGGAAGAGAATTCGATACCGGGGGTTGAGTCTGCTGATACTACAACCGAGACAGACGAAGATCTTCAAAAGCAGATCTTCCAGCAATTACCCGAGACTGAGAATATGGAACCAGCCATTCCCGCCGTGGAACTTACTCGCGCTGAGACTGCCCCCCTGGTAGGTTACGATGAGGAAGAAAAACCAAGTGACCGATCTCCTTTGGACGAATTGGAAGAGGCAGGGCATTTCCAAAGCGTGCCTCCAGTCGTTGAACTCGTTGACAGACTTACTCCGGAAGAAGTAAATCAACCAGAAGAACCGACCTTAATCGAGGTTGATGAGGTCATTCAAACACCCGAACCGGTTTTGACCGAAATCCCCGAAATTAAGGTTCCCCAAACTTATGAGGAATGGTTGGATTCTGCGAATTCCTCCATCTCCGATGGTAATTTGGAAGACGCTATCGTAATATTTGATCGATTGATCAAAAAAGGCAGTAATCTTGAGCTGACTATCCAAAGTTTACGTTCTGCAGTTTATCGCTTCCCCTCAGAGGTATCCGTTTGGCAGTCGCTTGGAGATGGTTATGCAAAAAGCAACCGTTTACAAGAAGCTTTGGATGCATACACCAAAGCCGAAGAATTAATTCGGTGAACTTAAGGAGTCCATCATTGGAACGAACATTGGTATTGATAAAGCCAGACGCGGTTCAGCGAGGGTATATCGGGGAAATCATATCGAGGCTTGAGCAGCGTGGAATTCGGATCTCCGCTTGCAAGTTCATTCTTGTGGACAAAGCTCTTGCTGAGAAGCACTACGCTACTCATATGGGAAAACCTTTTTATGAAGGTTTAGTTAAATATATTTGTTCCTCTCCGTTGTTGGCCATGGTTTGGGAAGGAGAAAACTGCGTTGCCGCAGTTCGCCAAACAATGGGAGCAACAAATCCTG
Organism: uncultured Chloroflexia bacterium; assembly: GCA_963828855.1. Classification (GTDB taxonomy): domain Bacteria; phylum Chloroflexota; class Anaerolineae; order Anaerolineales; family Anaerolineaceae; genus CAVVEQ01. The sequence continues at coordinate 180,279 of CAWHGB010000002.1, read as the reverse complement.
TGGAAGCAGCTCCAGGGACAATAAGGCACGATCTGGCTCTGATCACCAGTAGAAATTTAACCCACGCCTCTGATTCTCCTAAATCCGCTGAACAAGAAATCTCTCTTTGGTTTTCTCCCGGGGATATTATTTCTTGGAAACGGGATGGCGAAACCTGGATCACTGGAAAAAATTAATTAGCTTTTCTTGACGCGCCACTCCACTCATGATAATATTGGCAGCCGTTCGGGGGCGTGGTGTAGTGGCTTAACATGCGGCCCTGTCAAGGCCGAGACCGCGGGTTCAAATCCCGTCGCTCCCGCCAGAACCTGCAAATATTTTGCAGGTTTTTTCTTTATAATCAATCATATGGCATTTTTTATAGGCGAAGTTTATTTTGACGGGGATACGATCCTTGCTCCAATGGATGGTTATACCAGTCAGCCATACCGCATGTTTTGCCGCCAGTTGGGTTCTTCGGGCTCTTATTCTGAATTTATCGGTGCGATTGAAGTCACTCAAAAGCACTCAAATTTGGATGAAAAGCTGAGGTTTTCCAAAGAGGAAAGACCATTCGCTTACCAGATATTTGACAACGACCCGGAAAGGATTCTAAAAGCAGCCCGTAAACTGCGGATGCGAAATCCAGATATTTTCGATGTCAATTTTGGCTGCAGCTCGAAGCAAGTTGCAGCTCGCGGCGCTGGAGCGGGATTACTCAAGGATCCAGAAAAAATAACTCAAATATTAGATCTTTTGGTAAAGAATCTGGATATTCCCATAACTGCGAAGATTCGCCTTGGATGGGATGAACAAACGCGTAATTATATGGAGGTCAGCCGCCGGATAGAGCAATCTGGCTGCCGTGCGCTGGCCGTCCATGCCAGAACGAAAACCCAGGGATATAAAGGCAGCGCTGATTGGAACGCAATCGCAGAGATCAAACAAAATATCTCCATACCGGTTATTGGGAATGGGGATGTAAAAACTGTCTCCGATATTTCCAGAATGATCGAACAAACCGGCTGCGACGCGGTGATGATTGGCAGGGCTGCCCTTTCGAATCCGTGGATATTTTCCGGCATCAATTTTGATGAGCTACAAGAACGGAAATTTCTCGATGATCTTTCATCCCTGATCGAATTAATGCAGCAATATTACAACCCTGTGCGGGGAATCGTCCTAAGCCGTAAATTTATCGCCAGATACATGCAGCCTTATTCGTTGGACCCTGCCATCCGGCTTGAAATGTTGACTACCACGAATAAGGTGAAATTATTGGAATTGATCTCCGAAATTGTCCTCTCAAATAGATCAACCTCCAATTGAGGTACCGATAAGCTTTCCGATGGCATAGGTTACCAGGGCAGCTGCCATTCCGAAAGCGACCATACGCAAGCCGGATAGAAATACTTTGCGACCGGTGAAAAGTGTGATCACGGCACCAAGTATAAATAGACCCACAATGCTGGCTAAAATGCTCACCAAAACAGCTGTTGTTCCTGTCAGAAAAAAGTAGGGGAAAAGCGGTACGATCGCCCCGAGCACAAAGAGAAAAAATGAAGTTACGGCTGCTTCCCAGGCTGATCCGCCGAGCTCTTCGGGGTTGATTCCCAATTCATCGCGGGCAAGCGTATCAACTGCATAATCCTGGTTGGAAATGATCTGTTTCGCCATCTCGTCTGCATAGCTTTTTTTCAATCCGCGCGATTGATAGATAAGCGATAATTCTTCGGCTTCCTCCTCCGGTGCCTGCTCTATCTCAGCTTTTTCGATCTTGATCTGATTTGCGTACAATTCCCGTGAGCTCTGTACACTTAACCATTCCCCCAACGCCATGGAGATTGCGCCTGCCAGCAGACCAGCAAACCCAGCAACCAGGATCGCTTTGCTGTTCATCGAAACCCCAGCTACTCCCATTACAAGACATAAATTGGAGACCATGCCATCGTTGGCACCCAAAACAGCTGCCCGAAGGGCGTTTCCGCCTGTGGTTCTGTGGCGACCTTCCAACTGCGCCAGGGAATCGCCGCTGATTCCTCCCCGGGTTGCAGAGGAGATTTGTGAGATCATCCTTGAATGCAGCTGCTCATCGCTGGCAAAATTTGAGTTACCGTCATTCAAATATGCGGTTGTTCCCTGTTGTTCTTTGGCTTGCAAGCCTGGCAAGATCGCCGAGGCGCCAAATCGTTTGGATAGATATACCAATAACTTAGTGCGAAAACTAGGTGAGAAATTGGGGGTTGTTGAACCAGATGCGGTGATCGCTTCCTGGAAGTGAATGGCATGATTTTCTTCGATTGCCGCCATTCGGAGATATACCGCCGCCAAATGTTCATCTTTTTCATTTTCAGCCAGGCAGTGATAAATATAGGCAGTATTTTTTTCTTCAAGCCAGTTTGAAAGTAAGTCATTATCTTTTCCCATAAATCCCTCCACCTCGCGTGATGATTGAATTATAGCGGTCTCATGGTAAAATCTGGCGATAATTCGTTTAGTCCCTGTAGCTCAATGGATAGAGCATTGGCCTCCGGAGCCAGGGGTGAGAGTTCGAGTCTCTCCAGGGACACACACATCATAAATGATTACTTCAATATTGTTCAATCTCCAAGAAGGTAGAATTTGAGATATACATACAGGAGGAACCATGTATCCATTTATGTATGGTTTCAACATGACCTACCTGCTTTTCAGCCTCCCTGCCCTTCTATTTGGATTATGGGCGCAGGCGAAGGTAAAAAGTGCTTTCAATAAATATTCAAAGAGTCAGGACCTATACTGGTGCAACCGGGGAGTCAGGTTGCCAGGCATATACTTGATGATAACGGTCTTCAGGATGTTCGGGTCGAACCAACCAATGGATTTCTAAGTGATAATTATGATCCCCGGACCCGAACTTTGACGATTGAGTCCGGATGTATATCAGGGTAATTCCATCGCTGCTGCAGGTGTCGCAGCCCATGAAGCCGGTCATGCGCTACAGCATCAAGCAAACTATGGTCCACTCCAAGTGCGTTCATTCATGGTGCCAACGGTGATGATAGGAAGCTGGCTAGGTCCGCATCATTTTTATGGTTGGCCTTTTCATGTCTTCAGGCACTGGAGATACGATCGCCTGGATTGGGCTTGTGATCTTCGCTGCAACTGCGATATTTGCCATAGTTACCCTTCCGGTGGAGTTGGATGCCTCCAAACGGGCGAAAAGCTGGTTGATCCAGTCTGGCTCGTCTGCTTCGAAAGCGAACTGCCCGGAGCAGCAACAGTACTGGATGCAGCAGCCTGGACCTATGTTGCTGCCGCAATCCAGGCGATTACAACAATGCTCTATTATGCATTCTTATTATCTGGGAAGAAGATCAAGAAGATAAATCTAATCAAATATACATGGTTATGATGAATTATCTATTTAAAATCGCTATGCGCAATTATTACTTTAGGTAATCGTGCATGTAACAATTAATATGCTGTTGGTATGCTTCTCTTCAGAATGTTTCGCATTCCGATCGCTTTGCTTGCCCCTTCTGCAGTACAAGTTATGGGGTTATCCACGAGGTAAGCGGGATTCCAAGCGATTTAGTTAGAATATTTATCGATCCCTCGCAATTGAGACCCACCTCCACAGATCGCTACTCCACGATCAATAATATCTGAGATCAATTCTGGGGGTGTTTTTTCCAAAACCCTTCGTGCCAAACCAGCCAGATCATTTAATGGATCCTGCAATCGCTTCGATGATATCATCGGATGAGACAATTACTGGCCTTGGTAAGGCAGATACCTGATCCTGTCCCTGAACTTCGACGGTCTGCGGTTCCATCTCAGGTAATGCTGCTCCGATTTTGATTTTTAGTTGTTCAGCAGTGGGTTGAGCAATAATAATTCCGAACTTCTTCCGGATATAACTAATAATTGCTTCATCCAATTGCATTCCACCGGTTCGGGCAGTTTCAGCGGTGATAATGTCATTTAATGCTAATACAGCCACCTGATTCACCCCTCCCCCAAGGCTGATGATCATATTCCCTGAAGGTGTGGAAATCGGTAGATCCACGCCTATCGCTGCTGCAAGCGGTTGAGGGATTAAATACACTTCTCTGCTTCCCGCTCCTAAGCCCGCTTCATGGACTGCACTTCGTTCGATGCTGGTGATCCCGTAAGGGATCGTAATCATTAACCTTGGCCGGAAAACCCACATTCTTCCGCATATTTTCTTGATAATGTAAGCCAGGAATGTTTCCGTGATCTCATATTCTGCGATAACCCCATGCGTCATCGGCCTGACGACGCTGATGCTTTCAGGGACCCGACCAACCATATCTTTTGCGTTTTGTCCCCATTCCACCAATTTGGCTTCGTCGTTGATGATTGCTACAATCGTAGGTTCCTGAAGCAGGATCTGATCTCCTTCAGAGATCACAATATTATCCGTTCCTAAATCAATTCCTAATTCCCTGGTTGCTCCGGGCATTATAGTAATGGTCCTCTTGTAATTAATGTCTAAACTTTCGGATTTTCGATACCGTCTGGCAGCATCGATTCGCATATTTGAACGTTTTCAGTGCGGCTTTCAAGCTTTCGTATCTGCTCCGCGTCCATTTGAGGTGTGGTTTTCATAAGTTCTTCAGCTCGTAGCTTGTGCTGCTTCAGCCCGGTGGATATCGATCTCCTCAACATCTTCAGCGGCATCGGCAAGGATATTGATCTCGTCAGGCTGTACTTCAACTACACCTCCTGCGACTGTAAAATGCAGATCACCGTGTAGGCGTTTTTACATTCGATTACACCGAATTGTAGAAGTGTTAGTAACGGTGCATGATTGGGAAGTATTCCCATTTCACCGTCTGCACCAGGAAGATCGACCATCAACGCATCGCCCTGATAAACGATGCGATCCTGGGAAATGATATTACATCGAATTGTCATGCAGATTTACGCCAGTGTTTTGGCTTTTTCAACAGCTTCTTCAATATTGCCAACCAGGTAAAATGCCTGTTCCGGGAGGGAATCATATTTTCCCGAAAGCAATCCCTTAAAACCTTCAATCGTTTCAGCTAGAGTCACATATTTACCAGGTATATCCGTTGAAAACTTCTGCAACGTGTTGTGGTTGTGAAAAGAATTTTTCTATTTTTCTTGCCCGCATCACCAGGATTTTGTCGTCTTCGCTCAGTTCATCGATACCAAGAATCGCAATGATATCTTGAAGGTCTTTGTATCGTTGTAAAACTCGCTGAACTTCACGTGCGGTATTACAATGTTCCTCACCCAGGACAAGTGGATCAAGAATCCGGGATGTGGAATTTAATGGATCCACAGCCGGATAAATACCTTTTTCGGCAATGGATCGTTCAAGTGAAATTGTTGCATCCAGGTGCGCAAAAGTGGTCACAGGTGCAGGATCAGAATAATCATCTGCGGGAACATAGACCGCTTGAAGCGAGGTGATGGAACCTTTTAATGTAGAGGTAATTCTCTCTTGCAAGTTCACCCATCTCGGTTGATAAGATTGGGCTGGTAACCAACCGCGGATGGTAAATGACCTAGATAGTGCCGATACTTCGGTGCCAGACATCATAAATCGGAAAATATTATCAATAAATAGTAAGACATCCATTCCCTGATCACGGAAATATTCAGCCATTGTCAACCCGGTCAAGCGCTACCCGTAAACGGACACCCGGCGGTTCGTTCATTTGACCATAAACGAGGACTGTATCATTGATAACCCCGGATTCCATCATTTCGCGAACCAATCCTGTTCCTTCCCGGTTCGTTCCCCTACCCCTGCAAATACAGATTTTCCTTTATGTACTGCTGCCATATTGCGGATCATTTCCATCAGGACAACTGTTTTTCCCACCCCTGCTCCCCCGAAAATGCCTGTCTTTCCCCCCTTTGGTGAAAGGTGCGATCAGGTCGATAACCTTGATGCCGGTTTCAAACATTTCGGTTTTTGTGGATTGTTCGGTAAATTCCGGGGCTGGACGGTGAATTGAATAATGGGTATCGTTCTGAAAGTACTTCTCCCTTTCCATCGATTGGCTGACCGAGCACATTGAAAATTCGACCGAGGCATTCATTCACCAACTGGTACTTTAATGGGTGCAGTATGTTCTGCTTACCGGTACTCCACGTTGTAGACCATCTGTGGAACCCATAGCGATGCATCGAACAATACTGTTTAGGGAGCTGTTCCTGGACTTCAAAAACAAGCTTTTCATCTCCCGAAGTGGCTACTTCAAGGGCTTCATAAATGGAAGGAATATTTTTTTCTTCGAATTTTATATCTACAACGCTTCCAAATATCTGGTGGATCTTTCCCTGGTTTAAATCTCGTCCCATTATTACCTATCCTGGTGTGATGATGTCAGTCGAAAATAATTTCCATAGATTATTAATTAATCATAATAAATTGAATAAATTCGAATGAGGCGATTATACCTTATTGGAAATTGTACTTATAGTTTTTGCTATCTTCATAATTGGATCCTTTTTCAAGGAATAGAAAATGAATATCAGTTCTCTGGAGAATTTTTTCCCAGAGAACTGATTAGGTTCGAATTTTTTGCGACTCTGAAAATTTCTTATGCGACTTTACTCGTCTTGCGATTGAAGCTTCTTCGCATAAAGACTTTGATGATTTCATCAACAAGAAGAAGCCCAATCGCGAATCCAATGCAGATCCACCACTCATTTCTGCCGAGGGAAGTTAAACCTAACATTTTCTGGAGAACACTCAACTCAGTTGATAAGAAAGTCACAGCGAGAGCTATTCCGTAAAGCATGAGTTGGTTTTTATCAACAAAGATATCCCGATTGAAAGCGGTTTTTGTTTCACTTCGGGCACTTAAACCCATCGAAACACTCATTAAGCTGAAAACCACAAAACCCATTGTCGCAGCAATAACAGGATCGATTCCTTGATAAGCATATTCTGCCCACACAACCGCAACGGCTGTTAGAAGACCGATCAGTGCGATACGTACCCATTGTGAGCTTTTCAGGATCGGTTGTTTCAATGGTCGAGGACTGTGTTCCATCAAGTCGGTTGCAGGTTTATCAAAACCGAGAGCCACCGCTAACGGGACTGTGATCAGGAAGTTCAGGAAGATCACGACAAAGGGAGCGAAAGGTGTACCTCCAAGCACAACAAAATATGCTGCCAGAAGGTAACTGAGAATAAACGCTGAGAGCTGTGCCATCTGGAAACGGACGAAATTGGACAGGTTGTTATAAATATGGCGTCCGTATTCCACTGCTTTGACAATCGTGGCAAAGTTATCGTCGGTAAGGATCATCACCGCAGCACCTTTGGATACTTCAGTGCCGGTGATACCCATCGCCACCCCGATATCGGCTTTCTTCAACGCTGGAGCATCGTTCACACCATCTCCAGTCATCGCAACGATGTTTCCCATCTGTTGGAGCATCGTAACCAGCCGGATCTTGTCTTCCGGTGATACGCGGGCAACGACGCCGATCTCGTTCAATTGCTGCTTCAATTCCTCATCAGGAATCGCAGCGAATTCGGCTCCAGTCAGAGCCCTACCCTCTATTCCCAGTTCGTGACCGATTGCAGCCGCTGTCACGGCATGGTCGCCAGTGATCATTCGAACCTGGATTCCTGCACTGTGACACTTGGCAATGGCGTCTTTAGCTTCGATCCGCGGGGGGTCGACGATGCCGATCATCGCCAGGATGGTCAAGTCTTTCACCAGGTCGATCAGCTTAGCTTTGGGATCGAAGGATGCCTGATCGAAATCTCGGCGTGCAATTACCATCACCCGTTCGCCGGATTTTGCGATGTTTTCATTGGCTTCCAACGCAAATTTCTTGTTATCTTCGGTGACAGGTTTTACTTCCCCACCCGGCAGCCAATATGAACCGCTTCGGGCGATCAACACATCCGGCGCGCCTTTCACAAAACAGCGAACAACAGGTTTGCCTTTCGCGTTGGTCATATTGTGGAAAGTCGCCATGAATTTATAGTCGCTGTCGAATGGCACTTCAGCAACACGCGGATATTGTTTCTTTGCACCTTCCAGGTCAATCCCGCCTTTGGCTGCCAGAACGATCAATGCGCCTTCTGTCGGATCGCCGATCAAGGCTTCTCCATCCAGCCGGGCATCAGTGCAAAGCGCCATCGGCAGCATGATTTCATCAAGATCGATCTTTGCTCCACCATCATGCAGGAGTTGACCTTCGGTACTGTAGCCTTCACCAGTGACCTTGTAATGATTTTGACCGGGAACATAAAATTCTCGCGCAGTCATTTTATTCAAGGTCAATGTTCCGGTTTTATCCGAGCAAATGGCAGAAACAGACCCCAGACGTTTCCACTGAGGGAAGTCGTTTTACAATTGCATTCTGTTCAGCCAGTGAGCGCACACCCATCGAGTACATCGTTGTAACAACTGCTGGGAGCCCGGTTGGAATTGCTGCCACCGCCAGGGCAATGCCGGAAATGAAAATGGCATCAAGCGTTTGTCCATTGCGAAGCCCGAGGATGATCATGATAACGAACGCCAGACCTGCAAGACTGGCGATGATGATCGTCAGCCGGTCCAATTGTTTTTGCAGGGGGGTTTTATCGGTCTCGGTTTTATTCAGCAGGTCGGCGATGTGCCCCATTTCGGTGTTCATACCGGTGGTGGTGACGATCATTTCACCGCGGCCTCTGCGTAACTGAAGTGTTCATGAAAGCCATATTGATGCGGTCGCCAAGGGGAACTTCAGGTTTGGTGATTACCGCCACGTCCTTGAGCGTTGCGACACTTTCACCTGTAAGGGCAGCTTCCTCTATCTCCATCGTGGCTGCCACAAAAAGGCGGCCATCAGCGGGAACAAGGTTGCCGGCTTCCATCAGGACGATATCGCCGGGTACCAGCCCTCCGGCTTCGATCTCCTTCGCATCGCCATCCCGTCTCACCCGGGTGATGCTTTTCATTGTTTTTGACAATGCCGCCATACTCGCTTCAGCTTTGGATTCTCCCCGTAATCCCAAAACAGCATTAAATATGGTCAGCAAGACGAGAACAGCTGTAGTTCCGGTTTCACCGGTGAAAAATTGATTTACGACTGCTGCACCCAGTAAAAGCATCTGCATAAAATCTTTGTACTGGCGAAGAAATGCCTGCCAGCCTGGTTCCTTTTTCTTTTCCGCAAGTTCGTTTGGACCGTACTGCTTCAACCTGGCTTCAGCTTCAGCGCTGCTCAGGCCGACTTTTGGGTCGACCTTCAAATTCGCAGCAACTTCATCCTGCGGTCAGGCTGTACCATTTTTGTTGCTCTGATATTTCAGCCATAATTGATTCCTTTCTTTCAATATTTCGTGGGTACACGTTTATACGGATAATCCGGTTCCACATATTTCCCTTTGGATTGCTTTTTCGGGAACTTTATCTTTTCGTGGGGTACTTCTTCATAGGGAATCAGGCTTAGAAGATGCGAAATACAATTTAACCGTCCTCTTCGCTGGTCATTTGAATCAACCACATACCAGGGATTTTCCGTGGTATCCGTTGCTTGCGAACATGGCATCCCGAGCTCTCGAATAATCATACCAGCGGGCTTGTGCCTCCAGATCCATTGGGCTGAGTTTCCAGATCTTTTTGTAATCCTCATTGCGTTCCGCGAACCGTTTCGCCTGCTCTTCCATGCTGACTTCCAACCAGTACTTGATCAGGATGATCCCGGATTCGCTGATGACCCGCTCAGTTGGTGGAGTATATTTTAGAAATCTCTCAACCTGCTCTTTGGGGGTGAAACCCATCACCCGCTCCACGCCGGCGCGGTTGTACCAGCTCCGGTCAAAAAGGACTACCTCACCGGCTGCAGGCAGGTGCACCATATACCGCTGGAAATACATCTGCGATTTTTCCCGCTCAGTGGGTGCGGTCAAGGCGACAACCCTGAAAACCCGCGGGCTGACCCTCTCGGTGATAGATCGAATGACCCCGCCTTTTCCAGCTGTATCCCGGCCTTCGAATATCACGCAGATCTTGGCACCAGTGGCTTTAACCCACTCCTGAAGTTTTACCAGCTCAACCTGAAGTGGTTCAAGTTCTTTTTCGAAATCCTTCTTCTTCATTTTTGGCAGCGGCTCACCTGGGGATGTTTCCTTCTGATAAATTGGAACCATCAATTTGTGCTGCATCGAATTTCTTTTCTTTTCCGTTCTTTTTCTTCTTTTTATCTTTCGCCATTGGTACCTCGATTCTTATAATACAAACAAATCATGATCACGATATAGGAATCAAATTAACCCTATTTTTTCTTCTTATCTTTTTTCTCTTTCTTATCTTTCTTCTTTGATTTCTTATCTTTATCTTTGGACATGACAGCCTCCTTTCCAGTGTTTATTTCTCATTTTCAATCGCCAATATGGGGGATCAATATTATGTTCCATTTATTAAGAATCAACTTATTGAGCAATTGATAAAACCGCCGCCAGCAGAAATCCCATCACGGTGAAAAGACCGGTGAACATTCCTCCATGTTCAAATGCCTCCGGGATCATCGCATCGGTAAGCATGGTCAGCATCGCTCCTGCTGCAAACGCCTGGGCATATTTTCCATCAGCCCTGGGGAAATTCAAGATCATAAAGTAATCCCAACCCTGCACAAACTGCTGAAATATCACCAGGAGCCATCCACATCCAGAAAATTCGTTTCTGTGAATATCCTGCTGCTTTCAGGTTGATCGTACCCGCTGCTCCTTCCGGTAAATTGGATATAAACACAGCCGCCAGGATGGCGACATTGATGACTCCGCCGAGGGCGATGCTCATTCCCAGAATGATGGATTCAGGTATGGCATCGAGTAGCGTACCGATAAAAATTGCTGCTCCCGATCCGCTTTCCTTGCTGACCGAGATGCCCTTTCGGTTCGCACCTCCTCTTCGATCGATCAGCCAATCCCCAAAGAAAAAAGTAAGCGCTCCCAGGGCAAAAAGCCAAACCCATGCCCCATTTATCCAACGCTGTTTCGGGAACCAACTCATAGGCGATGGCGCCTATCAATGCGCCTGCACCGATTCCCATGATCAATCCAGTGACCATTTTTGGTAACCCGCGTTTGGCTAAAAAGTAGCCTAACAAAAGAGCGCTGGCAGCCAGCCCACCCCAAAAAACAGCGTATATCAATATTCAATTCTCCAAAAATTATTTATCTACTGCATATTCCTTTGGTGTGAGTGATCCTGCATTACTCACACCAAAGGAATACTTACTAATTTTCGATATACTTCAATCTTTTTTACAGGCCATCCCTTAATATCGGGCAGGTCATGCAGTGTCCGCCACCGCGTCCTTTGCCAAGTTCAAAGCCAGCGATTGTCACAACTTCCACTCCGGCTTCGCGCATCTTGCTGATGGTGAATGTATTTCGTTCATAAGCGACGACCACACCGGGTTCGAGTGCAACTGTATTATTGGCATCATCCCACTGCTCACGCTGGGCCTGATATTCGTCACCACCGGTCTCGACCATATTTAATTTGGGGACTTTGAGTGCATCGGCCATTGCAGCAAGGAAGCTTTTCTCTTCGGTAACCCGAAAATCGCCTGGTTTTGCGCCCGGGCGCAAGCTGATGGCTCGGATATTATTGACAACTTTCGGGTAAGCGGTTGCAACATCGCGGTCGAGAAGCGTGAAAACAGTATCCAGGTGCATATGCGCCCGGTCTTTGGTCATCACCGCGACGATTACGCGTTCCGCGGCACCTTTTTCAAAAAGCTTTTTCGCGATCAATTCGATCATTCGCCCGGTGGTACGTTCACTCATCCCTATCGCCACCGTTCCGTAACCGATCGGCATGACATCTCCACCTTCCATGGAAGCCCTACCGAAACCCTGGATGTTAAAACCACCATCATCTTCCTGTTCAGGGTACCAGAATTCGAATCCGGCATCCTGGAACATGGGGTGATAGCGATAAATGGCCAGCATATTCAGTGCTTCCCGGCGACGGGCTGGCCAGTACATCGGATTCACCGAGACTCCGTTGTAAATCCAGCAAGAAGGATCCCGCTGGAAAAGGGTATTCGGTACAGGCGGCAGGACGAAGTAACCGGGGTCATCTACTGCGGCTGCGCCAAGAGAGATCTGGCGATACTTCGCCTGGTCAAAACCCAAGTGCCACCATTTCTCCGAAGGTCAAACCGCCTACGAGGTGTTTTGCCAGCAGTGTCCGCTGACATTTTCCATAAGAATTCCCGCACTTCATCGACAAGAGACCAACCCACTGTATATTCTGATGCTACCAGTTCAATAATCCCCTTGCGTCCGCTCATCGGAAGCTTTCAGAGCCTCACCAAGAAGATCCAGGTGATAGAAGACTTCAATTCCCCTATCCCGCATCGCTTTCACGAACTGATCGTGTTCCCATTGGGCACGTTCCACCCAAATCACATCATCGTAGAGAAGTTCGTCATGATTGGATGGAGTTAATCGTTTCAAGCTAAGATCCGGTCGGTGGACGATCACCTTGCGGAGCTTGCCAACTTCGGAATTTACACCAAATGTTGCCATTTTATTTTCCTTTCCAATAGTTCATGAATCATATTAGAATGATTGATCAGAAATTCGATCAATCCCCAAGCGTCGCCACCATGATCGCTTTAATGGTATGCATGCGGTTCTCAGCCTGGGCGAAAACGATGGAGTGCTCGGATTCGAATACTTCCTCGGTCACTTCCAATCCGTCCATTCCGCTCTTTTGGAAGATATCCTCACCCACCTTGGTCTGACGGTTGTGGAATGCCGGGAGGCAGTGCATGAATTTGACATTGGGGTTTCCGGTTTTCTTCACCACATCCATGTTGATCTGGTATGCCTTGAGTAATTTGATGCGCTCGTCCCAGACTTCCTTGGCTTCACCCATGGAAACCCACACGTCAGTATAGAGATAATCGACACCTTTAACGCCTTCTTCAACACTTTCAGTCAGGGTCAACCGTGGCACCTGTCTCGGCTGCGATTTTCTTGCAGGTTTTTACCAGTTCTTCTTCCGGCCAGAGGGCTTTTGGAGAACAGAGGCGCACGTCCATGCCCAGCTTGCAGCCGGTAACCATCAGCGAATTACCCATATTGTTGCGCGCGTCTCCCAGGTAGCAATAGGAGATCTCATTGAGATGCTTGTCGCAATGCTCCATCATGGTCAGGATATCGCAGATCATTTGCGTGGGGTGGAATTGGTCAGTCAGACCATTCCACACCGGCACGCCGGCGTATTTACCAAGAATTTCAACCGTATCCTGGGCGTAGCCGCGGTACTCAATTCCATCGTACATCCGCCCAAGCACGCGGGCAGTATCTTTCATGGATTCTTTATGCCCGATCTGCGAGCCATCCGGTCCCAGGTAAGTGACGCGTGCACCCTGATCATAAGCAGCAACTTCAAATGCACAGCGGGTTCGGGTGGAGGTTTTCTCGAAAATAAGGGCAATATTCTTGCCCTTTAATTTCTGCTGCTCATACCCTCCGTACTTTGCAGCTTTCAAATCTGCTGAAAGTTTCAATAGAAATTTCAGCTCCTCAGGAGAAAAATCCAGTTCCTTTAAAAAACTTCGGTTTCGTAAGTTGTAAGCCATTTCACAAATCTCCTTTTATCGTTTAGTTTGTTATCTATATTAAGATCGATTATCTTATGCTCCTGCTAAAACACCAATGGAAAGCACTAGCATCGCCAGCACTGCCAGCAGTAGAACTAATATCGCCACAAATTTCCACCAGACGGCAAAGCTGATCCGGCCTATGGCTAGTCCGCCTGTTACGACCGCAAATGTGGGAGTTACCAAGGCAACCAGACCCGACGCCGAGGCATAAGCGGTAACAATCAGATGTTCAGGAATTCCCGCAAAACTGCCAAGGGGTGCCATGATCGGCATGGTTACCGTCGCCAACCCGGAAGAAGATGGGATCAGGAATGACAGAGGGATATAGAGCAGGAAGATCGAGTTGATGAATGCCACCGAAGTTAATCCGGTTAGTGCTTGTTCGCACCAATACAACACCGTGTCGATGATCAGTCCATTGGACATGACCACCGAAATGCCGCGCGCAACAGCCACCACCAGCGCAACCCCCAGCATATCGCGGGCACCATCAATGAATGCGTCGACAGTCCCTTTTTCGCCAAGCCCGCCGACGATACCGATCACGATACCCATGACCATGAACAAAGCTCCCAACTCACCAAACCACCACCAACGGGTGGCGATCCGGGTGATTCCCAGGTCCGACCAGGGGATAACACCAATGACCATCACTACAAACGAAAGCATGAAAAGCGTGAGAATAAATTTTCGTCTTGGGGTTAATTCAGGCGCTTCACCGGAGGTCCCGCTCTTCAAAAAGAACTTTTCGTTTGCTTCTTTCATATCCGCAACTTTGGATTTGGACGGATCCTTTTGTACGCTTGTCGCGTACCTGCGGACGAAAAAGATGCCAATGATCGAACCGGCAATCAGCAGGATGATCCGGTAGATAATACCGTCTGCTAGCGGTATCCCGGCGATTCCCGAAGCGATACCCACGGAAAATGGGTTAATGGTCGATCCATAAACACCGATACCCGCACCCAGCATGATCAACGCGACAGCCGAAAGAGCGTCATATCCCAGTGCGATCATGGCGGCCAGGATCAAAGGGTAAAAAGCCAGGGATTCTTCTGCCATTCCATAGCTGGTTCCTCCGGCGGCAAAGATGATCATCATCACAGTGATCAGGAGCTTGCCTCGCGAGCCAAGCTTCTTAACCACGGCGTTGATGCCCGCATCTATAGCACCGGTTTTCATGCTAACACCCAGGAAACCTCCGATCAGGAGAATGAACAAGGCAACATCGATTGCGCCGTAAAGACCGCCGTCGTTATAAATGTTGATATACCCTGTCGAATCCTGGATACCGTACATACCATTGATGGGAGCCATGATGGCATCCTTCAGACGTTGCGGATTCGGCGGGAACCGTATGATAGGTACCCGGAATGGGTTGGCCTTCAGCGTTGTAGTCATATTGGCCAGCCGGGATAATGAAGGTTAGCAGCTGCAAATACGATAATCAAACCTAACAAGATCGTAAAAGCGGTTGGAAAACTAAACTTCTTTTTTGGTTTCTGAGCGGCTTCCATTTCTACCTCCAAAATTAATAATTTTACCGGAAGGAATATCAATCCATAATCCAGTTATTATATGTATTATTTCGATGAAATCAATACCTAAATAATTATAAATATTTGCATGACCCGTTCGAATAGATTCGCATTCTCTCCATTTTTCATTCAAGGTAAATATATAAGAGATTTAACTAAACATATGAATCCATCCATGGGTGTATTTAAGGTGTATTTGAGGTGTAGGAAATACAGATTTGGTTGGAAGGAATTATCGAATATTCAATTCTGAAGTCTAATTGACATTGAAGCTGTTGTAATGCAAATTAGTACCGATTATTCATGTTATGGTTTTAAATTATTGATGTGCCCGTAATGCTTCAGCCCCACCGGCAATATCCAATAGCTCGCTTGTGATACTCTGTTGGCGCATCTTGTTCATTTCCAGTTGCAGCGAAACTGCCAGGGAATCGGCATTTTCAGTGGCATTCATCATCGCGATCATTCGAGCGGTTTGTTCGCTGGCTGAGGCGGAAAGGATTCGCCTGGTAAATTTGAAGGGATATGAATTTGGGAATGATACTATCGAGCAAGGCGGTTTCATCCGGTTCGTAAATAAAAACTGCGTTATTTGAGCCCGTGCCAATAGTCGATCCGATGTTCTCGCGGTATGGGATTGTCAAAGGTAGGATTTTTTCAATTTCTATTTTTTGTTCAGCTTTGCTAATAAATTTCGTATAGATCAAGTAAACCTGGTCGAACTTTCTGGACAGGTAATGTTCCACCGCCAGATACCCAATGGAGGAAAGATCACCAAATGAAGGTGCGATTGGGATATCGCTGAATTCAGCCAGAATCTGCTTGCCACGTCGTCGAAGCATTTCCCGACCTTTTTTTCCAATTGTTATATATTCGACCGGTTTTTCAAGTTGTTCTTCAAATGTCAGGATCTCCCGGATGATATTTACGTCATAAGAGCCAGCTAATCCGCGATCGCTGCTGACGATGATCGCGAGCACTTTATTGGCAACAGTTCTTTCCACCAGCAGAGGATGTAGATTTTCGTGAGCAGGCTGTCTTCCAAGATGGACTAAGCAACTCCCAGGCTTTCTCTGCGTATGGATGGGTTGCCTGAACCGATTGGATCGCCTTGCGTACCTTGCTGGCGCTGATAGTTTCCAGCGCGTGGGTTACCTGAGAGAGATTGCGGATACTCTTTATCCGCATGCTTCATCTCACGCGAGTTGCTCATAATAAGTACCCGAATTTCCTGTTAATTCATTCTGATTAAAAAGGTCTACTGATAGTCGGATCTGTTTCTCGGTATCCTGGCTGAGTTTTCTTTCAGAAATGATTCTTTCCCTGAGATCGGATTGATAATCTTTAAATATTGCAATAATTTTGCTGCCCAAACTTTAATATTCTTAACTTGCACATCATCCGCATAGCCATTCGTTGCAGCGATAAAGTAGGATCACCTGGTCGCACATTGGAATGGGTGCAAATTGATTTTGATTTAATACTTCCTGCAATCTTAATCCCCGATTCAATTGTGCCTGGGTGGCTTTATCGAGGGCAGAGTCAAATTTCGCGAAAGCAGCCAACTCACGGAAATTTGCCATATCCAGGCGCAGTCTGCCTGCCACCTGTTTCATCGCCTTCGTTTGAGCAGATGAACCCACCCGCGAGACTGAAATACCGATATTGATTGCCGGGCGGATACCTGCATTGAATAACCCGTTTTCAAGGTAGATCTGCCCATCGGTGATCGAGATAATATTGGTTGGCACATATGCCGAAACATCTCCAAGCAGCGTCTCCACGATGGGCAGCGCTGTCAAGGATCCCCCGCTTGATTCTAATTTCTTGATCTCAAATTCCGCCGGATTCGGCAGCGAATTCAACGCTTTTTCAGCATCATCTCTTGAGGAAGGCCCTGTGAAAATCATCCCTGTTAGGGATTCGGTTTTTTGGTTGTTTTTTCATCCACAGGCTCAATCGTATATTTATTGCATAACCTGGATGCCCTCTCCAGGAGCCGCGAATGTAAGGTAAAAAATATCTCCAGGATAGGCTTCCCGTCCAGGCGGCCTGCGCAGCAGAAGGGAAACCTCGCGGTATGCCCAGGCATGCTTCGAAAGATCATCGTAGATGATCAATGCATCCTGACCGTTTATCATGAAATCCTCGCCGATGGAGCAGCCTGCGTAAGGGGCGATATATTGCATTGAAGCGCTATCATCGGCAGTGGCAGAAACGACTACCGTATATTTCATCGCGCCGAATTTTTCCAATGTTGCCACAGTTCGGGCGACGGTGGATTTCTTTTGACCAATGGCCACATAAATACAGATCAGGTTCTCATTCTTTTGATTGATGATCGTATCCAGGGCTATGGCGGTTTTTCCGGTTTGACGATCGCCAATGATCAATTCCCGCTGTCCTCGCCCGATGGGGATCATGGCGTCGATCGCGATAAGCCCGGTCTGGACGGGTGTATCCACATCCTGCCTTTCGAGAACACCCGGAGCGATCCGTTCGATTGGTCTGCTGGAGGTAGAAACGATCGGCCCTTTTCCGTCGATCGGTTCCCCAAGCGCGTTGACGATCCGTCCGAGCATCCCTGGTCCCACTGGCACGGAGATCAATTGTCCGGTGGATTTCACCGAAGAATTCACCGAAATACCGGTATATTCTCCCAGGATAATCACCCCAACCCGTTCCTCCTCCAGGTTGAAGACGATTCCTTTCTGTCCATTTTCGAATTCGACTAATTCCTGTGACCGCGCATTCTTGATCCCTGTAACATGCGCAATTCCATCCCCCAATTCGATGACTTTTCCCACTTCATAGGAGTTCACCTGGGGGGAATATGCATTGATCTTTTCCTGCAGTTCTCCCACCATAAAATCAACTGAATTGGACATCAAACCTCCTGGAGAAATGAGTCGATTTTCGAAGTTTCGAATTATAACCGTCAAGTTGAAAAATATTGAAGGGCTAGTCGCAACCGTGTTTCCAGGTCTTCCGGGGTACCTTTGGGGATGGATTGCAGCGCAGCCTGAGCTTCGATAACTGAATATCCCAATCCTGTTAAAGCTTCGATCACTTCACCATCCATATCTTTGATGGACATTGTCTCCATCAGACCGGGTTCGGCATGGATTTTACCTTGGAGGTACAGAATGATTTTTTGCGCGGTCTTGTTACCCACACCCGGCACCCGGCTCAATAACGCTGGCTGCTCGCTCAGCACTGCCTTGCGGATTGTATCCACTGTGAGGCTGGAAAGCATTGCAAGCGCGATTCTTGGTCCGACCCCGTTCACTCCCAGGAGCTGAACAAAGATATCCCGCTCGTCCTCGGTTTCAAATCCATAGAGCGCAAGCAGTTCTTCCCGGACAATAAGGTGAGTAAAGAGAAAAATCCTATCTCCGGGATTTGTTTTCATCCTGGTGGCGTCGGGTACCAAGACCTTAAAACCCATCCCGCTGATATTCAGTACCAATCCATCCGCATCGATTTTTATAGTCTCGCCATGGATTGAAGCGATCATCTCTTGCCTCCATCTCCAGGTTCTTGAATGTCCAACTGGGACATTAATTCGTACAGGATTATCCCTGTGGCGACAGCCAGATTTAACGAATCCGATGTGCCTCGCATTGGGATAAAAACTGTCTTTTCACAAAGATTCAGTAAATCGAGATTTAACCCCTTTTGCTCACTGCCCATTAATAAAAGCATATCCTTTTTATAACCAGGCGTTTTGTAATTATCACTACCCTTATCGGAGCTGCCAATCATGGTTATGGGATACTGCACATGCCAATTAATAAATGACTTTTGATCTGCCCGGATCATTTTTACCGAAAAAATTGCGCCCATACTCGCCCGGACTGACTCAGGAGAATATGGATCCGTACAGTTGCCAATTAAAACAATTCCGTTGGCTCCCGCTGAATCAGCAGTTCTGATGATTGTTCCAAGATTTCCTGGATCCTGAACGGAATCCAGTCCGATCCAGATTCCCCCATTTTCTGAGATGGTTTGTAGTGAATGATATTCCTGTTGGACAATCGCGCCGATCCCTTGAGGTCCATCTTTTTCAGATAGGTATCGAAAAATTTCCGAATTGACCTCAATGGTTTCCAGATTTGAGTTATTTGATTTTTCTATGATCTTTAGCGCAAATTCACTTTTCAATAATTCAGGCGAATAAATGAGGGAATTTAAATATCCAACCTGAAGCGACAGCATCCCCTACCAGCTTGATCCCCTCCACAAAAAATAAACCGGTTTCTTTGCGAATTTTGTCACTTCGCAGGTTTTTAACTAACTTGACATGTGGATTCGACCTGCTTGTGATCATTTGAATCCAATGGAAGCGACTTTTGCACTATTGATATGACAAATAGCAACAGCCAGAGCATCGGCTGCGTCATCCGGCTGTGGGATTTTATCCAATCCCAGTAAAATTTTTACCATTTGCTGGATCTGGCTTTTCCCTGCACCACCATACCCGCAGACAGCTTGTTTAACTTCCATAGGTGTATATTCAGCTATGGATACATTAAATTCCGCCAAAGCCAGGAGGACGACGCCTCGAGCCTGGCCTACTGATAGCGCGGTGGTCACATTCCGCTGAAAAAAAAGTTTCTCCACCGCCCCGCAATCAGGATGGTGGAGATCATATGATTTCTTTCAACCTGGAATACAACCCGACTCAGTCTTTTTCCAGCGGTTTCATCCTGTGATGTTCGGATGACCCCGTAGTCTATGGCAATTAATCGCCCGTCATCAGTTTCAGATACAAGCCCGTAACCGGTGATCGCGGTTCCAGGGTCCACCCCGAGAGCGAGCATGATCTATTCCGCATCCAGGGCTGCCATTGCCTCGTCGCTGATTTTCAGATTCGAGAAGACATTTTGGACATCATCAAGCTCCTCCAAACCATCGATTGTACGCATCACCTGGAGTGTATCCCCTACACTTAACTCCATCTCCTGGTTTGGTAGCATGCGTAGCTCGGCATCTTCCGGTTGGATTTTATTCTGTAGTAATTTATCGCTCAGGATTTTGAAATTTTCAACCGATGCAAGAATTTCGATGGTTTCGCCATCTGTTGAGCAATCTTCCGCGTTTCCGTCAATAGCAATCTCAAACACTTTATCAAAATCGTATTTTTTCGCGGGAATCGCAAAATAAGCCATACGTTTAAATTGCCAACCGACCGATCCAGTTTCTCCAAGGTTTCCACCCGCGCGGGTCAGCGCGTGCCTTACCTCCGCCACAGTTCGATTCTTATTCTCTGTGACACACTCGATCATCATTGCGACACCGTTTGGGCCATAACCTTCATAGGTAATTTGCTCAAATACTTCGCCGTCCTTGCTCTCGCCCGTACCGCGTTTTATTGCCCGTTCGATATTATCTTTAGGCATGTTTTCTGCGCGGGCTTTTTCAACCGCAATTCTTAATCGGAAATTACTGTCAGTGTCCGCTCCACCTTCCCTGGCAGACATCACGATTTCGCGGGTGAGACGGGTAAACGTCTGCCCCCGTTTGGCATCTGCTGCGCCTTTTTTTCGCTTGATCGTAGCCCACTTGGAATGTCCTGACATATGGAGTCCTCACATTATTATGTATTTTCACACACTAAATTAAAATTATACCATGCCGGTTTTTTTTCACTCGAAGTCGATGACCTGATTCGTCATGGCACCAATGCCATCCACGCTCACTTCAACCAGATCACCTGATTTTAATGGGCCAGAGCCGGCCGGCGTTCCCGTTAAGATCACATCGCCTGGTTCCAGAGTCATAATAGATGAAATGTAAGCAATCAATTGCGGAATGGAAAAAACCATTTCCCTTGTAGAAGCCATTTGACGAAGCTCTCCATTTACCCGGCAGGTAACCAGCGCATCAGCCACATCCAAATCTGTTTCAATCCAGGGACCAAGGCAGCAAAAAGTGTCAAATCCTTTTCCCCGTGTCCACTGCCCATCTCTTCGTTGTAAGATCCCGGGCGGTTACGTCATTTCCGACACAATATCCAAAGATGAAATTGGCGCTTCCTCCGGATGAATCCAACGTCCCTTTTTTCCGATCACCAGCGCAAGTTCAGCTTCATGCACCACTTCTTTCGATTGCGGGGGTATCTCGATCGAATCATCCGGTCCGATCACACTGGAGGGAGGTTTCAGGAAAATCAAGTGGAATTTCCGGCACTTCCACTCCCTGTTCCGCCGCATGCTCGCGATAATTCCTGCCTACTCCAATGATCTTTCCAGGCAAAACTGGAGCCAGTAGCTTGGACAGATCCAATGGCGTATAGGATTCCAAACGACGATAATCACCAAAAAGATCGCCTGAGATTAATCCAATTTCATTTTCCCGCATCCATCCATAGGAAATCGGATTGTTCTTGGGTTGAAATCTTACATATTGCATTAAGGAGCTCCCGGATAATTCTTCTAAGTTACGATCGCATGAGTTATAATTAAGTACACCGGGCGGGTAGCTCAGTTGGTTAGAGCACAGCTTTTACACAGCTGGGGTCGCAGGTTCGAGTCCTGTCCCGCCCACTCACCTTGAAGTTTCTCCAATTATGGCATACAATCAAATTATCTGGGGATGACAGGCTTCGACGGAGGAGGCTGGTCCCGGATTGCGAGCCGAGAGGTGCCGAACTCGATAAATCAGCACAAAACTTAAGTGCCAACCGCACTCAATATGCTGCTCTCCCCCTGGCTGCATAAGCCAGATAGAGCGCAAATGATCTCCTCGTGAGGTCACGTCCGCCTTTTCCGCTCCTGTGCCGGTAAAAGGGTCGGGCGTCACAAAGCACTGGTGCCGTGCAGCCTGCCGTATTCTGCACGAAAGAGGACTTTCGGGTCCATGCGGCTGGCCGGTTTCTCGTTCTGTCGATCATGGTGAAACCGGTGAGATTCAAGATCAACTACGCTCGTAGATATCTGGAGATCTAATCTTTCGGACGCGGGTTCAATTCCCGCCATCTCCACTAGAAAATGCCAGGGACTTCCTGGCATTTTGCTATTCAACGACTCTGCAGATCAAACCCTTCAGGTATTCTGCTTCAGGAAAATTAAGGGGTACAGGATGGTCGATATCCTGCCGAAGTTTTTCCAGAATGATTACTTCCCGTTTTGAATCCAGTGCTGCTCCCTGAACAATCTTTTGGAATAGATCAGGTTCGATCCCTCCGGAGCAGGAGAAAGTAAAGAGAATTCCCCCAGGATTTAGCAATTTGAAAGCCAATAAGTTAATATCCTTATAAGCCCGGGTTGCTTTGGGAATGGAACTGTACGTCGGTGCAAATTTTGGTGGATCAAGAATGATGAAATCGAATTTATCTCCGTGGTCACGAAATTTCCTGAGTTCTTGAAAAACATCTCCGTTCGATACAGGAATATTGTTCGATTGGGAATGAATTTAAAACCCAATTTTCTCGAGCGCATTGATTCGCTTCAAGTGAGGAATCAATTGATATGATTTCTGAAGCTCCCCCAACGAATGCATTCAAGCTGAACCCACCTGTGTAACTGAAGCAATTTAAGATACGTCCATTTTTTGCATAAGGCTGGACTTTTTTCCGGTTCTGTCGCTGATCCAAGAAGAAGCCGGTTTTCTGGCCCTTCGTGATATCCACCAGGTAATGAATATCCCATTCGGTGATTTCGATTGGATTATCCGGTTTTGTGCCAAAAATCACCCCCTCCTTGGGAAGTAATCCTTCCTTTTTCCGCATTTCACTTTCTGATCTTTCGAAGCAGTGATCAACACCTGGAATAGCCCGGCAGGTTTCAATGATCGCATTTCGCCAAAATTCGGCGCTCGCAGATGTGATTTGAAGGACCAGGTGATTATCGTATAAGTCAATGACCAAACCTGGAATGCCATCCGACTCTGAAAAAAAGGTGCGATAAGAATTTGTGATCTTTGTAGAAAAGGAATTTTTTCGATATCCAAAAGCTGTGAGGATCTTCCGCTTTATGAATTCATCATCAATAATGTCGTTTTCATCCCACGACCATATTCTGCAAGCAATTTGAGAATTCGGGTTATAAGCGCCCCACGCTAGAAATTCTCCTTTGTTGTTATGAATAGCAACTGTTTGGCCTGTTGCTGTGTTATCAGAAACGCTCTCGATCGCTCCGGAAAAAATCCAGGGGTGATGTCGGATGACAGATTTTTCTCGGTTTGGCCTTAGGATAAGCCTGGGAGGATTCATAAATTATTCTATTTATCGATATATTCTTGTAGCTCATCAATTAGAAATAATGGCTATGCGCATTTCTTTAGCTTTTTCAAATTTTGATCCTGGATTCTCTCCAAGGACGAGGAAGTCGGTTTTCGAGCTGACACTATCGCTCACCTTTCCTCCCGCATTTTGAATCATTGCTTTGACTTCTTCACGCGAAAAACCTTCAAGCGTTCCAGTAATGACAAATGTTTTACCCGCAAGCGCATTACTTTCCCCTTCAGTTTTTCCAGATGTCTCTACCGGCCAGATCCCACAATCCCGAAATTTCAATAATAAAACCTGGTTCTTTTGCGCTCTAAACCATTCGATAATTGCAAAAGCAATATTCGGACCTACACCCTCCGTTTCCTGAATTTCTGTAAGGGATAGACTGGAAATCGTGTCAAGATCTTTGTATCGCTTCGCAAGGTCTGCGGCAAGGACCTCACCGACGCCTTTGATACCAAGAGCAAATAAAAACCTTGAAAGTGATTGATTTTTCGAGTTCGCGATGGCGGATATTAAATTCTCTGCTTTCTTTTCAGCAAATCCTTCCAATTTCAACAGATCGGCCGATTGAAGTGTGTATAAATCTGCTGCATCCCTTATCACCCCTGCTTGGATCAATTGCTCAACGATCTTTATTCCAAGCCCTTCGATATCCATGGCACTTCGGGAAACAAAATGCTCAATATTCCGGATCAATTGGGCAGGACAGGCGGAATTAACACAATACCATGCCACCTCGCCCTGAAAATGCTCAACGGGCTCTCCGCAGGCAGGACATTTCTTGGGAATTTGAAAAATCTCTTCCTTTCCAGATCGAAGATCGATGATCGGCCCGATAACATACGGGATGACATCGCCAGCTCTTTTTAATAGAACTCTATCTCCAATTCGAATATCTTTTTCTTTTATGTAATCAAAATTATGCAAGGTAGCCTGCTTTACAACCACGCCACCGACTTCAACCGGTTCCAGGATTGCATATGGGGTTAATACGCCTGTTCTACCGATATTTACGCCAATATCATTCAGATTTGTGGTTACTTCCCTGGCAGGAAATTTGTATGCAATTGCCCCGCGCGGATCTTTGCCAACCACTCCCAGGGATTCTGACAGGGATAGATCATCAATTTTTATCACAACGCCATCCACCTCGTAGGGTAGAGAGTCCCGATGATCTGTCCAATTGCCAAGATCATTAATTACCTGCTGAATAGTCTCTTTGTGTATTGAATTATCGGGTACCGGGAAACCAAACTCCTCTAAACTCTTTAGTACCCTCCATTGACTCGTAGCTTCTCTCGCAGAGCTGGATACTATTGAATAACAAAGAACCTTCAAAGGCCTTTCGGAAGTCAATCGTGGATCGAGCTGGCGCAAGGATCCTGCGGCGGTATTTCTCGGATTCTGGTAGGTTTTTTCGCCACATTCCTCAAGTTGTCTATTTAATAATTCGAAATCCTTTTTTTCGATGAATACTTCCCCCCTCACAATAAGGCTTTCAGGGGCAAGATCGTTGGACGGATTTACAGGAATACGTAGTGGGATGGTTTTTATTGTTTTTAGATTGGTGGTTATGTCCTCACCGATCAAACCATCTCCCCTGGTAGCCCCCTTGATAAAAATACCATTTTCATAATGTAGAATGACAGTCAGTCCATCAATTTTAGGTTCCATAACGAATTGGCATGTTCTTACCCTTGGATCGATCCTGGATATTCGCTCATACCACTCAAAAATATCCTGATCAGAAAAAGAATTTGCCAGACTTAGAATGGGTTTTGGGTGTTCAGTTTTTGTGAATTTTTCAGCAACCTGGTTAATCAGCCGTTGGGTCGGAGAATCTGGAGTGACAAGTTCCGGATGTTCGTTTTCGATTTCTTTTAGCGCATTCATCAACCTGTCATATTCCAGATCACTGATCAGTGGATTATCCAGAACATAGTATCGGTAGTTGTGCAGGTTGATTTCATTCTTCAACTGCTCAAGTCTTTGTCGAATCATTGAGTCATTCATGCAATAATTATAGTCAGAAACGATCTCAATTTTTACCCGTAGATAATAAATTGATATAAACTATAAAAAAATGCTAAACTATAGATTGATCCATACGGAGGAATAATGAAAACCATAGCGTATATTGCAGCTGCAATCCTGATTTTCTTTGGTGTCCTTTTTATTTGGGGAGCTTTCGGTGGCGGAGCTCCGGTTGGGAATATCATTATCGGTATTATTTCGGTATTAATTGGCTTTGGCCTAATTTTTTGGGCATCCAGGAAGAAGGCAGCCGAGAAGGATCAGAACATAACTTTGAATATAGATTTGCCCGGAAATGTATCCATGGATACGCTTAAGTGCAAATCCTGCGGTGGCACACTCGGTCCAAAAGATGTTCAACTTGTGGCCGGCGCGCCGGTTGTGACCTGCCCATACTGCAATTCCACATATCAATTAACAGAAGAACCCAAATGGTAGTTTCCCTGTGAAAGGTATGCCCATGAAACGAACTCGATTTGTAGTTTTCACTGTTTTGATCATCCTGCTGGCTTCGATTGTTACTCCTGTTTTTGCACAGGAGTACAGTTTCAATCTGCGCACCGTGGATGTGGTCGTTTCTGTTAACCAAGATGGCACCATTTCTCTCGACTACACCTGGGTATTTCAGAATGAACCCGGCGCACATGAGATCGATTATGTCGATGTGGGTTTACCCAACGAGAAGTTCGACCTGGGTTCCGTTTCCGGCACCATAAACGGTCAACCTGTCACTAGCATTGATTCGATGACCAACGGTGTTTCGCTCTATCTGGGTGCCAATGCCATTCAACCTGGTGAATCAGGAACTGTGACCATGCACGTGGATTCTATTCCGGGGATCCTCTTTACCGCGAACTCACAGGAAAAAGAACCCTATGCAAGTTTCCAATTCTCACCGACCTGGTTTGGTTCTGATTATGTCCACGGAAGCACGAATGCCTCTGTCACCCTTGTTCTTCCGAAAGGATTGCTTTCAGAGGAACCGCGGTACTTCCAGGCGAAGAATTGGCCAGGTTCTCCCGATCCAGTTTCGGGGTATACCGAGGATGGAAAAGTGTATTACCGCTGGCAAAGCCCGGATGCGAACGGCTCGGATCAATATACCTTCGGGGCTGCCTTTCCAGCCCGCTTGGTTCCAGAAGGTGCGATTACGACTCCTCCCGTAATTGATTTTAATTTTTCAGATCTCGTTCCCTGCCTTTGCCCGTTAGCGATCGTTGCGTTTTTTGTTGTTATCACCATTTTCGGGATCAGGAACGCGCAGAAGCGGAAACTTCAATACCTGCCACCGAAAATCTCGATAGAAGGCCATGGGATAAAAAGAGGCTTGACCGCGGTCGAAGCAGCGATTCTGATGGAAGAACCGATGGATAAGATCCTCATGATGACCTTATTCTCGACGATTAAAAAGGAAGCCGCACAAGTCACCACCAAGGACCCATTGAAATTAAAGATAACAGAACCTCTCCCTAAAGGTCTTTATCCTTATGAAATAGATTTCCTTACCGCGATGGGCAAATCAGACCTGAAAGACCAGAAAGGAGGGTCTACAGGATATGATGATCAATCTTGTAAAGATAGTTTCTGAAAAAATGAAGGGGTTCAGCCGTAAGGAGACGATAGATTTCTACAAGGACATCATCAATAAAGCCTGGGCGATGGTCGATGCTGCGGATACACCTGAAGTCAAATCACAACGTTTTGATGAGGTCATGGATTGGACCATGGCAGACCAAAACTATGAAAACCGAACCCAGGATGTTTTTCGCAATCAGCCTGTATTCCTTCCCCGCTGGTGGGGTGGATATGATCCCGCGTTTGGATCCACCGTTTCGCAAGGTGGTGGCGGTGGGGGATCAATCCCAACGCTGAGCCAGGGTCGCAGCTCTGGCACGGTCAGCCTTCCTTCCCTCCCCGGCGCGACGTTTGCCGCGTCGGTAACCAACGGCGCTCAGAATATGGCCTCCAGTGTGGTTGGTAATGTCAATACCTTTACCAGTGGAGTGACAAATAAAACCAATCCTGTCCCTGTATCCACGAGCGGGGGAAGCTCCGGTGGTGGTGGTGGACATTCCTGCGCCTGTGCATGTGCGTGTGCAGGGTGTGCCTGTGCCTGCGCAGGTGGCGGTCGATAGATCTATTTAAATGGCTGCGTTTGATCGATTCAGAAATTGGGTAAACCCCTCACGGAGTCAGTTTGACCTTAAATCGACTGATCCTTCCATATTTCAATTCTCATTTTCCCATGATCAGGGCATCTCCCGGGTACACCTGCGAATCGACGCGGATGGATCGGGAGTGTTGTTCGTGAATGCTAATACGATCTATCACCTCAATCCCAGCGGAACGCGGATGGCTTACCTTTCTCTTGAAAGGAGTGCCGGAAAATGAGGTTATCAAGACGCTCCGGTCTGAATATATTGCTTCACCAAATCAAATTCGTGCTGATTATGCCGCTTTTAAAGTGAAAATGGATGGTCTACTCGATCCGCAGGGTGGCTGCCCGATCTGCGATTACGAGTTGGAAACAAACACACCGTTTTCAAGCTCGCCTTCCGCTCCTTACCGGATGGATTTGGCATTAACATATTTCTGTAACAACGAGTGTTCTCATTGCTACAATGAAACCCCTCGCGATCGAATTGAACTGAGTGCCTCTTCCTGGAAGGAAGTATTATCCCGATTGTGGTCCACCGGTATTCCCCACATCGTCTTCACTGGTGGAGAGCCTACCCTGTATCCAGACCTCGCTGAGTTGATTCACTATGCAGGATCCCTCGGACAGATCACCGGTCTGAACACAAATGGCCGTAAATTAAAAGATGCGTCCTTCGTTTCTGCTCTGGTTTCCGCAGGTTTGGATCATGTCCAGATCACACTTGAATCCCATTTGGAATCCATCCATGACCGTATGGTAGCCAGGCAGGGTGCCTGGAAAGATACAACCCGCGGGATTCAAAACGCTTTAACCCAGAACATTGTTCGTGATGACGAATACCACGTTATTAAAAGAGAATTCAAAATATTTGCGCGAAACTCTTGATTTCCTAGCCGATATCGGAGTACCGACGGTTGGTTTGAATGCACTGATATATTCTGGAAGCGGAAGAAATGTCGGTACCGGTTTGGATGAATCAGAACTACCGGATTTACTCGAGATGGCCAGAGACATCACCTCAAGAAATCACCAAAGATTGATCTGGTACACACCCACCCAGTATTGTCGTTTTGACCCGGTGCAAATGCAATTGGGGGTAAAAGGCTGTACAGCGGCTCTCTACAATATGTGCATCGAACCGGATGGTTCCGTAATTCCCTGCCAGTCCTATTATTCTTCGCTTGGAAATATTCTGACGGACCCCTGGGGTTCGATTTGGAATCATCCCCTCGCTTTAAAATTGCGCAATCGATCACTGGCTCCTTCCAAATGTCTTGATTGCTCCTTTCTCATAGAGTGTGGAGGAGGATGTCCTTTGGAATCCGGGATAAAAAATCCCGAGCCGGATAAAATGACGATGGGCTTGACGAATTAATTGGAGGTAAATTATGAAAAATCGAATCCAAATTTGGTCGGATAAAATATTCAAACCTGCCAAACCCATTCCCGCTGGGCTGTATCATTTTCAATCCCCTGCAGATATGACACCTCCATACCGGATGCATCTCAGGATCGATCCTGATGGTGAAGGTCTACTGGTGGTGAATGCATCAACGGTCCTGCATCTCAATCAGACTGCTTCTGAATATTCTTATTACTTTATTCAGAAGAAGCATCCAGATGAAGTTGGCAGGCTCATGCAGAGCCGTTACAAGATCAAAGCGGTACAGGCTTCGCAGGATTATCAAACCATAAAAAACCAGATTCAAACTCTTCTAACCACACCTGATCTTGCCCCGGAACTTTTCATCGATCTCGAAAGGCTTGACCCTTATAGTGCGGATATTTCTGCCCCCTATCGTTTGGACTGTGCCCTTACTTACAAATGCGTTTCAGATATGGATCCTGGAAAAATCGAAAAAAGAGTGGACAGGGAGTTGACCACTGATGAGTGGAAAATAATTCTTGAAAAAGCTTCCAATGCGGGTATACCTCATGTGATCTTCACCGGGGGGGAAGCAACTACCCGTCCGGATCTCGCTGAACTTATCTCTCATACCGAAAAATTGGAGCTTGTCTGCGGCTTGATCACCGATGGCAGTCGATTGTCTGATCCAGTTTATCTTCATACCCTTTTAAATGCCGGTCTTGACCATCTAATGCTCTTATTGGATGATTCAGATTCAAGCTCATGGGAAGCATTGAAAGATACCCTGGCCGAGGATATTTACCTAACAGTGCATATCACAATTACCCAAAAGAATGCAGAGAATATCCGCGGAATCATCGATAAACTCTCAGCATTATCTGTACCCAGTCTTTCCTTGAGCATGGATACAAACGAACTGGCTGGGTTGTTAAGTTCCACTCAGCAATATATCCAACAAAAAGGGATCAAACTTGTTTGGGATTTACCCGTGCCGTACTCTGCCAGCCATCCAATCGCGCTCGAACTTACCGATAATAATGAAAACGCCAGTGGAGCAGGAAAAGCCTGGCTTTATATCGAACCGGATGGCGACGTGCTTCCGGATAAGGACGAATCACGAAAGCTCGGAAACTTACTTTCTGATCCCTGGGAAACCATCTGGAAACAAAGGTGAACCCGGGTCTCGCCATTACAGATTGGGATCACCGCTTCCGCATACAAAGTCGTTGGTCTGCTGAAATCCGAAATATTTGTCAGCAAAAGTTTCCCCTGCCCCCATTTTCGAAGGTGTTGGAAGTCGGCTGTGGCACAGGTGCAGTGCTTTCAGATTATCCTCACGTACCTGGTGGATTGATCGCCGGGATCGATCTGGATTTATCTTCTCTTCGTTTTTTTCGGGAAAAATCTTCTGAAAGAAGCCTGATCGCTGGGGATGGTTACCGTCTTCCATTCGCAACAGGGACCTTTGATCAATGCTTCTGTCATTATTTATTGCTCTGGTTAAAGAACCCTATGGCTGTGATTCTGGAAATTAAACGGGTTTTGATTAAAGGTGGAATTTTCTTTATTTTTTCCGAACCTGATTATGGAGGCAGAATCGATTTTCCCCTCGAATTGGGGATTTTAAAGGAAATGCAAATCGAAAGTCTCCAGTCTCAGGGAGCAGATCCTTTTATGGGAAGGAAAATCACCGCCTTACTTCGGGAGTCAGGGTTCAGAGCGATCCATACAGGCATTATTTCCTGGTCATCAACTAATTCTCATCCAGTGGAAGAATTTGAATCCGAATGGCAAATCATTGTGCAGGATAACGCCGATAGGATCCCGAAGGAAAAACTTGCTCAAATAAAATCCCTTGATTACCAAGCCTTTAAGTCAAAAACCAGAGTTCAGTACATTCCTGTCTTTTTCGGGTGGGGCGAAACTTAAAACATCGTTATTGACGCTCGTTTTGGAACTGTTTATAATTCGATGTCTTTGGGGAAGTGCTGGAATTGGCAGACAGGCATGACTTAGGATCATGTGCCGCAAGGCGTGAGGGTTCAAGTCCCTCCTTCCCCATCGCTAAATTGAGAAAAGGAATTTATTTTGAAAATCGATCAGAAACCCCGTGATGACCATCAGGTTGACGTAATTGTTGAATGCAGCAGTGAAGAACTGGATCAGTTTTCTGTGAAAGCTGCTCAAAAAATTTCCCGGGATTCGAAAATTCCCGGATTCCGCCCTGGAAAAGCTCCCGTTTCCGTCATTCGTCGGATGTATGGGGATGAATATATCCAAAACCGCGCGATTGAAATGATGGTGGATGATATTTATCCGAAGGTATTGGATGAATCCAAAATCAAACCCTCAGGACCCGGCTCTTTGGAAAAGATCGTAAATACGAATCCACCCACATTCTCATTTATCATCCCCCTCGAACCTGAGGTGGATCTCAAAGAATATCATTCCATTCGAAAGCTGTATACGCCCCCCGCCCTCGATGAAACTGAAGTTCAACGAACCCTGGCTGAATTTCAGCGTATGCTAGCTGTAGCTGAACCCGTAGACCACCCAGCTGCTGTTGGGGATATGGTGTATCTGAAACTTACTGGAACCATCCAGAATCCATCTGAAGGTCAGGATCCGTCTATCGTTAAAGAATCCGATACTCAAATTTGGATTGGTGAAACTTCTACGGATGATCCCTTCCCTTATAAAGGATTCGACCAGAACTTGATTGGTTTGGTGGCGGATGATGAGAAATCCGTGGACCATACGTATCCAACGGAATATCTCTACCCGGAGCTTTCCGAAAAAACAGTTAAGTTTACTTATAAAGTTTTAAGCGTTAAATTCATGAAGCTGCCCGAGCTGAATGATGAATTTGCGAAATCTCTAGGTGATTTTGAAAATTACCAGGCTCTTCTGGATTCGATCCATGCCCGGTTAACTGAGCGCAATCAGAATGATTATGACC
This sequence comes from uncultured Chloroflexia bacterium, assembly GCA_963828855.1. Classification (GTDB taxonomy): domain Bacteria; phylum Chloroflexota; class Anaerolineae; order Anaerolineales; family Anaerolineaceae; genus CAVVEQ01. The sequence goes on along the minus strand of CAWHGB010000002.1, from coordinate 148,389 downwards.
AAAAATATTTCGATGAACTTCTCAATACCATAACTTCTCAGGCAGTGATTAAATACCCACCGCAGATGCTTGATGATGAAGTTAATCACCTTATGGAACACTTCCAGGAAGATCTGGCAGCTCAGAAAATGGACATTGAGACATATTTAAAGCTGAATAATAAAACCAGGGAGTCCTTTATTGATGAAGAGTTGAAACCTGCTGGGAAGAAACGCCTGGAACGCTCCTTGGTATTGGAGCAGGTCGCCAAGGAAGAAAAAATCCAGTTGAGCCAGGACGAGATCAACCAGGAGCTGAATGCGACACTATCCAGCCTGCAGGGATCCAAGGATTTTGAAAAACTCACCCGAAAGACAAATTCACAACAGATTGTCAATGCCATGGCAGTCCAAGCTGCCAGTCGAGCCATGAATCGAAGGGTTTTATCAACTTTGAAATCTATCGCTTCCGGTGAATATCAGTCAACCGAAAAACCGGAGATCGATATGGTGAATAAACCTATGAAAAAATCCAGGAAAAAAACTGAAACAGATTCAGCTCCGGCAGCGGAAATTCCTGCAACTTCCGCAGTGGCAAAATCATCAAAACCTGCAGTGAAAGCAACTAAAAAAGGCAAGGAGAAAAATGAAGACAAACAAGTTTAATTCCGTCATCCCCATGGTCGTTGAATCATCCGGTCGGGGCGAGCGCGCTTACGATATCTATTCCCTCTTGTTACGGGAAAGAATCATTTTTGTTGGGACAGCCATCGACGACCAGGTTGCCAATGTGGTCGTAGCCCAACTTTTGTACCTCAGCCACGAAGACCCCGATAAAATGATCCAAATGTATATTAATTCACCTGGTGGGCAGATTTATTCCGGTCTTGCGATATATGATACGATGAAAATGATCCCAAACAAGATCAGCACGGTCGCAGTGGGTGTGACCGCATCGTTTGGAACTGTTCTTTTGGCCGCAGGCACCAAGGGGCAACGATACGCCCTGCCCCATGCTACCATTCATATGCACCAACCGCTGGGTGGCGCAGAAGGTCAAGCTTCTGATATCGAAATTCAAGCCAAGGAAATTCTCCGTCTAAAAGCACGTCTCAACCAGATCATGGCAGACTCCACAGGTCAGACCCTGGAAGTGATCGAACGGGATACCGATAGGAATTTCTACCTCGAAGCAGAACAGGCGGTTGAGTACGGGTTGGTCGATCAAGTTTTGAAAACAGCGAAGTAATCTCAGAAAATCAAATTCATTCGAAATTGCCGGTGTAGCTATTCCCGGCAATTTTTCTAAGGAAATATGATCAAGAAACTCCTTCCCGAAGTCAAAGCCATCCTACTCGACATGGATGGTGTTCTTTGGCGCGATAATACCCCGTTGATCGATCTTCCCGCTGCGTTTCGAAGAATGGAGGAACTCGATCTTAAAGTTCGCCTGCTCACCAACAACCAAACCAAAACTCCTGAGCAATTTTCGGAGAAATTGGCAAAGTTCGGGGTATCTATACCGCCTTCCATGATCATCAATTCACCGATGGGGGTGGTCTTCCTATTGAAAAAACGTTTTCCGCAATCTGGACCAGTCTATATTATTGGGGAAACGGGTTCTTTTTCTGCCCTGGAATCCGCAGGGTTCTATTATTCCGAGGATAATCCCCTTGCTGTTGTTGTCGGTTTTGATCGTAATATCACATTCGAGAAATTCGTTAAAGCCTACCGGTTCATTCGTGCTGGCGCTCCCTTTTATGGAACAAACCCGGATTTTACCTTCCCTACACCAGAAGGTTTTATCCCGGGCTCAGGTCCTTTCATTGCCTTTGTTCAAGCAGCCAGCGGACAGGAGCCGATCATCGCCGGAAAGCCTTCCCCCTACCTTTTCGATCTTTGCTTTGAAGAACTGGGGTTGAAACCGAATGAAATAATCGGGATCGGTGATCGCCTGGAAACGGATATTCTGGGTGCCCAAAGAGCAGGCTGTCGTTCTGGGTTGGTCCTTACCGGGGTATCCACCCTCGAAGACGGGAAAAGTTGGACCCCACAACCAGATTTGATCGCGTCCGACCTCATAGAAATGCTGGGATAAATACCGATTTGAAATCCAGGAATCCGAAGCCAATTTTCTTTGACCTTTCGGGTGATGATCTCACAGATTTCCTCCTTGATAATGGTGAGCCGAAGTATCGCAAAGATCAGATTTGGGAAGGGGTTTATCAGCATTTTTGGGACAAACCAGAACATTTCTTCACCATCCCCAATGAACTGCGGGGGTTGTTGGGTGAATCATTCGATTTCACCTCGTTGGATTCAGTTCGGTCCTTGATTTCTTCAGATCAGAAAACCGAGAAGATCCTTTTTCGTACGAGGGACGGAAACCACATTGAAACTGTTCTCATGCAATACCAGGATCGAAACACGTTATGCATTTCTTCTCAATCTGGCTGCCCGGTTGGATGTTCATTTTGCTCAACTGGTCAGATGGGATTCATCGCGAATCTTTCCCGGGGGGAAATCATCGAACAGGTGATTTATTTTTCGCGAAGGCTCAAAACTTCTTCTCAAAAATTATCAAATGTCGTGCTTATGGGAATGGGTGAACCATTTCTTAATTACGAAAATACTATCAGCGCCATCGATGTTTTGAATGACCCAAAAGGTTTTGGGATGAGCGAACGCAGATTCACCATCTCCACGGTCGGGATCATCCCGGGTATAGTCCGTTTTACCAACGAAAAGCGCCAAGTGAACCTGGCTGTCAGTCTTCACGCGCCAAACGATGCGCTTCGTAACCAACTTATCCCGATAAATAAAAAATATCCACTCGCGGATTTGCTCAGCGCTTGCCGTGAATATGTAAACTTTACCGGCCGAAGAATAACTTTTGAATATGCTCTCATCGATGGAATAAATGATTCAATAGATCAGTCTCGGGAATTGGTTTCCAAGATCAAAGGCATGCTTTGCCATGTCAACCTGATCCAGCTAAATACTTCAAAAAGTTATCATCAAAAAGGTAGTGATTCATTCCGCGCAAGAACATTCCTAAATATCCTGCAGAAATCTGGTATACCTGCCACAATGCGCCTCAGGAAAGGATTGGATATTCAAGCTGGATGTGGACAGCTCGCCTATCTTGATACTAAGGAACCGCAATAACCCCCGCATGTTATAATCTCGGCGATGCCCGCCTTACTTGAAAAATGGATGTCGGGTCTGGCAAAGACCCGGAATTCCGCAATTAGTCACCTGGCTTCAACATTTGGCGCTTCGGAGATCACTCCAGAAACTTGGGATGATTTAGAATCAGTGTTCCTCCAGGCGGATATGGGAATCGAAACTACTCAATCCATCCTTGCTTCCCTTCGCAAAATAACCAGTGATTTGGGGATTATAAAAACCAGGGACTTTTTTCCTATTGTTCGCACGGAGCTTCTTTCACGCCTTGACCAACCAAGAAATTACGATCCTTGCGATCACCATCCGGAAGTTATCCTCTTTGTGGGAGTTAATGGTTCCGGCAAGACGACCACTGCCGCGAAACTCGGAAGCTTGTATCAACGATCTGGCCTCAAAGTTCTATTAGCTGCCGCTGATACGTATCGCGCGGCAGCGATCGATCAACTAGAGGAATGGGGCAACCGGCTAAGTATCCCTGTGATCTCCGGTCAACCTAACAGCGACCCTGGGGCGGTGGCATACGATTCGGTTCAGGCTGCGCTCGCCCGTGATATTGATCTTCTGATAATCGATACTGCAGGTCGTTTACACACCCGCTTCAACTTGATGGAGGAGATCAAAAAAGTCCACCGCGTGTTGGGAAAATCCCTTGAGAATGCTCCTCATGAAGTATGGCTGGTTTTGGATGCATCCACCGGGCAAAATGCCTTTCAACAGGCAAAGTACTTCAAAGAAGCAGTAAATGTAACCGGAATCATTCTATCAAAGATGGATACCTCTTCTCATGGCGGAATGGTTTTTGCCATTCAAAAAGAGTTGGCGATTCCGGTGATCTTCATCGGGTTGGGTGAAAAACCTGAGGATATTGTGTCATTCGACCGCGAATCCTTTGTCAATGGCATCTTGTCTGATTTGAAAGTGGAGGGATAATGCAGGAACTTGTCACAAGGCTTGAATCGTATCAAACCCGAATTCATGACCTTATGGAGTATCTTTGACTTTTCAGAAAAAGAAAATCATCTTCAGGATCTGGTGAAACAATCCGAGGATGTTTCGATTTGGTCTGACCATGCCCAGGCACAGGTATTGATGAAGGAAATATCGGACCTTCGCGCAGAAGTAGACCAGTGGAATCAGATAAAACAAAAAACATACGATTTCCTTGAACTGGCACGTTCCGGTGATGAGGAATTTGAAGCAGAGATCCTGGCTGAAACGGATTTGATCGGTAGGCAGATCGAATCTTTGGAAATAGAGACGCTTCTTTCTGGTACCTTTGATAAGGGAAATGCATTCCTCAGCCTGAATTCCGGTGCTGGGGGAACAGAAGCCTGTGATTGGGCAGGAATGCTTCTGCGGATGTACCTACGTTGGGCAGAATCCAAGGGATTCAAAACGGAAGTTCTCGATCAGACTGAGGGGGAAGAAGCCGGTATAAAGAGTGTCACTGTTTCAATATCCGGTAAGAATGTTTACGGTTATCTTCGCCCTGAAAAAGGAGTCCACCGGTTGGTTCGGCTTTCACCGTTTGATGCGGCTCACCGCCGCCATACTTCCTTCGCACAGGTGGAAGTTCTGCCCGAGGCTTCCCAGGATGACCCGGTGATCCAGATCAATCCCGAAGACCTGAAGATTGATTCCTTTCGCTCATCTGGAGCAGGCGGTCAGAATGTGCAGAAAAATTCCACCGCCATTCGGATCACCCACCTCCCCACAGGGATTGTGGTGTCCTGCCAGAATGAACGCTCACAGCTTCAAAACAGGGAAAATGCAATGCGTGTTCTCCGAGCCCGGTTATTGGAGAACTATGAAAAAAAGCAGGAAAAAGAGCTTGCTGAATTAAAAGGTGAATTCCTGAAAACCGAATGGGGCAGTCAGATCCGCTCGTATGTACTGCATCCGTATCAAATGGTCAAGGATCACCGCACGGATTATGAAACCTCCAACACCCAGGCAGTTCTGGATGGGGAGATTGATCCGTTTATAGAAGCATATTTAAAATTGAAGAAATAAGTGAGTTATTAATCAAGAATCAGGGCTAATTGGATCATTTCCGGATCTAGTTCCTTCTTCTTATTGACTGCTTCTTCAAGCGGTGTAGGAACAATTTGGCCTTTTCGTAACCCAACAAGCACCCCAAAATTGCTCTTGGAAAGTTCTTCGATAGCAGCTGCGCCCAACCTACTGGCAAGTATGCGATCATATGCGCTGGGATATCCGCCCCTTTGTACATGCCCAAGTATTGTCACTCTCAATTCGAATCCCAATCTTTCCCTGTGTTGGCTGAAAAATTCATCCAAAGCCATGGCGTTATATTTAGCCCCCTCCGCAACAACTACAATTGCGTGTGACTTGCCCTTTTCGTACGCTTCCCGCAGTACATCGGCGATGTGTTCAGGGTCTGTTTCCACTTCAGGGATGATCACCATCTCCGCGCCACCCGCGATCCCTGACATCAACGCCAGATAACCACAATTCCTTCCCATCACCTCCAATAGAAATGCCCTTTGATGAGAGGATGCGGTCGTTTTTAAGCGGTCAATTGCTTCGATGGCGATATTAAGTGCGGTATCCACGCCAATAGTGATATCTGAACCGTAAAGATCGTTGTCAATAGTAGATGCCACGCCTACAACGGGAAACCCAAGCTTGTGAAGTGCAAGATTTCCCGTTTGAGATCCGTTTCCACCAATAACTACCAGGGCATCTATCCCTGCTTCGTTTAGAGAACGGATAGCCATACGTTGCCCAGCTTCTGTTTTAAATTCAGGGCAGCGAGCGCTGCCGAGAACGGTGCCGCCTTTTTGAATGATCCCTCCAACATCCCGTTTTCCCATCGGAAAGATTTTGCCGGATATCAAACCTTCATAGCCCAGACGGACACCATATGTTTCCCAGCCTTTTGCCGCACCGGATCGTACAACAGCTCGTATGGCTGCATTCATTCCTGGAGCATCACCCCCGCTGGTCAGTACTGCAATTCGTCGTATCATTCAATTACTCCATTATAAAATTCATAGAATTGTAACATGCTGGAAATCGGCAAAGTATTTTAAAACAATTGACTGATTGCATTTTGGTAAAATCGTACTGCCCCTTAAGAATGATTTATGGACAACAATATGGTATCAAATCGAATAACCCGGCATCCCATCCTACCACCCCTACCCGACCCGGAAGTCAAGTTTTTTTGGGAGGATCGTACCTGCCTGGCTCGTGGGAATGAAACCATTTCATCCGCGTTAATTGCAAATGGTATTTTTGTTTTCGGTCATCATCCCAAAGATGGCTCTCCCCAGAGTATTTTTTGCGCAAACGGTCAATGCTCCCAATGCATGGTAATCGCCGATGGGATCCCCGTAAAATCCTGCATGGAAGTGGTCCGACCAGGTTTGCACGTATCCCCATTGAATCATCTACCGTCAATACCTCACTTACGATCCTCCTTCTCAGCCCAACAAATATCCACTCAATTCATAGATGTGTTGATCATTGGGGGTGGTCCGGCGGGACTCTCTGCGGCGATCGAACTCGGAAAACAAAATATTTCCGTTATTCTGGTGGATGATAAACAAAGCCTGGGGGGAAAACTGGTGTTACAAACCCACCGGTTTTTTGGTTCTGTGGAGAATGTTTATGCTGGAACTCGTGGGATTGAGATCGCAAGGAACCTGGAAAATGAGGTTTCCCAATTCCAATCGATTTCAATTTGGCGAAATTCGACAGCACTCGCTGTATTCAGTGACCAAAAAGTTGGAATTCTTAAAAATAGCAAAGAATACACATTGATCAAACCCAAGGTGCTGCTCTCGTCAGCTGGTGCGCGGGAAAAATCTCTATTATTTAAGGGAAATACCCTGCCAGGCGTAATGGGCGCTGGAGCGTTTCAAACCCTGGTCAATCGTGACCAGGTAAAGGTATCCGATCGCTTGTTCATCGTTGGTGGAGGGAATGTAGGTCTGATCGCCGGTTATCATGCTCTGCAGGCAGGAATTCAAGTCGCAGGATTGGTGGAAGCCATGCCGGAATGCGGCGGTTATCAAGTCCACAAAGATAAGCTTGCCCGTCTGGGTGTCCCCATCTATACATCACACACCATTTTGAGCGCAAATGGCGAAAACCAGGTGGAATCCGTCACCATCGCTTGCGTTGATAAGCAATTCAAACCGATCCCCGCGACCGAAAAAACTATTTTGTGTGATGCAATATTGATAGCTGTTGGCTTGGATCCAGTCAATGAGTTCCATCTTAGAGCAATTGAATTCGGGTTGAAATCCTTTGCTGCAGGCGACTCGGAAGAAATAGCCGAAGCCTCTGCGGCGATGATTACCGGCAAGATCCGCGGTCGGGAGATCGCACAGTTTTTAGGCTTCACATCTTTAGTAATTCCCGCGGATTGGGAAAAAACTGCCGATATATTGAAATCCCGACCAGGGCAGAAACACGATGAAGAAATAAACGATTCCGAATCTGGAGTGGTTCCCATAATCCATTGCACCCAGGAGATTCCTTGCGATCCATGCTCCCGACTTTGCGAACAGGATTTGATTCGTATTGCCTTGGAGGATATCCGAGAAATACCGCGATTTATAGGGAGTGAAGGCGCATGCAAGGGATGTTTCAAATGCTTGATTGGCTGTCCTGGACTGGCAATAACTATCGTGGATTACCGCAAGAATAAGGATCTCCCACGCGTTTCTATTCCCCTTGAGTTTGGAGAAAATACTATAAAAGTCGATGATTCCGTGGAAGTGGTGAATACCCAGGGTGATCCGCTCGGTACTTTCCCGGTGGTTGCCGTTCGAGGAGGTAACGCCACGAAAGGTACATGGATCCTGCAGGTGGAAGCACCAAAAGAAATAGCCCGATCCATCGCTGGTGTTTTGATCCAGGGATACCCCTCAATCGATATGATCAACCCCTATTCACAAAAATTAGAGAACGAGACAATAGTGTGCAGATGCGAACGGGTAACCGCTGGGGAAATCAGGGATTTGGTCCGGTCTGGAAAAACTGACGTCAATGAGATTAAAGCGATTTGTCGAGCCGGTATGGGCGCATGTGGGGGGAAAACATGTTTCGCCTTGATCAATAGGATATTCAAAGAGGAAGGCGTCTCGCTGGAAAATATTACTACATCAACATTTCGCCCTTTGTTTATAGAAGTTCCCCTTTCAAGATTTGCAGGATGGAAAAATGACTGAACGGTTCTTTTCCGACCCGGAAAAGTCCTATGATGTGATAATTATTGGCGCTGGATCAATCGGCACTCCAGCCGCATATTATTTTAGCAAGTCCGGATTTAAAATCCTGGTTATCGAAGAGGCGGCTTCTCCAGGGCAGGGATCAAATAAGCGAGCTATCGGAGGAATTCGTGCCACCCACTCCGATCCTGCAAAAATTGCCCTTTGTCAACGCAGCATAGATATATTCTCAAATTGGCAATCTCTCACTGGCGATGATATCGAGTGGGTAAAAGGTGGTTATTGTTTCGTGGCATACCGAAATGAGGAGCAATATAGCCTACAAGCGCTTCTCCAACAACAAAAAACTCTTGGTTTGAATATAGATTGGCACGACAAGAAACACCTTCTCGAAATCGTACCGGATTTAAATCCTACCGATTTGCTTGGGGGTACCTTCAGCCCGGATGATGGAAATGCTTCTCCTCTGCTTGCGATCCTTTCTTTTTACCGCCAATCTGTCAGGTTAGGAGCTACATACCGTTTTCGTGAAAAAGTGACTGGATTCCTCACTTCTAGCGATAAGGTCATCGGGGTAAAAACGTCAATTGGAAAGTATTTTGCTCCATCTATTATCCTGGCTGCTGGCGGTACATCCCGCGAAATTGGTGCATTGATGAATCTTGACATCCCTGTTTTTCCTGATTCCCACGAGGCGGCGATCACCGAACCTGTGGAGCGGTTTCTCAATCCCATGATTGTGGATATCCGTCCAAAAGTAGATTCGTCGAATTTTTACTTTTACCAGCATTACACAGGTCAAATCGTGTTTTGCATCACGCCTTTTCCAAATATTTGGGGAACTGATATCCGTGAAACCAGCGCATTTCTTCCAATGGTTGCGAAAAGGCTCTTAGAAGTCATGCCCTGCCTTGCGAATCTTCGTGTCCGTCGCACCTGGAGAGGTCTTTACCCGATGACCCCGGATGGGTTCCCGCTCGTCGGTGTTGTGCCAGAAAGGCCCGGGTTGATTCTGGCAACCGGGATGTGCGGTCAGGGATTTATGCTTGGTCCGGGAGTTGCTGAGCTCCTTGTCCGCTTGGTCGGAGATCATCTCCAGGATAACGATCTGGTAATTCTTCAAGAAGTATCTCCCGATCGTAAATTTGAATCCCAAGAGAAATTAAAATAACCATATCTGAGGATTAATGACAAGAAAAAAAGGTCTTGTTTTAGATTTTGATGGGTTGATCCTCGATACGGAATTGCCGAATCTTCACGCCTGGCAGGAAGTGTATCGCACCTTCGGTTTTGAGCTGCCTTTTGAAAAATACATACTAGTGGTGGGTACAGATGAAAATGCATTCAACCCGCTTGCGTATTTAAGCAACATATCGGGCGCCGTAATTAATGAGGACGCGGTATATTCCATGCAAAAAAAACTACTTGGTGATTATCTTTCAAGTTCAGATCTCATGCCAGGGGTTAGGAATTATTTACATGATGCCAAAATCGCTGGACTAAAAACCGCCATCGCTTCAAGTTCGAATGCTGATTGGGTTTTGGGACATTTAACCAGATTAAATTGTCTGGACTACTTTGATTCCATTGTCACAGCAGGCTCTGATTTGCCTCCCAAACCGGACCCGACCGTTTATAGTATTGCACTTGAAAAACTTGGGATCACGCCCTCTGAAGCCATCGCGTTTGAAGATTCTGTAAATGGTGTCAGCGCTGCGCGTCAGGCAGGCATTTTTTGTGTAGCAGTCCCCAATTCTGTTACCGTAAATATGGATTTCTTTGAGTCAGATATTCAAATTCCGTCACTTTTAACCGTCGGATTGATGGACTTAGTAAAAATCGCTGAATCAAAATGATTCGGCTTTGTTCCTGATTGCATCTTTTCAAATAAACGCTATACTTGCACCAATTTCCAGCAATATCAATGACCATTCAAAATCTGATAAAAACCCTTCCTGAATCTTATTCTGCTTCGGATAAAGAACGAATTCTGAAAGCGTATGAATTTGCTGAAAAGGCCCATACTGGTCAAAAACGTATTTCCGGGGAACCTTACATCACCCACTGCCTGGCAGTGGCTTCCATCCTTGCGGAAATGCATGTACCGCCCGCGGTGATCGTCGCAGGTTTACTCCATGATACCGTGGAGGATACATCAGTAAATCTCGATGACCTTCGAGCGGAATTTGGTGAAGAAGTAGCCACTTTGGTGGATGGGGTCACAAAACTCACCAATCTGCCAATGGTCTCTCGGGACGATCAACTCGCGAATGGTGTGGGAGGTCTTCATCCCATTCCAGGCTCAGAAATCGAAGTTGAAGCAAACGAGATCAACATCCGCAGCCGGAAAAGAGACCTCGCCACGGAGACACTCCGAAAAACTTTCCTTGCGATGGGGGACGATATCCGCGTCGTGCTGATCAAGTTGGCGGATCGGTTGCACAATATGCGCACCCTCGGGGCGATGCCGGAAAATAAACGTAAAAGAATCGCCCGTGAAACCCTTGAGATCTTCGCTCCTTTGGCAAACCGCCTGGGAATCTGGCAGATGAAATCGGAATTGGAGGACCTGGCTTTCCGATATGTTGATCCCATAAAATTTCAAGAGATCGCTGAGAAGATCAAACAGGAAAAACATGATCGCGAGATCGAAATTCAGAGCATTGAAGACCGGCTAGGCAAGATTTTGGAAAATGCTGGTATTGAAGCGGAGATCTCTGGACGGCGCAAACACATTTATTCGATTTACCGAAAAATGGTAGACAAAGGACGCGCGTATGAGAATGTAATGGATCTGCGCGGGGTGCGATTGATCGTTGCGGATATCCCTACCTGCTATTCTGCCCTTGGCCTCATCCATACACACTGGCGTCCCATCCCCCAGGAGTTTGATGACTACATCGCCGCTCCAAAGGATAATTTTTACCAGTCTCTTCATACCGCAGTTATTTACGACGATGGAAAACCACTGGAGGTTCAGATCCGCACCCCGGAAATGCACCAGAACTCGGAATTGGGAATCGCGGCGCATTGGCGTTACAAGGAAAAAGGTTCAAAATCCGACCAGTTTGACCAGCGTGTTACCTGGCTTCGGAAATTAATGGAATGGCGCCAGGAAGTGGAGGATGCCCAGGAATTTGTCGAAGGGATGAAAACCGATGTTTTTGAGGACCGGGTTTTCATTTTCACACCCCACGGCGATATCGTAGATATGCCGGCTGATTCCACTCCGATCGATTTTGCCTACCATGTGCATACAGAGATTGGTAATCGCTGCCGGGGTGCCAAAGTAAATGGCAAACTGGTAACCCTGGATTACATACTTAAGACTGGGGATCGTGTTGAGATCCTCACTTCCAAGCAGGGCGGCCCCAGCCGTGATTGGCTTAATCCAAATCTGGGTTTGGTTCGAACGCAACGAGCGCGATCCAAGATAAAAGCCTGGTTTAAAAAGCAGGACCGCGATATCAACTTGACGCAGGGGAAGCAATTGTATGAGAGGGAGATCCACCGTTTGGGGATCACGAACCTCTCTATGGATGATCTCTTTTCAGCGCTTGATTACAAGAATGTCGATGATTTTTATGAAGACCTTGGAAATGGCGATCTGACCATTGGCCGGGTGGTTAATAAGATCAGCGAGATTCAAAAGGAAAAAGAACCTCTTCTTGAAATTCGCACAACGGATGCAAAACCTGCCATTACGACGGAAGTTTCCGTTCTTGGCTTGAAAGGCTTATTGACTACTTTTGCCAAATGCTGCAATCCCGCCCCTGGCGATGATATTGTCGGCTATATCACCCGCGGCCGCGGAGCAACAATTCACAGAAGAGATTGTCCAAATATTTTACGGATGAACGATCATGAGAGGATCGTAAAAGTGGTTTGGGGTGAGGCTCAAAAGACCTTTCCAATTAATATTGAGATCAAAGCCTATGACCGCCAGGGCCTTATGGGTGATATATCAACAATTTTGAGTTTTGAAAGTATTAACGTTATGGATATTCATCTAAAAGTAACACACAACCTGGCTACCATCACTTTAATATTGGAGATTCGGGATATTGCCCAGCTCAGCCGGGTGCTTACTCGTATTGAAAATCTTCCGAATGTGATGGAAGCCCATAGGATAAAACCCGGATAAAAATGAACGGAGGAAGATTGGTAGACCTGATTTCCGTCGAAGATGCATTAAACCGAATTTTAAAATCGTTTTCAACCAAACCGGCAGAGTATTCACATTTGCTGGAATCCTATGGCCGCATTGTAAGCCAGGATATCTCGGCTCTTACCGATCTTCCTCCTTTTACCAATTCCAGCATGGATGGTTTTGCAGTTGTCGCTGAAGACCTTATCCATGCAACACAAGCAACCCCCGTCTAAGTTGATCGTTGATTATGACATCCCTGCTGGATCGAATCCAAAGACCGTGATACACCTTGGACACACAGCCAGGATCATGACTGGCGCACCGCTTCCCTCGGGCGCGACTGCGGTTGTCCCGGTTGAGGGTACCGATAGTCTTCGCCATGACTCCAAAATTTCGTTTCCTTTTTCTGTAAATGTTTATACAAGCGTTTTTATGGGAGAAAATGTTCGTCCTCAGGGGATGGATATAAAAAAAGGGCAACCAATAATTCTAAAGTCCGCTCGTCTCCGTCCGCAGGAGATCAGCGCGTTGGCAGCGCTGGGTATTTTCCAGGTTCCGGTTTATCAACGCCCCAAGGTTGCTGTCTTGAGCACTGGAGATGAATTGGTTCCACCAGAGCTTGACCTATTACCAGGCAAAATTCATGAATCGAATTCCTATTCATTAATCGGCCTTGCCAAGAATTTGGGATGTGAGGTTATCAATCTCGGAATCGCGCCAGATAACCGTGCAGATATTAAAAATAAGTTGGACCTTTGCGTCTCCCAGGGAATTGACCTGATCATCACTTCTGCAGGTGTAAGTGTTGGAGCCTATGATTATGTAAAAGAGGTTATTGAAGCTGCCGGCCGGATAGAGTTTTGGAAGGTCAATATGCGTCCGGGGAAACCTGTTGCATTTGGCAATTATCGTTCCATCCCCATCATCGGATTGGCGGGTAATCCTGTGTCTGCTTTCGTTGGTTTCCTGGTGTTTATTCGTCCGGTCATTCTGAAAATTTCTGGCATTGAAAAACTGGATCCCGAATTCATCCCGATGCGAATCGATTCTGCGGTTGAATCCGATGGTCGACAGAGTTATTTACGAGCAACAGCCATCCTTAAGGATGGCGAATGGATCGCTCATCCTGCCAGCCATCAGGGATCAGGAAATGTCCTTTCCATGGTCAATTCGAATGCTTTACTGATTATTCCACCTGGGGTAAAATCGCTGCCTGCCAATAGTAAGGTACAGACGTGGTTACTGGAATGAATAACGAGTAATTTCATTGAAAAAATCTGTAATAATTTCACTTTTCATTTTTTCCGCTATCGGATTTTTGGATTCGCTTTATCTCTATTATGTAAAGGTCACCTCCACACCGATCGCTTGCTTCCAAGGATCTACTGGTTGTGAAACGGTTTCTAACAGCCGCTTCGGATCTATATATGGCGTTCCAAATGGACTATTTGGCATGCTTGGTTATGGTGCGATCCTGATTATTTTGATTCTTATCCTCGCTCGACCAGAACTCACAAACAAGCTTCGCTATCTTTTATTTGGATTCTCCCTGATTGGTTTTTTATATTCCATCTATCTAACCTCAATAAGTTTTCTCATCTTGAAAGCTGAGTGTCCTTTTTGTATACTATCTGCGATTATGATGACCGCTATTTTCATTGTCTCAATTTTCGAATTAAGAAAAATCTAACCAGAGGAGGAAATTTATGCCCCGTATTCGTTGTCATTATGCCGATTGCAGCTTCCTGGATGACGGTTTTTGCAGTGCCGCTCAGGTAGAGCTGGATCCTGATACAGGCTGTAATACGTTCTCTCCCAATACGGAAGCAAGTGCGAATGGCGAATGGGAAGATGAAGAGGAAGAAGAGTGGGAAGAAGTTTCAGATGAAGATGAAGAAGATGATGAAATGTGGTTGGATGAGGATGAAACAGAAGAATATTAATGATTCATACTTTTGACTTTATTAATCGATTTTCCTTAGACCCCGTTACCCGGGGTCTTTTATAATACAGAGGTGGAAACAAATCGCGGTATCCTCGCAAATCTAAAATATAATTTTCTTGTAAATGTCCTCGACGCTTCCTTTTTCGGATTTGGCTTCGGGTTTGCATCGTTTTCTACCATTCTCCCCCTTTTTGTCTCCCAAATGACGAGTTCGGCCATATTGATTGGCTTGGTGCCTGCCATCCACAGTATGTTTTGGCAAATACCCCAATTGTTCATGGCCAGAACGGTTTCAGCACTTCCACGGATCAAACCGCATGTTCTCCTGATGACCCTAAATGAAAGATTACCGTATATCGGGTTCGTATTAATCGCTTGGTTTCTTCCGGTTTTGAATAAACCTCTTGCGCTTTCTTTATTCTTCATTCTTCTAATCTGGCAGGGGTTGGGAGCTGGGTTAACCGCGAATGGATGGCAATCCATGCTCGCCAAGGTAATCCCTTCAAAAACCAGGGCACGTTTTTTTGGGGTGCAAAGCGCAGCAGCGAATCTCCTTGCGAGTGCTGGCGCGTTGCTCGCGGGTCTTCTTTTACAAAAAGCCAGTCCACACCTTGGTTACACACTTTGTTTTCTTTTTGCGTTTATTTTCATTATGATTTCGATGTTATTTTTAGGTATGACCAGGGAACCGCGTGTGGAAAAACCAACATCTTCTGAACACACGAAACCCTTGATGCAATCTGTTTCCTCGATCCTTCACAAAGACAGGGTCTTTCTGGGTTTTCTTATCAGTCGTACTTTTTTTCAATTTGGGATGATGTCCTTTGCGTTTTACATCGTGTTTGGCGTACGATTCCTGGGAATGACAACTTCATACGCAGGAGTCATGACCAGTCTTCTGCTCATCACCCAAGTGGTCTCCAATCCCGTTCTGGGTTGGGTTGCTGATCGTTGGGGGCATCGTCCAGTCCTCATCCTGGGTTCATTTTCTGCGATGTTGAGCGCTTTTTTTGCCTGGCTGGCAACTTCTCTCTACTTTTTTCCATTTGTCATGATTCTTTCCGGGATCGCAAACACCACTTTTTGGACGATTGGTATTGCTTATACGCTAGAATTTGGCACCGACGATACCCGTCCGACGTATGTGGGTATCTTAAACACCTTGGGTGCCCCTGCAGCCATTCTCGCACCTTTGTTTGGTGGCTGGCTTGCGGATACCTTCTCGTATTCCATAATGTTCATCGTTTCAGCCGGGTTGTCACTTCTTACTGCGGTTATACTTATTCTCATGGGAAGATACACAAATTCCCGCCAAACTACGGATGTTCCACTTTCCATTAATTAGCTTGCTCAACTTTACTCTGGAGGCGAGATGAAAAAATATAAGTATTTGATTGTTGGTGGTGGGATGTCTGCTGACTCAGCCGTAAGAGGGATTCGCTCAATTGATTCTGCTGGTTCTATTTGCCTTGTCTCGGAGGAAAGTGTTAGTCCTTATAACCGCCCCCCACTCTCTAAAGGACTTTGGAAAGGGAAATCGATTGAGAAAATTTGGCGTAGAACTGAAAAACAAAATGTTGATTTAGAACTATCCTCTCGAATCATCAAGGTCGATCCGGCTAATAAAATTGCTTTCACATCACAAAACGAGGAAATATCTTTTGATAAAGCTCTTTTAGCAACCGGTGCTGATCCTCGAAGATTCCCCTTCGCTAAAAACCTCGTAAATTATTATCGTTACCTTTCAGACTACGAAAACCTGCGTAAATTGACGGAGACGAAACAGGATTTTGTAATTATTGGCGGTGGATTTATTGGATCTGAGCTGGCTGCTTCTCTTGCTGACTTGGGAAAAAAGGTCTGGATTATATTTCCGGAGCAATTTCTAAATCAGCGTATCTTCATCCCAGAAATTAGCAGTCACCTTCAGGATATCTTTCATCAGCATGGAATTGAGATCTTGACTGGTATATCCATCGCCGATATTGAGGCTGTGAGCGATAAAACTATCGTAAGAATTATGAAAGCCAATGAAGAGCTAGCAATTATTTCCGCAGATGGTGTCATTGCCGGATTGGGAGTGATCCCGAATACCACCCTCGCGCAGGAAGCCGGCCTTCCCACAGATAATGGGATCAAAGTTGATTCCTTTTTCCGAACCGGACATGCAGATATCTATGCTAGTGGGGATGTTGCCAATTATCCTGATCCGATTTTAATGAAGAACCGCAGGGTCGAACATGAGGACCATGCCAATGCCTCCGGGATGCTGGCTGGCCGCAACATGGCAGGTGCTGACGAATCCTACCAATACCTTCCCTATTTCTATTCCGATTTATTTGAAATTGGTTATGAAGCAGTTGGTGAACTTGATTCCTCACTGGACGTCACAATTGACTGGTCTGAACCGTATAAAAAAGGTGTCTTTTATTATCGACGCGATTCGATAGTCGTAGGGATCCTGCTTTGGAATTTGTGGGGAAAATTGGACTCTGCCAGGGCAATCATTGCCGAAAAGAAACCATTGGCAAGAAATGATCTAACCGGTATGATCACGTAGAAAATTAAAATGAAAAAGCACCTTTAAGATGCTTTTTCCAGCTGGGGGCAAAGGATTCGAACCTCTACAAGCACATCCAGAGTGTGCTGTCCTGCCATTAGACGAGCCCCCACCGATAACGTCCGGCATTTTACCATCTCCCGAACGCTTTGGCAAGCGATACTAAATTTCAGGATTGCGTAGGAGATTGATCGCGTTGGATAATCTCTGGATAACCTTCATTTTACCGATAATTTCCATACTTTCAAACAACGGCGGGCTCACTTTCTGCCCCGTGATGGCCACTCGCATGATCCCAAATACCTGACCGGGTAATAATCCTTTCGACTCCACATATTCCCGCATTCTGGATTCAGTTTCGTTTGCCTCGAAATCAGTAAATGTATCCAGAATTTCTCTAACTTCCATCAATACTCGCAAGCTCTGTGTCGAAGACCAATCCTTAACCTCCAGATCCTCAATGGGAATATGAATATCATCTCGAAAAAAGAAACCTGCCATGTCCACTGCGTCACCCAGCGTGATAATCCTTGTTTGAATAATTATGGCGACTTTTATCAATTTTTCATTGTCTACACGCAATCCTTCAGCTTCAAAGAATGGGCTGATCCTTCGAGCGAGATCCCCCACCTCCAGGTTCCGGATGTGCAATCCGTTGAAATAATCCAGTTTCGAAAAATTGATGGCAGCTGGAGATGGATTCAAACCCTTTAGATTGAATTTTTCAATTAGGTCGGTCAATGTAAAGAATTCGGTGGACCCATCCAAACTCCACCCCATCAATGCGATCCAATTGATAACTGCTTCCGGCAGGTACCCCAATTCCTGTAAATCCTTCACAAAAATCGAATAACCATCTTTCATCAGATCAGCTGCTTCCCGTTTACTCATTTTCCCTTTTCCACTAGGCTTCAGGAAAACGGAAAGATGGATCCATTCAGGTTCTTTCCAACCCATTGCCCGCAGGATCAGGGCATGCAGCGGGAAAGTGGGGAGCCACTCTGAGCCACGGATCACATGAGTGATCTGCATTTCTTGATCATCCACCATGGCTGCAAGGTGATACAAAGCCCACCCGTCGGATTTCACCAGGATGTGGTCGTCAATTGTCTGATTATCAACAGTGATTTCTCCCCGAAGAAGATCATTGACAGTTGTCGTTCCTGAGAGAGGCGATTTGAACCGGATCACATGCCGTTCGCCATTAGCAATCCGCTGATCCGCTTCTTCGATAGACAATCTTCGGCAGGTTCCGTCATACCGCGGATTCTTTTTTTCCGCTAGTTGAGATTGGCGTTTTTGTTCCAATTCCTGGGGTGAACAGAAGCAATAGAATGCATTCCCGTTCTCCACCATCTGCCTGGCGTATTTCTGATAAATTTCTTTCCTCTCGGATTGTCGGTAAGGTCCATATGGACCTCCTTTATCAGGTCCTTCCTGCCAATACAATCCTAGCCAGGTTAATCCATCCAGAAGTTCCTGTTCCGCACCATCAACATACCGTTTACGATCGGTATCCTCAATTCGGATAATGAATTCACCCTCATTTTGTTGCGCAATCAAATAATCATAAAGTGCAGTTCTGGCACTTCCCAGGTGCATATGACCTGTTGGCGAAGGTGCAAATCGCACCCGCGCATGTACATTTTTATTCATGTGCTTTACCTTGAAATCTGTTAGAAGTACGCAATATTATAATTCAGCAAATTACAGTTGGGTTTTCCCCCGCGCGATTACGCTTTCCACCAATCCTATCCCAAACAATAATGATAGAAGGGAACTTCCCCCATAACTAATGAACGGTAAGGTTAACCCTGTCACAGGGATCAAATTTAAATTGACTCCGATGTTAACTGCCATTTGGAAAAAAATCAAAGTGCCGAACCCATACGCCAGTAGTGAACCAAACATATCATTTGATAATCTGGCTGCCCTGTAACACCTCCATACAACGAAACTCATCAAACCGATTACGAGAGCAGTGCCAACAAAACCAAATTCCTCCGCCATCACCGCAAAAATGAAGTCGGTATGCCTTACTTTTAAAAATCGCAATTGTACCTGGGATCCATGTCCATATCCCATCCCAAGTAATCCCCCTGAACCGATTGTAATTCTAGCTTGATCAACATTGTATGTATTTCCATACCGGGCATTTGGGTCCGGAAAAACGAAGGTCAGGATCCTTCCCTGTTGATAAGGTTGAAGAAACGGAAATATTACCACCGCCAAAACGATCGCTCCACCAGCTAGGATGAGAAGGTATTTTGTCGGAACACCACTGATCCATAACATGGCGAACCAGATCACAAAAATCACTATGGATGTACTCAGGTTCGGTTGAAGCAGGATCCAAATCACCATCCCCCCAGTAAGAGCGAAACTATATCCAATCCAGCGTAGATTTTTTTCAGATGCTTGAGTTCGGGCGAAGTAATCCGCTAAAACGATCACCATGACTAATTTTGCGATCTCTGCGGGTTGGATCAGGATAAACCCGGTTTCGATCCACCTGGCTGCGCCAAACCTGGCTTGCGCGGTTACAAATGTAAAAATAAGAAATAGGAGTACTATTATATAGAGATACTTGGAGAATGCTGACCAATAATGGTAATCCAGGTAAGCCGTTCCAAATAACACAACCATCCCGATTGCAAAATAGATCGCCTGCCGGTTGGGGTACCCCGCCAACTCGGTATTCCCAGCGATTGCTGACCGAATCACGATGATCCCAAAAATGGAAAGGAAAACTACTGCTCCAAAAAGCAGGTAGTCAAAGTTTCTCCAAATGCTCCGGTTGCTCATGATCTTCGGTTGATTTTCGATCTACGGGGCTGTGGTCTCCGCCTTGCCGCTATCGATGTCTTTTAATTCGAAATAGGCCTCAAGGACTTTTCGAACGATCGGTGCCGCCACAGTGGAACCTTCTTTACCGTTATAGACGAAGGCAACAACGATTATTTCCGGGTCATCATAGGGAGCGTACCCAACGTACCAAGCATGTGCTGGCCAATTACCCGGATTGCATAGGTTCTTTTCCCTGGCGATATCATCGCAGTACTCAGCGGTCCCTGTTTTTCCCGCCGATTGAACCGACATACCAGCAAATTCTTTTACAGCCGTTCCGCTGGTCACAACCATCCGTAGACCTTCTTTTAAATAGTCGATGATCCAGGGTTCGACTGATTTCATTTCACCGGTGGGAATGTTATTTTCATCAAATACATTGATGACCTTGTCTTTGGTGATATCCACTTTTTGGACTGGTGAAAAGTCCTTTTCCACATCTCCTATTGAATTCGTTATCTTATGAATCAAGGTGGGTTTCATCATTTTGCCGTCGTTGGCAATAGTTGCAAACGCTTGCAAGACCTGAATTGCTGTTGAAAGTACGTACCCCTGCCCGATGGTTGAGATATAGGTGTCTCCGGTGGACCAGTTTTCGGTTTGCACCTGTCGTTTCCAGGTCGGGTTTGGGATCAAACCGGTTGCTTCTCCAGGCAGTTCAATCCCTGTCTCTTTTCCCCACCCCAACGCCTTGGCATATTCACTTAATCGCCAAATACCCAAACCCCCATTTGGAACCTCATCTTTATACCCACCACCAATCTTATAAAAATACACATCGCAAGAATTTGCAACACCGCGCAGAAAATCTTGAAAACCGTGCCCTGTTCTTTCCCAGCAAACATAATCGCGGGGGGTTCCAACATCATTTTCACTAAACTTCTGTGTTATCGTAATTTTTCCGGGATCTTCCAATTCTTGCTGCGGGGTAACCACTTTTTCATTCAATGCACCGATTGAAGCTGCGATCTTAAAAACCGACCCAGGCGGATGTTCCGCCGAAATGGCATGGTTGAAAAGTGGTCGATCCGGATTATCAATTAGCTGAGTGTAATAATCACCAGGTATCTCTTTTGCCATTCGATTGTTCTCGAAAGTTGGATAAGAAACCAATGAGAGTATTTCACCTGTTTTCGGATCCATCGCGATCACAACCCCATTGGTGGATAAAGTCCGATTAAGGTAGGTATTCCAAAAATCGATTTCGCCCTTCAGGGCTGCCTTCGCAGCTGCCTGCAATCTGGTATCAATGGTCAATTCGATATTGTTGCCTGGGATTGGTTCAACAGGATCTTCGAGATCGCGGATCGTTTTTCCTGCAACATCCACTTCAACTAATCGTTCTCCGTTAGTTCCCCCTAATATATCCTGTTGGCTATTTTCTATCCCTGCATATCCAACTTTATCCCTACCGGGGACAAACCCCTGAGCTTTATATTCATCTTCAAACGCGGCGGGTATGGGTCCTAAAAAACCGATGACCTCAGAAGTCAATTCACCAGTCGGATAATCCCGGATCGGTTCTACTTCTACACCTGCTCCCGGCCAATCCTTTGCATTTTGCTGAATCGTCATCGCCGCTTTTTCGTTGACGTTGCATTTTATTCGCACGGGTTTATACGGGGCAAGTGATTCTGCGATGGAAACGATTTCCGTGATCCCAAACGTTGTTTTACAGGGAGTAAATAATTTCACCGTTTCGTCATTTAATTCGCCATTTGTAACGGGGATCCCGATCAACTCACTGATTTTTCGGTAAACTTCCTGCTTGCTTCCTGGATCGGAGGGAAGATCAGCAGGTGTAATGACTACATTGTAAGAGGCAATATTTCTTGCCAGGACGTAGCCATTCCGATCTGTGATTGTTCCGCGTTGTGTGGGAAGGCTGATCTTGGAAATTCGGTTCTCATCTGCTTGTGCCATGTTATCAGCACCCTGGATTACCTGGATCGAGAATAAGTTTAACAATAAAAACCAACAAGGCACCCGCCATCAGAATGATGATGAGTCTAAATCTCCACGGGTTTCTTCCTTTACTGGAAATATCAAAAAGATTCATGATGTATTCTTGTTCCGGTAAATCAACTTTGCTGTTTCCCGCATTCCCCAGTAAACAGGAAAAGCCAGCAACAGGTTGAGTAACATACTCGGCAGAATTGTTCTTGTCAAGCTTTCCTTAAAACTCAGATTAATCCCGGAGAATCGCAGAAAAATATATTCCACGCAAAGAATCAAAACCGTTCCTATACATGTAATAATAATCATTGCAAGGATTGGGTTCTGCCAGACGCGTGAGCGAAATCTGGTTGTGATCGCGGTTACAGTTAGGTAACAAAGTGGAAAAATGAACCACGGAGCAGCGGAACCAAATCCAATCGCCAAGCCACCTAGAATAGCCCACATCCACGTGTTTTTTGATTCCTCCTGCAAACCCCATGCAATAATGATCAGCATGATTAAATCCGCTGCACCATTTAGCAGAGTTAACCGAGCGATGATGGTTGTCTGAAAGATAAACGCTAGAAGTAGAATAGGAAAAGCGATTAGTAATTCCACGGGAATCTATTGAACCGGTGTGGGGATCAAGGGTTCTATTTCAACAGGTCTGAAGTTCGTAATAACCAGAACTGCATTCAAATTATCGAAATCCACGACAGGTTGTACCACAGCAGTTTGGAACAAATCAGTTTCTCTTTTAATAACGCTTACTACTTGTCCAATTAATAAGATCGGATGGGTATGCACCGCCTAGTCCTGACGAAAGAACGATCTCACCTGGTTTCAAATCCAAATCCTGGGGAACCATTTGAAGATTTAATTCACCTGTTAACGAGCCAGCCAACTGTGCCGCCACACCAAGAGATTCCAGTTTTACATTGATCACAGATCCCGGATCTGTGATCAATTGAACCCTTGCGGCTTTTGCGGTGACTGCATCCACCCTTCCGACCAATCCCTGGTCTGTTACGACAGGCATTCCATGGCGAATGCCGCTGTCTGATCCGTGATCAATGATCACATAGTGCATAAAAGGACTCGGATCCCGACCAATCACTGCCGAAGCAACGTATTGATTCTCGGGGTTATTCCGGGCGAAATTTAATAGCGCGTAAAGTACATCTGCTTCAGCTAATTGCTGTTTGAGTTGAATTACCTGCGACTGAAGCTGGGATATCTCACTTTCCAATTCCGCATTTCGAGACCTCAAACTTGCCAGGTCACGCGGAACAGTAAAGAAGTCAACAACTGCTTGAACTCGACTGGAGAAATACCCCTGTAACTGAATAACTGGATTGGTTGCGCTACCTATGATCGGCTGAATAAAACCAGCGAGTGCAAGCAAGACCACGCCGGCAGCGATCAGTAGGAATATTACGATTTGAACATTTCTTTGGGAAAATGGTTTCATTGTTGGTTTTCCCCTTTATGGGTTAAACCATTACCGAATACTGGAATGATCCAGATCCACAAGGTATTTGGAAAATATTTCCAGGTTCTCCAGAACCATCCCGGCTCCCCTCGCTACACATGTCATTGGATCCTCTGCCGACCAAACCCTGATCTTCAACTCATCTGTGATCCTGTCTGCCAAACCTTTCAACTGTGAGGATCCTCCAGCCAGGCAAATACCGGAATCGATCAGGTCTGAAAGTATCTCAGGGGGGGCTTCATCCAAAGCATCTTTGATCGTATCCACAATGACTTGAACCGAATTGGAAATAGCCTCTCGAATCTCCACCGAAGAAACCTCAACCGCATCCGGCAAACCTGTGATCAGGTTTCTACCCCTGACAGTGATCGTACTTTCACTGGGAAGCGGAAATGCTGAACCTATGGCAATTTTTGCTTGTTCAGCCATTCTTTCCCCAATGAGAAGGTGATATTTATTCCTAACATATTGGACAATATCTGCGTCCAATTCATCTCCCGCCACCCTTAAGGACCGGCTGACGACGATCCCCTGCATCGACATGATCGCAAGTTCGGTGGTTCCGCCACCGATATCCACGATCATGCATCCATGAACCTCGTTTATCGGCAAGCCAGCACCCAATGCAGCCGCTCTAGGTTCTTCAATAAGATATGTTTCTCTTGCACCTGCGGACATGGCGGCATCGTAAACAGCCCGCTTTTCCACCTCGGTTGCGCCTGATGGTATACCAATTACGACCCGCGGGCGAGGCATGGGAACTACAGTTTGTTGATGCACCCTCATGATGAAATATTTCAACATGGCAGCAGTGATTTCAAACTCAGAAATCACTCCATCCTTTAGTGGTCTGATTACGATCACATTGGCAGGGGTTCTCCCGACCATCTCTTTCGCTTGAGCACCAATGGCAAGTGGAACCCGTGATTTCTTATCGATTGCCACCCAGGATGGTTCCTGGATGACGATCCCCTTGTTTCGCACATGAACCAGGGTGTTTGCTGTCCCGAGGTCAATCCCAATATCCAGGGAAAACAATCCCATGATCCAGTTGAAGGGATTGGTCGCCAAATTTATCTCCTCTTTATCGCAATCTTAACAAATGAAAAATCATTATACCATGTGTACTTTTTGAAGAATTTTCGGTAAAAACGCGTTTTCTTGACAGTCTTTCTCCTTCACAATATAATCCTTTTTGTGCGGGTGTGGCCAAGTGGTAAGGCATCACCTTCCCAAGGTGATATTCGTGGGTTCGAATCCCATCACCCGCTCCATGACCTTCCAGATATGGAAGGTTTTTTTGTTATCAATTATGTAAGCATCCTTGGAAAGGTATTATGCTAAAATCTATTAAGGTATATAAGATTGGATAATCGGATATCGCCATGCCTCATGGCAAAATAACCATCTTACACGTCGAAGACAATTTCGAAAATCTCGTTCTGATCCGCAGGCTTCTTCAATTCCAGGGGTATGAAGTCCTCGAAGCAGATTCGGTAGCCAAGGCCGTCACCATATTAAAAGCACAAAAACCAGATTTGATATTAATGGATGTCAACCTCCCCGAAATTGATGGCGATACTCTTACTTCAAAGTTGAAATCCATCCCCTATTTTCGCGATATCCCAGTGGTCGCCATCACCGCCAATGCCCTTAAAGGGGATCGGGAAAAATCCATGCTGGCTGGTTATGATGGCTATATCGAAAAGCCCATCGATGTGGATTTATTTCCCAATCAAATAGAGCGATACCTTAACTCCAATGGCGATTAAGATTTTCGAAAAAGGTGATAAATGATCCCTGAATCCGATCCAGAATTTTTCAAAAACAAAGTCGCCCTAGTGGTTGAGGATAATGCAGCCAATTTCATGCTGTTAGCCCGGATGCTTAACGCGCTCGGCGTGCATTGCGAATGGAAGTCTTCCGGTTTCGAGGTTCTCGAGTTTTCGAAAACTCTGCCCCGCCTGGATATTATCCTGTTGGATATTCACCTCCCATACGAAGATGGATATAGTGCCATTAAAAAGATACGATCCGCCGAAAATCTTAGTTCAGTACCGGTCGTGGCCATCACTGCAGATGTCAGCACTGATTCCATGACCAAAGCCCAGAAAGCGGGATTTAATGGTTTTTTGGGGAAACCCTTAGACCCTGACCGATTTCCCGATCAATTAAAGCGTATCCTCACCGGTAATACCGTTTGGGAAATGTATTAGGAAATCATATGACTGATAACAATTCAATTTCACATAATGACAATTCGCAATCAGAAGCTCCAAAACGAACCGTCAGTTCATTAAATCCTTTTCAGCTCATCAGCCATTTGCTTCCTATGAAGGATTCTGGAAAGGATCCCACGGATTTCACCCAATCCTTCCTTGAATATTTGGTATCTCAACAGGATGTAATTCAGGCTGCTTATTACAGCTTAGATCCGAGAACAAGAGACATCAACCTTAATATTTTCGTTACGAAACCATCAGTTGAAAAAGAGATATCGGAAGTAACCATTCCAGCTCGTTCCACCGAGACGCTTGCCCGCGTGGCATTCAACGCGCAATCACTCTTGGTCGCAGATATGGAAACTGAAATGGTAAATTACCAGAATGCATTGCTTGATCCCCGAGCTCGCTCTATTTTTATCTCTCCGATATTAAAAGAAGGTCAGGTCACATCTCTGCTAGATGTTCAATTTGAGCGCCCATTTGGTGTAAACAACGAGGATGTTTCTGGTCTCTCCATCGCGGTTCAACTTTTTGGTAATTTCCTCGAAGATGTTTCCATCAACCAGGAGGTGGGGTTATCATTTCCCGAGTTAAGTAATTATGCCAAAGTATCCAGGGATTTGATCGCTTCCGATGGATCTCAATCGTTAAATAAAATCCTATTATCAGCCTTTCAAAATTCTGATCTGGTTGCGTTTATTTTCAAGGTCGGTGAGGTTGATCTTACGCTTGAAGATTTGTTTGATGCCAAGGGTACTGGTTTTGATGCTTCCCTGATCGGTTTGAAAGTGGAAACACGGGGATTCGGGGAAACAATTCTCAAAGTTGAACCACAATTCTTCTCTGATCTGCCAGCAAATAACGAATTGGGTGACCTTTTCTCCTTCTTTATCCGTCGGGAATGTATCTCCCTGGCAATCCTGCCAATTTCCTTGGGAAGCAATATTCAAAGACTCCTCCTCATTGGTTCCCGTGAAAATGAACCAATCAACGCAGAAAAGATAAAAACGTATCAGAAAATCCTGGAAAATTATGAGGATAGGATAGCATTCGATTTTCGTGCAACACAAACGATCAATCTGGAGCGTGACTTTCGTTTTCTTGTAGAAACATCCAAGTTGATTTCGCTGCCAATAGATCAACAAGAATTCTTTTCTTCGTTAATAAAAACATTGAGTTTGGTCTACGGGGAACAATTCCATATGTTTTTCATAGAGATGGACAATCTTAAATCAATAATTCAGACAACAGATTTCAGTTCACCAGATCACCCCGGTGTAATTGAACGACCTTATTCTCGAGAAGATTTTTCCTCTCTTCAAATTCTTGAGGAACCCCTCATATATAAAAATGCCAATCCTTCCCTTTCCGGATTTTTCACACCCTTTGATCCGCAACCCGATTCCGTATTGATTCCGATCATTATTAATGAGGAAAGAAAAGACCTATTGTTTCTGAATAATCCTACAAGTGGGCAAGTCCTTCAGGAAATTTCAACCCTTGCGTTTGATTCACTGGGGAAAATAATCTACGCGTACTTCCTCCAAAGGAATTTACGCGATGCTTTATCAAATTTAGATCAGACAGTTTCGCGAACGGTGAATCGCCAGCAGATTCTCAACCAGATTTCCATCCAAGCAAGCAGTGGTCGAACCCAAAATGAAATTCTGGGTTCCATCCCCGAACAGTTGGTAAACTTTGGTCTTTGCGATCAGGCTTGCATACTCCTACCCACCTCTCAAGGCAAGTTTGAAATTCGTCATTCACAAGCGTTATCAGATGATCTTCTACATCAAATTGTTGTACCGGGAGAAAAAATCGCCGGAAAGGCTGCGAGTCTCAATAAAGCTGAGATGATCTCTACCGAGCAAACCACAGGCAATGAAGATTTAATCAACCCATCCAATCAATCAGGTCTTGCAGCGCCAATTTCCTTTGGTGATCAAGTCTTTGCGGTTCTGGAATTGGAGCACTCCAAACCCAGCCAATTCAATGACTACGACCTGGAATTGGTCCAGATTTTTTCATTAAGCATTGGTTCACTATTAGCGAACTTAAGGTTGGTTGAACAGGTGAGGACTCAGGTAAACCGACAAGAGAAATTGTATGAAGTTACAAATAAACTCCGCCGAACTCTGGATATGAATTCAATTCTCCAAATATCGGCAACGGAGATCGCGAAAATTACGAATGCGAAAAAAGCGAGCATTCAAATAAAGATCACCGAGGATCCAATTCCTGATGTTGATGCAGGGATCAGCGGAGGTGAATCGTGAACTTGAGGCGCCGGGTCTTCTCGATTATTTTAATCGCTTCAGCTGTGATGCTGGTTGTTCTGATCGGATTGGTCGTTTTATTGGTGTATACGAACAGTACCGCCGTTGATAATAAACTCGCCTCGGATAATGCTACCCGGGTAGACCGGGTTATAAACGATGAACTGGGTAAATTACGCTCAACTGCTGTTTCTTGGGGGTACTGGTCCTTGGCGAACGAGTTCACCCTCACCGGGGACCAGACCTTTGTCGATAATGAATTGCAGGATGATGTCTTAACATCAGCAGGCATTCAGATAATCCTATATCTAAATTCAAATAGGAATATTCTCTTTGCCCGGTATGTCGATCCTGCAACCGGTGAAAGCCTGCCCGTCCCGCAGGGATTGATCCAGTATATTTTCACGAATTCTTCTCTTTTTGAACAACAGAATCTGACAGACCAAATTTCAGGTCTAGTTTCCCTCCCCGAAGGTCCATTTCTTGTGGCTTCGATTAAAACATTGGAAGGTGATTCAACCGGTCCCTCGAATGGATACGTCATCCTATCTAAACCCCTAGACGAGAAAACACTTTCTGATATCGGTTTTATAACCGGATTGGATTTGAACGAATACCCGGTTTCATCTTCAAGTAACCCAGCCGAAATCACAGAAGCCAAAGAATCATTAATAGGTGGCCAACCCTTTATATTAACTCAGCTGGGGGGTGGGCTTGCAGCAGTAAATGTTCTTCTCAAAGATTTACAAGGCCAACCGACATCGATCCTGCAAATTACATTTCCCTCCACAGTATTTTCACAGACGACGAATATTCTGCGTTTTCTTTTACCCGCTCTGCTGATTATTGCCCTCGGTTATGGACTAACGATTAACCGCCTCATGAATCAATATGTGGTAAATCCCCTAACCGTATTAGATAATGACCTTGAATCGGTGATCTCTTCTAAGGAGAGCGCAACTCGTGTTCATGAAAGTGGCGATAAGGAGATCAAGAGTCTATCGGTTTCGATTAATAGTCTTCTTGAAGCCAATCAAACATCCGAGGTTGAATTAAAGCGCTCGCTCAATCAGCTCCTGGCAATTTCCGATATCAATAGTGCGATTTCAGGTTTCCTAAACCCGGAGAGTTTTCTTTCTGAAGCAGCCAACCTCATTCAAAACCGTCTTGGATTGTATTATGTCGGCATCTTTCTGTTGGATGCTAATAAAGAATACGCAGTCTTGAGCGCGGGAACTGGTGAAGCGGGGGCACAGATGATTACCAATGGTCATAAATTGGCGGTTGGCGGCGTTTCCATGATCGGTTGGTCCACCGCCACCCAAAAACCCCGCATCGCACTCGATGTGGGCAAGGAGGCTATCCGATTCGACAATCCCCTCCTCCCCCTCACCCGATCGGAAATGGCGATCCCAATTGTTTCAAGA
This sequence comes from uncultured Chloroflexia bacterium, assembly GCA_963828855.1. Classification (GTDB taxonomy): domain Bacteria; phylum Chloroflexota; class Anaerolineae; order Anaerolineales; family Anaerolineaceae; genus CAVVEQ01. The sequence continues at coordinate 119,158 of CAWHGB010000002.1, read as the reverse complement.
AATGTAACGATCGGCGCGCTCACGCTTCAATCCGAAAAAGAGGGCGCTTTCAATGCAAATGATATCGTTGCTTTCCAGAGCATTGCTGACAGTATGGCAGTTGCTTTGGAAAACTCAATCCTTTTACAGGAAACAAGATCCACCTTGAAAGATATTCAGGATTTGAACCGTATTTATATGCAGAAATCCTGGGGCCGAGCCGCAGGAACACAGGGCAATCTGGAATATTCATTTGAAGAAAAGCGAAGCCGCACTAAAGGATCAAGAAACGGAAAAACTGGTATTTCCTCTCCTATTACGCGATCAACCATTGGGCGAAATCTCGCTGGAGATCGATAAAAATTCGCTTTCCCCAGAAGACCAATATGTGATCGCGTCCATTGCTGATCAAACCGCGCAAGCTTTGGAGAATGTTCGATTGCTTGAAGAAAGTCAACAGCGTGCTTCTCGTGAGGAAACGATCAACGAACTTGTTATGAAATTCTCAGGAGCTGGAACTATAGATGAAATCATGCGGATCGCAGTGCAAGAAATCGGAGCCCTTCCGGTAGTCTCAGAGGTCAATGTCCATCTTAAACCTGAAGCTACGGATCAACCCAATAATAATCCGGAGGATTTAGGTAATCAGGAGAACGAATCATGACCCAGGTCACTCCCAAACCCTCCGATCAAGCTCCCTCAGGCCGTTCAATTCGGTACTTAACCGACCCGGCTAAACAATCCGTTCTAATTGGTAGTGCCTTGATCGGAATTGTTATTTATTTCTTGAAAATATCTCAAACAATTCCAGCAGCAAATTGGATTCTCTCAGTAATATACACTTTGGTTTTTATAGGCATAATTCTCGTCACCTTCCTGCAATTAATCCCAATGTCAATTCGATATCCGGTATACCTGGTACTAATCTTGGTTTTGGGATCTGTTGACCTTTATTTCGGCGGATTGGCGAGTGACGGGATCTTCTTTCTATTTACATTCACGATCCTGACAGCAATATTTTATCGAAGCCGGATTGGTTTACTCGCCTCTGCGATTCCTTTTACAGAGCTGATATTCATCGGTTTTGCAATGACCAGTAAGTTATTAACCCCAAATCCGTTATATACCCTTTCATCATCTGATTCAATAATTAATTGGATTATTATCGGCGCAGTCTTGCTTTTCGGAATAGTATCCAGCCAATCCGGTATCTATCAATTTATCCCTAAACTTGTGGAGTCCTTCTATTCAGAATTGAATAATTCAGACCAATTAGAATCTGATAATCTAGCTCTCAGACAATCAATTGACGAAGCAACTTTAAATTTACAGAGAAAAACATCTGAACTTGCTGTGGCTTCACAAATTGCCAGGAACATTGCACTTCAGCAAGACCCCCTAAACTTAATCGATAACACATTGAATTCAATTCGTGACCAGTTTGGTTTTTACCACGCAGGCTTATTTTTTATCGATGAAAACCGTGAGTACGCGGTTCTCAATGCTGCTACTGGTGATGCTGGCAGAGAAATGTTGAGTCAAAAACACAAACTTAGGATCGGTGAGCAAGGGATTGTTGGATTTGTAGCAGATAAAGGCGTTGCTCGCATTGCCGCTGATGTCGGACAAGATTCTGTTCATTTTCAGAACCCGTTACTTCCTAACACGCATTCAGAAATGGCGCTCCCCCTCCGTTTTGGAGACCGTATCATTGGCGTCTTGGATGTGCAAAGCGAACAGCAATCGGCATTTACGCAACAGGATGTGAATATCATTCAGACGATCGCCGACCAACTGGCAATATCCATTGATCATTCCAGGATCGTTTCAGATTTACAGAGAAACCTTGATGAATATAAATCCCGCGCTCAGACGATAACCCAAAGGGAATGGTCCAATTTTCTATTCGGTCTACGAAGCCCCAAATCGCTCCGGCTTGGAAATAAAGGTGTACAAAAAGGTGGCGAGGAGTCGGTGATAGCCCGTGAAGCGATCACTACCGGTCAAACCCAGGTGAAAACCAGGCATACGAAATCAGGCAAAATTTCTTCAATCGCTGTTCCCCTTAAATTAAGGGATGCGATCCTCGGTGTTATTGAAATCAAAATAAATGATCCCTCGGCAGTTCCTGATTTTCAATCGATGATTGAATCAATCGCCAGCAGGTTCGTGATCTCTTTGGAAAATGCCCGCCTGATAGAGGAAATGCAAATCCGGGTGGAACAGGAAAAAATGATCTCCGATATCACCTCAAAAATTCGTTCCTCCACAGTTGTGAATGACATCCTTCGAGAAACAGCGGTTGAATTGGGAAAATCTCTGGGTTTATCAGATGTACGTATTCAGCTCCGGACTAAATCCAACCTTGAATCAGGTGTTGATTCTCAGGAGAAGCAGGCATGACGAACGTTACCACCGGAAGCCTTCCTTTACCTGTCGAACAGCGCCGGATAGTAATTACGCAACGGTTTCTTGTAATTCAATCCGTATTTGCCGCGATTCTCAGTGGTATCTTTTTGATCTGGGCGTTATTTTCCCCACAACAACCCCTATTCCTTCTTTCAGGGACATTGGCATTCATCGCTATTACCGGGATTATTCTTCGATACCAATTTCCCAGCCTGAATATCAATATCCGGTTATTGATTGCCAGCACACTTTTCCTTCTCTCGTTAATCTTGCTTTCGGCAATTTTTGAAAACATCCTAATACCGGTTGCGGTTTTATGTTTTCTTTATGCCTTCCTTCTGGCAGCAGGTTTTATGACCGGTATCTTTTCAGACACGGAATTGATAATCGGGTTATTGAGTGCCGTTGGTGCAATTCTAGCCGGTTTATACTCCCAATTACCACAAATGGAATCTCTCGGTGTTCGATTGGGGGTGATTTCATTAATTGTCATTCAACTCGTCATCATTATTATCTTTTTCATTACCCGTTTGATCGATTTTACGATTCGTGTCCGCCTTATCACAGTCTTCTTATTGGTAGGACTTGTTCCATTGATAATTCTTTCCTTGATTCAAACAACCTTCCTTGAAAATGCTTTGATGAACCAGGCGAAAACATCGCTAAACACGGCGGCCAAACAGGCAGCGCTAGGCGTTGATAATTTTATTCTGGATAACCTCTCACTCGTAGCAAAGCAGGCCGCCTTACCCATTTTTGCAGATTACCTATATTTACCATCCAACATAAGGACTGGATCTGAAGAGGAAGCAGAATTGATCTCAACCGTAAAAACACTCGAGATTCCTTCCGGTACCTATACGCCATCTTTCTCCCTTGCCAATTTGTTCGGCATCAAATTTTATGATACGAATCCACAAGAAATCGGTAAGCAGATCGACAAAGAAGATTATTTTCAACAACCGATACTTACAAACCGCCCATATTTCTCTCCAGTGATTTTTGATCCTAAAACTGGAGCTGCTTCCATCTACTTCAGTGCTCCGATCAAAGATATCAACCAGAAGAATGCCGGTGTCCTGATGGTTCGATACAATGCTTTAATCCTTCAAAACTTACTTCAGGGATATTCTGAAATTGTTGGTAAAAGATCCTATCCGATTCTCCTTGATGAAAACACGGTTCGAATCGCTGATGTGGTTACACCCGGGCTACTTTATAAATCTATCATGCCGCTACCTGAAGAATTAGTGACAGATCTGAAATCCCAAAATTTGCTTCCTCAGCTATCCATTGACCAACTTTCCTCAAATCTGCCAGATTTCGCCAATGCAGTCACCAACCCACAGTCTCAAGGATTCTTTTCCGCTGAAATTCATCCTGGGGATTCAAACCATGTTGAAATGGGTTCGAGTGTTAATTTGGAATCCAAACCATGGCAGATTGTTTACGTTGAAGAAACAACTAACCTGAATGCTCTTCGGGCGCAACAAAATCAGTTGTCCATTCTCTTTGCCGCCTTGTTTGCGGCTTTGGTTGGTCTAATCGGGGTGGTGGTTTCCCGACTCCTCTCCAACCCGATCGTATCCCTTACTGGTACGGCGAACCGGATCGCAGATGGGGATCTTTCCGCAAAAGCTATCATTCGAAGCCGTGATGAGCTTGGTACACTGGCGAACACATTCAATTCGATGACTTCACAATTAAAGACATTGATTTCCGAGTTGGAGGAACGCGTTCGTTCTCGTACACAGGAATTGGCGAATCGGAATGAAGCCCTTGTCCTCCGCGGACGGCAATTAACAACCGTTGCTGATGTTGCCCGTGAAATTACACGTTCGCAGGATCTTGAAAGCCTTCTCGATACACTTGTTCGATTGGTGAGCGAGCGGTTCAACTTTTACCATGTGGGTATTTTCCTGTTGGATGATGAACAAGAATACGCGGTTTTGCGGGCATCTAATTCGGAAGGTGGGCAGAGAATGCTCCACCGCGGTCACAGATTAAAGGTCGGCGAGGTTGGTATTGTTGGTTACGTAACCGGAACGGGAAAACCCAGGATTGCCACAGATGTTGGTATCGATGCAGTGTATTTCCAGAACCCTGATCTTCCGCTTACCCGCTCTGAGATGACACTTCCCTTAATCATCGGTGATAGGATCATTGGTGCTTTTGATGTGCAATCTACAGAAGCTAACATTTTCTCCCAGGAAGATGTGGAATTGTTCACGATCCTTGCTGACCAGGTGGCAATCGCGATTGAGAATAATTTACTCCTCCAGGAGACGGTTCGCTCGCTAGAGGCTTCTCAATCCCTCCACAGGCAATACCTGCTTCAGGAATGGGGTCGTGAAGTTGAGGAACGCGATCTGGCTGGCTTTGAATATACGCCAACCGGCGTGAAAGCCATCGACCGCGAGGAATCTTTTACCTTCCAAAAAGTTCTCGAATCTGGCGAACCGGTCGTTATCCCTCTGATCGACCAACCATCGGGTAAACCAGCGGTTTCTCTGGCAGTTCCCATAATTCTCCGCGGTGAGACAATTGGTGTGATTAATATCGAAGAGACCAGGAAAGAGAAAAAGGATTGGCAACCGGAAGAGATCCGTGCAGTTCAATCGGTCGCTTCACAGGTGGCGTTGGCTCTGGAAAATGCACGTCTCTTCGAACAGACTGTCCGGCGAGCAGAACGTGACCGGAAAGTCCTTGAGATTACCGGGAAGATCCGTTCGACAACCAATCCCCAGGAAATGGTGCAAATTGCCATCGAAGAACTTCAGCATGTCCTCAAAGCTTCCAAAGCTCAAATATTAATTCAGGATACTAATCCTCCGGAAAGCACATTACCTACATCTGATGTTTCGGAGCCGAAAACAAATTAATCTCTACAGCAGAATTGTTTATTAGCTTGCTGATTGGATCAGGAGAAAATTGGAAATGCCGAAAAGAAAAATAACAAGCCAATTGGACCCACTTTATGCTTCCCGGGGGAGCAGGAATATTCATCCTGACATGGATGTCATCCCAAATGGTTGGGTGTGGACTCTCGATGAAAAAGGAAATTACCTTTCCGTCAGTCCCCAGGTAACTGAATTTCTAGGATTCACTGCGGAGCATTTCTTAGGTCAATCGGTTTGTACATGCCAGGTTAAGATCGGAAGATGATTCTGCCATCTCGAACTTATTGGAATCATCGAAAGCATTCACCATCAAAACGATAATGACTGCTGAATCCGGGATGGATTTACCTGTCGAGTTTGATATCCGACCCGAAAAAGATTCCAGCGGCAACATTATGAGTTGGGTCGGGAAAACAATTGTAATTTCTGAAGGATCTTTAGCCCGCCGATCACTGGATTTCGACTACGTTCGGCCTGGAGGGACTTCTTCTCTGGTAGATTTGGGAATGGATAAATTTTCCATCGGGATCTCCATGAAGGAAGGGGAGATTTCTCCTGCTAGTCGAATTCTAACGAAAGCCGGACGGCAATCTCTTTCACAAAAAAAGACGACCATCCAGGAATCCTTGGGGAGTACTCCGACAGCCATCGCTACTCCACTTCAAATTCGACAACAGACCTCAGGTGTCATCGAAATCATCGATGAGAATTCCGCACGCATTTGGAAGGAAGATGAACGACTGATCGTCCAGGAAGTTGCTCAGCAACTTGGTTTAGCGCTTGAAAATGCGCAATTGTACCAAGCCGCTCAGAAACAACTGGATGAGAGGATCAAAGCCGAATCCGAGACCTTTCAACGTAATGAGCAGCTCGCTGCATTGAACCGATCGGGGCAACAACTGAGCAAACTTGCAAGCCGTGAAGATATCTATCAGCTACTTTATGAAACTGCGGGTGATATTCTGGACAACCGGAATTTAACAATAGCGATATCCAATGAAAATCGTACATATCTATCCTTTCCCGTTCATGCCCGAACCGGCAAAGTTGAAGAAAAAGCCGATGCAGCCTTTGGAAAGGGTGTAATCGAATTTTCAATTCATGCGAACCAAGCTCTGTTTTTCGCTTCCGATGTCGAGAAAGAACTCACTGATCGAAATATTGATGTTCCTTCGCCAATCCCAAATAGCCTTTTATGTGTTCCCATCGTAACTGCGAACCGTGCAAGTGGTGCTATTTATATCGAATCCTTTGAAGAGGGTTCCCCCTTCTCCCAGGTTTCCCTTGAACTTGTTTCAACATTGGCATTCCAGGCATCCACAGCTCTTGAAAACGCGAACCTCTTCAAGGAAGTGAATGACGCCCTCCAGATCATCGAGAAACGCGAGCGATACCAGGCCAGCTCTGCCTCAGCTGTCGCCCTGCTTTCCGAACAAGGAACTGCGGCTCTGCCCTCGGTTTTTGAGACCCTTTCACAGGTAACTGAGAGTGACCGGATCTATTTTGCCAAATTAATGGATGACGAACAAGAGCTTTACTGGAAATGTCAGGCGCTTTGGGTGAAACCTGGTTTGGATAATTCTCTTTCCGGTTCTGAATTAAACCATATCCCGGTTGGGAATTTTCCGAATTGGGCTCGTGAGTTCGTTGAACAAGGTTGGGCGATCACTGACGAGAACACTCGTCAGACCCCCGAATTTCTGTTCATTAACCGGATCAATGTAAATTCCATTTTTCTTCTTTCGGTTTCTGGAAAAAATGCATTCCCTAGTTTTATCGCCTTTGAACAATTGCGACCCGGTAGAGTTTGGCTCAACGAGGAGATCAATACACTCCAAGTGGTCGGTGACGCCCTGTCCAACACTATCGCCCGCGAAGACCTTCTGGCTCAGCTTCAAAACTCACTTACTGAAACAGAAACCCTTTACGAATCCAGCCATAAGCTCGCTCTGGCGAATGAATATTCTGCCATGATCTCAGCGGTAACCACCGGGATTAATATCCCGGATATAAATCGCGGCATCCTGGTACTCTTCGAAAATGACCCGGAGGGCAACGTAAATAGGATGTCGGTGGCGGCGAATTGGCACAGCGGAAATGGCACTCCTCCTCCGCCTGTAGGTTCTGAATATCTAACCTCTGCTTATCTGCCTCTTTTCCAACGTCCTTCCCCGTTATTCATCTACGATATCAGTGAAGCTCCCATCGACGCGATGCTTCAAAAGGTGATCAAAGATCAACACGTTGTATCCATGGCAGTCCTTCCTCTCACAACTGCTCAAAAACAGATTGGTGTTCTTTTATTGCAGTCAGAATCACATCATCGGTTCACTCAACAGGAGCGCAGGGCATACCCGCCTCTCTTGGATCAGATGACCACCGCGGTTGAAAATCTTCGCCTTTATGCCCAGACGCAGGAATCCCTGGCGGAGACCGAGCTGCTTTATAAGATGACCAACGAGATCTCCCAAGCAGTGGATGCTCAGGATCTTGTCCGGATCATTGTCCAGAGCGTTTTACCAAAATCTGCATCCAGAGCTTCCCTTTTCTCGGTCGTTCAATCGGGAGAAACAGAGCCGACTGAACTTGAATTAACCGGTTTTTATGACCTTCGTGGTCAATTTATCCGACTTGGTTCAAGGTATTCGTTGGGATCCCTTCCCATCCTAAACCAGGTTTTTCTTGAACCACTAACTATCAGGGATATTTCCACCGAAGAGAGCCTTGACGAACTTTCGCGAAAATCACTTACTGACCTGGAAATGCAGAGTTGTGTGATTGTTCCCCTCCGCAGCGTAGGAAAATTGATCGGTCTATTAATCATATCTTCGACCTCTCCTTCGGATTACATGCCGGAGGAAGTCCGAATTCTGCGTGTGGTTGGTAACCAAATATCAGTGACTTTGGAAAAGCAGCGCCTTCTGCGCGAGGCTCAACGCCGTGCGTTGGAGCTCCGTACCGCTGCCGAAATCGCCCGGGATACTGTCAGCACTCTTTCTCTTGAAACTTTGTTGAAACGAATTGTGAACCAGATCTATGATCGGTTCGGCTTTTACCAGGTTTCTCTCTTTCTTCTCGATCCTACCGGCGAAATTGCGATCATTCAAGAAGCCACGGGTTCGGCTGGGGATGGGTTCAAATCCACTGGGATTCAAGTGAAGGTCGGTTCGAAAAACTTAATCGGCCAGGTATGTGCGAGTGGGGATCCCATCATTATTAATGATATATCCAATAGCGACCTTTTTCTACCTCACCCGGAATTGCCCAACACCCGATCCGAGATTGGTATACCCCTCACCATTGGCGAACGGATAATCGGTTCGCTTGATATCCACGCTGACACTGAAAACGCCTTCACACCGGATGATGTTACGGTTCTGCGAATCTTGGCAGATCAGATCGCTGTTGCGATCGAGAACGCCCGAGCCTTTGAACTCTCCCAAAAAGCTGTTGATGAATTGCATGAATTGGATCGCATCAAAAATCAGTTCTTGGCGAATATGTCCCATGAGCTTCGCACCCCGCTCAATTCCATCATTGGTTTTTCGCGGGTAATCCTGAAAGGTATCGATGGCCCGATTAATGACACTCAGGCTCAAGATCTTTCCGCCATCTATAATTCCGGACAACACCTATTGAGCTTGATAAATAACATTCTTGATCTCTCCAAGATCGATTCCGGTAAGATGGAACTCAAGTTATCCGAGATCAACATCGGCGACATCATTAATTCCGCGATGACCACTGCTACCGGTCTTGCCAAGGATAAGCCCATCAAATTCAAACAGGTCGTTCCACCGGAACTACCCAAAGTACTTGTGGATCCAACCCGTATCCGGCAGGTCCTGATCAACTTCCTCTCGAACGCATGCAAATTCACAGATGAAGGACTCATTACCATAGAAGCATCCTCGGTAACCAGCCCGGAAGGGGTCCCTGAGATCATGATCGCAGTAACTGATACTGGTCATGGTATCGATGCAAAGGATCGTTCAAAGCTTTTCCAGCCTTTCTCCCAGGTGGATGATTCTCCCACTCGAAGTGCTGGCGGGACTGGGCTTGGTTTATCAATCAGCCGTTCGCTGATCGATCTGCATGGCGGCCGCATAGGATTATTAAGCAGCGAAGTTGGAAAAGGTTCAACGTTCTTCTTCACTTTACCAATACCCCAACCTGATAAAAAACGGATCGTCACAGGCATGTTGCGGGAATCAGCCTTTGGGAAGCTGCAGCCGGAAACAGAACCTGTTGATCAGGTCACAGTGGAAAAACCTGAAGCGAAATTGGAAAGTCTCGAGGATGTCGGTTCTGAAATAAAAACATCCCCTGCTTTGGATAACATTATCCCGGAACCTGTCGTGGAACAACCGCTCGAAATTAGCCTCCAAAAAGTCGCCTTGGTCTCTTCCCAATCCACGCTCCTACCCCGTGTGGATAAACAAATTTCATCGCTGCAATATGCGACGACGATCTTCTCAGAATTGAATGAATTGGCCGAAAACATCAAGAATTTCAACCCAATTGCAGTGATTGTGGACCTAAATTCCAATCAATTTGATCCCTGGGAAGCGATCCGGAAATTAAAAACTTCCAAATCAACGAAATATATTCCCCTGATTCTTTTCGGTGTGTTGGAACGCCGAGAAAAGGGTTTGAGAGTGGGAACAGAGGATAACCTGGTAAAACCATTAATTCAGGAAGAGATGGAAGAGGTGGCTAGTCAACTTTCTGAATCCCAACGTACATCGAACCTCCTCTTGTTGGATAATAATCCTGAATCCGTACGGAAATTCCAAACCTTGGTTAAAGACAATAAGAAAATCCAATTATTGACCGCAAAATCAGGCGATGAAGGGCTCAAACTGATGACTACCTTGCAACCGGACCGGGTCATCCTTAACCCACAGTTCTCTGATACGGATATCTTCAAAGTTCTGGAATCCATGCTCTCAGATTTCCGCTTGAGGCAAATAAATATCACGATTCTTACCGGAGCAGATATTACGGCAAAGCAAGCTTCTATGCTTTCAGAATTTAATAAGATGATATTCAGCAAATTAAACCTGGAGGAAGTGCCATTCATCAAGGCTCTTCAGAATTCCTTAAAAAAATGACCTGTCAAAATTAGAGGCCTCTCGTCATGGCATCACACTTCATCATCGAATGCATGGATTGCGGGCATAGAACCCCGTTCATCGCCAGCGCCTCGGATTGCCCTAACTGCCATAGCACCTGGCGGGAAGCTATTTACGATTACAACCGCCTATCGAAATCCATGCTTCTGCAGGTTTCCGGTCGATCTTTTGATCTATGGCGGTACAAAGAACTGCTACCTGTTCGCACCATTGAACCTGCGATTTCCCTGGGGGAAGGTGGAACGCCGTTGCTTCGAGCGGTAAACCTTGGAGGCATGCTGGGTTGTCCGAATATTTTCATCAAAGATGAGCGTCAAGGCCCAACGGGTTCCTTCAAAGATCGCCAGGCTGCTGTTACCATCGCTGCACTCAAGGAAGCCGGTATTAATGAGCTGGTGGTGGCTTCCACCGGCAATGTAGCCATCGCGTATTCGGCATATGCTGCCCGGGCAGGCATACGTCTTTGGGCCTTTCTCACCAGTCTTGTTCCAGCAGAGAAAATGCGTGAAGTAGCCCTTTATGGAACCCAGGTGATCAAAGTCACAGGTTCTTATGATGAAGCCAAGCAGATCGCCGCTGAATTCGCCCGGCAGCGTGGAATTTTTTACGATTTGGGTACCCGCACAATTTCTTGTGTCGAATCCATGAAAACACTGAGTTTTGAGGTCGCGGAGCAGCTCACGACTCTTCTTGGTCCTCCTCCCAGTTCTGACAAGACCAAACCTGGTGTTACCTTCTTTTCCCCCGATTGGTACATTCAGAGTGTCAGTGGCGGGTTGGGACCGGTGGGTGTTCATAAGGGATTCCAGGAATTCAAGAAAATGGGCTTTATCGACCACATCCCCAAACTTGGCATCATCCAGGCAGAAGGATGTGCTCCGATGGTGCATGCCTGGAAGCAAAACCAGGAAGTTGCCATCCCTGTGCAGAATCCTAAGACATTAATTGCCACTCTGGCGACAGGTGACCCCGGTCGAACGTACACGGTCCTGCGTCAGAAAATGCTTGGTACATCCGGGGGTGCGTTTGAAAGCGTGCAGGACGAAGAAGCCTTCCGCGCGATGCATTATCTGGCGAAAATGGAGGGTATTTCAGTGGAACCGGCTGCTGCTGTTGCTTTTGCCGGTATGATCAAGTTGATCCGTGCAGGGGTGATCAAATCTGATGAAGTGGTTGTGATCAATTGTTCGGGACATACCATGCCAATCGAGCAAAAGATCATTGGAGAAGGTTGGTCCAGGGATGTAAAACCTTCCACCAAGGATTTGGAAATGGGTTCGGAGGAGGGGTTGCTTTCCGCCCTCACCCGTGAATCCATCCAGGGTTTCCCGCGAATCGCGATCGTGGACGATGAACCTGACGCGCGCAGGTTGATTCGTCGAATTCTGCAATCGCAGGGAAATTACACCATTTTTGAAGCATCAAATGGCAAGGAAGCAGTGGAGATGATCAAACGGGAGGTCCCGAACCTGGTTATCCTGGATCTGATGATGCCGGAAATGGATGGCTTTTCGGTCATGGACGTGCTCCGGAAGAAACCTGAAACAGCCGAAATCCCCATCATTGTATTAACTGCCAAAGAGCTGACTCAAAACGAAAAAATCCGCCTTCAGGGACAAATCCAGAAGTTGATGCAAAAAGGGGATTTTCTCACTGACGATCTGCTTGATGAAGTGAAATCATTGCTACGGTAACCAGGTATGCAAAATAAGGGGAAATTCATTGGAATTGTTGCCGCGGGTGGTTCTGCAATTCTTCTGGGGCTCACTCCAATTTTCGGAAAAATCGCCCTTCAACAAGGGTTTTCACCTCTCTTTATCGTCACATTTCGATCGATTCTTGCAGCAGTTCTGGTGTTTCTGTTTCTGATAATTTTCAACCGTTCATTTTTGCGGATTTATTCACTTGGATTGATCGGCTGTGCCATTGCCGGAGCAGTGAACGGTCTTGGATCCATCCTTTTCTATTCCGCTCTTTCCTTCCTCGATGCCAGCATCGGGCAGCTGCTCTATTCTTTTTACCCGCTCATGGTTGCTTTTTGGCTGCTCCTCGACCGGCAAACCTTAACAAGATTAACGATCCTCCGCCTTGTCATCTCGATTTTTGGCGCTGTGCTATTAATTGGAGCTTCCACGAAAATGGTCAGCATCCAGGGAGCAGTCATGATGCTCGGCGCAGCTGCGTTATATGCGCTTCACCTTATCATCAACCAGAAAGTACTTTACGAAGCCCCCACCCCTACAGTGACTTTTTACACACTCCTTTCCATGGCAGTTACAGTCAGTTTGGCGTATTTGTTTTTTGATAGGCAAATGCCGCCCCCAACAACCAGCCTTCAACCTGTGATCGTTCTAGGCGTGATCACAGCGCTCTCCAGAGTGATGCTTTTCCTGGGAGTCAAGAAGATCGGTGGAATGGAGACAGCTTTGCTAGGCTTTGGGGAGTTGCTGATCACCGTGATTACAGCCCAAATATTTCTGGGTGAAACCCTTACCGGAATTCAATGGCTGGGTGCGATCCTATTGCTTTCGAGCTTGATCCTTGTCGGTTTCGACCGGCTTCCGCCTCAAAAACGCCGCTTGAAAGGTATGCTTTCCTGGCTTACACCCACGGAAGTGAAACCAACGGATTTGCAATAGGGAAAGAAAAAACCGGAGTTATTCCGGTTTTAGGGGTGGCTGACGGGGGTCGAACCCGCAACCTCCTGATCCACAGTCAGGCGCTCTGCCATTGAGCTACAGCCACCATGGTGGCTGAATTTTATCACAGCGTTTGAACATCAGGCAAGAATCATTTGTATTTCTGAAGTGACTTTGTCCATTTTAAGAGTATTCTGTTCTCCGGTTTTCAAATCTTTTAATACTGCCGCTCCATTCATGACCTCATCCGGTCCAAGGATGATTACCAGGCGGATCCCCATCCTATCGGCAAACTTTAGCTGTTTGGGCAGTTTCGCCGGTTCGGGGTAACAAATTACATGAAAACCGGATCTCCTTAATATTCCTGCCAGTTTAATGGATTCAAATAACGATTCTTCATCGAAAACAGTTACAAGAACCTCAGCAGACGCGGGAATTTGGTTTGGCAATAATCCATATTTTTCCAGTACGATGGGAAACATCACATCCCCCATCGCAAAACCAACCCCTGGAAGCGAATCCCCTCCAACATCCGCGACCAGATCACCATAATGCCCACCCCCCAGGATCGCCCGCCCTCCTTCGACATCGAAAGCTTCGAATACGACCCCGGTATAATAATCCAACCCGCGGATCACTTTGGGGTCGTACTTAATAAACTCGCGAACACCCATTGCTTCAAGTGCTTGCATGCATCGAACCAATCTGGAAGATTCCTTCCACAGATCAACATTCTTCAGAAGGTTTTCAAGTTTGACTATCACGGATTCTGAAAAACCTTGCTCCTGCGCGTATTGAACCCAGGCTTCATTGGAAAGTTTATCCTTGCGGTCGATGAGGTGCAAAACGGTTGCGGATTTTGTCCCCTCGATCCCAATTTCCTGCAATTTCTGGTACATCAACTGTCTGTCATTCAATCGGATTATGACCTGCTCTGGTTTTAGCCCTAGAGACTTGAAAAGCGTAGCTGCCAAAGCGATCAGCTCCGCGTCAGCTTCCGGGGAATCCGCTCCGATCATGTCGATATTCCACTGAAAGAATTCCCGTGATCGCCCTTTTTGAGGCCGTTCATAGCGCCAAATGGGACCAAATGCCCACCAGCGCAGCGGAAAGACCAGCTCGCCCTGCCGTTGTGCAACCATGCGTGCCAAGGATGGTGTCAACTCTGGGCGAAGTGTGATTTCTTCCCCATCCCTATCCTGGAAAACAAAAGCCTGCTTCTTAACCAATTCCTCCCCGGATTTTGCCGCGAACAGTTCCAAACGTTCTAGATAGGGAACCTCGTACTCCTGGTATCCAAAGGATACCGATACTTTCCGGATTTGATCCAGTAGCCAGTTTTGCTTGAATTTATCGGCTGGATAAAAATCGCGTGTACCCTTTAGGGCAGGAATGATTTTATTCATGCGGCTTCTCCTTAGCTGCCAGGAATTTTAACATACAAGATGGTGTAAAATTGTCCGAACGTTTAACGGTCAGAAGGATTGAATGAACATCGAAGAATTGATTTCCATCGTTGGCGGCACCCTGCACACCCCGGGCGCTGACCTTTCTCGAGAAATAAAAGGCGGCTGTGGTGCCGACCTTATGTCGGATGTCCTGGCATCCATCCAACCCGAAGCGGTTTTACTCACAGGTTTATGCAACCCTCAGGTGATCCGTACCGCCCAGATGGCAGATGTGGCTGCGGTGGTTTTTGTACGCGGAAAACAACCTCCTAAGGAAACCATCGATCTTGCCCTGGAAGAGCGAATTCCATTAATTACATCCCCCTTCGGGATGTTCGAGCTCTGTGGCCGGCTGCGACAGCGCGGGTTGCCCAGCCTCGAGATGCCCGTGGATAATGACCCCTGCGCGTGTGATTAAAGGATCAACCATCCGTGACTGATCAAACCAGGTTCAAAGGACAGATCATATCCGATCAAATGGCTGGTACGATCACCCGTACAGAAGAACTCGCGTACGAATTGAAGATATCCGAGGTCATGACTCGTGCCCCGGTTACGACCTCCGTTGATATGTCGATGGAGGAAGCTTTAAATATCTTCAATAAATACCGCATATCTGGCGCTCCAGTGTTGAAAAATGGCTCACTGGTGGGTGTGATAAGTATTGAAGATCTCATTCATAGTCTGCGGAAGAACGACGTCGCCTCCCCCGTACAGAATTACATGACAACCAAACTTGTCACAATCCGGGAAACCGACACGGTTATTGAAGCTCTCAAACTTTTCGTCCAGACTAAACTGGGGCGATTAATCGTGATAAACCCTGAAAATCAACTTGCAGGTATTATCACAAAAGGCGATGTCACCCGCGGTATTCTCAAAGCCCTGGATCAGGATTACCAGGAGGAAGAAGTCCGCATATACCGCGCGAGTCACCTTTTTGAGGATATCTCATCCGACCGAAGTACCCTGGTTCTTCGCTACAACATCAAGGTCGGAGATTTTACCCGCGGTGGTTCGGCTTCCAGTAATATCAAACGTGCCTTGCTCCGAATGGGAGCCAACCCGCAGCTCGCACGTCGTTGCGGGATCGCAGTGTACGAAGCCGAAATGAACTTGATCATCCACACAACCAGCGGCGGTATGATCCGGGTCGAGATCGAACCGCACCAGATCAATGTTCAAGTCACGGATGATGGTCCGGGGATCGAGGATATTGACCT
This sequence comes from uncultured Chloroflexia bacterium, assembly GCA_963828855.1. Lineage (GTDB taxonomy): Bacteria > Chloroflexota > Anaerolineae > Anaerolineales > Anaerolineaceae > CAVVEQ01. Next base: position 103,425 of record CAWHGB010000002.1, on the reverse strand, counting down.
GGCTATGAAACCTGGCTATTCAACCGCCACCCAGGAGGTGCGTGAGTTGGGTTTTGGTGCGGGTATGGGTCTGGTAAATATTAAGCGCTGCGTCGATTGGATGCAGCTTGAATCCACGCCAGGCATTGGCACAAAATTGCGTTTCAAGATCTTTTTAAAAGAAGAAGATACTGTAGGAGAAGGTTACCCATCATCAACCAAGGAGTCGAACAAGGATGAATCTTCAGGAAGTCATCGATCATTTGGGGCTTGATGTCCTCACTACAAGGGAAAAAGATTTTTCTCTTGTAGAGCCGCAATCAGGTTATATTTCTGACCTTTTGAGTTGTGTCATAGCCGGAGCAAACCCGCAAAGCTTATGGGTCACCCTGCAGGCACATATCAATATCGTTGCGGTTGGCGCCTTAAAGGACGTTTCAGCAATCATCATCACCGAAGGCGCTGAACCCGAAGAGGCTACGCTCAAAAAGGCAGAAGAAGAAGGCATAACGCTTCTAACCACCCCGCATTCATCCTTCTATGTTGTCGGCAAATTATGGGAGATGGGTGTAAAAGACATCTCCTGATCCGCTCGCAGTGAAAAATAACCCTCCTCGCATCACTTACCGGGCTGAGTTCCACACCCATACCGTGCTTTCACCCTGCGCGGAATTGGAAATGGTCCCGCCATTGATCGTTCAAACAGCCTTGGAAAAAGGCATTCAATTAATCGCGATCACTGATCATAATGCCTCTGCAAATGTGGGTGTCGTGATCGAAGCGGCCGAGGGAACCGAGCTTATCGTGATCCCTGGTATCGAAGTCCAAACCCAGGAAGATGTTCACACCATCTGTCTATTCGATACTTTGGATCAGCTATACGCATTACAGAAAATCATCGATAATAAATTACCCAATCTTCCCAACCAGGCTGATCATCTGGGGGCACAATTGCTCGTTGATAAAAATGGTGACTTTATCGCCTTTGAAGAAAGGCTGCTGCTCACCTCCGTCCAAATTTCATTCTCGGAGCTCTTTACGCTTGTAAAGGATCTTGAAGGTCTCTTTATCCCCGCCCATATTGACCGGGATGCATTCGGTCTGATGAAAACACTTGGGTCTCATTCCCACAGATATTCCTATAGAAGCACTCGAGATTTCCCGAAATATTAGCCTTGAAGAAGCCAGGAACCGTTATCCACAAATCGTAAATTTTCCATTGATCCATAGTGGAGATGCCCACCGTCTGAATGAAATTCTGGGATTGAATCTATTTCCCATGAAATTTCCATGCATCGGAGAAATTCGAAATATCTTAAGATCCCGTCAATTTGACTCCCTGGAGGCGATGATTTAACGATCCTACACTTTGGATTATCTGCTTACTGAGAATATGACATTTGTTTATTGACGCTCGCCGTTAAGCAGATTAAACTCATCTGGATATATATTCGATTTTTTAATGATGTCCATACATCTTACCGGAGCCTCAATGGCACTTATTCAGACGTTGACCGTAAACCAAATCGAACCAGCAGTTAAAAAGATCATCGATGAGATCCTTTCTGCCAACCGCGAGAAACCTGGTGCAACCATGGTGATCCTCAATGAAGTCCAAAGCAAGGTTGGCTATATTTCCGCTCCGTTACAGAATTACATTGCTGGGCAGCTCAGGGTACCGGTGAGCAAGATCCATGGGGTTGTTTCCTTCTATTCGTTCTTTACCACTTCACCCCGTGGGAAGCACACGGTGAAATTTTGCATGGGAACCGCTTGCTATGTGGGTGGCGTGGAACAACTGCTGGATAAAGCCAACCAGGTTCTTGGAATCAAAGCCGGTGAGACAACACCCGATGGTCTCGTTACCATAGAAATTTGTCGCTGCGTGGGAGCCTGTTCCCAAGCGCCTGTAATCGTCGTCGACGAGAATGTCCAGGGACGGGTCAAACCCAATAAGCTACCTCAGATTCTACGAGGAATCCAGGAGGAAGAGCAAAAATCTTGAGAGAGCTCTCCCTGCACCTTCTGGATATCGCAGAGAATAGTATCGCAGCCGGGGCGACGGTGATCAGGATTTTTGTTGAGGAAGATACAGTGCAGGATAGATTAAAGCTCCTCGTGGAGGATAACGGAAAAGGAATGGACCCCGAATTGCTTGCCAGTGTTACCGATCCATTCGTAACCTCAAGAACCACTCGCAAGGTGGGCTTGGGAATCCCCCTTCTCAAAGAAGCGGCTGAAGCTTGCAACGGTTCTTTACAAATTTGGTCTGAAGTTGGAAAGGGCACACGGATCAAAATCGAATTCCAACGATCGCACATAGATCGCATGCCCCTCGGTAATCTGGCAGATACCTACCGTATCCTGGTAGTTTCTGAACCCGGAATCGATTGGATGCTGGAATACCGTCAGGATGAGTACGAATTTACCTATGACCAGAAACAGGTTCGCGATAGTCTTGGAGATATCCCCTTCACTGATCCATTGGTCTTGAGCTTTATCCGCTCGACCATGGAGGAAGGGTTGACTGCAACCCAACAAATCAGTTCCACCTCGCATTAAAAGGAGAGATCATGCCTGCAATAAAAAGCCTTGATGACTTGAAAAGAGTTCGGGAAGAAGCACTTCAGAAAAAAAAGATCCAGACTGAATCCGGTAAAGCTCACGTTACTGTCGGTATGGGCACCTGCGGTATCGCCGCCGGTGCGCGTGACGCGATGAAGGCGATCCTGGATACCATTGAAAAGGATAATATTCAGGACGTTGTCATCACTCAGACAGGCTGCATTGGCATGTGTGAGAAAGAACCGATTGTCCAGGTTGAGATCGGTGATCAACCCAAAGTCACCTATGGAAAGGTTTCTCCTGAAGTTGCCCGGAATATCATCAAGGAGCACGTTGTAGGCGGTAAGGTGGTTTCGAACCACGTAATTCCGATGTAAGATTTTTAATTTTTTTGCAGGATTGCAGTGATCTGGAAAGCATAATGAAATATTACCGTTCCCATATACTCGTTTGCCAGGATCCCGATTGCGTTCATCGAGGCTCTAAAGAAATTCTGGCTGCATTGAAATCAGAATTAGACGTTCAAGACCTGGCTGGTGAAGTTCAGGTGCTGGAAACGTCCCGCATCGGAGCTTGCGATCAGGGTCCCGAGATCATGGTCTATCCGGAAGGTTCTCATTATGGCAATCTGACCGCGGATGATATCCCCTTTATCGTCGAAGAGCACCTGCTTAAAGGCCGTATCGCACAGAAATTCCTGATCAAGGAAGAATCATTTGTCGATGAAGAGTTGCGTGCTCCCTCAGCAAAAGAGATCCGGGTTGTCTTGCGAAATTGCGGCAAGATCGATCCGGAAAATATTGAGGACTATATCGCCGAAGATGGTTATATGGGCCTGGCGAGGGTTCTAACTGAAATGAGCCCGGATGATGTCATTGAGACCATAAGTCAATCCGGTTTACGGGGTCGCGGTGGTGCCGGATTCCCGACCGCTAAAAAATGGGGGATGGCGAAATCCAAGGCAGATCCAGTCAAATACATCATTTGCAATGCAGATGAAGGCGACCCGGGGGCTTTCATGAATCGCCGTGTTCTTGGAAGGCGATCCGCATTCCGTCCTCGAGGGTATGATCATCGGTGCCTATGCCATCGGTGCTAGCTATGGTTATGTATATTGCCGCGCGGAATACCCGATCGCGGTCAAAATGCTGAATATCGGTATCCAACAAGCCCGTTCTATGGGACTGCTTGGTGAGAATATCATGGGTTCCGGATTTTCATTCGATATGGAAGTCCGCATGGGTGCCGGCGCTTTTGTCTGTGGCGAGGAAACAGCCTTGATCGCCTCTATTGAAGGTAAGCGCGGTGAACCCCGTCCCCGTCCCCCATTCCCGGCTGATAAAGGCCTTTGGGGTCACCCGACCAACAACAACAATGTCGAAACCTACGCGAACGTCCCTCAGATCATTCTCAAAGGTGCCGATTGGTTCGCATCCATGGGAACCGAAAAGAGCAAGGGCACTAAAACATTTGCCCTGGCCAGTGATGTAAAAAACACCGGTTTGATCGAAGTTCCCCTCGGAATCACCCTGCGCGAGCTCGTTTATGAGGTCGGTGGCGGGATCAAGGACGATAAACAATTCAAGGCCGCCCAGATTGGCGGACCTGCGGGTGGGATGCTCTCAAAAGATCACCTCGATCTGAAGGTAGATTACGAATCCCTTGTTGGTGCCGGCGCTATGATGGGTTCTGGCGGCCTGGTCATCATGGATGAAGACACCTGCATGGTGGATATGGCTCGCTTTTTCATGGATTTCATCCAGGATGAAAGCTGCGGAAAATGTACCCCCTGCCGGGTGGGAACACGCCGCATGTTGGAAATCCTTACCAGAATCTGCGAAGGCAAAGGTCAGGATGGCGATATCGAGACCCTGGAGATGCTCTGCGAACAGGTTCGCGGAACCAGCCTATGCGGGCTTGGTCAGGGTGCACCCAACCCCGTTAGCAAGTACGCTGAAGCTCTTTCGGGATGAATATATCGCCCATATTTATGAGAAACGCTGCCCGGCGAAAGTCTGTCGTGGCTTGATCTCCTTCAATATTCTGGATGGTCCCTGTACAGGCTGCACGGTTTGCGCCAGGAATTGCCCCGTGAATGCGATCTCCGGAGAACGGCGTCAAACCCATGTGATCGACCCAGATATATGCATCCGTTGCGGGATCTGCAAACAGGTTTGTAATTTTGAAGCAGTGGCCATCAATTAAATTCTGGAAATCGTCCGGTTAACCGGAGTCTTATCGAAACAATCGTGAACGGAGGACGTAGCACAATGCCTGTTGAAACAAAAGAAACACAAGCTGCGGTGCAAGCGGTAAAAATGGCGATTGAGAAGTATGGACCCAGCCGGGAGGAATTGATCCCCATCCTGAATCATATCAACCAGGAGATCGGTTACCTTCCACAGGAATCGCTGGATGAGATCAGCGTTCTTCTAAAAGTTCCGAAATCCCAGTTGATCTCGGTAGCAAGCTTTTACCAGATGCTCTCCACCAAAAAACGCGGGAAGCATGTCATCAAATTCTGTGAATCTGCTCCCTGTCATGTCGTTGGCGGCCGCGAGATCATCCAGACCCTTAAAAATGAGTTGAACCTGGTAACCTGCGGTACAACCTCCGACGGGAAATGGACCCTTGAAATGACAAGCTGCCTGGGTGTGTGTGCGGTCGGTCCGGTCTTCATGGTGGATGATGATATTTTTGGGAATGTAACCACCGAACAGGTTCCCACAGATTCTTTCCCGGTACAGCTAAAGGAGACAGAACAATGAAAACTATCCGATCAATGGTCCTTGTCTCCAGCGATCCGAAAGCATGGATGCCGGTGCGCAGGAAGTGTTTACCCGCCTTCAAAAAGAGATTCAATCATTTGATCTTGAAAAAGAAGTATCGGTCTCGATGGTTAGTGATATTGGCCGTCATGATTCCGTTCCGATGGTGATCGTTTATCCCGAAGCCACCCTTTACGGCCCTGTTCGACCAGATGATGTTCACTTCCTGGTGGAAGAACATCTTTACAAGGGAAGAATCGCTGCCGGCTTGCAGGCTCCTGCGAAGGAATTGACTGGCAAGATTGCCTGGCTCTCCTCCCGCAAGGGAACTCTGCCTGCGGAACAACGTATCGTTCTCGAACGTGCTGGCATCATTGATCCAACCAGCATCGACGACTATATCCTGCATGACGGCTACCAGGCACTGGGTACGGTTCTCACCTCCATGTCCACCACAGGATGTGATCACCGTTCTTGAGAAATCCGGGCTGCGCGGCCGCGGTGGGGCTGGATTCCCCACCGGAACAAAGTGGAAATTCGTCTCCCGGACCCCGGGACCCAAAAAGTATGTCGTCTGCAATGCCGATGAAAGCGAACCTGGCACATTCAAGGACAGGTTGATCCTCGAAGGAGATCCTCATTCCCTGATCGAAGCCATGACCATAGCTGCCTTTGCAGTTGGTGCAGATGAAGGTTACATCTACATCCGAGGAGAATATACCCTAGCCCAGGAGCGCTTGAAAGACAGCCATTGCTACAGGCCAAGGAAATGGGTTTTCTTGGCAAGGGGATCTTCGGAACCGACTTCAACTTTGATCTTCACATTCATGCTGGTGCAGGTGCCTATATTTGCGGTGAAGAGACCGCGCTGATCGAATCCATTGAAGGCAAACGTGGCGAGCCCCGCGCCCGCCCGCCTTACCCGACCACCAATGGTCTATGGGATCGCCCCACTCTCGTAAATAATGTCGAAACCCTTGCCAATGTTTCCCCGATCATTCGCAACGGGGCAGATTGGTTTCGATCCTTTGGTACACCCATCCAGCCCGGGAACAAAGGTCTACACCATTCTGGGAAACGTAAATGTCACCGGACTGATCGAAGTACCGATGGGGATCACCCTTCGTGAAGTGATCAGCATTTACGCAAGAGGTATGAAGAACGATGGTACCTTCAAACTAGCCCAAACTGGTGGTTCGAGCGGCTCCATCATTCCAGCCACCCTCCAGGATACTCCGATGGACTTTGATTCCTTCAATAAGACTGGAGTCTCTCTTGGTTCCGGTGCTCTCCTGATCTGCAACGAAGATACCTGTGTTGTAGACCTCGCCAAGGTGCTGGTCAATTTCTTTGTGAATGAAGGTTGCGGTAAATGCAATCCCTGCCGCATCGGTGGCAACCGCTCCCTGAATATTCTCACGAATATTTCAGAAGGCGTTGGAACTCTTGACGATCTGAATACACTGATCGAACTCAGTGATAACCTTTACCAGCTTTCGAATTGCGGTTTGGGACAGACTGCTGGAGTTCCCCAACGGGATATTTTGAAGTATTTCCGTTCTGAAGTTGAAGCCCATATCCATTTGAAAGTATGTCCTGCCGGGGTCTGCGCGATGAGCGGGCAGCGAGTTTACTAAGAAAATCCAAGAGAGATATTCTCTAGAGAGGCTTGACCATGACTAAATTGACAATCAACAATAAACCAGTGGAAGTTGCTGAAGGAACCACCGTCCTGAATGCAGCTAGATCTGCCGGGATCGAAATCCCCACCCTATGCGAGCATCCTCACCTTACTCCTTACGGAGGTTGCCGCCTCTGCCTGGTGGATGTGGAAGGTGCCCGCACCCTTCAGCCTTCCTGCACCCTTCCGGTAACTGAAGGAATGGTGGTGAAAACCGATACAGACAAGGTCCTTGCTGCCCGAAAATTCGTCCTTACCCTCATCTTCAGTGAGAGAAACCATTTCTGCCCCTTCTGTCAGGTCAGCGGTGGGGATTGCGAGCTGCAAAACGCTGCTTACCGCGAAGGAATGACCCACTGGCCGCTGCAGCCCAATTGGCAGCCATTCCCCGGTGGATGCCTCCCATCCCTATATCGTTATGGAAAACAACCGCTGCATCCTCTGCCGCCGCTGTGTGCGTGCCTGTGGGGAGCTTGTTGGTAATTTCACCCTGGGATTCGAGGAACGAGGTGCCCGCAGCCTGCTGGTTGCGGATCTTGGCGTACCGCTGGGATCCTCCTCCTGCATTTCCTGCGGGTCCTGTGTGCAGGTCTGCCCCACCGGTGCATTGATCGACCGCTGGAGTGCCTACCGGGGTAAGGAAATCCAGGTGGACAAAACTCAGACGGTCTGCGCTGGTTGCAGTGTGGGCTGTGGGATTGATGTGCTTGTCCGGGATAATAACCTGGTTCGGATCGAAGGCAATTGGGACGCAGAATTGAATGAGGGAATCCTCTGCAAGATTGGCCGGTTTGAACCTCTCGCTGAAGAGCGAAACCGCCTACTCACCCCTCTGGTACGGAAGGATGGCAAACTGAAAGCGGCCACTTGGGAGGAAGCTTTCGATACTATCCATGCAAAATTTACCCCGCTGGTTGGAAAGAAGAACGATGGCGTAGCTGCGGTTGTATCAACAGGCTTACCGCTCGAATCAGTCTACGCGTTCAAGAAACTTTTCGCCGATTATTTCCAGAGTGATATGGTAACGACCACCGAAGAAGGGGAATACACTTCCTCCGCGTCTGTCATCGCACATGGCTCGGGCAAACCCTTTGAAGGCAACCGCAAGGATCTTCAGGAAGCTGATCTTGCCATTGTTTTTGGTGTCGACCTTGTCAAAGAACATGAAGTTCTGGGATTCTTCATCAAGCGCAACATTCCAAACGGGGCTAAACTCATCGTGGTTGACCCGGCAACGAATTCGCTCGACATGCTCTGCCGAGGTTACGCTCAAATCCGGAAAGACCGTGGAAGCTGATCTCGTACACGGCATCACCGCTGCGGTGATCAGCGCCGGAGCTGCCAAAACGCCGAATATCAAGGTCACGGATGAACATTTAAAAACCGCGATCCTCAAAGCCGGTGTTTCGGCGGAGGAATTAACCAAAGTCGTCGCACTCATTCAGTCTGCTGAAAATTGCGTGCTTGTCTATGGAAAAGGCATTTCAGAAGAAGCGCTTAAGCAAATTATTCACCTGGCCGAAGTAACCCAGGCGAAAGTCATCGGCACCCGCGGAGGAGCCAACAGCCTTGCTGCCTCTCAATTTGGTATGGAGTCCAAGATCAAATTGAATGGACACCAGGCAGTCTATGCTGCTTTCGGTAGCGAGGATCCTTCCCAGCATATCATCCAGCAGCTCGAAAAAGCACCTTTCCTGGTCGTTCAATCGGCCTATGGATCTGCGCTCACCGCCCGAGCGGATGTCGTTCTGCCTTCGTTCACCTGGCTCGAGCAGGAAGGTACCTATGTGAACTTTGAGGGAATCATGCAAAAAGGTACCAAATCATTGGTTGCTCCGGAAGGTACAAAATCCGACTTTGAGATCATCTCAACGCTGGGAGCCAAATTCAACCAGAAAATGGATTCGGATTGGAAGAAAGAACTACTGGAAAAGTAGCCCCGGTGGCCATTCAGGGTTAATGGTATAAAAGGAGATCGATGATGACGAAACCAAAAGTCTCTACCGATTGGATGGCAGGTTGTTCCGGTTGTCACATGTCCTTCCTGGATATAGATGAAAGGATCGCCACCGTACTTGACCTGGTGGACCTGCGTTCTTCTCCGATCACAGACCTCAAGCACCCGGATGAAACCGGTGTGGATGTGGGTATTCTTGAAGGCGGGATCAACAATACTTCCAATGAAGAAGTCGCACATTCGGATGAGAAAACACTCAAAGATCCTGGTTGCACTCGGTGATTGCGCGGTTTTCGGTGGAGTTCCTGCCATGCGGAATTTCTTCACCATCGAAGAATCCCTCCGCCGGGCGTACATTGAAACGGAAAGCACAGATTCCTCAGGGAAGATCCCCGATGACCCCGAGTTGTGCGTCCCCACGCGGGTACGCGCGCTTCAGGAAGTCGTTCCCGTGGATGTCTTCGTTCCGGGTTGTCCGCCGGATGCCGATGCGATCTTCTTTGTCCTGAGCGAGCTCGCCCAGGGTCGTATCCCGGTGCTTAAAGATAAAAACCTGAGTTGGCAGTAATAGAGGTATAAAATGGTCGCTCAAAAAATCACAATTGAACCAGTAACTCGTATCGAAGGTCACGCAAAGGTGACTATTCGTATGACCGAAACTGGCACGGTGGATCACGCTTACCTGCACATCAATGAATTCCGTGGATTTGAAAAATTCTGCGAAGGCCGCATGGTATTTGAAATGCCGCTTATCACCCCCAGAATTTGTGGGATCTGCCCGGTCAGCCACCACCTCGCGTCAGCGAAAGCTGGTGATGAGGTCATGGGCTGTCCGCCACCCCGAACCGCCAGCCTGCTGCGGGAATTGATGCACATGGGACAGGTGATCCAGAGCCATGGGATGCACTTCTTCGAGCTTGCGGGGCCGGATCTTTTGCTTGGTTTCGATGCTGATCCTGCCATCCGAAACGTGGCTGGTTTGCTGGCTGCCGATCCTGCCCTCACAGTTAAAGCCGTCAACTTACGGAAATTCGGCCAGGAAATCATTCACACCCTGGGCGGCCGCCGGATCCATCCTATTTTTGCGGTTCCTGGTGGCGTCAATAAATCCCTGCATCCTGAAGAACGGGATTCGATTCTCAAAGACCTGGATGAATCCATCCGCACGATCGAGGCCGGCCTTGGGATCATGAAAAGCTGGGCAGAGAAGAATGCGGAAGATATCAACAAGTTTGGTGTTTTCGATACCGGGTATTTCGGCATGGTTACCCCGGAAAATGGGCTGGAGCTCTATAATGGCAACATCCGCCTTATTGACCGGGAAGGAAAACAACTTGAATGTTTCGACCCTCGCAATTACCTGGATTACATTGCCGAACATGTTGAATCCTGGTCTTATTTAAAATTCCCTTATTACAAGAAGCTCGGTTACCCCCAGGGAGTTTACCGTGTAGGTCCCCTGGGTCGCCTGAATATCGCCGAGAAGATCGACACCCCGAAGGCGAATGCGGAATTGAAGATCTTCAAATCCATCGGAAAGGGCCGACCGGTCAATCAAACCCTTTATTATCACTATGCCCGCCTCATTGAAACACTGTTCGCTGCAGAACGTGTCGCCATTTTGCTGGATGACCCGGACATCATGAGCAATGAGACCCTGAATACGAGACATGATTTCAAGGGTCACGGCGTAGGTGTGATCGAAGCTCCCCGCGGGACACTGATCCATGATTATCATTGCAAGCCGAACGGCCAGGTCGAAAAATGTAAACCTGATCGTCTCCACCGGCCATAACAACTGGGCAATGAGCGAAGCAGTTGATTCTGTCGCCAAGACCTATATCAAAGGCCCCGAAGTGAAAGAAGGCATGCTCAACCGCGTGGAAGCTGCTATCCGGGCACATGACCCTTGTCTTTCCTGCTCGACGCATGCCGTGGGTCAGATGCCCCTCGTGGCAGAGATTGTCGACCCAGATGGGAATGTGATTCGCACAATCACCCGGTAAAAATAAATTTTGAAGGATTGATCAGGGCGATACCGGGGAAACCACCTCATCGCCCTGATTTTTTATCACATGAAAAAGAAGATCTTGCTCCTCGGGTATGGAAACCCAGACCGTGAAGATGATGGCGTCGCCTGGCATGTTTTGAAAGGCGTAGCCAATGGTCTGGGCTTACCTGTCCCTTCCTCGCCGGATTATCCTTTTGAAACCTTCGAAGATCGAATTGACCTGATCTTTATGCTTCAGCTGGTTCCGGAAATCTCTGAAGTTATCTCCCGCTATGATGCGGTTTGTTTTATTGACGCGCATACGGGAGAAATTGATGCCGGGGTTCGTGCCATCAGGATCGATCCAAAATTCCAAAACTCGCCATTCACCCATCACCTCACACCCCAATCCTGCCTGGAGTTGGCAAATTCGATCTATAAAGGCCACCCGGAAGGATATCTGGTATCCATTCGAGGATTCAGCTTTCAATTTGAGGAGAAATTGACTTCCGCGACATCCGGGTACGCTCAATCTGCCATAATGATCATTCTCGAATGGATAAACGACGGTCAATTCATCGAGACCACCTTGGTATAATTCCCACCATTCTTATCCAATTCGGATTATAATCTTTCAATGCATGAGCTATCCGTTACCGAAAATATCCTAAAAATCGCGCTTGAGCATGCGGAAACAGAACACGCAGTGAAAGTGACAGATATCAATCTGAATATCGGGCAGCTTTCCTCCATCGTTGATGATTCAGTGCAGTTCTACTGGGAACTGATCGCCAAGGATACCATCTGCGAAAATGCCAGGTTGAATTTCAATCGTATCCCTGCCAGGATGTCGTGCAGATCATGCAACAACGAATACAACCTGGGTTCTGATCCCGGCCCTTGCCCCGCCTGTGGGAGTTATGATGTCCTCGTCATTTCCGGTGACGAATTCCAAATGGATAGCATCAATATTGAGAAATAACCATGCCGAATCAAAAAGTAACTGTGCTCGAGAATATCCTATCCGCAAATGACCAACTCGCGGAGAAGAATCGATCATTATTGGATCAATACAATATTCTTTCAATAAATATTATGGCTTCTCCCGGTGCAGGGAAAACCAGCCTTATCCTGAAAACGCTTGAGATCCTTAAAGACAACACCCGCATCGGCGTGATCGAAGGCGATACTGCTGCTGTGACCATAGATGCCGATAAGGTTATGGCTGGAGGAGCTTCCGCAGTACAGATCAATACCGGTGGTAATTGCCATCTCGATTCCGCCATGGTCGAAGCCGGACTTAATAAATTGCCTCTGGAAAAATTGGATTTGGTGATCGTTGAAAATGTCGGCAACTTGGTCTGCCCGGCTGCATTTGATCTTGGCACCAGCGTACGCGTTTTAATTGCCAGTGTTCCTGAAGGCGATGACAAACCCTATAAATATCCCGGAATGTATCGTGGTGTGGATGTCTTGATCCTGAATAAGATCGATCTGAAACCTTACGTTCCTTTTAACGAAGAGTATTTTCATAAAGGGGTCATGCTTCTGAATCCTGGGGTGAAAATATTTCCACTTTCCTGTAAAACAGGAGCAGGTTTCGGACCCTGGATCACCTGGATCAGGAGCAGTCTGAAAAAACAAGCATGATCGGTTTATGTGAAAATAGAAAAGAAATATACTAAAAAAATATATATCCGTGGAATCGTGCAGGGGGTTGGGTTTCGCCCAACTGTTTATACCTATGCACTAGAATACGGACTGGATGGTTGGGTCCGTAATACTTCCTCCGGAGTGGAGATCCTGGTGAGTGGCACACAGGACTCCCTCGAAGGCTTTATTGAGCGGTTGCGCGAGAACCCGCCTCCCCTGGCCAAGGTTGATTCCTTCATAATCGAGGAATTGAACCCCCCATCGAATGAGGGATTCGAGATTTTCGAAAGCGAACCCAAAGAAGGGGAATTTCTACCAATATCTCCTGATCTTTCGATCTGCCCTGATTGTCTGCGGGAGTTATTTGACTCCTCCGACCGACGTTATCGTTATCCATTCATCAACTGCACCAACTGCGGTCCTAGGTATACGATCATTCAGGATATTCCTTATGACCGCCCAAAGACGACCATGTTTCCCTTTACCATGTGCTCTGAATGTAAAGAGGAATACGATAATCCGCTCAATCGCCGCTTTCATGCCCAACCGGTGGCCTGTCCGCATTGCGGACCACAAGTATGGTTCGAAACCGCTGGAAATATCACCTGCCGAGGTAATGAAGCGATCCGTGAAGCAAGAGAATGGATCAAGGTGGGGAAGATCGTCGCGATCAAAGGATTGGGAGGATATTTGCTGGCGTGTGATGTAGCCAACAAATCCGCTGTGGGGAATCTCCGGTTGAGGAAAAAGAGAATTCAAAAACCATTTGCTCTCATGGCTTCTGATATGGAAGCGATCAGGGTTCAATGTGAAGTCTCAAAGCAAGAGGAAAATTTGCTCCTCTCGGCTGAGGCTCCTATTGTGCTTTTAGAGCGAAAAAAAGAATGTCTCCTACCGGAAGAGCTCGCACCCGGTCAACATACGCTGGGGTTTATGCTGCCCTATACTCCACTTCATCATCTCCTCTTGGAAAAGGAATCCGGATATCCAAAAATCCTTGTGATGACCAGTGGCAACCTGAGCGAGGAACCCATCGCTTACACTGATGAGGATGCCAGGCAAAAGTTAACTTCCATTACAGATGCGTTCCTTATGCACAACCGTGAGATCAAAATCCGAACTGACGATTCCGTTGTGCGACTTTTTCGGGATCAGGTCTATCCCATTCGGCGTGCGAGAGGGTACACCCCTTCACCCATCCGGCTGCCTCGTTCAGTCAGTCCCATACTTGGGGTCGGGGCAGAATTAAAAAACACCGTCACGCTCGCCCGGGAAAACTATGCCTTTATGAGTCATCACATCGGCGATCTGGAAAACCTGGAAACCACCGACTCCTTCAACCAGGCAATTCCACACTTTGAACGGCTTTTCAGGGTCAAAACTGAAAGGATCGCCTGCGATCTGCACCCGGATTACCGCTCCAGCCTTTATGCCGCTGAACGTGCATGTGTTGAGGAAATCCCGCTGGTCAAAGTCCAGCATCATCATGCCCACCTGGCTGCCTGCCTGGCTGATAATCATTGGAACTCCGAAAAACCGGTGATCGGGGTGTGTTTCGATGGAACCGGTCTGGGAACGGATGGCGCGATTTGGGGTGGGGAATTCCTTCTTGGCGGTTATTCCGGATTTTCGCGTGAATACCACCTATCCTATGTCCCTCTGCCCGGTGGGGATGCAGCCATTTCCAAACCTTATCGGTCAGCCCTGGCTTACTTGTGGAATGCGGGGATCGCTTGGGAAGAGGATCTATTCCCGGTCGCTGTTCCTCCTGAAGCTGAAAAAGCGTTGATCCTCCAGCAGTTGGTGAAAAACATCAATTCTCCACGCACCTCGTCCATGGGGCGGTTATTCGACGCGGTATCCTCACTGTTGGGAATCTGCCAGATAGCTACTTATGAAGGCCAGGCTGCGATCGAGTTAGAAAACTTCACGGGTGCTGATACCTCAACCTATTTCAGTTTCGATTTCCTGGATGATCAAATTGATGTGTCTGAGATGTTCTCTGGAATAGTCAGCGACCTAAGAAATGGAACGGAGAAAACCCATATCTCTGCAAAATTTCACAACACTCTGGCTCAAATTGTCCTGGCAGCGGTCCAAAAGATCCAAAGAAAAGCCGGAGTATCGACGGTCGCCTTAAGCGGTGGGGTCTGGCAGAATATGCGCTTATTGGAAGGTACAATTGGACTTCTTGAAGAAAAAGGATTCAATGTATTATGGCACCAGCAGGTCCCAGCAAATGATGGATGTATATCCTTGGGGCAAATCATGGTTGCCTCAGCTATGAATTGAAAGGGTTGAAAAATGTGCCTGGCTATTCCTGGAAAAATAACTGATATCTATTCATCCAACGGTATGCGTATGGCTAAGGTCGATTTCGGGGGCGTGACCCGCGAAACCTGCCTTGAAGCCGTGCCGGATGCTAATTTGGGTGATTATGTCATCGTACATGCAGGGTTCGCACTTAACACCTTGAGCGAAAAAGATGCCCTCGAAACCCTGGAGATCTTTCGCCAGATGGATGCACTGGCAGACGCCGAATCGGAGCTGAATGAGTCTCTTCCTGGATGATTTTCGCGATGCGAGGCTCGTCCGCAACGCTCTGGCCGAATTACGCAGTGTCATGACTCGCCCGTGGGTCATCATGGAGATCTGCGGCGGCCAAACCCATGCGATCATGCAGTACGGCCTGGATCAACTGTTGCCCGACGGGGTGGAATTGGTGCATGGACCTGGCTGCCCGGTGTGCGTCACTCCCCTCGAACTGGTGGATAAAGCGATATCAATTGCCTCGCGCCCTGAGGTAATTTTCTGTTCGTTCGGAGATATGCTCCGGGTTCCTGGTTCTCAGAAGGATCTATTCTCCGTCCGTGCTGCTGGTGGGAACGTACGCGTGGTTTATTCACCCCTGGATGCGGTGAAAATCGCCCAAAGCAACCCGGATAAACAAGTGGTTTTCTTTGCCATCGGCTTTGAAACCACCGCACCGGTAAATGCAGCCTCTGTGCTCCAGGCGCAGAATCTCGGATTAAAGAACTTCACGATCCTGGTTTCCCAGGTCTGCGTCCCCCCTGCCATGGAGGCTATCCTCTCCTCTCCGGATAACCGGGTGCAGGGATTCCTGGCAGCGGGTCATGTCTGTTCCGTCATGGGATATTGGGAATATCACCCCCTTGCGCGTAAATTTAAAATCCCGATCGTTGTAACCGGGTTCGAGCCCCTCGATCTCGTTCGAGGGATCACCCAATGCGTGAAACAGTTGGAAAATTCACAACACAGTGTTGAAAATGCGTACGAAAGAGTCGTTACCGAGAAAGGGAATTTGCCCGCCCAGCAAATGATCGATCGGGTTTACATGCCAGTTGACCGTAACTGGCGTGGGATCGGCATGATCCCTCTCAGCGGTTGGGGATTGCGACCTGAATACGCAGATTTCAATGCGGAAAACCGCTTCGATACCTCCTCGATCGTGGTTCACGAATCGGAAGTGTGTATCGCCGGTGAAATACTCCGAGGAACAAAAAAACCGAACCAGTGCCCTGCGTTCCGTGTTCTCTGCGATCCGACCAGGCCACTCGGAGCTCCGATGGTATCCTCTGAAGGTGCCTGCTCTGCTTACTACCGATACTCTTCTCCCGAAGTGAAGTGAATTTCGATGATTTCCGAAAAAACTCCTTCCTTTGCAACAGCATCCTGCCCGGTTCCACTTCCCCACGATGCCCAAATCGTGATGGGGCATGGCAGCGGCGGACGGATGACCCGGGATTTGATCCGGCAGGTCTTTCAACCCCTTTTTACCAACCCATTTTTGGATGCGGGAAATGATTTTGCCTCAGTTCCCGCTCAAAGCGGCGAACTGATCCTCTCCACCGATAACCATGTAGTCACTCCCCTCTTTTTCCCCGGGGGGGATATCGGCCGTCTGGCAGTCTGTGGGACCGTAAATGATATTGCCGTCTCCGGCGCAAAACCGTTGTATCTCACTGTCGGTTTTATCATCGAAGAAGGATTGCCGCTCGATACGCTCCAAAGGATCACCACTTCGATGAAAGCAGCATGCGATGAATCGGGTGTGAAGGTGATCGCCGGGGATACCAAAGTTGTTGAAAAGGGCCGATGCGACGGCGTGTATATCAACACCACCGGTATGGGGTGGAAACCTGTAGCGGTCAAAATCCATGGGGCAAACGCCCAAGCGGGGGATGCGATCATTGTGACCGGCACATTGGCGGATCACGGGATGGCAGTTCTCTCCGCTCGTGGCGAACTAGCGCTCGAAACCGAGATCCAATCCGACGTCGCCCCACTGAATGATCTTATCGACTCCTTACTTTCTGCTGTGCCTGAGGTCCACGTCTTGCGTGATCCAACCAGGGGAGGATTAGCAACCACATTGAATGAAATCGCTTCTCAAAGCAATTGCGAGATTATTCTGGAGGAGAATACCATCCCCATCACCCGGCCGGTAAAATCCTGTTGCGAGATGCTAGGTTTTGATCCTCTTTACGTGGCAAATGAAGGCAAACTTGTCGTAATTCTTCCGCAAAAGGAAGTTGATTCTGCTCTCGGGATTCTTCGAAGCCATAAATTCGGCAGAAATGCTGCAGTTATCGGGCATGTTTCCATGAAATCAAATTCCAGAGTTCTGCTGAAGACCGTCATCGGAGGAACCCGGATCCTGGATATGCTTTCCGGCGAAATGCTGCCCCGTATTTGCTGATTTTTTTCATCGCGTATGAGAGTCCTTGACATTCGTGATTAAGCCAATATACTTGCATAAAAATTACCAGAGGAATCATGAATATTAATTATCAGGAAACAACCAACGATCTTGCCACCCGTATCGATATCCATTCCAAATACGGCGGCCGAGATATCGATAGTTGGATGATCGACCTTATAAAACTTCAACCCGGGATGAAAATCCTGGATGTAGGGTGCGGTGCTGGCAAGCAATGTTTTTCCTACCACGCCAACCTAAAGGGAAATGCTGATATCACCGGTGGAGACGTCAGTGAAGATCTATTGAATCAAGCCCGGGAACAAAATATTAAGTGGAATACAGGGATAAGATTTCTCGAATTGAATTTCAACAAGAAATTTGATTTTCCATCAGAGACCTTTGATTTCGTCTCCTGCTGCTTTGCCATTTATTATGCCCTGGATGTCCCCTTCACTATTGGGGAAATGCACCGGGTTGTTCGCCCCGGTGGCAGGTTATTTACCACAGGTCCGATGCCTCAAAACAAGCAATTATTCTATGAAATCATAAAAGAAGCCACCGGTAAACCCATCCCACCCATGCCAGGCAGCTCACGATACAGTACGGAATTTCTGGGAACCATCCGTTCGCTCTTCAAGAAAGTGGATGTGCACTTATTCGAAAACCCGCTGACTTTCGAATCAGTCGACCCTTTCCTCGCCTACACCAGGGCATCCCTCTCTGAAGACCGGAAATTGTGGGGAGACCTCTTCAGCGGCTTGGATTCCTTTGAAACCGTGATGGACCAAATTAAGACTGTCGCCCAGAAGCGACTTGAAAAAGAAGGTAAATTGGTGATGACCAAAGTGGTCGGCGGATTTCTGGCAACCAGGTAAATGTCATGAATTCCGATATGATGTTCTACGGTCGAAAGGTTTGCTTCATCGGAGCGCATCCGGACGATATCGAAATTGGTGCCGGTGCGCTCATCGCACATATTGCCCCTCAAACCGAGGTTTTTTGCCTCACACTATCGGATAATCAAAAGAATCCCGATCTAAAGAATGTTGTGTCCGAGTGCAGGCGAAGTCTAAAGGTTCTGGGTGTCGCGGAGGATCATGCTATCATCGGGTCTTTTGAGACCCGCCGGTTTCCAGAGCAGCGCCAGGATATTCTCGAATACCTGATCCAATTCAACCAAACTCAGAGACCGGATATCGTCTTTACCCACTCAAAAGCTGATATTCACCAGGATCATGCAACGGTCACGGAGGAGGTTCTACGCGCCTTCCGGGGAACTTCCGTTTTTGGTTTCGACGTTATCCGTTCTAGCTATGGATTCTTCCCTAATTTTCTGGTGGAGGTTTACCAGGAGGATGTGGATCTGAAGATCAAAGCGCTTGCGGAGTATGAGACCTACCGGTCGAAATACTATTTTGATCCCGAGGCCACCCGGGCAATCCTGGTCCGCAATGGGATCATCGCGCAAAGACCATTCGCCGAAGGGTTCGAAACCCTGCGGATTATTGGTTCGTTTGATTCTCGCTAGAAATAACCGAATTATCTGATTTGGTCAACCTGCCTGCGGCAGGCCGATCAGAATTTCATCCCCCCGGACCTCTATCGGATAGCTGTTGATCTCCTGGAAGGCGGGTAAAGCCAGCACACTTCCATCCCGGATATCAAATCGTCCGCCGTGACGCGGGCAGGTCAATTCGAACTCGTCGAGCAACCCGTCAGCCAGTTCTTCCTCGTCATGGCTGCAAATTCCATCGATAGCATAAAATTTATCATCCACATTGAATATCACGATCGGGTTACCCTCCACCTCGATCACCATGCGCTCACCCTTCCCCAGGTCTGCTGTCGATGCAACCGGAATGAAATCAACTGCCTGATTAACCATTCACTCTCCTTCCACAAGATCATCATTGGATTTGCTTAATCCATAAACACCGGCTTTTAAAGCTTTTAGAGATAGAAGTGCGCATTTTAGTCGTACTGCCCCCAATTCAATTCCGAGATTGCCGAGGACATTTTGTTTATTTAGCGCCTTGATCTCATCTAATGGTTTACCAATGATCGATTCCATCAATAAATCCGCCGAAGCCTGTGAAATGGCACATCCATGCCCGTCGAAGGCAGCTTCCGTGATCCGATTCTCCTTATCCACCCGCAGATCCACCCGGATCACATCTCCGCATAAAGGATTCTCGTCTTCGAAGGTGATGTCACAAGGATCCAGTTTTCCTTTATAGATCGGATTTTGGCTGCGATCTATGATCACTTCCCGGTAAAGGTCATCCATTGTTTTACACCCGAAAAACTTTCTTGACTTTGTTAAGCCCTTCAATCAGCAAGTCAACTTCTTGAATTGTATTGTATATATAAAAACTAGCCCGGGTGGTCGCATCAAGGTGGTAGCGTTCATGCAGCGGCATGGCGCAATGATGGCCTGCCCGGACAGCGATGCCCTCCGAATCGAGAATCTGGGCCACATCATGAGGATGCACACCTTCGAGGCTGAAGGAAGCCACTGCGCCTTTTTTCCCCGCATCCGGTCCATATACTTTCACACCGCCAACATCGTTTAATTTCTCAAGGGCGTAGGAAATGATAACTTCTTCATATTTTCGGATGGTATCCATACCAATTTGGTTCAGGTAATCAATGGCTGACCCAAGGCCGATCGCCTCGGCGATGGCCGGGGTTCCAGCTTCAAATTTGTGGGGAAGATCATTCGCAGTAAATGATCGCAAATGAACCTTCTTGATCATGTCCCCGCCTCCCTGGAATGGAGGCATTTCATCCAGGAGTTTTTCCTTCCCGTATAACACCCCGATCCCGGTTGGCCCGCACATCTTATGCGCGGAGAATGCCAGGAAGTCCGCATCCAATCCCTGAACATCGACAGCAAAATGCGGGACGGATTGCGCAGCGTCGATTAGCACTAATGACCCGGCATCATGTGCGGATTCGACGATCTCACCCGCTGGCGTAATGGTTCCCAGCACGTTGGACATTTGGGTAAAGGCTACCAACTTTGGAGATAATCTCAGCAGGTTTTTATATTCTTCCAGGTCTAGCAATCCATTATCTGTCACAGGAATGAATTCCAGCCGGATTTCTTTCTCCGCTGCCAGCATCTGCCAGGGAACAAGGTTGGCATGATGTTCCATCTCAGTAAGAACGACGAGATCACCTTTATTGAGGTTCGCCCGTCCCCAGGAATAAGCAACCAGGTTGATCGATTCGGTGGCATTGCGGGTAAAAATAATTTCACGATTCTTTTTCGCCCCAATAAATTTTGCTGTCTTTTCCCTGGCTCCCTCATAAAGCGCTGTGGCTTCTTCCGCAATGGAATAGATTCCCCGGTGAATATTGGCATTTGAATTGCGGTAATAGGAATCCATACCTTGAAGAACAGAGACCGGTTTTTGGGTGGTAGCTGTGGAATCCAGGTAAACCAATGTTTTCCCGGGATGGACTTCCTTCTGGAGAATTGGAAAATCCTTTCGGATTAAAGCAGGATCAATAGAGGACATATTTTTTTACGAAGTGTGTTCAGGCGCTTTTTGGCATTGTTGAATGTGGAGTCTTCACAAGGGGAAAACGAATATGCTGGGAATTCAATGGAAACCAAAGAATATGATCCGGGACCATCCATCCATCGGTGAGATAGACATTTGTTCTAAATTGGACGGCGACCATCTTGTAATCCACCTGCACGACGATCCCCTTCAACCACCCTCGTGTGCGCAGGTTTCCTTTTTCGTGATCGCAATAAACTTCGACGGTATCTCCTACCTCGAAAGTTGTTTCAGGTCCTGGGGCTTTCATAAACGACACGTCTGACATTTTTTTCTCCAACGGAAAATTCATATTTTTGAAAAACTATTCTAGCATTAATAATTTCTCTGACCAAATCATGAGTTAATCAACTATTGTTCATTTTGCGAATGATCTCAGTCTTGAATCGATCTCGGATCGATTCCATCGGGATTCTTTCCAGAACAGATTCGAAGAAGCCTTCCACGATCAATTTCTCTGCTTCCTGTTTCGGGATTCCCCTGCTTTCGAGATAAAACACTTGATCCTGGTCGATCCGTCCAACCGTGGCTCCATGGGTGCAACGGACGTCATCCGTCAAGATCTCGAGCCCTGGAATGGAATCCGCCCGGGCTTTATCGCTAAGGATCAGGTTGCGGTTCGCCTGGTAGCCATCCGTTTTATTCCCTTCCGGTGCCACGTAGATCATCCCGCGCCAAACCGCCCGGCTTTCATCTTTCAATGCGCCTTTGAAAAGCAAATCGCTTGTGGTATTCGGAGCTAGATGGTCCTGGTTGGTTTCGTGATCTATAAGCTGTTTTCCATCCGCGAAATAAAATCCGGAAATTTTTCCCCGGCTCCCTTCCCCGCTGAGTTTCAGGCTTGAAAAATCTTTGGTGAATTTCCCTCCGGTCGACCCCACCGTCCAATCCAGGATCGCATCCTTTCCAAGAATGACCCGTGAATAACCAAAATTCCAGGTCATTTCATCCAGGGATTGAAGTTCAACTAACGTCAGGTGTGCTCCTTCTTCCAGGACTATTTCAACCAAACTCGAGTGAAGCGAATTTCCTTCATGGTCTCGATCCGAGCTATTCTCCAAAATGATGACTGCCTGGCTACCCGGTTCCAAATGGATGAGATGGTGGGAAAAAAAGGCATTACCAGTGCCGCCCGTTCTCAATTTAACAACCAGAGGTTTATCAAGTATTACCCCCCCCTGGATCTTTATCAAAGAACCAAATTGTGCGAATGCTCCAGTTAATGCGGTGAAAATATTCTCCGCAGGATTAATAACATTCCCAATAATGCTTTCCATTTCTTTGGGATATGATTTTTCTGCCTCGCTGAGCGGGCAAAAAACGACTCCTTTTTGAGTCAAACCTTCTTTCAACCAAATCTCAGTACCAGTCTCCTCTTGATCAATAATTCCTAGAGAATTCTCCTGAACTTGTAAACTGATGTTTATCACGGAAGTAGGCGGGAGAGGAGGAATGAACAATTTATAACTTTCAGGATGGAAATCTTTTAAACTGCTTCGCTTCCAGGATTCAGAATTCTGATCAGGCAAGCTGGTGCCCTGTACCGCCTGCCAGGCTTTCTCACGGTATGCCTTGAGAGTTGGTGACAAACCGTTCTTTCGAACAAGTTCTTCACCAAAAATGAATTTTCTTTCCTGACCACTTTTACCCGTTTCGGTTCGAATAATCACTCTTGGTTTGGTTGACATAGTCTCCCCCATACTATCCAACCGATCCAGCCATCTGGAGCTGGATAAGCCGATTCATTTCAACGGCATATTCCATTGGCAATTCCTTAACCAGAGGCTCGATGAAACCGGAGACGACCATGGTGGTCGCATCTTCCTGGGTTAATCCCCGGCTCATCAGGTAGAAGAGCTGCTCTTCGCCAACCCTGGATACAGTCGCTTCATGGCCAATGGTCACATCCTCCTCATCCACTTCAATTGTCGGGTAAGTATCAGAACGGGAATTTGGATCGAGCAACAGGGCATCGCAGACGACACTCGATTTGCTGCCCTTTGCCCCAGGATAAACTTTTAATAATCCCCGGTAAGATGCCCTACCGCCGTTCTTGCTTATCGATTTTGAAGTGATCTTGCTGCTCGTGTGAGGTGCAAAATGGATCACCTTGCCACCGGCATCCTGAACCTGGCCCTTGCCGGCAAACGCCATAGATAGAATCTCGCCGTGCGCACCGGGCTCGAGAAGGTAACAGGATGGGTACTTCATGGTGACCTTTGATCCGAGATTCGAATCCACCCACTCCATGGATCCGTCCTGGTAAACCTTGGCACGCTGAGTAACCAGGTTATATACGTTCGTCGACCAATTCTGAATCGTCGTGTACCGCACTCTGGCGTCGCGTTTGACGATGATCTCGATCACACCGGAATGAAAAGAATTGGTGGTGTATCTGGGCGCAGTACAACCTTCCACATAATGCACCTGCGCACCCTCATCTGCGATGATCAAGGATCGTTCAAATTGACCGATATTCGCGACGTTTAGCCGAAAATAAGCCTGCAAGGGCAAGTCGACTTTCACCCCTTTTGGAATATAAACGAAGGATCCACCCGACCAAACCGCACTATTCAAGGCAGCAAATTTATTATCTTCAATCGGTATTACTGTCCCAAAGTGCTCCCGGAAAAGATCAGGATATTGACGCAATCCTTCTTCTATGCTCAAAAAGATCACACCCTGTTTTTCGAGGTGTTCAAGCACGCTGTGGTATACCATTTCTGATTCGTATTGCGCGCCAACACCTGCCAGAAATTTTCGTTCCGCATCTGGGATTCCCAGCTTATCAAACGTATTTTTAATCGTTTCAGGGACGTCATCCCAGGATTGACTTTGATCCACTGTCGGTTTTACGTAGTAATATATATCGTTCAGATCCAAGCCTGAGAGATCTGCTCCCCATGTTGGCATGGGACGATTTTCGAAATGAGCGAGAGCCTTAAGCCGGAAATTTAACATCCATTCCGGTTCGCCTTTCATGCTGGATATTTGCTTCACGATCTCTTTATCAAGTCCTTTTCGGGACTTAAAAACGTAATTTTCCGGATCCTTGAATCCGTATTTGTAATCCCCGAGCTGATCTAAAAATTCTGAATTGGATGCCTCAACCATATCCACTCGTTTTATTTACCATTATCCATTTTTTCGCGGACCCAGTCATAACCATGCTCTTCGAGATGAAGCGCCAGGTCGGGACCACCTGTTTCTACAACTCTTCCATCCATCATGACATGCACAACATCAGGTTGAATGTAATTCAGGATCCGCTGGTAATGGGTAATTACCAGGACACCAAGGTCTGGATTTCGCAAGGTATTGACACCTTCGGAGACAATACGTAATGCGTCAATATCCAAACCGGAGTCCGTTTCATCAAGGATGGCAATCTCGGGTTTTAGTACCGCCATTTGGAGTATCTCTGCTCGCTTTTTTTCCCCACCCGAAAAACCTTCGTTTAAGTATCTGCCTGCAAACGAAGGATCCATCCGAAGTTTATCCATTTCCTCTTTCAGCATTTTCCGGAATTCAGGGATGGGTACTCCCTTATCCTGAGGATTTTTAGAACGGCGCCGGGAATTGACGGCTGTTCTGAGAAAATTGGCAACAGTCACGCCAGGAATGGATTGCGGGTACTGGAAGGCAAGGAATAAACCAAATCTGGAGCGCTCATCCGGAGACATATCTAAAATGTTTTGTTCCTTGTAGCTGATCTCCCCTTCTGTTACTTCATAAGATGGATGTCCCATTAGGGTATATGCAAGTGTAGATTTGCCCGTACCGTTGGGTCCCATGATGGCATGCACTTCGCCTTGGGAAATGACGAGGTCCAAACCCTTTAATATCTCTTTGCCTTCGATCGATACATGCAGATTGCGAATTTCGAGCTGACTCATCCGGATCAATCCTTGCTTCGTTTTGTTTTTTTTTGTAGGAACGCCGCATTATACCATGTGGGATTTTCTATGTCAATATTTATTATATTTATCTTATTTATTGACTATTTTACATTGAACATGGTATACTTTTAGACGTGAAAAGGATAATTAATTAGCATGTCCAGTACAAGAGATCGCATCCTGCAGACGTTGCGCAGCCATCCCCGCTCCACGATACCCGAGCTTGCCAGCGCAGTGGGAATAAATACTATTTCGGTTCGTCACCATATCGCCAGCTTGCAGGCGGAGGGTTTGCTCTCCGTGGATGAGGTTCGGCACGGTGTCGGTCGTCCCCGCCTCGTTTATTACCTCTCTGAAAAAGGAATGGAGAAATTCCCTAGCCGGTATTTGCGACTGACCAACCGATTGCTCGATCAGATCAAAGATACTTTCCCGGAAAACCAGGTGAACCTGCTTTTTACCCGCATGGCTACGGATATGGCAGATGAATATTCGCCGCTTGCCGATGGGAAGAACATTGAAGAACGGCTTTTATTGCTTCAAACCTTATTGGCTGAGGAAGGGTTCACCATGGATTGGGAAACCCGGGGTGAACAGATCCATATCCACGAAGTAACCTGTCCTTATTACCAGATCGGAAAAGCCCACCCGGAAGTCTGCTCGGTGGATCAAACTCTGATCTCCAGTCTGCTGGATATCCCCATCGAAAAAGTAAAATGCATCCTCTCCGGGGATAATCGTTGCACATACGTGATTCCAGCCCTCGATCATGGGAGCGTTTCTGCATGAGTGAAGAACCTGCGATCAACCGAGTTATTTGGGAGTCCCAATCGGATTATCCAGATTTAAGCGACCGTCTGCGCGATGCCCTACGTGAGATCAAGGATCCTGAGTTGGGGTACGATATCATCCAGCTTGGTCTCGTGCGGAATGTGAACATAAATGAGAACAATGCCATTTTGAAAATGATCCTCACCACACCTTTCTGTCCCTATGGACCCGAGATGCTGGAGGAGACGCGTTTGAAAGCGGAAGAGATCCTGCAGCGTGAAACCCATATGGACCTTTCCTTCGATCCATGGGATTTTTCTATGATGGAGGATGGCGCCCCGCCGGAATGGGGTCTTTACGGGTGAAAATCAGAGATTATGCAATTCAATCCACCTTCAGATTCCTTCAAGAGACCTACTAGAACCCCTCGAAATTAATTTGAGGGGTTTTTCTTTGGTATCGATGAATTTAATGTTATTCTATTGAGAAATCTTGTATCAAATGAGGCATTATGGAACTATTTGGTGCGGTGGAAGCTGGGGGAACTAAATTTATCTGTGGAATCGGCGATTCTTCCGGTAAGTTGATCGTTGAACAGAGGATTGAAACCACCACCCCTGAAGAAACTCTCCCAAAGGTGGTCCAGTTCTTTCAGGACCGTTCAAGAGAACTTGGGAACCCAATCCAGAGAATCGGGATCGGTAGTTTCGGACCGCTGGATCTTGACCCATCCTCTCCTAGCTTTGGCCTTATTACCTCAACACCGAAACAAAATTGGTCAAACGCGGATATTCTGGGGTTCCTAAAAACTCACCTAGATATCACTTGTAAGATCGATACAGATGTAAATGCAGCTGCCTATGGGGAATATCTCTGGGGCGCCGGCTGCGGCCTTAGTTCGTTGGTGTATTTTACGATCGGAACGGGAATCGGAGGTGGGGCCATTCTCAATGGTAAACCCATTCATGGCCTGGTTCACCCAGAAATGGGTCATTTGATCGTAGATCATGATTTGTCCAAAGATCCGTTTCCTGGAGTATGTCCATACCACAAGGATTGTTTTGAAGGCCTGGCAAATGGACCTTCCCTGGAAGCCCGTTGGAAGGTTAAACCGGAAAAATTACCCCCTGATCATCCAGCCTGGGACCTGGAAGCATATTACATCGCCAGGGCAATGCACTCTATCATCACCATTCTCAGTCCTCAAAGGATCATCCTGGGTGGGGGTGTAATGCAGCAACCCTCACTGATATTCAAAATCCGCAGCCTGGTTCAAAAATCCCTCAATGGTTACGTTTTATCGAACGCCATTATTTCTGGCATCGATCAATATATCGTCGCTCCCAGCCTTGGAAAACAGGCAGGCGTTCTTGGGTCCCTAGCCTTGGCAATCTCACCGCCGCCAATTTGAAATTGTTGTTATGAATTGATAGATTTTTCGCGAATCAAGTCCAGCGACTCGACCGCATGGCGAAGATGCGGTATGACAATGCTGCCCCCAACCACCAAACCGACATTGAATGCTTCGATCAATTCTTCATCCGTCCATCCGGCTTCTACACATTGGATGATGTGATAATCTATACAGTCGTTGCAGCGAAGCACCAAGGACGCAACCAACCCAAGAAGTTCTTTCGTTTTCCCGGGCAACAAGCCATCCTGATAGGCAGCTTGATCCAGATTGAAGAATCGATTGATCCCCAGATTTTGAAGCTCGCTGATGCGGTTATTCATCCGAACGCGATCTTTTGAAAAGGCCTCGATTCGGTCAATCATAATAGATCTTTCAGCTGTGTCGTTGATATTTGGATCCTGAGCACTTTTCTACCCTTATCTTTCAGTGCTTCATAATCGCCAAGAGCCTGCGCGTTTTCCAAAACTCCGAAGGAGATTTCTTCACCCGGTACTTCAATGTCTTCTTCGATCGGTTTTGTAAATACCAGAAAATAACCGGAATTTGGTCCTCCTTTATGAAATTGTCCGATCGAGTGCAGGAACCGTGGTCCAAATCCCAGTGTGACTGCTAACCCGGTTTTCTCCAGGACCTTCTTCCGAAAAACTTGAAGTTCGTGCAGCATTTTCTCCTCGCGGGGAAAGAAAGCATTAATCGCCACAAAATTCCCCTTTTTTGCGTCGGATAGAAAATCCCACAAGACCTCCTGCAAATTTTTTCCGTGGATTGTTGACCCTTTTCCAAATACTTGGATCCCTAGGGATTGCCAAATCGCATTTTCTTGCGATAGCTTGCCGCTTTCTTTGAATTCTTTGATCATCTGCTTGGTAATGCTTTTACTTTCCTGCACGTCAGGCTGATCGAACGGGTTGATCTCCAGGATGGCACAAGCTACCGTGGTTGCCACCTCCCATCGATACATTTCCGCCCCGATCGACCGATAACTTTCTAAAGGTATTGTGATGCAGGGATGACCCGCGCTTATAATATCCTCCACTCTTTGATCCTTTCGGCCATTCAATCGGATGTAGACAAACAAGCGGTCATTCCCATATTTTAGGGGATGGATTTCCGGTTCAAGGTCAACCGGTAAAATCCCCTTCCCCTGCTTTCCTGTGCTCTCCGCGATCAATTGCTCCAACCAGGATCCAAAACTCTCAATTTCAGGATCTATGATAAAGGTAAGCTTATCTCTTCCTGCGCTCGCTGCCGTCCCTATCAACGTTCCCAAGGCAAGCCCAGGATTTTTCTCTTCCCCCTGACCAGGTCTGCAGTTTTCCATCATTTCCGCAGCCAAAGAAAGAATTTCCGCAGTATCCCATCCTATAAGCGCTGCAGGTACCAACCCAAAAGCTGTCAACGCAGAGAATCTTCCCCCTACGGAGGGATCGGCATGAAAGACCTTCCTGAAGTGTTTTTCTTTTGCCAGATCTTCAAGTAAGGTTCCAGGATCGGTGATCGCGATGAACTTCGATCCCGCTTTATCACCGAATTTATCCTCCACTAATTTCCAGAAATAATTAAAATTCGCGTTGATTTCCGCTGTTGATCCTGATTTACTTGAAACCAGATAGATAGAATTTTTAACTGGAAAATCCCGGGATGCTTTTTTTACAGAAATTGGGTCAACTGAATCAAGAATGCCCAGGGTAAGACCAGTGTGTTTTTCACCATTGAAATGATGAGTTAAAAGGCTGAAGACCTCCGGTGCCAGCGAAGATCCACCCATACCTATAACTAATACTTTTTGAAATCCCTCTTTGACCAATTCGTCCCGGAAATCATCATAGTCCTTTAAAAGTATATTACTGTGAACAGGTGCATCCAACCACCCGGTTCGTTGTTTGAATTCCTGTTTACCGGTTTCATCCCGCACCCACGGATCAGGATTTCCTAAAAATAAGGAATCGATGATTTTTCGATCCATCATTCTCCCCAGAGAGGCTTGGTAGAGTTTCTCCAGCGACCGGATCCCTTTTTGGTAGTCCAATACTTTTACCTGGATGCTGCCAATCAATTCTTTATATGCATCGGAGAATGCTTGTACCCCTTCAACCTCCAGCTGCCCGGTTACTACGTCCATTTCGATGCCAATATCCGCCAGGTCGCGAATGATCTCTTCCGCCCGAACTAAATCAGTGTCGATTTTCTGTTCAACTTTACCGTGGTCGCGAAAAGCAGCCAGGGTGGCTGGGGGAATCGTATTCACAGAATCCTTGCCGATCAATTCCTCTATGTAAATTACATCGCTGTATTTTGTATTCTTGGTGCTTGTCGAAGCCCAGAGTGGTCGTTGAGCCCTGCCGCCTTTTTTCTGGATCGCTCGAAACCGGGAGGATCGCAGAGTATCGGAAAAAAGCTGGTAAGCAAGACGTGCGTTGGCAACCGCAGCTTTTCCTTGCAATTTTTCGGCGTCCACAGCCTCAATTTCACAAGCATTGACCATACGCTGAAGGAATCCGTCAATCTTTGAATCTACGCGGGAAATGAAAAATGAGGCTACCGAAGAAATTTCATCGATTCTCTCCCCGATTTTGATACGGTCCTCCAATCCTCCCAGGTAGGCATCGATCACCTCAGCGTAACGATCGAGAGAAAAAATGAGCGTGGCGTTTACGTTGATTCCTGCTGCTGTAGCTTTTCTAATCGCAACAACGCCTTCCTTCGTGGCGGGAATTTTGATCATCAGGTTGGGTGAGGAGACCCGTTTCCACAGGGTTTTAGCATCTGCGAGGGTTTTTTCGCTGTCAAAGGCCAGCAGAGGATTAACCTCCAGGCTGATATAGCCATCTGTCTTTCCAGATTCGATATAGACGCTTTGAAATAATTCCGCTACAGATTTGATGTCATCTACCGCAATTTGCCAAAAAATGGCATCCGGACTCCACCCAGCCCAAGCCAGTGGCTGCAGGGAGGAATCGTAATCATTCGATTTACTGATGGCCGCGTTAAAAATGGATGGATTGGACGTTATGCCGCGGATTTCCCCCTTCGCAATCATCTCTGCAAGCTCGCCGGATCGGATCAGTTTCCGTTGGATGTTATCGTACCAGACAGATTGCCCGAATTTATTGAGTTTTTGAAGGGGGTTCATGGCTCTACCTGATTTCTTCTAATCGCTTGATCTTGTTTGTCCGGCGAATGAAGCGGTCATCATCAATGAATTCTGCTTTTACGAAGGCTTCCACAATTTCCACTGCGGGTTCCTCACCGATGATCCTTGCACCCAGACACAACGTGTTCATCTTGTCGTGCTCAACCCCCTGGTGCGCGGAATATGTATCGTGACACAGACCTGCGTATACACCTTTAAGTTTGTTAGCTGCAATGGAAGCACCTACACCGGACCCGCAAATGATAACTGCCCGATCTGCTTCTCCTGATTGGATCGCCCTGCCTGCCTTTTCAGCATAATCCGGAAAATCGACCGGCAGCTGGCTGTCAGTACCCAGGTCGATCACCACCTGGTTCATTTCCATCAATTTTTCGATGATCCTCTTTTTTAGAGAATAACCAGCATGATCACAAGCAACAGCTATACGCATAATTCGCCTTCTTACTTGGATAGCATTTCCAAAGCAGTCTGGATGACATTCTCAACAGTAAACCCAAATCTATTAAAAAGTGCCTGGTATGGTGCGGATGCACCAAAACCATGCATGCAAATGATTCTTCCGAAATCGCCTGTGTATTTTTCCCACCCCTGGGCAATCCCTGCTTCAACCGCCAGTCGCACCTTTAAGTCCTTGGGAAATACCGACTCCCTGTACGTTGCATCCATTTTTTCAAATAATTCCCAACTTGGAAAGGAAACGATTCGTGAAGAAAATCCTTTTTCAAGCAAGGCTTTTCCTGCATTCACGATCAAGCTCACTTCGGAACCAGTAGCCATCAATAGAATTTGGGGTTTTTCTTTTCCTAAATCGGCCAAAACATATGCCCCTTTCTTCAGCAACTCCGCGCTGGAAAACTCTGTCCGATCGATCACCGGGCATGCCTGACGTGTTAGTAATAAGGCTGTGGGATTATCCCTATTTTGGATGGCAATCTTCCAGGCTTCCACTGTTTCATTTGCGTCGCTCGGCCGGATCACGGTAAGGTTTGGAATGGCTCGCAATGCAGCGATGTGCTCCACAGGTTGGTGCGTTGGTCCGTCCTCTCCAAGCCCGATGCTATCGTGGGTAAAGACCCATATACTTGGAACGTGGGATAATGCCGAGACCCGGATAGCCCCCCGCATGTAATCAGAAAATACGAGAAATGTCGCGCCATAAGGGATCAGCCCGCCATGGACCGCCATCCCATTCACGATCGCACCCATCCCATGTTCACGAACTCCGAAATGGAAATTCCTTCCTGATTCTGATCCAGGTTCGAAAGCCTGGCTGGCTTGGATCCAGGTGTTGTTGGATGGCGCCAGGTCGGCAGAACCTCCGGTTAACTCAGGAAGAATCTCTGCCAAAGCATTAATCGACTTTCCAGATGCAACTCTCGTGGCGATGCCTTTCTCATCCGGAGAAAAAACGGGAAGCGATTTTTCCCAACTGTCAGTCAGGTTTCCCGAGATGCGGCGTTCAAATTCCTCCACCTGTTTTGGAAATTCATCTCGGTAAGTGGAAAATGTGCTCTCCCACGCCAATTCAAGTTGAGTCCCGGTTTCAATAAAACCGTAGAAATAATCCTTGACATCATCCGGGATAAAGAATTTTGGTTCGAGAGGCCACCCCAGTTTTTCTTTTGCGCCATTCAACTCTTCCTCCCCCGGGGGTTCACCATGGGCTTTGGCCGTATCCTGGCGCGTGGGAAGCCCGAATCCGATATGCGTTCTACACAAGATTAGGGAAGGCCTCGAATCCTTTTTAGCGAGGCGGATGGCCGCATCAATTTCCTCAACGTCATTCCCATCTTTGACAACCACCGTGTGCCATCCGTAGGCGTCGAACCTGGCCTTTCGATCCTCTGTGAACGCCAACTCAGTGGGACCATCAATGGAAATATGGTTGTCATCGTAAAGATAGATAAGCTTACCAAGGCGTTGATGGCCGGCAAAGGATGCCGCTTCTGATGCGACGCCTTCCATTAAATCTCCATCAGTGACAATCTGCATAAACAAAATGGTCCACAATCGAAATCCCAGGCTGGTTGTATTGCGCAGCGAGTTGTGCCTCTGCAACGGCCATCCCCACGCCATTGGCAAATCCCTGTCCCAAAGGACCCGTCGTGATTTCCACACCCGGAGTCAGTCCATACTCTGGATGACCCGGTGTAATGCTATCCAACTGACGAAAATGCATTAGTTCATCCAGCGAGACGCCATAACCGAAAAGATGCAAGAGGCTATAAAGCAGCATGGAGCCGTGCCCGCCGGATAGGACGAACCGATCCCGGTTGAACCATTTGGGATTGCGGGGATTAAAGCGTAAATGCCGCGTCCAGACTGTATAAGCCATCGCGGCAGCCCCCATTGGCAACCCGGGGTGCCCGGAGTTTGCCCGCTGGACCCCATCGGCTGAAAGAAATCGAATTGTGTTGATCGCTTTTTCCTGCAATGTATCCATGGATGCCTCGTGAGTAAAATTCAAAAATATTGTACCATGTCAGATTTTAATAAAAAAATGCCACCACAAGTGGCATTATCTTGTGACATTTATGATTAAAACTTCATTTTCCTCAGCCGCAGACTGTTAGTCACAACAAATACGCTGCTGAAAGCCATCGCTGCGGCAGCCAGCATCGGATTTAGTTTTCCCATCATGGCGACAGGGATGAGGATAATGTTGTATACAAAAGCCCAGAACAAGTTTTCCTTGATCACTCGCAGGGTTTTGCGGGAGAGTTTTACCGCCCGTGCCACACTTTTCAAGCTTCCGCTGATCAAAGTAATAGCCGCGGAGGCAATCGCCACTTCGGTGCCAGTACCGATCGCCATGCCAACATCAGCTTGGGCAAGAGCTGGGGCATCATTTATCCCATCCCCTACCATGATAACAACCCGTTTTTGAAGCTGAATGGATTTGATCTGCTCGTTTTTTCCATCGGGTAACACATCCGAAATCACTTCCGGGATATTAACCTTTCGAGCGATTTCGAGTGCAGTCGCGTTATTATCACCTGTCAGCATAACAACGGATAGTTTCAATTTCGCGAGGTCCGCGATAGCCTCATATGAGTCCGATTTGACCTCATCGGCAATCCCGATCACGCCCGAAAGAATTTCATCGATCACAACCAGGACGGTGGTTTTTGCTTCCGATTGCATTCGGGCTATTTGCGTCCGGGCATCAGGGATATTTACCAAAAAAGAGTCCAAATATTTCGAATTTCCCACTTTGATGCTATGACCGGCTACCTCGGCGTTTACTCCCAAACCTGGAATCGATTGAAATCCTAACGGATTCTCGAGTTGGAGGTTTAAATTTCCAGCTTCAGCGACTAGGGCTTCGCCCAGAGGGTGCTCGCTGCCTTTTTCAACACTCGCTGCAAATTTAAGAACTTCATTTGGAGTGAATTTTTCATTTAGTGAAACTAAATCAGTCACGACCGGCTGCCCGCGAGTTATCGTTCCGGTTTTATCAAGCACAACCGTATCCGCAGAACCGGCAACTTGCAGTGCTTCTCCTGATCGGATCAGAATGCCCATCTCCGCACCTCTGCCAGTTCCGACCATGATCGCAGTCGGTGTTGCCAATCCCATAGCGCATGGGCAGGCGATCACCAACACAGCAACCATGTTGATCAAAGCGGTTGTAAAAGCAGTATTCTCCATCCCTGCCATTCCTGCCGGTTGGAAGAAGAACCAATAGAGAAATGTTCCGATTGCGATCAGGATCACTGCTGGAACAAAGTATTCAGACACCCGATCAGCTAATTTTTGAATGGGAGCTTTGCTCCCCTGTGCTTCCTCAACAAGGCGGACAATCTGCGCCAGGGTTGTATCTTTGCCAACTTTTGTGGCTTCAAATTGTATTAACCCGGATTTGTTCAAGGTGGATCCAATCACCTGATCCCCCTGACCTTTCTCTACGGGAATGGATTCCCCGGTCAACATGGATTCATCCAGTGTAGTCCGCCCTGAAAGGATCACACCATCCACCGGGATTTTTTCACCCGGTTTTACCAGGACAATATCTCCCAGGCGGACGTCCTCGGTTTTGATCTCAACTTCCTGCCCACCCCGCAGAACCCGGGCGTTTCTCACCTGAAGACTGACCAGTTTTTTAACTGCCTCGCTTGTGCGGCCTTTTGCCCTGGCTTCCAGGTATTTCCCCAACCGGATCAGGGTGATGATCATTGCGGAAGTTTCAAAATAAACATGACCGTTTAGGAACCCCAATGTCACAATCAGGGAATAGAAATAAGCAACCGACGAGCCCAACGCGATCAATACGTCCATATTCGCGGAGCGATTCCGCAGTGATTTATATGCTCCGACGTAATAATCTCGACCGACATAGAATTGAACCGGGGTTGCCAGGGCAAGCATCACCCAGTTTAACCAGGATGATTCCTGGATCGAAAGAGGCAGAAACCCGAGATCGTTCGCCATGGAAAGAATAAATAACGGAACGGTGAATATGATCCCGGTGATGAGTAATTTTCGCTGATGAGCGATCTCCCTTTCATGGGCAAGGGCTTCAGCATCAACTTCCTCCCCCTCCTTTTCGAGGACAGGAAAACCTATCTCTACCAACCGTTTCCGAATCTCAGCTTGGTTCACCAGTGTGGGGATATAAGAAATCATCACCTTGTTGTTGGCTAGATTGACATTGGTCTTGTTAATCCCCTCAATGCTTTTCAAAGACTTTTCGATGACTCGCACATCATTCGGGTCGATTTCCCGTGTGAGGATAAATTCCGCGTCACCTTCCGCCACACCATAACCCGCTTTTTGGATTCGACCCACTACATCTGGAATTCCCACCTGCTCTGGTTGAAATTCCACAGTTGCCCGTTCAGAGGATAAATTAACCGACACCTGCTCAACACCGGGAAGTTTGCGAATATTTCTCTCCACAGTTGAAACACAGTTGGCACAGGTCATGCCCGTGATGGGAAGAATGATTTGGCGAGTATTCGACATTTTTATATTTATTAAGAAATAGACTAATGGATAGGAATCTGATCAAGTTATTTGAGTAAAAATCATTAAACCGCAACCGGGTAATTGATTTCCGCCAGCAATTCCTTGATCTTTTCGGATGTCGCAGGCGGCTCATACTCTACCGACACAATCTTCGTGTTTGGATCCGCCGTGACACCTTTCACTCCATCCAATTCCGTTAATTCTGTTGTGATCGTGTGTACACAATGCATGCAATTGATCCCGGGAACATTGTAAGTAACTGTATCCATTTTTTCTCCTTAATTCTTTTGTGATGCGTTGAATACATCAGAAATCTCTTTAAGAACTCTTTCTCTCTCCGCCGGATCATCTCCACGGATCGCAGTTATCAGGCAGCTATTTAGATGATCATCAAGGATCATTCCGTTGACTTTGTTTAAGGCAGCCTGAACCGCTTGTATTTGGTGGATGATATCAATGCAATAAGCATCCTCCTGCATCATTTTTTGGATGCCACGGATGTGACCTTCGATGTTCTTTAAGCGTTCAACAGCGATTTCCGATTTCATCCGCTTCCTTTTCTACCCCTCCCATATGGGGGGGGTCTATCTAATATAACTATATTTATCTAATTTGTCAATATCTTACGGGATTTTTTCGAACTCAGAGATCAGTTCTTCCCTTGTGGGGGGACCGATCCAATCCTTGATGATATTTCCATTGGCATCCAGAAGGAGTACTTCCGGGACAACTTTCAATCGGGATAATTTTTGAATGTTTTCCACATTTAATGGATCATCAACATCAAGATAGGCAAAATTGATCTTTCTCCCCCATTCTTCCTCCAGTGATTTGAGAACCGGGTTCAAATCCCGGCACTCAGCGCACCAGAAAGCCATTTTTTCAACTAACTGATATTTTCCGGAAGCGATTGTAAAGTTACCGGGATCGGTCGCCACCATATGCACCCATTCCGGGTTTTCGGCAATCTCCGTTTGTCTTTTTTCCAGTTCAAGATCCCTGGTCATCGTTGGGAGCGGGGTGGCTTCCGCCTGACGGGTGAGATAATCGTTTATTTCAAGTTCGTTTGGGGTGGCAACAACCTCGTCTGATTTCTTTTCACTCCCTATCCCCTGGCAGCCAGCGGAAAATAAAACCGATGCTGCAATGAGAAATATTACATATTTATTAATATAATTCTTTATCAATCGGGCTATTCATTTGGTGAAGTTTATCTTATCTTCCTAGGTAAATCTAATAAATTATAAAATCCTAATACAGTTGTTTGACATGAAGTTTCTTTTCCATTAATATGAATTCGTGAAGGATTTTTCATGATCGGTACTGTGTTAATTACCGGAGCTGCAAAACGTATTGGCAGGCAGTTGTCTTTATTTCTAGCATCTTCCGGATATGATATTGTGATCCACCATCGACACTCGGATGTAGAATCCAAGCAGCTTGCTGATGAAATTCAGGGTTTAAATCGTAAATCTTATATCGTGAAGTCAGATTTTAACAACCCTGGGAGTATTGAATCGGACTTATCAGTTTTGCCTGGGGATTTGGAAATCAATTTCCTGATCCACAATGCTGCGATCTTTGAACCGCTTTCATTTCAGGATTCGACCCTTGATGATTGGGATCATCACCTTGCTGTAAATTTAACCGCACCCTTTCTGGTTTCCAAATGGTTCTTCAATCGCTTACCACCCGGTAAACACGCCCGAATCATCACTTTCCTCGATTGGCGGGCATTAAGGCCAGGTGCTGATCATTTCCCTTATACTGTCAGCAAGGCCGCTCTTGCTTCCATGACTAAATCAATGGCCATCGCCATGGCACCTCGGATTTCGGTAAATGGGATCGCATTCGGCGCCATTCTTCCTCCCAGCGATGGCGCTCCCCCTGAAAAAATGCTTTATTCAGTTCCGTTAGGCAGAACCGCAGAGATGGATGAAGTAAATCAGACTGTTCTTTTCCTTCTCCAGGGTCCTGAATACATCACCGGAGAGATCATCCACCTGGATGGCGGCCGGCATTTAATCTGAGAGGTTTATTATGGACGAAGTATTTATTAAAGATCTCCTTATCCGCGGAGTCATTGGGATCTCCGATCAGGAACGCTCCCAACCTCAGGACATTTTAATCAATCTTGTCATCTTCACGGATACTCAAAAAGCATCCGAGAGTGATTCGATCGACGATTGTGTAAATTATCGCAGCCTCGCAAAGAAGGTATTTACATTTGTGGAGAAGTCTAATCGGTACACAGTTGAAGCCCTGGCTGGGGATATCTCCCGGTTGTTGTTGGAAGAAAAAGGGGTTCAAAAAGTGAAAGTGCGGGTGGAAAAACCGGGCGCGGTTCGATTCTCGCGGTCTGTTGGTGTGGAGATAGAGCGCCCATAAATTGCGATATGAGTTCTTCGATTTATCTATCCCTTGGTTCTAATATCCAACCGGAAGCTAACCTTAAACTGACTATCAATGAGCTTCGGCGGGAGTTTGGGGATGTCATGTGTTCCTCAGTGATCGAGACAGTCGCCGAGGGCTCAACCGGTCCCAATTTCCTAAACGCAGCAGCGAAAATTCAAACATCTTTATCGATTGATGAATTGAAGTTTGGTTATCTTCGGGCTCTTGAAACATCTTTGGGACGCATCCGCACCGTGGATAAGAATTCCGACAGGCAGATCGACCTGGATATTTCCATCGTTGATCATGATCCCCTTGATCCAACTATTTGGAGCCGGGTTTACCTTGCGGTTCCGTTGTCCGAATTGATTCCTGAATTGATGGATCCTACCACTGGGAAGACTCTTCAGATGATTGCCCAAGAATTAAAAAGTCGCGTCTTTTGGAAGGCGCGACCTGATATTGACCTCAATCTCAAAATTTAGAAGTGTAACGGTTCTGCACTCCTCGAAATATTATCCAGGAATTCCATCCGCTGTGCCATGTTTGTTCGGAAAGTGCCCTGCATTGCGGAGGTCGTCATCCGGGAATCATGTTTCTTTACGCCACGTATCATGGAGCAGAGATGGAGTGCTTCCAGGACCACAGCCACACCCGAAGGCTGAAGCAATTCATGGAGAAAACCAGCTATCTGGGTGGTCATTCTTTCCTGGACTTGCAACCTTCGAGCGAACATATCCACGACCCGCGGAATTTTTGATAGACCTATCACCCGTCCTTTTGGCATATAAGCCACATGAGCTCTACCCACAAAGGGCAGCATGTGATGCTCGCATAAGGAGTAAAACTCGATATCTCGAACGATCACCATCTCATCGTATTGGATTTCAAAAAGCGCATCATTGAGCATCGCGTAAGGGTCAGTTCTATAACCAGCCAACAATTCCGCATACATTTTGGATACCCGTTCTGGCGTACGCAATAAGCCTTCCCGATCGGCATCTTCTCCGAAGGAAACAAGCATTTGCCGGGTGGCAGTTTCGATTGTTTTTAGATCTATTTCTTTTTCGTTCAGCAGGTTTGCAGCCCGGTAGACAGATTCTTTTTCACCATTTTTTATTGGCATGGAAATACCTCGCGTTCTAGTCTTCAAATTTAATTCTGTCGAATAATTTCGATCAAAGATTCCAAAGTCTCAGTTGCCTGATTGACCCTGGTTAATTTTCGTAGATTGTTTTTTGCATTATCCAGTAATTTGTCAATATAGTCGGTAGTATATTCGCTGGCACCCGTCGATGCAATTATTTGTATCATCTCATCAATATTCTCTTGCCTGACTTCTCTCAGGTATAAATCCAAAAGCTCAGATTTTTCCTGGATGGCATAAAGAATTGGAAATGTTTTTTTTGCAGTCAACAGATCATTGGCTGCTTTTTTTCCAGTTAATGCCGGCTCACCCCACAATCCAAGCCAATCATCCCGAATTTGAAATGCAAGACCCAATTGATTTCCAAAATTCGAAAGCGCTTCCTGTTCTTCTATTTCCCCCTGCCCCAAGATAGAACCCATTTCGCAGCTGGTTTTAAAAAGCGAGGCAGTTTTTCCTTGAATCATTAGCAAATAATCCTCAAGGGTTATATTCCTCTTGGTTTCGAATTCAAGGTCCATATCCTGTCCACCTGTCAACATCGCGCAGGTGGAACTTAGTCTCCGCAACAACTCATTGGATCGTTCTTCCATTTGTCCCAGGCTTAGAAAGGCCAATGAAAACAAGGCATCCCCGGCATTGATGGCTTTTTCCACCCCAAATTTCTTCCATACAGTTTCCTTTCCGTGGCGGTATTCATCATGATCTTCAATATCGTCATGGATAAGAGAGAAATTGTGGATGAATTCAACTGCCGAAGCCGCCGGAAGGGCTTTTTCAATCACACCACCCACACTTTCACATACAAGTAGCAGTATCAATGGGCGAAGCCGCTTGCCACCCTGAATGCTGCCTCGTGCCTCAACTCCCCAATTGAAGTGATACTGAATGATCTCTTTTTGACCCAAATACTCTTTGGGAAGTAATTCCTCGAAATAGTGGAACATCACTTGTTCCACTTATTGGAGCCATTGTTTCTTGATAATGGTTGAAAATACTCTTTTCAGTCATTGAGGTTCATCATGGATGAGTGGAAGATTCTTAAGTTCATTGATATTTTTTACACCCGCGGCAAACATCGTTACCATCAATTGGCGTTTTATGATTTCTGTAAACTGGTAGGTATCCTCAAGAGAACTGGCAGCCGCCTTTATATACCCTCCAGCAATTCCGCACAGATCTGCGCCCATCGCCATGCATTTTGCGATATCCAATCCAGTTTTGATACCCCCGGATGCGATCAAAGGAATTTTTGGAAATTCATTCCGGATCGTCGTTAGCGATTCCACTAAGGGGATGCCCCAATCTTTAAATATGGCAGCGGTTTGTGATTGAACATTATCGACTGCACGATATTTTTCAACTTCGGACCATGATGTTCCCCCCGCTCCGGCAGTATCCAATCCCGCTACTCCTGCGTTTATCAGCTTTTTTGCTACCGATTCAGAAAGCCCCCAACCAATTTCCTTTACAATGACAGGTACCGAAAGTGATCGACAAATTTTTTCGATCTTACCCAGCAATCCGGAAAAATTCGTATTGCCTTCCGGTTGCAATGCTTCCTGAAGACAATTCAAGTGAAGGATCAATCCATTGGCTTCCACTTCTTCAACCGCCCGCCTGCAATGCTCAATTGTGTAGCCGTAATTTAATTGAACAGCGCCTAAATTTGCAAAAAGCAGGATATGCGGCGCTTCTTTACGAATCTTGAACGTCTCTAGTCTTTCTGGGTTTTCCAGGGCAATACGCATCGAACCCAGACCCATCGCCAACCCAAATTTTTCAGCTGTGGCGGCAAGAATTTGATTGATCTTTTTTGAATCCGAGGTTCCCCCCGTCATCGAGGAGATTATTACCGGTAAGTTCAGATTAAACCCTAAAAACGAGCAGTCGCACTTCACATCCAAAAAATTCATTTCAGGCAACGAATTATGAACAAACCGATATGAATCCAGTCCGGATTTTCTACCGCTTTGAACATCTTTTTGCAGATTGATTTGGATGTGATCGCTTTTTCTTTGTTCCATGGACATGAAACTACCCCTGCAATTTGGTGTTGTTATTCCTGTCGAATTAAAGTATAACTTATTGCATACTATCCAAATTATAGAGTACCATCGGTGTTCTTGACAGATAGATATTGATGGTTACAATTATTGAAAATTAAAGGAGGATCGATCCATGGCCAGCACAATGGAAGAAGTGAAAGCAGTAATCTCAGACGTCTTGAAGGTCGATGTCAGTGAAATCACATCGGAAACCCGCTTCGTCGAAGACCTGAAAGCGGACTCCATGGATCAGTTTTTCCTGATCGACGGTTTTTGTGAAAAATTCAATCTGACAATTAACGACGAGGATGCCCGCCAGATCAAAACTGTCGCGGATGCAGTGAAATATATCGACACACATAAAAAGTAAATTAATTTTTTTTACGGGTATAAAAAGACAATTTATTTTATAGAAAATTGTCTTTTTTATTTCTGGATAAGCGAAACCACTTCGCTCGGGTATGCAGCAACTTTCACACCCCCCTGAAGAAGTGCTTCAACCTTCGCTTTTGCTCCCCCACTCCCACCTTCGACAATCGCACCAGCATGACCCATTCGCTTACCCGAAGGGGCGGATAATCCGGCGATAAATCCATAGACTGGTTTTGAAAACTTGGACATGATCATTTCGGCAGCACGTTCTTCGTCCATGCCACCGATTTCACCTATTAAAACCACGGATTTGGTATGCGGATCATCCTCAAAAAGTTCAAGAAGGTCCACAAAATCAGAACCTTTTATCGCATCGCCTCCGATTCCAATACAGGTACTCACTCCCAATCCTGCCTGTTTAAGTCCGTGCAGTACTTCATAAGTTAAAGTGCCCGATCTTGAAATAATGCCGATGTTGCCCGGCATGGCAATACTGGCTGGTATGATCCCCACCAGGGATTCACCTGGTGAAATGATCCCTGGACAGTTTGGTCCTATTAATCGGGATTGGGTCTTCTTCAATCCTGCGCAGGTTTGGATCATATCCTTCACAGGAATACCTTCTGTAATGCAAACAATGAGATCCAGCCCGGCTTCTGCCTCCTCCTGGATGGCATCCGCTGCGGCGCTGGCGGGAACAAAAATCACTCCGGTGTTCACCTCTGTCACATCCACTGCTTGTTTAACAGTATCGAAAACTGGAACTTTTCCATCCAAAACCCAATCGCCACCCCTGCCAGGGGTGACACCCGCCACAATATCTGTTCCGGCAGCGATCATTTGCGCGGTATGGAATGAACCTTCATGTCCGGTGATTCCCTGGACCAGCACGCGGGTTTGCTTATTGACCAATATGCTCATTTCGTCTTCCTGTTGGCGATCTTTACCGCTTTCCTGGCTGCTTCTTCCAGACTGGATGCAGTCTCCATATCTGTCTCTGCCAGGAGTTTCAGCCCTTTTTCAGAATTCGTGCCAGCTAGTCGAACCACCATTGGAATGAGTTTGTTCACTTCATTTCTTGCGGCAAGGATGCCCTTCGCGACTTCGTCACAACGTGTGATCCCCCCAAAAATATTTATCAGGATAACCTTTACCGCTGGATCCGCACAAATGATCCGCAATGCCGTGGCCACCTTATCCGCGCTCGCGCCACCACCGATATCCAGGAAATTGGACGGATTGCCCCCATTTTGCTTGATGATATCCAATGTCGCCATGGCCAAACCAGCGCCGTTCACCATGCAGCCGATATTTCCATCCAATTTTATATAGGAAAGTCCGTACTTCCTGGCCTCTACTTCTACTGGTTCTTCGGCATCCAGATCCCGGATCTCCACTAGTTCGGGATGGCGAAAGAGCGAATTATCGTCCACCACCAGCTTTCCATCCAGGGCGATAAGATTTCCATTGTTTGAAATGACCAGCGGATTTATCTCCGCGATTGATGCATCATTTTCTTTGAAGGCTTTCCATAATCCCTTGGCGATCAAATTAAAGGATTTCCACAAATCGCGTTGAAGATCGATCCCGATGGCCAATTCGCGAGTCTGAAAATCGTGGAGCCCGAAAGGAGCATCCAAGTAAACTTTAATGATTCGTTCAGGAGTTTCCCGGGCAACTTCCTCAATATCTATTCCCCCGGAACCCGATGCGATAATGATAGGTTTCCTTTCCGTCCGATC
Organism: uncultured Chloroflexia bacterium; assembly: GCA_963828855.1. Lineage (GTDB taxonomy): Bacteria > Chloroflexota > Anaerolineae > Anaerolineales > Anaerolineaceae > CAVVEQ01. Next base: position 60,631 of record CAWHGB010000002.1, on the reverse strand, counting down.
GTTCGTGATCCCCAGGTAGATCTCTTTGGAAAAACTAACGATCTCATCCACCAAAACTCTTCGGACCGGTAAACCCTTTAAATCCATGGAAAGGATCTGGGTTGCGATTTCCTCAGCTTCCTGGACGGATTTTGCAAGCCGGATACCTCCGGCTTTCCCCCGGCTTCCGACAAGAACCTGGGCTTTGATTACAACACGTCCGCCAAGTTCTTCGGCGATTTGTTTAACTTCTCCTGCTGTATTTGCTACTCTGCCTTTGGGAATTGGAATACCATGTTGCGCGAAAATATTTTTCGATTGGTATTCGTGTAATCGCATCCGACCCGCCTTAAAATAGGATGACGTTCACTAGCGAAAAAATTATAACATGCGGAAAATTCCCCCCATTTCACCAAAATGGGGGGGATTAATGGGCGTTGCCTTATTAGCTTTTTAGGAATTCTTCCAATGATTCCTTACTGATCCGGTAAGCGCTGCCCACCTGTTTGGCTTTCAATTGACCGCCTTTGATTGCAGCCAAAACATCTTCCTCAGAAACTTTCAATACCGTTGCAGCTTCTGAGGGTGTCATAACCTCAGGGATCACGGTACCAGCCTGCCCGTTCGCAGCCTGTCCCTGAGGTTGTGAACCAACACCCTGAAGTGAATTTGCCAAAACATTTCCGATACCCATGCCTGCCCCGATCCCGGCAGTGAGCCCAGCTCCACCTGAAGGATTGGAGGCAGCTTCCCGCATGGCATCCGCAGCCTGTAATTGGGTGTATGTATTCAAATCCAGAACTCCCATTGCCCGCAGCTCCTCCGCGGATTTATCGGAAGGTTTAAGATTACCAATATAAAACGATTTCAGGGTCAAGCCGATAGCTTTAAAATCATCCTGCGCCTTGGCGCGCACCCCGGCACCGATTTCTTCGGTAAGGGCGATGATATTTACCAGTGATTTCGTCTTGGCGGTTTCCGCAAGGATATCTTGTAACTTGGAGACCAGCATCAGGCGCAGACGATCCTCAATTTCAGTTGTCCGATATGTCCCCTGGACACCAACGATTTGGGTGACAAATTGCTGCGGGTCAGCAACCTGGAAACTATACGTTCCAAAGCCCTGCAGCAGAGCCACCCCCAGGCCCATGCCGGGATTGCTCACAAGTATCGGTTGAGGGGTTCCCCATTTCTGGTCCGCAAACTCTTTCATTGCGATGAAATAAACTTCGGCAGTAAATGGCGATCGATCGTTGAATGCTTTTCCGATCAAATCGATCAACAACGGGATATTGGCGGTTGTGATTGTATGACGTCCAGGACCGAAGGTATCCAGCGCATGTCCATCCCGGAAGAATACTGCCCGCTGCGGTTCGCGAACGATCACCTGCGAACCTATATGAAAAGCGCCGTAACCTTCCTCGGGAAAGCGGTGGACGATCTCGCCCTTCATCTCATCTGGGTACTCTATGACCTCAAAAATGTTAGCCATGGTTTATCTCCTATCCTCCGTTTATTGCCTATTGGACCTGGGTAAGCGCAGCGTCCCCGCCTGAAACCCCGTTCTTGATCACTTCCACCCGTTTATTGAATGTATCCACGCATTGCTGTGAAACATTGACCAGGTTTTTGATCGCAGCCTTCAAGCCGTCGCCGCCAAGGGAAGCTTCCACATTATCAATCGCTCTGGCCACTTCATCTGCCAGGTTGAACATGGCAAGGTCGTAACGGTAGATTTCGCTTAATTCTTCCTGGTCGATCTTGATTGCATCAAACAACCCCGCATAACCATAAGAAGCGGTGCGCACTCGGTCAATGAATTGTCGAATTTTGATCGAAGCCCCTTCCATATCGTCAACAAATTCGATTTGGTTTTCGTTCACCATGTCCTTCTGGATCGTAGACATGCGCTGCCAAAGACCTTCGAACTTTTCGGCCAGGCTCTCCCGAAGAAGTTTATCAGAAGAACGTCTGGTCTCCCTCTCTACATAACCCTTGAATCCTGGAACTTTGCTCAGAAGTTTCTTGAAAATATCCTGCTCGTCAGACACTCTTTGATACATGTCAGCCATCTCGTCCTCCTTGGAAAATCACAATTACCAAATTATCCTAAAATTATTATAGCCATTTTTACAAATTCTGTTCATTTTTTTCCCATGACTATTTACGGATAATTCCATACCAGGTTTCATATGGGAATAATGGTTGCTTGGCATATATTATGCACCCTTACAATTCTATAAGGTCTGTTTTCGTTGACAATTGCCGTATAATGAGCTTAAATTTAACCTAAGATTCGTGCATCAATAAGGAGGTGGACATGGCTGCAGGTGGTCGAAGAAGAGGCATGACGATAATTCTCATCGCTGTGTTGTTGATTGTCGTTGTGGGGGCGATTTATGGTTACCTCACATTCTTTAATAAACCCTCCGGGGTTGCACAGCCCCTCGCACAGCCCACACCCTCCGGAGATATGGTGCAAATCGTCGTAACAACCCAGGCGATCAGCAAAGGCACCCAGTTCACGGAGTCAGTTCTGACCAATATTGCCTACCCCCGGGAGGAACTTGTCGCCGGAACTTTTATCACTGACATGAACGAGGTACTGGGAAAACGAGCGAAATTCGACCTGGAAGCGCGTATGCCTTTGACCCAGGGTATGGTAGTGGATGCACCCACCGGTTCTCTGGCGTCCTTCCAAATTCCTACAGGTATGACCGCATTTTCGGTACCCGTAACCCGAGAATCTTTCGTTTCCTATGCCCCCCAGATGGGTGATCATGTTATGGTCGTCGGATGTATGCTTTTGTTGGATATGGATACAAATTTCCAAACCAAGCTCCCAAATTACACATCCATAGTCAAAGCTCCAGGTGCAAACTGTGCGGATGAAAACTGCACCGGGGTAACTGTTTCAGCAAACATCAACACTTCAGGTGATCCTTCCAAGTTGGGGTACGCAGCCATCGATCCAAACCTGAATATGGTCACTTATGCTGTTCCCAGTGAAGCCCAGCGCCCCCGCCTTGTCTGCCAGACCGTCATCCAGGACGCCACCATTTTACGGGTGGGTGATTTTTCCGCCGAGTTGCTTCCCAAAGCCGGTGAAAACGCCACCCCTGATGAAGCCACTACGAACGCACAAAATGCTGCAGCAATAGCCGCAGCAAGCCCGGATATCGTTTCATTAATTGTCACACCGCAGGATGTTGTGCTTCTTAATTACCTGCTTTCCAATAAGGTTCAGTTGACCATGGCTCTCCGAAGCGCTGGTGACCTGCAGATTCTCTCCACTCAACCGGTTACCCTCCAGTTCGTGATGGATCAGAAGAATATTCAGCTGCCAGCCAAACTGCCTTATGGACTTGAGCCCAGGACGGAAGCGCTAAATATTCCTTATCCGAATTGGCCTTCCTCCGGTAGAACCGCCGCCGCACCCACTCAGTAATCGGAGTTTTTATGGCTGGACCAGAGAAGATCCGGGTACTTATTGTTGACGATATCGCCGAAACCAGGGATAACCTGAAACGCATGCTTTCCTTCGACCAGGGGATCGAAGTTGTGGAAAGCGGCCGAACGGGTAAGGAAGCTGTCGATTTATCTCAAAAATTGAATCCTGATGTTGTGATCATGGATATCAATATGCCGGATATGGATGGATTGAACGCGACAGAGATCCTTCATAGAAAAATGCCGGCAATCCAGGTGATCATGCTTTCCGTTCAGAATGACACGGAATACATGCGCAAAGCGATGAAAGCCGGCGCGTATGATTTTCTCCCCAAACCACTCGTTCTGGATGACCTTACCAATGCCGTGCGAAGTGCCGGTGAAAAAGCACGTGAAGAAAAAAGCAAAATGTCAGCTGGATTCTCATCCGGGGGAGCTCCATCGGGTGGTACGATGTCTGGTGGCTTTGGAGAACCCGGCAGGGTGATCGTTGTGTTCAGCCCCAAAGGTGGAGTTGGAACCACAACGGTTGCCACAAATTTAGCTCTTGCCCTCAATACACCAGAACGAAAATCCATTCTTGTGGATGGTAATCTGCAATTCGGTGATGTGGCTATCTTTTTGAATGAACAGAGCAAAACAAATATTACCGATTTAACAAGCCGGGTGGAAGACCTCGATACAGATGTTGTTAAAGATGTTGTAGTGACACACGCAGCCTCAGGTATGCATCTTATACCAGCCCCCCCGCGTCCTGAACATGCAGACTCGGTTAAAGGGGAAGAATTCGGGAAACTGCTTTCCTTTCTTAAGAAAATTTACCCGTATGTCATCGTTGATTCAGCCTCCGCCTTAACCGAATATGTTTTAAGTGCGATGGATGTGATGGACGCGATGGTTCTGGTAACTTCTCAGGAAATTCCCTCCATCAAGAATTGTAATTTGTTCCTGAATCTTGCCGACCAGGTACGCATCCCCAGGGATCACATCATTTTTGTTTTGAATCGTTTCAATCCACAGATAGGGATTACAGCGGAGAAGATCAAGGAAAGTCTTCATCAGGAAGTGTCCATCACGATCCCTGAAGACGAAAAGATTGTGCAGAATTCGGTGAATCGGGGCGTTCCCTTTGTACTGGAATTTAAAACATCGCCCGTCGGACGGAAACTTTTCGAGCTCGCCTCCTTCGTGACAGAGAAATTGGCCAAAATCGAACCAGAGGTTCCCGTTAAAAAGTGATGTTAATATAATGGAGTTAATTGCATGTCAATTTTAAAAAGGATTCAACCCGGAGAGAGTACTTCAACCGGTTTTGGAACCAGCCCTTTATCAACCAATACTGCCAATACTGCCGCTCAACCATTAAAACCCCGTACCGGTCCGATAATGGGTGCGAATCAAGATACCTATCAGGATTTGAAGAACCGGGTTCAGACTAAGCTTCTCGCTGAGCTGGATCCGAACATGGATGTGACAAAGACCGCGCAAGTTCGCCAGGTTATCCAGCAGCTTTTTGAACAGATTCTCAATGAAGAAGGTATTGTCCTTTCCAGACCCGAGCGTTCCCGCCTATTTGATCAAATTACCGCTGAAATTCTTGGATTTGGACCCCTGCAGCAGTTGCTGGAAGAAGACTCCGTAACAGAAATCATGGTGAATGGCGCTACGCACATCTATGTTGAACGCGCCGGCAGGATCTTCCGGGTGCAGAATTCTTTTGAAAGCAACGAACATGTGATGCGCATCATCGAAAGAATTGTCTCACCCCTCGGGCGTCGTATTGATGAGTCCAGTCCATATGTGGATGCACGCTTACCGGATGGCTCTCGTGTGAATGCGGTCATTCCCCCAATTTCACTGGTTGGCCCGGTTCTCACCATCCGGAAGTTCTCCAAGAATCCCATCACCGTGGAACAGATGGTTCAATACGGGTCCCTCACACCGGAATCCGTACAATTTTTAGCTGCCTGCGTAAAAGCCCGGGTAAATATTGTCATTTCAGGTGGTACCGGCTCCGGTAAAACCACCCTGTTAAACGTCCTCTCGACATATATTCCTGCAGAGGAACGGATCATTACCATCGAGAATGCAGCCGAGCTTCAGCTCAGGCAGGAACATGTTGTCACCCTGGAATCCCGCCCGCCAAATATTGAAGGTCGTGGGGAGATAACCATCCGTGAACTAGTGATTAATGCCCTCCGCATGAGGCCTGATAGGATTATCGTCGGCGAGATCCGCGATGCAGCTGCCTTGGATATGCTCCAGGCTATGAACACAGGTCACGATGGCTCCATGACCACCTGTCACTCCAATAGTCCGCGTGATACCCTTTCCCGTATCGAAACCATGGCGCTGATGGCGGGAATGGACCTGCCCATGCGTGCCATCCGCGAGCAAATCGCCTCCGCAATCGAATTGATCATCCACCAGGAACGTATGCGTGATGGAACCCGTAAGGTTGTCAATATCACTGGTGTGGTGGGAATGGAAGGAGATGTCATCACGATGGAAGATATCTTCGTTTTTGAGCAGGTAGGTTATGAAAACAACCATGTGATCGGCCGTTTACATCCCACCGGTATTCGCCCAAAATTCGAAGAGAAAATCCAATTTGCCGGCATCCGTCTTCCAGCCAATATCTATTCTCCAGGAGAACAGCGCCGATACTAAAGGTGTTCATATGAATCCATTATATATTCTCGTCCTTGGCGGAACCGTAGCCTTCATCCTCTTAATTGTTGGCGTGGTTGTCTCAATCCGCTCAGAACGTTCTCTTGTGGATGAACGCCTCGGTAATCTGGGGAAAGTGGAAGAACCCAAAGTTAAGGGTGGCAAGAAAACCAGCCCGCTGACAGAATGGTTAAACAGGCGCGTTGAACGTTCTTCTTTTGGGGAGCGTCTTGCAAAAATGCTTGCCCGTGCTGATCTGAAATTAAAGGGCGGTGAGTTCATGGCGATCATGGTGATCGCTTCGGTCTTTTTGGGTGGCTTACTATGGTATTTCACTCAAAATATACTATTTGTTGCCTTGGGTGCGGTCGTAGGTGCCATTCTCCCTCTCGTATATGTTCAAAACCAGCAGGGCAAACGACTCATACGTTTCAACGAACAATTACCCGATATGCTTAATCTGATGGTGAATGGACTCCGTGCAGGGTATTCCACTCTCCAATCCATGGAAGCCATAAGCAAGGAACTTCCCGCACCCATCAGCGAGGAATTCAGACGGGTTGTTCAGGAGCAGGCGCTGGGGATTGATGTTGGGTTAGCCTTGGAAAACCTGCTTCGCCGTATACCCAGTGATGATCTCGATCTGGTCATCACCGCGATGAAGGTCCAGCGTGAAGTTGGTGGTAACTTGGCCGAGATCCTTGATACGATCTCGTACACGATTAGGGAACGCGTTCGAATTAAAGGTGAGATTCGAACCCTGACCGCCCAGCAAAAATATTCGGGTCGGTTCCTTGCTCTTTTACCGATCATTGTCGTTGGGATTCTTTACCTCTTAAACCCATCCTATATGCAGGAATTCATCCTTCCCAGCTCGCAACCTTGCGGCTACATCTCCCTGGCAGTGGTTATCCTTTTGATCACGTCGGGTTATTTTGCAATGAATAAGCTCTCGGATATCGAGATCTAAAACCTACCGGAGGCGAATATGTTTCTCATAATCGCAATAGCGATGGTCATTTTACTCGGGGTCGTTGGCCTCGTAATCATTGGCCTTCGCAACCCCCAGATAGCGGATCAACGGGAGATCAATACTCGCCTAGAGGAATTCAACCAGCGTGGTGAGAAGGTTAACCTGGAGAAGATCGAATTATCTCAACCATTCATGGAGCGCATAGTTTATCCCCTTGCCCGCTCCTTTGGAACATTGGCAATTCGATTTACCCCTCAAAACGCCCTTCAATCTACGTCCCGGAAATTGGAGCTTGCAGGAGCACCTGCACAGCTTGATCCAACCATGTTCCTGGCCGCTCAGGGGCTCAGTGCCTTGGTTTTTGGTGTTTTGGTTCTGGTCCTTTTTACCAGGATCGGCAGCGATTGGCCTATTGGTCGACGATTGTTGGTTATCGTCGCCTCATTCGTAATAGGCTTCTTTATTCCCCAAATCTTCCTCGGCAGTGCAATAACCCGCCGGCAAAAGAATATCCGCCGTGCCTTACCCGATGCCCTTGACCTCCTAACGATTTGCGTGGAAGCTGGCCTGGGTTTTGATGCGGCCATGTCAAAAGTTAGCGAAAAATGGAACTCCGAACTATCTCTCGCCTTCGCGCGGGTGATTCAGGAAATTCAACTTGGCAAGCTTAGAAGGGAAGCACTCCGTGATATGGCGGATCGGATCGGGTTACCCGAACTGACCAGTTTTGTTGCTGCAGTGATCCAATCTGAACTTCTCGGTGTTAGCATGGCCAAGGTTCTAAGAATCCAATCGGATCAAATGCGTATAAAACGCCGCCAGCACGCGGAAGAGGAAGCTCATAAAGCTCCGATTAAAATGCTTATCCCGATGGGTTTGTTAATCTTCCCCAGCCTGATGATCGTGCTTCTGACCCCCGCTGCGCTGAAATTGATGCATTCAAGTCTCAGTAATCTCTTTAAATAAAACAATGGATCAAAAATGACATCGGCTGGCCGTTCAAAGCGCACAGCCTTTTCTGCCTATCAGCAGCTCTGGAAGGCGACAGATTGGGTTTTTCCTCCGTATTGCGGTGGATGCGGTCAGGGTGGTTCAAGCTGGTGCCTTGAATGTCAGTCGAAGACATCACCCATCCCCGAACCGGTATGCAATCGATGCGGATTACCAATCACAGGTAGCGGGGAGTGCAGAAAGTGTCGAACGAATCCTCCCAATTTTGATTCCTTGAGATCTTTCTCGGAATATACAGAACCGCTGCGAAGTGCTATTATAAGGATGAAAACTCATCCCGATTACGGTCTTGGTCTCGCGTTGTCAAATCATTTAATCACCTTATATTCACGATTGGTTTGGGAAGCGGACTTGATTGTTCCTGTACCGATCAGCAAAGATCATTCCCAGCAGCGCGGTTACAACCAGACTGACCTATTTGCCTATCCGCTCGCGCTTATGCTTGGGTTTCCTTATAAATCAAAAGCCATCTCAAGAATTCGGGATACCCGCAGTCAGGTGGGTCTACCTGCCACTGAACGGGCTCTAAACGTTATAGGAGCATTCAAAGCTGATCGTTCATTGGTTAGGGGAAAAAGGATCATTGTTGTAGACGATGTCGCAACAACTGGCTCCTCGATCTCTGCTTGCGCATCTGCGTTGAAAGATTCAGGCGCGGTTAAGGTTTATGGATTAACCCTCGCCCGTCCTATTCTAAAAGATCTCCATAATTTACCCGCTGATGTTTAGCGGGAATATTCCTATTAGGAGGCAAAAATGACGATCACGACGAATATATCCTTCAAGAATCTTGAACCAACAGACAAGCTTAAAGAATATGTGGAAAAGAAGATGACAAAAATCGAGCGGTTGCTTCCAAATATCCAGGAGGTGGATGTCGATCTATCTTTCTCAAAATCAGCAAGGAATATTGAAGACCGTTACGTTGCCCAAATCACAATTCATGCAAAATCCTGTATCTTAAGAACAGAGGAAAGATCCAACGAGATCATGACTTCCATCGATTCAGCCATGGAAAAAATGCACCATCAGATTGAGAGATATAAAAGCAGAAAACAGCGCAGCCGCAAGGAAAGCGTTGCTGAAGTAATTGCAGCTGAAGAAGCCTCGCTGCATATCGATTCCGAAAGCCACCCTGTGATCGCCCGCCGAAAATCATTCACCCTGGTGCCCATGGACGAGCTAGAAGCGATCGAGCAAATGCGTTTGCTTGAGCACGAGAATTTCTTCATTTTTTATAATGCAAATACCAGTGCTATAAGCGTTCTTTACCGGCGGCGGGATGGGGATTATGGATTGATCGAACCAAGATTGGGGTAATATCTTAGTATTAATTCGGCCTGGCTTTCATGCCAGGCCGTTCTTTTTTACTTGTCGACTTTCAACCCTGAGGATATAATCCTTCCGTTAATTTTGAATTCGAAAGGATAGTCATGATAGATGTAAATGATCTCCGCAAGGGTGTAATTTTTGAGCTGGATAATAATCTCTTCAGAGTCTTGGAGTACAGTTTCAGTAAACCTGGGCGCGGAAATGCGACCATACGAATAAAAGCACGCAATTTGAAAACAGGTTCCACGATCGAGAAGACATTTTCTTCAGGTGATCGTGTTCAGGATGTGCGTCTGGACGCGCATATTGTTCAGTATTTATATAATGATGGTGATATTTACCACTTCATGGATACGGAAACCTTTGATCAGATCGCTGTTGCCAAAGATAGTCTGGGGGATTCGACTGGTTATCTCAAAGAGAGCATGGAATGTAAACTGGTTTTCTACAAAAATGAACCTCTGGATATCGAGCTTCCCACTTCGGTGGATTTCATAGTAACCAGGTCTGAAATGGCTGTCAAAGGGGATACGGCAACAGGTGTTACCAAAAAAGTCACCATTGAAACTGGCATCCAGGTAGATGTCCCCTACTTTATCAAGGAAGGTGACAAGATCCGCGTGGATACCCGCACGGGTAATTACGTTACCAGGGTTCAGGATTAGGTCTTCTGATTGTCAATTTGTAAATGAAGACCCCTTTCGGCTTCGAATGTAAATATTTTTACGGAGATTACTTCCGGGGTAAAAACATTGAAGAATGCCGTTTGTTGAGCCTTGCCGCAGGTCAAGGGGGATGGTCTACAAAATTATGCAAATCCTGTCCCTCCCCCGCCATTCAACGCGCGAACGGCTGTCAATATATGACCCAAAATGGGAGAATTTCAGGCGGTATTCTGGGTCTCTCACCGCACATGGAAGTTACCGCTTTTTGCGAAAGGAACCAGGTGAAGGTAAAAGAACCTTCCGTAGGTTGCGGCACCTGCCATGAATTTCCATCTGTAGACGTAATTCCAGAATAGCAAATAATTTCTTAAAGACCATTTTGAATTTCCTCTCCAGCGTTTTATTCTTGAGGAAGTTATATATGAGGATTATTAATATTTCAAATCCACATCATACAAATTAGAGTTTTTCCGGACACAAAGGTATAATACTTAAGAATTTGTCCTAAAAAATACAGGAGGAACGAGTGGGTTCCCGTAACCAATCTTATATCGTCTATATCATTCTCTTGGTTTCAATTTTTATTCTGGTTTTCTACAGCTTCAACAATAAATCGGAACAAAAATCACTTTCAATCAATCAACTAGCCGCCGATGTGAATAGCGGACTTGTGGCAAAAATCCAATCGAGTGAAAACAATCGGATTCATGTTGTATTCAACGACGGAAGTGAAAAAGATACTGTTAAAGAATCTGAATCTACACTTGTGCAGCAATTACTCGATTACGGAGTAACCCCTCAGCGTATGAATTCCACCAATATCACGGTGGAAGTTATCCCGCCTAGTATTATGTCCATGATCTTGAGTTCGCTGCCCTATATCATTCCCATGCTGGCATTGGGTTTCCTCGTTTTCCTCATCTTTCGTCAAGCCCAAGGAAGCAACAATGCCGCAATGTCCTTTGGTAAATCAAAAGCACGGATGTTCACAGGTGAGAATCCTACAGTCACTTTCCAGGATGTCGCCGGGGTTGAGGAGTCAAAAGAAGAGCTGCAGGAGATCGTGGAGTTCCTACGCGAACCGCAGAAGTTTATTCAGATAGGTGCCCGGATCCCAAAAGGCGTGCTCCTTGTGGGTCCACCCGGAACAGGCAAGACCTTGATGGCAAAGGCCGTATCGGGAGAAGCCGGAGTTCCATTCTTCTCAATTTCTGGCTCAGAGTTTGTTGAAATGTTCGTCGGAGTTGGTGCATCCCGTGTTCGGGACCTCTTTGAACAAGCAAAAAGACATTCACCCGCTATCGTTTTCGTGGATGAGATTGACGCAGTAGGCCGTCAGCGTGGTGCCGGACTGGGTGGCAGTCATGATGAGCGTGAACAAACCCTTAACCAGCTCCTTGTCGAGATGGATGGCTTTGACACTGATACGAATGTGATCATCATTGCGGCCACCAATCGGCCTGATATCCTGGACCCAGCCTTGCTGCGGCCAGGCCGCTTTGACCGCCGTGTTGTGCTGGACCGCCCCGATGTGAAAGGACGCGAAGCGATACTTAAGGTGCACGTAAAAGGTAAACCACTCGCACCTGACGTGAATTTGGGTACTCTTGCACGCTCCACACCTGGTTTTGTAGGTGCTGATATAGAGAATATGGTTAATGAAGCCGCCATTCTTTCTGCAAGACGTAATAAGAAGATCATCGGTCAGGAAGAACTGGAAGAATCCATTGAACGTGTTATCGCTGGACCAGAGAGAAAAAGTCGCTTGATCAGCCCTGAGGAGAAGAAAATTATCGCCTACCATGAAGCTGGCCACGCGGTGATCATGAATGCACTTCCTGAGCATGACCCTGTTCATAAAGTGACCATCATTGGCCGGGGGATGGCAGGTGGATATACGATGCCCCTTCCTGAAGAGGATCGTATCCTCATGCCCCGTAAGAAACTTCTTGCCGAGCTTGTGGCACTGCTTGGTGGACGTGCAGCCGAGGAACTGGTTTTCGATGACATTACTTCCGGCGCTTCCAATGATATCGAACGCGTAACCAAGCTTGCCCGAACAATGGTCACCCGTCTGGGAATGAGTGCTGGTATGGGACCCATGGTATACGGTCAAAAGGAAGAATTGATCTTCCTGGGCCGGGAAATCTCTGAACAGCGCGATTATTCTGAAGCGGTCGCGGAAGAAATAGATAGTGAGGTTCGAACAATTGTCAACACCGCTTATAAGGAAGCCAGAAAAATATTGATAAAGTATCGCAAGCAGCTTGACGCGATTGCAAAGAAGTTGCTGGAAGTCGAGACATTATCAAAGGATGATTTCCAGAAGATATTCCCCACTCCTTTTAAAAAAGACAGCGGAACCCCAGACTTTACTGTTAAATAACGAATCATTAACCAACATCCCGGGTTCAACCGGGATGTTTTTTTAAGCGATCCAATCGAATCAATTCCCTTCGAAGAATCTTCCCAATATTGCTTCGGGGGAAATCCTGCACCAAATCGAATTCTTTCGGAACTTTGTAATCAGCAAGGAACTTTTTACAGAATCGCCGAATTTCCAATTGGTTAATTTCAAAGGTGTCATCGCCGATGATCCAGGCTTTAGGGCGTTCCCCGGTGGTAGCATCATCCACGCCTGCCACGACCACATCGATCACCCCAGGATAGCGCCTGATAACTGACTCTACTTCACCAGGCAGGACCTGGAATCCGCTCACCTTTATTAAATCCTTCTTCCGTCCAGTTATGAAAAAATAACCTTCTGCATCCATTGTGACGATATCGCCTGTATAAAGCCACCCATTACGGATGGAGGCTTTCGTATCATCAGGTCGGTTATGATATTCCCGCATTACCTGTGGACCCCGGATGATCAACTCCCCTTCTTCACCCTGTGGTAAATCTTTTTTACCATTTTCCATATCCACAATTCTACAATCCACATCCGGAAGCGGTATTCCGATCGAATTCATCTTATGCTTACCATCAAGAGGATTGCAGTGTGTCGCGGTGGGTGCTTCAGATAACCCATAACCTTCCAGGATGGTTGCTCCGGTTTTCAATTCAAATTCTTCCTTAACTGATTGTAGTAGCGGAGCAGAACCTGATATGCAAACTTCTAATGCTCCTTTTCGAATCCGATCTAAATCCCCTGATTTCATCAGAGTTCGAAACATGCTCGGAACACAAGGGAACACATTTGGTTTGTGCTCATTTATCGCATCGACAATACGACCGGTCTCTAAAAGATTTGAGATTGTGATCATCGTGGATTGCATCTGGATTGGGAGGCACATCGCCAGCACCATCCCATAGACATGATAGAAAGGAATGGCGCTGAGAAATACCGAATTCATATTGGGGATTTTTTTTAGCCACTCGTTAAATTGATTAACATTCGCCACCAGGTTTTTATGCAAGCCAACCGCTGCTTTCGGAACACCGGTCGTCCCCCCGCTGTATTGAAATATCGCAGCGTCATCTGGATCAATTACAGGTAACCGGTTTTGTTCATCTTGATTTTGTGTTGATTTTTTATTGGAACGCGATGAAATCCGGTCGACGTCCGGTACAATCAAATTGCGAGAATTTTTATCTATACCATATTGAACGACAAATTCGATCGGGGAAATTTCTTTTAATTTGGTTGCCAGGCTATGCTGAGCAGTACTTACCAGGATGGTTTTTATACCCGAATCCTCGACCATGTATTGGATCTCAGGGATTTTATAATTCGGGTTGACCGCCACCACCACACCGCCAGCCTTCAGGATGGCAAAAAAAGTAACAACGAATTCGGGAGAATTGGGAAAAATCATTCCAACCCGATCCCCTCTGGCTATTCCATTTTGTATAAGCGTCGCTGCGAGAATCGAGCTGTTTTCGTCCACCATATTGAAGGTATATTTGTTGTTTTGGTCAATTATGCAATCTCGTTCTGGGAATGCCCGCGAGGCACATTTCAATATATCCGGCAATGTGATCTGGGGATATTTCAAGTGAGTTGAAACCCCTGGATCATAATGTGTCAGCCAGGGTTGCTGGTCAGGTTTCATTTTTTAGTTTTAACCTTCCAGTTGACCGGATTCGAAAGTGTTTGTAATACATCTGCGAGAATCTGATTTCTGGGATCGAACCAGTGAATATCAGGATCATTCTCATGAAACCAGGCTGATTGCCTTCTAATGAAAACCCGTGTTCGTTTTTTCATTTGCGCAACAGCTACATCCTTGTTGATCTCCCCACGGATCACCATTGTCATTTCCTTATACCCGATCGCTGACATTGCCGGCAGGATTTCCGTGTAACCCCTCGTCAATAATCCCCTCGTTTCATCCTCCAGACCTGCCGCCATCATCCGATCAATCCTATCATCCACCCTGGCATAGAGAATTTTTCTTGGCAGGGTAAGTCCGATCATAATAGTGGAGTATGGACAACCTTCCTGAAGCTTTTGTTGCGAAAACTTGTTGCCAGTGGTGAAGATCACCTCTATTGCGCGGACTATCCTGCGTACATTCGCTGGATCAATGGATCTAGCCGCCTCTTCATCCAATATGGCTAATTGCGTATGGATTTTTCCTGCCCCTTCTTCTTTCGCGACCTTCTGAAGGACTTCCCGCAATCGGATATCCGGTTCACCTTCCGGAACATTCCATCCCTCCCGGATCGCACGAACATATTGGCCAGTCCCTCCCACCAGCAAAGGGAGTTTTTCACGTGAGTGAATATCGGCAATGGATGTTTTGATCAATTTCAAAAAAATGCTCAAGCTGATGGTTTCATCCGGATTGGCGATATTTACAAGGTGATGAGGCACTTCGGTGAGATCGGCGAGGGTTGGTTTTGCAGTACCGATATCCATACCCCGGTAAAATGATCTGGAATCTGCAGAAATGATTTCTCCGTCGACCTCTTTCGCAAAGCTGAGCGCGAACTGGGATTTCCCTACGGCAGTAGGTCCAACAAGAATGATTAATGGTTTTGGCGGAAATTTATACGACATTCTCAAACCATTCATATTCAGGGTCCTGGCCATCTCCCTTGAGTTCTATTGCCAGGACATCAATTCGCCATGTATCTGTAGCTACAATCCCACAAGCCATGTAATGTTCTGCGGATGAAACCAGGTGCTCAAGTTTACTAGAATTCACTGAGGATTCGCCATAACCAAATTCCTGTCCCGTGCGCGTTTTGACCTCGATAAAAATAATCTCATGGTCTTTTACGAAGACGAGATCAATTTCTCCATAAGGAGTTCGATAATTCCTTTCTAGAAATGAAAAACCCCTTTCCAGGAAATATTGTTCTGCCAATGATTCCCCTCTCTTACCTACTTTCTGGTTCCACATTTTCTTCTTCATTTAGTTTGAAATTCACAGGGTTATGATGTATGATTTCTTGGATCGAATTTATTCAAAACGGAAGGATCTCATGTCCAAGTATAACAACTTCTTGATTGAGACTGATTTATTCTACAACCTGAACGCAGACCAGTTGAAATTGATCGAATCCTTGTGCGAAGAACTGGAATACAAACAGGGAGATGTGGTCTTCTCAGAAAATACACGAGAAGGCGAGCTTTACCTGGTCGAACAAGGCTTGGTCGAGATCCTGGTCAATCCGGACCTGGTCGCTCCTTCCCATCGTAAATCCAATCAGCCTTCCGCCATCGCACTTCTGCGCAGAGGGCAAAGTTTTGGAGAGATAGCGCTCGTTGATGAGGGGATCCGCTCCGCGAGTGCCATTGCCCGGGAGGATAAAACCAGGTTATTGAAAATTACTCGTACGAAATTCCTTGAGCTTTGTAAATCCAATCCTGAATTAGGTTACCTGGTAATGTACAATCTTTCGGTGGACCTGGCCCGCAAAATACGCAACGCCGACTTGCAAATCCGCGAAGCGCTTCTTTATCAACAACAGGAAAAATCCCGCTGATCTCCAGGGGTTTAATTTTCAACTTGCCGATAATTCGGTTCTGTATACAATCGTCCATAAATTGAAGAACAAACTTCTTTCGATATGTCCGGGTTTTTTGAAAACCAAACAAGTTGATATATTTTTCCGCCCTTCTTTTCATCCTGATACAATCGTAAAATGCCAATCGCAGAAATAATATCCATCGGAACCGAACTCCTTCTTGGGGATAATGTGGATACCAATACCGCATTTATCGCCCGTCATTTCCGTGATTTGGGGATAAACCTCTATCGAACATCAATTGTGGGCGATAATGAACATCGAATATCCGAGATGATCCGGGAATCCCTGTCTAGGGCGCAAATCATCATCACGACAGGTGGTTTAGGTCCCACCGTCGATGATCCAACGCGTGCAGCGGTTGCACACGCCGTTAGCCGCAAGTTGGAGTTCCGTGAATCGCTTTGGGAAGCAATTCAAGCTCGTTTTTCCCTACTTTAACCGTCCAGCAACCGATAACAATCGCACCCAGGCATTTGTTCCGCAGGGAAGCATATCAATTGGAAATCCCGTCGGAACAGCACCTGCTTTCATCGTAGAGCTCGATGAAAAAATGATCGCCTCACTCCCTGGAGTTCCAGGAGAGATGGAATTCATCCTACAAGAGAGCATCATTCCATTCATCCGCACCAAATACAAAATACGTTCGATCATCAACACTTGCGTTCTTCATTGTTCCGGGATCGGGGAGTCTATGGTCGATGAATTGATCGCTGATCTCGAAAAGTCAGATAATCCTACGGTCGGCCTCCTGGCTCACCCTGGAATTGTGGATATCCGCATCACTGCCAGCGCAGAAGATAAATCTTCTGCAGATCAGATCATCGAACCCGTTCGTGAAACCATTAGGAATCGGCTTCGTGAAAATATTTTTGGCGAAGGTTCCCAGAGTCTATCTTCGGTGATTTCCGTTCGTATGAATGAATTGCATTGCACAATTCAAATCCTCACCCCGCCCTTTTATGAGGATCTGCTCCAAAAATTGATCCCGGTTGATTTGCTCCCCTTAATGCGATTCTCACAAATACCTACTGAGAAGATTACGAAAGATTTTCAGGGACCTTTTTCCTCCGCGGCCGAAATTTTTAATGATCCATGTTTGGGAATTATCCAAACCGATGGTGATGCACGGTCAGAATTGGCATTGTTTTGGTCATGGAATTCCAACCATAACCAATCTACTAGATATTTTGCCGGTCCGCAGGACTCGGTAACTACCTGGAGCAGGAATACCATTCTTGATTTCATCCGCCGGAATCTGGGTTAAAATCACCTCTACCTAGGAGAAAAAATGGAACAAGTTGATCTTTTTCTCGTGAACGCTTTCATCCTCACCATGGATGCTGAACGGTCACAGATCCCCGGGGGTGCAATAGCCATCAAAGGACAAAAAATCCTTGCACTTGGGTCTGCTTCAGATATCAAGAAACGGTATACCGCATTGAATACTGTTGATTGCCAGGGGAAAATCCTGATGCCCGGGTTGGTCAACGCACATACTCATGTACCGATGACCCTTTTACGCGGTCTCGCGGATGATCTTCGTCTTGATGTTTGGTTAATGGGTTACATGATGCCTGTTGAGAGGGAATTTGTCTCCCCGCAATTCGTCCGCCTGGGTACCCGCCTGGCATGCGCAGAGTTGATCCGCAGCGGGGTGACGTCATTTGCAGATATGTATTATTTTGAGGATGATGTTGCCACTGCAACCGCTGAAGTGGGAATGCGTGGCGTTTGCGGCGAAAGCGTAATGAAATTCCCCACCCCGGACGCGAAGTTCTACGAAGAATCGCTAGAATATTCCCGGGAGTTCATCAAAAAGTGGAAGGGTCATCCCTTGATCGTCCCTTCCATTGCGCCTCATGCCCCGTACACATGCACACCCGATATCCTGCGTGCCTCTGCGGATTTGGCGATGGAATTCGACATCCCGCTCCAGATCCATATCTCCGAGACGCAGCTAGAGGTTGATAACATGCGCAGAGATCAGGGTATGCCGGTTGTACCCTGGGTAAAGAAACAAGGTTTACTCGAAGCGAAGGTGCTGGCAGCGCATTGTGTTTGGATCGATGATGGGGAAATGCGAACCCTTCTGCATGCCCATTCAGGAGTTGCCCATAACCCCTCCTCCAACTTGAAACTTGCTTCTGGCGCAGCCCCAGTAAAAAAGATGCTTGATTCCGGTTTGAATGTCGGGATTGGTACGGATGGTCCCGCTTCGAATAATGACCTGGATATGTTCGAAGAAGTCCGGCTGGCTGCGTTCCTCGCCAAGACCACCAGCAACGATCCTACGGCTTTACCCGCTCAGCAGGCTTTGGAAATGTCCACCTCGATGGGTGCGAAAGCGCTCCACATCGGAGATATCACGGGATCGATCGAACCTGGCAAGAGGGCTGACCTCATTTTGATAGATCTTTCTCGCTTGCACAGCTCTCCACACTTCCAGCGAGATCCAAATGCTGCCTATGCGCAAATTGTTTATTCGGCCAAATCCAGCGATGTCACCGATGTGATGGTCGATGGAAAATGGCTGATGCAGGATAGGGTTCTGCTCACGGTGGATGAATCGGAAATACTGCGCGAAGCTCAGGATTACGCCCGCAAGATTGATTCATTCCTCATTCAACGTGAGGAGTCAGTTCTTTCCAAATTGATCGCTGTTGGCGGCTTGACAGAAGAAGAATCCTTCGAGGTTCAGGCCAAGACCGCGATCGCTGATCCCGAGCAAGTCATCGCTGCGCTGGAATCCTCCGGAATTGAGATCATCCGTAAACGGCATTACCATGAATACGACACCTACTTCATTTTTGAGGACGAGCTGCAGGGTTTCCTGAGGTATCGCGAGGACCATTTCATTGATGAACGTGGGCAAGTTTCGAATGTTCGTTCCCGCCTGACCCTGATCGGGCAGGCTGTGGAATTCCGCTTTCCTCAGGATGTTCTGCTCTCCCGCTCCAGATACCTGGCTCCTGCTACGCAGAGTCTGCGGTTCTACCGGGAATACTTCATGCCAGTGAGAGAAGTTGAAATTGAAAAGGATCGCCGCCGTTTCCTGGTCAATTTCAAAGGGGAAGAATTCTTCATTAATATAGATAAAATGATCGTTCCCTCCCTGGGGAATTTCTTTGAAATCAAGAGCCGGACATGGTCCAGGCAGGATGCGGAACTCAAATCAAAATTATCCATTGAATTAATAAAAACCCTCTACCAGGGTCCTTTGGAAATGGTTTCGAAGGATTATTTCGAAGCATCCAAATAATCGCCGCGGAGATATGTGAAGGTTCCCAACCGAAAAATTAACATCTATTTCCTGGCTGCCGAAGCTGTTCCTTTTATTAAAGTCGGCGGCCTTGGAGATGTGGCCGGGGCACTCCCCCTGGCGTTGCATAATATCGATAATATCGATGGTGACCCAATCCAGCTTGACGTGAAGGTCGCGATTCCCTTTCATCCCCAGATCGATCAAAAATACAAAAATTCCTTCCCTGTCACAATCTTCACCGTCCACTCCGTAACCACAGAATTCGTGGTCAGAGTATATTCTGTCGATGTCAGTGGAGTAACCTTTTTCTTGATCGACGCGGATATTATCCACAATTCTGCCAAAGTATACAGCCAGGTGACGTCCGAGGATGGCGAAAAGTTCACCTTGTTTACAATCGCTGCCCTGCGTCTCCTGGATTTCGTCTCTTGGAAACCGGATATTCTGCATGTTAATGATTGGCATACCGCACTGGCTGCCTACATTAATGAGATGGCAGGAAAAAAGAAAATCCCCAGCTCCATTTTGACCCTCCATAACCTCCCTTTCATGGGAGCCGGTACCGAATCCTCTCTGGACGAGTTTAATATTCCTCCCACCACTAATCCTGACTTGCCGCTATGGGGAAGGAATCATCCGCTGCCACTTGGGCTTGCTTCGGTGGATCGCATCGTTCCAGTCTCCCCTCAGTATGCGCTCGAAATACAAACCTCGAAATTTGGGTGCGGGTTGAACTTGTTTCTGAAGAAAAACCAGGATAAGATCACCGGGATTTTAAATGGGATCGATACTGGTGTATGGAATCCAGGAACGGATCCTGCCATCCCTGTCAATTTTGATCTTTCCAACCTAGGTTTAAGATCCCAGAATAAAAGAGCGTTGCAGCTCGAATTCAACCTTCCTGTGGCGAAGGATATTCCGTTATTGATCCTGGTCAGCAGGATGGACATTCAAAAGGGAATTGATATCGCCCTTCAGGCTTTGCAGGAGCTTGGAGAGACTCCGTGGCAGGCAATTTTGCTTGGCAGCGGGGATCCGCAGCTTGAAAAGGATTCTCTCAAACTTGAAAAGAAATTCAAAAGGAAAGTTCGTACCATTTTGAAGTTCGATTCTGATCTTTCTCACCGGTTGTATGCTGGTGGTGATATTCTTATGATGCCATCACGATATGAACCATGTGGCTTATCGCAGTTGATCGCCATGCGATACGGGTGCATCCCCCTTGCAACAGCAACAGGTGGTTTGAAGGATACGATTGTAAACTCCCCTCGAATATTTAAAACTGGATACCTGATTCGCCAGCCAAAAGTTGACCTCTTCAAAGCCGCGTTGGTATCCGCTATCAATGATTTTTCGAATCAGGGGTTCTGGCAGGAAATACAACGAAACGCAATGCTGATAGATTTTTCCTGGGATAAATCTGCTTTGGAGTATGCCAATTTATTCAGGAAATTGGTTCATAACAAGAGGGACGGAAAATGAACTATAAAAGAACCTCTGGGATCATCCTGCATCCCACCAGTTTACCCGGACCGGATGGCACTGGAGATTTGGGTCCTGAAGCTTATCGCTGGGTTGATTTTCTCACCTCCGCGGGCTGTTCCCTCTGGCAGGTACTTCCCCTGGGTCCCACCGGTTATGGGGATTCTCCTTACCAGTGTTTTTCCGCTTTCGCAGGAAATCCTTATCTAATCTCCACCTCCTTGCTCATTGATGATGGGCTTTTAAAACTGGAGGATTTGGCAGCTCGACCTGCATTGGATCGCCAATCAGTCGATTTTCCAGCCATGATGGCTTGGAAGGATGGCCTCTTTCAAATTGCTTTTAAGCGCTTTCAAAAAACGAAACGAAAGACCCTTCTGGTCCGATTTGGCGAATTCTTTCAAGATCAGGCGTTCTGGTTAAAG
Source organism: uncultured Chloroflexia bacterium (assembly GCA_963828855.1). Lineage (GTDB taxonomy): Bacteria > Chloroflexota > Anaerolineae > Anaerolineales > Anaerolineaceae > CAVVEQ01. The sequence continues at coordinate 39,397 of CAWHGB010000002.1, read as the reverse complement.
GATTACGCCCTTTTCATGGCGATAAAAAGATCTTTCGGAGGTATTTCCTGGAGAGATTGGCCGGATGGTTTCCGCCTTAGGGTTCAGTCAACGCTTCAAGACTTTGAAAAGGATAACCTCGATGCTGTCACTTTTCAATATTTTCTTCAATTCATTTTCTTCCGCCAATGGTCCACCTTGAAAAAGTATGCAAATTCAAACGGTCTGAAGATCATTGGGGATATCCCAATTTTTATTTCATTTGATAGCGCCGATGCCTGGTCGCATCCTGAAATGTTTCATTTCAATAAAAAAGGGCTGCCAACAGTTGTTGCCGGTGTACCGCCAGATTATTTTTCGCCCACCGGGCAGCTCTGGGGAAACCCTATATACCGTTGGAACATTCATAAAAACAATGGATACAAATGGTGGCTACAAAGAATAAAATCCAACCTGGAGCAATTCGATCTGCTTCGCCTGGATCACTTCCGGGGCTTTGCCGGGTACTGGGAAATCCCGGCGGGGTTGCCTACCGCGGAGATTGGCCGGTGGGTCAAAGGACCCGGGGACTCTTTTCTGAAAGCAATCCAGGCTTCCCTGGGCGATCTGCCAATCATCGCTGAAGACCTGGGGGAGATTACCCCCGATGTCATCGCTCTTCGGGATAAATTCCGTTTACCAGGAATGAAGGTCCTGCAATTTGCCTTTGCTACAGACCCCGAAGATCCATTCCTACCACATAATTACCCTGAAAATTGTGTCGCATATACAGGCACGCACGATAATGACACCGTAAAAGGCTGGTACGATTCAGCTCCCGAAATTGAACGGGATCTCTGCAGGCGTTACCTGGGCAGGTCTGGATCGGACATCTCCTGGGACATGATCCGATCTGTTTGGTCCTCGGTGGCAGTCATGGCGCTGGCTCCTTTCCAAGATTTTCTCAGTTTAGGAACAGAAGCTAGAATGAACTTCCCCGGAAAGTTGGGAGGTAACTGGGCCTGGCGGATGAGTGCCAGCGCCCTCGATGAACCCCTCAGGCTAAGAATCAAAGAAATGAATTACCTTTACGATCGTCTAATCGACTCAAATCCTTGATTCTCTCATTCTTCGCTGGTGCGGGAAACAAGATATATTCCGAGCAGTATAATAATCCCTCCGGCAATCTCTGCAGGTGAGGGTGTTTCTTTCAGGATGAAGAACGCCAGGATCACCGTTCCAACTGGTTCCCCCAGCAAGGCAACGGATACAAGTGCGGAAGACTTGTATCTCAACGCATAATTGAAGGATGAGTGTCCCAGAAGCTGCGGAATCACGGCCAGGGCTAAAAACAGCAAATATGCCACAGGTGGATAACCGGTAAATGGAATCTGTCGGAAAAACATCAATCCGGCCATACAAATGGCTGCCACCGCGTAAACCGTAAAGGTGTAGGAAAGAAGACTCGTCGTTTTTCGCAATCGTCGACCTACCAGCAGATATCCTGCGGAGAGAAACGCACCTATAAGTGCCAAAAAATCACCAAAAAGAGATCGGCTGTCGCTTAAATTACCCAACCCTGAACAGGACAATTGTGAACCGTTGATCTGACAAAAGTTGCCCATGGTCACGATAAGGCTCCCCACGAGCGCAACAATAATTCCCAGAACAGTCAAACGGGTGATTTTTTCCTTCAGAAAGATCGGTGAAAAAATAGCCACCCACAATGGTGCTGTGGTAACGAGCACAACAGAACTCGCTACAGAAGTATATTCAAGCGAAGTGATCCAGGCAGCAAAGTGTAGGGCTAGGAATGATCCTGCCAGAATGGTAAGCAGCCATTTCTTTCGATCGAACTGCTTGACCTCTGGCAGGTTTTTGGAGAGCGCAAATGGTGCGAGAATAGCTGCAGCGATGAACAGGCGAAAACCTCCAATAGCCAGGGAGGGAGCCATTTGCTGGGCATAGCGAATGAAAATGGAAGCCGTGGAAACAGCGAGAATGCCGATCGCCAGTACAAGATACGGGGATATCACAATTTCGTCATTTGATTGTTTCATGATTAGCGGCAAATTATAAACGTCATTTATCACTTTGGATAAATTTGACAATCAGCACTCAAACAATTACAATTTTTGATGTAACTAAGGCGAACCAAATTACAGGAGGTTAAAATGCCTTTCGAATTACCCCAATTAAAGTATGCAAATTCTGCCCTGGAGCCAGTGATCGATGCCATGACGGTGGAAATTCATCATTCCAAACATCAGGCTACGTATACGAAAAATCTCAATACTGCGCTTGAAAATTATCCAGAGATCGCGTCAAAATCCATTGTGGAGATCCTGAAAGATCTTTCAAAAATTCCGGAAGATATTCGCACTGCGGTTAAAAATAATGGCGGTGGTTATTACAACCACACGCTTTACTGGGAGAATCTTACTCCTAATGGCAATGGCCAGCCTTTTGGCAAACTCGCAGAAGCGATCGATAAAACTTTTGGTGGTTTTACCCCATTCAAAGAGCAGATAGAAAAAGCAGGTCTTACCCGCTTCGGGTCAGGATGGGCCTGGTTAAGCAAGAAACCGGATGGCTCCCTGGTAATTCACTCTACGGCAAACCAGGACTGCCCGCTTTCCGAAGGCCTTACTCCCTTGCTTACCGTCGACGTTTGGGAACACGCCTACTACCTGAAATACCAGAATCGCCGTGCGGATTATCTGGCTGCGATCTGGTCGATCATCGATTGGAAGGATGTTGAAGCCAAATTCCTGGCATAAGGAGATACTTTCATGACTTTTATTATCACAAGCCTTTGCGTTCGGGATGGCGGTTGCGTGACCGTCTGCCCGGTGGAATGTATCGTGCCAGGTAAACCGCAGGATCAATACCCGCTTTTTTACATCGATCCTGAGACCTGCATCGACTGCGGCGCCTGCGTCAGGGAGTGCCCCGTTTTGGCAATTTACCCTGAGGATGAAGTCCCAACCGCCTTCAAAGCTAAAGGTGGGGAGCGGATTTCGATGCCATCCGGGACACCCGGTTTTGACGAACCCTACGATCTCCTGGATTTCAACAGCAAACCAATCCATCTCACCAATACCCGAGAGTTGAAGAATGGCGAAATGGTCGATCTCACCCCGGATATCAAACTTAACTACGATTTTTTCACCAGCGGTCCAGGTTATGAGGCAACGACCACTCCATAATTCGATTTAGTACGGGAAAAATAAAACAGAAATCCCCGGTGATCTGGGGATTTCTGTTTTTAATTAATCCAATTTAAATCAGATTTTCCTTCGTGGCAGCATACAACGCCGAACCGATGATCCCAGCCTGGTTTTGGAATTCCGCTGGAATGATCTCCGCCCTTGTCTTCAGCCGGGGGATAAATTTCTCGGCATCCTTACTCACCCCTCCGCCAATAATAAAAAGATTTGGTGAGAAAAGGTGTTCGAGGTAATCAAAATAGATCTGCAAGCGATGGGACCATTTTTTCCAGCTCAATTTATGGACCTCCTTAACTGCTGCTGAGGTCCACTTTTCTGCGTCTTTACCCTTGATCAACAAGTGCCCAAGTTCTGTGTTTGGAACGAGGATTCCATCAATAAAGATCGCTGACCCAATACCGGTTCCCAATGTGAGCATCATGACCACCCCGTGTTTTCGATCCCTGCCGGCGCCGAAAACCATCTCCGCAACACCGGCTGCATCGGCATCGTTGACGGTGTGCACTTTGCATTTGGTGTCCCTGCTCAGCAGTTCATTTACATTTAAACCAATCCACTTTTCGGAGATATTGGCAGCACTGAAGGCAACACCATCCAGGATCACTGCGGGAAAACCTACACCAACCGGTCCTTCCCAGGAAAAAGCATCATACATTTTGTGAATGATCCTTGATATTTCTTTTGGGTCACCATCTGGTGGGGTCTCCTCACGGATCCTTTGGGAGGTCATTTTCCCTTTAACCACATCAACGATCCCTGCTTTGATTCCAGATCCACCAACATCGATCCCCAGTACAGAGCTCATTCGAAACCTCCAGAATTATTGACAAGAATTGGAAAGATGTTCATTGTATGTAGCTGCAAAATTATGAAAACCCGATCCATCGCACTTTGCTCGAAAGAATAGGAAATTAGTTTTTTCGGGGAAGGCAACTGCTTCCAGCGCTTCCAGGCTTGGGGTGCCAATGGGTGCCGGAGGCAGCCCACCAAACAGGTAGGTATTATAAGGCGAATTTATATTCAAATCATCCTGGTAAAGCGGATTTCTCCACCAGCTCCCTGAGGCAGAATCATAACCAATAGCGTATTGCACGGTCGGGTCACTCTCAAGTTTCATCCCCTGCTGTAAACGATTGAGAAATACAGATGCTATCAGATTCATTTCATCATTTTTTACTGCTTCTCGTTGAATTATCGAAGCAAGGATTATCGCCTGGTAGTCGGATAATCCTTTTGAGCGAAAACCATCCTTTAATTCGAGGCTGATCTCCCTTCGGTTGCTTTCAAGCAAAGCCGCCAGGAATTCTTTCAAATCAACTTGCTTGTGTATATACGTGAAACCGGTTGGGATTAATCCTTCCAGGGTGGTTGCGCCATCGATTGGCAGTTGAATACCTAGCGAGGATGGATCCTTCACCGCAGCCAGAAATTCTTCTCCCGAAAATGATAATCCATATGTCGGAATGGTAGCCGCTATTTCCTCCAACCGCCAACCCGGTAAAACCGAAAAAGGAATCTGGACTTCTGAAGGATCAGAAAAGGTCACTGCGATCTCCACCGGGCTTTTCGTTCCACTCAGTGCGAATCTGCCTGATTGGATCATTGTATCCAGGCCAGTATATATAAGTAAATCCGTGAAGAGACCTGCGTCAGAAATCAACTTCATTTCCTCGAGCCGGTTGCTGATGGAGTAGACTTGTTCTCCAGGTTGAATATCAAATTCAATTCGTTCTTTATTTGAACTTTCAGAAGGAGAGAATAGCTCGCGCTTGTGCAAGAAAAGTTTGATAGGATAATTTATTCTTTGAATTGCTGTCAGTGCCGGGTTGGGTGTACCAAAGGACTCTGTGACCCGGTCTGGAATGTAGGCTAGGACTAAATAAGCGGCTCCCAGGCAAATGAATATGACCAATATTAGTATTGCAACTATTGTGCATCCATTTTTCATGTTGCGGCTACCCTTGTTTCATTTGCCAGAAGAAGAGAATCCAGGTAATCCTGGAGAATGAAAGCAGCAGCGGAATCATCCTGATGTCCCTTTCGGTGCTTTTTGGATACTCCTGTCTGGATCATCGCTTCCTTAGCCTTCCGCGTTGATCCGCTCTCATCCCAAAGAACCACTTCCAGATCACTTCGATTTTGTATTTCTTCAGCAAGCCGCCCGGCTTTCCGGCTCGCGGGGGTTCCCTCACCATCCAACCCCAATGCTGCGCCAAGGATAACCATCTTTGAATGATTTTCGGCGGCGAGCTCGATGATCCTGGCTGCATCTTCCCGCCGGGAATGATGTTTAATGACTGCCAGAGGACGGGCTAAACTCGCTCCCTCATCGCTGATGGCGATCCCGATTCTTTTTTCCCCGGGGTCAATTCCGATAATACGCTTCGATAATTCGCGGTCGGTCATTGAATTTCCCTGACCTGAATGCGCATGGCTAGGAATGGAAATCTCCCCAGAAAAAACGGTTTCATGTGAATTTGTGGTTCCCCTTCCACCGCTGCTACTCCGGGTAATAACTTCATAAATTCAGAGATCTTCTTCCCTGCCGCTAATTGGGCGATCAAACCCGGGTTGATCTCTGGCGAGAGCGATCTTTCGGCCTGTACATCCCAAGTGTTAGCCACACCAAGTGAAGGCGAAACATTAATCGCGATTTCACCACTTGCGGATCGATATCCCCCGGGAAGATTCGCATCAAGGATCATCCTTGCTGCTGATTGGATATCCTCCGCAGCCACAAAGTTTCCGGTAAACTCTGCGCTTGTATCGAGTGAGATCGTGTCCGATGGGGTCCCGATTTCTGGATCCTGAATCCTCGCGGTGATTTTTTCAAGTTTCAGGCTTTGCGGCAAAACAACGCTGCCCTCCCCGGCTGTGTTTTGCATTTCCTCGATGGCTGAACTCTGGAGTGCTTGCGAAACCAATTTCTCCAATTCAGTAAGATCCTGATCGGTTGGGGCTGCGTTCTTACGGTCGGTCCCATTTTCAAATTTCTGAGCGTTTGTTACAGAAATATTCAAGCCGATCGGCCCTTCAATCCCCTGAATACTCCCCTTTTCAATATTCCCCAAAGTTCCCGGAACCATTGCCTCGATGGGAACCTGGGCTGTTCCCCCGATTCGTCCCGGAAGCTTTACTGGCTGTGTGGAAAGAAACCGTTGGATTGGTTCTTTTAAAGTTAAGAATATCGTGCCTGCGGGGATTGTTGATGGTATAGCGGTTAAATTAGTGACCGTCAGTTCACCGCTAGCAGGAATATCCCCGATCTCAATACTGCCGCTGCTTAGTTGGACCCTTTTTTCGTGGACCGAAACAATCGTGGATCTTAACGGCACCAACCCGGATAGATTAGCTTGTTTTACTTTCGGGTCAGCTCGAAGAACGAATTGAACGCTTTGCTGTAGTTTCGCAGGAGAAATACGGATCTCCGCCTCAGGTAATAACACTACAAGGAGGATAAGAATGGCGAGGACACCAACACTGAATACGATAACCCGAAACCAGGTTTGTCCTCGATCGAACCGCCATCCTTCATGTTTATATTCTGCAGGGTTTTCAACGGTTCGCTTCCGACCTTGATACCGTTGAATCCACTTTTTCTTACCACTCCATTTCCAGGATTTATGCTGTGCTTCTTTGATGGTCTCAAAGACAGGTATTTTTAGTTCTTCAGCATTCCCAAGCACAACCTCATCATCCGACACCAGGGCAAGTTGCGCTCCGAGGGATATTGCCTGCCGCTCAAGGAGAACCAGATCGAGCCGGGTGCGAAGTATTTTATCCTTCCGCGGCAGCACGAGGAGGATTCTGGCAGATTTAGCCCATGTCATTTGATCCCTGGCGGAATGGTAATCGTCATGGGCGGCGAGGTGAATGACGTGCGTTTTCATCGAATTGAGTGTAGAGATTATACATTATTCCCGTTTTCTGCCATTTCAAAAGGATTTCAGGATCGGTATTGAATAGCCTTATCGTATAATAATCTAATGTTAAAACGATTCCTCCCCCTGGTTTTGATACTTCTGGTCGTTCTCGCATGCAACCTTCCCTTTGGGCAAAAGAATTATTCTTCCGATCAGATTGCTACGCAGGTATCTCTCGCCCGCACAGCGACAAAGCTTTCCTCAACATTTACCACCTCAGAAACTACTCCGCCAGAAACCCCCACTCCAGGAATGACTATAACCGTTTTACCTTCGTTAACCCATTCGCCCGAGCCAAGCCTGACTACAACACCTCCCGATTTCGCCGCCCAGTTGGGTGCGCCTACCTATTCCAACACGATGGAATCCGGGAAAGCTTTCGGAATCGACGCATCTGGTTACGATGACGGTTATACCCGAATAACCATTTCCAATGGCGCCATGGTGATGAGTTCGTATTCAGCCAATGGCTGGAGAAGCTGGCGGTTGACCGATCGCGGGATGAGCAATTTTTACCTGGAAGGCACGTTCACAACCCGAACTTGCGTTGGCAGGGATCAATACGGGTTGGTTTTCCGCTCACCGGATTATGCCACTGGGGAGGGATTCTATTTTGGGGTGACCTGTGAAGGAAAATACGCACTATTTCTTTCCAATGGTACCCAAATTCAAACACTGATCGATTGGACTGCCAGCGATAAGGTCAAGGCGGGTTCCAATCAGACAAACAGCTTGGGTGTCTTAGCAGAAGGTTCAGAAATATCGATTTACCTCAATGGTGAGAAGGTAAATGAGGCTTCCAATTCCACCTACCTGAATGCCACCAAAGTAGGAGTGTATTTCCTGGCTCTTAATACACCGGGTTTTACAGTCGAATTGGATCAATTCAATATGTGGCAGAGGTGATCCCCTGGAAAATAAATCCCAGTCTTCCCCTTCCCGATTAGCTGCAATCCAGTCCGCCAGGGTAATCCTGGCGAATAATCCGGTTTATCTCGATACAGAAACCACGGGGTTGGATTCCAATGCTGAGATCATCGAAATCGCCGTGGTTGATTCAGATGGCAGCACTCTGTTCAATTCCCTTGTCCGCCCCCGCAACCCAATTCCCCGGGATGCCACCCGCATCCATGGGATCACGGACGAAATGACCACTCCTGCCCCTGCCTGGATATCACTCTGGCAGGAAGTGCGAGGAATCTTCTTTGGACGCCAAATTGCGGTCTATAATGCTGATTTTGATCTCCGCATGATCGATCAAACCAACAGACTTTGTGGACTTGCTCGCTGGCAGCCAGGTACTGGTCCGGCAGATATCATGAAAATATTCTCTGGTTTCCGATCCGTGTGGGATCCACTTAGGAACGAAAACCGGTATTTCCGCCTCGAGGAAGCTGGCAAGTATCTCGGGATCACCATCCCAAACTCACACCGTGCCCTGGATGACGCCCTTCTTGCCAGAGAAGTACTCATCCAAATCGCGGGGGCATCAATTTGATTTTTTATCAACGATGAAGCATTGAGATTTGTCTTGCCATCTGACCAAACATACACCCTGACAGAAGCCCAACAAAAACTGGCATCCCCCAGTACACAGGGATCCATTTTTCTGGAGGGGACTGCGGGTTCAGGAAAAACCACCGCAGCAGTTGCCCGGATGACCGCGCTTGCCAGGGAAAGAACATCAACCGGGACAACCCTGATACTTGTGCCGCAGCGGAGCCTGGCTGAACCCTATTACCAGGCGATCAGCTCTTCGGATTTTCCTTCCGGACCACTACCTGCCATCCTCACGATTGGCGGCCTGGCTCAACGGATGGTGGATCTTTTCTGGCCTTTGATCGCCAGCTCAGCCGGTTTCCAAGGCTCACCGGGTCAACCCAAATTCCTCACCTTGGAAACAGCTCAGTATTACATGGCGAAGGTGGCCTCTCCAATGATCGCTGCCGGTGAGTTTCAAGGCCTTTCGCTGGAACCGAACCGGCTCTACAGCCAGATTCTGGATAATCTGAATAAAGCCGCGATTATCGGATTTCCCCATGAGCAGATCGGTGAAAGATTATCCTCCGCCTGGATGGGAGATCCCGGCCAGATTCATATCTTTTCAAAAACGCAGGAAGCAGCTTCCCGGTTCCGAGATTATTGTTACAAACACAACTTACTCGATTTTTCTCTTCAGCTTGAATTGTTTCTGAATCGTTTGTGTGTTTCACCGCTGGTCCGCGGTTATCTCCACGCTCAATACCGCCATTTGATCTACGATAATATTGAAGAAGATGTTCCCGTCGCACATGATCTGATCCAGGAATGGCTGCCTGAATTTGATTCTGCCCTGCTGATCTACAACACGAATGGCGGTTTCCGAACCTTTCTCGGTGCTGACCCTACCTCAGCTTATGACCTTAAGGACCGCTGCTCTAAATCTCTGCATTTCGCGGATCTTCTTCGAGCTGACCAGCCGATGAAAGAATTGAAGTCTGCCCTCACTACGATCATCCGACAGGAGATATTGCCTCCCGTCTTCCAGGTCGATCATGGTTGCTTCGAGATCAAGCAATACCGATTCGCCACCGAAATGATCGACGCGGTCTGCTTGGAGATCGATCGGCAGGTCCAAGTCGAAAAAATCTCACCAACGGAAATCGTTGTGATCTCTCCCTATATGAGTGACGCATTGAAGTTTTCCTTGCAGCGCAAGCTTGGATTGCTTGGCATACCGAACCGATCATCCCGTCCTTCCCGCAGCCTCGGAAGTGAACCCACTACCCGCTCTTTGGTAACCCTGGCGAAAATTGCCTATCCTTCATGGGAGTTACCGGTCTCCGCATTCGAGCTTCGTGCAATGTTCTCCCAGGTGCTCACGAATGGTGATTTGAACCGTGCAGATCTGCTGGCAAAGATCGTTGCGCCTCAATTCAAAAAACACTGGGAACTCGGTGAATTTGCCAGGATCATGCCAGAGGTGCAATCCAGGATCACATTTACTATCGGTGAGCAATATGAATTACTTCGTAAATGGCTGGGAACAATCAACCGGGAACAAAATATCGAATTGGAAGTTTTTCTTGGGAAACTTTTTGGCGAGGTATTAACACAAAAAGGATTCGGTTTTCACGAGAATATTGATGCCGCCAGGCTAACAGAGCAGTTGATCATTTCGGTGCAGAAATTTCGCCGGTTGGCAATCTTGGATGATCAAATTGTAGCAGGTGCGATCGGTAGGGAATATATCCAGATGCTCGAATCGGGTGTGCTGGCCGCCCAATACCTGGCTCCACATGAGAATACCCTTGAGGATTCAGTTCTTCTTGCGCCGGCATATTCATTCCTCATGTCCAACCGGGCAGTCCGTGTGCAATTTTGGCTGGATACCGGTAGCAGCGGCTGGTGGGAGCGCCTTTTCCAGCCCCTCACCCAACCTTACGTTCTCAGCCGCAGATGGACGCAGGGGCGAAAATGGACCGATGCTGACGAATATACTGCCAACCAGGACACAATGGCAAGGTTGGTACAGGGACTTTTAGAACGCTGCACCGGAAAGGTGTTCTTCTGCAATACTGGATTGAATGAAAACGGGATGGAAGAAAAAGGACGGTTGCTCCACTCGCTAAACAAGTTACTAAAACGTCTTCCCTCGCAGGATTCGAGTCATGTTTAAACCGCGACCCGGTCAGGTGGAAGTGCTTGCATATAAAGGTGGCAGGATGGGTATTTCCGCTGTCCCGGGGAGTGGTAAAACACACACCCTTTCCTGCCTTGCTGCCCAGCTTGTCGCTGACCCGCGCATGGAGGAAGACCAGGAAGTGCTGATCGTCACGCTGGTCAATTCGGCGGTTCAGAACTTCTCCGCAAGAATCGCTTCATTCATTAAAGAAAAAGGTTTGCTGCCGAATTTTGGTTACCGGGTTCGCACCCTTCATGGGCTTGCTCATGATATCGTGCGGGAGCGGCCTGACCTGGTGGGTCTATCCGACCAGTTTTCGATCCTGGAAGAGCGGGAATCGAGTGTCATCATCCGATCGATCGTCAGTAACATGCTGCCCGCGCATAAGGAAATCTTGAAAGTCTACATCCAGGACGTTAATGACCTGGAAAAATATGAGGTGCAAAAACGCTGGGTCGAAACAGCAGAACAGCTCTGCGCCAATGCCATACGGATCGCCAAGGATCTTCAGGTCTCCCCCCAGCAGCTCGGTGAATTGATCGCTTCCTCTGGACTGGATGACCCGCTCGTTTTTCTTGTCCGGGATGTTTTTCATGAATATCAAAGGGCACTTTGCCTGCGATCTTCGGTCGATTTCGACGATCTGATATCTCTCGCTCTCAAAACACTCACACTTGACCCGGAATACCTGCTGAGATTGCGAAGGAAATGGCCGTATATCCTGGAGGATGAAGCCCAGGATTCAAGCCGCCTACAGGAGGAAATTCTAAATCTTCTTTGCGGGTCGAACGGAAACTGGGTACGAGTGGGCGATCCTAACCAGGCCATATTTGAAACGTTCACCACCGCGAGCCCATTTTATTTGCGCCGTTTCCTAGCCTCCCCTGAAGTAGTCCGAAGGGATCTCAGTCATTCTGGCAGGTCCTCCCGGAGTATCATCTTCCTCGCAAATGAGCTGGTCCGCTGGACGAAAAACCTGCCCGATAAAAAATTGAGGGAATCCCTGGATTTCCCATTGATCTTCCCTGTTCCAGCCGGGGATCCCCAGCCCAACCCGGAAGATACACCATCCGGTATCTATTTGAAAAAAGAGGGATATTCCCCCGATGAGGAGCTAAATGTCATTGTCCGCTCCATTAAGAATTGGCTGCCTGAGCACGGGGAATGCACCTGTGCGGTTTTAGTGCCGCGCAACGACCGTGGGGAAGAACTCGCCGATAGGCTGCAAGCGGCACAAATCCCAAAATTTGAAATGCTGAGGAGCAGCACCGCCACCCGCACCGTTGCTGATATGCTCGCTTCTGTCCTGCGCTGCCTGGCAGAACCCAACCAACCTGGCAGGCTCGCCGAAGTACTCGAAAAAAACTCTTCTTTTAGCGAGGAGAATAAAGATCCCGATTCCCACTCACTGGAGCTGGTGAACTTGCTCAAAAAATGCAGCCGGTGTGAAGATTTTCTGCATCCATACCCCGGGAAGGATTGGCTGACCTCCACCGGGTTGGATGAAGAAACGCTGGGTATCCTGGCCTCTTTTCGGGAGAGGATTAACCACTGGCAGCTTGCCTCTTCGCTACCGATCGACCAATTGCTGTTGATCATTGGACAGGATCTTTTCACCACCCCTGGTGACTTGGCTTTGACACATAAACTGGCCCTTTCTCTCGAGCGCTCTGCAGCACAGGAACCATCCTGGCAGCTTCCTGATTTTGCCATTGAGCTGACTAAAATCGCCTCAAATCAACGAAAATTCCTTGGTTTTGAGGAAGACGACACCGGCTTTGATCCAGCCAGACATAAGGGAGAAGTGGTGATCACAACCATCCATAAAGCCAAAGGCTTGGAATGGGACCGGGTTTACCTGCTATCGGTGAACAATTACGATTTTCCCTTCGCGCAACCCTATGACTCATATATCAGCGAAAAGTGGTTCATCCGCGATCATCTCAACCTGGAAGCGGAGACGATCTCAAAGATCACCGCCTTGATCAAAGGGGATTCTGCCGGTATGTTCATGCCTGAGGGCTTCGCCTCCGCTGAGTCCAGGATTGAGTATTCTTCAGAACGCCTGCGCTTGTTCTTCGTCGGGATCACCCGCGCCCGCCAAGAACTTTGCATCACCTGGAACACGGGAAGAAGGGGTGATGCCAAACAAGCCATACCATTCGAAGCCATTCGATCCGCTTGGGAGGAACGCGATGCTCCTATCACCTAATTTTTCCTTCTCCCAGCATAATCTCCAGGACTTTGTCGATTGTCCGCGCAGGTTCTATCTAAAATACATCCAAGAACTTGCCTGGCCTGCCATCCAGAGCGAACCCGTCCTGGAGTTGGAAAGACAGATCGAGCTTGGATCAAGGTTCCACCGGATCATTCACCAGCTTTTCCTCGGAATTGATCCTGAAGTCCTGAAGGATCAAAGCGGTGACCCGGAATTACAGATCTGGCTGCAGAATTTCGTAAACACGCCTAAATTGAGTGATTTTCGAGCCTGTTTTCCTGAGACAACACTCACCACTTCGCTGCAGGGGTTCAGGATCGTAGCCAAATTCGATCTGATTGCTGTGTCAAATAATGAAGATATAGAAATCCTGGATTGGAAAACCTCCAGGAGAAAACCGCTGCGTTCTACCCTTCCAAATAGAATGCAAACCCGCTTGTATCCCTTCGTTCTATGTAATTCTTTGGAGAAACTGCTGCCTGGATTTAATCTCCAACCTGATCACCTATCCATGACTTATTGGTTTACCAATTTTCCAGCCGAAGAGGAGCGATTTGATTATGACCAAATCCAACTGGAGAATGACCGAAGTTACTTGTCCTCCCTCATCGCATCCATCGCTTCATCGGATGGTGATAAATTCGAAAAAACAACCAACGAGAAATTGTGTCGATTTTGTGTTTATCGTTCATACTGCGATCGCGGCTTGGAAACCGGGAATTGGATGGATCTAGACCAGGTGGAAACGGAGGATGATCTTTCCACCCTTTCATTTTTGGATGCCGGAGAGATCCCATTTTGATACGCAACCATGCTCCCTGGTTGGAACCCATTCCCATTGATATCCCAACGGATATCCTCGATGTGGTTGGCGGCAATGCGTTGATTGCTGGTGCGTTGTACCGCCGTGGAATTAATAATCGCTCTGAAGCCAGGGAATTTCTACAGCCAAACGACGGGGGAGACGATCAACCCTTTCGTTTGCCTGGCATGCAGGAAGCCGTGAAGCGTATCCAAAATGCCATTAAGTCGGAAGAAAAGATCGGGATTTGGGGGGATTTCGATGTTGACGGTCAAACATCCACTGCCATCCTCGTGCAATCACTTCGCGAGCTCGGAGCGCAGGTGGATTACCACCTTCCAGTACGGGGACCGGAATCTCATGGTATTTCCCTTCCGCACCTGGAGGATTTCCTCTCAAAAGGAATCAGACTGTTGGTCACCTGTGATACCGGGGTCTCCGAACTGGATGCCGCAGCGTATTGCCAACAGGCAGGTGTTGATCTGATCGTTACCGACCACCACACGCCTCCGGATGTGCTGCCATTCGCCCTTGCATTGATCAACCCGCATTTTCTCCCTGATTCGGATACTTTCACCCCGATCTGCGGCGCAGGGACTGCTTATCAACTGGCAAGAGCGTTGTTATCCGGGAGTGGAATTTCATTTTCTTCAAATCAATTACTTGATCTAGCCGCATTGGGTACTCTCGCAGATGTCGCGGGATTATGGGGGGAGAATCGCTTCCTGGTGAAGTCCGGGTTGGAGCAGCTTCGGGCTTCTCAGAGGTTGGCTATACGCATTTTATTGGAAAACGCTAATTGCGATCCTTCCGCCTTGAATGAAGACCATGTAAATTTCCTCCTCGCCCCCAGGCTCAACGCTGTGGGCCGCCTCTCCGACGCGAATCCGGTAGTGGAATTTCTGCTCTCAGAAAATGCGCAGTTTGTGAATACGTTCGCTCTCCAAGTTGAGGGTTTGAACGGTCTGCGTCGCATCCTGCTTCAAAATGTCGAGTCTGCCGCGCTACACATGCTGGATAAAAATCCGCATCTCCTCGAGGGTCCAGCGATCGTGCTTTCCCACCCCGCTTGGCCGGGTGGCGTCCTTGGACTGGTTGCCGGGCATCTTGCCAGCTTGTACCAGCGTCCGGTTTTTGTATTCCGAACCGGGGAGGATGGCATTGCCCGCGGTTCGGCTCGGTCAGCTGCCGACGTGGATATCATCCAGGCTATCACTCATTGTAGTGATCTGCTGCTTGGTTTTGGCGGGCATCCCAGGGCAGCCGGATTATCCTTGCATGTGGAGGACTTACCCCAATTTCAAACTCGCATCAACCAGGAGATAATTTCCAAACATCCTGAAGGTCTGGTTATTTCTCCTCTAGAGATCGAGGCGTACCTTGGATTTGCACAGATTGTTCCTGATCTTGCGGATCAGATCGATCGGCTTGCCCCATTCGGTGAGGGAAATCCCGAAATCCTTTTTGCTGCTAGAAATGCTGAAATTCTGGACGTAAAATCCCTTGGCAAAAACCATGAGCATTCCAAACTAACAGCCCGCGATGAAACCGGCGCGATTTGCGAAGTTCTGCACTGGCAATCCAAAGGAATGGACTACCCAGGTGGGATGTTTGACCTGGCTTATACCCTCAAGAAAGGAAACTTTCGGGGCAAACCCCAGTTGACTTGTGAATGGATTGGTTATCGACAAGAGGAACGCCTTCCACTCCGCCTTGTCTCGAAACCCACATTGGAAGTGGTGGATAGGCGGCGGATCAACATTTCCCTGGCTGAGATCAGCGACATGGCGATAAAACCAGGTGTGGCAGTGTTCAGAGAAGGTCCTCTGATTCCTCGAATTCCAGCAGGGATTGATCGAATGTCAATCACGAAGGTGGAAGAATTGGTCATTGCCACACCACCGCCGGATTGGGAAATTTTATCCAGGTTGATAACCACGCTCAAACCCGGAAAGATCCTTGTTTTTGATGTTGCGCCGGTTGAAGATTCCTTATCAGAGGTGATGACCCGTCTGGCGGGATTAATAAAATATGTGATAAAGAACAAAGGAGGCCAAACAACCATCATTGATCTTGCCATACAATGCGCCCAGACGGAGATTTTCGTCCAACTTGGGATTGATTTTCTGGCCGCGCGGCGGGTTATTGAAATCCAATTCAATGGTCAGGATATAAACCTCCTGAGCACCACCGGCCAACCGGAGGATCCCCCCCGATCGAAGGAAATTGAAAATGCCCTCATCCAGGTTTACCAGGAATCCAGGGCATTTCGCGATTTCTTTCGTAGCACAGATCTCAATGAGCTCTTGAGTTATCTTTAACCTGGTTTTCACCAGCGATCATTCCAGTTTCCACCCCTTCTCTTTCGCCAATTTCTCCAAGCGATCGATCCTTTGCTCCAGGGTCAAGGGTACAGGCTCCACAACATCCCCGGTCTCAGGGGCTGGTAATTTCCTCCCGGCAAATTTGTACAAAGCTGCCAAATCACCGTTGAATAAATTAAGATCAATTGAAGAATCAACACCTGGCAGTATGTATTTGCCTCCCGTGAATTGCCAAAATACCCATTTTGAGCAGTTGCGCGGCATTTTTGGTGCACCACTGCCAGGAACTTCCAAGTTGAACTTTTCCCAGGTATAGGCAGCTTTGGAACCTTCTTTCTTTACCAGATGGGTATAATGTGCCAGCCAGAGGTGATATTTTGGAAGCCAGGCGGAAGCCTGTGCAGCGTAATAATCGATAAAAGTAGCGCGCGTATAAATAATGATCGGGGCTTTCACCTTGCCGCTCCAATATTCCACCACCTTTTTTGCGTTATCGCTCACCCGTTGGGCAGGAATGATCTTGGTGATTTTCTTGTTCCTCCACTCACTCCAATCCGTCCAATGCTGCTCTACATCTGCAACGATGAAGCACAGATCCAGGTCTTTGATCGTTTGTAAAAAGTATTTCGCTTGAAGGTCATCCTTGGACATGGGATCGCACCAATGATACGCCCCCACCAGCATGCCGGCGTTCGTAGCATTCTTATAGTGCTGTTTCAGCATCGGGTCTGCAAGGTAATCGCCCTGTGTGGCTTTGATAATCGCAAATTCAACCCCTTTGGATTTAAGCAGCTGCCAATCCACCTTTTGCTGCCAACGACTGACATCGATTCCCATTACCATTGGATTATCCATAATATTCTCCTCATCAAGCGATTACTAAGATTATAGAGGAAAGCGATATCGAAGTAAAGTTAATTTCATTTATAGTACATATATTCTAATCCTTAATGCAATTATTACCTTTTTCATCCAATTCGTTGTTATAATTTTCTTCATGCAGACAAGTTTGAATCGCCGGGACTTTCTGAAGTTTTCTGCTTCCCTCGCCGCAAGCGCGGGGGTTTTTCCGCTTTCCCGTGCAGGTACGCAGTCTCCATCCAATCAAGTCATCCGGGTGGCGAACGATTCCATCAGTGTTTATAGCCAACCCAGCGATGAAAGCCGAATCCAATATCAGCATTACCGCGACGACCTGGTTAACTATTATTACGAAGTCAATTCTGAATACGGACCCGAATACAATCCCCACTGGTACCGAGTCTGGGGGGGATATATGCACGCCGCCCACCTTCAGAAAGTGGCGACGATCCTCAACCCGGTCATGGATTCCATTCCTGAAAGTGGAATCCTGGCAGAAGTGACTGTTCCCTACACCCAGGTGATGTGGTTAAAGGGAAAAAAGTATTGGGAACCTTTATACCGCTTGTATTACCGCTCCCTGCATTGGGTGGATGGCAAGGCGGAGGGACCGGATGGTGAGGTCTGGTACCGCATCCACGATGAACTCCTCGATAACATCCGCTACTACGTTAGGGCAGAACATCTTCGCCAGGTTCCCTATCAATTGTTCACGCCCATCGACTCCGATTTTCCGGATGCGCAAAAACGGATCGAGGTGATCCTGGCTACTCAAATACTCACAGCTTATCGTGGGGATGAGATCGTGCTTCAAACCAAAATTTCCTCAGGTCTACCCGATTATTCTCCCGCTCCAGGTACGGTTTCCACGAACACCCCCCCTGGCGATTTCCATGTATATTCCAAGATGCCATCAAAGCATATGGGCGATGGTAAATTGACCTCGGATCTGGAAGCCTATGAGTTGCCTGGGGTTCCCTGGTCCACCTTTTTCGCACCCAACGGCATCGCCTTTCACGGAACCTATTGGCACGATAATTACGGCGTTCCGATGAGCCACGGGTGTATCAACATGAAAGTCGAGGAAGCCAATTGGATCTTCCGATGGACCATGCCGCGCGCGATCGGGGATAAGATCGAACAGGTTGGCAATGGCACCCACGTTGTCGTGATATAAGCTTCAATTCCCCACAAAATTCATAAATACCAGGTTCCCAAGCAGCCGGCCTTTTCTGGTCAGCCGAATTGTTTCCCGCTCATCGGATTGGATTTCTAATAGCCCGTCAGAGATAAGTTTCTCGACTTGTTTTCCGAATATTGATCGAAGTTCCACTCCGAATCGAGTGAAAAACTCCCGGGCACTAACACCTTCGCGGGTAAGCCTCAATCCGAGCATCATTGTTTCCTGCATTTGCTCGAATTTATCAATTGACTGCCATTCAATAGTGGCAATGCTGCCCGGGTAATCCTTTTTTTGATGATCGTTGGATCGTTGAATATAATCTTCAATATTCGTTGTGTTTTCCGTTCGCATACCTGCCATGCTGCCGTGCGCACCGGTGCCAAAACCGAGGTATGGCAAATTTCGCCAGTATTGTAGATTGTGTCTGGATGATTTTAGCGATCCATCCGGATTCTCCTTAGCCCAGTTGGAGATCTCGTATTGGAGGAACCCACTGGCTTCCAGTTTCTCGGACGCGAAATCGTACATGTCCGCCAGGGTATCTCCGTCCGGTTCTTCCAGGATTCCTTTTTCGACCATTTGGCCAAAAGGAGAATCCTTTTCAATGGTCAAACTGTATAAAGATAAATGAGCAGGGGCTAACTCGAGGACTTTTTTCAGGGATTCATCCCAACTTGATATGTTTTGACCAGGAATACCATAGATCAGGTCGACACTTATATTCTCGAATCCCGCATTTCTTGCCGACAGAAACGAATCCAAAAATTGTCCGTAATCATGGATGCGGCCGAGGGTTTTCAATTCTGCATCTACCGCCGATTGCAATCCGATGCTTAACCGGTTCACCCCGCTCTCCTGCAATCCTTTCACATAATCCTCAGTAATGGTACCAGGGTTCATCTCCAGTGTTATTTCCGCTTCCTTCTTTACCGGAAATAGGTCGTATATATTCCGCAATAGGTTCTGCAACCCATTGATCGGGAGCAAAGAGGGAGTACCACCGCCAAAGTAGATCGTGTGAACTTCTGAAGTAGGGGGAAATCCTACAGAAACTGCATTCAACTCTTGTGAAAGAGCTGCCAGATATGCAGGGATCAGGTGCTTCTTTCCTGCTTCGGTCACGAAGTCACAGTAAAGACAACGTCGCTCACAGAACGGGATGTGAACGTAAATGCTCACATCGCGATCGTATTCGGAATTAAATCTTTCTTCAGAGATTACGGCTGTACTTGACATCATTTTTGGGCATCATTATACTGTGCCGATGGATGAGACTATACGTGCTTTCATCGCAGTTGAACTGGATCCGAGTGTCCAGGCGCAACTAGGAGATATCATAGCGAGCTTGAAAATCAACGCTCCAGGAAAGATCAAATGGAGCCCGGTGAATAATCTTCACCTGACCCTGAAATTCCTGGGGGATGTGAATACCTGGGAATTGTCCTCATTACAGCAAATGCTCCGAAATTCTTCAAACCAATCCCAATCCTTCAGCACAAGACTTACCCACCTGGGAGCATTCCCAACAGTTAATAATCCGCGTGTGGTTTGGATTGGCCTATCAGAATCCGGGGAGTTAATCCGCCTTGCCCGGTTGATCGAGGGGGGTGCCCGGAAAATCGGGTATCCTGCAGAAGAAAAGGCATTCACTCCCCATCTAACACTGGGTCGGGTGAAACCGGAAATCACCAAGCCCGAGCAAGCCAGATTGGCTAATTGCATCCTATCCACACCTCTCCCTGCCTTTTCACCAATCTTGATCCAGTCTGTTACCCTATTTCGGAGCATCCTCAATCCCGGTGGTGCAGAATACATACCTCTCTATACAAGCCGTTTCAACCATTAATTTCCTAATATGATAAAATCAGTCCAATTCTTGATCAGAGGTGAAGTCTGAACAATTTACAAATCGCGAATGGGATTGCCACCGCTTTGGAAGAAAAAAAGGGCGAGGAAATCACCATTTTGGATATAAGCCAGGTATCTTCATTTTCAGATTTTTTCATTCTATGCAACGGTACCAGCGACCGGATGCTACAAAGCCTTGCGAATATTGTTCTGGAAACTGCCAAAAAAGGGTTTGGGCTCAACAGCCGAGTGGAAGGACGCCCTGAGGACGGGTGGGTCCTGGTGGATCTGGGCGATGTAATCGTTCACCTCTTCTCTCCAGATCAGCGGGATTATTACCAGTTGGAACAGCTTTGGTCAACCGGGAAAGTTGTACTTAAAATGAAGTAGGGGACCAATTTTTAAAATAAACCCCGGAATCAAATATTCCGGGGTTTATTAATTAATTTTCCGTTTTCAAGAATTCATCACCGCGGTGAGAACTTCCTTTGAGTGTTCAGAGGGTTTCACGTTTTCAAATACCCGATTGACGACTCCTGCCGCATCGATCACGAAGGTGGTTCGAAAAACGCCATCATACTCCTTCCCCATCATCTTTTTTAGCCCCCATACCCCGTACAATTCGCATACCTTGTGGTCGGTATCTGCGAGCAGCGGAAACGGGAGATTGTATTTTGCTTTGAATTTCTGATGTGATTTCGGTGTATCCGGACTGACCCCAAGAACGACGATCTTGTTTTTCACAAAATCGGAATAATCATCACGAAAGCTGCATGCTTCGGTCGTGCATCCGGGTGTGTCATCTTTCGGATAAAAATAGAGCACCACTGCCTTGCCAAGAAAATCGGTGAGTTTTCGTTTAACCTCGTTTTCATCCATTAACTCAAAATCTGGTGCTTTCTGCTTCGCTTTTATTGCCATGGTTCATACCTCCTTACGTTCTAACCAAAGACACCAATCATTGTTCCCATTGAGGATACATCATATCCAGGCATCCTGGCAATGGATTGTACAAACATCTTATCACTCATCAATTCAAAAACAGGGGCAAGAAGATTTCCTTCCGCGTATTCCAGGGGGATGATTAAATCATAGCGTTCAGTAAATAGCGGAATGAATTCAAGATCCAATGCAGTTGCGGCCGCAGCCACCCCCAATCCGCAATCCGCACGATCGGATTGGACTGCCACAGCCACTCCCAGGTGGGTATATTCCTCCTGGGAATAACCTCTAATGGATTCGTTTTCAATTCTCATTTTATTCAAGTGATAATCCAGGAGTACCCGCGTTCCGGAACCCCTTTGGCGGTTCATAAAAAAAACATCCTCTCTTGATAGATCTTCCAGACCGAAGATCTTTTTTGGATTACCCCGGCGAACCAGCAATCCCTGGGAACGTCCAGCCCAGATGATCAATTGGACCTTGATCCCGGGGAGGTATTCCTGAAGATAACGGACATTGAAATCGCCGGTATCCGGATCCAGAAGGTGCGAACCCGCCAGGTGCGCTTCTCCTCTGCGCAAGGCAACCATTCCCCCCAAGCTTCCAACATTGGTCGAAACAAGTCTCCTCTGATGCGAGTTCAAAGCCTGTGCCAGCAGATCCAGGGTCATATCATGAGATCCGATCATGAAGATCGTTCTTTCCAGTTCGTTCCGCGGACGAAAAAGGTTTACCCGGACAGTTACACCAGCTTCAAGACCTTGAATTCCCGCGGGTATCTTCAGCAATCCATCTGCCCTGGAAAGTGAGGATATGACTCCCGCTCCACGTGGTAATGGCGCGGCTAATATCTTCTCGCCCACCCTGCCTGCCACAACACGAATGAAATCATCATCTCCTGCGGGGGATGTGACCTTCCGGGTCAATACCGCTTCAATTTCTTCCGCTACCTTTGCATTTCTACCCAGCCATCGAGCGATCAAGGGCTCTATGATCAATTCTCCTGTCAGAGCCGCCGAAACGGGGTATCCGGGAACACCCACGATCGGAATCTCTTTTAAGGCTTCACTTTCTGTCTGTTGTGACCGGCGGACCATCCCAAGGATCACCGGGTGCCCCGGGCGGATGGCAATTCCATGCACCAGCACGGTCCCAAGCTTATCGATCACCCGGCTGGAAAAATCCTCCGCCCCGGCAGATGAACCGGCATTGATCAGCACAAGGTCGTTTTCATCCGCCATCAATTGGACAACCTGGCATAAGTTCTCCATGTCATCCGGGGTGATCGGGTAACGATGAGCTTCCCCACCCCATTGGTTGATCTGTGAAGCGAGAACAATGGAATTGAATTCAATGATCTCACCCTTGCCAACCTGGCTTGAAGGCATAACCAACTCTGATCCTGTCGGCAGTATGCCCACTCTTGGCTTTCGCACCACCGTGACTTGCGGATTTCCGCTCGCAGCCAATGCGCCTAGATCGTAGGGAGTAAGAATTTGTCCTTTAGCCAGAACAAGCTGTGTTGCCACCATATCCTCGCCCATAGGACGGATATGGGACCATGGAGCTACCGAAGAACGCACTCGAATCTTGACTGGTTTTCGGGGATCCTCGGCGGGATTATCCATTATCCCGAGCGGTTCCACCTCCTCGATCGGGATCACAGCATCTGCCCAATCCGGGATCGGGTCGCCAGTATCAACATAAATTGCCTGGTCATTGTATAAAAGCTCAACCGGCTGTGATGGCGATGCGGATTTAACAGATACCGCGGTCACGATAAAACCATCCATGGCGGAAGCGTGGTAATGAGGGGATGAGATCTTCGCCCAACAGGATTCAGCCAGGGTCCTTCCAGCGGCGAGCTCATCAACCGGGATCGTTTCGGTTTCTGGAGGAGATCCCCAACCCGAGTCTTCAATTCTTTCGCGGAATACTGAGACTGCTTTTTCAAAGGGAATATCATGCAGGTAAATATTCATATAAATTCATCTCAAGGGTATGATTTCAACTTCCGAACCGGCCTGGAAACCGTTCGCGTCTGCCGGGATAATTGCCAGACCGTCCGCCTTAACCAAAGAATAAATCAGGTTGCTTTTATAGAAAATTGGATCAGCTATCCACTCTTTACCCACCTTTTCAAGTCGCACAGGCCAATAGTCTTCGCGGCCGGCGATAGAAGATAAGTTCACTTTTAATTTGGCGATACCTCGAAATTCCAGCCTGGCATTCTTCTGTCCAGAGATTTTTCGAAGCATTGGCAGAACGAACAAATTCGCGATCACAAAAGCGCTCACCGGGTTCCCCGGCAGTCCAATGACCGGTTTCCCGGCACATACAGCCAGAATCGTTGGTTTTCCCGGCTTGATATTAACCCCGTGCACGATCACCCCGGGATTGCCAAGCTCCTGGATGATCTGGGCAGTGAAATCCCGTGTACTTGCTGAAGAACCAGCGGTGATCACCAGGGCGTCGCATTCGGAAAAAGCTTTACCAGTGATTACCCGCATTTTTTCTGGATCATCAGGCATCAGTTCGTAAACCTTGACTTTTCCACCCTGCTTTCTGATTAAAGCTGAAAGAATGGACGAATTAATATCCCGAATTTGCCCTGGTTTCGGTACGCATGTAGGATCAACAAGCTCATCCCCGCTTGATAGGATGCCCACCACCGGCATACGATAAACTCTGACCGTTTGTACACCGACTGCCAGCATACATCCAATTTCCACATCCCGGATCAACGTTCCAGACTCGAGGATTCTCTCACCGGTTTTTAAATCTTCACCCGCGAGGATTATGTTTTCACCCGGACTGACCGGTTTCGACACTTCCATCTCATTCGCGCGGGTGTTCTGCGTTTGTTCGATCATGATCACAGCATCGCACTCTTCCGGGAGCATTCCACCGGTATGGATCAGTAAAGCCTCGCCTCGCCCGACAGCCGTTTCCGCCCGTTCTCCCATCCTCACTTCCCCTACAATTTTAAAGAATGAGGGGACTCCCTCGCTGGCACCGAATGAATCCGCGGCATGCACAGCGAAACCATCCACCGTGCTGCGATTGAACGCTGGGGATGGTTCCGGTGAGACTATTGATTCGACGCTCACCCTCCCGTCAGCCATCAGTGTGGGAAGAATTTCCGTATCCAGGTGCACAACTTGAATTTGTTCGAGAAACAATTTCAGCCCATCGGCAGGTTTTACCAGCTTGAGGAATTCCCCCATCTTACCCTGCCCAAAACAATAAAGAAATGAAATACGCGGGAAAAATCGCCAGAGCGATTGAGGTAATTTCCAATACCAGCCAGTTCGGTTTGGTTCCTTCCCTGATGCGTTGTAAGTGCCAAATCAAAAAAATACCGATCGGCAGGGTCATCAGTATTCTCCACAGAACCGACCAGGATAATCCAAAAATGCCCTCGATCCCTGCAACGATATATGCCGCAAGGATCAGGCTAATGATGACCTTTAATCCCTGCTCCGGTCCGATCCTTCCTACCAGGGTATTCCGCAGGTACCGGCTTGGATCGAGCGAGAAAGGCCGCAGAGAACGGGTTAATTCCATCACCAGGTAGAACAACGAAAGAGGGACACAGATGAAAATCAGCACCTTGTTTAATTCTCCAAGTTGGAAGAGAAATCCCATGATTGGAAATAGAAATGCGCCTTCTACCGCCCAGATAAATTCTCCAAAGCCTCTCTCTGCCAGACGAAATGGGGGAATACTGTAAATCATGAAAAGAATGATTGCGAGGACCAGGAATAATACAGCTGTTTGCGGTATATCAGCGGTCAGAATAAATTGAATGATCAGGATGATTGCGATACCAAGGCTAGTTACAACCAGCAGTAGGCAATTGATCAGCCTTTTCCTCCCCGCCGTCTGGGTTGTCCCTGGGAGAGTGTTGCTAACGGTTTTCTTGAATGAATGACCCATCGCGATCTGATGATAACACCCAGCCAATGCGGACCCACCGATTAGGATTGCCACCATTAATATAAAACCCACCCAGAAAAATCGCCAGGTCACTTCATTTCCCAGGTAGATTGCCAACCCTGCTCCTAGAAAATAGAAAACCAGGTTGATCAGCAACTCCCAGGGTTTCAGAACCTCCAGGTAGAATTTGGAATCTTCACTCAAAGCCATTTCGCTCGGAATTCTAACATACCCTTTTTAAAAAGACCTTGCTCGAATAATGTTAAAATCCAATCCATGGACTCCTACAAACAATATTTCAAAATAAAACCTGAAGTCAACCAAGCCTTGCAGGATCGCAGCCCGGTCCTGGCATTGGAATCCGCTGTGATCACCCACGGCTTGCCCCGCCCCCATAACCTGGAACTCGCCAAAGATCTGGAATCGATTGCCCGGTCCTTAAAGGTCACCCCGGCTACGATCGGGCTGATCAATGGAGAAATCCATATTGGGATGAACGAAGATGAATTACGCCGCCTTGCATTTGATGATGGCCTTCGCAAAATATCCCGCCGCGATCTCTCCATCGCCTGTTCTTCCCGCTATTCCGGGGGAACAACAGTTGCCGCTACCCTCTATGCCGCCCATTCCGCTGGGATCAAGGTATTCGCCACCGGTGGCATCGGTGGTGTTCATCGGGATTCAACCTTCGATATGTCCGCCGACCTGCCCGAGCTTGCCCGTACGCCGATAATCGTAGTATGTTCAGGCGCGAAAGCCATTCTGGATTTGCCAGCCACTCGTGAAACCCTGGAAACCATGGGGGTCCCCGTGATTGGTTTTCAGACTGATGAATTCCCGGCATTCTATTCCGCCTCAAGCGGCTTGCCCATCGATCACCGGGTGGAATCAGCCAGGGAACTCGCTGAATTATTCGCAGTCCACACGAATTTGAAAATGGATGCAGCGCTTCTTGTGGTGAACCCTCCTCCATCGCATGCTGCGGTGGCTGCGGATGAGTTGGAAAGAGCAATTCAGCAGGCGGTGCGGGAATCCGATGATCAGGATGTTCATGGTGCAGCCCTCACACCGTTTCTTCTTCGCAGAGTGAGTGAACTCACCGCGGGTGAAAGCCTGAAGGTAAACGTAGATCTTCTCAAATCGAATGTACGGCTAGGCTGCCGAATCGCCACTTGTCTGAGCCAGCAAGATATGGAGTGACTTGAGGAGTTATTTCGTCGAAGTTGGTTTTATTGTTGCGGAATTGCTTGGTGTGGGAGTGACCGTACGGGTCAGGGTCGGCGTCCGCGTTGGAGTGAACGTGGGTGGCTGGCCGGTCATGGTGAAATATCCGGAGGTTGCCCACTCGGTCCCCACAAATATTTGCACCTGGTAATCCCCTGGCATCCAGGGAGACACGATTGGCTGGCATTCTGTATAACCGTAGCCGCCCGTATTTCCATCCCAGGGTTTTGTCTCTGAGCATACGATCACGCCATCTTCCATCCTGACCCAAACCGCGGACCATTGCGAACTCGGGACCATTTTGTCATAACTGAAGGTCCCAAATAATCCTTTGACCGGGTTCTTGAAATTCGCAGACGGCCGGATGGGTTGAAAATCAGCATCGATGGCAGCAGAAATACCAACCGGGCTGAAAACTGCATTCGGATTTACATCCTCAGTCGCAGAAAATTGGGCTATGATCTCAGCCGGCAGGGTGGGATTGGGAGTGATCGAAGGCGTTTCCGTGATCGTAGGGGTCAGTGTGATTGTCGGTGTCAGGGAGATGGTGGGAGTCAATGTGATGGTGGGGGTAAGCGTCACTGTTGGGGATGGGGGGAAATAATGGTAAGCCACTGGCTCGGCAAAGTATTTGATCATCCCTGCAAACGCAACGAAGATGATTGCGGCGCCGATCCATTTCCACCCTCCGGAAATAAGATCTTTTCTTTTCTTGTAATAAAAAAGTTTATTCCCTTCGCGGATTCGGTTGTACCCGATAAAAAAACTCAGCACAACCGCGATCACCACCAACCAGAAAGCTGTAACCGCAGCTGAATGGATATCCAGATTCATGTTTTTTTCCAAGAATGATTATAGCATGCAGGCTTGATGCAGCCGGATTGCAGAATGACACTAACGATTGTAGAATTCCTTCTGAGGAATTACATGACACTGCAACCGGGTGAATTAATTCACAATAGATATCGAATTGAAAGCATCATCGCGCAGGGCGGGATGGGCGCGGTATACCTTGCCCGGGATCTCAGTCTTGATATCCCAGTTGCGGTCAAGGAAAACATGGGCGGCACGGAGAGTTACGCCCGCCAGTTCCGCCGTGAGGGAACTGTCCTTGCAGGGCTCGTCCACCCCAATCTCCCCACGGGTCACCGATCACTTCGTCTCCGAATCCGGCTCACAATACCTGGTGATGGATTTTATCGCCGGCGAAGACCTTCGCGAGATGATCAAACGCCTTGGACCTCTCCCTGAGGACCTGGTGATCCGTGTAGGCGTGATCATCTGCGGGGCACTCAACTATCTTCATACCCACCAGCCGCCCATTCTTCACCGCGATATCAAACCCGGAAATATTAAGATCAATCCGGAAGGCGAGATCTATCTCGTAGATTTTGGGCTGGTTAAGATCGTACAGGGCAGCGGAGCCACTACAACCGGGGCGCAATCGCTCACTCCGGGATACGCTCCTCCGGAACAATATGGTGGCGGTACCGACCCACGCTCCGATATCTATTCCCTGGGTGCCACTCTTTACGCTGCGCTGACGGGAAAAATCCCCGAAGACGGCATCTCCCGCGCGATGGGAAGCAGCCGCCTTACGCCAATTGAACATCACAGACCTGCTTTGAACTCTAGGCTGGCTGATATTATTGATAAAGCACTATCCATTGAACCAGAGAAGCGTTTCCAAACCGCAGCTGATTTTATGGATGCGTTATTCGCCATCCTGCCACCCTCAG
Organism: uncultured Chloroflexia bacterium; assembly: GCA_963828855.1. Classification (GTDB taxonomy): domain Bacteria; phylum Chloroflexota; class Anaerolineae; order Anaerolineales; family Anaerolineaceae; genus CAVVEQ01. The sequence continues at coordinate 11,542 of CAWHGB010000002.1, read as the reverse complement.
AAAAAACCGAAGACCTCTCCAGCCTCTCTCCCACCGTTTCTCGGAACCCTGTGGAACCTGTTCCTTATTTAAAAACCAAAAAGTTGAAACCCGGGCGAGTAATCGGTATTGTTGTTGTAGTGATTTTATTTATCGCCCTGGTAGCCTCTGCAGAATCAGTCATTCGAAGACTGCTCTTACCCGCGCGCCCTGCCGCGACCAATCTGCCGGTCATAACAAGCCCTTTGCCTCCCACAGATTTTCCCACACGTTTCATACCGACCGAAGAAAAGACAATCACCGTTCCCGCCCTGTCAATGAGCCCAAGTCCTGAAATCCCGACCATAGCGGTTTCACCAGCGAATGGACTCCAGGGGGCGATCGCTTTCGCCTCGATTATGGATGGCGTTCCACAGATTTTTCTCATGATCCTTGCGGATAACTCACTCCGGCAACTCACGAACCTTCCCGGGGGAGCCTGCCAGCCGGATTGGTCACCAACTGGGGATCGGATTGTGATAGTCTCTCCCTGCAAGGGGGATGCGTCCCCGCACAAGAATTCGTCCCTCTTCCTGATCGATGCTGATGGCAACGGACTTGATGGATTGAAGACGATGCCTGGCGGGGATTATGATCCCGATTGGTCCCCGGATGGAAACCGGATCGCATTCACCTCCCTGAGGGATAGCTCAGGCAACCTTATTAAAACTCATATTTATACCCTTGACTTGATTCAAGGAAAAGCAACCCGGTTGTTAGAAACCACACTCAATCAGCAAAACCCTCAGTTTTCTCCGGATGGAACCAGGATCGCCTTTGAAATGTACCCAACGAATAATCCGCAAATATTCGTGATGGGATCAGATGGGGCGTCACCGACGCAATTAACTACACAATTAGAAGGCCCCATGCGTTTTCCTGCCTGGTTTCCGGATGGCAGCAAAGTGTTATTCACGAAGATTTCTCAATCCCCCACTCTTTTTGAAAAGGATATAACTTCACCGGGTTCTAAACTTGAACCGGTTAACGGAATATCGCAAACGGCGAAAAACGCGTCGTATTCTCCCGATGGGAAATGGTTGATCTTTGAATCGGAAGGGGATATTTGGATGATTCCCGTCGCTGGGGGAGAAACGATCAATCTTACCCGCTCTGAAACGATGGGACTTTGACCCAGCCTGGAAACCTTGATTCATTCCCGAAGAAGCCGTGCGTATTTTTCCGAGAAGATCGCCGGTACACCGCCGGTATGCCAAATAAGGATCTTTTCCCCCGGTTTGAAGAATCCATTCCTGATCAGATCGATCATCCCCGCAGCCGCCCTACCTGTGTAAACCGGATCCAGGAGAATTCCTTCCAGTTTCGCAAATAGCCGGATGGCTTCCATCTCGATACCGGTCGGATTACCATAGCCAGCTCCGCAATAGTCATCATTCACGATTATCTCTGCAGGATTGCATTTCAAACCGCTTCCAATCCGCTCAGCAGCTTCTTGGCATAGATCAGCGATCTTGAAACCGAGGTCCTTCTCATCGGATCCGACATTAATTCCGAGGACTTTTCCTTCCCACTGGGTGATCCGCTTGCCCAACTCCAATCCCGCCTGGGTCCCCCCTGAGCTGGATGCCACCACCATCCAATCCACCTGTGTTTCTTGCGATAAATACTCTTCAAAGGCGGTGTAATATCCGAGTGTACCGATAGGGTTCGAGCCTCCCAAAGGAATCAGGTACGGGCGTTCACCCATTTTCCAATTTTCCTCGAAAACCGATTTCAGGGTTTCATCCCTTGAAGATCTCTCACTCCAGATGATCTCTGCCCCGTAGATGCGATCCAGGAGGATGTTGCCATCCTCAATTTCATGCTCTTCCCTGGAAAGGACCAGCACGCAACGAAACCCCAGCTTGGCTGCGAGCGCTGCTGTTTGCCTGGCGTGATTGGACTGAGCTGCCCCCATCGTTATCAGCGTCCTGGCGCCATTGGCCTGTGCTTCCGCAATCAGGTATTCCAACTTTCGAACCTTATTCCCACCCATAGCGATTCCAGTCAGGTCATCGCGCTTGATAAATAATTTCGGTCCACTGAGCTCCGCTGTAAGCCGTGGAAGTACTTCCAACGGTGTGGGCAGATGAGCCAGGTGCAGACGCGGGATCATCCCCCTGCCTCCTGGGAGGTAGCCTGCAGTCCCCTTTTGCGCATTACAGCTAATATCTTTGGTAATACGTTGGAATAGAGTGCGTATCCCACACGGTTGACCGGAAAATCCCATGCACCGATCATACGCACGACTTCACCCCCCAATCCTGTTTTAAATCGGAACACCCCGGACATCCGGTCGCTTCCATCAAATTGGTCCGGGGCTCCCCAGAGGTCGTATGTTTCACAGCCCAATTCTTTGGAAAGCCGGATCGCTTTCCACTGCAGCCCATAATTTGGCATCAGATCCCGATGCTCATCGGAGGACATTCCGTAAAGATACCAAGATTTTTTCCCAAAGTGGAATAAGAATCACGAATCCGATCACGAATCCCTACGTCGAGATCCGGGACCGCGCGTTGCGGAAGCTCCAGTCCATGCGGACAGTCAAGGCGGATTGGCTATGGTGACGCTTGACGACGTGTTCGCGGAGGTGGTGCGGGTGCGGCAGCTCGTCGAGGCCGGCCGCGTCGAGTCGCGGCTGTCGCGGGCCGACCAGGCGCGCCTGGCCGCCATCCTGCCGGTCGCCGCGGGCGCGGTCGGGTCTGCGCCGTTCCTCGTGCGTGAACTGCTGCGCCTTGAGTCGGCGGGCCTGCGTCTGGTGCTGGCGGGTGTGTCGGGGAAGGCGCTGGGGCGCCTGTTGCGTCGAGGTGAGGGCCAGCCGGTCGCCGGCTTGGTCGTCGAGCAGGTCGGCGTCGAGGCCGGTTCGACACTGTGGAAGGTGTCGAAAGTGCTTTCGGGGGTTTCTGGGCCTGTGAAACCTTTGCGGTCGCTGGCGTCTGGTTCGCCGCGGCGGTAAGGTCAGGGGGCAGGAGAAGAACCGATGACACCGATCCTCACTCGACCGATGACCCCGAATCCACCGGGGCGGGCGTTTGGCCGCTACCTGAAAGGGCTGCGCTACGGCCCGGAGTTTGCGCGCGAAAACTATCCTGACCAGCCGCACATCGCCGCGTGCCCTGGACGCGCCAGATCACGAAGGCGACCGTGCCGGGCATGTCCACGGTGAACACGTCGGACTTGCAGGTGTTCGACGTCTACGATCCGGCGACCGCGGCCGTGCTCGCGGGCACGTCGGCGTTCGAAGCGGCGATGCCCTTCATGCGGCGTCTGCCGTTCGACGTCGGCACGCCGCGCCAGAGTGACGGCGGCGCGGGCGGCGGCTGGGTTGCGGAAGGCGGCGGCGCCGGTCGTCTCGTGGGGGTTCGACTACGTGCGGCTGCGGCCGACGCGCCTTGGCAGCATCTACGTCGCGTCCGACGAACTGCTGCGGGCGCCCGGGGCCGACCTGGTGCTGCGGGATGCGGCGCTGGCCGCCCAGGGGCGCACCGAGACCACGGCGTTCCTTGATCCGGCGGTGGGCCCTAGCGGTGACTTTCCGGCGTCGATTACGTATGGGGCGCCGATGATTGCGCCGAGCCTGGCGGACATGCTGCTGCGGATTCAGACCTCCGGGCGTGGGCTGGCGCTGGTCGGGCGGGCGCAGACGCTCGCGCTGTTCGCGGTCATGGGTGGCGGCGGCTACCATCCCGTCGGCCAGGCGGATTTACCGCGGAGCATCCTCGGGATTCCGTGCATCGTGGCGCCCAGCGCGCCGGCCTTCCAGCTCACGCTGGTCGACTTCGCGGAGATTGCCTTCAGCGCGGGCGCGCTGGAAGTGGACCTCTCCCAGCAGACGAGTTTGGAAATGGAGAGTGCGCCGACGAACGCGACGACGGCGGGCTCCCCGGATGCCCCGGTGCCGACACAGGTCGTGTCGATGTACAGCGCCAACTCGACGGCGTTCAAGATCAGCCGGTACGCGAACTGGACCGTGCTGCGGGACCACGCGGTCGTAATCTCGACGGTGACGGGCGTCGGCTCGCCGGCGTAGCGGCTACGGTTCCTCGCGTCAGAGGGAGAGGCTATGAGCGACCATGCACCACTGCCGGCGAACTGGAACGACCGCGCGTTTGCGGAGGCGTGTCGCCGGCTGCGCGAGTGTCCGCGCGAGCTGACCGACGCCGATGTGGGCATGTTTCTCGTGGCCGAGGTACGGTCGCGGCCGAGGCTGCGGCGCAGGCCCGGGCCGCTGGGTGCCGCGTGCGGGCGCGGCGGCGCTGTCCGCGAAGATGCAGAAGGCGCCCGCCAGCGTCGGCCTGGTGGCCGAGGTGTGCGAGGCGGTGGCCAACGGGTTTCGCACGTTGCGCGTCTCGAAGCGGTTGTTGAGCATCGAGGACCGCCTGGCGGCGCTGGAGGCTCGGCCCGCGGGCCCGGGCGTCAAGTATGCGGAGTTGCACGACCTGGGCGGCGGTATGCCGTGGGTTCGCTGACGACAAGACAGGGCGGTTTGTGGCTGGCGACGGCGGATACCGACGAGGTGCCGGGCGAGGGCAGGACCGCCTGGACGATGATTGTGAAGCGGGGCACGGCATGACCATCGAGGACCTGACGACGCATCTCACGCGCTTGGCGCTGAACGAGCTGGCGCTGCTGAAGCAGGAAGGCGCCTCCGATGAGGACATCGAGGCCGTCGTCCTGCAGAACAACGACACGCGCATCGAGGGCGTCGTCGTTGCGCTGAACAGTTACATCGCGGACCTTGAGCGGCGGGCGGGCCTGACGCCGGCCGTGTAACGAGTCGGCGGCCCCTGCCGGATGTGCAGGCACGCCGTCATCGAGCTGGCCCGGCCGCTCACACCTGGGGCCCCCACCCCGCTGCGGCCCGGCCATCGGGGGCGCTGACGTGTTGGGCGCACGTCGGCGCCTCCACCTTCTGCGAGGTGGACATGGGCGTGGACCCGACAATCCTCCATGCGATGTATCCGCCGCCGTCGCCCTCGCCGCTGGTGCGCCTGGCACACGCCGTTATCCGGCAAGCGGTCGTCGACCTTCCGCCTGACAAGCTGGCCCGCTGGTTCCATGAGGACATCGCCGCCGACTGGTGCGCGCTTGCGGGGTGCAGTCCGACCGCGTGCGAGGGACCATCCTGCGGCTTGCGGAGCAGGGCGCGATGGTCGAGAGGATGCCGGCCTCGATGGGCCAGCACGGCGATGTGCTGGTGCTGCGCCTTGATGACGACGACGCGGTGGATCTGAGACCCTCTTTTACGGGTGTGTACTGGTACACCGGAAGCCAGCTAGATTATTGACAGAATCGGGACGAGAGGCAGGATAAGCGGGACGCCGGCCGGGAATGAGGCCCAGCCGACGCCCCTAGCACGACGGCAGCGCGAACTGCCGCCGGCCTGCGGCGATCCTACCATCACCCCAGACCGCGCGGCCCCATCCCGGAGGGCAGCATGTCGAAGACCACGAAGACCTCGTCGCGTACCATCAGCGACGAGCAGTTGCTGGAGCTGGCGAAGATCCACGGCGCGGTGCTGCAGTTAGTCGCGGCCTTGCGCTTCACCGAAGCCAACAGCGATGCCGCCGACCGCGATGGCGCGGAGGGCATGGAGGCACGCGAAGGCGTGGTGGCGGTCCTGAGCATCGGCCGCCGATCAGGCCAGCGCCCTGGCCGACCGAATCGAAGAACTCGATGGGAGCATCACTCGGCCGGCCAGCATGCGCTGAAGACGGCCCGCTGGGTCGAGCGGTCGGACTCATGGATCGGCGAGTGGATCAGGTGCGACATCAAGACGGTGCAGGCAAGCCGGAGCCGTTTGGAATCAGCACTGGAACTTCCAGGCTGGACTACTGGGAAAGACATCATCATGGACGTCAGAATCGACCGGCTCGGGACGGTGGCCTTGGTCTCGCCGCTCACGGCGACGGCGAAGGACTGGATCGACCAGCACGTCGAGGCGCCGGCGTGGGCGTGGCAGGGTGGCGGCCTGGCTGTCGAGCCTCGCCTGGTCGACGCCATCGTCGACGGCCTGGTTGCGGCCGGCTTCGAGGTGGACGGGCGCGACGAACTCCACGACTGAGGGCGGAAGAGTTCGTCCCAAAGTGGGACATAAATCAGAGCGTGGCGGCGGCAAAGTGGCAAGCTACGTGTTTACCGGCGGTAACACGTAGGCGGCGCGTAGGCGCCTCTGTGGGGCGCGATCGTTTGGGACGATGGTCTACTCGACCGGACCCGAAAAGAATCAAACGCGGGGCAGGATTTGATTTCTCAGGCACGGTCACGAGGGTTCGGCCGTGCTGGAGGCGTATCAGCGCGGCGAGGTGGAGCTCGAGGAGGTCGGAGACCCAAGACACCCGGCAACGTCCATCTTTTCACACGGGTGGATGAAGAGAAAGATACTCCCTCGCCACGGTGGCGCGATTCCTCGGCTGGGTGAAGCCGAGCGACGGCCAGGCGCTACGCCCGCTTCCGCATGGGGATGATGTTGTCGACATCCTTCTCCGCGAGGATGCCGAGTAGTCGACGTTCCCAGGCTTCGAGGGCGGTCTGCTTCTCGCTGGCGCCGTCGTACACGTCGTAGACCCGGGTCGCGCGGGGGCCGCGGTCGACGTGGTTCAACACCTTGCGGATGGTCTCCCGGCTGATGCGGGCCTCGGCCATCCCCGTGGCACGGTCCGGGCAGATCATGCCGGTGAAAGGCGAAGCCGAGCGGGCCAGGCGGCGAGCTGCGCCGCGGCCTTCTTTGCTCGCATGCTAATCGAGGCGCCTTTGTCGCCGGCGAAGACATAGGGGGGTCTTTCGGCCCGGCCTCGATGGCGGCCTTGATGAGCGTCTTCGCCGTCTTCGTGAGGGGAACCCGGTGGGTGTTCGCGTTCTTCGTGAGCGTCTTCGGGATGGTCCACCACGTCTTCTTCTCGTCGAGGTCGGCTCGGCGCATCCCGAACACTTCCCCTGGACGCTGGCCAGTGACGAGGATGAGCTGTAGCCCTAGCGCCATCAGCGGGGCGATGGGCACCGGCGGGTTGTCGGGGTCTACGTCATCCACTCGGGGTGGGTGCTGCGCCTGTTCGCACGCCGTCCAGAGCGTTCGGATCTCCTTTCTCGTGAGGGCGCGGTCCCGTGGCGTTTCCTTTCCCCGGCTTGGGGATGCGGGCGGCGGGGTTGGCCTCGATGCCCTGGACATCGTGTTCGAGGGCGAGGTTGTAGATCCGGCTGATAAGGGCGATACACGGTTGGCCATGACCGGCGCCGGCCGCTCGGCAATCGCGGTGAGGATCGCGCGGATGTCGGCGCGGGTGAGCTCGTGGATCTTCCTGTCGCGCCAGTGGGGAGCAGTTCGTTGGTGACGATGCGCGTTTCCTCGGCGTGGGACTTCTTCTTGGTGGTCAGTTTCGTACCAGTGGTGAGGTCGCTGAAGGTCTGCACCGACTTCCAGGCGGCTTGCTCGACGCCGGGGTCGACCCTCGTTCTTCACCTGCTGGCGTAGCTTGAGCACTTCGCCGCGGGCCTTGGCCAGCGAGAGGACTTTGTCGATGGTGAACCGGCGCTTTCGTCGACTGCCCGGCATGCGGTAGTAGTAGTTCCAGGTTTTGCGGCCGCTGGCGGCCACGCGGAGCACTAGCCCGGGCTCCTGCGTGTCGTAGTAGTCGAGGCGGCCGGTGGCCGGCGGCTCGACGTGCTTCATGAATTTCGCGGTGAGCAGGACCGTAGGCATGGAGCACCTCGTTAGAACAGTGAGCCCGTCTTGGGTGGCCAATGGGTGGCCACATGCTCGTCGCTACCCATCCGTTGACGCCAGACGACTTGCTCGTCATTCTGCCCGTAAATACAGGCAATTGCAAGCGTTGTCTACAATTGCAGGCTGTCGCAGTCATTGCAGAAAACAGCCTTTTTCCTGAATGGGGTTCAGGGGGTCGCTGGTTCGAATCCAGTCATCCCGACCAGTTTTCTCATCGGGATGATCCTGAGCGTTGTCGAAGGGTCATCCCGACGAGTTTTCGAGGCGGTAGGTGAGCGATAGGTGAGAACCTAGCAGCCCCTACCGCCTTCGTCACGTACGGTCCGGTCGATCGCCCTCCGCGCAGCGCCTTCCAGGCCGCGGCGCCGATGATGAGCGCACCGCCCGCGAAGGGCCAGATGCCCGGGGCCTCCCGATGAAGCAGCCACGCCCAGAGCGGGCTCAGGGCGGGTTCCACCAGCAGGAGCAGCGAGGCTTCAACGGCCGGCACGTCTGTGATGGACCGCGTGAGCAGAACGTACGAGAGGCCGACCTGGAACACGCCGAGGTAGGCGAGGCCGGCCACGTCCGCGGCGCTGACGCCTGAGACAGGCAGCGCGAGCGGCAGACAGCCCGCGAAGGCCAGGATGTTCCCCACGACGGCCGCGTTGCCTGATGCCGCCCCCTTCGCCGACGGCTCACGCTTCTCGAGCCATCGCAGACCCAGCAGCGTGAGGCTCCAGCAGCATCCGCTGACCACGCCAATCGCGTTGCCCAGGAGGCGGTTGGGCGCACTGGCGGTGGGCTCGCTGTGTCCAAGGAAGAGCAGCACCATGCCCGCCGCGATGACGAAGAGGACGGGGACGTCCCGCCGCGGCAGGCGTTCGCCGAGTATCGCCGGTGCCAGCACGGCGAGATAGAGCGGCGCGGTCCCCTGGAAGAACACCGTGTTGGCGGCGGTCGTAAGCTTGTTGGCGGTGATGAACGTGATGACGGTCGCGGCGTAGGCGGCACCGACAAGCAGCGACGACGCGGTGAAGCGGGGAAGCCGCCGGACGGCGAGCAGCACGACGATGGCGGCGATGCCGGATCGGAAACTGGCGATCTGCCAGTTCGTCAGCGACACGGCCTTGATGCCGGCGCCTCCGGTTGAGAGCAGAAGCGCCGTCAGCAGGATCTGACCTCGGGCCGGGATGCGCAGCACGGATGCATCGTACACTACGGCTCGAGGGCTGAGGACCGGTGAACCCGGGCTCCCGGCCGGCCGTCCAATCTGCCATGGAACGCGGCATCCTTCTCCTGTGCCTGCTCTGCCTGGCGGCGCCCGCCTTCGGCGGGCCGCCTCCGCGGCTGGTGGTGTTGACTCCGGCGGGAGAGACGAGGGCGGGACTGCCGGTGCTTGTCCGGCGTCCGCCGGGAGAAATCGAGCGCGTCCTTTCGCACGGGTTCTCCGGCCGGCTGCTTCGACTCTACGCGCTCGAACAGGATTACCTCCGGCGGGAGACGGGGGCGGCCCAGGAGCCGGCCTACCTGCTGCTGTCCGCGCAACAGGGCGGCTTCCCGAGGTTCGGCTTCGTCTTGGACGGCACGCCGAAGCCGGACGCAGGGTACGTGGACCTCCATCATCGCTCGATGCCGGCAGGGCGTTTCGGCGCGATGGACCAGATCTTCCCGCACGAACTGTTGCACGTGATGGTCAGGCAGTTGGCGGGTGAGCCCAGGGAGAGCGGCGCTAACCAGGTGCATGCCATCGGCGTGCGCACGGATCCCGTGACAGCGTTCCAGGAGGGGCTCGCGGAGCACGTGCAAATCGTCTGCGCGGACGATGCCGGCGCTCATCCCGCGACGCGCGCCTTGATCGACGATGCCGCAACGCGCGCCCGGGCAGAACTCGAGTTCGATCGATACCGCCGGGGCGTCGGCGGAGCGGTATATGTTCGGCGGCCCGTCGGAAATGCGCTTCCTGCTGTGGTTCAGTTCGGCCGAGCAGGTGATGCGGTATCACGCCGTGAAGGCGAACCTCTTCGCCAGGCAGCCGCCTGTCCCGGAGCACCTCTTGCGCCGGGGTGACAAGTATGCCGCCTACCTGTTTCAGAATGTGGTTCCGGGCCGTCCGGGCGATCCCGTGAAGTCGCCAGGCGTGCTGCTATCGACAGAAGGCGTCATCGCGCACCTCTTCTGGCGCTGGGCGACCGATCCCGGCCTCCAGCACCAGTACCGAGACGACGCCTTCTACGCGCGATTCGGGGTGATGGCGTCCGCGGTCGAACCGCTCGACAACGCGTACCTCAAGATTTTTCACGCGATTCGCGCGGGCCGCGCCGGCGACACGGTCTCCTTTCTGCGCGCTTACATCACCGAGTTCCCCGACGAGGCCCTGCTCGTGCAGCAGGTCGTGATGTCAGCGCTCGGCGGGCAGGACGTCCCCGACGCGCCCGAGATCTGGCTCGCCAACCCCGCGCTGCAGACGGGGACGAGCCTGTTCGATCAGTTCCGCGCGTTGCCCCGCACGCATACGTTCGACGCCAATGCCGCCACGATGCTTGATTGGCTGGCCGTGCCTGGCGTCACGCCGGCGCTCGCATCCCGGCTGCTGAAGGCTGCGCCACACCGGGAAATGGCGGCGCTCGCCGCGCAACCCGGTGTCGATGCGGCCGTCCGGCAGCGAATCGTGGAGATGGACGCCGAGATGGGCAACCTCCGCCGCGCGGCCGGCGAGGAGGAATCGCTCAGTATTTCGACCGTCGTCCTCTCGTACGTCTGGCGGCTGCTCGCCTACGTGCTCGTGGCCGCAGCCGCGGGCGCCTGGCTGGCACGAATCGTCTGTGGGGCACGCTGGCGATGGGCGGTGCCGTGCGGCCTCGCGTCGGCACTCCTGGTGTTCGGGTTGGCCTGGATCGTCATCAGCCCGGCGTGGTGGCCGTCGGCCGCCCCCTTGCTGGTGGGCGGGGTCCCGGCCGCAACCTGGGTGGGACTTCGCCGGAGGTCGTGGACGGACGCGGCACGCGTGGCGGCCGCATGGCTGGCAGCCGGGCTGCCGGCGCTCGTGCTCAGCAGCCAGTGGTGGTGAGGCGCGGCGGCTTCCGAGGTGTACAGGCGTCGGGGGACCTTGCGGTCCCCCAGGCGTACCAAAGACGAAGAAGCCGTGACTAGCCGTGCAGGCTGTGGTACTTGGCCTCGAGCTGCTCGCGCGTCTCGGTGTGGTTCGGGTCCGGGATGATGCAGCCGTCAACCGGGCAGACGTCCACACACTTGGAGGTGTCGAACGCGCCGACGCACTCGGTGCACTTTGCGGGGTCGATCACGTAGATCGAATCGCCCTGGGTAATGGCCTCGTTCGGGCATTCCGGCTCGCACGCGCCGCAGCTGATGCAATCTTCATTAATCCACAGTGCCATGTCTCATTGCCTCCAGTTATTCGAATCCCTCCGCGAACGCTCGCGTCTCTTACCTGTATAGCAAAGTCCGATCCGGGCTTCTAGACCCAAAACTGGTCGCCTTTCCCCGATGTCCGGCCAGAATGCCGACTTCCCGGCGGCCGGGCGTCGAGAAGCCGCTATACGGCCTCCAGCGCCTGGGCCAGATCGGCGATGACGTCGGTCGGGTGCTCGAGGCCGACCGAAATCCGGACCATCGCCGGCGTGATGCCCATTTCGGCCTGCCGCTCCGGCGGGATATCCGAATGCGTCATCGTCGCCGGATGCTCCATCAGCGATTCGGTTCCGCCGAGGCTGACCGCCAGTTTCACGACTTGCAGCTTGTTGAGCAGCCGGAACGCCTCGGCCTCGCCGCCGTGGATCTCGAACGAAAACGTCGACCCAG
>CAWHGB010000001.1:0-187636 GCA_963828855.1 uncultured Chloroflexia bacterium | reverse complement strand
GCAGCGCTGGCGTTGGTGATCGTCGCCAGCCGCGGCTGCTCGAATGATCGTCGACCGCTGGTCCACGCCGAAGAGCAGGTGAGGACCGGCGACATGAGCATCCTGATCGGCCTGATCAACGGCATGATCGCGGGTGCGACCCCAATCATGCTGGAAGCGCTGGGCAGCTCATTCACCTTTTACGCCGGGTGTTCAATATTGCCATGGAGGGCATGATGCTCACCGGAGCGTTCTGCGCCGTGTGGGGTTCCTACACCTTTCATAACTGGTTTATCGGCATCCTGTGCCGGAATCGCCGGATCGTTGATCCTGGCGCTGATCTTCATCCTCTTCGCCGTGGGGCTGAAGACCGACGATTCGTCACCGGCATCGCCTTGAACCTTTTCGCCGCCGGCGCAACGGTCTACATGCTGCGCCAGACTTTCCAGGTGAAGGGGCATTCTCAAACCCGGCATTATCCCCATCCCGCAGATCCACATCCCTCTGATCGAGAAGATCCCCATTTTGGGAGAGGTGCTTTCGGGGCAAAACCTCATCATCTACGTTGCCGCCATCAGCGTCTGGTTCTGCCACTGGCTCATCTTCCGCACGCGCTTCGGACTGCGCCTGCGCGCCGCCGGCTATAACGCCGCCTGCCTGGAATCCAGCGGGGTCAAGCGTTGCCCGCATCCGGGTGGTTTCACTCTTGCTGTGCGGGGTTCTATGCGGGGTCGCGGGGGCGTATATTTCGCTCGGGTATGTCAACCTGTTCGTGGAAGGCATGTCGGCCGGCAAGGGTTCGATCTCCCTCGCGGCCATCATCCTGGTGAACGGCAACCCGCTGGGGATCGCGCTGATCTCGCTCATCTTCGGCTTTTTCGACGGACTCGGTCTCTTCCTGCAGGGCACCGGTATAGCCCCGCAATTCACCGCCATGGTGCCCTACCTGGCCACCCTGGCTGCCTTGTTCGTCTATTCAACCCGTAAGAAAAAGAAACAATCGGTCAGCTGGACCTGAACCCTGAAGAGTAATCCATGAGCACATCAGCACCCCAAAAAGCCTGGCAGATCGATCGGGAGCTGCGTCTGAACGCGGTTCCAGTGGACCGGCGCACAAACCCCAGCCACTGGGAGGAGGTGGCCGCCTTCCCGCGGGGGATGACCTGATTGCGCTCTTCTGGGACGCGCATGTCCCCGGTTCCGGCGCGCCGGAGATCCCTTACGTGGAGATGGTGCAGTCGATGCACAACCGCGGCTATGACGTGCGTGCCGCGGAGGCGTTGCTCGCGGAGGGTATGCGTCTGGCGAAAGATAACGATGTTGCCGACCTGCGCGTGCTCACCGCCCGGCTGCTGGACGCATTGTTCAGCGCCCCGAAGATCCCGGGCCACTCCTACTGGTCATACTCCCATCCAGAAACCTGGAGCGAGATCCGGGCAGCCATGAAGCCGCCCTTCCCCGACCCGGAGAGCCCCGATATTGAAAACCTCGAAAACCGCATCCACCAGGGCTGGCTGGGTCAGCTTGCCGGGGGAGCTTTCGGAACCTGCATCGAAGGCTATCACACCAGCCAGATCCAGAATGTTTATGGTGACATTGACGGCTACATCACCCACCCCGAAACGATGAATGACGATGTGGTCTACGAACTGGTGCTGTTGGACATATTCGAGCAAAAGGGCGGGCGGTTCACTGCCACCGACCTGGGGCTGGAATGGGTTCGGCAGATCCCCTTCGGCTGGTCGGCGGAATGGGTGGCGTTGGAGAACCTGCGGGCTGGGGTCATGCCTCCCGGATCGGCCTCATTTCACAATCCGTATTCCGACTGGATCGGGGCGCAGATGCGCGGCATGGTCTGCGGCATGCTCGCCCCCGGCAAGCCCATGGAAGCCGCCCGCATGGCATTTACCGATGCCTCGATCTCGCACTGCGCGAACGGGATCTACGGCGAGATCTATTCCGCGGTATCTGGTGGCGCTGGCTTTCGTGCAAAACGATCCGCGCGAGCTGATCCGCCTGGCGACTGGCTGGCTGCCGCAGCGCAGCGAATACCTTTGCGGTCGTGAATGAGTGCCTGGATGTGATTTCAGCCACACCGGATTACCGCAAGGCCTGGGCGGTGCTTGATCGGCGCTACGAGGAGTACAACTGGATTCATGCCTACCCGAATCTGGCTGCCGACCTGCTGGCGCTCTGGTACGGGAACGGCGACCTGACCGAATCCTTCAAGATCCTAGCTTATGCCGGCATGGACGTGGACTGCAACGCCGGGCTTGTTGGTAATATCCTGGGGGTGATGAACCCAGTGCCGGAGAAATGGTCCGCGCCGCTGAACGACCTGCTGGAAACCTATCTGCCGGGCAAAGAGCGGTTGTCCATCCGCGTGCTGGCGGAGAGAACAGCGCACCTGGCTAGCAGCGATTGACTCAGGCAGTGCGCCGGATCAGATCCGACATCCACTCCCGAGCAGCATCAGGAACGCCTTTGGCCTTCGGCAGGGCGACCGCAGCCACGAAAGTGTTGGCAAAATAATCTGCCGGGCTGTTGTTGCCGTAGTCCAAGCTGCCCCCGCAATGAAAAGCACACTCCCGGCTGATCTCCAAGCTGTTATCCAGAAATCGGAATAACGGGAATCCCTTCACCCTGCCTCCCATTAAGTTCAAGAGCTGATCGCCATATCCACCGCCGAAAAGTGAGCCCCAACCGTGCGCGCTGCGGTTATCCCAGACATGACCCAGCTCGTGGATGATCCAGAGGTCGGCTTTCGCGCGTGGTTTTCGCCATGCGGAAGAGTAAAAGTTGGTCCGGAAGATAAACCCTGTTGACGATCACATGCGCCCGACCCCTGAACACTTTCTTCATCACGAATGCATTTCCAAAAAGAGTAGTATCGTAGCCAAGAGATATCCGGGTGCCGCCCAGGTTATTCCGGATCCACCCTTTGCCCTTGTTCCCAGTGATCCGATCCAACCCGCGTTCCATCAGGAGCAGGGATAAACGCACAATCTCCAGGCTGTCCGCCTCCCAGTTTTGGGTCACGGCATGAATTACGTGTCTCTTTTGTATCGCAGAATGTATCTTCGCGATTTCTTTCATGGTTTTTCGCCAACAGGGTACACGGCAGGCTATCCCTTATTCCAGGAGCCGATCTCGATCAGGTTGCCCTCGGGGTCGGTGACCATCGAGGAGCGCATCCCCCAGGGTTCCATGCGCGGGGCATAGACCGATTTCGCCCCCAGCGATAATGCGCGTTCGTATTCGCCTTCAACATCCTCGAAGTGCGGCAGATCGATCGCTAGTTCCAGTGTGCCGTTTATTCCCTCGGTGTAATCTGGCTGTTGATTCAAGAGAGCTGGAAGCTCAGACCGGGTGTACATCGCGAAGCGGATGCCTTCGTGTTTGAATTCTGCGTAGGGGCTCTTCCCGTCCCAATCCACCTCCACCCCCAGTAGTAATTTATAGAATTCGACCATACGGGCAAGGTCTTTGGGAAACAATCCGATCATATCGAAGCGCAATGCCATGGTTCCTCCATCTGAACAAGCGGTACTTCCTGTATGATTAGGGTTAATTGTATAACGATGGGGGGAAATTAATTTCCGAAGAATGAGAAAAGCAGGTTCAAAACCAGGAGGGAGATCATTCCCGCTGTGATGGTGAGCAGCGGGCTGCGGCTGCGCCAGGCTACAACCACGGCGATGATTCCCGCCAGCAGCCGGGTATTGGTCGGGCTGAGATCCAGGGTGGAATTCCGGAAAAGCAGCTCCTGGAAGATGACAACGGAAAGCACAGCCGGGGGTACGAAACGAAGGGCGCGCTGCATGAGAGGCGGCATGCTGATCCGGTCCTGCAGCCAGATGAATGATAAGCGGGTGAGAAAGGTGAGCGCACCGCCCAAGACCATGACCGCCCAGATGCTCATTTGCGTCCCTCCACCAGCAGCCCGGCGGCTACCCCCACCAGCGCGGCGGCGATGATCCCGGACTTATAGGGCAGCGAGAAGGCAATCACGGCAGCGATGCCCCCGACCAGGGCGGCAGCCACACCCGCCCGGTCCTTCAGCGCCGGCACGATCAGAGCGATGAAGGTCAGCGGAAGGGCAAAATCCAGCGACCAGCTGGCGGGGATGACCGCCCCCAGGAAAATACCCAGGGCGGTGCTGAGCTGCCAGCAGGTCCACAATCCCAGTCCCGCTCCAAAAAGGAACCAGTGCTGGTTCCCTGCGCTGCCTTCTTTTTCAAAGTGGAGGATCGATACCGCGTAGGCTTCATCGGTGAGGAGATATGCCAAGACCAGCCTTCCAGCGAAAGGGCAACTGCTGCAGGTAAGGCGCAATCAGAAGCGCTGTATAGCGCGTGGCGCAGATTGACCACGAAGATGGTGAGCACGATGACCACCCCCGGCACCGCTAGCTGGACCAACTGGGTGGTGACGAACTGGGAGGATCCCGCGAAGACCAGGAAGGACATGGATTGCGCCGCGGGAAGCGGGATACCCGCCTGCCGGGCCAGCGCTCCGTAGATCATTCCGAAGGGGGTGACCGCCAGCAGGATGGGAAGGATCGCTTTCAAGCCACGCCGGAACTGGCTTTCGCGGGGTTCCAGCGGGGAGCCGGTTACAGCCATTTCGCCCCGCTACGCCTGGCCGGTTTCTTTTAAGAATTTTTCTTTATTCAATACCCGCGCGTTCTTCCCGCTGGAGGTTTTGACCAGCCAGCGCGGTCCCACCAGGTACACCTGCCGGAGCGCCACTGCCGATCCGCGGGTAACCGCGGCGCGGATCTCGTCGCCGATGCGTTCGCGCTCGGCTTGATCCCCGCTCTCAACCTCGGCCACCATGATTACGTCTTCCGTACCGGAGGTCTCGTTAAAAATACCCAAAAGCAGAAACCCTGCCGGGATGCACCCCCCTTACCGTCATGGCCAGCTCTTCCAGGTCCATGGGGTAGATGTTCTTTCCCCCCACGATGATCAATTCCTTCTTGCGACCGCAAACATACACCTCGCCGCCCACCATATAGCCGTAATCCCCGGTGAAATACCATCCGTCTCTGATCGCTTTTTGGGTGGCATCGTCACGGTGATAGTACCCGCTCAACATACAGTCGCTGCGCAGAGCCAGTTCGGCTATGACCCGTTCCTCCACCTCGATCCCCGCTTCATTGACCACTTTCACCTCGGTGCCTTCGATCGGCAGGCCCGCGGAAGGCATTTTTACTGAAGGACAGCCTTGCCTGGCTGGCTCGGCCCGCCAGGCGGTTTGCATCGCCTCGCGGTCGATCTCGTCCACTGCGACGGGAGATTTGATGCCACCCTGGGTGACGGCAAAGACATTCTCGGCCATCGCGTAGCAGGTGCACAAGGCGCTCTGATTTAATCCGTAGACTTTAAAGCGCTCGTAAAAAGCCACGTGGGATTCCTGGCGCATGGGTTCGGAGCAGTTGGAGATCGCCCGCCAACTGGAAAGATCCACCCCCTCCAGGTCGCGGTCGCGTACCTTCTGGACGCAGAAGTTATAAGCAAAATTGGGCTGCCAGGAAAGCGTCCCCTTGTATCTGGAAACAGCCTGCATCAGCCTGTGGGGCGCGCGCACCCATTCAAATGGAGAAAGCAGCACCAGCGGAACCCCAAGCAGGACGGGCATCAGGAAGCAGGCGATCAAGCCCATATCATGGTAGAGCGGCAGCCAGCTCACGATCACATCCCGCTCATCCAGGCGCAGCTCCTTGCGGTAATGTTCAAGCTGGTTATGGACCGCCCGATGGGAAAGCGCCACCCCTTTTTGCAATCCTGTGGTCCCGGAGGAATGCTGCAGGAGGACGATATCCTCTTCGATTCGCTTACCCCCGCCCAGGTTTTCGAAATCCGGGTCGCGAGGAGGAAGTGCATCTTCGGCAAAGATAACAACCTGCACGGATGTCCCTCCGCCCGCGACTACGCCAACCTCGCCTTCGAATTCACGGCAGGTCAGGATCGCCTGGGGCTGGGTGACGGATACCAGGGCAGCCAGGTCGCTGCGGTAGCGCTCGGGGAGCAGCTTTTCTGTGAGGAATGGCATGATGGAGGGGATCGCGCCATGCAGGATACAGCCAAAATAGGCGTAGATTAGTTCGAAGCTGTGCTGGAAGATCAGGATAACCACATCCCCAGGCTGCACCCCCCTCGCCTCCAGCGTGGCGGCATACCCGGCAGCGCTGCATAGCAGACCGCGATAGGTGAGCGCGGTGTCGTCCTTACCAGCCAGTAAAACATGGATGGCAACCTGGTCCGGGCTGGTTTGGTACTGCTCGCGAAGCGTATCGCAGAAGGTAGCCATTTGGGGATTATTCGGGTTTGGATTTCTCCGGCTGGTCAGGCTCGTCATGCTTTTTTCGCCGAGCCTGGATGGCTTCAAAAACAACCGGGACGAACGAGATCACGACGATGGCAATGATCACGAAGGAGAAATTATCCTGGACAAACTTCAGGTTACCGAAGAAATATCCCCCAAAGAGAAACAGCGCAGTCCAGGTGATCCCGCCCAGAACGTTATAGCTAAAAAACTTTCCATAGGACATTTCTCCCACACCGGCAACGAATGGTGCAAAGGTGCGGATGATCGGGATGAAGCGCGCCAGGAAGATGGTGATACCGCCGTGTTTTTCATAAAAGGTATGCGTGCGGTCAATATATTCTCTTTTTATGAAGCGGATATCTTCGGTGTAAACCCGTTTTCCGATCGCGTGACCAATCGCGTAATTCACCGAATCCCCCAGGACGGCGGCAAATGCAAGGAGGATAAAAAGTACAAAAATATTGAGCGGCGAATTTGGAAGCGCAGCCAGCGAGCCGGCAGCGAAAAGAAGTGAGTCGCCTGGAAGGAAGGGGAAGATCACCAGACCGGTTTCGATAAAAATAACCACGAAGAGTACGAGGTAGGTGGCCAGGGCGCCAACCTGGTTTAGGAGGGCAACCAGGTGTTTATCCAAGTGGAGCACAAGGTCAATAAAATAGGAAATAAAATCCATCTTGAGTCCTTTTCAAATTATTGATATACAAAAAACCGGCTGCATTGCTGCAGCCGGTAAATTTTACCACGCGTACCCGGATTGTGTTCAGCCCTGCTTTCGGCGGATCAGGTCTGCAAGTTGGGAAAGGGAATCGAAGGATTCGGCGTTCAGCTCAGTATCCTCGATCCGCACCCCAAAATGATCTTCCACCAGGAGGGCCAGATCCACCAGGCTGAAGGAGTCGATCAGCCCGCTGGAGATGAGTGGCTGGTCCGGCTGGATCACCCGACCGGGTTGTTTAAGGATCTTCTCTGTGATCAGTGCTCCAAGTTGTGCGGTGAGTTCGTCTGCCATGATATCCCTGTTCCAAGAATGAATCTGGCAATTATAAAGTTTAAAGAATTTTTAATATTTAAATATATATTTATTATTTTGGGATTGATTCATCTGTTTTTTCCGGTTTCTGGATCAAGTCTTCCCAAGGTGCCCAATACTGCCATGGGTATACTGGTCAGAAGTATCGTGAGCAGAATTTGCGCCTGGTTCCAAGCAGTATCGAAATAGAATATTGGCGTCATTTCGGCACCCAGTCGGATAATTGCGAGGTGGGCGAGCCAGGTGAGGTAGATGGCGAAAAACACGAAAGGCGCCACGATCAACATCCGGAATCCTCTCCGCCGAGCTAAACCGGCCAGGGAATATCCCGTCGCGATCGTCAGGCAGCCCCCCAAAATGAGAATCCCGGTAGGTATGAAGTCATTTAAAAGCACGTCGTAAACAAATACTCCGCCGGTCATTAAAAGCGTACCGATCAAGATTCCCAAGAAAACTCTCGAAGCCATTCTTCTTTCCGGGAATCGCTCCACTGTGACTCTTGTGGACAGGATCCCCAACCCAAAAAGCACGCCAAAAATGCCGCCGCGCTCCAGCGAACTCAGCATTCGGAGGGAATCCAAAAAATCCGGAAGCCGGTAGGTGAGAAAAACCTGCAACCCGGTGGAGAGCGCTACACCCAGGACGATCCAACCGTACGCCAGAAGCATTCGTTCAGGTTTCTCGGCAAGCCTTCCCAGCACCCAGGAGCTGAAAATCCGGAACCGCTCCCCGCGCGGAATGCTTCCGGGTAAGCTTCCTGCAGCCTGCTGGACCAAACTTAAGGCAGCATTCTTTCTCTCACCGCGGGATGCTTCCATTTCGCGGACAGCCAGGGAAGATCGCATACGCCCGATGGCTTGGGCAGCCAGGTCCCCTGCAGGGGGGCGCGTGAGGGCAAGCTCGGCCAGATGTTTATCAGAAACTGGTCCCAGGGCTGTCTCTCTCCACGACCTCGAAGGTTTAGCCGAATGTTCCAGGATCGCGAGAACATTCGAAACCACAATATTGTCCCCGCTGTTTCGGGCAATCTCGAGGAAGAGTGCCGCGTCCTGGTCAGACACAGCTGCGCGTATGGCGGATCCTCTGGGGTCACCAGCCAGGTGCCGCACCACCCTCCCGCCAACAGCAAGGTTTTTTTGCCTGAGCAGCCCAAGGGAAATTTCCAAACGGTCACTTGGGTCTGCTACTTTTGACCACCAGAAGGCGTCATCATAACCGAGAGAGAGCGCATTCTGAAGCATGAATTTTTCAAGCTGCGGGTTCAGCAAATTGAGGTTTTTCCTCACCTCCAAATCAACAAAAGCGAAAACGGTTAATGCAAGGCAGGTCCCACCCGCTCCCGGGATCCAGTTTTGCAAACAGTTTTTCAACAGATTTGCCGCATCCTCTCCTGGAGTGTAACCGGGTGAGAATGGGGAGGTTTGTTGGGGAACCGCACGCCCAAATTCAGCAAACAGCTTTTGAATGCAAATCGAAGCCGTCTCAAAGCGGGCTGACGGATCGGCGGAGGTCATCACCCTCAGCACTTGCCAAACCCCGGGTGGAATGGCCGGGTTGATCGCCGCGGGATCCGGGATCTCGTCACTCGAAAAGAGTTGCTGTAAACCAAGCGCTTTTGTCCCATCCCAGGGAAGCTGCCCGGTGAACATCTCGTAGATCATCATACCGAAGCTAAAAATATCTGATTTCTTCGTGAGCTGCCTCAGGGAGTGCTGCTCGGGGGGGGCGTATGGTGGTGTGCCATGACCGGTATGCATCGCCTGCGTCGTATCAAGAACGTTACGCGCGAGTCCAAAATCGGCCACAAAGATTTCCCCCCTGGAATCCAGAAGGGTGTTCGAAGGTTTAAGGTCGCGGTGGATCACACCTTTACCGTGGAGGTAATCCAGGACAGAGGCGACTTTAGCGCAGTATTCAAGGGATTGGGACAGGTCAAGTTTTTTCGCAAAAATACGGTCCTGTAGCGATCCGCCGGATAAAAAGGGTGAGACCACGTAGCGATATGGCGCCTGTGCGCCGTAGTCGTAAAGCGGCAGAATGTGGGGGTGGGAAAGTAATACGAGCTGACCGGCCTGGCGTTTGAACTGCGCTTCGCTCTCCATCTTTTGATCGGGCGCGTCGGCGCGGTTAAATTTGATGGCGATGATGCGCTGATTTTGGTGGTCAATCGCGGACCAGACAAATCCCTGTCCGCCGAACCCGATCTGCTCAAGAAGCTGGTATTCGAGGAAAACCATACCGGGAGAAAAATCGTGCGTTTGGGCGGGTTGAAAGGAAGACATTTGGGAAGGTTATCCGACAATTCTGTGGCAATTATCAGGGAATATTCGACTCGATAAAACAGTTCGCTGGTGCTTCAAATGTAACCCGGATACTGTTCGAGCCGGTAAGGGGATTATCCGGATTAAAATCGATGATGAGCCACTCGTTCCCGCCGCTACTGATCGATCTTGCACCCGTGGTGCCAGAATCCCAATCCAATTCCGCGCCGGTTACCGCGAATTCGCTTGGGGAGGAAGAATCTGAGCTACCCGAGTAGATTACGCTCCCGCCAAATTCGACCGAAGCCAATGCCAACCCGCCAGGGTTGTTCCAGTTCACTTCCAGCTCTAAAATTCTTATCGCACTCCCGTAGTTGTTTTCGATTTCTGCTTCCAGTTTGTCAATATTGATCTGGAGCGGGGTTGAAAATAGTATGGTACCCGGGCAAGGTCCAGCCGGACCTGGTATCGTTTCGGTCGCGGTCGGGGTGGCTGTATCGGTCGTCGTTGCGGTCATGGTCGGCGTCGCGTCGTCGGTCGCAGTTGCGGTTGCGGTGGCAGTAACGGTCGTTGTAGCCGTGCGGGTCGCCGTCATCGTGCGGGTGCGTGTGGAAGTGTTAACAGGTGTGCGGGTTCTCGTCCTAGTGGCAGTCGACGTGCCGGCTGTCCCGACCGTTGCGAGTGTCCTGGTCCGGGTGGGGGTCCGGGTAATGGTGGGAGTTCCGGTGCGGGTTCGGGTCACAGTCGGTGTGAATGTGATGGTCACCGTCGAAGATGGGATAAGGGTTGGTAAACCGGTGGGGATGGCTGTTGTCGGAATTGGCTTGAGGGTGTTGGTTGGAACCGGTGAAGTTGTGGGCGGTAGAGTCGCTTCCTCCCCGCTTTCAACCTGATCCAGGAACGAGTTGAGCAAACCCTGCATGGCGATGATGAGCCGCTCCTGTTGGGAACAGAAGCTGCCAGTCATTGTGCAGGCCAGGGAAAGCTCCTCCGGCGAAAGCGCCTGCGGGGAGGATGGCGGGCTGATGGCTGTGGTTCCATTCGGTCCTCCAAGTTTCAGGCTGGTTTTCTGCCCGGCGGCAATCGTTTGGCTATCCCCGTTCGCTGAAACGCTCGCAGCGCCCTTGAAAATACTGATATCCATGGAGCCATTTTTCGTTGCCTTCAGGCTGGCGTCTCCCATCAGGATGATCTCCGTGCCGTTGGCGGTGAAGGTCACACCGGCGCCATCCGGCATGGAGATGACCACGCCATCGAATGGCACCTGATCGCACTCGATCTGCCCCAGGGTGCTGGTGAAATAGAAGGATTCCAGACTGCTGGATGGATCCTCCAGGGTTGTGTTTCCAAAAACCACCATGGATACAGTTTGACCTGGCAGGGAACGTGGCAGGTTGGCGATCACCTTGAAAACTGCCACACCCCATTCCTCTTTGTCCACGCTCATGGGGGATGCCGCCAGGCGAAGCAGGTCGGTCACCTCGATCTTGTCTCCCCGCGTTGAAAAAGATTCCTGTGAACCCTGGTTCAGTTCCGCCGTCAGGGTGTTGTTCCCGTAACATACCTGGTTCGGTCCAAGCGCTTGGCAGGAATCGCCCGAAGCCCGCAGGGCGCGGTCGATCAAATCCTGGCAGACTGCATGCTTGCCGGCATCCTGCCCGGCGCCTCCGGTCGCATAGGGGCTGAGGATAGCCCTCGCCCGCAATAGAGTAAAGATCAATACCAGGCAGCAAATGGTTACTAAGATCAGGATTGTAAGAATGACCCCCGTTCGGGTGCCTTTTTCCGCGGCGTACGCACCCTCTTCTTGGAAAGTGTTTCCAGATTCATCCGGGGGAAGAGCACTTTGCATGGTTCTTCACCGCCATGTGAATGATCGAGTCGATTCGGGTGTTTGTATCAACCGTCCGCACCCCTGTGGACAATTCGGCGTCATCCGGTTTCCCCTGGCAGGGCTAATTTTTCCTGGTTTTCATCGATGAATACAACCCTTAACGGAAACCTGGCCAACCAGATAACATTTCCACTCTTTAGGTCGTATGGCTGGGAGGGAACCAACCGGGTGGCATCCACGCTGGTGCCGTTGGTGCTTTCCAGGTCGATAAGCTCGTATCCTTGTCCTTTCCGGTGCACCCTGGCGTGCCTCCGGGAAACCCCCTGGTCAAATGCTCCGTATGGCGTCAGATCCACGCTATCGCCTGCGTCCCCTTCCACCAGCCTCCCTAAAATGATATTGTTACTATGGGAAACCGAAACCGGTTTTACCGAGTCCATCAGGAAGAAGGCGATCGCCCCGCGGGGGACGAGAGCGTCCGTTTTGAAAGTGGACAGGCTGGATAGATCCACGGTTCCTGCGCCGATCATCTCCGTGGTTGGATAAGAACCTGCCGAAATAGCGTTTAAATTCGCCCCACAATACACACACGCTTGGGCTTCAGGTTCGTTTTTTAACTTGCACACCGGGCAAAACCGGCCTTCTTCAGGCTCCATTTCGCACCACCTTCCCACCATTAAATAAAGTGCTCTTTTCCGGATGTCAATATCCGGATCATCATATTTATTATATACAAAACTACGTGAAAATAATTTTGGTGTTTTAAGTGAATGATGTGCGCAGGAAGTGTAGGGATCTCAATTTCCAGCCCAAAAGACGTTCGTGAGTAGGAGAAAATTGGGTGCTTCCAGAACCGAAAAACCGGGCAACGATGTGACAATCCCGGAGACCGGGTCCAAAGACTGAAAAGACACCGTGTAGCCATTTCCACTTTGCAATGAGGATGTCAGGAGGATCCTGTCTCCCTGTGGCGAGTACCTGACATTGCCAAGAATACCCTGAGATTCAGGATATTCGACCGGTTTCCCGTTTTGCGCGTCCACCTGGAAATTTCGCGTGCCACTCACCTTTCCCGAATAATCGCTGCGGTCATAGCGTACAGCCGCGATACGGGAACCATCCGGCGACCAGGCGAAATCACCAAGCAGGTCTCCGGGAAGCGGAATACCCGTTCGTTGTGCAAGGTCGGTTCCAACCGTCCCCAGGCTGCTCTTACCGGATTCGTTTTCGTAGGTATAGGCAATTCTGCTTCCATCCGGCGAGAGCCGAACGCGTTTGATGCCTTCCAGTTTCTCAGAATCCCCCCCATCCGGTTTCAACCGGTATACCCCCTCCCGCTGGCAGACTCCCTCCCCGCTGCAAATCCCCTTTTGCCAGTAGATATCCCCGCCCGGCGAAATGGCGTCCACCTCGATCGGGGAATCCCCGCTCATGGTTAAAATGCTGGGTTCACCCCCAGAGAGATCATCGCTCACGATCGTGTTTCCGTTCTCGCCCGTGAGTATATATACAACCCCGCTGCCATCTATTTTCCAGACAGCTCCCTGCGATCCGGAATCAAAAAAGTTGCCGGCGATCAGCTTCGTTCCGCCACCGTCATAATTCGCCAGGTAAAGGTCGCTGCCATGGTTGAGCAATAGGCGGGAGCTGTCCGGGGAAACATCCTGGAGATTCCACCCCTGTGGTGCAACGTCCGCCAAAGATGATAATCCCTTGTCGTAACGGAAAACGCCCAGATCTTCGTACCCACCATCAACCCGCCCTCGAAGACCGAAATAAATTGCCTCACCCGTTGGGGTAGGAATAACCGGTTCAGGGGAGAGCTGATCGGGTGTGACCGCCACCGTAATCCCGGTTGGGGTAGATGGCACCGGTGAAGGAGGTTCAGCGGCAGCTGGTGTTGCCTGTGCGCAGGCAGGAAGCATGGCAATAGCCAGGAGGGAAGCTGCAATGTGTCTGTGAATCATTTTTTACGGCTATTTCCCGGCTGCCTGTTTCCAGAGTGTATCCAGGGTTTCCAGTCCGCCAAAACTTGCCACATTCCAGGCGTCATAGGAAATGTGGAATCCGTCCGGGCGGTTGGGGTCCAATCCGTGGTGAGGCAAAGGTTGTACGGCGCGCCAGAAATTCCACAGCGGGATATCGTATTCGTAGGCAAGCTTGGCTGTGGTGAGGTTCAGGCTGTGATCGCCCTCCAGGTTATCCGCCTTGGTGGCAAGGATGGGAACCACGCCGTGCGCAATAGCATATTCAATGATTTTACGCATGTAAGCTTCATACTGATCCGCCGTGCGCCCGTCCCACCACACCTCCAATCGTATGAACATGAAGGTCGGTTTGGTTATGCGGATCTCGCATTCCAGCGGGTTCTCCCCGGGCAGGCAGACATCCGGGTTAGCCCACATGGGGGAAAGAACCGCCGCGGCATTGAATCCACCTTTCACCCCCTGGGAATCGGTGTTGAAGTGCCCCGCGAAGTTATCGATCGTTTCCTGGAATTGTTTGTGGTCGTCCGTTAGGACGAAGCGGTCCTTCAAATCGAACAATCCCATGAATGCCTCTTTGATGCTCTGGCAATCGCCGATCTTGGAAAAAGCTTTGGGGTTATTTCCCGTGTTCAACCCCACCTGGTAGATCTCCAGCGCGCGTGGACTGAGCGAGGGAATGATTGGCCAGTCCTTCCAATCCTCCGGCTTGAGACGCAGGTCAGGGGTGGCTGTTGGCGTTGGGGCAGAGGTTGAGGTCGCAGTAGGCGGCACGGGGGTCATGGTGACCGTGGCGGTTGGCTCCGGGGTCGCTGTGGGCGGTATGGGGGTGGGCTCGATCTTGACCTTGCAGCCTGCCATAAGCAGAGTGGCGGCCGCGAGCCCGGAGATAAATCGATGTACGGTTATGTTTTTCATTGCACCTGCCAATAAGGCGATATTCTACAATAATCCTTTGATTAATTCCAAATTTGCCAACACGATCGTTTAAATAATATTAAATATTAAATAAATTATTTATTTTCCAGTGGTTGCCCGCCAAACTTTATCAAGCACCTGCACAGCCGTCAAGTTGCGCACCGGCCAGGCTTTTTGCATGGCGAAGGGATCGTCAAAGCGATTACCGGCGTAAGTCAAATGAGCGCCATCCTCCTGGAGCCCCCCACCCGGCAGCGGCTGAACTGCCGCCCAGAAATTCCAAATGGGAATATCGTATTCCCGGGCGAGCTTCACGATTACTTCATTGACGGCTCCGTTTCCCTCCAGGTCATCTGCCTTGGTGGTCAGGATCGGCACGATCCCTCTGTCAATGGTCATATCCAGGATGCGACGCATATTGCTTTCAAATGTGCGGATCGGGGAAAGGGCTTCGTTTGTACCCAGCATGATGATGGCGTATTCCGGTTTCTGGAGGCGGTATTCGCAATCCAGCGGCGTTTCCCCGCTTTTACAAAGCTCGGGGTTGGCCCACAAAGGCGATAGAACGGAAGCAGTGGTGAAGCTGCGCTCCGCCGCCAGGCTGCGCCGGTTGAAGGAACCCTGAAACTCGCTGATGACGCCTTGCAGGTTGGAATACTCTCCCAGGGAATAACGGTCCGTTCCTTTGTCGAAATCCCCGAGGAACCATTCGGCGGAGGACTCGCAATCCCCCACCTTGGAAAACGCTCGGGGATTGTTACCCAGCGTCAATCCATTCCGGTAGATCTCCAGCGTCCGGTTCGAAATATCCACAGGGATGACCGGTTCTTTTTGCCATTCACCCGGGGCGAGTGTCATCAGGGTCGGTACTTCGCTCGGAGCGGGCGGAACGGTTTGAGTTGGTGCGGGTTGGAAGGGGGTCTCGCTGGGCAATGTGGTTGCCACCTGGGTCGGTTCTGGTGTGGCAATAGCTGCAGCCGTCACACCGGTGCCTTGCTCGGCCGAGCAGGCTGCCAGGGTGAGCATAGAGCCCAAGGCCATTAGCATTAATGGGGTTCCGAATCGGTGCATGATTTTATTCACATCCCAGTTTTGTCTCGATCTCCCGGGCAATATTTTCCGCCAGGAGTCTCTCCCCGGATGGCGTCAGGTGGATGGCGCTGTTTGTGAACTCACCCTCGGGTACCAGGTCCCACAGGTCAAGGTAGTTCCAGCCGTTGGCATCCGCCTGAGCCCGGAGCGCCTGGCGGTAATTGTCATACGCCCAGCGCGGGTAGAAAAAATTGTAACGGATATCGCTGTTTTCACCACTGCTGATTAAAATGGGCTCGTTCACCAACCAAACGGGGGTTTGCCCGGTCAGGTTGATCCCGATGGTGATGGGTGTGAAATCGAGGGCTGCAGCCAGGTCAAATTTCTCCTTTTTATTGAAAGTGTTATCCGGATCAAAATCCCTCTGGGCATTCTGCCATGCCTGGGAAAGATCCTGGTCGATCCCAGTCGCAGCCCACATCACTCCATATAATTGGTAACGGATCCAATCTGCCAATCCCCGCCGCTGCACCTGGATGCGATCCCAAAGGGTTTGGTTTTTATCCTGGGGAAGGTCCATCCCAGGAAAAAGCCGGCCGACCTCGGTACGGTTGTAACCCAGAAGAGGAGAGGTGGAAGGGTTCATCCCCGGGAAGGATTCCAGGGTCATTGGCCAGAGGATCAGGTCCGGCTCATACCGCATCGCCCGGTTGATAAAAAGCGCGTCCTTCTGCAGGGAAAGGGTTGGATACCCCAGGTTATAGAACACGAACCGCCTGCCGTCGCAGGTTTTGATCCCCTGCTCGTTGAGCTGCCCGGCAAGGGTCTGTTCATTGGAAAGCAGGGTGCCCCAGACAGAGGAATCGCCAAAAATAAAAACCCTGAACTCGTCCGCTTCCTTGGGGCGTGTGACCAGGTGGGAAGCGAACATCGCGTCCAGGTCGTTGATGGTCATATTGTAGGATTTTTGGGGATTCTCCCCGTAGGGAAACCGCTCGCGTCCCTGGAACACGCTGTTATACAAGCTGGCTCTCCCGATCGAGCCTGCCGGTTCGAGCACAACTGCCAGCCCCAGGAATATGGCCAGCAGGATCAGGACGCGTACAAGCACGGAACCCAGGAAACGGGGGCTCGGACCGGGTTGCGGAGGTTTCATCGGTTTCCTGTCCATTTACGCTCCAAACAATCTACCGATCACCTGCAGTGCGAGTGCGGGGTCGGGAACGGTGAACCAGACCCATCCAAGAGCCAGGTAATTAAAAGTAAGGAAAACGCCCAACACATTGAAGGCTTTTCCCCAGCCCGGTCGCGAGGTCAACCCGGCGGTACGCGGCTTTGCCCATTCTGAGTAACGATTTTGCACAAATAGCCCTATCCCCTGCCATAGTCCCCAGACAATGAAAGACCAGGTGATCCCGTGCCACATCCCGATCAGTACCATGGTGGTCACCTGGGTGAACAGCAGGATGGTCCATGTGGGCAGCGGCTGTTTGGTGGAACGCAGCGCACGGGTGAGCGGATTGAAATAATAGGCGCGAAACCACCCCGTGAGGGTCATGTGCCAGCTGTTCCAGAATTGGGTCAGGTTTGGTTTTAAATATGGGCGGTTGAAATTCTCGGGCAAAACGATTCCCATCCAAATTCCCAGGCCGATGGCGATATCGGTGTACCCGCTGAAATCAAAGTAGATCTGGAAGGCGAAGGCATAGAGCAGCACCCAGGTCCAACCGCTGGAGCTGACCTGGGAGGCATTGGTGGCGTTCAGCGCGATGAGCGCAAGCGCATCCGCCAGGACGAATTTCTTGAACAAACCGAAGAGCAGCCGTTTGCTCCCGTCCACGAACCGGCTTGAATCCAGAAGCGACGGTTTGCGCAGATCGTTGGTGAACCGTTCGAGTCGATCGATGGGACCAGCGGTAATGGCCGGGAAAAAGATGACGTAATTCACGAATTCCTGCAGATTTACCGGCGGGAGCCGGCCGCTCTGCCGATCCCGGATGGTGTGGATAAGGCGGAAGGCGATATAGGAAAATCCCAACCAGCGGATATCCAGGGGTGAGGCCAGTGCCGCGGATTGACCTGATAAATCGCGCAATTGAGCACTGATCCAGGCGGTGAGCGGCGGGTATTTGAGTGCGACGAGCATTACGATAAGCAGGACGATCCCGCCAGCAAGTAAACCCGGCAGGGTGCGCCGTTGCCTCGCGAGAAGCCAGGTGACGGCAGCCAGCACTCCAAGTGCAAGGAGGATCGTTATTATCTGAGGCGGCCGGGAGGGAGCCACAAGTCCGGTCGGGAAAATGAAACGGGTCAATCCTACCAGCAGGACGATCGCCGCGATCACCAGCAGGGTCGCAAGGTTTTGTTTCAGGTTTCGGTTTTCGGGGGGAGTCGTGATCACCCAGGTCAGGACCGCGAGCGCCAGGGTGCCTACAGGCAACCAGAAATCCAGGTAACGAATGGGCAGCGCAGGCTGCAGCCAGAAGACCACCAGACTGCTTGCCACAAGCATAAACCAACCCAGGGAGAGCCTCCGGGAGAGAAGCCTGTAGGTCAGGATCAGGGCGGTAAAGATCAGAATATTCTGGAGGCTCATCTCTTCAAGACATTATTTTAAATGAAAAATTCGCTGTTAGCTGCCATATTGGGAGAAAACAGCAAATTTTTATTAGAAACCCTGGTAAATCCACTGTGGGCTGCTATCCGCCGTAAGAATGAAGACTGCGATCAAGATCAGGCAAAGTACCAGCGCCCAGAGATTTTCCCGGGTAAATATTTTCTTCAGGATTACTTGTAACCGCATACCTGCCAGTCGCTCCCCTGCCGCTTGACCAGGAAAGGCCGCTTGCTCAGATCGATCTGCATATTTTCGTTGTTGTAGGTTGCGTTGATCTTACCCGAACAGGTAACCACGTCCATGTCCCCTTCGCTGCCCGTTTTTTTGCAGGCCAGGTCCTGAAGCTCGGTTTTGACTGCCTGGAATGAATCCAGTTCCATTGCTGCCTGTGCTTCCCAATCCTTGCAGGATAGAGTTGAGAGCGCGTTGCTATCCTTATTAACCAAAGCGTTGAGGTAAGCCTGTACCGCTATCGATGATTCGTCCCCGTTCGAAGCGCTGGCGCAAGCAGCTAGAAATATCGTTGAGACCAGACACACGGAAAAATAGATCAAAGCGCGCTTCACGGGAACCTCCAGTAAATCACAATAATAAGAACTTGCGGTCAGGATTATAACACCCGGAAGTTTTCTGCCGGGTGAAGTCAACCACATGCATAAAATTAACATGATTCTTTAATGTTACCAACACGTTATACATAAACTATACAATTCTTTTCATCACAGCAAAGTTGATAATATTATGTATTTTTATCTATGCGCAAGATATGTGTATATTATTTTGCCTGTCTGTAAAATTTGCATTCTGGCGTGCGTGCATTGTTTACCTGTTCGCGGGAATGCAAAATTTTCTTTCTCGCAAGGTTGAATATTTTTCATTCTGGCGGTGATGCAATTATTTCCTTCGGGAATCCTTAAGGCAGTAATTGCCTCTCATATGGATGCAGATTCTGCACGCGTTAAGGATGCAGATATTGCACGAGATTCTTAATCACTACTTATTAACGACTTAATCTACCTGAAGATGAAAGAATCACTTTTTATTAATCTTTCTTGTATTTTCCTTCAATTCTGGAAACACCAGATTCCAATCATAGCGTGGGCTGCGCGAAGGTAATTTGTATGAGCTGAGTTCAAGGGTTCCGTCATCATACGATTCAAGAAACCGGATCAAGGCTAGCGTCACCAACTGGCTGGCTGGAATGGAAAGCTGGGTTGAAAGAGCGGAGATTCTGTTGCGGATAGAGGGAGGCAGATCGTAGGTTGCGCGGCGGTCCCGGCGGGCAGAGATTTTCTGCCTTTCCTTGGCCTTTTTTTCCCGTTCATGCCTGGGCAACTGGGATTCAATCTGGCGCTGCTCCATTTCCTTAAGCAAAATTGAAACCTCCGGATCGATCACATCCCGACGGGAGGGCAAATTTTTAGGCATCCAAAACCTCCATGAATTTTTTCAGGATCTGGCGGTAACCACCGATCCTTTTTCGTCCTTCCGGGAATCCTTTCATCGCCAGGCAGTTGGGAGCATATTCCCACAGCGTGTTTCCAAAAGCAGGTGCTTCCCGGATTCGGGTATCCTGTGGGATGGGTGGCCACAGGTGACCGCCAAAGGTTTCCGTGAGTTTGTGGAACTGCAAATACGTTTCCCGGGTGTTGCGGTCAAAGAATGTGGGCAGAATACAATAGCCTTCCAGGATGTGACCACGGCGGGAGAATTCACCCAGGTTCCGAATCACCTCCTGGAGACCGTCCACGGAAAGCGAATCCATACGGGTGGGAAGGAAGACCCAGTTGCTTGCAATCAACCCGCATGTATGCAATGCATCCAGCGATGGCGCCATATCCAGGAGCACGGCATCATATTTGCATTTTGTGATCGCCTCAAGAAAGAGGGCATTACTGGAGGTGGAGCGGGTAAATTCACGTCGAACCGCCTCCGTGTTTTTATCCCCCGGGAGAATATCCAGATTCTCGCGGACATTAACCAAAACCGAGGAAAGCCCTCTCTTTTCGCAGATCAATCCAAAGAGTCCTGGTGTTTTTGGAATACCCAGCGAGAGCGCGACGTGCCCCTGTGAATCCATGTCCACCAGAAGAACCCGCCTGCCATCAAGCGCCAAACCGTGTGCAAGCGTTACCGCGGTTGTGGTTTTCCCTACCCCGCCCTTCTGGTTGGCAAAGGATATGATTTTCATGTGAGTCTTTTGTTTCCCGCCCCTAAAAAGCAAGAGAAATATTTAAAATAAGGGTCGCCCCTAGTAATTATAAGTGTAAATCCGTAATTAATATTGATAAATGACAGAGGCGACCCTGGATATTTATCAGTGTCGCCCCATAAACTCCTGGCTGGCATGAAAAATGCGTATTTTGGGTAAAGTTGAGGTAACGGTACTGCCCTGGGTGATTTGGGCTGCAAAACCCGAAAATTATTAAAAAGTGTAACCGTGGTTACACTTCAGGATTTCTTGATGCGAGCTTCGATCAGACGGGAAAGCTCCTCGAGCCGGGCGAGAGTCTCCTGGGCCTGACCCAGAAAAACGATTTCATCGGCAAGCAGATCAAGCGCCTGGGATTGGTCCACCGGGTCGAGGCGGTTGATCGAGCGGATGAATTTAAGAAGATTGCGGCTGGCATCCCTGCCGGGATCGCGCGGGGAGGAGGGAGGTTTCGGCGGAACCTGGGTGGACAACTCTGGAGAAGCGGATACTGCCGAGACTTCGTCTGATGTTAGCTGACTCTGGATGCTGACCTGGATCAGGCGCTCCCATTGCTGGCTGGGTGCAGATAGGATCTCGCGCAGGACGCGTTCAGCCAGGCGGTAGCGATCGGCAAGATCGAGCAGCGGGCTGGACAGTTGCAGAATGTTTAATAGCTGCACCATGCGCGGGCGGGTGAGCTGCATGATCGGTGTGATCTTTTCCCATAAGCCGGTGGGCATCCGCTGGCTGCGAACTTTTCGGAAATAATCGTATTCGTCTTCGACCGATTCCTCAGCGGGCATACCCAGCTCGGTAAGGATCAATGCGGATATCTCACAGGCCTGCTCCACAGCGGAGGGCGGTTCGGCGTGACGATTTTCCAGGACTTGCCGCTGGCGGGTGGGGTTATCCACCACCTCAACCCGTAAAAGGGGTTCTTCACGCGAATGGTTTTTTACCCTCTTTAGACACGCTGCCCAAAAACGCCGCTCGCCGGTCTCGATCTGGAAAATGTAATTCCCGTTTGGACCTTCCTTCCACGAACCCGTGATCGGTTTGATCTGCCCGTGCTCATCGAAGGATTCGCCCATTGCAACCAGACGTTCCACCTCCGCTTTCACAGCCTGATCACTGCGGGACTGTTCCAACCAGGCGGATGCCGCCTGGTAGCAATCTATCTTTCCGGAGAAGTAATCCCGGCGAATGGAGGGAGGCAGCAACCGGCGGGGTTGAAACCGGTCGGGCAGCATCTGGCTGGGGACCAGGCGTTCAATGCGTTCGACAGCGGAGATGGGACTCAGGCTGGGAGCCAGCGGGGAGACGCTCGTCCCGGGAAGGCTGCCGGCCGACTCTTGCGAGAGATCATCAAATGCGTTGAACCGCTTTTTATTTTGGGGTGACATGCAAAGATCCTTTCCAAACGGGAAGCACTATCCCCTGCTGCCAGTTCTTTTCAGAACGGTGTCGACTAGGGCGGCATACTCCTGGGTGGCACGTGAGCTGGACCAGATCTGTTCCGGGCTTTTATGTCGGGGTGGACGGTAATGGAACACATCCATGTGGCTGGAGTGGGCGTAGGCGAGATCGGACGCCTTGTGGATTGGGGGCAGCACCTGCTCGGGGAAGCGGCTGCGCAGCTCAACGAGGATCTCCTGGGCTTCGGAGCGCAGTTCCTCGCACAGCGTGGGCAGGTAACCGAAGACTTTCAGGTCGGGTCGGAAGTGGAGGCGCACCTGGTCGATAGTGCGCTGCAGTTCGAGCAAACCGGATACACCCAGGTAGCTGGTTTCCACAGGAATAAGGACGAAATCGGCTGCGACCAGTGAGTTAACCAGCAAATGACCGGTGGTAGGCGGGGTATCGATAACTATAAAAGCGAATTCTTTCGCGGCCGGGAAAAGCGCGCGGGAAAGACGGGTTTCGTTGGCCATCAGGGAGGGCAGAAGATGCGCGGCGTCCACCATGGCCGAATGGCTGCTGGGAATGACATACAGGTTGGGATGATACTGGCTTCGCTGAGTCATGCGCAGCACAGAAGGAGGCGGGCTTTCCAGGAGAAGGTTTGGCAGCATTCCACCTTCCGGGGAGGATTTTTGACCATACGCGGTTGCAAGAAGCGCATGACCCTGGGGATCCATATCCACCAACAGGACTTTACCGGCCGAACCAGGTCTGCCGGCAAGGGTTAAAGACAAACCAGCGGCCAGGTTCACGGCGGTGGTGGTTTTCCCAACCCCGCCTTTTTCATTGGCAATCGTGATCGTTACCGCCATGAGCCCTCTATTTTCCCGTTGCCGTGGAATTTAAATACAACTTCAATAATCATACATAAAATCACCCCCTTAG
The DNA here is from genome assembly GCA_963828855.1 of uncultured Chloroflexia bacterium. Lineage (GTDB taxonomy): Bacteria > Chloroflexota > Anaerolineae > Anaerolineales > Anaerolineaceae > CAVVEQ01. Next base: position 165,107 of record CAWHGB010000001.1, on the reverse strand, counting down.
TCAATATTAGCGTAACTGGGCAAAGCTGGAGAATAATTGCCACAAATATTAATAAAAACGCAGTAATTACCGTAAATCTATTGAAATTTGGTGGAATTCGTGCAATAATAGTTCAAATGTATCAGGAGGAAAAGCAATGTTATCTTCCATGGGCGATGAGGATTGGAGATATGCGCGGCTGGAGCGCCTTGGCTTGAAGGAAGACCCCTTCAAGCTATCAGCAGATCCGAGGTACCTATACCTGGGTCCGGAGCATCTGGCAGTCTACCGTCAGGCCCAGGGTGTCATCTCCCGGCGGCGCGGACTGGCGTTGATCACCGGGGATATGGGCATGGGCAAGAGTTCTCTCGCCAGGCGCCTGTTTGATGTCTACAACCCGGATGAAAACGTAACGATTTATTATAACCACACAGCAGCTTTTAAATCTGCGATGGACGCCGCCACCCAGATCTCGCAGGCACTCGGCATCCCCCCGCAGCGCAGCTTCCAGCGCCAGATGGAAAGCCTGGAGCAAAAAATGGCCTCTGCTTACGCCGCCGCACAGAACGTGATCATTTTACTGGACGATGCCCAGATGATGAAACCGGAAGCACTGGAAGTGATCCACCGCATTTACAACTTTGACTATGACGTCAAGGTGGTGCAGATCCTGGCGTTCGGACAGAGCGAAATGTCGAGCCTGTTCGAGACCAACAAGGCGGTGAACGCGCGTGTTTTTGTGCGCCTGGTGCTGCCACCGCTTACCCTCTCCAGCGCGCTGCAGATGGTGATGTTCCGCCTGAACGTGGCCGGACGTAACGAGAGCATGATCGACGACGACGCATTTGAGCTGCTCTACGAGAAGTCCCAGGGGGTTCCGCGGGAGATCACCAAGTTCTGCGCCTACGCCACCGACCTGCTCCTGCAAAGCGACGCCACCACCATAGACCGAAATATCGTTCGAGAGGCGATCAGCGCATGACAACGCCCACTCCCCCCCGGTCCGCCTGGGTTCAGCTCTATGAAGCCAGGCGGGTTACAAGTGAGCCTGTAACCCGTACCGCTGGCCGACCCCCGGCATCCGTTCCCCGCCGCAAGGTGGGACTTACCCTCTCCCAGGGAGAGATCACCGAAATTGACGAATGGCAGCAGCGCTTTGCCGCCCTGCTGAAGCGCAAGGTCTCCGATGGCGAGACCGTGGGCATCCTGGTGCGCATCTGTACTGCCCGGTTGAACCGCGTGGGCGAAGCGGAAAGCACCGGCGGTTTGGCGGCTTTTGTGGAGAAACTGATCGAAGCCGAGTAATTATTTCTTCCAAAAATCACCCATAATAACGGTAGAAATAATTAACAAAAATGAAACCTTAACAAATATTAAGTTGGTCTTTAAAGTTGTTTTGGGGAGAAATCCCCGGAAAAGAACCACATCTAAGCAGAAAGCCTAATCGAGAAAAACCAGACATGACCGACGCCAGCCGGCCACCCCACCCCCAACTGAACCAGCGTGATGCCTGGCAGATTGTGCTTGGTCAGCTCCAGGCAGAGATGGCTCGCACCATGTTCGAGACCTGGGTGCAACCCTTACGGGTGGTGAACTTTCAGGGCGGCGTCTTTACTCTTGGTGCCTTCAACCCGTTCGCACGGGATTGGGTGGTCAACCGCCTGAAGAGCAAAATCACCCAGCTATTAAACGCCATCTACTCCGAACAGGTTGAACTACAGGTGGTGGTGATCAACGAGTTTTACCGTCCAGAGCAGGCGGCAGGCACTACCGCGCAGGCACAGGATCGCGCGGAGACCCGGATCGAGGCGGCTGCACCCGAGGAGAAGATCCAGGTACCAAATAACCGCAAGATCATGTTGCAGCGGGCGTATGGTTCCCAGCGCGCCAAGCTCATCGAACCTGAGCGCGGGATGTTCGTGACACTCTATTTTTTCTATAGCTGGCTCCCCCTGCTTGGCCACTCCGCTTATGCGACGATTTTGGCAGCCCGTTCGCTTTGTTACTGGAACCCGATGACCGGCGAATTGCGCAACGTGATCGAAACCGACATGTCAGAGCTTGCCCAGCGTGCCGCGATCAGTGTCCGCACAGTAAAAGACGTTCTCTCCAATGAGCTGGTCCGGCAGTATTTTCTGCGATATAAGGTGCGCAGGATCATCACACCCAATGGGGTGCGAACCGCCGGCATTTCGCTTCAGGTGCGCATGGACGACCCCCTCACGCCCCAGGACCAGGAGCTGAGCGGGCTTGCCGAGAACGAACCCTGGTGCTCCCCGGATTTTGAGACCGAAGAGGAGCTGGACCGCGATCTGTAACCGCGGTTACAGTTTGGAGCGGGCAGGGAATAAAAAATATCACAGTAAAATAATGCGCATAGATTAATATCATTTATGTTTTGGAAATATATGGAAATGGCCGCCTTAAAAAATCCTTTGATCAAACCGCTCGGAGAAGCTGCCCTTCTGATTAACCTGGGCGATGAGATCAGCCGAACCGCTTCAGCCAGGATCCTGGGGGTGCAGCGCGCAATTCTGGGGGCAAGCCTGCCAGGGGTTACCGGCTGCGTTCCGGCTTACACCAGTTTGCTCATCAGGTTCGATCCGGCTTATGCCGATCCAAATCTGCTCATTAGTACATTGACTGAACTATGTGCTACCGAACCTGGCCCGGACTCTTTCTTGGGCAGACTTGTGGAAATACCGGTTGTCTATGGGGGAGAGTCCGGTCCGGACCTGGAGGACGTGGCCTCGATCGCAGGGATGACCGTGGGCGAGGTCGTCCGGCTGCACGCGGCTGGCGAATACACGGTCGCCTTCATGGGGTTTTTGCCGGGCTTTCCCTACCTTATTGGGTTGGATCCCCGGCTGGCAAGCCCGCGCCTGGCAACCCCAAGGCAGGCAGTCCCCGCAGGTTCGGTTGGGATCGCTGGCGGGCAGACCGGGATATATCCAACGGAATCCCCCGGGGGTTGGCGGATCATCGGGCGGACTGCGCTCAGGCTATTCGATTACCTCCTCGAGCAACCCACATTGCTGCAAACGGGTGACCGGGTGCACTTCGTTCCAGTTGACGAAAGGTCGGCCCTGTGATCATTGAGATCCTGGAAGGAGGGTTTGGGGTGACCATTCAGGATACCGGGCGGACCGGGCACGCGGATTTAGGCGTCCCGGAAAGCGGTGCGATGGACCTCTTTGCCCTGCAGATTGCCAATATCCTGGTGGGCAATGATCCGGGTGCCGCCGGGCTGGAGATCCCCAGCGCAGGGTTGATCTTCCGCCCGGATGCAGACTGCCTGCTGGCATGCGTGGGTCCTGGGTGGAGTTTGAAAGTGAACAGCAAGGCTCTTCCGGGTTTGATGGCAGTGCTGGCGCGGGCTGGGGAGCCTATCGAGGTGATTCCCGGAAATGGCAGGTGGGGGTACCTGGCGGTGGCGGGTGGAGTGGACGTTCCCCCCATTCTTTCCTCACGGTCTACTTACTTGCGCGGGGGGTTCGGCGGATTTCTGGGACGGCCGCTCCTTGCGGGCGATCTTATCCCTTTCTTCGACCCACAAGTATCTCTGCAGGATCGGGCGGGATTAACCTTTCCATTGGAGGAACTTCCACCAAATGGCTCACCGTTGGAAGTGCGAGTTATCCCCGGGCCCGAGGCAGATTCTCTTGAGACCGGTGTGGGGGATGGATTATTCAGGAAGACCTGGCTGGTGGGTAGCCGCTCGGACCGGATGGGATACACACTTGAGGGATCTCCGCTCCAATTCGCTCACCAAGTGGAACTCATCACTTCGCCGGTCATCCCGGGGGTCATCCAGCTACCGCCGGGGGGTACTCCAATGGTGCTGATGCGTGATGCGCAAACTACCGGCGGCTACGCCAGGATTGCGGTGGTCATCAATGCGGATCTCGGTCTGCTTGCTCAGTTACAAACGGGCGAGCAAGTTGCTTTCCGAAAGGTAGGCGTGGAGGAAGCGCGGCAGGCGGGGAACGACCAGCATGAAATGCTGGAGAATTTCCTTCGCAGGAATTCGGATTGAAATTAAGTGTGAGAAGTACCGGAAATGTGGATTTTTATTGAAAGAGTTTGCTCGGGGCGGGGGGAGTAGATGGCCAGCGAATACCAGATGGTTCGCGCGATGCTCTTGAAATCCTGGTCGCTCGCCACGCGCACGGTCATACGGTAATCCCCGAGGTGCGGCATGTATTTCCATCCCAGCTCCACCAGGTGCACTTCCTGCGAGTGATCGAGGGCGTGCAGTGGGGGGATGTTGTCGTTGGCCACCGCCTCGAGGGTCATGCCGTATTGTCCCTGGCCACCCGAGCGGCCGATCTCCTCCACCGCAGCCTGGATGAAATAGTTCTTCTCCTCATCCACGATGAAGACGGCGTAATTATCCGAGACGATCTTCCCCTCCTGCAGGATTGTGCGCAGCGCGTTCTCGATTGCGGGCAGAGCCTGGTTCATCGGTCCGGCGGACGCCCGGGACCACTGTTCGGGAACCAGGAGGGAACCGGTGGGGGTGCGACCTTTGACCTCTTCGTAGCGGATCCAGGCGCTGCTGGAGGGATCAAGGATCTTGCGGAAACGCGCCTTGAGCAAGGGAAGGATTTCTTCCAGGGTGGATTTAACCTCGAAGAATCCCCCCTCAGCGCTGATCACCATCCAGGGAGAGCGTTCGCCGATCTTATAGGCGTTGAATGAACCCGCCGAGGTCTGGTGGATGCCACCGGTCAGGTGGATGAGGGCGCTGGTATCCAGCAGGGCTCGGTATTCGCAGAAAAGGTGCAGCGCATTGGAGTTATCCCCAAGGCAAACCACATCCACACACTGCCAGAGGGAATCGCCCGCGCGGGCAGCCACGGCCTGGAGGATATCGCCTACGTCGAAATCCAGTGCCTGCCCATCGGGTGTATCATCATGGATGGTAACCGTTATCATGATTTTCAAGCCGGGTAATACCGGTGCAGATATTTTATAACAAATCTCACCCTTCAAAACAAGTTGTAAGGCTGTACTGGAGCAGTTACAAATGGGAAAAATCGATATCAACTGCGATATGGGCGAAAGCTTTGGGGTTTACCGGCTGGGCGATGATGAAGCAGTGATGCCTTTCATCACATCCGCGAACATCGCCTGCGGATTCCACGCCGGCGACCCCGCTGTGATGCAGTCGACCGTACGACTTGCGATGAAGCACGGCGCGAGGATCGGCGCGCATCCCGGTTACCCGGACCTGCAGGGATTCGGTCGCCGGGAAATGCGACTTGCGCCGGAGGAGGTGGAGGCACTGGTGCTCTACCAGGTTTCCGCCCTGCAGGGATTCGCCCGCGCAGAAGGAGCGGAGGTTCGCCACGTGAAGCCCCACGGAGCGCTCTACAACCAGGCGGCAAAGGATGCTGCCCTTGCCGCGGCGATCGCCCGGGCGGTTGCCCGCTTTAGCCGGGATGTTATCCTGGTAGGCCTGGCAGGATCTCTACTGATCGAAGCGGGGCTGGATGTTGGGCTTAAAGTGGCAAACGAGGCTTTCCCGGACCGGGCCTACGAACCTGATGGATCGCTCCGCCCGCGAAATCTGCCCGGGGCGGTGATCGATGATCCCGACGAAACCGCGGTGAATGGCCTGCGCCTGGCGCAGGAGGGGGTCAGAATCACACGGGATGGCAAAACTGAAAAGGTCTCGGTGGATACCCTCTGCGTGCACGGGGATTCTCCGAACGCAGCGCGGAAGGCGCAGGCGCTTCACACCACGCTCATGGAATCGGGATTTCACCTTGTAAGTGTGTAATGGTAAGCGTCGACGCGACAAGCCGCCATAATGGTAAAATGCGCCGAAAGAATAATTACATGAGGGAAAAATGATAAAGATCAAAAATTTTTTACCAGCCGTGTCCGCTCTGTTCCTGGTCCTTGCCGCCTGCGCGCAACCCACCCCCGTTCCGCAGCCGCCCACACCTGAACCTGTACTTGCGACCCCGACCGCTTCCATCCAGGCGGTTTCGCAGGAAGCCCTCCTGGGTGCGTCCTTCCCGGTGCGGGATGGAAGCCAGACGGTTCAGCTTGCTGGCGGCAAGTATGAAGCCGGGCAGGGTGCGGATTACCTGATGGCAGCGCTGCTGCCAAATATCGCCTTCGGTGATTTAAATAATGATGGTGTTGCAGATGCAGTCGTTGTCCTGGCCGAGAATTACGGCGGCAGTGGAACCTTCCTTTCACTAGTACCTGTACTGGCAACAACAGAAGGACCAAAACCCGAAAAGGGAGTGACCCTGGGCGACAGGGTGCAAGTGCAATCCGTCAGCGTGCAGAACGGCCAGGTAACTGTTTCCTTGATGGCACAGGGTCCCAACGACCCCCAGTGCTGCCCAAGCCAGGCAGAGACACGTGTCTACCAATTACCTTCCCACCTTCTGGGCTGACTCTGATGAGCACCTCCTCGCAGACGGCCAATGGGCTGACCCGCACGATCACCATTGACGTACCAACAGCGGGAAGCGATGTTTCCAGCCCCATGCCGCTCAGCGGCAGCGTAACGGTGGCACCCTTCGAGAACAACCTGGTCGTGAACCTCTTTGATGCCAGCGGGACGCAGGTCTCGGCCGGGCCGCTGGCGGTGACCGCTGCGGAGATGGGCGGGCCGGGCACCTTTGACACGACCGTGGATCTGGCCGCGGCCTCCGTTCCCAGCGGACTGGTGCGCGTGGAAGTCGTGGATACCAGTCCCGCGGATGGTTCCATCCTCGCCCTCGCGACGGTGTATGTGACCTACAAGTAAAAGCAGACCGATGTTTTCAAAATACTTAATCGAGTTGTTAAATATAAATTAAATATTAGAATTAAATTAAGCATTATTTGTGTTGTTGTAACACTAAAAACAATGCTCCCTACGATATCTTAACGGTTTTGAAAGGTGGGTTGTAACCTTCTTCACGGGTCTATACAATAATATAGTAGCCTGTATATTGGGCGAATAGGCTTTATTTTTAATTTTTCAATTTTTCGAAGGAGGCAATTATGTTTAAAAAATCTCGTTGGTCCATGTTGACAGCCGCGCTGATCCTGGCGCTGCTTTTCTCGGCGTTTCCGCTTGGCGCGGTGATGGCGGAGGGTGAGGAACCACCACTTCCTGAAACCCCTCAGGCGGAAGAACAGCTTCCCCCGGAGGAAGTTTCATCTGTGGTGGAGGAAACTCCAGCGGAAACCCTCACAGTGGAGGAAGTGGTTGCCCAGGTGCCAGACGAAGTCGTTGTAGTCCCACTGGATTTGAACGGGGAGGCACTTCCCCTTGTCGAAGAAACCACGGCTTCAGCGCTTGTCAGCGGCGACCCGATATACTGCCCCGGCTCCGCGATCTGGGGAGATGTTACCTGCACTGCGGCATTGCCAACAATTGAGGACGCGATCTCAGCTGCAGCACTTTCTGGCTCGGGTACTATCTATGTGGCGGTGGATTACACCGACCTTACCCCTGCACCGGTGGTGATCGACGGCGCGGCCTGGCCGGATGCCCCAAGCTGGCTGAACCTGATCGGCGGTGTGGATTTCTCCACGGGGGAAGTGACGGGAAAGACCGTTCTCAACCGCCCGGTGGTTGTCTCCAACCTTCTGAGCTTCTGGATGGAGAACTTCGTGATTTCCGGAGTTCAGGGAACAGCGCTGACCATTGGTCAAACCGAGGACGCGTACGTTTTTAACAGTGAGTTGAGCGGCAACGCTGGCGCAGGATTGGATATTGAAGTATCCGGTGACGCCATCCTGGGAGATATCAAAGCTGATGAGAATGGGGCAACCAACGAAGTGGATGCTGCCTTCGTCAGCCTGACCAGAGTCAGTTCATCCGGAAATCCGAACGGAAGCGGGATGGTGGTCAATTCCACTGGTGACGTGTACGTGGAATCCTCCAAGTTTAACTCCAACGGCAGCACTGGGCTTCTCGCCGCAGCAGGATCCAACCTTTTTGTCCTTTGCAGCCAGGCACTCAATAACGTATCCGCTGTTCCAACTACTCCGACAATCTTCGCTGTCCTTCCCGGCGACGCGGACGGGATGAACCTGAGCAGCGCCAACGACATGATGCTGCTTTGCAACAAAATGAAAGGTAACAGCGGCTACGGCTTGAACGCAACTGCCGGCGGTACAATTTATATGGGCAGCAACACAATCTCCGGCAACGGGATCCTCGATCAGCTGCAGCTTGTGTCGCCCAATCCCGTTGAGGAACAGTATGCCCCCTGTACCTACCTGTGCCCCTCCTGCAAAGGCGGTGGATCAGACGGTGAAGAGGAAAAGCCCCAGGAAGGCAAAACCCAGGTAGTGATCGTCAATGTGGACGACCCGAGCGGATCGGTGGAATTCAAAGGCGGGTACGCGACCGTCTTCAAATTGATGGAGGAAAAGGACGGCAAGGAAAAGGAGATCCAGCGCACCATCCTCATGTCCGGTTCCGCACCGGATGGCAGCACGGGCGTCTACACACCGCTGGATGAAAGCGAGCTGCCGGCTCCTTTGGGCGAGGGGATCACTTTCATGCCATACGGGTTCAACCTGGCGATCACCAATCCCGGATGGCAGCCCGCTGGATGCGCTCATCGGATATATGGTCATCCGCTTCTACCTTCCGGAAGGGTTCGTCCTGCCCGGCGGAATGCGCCTGGTGATCCAGTACTTCGACCCAGCCACTTCCAGCTGGACACCGATGTCCACCGGGGTGGGGGGCGGGATGGCTTTCACCTACGCCAACAAACCCGGTACGTATGTGCTGACCATGGTTCCGATCAAGTAAAGGAATCGAACATAAAAATCAACCCCGAAGGATGATCCTTCGGGGTTTTATTTTTCTGGTGGATACCGGGATCAATCCGGTTTCTGCGCGTCCTTGCCCGCGCCAAGCGCCTGGCTGCGCTCGTAGGCAGCCCACACGGCGCGCGAGATGGCGGTGCGGAAGCCGGCTTTTTCCAGGTAATAGAGCGCCTCGGCGGAGGTGCCGCCCGGGGAGGTGACCTCGTTGCGCAGGCTGGCGGCGTGCTGCTTGCGCCCGGCGTAGTAGTCCACCGAGCCGCGCAGGGTCTGCGGTGACCAGCTGCTCGGCGATGCGCCGCGGAAAGCCCAGGTGCACACCCGCGTCGATCATGGCTTCCATGAAGAGGAACACATAGGCCGGGCCGGTGCCGGAGAGGGCGGTGGCCATATCCAGGTAGTTCTCGTCCTCCACGAAGATCTCCTCGCCGAGTGCGTGCAGGATGCGCGCGGCCAGCTCGCGCTGTTTTTCGGTGACCTCGGGCGCGGCGGTCCACACGGCGATGCCCTCGCCGATCTGGGCCGGGGTGTTGGGCATGGCGCGGATCACGGCCGGTGACCCGAGCCCGTTTTGAAGAGCAGAAACCTTTGCGCCGGCGATGATGGAGATCACGAGCGACGCGGGCGGGATGACCCCGCGCAGGTCCTTCATCACTGCGGACAGGCGCTGCGGCTTTGACCGAGAGGATGACCACATCCGCGGTTTTGGCGGCTTCGGCGTTGCCGGCGAAACCGATCTTGTAGCGCTCCACCAGCTCCTCGCCGCGCGCCGAGCGCGGACCGGCGGCGGTCACCCCGGCGGGGGTGGTGATCTCTTTATGCAGCAGCCCGGCGATGATGGCTTCTCCCATCACCCCGGCTCCAATAATGGCAAAACGGGTTTTTTCGGTCATGATAATACCCTCAGAAAAAGATATGAAATTATAGTGTATAAAACTCCGGAAAGACCCTATTCGCCGAATGGATGAAAACAGTTTTAATCAATGAAATGCACTTACATCTTTCCTCTAGCAGAGGAATATACGCTGTAATTGACATTCTTGTCATGAATTGTCAACTGAAGTTAGATCTTTAATTTTTTCTGTGATTTGATTGAAATAGATTCCGGACCTGCGGATCAATCCAACGGTGGTGAGAAATCCGTGGTTCATGCCGTTGCAGCGCAATAAAGTGACCGGCACCCCTGCGCGCACTAGGTGTTCCGCGTAGGCTTCGGCCTCATCTCGGAGAACATCGAATTCAGCAGTAACGATCAGCGCGGGGGGAAGGCCGCGAAGATCCTTTTCGAGCAGGGGGGAGAGGCGCGGGTCCTGCCGGGCATTGATATTTGGTGAGTAATGATCAAGGAACCATTCGATATCCACCTTCGGTAACCCCAATGCCTGACCGCCGAATTCTTTATAGGAAGGGGTGTCCAGATGCGCACCATCTACCGCAGCATAGAAAAGAACCTGACCGGCGAGGAGCGACTTACCCCTCTGTACTGCCAGCTGGGATATGACCGCCGTGAGGTTTCCGCCGGCAGAATCGCCCCCCGCTAGAATACGCGCCGGATCAGCACCGAGCTCTGCGGCGTGTTCGTGAACCCACTCCAGGGCTGCATAGGAATCCTCCACCGCGGCAGGGAAGGGGTGCTCGGGGGCCAGGCGGTAATCAATTGAAAGCACGTGGCAACCCGCATGTTTGCAGATAAAGCGTGAAATGTTATCGGCGGTCTCAATGTTACCGATTACCCAGCCTCCGCCGTGAAAATAGAGCATCAGGGGCAGCGGTTTATCGGCTGACATCTGGTAGAGACGGGCTGGGATATTCCCTGCCGGTCCCGGAATCTGCAGATCGCGGATGGTATCCACCTTCTCAAACAACCCACCGATGCTTTTCAGGCTTGGGATCAACGTATTGAAATGTTCGCGGGCTTGCGCCGGGGTTTGCCCGGGCAAGGGTTTTTCGCCCATCAACTCCTGGATGCGGAGCAGCAGGTGGATCTGCTCATCCAGCACGCCGCCGGCCAGCGGGGCAGGCTTCGAAAACCAGCCCAGCCATTTGAGCTTGAGAAAAGCACCTGTAAAACGAAAGAAATCCACGACCGGATTCGCCATTATTTCCTTCGGGTATGCAATTAGCCTACCCAATCTTGCGGATCTTCTTATAAAACGGCTGCAACTTGGAGTACATCTTCAAATAGATCTCGTTATAAAGCTCGTCGTAAACGCGGCGATTCTTCGGGATCGGGATCGAAGACATCCCCGATGTGGGTCATGGCCTCGACCGCGGTCTTGAAATCGGGGTGTAGCTTCGACACCCACGGCAGCGTCGATGGCAGCACCCAGCCCGCTGGCTTCGTAGACGTGCGGGCGGGCGGTGGGCAGTCCGAAGATATCGGCGGTGAGCTGCATGGCAGCCCGGGACTGGCTGCCCCCGCCGGCCACGCGCAGCTCCGTGATCTTCACCTTGCTGCGCTTCTCGGTGCGCTCGGCGCCCTCGCGCAGGGCATAGGCCAGGCCTTCCAGGATGGCGCGGTAGATGTGGGCGCGGGTGTGCACATCGCCAAAACCGATGATCGCGCCGCGCGCTTCGGGACCGGGGGAGCGCAAGCCCGGGCGACCAGTAGGGCTGCAGCACCAACCCCTGCGAGCCGGGCGGGACGGATTCCACCAGCTCGTCGAAGAGCGCCTCGGGCTCCACACCTTTTTCCGAAGCCAGGCGTTCCTCGCGCAGGCCGAACTCCTGCTTGAACCAGCTCACCATCCAGTAGCCGCGGTAGATCTGGATCTCGAAGCTGTAGAGCCCGGGTACGGCGGCGGGGTAGGGGGGGATGAGCGGGATGACCTCGATGTATTTATCGTGGGTGGTGTTGATGGTGGCGGTGGTGCCGTAGGAGAGGCAGGCGATGGAGGGGTCGAGCGAGCCGGCGCCGATCACCTCGCAGGCTTTATCGGCGGCGGCGGCGATGAGCGGCAGCCCGGCCGGGATGCCGGTTTGCGCGGCGGCCTCGGGGGTGATGCGCCCCAGCTCCTGCCCCTGGGGGATGAGCTCGACCAGCAAGGCTGGGTCGAGCGGGATGGCCTGCCACTTCCAGTCGGAGGAGGCTGCCCAGCGCTGGGATTTATAGTCGAAGGGCACGTAGCCCACCTGGCTGCCGACCGAATCCACGAAGCGCCCGGTGAGCAGGTGCGTCAGGTAACCGGAGAGGAACACGTAATGGCGGGTGGCCTTCCAGATCTCGGGTTGGTGGGTGGAGAGCCAGTTGGCCTCGGCTTCGGCCTGCAGGTAGGCGACCGTCTCGCTGGCGCCGGCGAGCTTGAAGGCCGCGCCCCACAAACCCCCGACAGGGGTAAACCCCTCGGTGCGGCGCTGGTCCAGCCAGACGATGGCCGGGCGCAGGGGCTTGCCTTCCGCATCCAGGTTGAGCACGGTGGAGCGCTGGGTGGTGAGGGCTACCGCGGCGATGGAGGAGGGATCCACACCCTTTTGTTTGAACAAGCCTTTGCAGGCGGAGCAGAGCGCGTTCCAGAAGACGGCTGGATCCTGCTCAGCCAGGCCCGGGGCGGTGGAGTAGTAGGGCTCGATGGGCACGCGTTCTTTCGCGAGCAGGTTGCCCCGCGGGTCGAAAAGCAGGGCACGCGCGGATTGCGTCCCGTGATCGATGGCAAGCAGGTTCTCGGGCATGGCGGGATCCTCCCAGGTTTTTAGATATTATCCGCCATTAACACAATTTTGCCAAAAGAAACCATCCGATTATTGTGTTAGATAACGGACGACTTTCGAGATCATGTTATTGACAAATAAAAACTAACGAAGAGTAGAACCTAATTTGTTTCCCGGTTTATGTTAATTTCCCAAAGCCGCCCGGATCAATTCGAGCAGGGCGGGGTTCCCCAGATCGTCCAGCGTCTCCAGGCGGGCATGGCGGGCTTTCTTACCGGTGCCGCGTAGTTTGCCAGCCGGATCCGAAAGGGAAGCACCCCGGGAAAACATCAGGTTAACGTGATCGGCGAAGGGCGCCAGGGCGAATACCAGGTCGGCGTATTTGCGTCCGTACCCGAAGGCGATGATCCGCGAGGGCGGATCCACCATTTCGATCGCGCCGGGCATTTCGGCGAGGATCAGCTCACGTGCCTGGAGGGTAATTTCGCGGACGGCGGGAGGGTAGGGGTCCAGGAAATCTTCAAGTTCGGTTCCCATTGCGCACCTTAATATATTAATTTAAACATTCAAAATCATTCAAATTTCCGGCGCTTCGCCTGAAACTTCTGTTCCAGCTCAGCTTTGCCCGCGGCGCGGGCCTTCCCTGTTTTATCGATTCCCCAGCGCTTGCCGGCTTGTTCGGGGGTCATATCCAACCCCAGGGTGCCGCCGGGGTTGAGGATACCGAGCGGGTCAAAGTGCGCTTTCAGCGCACGCAGCACTTCCATGCAGGGTGCCCCGATCTGCTCCTCCAGCCAGGGGGCGGTCTGCTTGCCAATGCCGTGGTGATGGCTCATCGCCGCGCCGGTCTTTTGGATGGCTTCCAGGACGCTGTACTGCATCTTCAGGTATGTGCTAATTTCGCTCATGCGGGCGATGAAGATGAAATACAGGTTCGCGCCTTGCGGGTAGGCGTGGGAGAGGTGGGTCATGCACACGGTCCGCGGGCGGGCTTTGACCACCGCGCGGACGCCGGTGTGGACCTGCGACAATTTGGACCAGGGCACGGCGCACTCGAGGGTGTCGATGAGAATGCCGTGATCAGAAAGGTCCTCGCGCAGGAAGGGATCGGTGAAGCGCGATTTCTCCCAGGACTGCACCACCCGGAAGGGGGTGAGTGGAAAGGCTCGTTTCGCCCGGCAGAGTGAATTGACCCGGTTGGCGACCAACCGGGCGTGATCCTCCTGCCCACCACTGGTGCCGAGCAGCAGGCAGCGCTGCATGGGATTGAATCCCAGCGTGCGCAGGAGCGAATCGGCCAGGGTACCGTGGATGTGGTAGGTGCGCAAGGCTACATCGGTCTCCTCGGGATCTGATAAACGAAAGACGGAGGGAAAACCGGATTCCGACTGCATCACCTCGCGGTAGGTTTCCAGGGCGTCCTCCCAGGTGCGGAAGAGCCAGGCATAGCGGCGGGTGGATTTGGGCGTGTGGCGGAAGACGCGCAGCGTGACCGAGGTGACCACCCCAAAAGTGCCCTCCGAGCCGGCCAGGACCTGGCGGAAATCGGGTCCGGTTGCCGAGCGGGGGTAGGCGGGGGTGGCGATCACGCCGCCAGGGTAAACCATCTCGAGGGAATAAAGGATATCCTCGATCTTGCCATAATAGGTGGAGTTCTGCCCCGCGCCGCGGGTGACCACCCAGCCGCCCACGCTGGAGTGCTCGAAGGATTGGGGAAAATGCCCGCATGTGTAGGCACGCGAGGCGGAAAGGGTCTCGGGGGCGCGGTTGAGAATATCCTCCAATTCAGGCCCCCAGATGCCCGGCTCCACGGTGATGGTCTGGTCGGTTTCGTTGAAAACCAGCACCCGGCGCATGTGGACGCTCAAGTCCAGGCAGATACCGCCCTTCACCGCCTCCATGCCGCGGGTGACGGTGGAACCCCCGCCATATACATACAGGGGAATGCGGTGGTCGTTGCAGTAATTGACGATAGCTTCCACATCTGCGCGTCCTCGCGGGGCAAGGACGGCTTCCGGCAGGTTCTCTATGATCCCGTGCCGCAGGCGCAGGGCGTCCACCTGGCCTGCGCCATAAGACGCCTTAACCCGGCTGTAGGTATCGATCTTGATGTTCTCCTCCCCGACGATCTTCGCGAAGGTGCGAAGGTGGTCAGGTGGCAGTCTGGAGGGGATCTCAGCCGGGAGCGGGTCCATGCACAGGTCCGGGGACTGGAAATCCGCATCGGTCATGGCGAAGGCTTCCTTCATGAAAGAATAAAGACCGCTGCCGGGGTGTTTGAAACCCGCAGGATCACCGTATTTGAAGAGGCTGCGTCGTGAGTCAGACGGGGCGATAGTCTCGCACCAGGGGGGAGTGAAGGATGATTGCTTGGTCATGGCTGCCTCACAGTACAGGTTCCGAAGAATAATATTTCTTCCACGTGGCGCGGTAATCAGAAAGTTCCCGCTGCCACTCCGCATCATCCCAACCAAGCTCGGGCTGGACGATGGCGCGCACACGCTCCATCACCCCGGCAGCGCCATCCGGGAGCAGCAGCCCCAGGCGAACGCGGCGCAGCAGCAGGTCGGAGAGGTACAGCACACCTTCCTCGCGGGCAGCCCAACGCAGCTCCGCCCAGATATTTTGCAGCGGTGGGATGGATTCGCGCTCGCCTGCCTGCGTTGCGGCGAGGACCTCCCTCGTCTCCAGCCCGTGCCTGCCAGCCAGGTAACGCGCGGAAGCAGGCTCGAGGGAATCCAAGGCGCTTAGATCGACCTTGTTGAAAATGCGCCGCTTTGGAACCGAAGGGCTGCACCCCATCTGCGCGAGTGCGGCTTCCAACGCCTGGCGGGCCATGACGCGAAAGATGGTGTACTTTCCGCCGGTGATGGTTATCAAACCCTGCTCCTGGAACAGCGCGTGCCTGCGGGAAACCTTGGAAGGCGCATCGGAGGCTCCATTTTGAAGTGTGGGCCGCACGCCGGCAAAAGTTGAAAGGATATCCGCCCGAGTGAGGGCAAGAGAGGGAAACAGGAAATTGGCGGCCTCTAGGAGATAGGCAATCTCCTCCGAGGTGGCGAAAGGCTCCGCCGAACTTTCCTCCAGATCTTTCGGGTGATCGAGGTCGGTGGTACCCACCAGGGTGGTGCCTTCGAAGGGCACCACGAAAAGCGAACGCCGGTCGCGGGGGTGCAGAAGGGAGACGGCTTCCCGCGTGGGGAAACGATCCCGGGCAAAGACAAGGTGAGAGCCGCGCAACTTGCGGATATGACCCTCACCGCCCACCTCGGCCCGCAGCTCATCCGACCAGGGACCGCAAGCATTTATGACCACCTTCGCCCGCACCTCGGCGCTTTTTCCGTCCGCCGATCGTAAAACCGCTCCGCAGACGGTTCCATCTATCCGTCGAAGAAGCGATTCCGCGCGCGTGTAATTGAGGACAGCCCCGCCCTCCCGGCAGGCTTCGCGCAGCACGCGGATCACCAGGCGGGAATCGTCCATACCGGCGTCGAAGTAGAGCATCCCGCCAAGCAGGCTTTTCCCATTTAAACCCGGGAACTCCGTTTGGAGGTCGTCAGCATCCACCGTTCGGTGGTCCCACTTGGGTGCCAATAAATCGTAGATGATCACCCCTTTCCGGAACGCGCCAAGGGAGAGGGGATAGGAGGAATACACGGGTAGGTAAAAGCCGATGGGAATGACCAACCCAGGGGCTTCCTTCAACATCCATTCGCGCTCGCGGACTGATTCACGCGTGACCGAATACTGCTTATTGGCCAGGTAGCGGAAGCCACCGTGGATCATTTTGGAGGACTTGCTGGAAGTGCCAAAGCTGAAATCGTTGGCATCCACCAACAGGGTCTTCAAGCCTGCTTGTACCGCCTGGCGCAGTACTCCTGCGCCGGTGATACCGCCGCCGATCACCAGCAAATCCCAGGGTTCCGAGAGCCGATTCCAGGTATCTGCTCGCCATTGTTTATTCCACATGGATCCTCCGTGTCACGATCAATGAAAAAGTGGATAAGACGCCCATCTACCGGCTTCCCCCCGCGGGGTGCTGCTGGATTTGCTTCCAAAAAACCAGGCTGGCTTCCATTACTTCGGCTGTAAGCGTGAAGGCGCGGTTGGCATCAGATGTGCGGGCACATTCAAGCAGCCCTTCATAAAAACGTATCGAGCTGACGCGGGTTTCGGGAATGGAAAAATACAGCTTGCCCATTTCGGTGTAGAGATCCTGGAAGCCGTTGAGAATAAGGGTGAACACCGGGTTACCGGAACAAATAGTGAGTTGGTGGTGTAACCGCCAGTCGAAGAGGGAAAATGCATCCGAGGCACCATTTTCACCTGGGGAAGCTTCAAGCAGGGAGAGGATGCAGTGGGGCGCGCGTTCGATGGCCAGGCGTGCATAAGCCGGGGCGAGCAGGACGCGCACCGAAAGCAGGTCCGGGACGAAATTGGCAGGCAGGTCCTGCCGTCGGCGGGCAATGGCGGCCAGAACTGCCAGGTTTCCCTCCTGCCAGTAATTGCGCACCCGGGTGGGTTTGCCCTGGCGGATCTCGATCCAGCCATCCCTGGCCAGCCGCTGGAGCGCTTCGCGCAGGGTAGGGCGGGTGACCCCCAGCTGCAGGGCCAGCTCGCGTTCGGCGGGAAGCGTGGAATCCACCGGGAAGGCGCCATCCAGGAAGGCAGCAACCAGGCGGCTTTCGGTTAGCTCGGCAGGTTTATCGGGAACAGGCCAGTTCAAGCATATCTCCTGGTCAGAAACAAATGAGGTAAGTGGTCTGACCAGTTATCAGTATATAGAAATATTGGGAAAAATGCAACGGGGAAATCAGGGGATCATCAGCAGCAGGGGCTCGCGCTGTCGTCGCAGCCGCAGATACCTTCCTCAACCTTTTTACCCTGCAGGGCTGCCTTGATCATGGCGGCGGCGCAACCCACCCCGGCATCCACGTAGATGGCTCTCACCGGGCAATTCAACATGCAGGCGCCGCACTCCATGCAGGCAGGCGGGTTGGCAAGAATGGCTGTCTTTTCTCCGCGGGTGAATACGGCATGGGGACAGACGATGCTGCACAGGTCACAGTTGATGCAGAGTTCAGCATCGTATTGCAGGGTGGTTTGGGTGTAGGAATTGAACATCTCAGCCACCCAGCGCTTTCCAGGCGGCCAGCCCCAGGGTGATCACCACGCTGATCCCGATGAACCAACCCATGATCGGGATATACGCGAAGATCTCCTTTTTCACGCCGGTGCGGGAGGTGAAGGTGGAGGAGCCGGTGAAGTTGAGCGCGATGAAAGCCGTCACCACCGGGTACCCGAGCGCGAGCGGCAGAAGGCGAAGGATTTTCGCCCATAACGGACCCGTGGAGTTCGTCCAGGATTGAATCATAAATGGCAGCATCACCACCAGTCCAAGGATGAATCCCTTAACGCTGAAATCGTGGAAGGGCAGCCAGGGGAGCAGGACGGGGAACAACACCACACCTGCGAGTACAGAGGTGATCACCGCCGCAACCGAAAACCAGCCGCCGAGGAAGTAGAGGATCACGGCAGCCAGAAGGGTGGCCAGGAAATAATTGACGATATCCACCGGGACAAGCACCAACCGGTCGCGCAGGGAAAACCGCACTTTGCGCATTTTGGGAGTTGCCTGCCCGCCCCGAAGGTAATCCTTCAAGTCTTCTGCTCGGACCGGGCCATACTCCACCTTGAACCCGGTGCGCTTCTTCACAATATGCGCCATAACCCCGGTCGCACCCAGTTGGGGCAGGATCAGCACCCGGGTGTTCACGATGTCCTTCAGCCCGGAAGATTCGATCCGCTTGACCAGTTCATTCGTTCCGAAGGTGCCCTTGCCGGCAGCGCACCAGACATTGATGCCGTGCGTATCCAGGACGAGGATCCACCCGTCCAACCCCAGCAAGCGATGAGCGTAGCGCGTTGAAAGAAAGCTTGTAGTTGGCGGTGACAAACACCGGGGAATCCGGGGTGGGTGACCCGAGCGAATAAAGCCCAGGTTTCACCCGGTGCAGCGAACGGTTGATACCCACCCGCGCCTGGAAGGTGTCCCATAGGTCGGATGAATGGAGAGAACTTGAAGTTGGCATGATTTCAGCTTGCATATAAGACTCCGTGCAGTAATTTTCTCGAGTTCGAGCTCATTTTTATTTTTGAAAGTAAATCATTCACAGCAATTCTTGACGGTTTCGGTCATTTCATGTTCGGGTGCAAATTTGACCATCAGGTTGCCGCAACACCGCACAACCTTTTCCTGCTTAAGGCGGTAAAAGGTTTGTTTCCCTTCCTCGCGAACCTCGACCAGGTCGGCAGATCGCAGGACGGAAAGGTGGTGTGATACAGTTGGCTGGCTTACATTGAGGTGGGCGACGATCTCATTCACCGATAACCATTGGCAGCAGGTCAGTTTCATGATCTCCTGCCGGGTCTCGTCCGCCAGGGCCTTACCGAATAGAACATTCTCATTTATCGTCATATAGACACCCGTCTATATATTATTATATCGATAACCGTCTATATGTCAAGGCTTCGCGATCCATTAATTTGAAACTTCCGGTAGTGTCTAAATCACCGGTTTTCCGTTCTTGTAAAATAAATCGCCATCCACGCTGATCTCGGCATCGTTCATGTCGCAGAGCATATCCCAGTGAATGCCGCTCTCGTTCTTCGAGCCGCTTTCAGGGTAACCCCCACCTAATGCAAAATGGATGGTTCCGCCCAGCTTTTCATCAAAGAGCATATTCTTGGTGAATTTGGGGATACCATAATTGGTACCAATGCCGAATTCACCCAGGGTACGCGATCCGGCATCGGTGTTGAGCAGCGAGGTAAGCAGCTCCCCGTTCTTGGAGGCAGTTTCCTTCACGACCTTGCCTTTTTCGAACCAGAGCTCGATATCGGTCACTTCCTGCCCATACTCGATGGCGGGGTAGCGGAAGCGCACCCATCCTTCCACCGAATCCTCCACGGGTCCGGTGAAGATCTCGCCATCCGGAAAGTTGAACTTGCCATCGCAGGGGATGAACACCCGGTCCTTGATCGAGAGTCGCAAATCGATGGAAGAACCTTTTAAAACCACCTTATCGCGGCCTTTGAGCCAGTTCACTAGCTTTTGTTGTTTTTCGCCTTCCGCCTTCCAGAATGCCACCGGGTCGGGGTCATTGAGCATGCAGGCGTTGTAGACAAACTCGGTGTAATCTGCCAGGCTCATATCCCCTTCCTGGGCCATGGCGTTGTTGGGAGAAACTGCCAGGCACCAGCGCAGCTCTTTTTTGGCAGCGCGCTCGAAAAAGATCTTATCGAGCTCGGCCTTGGCTTTTGCCGCGCGGGACATACGCTCGGGGTTCACCCCGCTCAAGCTCCGGGTATTATCCTCCGCCCAGATCACAAGCACGGCATCCGCCTTTTCAGTCAGAAGCCTCCGGGCCGGGTTGATGAAGTCCAATTGAGCGTCGGAAGCAAACTTAAAGAAGATCTCATCAGCGCCGGGGAGCGTATTCTGGATAAAGGTATTCGCTCCAGCTTTCACGGCTTCCTCCATAACGGCCAGGGAAAGTTCCTGGGCGAGGGGATGGGTGCGTAGATGAAAGAAATCACCTGGTTTGAGGGCAAGCGAATAATGAACAAGAACCTGGGCAAGTTTGGTCATGCGGGGATCAGGCATAGGAAAACCTCCGAGCAAATCCGGAAAAATCTGCAACAACTATATCACAGCCGGGGGGGAGGGTGAATTGGTCGGCAGGGCTAGGAACCCATTGGACAAATGGCGGATTTTCTCCCCTACGGAAATCCCTGCCTTGCTATAATAATCAAATGCATATTCCTGAAGAGATTCGCGGACTTACCCGGTTCTATACGGATGCCTGGTGGGAGAGCGATTCCGGGTTTCCCCGCTTCCAGCGGTCCTATTCGGGAGCTGAGTTGGACCGGAACAACCTGGAACTGGAGCGAGTTTCAAAGGTGGTGGTAAAAGAATTGAAACAGATACCCGCCAATAGAGGGGACCAGGAAGCATTACGGGAACGACTGTTGGATGAGATCAAACCTTTCGTGAGGCTTACCCTCGGGCTTGAAGAAAAGCAATTGCAACTTGTGCTGCGCCGGCGGTTCATTGACGTGGCGGCTCAATTTGCAGTCGAAGCCCACCGCTACGACCCTTCGCTGACCGACGCGGATATTTACCAGGCTTCCCGAAACGTGATGAGTATGAACTTCATGCAGCTGCTTTTAAGCTTGCCGGTGGAGCTGACCCCCGCAGTTTTTGCTTACAGCCTGCTATACCCTTATTCGGATAACATCCTGGATAACCCCGCAGTCACTCCCGGGGAAAAGATATCCTTCGGAGAGTGGTTCCTCTCCGTGCTGAAGAACGAGAATCCACCTCAGCAAAACGAACAGGAACGACGGATTCGCGATTTGATCTCCCTGGTCGAAAGACAATTTCCCCGAAAAGAATACCCTGCAGTTTACGAAAGCATGCTTGGTATTCATGCTGCCCAGAGCCGCAGCCAGGGGTTGATGAGGTCATCAATTTCACCCTATGAGGCGGATGTGCTCGGATTGAGTTTTGAAAAGGGCGGAGCTTCCGTCCTGGGTGATGGGTACCTGGTGGCGGGAGAATTAACCGACTGGCAGCGCAAGTTCATGTTCGGGTACGGTTGTTTCACCCAGTTGATGGATGACGTGGAAGATATCCGCCCCGATCTGGATGCCGGGATCGCGACTGTATTTTCACAGAGCGCAGGCAAATGGGTGTTGGATGGGGTGACGAACCGGTTGTTCCATTTCGGGGAGAGCGTATTTTCCCAAATGGAGAAATTTCCCGGAGAGGACGCCGCGACGCTTCGCTCGCTCGTCTGGACCTGCATTCAACCCGCCCTGATCGGCTCCCTGATCCGCAGCCACCGCTATTACTCGCGCGGGTACCTAAAAAATCTGCAGGAACATTTCCCCTTTAGTTTCAGGGTTTTGGAGCGGCAGGAGAAAACCCTGCAGCGCAACAAATTCTCCCTGGTTCATTTGGTTGAAGCCGCCGGATATCGGCCGGATAAGGGAGGACGGGGCGTATTCGATAGATCGTCCTAATTAAGGGCGTAAATATTATTTATCACTACTGTTTATTTTTTTACCGAAATTGATTAAGGAGAGAGTATGCCCACCCGAATAGAAGAGCTTCTTGAGATCCTCCGGGTCCCCCCGGGGAAAAAAATTGATCTGCGCAAGGATTACGATCCGGGTTTCACCGGCAAATGGATGGGGAAGGATGAGGCCGAAGAGACCCTGGTGGAGGGGGTACAGCTCCTTGCCCAGGAACAGGATAAGCTCTACGCGCAGGATGACCATGCAATTCTGATGATCCTGCAGGCTCTGGATGCTGCCGGCAAGGACGGCACGATCAAACATGTCATGTCGGGGATCAACCCGCAGGGCGTGAACGTCTACAGCTTCAAGGCACCCGCCGGTGAGGAACTGGATCATGATTACCTCTGGCGCAATTTCATTGCACTCCCGCGGCGAGGCCACATCGGCATCTTCAACAGGTCATATTATGAGGAAGTCCTTGTGGTCCGGGTACACCCTGAATTCCTGGTGGGGCAGAAACTGCCTTCCCGCCTAAAAACCGAAAAGATATGGAAGCAGCGCTTTGAGCAGATCAATTATTTCGAGAAGTACCTGGTGCAAAATGGCATCGTAGTATTGAAGATCTTCCTGCATGTTTCCAAGGAGGAGCAGGGAAGGCGCTTCCTGGACCGTGCCACCCAGCCGGAGAAAAACTGGAAATTCTCCGCCGCGGATATGAAGGAGCGGGAGCGCTGGGACGATTACATGGACGCGTTCGAGGATGTGTTCAACCACACCAGCACCGAGTGGGCTCCATGGTACATCGTCCCTGCGGATAACAAGTGGTTCACCAGATTGGCGGTGGCGGCGGTCCTCTACCATACGATGAAGAATCTCAATCTTGCATATCCAAAGGTCAGCGAAGAGCAGAAGAAAGCCCTCGAGCTGGCCAGCCTGGAACTGGAGAAGCAGGGAATAACAGCTGATCCACCTGAAAATACCCATTATAAGAAGAAAAACAAGAAAAGCTTTGATCTCGATAAGAAAAAAAAGAAAGGCAAGAAAAAGAACAAATAATAATCAATCGCCGGTGCGAAAACCGCAGGGAGCAATCCAGCCAAATCACAACGAATATCATCGCAAAGGAAAGAGGATAATGATCAACAATCCAAAATTGGGGCGGCGGAAATTTCTGCGCCTGGCGGCTGGTCTGGCAGGGATTTCCTTGCTGACTTATGCGTGCAATTCGAATAACCCCGGTACTGCCGAAGAGATCGAATTAATAAACACTTCCTACGGAGAAAACGAAAAAATGAGCAAAAAAGTGTTGGTGACCTATGCAAGCAGGGCGGGATCCACCGCCGGCGTGGCGGACGCGGTTGGAAAAACCCTGGCAAAAAAGGGGTTACAGGTGGACGTCAAACCGATGAATGAAGTAACCGATCTATCGTCTTACCAGGCAGTGATTGCCGGAAGCGCCGTTCGTGGTCAGATATGGCTACCGGAAGCCATGGAATTTTTAACTGCACATCAGACTGAATTGAAGAACAAACCGTTTGCTTCATTCATGGTTTGCATCACTCTCGCAATGAAAAACGGGGAAAGCTACCGCCAGGGATTGAAGGACTGGATGAGACCTGTCCGGAATGTTGTGCAGCCATTCAATGAAGGTTATTTTGCCGGTGCCCTGGACCTGGAAAAACTATCCGGGGTGGATAAAATGAAAATGGGAATGGCTGCAACTTTTGGGATTTTTCCAAAAGGGGATTTTCGGGATTGGAAAGCTATTGAAGCCTGGGCGGAAGGCGTTAGCCAAAAGCTCTAGGCCGATCTTGGCGCTCTCCTTGAATAAAAACAACCCACCCTTGGACCGGGAAGTGAAAATTCTTTGCGAAGGTAAAAAAAGCGACTGTTTTGTTTCAAAAGTTTTTGGTGTAGCATAACAATATTTATCGAAACCATGAAAAAGACAAACATCCCCTTTCTTCGAAATGCGTTTCGATAAATACCACCGAATATTCATTTAAAAAAATTATGCTACTATTAATTCCATTCCTGGTGGAAAAATCGGGATAAATTCATTTTCGAGATCGAGGTACGACCAATGGCAGACATGAAGATCTTCTTTGCAACGGATCTGCACGGCTCGGATGCAACCTTCCGCAAATTCCTCAACGCCGCGCAAGTGTACAAGCCAGATGTCATGATCCTGGGCGGCGATATGACCGGGCGGCAGGTGATCCCCTTCATCAAATTTGCCAACGGAAAAGCCGCCTTCACCTGGCAGGGGAAGGATATCACCGCCGAACCGGATGAGATCCCCAATTACGAACGCCAGGTGCGCTCCGCTGGTGCTTATCCTTTTATAACTACCCCCGACCAATTCACCCAGTTGAAGAGCAACCCAAACGATCTCAAACGAACTTACCGGGAAACAATATGCTATTCCGTTCTTCAATGGATCGAAATGGCGGATGACCGCCTCGGCAAAGCCGGGATCGAGTGCCATTTTCTTCCGGGGAACGACGACGACCTGCTGGTGGACGAGACGTTCTATAAAGCCCAGTGGGTGAAAAACCCGGAGGGTAAAGTGGTGATCCTGCGGGGTGAGTATGAGATGATTTCCACCGGTTTCACAAACCTGAATCCCTGGCGTTCCTTCCGGGAGTTGAACGAAGACCAGCTTCTGGAAAAATTGGAGGGTATGGCCGGCAGGCTCAACCTTCCTTCGCGGGCGATATTCAATTTACACTGTCCACCCTATAAGACCGACCTGGATTACGGCGTGCTGCTGGATTCAAACCTTAACCCGATCGGCGGGGAGGGTAATGAGCAGGGCGGTCCTCTCGGCAGCAAGGCTGTTCGCCAGATCATCGAGACTTACCAGCCGCTCCTCAGCCTGCACGGTCATGTTCCGGAAAGCAGCGGGATCATCAAGTTGGGCAAGACGGTCTGCGTTAATCCCGGCAGCGAAGCCGAGGAAGGCGCCCTGCATGCCGCTCTGGTGGTGGTGGATAGCCAGCGGGTGAAGGGGCACATGCTAACCAATACGTAGTCCGGCGGTTCTATCACCAATTTATTTATGGAAAACAGAAAAAACCAGCGGGTTTTCCGCTGGTTTTTTCGTCGAAAACAATAACGATTACTTTTTCTGCGCTTCGGTGCCGAATGCCCTGCGGGTACCGGGTAGCATGACATAGAGCAGGATCAAGGCGTTTAAAATGAACGAGGCGCTGACATCCGTAAAAACAGCGGGAGAGCTTGCCATCGAGAAAACATCGAAAATCAGGTTGATGGTGGCGATCGCTGCCAGGAATAGCCACGCCTGGGGATCAACGGCCCATAACATCTGAACCAACCAGATATAGATATAGGCAAGCAGTCCCCACATAAAGGCGTTCCAGATATTGGCGCCAAAGGGTGAGAAGAGGCCTAATGATTTCAGGGCGAAGTAAAGCGAAATCGCGGCCATCAGGCCAGCCAGGACGGCCAGCACGGTTACAACAAACGGGCGTTTCTTAGTTTCTGCCATTCATTCCTCCGATTAATTTTTGGATATCTAATTATATAACACTCTGTTGGAAAAAAGTTCCTCCATTTATCGAGGGGTATAATCCTTTTATTCAAAAAGGCGAGTAATGAGCTTTCAAACCTATAAGACCTATCATCTGGTAAAAAGCGAGGATCTCAACCACCACGGAACGCTCTACGCCGGGCGGACCGCGGAATGGTTTGTCGAATCCGGGTTTGTTTCTGCGGCCAGCCTGACCAGACCTGAAAATATCGTCTGCCTTAAGATCCACGGCATGCTCTTCAGCAAGCCTGTTCGGAAGGGCGATCTGATCAGCTTTGAAAGCGAGATCGTGCATGCCGGTACTGCTTCTCTGATCGCTTATATAAATTCAAAAGTAAATGAGGGAACTGTCGTGGAGGGATTTATCACCTTCATACATGTGGACCTGGATGGCAAGACCATCCCACACGGGGTCACCGTTACTCCCACAACCGAAGAAGAAAAAACCCTGTACGAAAGAGCAAAAGCTTTACCCAAGTCATGAGAAAACGATAGTGTCAGACCACCCGGGATCATGGTTTGCCGGGTGGTTTTTTATTCCTTTGATATATCGTGGGACATGATCAGCAAATCACCCCGCCGGAACCAATCTGCAGATTCCCAGAACCCCAGCCCGGACTCGTTATCGGTATACACAAAGATATGACATCGCTTGATCCCCAACCCGGCCAGGGATTGAAGGCATTTTTCCACCAAATTCCTGCCGATTCCCTGCCGTCGGACTTGCGGTGCCACGGCCAGGTGCTGAAGGTAACCCCTGCGCCCGTCATGACCGCAGAGGACGGCTCCCACCAGCTTGCCATCGATCCGGGCGGTATGGCTCAACCCCGGGTTACGCTCCAGGTACTTGGCGATCTCATCATACGAATCGGCGCTGCTCAGCCCGATGCCGGGCATCCCTTCCCACAGCGCGTAGACCTCGGCGTAGTCCGCCATGCTCATGACCGAATAAATGATTTTATGATCTTTCATCTACAACCCTTTCTACGTGGCACTTATACCCCCACCAGGCGGGCAAGCAGGTTGGGTTTTGGGTTTAGCGCCGCATGCGGGCAGACCTCCACACAGCACATACAGCCGATGCAATGCGAAAGCTCGAACTCCGCAACTTCCCGAATGGTGATCACCCCGGCGGGACAGGCATCTGCGCAGGTGCCGCAGGCTGTGCACTTTGCCTCATCGATTTGCGGTTGCAGCTTGATCTTTTCCCGGATCGGATCTGTGAACCAGGAGGGCATATCCAGGAACCAGCGTGCTTTTGGGAGATCTACCTTTCCAAGCTGCAGAATTGAACGATCGCCATCGATCCGGATGCGGTCGGGGTGGTGATTTCCCAGCCCGCGCTCCTCCGCCTGTGCCAGGTGAACCACGCCTCCGGGAGGAAAACCCATTGCACCAGCCAGGACGCTATCCAGCGCAACGGCATCGGTGGAAGCTGCCAGCAGATTATAGGCATGCGGGGTGCCGCTGGTGCCCGGTCCGTTGCCCTCCATACCGAGGATGCCGTCCATGATGTTGAGCTGTGGTTTCACCAGCTCGAGGATATCCACCAGGGCACGGCTGAACTCGGTGACACCGGGCGCACGGACGTGGATCTCGCGCTTGCGTCCACCCGGCAGCACACCCAGAAGGTTCTTCACTGCCCCGGTGTAACGGGTGAGCGTGTGGGTCTTCATTTTGGGCAGGTTGATGATCAGGTCAGCATCCAGCACAGGTCGGGAAATGTAATAATCGTACCTGCCAACATGACGCAGGTAAGCACCCTTGAATTTGATTAGCTTCGCCCCGGAGGCGGAGAGCGCATCTCCAAGTCCTTCTGTTTCCCAAACACTTCTCCCCTCATTGGTCTCTGCGGCGGGAGAATCTCCGACCCACGCGATTCCCCCCGCGGCACAAACGGCTTCCGCCACGGCGCGAATAAGTACTGGGTGAGTGGTCACCGCCTTACCGGGCTCTGCCGCGGTGAGCAGGTTGGGTTTGAGCAGCACTTTCATACCGGGTTTAATAAAAGCTCCCATTCCGCCCATAGGCGCCAGGCAGGCTGCAAGCTGCGACCTAATATTATCCAGTTGATAATCTCTACATGTCTGAATCGAAACCGTTGATGAAGCCATGATGTGAACCTTAATAGGGAAGATGGAATATTCTAACCCGCCTGGCAAGTCAGAAATCAGCGATCTGGGATTGAGCGCACGATCTGCTCGAATTTTGCCAGCGTATCCGCAGGGATATTAGGCTTTTGATATTGCTCCACGAGCGAGTCCGCGCGCGACCTGGCGCGGGCAAATGCGTCCGGCGCACCCGCTGCCTGCCAGGCTTGCAGCGAACCGCGGTCGATCACCTCCGAAGGCAGGCTTTGTTCCTTCCGGAAAAGGTCCCGTGTTTCCCGGAGCCTGAGGAAGTCTCCGTCCAGTCCGGTTTGGGCAAAGGATCCCAGCGCGAGTGCGCCTTCAGGGATGTTTATACCCCCCAGCAGTCGCTGGGCTGAGGCGATGGCTTCCGCGTCGAGCACCAGCTTTTCCACGCTCTGGCAATTGAGCGAATCGAGCATCCCGGCGCCGGAGATCATGTTGATACCGCCCAGTGCGCCGACCAGGAAACCCGTCGCAGCTTCCGCTCCGGATTGAGCATCAGCCAGCTTGGAGTCGCTCCCGCCCAGGTACCCGTGGGTGGGCAGACCCAGGTATTTACCGACGGCCGCGTAACCCGCATCCAGCATGGCGGTCTCCACCGCGCCCATCGGGGCGGAGCCGGTGCGCATGTCGAAGATGGCCGGGGCTCCACCCCAGACCAGGGGTGCGCCGGGGGCAGCCAGCTGGTGAATGACGATCCCAGCCAGGCTTTCAGCGGCATGCTGCACCAGGGACCCTGCCAGTGTCACCGGTGCGGTGGCGCCTGCCAGCGGCATGGAGACCAGCTCCACAGGGACGCCCGCCCGACCCAGCTCGATGAGGCAGCGGCAGGCGAATTCCGTCCAGTGCACCGGGGGGGAAGGACAAACATCGAAAACCGCGCGGGGCATCTCCCGCAGTCGTTGCACATTTCCTGAATCCGCAGCCAGCAGCGCGATCATTGCCTGGATGTTCTGCGAGGAAAACGCCCCAGTGACAACGGGTTTGTCGGAGTGGGTGAGGACCACATGCAGGCGGTGGATATCCCCGATTTGGGATGGCGCATCGTGGCAGACAACTGCCGTGGACTGGGCTTCCAATTGCGGCAGCATTTCGGTCACCTGAACCAGGCGGACCAGGTCGGCGGTGACCGCCGGGCGGTGCTCCAGGGTTTGGGGGTCAAGGATATTTACCGCGCAGGAACCGGGATCGAAATGGACATCATCCTCGACGGAGTAGTGGACTACAGGATCGCCGCCGCGATTGTGGAGGTAAAAATCCTTTCCGACCGTGGGGAGCGCGCGGTCGATCATTCCTCCAGGGATCTGCGCGACTGTGCTCTCCACCTTCGCGCCACCGTTTTCCAGAAGGATTCGGGCTTCCGGATCAGAAACACGCACGCCGGTATCTGCCAGAAGCTGATAGGCTTCTGCGAGAATACGCTTAACGGCCTGCGGGGAAATGATTTGAAATAAAGGTTTCACTATTTCTCATAGGAAGTAATAATGCGGTTCAACTCATCCGCCAATTTTGGATCCAGCGGCTCACCCGGATGGTTTTTCAAGATTTCCCGGGCCTTTTCCCCAGCCCACTCGCGGGCTCCATCCTTTTTTACCACCCATTCATCATACGTCCGCCGGTCCAGAAGCTTCGGCAGCCAGAGTTCACGCATGTGCGCGCGGGTGTGCTTGCGCGGCAGGAATGTGCCTCCCGGGCCTACCGCACGGATCTCATCCAGCGCCAGGTCTTCAGCGGAAAGCCGGATGCCCTGCAGCATTCGCCGAACGATACTGTAGATCTCGCAATCCATCACCAGCTGCTCATAACTGAGGATACGCGACCCGTGCAGCAGCCCCGCTCCCAGGAGCATATCCGCCCCGCTGGCGCAAGCCATGAAGGAGGAGAAACTGTTCTCCACCCCGGCTTGCCAGTCGGGCTGCTTGGCGCCGGTGGCAAAGGCGCCCATGGAAAGAGGAACC
Organism: uncultured Chloroflexia bacterium; assembly: GCA_963828855.1. Classification (GTDB taxonomy): domain Bacteria; phylum Chloroflexota; class Anaerolineae; order Anaerolineales; family Anaerolineaceae; genus CAVVEQ01. Next base: position 135,960 of record CAWHGB010000001.1, on the reverse strand, counting down.
CGGTAAAAATCAGCCAATTGGTTGGTGGCTGCCCCGAAGAGAAAATCCTCAGGTCCGCCGCCAGTGTAGGCGCCTGTTCGCAGGTCCATGGCGGTCTGCGCGGCGGCATAGAAGACTGGGGCGCCTGGGGAGGACATCTGAATAAGCGCCAGCGCGGCAATGACCTCGGCGTTGCCCACCATCAGATTTCCGGCTGGCGTGGCGGGACCCGTGGATGCGCAGGAGGCCATGGTCATATACCCAACCGGCAGGCCGGCCCGCGCCGCTATAAGACCAGCCTCCAGGCTGCCCGGATCGTGCGCCAGTGGGCTGACGGTGCACTGCATGATGGAAAGCAGCGGCCGGCGGCGCAGCTCCTCCCGCCCCCCTGCGATCGCGGCGGCCATTTCCACTGCCGCCTGCATCTCACCCGGGTGAAGCAGGCTTTCGGTCTGCAGGTGTTTGGTGGTCATGTTCCAGGCGGCATCCAACTCGTGAAGTCCCCGGCTCTGGGGGGGGCAATCCTGGGCGGAGACCATCGCCCACCAGAAACCGATCTCATCCAGCGCGTCGGCTACTCGCGCGCAGTCGGAAACATCCTTCTTGGAGGAAGTGCGCAGCTCCCCGCTGAAGGCATCCTGCACCTGAACCCCGCAGCCATCTGTTCCAAGGAAAACATGGCTGCCATCCAGGGGTAGATCACGCTGTGGGTCACGCGCAGCCAGGGTGTAGCCTTGCGGAGCGCTCTTGAGGGCATCTTCCACCACCGCAGCCGGGATGCGTGCGATGCTGGTTTCGCGGTCAACTGCGGCGCCATTGGCTTCGAGGATATCCAGCGCTTCCGGCAAGGGGAACTTCACCCCCACGGTTTCAATTACCTCAAGGGTTGCTGAGTGGATCTGCTCAATTTCCGTACGGGAGAGGACATCCACCCGGAAGGCGGGATTTTCGATAAATGAAAGGGGCTGGGACATGGACCTCCTGGAATCTATATAAGAAGTTAAATATTTGAAGACATAAAAAATATCTGGAAAGAAATTATAGTGTAAAAAGAATCGGGCAGGCGCGTTGACCGCTTGTCTTTCGGTAAAAATTTCGTATGATGATTTTAGAAAAACACATCATTCAACGGTATGAACAATCCTGAACCCGAGCCAGATGAACCGGGGATGATTCCCGGGGAGCGAAAACCTCCCAGCACCGGGTTGCGAGCTGCCCGGTATATTGCCATTAAATTCCTCACCTTGTTCCTGATGGTCGTGATCGCCATGTACCTCTCGATCATCCTGTTAAATTACGGAGGCGGGATCGACGATATTTTCCGCGATCAGATCACCATGTCGGTGACGGGCGAGAATCTCTACCGGCTGACGCTGCATCAACCGGCGATGACTCCGGAGGAAGCGCAACAATTCAAGTGGCAATTGGAGGAATCCTTCGGATTGCGCCAGCCTTTTCTGATCCGAGCAGCCACCTATCTATATAAGGCACTGATTTTCGACTGGGGTTCAAAAAGTTATTTTCACACCAGTTATGGCAGGCATTATGGTTCGGTGGTGGAGATCATCCTTGGGCGCGTTCCCTTCACGCTGATACTGGCAGGGACCGCAAACCTGTTCCTCTTCATAATCAGCATCACGATCGCTCTTTTCATTGCCAGGCGGGGGAAGGAGCGCCTGGGAAAGCTTTTCGGTTTTCTATCCCCGCTCTCCTCCATCCCCAACTGGATGTACGGGATGGTGTTGATCCTCATCTTTGCTGCCACATTAAACATATTGCCATACGGGGGAATCTTCGACGGCTACCCTTCCAGAAACACCGTGGATTACGTCCTGGATTTTGGCAAACATATGATCCTGCCTTTTGCAGCCATCTTCCTGGGGACGTTCTTCCTCAGCGTGCATTCCTGGCGAACCTTTTTTCAGATCAACTCCGAGGAGGATTTTGTCGACCTGGCCAAAGCCAAGGGCGTGCCTTCCCGGTCGCTGGATCGGCAATATATCATCCGTCCGGCGCTGCCGTTCGTGCTCACCAGCTTTGTTCTGATGCTGGTTACCTTCTGGCAGGGTGTGGCAATTCTGGAAATGGTATTCCACTGGCCTGGGATCGGGGAATTATTTGTTTTCTCTTTGCAGGCGAATGACAGGCAGATATCGACCGGACTGCTGGTCCTGTTTGCCTATATTCTCGCCATCACCATTTTCCTGATGGATACCGTGATCGCCATGATAGACCCGAGGGTCCGGGTGGACACCGGGGATGTAAATCGATCCCCTGCGGCTATTTTTTCGAAAGAAACCATAGCCTGGAAAAGCTGGTTCAGGCGAAAAACCCCGCCAGAAGAAACCAAACCGAATCTCCAGGCGGGTTTGAAAGACCGCGATACGCCAAAGGTGGCGGACACCAACCCATTCCGGGATTGGTGGAATTATTCCCGTCCAGCCAGAAAAAGATTCCTGAGATCCCCACTGGGGGTGGCCGGCCTGGTGATCATTTCCATCTTAATTTTGATTTCCGCGCTCACCGTCATCCTGATTCCTTCGAAGGAAGCCATTTTTGAGTGGAGGTCTGAATCTCCCGGCGCGATCAATCGGCCTAGGAGCGCGGAACCCGCCTGGACGAACTTCTTCCGCAATAACGACCTGCCGGCCACCCTTTTTCTGAATAGCAGGGTAGATCCAACCACGAAGACCGTGACTGAAACCGAAAACGGGTTCGAGGAGACGATCATCGAGTTCACCTTCGATTACCCCTATAAATACTCCCCGCAGGATATGACTGTTCTTTTTGATACTGAGTTCGTGCAGAAGGAACCTTTTGTGACTCTCACCTGGGTCACCCCTGACATGCAGGAGACCGAATTGTTGCGCACCAGGGTAAATTCAGGGCAGAGCTTCACCATCTCCAGGGATTACTCCGGGGCAGAAGGCTCCACCAGCGCAACCCAGTTTACCCCCTCCCTGTCCGGAAAGGGCGGCCAGGTACCGGCCATCGATTCCCTTTTCACCGATCCCGCGGAAGCTGGCGCGGGCACCCGCCCGGGCAAATACTCCCTGCGAATTAACGCATACACCTTCGAACCGGGATCAAGCATCGATGCGAAAATGATCCTGTACGGGAAGGTGTTCGGGCTGGCAGGGACCGATAACCAGCGACGCGACCTGAAGGTTGCCCTGCTGTGGGGGTTGCCAATCGCTCTGCTCATCGGTATTGTTGGCGCGTTGGCTACAACGCTTCTTTCGGTCACCATCGCCGCGGTTGCCGCCTGGTTTGGCGGCTGGGTGGACGGCCTGGTTCAGCGGATCTCCGAGATCAGCATGATCATCCCGGCATTCGCCCTGGCACTCACCGTTTTCTACATGGTATCCGATAGCATCTGGGTGGCCTTCAGCGCAATCATCCTGCTCATGATCTTCGGCAACGCGGTCAAAACCTATCGCGCCGCCTTCGTGCAGGTATTGCACTCCGGGTATTTCGAAGCAGCCAGATCCTATGGCGCCAGCGACTGGCGGATCATCTGGCATTACATGGTGCCCGTGATCATTCCCATCCTGATCCCCCAGATAACGATCATGGTGCCTTTCTTTGTATTTTATGAAACCTCTCTGGCGTTCGTGGGGGTGATGGATCCGGTTCTGCCTACGTGGGGAAAGATGGTGTACGACGCACTGGATGCTGGTGCGTATTCGGGGTATACCTACTGGGTGATCCAGCCCATTGCCTTTATGCTTATCACCGGGATCGCATTCGCCATGGTGGGAACCGCGCTGAATTCAGCGCTCAACCCCAAAGCGGATATTGAATAGCCAGGAGCGTTGAAATCACGGAATGGATTTAAAGGAGCAGCCCAGGCCGGCACTAATCTTTTCCAGCGCGGTGGTTTTTTCCGCACTGCCAGGAACTTCCCGGGCGATGCGCTTCCAGAGTAGGCAGAGCGGCAGCTCGTTTTGATTGAGCGGGTCCAGCCCTTCGGTGCTGAGAGCGATCGCGTTCTGCCAATCTCCTGAGTGAGCAAAGGCTTCGATCAGGGGCAGCCGTTCCCCGACCTGGTTCGAGACCAGCCCTTTCTCCAGGGCTTCTCCTGAAAGCCGGGCAGCCTCGTGCCAATCGCCCTTCTGCCGGGCGAGGTCGATCCTCTCGAAGTACGAGCACCAGCCACCGTCATCCCGGAAGGTGAAAATGCCATCCGGCAGGACGGGTGAGCCCTCTGTCAGGATCAGGCTTGAATCAGAGATCGCGGCGGTCTGCTGCTGGAGGGCATCCAGGTTGGGATTTGAGCTGTCGATCTGCGGGGTCGAGCACGCGCAGGCAGCGGTTGACCTGGTAATAGAAGCCCAGGGCGCGGTCGGTGCTGCCGGGAAACGCGGCGGCGAGAAAATCATGGCGGAACTGCGTGCCGGGAGCCAGCCCTGGAAGCTCCTCTCCAAGGCGGAGGGTGGGATACTCGTAGGCGTATTGGAGATCCCCCCCGCGGTAGGCGGGGTCGTAGATCCAGTTCAGCGGGGCGTTGAGCGAGTTATCGCTTTCGTATTTTAGGAAAAGCTCATTCGAAAGCAGCATGGTCCCGGGGGCGAGGGCGGGGATGCGTGCGGTGAGCTGCTGAAAGAAGCGCTGCTGGTCATTCCAATCCTGGCGGTAGCTGAGCTGATTCTGGTATTGGCGCCCCACGCTGAACGCCACGATCAGCGCCACAAGCAGCGAGGGCAGCCAGGCTGCCTTCTTCAGCCAGGCAGCCAGGAGTGCGATCAGCCCGGCAAGCAGCAGGGAGGAACCGAGCATGAAGGGGATCAGGAAGCGGTCGTAGGGGTAATCGAAGACCACCGGCACCTGGATCAGCCAGAATGGCCAACCCGCCAGCAGCAGGGCGGCCAAACCCAACCCGGTTAGCTGCAACGCGTCTCGTCTGGTGGATCCGCCCAGTTCCGAGGGTTCCTTTCGGCGGGATAGATGCAGGAAGAGGAAGACCATGCCCGCGGTGGCGGCCACCAGCGCGCCGAGATAGAGCATGATCCGCTGCCAGCCGGGGGCTTGCGCCGGGAGCGCAGAGATCTGCGCCCAGCTTAGCCCGGTGGCGGTCCACAGGTCCGCCAGGATGGAGGAGATCAATCCCCAAAGCGCAGCAAGGGGCGCGGATTTGATCGCGGCGAGAAGGGTGTACTCGTAGTTGGTATTCTGGAATTGGAAGAACACCATGCGCCAGAGCACCACCAGCACGAACAGGATCCAGTAGGGAGCAGTGGCGAGCGCGGTGCGTTTTGCCAATTCCTTGCGGCCGGGATATCGATCCTGCAGCGCCAGGGCATGCAGCCCCACCCGCAGCAGCTCGAGCACAAAGAAGTATTCCATCGCCAGCAGATTCACCAGGCTGAGCAGCAGTGCGGGGATGGTGTAAAGCCAGGATAGTTTCCCCTCCCGCTGGGCGCAAACCGAGAGCACCCAGGAAATGAGCATACAGGAAAAGACCAGGAAGAAGTGCCCGAAGTTGATGGCGGTGAACTGCATATAGAAGCCGGGAAAGACCAGGAAGAAGAGCGCGGCCCAGGCGGCAAAGCGCTTGTTCTGCGGGAAGAGGGAGGTCAGCAGCATCCAGAGGGCGACTGCGCTCAGCCAGCGCCAGAAGATGCCGAAGAGCTGCCACTGCCATGCGGAGGTGCCCAGGAGCGAGGTGGTGAGGGCCACGATCTGCCCGTAAAACGGGCGGTTGGTGGAAAAGTATCGCGCCAACCCCTCCGGCCCCGCGGATTTGGCGATCCACAGGAACCACCAGTCGTCCCAAAAAAAGCCCAGCCTTCTGATATTGAGCCCGTAGGCAAGGAAGGCAACAAACAGCAGCAGACCCGGAATGGCCAGCCACCCAGCGATGGTTTTAAACCGATTCCCGTTGTGAACGGACAACCCTACGCCTTTTCAGATACCAGGGATTTGGCCAGCGCCACCGCGGCCAGGGCGTCGCCGCTGTAGCCATCCGCGCCGATCTTTTCCGCCCACTCGCGGGTGACCGGGGCGCCGCCGACCATCACCTTTACCCGCGGGCGCAGCCCCTGGTCATCCAGGGCTTCGATCACGCTCTGTTGGCCTATCATGGTGGTGGTGAGCAGTGCGCTAACCCCAACGATATCGGCGTTGACCTCGCGGGCTTTTTCGGCGAACTTCGCGAAGGGCACATCCACGCCCAGGTCGTAGACCTCGAAACCGTTGGCGGAAAGCAGGGTACCGACCAGGCTCTTGCCGATCTCGTGGATATCGCCCTTGACCGTGCCCAGCACCACCCGCCCGGCAACCGTTCGCTCCGAGCCACGGCGGGCCATTTCCGGCTCCAGGATGGCGGTGGCTTTCTTCATGGCTTCGGCGGCGATGACCACATCCGGCAGGAAGAGGATCTTCGCGCCGAAATCGACACCCACCTGCTGCATGCCGGGCAGGAAGCCCAGGTTGACCGCCTCGAGGGGGTCAATGCCCTCCTCGAGCGCACGGCGGGCTAGCTCCTCGGCGGCATCCACGTCGCCATCGATGATGGATTGCTTCATTTGAGAGAAAATGGGGTTTGGCAAGGCAGCCTCCGCTAAGATTTCGTAGAAAACCAATTATACAGGGGAAGAGGAGGGGGGAAGAAGGGCGGGACTAGGGCGTGCAGGTCCAGCCGCCGCTGAAGGGCACGGTGGGGAAGGGCTCGAAATCGTAGGTGATGATGTGCGTATCGGGGATATCGACATTGTTGAAGATGCCCGAGCCATTCCCATCCAGGAAGATGGGGGCGTCGGTGATCGCGCCCATGAAGGTCCATTTATCGGTGGCGCCCATGATGATGGCCAGGTAGAGGTGATCGGGCTCCCCGGTGGATTGCTGCACGCCAGTGATCTGCACCTCGATGCGGCCGGGGTCGAGCTTGTTGGGGGTGTTCTCGGCCACCAGGTTGAGCGGCTCGCCGGGCTTGAAGCCCTTGCAGGCGGTGATGTTGAGGTTGACGCCGTTCCCGCCGGGGGGGACTAGGGTGAAGGTGCCTCCGGGGAGGGAGGAGAGCTCGCCATAGGGGGTGAGCGGCGCCAGGGTGGGCGGCGGCCCAAGGGTGGGCTCCAGGATTCCAGCCGAGGGGGTGCAGGCGGAGAGGGTGAGGAGGGCGAGGAGCAAGCCGGCCAAGGAGGTGCGGATCATGACGGGAATATTATACAGAGAAACGAGCCAGTTTGGACGCCCGGGTTTTTTTAACGGAGGGAAGTCGTAGGTCGGGGACGAAACCGGTCCACGACCTCAAACCCCCACCCATAAGTTCATAAAAAAACCAGGGCGGCTGATCAGCCGCCCTGGTTGCGTTTCGCGCTCAGGCACTCTTCACTTCGATCCTGCGGGTCTTCGCCACCTCCCCGGCCGGCTTTGGCAGGGTGATGGTGAGCACGCCGTTCTTGTATTCCGCTGCCACCTTATCGGCATTTACCGCCACCCCCAGGGGGATCTGGCGCTCGAAGGATCCATACGAGCGCTCGATGCGGTGGTACCGTCCCTTCTTCTCCTCATGCTCCGAGCTCTTCTCCCCGCGCAGGGTGAGCACATCCCGGTGGATGGAGATGTCAATGTCCTTGGTATCCATCCCGGGCAGCTCGGCGGTGACGCGGATCTCCTTTTCATCCTCCTCCATGTCCACGCGCGGGGTGAAGGATGCCCCCATTTCCTCATCGGGGAGCAGGCTGCCGGAGGTGCCCATGAATTCGTCGAATAGTCTGTTCATGCGCCGCTGCATGGCAAGGAAGGGATCGCTTTCCACGCCGCGGTTTTCGATGGCGGAGGGTTTCCTGGTAACGATACTTCTTTCAGCCATTTCAGCCTCCTTTTCTAATAATTACCCAGCTTTCACCGCGATCTTGCGCGAGCGGGCAGCCGGTGATTTTGGCAGGTGCAGGGTGAGCACGCCATTCCGTACGACCGCTTCAATCTTATCGCGATCGATCTCCCCGCTCAGCACGAAGCTTCGCTGGAAGTCACCCAGGCCGTATTCCTGGTAGGCTAGGCGGTGGTTCTCAAACCTGCCTGTATCCACCTGGGCGTTGATGGTGAGTATGTTCTTTTCGAGGGTAATATCCACCCGGCTTTCATCAGCGCCGGGGATATCCGCGGTGAGGAGTATCTCTTCACCGGTTTCATAAATATCTGTGCGCGGTAGGTAGGCGCGGCTGGCACGGGTGCGTTCGCCTTCAGCCAGGGTTGTTTCCTGTTTACGGGTATCGAGGGTTGTGTCCTTTTCCATGGCAACCTCCTTAATTTGTTTTGACCTTGATCTTCTTGGGTTTATCGGCTTCCGCCCGGGGCAGGCGGATGGTGAGCAGTCCCTTTTCGAGTTTGGCTTCCACCTTTCCTGGTTCCACCGGGTAGGGCAGCTCGATCGTCCGGCTGAACCTCCCGAACAGGCGTTCCTGACGGTGAATTTCAGCTTCCTCCGGCAGATCATCGGCGGAGCGTTCGCCCGAAATGGTCAGGCTAGCCCCAAGCACGTTGATCTCCAGGTCGTCCAGGTTTATCCCGGGGAGCTCGGCGGTGACAACCTGCTCATTCTCCCCCACCCAGAGATTTACCGCGGGGTATCCGCCCACGGTACGGCGGGAGGGATAGACCTCGTCGAACAGTCGGTTCATTTCCCGCTGCAGACGGTCCATCTCGTCCCAATTAGAAGTAAGTGGGAATCTAGCGTACATCTTCAACCTCCTGTTGAATGATTTGGTTTTCAACCCGGATTTTAGGAAATATTTATAAGAAATTCGTAAACGGTACATAAGAGGAATATAAAAAATGCGCCTGTCAGATTGCGTAGGGCGGGAGCACATTCCCGCCGGATGCATTTTGAAACGAAAATACCCAATGGCGGGTACACAACCGGTACTCGCCCTACGCCTTAAAAGCCCCGCTGCCAGCCCGTGCTATAATCCTTCCTGATGGCGGAAAAAAAGCGAAAATCCACCCAAAAGACGATACGTACCGATGCCCGCCGGCGGGACTGGGTCATCTTCGGCGTGGTCTCCTCCATCGGGGCGTTCCTCATCTGGGGCGGGATCTACGCGGTCATCCTCAACAAGCTCAACCTGCATCCGTTCACCACATTTTCCGCCTCTTCCCTGCAATCCTGGCTGCTCGTTCTGCCCTTCCTCCTGCCGCTTTTCTGGCCGTTCCTCTATTTCCGGCGCGGCTGGTTCGCCACCTTCTATAACCTCTACCCGCGAGAGAAGCGCGAATCCAGCTTTGGCGATATCTGCCTGATGTGCGACGGCATCGACCGCGACGGGCAGGTCTACCAGGCTGACGGCGACTGTGAACGGGGTAAAAAAGACGCGCGCGCACTTCATCTGCGACCGCTGCGTGGAACTGGCCGCCCACGATAAAAAACGCCTGATCGCCATCGGCATCTTCGCGGTGGCTGTCCCCTCCACAATCTGGATCCTCAACACCCCGCCCGGCTCCCAATACCAGACCATCGCCATCATCACCACCCTCTTCGCGCTCATCGCCAGCTGGTGGATGTTCACCTCCGAGATCACCGAAAAGGACAAGGTAACCATCGGCTCACGGCTGGTGGCCAAATTCCTGCTGGAACCGCCGCCGCCGCGTGGTCTATGAGCGGGTGAAAAAAGCTCCCGAGCCCGCTGCCCCGCCTGTGGCTGCCGCCGCGGCCATCCCTGGCTGGACGGATACCCCGCTTCCCCCGCCCGCGGTTCCTCCGCAGACGGCTGCCCCCGCCGCGGGGCTTGCCCCGGTGGTCGTGCGCCCGCTCTCCACCGACGACCGTCACCTGGTGGAGCTGCCCGAGCTGGCCAGCATCGGGCATCCCTTCAAGATCCACGTTTTCACCGTTCCCAGCGTGGAGACCGCCGAGCAATTGCAGGCCTCCCTGCGGGTGGGCAAGAACAACGAGCGCCTGGAGGGCTACATCTGCAGCCGGCTGCTCTTCCTGCTGAACGCCGCCCAGCCAATCCAGAACGTGGATGGCAACCCCAGCCGCATCAACCTGAATAACCTCTGGCTGCTGCAGGACGTGTGGATCATGGTCATCGTGCAGGCCGAGATCCACGCCCTGGAGCGATCCTCTGTCTGGCGTTCCTGCCAGTTGGATGGCAACCTAATCGACGTCTTCAAGGATGGCGACCGCGTGCTGCGGGTGATCGATAAATACGCCAAGCGAGCAGGAAAAAGCGCCACCCTTCAAATCCCCCATCGAGAACGTTGCTCCCGCTGCTGCCCAACCTGCATCCCCCCAGCCCACTGCCCCCGTGGAAATTCCACCCGCGGAGCAGATGGATAACACCGCCCAGATCAAAAAGCCAACGCCGGAGCCGCCCGATGAGGGCGATAACACCGCGCGTTTCAAGAAGTGGGTCAGCTGACCCGCACACCCCATTCATTTAAAATAGGAGTCACCATGCCATTTCCAAAAGATTTCGCCTGGGGCGCTGCCACCGCCTCGTACCAGATCGAAGGCGCTGCCGCGCAGGGCGGGCGCGGGGAGAGCGTCTGGGATATGTTCTGCCGCATGCCGGGCAGGGTCTATCACGGCGATAGCGGCGAGATTGCCTGCGACCACTACCACCGCTATAAGGAGGACGTGGCGCTGATGAAGAAGCTGGGGCTCAGGGCTTACCGGCTTTCCATCTCGTGGAGCCGCATCCTGCCCGAGGGAACCGGGCGGATCAACGAAGAAGGCCTGGCCTTTTACAGCGCGCTGATCGATGAACTCCTGGCTGCCGGCATCACCCCCTGGGTGACCCTCTATCACTGGGACCTGCCCTATGGGCTCTTCCTGCGTGGTGGCTGGCTGAACCCCTCCTCGCCGCTCTGGTTCGAGGATTACGCCAAGATCGTGGTGGACCGGCTCTCCGACCGGGTGAGCCACTGGTTCACCATCAACGAGCCGCAGGTCTTTTTGCAGATGGGCATGGTGGATGGCACCCACGCCCCGGGGCTGCAGCTGGATTGGCCGGAGGCGCTGCGTGCAGCGCATAACGTCCTGCTGGCGCACGGGCGGGCGGTGCGGGTCATCCGCGAGCGTGCCAAAACCGCTGCGCTGGTCGGCTATGCCCCGGTGGGAGGATCTTTCATCCCCGCTACCGAAACCCCCGCCGATATCGAGGCTGCCCGCATGGTGACGCTGGCCTGCTTCGAAAAGACGCTGTGGAGCAACACCTGGTTTTCGGACCCGATGTTCTTCGGCGCCTACCCCGAGGACGGGCTGAGGGTATTTGGCACGGCCATGCCCGCGGTGCCATCGGCGGATATGGATATCATCCATCAGAAGCTCGATTTTTACGGCTTCAACACCTATTTCGCCACCCGCATCCGCATGGGCGCGGAGCTCCCCGAGGAAGCGCCTTTCCCACCCGGCAGCCCGCACACCATGTTCCACTGGCAGGTGACCCCCGAGGCGCTCTACTGGACCGCGCAAATTCCTCTATGAACGCTACAAGGTGCCGATGTACATCACCGAGAATGGCACTGGGCGGCATGGACTGGGTCCACGAGGATGGAAAGGTGCACGACCCGCAGCGTATCGATTACACCAGCCGCTACCTCAAGCAGGTGCGTCGGGCGATTGATGATGGCGTGGACGTGCGCGGCTACTTCCACTGGACGCTGATGGATAACTTCGAGTGGGCGGAGGGTTACCGCCAGCGCTTTGGGTCTGATATATGTGGATATTCCGACCGGAAAGCGCACCCCCAAGGATTCCTTCGACTGGTACACCGGGGTGATCGCCTCGAACGGCGATTCACTGGGGAAGTAAACAACCCCTCCCTGCCCCCAATGACATCGTATCTTGTAGGGGCGGACAGTCGTCCGCCCCTACCGTTTGATTGCCGAAGGTTGATGTTGGGGGTACAACCAGTACCAGCCGGGAACTAATCAGGCTGCGTCGAAGACAAATAGCCCTGGATAGGGATGTAAACCCCCGTGTGCGCTAAGCGATCTCGTACTCGCCTTTGACCACGAAAAAGGAACCGCGGATGGTTCCCGCCAGTTTTGACTTTTGCCGGGCGAACTTGAACTTACCCAGTTCGGCGGGCACCTCCATCCCCTCACAGAGCTTGAAACCCACCGCGCGCTTTTTGGGGTCGTCGAGGTTATAGAGGACGTTGATCGAAAGACCGTCCTCATAAAAGACGTAGGTCCAGCGGATATTTTCCACCTGGAAATGCGATGTCTCCAGGGGGCGGGCGGCGAACTCGATGCTGCGTTCCTGCTTTAAAACCCGGTTGACGTAGGCAAGGATTTTCTGGCTCTCAGCGGCGGGCACGACGGTGAAGGTATGCTGGTATTTGTTCATAAAATAGCGGGCCTCATTGGCACGCACACCCGCCAGCGCCTGGGCGAAGGGTGAAGATTCCAAACCCACGGCGGAAACGTTTGTAAAGTCAACGATATAGGCCATTTTGATTCTCCTTTTATCTTTTTTACTTTAATACCTGGATTAAACGGCGAATAATTTTTACCAATGTATTCACCCCATATGAGAGATAATTGTGGTTGAACTCATTTGATTTTAGCATTTTCTTCTATTTCGCTTCTTATTGATGAATCATTAAATAAAATCGGATAACATTAATCCCATGGATAAATTCCGCCAGGCCAACCAAAATATGTGGGATCAATTTGCCGCCATTCACGCTTCCTCAAATTTCTACGGCGTGGAGGAATTCAAGCGCGGGCGGAGCAGCCTGGATGCGCTCGTCCGCTCCGAGATGGGCGAGGTTTCCGATAAATCCCTGCTGCACCTGCAGTGCCACTTCGGGCTGGATACCCTTTCCTGGGCCCGGAGGGCGCGCGGGTCACCGGCATGGATTTCTCCCCCGAGGGCATCCGCATCGCCCGCTCCCTCGCTGAAGAGTTGGGCATCCCCGCCCGCTTTCTCTGCTGCGATCTCTACGACCTGCCCGATCACCTGGAGGAGACCTTCGACCGCGTCTTCACCTCCTATGGCGTGCTGTGCTGGCTCCCGGATATCCCCCGCTGGGCACAGATCGTGGGGCATTTCCTGAAACCCGGCGGCGTTTTCTATATCGCCGAGTTCCATCCCTTCAGCAACGTGTTCAAAAACGACGGGCGATGAAACCGGGCTGGATGTGGCCTACCCGTATTTCACGACCGAGCCGCTCGAATTCCCCGTGGATGGCTCCTACGCCGACCCGCAGGCGAAGATCCCCCCACAGGTGGAATACGAATGGTCGCCGCAGATGGGCGAGATCGTCACCGGGCTGATCGACGCCGGTCTGCGTATCGAATTCGTGCGCGAATATCCCTTCACCTGCTACCGCCATTTCGCCTTCCTGGTGGAGAAAGAGCCGCGGAAGTGGTACCTCCCCGAGGGGATGCCCTCGATCCCGCTGACGTTCACTATAAGGGCGCACAAGGAGTGACCTGGCCCCGTGATCTTTGGTCAGTTTTCGATTTCTTGCGACTTGCATCCTTGCGTTGAGATACAATTCTCCCAGGATGATCGAAAATTGCACCCGGTAACCATGTGAAAAGAACCATTCTACTCCGGCAGTGCTGGCTCTTGCCCTGCTGGGTGGATGCCGAAAGGCCAATCCGCCCTCGGGGTGACGGCAACCCCTTGCCTGCCGTGGTTGCAGTCGCCCGAGCGGGGAGATCCCTGCGCCACCCGCAACATTGTTGCCATCCTCCACGCCGCTTCCCACCGCCACACGCATGCCCTCGCTCACACCGCTCCCGCCCGGGTCGGGTGCCTGCCCGGCGAAGAAGCCCTGACCGAGCGTTATTAAGGTTCACCCCCAACCTTGGCCAGGGTAGAATACATGCCACCCGGCACAAAAATTGTAACCATCACTTCCATGAAAAAATTCACTTCTCTTACTGGTAATTTTTCCCCTCCTTGCTGGATGCAACGCCGCGCGCGAGTTGATCGCACCGCCCTCCACTGCCACCCCCACCCGCTGCCCGTGGAGGCCACGCCCACCTGGGAGCCCACCTCCACGCTGCTGCCCTCCTCCACGCCAGGTCCGACGGAGACGCCCATGCCCTCCATCACCCCCTTCCCGACAGCCACTGGCACCCCGCCGCGGGTTCCCACGCCCGCCAAGACGGTCTCGCGCGGGGACCTGCACATGCACACCACCTGTTCCGATGGGGTGGACGAATACCGACGACATGGTAAAGATCGCGCTGGCTTATGGCTACACCTTCATTTCCGTCACCGACCATCACCAATGCCGGGATGTCAAGCTGGCCTGCCTGAACGAGGATCGCCTGCTGTGCATCCCCGGGGAGGAGGTTCCGGCGGCCAACAACCTGGAGGTGGTGGCTGTGGGCGTGAAGAAGAACATCCGCCCCCTGCAATCCGTCCGGGATACAGTCATCTTGATCCACCAAGAAGGCGGGTTGGCCATTGCCGCGCATCCCTGGGCATTACAAACAGAGCTACTCCAAGGAGGAACTGCTAAATTCCGGGCCTGGACGCGATGGAGTGCCCCTCCGATGGCTCGCAGGCCCTTCAGCTTCGATACCCGTTCGCTACCCTGCGTCTACAGCAGCGACGCGCACGAAAAGTGGGCCATCGATCCCTCCCGCTCCCTGGTGTGCAACGGCGAGATTAAGTCCTTCCAGGACCTTAAAGCCGCCATCCTCGGGTATCGCTGCTTTCGCGGTCTGCCCGAGGATGACGGAAAAACGGGCACGCCTTCCCCTCATGGCACGCCCACCCCGTAATTTATTTGCGGTCGTAGCGCTCCATCGGCATGGGCATTGAGTCTGCTCTGCATCCTTGAGCTTTCGCGGTGATACTTGCGGTTGGCCATACTCATCTCACCCTTCAATTCTTCCAGCATATTTCATAGCGTTTCATCTCCGCTCTTCAAGCAGATCACGATACTTCGTCAGGGCTACCTCCAGAAGCTTTACTGCCTTTTCATCCTCCCTGCGGTCCTTCAGCGCAACCGCATCGCGGGAGATATCCGCCATATAGACCAGGGCGAAACCACGCAGCACGTCCTGATCGGGGCGGGCGGAGGCCAGCTCGGTGGCGTCCACGGGAGTGAAGGCGGCCTCGGCTGTCATCCTCCAGCAGGTCCCCGGCGTTGATGCGCCCGCGGGCGATGGCGGTGATACGCGGATGGTCGGATTTGGCTGCTGGAGCGACTTCCAGCTTCACGAACACGTGTCGATCGATCCCGGAGATCATATCCCCCAGGGTGATCTTGAGCTGGCGGGCTTTCTGCTCCACCGGCCAGGTACCCAGTACCGCGGCTTTGAAGCCCATTGGCAGTTTGAGGATGATCTCCACCGCGCGGGCGGTCACCTCGCGCAGGCCATCCAGCTCCTGGCGGAAAAGCTCCTTGCTCTGCTCGGGGGTCTCAATAAAGTAGTAATTCCCGCTGCCGGCGTTGGCCATGGCTTCCATGAGCTCATGGTTATAATCCAGCCCGACCCCGAAGGTAGTGGTGGTGATGCCGCGCCGAGAGAGCTCGCGGGTGTGCACGGCCAGCTGCTCCGGGTCGCTTTCGCCCACATTAGCCTGCCCATCGCTGAGAAGCAGGCAGCGGTTGATACCCTCGGCAAGCTGGTTTTTGGCGATCCCATCGCAGCCCTGCGCCCAGCCGCCGGCCAGGTTGGTACTGCCGCCGGTCTGCAGGCGCGAGATGGCTGCCTTCATCTCTTTTCGGAAAGCGGGCGTCATTTCGCTGCCTTCCACCACAGTCTCCACCTCGTCATCAAAGACGACCAGGCTGGCGCGGTCCTTCTCCTCCAGCAGGTCCACCACATTGGCCACGGCGGCCTTCACATAGGGGAGCTTTTCGCCCGACATTGACCCCGAACGGTCGATCACGAACGAAAGGTTGAACGCCGGGCGTTCGGCGCGCTTTTCGGCGGTTGGTGCTGTGACTACCAGTTCCATGATGCGCTCCGAGGGTGTATCTGCCGAGATGAGCGCCAGGTCAGCCTTGATCTTGAGGTTTAGGTTCTTGTTTTCCATTTGTTTTTATCCTTTCCTGATATCCAAATCCATTCCGTCCCGGGGCATGCTTCGCCCACCGCAGGCGGGTTCTTCCCGCTGCGTTTCATCACGATATTCAAATCACCAGTCAAACGGGATCAGGTCTGATTCGCCTGTTCCCCCTCCCGAGGCGGGCCAGGAGTATTTCGATCTCCTGCCTCCGCTTCCGGTAAACATCCTCGCGCACGAGGAGCTCCATGCCGTCATCCACTTCGATCCGCCGCCAGGTTGTCGGCGGTTTTGGCGGGGCACTGTCCATATCCCTGCTTTCCAGGTTCATCGACTCATTCGGCTTTAGCCAGTCTGGCACCGGGCTTGGCATGCTAGGCGAGACCTTTATATTGTCCTGGTGATATTCGCGCGGCGCGGGCTCCTTCAGGTTGCGCAGGTATTCCCGCGCGGAGTAATTCTCGTTGGCCTGTATCTGGGACTCGGACATCATCGGCAGGTTGAAATCGGGCGGCTCCTTCTCGTACTGCTCCACGGTCGCGCGGATCTCCTCCGAGGTCATGGCATCCAACCGCTCGCGAATGCGGCTGAGCGGCAGGTAGGATTCCTTGTAGAACTTGATTAACCGGATGCGATAGAGATAATCCTCATCGTAGGCGGAGTAGCGGCCTTTCGTCTGCGGCGGGGGCAGCAGGCCCTCGTTCACATAGTAGCGGATCGTCCGCACGGTAACGCCAGCCCTCTCTGCCAGCTGGTTGATCAAATAGGATTCCTTGTCCATGCACAGCCTTTACGCCAGTTTTCCAATCACACAGTCATTATAGCACTATTACGTAATAATGTCAACTGTCAATTTGACTGTCGAGATGACTGTCGCATTGGCGCTGGGACGATTGGCTGCCGTGCTACAATAGGGAAAACGTGAGCCTGGATACGGAGGGAAGTATGTCTCAAGACCGAACGCGCAAGATCGTGGTGACCGGGGTGCTGGGGGCGATCTCCATCTTCCTGGGGGTGACCCACTGGGGCTTCCTGCCCTGGTTCAGCGGGGCGTCCATCACCATCATGACCGTGCCGGTGATCATCGGCGCCGTGCTCGAAGGCCCCTGGGTGGGAGTGGGCGTGGGGCTGATCTTCGGTCTTTTCAGCCTGATCCAGGCCTCCGTGGCGCCCACCGGGCCGGTGGACGTCTGGTTCACCAATCCGCTGCTCTCCGTCCTACCGCGCCTGTTCATTGGACCGGTATGCCTCGCTGGTCTGGGTCGCGCTCAAGCGCTGGCCGGTGGCCGGACTGATGGCTGCCGGGGTGGCGGGTTCGCTCACCAACACCGTCCTGGTGCTCTTCATGATCGGGGTGCTGGGCTACCTGCCCTGGGCGGCACTGCCGGCAATCGCCGCCATCAATGGGCTGCCTGAGGCGGTGGTGTGCGCCATCATCACCACGCTGGTGGTTTCGCTCTACTGGCGGATCCAATTGGGGAAGAAAAAGGGAGCCGATCTTTAGCGTTAGCCGATGAAGACCGCGCCGGAGAGCAGCAATGCCAGCAGCACGGCCGCGGCATCTTTCCACATGAATTTCAATTCACGCATCGAGCCGCGCGGGCGGTGGCTGCCGTAGGCGCGCGCATCCATGGCCAGCGCCATGCGCTCGGCTTTTCCCAGGCTTGAAATAAACAGCGGCACGATCATGGGGGCGATCCGTTTCACCTGCTTGACCAGGTTGCCCTTCGCCGGGCTCCAATCCGCACCGCGCGAGGCCTGCGCCTTGGCGGTGCGCTCGGCGGTGACGGCCAGGAGCGGCAGAAAGCGCAGCGCCACCTGCACCACCATGACCGCGTCCTCGGCCTGGGATACCGATCGCGTGAAAACGGCCGCAGCAGGGCGCTCATCCCCGCGAGCAGGTCGGAGGAGGAGGTAATGCTGGTGGCCAGGCCGATGGTGAGGATCAGGTCGGTGAAGCGCACCAGCACCGTGACCGCAGCCATGACCCCCGCGCCGGTGATCTGCAGGAAGCGCCACTGCCAGAGCACGTCGCCAGGGTTGGCTGGGGGGGTGAGGAAGAGCTGCAGCACGGCGAGGAAGAGCAGGAAGGGCAGGGGGGCAGAAAGTCCGCGCAGGGCGAAGCGCAGGGGGATGCGCGCCAGGAGCAAGCCGGCAAGACAGAACCCAAACGCGATTCCCAACCCCCACAGGCTGCGGGTGAAGGTGAGCGCCAGGATGAAGAGGGTGAAGATGACGATCTTGGCGCGCGGGTCCAGGCGGTGCAGCGGCGAAGTGCCGGGCAGGTACTGGCCGATGTTGATATTGCGCAGAAACTCAAAATCGTTCATGCGCCTCTCCCCAGGCAAGCCTGCAGCGCAGCGACCAGTTCGTCCTGCCCGGTGATGCCATCCGGGTAGCGGCCAGCCATTACCGCGCAGGATGACGGCTGCCTGGGCGCTCAGGGGTGGCTCCAGCCCGGCCTGCAGCAGCGTTTCGCCCCGGCTGAAGACTTCTCCCGGTTGTGCCCGTGAGGATGGAGGTGCCGTTCTGCATTACGGTCGTATGATCCGTAACCCGGGCGATATCCCCCATGCGGTGGGAGGAAAGCACCACCGTCTTGCCCCGCCCGTGCAGGTCCTGCAGGTGGCGGATGATCGCCCGGCGGGTGAGGGGATCCAGCCCGGCGGTGGGTTCATCCAGCAGCAGGATCTCGGGGTCGAGCGAGAGGATGGAAGCCAGCGCCACGCGACGCTTCTCGCCGCCGCTGAGCGTCCAGGTGAAGCGGTCCTTATAGGAATCGAAATCCAGCCCCACCGAGTCCATCGCAGCACGCACCCGCTCGCGCAGGGAGCCTGGCAGGCCAAGCTGTTTGGCGCCGTAGGCGATCTCGTCGCCCACGTACTGCTCGAAGAACTGCACCTCGGGGTTCTGGAAGATCAGCCCGGCCAGCCGGCAAAGCTCGCGCACGCTAACCGCTGGGTCGTTGAGGTCGAAGTCGCCCACCCGCACCGTGCCCTCCTGGGGTTTGAGCAGCCCGTTCAGGTGCTGCAGCAGGGTGGATTTGCCGCTGCCGGTTTCCCCAATGAGCCCGTGAGCCTCGCCCGCGCCCACCCGCAGGGAAACGTTTTCCAGCGCGCGGTGCGCCATGGGAGTATCCGCCAAGTAGGTGTACCCCAGCCCCTCCACCCGGATGATCGGCTCCGCCACGCCCGGGGGTTCTCCGCGGCGCGCGCGGGCGGATTTCACCCCGCGCGGAGGGCGGATGCCGCGTAGCTCGGCGAGCATCTTATCCAGGGTGTAGACGTGCGGGTGAAGCCCGGGCAGCAGCGGGCGCAGCGCCGCGCCGAAGACTTCGGCCGGGGGCAGCTCCAGCCCGTAAGATTCCAGGGCGGGTCCGGAAAAGACCTCGCGGGGGGTGCCATCCAGCTCCACGTGGCCGCCGTGCAGGACGATCACGCGGTCCGCCTGGGAGGCCTCGTCCATATGGTGGGTGATGAGCACCACGGTCACGCCGCGGGATTTGAGCGCGTGGATCTGCTCCATCAGCATCCTGCGCCCGGCGGGGTCGATCATGGTGGTGGGCTCGTCGAACAGCACGATGCGCGGCTGCATGGCCAGCACCCCGGCCAGCGCCAGGCGCTGCATCTGCCCGGCGGAGAGCAAGTGGGGTGCCCGGGAGCGTTCGGCTTCCAGCCCGGTGAGGCGCAGGGCATCTTCCACCCGGGCGCGGATCTGCGCGGCGGGCAGGCCCAGGTTCTCGGGTCCGAAGGCGATATCCTCCTCCACGCTGGTGGCGATGATCTGCTCCTCGGGGGATTGGAAGACCATCCCGACCGTAGAGCGGATGGCCTTGAGGTTTTTCGCATCGCGGGTATCCAATCCGTTCACCCGCACGCTGCCTTCCTGGGGGAGCAGCAGGGCGTTCATCAGGCGCAGGAGCGTGGATTTGCCCGAGCCGTTGGCGCCCAGAACCGCCGTAAATTCACTCTCCCGCAAGGAAAGGCTTATCCCGTGCAGGGCCGGTACGGGGGTGCCGCCCGGCACCGGGTGGCTGAAGGAAACATTTTCGATCTGCAGGATGGGGGCGGGGCTCAAGAAGGGTTCCGGTGAGGGGGGGAGGGGGTCAGGCTTTCTCTTCCGTGCCGGGCTGCGCCGGGGTGCTAAGGCGCACCGGGTACATGGCCACCACGCAGTCGTACCAGTCGCCGCCGGAGGGCGGGCTGGACTCCTGGGCGAAGAAATCCTCGCTCAGCGCCTCCAGGCGGGTGAAGAAGGCGGCGGCCTGCTCGGGTGCCAGGCGCATGGAGCCGCGCAGGGCGGTGAAGCGGTGGCGCGGGTCAGCGGAGGGGTCGTTGCCGATCCAGCCCTCCTGCAGCCCCTTCTTCAGCTTGGCGCGGGCTTTATCGAAGACATAGGCCAGCAGCGTCTCGCTGCTTTCGGAGACGGCTGCTTCGGAGGTGAGCAGGTCGGTGGCGATGCGGATGGAGCGCGCGCGGGTCTGGTAGACCTTTTCGATGAGGTGCGAGACCATGCGCTCCTCGGTGATGCGCAGCAGGCCGTGCTCCTCGAGCAGCTTGAAGTGGTAGTAGAGCTTCACCTGGTTGACGCCCAGCTCTTTGGAAACCATCTTGACCGTCTTCGGGGTTTCCTTGAGGATCTCGAGGATCTGCAGGCGCAGGGGTTCCGAGACGATGTGGATCGTTTCGAGGTCGGAGATGACGAACTCTTCATCCGGCTGGAGATATTTGCCGACGGCCATCACTTTGGTCATGGGAGGTTCCTGTCATTTAAAAAATATTAAATAATTGTAGGGGGAAACGGGGGGGTGTCAAGGTGGGGGTAATCTCACATAGCGGCACTATTTGAATGGCGGGAGCTCGCTCCCACCATAACGGTGCTGTCATTGCGAGGAGGGCAAAGCCCGACGAAGCAACCTCACAAAAAGGTGATATTGAAAATAACAATGGTTTCCTGTGAGTTTGCTCACCTGCACTCGCAGCAGGTGCAAGTGTCGACCCCTGCGGGGTCTCGCAATGACCAGCCATTGGGAAGGTGCCACACTATCCCTACAAGCTACCAAACAAAAATAGTACACTTGACTAATACTTATAATCTAGTATACTGTGTATAATACAGTAAGTAAGAAATTGAGAACGAGGAGGTGAAGTATGGAGGAAGACGAGATCCTGGAAAACCTGGTGCTGGAGCTGCGCCGCGGGGTGATCGTCCTGGCGGTGCTCAGCCAGCTTCAGGAGGAGCAGTACGGGTATTCCATCCTCAAGCAGCTTTCCGAAAAGGGGCTGGGGGTGGACCAGGGCACGCTCTACCCGCTGCTGCGCCGCATGGAAGGCCAGGGGCTGCTCGAATCCCGCTGGCGGGTGGAAGCGGATCGGCCCCGCCGCTACTACGTGGCCAGCCCGCTGGGCAGGCAGATCCTGCCCAAAGTGAAATCGGAATGGATCAAGATTTCCGGGACTTTGGATAAGTTCCTGGAGCAATAAAGAACGGAGGAAAGAATGAGTAACAAATTGATCGATGCTTATGTTGCAAGTGTGGGGGAAAACCTGCCGGAGAAGCAGCGAACCGATATCGAGGCCGAGATCTCCTCTCTGCTACAGGATATGCTGGATGCCCGCGCCGAGGCCGAGAACCGCGCGCCGGATGATGAAATGGTCATTGCGGTGCTCCGCGAATATGGCGAGCCGGAAAAAGTGGCCGCCTCCTACCGCGAACCGCGCTACCTGATCGGCCCGCGCCTCTTCCCGGCCTTCCTGACCGTGCTGAAGATCGTCCTGGCGGTGCTGGGGGCGCTGGCGCTGGCAGGTCTGGTCTACACCCTCACCCGGCTGGGGTCGGTGCCGCTTGAAACAATCCTGACGCGAGGGGATCGAATCCCTGGCGAAGTACCTCTCCGCGGCGGTGACCGTCTTCGGGAACGTGGTGCTGATCTTCGCCATCCTGGAGCTGGTCCTGCCGCGCGTGGGGCGCAAGTCCAAGCCCTGGGATCCGCGCTCGCTGCTGGGCTATACCCCCGCGGATGCCATCGAGCCCGCCGGGCTGGCCGCGGATATCGCCTTCTGCGCCTTCGCCATCGTGCTGTTCAACTTCTACCCGGATTGGATCGGTGTCTACTATATAGAGGGAAGCGGGTTGGTGCCGAGTGGAGCGATCCTCACGGATGCCTTCTTCAGCCTGCTGCCCTGGCTGACCTTCGCCTGGGTGGCGAAGATCGCGATCGATGTTGCACTGCTGGCGAAGGGGAGCTGGACGCGCGCGCTGCGCTGGGGGTTCGCCGCGGTGCAGGTCTTCATGATCGGTGTGCTGGCAGCCATGCTCTTCGGTGCGCCCATCATCGACCTTTCAAGTATTAGCGCGACCTGGGGAATTTCGGATCTGCAGGATCTGCCCTTCGGCGGCGGCATCTACTTCACGGTGCGCTTCATCCTGCTCATCATCATCGGCGCAACCGCCTGGGATACCATCAAGGTGCTCAAGCCGGAGTTTACGAAGAAACCGCTTCCTGTGGTCGAGTAAAACACGAACGCCCCGAAAGGGGCGTTTTTGATTCTGTTTGTCATTGCGAGGAGCTCCGAAGGGGTCGACACTTGCACCTGCAGCAAGTGCAGGTGAGCAATCTCAAACGAGATCCATCGTTTCTAATCAAGGTGGTTTCTCGGTAAATGCTTCACCTCTTCGGATCTCGCAATGATGAGATTCTTGGTTGCACTGACGCGCTCCTCGCAATGACGATTCTAGCCGAACCGCTTCGCGAAGCGCGCGTTGATCACCAGCGCCAGCACCACGATGGCGCCACCGACCGCCAGGTTAAGCAGATTCACGCTTTCGCCAAAGACCACCACCGAGATCAGCACCGCCACCGGCACCTTCAGGTCGTTGAAGATCGCCAGCGTACCCGCGTCCACCTGGCGGGCACCCTTGTTCCAGAGGAAGAAGCTCAGCCCGGAGGCGATGATGCCCAGGTAGGCCAGCGTCCAGTACTGGGTGAAGCCGAGCTGCACCGTGGACCAGTCCGTGAGCGCCGCGCAGGAGATCCCGGTGACCAGGAAGGCGCCCAAATAGAGCAGCCCGAAGACGTCCTGGTCGCGGAACCCATCCAGCGGGCGCATCACCCGCCGGTAATAGACCTGCCCGAAGGCGAAGGCGATGTTGGAGATCTGCACCAGCAGGAAGCCCGTCAGCATATGCAGCCGAGGAGAGCCCGTTGTAGCTGATCACCGCCGTGCCGGCCACGGCCAGAGCAGCGGTCAGCAGGAACTGGTAATGGAATTTGCGCTGGAAGGCGTCGTCGATGAGGATGACGTAGATGGGGGTGAGGATGGTGAAGAGCGCCACCTCGTAGGCCTGCAGGGTCTGGAAGGCGAAAAAGTAGGCGATGTACATGATCCCGAACTGCACCGCGCCGGTGAGCATCAGCCGCCAGAGGGCGGGGCGGGGCAGGCGTCTGACCCGCAGGAAGGGCAGGAACACCAGCAACGAGAAGCGCCATGCGGATGAAGGCGACAAAGTAGGGATCGATCCCGGTCAGGTTGCCTTTGATCAACCCGAACGAGAAGCCCCAGATGAGGGTGACAATAATGAGAAGAACCATGGAAAACCTGTTGAAAGTGGGATGGGAACAGGATGATACCACGCCGCGGACGGGCGGGGAAGGCCTAGATATGGACGAGCTTTGCGCCCAAGGCGCGAGCCTGCGACAGGAGCTCGGTGCGGCCATCCATTTCGCCCGGCTCGGAAGCGCTGCCGTAAAGGATGCCCGCCACCGGGGAGCCGGTGTAGCGGCACATATCCTCGAAGGTGCGGATGGCATTCACCGCGCCGGAGATATACGGATCGATATCGCCATAGGTCAGCAAGAGCACCATGGCTTTGCCCTTCAAACCGTGGCCATCAGGGGATTCCAGGGCGTAAAATCGGTCGATGGCCAGCTTGAGCTGCGCGCTGAAGGTGAACCAGTACACTGGGGTGGCCAGGACGATCGCGGAGGCTTGCTTGAGGAACGGGTAGATCAGCTGCATGTCGTCGTCGATCACGCACCCGCTGCCCTGCGGATTCTGGCAGGCGTCGCAGCCATCGCAGGCGCGCAGGTCCATGGCGTGCAGCGCGAATTCTTTCACCGAGCATCCTTTCTCGCGCGCACCATTGGCGAGCTCCTCCGCCAGGCGGCTGCTGTTGCTGCCCGCACGCGGGCTGGCTTTTAGGATGACGATCATTTCGAGCTTGTGGCGTCTTGAATTTCGGTTTTTTCCATATTAAGATGATAACATATTCCCCGCGGCCGCCTTGAGCGCTGCCGCCACCCTCAGGAGTCATAGATGAAACGCTGGAGCCTTATCCTTTTTGCTGCCGGGGTCCTCTCCGGTCTGATCTTCATCTCGCTTGCCACCTGGGCGGACCAGGAGGCGTCGCTTTTCGAGCTGACCAGCGCATACGATAAAAACCTGTCCAGCCTGCGCTGCCCGCTGATGATCGCCAGGGACGAGGAATCGTCCATTTCCGTCACCGTCAAAAACCCCTCCACCTACACAGTCAACCCGCTCACCACCGCGCATATCACATCCGGTTACATTCTCCTGATCAACGAGTTCCAGGAGAACCCCTCCCTATCCTCCCGGGGGAGAAGTCTCCTTCTCCTGGCCGATAGAACCTGCGGATGCGGCCTACAACACGCTCGTACTCGCTCGCGTTTTCGTGGAGCGGTCCTACCCGCTGCCCTCGCGGACGAATTCCTGCGGGGTGTTGGTGCTGCCCTTCGGGGGGATCCCGGGTAAGGCTGTTTCCGCGTTCCTGGTGCTGCTCAGCCTGGCCGGCATGACCCTGGGCTTGGTATTCTGGCGGGGGAGGCGCGTGCTCTCTGCGCGGGAATCCGGGTTCTTCTCCGGGTTGCTCGCCCTGGCGGTGTTAACCCTTGCGGGTTTCGGTTCCATTCTTCTGGGTTCATGGTTGATCGGCCTCGCCTGCGTGATCCTGGTCCTGCTGATCACCATCGCCCTTGCCACCCGATACTGGGGAGAGATATAGGGGATCGGCCTGCTCCTTGCCTTCGAAAACCGTCAGGCTATAATTAAATTCAGCATTGATATAAAGATGAACAAAACTGCTCCCTGGCGGTTATGGATCCTATTTACTGCCTGCTGGCCGCAGCGCTGCTGCCGGCGTGCGCGGTATCCGCTCCCCCTGTCTCCCGGGAGACACCTTCACCTCCCACCCTTACCCCTGCAGCTAACCCTCCGGACGCGGCGTTCGGAAATTGGATAAATTTTGAGCATCTCGCCCCCGGGAATATTTCCAGCCAGAATGAAGTGGGCGTCATTTACCAGGATGGGACCGGCTACCTGTGGTTCGGCACCCGGGATGGACTGATCCGTTTCGACGGTTACGAATTCACCACCTATCGTAACGATCCATCTGGATGGACGCAGCCTGAGCAGCAATAACATCCAGGCCATCCTGGAGGACGGACGAAGGAAATCTCTGGGTGGGGACGGACGAGGGCTTGAACCGTTTCGACCGCGCCGGGGGCAAATTCATCCGCTACCTCCATGATCCCCGCGATGAAACCTCCCTGGCGCATGATCACGTCACCAGCCTGGCATTGGATGGCGGGGGTAGGCTGTGGGTCGGTACCCGCGGGGGAGGACTGGATAGTCTCGACCCTGGAACAGGAACTTTCAGCCACCACCGCAGCGAAACGGGCGATCCGACCCGGATAAGCAGCGATACCGTCGAGAGCTTGCTGCTCTCGCAGGAAGGGGATCTTTGGGTGGGGGGATGGAACGGTTTGGATCGTCTGGAGCTTGAATCGGGCGTCTTTACGCGCTTTCCTTTTGCCCGATCTGGAGGGGACCTCACCGCTGAAAACACCGTTTCCACCCTCAGCGAGGATGCCTCCGGCCGACTCTGGGTGGGTACAACCGGAAGTGGAGTGTACCGGCTGGACCCTGAGAGTGGATTTATCACCCACTTTAAATCTCTGCCGGAGGTGCCGACCAGCCTCTCCAGCGATACGGTGCTGAGCACCCGGGTGGATGATTCCGGAAATATCTGGGTGGGTACGACCGCCGGTCTCAACCTCTTCCTTCCAGCGATCAATGGGTTCCAGCGATATCAACCTGATCCTCAACTCCCCGGTGCACTCAGTAATCCCCGGGTTGCGTCCATTTACCAGGACCGCTCCGGTGCCTACTGGCTGGGGACAGGTGGGGGCAGGCTGGAAAAGTTTTTCGCAGCCCCGCAGCATTTCAAACAGGTATTTTCCGATCCCTCCGCAGCGGCTCCACTCAGTGCCGACCAGGTGACCGCGATATATTATGACCAATCCGGGAATTTCTGGCTGGGAACCCGCCTGGGCTTGAACCGGGAGATCTCCCCCGGGGGTGATTTCATTCAGTATCACGCGGATGCGGATATCCCGGGTTCCCTTCCAGGAGACAGCATCAGCGCGGTTCTCATGGATAGCCGTTCCCGGCTGTGGGTGGGAACCGACCGCGGCCTTGCACAATTTAACCCCGCGAGCGGAACCTTTTACCAACCAGGCGAATCCCTCACCCCCCGGGAGGATCCTGCGGACCAGGAAATTCAGCGCCTGAGCCGCACCAGTATCACCACGATGCTGGAAGACAAGCAGGGATGGCTCTGGGTGGGTACGAGGCGGGAGGGCCTGTTCCGGTTTTTTCCGGATACTGAGGAGGTGGTGCCCTACACCCCTTCTGATAAGCTCCACCACCTGAGCGGGTGGTCAGTTCTTGCGCTGGCAGAGGATGGGCAGGGTAACATCTGGGTGGGCACCCAGGATAAGGGCATGAATCGTATCGACCTGCAGAACGGGATCACCGAGGATTTCATCAGCTACGCCGAGGATCCAAACTGGTTGATCGAAGATACTGTGACCGCCCTGCGGGTTTCCGAAACCGGCGACGTGTGGGTCGGAACGAATTCCGGGCTCTTCCGCTTTGAACCCGATTCCCGGCGGGTCTCCCGCACGAGCATCCCCGTGACAGTGTACACCATCCTGCCTGATAACAACGGCAACCTGTGGGTGAGCACGAACCAGGGTTTGTACCGCTATGATCCAGAATCAGATATCGCTCATCTCTTCACGGCGGAAAATGGGCTGCGGGGCAACGAGTTCATCCTGGGGGCAGCTTTCAAGGATGGGCAAGGGCGGCTCTATTTCGGGGGGCAGGATGGACTCACCTACTTCAAGCCCGAGGAGATTCAGGATAATCCCTTCGCGCCACCGGTCGTGCTCACCGGCTTGGATATCGCCGGCGATCAACCCCGTTCGAGCGAGGCCGCCGGGCAGATCCAGCAGATCTCATTGCACTGGCCGGACAACTCCTTTGAGTTTGAGTTTGCCGGTTTGAGTTACATATTACCGGAATTGAACCGCTATGCCTACAAATTGGAAGGTTTTGACCGGGACTGGGTCCAGGCGGGTTCAGCGCGCAACGGACGCTACACGAACCTCCCTGGAGGGAATTACATCCTGCGGATTATCGCGGCCAATAACGATGGGGTATGGAACACCGCTGGTATCTCCATTCCCGTCGGGGTTACCCCGCCGCTCTGGGAAACGACCTTCTTCCGCTGGGGATTGGTTGTGCTTGTGGCGGTGGTGGCTGCCGGTGGATTCCGCCTGCGCGTACGGGGCATTGCCCGGCGCAATGAACAGCTTGAAAGGCAGGTGATGGAACGGACGCGCGAGATCGAGCAGCGCCGCAGGGTGGCGGAAGGGCTGCGGGATGTGATCAACCTGATCAACGCCAACTGCCCCCTGGAGGAAAGCCTTAATTTGATCCTCAACCAGGTGGGACAGAATTTCCCCGCCGGAAAAGTATTCCTTGTGGAGCATACCGGGGATAACCGCATGGAGTTTCTCGATCTTCCCACGAATCAGGGTGAACTTCCCCCTGGGGAGGCGATCCAGGTGCAGCGCCGCCAGGTCTTTGGGGATGAAGCCTTCCCCTGGTTGACCGGGCTGGTCCATTCGAATACCACCCGGGTTATTTCCTCCCTGACCGAAATGGGAGCCTCCTTCGAACAAAACCTGCCGGATCTGAAACCTGGTTTCGCCAGCGCGGTTTATATACCCGTCATGCCTGAGGGCGAGATTTTCGGTGGCTTTCTCCTTTTCCTGCCCGCCGGAAAACCCCCGGGCCAGGAGGAGCTGGAGCTGATCTCCACCTTCGCGGATCAATGTGCCCTGGCGATCGGCAACGAACGCCTGCGCGACCGCGCGGAGGAAAGTGCTGTACTCGCGGAGCGCTCCCGGCTTGCCAGAGAGCTTCATGATGCGGTCACCCAGACGCTTTTTTCCGCCAGCCTGATCGCCGAAGCGCTGCCCTCCACCTGGCAGGCGGACCGCGAGGAGGGCAAGTTGCTCCTGCGTGAGCTTCGCCAGCTTAACCGCGCAGCGCTGGCGGAGATGCGCAGTTTATTAATGGAATTGCGTCCATCTGCGATCCTCGAATCACGGCTGGGGGATCTGATCCGCCAACTTGGCGGAGGCGGTGATCGGGCGCTCGCAGATAAGCATGAACCTGGAGATTCAGGATCTCTGCCGGTTACCGGATGAAGTCCACATTGCCCTGTATCGCATCTGCCAGGAGGCACTCTCCAACATCGTCAAGCACAGCCAGGCGCACCAGATTGACCTGAGGCTGCGCTGCCGGAAAGCGCGCAGCAGGCAATATCAAGTATCATTATCCATACACGATGACGGAATCGGCTTCAATCCCCGGACGAGGAAAACCGGCCACTTTGGGCTGCTTGGACTTAAGGAAAGGGCAGCATCCATCGGAGCGCGGTTGAAGGTGACGAGCTCCCCCGGGAAGGGGACGAGCATCGAGGTGATCTGGCAGGGAGAAGTGGAGGGAAAACATGGTTGAAACGAACGAGATCCGCGTGATCGTTGTGGATGACCACGACATGGTACGCAAGGGGATCGCCGCTTATTTGAAAGGTGCGCCTGATATCCGTCTGGTGGGGGAGGCGGGCGAAGGCGTCCGTGCGCTGCAGCTTTGCGCCGAACTTTCTCCGGATGTTGTTCTGCTGGACCTGATCATGCCGCGCATGGACGGCATGGAAACCCTCAAAAACATCCGCGCCAAACACCCTGCCATCAAGGTGCTTATCCTCACCAGCTTCCAGGAGCGCGACCAGGTGCAGGAAGCTCTGAAGCTGGGAGCAGCCGGGTATCTGTTGAAGAACGTGAGCGGGGAGGAGCTGCTTGCAGATATCCGCGCCGCCCGCCAGGGAAGGCCTGCCATCGCGCCCGAGGTCACGCAGGAACTGATTCTGCACGCGCAGGAACCCCGCCTGGGAGATGACCTGACCCCCCGCGAGCGCGAGGTGCTGGCCCTGATGGTGGAGGGCTGTTCCAACCCCGAGATCGCTGAGAAGCTGTGCATCAGCCGCTCCACCGCGAGGGCACATGTGAGCAATATCCTATCCAAACTTGGGGTCGCCAAACGCGCCGAGGCAGTTTCGGTGGCGCTGCGCAACAAGCTGGTCAAGTAATTTCATTCCCGAAAATTCTCCTATCAGCATCCACGGGCTATTCAGCGCGCGGATGCAATTTTTTGGGTAGTACAGTTGTCTCATACCGAATTATCCGTGTGGATGATGCACAGGCAGCCCGGAAGGGATATCCTCAGGGTGAAATGTGGACGGGCTCGCACAGATTGTAGCCGGCTCTACCCGACACCCGCAGAAGCATTTCAATCTCCCCCATCCCGCGGAAGCCGGAAGAGCTGGTCACTCCTTCGGCTTCCCACTTTTCAGGACGAGGATGAAATTTTTAATCGAGTCAAGTTCACCAGCGCAGATCTTTGCTCTGCGGGCATTGATCCAAAGCCAGCCGGGTTGGGAGGTGGTTGGGTCGCCTGCCAATCTGAGGGATACACTCGCTCTCACGGAGGTTACCCGGCCGAATGTCATCATCCTGGACCTGGATGGGGTAACGCTGACCGGGGATCTCCTTCATTCAATTCAGGATCAAGCGCAAGGCTCAGCGCTGGTTATTCTGGGGACTGACCCGGAATTACGCCACCAGGTGGAATTAGCCGGTGTTGGGTATTTCTTTAATAAAGCCTATTCGCCGGAAAACCTGCTTGGGGTGCTGGCGGGGTACGAAACGATAAAAGGGGATCCTGGCTCCAGCAGAATCAGACTGGCTTGACAACCACGGGAGCATCTTTTATGATTAGTTAGCCTAACTAATCATTATGCAGACACTGCTTCTTCAATTCGTTGAAACCCTCGACCGGACGCTGGAAACGGGGCGGGGGAACCCGGGGAATCTGTCCGGGATTCATGAATCTGACAGTCAGCCAGCTTGCAATACTTGGAAGCGATCGGTGAGCTGGAGCAGGCCACCGTCACCGCCATCGCCGGAGCGCTTGAAGGTGACCAAGCCTTCCGCCACGGCAGCGGTGAACCGATTGATCGAGCAGGGCTTACGTCCGCAAGACTCCTTCCAATCAGTGATGGCCGGGTGCATTACCTGGAGCTGACCGCGGAAGGCGAAGAAGCTCGCCCAGCTGAAGGAGCTGACTGCCCAGGATTACCGAGACGTTCATTCAGTCTGTGCTTACCCCACACGGAGCTGGCTGCGTTTGAAGCCGCCCTGCAAAAACTGGTCAACCAATACAACCAGCATCATCGCCAGGAGAATTCCACCAATGATCACCATCCTTGCCGCGGGTTCCCGCGGGGATACACAACCCTATCTTGCGCTCGGCGCAGCGCTGAAGCGAGCGGGGCATCCGGTACGCATCGCCACCTTCGCGATTTATGAAGATCTTGTCCGTGGGGCAGGCCTGGAGTTATTTCCGCTCTCCGGGAGATATCACCCAGGTGGTACAAAGCGCAGCGGGTACAGAAGCCATGCAGGCGGATAACCCGCTTAAGGTATTGCGCAGCTTTAAAACCCTGAAAGCTTTTGCCTCTGGAAAGCAAGCCGAGTTCTACCAGGCCTGCGAGGGATCCGAGGCGGTCATATTCCATCCCGGCCCGGCGATTGGGTATTTCATTGCCCGCCAGAAGAAGATCCCCGCCATCCTGGCGACCCCCTTTCCGATGACCCCCACCCGTGAGTATCCATCCCTTATCTCCTATGCTGGTCCCCGGTTGGGAAAAGCCTACAACCTGCTGACCCACAGAGCGTTCGAGCAGATCATGTGGTCGGCGGGCAAATCGCCAACCCGGGATTTCTGGAAAAAACAGTTTGGCGTAGCCCCGGATGATCTTTCCTGCCCTTACGGAAAGGCGGACGCCATGGTCGTTTCCTGCAGCAACCACGTCTTCCCGCGCCCGGCGGATTGGCCTGAACGTGTTCACCAATCCGGGTTCTGGTTCCTGGATGAGGAACCGGGATGGTCTCCACCCCGCGAACTGCTGGATTTCCTTAACAATGGGGAACCCCCGGTGTATATCGGTTTTGGCAGCCTGGGCGGTAACAAGCAGGCAGAGGCAACCACCCGCCTGGTGCTGGATGCCCTCGAGAGGACGGGGATGCGCGGGATTTTAGCCACAGGCTGGTCAGGGCTCTCCGAGAAGATGGACATTCCTGCGACCGTTTTCCGACTGCAGAGCGCGCCGCACGCCTGGCTCTTCCCGCGCATGGCGGCCGTTGTGCATCACGGCGGAGCTGGCACCACCGCAGCAGGGTTGCGCGCTGGGGTACCCTCCATTGTGGTCACCTTTGGGAACGACACTCTCGCCTGGGGCAGGCGGGTCTGGGAGCTGGGGGTTGGGCCGCGGGCGATCCCGCGCAAGAAGCTGACCGCCGAAGCGCTCGCCGGAGCCATCACCGCCACCCGTTCGAAGACGATGCGAAAGGCTGCAGCGGAACTGGGGGAGAAGATCCGCCAGGAGAATGGCGCGGAGGATGCCGCCAGGGAGATCTGCCGGGTTATTGGGATAAAGCAGGCATTCTATTTTCTAGCGGGAGTCCTCTGCCTCGATAAAGTCATCCACAGCAATTTCCAGAACGGATAGCGGGACCGGACCGAGACTCAGGACAACATCGTGGAAGGCGCGCAGGTCGAATTTTTCTCCGAGCGCAGCCCTGGTTTTCTCGCGTAATTCCAATATCTTCATGATACCCGATGTAATAGGAAACCGCCTGCCCGGGCATGACTGCCATGCGTGCGGCTTCAAACTTGGAATCCCGTTCCCCCATCCCGGTGTTCTCCACCATGAACCGGGTGGCTTCATCGATATTCCATCCCTTGGTGTGAATGCCCGTATCGATCACCAACCTGGCTGCCCGGCGTGCGGCAAACTGCAGGTACCCCAGGTAACCGTAAGGGTCATCATCATATACCCCGTTTTCTGCCATCAGCTTCTCGGCATAGAGCGCCCAGCCTTCCACGTAACCATTGAAGCTTGCCACAGTCTGGAAAAGGGGCAAGCCCAGCTCACCCACAAGTGCCAACTGGGTATGGTGCCCGGGAATGGTTTCGTGGTAGACAAGGGTGGGGATCACATATTTGGGAGTGCTGCCGCCGGTGGAAGCGTAAAAAATCCCCGGCCGGGAACCATCCATGGAGGGGGGCATGTAAAAACCGCCAATGGGGTCAGGCTGCACGATGACATCCGCTTTGGGAACCCGGGAAAAGAGGGGACGCGGTTTCGGTTTTCGCTTCCTCGATCTTACCTGCAAGTACGCATCGTAAACCTCGCTTCCCTCAAGGATGCCGCCATCCCGGGCAGCCCGCTGGTAGAGCTCCGGCAGGTTTTCCTCCTCCGGGTACCCCAGCGAGGTGAAAACCCTGCGCATTTCCGCGTGGATCTTCTCCAATTCGGAAAGACCAAGCTGGTGGATATCCTCCGCGCTCATTTCTGTGGAGGTGTGATGGCGCAGCAGATAGGCATAGTATTCCTTCCCGTCCGGGAGTGAGCCAAGGCCTATCTGCCGGGGGGCGGATTGTTTGAGGGTCTCCAACTCATCGACCAGGTTTTGAAAACCCGGTTGGACGGAATCCCGGATGACCGCTTCCGCCTCCCCGAACAGCGATTCTTTTTCCGCTGGGGTGATATTGCTGAGCGGTTCCAGTTTTTGTTCCAGCCCGGTGTAGAAAGGGCGAGGACTTCGGGCTGTTGATGGCAAGCGGGGTGATCCCGGAAAGGGTCCAATCGATTAGCATGGATGGCAATACAACCCCGTTCGCCTGGCGGGCTTTCCAGCCCGGCGACCACTTCCTTCATCTTCTTATTGATCTCTCCCAGCCGTTGAATATACTGGCGCGCGTCCTCCGCCGAGTGTACCGGCTGCTGATCGCGGAAAAGCTGGGTGAGCACCTGGTCGGGGCTGTCGATCATCTGCGAAACCAGGTAGTTGCGATAGGCGAATTCATGCCCGCGCACCAGGTCATCCAGGTACCATTCGTAAGTGTCGTAGATCCGCTGTTCCTGCGGGGAAAGGGTGGTCCGGTCATACCGCCGCAGGTTTTCCAGAGTCTGCGTTTCTAACTGCCGGGTTTCCTTCAAGTATGAATCGTATCAAGGGGGTGAGCTGGTCGTTCTTCGCATCCGAGCAGTTCGGAGACCCCCAGGACGGTCACCAACTCCGGGTCGCGGCGGAGGAGGTCCTTGAACGATACATCGACGAATTGATCGAAGGTGGGGGCGGCGGTTTCAGCCAGGTTGGGGGTGGGGGCTTGAGGCTGGGGAGTGCAGGCTGGTAGTGGCGATGAGAGAGGATCAATAAGGCAAGGGCAATCACCGGGTTTTCATGTGGAATCCTCCCCCGGTAGATGCTGCCGGTGATGAGTCGAAGAGGTAGTTGATATTCTTCTGGTAGCGGGAAAGGGTGGGTTCCCACCCCCGGCAGACCTCCGGGAGGGGCTGCTCGAGAACGAAGCGGTTATCCTTGCCCTGCATCAGAGCCATGACCACCCGCTGACCCGAGCGCCTGGATATACTCGCGCATCCCGCGCAGGTCTGCCTTTCCACCCAAGGGTCCGTGGCCGGGAACCAGCGTTTCCCAGGACGGATTTTTCCAGCTCCTCCAATTGATGGATCCAGCCGATGGGATCGCAGCCGACCATGAAGGGGTGGGTCTTAAAGAACCCGATATCCCCCAGGAAAAGAATGGGTTCCCCGTCGATCTGCATGAGGCAATCACCATTGGTGTGTGCAGGGGGCAGGGGGCGGAAGGTGACTGAGCGTTTTTCACCTTTGAGAACCATCTCTGACCCGAAGGTGACATCCGGCAGGCGCGGGGCAAAGCGCGGCAGCTCTTCCAGACCGCAGCGATTCCGCCGCAGGGCGCTCTGTAGCACGGCGACACGGGTTTCATCTTTTTCGGTAGCGAGCAGACTTCTCGTTCTGCGAATCGCTTCCCCGTAGGCAGATTCTAGCGCAGCCGGGTCCTTCAGATCCTCGATCTCCTCCTGCATCCCTCGGTATGCCGCGGGCGTGGAATAGATGCGTGCGTTTTCCGGGAACTCCTGGTTGCCAGTCCAGTGATCCGCGTGCCGGTGGCTGATGAACGATCAGGGTGACAGCCTGCCCGGTCAGCTCCTCCGCCAGGCGGTTCAGTTCCGCGCCGGATCGCAGCGATTCGCTGGTATCGAATACCACCGTTCTTCCACCCAGGTCGACGATCCCGCAATTGCTGGAAGCGCAGCCCTGCTTGTTATCCAGGGCGGCAAAGACGCCATCGGCAAGCTCGTGCACGCGGAAGTTTTGGGATTCGATGGTTCTCATATCGCTCCTTGGATCGCCAACCTCGCCATTGATTAACCCCCGCCCAGGATTACCAAATCCCCGGGAAACAGGCGGAATCTCACTTTTTGCGCATATTCCTGATACCCGGGAAGTTCAGCGTGAAGGGTTTTATCCTCCAGCGATGTCCGCAGGCAGTAGAAGGGGATGCTGGCAATGGCGGGTATTAATGCCCAGTAGGATTCAAGGATCAACGCGCTCGTAATGATCGCCAGAATACCACCCGCATATCCAGGATGGCGGATGATCCTGTAAGGTCCTTCCGAGATCACGCGGTGACCCCGGTCGGTTTGGATGCGGACTTGCGATGAAAAGAAGGTGTTTACCGACATCGCCCAGGTGGCAAAGCACTGACCCAAAATGTAAATAACTAATCCAACGACCTGAAGGCTCAATGGCACAACCGGGGGCCATCCGTAGCGGTGATTCAACCCTGCAACAAGACCGATGAGAGCCGGAAAGACGATCATGACCGGCATCAACCATTTATCCCAATTCTTGGTATCGGATTTGGACGATGCAGTCACACGCTCACGGATAATATCCGGATTCAGCCGGATGGCGATGATCCGGCTCACCAGAAAAAAGAGCACGTTGATGCTCAGAAAAATCCAGGCCTGCGCCCAGCCCCAATCCCCCGAAGCCATAAAAGGGATCAGGAAATAGAGTGCGAGCAGTAAAAGGTTCAGGATGAGCCGGAATGCAAGTTTTGGTTCCTTTTTTCCTTCCATTGCCCTTTCCTTTCTTTCACCAGGTTGAATCCTGCGGGCTTACCCATTAAGCTTACACAAGCCGGGAGCCATATACATGTATGACAGAATAATTTCAATCCTGGACGATTGTCCAATAGAATTGGTCCGTTGCACGGGAGGAAAAACGAAAACCGCGGCAACAAGTTATGGAATATACATTCTCCAATAAATGACGAAACCACCTAGCACCACCAGGAGGAATAGAGCCCAGTCCACCCGCATCAGCAGCTTCCATTTTTTCGTCCGCCAGCGCTTTGCCAGGCGGTTATTCATTAGTAGAATCAGGTAAATACCCATCACGATCGCAGCCAGGCCAAGAATGCCGTGCACGATCAGCTGCCAGCCGAAATTCCCCGGCGTATAGAGCAGGAAAAACCTTCCGCACATAATAAAGATGGTCAGAACCGTGCTGAAGAGAACCACGGCTGTCTGAAGGTAGCGGTGCTCTGCGGTTTTCTTTCGTTTTATCATCAATCAACCCTGCGATCAGCACACCTGAGAAGTGCGATCTGGGCGATGAGGTTCACATCCGCGATGATGGGGGCATACGTTCCGAGAAAGCCCTGTTTATTGGTCCACCCCAGAAAACCGATACCCAGGATGAGGATCGCAGCGAGAACCATGCCGACTGAGCAGTGCGGTCGGCACAAGAGGGTCTCGCTTTCGGGCTTGCCTGGCTGGATCATTCATTTTCTGCCTCCGGACGATTGATTTATGGTTTGTCTCTTGATCGATTTCTTTGGTTTCAAGTTAAATGATTGATCTCAATCCCGGCCGATTCTATCAGGCGACGATTCTTTCCATGTTCTTTAGCATGCGCAGGACCCGCAGGGTCACCCATTTGCTTGGCGCGCCGGTATCACCGATATCCACCCAGATCTTGCCGCGGTAGGAATACTCCAATGCCCACCGGCCAGAGTCATCCTGCTTGGAAATGATCAGATCCATGGCATTCTGCAGGCGGGGGTCCCGGCCATACCCCAGCAGCACCAATCCCTCGACCACCTGCAAAATATCGGTGTGGTAAAAAACCGGGAAGCCGAACTGCCACCAGCAGCGATTTGGGGCTCTTGGTTGTTCGCGGGTAATCTGCGGTAGCGGGATCGACTGAAAGCAGAAAATCCACGCCCATCTGGATGGCCCGATTGATCAACGGGGTACGTTTGGATTCAGGAAGTCTGCCAAACGCCAGCACGACCTTGGCAGCGCCCCACCCGCAAGGCAGACCATAATTCGCGCCACAAAGGAAGCCGGGACCGCATTTGCCGGCATAATACCGCAGTTTGGCTTTCCGGTCCTCTTTGGGAGCCACACCCTCCCCGGTGACGGAACGAGCCATCCACTCATAGGCTTCTTCCAAGACGGGGATCCTCCCAGCCAATTTCCAGGAATGATTCGCACAGGTTCCCCTGCAGGCAGTCCACCGTTCCTGAAGGATTCCCGTTATAGGAGAAGATTCCCCTTCCGCCCATATTTTGGTCGAGCAGGTACTGGCAGGCGGTCGCGATTCTTCCATCCATGCTCCAGTCCGCTCCCATCTGCGCCAGGAGGATGACTGTACCAGACTGTTGCCACGGTAAGTGGGGTAATAACCGGGTCCAGGTTTCACCCAATAACCGGCGGGATTCATTTCCTCCAGGACCCTGGCGATCAACCCGGTTTGGCAGCAATCCGTTTTTGCCTTTATACGGTCGAGGTCATCCGCGGGACGGTCGAGCAGATCCCGCAGGGTCAGGTAACGAACTTCGGGGTCCTGTTCTTCCAGAAGCCAGGGCAGGGGGTCGCCTTTTAATTGGCTCAACCAAGGGGAATCCATTCATGCCTGATTTTATTATAGCCCCCCGGTCAAGCTGCTATCTATTGCCAGAGGTCGCGGGCGATCTCGGGCATTCCGAGAGCATTCAGGCGTTCGGCGGTGGGCCTGCCGGAATTGCGGATCCCAGCCGCGGGCCTGGTAATAATCAGAAAGCATGGCGGCGAAATCCGGGACGAACCCGGCTGAATTACCGTCGGGAACCGGTTCGAGAAGAGCTTTGGGTAGTCTGTCGTTGGAGCCATTCAGCCCCAGGCGGATGTTTATCGCACGTTTGAGGTTCCAGCCGCGTTCCCCGGCAGCCAGAAGCTCGGAAAGGGTCAGGTTCCATCCGCAGGCGGCGTTGACCAGTTCCAGGGTGGTTTCGGGGGGTACCATCGCAAAGAGGCACATCACCAAGGCGTTGTTGACCGTCCGCCAGTTCTGGTGGATGGCCACGTTAGCCGATTTTTCCTTCCCGCCGTGCCGGTCAAAGGTTTCAATCCCGAGAACCGGTTCGTTGTGCCCCCAGTCCACGAAGAAATAATCCGACTGGTTATGGCAGGCACCCCGGGGGGAGGTGGCGTAGGAGAGAGCCATTCCCGAGGCTCCGCGCGGATCATGGCAGGCTACTTCCAGACCGTTCACCTGCACGGCTTCTTCTTCTGCTCCAAATGCCCGGCCAAATTCGCGCGAGCCTTTGCCGAGGAGTTCGCCGATGCCTTCCCGCTTTCCAATCTTGTGCACCAGCTTTTCGATGACCACACCATCACCCCAATTCAGGGTTAATCCATCCATGTCTTTTTCAGTAATGATGCCTTCTTCGAATAGGTGGAATGCCAGCCCGATGGTGTTACCGGCACTGATCGTATCAAATCCGTAGCGGTCGCACAGGTCGCCCAGGCGGGTGATGGCTTTGAGATCCGCGTATAGCAGGTTGGGGCCGAAGATCTCCACCGTTTCATATTCCGGACCCTTTTGCCGTTTGCCTGCTTCCAACTCGACAACCCGGCCGCAGGCGATCACGCAGCCATGGCAGGCGCTTTTCCCGACCAGGATCGTTTCGGCCATGGTCGAGCCTGAGATCTTATCCACTTCCGGGAAGGATCCGCGGTGGTAATACTTGATCGGCATCGCTCCGATGTATTCCGAATAATCTGCCACGCCGGAGGTGCCCAGGTCATGGAGTACCTGGGCTTCGTTATCTTCCTTAAGTTCCCGATTGGCTAATGAGCGGATCACAGCATATCGTTCAGCTTCAGCCAGCGGGGGTTTGTTTGTGCCGTGGACGGCGATCGCTTTCAGGTTCTTGGAGCCCATCACTGCGCCTAGCCCGGTTCTGCCAGCGGTGCGCCCGTGATCGCAAAACATCCCCGCGTAAAGCACACCCTGCTCCCCGGCCGGGCCGATCACCAGGACGCGCGCCCGGGGTTGATTGAGATCGGTTTTTACAGCATCCTGGGTCGCGTACGTATCCATCCCCCAGATCCGGGAGGCATCCCGAATCTCGAATTGACCATCATTCAAATATAGGTAAACTGGTGTTTCCGCCCTGCCGGTGATCCACAGCCCGTCGTAGCCCGCAAAGCGCAGCTCGGGTCCCCAGAACCCGCCGCAGTTGGATTCTGCCCAGATTCCAGTGAGCGGGCTTTTACCGCAGACGACGAAGCGTCCGACCGAAGGACCCAGCGTGCCGGTGAGAGGTCCGGTCAGGTATAGAAGGGGTGCTTTAGGGGAGAAAGGATCCAGCTCGCGGGTGAGCGAATCATAAAGGATGCGTGCGGCCAGGGATGCGCCGCCAAGGTATTGTTCCTGCCATTTGGCAGGGAATCTGCCAGGGCTCAGTTGTCCCGCGGGTGAGGTCGATCTTCAGGATGGGCTGCAATGGACGCTCCGATGGACCAGGGTTAGATATTATCCCCGGTGACTTCCTTCGCGCAACGCACGAAATCCAGAACGGTCGGGACATTTCGCATCATATACGCCAGGCTGCCCTTGACATGCAGCTTGTTGGTCATTAAAGCTGCCATTGGGTCGATTTTTCCGGTCAGGATGGCGGTATAGTTATCAAATGGAGCCCGCAACGAAAAAGCAGGTTTTTGAGTGTCGAGGTCAATATCCATTTCGACACGCCTACATTTACCATGCCAGAGATCAAAATAGAAATTCTGCTGCTCAGTTACTTTTCCCTGGGGGTCAACGATTATTACCATGTCGCCTTCCCAGTTTTTTGCAACTTCGGCGTAATGATCGTCATTGTTTAGTTTTTCTTGAAGGGACTGCAGCCATTCAAGAGATGGGAATTCAGGAGCCATTTACTCTCCAAAAAAGTGGAATAGAAACTGATTTTATCTTAAAATTCAGATCACCGACTTACGATTACTTACTGGAGGGCAGACATGACAGAAACTACTCACCCCCGCGGCAGTTATTTTGAAGAGTTTACCCTGGGGGCGACGCATTCGAGCGTGGATCGCACCATCACGGAAGCGGATCTCATTGCGTTTTCCGAGCTGACTGGCGACCACAACCCGCTCCATCTGGATGCAGACTTCGCCAGTAAAAGCGTTTTTGGTCAGCGCATCGCCCAGGGGTTGCTGGGGCTTTCGATCGCTTCTGGTTTGCTCACCCAACTTGGGTTCATTGAAGGCACCCTGCTGGCCTTTCGGGAGCTCTCCTGGAAGTTCAGCTTACCCATTTTCATCGGAGATACGATCCGCGCCAAGGCGCGGGTGACCGATCTGCGCGCTCTTGCCAGGCTGGGCGGTGGCGCTGTGACCTTCGAAGTGGAGGTGCTCAACCAGCACGGGGAACGCGTCCAGAGCGGCCAGTGGATGGTGCTGGTGGCCAGCAAACCCGTTTAATGCTCTGTTTTATTTACGAGTAATTTTTATTGCCCGGCGATTTGTTCAGGGCTTTCCGTGCTGCGTTTCGCATGAATCGTCCGGCCGATGACCGCGCCGAGCAGGAAAATATTTGCAAAAAGGTTCAACCCGATCAGGAAGATCACAACCGCGCCTGTCGCAGCAAAGGCTGT
This sequence comes from uncultured Chloroflexia bacterium, assembly GCA_963828855.1. GTDB lineage: Bacteria > Chloroflexota > Anaerolineae > Anaerolineales > Anaerolineaceae > CAVVEQ01. The sequence goes on along the minus strand of CAWHGB010000001.1, from coordinate 95,734 downwards.
GCTGAACGAACCCAACCGGAAGAAGGCAGAATAAAGAAGCAGTGCCAGGGTGATCAGCAAACCCGCAGCGGCAGCCCCCGGAAGGACCTCCATGAAGCGTATGCGGATATCCGGCAGATACTTATACATGAGCGCAAAAGAGAGGGTGATTAATAGCCATACTGCCAGAGGATTTCCTATTGATAAATTGAATCCAATATTGATATAGGATTCCAACCAGGAGATGACACCAAACACCATCAGCGCTAGGATCAGCAGAACTCCGGAAGCTGCCACCATCAGGAGGGAGAGCAACCGTTTTTTCAGGAAGAATTTCCCCAACCCTTTTTCGGGCGGTGGGATCTTCCAGATCACATTCAGGGAATACTGCAGCTGGTAGAACAAGCCGGAAGCAGCGTACAGGATCGCGATGAAGCTTATGATCGTTCCCAGGACAGGAATACTGTTGTTCTGGCTGTTTAGGTTGGTTACCGTTGTTTGGATGAAAGCGGTGATCTCCGGTCCGAGATAGGTGGAAAATGCTTCGAGTAACCTGTTGGCCAGGGCAAGCTGATCCACAAAAAAACCAGCGATCGTCAGGGAAATGAAAATGATGGGGGCAAACGCGAACATACCGAAATATGCCAAAGCTGCGGCAAGGACGGTGGGTCGTTCCAGTGTCCAGATTTTGGATATCTCCTGGATGAAAGCAAACAAGTTTTTCTTTCGGGATGCCATCTTTATTGGTCCGGTTAGATTATAGCCATTATCCCTTCTTTCCCCCTCATTATTAATGGGGAAGGCGAGATTTTTCGCTGGTGTAAAATTGAGCAGATCGATTTCATCGCGGAGGATGATATGACTTATCCCCAATTCCCCCCCGGTTTTCTTTTTGGCACCGCCACCGCCGCCTTCCAGATCGAAGGCAGTCCTCTCGCAGAAGGAAAAAAGGCTTCCATCTGGGACACTTTTTCCCATGCAAAAGGGAAGATCCGTACCGGCGAGAATGCCGATACCGCCTGCGACACCTACCTTCATCCGGAGCGGGATATCGAATTGATGGCGGCGCTGGGTATGAACGCCTACCGGTTTTCGGTGGCCTGGTCGCGGGTGCTGCCGGATGGACGCGGCGCGGTGAACCGGAAGGGGTTGGATTACTACTCCCGCCTGGTCGATCTTCTTTTGGATTGCGGAATAACCCCGTTCATCACCCTTTATCACTGGGACATGCCGCAAGTGTTGGAAGATCAATTTGGAGGTTTCGCAAGCCGGGAGACCTGTTCTCTCTTTGCCGAGTATGCCACCGTGGTGGTGAAGGCGCTTGGAGACCGCGTGAAGGATTGGATCACCCTCAACGAACCCTGGGAGCATGCCGCCCTGGGGCACCTGCTCGGTGACCACGCCCCCGGCAAGCGCAATCCGTGGACCTATCTAAAGGTAGCCCACCACGAGCTTCTCGCCCACGGGCTGGGGATGCAGGCCATCCGGGCCGCCTCCGGGGATGCCAGGGTGGGGATCACGCTCAGCCAGACGCCCATCCTGCCCGTATCCGAAAAAAACGCCGATATCAAGGCCGCCGCGCTTGGAGACCAGTTCTTCAATGATTTCTTCCTGGACGGGGTCTACAAAGGTGTTTACCCGGAACCGCTGTGGAGCCGGACGAGGCTGATCCGCCCACATATTGGCGCAGATGATATGCGCATCATTTCCGGGAAAACGGATTTCCTGGGTCTCAATTATTACAGCCGCGAGTATGCCCGCGCTGCCTGGTACGTACCCTTCCTGGGTGCCTGGGTGGAAGAAGTGGATACCGGCGCAGGCGAACGGGTGGTGAACGGTTACCAGTTCACCAATTTCAACCGCGAGGTCTATCCACATGGGTTCTACGAGCGGTTGATCTTTATCAAGGATCGCTGCGGCAACCCGCCGGTCTATATCACCGAGAACGGGGCTTCATTTACTGATGAACTGGTTGACGGACATGTGCACGATCCCCTGCGGGTCGCCTTCCTGGAAGGGTACATGGGGGAAGCAGCCAACGCCGCGCGGGATGGTGTGGACCTGCGCGGGTATTTCATCTGGACCCTGATGGATAACTTCGAATGGCGCGAGGGTTACGCCAAGCGCTTCGGGTTGGTTTATGTGGATCACGCCACCCAGCAGCGGGTGATCAAGGACAGCGGCTACTGGGTGCGGGATATGATCCGCTCCCAAAAAGCCCGAAAATAAGCGATTCGGGTTACTTTTCCGATTTCAACAGAGGCGAAATCCCGACCGCCCAGGCGCGGATGAATTCCCAGTTGCGTCTGTCGCCGGGATTGGCGTTGATGATCGCCATCACGAAGAGCCTGCGAAACCAGTTCATTCGGTAATAGCTCAGCTTGCCTCCAAAAAAGGCCACGCCCACAGGGCTCACCGCCGGGGCTTCCTTGAGAACGGGTTTGAGATAATTTTCCACGGAGGCGTACCGCTCCTTGATGGAAAGCTTGCCTTCTTTTACAGGTGGATGAGTCAGCTCTCCGTCGCAGGCCAGAGGAATGCCCTCGAAGGAATCTCTGCCTGGTTCGGTGAGCGACATGAGGGTGAAGAAGTAGGCGACCGGGATCTGCGCGAGGCGCTCCCGATTATGGTGAACGAAGCGCTTGGCTGCCCGGTGCCAGCCGACGATCTCCGGCGCGCCGATGACGACAGCGTTGTAATCCTCCAGCGATCCGACCTTCTCAACAGGCAGGACTTCGACGGTGGCGCCCGATTTTTCAAGCTCTTCTCCAATGGTTTTGGCAACATCCGCCGTGGAACCGGAATCTGTTGCGTAGGCGATCAAGATTTTCTTTGCGGTTGTTCCAGCCATGATCATTCCCTTTCCGTTTTGTCCTTCATGTTTTTTGAAAAAACTATCCCGAATCGCTTTCATCCTGTCCGTAAAAAGTCCTGCCTGATGTTTTATCCCTGCTTCCTGGAAGCGCCTGCATGGGCAAGTTTGTCATTTCGATGCACCCAGCATGGATTCCAACTCCTCCCGGTGGGGCATCGAGGGGATGGCACCCTTGCGTGTGCAGGCGATCGCACCTGCAGCGGCTCCCCAGCGGACTGCCTCCTCCAGGGGCTTGCCTTCGAATAACGCAACCGCCAGTCCGCCATTGAACGCGTCCCCCGCGGCCACGCTATCAATGGCATTCACGGGGAAGGGCGGGATGAAACCGGAAGCTTGCCTGCTGTGGTAATAAACCCCCTGTGCGCCCACCTTGATGACCGCAGTGTGCACGCCGCGGGCAAGTAGAACCTGCGCGGCTTTTGAACATTCCTCCACGCTTTGGGGTTGGATGCCTGTAAGGATGCTTGTCTCCACCTCGTTTGGGGTGAGGATATCCACCGCGCGGAAGAATGCATCCGGCAGGGGCACGGCAGGCGCGGGGTCGAGGATGACCTTTGCTCCCCGTTCGCGGGCAAGCAAAGCCAAACGAAGGGAGGTTTCCAGCGGGGTTTCGAGCTGCAGCATCACGATCGAATTCCCGTCCAGCAGATCGGCGGCGCGAGCCACGTCGCTGTCATCCAGCTTACCATTCGCCCCCGGGATGATAATGATCGTGTTCTCCGAGCGCTCATCCACGCTGATCACAGCCAGACCGGTCCCGGCATCTGCGTCGATCCAAAGACGGGAGGTATCCACACCTTCGTTCCCGACGGCTTCCAGCACCTGTGACCCGAAGGTATCCCGTCCGGCGCGCCCAACAAATGCTGTGGGGGCACCGAGACGCGCTGCACATACAGCCTGGTTGGCTCCCTTCCCCCCCGGCGCGGTGAGGAATGATTCTCCACTGATCGTCTCCCCGGCCTGCGGCAGGCGGGAGACGTAGGCGGTCAGATCCAGGTTGATGCTGCCAAATACGATGATCGGCATGGAAGATCCTTCCCTTGATAGTAACTGTTTAAAATTATAGCCGGGTCGCGTGAAGTTCCAAATACTGGAAGACACAACCCGGCAAAATAATTTGAGAAGGATTACGAAAACTTCAGGATCCGCTCGAGGGCTTCGCGATCGAAGTCCGAGACGACCACACTGTCGATATCGAAAGTGGGGGTGATCAGCCTGCCCCGGTTCCACTTTCGCACCTGCTCCTCCGCACCCGGGGTGGAGTAGATATCCACTTCGGTGAACCTGAATACCTTTTTCCTTCAACCAGGGACGCGCGTCGCCGCAATCCGGGCACCAGGGCGTGCAATACATCACCACGCCGCCGTGAGGCAGGGGCGCTGGTTGATGGATGGGTTTCGGCTCGCGTGCGGCAGCCTCGGGATCGATCTCCCGCAGGGCTTTGCGCAGCTCTTCGTTATAAGGCTGGTCGTCGATATCGTGGATATCGATATAGCGGATGATGCCTGCCTTATCTACTATGAAGAGAGCTCGCTCGGACTTGCCATCGGAACGAAGCACGCCGTACTTTTCGGCTACCGCACCGTGCGGCCAGAAATCGCTGAGAAGCGGGAAACTGATGCCTCCCAGACTTTCGGCCCACGCCTGCAGGCAGGGAACATGATCAACGCTGATGCCCAGGACCTGGGCATTCAATCCCGCGAACTTGGCTTTCTCTGCCTCGTACGACGGGATCTGACCGCTTCAGATGGGAGTGAAAGCCAGTGGAAAGAACGCGATAATCACATTCCTGCCGCGCAGTTCGTTGAGCGTGACCGCCGTATCCAGGTGGCTGTTAAGGGTGAAGTTTGGAGCGGGATCGCCGATATAAAGCTTCATGGTGACCTCCTTGCTCATGATCTCTTGTTTCTATCATAATTATAATAAAAAAGACAAAAATAGTCCAATACAATATGGTAATTATCGATATCCCAGAAATTCGGATTGACCGAGGCATATATCGTGCCAGTCAGACCGAATTCTCCTTTCAAAAACGCAAGGCGACTTTGCATCCCCGTTAAGTCGATTCTTATGGACTTGCCGTATAATAAGCGCAGAAGCAAAAGGCTGATCAATCTTAAAAGAAAGGAGGAAAAAAGCCATGTTATTCGCTCCCAAGGAAAAAGGTCAAGGTCTTGTTGAATACGCTCTTATTCTCGTTTTAGTTGCTGTAGTTGTCATCGTTATTCTTGCTCTCCTCGGACCCGCCATCGGTAAGATCTTCTCTGGTATTACCCAGGCCATCTAAGTTTCATCGCCGCAAGTTTTTCCAGGGCACTCTTGAGTGCCCTGGATTTTTTATACCGGTCCACTTCCAAGAGCTTACAAAATTGAAAGGTGTCCTTTCATTCCGGTTAAGACAATTCTTTGGTTGGATATCGTATAATAGCTGCAGACGGGAGGACCCGTCGAAACCGGAATAAGGAAGGAGGTGAAACACCATGTTATTCGCTCCCAAGGAAAAAGGTCAAGGCCTTGTTGAATATGCGCTCATTCTCGTTTTAGTTGCTGTAGTTGTCATCGTTATTCTTGCTCTTCTCGGACCCGCCATCGGTAAGATCTTCTCTGGTATTACCCAGGCCATCTAAGTTTCATCATCGCAAGTTTTTCCAGGGCACTTTCGGTGCCCTGGATTCTTTTAAGTGAGGGTATGGGCGGTTTGCTATAATCAGGAGAACCCGGATCGTAAGGAATAAAACAATGGATCCATCCCTGGCACCTTTCTTCACCCCTCGGGGGATTGCCCTGATCGGTGTATCGCAGGACCCCACCAAGCTGGGATATGGCCTGGCGCGCAACCTGGTTCAGAGCGGTTACCCCGGCGCGGTTCACCTGGTCAATCCACGGGGAGGCGAGCTGCTTGGGCGGCCGGTACACAAGTCCATCGCCGCTGTGCCCGATCCGGTCGACCTGGCAGTCATCCTTGCTTCAGCTCCGCAGATGGCGGGCATCCTTCGGGATTGTGCGCTTCGAGGCATTAAAGCTGCCATCATCGCCGCCGGTGGGTTCCGCGAGACCGGCCCGGATGGAGCTGCCCTGGAGGAGGAATGCCTGCAGGTCGCCCGCGACTCCGGTATGCGTCTGCTCGGTCCTAATTGCATCGGGATCATCGATACCCACCTGCCCATGGATACCACCTTCCTGCAGCCACCGCCTGCACCGGTGGGGGAGATTGCCTTTATCTCCCATTCAGGCGCCATCTGCGCTGGTGTGGTGGATTATCTGCGTGGGCAGGGGATCGGGCTTTCGGGGCTTTACTCCCTGGGCAACCAGGTGGATGTGAATGAGACGAATATCCTGGAGCCGGTTGCCACTGCGCCTTACACCTCGGTGATTACGCTTTATATGGAAGGAGTCAGTAGCGGCAGGGATTTCGTTGATACTGCCCGCCGGGTCAGCCGGGAGAAACCCATCCTGGCACTTAAGGTCGGCAGGTTCGATGCCGGCCGCAGGGCTGCGGCTTCCCACACCGGCGCGCTGGCCGGTCAGGAAGCTGCTTTTGATGCGGGTTTCCGGCGGGCGGGGGTCATCCGAGCTGCCACCACACAGGAGTTGTTCCGTTGGGCACGCGCACTGGCCTGGTCTCCGCTGCCGCAAGGTTGCCGCGTGGCTGTGCTGACCAACGCCGGTGGACCGGGAGTCACCGCTGCGGATGCCCTGGAACTCAATGGCTTGAAACTGGCCGAGATCTCTCCTGACAAGCAGGATCTTTTAGCGAAGGGATTGCCCCCGGCTGCATCGTTACGCAACCCGGTGGATATGCTGGCCTCCGCCATGCCGGAGGATTATGCCCGCAGCCTGGAAATTCTTCTCAGCGACCCTGGGGTGGACGCGGTCATGGTCATTACACCGCCGCCGCCCTCATCCTCGGCTGGGGCGGTCGCCAAAGCGGTTATCCCCGTTATCCAATCCCACCATAAACCGGTGGCGGTGGTATTGATGGGCGACCTGCTCGTGCAGGAAGGGGTGCAGTTCCTTCGGGCAGCGCGTATCCCGGAATTCACCTTCCCGGAAGATGCCGCCTCTGCGCTGGGGGTGTTGGTTCGTCGCTTGGAAATCCTGGAAGCGATCAACGATGAGCCGCTTAAGGTGCAAAATACTCGACCCTCCGCTGCTGCGGCCATTCTGGATGGCCAACCCGCCGGGTTCCTCCCCCAGGCTGCTACCCTGAATCTTTTCGAATCTTACGGCTTTCGTACGGTCCGCAACGATCTCGCTTCAGATGAAAATGCTGCGGTCACCCTTGCCGAACGTTGCGGATTTCCCGTGGCTATAAAGGTTGCCTCGGCGGATATCCCGCATAAATCCGACGTGGGCGGCGTTTACCTTGGTGCGAAGACTGCCGAGGAGGTGAGAACAGGATTTCGCGCGGTAGTGGAAAACGCCCACCGGTCAAAGCCGGAGGCTCACATTGAAGGCGCCACCATCCAGCGGATGTTGCCTGCCGGGCAGGACGTGATCGTGGGCACCCTGCGCGATCCGCAATTCGGACCGCTGGTCATGTTTGGTTCAGGTGGGGTGGAGGTGGAGGGTTTGAAGGACGTAGCCTTCGCCCTGGCTCCGCTCACCCGCCGGGAAGCGGAGGCGATGCTCGCGAAGACCTGGGCAGGCAGGAAGTTGAACGGGTTCCGCAGCCTGGCGCCTGCCGACCGGGAGGGCGTGATCGACGCGCTCGTGCGGCTCGGCCAGCTGGCGCTGGATCACCCGCGCATCCAGGAAATGGAAATCAATCCCCTGCGTGTCCTCGCGCCGGGGGAGGGGGCATTCGCGATCGATATCCGCGTGCGGATCGAATAATTCTAGACAGACCGCCCGGCATTAACCCCGCTTGAGAATGCGAACTGCAGGTTGAACCCCCCGCAGGGTCCGACCACATCCAGCACCTCCCCGGTGAGGAAGAGCCCCGGCACAACCCGGGATTGCATGGTTAGGGGTTCCACTTCGGTTACCGGCACACCGCCGGCTGAAACCTGGCAATACTTAAATCCGCGTGCTCCACTAACGTGGAAGGGCAGTCCCTTCATCAAAATAATAATCGCAGTTCTTTCCTTTTGACTCAATTTGTCAGCGCGGATCTCCGGGTTCAGACCGGCGAGCGCCAGGATGACCGGGGGGATTTTGGGTGGCAGCACTGCACCGAGGATGACCTGCAACGGGACCGTGCTTGCAGCCCGGTGATCGAGAAGTTCAACGAATTCTTCTTCGTGTTCGAAGAGCAGATCCAGTTCCAGGCGCAGATCCTGGTTCGTACCAGGTTTGACCAGGTGACTCAGATCCATCACCGCCGGACCGTTCAATCCCCATTCGGTAAAGATAAGGTTGCCCGTCGTTTCCCCGAGAAGTTCCTTTCCATCGAAGAGGCGCGTGCGGGCATCCAGGCGCACCCCCGGAAGAGCGCGGTAAGGACGCATATCCGCCTCCAGGGGTGCCAGCGCCGGACGCAGTGGAATGACAGTGTGACCCCATTTCGCCAGCAGGGGAAGAAGTTCGCCGGTCGAGCCAAGATCCGGGAGCGCCTTTCCGCCGCAAGCCATCACCAGGCGCTCGACTGTATAACTCTTGCCGCGTGCATCTGTTAGAGTGAATATTTCCCCAGATCGTTTCAATAGAGACGATCTTTGTCCGCAGGATGACATCCACTTTCATACAGGTCCAAGATAGCCGCCAGAGTATCTACCACCGTCGCGGCGGAAAAGGAAGCCGGGTAGAACCAGCCATCCATCGTGGAGGTGGTAAGGATACCCAGGTCATGCAGGTAAGCCAGGAGTTCCGGGTGACCGAAATTCTCCAGGAGGGTGGACACCCATTCCCTATCCGCGCAGGCGTAACGCTCCGGTTGCCACAGCGGCGTTGGTCAGGTTGCAGCGTCCGGCGCCGGTGACCAGCAGCTTGCGGCCGATGGCAGGATTGGAATCGAAGAGCAGCGTCGTGTTGCCCCTGCGTGCTGACTCAATGGCAGCCAGGATGCCGGCTGGTCCGGCACCGATGATCCCCACAGTGCTCAAAAGCTTTCCTCCGGGGTAATTTTATTCAAGGCGTATGGCCCAGGTCTTCATTTTCCAAAATAGGATCTCAGGGGAGCGAAGTAAAAGTCCTCCCAGCCGGTCCGGTAATCCTCCCCCTGGCCTTCGGGGAAACCGCTGTGAACCAACCGCAGCAAGGTGCCCTCGGGGTGGGCTTCCAGGGTGATCTCCAGCGTGGAATCGGGTGCCCCTTCGGGAAATTCGGTTGTACGCCAGGATTGCAGGATGCGGTGCGGAGGATCGATCTCAAGGTTGGTGCCGGTGATATAGCCATCCCAGGCGGTGAATGGGCTGCCAGGCTGATCATCCCCCTCCGCCGGGCTGCCGGTAAATTCCGCAACCGGGCGTGCCATCCAGCCAGGCGCGGAACACCTCCTTCGGAGATGCGGGCAAAAGCGTGGAGATATCGAATTGTTCCATCATAAGCTCACCTCCTGCAGAAAGTTGATAGCGAATCAAGCCTGAAGGCTGCACTGGGCTGTCGTGGATAAGCCGGCGGGCAAGCTCACAGGCCTGATCGGGGGTCAGGAAGATGTTGGTCTCCACTGCGCGGAACAGGCGTTCGTCATCCGGGCAATCCTCCACAAACGTGACGCGAATATTATCGTCGAATCTCAACTCTGATTTTTCGAAGCTAATCTCAACCTTCAGACTACCATCGAGGAGAATTATGCTCATGGGTCACCTCCATGGGGCTGTTGCCCGGTTATTTCACCGGGCGAATGAACTCTTCCTTCCCGAAAACTTCCAGCACCTCGCCATAGAAGACCCGGTGATAATCCTTTTTCGGATACTTCCGCTGCAGTTCGGGAAAGAGGAAATGGGTGGGGTCCAGATCCTGCCAGTACATTTTGCGGCACTCGATCACCAGCTCGGCCTCTTTGAAAATGGGAGATTTCACCGTGGCGGCTTTGCTGGGGGTCAACCCGGCGTCGGCGATCTTGTTGCCTTCGCGCCCGGATTTGCTGCCGATCAGGTCCAGCGAGCTCTTATAGGATTTATCGAAAGCGCATAAGGTGAAGGAATCGTAGCTGTTCATGAACTCGAAGGTGAAGCGGGTGGGGCGGACGAACACCTGCGCGAAGGGCTTATCCCAGACCGTCCCCAGGCTGCCCCAGGAAATGGTCATCGTATTAAATTTTCCTGCCTCGAAATCCCCACAGGTTAGAAGGAACCAGCGTTTATCAAACTGGTTTAGGATATTCAAGTCAAGATCTTGTATTTGTATCGGGTTAAGTTCCATATGAATTTGATCCTTTCCGGTATTCTACTCGTTCCATAGCTGGGCTGCTTTCGCGCGCCAGTTATTGAAATCGCCAGGATTTTTTGGAAAAGCTTGGTAATGGTCTTTAATCTTACCCGCGTTTCCGGAAGCTCCCAGGAATTTCCTGAGACTGGTATAGCTAAATTTACCACTGACAACACCCCAGATGAGAATCGCTGCAGTCCGCAGCAGCTTGCCGAAGCCCATCTGGATCTCATAATTGCGGTTGAGCTCTTCAAAATCGGAGCTTGTGAAAATGATGCCTGCGTGGAACAGAAAATTCACATCCCGGCGGGAAAGCTCCGCCGCCACCGGGAGCTGCGCCAGACTGGAGGCAAATTTTGCACCCTGCCCGCGAAAATAGAGCACATTGTATTCCCAGAGATCATCCCTGGTTATATGGCCGGATTTAAGCGCATGAATAGCAATTTCGGCGGCGATCCGGGCAGCAGTGAACCCGGATGTGACACCCTCGCCAGAGAAGGGTTTGTTCTGGCAGGCTGCGTCGCCAATTACCATGAATCCATCACCCACTAAACTGAAGGGAGGGCGGCGAAATGGGATCTGTCCCTGGCGGCGGTAAAGGAGCTTCCCGGGATCGCCGAAATACTCTTCGCGCCATTCCCGGTGAAGGTTCCATGCGTTTTCGAAGCTCACCGGTTGGCCGATCCCCAGAATTACCCCTTCCCCGTAGCTTTTATTCCAGAAGGCCTTGTGGAAAAGATATGAATTACTTCCAGCGGGAAAGTTAGCGCCCGTGTTTTCCCGGTATTCCAGGCACACGAAGAGAGATTTTTCCGGGGTGACAGGGTCGCTCTCAACCCCAAAACCCGCAGGTAACCGTGTGCGAATGGCTGCCTCGACACCGGAAGCATCCACGATCAAGGGTGCCTTCAGGGAAAAGGATTTTCCCTCCCTGGTTCCCTTCACGCCGGTGAGATTGCCATCTTCCAGGATTAATTCTTCCACTCTGGTATGTTCAAGGATCTCCCCGCCGCTTTCACGGACGTAGACGTGCATCCTCTGAATAAAAGCTGCCATCTCCATGACGTAAAAGGTGTAGCATACCTGGATCTTTACCTGGAGGTCAGGCGACCAGGTGTAGCCGATCTCTTCGGTATGGATGAGCTCCTTCGCAGTGGGGTGGGGGAGGCCGAATTCATCGAATCGAATCTGATCCATGTGGAAAATCCCAATGTGCTTACCCAGGTTGTTCAGGGTGCCAGCTTCCAACACGACCACATGGAATCCCGCTTTTCCGAGCTGCCATGCGAAATAACAGCCTGCGGTTCCAGCGCCGACCACGATCACGTCCACTTTTTTATCAACCATAGACGTTGTCCTTTCCAGCGAATGGATGAATATATTTTAATTTATTTCCCGCGAGAACTGCCCCAGTTGGGGAATATAATCTTTTCCATGCGGAACACGATTGTCTTCGTGCTTGTGGGATTTGGAGTCATTCTGATTTTGGCGGCATGCAGTGCTGCGGCGACCTCAATCACGCCAACCGGAATGGCTGCTGCAACCCAAACACAAATCGCAACATTGACCATTTCCCAACCCAGCCCCAGGCCCCAGCCATCCCTGACATCGATCGGAGTATCTTCAGTTAGAAGCATTTATCAATTCGACGTTCTTCTCGATCCCGAAAAAAGCATCGCAGAGATCGATGAAATAATCAGTCTTATTTCTCCATCCAATAATATCACCCTGGTTGTGCCTCCCAACCGGGGTGAGGGGACGTTCACATTGAAGGAATTTCAGTGGGGGGATGGCGTGGAGGTGAATGGTGCTGTTTTGGAAGGTGAGACTCTTACTTTCCAGCTGCGCGAAGGCGTTGAACCGGGGCAGAGGATGAAATTGCATTTGCGCTACCGGCTGGAACTGCCCGACGGGGAAGGGTCCGCTCAACAACACCGGCAGGCAGCTGAATTTCGGCGACTGGTACCCCTTCCTGCCGATCTACCAGGAGGACTACAGGCTGGCTTATCCACCCTCCCGGCTGCGGTAGGGGAACACCTGGTCTACGATCTCGCGGATTATGATGTGACCCTGCGGCTGGCCAACCCCGATCCCAATTGGTGGTGGCAGCCAGCGCGCCCGCGGAATCCCTGGGCGATGGTTGGCATTATTCCCTCCCTTCCGCCCGCTGCTTCAGCTTTTCCGTGAGCGATCAGTACGAAGTATCCGAAATCTTCGTCAACGGTACCCGCATCCTCTCCTATGCCTTCCCGGAGCATCGCGCGCAGGCAGATGTTGCCCGCGACGTGACCGCGGATGCCCTGGCGCTCTTCAGCGAGTTATACGGCGAGTACCCGCATTCCACCGCTCAGCGTGGTGGAGGCTGATTTTCCAGATGGGATGGAATACGATGGGTTGTACTACCTGGGGGAGTCCTATTACCGGCAATACAAAGGTGAGCCATTATCCTACCTGGTCGCCATCGCCGCGCACGAGACTGCCCACCAGTGGTTCTATGGGGTAGTGGGTAATGATCCGGCGATAGAGCCCTGGCTGGATGAAGCCCTGGCCACCTACAGTGAATTGCTTTATTACCAGCGCTATTTCCCCGAATCCGCCAATGACTGGTGGACCTTCCGGGTGGATGCCTATTCTCCCAGCGGGTTGGGTGGATGGCACAATCTATGACCACAGCAGCTTTCGCCCCTACGTAAACGCGGTCTACTTGCGGGGAGCGCAATTCCTGCATGACCTTGGAAGTGCGATCGGGGAAGAGGTCTTTTTTCAGTTTCTTCGGGATTACACCGCGCAGGGTGGCGAAAAAAACCCGGGAGAGTTATCCTCCACAGAGACTTTTCTTTAATCTCTTGTCTGAGCACACAGATCAGGATCTTTCGGCTCTAATCGCAAAATACTTTAAGGATCTATTCTCCCCGATAATTCACTTAAAATATTCAAGGAGAAAACCGGTTCGAACCTGCCAACCTCGACCCCGCGCCAGTTGGTCTGCGGCCGGGCGCGAACGCAGCCATTTTCTCCAGCGAGTGCTGGAGTAAGCGCGCCAAGCTGGCGCAGAACTTCCAGGGCAACGATCGGCCGGGCGCGGCCTTCGTTGGTGATCGGCTCCGGGACGAAAGTCACCGCCCGTATCGCCGTCCATGATCTTGATCGTCACGCCCAATGCCGGGCTGCCCGCTCCGCAGGCTCCCGGCAGGAAGCCCATCGCCAGGTAACCCTTCCGCGCCGGATTTACAGACGATCTTTCCCTTTCGCGGCCGCATCAGGCTGGTATCAAAATCACCCTGTCCGGCGATCATTTCGGGGTATTCCGTACATCGCGATGAAGTGATCTTGCGACATGCATCAGCCCTCGTCGGGGACAGGTTGGAAGGGTCAATCAGCCGGGCAAACCCGATCGCGGCGTTTTGCATGCGGGATGGCAAAAACCGGTGCCGAGCAGCCATCGGTACCCAGCGCGATCTGATCCCTTGAGGTGCTGGTCATTTCGACTGAATGTGGTGAGAATCAATTGCTGGAGGGGATGCTGCGGCTCGAGATAGTTTTCCTTTGGCCAGCCCTTCAGAACAGCACATCGCCAGCATCCCGGTATGCTTGCCGGAACAGTTATGGCGGATAGGGTGAGGACTCCTCTCCGCGCAGGATCAGTTCCCGCTGAGTGGATTTGGAAATAGGAGGGTGCACACCGCACAGTAGATCGCTTTCAAAAAGTCCGACTTTTTCTGGATACGGCGGAACACTTCCACATGCCGATCGGTACCATCGTGGGAGGCGCACAGGATGGCCAGCTCCTCGTGGGTGAGTCCGAAATGCTCCACCCCGCCGGCTTCCACGAACGGCAGCGCCTGGAAAGGCTTGGCGCTGGAGCGCAGGTAGGTGACGAGGTGCGGATCTACCAACGCTGGCGACCAACTTCCCCATTTCATCCACGACAGCGATTGTTCCCGGATTTGAATGCATTCCAGTATGTCCCCACGCCAGGTTCCCACCAGGGGCTGCAACGGAGGCTGAATATTCAATTGTGTTATTTGACATTGGATTCTCCGCCTGAATTCTATCATGCGGGGTAATGACGGCTCGAGTTAGGGTGACGGAAGGAAATCTTCCTCCAGATTAAATTCCCTTCCTGTTTTAACCCCCTCATTCGCAATCTCCTGTTCGTCCACATAACGGCGTGGCATGGCCAGTGAGCTCCAGCCGCCCGCTTCCTGCAAGTGCGAATGGGTCTGTGCCGTTGCGAGCCGCGCTGGTGGCCCAGGCATGCCGGCAATCGTGGGCGCTCAAGCCCTGGAGTGCCGCGCTCCTGCCCGAGAATGCGAACCCTCAGGGTGATCCCGCGAGTGGTCATACCCGCCTTGCCCAATGCCCCATTCTTCAGGCTGTGGCGAAGTAACCTTCCGCTTTCTGGCAGCTCGGAGTGGGCGGCACAATCGGCAAGGGCCTGGCGGGTGGAATCCGAAAGGCGGTGGGTTTGTTCCTTGCCGACCTTGGAGCGGAAGAAGCGCAGGCAATCTTCCTCGGCGATGAAGTCCTCCACATTCAGAGAGGCAACCTCGCCCACCCGCAGGCCGTGATCCAGCAGCAGACACATCAGCAGCTTGTCGCGCCTGCCCTGGGGGGTATCCGGATGGGTTTTCAGGGTGGCAGCTTGCCCGGGGGTGATGCGCACTGGTTCGACTTTCTTCAATCCCCGGCGGATATTTGGCGATCGGTGGCCGTCGATGCGCCGCTGTTCACCGCGGCCGTAGCCTTTGATGGCGTGGATGAGCGCGTAGGCTTGCGCGTCCAGCGCACCGGCCTGAAAGGCCAACCGGGCGTAGGTTTTTACTGGTTGAAAGACGCACATTCACGGTTGGGAACTGCGTAACCCTGCGCGAGCTGCCATTTGATGAATGCTTCGACCAATCCCCAGGTGACACCGCGCCAGGCGAACGGGTCGTGGGCGAAATCTCCACCGGGAACACCCATCTGTTCCAGGAACTCGCTGAAAGCAGGAGATCATCATCCTGGCGGCGGAGTGTTTCTACCGCGCGACGGGAGCGGTAATCGTCGATCCGGGTGGAGGCGGCGGCGCGGTCGGCTGCCTGCCCGGCGCGCTGGCGGATGAGATCCTCCGGTAGCAGGGGTTGGTTGTTTGTGGTTGCTGATCTGCTGGAAAGAGCGCTGAAGCATACCCATTTACTTGCAAGAATCCTGCCATCCATATTGGACAGTTGTCCAATGCCAGAATCCGCATTCTGGTGCATGGATGCAAGGGAGGATGCGTTTATGCTTGCGGAAAGAGGCACATCACGATGCCGGACGAGAATTTCAGCGGTCAATCAGAGAGGCAAAGCATGGAAAACACCGCGCTATATGAACAGTTTTACCAGTTTGTCCGCCAGGTCCCGCGCGGCAAGGTGGTCAGTTACGGGCAGGTAGCCCAAAAGGTGGGGCGGGGCGGAGCGAGGGATGTTGGGTACGCGATGGCAGCCCTCAGCGGCAAGGGCAACCACCATGATATCCCCTGGCAGCGGGTGATCAACTCACGCGGAAAATGCAGCCTGGAAGGCAGCACGGCGGAAATGCAGCGACGGCTTCTTAATGAAGAGGGGGTCCACTTTAACAAAAGTGGGCAGGTGGATGAGGTGGAGGATTGGTGGATCGACGTGCCATTTTAGGACGGGAAAAAGGGTGAAAGACTTCAGTGGTCGCATTCTTGTTTAAAAAAAGTGCATAACCTATGTGATCCACAAATCTTCTTATTAAGAGCAATAATCACCTAGGTGTGAAACAAACCGCCCCATGTATCAGGTGGGGCGGTTGATTATCCAGAGATCTTAACTTGCTTGTGGCGTTACGGTGAGTTCCTTTTCCTCGCGCGCGCGGTTTGCCATGAAATTTCGCAGTTTGTCGATATCGAAGGGGATGAAGTACATCGACAGGAAGAAGGTGATGAAGCACAACAACCACGCTCCAGTGCAAAGATAGATGATCGCGTACTGCAGCGAAATGGCGTCCGCGACGATCCCTGCGATGAGCGGGGCAAAGGCGGCGCCGAAGTTCTCGATCATCGCTTCCACTGCGTTGGCAGTACTGCGGATCTCGGGCAGGGTGATATCGTAGATGGTGGAAAGAACGTTCGCTGACGGCCAGGGAATGAAGAAGGCTGCCAGGCAAAGCATAATCATGAATTGCGTCTGGTACTGGTCTCCGAGTGGGACGATCATGGTGAAATACAGCAATATTGCACCCATGATGACCCCGATGGTGGCAATGATGATCCTTCCCCGTTTGGTTTTCTTGAACAAGCCAGTCGCCGAGCGCGCCGCCCACCGGGTAGCCGATTGCCATGATGATCACTGCCGGGGCCATTGTGATCAGGATAGCATCGGAATCGTACCCGCGTTCCCGCTCCAAGTAAATAAAGAACCAGTATGTGATCACGTTCCAGGGGATCACCCCGAAAAAGCCCTGAATGAAGATCATCCACATGGTGCGGATCTTTACAACGTCCACGGCCTTGCGCCATTCGAAGCGGTGGGTGGTGATCTCCTCCATGCCCTCCATCTCGGGCTCCATCTGGCCGCGCGGAGCTTCCTTTAGCCCGAAGAACATCACCACCGCCATGACGATCCCGAGCATGCCGGTAATGATGAACACATTGCGCCAGCCGATCACACCGCCCAGGAAGAGCGCCATCACCATGCCGATCAGGTACCCGATCGGCGAGGTGAGCTGCAGCAACCCGTAGATCTTTCCGCGCTGGCTGGGTTTGAAGTAATCCGAGATCAGGCTGTAGATGCCGGGGTAGCTGGAATCGTCGATCCCCGTGGAGGCACGCGCCGCCACGAAAGCGGGGTAAGTGGGTGCAATGGCAGCCAACCAGGTGGTGGAACCCCAGATCAGCGAGGCTAGGGAAAGCAGCTTGGCGCGGGAGTAGCGGTCATAGAGCCAGCCCCAGACCGGGTAAAGCAGCGTCCCCACAACCAGCGCTCCGGTTGTCACCAACCCCATCTGGGTGTAATTTATATTGAAAGTGGTGATGATGTCATCAGTGAGCGGACCGATCAGCAGGCGGTCCACCTGGTGCAGCAGCATGAAGCCAAAGAAGATCGCGACAGCCGCCCAGCGTCCGGATAAATGGGTCTTTTCTCGTGCAAGTGTCATGATACGCTCCTAATAGATAAAGATTTCGGAGTTATGACCCGGTGAGATAGTTTTCCACCAGGGGATCATAGCGTTGGTAGTGAAAGGCTTCGGCGAGCTCAAACTCCTGGGAAGCAGCCAATTCCGCAGCGGTCATCTGCATGCCCATCCTCAGCAACGCGGGTTTATCCTCAGCCATATCACCGAAAATGGTGTGCAGGTCGAGCCCGGCTATGCGCGCCTCACGTAAAACGCCTTCCACCAGGAACTCCACCTGGCTGGTATGGGCGGCCATGGCTGCCACTTTTTTATCGAAGGTGGCGGTAATATCCACATACTTATTGAAGCGCGAAGGCTCCTCGGAGTAATAATACTTCTCGGGGACGAAATGGGGCTGCAGTCCCTCTTCCAGGTGCTCGGGATGCAGGCGGGGAAGAAAAGCATAGTTGATGGCTTCCATGGCAGCCAATGCCACCGTTCGGTGATCGGGATGGGGCTCGCCCAACCAGAATGGATCCTCGGTGATCACCACATCGGGCGTGTGCTTGCGGATCAGGCGGGTGAACACTTCACGCAGCTTTCCTGGCGGGAGCAGGTCCAGCTCGAAATCGGTGAACCCCAGCATGATCGGGGGTTCAGCACCCATGATCTGGCACGCAGCTTCCATCTCAGCCACCCGGGCATCGGCAAGTTCCCTGCTGGCCAGCTCGAAGGAACCCTTGGAGCCATCCGTCGCCACTGCAATTATCACTCGGCTGCCTTCTGCCGCCATTTTGGCAATGGTACCGCCAGCATAAAACTCAGCGTCATCAGGGTGCGGGACGAGGGCTAGAACTGTTTTTGACATGGTGATTCGCAGGGGAAGAAATATTCATGGAGTATACAAGAAACGGAACTTAGGGGCAAGCGGTTGGAGAGCCGGGAAGGACACATCGGTACTTCTCGGTGACCATTGTTGACATATTAATCTCCGTTTGATATACTCAATTAGGTGAAACGATGTTCACATACGTGATTATTTGGAGTCAAGTGCATGGTGACTGAACGGAACAACCAAAATCGATTTGCGCTCCTCGCGGATGTGGCTGAGAAGTATTACCTGGAGGGCATGGATCAATCCGAGATCGCCCGCGGTGTGGGGGTGACCCGCTCGATGGTCTCACGAATGCTCACCGAGGCGCGGAGCCGGGGGATTGTGGAGATCCGGATCAACCGTCCGGTTAATTCCGACCATAACCTCGCAGAAGCGCTTCGCAACAGATTTGGGATCGAATCCGTATTTGTGGCTGCAATCGAGGATTCCAGGGCGGAGCGTCTACTCCCTGACCTTGGTTGGGCCGGAGCGGAAGTTTTGAAGCGAATTATTAAAACGGATTCTATCGTAGGGGTCGCCTGGGGAACGACAGTCAGCGCCGTGGTGAATGCAGTTCAACCCATTGGCGGACTCTCGGTGAAGGTCATTCAATTGGTTGGTGCGCAGGGCGCGAAGAACGCAGAATACGACGGTCACGCCCTTGTATCCCGGCTGGCCGAGAAATTGGGAGGGGAGGGGTATTTCCTGAACGCCCCCTGCCTGTGCCAGACGGCCGAGATCGCCGCTTCGATGCGCGAAACTCGGGGGATCCGGGAAACGATCGAAATGGGTAAGAAGGCGGATATCGCTTTGGTGGGAATCGGCACTACCGAGACAGAATTTTCCAGCTTTTACCTCTCCGGTCTTCTGACAGAGGAGGAGCTATCAGCCATTCGCCGGAATGGAGTGGTTGGCGATGTGGCTGGCAATTACTTCTACAGAGATGGCTCCGCATATATGGATCCCTTTCTAAGCAGAATGATCTCCATCCGCCTGGAAGACCTGGTCCGCATCCCGGTACGGATCGGGATCGCCGGCGGAACCGGAAAAGTGGAAGCCATTCGCGCCGCGTTGAGTTCCCGGCTGGTGAATTCGATTGTGACCGATAGCGGGACGGCTCGGCTTGTTTTGGAAGAAAACGGTATTTAATACTTTTTTGAGGGAAGAATGACAAAAACACAAAATGAGGAATCATTTCAACACAAGGTGGAACGCTTGAAATTATCCAGCGATCAATTGCTGGAGATGTATCGGACGATGTGCGTGATCCGGCAATTCGAACTGATGGCAGATAAACTTTATGCCCTGGGCAAGGTACACGGAACCATGCACCTTTCCGCCGGGCAGGAAGCAGTGGCGGTGGGTCTTGGCCGGGCGGTACGGCTGGATGATTACCTGATCAACCACCATCGTGGCCACGGCCATTTCATCACCAAGAAGGCAGATATCAATCTGATGATGGCTGAATTCCTGGGCAAGGAAGCCGGTTATTGCAAAGGGCGCGGCGGTTCCATGCACATCGCGGATTTCTCCTCCCACAACCTGGGCGCAAATGGGATCGTCGGCGGAGGAATCCCGCACTCGCTCGGGGTAGGGCTTGGTCTACAGATGCAAAAAAGTGATCAAATCTGTATTTCGATCTTTGGTGATGGAGCTTCGAATGAAGGCGTTTTCCATGAGACCCTCAACATGGCTGCCTTATGGAAATTGCCGATATTGTATATTTGCGAAAATAATAAATACGGCATGTCGATGGATATCGAACGCGTCTCCGCCAAATTACCCATTGCACAACGCGCGGAAGCTTATGGTATCCCCTGGTTTTACATCGATGGCAACGACTTGCTGACTGTTTATGAGACTGCCCGGAATGCTGCCGAAAAGATCCGCTCGGGTAAGGGACCGGTATTCATTGAGACCCAGACCTATCGCTATTTTGGTCACTCAAAGAGCGACCGCAATCTTTACCGCACCAAGGAAGAAATTGAAACCTGGCGAAACACCAAAGATCCGATCAAGCGTTTTGGCAGGCAGCTGATCGAAAATGGGTTGATGACCACACCGGATATCGAGAAGGTGGAGAAGGAGGCCCTTGAAATCATCGAAGCCGCGGTTGCATTTGCCGATGCCTCCCCCGACCCCGATCCTTCCACCGTTACGGAGTATGTCTATGCC
Organism: uncultured Chloroflexia bacterium; assembly: GCA_963828855.1. Classification (GTDB taxonomy): domain Bacteria; phylum Chloroflexota; class Anaerolineae; order Anaerolineales; family Anaerolineaceae; genus CAVVEQ01. Next base: position 75,416 of record CAWHGB010000001.1, on the reverse strand, counting down.
TGAGATCACTTACCTCGAAGCAATCCGCACCGCCCTATGGGAGGAAATGAAGCGCGATGAGCGCGTGTTCATCATCGGTGAGGATATCGGCCGCTACGGCGGCGCCTTCGGTGTCACCCACGGGATGCTGGATGAATTTGGTGAAAAACGGATCATTGAAACCCCAATCTCCGAACCTTCCATCATCGGCGCTGCGGTAGGTGCGGCCTTGCTGGGGATGCGCCCGGTGGCTGAGATCATGTTCATGGATTTCACCCTGCTTACCTTTGACCAGCTTGGCAACCAGGCGGCGAAAATGCATTATATGTTCGGCGGCAAAGGCCACCGTCCCCATGGTGGTACGCATGCCCAGTGGTTCGGGAACGGGTGCGGCTGCCCAGCATTCCCAATCCCTGGAGACCCTGTTGATGCACATGCCCGGGCTTAAAGTCGTCACACCCTCAACACCCTACGATGCCAAGGGTCTACTGCTTACTGCGATCCGCGATCCAAACCCGGTCTGTTTTATTGAGCATAAAGTGCTGTATAAATCCAAAGGGGAAGTGCCGGAAGGTGAATATACCATCCCCTTCGGAGTAGCGGATGTAAAACGCAAGGGCAAGGATCTAACCATTGTTACCAACGGCATCATGGTCCATAAATCCCTGGCTGTGGCGGAACGCCTGGCAGCAGGAGGGGATCGAGGTGGAAGTGGTTGACCCGCGCACCATGGTCCCGCTGGATAAAGAAACCATTATCGAATCGGTCAAGAAGACCGGCAAACTGCTGGTCGTCCATGAGGCTTGCGAGACAGCTGGCTGGGCGGGGGAGATCATGGCTGTGGTTTCCTCCAGCCGGGCGTTTGATTACCTGGACGCGCCCATGCGACGTCTGACAGGAAAAAACGTTCCCATTCCTTATAACCGCGTCCTCGAGCGCGCGGCGGTTCCCCAGGAAGAGGATATCGAACGTGAGATCCGCGCGATCCTGAAAGGTGAGTATTAAAATGCCAACCCCTGTGATCATGCCCAAGGTGGATATGGACCAGGAAAAAGCCACCATCATTTCCTGGGAAAAGAAGGAAGGCGAAGCGGTCAAACAGGATGAAACCATTCTGACCGTGGAAACGGAAAAGGTGGCCATCGACGTCTCCTCACCAGCGACCGGCATCCTGGCAGGGATCAAATTTCAGGCCGGGGATGTTGTTCCCGTGGCGACAGTGATCGCCCAGATCCTAAAACCCGGTGAAAACCTCGTGGATCAAACGGTGGTGACACCCCCTTCAACCGCTGCGCCCGCAGAGGAACTTCCAATCTCACCTACACCCGCAGCTCCGGTGCAGGCCAGCCCGCTGGCCTTGCGTGTCGCCCAGGAACTGGGCGTGGATATCTCGAAGGTCCCAGCGCAAAAAGGCAGGGTTTCCCGGGAGGACGTGGAAACCTACGCGGCTTCCCTGAAGGCAAACCAATTGGCAAGCAGCGGTGTCCCCGGAAAAGTTGCCGCCACGCCTGCTGCCAGGCGTATCTCGGAGGAAACTGGCATTCCCCTGGAAACCATTAAAGGCAGCGGTCCTTTCGGACGCATCCAGGCTGCCGATGTGAAGCCACTCACCCCTGCTCCGATTTCCGTTGGAAGTTCTATCGGACCGCCCCGCGGAGATCATTCCACTTATCGGAATTCGGGCAAAGATTGCCCAGCGGATGCAATCCAGTTTCCAGCAAGCGCCGCATATTGCCGAGACGGTGGAGGCGGATATCTCCCGGCTGGAGGATGCCAGGGTGCATCTCAATGAGCTGGCAGCATTGAAAGGCGAGGGCAAAGTATCGATCACAGCCATCCTGGTGAAACTGACCGCCTGGGTGCTGGAGCGTCACCCCTACATTAATTCCTCCCTGATCGATGAAAAGATACACCTCTGGAAGGATATCAACATCGGGGTTGCGACCGCGCTGGAAGACGGCTTGATTGTCCCAGTGGTGCACAATGCCAATAAACTCTCTTTCGGTGAAACTGCCGAAACACTTAATGACTTGAGCCGGCGCGCCCGGGAGGGAAAACTGGAGCTGGCTGAGGTGCAACGTGGTACGTTCACCATTTCCAACCTGGGCATGTTCGGCATTCGCCAATTCCGGGCGGTGATCAACCCGCCGGAGAGTGCCATTCTGGCGATTGGGGCAGCCGTACGGAAACCCATCGTCATCGACGACCGTGACACGGTGGCTGTCCGTCCGGTGATCGCCTTCACCCTTTCTGCCGATCACCGTGTGATCGACGGAGTGGTGGCAGCCAGGTTCCTGGCAGATTTAGTGAAGGTTGTGGAGCACCCCGAAATCCTTTTGGTATAAACACATTTTCAAACAACCCAGACCTGCCAACCCGGCAGGTTTTTTCATTTTACCCACTTGACTTTAATATTTCATTTTGCTATTATGTTATCGATAACGGGAACGATAACGGGAACGATAACATATGCCGGGAAAATCCAATCGTCCAACCATCAAGCAGGTCGCCGCTGCGGCGGGAGTATCCACGCAGACGGTTTCCCGCGTGATGAACGACCGCCCCGATGTTTCCCCGGAGACCCGCGAACGAGTTCTCAAAGTCATTGAAGAAATGGGTTACCAGCCCAGTGCCCTGGCGCGCAGCCTGATCCAGCAGCGCAGTTACACCCTGGGGGTGGTCACTGCCGGGCTGAAATATATCGGCCCTTCGCGAACCCTGAGTGGAATTACCAACGCCGCTGAGCATGCGGGTTACTCACTCCTCCTGATGGAACTTCCCAGCTTTGATACGAACCACGTGCTGCCAATCCTGCAAGGGTTTATTTCCCGCCACGTGGATGGCATTATCTGGGCGGTCCAGGAAGTCGGTCAGAATCGGGATTGGCTGAAATCACCGCCAGTCGATCTGGGGATTCCGATCGTCTTTCTAACCATGGAACCCCGCGAAGGAATTTCCATCGTATCGGTCAATAATTACCTTGGAGCGCGCATGGTGATGGAGCACCTCTTTGAGCAGGGCTACCGTCATATCGGTCACATTTCCGGACCACTGGATTGGTGGGAAGCCCGCCAGCGCATGGCAGCCTGGAAGGATACGCTTAAGGAAAAAGGGATCCCGGTGCAGAGAAAACCACTGGGTGGAAGGCAACTGGTCATCATCCAGTGGAGCGAGAGCTATCCAGGATCTCTTCGAGAAGTATCCCGAGATGGATGCCGTTTTTGCGGCCAACGACCAGATGGCTCTGAGCGTTCTGCAGGCAGCTTGTGCGCGCAATTTGCGGGTGCCGCAGGATTTTGGCATTGTTGGGTTTGATAATCTTGAGGAATCTCCCTATTTTTGTCCATCCTTATCCACCGTCCAGGTGGAGCAGCAGAACATGGGGATAGCCGCCGTGGAAAGGATCGTTCGGATCATCGAAGCGGGATGGCATAATTCGGAGGTCACTGAACCTTTATCCGTAGTGTTTAAACCCACCCTGGTCATAAGGGAGAGCTCGTCAAAGCGATTGCTCCAGGTAAAAAAGGAGGTGATAACAGAAGCCTTGAATGAATTTGGTGGTTGAAGTACCCGAAGGATTTCGAGTGCTTCCGAGCTTGAAGATATGGTTGCCTTCATCATTGCCTCCCTTCAAGGCTCACATCTGCCACAACGGAATCTCCCCCGGGAGAAAAACTCAAAAATCAGTAAGGAGAATAAGACATGTTTCGCTTCAAAGTTCTTGGTTTGATAGTCGTTATATCCATGATTCTTGCCGCCTGCGCATCCGCGGCACCCACCGCCGCCCCCGCAGCCGAAGAACCCGCAGCCCCCGCGGCTGAGGAACCGGCTGCCCCCGCAGCGGAAGAACCGGCGAAGAAGGTCTGGACCTATGAGGACATGACCGTTGGCTTCCTCCAGACCGGCTCCGAAGGCGGATGGCGTGCAGCCAATACCGCCTCCTTCAAAGAGACCGCCGAACAATTGGGATTGACCCTCAAATTCTACGATTCCCAGAATGACCTGGCGAAACAGGTGGCAGGGTTCCAGCAATTTATCGCTGATCCTGAAGTGGACGTGATCGTGATGTCCCCCCTGGAAGTAACCGGTTGGGACCAGGTCCTTGCCGATGCCGCAGCCGCTGGTAAACCAGTCATCCTTTCCGACCGCCGCATCGATGGCAACGAAGATAAATATGCCACCTTCATCGGCGCGGATTTCGTGGAAGAAGGCCGCAAGGCAGGTCTTGCCATGTGCAAGCTGCTCGAAGGCAGTGAGAAGAAGAACGTCTGGGAACTGCAGGGCAATGTGGGCGCAGCGCCCGCCATTGATCGCGGTACCGGGTTCCGCGAGACCGCAGAAAAATGCGGGATCGTTGTGACCAAGACTCAGACAGGTAACTGGAGTATCAAGGAAGGCAAGGAAGTGACCGAGGCCTGGTTGAAGGAAACCAAGGACGTTCAGGGTATCTTCGGCCAGAATGACGAAATGGCATTTGGTGCAGCCGAAGCCCTCAAGGAAGCCGGACTTGTACCCGCACAGGATGTCAAGCTCATTTCCGTGGATGCCACCGCCGGCGCTTTCCAGGCCATGTTGGATGGCACGCTGAATGGCGCGATTGAATGCAACCCGCTGCTCGCTCCCCAGGTTTATGAAGCCGCTCTTGCAGTGTTGAACGGAGAAACCCTCCCGAAATGGATCCCCTCCCAGGAAAGTGAATTCTACATGGACGATCCTAATCTGGCGGAAGTTGCTGCCGGTCGCAAGTACTAAATCGTAGGATCATCTGCTCAGGTTTTATATGGCAGATTAGGTAGATTTGTGCAAAAATGATTGGGAAACGGTGGCAACATCGTTTCCCAATCCCTTATAAGAAGCAAATTACAGGCAGGTGGATATGACCAAAGAAGATCAAGTCATCTTGAAAATGGTTGGAATCAGCAAAGCCTTCCCGGGGGTTCAGGCTCTGGATGCCGTCGACCTCACCCTAAAGCGTGGGGAGATCCTCTGCCTGGTGGGCGAGAACGGGGCGGGCAAATCCACCCTGATGAAAGTTCTCACAGGTGTTGATTCACTGGATTCCGGAAAGATCCTGCTGGAGGGAAGGGAGATCCATCCCCGTTCCCCCCAGCATGCCCAGGAACTGGGGATCTCCACGGTCTACCAGGAGATCAACCTGTGCATGAATCTCTCTGTCGCTGAAAACATCCTCCTGGGGCGTGAACCTCATAAAGCCGGCCGGTTGGACTGGAAAAGCATGAATAAACTGGCCAGCGATACGCTGGAACGGCTGCTGGGGGTTGATATCGATGTGACTAAATCGCTGGATTCGTACACAGTCGCCATCCAGCAAATGGTCGCGATCGCCAGAGCCCTTTATATGAAATCTGCGAAAATTCTCATCCTGGACGAGCCAACATCGAGCCTGGATGTTAATGAAACCAACCAGCTTTTCAAGGTCATGCGAAAGCTGAAGAGCGAAGGGGTGGGGATCATTTTCATCACTCACTTCATCGGCCAGATCTTCGAGGTATCTGACCGAACAACCGTACTCCGCAACGGCAAACTGGTTGGAACTTATGATACTGCCTCGATCACCCGCGTGGAATTGATCGCTAAAATGATCGGGCGGAGCCTGGCCGAGCTGGATGAAATGACCAAGATCAAATCGGAAAGCCGGAAGCACATCAACAAAGGTACCCTGCTTCAAACGGAAAAGTTAGGCCTTACCGATTCCATTCGCCCCTTCGATCTCACCCTTGCACTCCGGCGAGGTCGTCGGGCTCGCCGGGCTTCTCGGCTCCGGGCGCACGGAAACAGCCAGCCTGCTTTTTGGGGTGGAAAAACCGGATTCCGGTTCCATGACCTTTGCCGGGAAGGAAGTGAAAGCCTTTTCCCCGCTGGAATCCATCAAACGGGGAGTCGCACTCTGCCCGGAGGATAGAAAAGGCGCAGGGATCATTGATGATCTCACCGTGCGGGAAAATATCGTCCTGGCGATGCAGGCCAGCAAGGGATGGTTCAATTACCTGAGCCTGGCGGAGCAATACGAGATGGCGGAAAAATACATCAAACTCCTGAATATCGCCACGCCTTCGGCAGATCAGGCGGTAAAAAATTTGAGCGGGGGGAACCAGCAGAAGGTCATTCTTGCGCGCTGGCTGGCAACCGGTCCGCAATTGCTGATCCTCGATGAACCCACCCGCGGGATCGACGTGGGCACCAAGGCGGAGATACAGAAACTTGTGCTTGTCCTTGCGGATGAAGGAAAAGCCTGTGTTTTCATTTCTTCCGAATTGGACGAAGTCTTGCGAACCAGCCACCGGGTGGTCGTTTTGCGCGACCGCGAAAAAGTGGCCGAATTTTCTGGCGATGTGGATGAAAAGACCATCATCCACGCCATCGCGGGGAGTGAATCATGAAAAAGCCAACAAAACAACCCTTTAGCTGGCGCAGGATCACCGAGAGCAGGCTGTTTTTTCCACTAACCGCACTCTTCCTGATCCTGCTGTTTGACTTCATCTTCATTCCAGGTTTCTTTGCGATAGAGTCCAGGGACGGGAATCTGCGCGGCAGCCTGATCGATATCTTCCGGAATGGCTCCACGGTGATGCTGCTGGCGCTGGGGATGACCCTGGTCATCGCGACGGGCGGGGTGGATCTCTCAGTTGGCGCTGTGATGGCAATTGCCGCCTCCACGGCTGGGATCTTGATGAATCCTTCCGCCCTAAAGAATGAGGTTTTCTTCGTAACCGACCCGCTCTTCACCTTTCAACCATTATGGCTGGTCCTCATCGCAGCCCTGGCTATCGCAGTTCTGTGCGGAATGTGGAATGGGTTCCTTGTTGCCTACATGCGCATACAACCTATGGTGGCCACCCTGATCCTGATGATCGCAGGGAGGGGGATCGCCCAGTTGATCACCAATGGGCTGCGGGTGCAGATCACCTACAAACCGTACTGGTTCATTGGCCAGGGCTGGATGATCGTGCCATTCTCGCTCTACATCGTAGCGATTGTCTTCGCCTTCTCGTGGCTGATGACCCGGAAAACATCGATAGGCATGTTCATCGAATCGGTGGGTATCAATTTCCGATCCAGCTTTTTCAGCGGGATCAACGAAAAACGGATCAAAATGCTGGTCTACGTCTTCTGCGCCTTCTGCGCCGGGATCGCTGGGCTGGTGGCCAGCTCGAACATTAAGACCTCCGATTCGAATAACATCGGCCTGACCACCGAACTGGATGCCATCCTGGCGGTGGTGATCGGCGGGACCGCCATGAGCGGGGGCAGGTTCTCGCTGCTGGCCAGCATGATCGGCGCGCTCGTGATGCAGGCGATAACGCAGACCATGTATGCGATTGGCGTCCCCGCCTTTGCGCTCCAGGCAGTCAAATCGGTCGTGGTTATCATTGTCATCTTGCTCTACTCCCGGCAGGTACGCGGATTCATCCAATGGATCGGGAATCCGAAGAAAAGCGCGTACAAATGAAAAACGTCATCAGCACTTTCTTCCAGCGAAACCGCAAGCTGATCCCGTTGTGGGCAACGGCTATTCTGGCTTTGACTGCCTATGCCATTGGTGCATTCTTCTTTGTGGGTATGAGAAACCCACAGGTCTTTCTGAACCTATTTCGTAACAGCTCATATCTCTTGATAAGCGCCATTGGCATGACCTTTGTGATCATTACGGGAGGGATCGATCTATCGGTCGCCGGTGTGGTGGCATTGACCACCGTTTCCTCCGCGGTTCTGCTTCGCGAGGGCATGGATCCATGGCTTGTTGTCACCCTGATGCTCTTGATGGGGATGATCCTGGGCGCGATCATGGGCAGTTTCATCACCTATTTGAAAGTGCAGCCATTCATTGCCACTCTGGCAGGCCTCTGGTTCACCCGCGGAATGTGCTTTTTTATCAGCGATAACGCGGTAACCATCAACAACCCCCTTTTCCAGATTTTTGGTAAAACGAAGATCATGATCCCCGGACTGATGGAGTATTACGTAAACCAGGGGAAACAGGCACCGTACATAACCATTCCGGTGGTGGTGGGTTTCCTGCTGCTTGGTTTCGCGATCTACATGGCGCACTATACACGCATTGGCCGCACCATCTACGCTATCGGCGGCAATGAAGGCCGCAATGAGCAATCTGCGCGGTTGATGGGTTTGAGGGTTGATCAGACCAAAATGCTGGTCTACACCTTCAATGGGTTCTGCTCTGCCCTGGCGGGGCTTGCTTTCAGCGTTTTCGTTTTTTCGGGGCACGGACTCTACGCTCCTGGTATGGAACTGGATGTGATTGCCTCGGTGGTGATGGGCGGCACGATGCTCACCGGTGGAGCGGGTTATGTGTTTGGCACCCTGTTCGGTGTGATGGTGCTGGCAGTGACCCAGGCGTTGATCCAGTTCATCGGAACCCTAAGTTCCTGGTGGACCAAGATCGTGATCGGCGCGCTGACCCTGATCTTTATCGGGGTGCAAACGATCATCCGCAACCGGAAGACCCAACGACAAACCACGTCGGTCGAAGAGGAGGAAGCCGTCCTGCGTAAGAAGCGCAGAAACCTCTGGGTCGGAATCGGCGCGCTGGCAGTGGGGCTGATCGTGATCGCGGTTGCTATAACCCAAGCCCTGCCTTCCAGGAGTCAGGCAACCCCGGAATCCACCCAATGCAAGGTGGCTCCCTTCAGAGAAGCGGAAGCCGCGCAACTTATTTCGGAAGGCGCGGCGCTCGTGTATCACCGAACAGCCGGCCCGGAATGCGTGGACCAGTTGTTCGCGATCTTTCCCGATGGGCGCATTACCGGAACAGTGGGTGATCAAACCCAGGAGAAACAGGTGACTCCGGCCGAGGTGGAGACGCTCATGACAGCGATAAGCGTTGATCACCAGTGGTTCACCAACGAGATCTACAGCACCTACCTCAACCCCTGCCGCCAGTGCTACGCCCACTTCATTTCCATTTCCTACGACGGTCAGGTAAAGTCGGTTACAGGCGTGGATGGCACCACTGCCATGCCGCCGGGATACGCGTTTGCCCTGGCTGAGATCAGGCCGCTGTTGCCTGTATTCAATCCCTCCGAGAAATAGCGGGTGCACCCATAGCCGGAGAGGGTGCCCCAACAACTTGATGAAAAGGTATTAGATCTGGAGATACTCCAATGGAGATAGTCGCATGAAATCAAAAAAAATGCGTGTGGTTATTCTAGCCGTATGCTCAATTTTCTCTTTCGCCTGTGTTTATATTGAATTACCCCAGGACCTGGCGGGGCAGGAAGCGTCCACGGGAGCAGAATCGAAAGGTTGGAGCGCGGTGGCTACCAATGTTGGCAAGTCCATAAGCGGTGATTTGCGAATTGATTTGGCGCTTCAAAATGAAACCGGGGATTGGGCGACAATGCATTCGGTCCCTGAGCAGCCTGCCATCCTGACGACCCCGGACGGAGAACCAATCAATTGTGACACAGTGTTTGTGAACACTGGCGAGCATCGTTTTCCCCCGGGTTTCCGCCTGCGGGGGTATCAAACCGGCGACATGACCAACCCGGATACCCAAATGGTGTATGTGGAATGCAAAGGCGCTGAGGCTGCGCCCGGTTCGAAACTAATAATCGATTACGTCAGTTACGGGGGCATCCTTGATGATTACGCCCCGGATTTGAACGCGACGGAAGGCACCATGGAAGTTGACCTGGACAAGGTTGTCACCGATCTGACCTTCCCGGTGGCGACCGAGGTGGAAGGGCTGATCCAGGGAACGGATATTAGTATCATCGGGCTCAGCGATAACGTTGTGACCCTGCTGGATACCAAACGGACAGACGAGGGGCTCACCTTCACCTGGGATAATTTCAATCCCTCCAAGTTCCCTCTGAAAACACACATAGGCACACCCCCCGTGATTGGATCGGATGGGATTCTTTACGGCGCTTATGAGTCGCTGGATATAGCCCCGATACCCATTACTCCACCCAAGGGTAACATGCAATGGGAAACCTCGATCAAGGTGCCGCGCAGAGGTGAAAGGGTTATTCATCCTGCTCAGCGTAGAGACGAACAAACCCAGAACTTACAAGAGTTACGTTGTGGATATTACGGATAAATAATGATAAAAAAATGGATTATGACGGGTATTTTTCTGTGGCTTATGATCCTCCTGGTGGGTTGCGCAGCTCAATCCTCAGGAGTGGAAAATCAGTCGGCACCGGTGGCAGGGACCACTAAGGTGGCCCCCACTCTCGATCTGAACTGGTTCGACATGGAGCTGAAAGATGTACGAACCGGAGAGATCCTTCACCATGAATGATTTCGCCGGCAAGGTAGTCCTGGTGGAAACCATGGCGATGTGGTGTCCCAACTGCCTGGTTCAAGCCAATGAAGTGCGCAAGATGCATGAAGCCCTTGGGAATCCGGAGGACCTGGTTTCCGTCAGCCTGGATGTGGATATTAACGAGGACGACGCATCTTTGAAGGAATATGTTGAAGAATATGGTTTCGATTGGCGTTTTTCTGTCGCGCCCTTGAAGGTTGCCCGCGCGTTGGGAAATTTATACAGTGCCCAGTACCTAAACCCGCCGCTTTCTCCGATGTTGATCATCGATCGAAATGGCGAAGTCCATCTCCTGGATTACGGAAAGAAAGACGCAGAAACCCTGCAAAAAATTCTGGAACCCTTCTTAGCGAATTGAGGTAATTTGCTGGAACTTGTTTTCACTTCAGTATTTCTGGGCATTTTGACCACGGGTAGCCCGTGCATATTACCCTTATATCCGGCATATCTGGCTTTCTTAAGTGGTCAACGCGACTGGGGCACGGGAAAGCAAAAATATTTCCTCGGTTTCTTCGTCCTTTTCGGAGTGCTCACCATGATGCTCCTCCTGGGAGCAATGATCGCACTATTGTCGATCTCTATTGGAAAATTTCTCTCGGTTATCGTACCGATCGCTGATCTCCTGATCCTCAGCCTGGGGATCATGCTGATCCTGGACCGCAACCCTTTTAAAACCATTCCCCAAATTAAAGTACCCGCTCTCCGTCATCCATTTGGGACAGCCTACTTGTATGGATTCCTCTATGGCCCTATCGCCATCCCATGTTCCGGTCCCATGATCGTCAGCATTTTTGCATTATCACTTTCAACTGCGGATTTTTTCAGTAAACTGTGGGTCTTTTTCTGGTTCGGGATCGGTCTCGGGATGCCGCTTTTGATCCTCTCGCTTTTATCGGGAGCGCTTCAAAAGCAGCTAACGACGCTCTTTGCGAGATACAGCCGGCAAGTGAACCTGGTAGGAGGAATCCTGCTCGTCGGGATAGCAATTTACGACCTTTCCAAGAACTGGAATTCCATATGGCTGTTCGCAAAGTAATGCGGTGCAATCCTGGAAGGCAGTTGTGAAATGAAAGCGCTTCGCCTCTTCAATCCTGGCGACCTACGAATCCAGGACGAACCCGTTCCAACCCCCGGTGGGAGGGAAGTATTGATCCAGGTGAAGGCGGTTGGCATTTGCGGCTCGGATCTGCACTGGTTTAAGCAAGGTGGCATCGGTGATGCCACCCTGGATCATCCCCTGGTGCTCGGGCACGAGTTTGCCGGAGTCACGGAAGATGGCGAGAGGGTCGCGATTGACCCTGCCATTCCCTGCGGCGTTTGCGAGCATTGCCAGCGCGGGGATACGAATCTCTGTCCAAACGTTCGATTTGCCGGCCACAGCGGGCAGGATGGGGGGCTGCGCGAATACCTCTGCTGGGATACAAGCAGGCTTCACGCCCTGCCCGATTCCCTTTCAGATGAAGACGGGGTTATGCTTGAACCACTCGGGGTGGCCATTCATGCTGTAGACCTCGCCCACCTGCGTGCGGGAATGAGCGTTGGCGTCTTCGGCTGCGGTCCGATCGGCATTTTGATCATTCAGCTGGCACGGCTCAGCGGGGCCTCACTTGTCGTTGCCTCGGAGATCCTCCCACACCGCGTGGATGCCGCAAAAGCCTTCGGCGCAAAGATCGTTTTCCAACCGGATCCGAATGTGCCAGAGAAAGCCATCCTGGAAGCGACGGGTGGGCGCGGGCTGGACGTGGTCTTCGAAGTGGCTGGCACCCAGGGGGCGGTCGATGATGCCTTCACGGCTGTCATGCCGGGCGGGAAGGTGATCCTGGCAGGTATCCCGGATGAGGATCACACCTCGTTTTCAGCATCCACTGCCAGGCGCAAAGGACTGACCATCAAGATGGTCCGACGGATGAAGAACACCTACCCGCGGGCGATCCGTCTGGTTTCCGGCGGGCAGGTTGATGTGCGTTCCCTGGTGTCACATAGATTTTCCCTCGACCAGGCTAAGCAGGCATTTGAAACCGCCGAGAGGCGGGAGGGTTTGAAAGTCATTATTAATCCGTAATCAGAAAGAGATCTGGAGAACGAATGGGTAAATATTCGATCGGTGTCGATTTTGGGACAGAAAGCGGGCGGGCAGTGCTGGTGGATATCGCCAGCGGGCGAGAGATGGGTACCGCGGTGTATCCATATTCCCACGGGGTGATAGACGAAAAGCTCCCCGACGGGGGTCCGCGCCTGGAACCCGATTGGGCGTTGCAGGATCCGCAGGATTACGTCCGCACCTTCCAGAACGCCGTACCGCAGGTTCTGCGCGAATCGGGGATAGACCAAGTTGATGTGATCGGGGTCGGCATCGATTTCACCGCCTGCACCATGCTGCCAGTGAAAGGCGATGGCACCCCGCTTTGCGACCTGCCGGAATTCCGCGCCCGCCCGCATGCCTGGGTGAAATTATGGAAACATCATGCCGCCCAGCCGGAAGCCGACCGCATCAATCGCGCCGCGCGGGAGATGGGGGAGAGCTGGCTGGACCGTTACGGCGGCAAGATCTCCTCGGAGTGGTTCTTTGCCAAAACCCTGCAGATCCTGGAAGAGGACCCGCAGATCTATGCGGCCGCAGACAGGCTGCTGGAGGCCGCGGATTGGGTGGTTTGGCAGCTCACCGGGGTGGAATCGCGCAATAGCTGCACAGCGGGTTATAAGGCCATGTGGTCCAAGCGGGAGGGGTTTCCGCCCAAGGAATTCTTCAAAGCCCTGGATCCCCGGCTGGAAAACGTGGTGGATGAAAAACTTTCCCGAAAGATCACTCCCATCGGTCAGAGGGCAGGGGGGTTGACCGGACAGGCAGCAAGTTGGACCGGCTTAATACCTGGTACCGCGGTGGCCGTTGCCAATGTGGATGCGCACGTAGCCGTCCCAGCGGCGACGGTCACCGAGCCGGGCCGGATGGTGATGATCATGGGCACCTCCACCTGCGACATGGTTCTGGGCACGGAGGAGCACATCGTTCCCGGTATGTGCGGCTACGTGGAGGATGGCATCATCCCTGGTTTCTTTGGCTACGAAGCCGGGCAATCCTGCGTGGGCGATCATTTTGCCTGGTTTGTGGAGCATTGCGTCCCGGCTGCCTATGAAGAAGAAGCCAGGAAACGCGGTCTGGATATCCACCAGCTGCTGGAGGAAAAGGCAGGAAAGCTCAAGGTGGGCGAAAGCGGACTGCTTGCATTGGATTGGTGGAACGGCAACCGCTCGGTGCTGGTGGATGTGGATCTGACCGGGCTTTTGATCGGGGCAACGCTTGCGACCAAACCCGAGGAGATCTACCGGGCTTTGATCGAAGCCACCGCCTATGGGAAAAGGATCATCATCGAAACTTTCCAGAAGAATGGGGTGCCGATCCACGAGCTGGTCGCCTGCGGCGGACTGCCCGAGAAGAACAAACTGCTGATGCAGATCTACGCGGATGTGATTGGGTTGCCGATCAAAGTAAGCGCCTCCAAGCAGACCCCGGCGCTGGGCTCGGCTATGTTCGGGGCGGTGGCAGCAGGTAAAGCCCAGGGTGGGTATGATTCCATCTACGAAGCTGCCCGTGTGATGGCGCATCTCAAGGAAGAGGTTTATACCCCCAAGCGCGCAGACCAGGAAAAATACCAAAAACTGTACTCAGAGTATGTGCTGCTGCACGATTATTTTGGACGCGGTGGCAATGATGTGATGAAACGGTTGAAGCGGATCAAGGCGGAATCCCGCCAGTGAGCGGGATGGAGAAAGGATCGGGAGAGGGAATGCTTGAAGTACTGAGAGAAGAATTGGCGGCATTGCACCAGGAGCTGCCCCGCAACAACCTGGTGGTATGGACCGGCGGCAATGTGAGCGCGCGCGACGCGCAAAGCGGGCTGGTGGCGATCAAAGCCAGCGGTATCCGCTATGAAGACCTTACCCCGGAGCACATGGTGGTGGTGGATATGGATGGCAGGGTTGTCGGGGGTAAATTTAAGCCTTCCTCCGATGTCTATAGCCACCTTTATATCTATAAGCACCTCCCGGATGTGTTCGGCGTGGTGCACACCCACTCGCGATACGCCACCGCTTTTGCCGCGGTGGGAAAATCAATACCCTGCGTCCTGACCGCCATGGGGGATGAGTTTGGGGGACCGATCCCCTGCGCCGGGTTCGCCCTGGTGGGGGATGAGGCTATTGGCAGGCAGGTAGTGGAGCATATCGGCTCGTCTCCCGCTGTGCTTCTTAAAAACCACGGGGTCTTTACGATCGGTAAGGACGCCCGTGCCGCAGTCAAGGCGGCCGTGATGACCGAGGATACTGCGGCGACCGTCTGGATGGCCTTGCAGATCGGGGATCCACAGGAGATCGCTCCGGAAGACGTGAAGCGCCTGCACGACCGGTATATGAATGTCTACGGACAATAACATCTAAATGAAGAGAACAGGCAGAGGAGAAACGAAATGATCGACCTAAAACAATATGAAGTCTGGTTCGTGACCGGCAGTCAACATTTATATGGCCCGGAGACGCTCGAAAAGGTTGCCGAACACTCCCGGGAGATCGCTGCTGCCCTGGGGAATTCCAAGCATATCCCCGTGAGGGCCATCTTCAAACCGGTCCTGACCACTTCGGAGTCGATCCGCGAGCTCTGCCTGGAGGCAAATTCATCCAGGTCCTGTATCGGGTTGATCACCTGGATGCACACATTTTCCCCAGCAAAGATGTGGATCGCAGGGTTAAGCCTGCTGAAAAAACCCTTCGCCCATCTGCATACCCAGTACAACCGCGAGATCCCCTGGGGAGAGATCGACATGGACTTCATGAACCTGAACCAGGCGGCGCATGGCGACCGGGAGTTCGGTTTCATCGGCAGCCGGCTGCGCCTGGAGCGCAAGGTGGTGGTTGGACACTGGCAGGATGAGGATGTTCAGCAGAAGCTTGGCACGTGGGTTCGTGCCGCCGCGGCTTGGGCAGATTGGCAGGGGGGCAGGATCGCCCGTTTTGGGGATAATATGCGCGATGTGGCTGTTACCGAAGGGGACAAGGTGGAGGCACAGATCAGGCTGGGGTACGAAGTTCATGGCTATGGGGTGGGGGACCTGGTGAAAATCGTTCACGAAGTTCCGGATGCCGAAATTGACAAACTTCTGGAGGTGTACCTGGCGACTTATGAGGTCGCTGCGGATCTGAAACCTGGTGGAGCGAAGCACGCCAGCTTGCGGGAGGGCGCCCGCATCGAAGCGGGGTTGCGGCAATTCTTATCGGCGGGGGATTTCAAAGCCTTTACCACCACCTTTGAAGATCTGCACGGGCTTTCCCAATTGCCTGGTATGGCTGTGCAGCGCCTGATGGGGGACGGTTTCGGCTTTGGGGCGGAAGGGGATTGGAAGACCTCCATGCTGGTTCGGGCGATGAAGGTGATGAGCGCGGGGATGCCTGGCGGGGTGAGCTTCATGGAGGATTACACCTATCACTTCAGCGCAAGCGGGGATAAGGTGCTGGGTGCGCACATGCTGGAAATCTGCGAGTCGATCGCAGCTACCAAACCCAGGCTGGAGATCCTGCCACTTTCCATCGGCGGCAAGGCGGACCCGGTGCGCCTGATCTTCGACGCCAACACAGGTCCGGCCATTGGCGCATCGATGATGGATATGGGTCAGCGCTTCCGCATGGTGGCGAATGTGGTGGATGTGGTTAAAACGGATCAACCTCTGCCCAAGCTGCCCGTGGCACGTGCCTTGTGGCTGCCGCGGCCGAACCTGAAAACCGCCGCCGAAGCCTGGATCTATGCCGGCGGGGCGCACCACACCAGTTTTAGTTACGCAGTGACTGCGGAACACCTACAGGATTTCGCCGATATGGCCGGGATTGAATTCCTGCTGATCGATGAGAACACGAAGATCACGGAGTTCAAGGATAAGCTGCGCTGGAACGACCTCTATTACATTCTTGCCAGGGGGTTGTAAAAAAAGAAGTCCCGATATCCGAAAAAAATCGTGATGGGAGTTTTCACCCTTCACGATTTTTAATTTATAAATCTGATGAATTTATTGACTTAGTTTAACTTACACCTGGCGCGTGCTGTATCTCGTAGGAAACCTCGTCCGCGGTTTTCCGTACCGCCGACCCGATCTCACGCATCCGCTCGGAGGTGAGGCGGTAGGCTGGTCCGGCCACTGAAACGGACGCGACAGGGAAGTTGTCTTTATTCAGAATTGGCGAAGCAACCGCGTTGATGCCTTCTTCCATTTCGCCCTCATCGCGGGCAAACCCGTCTTTTATCACCTGGCCCAGGTTTTCCAGGATTCCTTCACGGGTGGTAATTGTGCACTTTGTGTGGGCTTCAATCCCCGCATCCAGGATTTTTTCAACGGCTTCCCCTGGAAGATAAGCCGCGATAGCCTTACCGGAGGCGGTGCAAAAAACGGGCAGGCGCTGGCCTGGCGAGGCGGCCAGCTTGATGCGCTGGGATCCTTCAACTATCTCGATATAGACAACATCCGTCCCATCCAGAATGGCCAGATTCACATTCTCCAGGTACCGGGCGCAAAGCCCCTGCATGTAGGGCAGGGCGATATTGCGGATGTCGTTTTTTTCCTGGGTGAGATAGGCAAGCTGCAGGAAGCGGATGCCGGGGCGGTAAAGTCCCGTCGCAGGATCGCGCTCCACAAAGTGGCGCTTCTCTAGTGTGGCCAGCAGGCGGTGGACGGTGCTTTTATGCATGCCCACCCGCTCGGAGATCTGGGTCATGTTAAGTTCAGGGGTTTGGGTGGAAAAGCACTGCAGCACATCCAGGGCTCTTTCCACGGCGCGAACGGATTCACTCAAGGCGTATTAACCCTCCCAACTTTATAGATGGTTAATTATAACCTCGTGGGCAGGGGAGGAAATCTCCGGATCAGGGCTTTGTCAGCAGGCGTTGCAGCGCTGCGTCAGATCGTTCGCGCACGGTGTCGTGCAGGCTGTTGCCGTGTGAATCCATAGTCACCACCGCGGGGAAATCCCGGACTCGGATGACCCACATAGCCTCCGGGACGCCGAACTCAAGTTTGTAAACTCCAACAACTTCCTCCACAGATTTCGCGATCAGCGAAGCGGCGCCACCGATGGCATGCAGGTACACCCCCGGTAAATCCTGACAAGCCTGCAGGGTGCGGGCACCCATCCCACCCTTGCCGATCACAGCCTTTATACCCAGCAGTTTCATCACGTCAGCCTGGTAGGGTTCCTCGCGAACGCTGGTGGTAGGACCGGCTGCGACGAAACGGTATTCTTTCGTTTCCAGTCCTGCAACCACCGGGCCGCAGTGATAGATTGCCCCGCCGGCAAGGATCCCGCGAAGTTCTTCGAATATGCGCTGATCCTTCGGCGACGCTGGAGTTTTCGGATGGATAAAACAATCCGCGAACCATTTATGGGCAGCATCCCGCCCGGTAACCAGGGTCCCGGAGAGAAGGACGGAATCGCCGACCCTCAAGTCTTTGACCGCAGCGTCTGTGAGGGGTAAGAAGATTTGTTTATCCATGAGATTCATCCATTAGAGGTACGCGACCTGATTGTCCTGGACGATCATTTTCCGGCGACGGTATGCCCAGCACATGTAGGAGACGGTAACGAAGTAGGAGGCTGGCAGACGGTGCTCCGCGGTGATTTTTGTGCCCAAAACGGTGGCTTTTCCGCCGAAACCCATTGGACCAATCCCCAGCTGGTTCGCTTCCGTGGTGATCCGATTTTCCAGGGCTTCAAGATCCGGGTCCGGATTTTTGGTTTCCAGGGGTTGAATCAGGTGTTTCCTTGGAGGCAACAAAACCGGTACCGCGGTCTCCGCCAATTGCAACTCCCAGGAACCCTGGCGCGCAGCCCTCTCCCTGGGCGTGGTTGACTGCGTCCAGGACGACCCTGCGTACGCCCTCCAGGTCACGCCCTGCATTTAGACGGTCATCCGGGAGGGAATATTGGGCGCCAACATTTTCGCAGCCGCCCCCCTTGAGAATCAAATCGATGGTCAGATCGCCATCGTCGATCTCCTCGAAGTGAATCGTGGGGAAGTATTTTGAACCCAGGTTATTGCCCGAGTTCTTTCCGCTGATCGAATCGACCGCATTTGGACGAAGATAGGTCAACCGGGTTGCTTCAGCAACCGCGGCGCGGATCCATTTTCTGATATCGCGCGCATTCCAGCCCTCGGGAATTTTAACAAAAAAGAGGGGCGTGCCAGTATCCTGGCAGATGGGAGTGGAATCCCGGCGGGTCATTTCCACATTCGCGAGGATGGTATCCATGGCTTTGCGGGCAGCGGACCCGGGTTCTTCTTTATCGCGTGCCTCCCGGAGACGTTTCTCAATATCCGGAGGAAGGTCCGTTGAAGTCTGGCGGATCAGCTCCAGGATATCTTCGGTGAGGTCCTTCATCATACAGCCTCTCTTTCCTGGCGGTTGATGCGCTCTTCCAGTTTTTCCCTGTATTTCGCCAGGTCAAGATCGATCCGCGCTAGCCCTGGTTTGAATTGCCGCCCTGGCTACTGCCGGCGATTCCCATAGGATCAGGCGCGAGTCGATGGGTTTGGGGATCACATAATCCGGACCAAAAGCCAGGCTGGCAAGTCCGTAAGCCTTCAGGACGGAGGGCGGTACCGCTTCTTTGGCCAGGTCCGCCAGGGCGCGGCTGGCGGCCAGTTTCATTTCTGTGTTGATGGTTTTTGCGCGGACATCGAGGGCACCGCGGAAGATATAGGGAAACCCGAGAACGTTATTGACCTGATTGGGATAATCCGAGCGGCCTGTGCCGACGATCGCATCCGGCCTGGCTGCCCTGGCTTTATTAAAAGTGATCTCAGGATCCGGGTTCGCCATGGCGAAGATCACCGGGTTGGTTCGCATTCTTTTCAACATTTCCGGGGTGACAATATTGCCCACGGAAAGACCGATAAACATATCCGCACCTTCCAGGACTTCCCCCAATTTCGCCGGCTTGCCCCCATTCGCGAAACGTTCTTTTTCAGGGAACATACCTTCGCTGCGGCCTTTGAAGACCAGGCCGTCCACATCGCACATCCAGATATTCTCCCGGGGAACCCCCAGGGATAGGAGCAGCGCCGCAGACCCGAGAGCGGCTGCCCCGGCACCGGAAAAAACGACCTTGATCTGGTCGACCTTTTTGCCGGTGATCTCCAGGGAGTTGAGCAGGGCGGCACCAAGGATAATGGCGGTACCGTGCTGGTCATCATGAAAAACGGGGATATCCAGCCGCTTTTGAAGTTCCTGTTCGATATGGAAACACTCCGGGGAGCGGATATCCTCCAGGTTGATCCCGCCAAATGTTTGAGCAATGCTGGCGGTGACGTTGATGACCGTTTCCGGGTCTTCTGAATCGATCTCGATATCCATGCTATCCAGACCGCCAAGTTTCTTGAAAAGAACGGATTTGCCTTCCATGACCGGCTTGCTTGCCAGCGCGCCGCGATTTCCCAGCCCCAGGATGGCTGTCCCGTTGGAGACCACCGCCACCAGGTTGCCTTTGGCGGTGTACTCATAGGCGAGGAGCGGGTCGCGGTCGATCTCCAGAACAGGGTAGGCCACGCCGGGAGTATATGCCAGCCCAAGGTCAAACTGGGTCTCCAACGGTTTGGTTGGGATGATCTCGATCTTGCCGGGGATGCCGCCTAGACGGTGGTAATCCAGGGCAGCTTTTTTGGTGATGGGTGTCATGGGCAACTCAATTTATAAGTTGAGCGGGTCGTATTGCGAAGAACACACCCCGCGATTTCTTTCAACCGACCCAGCCCTGCCTGCGGGAGCATTGCATGGTCGTCTCCATTAATCCGGCGGCGAATTCGTGGATGCGTTGATCGGGCATGCGGGTAACGGGACTGGGAATGCTCACCGCAGCGACCACTTTGCCTTCCTGGTTGAAGATCGGAGCCGAAATAGCGCGGATGCCCAGCTCCATTTCCTCGTCGTCCACCGCGTACCCTTTATCCAGGATCTCCCGAAATTGCAGGGTCAACTTCTCGGGCGAGGTGATCGTCTTCGCGGTGAAGGAAGGCAGGGGGGGAACCAGATATTTGCCCGCGCTCCGATACCGGCATGTGAGCGAGAAAAACTTTGCCGGACGCGGTGCAGTGCAGGGGCAGCCGTTGGCCAATGGCAGCGGCGATATTCAACGCGTGGTTGCTGCGCAGGACTTCGATATAAAGAACCTCGCCGTTATCGAAAATGCTGAGGTCGCAGGTTTCACCGAACCGTTCGACCAATTGATTCAAATAGGGCAGGCTATCCCGGCGCAGGTTCATCTGGCTGGTGACAAGCGAGCCCAGGCTGGCCAGGCGGAGGCCAAGGCGGTATTTTTGACCGTCGGGGGATTCGATCCAGGTAACCCCGGTTCAACAGCGTGGCCACGATTCGGTGCGTGGTGGCTTTATGCAGCCCAACCCGCTGCGCGATTTCGGTCAAGCCGAGATCCCCATGCCGGGTGTCAAAGCAATCCAGGATCTGTAAAGCCCGTTCAATTGATCTCACGCTGTATTCAATGTTTTCGTTGGCCATCTCGATATCTCACTTTTTCTGGAATAGGATGAGATTATTGGGGAGTCTCATCTTCCCATATGATAGCAGACGAGGGACAATTAGCAGCGCAGGTACCGCATTCAACACAAATCTCAATATCTATTCGGCATTGCGTCTCATCTTCGGTGATCGCGTCGCTTTCACATCCCGAAACACAGGCTCCGCACAGGATGCACTCGCTGGTTACGACATAGGGCATTTATCAGTTTTCCTGTTCTAAAAAAATCTCAACACATATAGATCCGTTGGGGATCGATCACATCGCGGATCAGGCGCACCTGTTCCGGGGAGGGAGGGTCGGTGAATGGCACCTCTTCAGGAACCAGGGGGATAAACCCCATTGTCTGAAGGACGTCCTCCAGGGTATTCCCGGGATGGATGGAGAGCAATTCCATCTCACGGGTGTTTTCGTTGAACTTGAAGATCGCCTTATTTGTGATCACCCGGTAGGGTCCGCCCCGCAGCCCGGCTTGCTGGCGGCTATCGCCTCCGGTGATATATCCCGGGCTGGTGATGAAGCTGATCGCCTCCTGGAGTTTATGGGCTTCATGGCGGATAATGATCACGGTGCGCTGGGCACATGAGGCGATATCGTTCGCCCCGCCGCTGCCCACCATATGACGGAATTTTCCGCGCGGGTCGCCGACCAGGGTTGTGTTCAGGTTCCCGAATTTATCTGTTTCCAGTCCGCCCAGGAAGCCAACATCCACGCGACCAGCGTGCAGGATGCCGCCGAGGATATCCACAAAACTGCTCAGAACTTCAGCCTGGTACCAGACCCGCGGATCCGCCAATCCCACGCCGGTATGGATGGGCTGGGGATTGATCACGCCAAGTTCGAAGAGGATGGTCATATTGGGAGCGTGGGTCAGCTTGGCCAGGAAGGATGCCACCACCGGCAGGCCCAATCCAACCGCTACAACCTGGCGATCCTGCAGCTCACGGGCACCTGCGACCGCCATCAATTCGGAGGGAGAGTAATCAAAGGTCATTCATCCTCCTCAGTACCCCAAAACCGGGTCAGCTTTCAATTTTCGCAGGTTGTTCTTCCCGCCCATCAGGTCCAGGTAGGCGGAATGATCTTTCACCCCGAAAACGGTTCGCTCGAGAAATGATTTAAAGGACTCCGGTGTCTTGCTGGCTTCCACATACTCCTCGATTGCCTTTGAATCGTAGTCGTATTCGCGATATACGGAGGTGGGATGAGCCCCAAAGGGAAGTTCCACCACATGCGAAACGAACAAGCCGGGGATGACCGTGCGTTCCGGGTTCTGGCGGATAGATTTGTTGGAGATGATATTTTCAGTGATCAGGATGGTGCGTTTGGCGGCCTTGACCTGTTCCACGTTATCCCAGCGCGGACCCATGATCCAGGCGTTGCCTTCCTCATCCGCGGACTGCACCTGCACAACCGCGACGTCCGGGTTAAGGGGGCGGAGGACTTTCCAGGATTTCCCGCTGAAGGGGTCGTCCACCTCAGCTACATCTCCGGGGGATTTTTCCTCGAGTTGGTTCATCAGGTCCGAACCGCGCAGGGAGCGAATGGGGATGAAGGGCAACCCCAATGATCCGGCCAGGTAACGGAAGGCCACCGAAAGGCTGCTGTATTCATCGGCTTTCAATGTCCCATCCTCAATACCGCGGTTAACGCAAGCCAGGCGGCCAAATCGATCCAGCGATCCACCGCCGTAGATCAGGCGGTTCACCGCACCAGCTCCGACAAGTAGATCGGCATCCATGGCGCCAACGCATTGGGAGAGGGTCAGATCCTTCAAGCCCTGGCGGATCACCTCACGGGCGAACGCCATCGCGCAGCGGGTGATGGCGAATCCGGAAAGGGAAATATGCGCCCCGGATGGGATGGAGGATACCGCTTCGGAAAGCGAGACGAGTTTGGACATACCGGGCTCCTATTTCAGGGAGGGACGGGTATCGAAAATGACCAGCAGGAGCTGGCAGGCACCATCTACCAGTTTGATCTCGGCCAGCTCCACCGGGCGATCCAGCTTTTCCTCGATAGCCAGGACGATCAGGTTGGCTGGCACGCAGGTGAACGGTTCCACTCCGCGGGCGACCATGCTATCTTCGACCGGACGGTGAATGCAGCCCTGCACCCGCACGCGCAGCAGCCGTTCCTCCCCAGTGTAGGTAACATCAGCAGCGATGCCTTCTTCTTTGAGAAGGTCTCTCACGGTCGCAATGATGTGGTCCACCTCGCCTGATTTCAGACGGGGAAGGCATTTTTCCCTGAAGAATTCCCTGCCCACGGTGGTCATGCGGAAGCGCGCGCCTTTACCCCGCTCATCGAAAAAGGCTTTTTCCAGTTCAAACATGAGCGTATTGGCGTAATCGAGCGGTACGGAATTCGTTTTCATGCTTCATCCTTATAGTACGGATCGCCCCAGGTTTCACGGAACACGATCTCCTTGAGGGGTAGACGTGGCCGCGGCCGGTGGGGACGGGTGGGGTGTCCGATCGAGATGATGCTGACGGCTTTGATGCCTTCCGGCAAACCCAGGAGTTTTTTCAGACGTTCCTCGTCGCGGATATCGATGCAGGGGGCGATCACCCAACAGGCACCCAGGTCGAGGGCGGTGACCATCAGGAGGATATTCTCGATGGCTGCCGATGTGTCGTAAGGAAGATCCCAGACGTCCTTCCTGCCGACCACAACAATGCTGACCGGGGCATCCGCGAGGAAGGCGGAAACCTGACCGGAGGTCAGTTTTTCGAAGGCAGCTTTCTTCTTGGCCTCATCCTCCAGGCTGGCAAAACGCTCCTGCATTTTGTTGGTGACGAATTCGGCTGTGAACCTGCGTCCGCTGGCCGCCACCTGCCAGGGCACCCAGTTTTTTGCGGGTTGCAGGATCCTTGACGACCACGTAGCGCCAGGGCTGGGCATTCTCCCCGGAAGGCGCCTGGCGGGCAGCCTCGAGAATAAGATCGATATCCTGGTCGGATACCGGTTCGGGAGAATACTCCCGGATACTGCGACGGTCCTGGATCACTTTCAGGGTGGCTTCCACAAGAGAGTAAGTTTCCGGCATGCCTGCTCCTCCTCAGGGAAAGTGGATGGGTGTAAATTAGAAGTATCACCTGATAAAACATAATATCGTTGAATGATACAAACCTAGAATAGCACTTTCAACACTGCTTGTCAATCAGGAAATAAAAAGGCGCGCACAGATTCGTGCGCGCCTCATTCAACCCAGAAAACCTAGAAGGGGAAAACATACCCCGTCAGGTTCAATTCTTTCTGCAGGAATTTGATCTCTTTCTGCAGGTTGGGGACCACGGCAACGCCTTCCCTGCGGACGCGCTTTTCGTTTTCATATTCTTTTTCGCCAGCGGTATAGATGCGGGTCTGACCAGGCATTTTCGTGGAAGCGCGCAGTTCGCGCATGATCTGCCCGGTGGTTTTCTTGAAGTCCTCCAGCGGGCAGAAATTCTCGACATTGATCGCCATGAAGAAATGCCCGATGCGGAAGGGGGCGGGTTTGCCGTCTTCGCCGATCCCGGTCAGACCATAGAGAAACGCGCCCTGCTGCAAGGCTCCGGAGAAGATCTCCACCATGGTGCCCAGCCCGTAGCCCTTGTGCCCGCCAAGATCCTCGCCCTTTCCACCCAGGGGTAGAAGGGCTGCATTGCCTTTGGGGATCTCGGCCAGGATCTGCTGGGGGTCGGTCATGTCGTTTCCGTTCTGGTCGATGATCCAGCCTTTCAGCATGGGTTTTTCCGCCCGGGCGTAGACTTCCACCTTGCCGCGCTGGATGATGGGCGTGGCGGCGTCATACAGGAAGGGGAATGGTTCATCGGTGGGTGCGCCAAAGGCGATCGGGTTGGTGCCCAGCATGGGCTGCACACCGAAGGTGGGGGTTACCGCCGGACGGGCATTGGTGAAGGTCATCCCGATCATGCCCGCCTGGGTGGCCATGATGGGGTAATACCCGGCAATACCGAAGTGGGTGGAGTTGCGCACCGCCACTGCCCCCATCCCGTATTTCCGGGCTTTTTCGATGGCAAGTTCCATGGCGCGTTTGGCCACCACCATGCCCATACCGTGATGTCCATCCACCACCGCGGTGGTGGGGCTTTCGCGGATGATCTCAAAATTGGTCTTCACCTGGTGCTGACCGGCTTTGATTCGCTCGTAATAGTATTTCAAGCGTCCAATCCCGTGGGATTCGATCCCGCGCAGGTCGGATGCCAGGATGACATCTGTGCAGACCGCGGCATCCTCTGGAGATACCCCCACGCCCTGAAGCACGTCCTTCATAAATGCGCTCAATGTTTCAACCGGAATGTAATAAATATTTTCCATCAGGCTCTCCTCAAAGCAGTATCCCCTTCCCGTCATTGTAACCGGAACTTCAATATCCAATCCTATAATAAGGTTGTTCAAGATGGTATCACTAGACAGAATAGGGTTTTGTTAGATAGAATATCATTTCATATCTTCCGCGTCAAGCGTTTCCAGATACCTGACATCAGATAAAGTGGTTGACAAAGGGTGAAATAATCGCTATACTACATATATCGTTATGGTAAAACTATGTTCTGACAGATGAAACAATCATATTTGGAGCAATTATGAGCAATTTACCCTTTGTCCGAGCTGCTGATGTGGAAGGAGAGCACCGCATTCCCCCCAGGGTTTCCAAGCTGCTCCTTGCCCCAAAATTTGGCGGGCTGAAAAACGTTTCCATGGGCATGAATATCACCGAGGTTGGCAGCATGATCCCGGACCATGTCCATGAAGAATCCGAAGAGGTACTTTTCCTGATCAGCGGCAAGGCGAAGATCGTCATTGAGGGGGAGGGGGAGTGGGAGATCGGTCCCGAGACTGCCTTTTATTCACCCCTGGGGAAAAAACACCGGGTGGAAAATATCGGTGATGAGCCGCTCAGAATCGTGTGGGTTTATTCACCGCCGCTCCCTTCCCATATTAGTTGATAAGAAAAATCAATTTTTTAGGAGATGAATCATGTTTGAAGAAACACGAGAGTACTTGAAGAAGATTGGTTTACCGACCGGCGACCTGTTCGATATGCCCAGCTCCAATCAGCGGTTCCCGGATGGCGCTGCTTTCCGGATCGAAGTTCCAACCGTGAACACGGCTGAAGCGGTGCAGGCCCTGCTCGAAACAGCCACCAAGAACGGCATCGTCATCAACCGTGTCACCGAGACCTACGGCATGTTCCGCCACACCCGCGATGAGATCAAAGAATACTGCAAGCTCTGCGCGGATTACGGCGCCGAGCTGCTTCTCTCTGTCGGACCGCGTGCCACCTATGACACCGGCGCAACGGTTCTTTCTCCGCAGGGTGTGCGCATCAGCTACCGCCTGCGCGGGCAGGAACAGATCCTGCGGGCGGTGGAAGATATCAAGCGCGGGTATGACCTGGGCTGCCGCGGTTTCCTCATCTACGACGAGGGCATGCTCTGGCTGGTCGGCAAGATGCGCGCGGATGGTGCCCTGCCAAAAGAAATCATCTTCAAGACCTCCGCCCACCTGGGTCACTGCAACCCGTGCTCCTTCAAACTTCTCGAGAGCCTGGGTGCCGACAGCATCAACCCGGTGCGCGACCTGCAGATCCCGATGATCGCTGCCCTGCGTGCCGCGGTGAAGGTTCCGCTGGATGTCCATACCGACAACCCCCCCGGATCCGGTGGTTTCATCCGTGTTTATGAAGCTCCTGAGATCGTGCGGGTGGCAGCCCCTGTGCACTGCAAGACGGGCAACTCGGTGGTTAGCTCTCATGGCAGCCTGACTTCCGCCAGTGATGGCAAGAAGATGGCTGACCAGGCTTCCATCGTGGTCGAAATGCTGAACAAGTATTATCCCGAGCTGAAGCAATCCCCGAAGGGTTCCAAAGACCTCCGCCTGCCGGTGGCGTGATCGATTGGAAACACCAGCGAAAGGAGAGCTAAATGGGTAACTGGCAGATCCCTCCGAAAGCGGTCACATGGAACGCCCCAGCGGCGTGTATTACCAGACCATGAATATGACCGAGATCAATGCGAGGCTGAAGACCAACGACCTGATCATCATCCCGGTCGGCAGCACCGAATGCCACGGCGCCGGGCAGCCACTTGGCGAGGATACCTTCCTGGTCACCCGCATGGCCGAGCAGGTGGCGCTGAAGACCGGCTGCACGGTAGCCGAACCGGTCTGGTACGGCTCGCATCCCTACAACCACCTGGGCATGCCCGGAACGGTGGTCATCCCCGAGGATGCCTTCCTGGCCAACCTGCGCGGGGTGATCGCCGGTTTCTGGAACACCGGTTTCCGCAAGCAGATCCTGCTGAACGGTCACGGACAGGAAGAGGTCATCCCGCTGGCGCTGCACCAGTTCGCCAAGAAGTACCAGGTGCCCTGCGTGCTGGTTTCCCTGCACTGGCCGACCGTGATCCACGAGCACCTCAAGGATAAAGCCCACGGCGGACCTTTCGAGACGCCCTTCCAGCATGCCTGCGAGGTGGAAGGTTCCTACTCGCTGGCGCTCTTCCCCGAGTTCATGCAGATGGACAAGGTGGTGGATACCAAGCCGGAGGGATTCCTGCCTCCCGGGCACGTGGATAAGGGCGGCGAGGTCTATCACGCCCCGATCAAAGGCCACGAGCACGTCGGCCTGGGCGGCATCGAAGTGCTGTGCTACCCCGAAGGCGTGATCGGGCGGCCAACCCTGGCTGACCCGGAAAAAGCCCGTGCAGGGCTGGAAGCGCTGCTCGATTACATGGTGAAGCTGATCGGCGACATCATGACCCGCTTTCCGGCCGGGGTTTTACCCCCGGTGGATAAGGTCACCATGCGGGATCCGGACGAGATCGATAAGCTTCTCAAAGGTCCGCTGAATGGCGGCAAACATATCTACACTGTGGCTTACCCGCCCTAAACCGCATAATGAGGAACGCTACCTACATGAAGCTTCGGACTCATTGCAAGGCGGCGGTTTTAGGGACGCAAGGATCCCGGTTTCCAGCAATTCTCTTTACACGTTTCTCCGTTTGCTGGGGTCGGGATCCTGTTTTCATTTCCAGGATTCATTCCCATGATCTCTTTCCAATGTGAGGTAGTATGAAGTTGATTCGTGTCAATATGCAACAAGGTGTGGCCTCATCCGAACCGGTTCCCGCTACTTATGAGAAAACCGGCGGCAGAGCGCTGATCGCCAAGCTTGCTACTCGAGGAGATCCCGCCTGCTTGTGACGCGCTTGGTCCGAACAATAAATTGATCTTCTGCCCGGGGCTCCTGGGCGGGGCAGCAGTGGCTGCTGCCGGCCGTCTTTCTGTGGGCGGGAAAAGCCCGCTGACCGGAGGAATCAAGGAAGCCAACGCGGGCGGTACCGCCGGAGATGCCCTGGGAAAGCTGGGCATCAAGGCGGTCGTTGTGGAAGGCTTACCGGAAAAAGGGAAATTCTATCTGCTGCACATTCATGGGGAGAAAGCCGACTTGCTCCCAGCCGATGACCTGCTTGGACTAGGTACGTATGCCGTCTCCGAAAAATTGCAGGAGCGGTTCGGGAAATCCGCCACCGTTATTTCGATCGGGCAGGCTGGTGAGCAAAAACTATTGGGTGCCTGCATCGCCTGCACCGGGGAAGCCGACCAGCGCAGCAACCTGGCTGCCCGGGGCGGGCTGGGGGCGGTGATGGGCAGCAAGGGTCTGAAGGCGATCGTGATCGAAAAGCCGGCAGGCGGGAATTTCCAACCTGTCAATAAAGAGCTGCTGCGCGGTGCCGCTCAAACCTTCGCCCAAAAATTGATCAACGATCCCAAGCTGGGTACCCAGGGGACGCAGCATCTCTATGGAACAGCTTCCATCGTGGGTGCGGTCAATGAGATCGGCTCGCTGCCGACCCGAAATTTTTCGAATGGGAATTTCGAGGGGGCGGGGGACCTGCGCGGTGAGCACATGCGCGAGATCATCCTGGCCCGGGGCGGCAAGGTGGGTACGCGCTGCATGCCGGGCTGCACCATCGCCTGCCGCAATCTCTACGTGGATGAAAACGGGAAACCCATCGTCGGGACCCTTCAATATGAAACCATCTCGCTCATGGGCTCCAACCTGGGCCTGGCAAACCTGGATGACGTTGCCCGGCTGAATTACATGTGCAACGATTTTGGGCTGGATACGATCGAGACCGGGGCAGCCATCGGCGTCCTGATAGAAGCCGGATCTGGCTTCCTTTGGAGATGTGAAAGCGATCACCGCTCTGCTCGCGCAGGTGGGGGAGGGCACTCCGCTGGGGAAACTGATCGGCAGCGGGGCAGTCATGTGCGGAAAAGCGTTCGGCATCCGCCGCGTACCCGCGACCCTGGGACAAGCCATGCCCGGGTACGATCCGCGCAGCCTGAAGGGTAACGGGGTCACCTACGCCACCTCGCCGCAAGGTGCCGACCACACCGCCGGGAATGCCTTTGGCGCTCGCAACCAGGTCAATCCGCTGGCAACGGAAGGGCAGAAGGAACTCTCGCTCAAATTGCAGATCATCGCCGCCATGCTGGATAGCACCGGGCTGTGCCTCTTTGCCCGTCCGCCAGTGATCGCCGAGCCGCAGTTGATGGCAGATATGGTCAACGGCATTTACGGCTGGGGCTGGACCGTGGAGGACCTGGACGAGTTCTACCGGGATGTGCTCCGTAACGAGCTGGAGTTCAACCGCCGCGCGGGGATCACCCAGGCGGATTACCGCATCCCGGAATACATGCGCGAAGAACCGCTCGCCCCGCACCAGGCAACCTTTGATATTCCGGATTCGGAATTGGATAAGGTTTTTGACACGCTTTAGGAGAGTGAACTTGGAAATCGAAGTGGAACTTTTCGGGCAGTTGGCCGCGGATAGGAAGAAGAAGCAGACCCTGTCAGGTGGACGAAGGCTCCACCGCTGGGCAGGTTGCTGAACATGTTGAACTTGGATTCCGGATTGATCGGGCTGGTGACCATCAATGGTGTTCAACAGAAGATGGACGCCCTACTCTCCCCGGGATGCCGGCTGTGCTTTTTTCCACCCATGTCTGGTGGGTGATCTGGTGTAAACAAGGAGCAATATGAGTGACCATCCTTTACCGCCTTTTGGGTCAGGCCATCCCCTGGGACCCCCGCCGATCGGTCCCGATTTTGGCCGCCCGCCCGGACCGCCCCCCATGATGGATACCAGCATTTACAAACGTAAATGGCTGGATGTGCCTTACGCACACCAATCCCCCAATCAGTGCCTGGATATCTACCTGCCGGATGAAGGGGAGGGACCCTTCCCGGTGATCGCGGTGATCCATGGCGGGGCGTTCATGATGGGCGATAAGCGGGATGTGCAGCAGCTTCCCATGCTGGAGGGCTTGAAACGCGGCTACGCGGTCGTTTGCATCGAATACCGGCTGAGCGGGGAAGCGATCTTCCCGGCGCAGATCCACGATTGCAAGGCTGCCATCCGATTTATCCGGGCGAACGCGCAAAAGTACGGGTTCGATCCCAGGCGGATCGCTGCCTGGGGCGGATCGGCAGGGGGGCACCTGAGCGCGCTGGTGGGCACGAGCGCCGGGGTGAAGGATCTTGAAGATCTTTCCATGGGGTTCCCCACGGAGGATTGCTCTGTGCAGGCTGTGGTGGACTGGTACGGCCCCACGGAAGACTTCCTCAAAATGGACGAAGAGCTGAAAGCCAGCGGCTGCGGCGTGCCCGACCATTCCGCGCCGGAATCGCCAGAATCCATGCTGCTTGGCTCCTTGATCACCGAAGTGCCGGAACTTGTGCGCAACGCCAGCCCGATGACCTATGTATCCGCCAACACACCACCGTTCCTCATTCAGCATGGACTGCTGGATCAGCTGGTGCCTGTGCAGCAATCCATAAATTTTGCAGCGGCGATCGAAAAAGCGGCCGGGAAGGATCGCGTGACCCTGGAACTGTTACCCGGGGTGTACCACGCCGATCCAGCGTTTGAAACCCCGGAAAACACATCCAGGGTGCTGGACTTCCTGGATTCGGTGCTGAAGAAATGACCGGGCAGGAATTCTTTAATATCGATCTGATCGGGGAAGGCATCTGGTCCATCAGCGGACCAGCCAATGACCAGATGTACCTGGTTGCCGGGAAAGACAAAGCCCTTCTGGTGGATACAGGGATGGGGGTGGGGGACCTGGCAGCCCTGGTGCGCTCGCTGACGCCTCTGCCGGTGATCGTGGTGAACACCCACGGGCATCCCGACCATGCCGGGGGGAACGGTGGGTTTGATGAATTCTTCCTGCACCCGGCGGATGAACCCATCATGAAGAAAATGTGCACGGATGAGTACCGCCGGAACGACCTCAAAGCATTCCATGGGGATGGCACGCCAGCCTATCAGCGCATGGCAGCCGGGCTGGTCAGCTACCGCGAGACGCGCTTGAACCCGTTGAAGGAAGGGATGTCCTTTGACCTGGGAGGCAGGGTTTTTGAGGTGATCGAAATACCCGGTCACACCCCCGGCTGCGTTTGTCTTCTAAATGAAGAAGAGGGAATCATTTTCACTGGGGATATGATCGTGGAAACCCCGGTGTGGTTGTATCTCAAGCATTCATTGCCACTATCGACCTATCTTGCCAGCCTCCAGAAAATTCAATAAACGGAGCTTCCGCACGCTTCTTCCCGGACACCAGCCATCCCCCTTGGACAGAGAAAACCTGGAAGATCTGATCGCCTGTACTGAGGAGATCCTGGCAGAACCCGGGATCGGTGAAACTTGAACGAACCTTCGCGGGCGAAGGGTTGCTTTGGAAGCACGGAAGGGCTTCCATTATTTACAACCCTGCAAAATTTGAATGATTGACTTTTCGGTTAATAATTCCGTATACTATTAGTTGAAACACGGTTTCATCAGACGATACAATTACTTGAATAATCGCAATAAAGGAGGAATAACGGAGAGATACTATCATTTTTGAATATTGTCGCAACGTAATAGCTAGATAATGGACTTCCATATTTCAAGGAGAAGAAAATGAGTAAAAAGATTTTGATGATCATGTCTGTTTTACTGGTTGCCGTTGTTATCTTGGCAGCCTGCCAACCTGCAGCACCCGCAGCCACCGAAGAACCCGCAGCGCCTGCTAGCTGAAGAACCCGTCGCTGAAGAACCCGCGGCGGAAGAACCAGTTGCTGAAGAGCCCGCGGCCGAAGCAGCCCCGGCTGAAGACACCACAGTTATCCATGATACCTGCAGTAGCTGGAGCGCCATTGGATATTAAAGGCAAAGTGATCTGCTATATCATCCCGTCCCTTGCCAACCCATTCCTGAACGGCGTGGCAACTTCAGTTACCGAAAAATTCAAGGCTGATGGCGTGGAAGTGAAGGTCTATGGCGCAGATGAAGGTGGATTGAATCAACAATTCGACCAGATCGAGAATTGTATCTCGATGAAAACCGATATGATGTATGTCATGGCAGCCGGCGAGTTTGCCCAGTTGCTGCCCTCCGTTGAACAAGCCAAAGCTGCTGGCATCACTGTGATGGGTGTTCCGCCGCTGCAACTGGCACCATTTGATGCCATTATGCACACCAGCCAGAAAGAAGATGGCCAAAAAGTTGCCAAGATGGCCTGCGATTTTATCAATGCCCGGTACCCGGATGCTGCGGATGGGAGTGTTGAAACAGTCATCGTTGGCGGTGCCAGTGCAAGTGTTGGGATGGCTCTGCGCCATGAAGGTTACCTGACCATCAAAGACATTTGCCCCAAAGCCAAGCTTGTCATGGATATGGATATTCCCACGGATAGCATCCCCGCCGGTCAGGCTGCCGCCGAGAACGCATTAACCGCAAATCCAAACGTCAAGGTGTTTATTGGCCAATCCACAGCCCATGCCCAGGGTATTGCCAACGCCATCAAGGCGCTGCCGAATGTAAACATCGATGATTTCGGCGTCTTCGCAGGCGATATGGATCCTTCCCAGATCCCCGTCGTCACCGCCTGCAAGGATCCCTATAAGGGTTTTGTCGCCATCGGCGGAACCTCTCTTGACCAGGCCACCTACGACCAGCTCAAGAAAATGCTGCAGGGCGTGGAACATCCGAACATCATCAACGATGTTTTGGAACCGATCACCTGCGATTTCACCACACTAGCCCCGAAATAAGAATCATTTGTTTATAATATTTGAGAAGGGAGGAAACCCCTCCCTTCTCAAATTATCAGAGGTGAAAACCGAATGGATGCCAAGGTAATTTTATCCCTGGAGAATATCACCAAGAGATACCCGGGTGTGCTTGCCCTGAATAATGTTTCCATGAGTTTTCTGGAAGGCGAGGTTCACGCCTTGCTGGGGGAAAATGGTGCCGGCAAATCCACCCTGATCAAAGCGGTGGCCGGAGCCATCGATATCGATTCAGGAATTATTAATATTAATGGACAGGAATATCCCAAGATCACTCCTTCTCTTTCCAAGAGCCTTGGTGTTGAAGTCATTTATCAGGAGTTTAATCTTGTCCCCGCTTTATCCGTTGCAGAGAATATTTATCTGTGCGAAAAAACTGAAAATTCAATCCTCTTTAGCGCCAAAGAAATCGAGAAAAAAGCAGCCGAAGTCCTGGATAAATTTGGGGTGAATATTGACCCGCAGTTGCGCGGTGCAGGATTTATCCATTGCCGAACAACAGATCGTTGAAATTGCGAAAGCAGTATCCAAGAATGTGAAAATATTGATCATGGACGAACCCTCTGCTCCGCTGAGTGTCACGGAAGTGGAGCTGATGTTCAAGATCATCAATCAATTAAAACAAAAAGGTGTGACGATCATTTATATTTCACATCGTTTGGAAGAGGTATTCCAGATCTCTGATCGCGTGAGCGTGATGCGGGATGGATGCTATATCGCGACAAAATTAACCAAAGATACGAACCGGCAGGAACTGATCAACCTGATGGTTGGCCGGGAATTGAAAGAAAGTTACCCCCGTCGGAAAAATCCCCCTGGTGAAATAGCTTTGGAAGTCAGAAACCTCACCGGGAATGGCGATCGAAATATCTCCTTTTCAGTCCGGAAAGGTGAAATATTGGGGGTTTCCGGGTTGGTAGGCGCGGGACGAACAGAATTGGCTCAGCTTCTCTTTGGCGCCGCCCCCATGGAACAAGGCGAGATCCTGATCAATGGGAATCCTGTAAAGATCAAGTCGCCTTCGGATGCCATTGAGCATAAGCTTGGATTTCTCACCGAGGACCGCAAAGGGCAGGGGCTGTTCCTTGAAATGACCGTCAAATGGAACATCAGCTTCCCGATCGTCAAACGCATCTCGAAATATGGCGTTGTCGATACAAAAGTGGAAGATGAGATTGCCAACAAATACAAAGATCGGATCAATATCAAGACCCCCAGTCTGCAGCAGCAGGTGATCAATCTAAGCGGCGGCAATCAGCAAAAAGTTGTGCTCGCCAAATCCCTGGCGGCTGAATCGGATATTTTGATCTTTGACGAACCAACCCGGGGAATCGATGTTGGCGCAAAACAGGAAATCTATCATCTGATGACCGAGCTGGCCGATAACGGGATCGCGATCGTGATGATTTCTTCAGACATGGAGGAATTGTTGGGGATGTCGGACCGGATCATCGTCATGTGTGAAGGCGAATTGGCCGGAGAAGTCCAACGGGACAAATTCAATCAGCATTACATTCTTGACCTTGCATCTGGAACCCATTAACTTTTGAGGAATGAGTGATGACCAATCAATCTACTGCTTCGAATAACCTTTGGCACCCGCATCGTAACACTCATGAAAAAGAATGTGCCATTTCTGATCCTGCTTTCATTATTGATCCTCTTCTCCTTTATGGCACCCAACTTCATGACCTTTGGAAATCTCCGCATCCTGATCCGCCAGGTATCATTTTCGGGAATTGCAGCCGTCGGACTTATGTTTGTCATGATCAGCGGCGGAATTGACCTCTCGATCGGTTCCCAGGTCGTATTAACCAATGTCCTTTTAGCGATCATGATGGTTTATGGGAAGATGGATCCCGTGGTGGCAATCCCGCTGATTTTGGGAGTGGGATTATTGCTTGGTGCGATCAATGGTTTGCTCTCAATTACCCTTAAGGTACATCCACTCATTATTACCCTGGGCACTGCTGCAATTTATAAAGGCATTGGATACATCATCAATGCTTCCAGGAATATCATGGGGTTCCCCGATTCCTTCCGCTGGCTTGGCCAGGGATATGTCGGGGGAATCCCGGTGCCTGTCATCGTATGGATTATTGTGGCGTTGATTGGGGCTTTCGTCCTGAATAAGACCTACTTTGGCAGACGGGTATTTGCCCTGGGTGGAAACGAAGAAGCTGCCCGGCTTGCAGGGGTGCGTATCAACCGAATGAAAGTGTTCCTGTTTATGATCTGCGGTTTTACCGCTGCCATCACTTCGGTATTACTTCTCTCCAGAGTTTTTGCCGGCCAGACGGTCACAGGCCAGGGGCTCGAATTCGACTGCCTCACCGCTGCCCTTCTGGGCGGGGTCAGTTTCAAGGGGGGTGAAGGCAGCGTCTTTGGTTTGGTGGTGGGTATCCTCATCATTGGTGTGCTCAACAATGCCATGCAGTTGGCCAGCTTCCCTGATTTTTCACAAACCGTGGTTAAAGGTGCCGTCCTATTGATCGCTGTGGCGATTGATGTTTATCAGAAAAATCGAAAAGCGAAAGCAACTGTCGCGAAAGTTACCGCATAAAAGACTATACCCACTTCAGAATCGGATATCAAAAAGAGAATCCCTTAACTGGAGATTCTCTTTTTGTTTACCAGGACTTAATAATATGTTATTTCATTTATATAAATCCATTGAGGGAAGAGGCTGTTTTGGAATGCGCGGCAGTGGTTAGATCGACCTATCTCCGCCTGAAAATGATAGCTGATTGACAATGAGGTTAAAAAGGCGTATACTATTTATTGAAACAAAGTTTCATATAGTGAAACTTGAATAATTCAAAGAAAAGGAGGGTGAAGAGGGTCGAATTACGATTTTCTATCCGATATGGTGAAGCCGTTCCAAAGTTATAAGGAGATTTGTTCTGAGAGTGGTGAATCTTTCAATATAGGAGAAGAAAATGAGCAAGAAGTTTTTGACCGTTCTTTCAATCATGCTGATAACCGCGTTCATCCTGGCTGCCTGCCAGCCTGCGGCTCCTGCCGCGACGGAAGAGGCAGCTCCTGCAGAACCTGCGGCACCTGCTGCCACCGAAGCTCCCGCCCAGCCGGCAGGGAAGCAGGTTCTGGCGGTTGCCCTGCCTGCGCTTGATAATCCCCTGATGCTCGCATTCAACGATGCTTTCAAAGGTGCCTTTGGGGAGAAATTTCGATGTCCAGGTGGCCAGTGCGGACGGAAACCCGAACAACCAGGCCACCCAGGTGGAAAATTTCACCGCCATGAAGCCCGCCTTTCTCTTTGCCATGCCGGCGGAAGCTTCCAGCCTGGTTCCGAAGCTGATCGCTGCCCGGGATGCCGGGGTGAAAGTTCTCGTGGTCGGGTGGAGACCCCGGTGACGAAAAGGCCTATGACAGCGTCATGATGATGAACCAGTACCTGGCCGGCATGTACGAAGCCTACATGGCCAAGCAGTGGGTGGATAAACCTACCCGGATGCCGCCGATGGTTCCATCGAAACCGCCATTCTCGAATCAACCTTAAATACCGATGCTGCAGCCCGTTCCAGCGGGATGAAGATGATCGCAGAACCCTGGCTGAAGAACGTGAAGGGAGAATATATTGATGCTACCGGCAAAGTGGTCACCGAAGCAGAAAAAGTTGCCAATCCTGCCTACTCCTCCAAAGTGAAAGTGGTTGCCGATACCCAGGCAGAAATGTTCCAGGCCGGGCAGACCGCCGTGCAGAATATTCTGACCACCAACCCGAATGTCAAGCTTGTCCTGGCGTATGCCGGTGATGGCGGCATGGGCGCCTCCCAGGCAATTCTGGATGAATATGCCAAAGGTCCCGGGGTAAGTGTGATCGATGACCTGAATAAAGTTGCCGTTTTTGGTGTTGGGATGATCGGTCCGGAAGGTGCTGCGGTTCTGGATTCTGCCAACAATAAATCCGTCTTCCGCGGTACCATCCGCTTTGGCGGTGATCTCATTGGCAGGACGATGGAAATTGTTGGCAAGATGCTGGGTGGCGATATCACCAAGATCATCTACGATCCCCTGGATATTGTCACAGTGGTGGATGGAAAACTGATGGGTGTTGCCCATTCAGGATACCGAAGTCTTCCAGGTTCCGACCGGTACACCCGAGGAGATCAAATTAGGTCCTCCTCCGGGATAATATAATACTCTTAACTCAGCTCCAACCGATGGTCATTCTACCGAAAATGAAGGATGGTTACCGGTAAAGAGAAAGATGGGCTGGGTTCAAACCCGAACGGGTTTCCCCAGCCCATCTTGTTATCGTGTTCAGGAGAGGCATGGCTGATAACACAATCCTAACGATTCGAAACATCACCAAGACCTACCCGGGTGTCACCGCGCTGGACGATTTTTCGATGGAATTTCAAACGGGGTGAGATCCATGCCCTGTCTGGGCGAGAACGGTGCTGGAAAATCCACCCTGATCAAGATCATCTCGGGAGCGATTGAACCGGATAGCGGCTGCACTCATTTTTGATGGCCAGGAATATCAAAAGCATATCCCCCGGGCACGCAAGGGATTTGGGAATTAAGGTGATCTACCAGGAATTCAACCTGGTGGAATCCTTAACGGTGGCACAAAATGTTTTCCTGGGGGAAACAGAGGGTTTGTTTACCAACCATAAGGATCTCAAGGAAAAATCACGGCAGATCTTCGCGGAAATGAATGTGGATATTGATCCATCCGCAAAAGTCCGAAGTTCTAAGCCCGGCCAAGAAACAGCTGGTGGAGATCGCCAAGGTCATTTCCACGAAGGCGAAGATCCTGATCATGGATGAACCCAGCGCGCCGCTTTCGGCCTCAGAAGTGGAAACCATGTTCCGAATCGTCGCCAAGTTGAAGCAGGACGGCATCACCATCATCTATATTTCCCACCGCATTGAGGAGCTCTTCCGCATCTCCGACCGGGTGACCGTCATGCGCGATGGGCATTATCGTAAAAACCCTGGAAACGGCAAAAACGAACCGCAAAGAACTGATCAGCCTGATGGTCGGGCGGGAATTCAAAGAATATTATCCCAAAGCGCAACAACCCGCCAGGTGAAGTGGTGATGGAGGTGAAGAACCTCAGCGGGAACGGAGATGAGAATATTTCCTTCCAGGTCCGCAAAGGGGAGATTCTAGGGGTGGCCGGGTTGGTGGGCTCCGGGCGAACGGAGATGGTCAATGTCCTTTTTGGAGCTGTGCCCAAGGATGGAGGGGAGATCTACATCAATGGAAAAAAAGTGGAGATCAACAACCCGGACGAGGCCATCAGCTATGGGATCGGGTTGATCCCGGAGGATCGTAAATGGCAGGGTCTGATCCTGAATTCAACCGTGAAATTTAATATCACGCTTGCCATCTTTAATAAGCTCGCCAGGTATTCCCTGGTCAATTCCAAATTGATGAATAGCATAGTTTCAAAATATGTAAATACATTGAAAATTCGCACCCCTTCCGTGGACCAAAGGGTAAAAAACCTTTCCGGCGGCAACCAGCAGAAGGTGGTGCTTGCCAAGACGCTGGCCGCGGATACGAACATCCTGATCTTCGATGAACCCACCCGCGGGATCGATGTGGGAACCAAGCAGGAAATCTACAACCTGATGAATGGACTTGGTGGAACAGGGTAAAGCGATCATCATGGTGTCGTCGGAAATGGAGGAATTGCTGGGGATGTCCGACGGCTGATCGTTCTTTTCGAAGGGCGTTTCATGGGCGAAGTGCCCAAGGAGAAATTCGACCAGCGTTATGTGATCGAGCTGGCTTCAGGTCATCCAGGTTAGACGAAGAGGAAACAATGCGAAAGATCAATCTGAGCGGTTTAAAAAAATACACGATCATGTTCATCCTTCTTGGTCTGATGGTGGTTTTTTCGTTGACCAGCCCATATTTCTTCACCCTGCGAAACCTGACCAACATCATCACCCAGAATACCTACTTCATCATCGCTGCGGTCGGGCTTATCGTTCGTGATGATCGGTGGCGGGATCGACCTTTCCGTGGGCTGGCAGATGTCGCTGGTGGGGATCGTCACTGCCATCCTGATGGTGCAGTATCCAGACCCCCGCCTGGCTGGCAGTGACTAGTCGGGTCTCCTGCTGGGTACCTGCCTGGGGTTATTCAATGGGGTGATCGTCACCAACGTGCGTGTTTTCCCGCTGATCGTCACCATTGCCACCAGCACGGTTTTCCAGGGGATTTCCTATATCATTTCCCAGTCGCAGACTTTTCGCAATTATCCTGCGGAGTTCTTATTTATCGCCAAGGGAAAAGTACTTGGAGTGCCATTTGATGTCATCCTTACCATTGTGGTGGTTTTGTTGGCTTCGTTTGTGTATTCCAAAACCAAATACGGCTGGAATGTGATGGCGTTGGGCGGGAACGAGGAAGCCTCCCGCCTGGCAGGGATCAAGACCCGGGCGATGAAAACCTCGGTATATGCCCTCTGCGGGTTTTTCGTTGCGGTGGCCACCATGGTGATGATTTCCAAAGCAAATACCACCAGCTCCGCGTTTGGACCGGGGATCGAGTTCACCATCCTGACCGCGGCCATCATCGGCGGGATCAGCTTCATGGGCGGGGAAGGGAACATGGCTAGCCCTGGTGGTGGGGGTTTTCGTCCTGGCTGTGCTGGGGAACGGCATGCAGCTGGCGGGCTGGAGCACGTACGCGCAGTATATCGTGCGGGGCATCATCCTGCTGGGTGCGGTGGCATTTGATGAATATCAGAAGAACCGCAAAAGCAAAAGAAAGATCAAGCCTCCAGCGGAAGGAGTCACCGGGGAAGCCAAACTTCCAGATGGTGCAGGTTCCAACATTTCCGGGTAGCCTATAATTTTCGTATTATTTGACCAATCCGCTGTCTGTGCCTAAGCTACGGTTTGGGTTTGTATGTTTTCCCCTGGGGTGGGGGGGCGTGATAAAAGAAAAAACTGTTAGGCCTAACAATTGAAGATAAAATAAATAAGTCGGATACCCGAAGAATATAAGAAACTAAATGTCCATCACCGCCCGCATCCAGAAAATCCCCCGGGAGCTCAAACTCTTCATGGCGCGTCCATCATGATGGGCATCGCCTTCAGCATGTACGACTCCACCTTCAATAACTTCATCAACGATAAATTCGCCATCAGCGGTTTCCAGCGCTCGCTGCTGGAACTACCGCGCGAGCTGCCCGGGCTGTTGTGCGTTTTTGTCACCGCGGCGCTGTGGTTCCTGTGCAGCCGCCGGCTGGGAGCGTTCGCCCTCGTCCTGGGGGCGGTCGGTGCGCTGCTGGTGGGGTTTGCCTCCTCCACCTTTGGCATCATGATGGTCTGGGCTGTTCATCTACAGCATGGGGCAGCACCTCTTCCTGCCGCTCAGTTCATCGATCGGGATGGAGATGGCCCACGAGGGGCAGACCGGGCGGCGGCTGGGGCAGCTCAATTCGATCCGCAACTTCGCCACCATCCTGGGCGCATTCGTCATTTTCCTCGGGTTCCGCTACCTGCACTTTCAATTCCAGGATGTCCTTCGTGCTGACCGCGGTGGGGCTGGTGCTGGCGGGTGTACTCATGTTCCAGATGAAACCCGACCAACCGCAAAAGCCAAAGCAATTCCTGAAGCTGCACCGCGAGTACCGTCTTTTCTACATCCTGAACATGCTCTCCGGTTCGCGCAAGCAGATCTTCATCACCTTTGCCCCCTGGGTGATCGTGACCATCTTCCTGCAGCCCACGCAGACCATCGCCACGCTGATGGTCATCGGCGGGGTGATCGGGGTGCTGTTCCAGCCGGTGCTGGGCCGGGCCATCGACCGCTACGGCGAGAAGCTGATCATGCAGATCGAGGCGGTGCTGCTGGTGGTGGTCTGCCTGGGTTACGGCTTCTCCAAGTTCCTGTTTCCGCCAAACACGGCCTTTCTGATGGTGTGCGTTTTTTACCTGCTGGACCAGATGCTGATGTCGGTGAACATGGCAAGGTCGATGTATATGAAGAAGATAGCCGTGAAGGACGAGGATGTGCAGGCATCCCTGACCGCCGGGGTGACCATCGACCACGTCTTCTCGCTGACCATCGCGCTGATCGGCGGGGTGATCTGGAGTGTGTACGGCTTCCAGTACGTGTTCCTGCTGGGGATCCTGATCGCCATCCTGGAATTCATCGCGGCCAGCTTTGTGCGCGTGCCCTCCAGTTCGCTCAAGGCTGCGGATGAGGTTCCCGTTCCCGTCGCTGCGGGGGATGAAGTCTAAACTTTCAAGGAATTCACCATCAACCAACCCAGACAAAAATTCCTCGGGGCAAACGGACTAATCGTCTTCATCGCGCTGCTGAGCGCGTTTGTGCCGCTTTCCACCGACCTGTATCTGCCCGCGCTGCCAGGCATGGGAGCGCAATTTAATGCAACCCCGGATCGGATCAACCTGACCCTGACAGCCTTCATGATCTTCTACGCGCTCGGGACGCTGGTCTGGGGTCCGTTGAGCGATCATTTCGGGCGCAAACCGATTCTGATCGCCGGGCTGGGGCTGTATGTCGTTTCCAGCGCATTCTGTGCCCTGACCCCGAACGTGGACGGGTTGATCCTGAGCCGCATTTTCCAGGCGCTGGGCGGCAGCGCCGCGGGGGTGGTGGCCACCGCCATCGTGAAGGATGTCTACAGCGGCAGAAAGCGCGGATCGGTGCTGGCTATCGTTCAATCCATGGTGCTGATCTCCCCGGCCATCGCGCCGGTGATCGGCGCATTGCTGCTGAAATTCATTTCCTGGCGGGGGGTGTTCTGGTCGCTGACCGGGATCGGTATTTTGGCACTGGCAGGCAGCCTGCTGTTCCAGGAGACCATCACCGAGCGGACAAACGAGATGCTGCTGCCCAGCCTGGGGCGCCTGGGCAAGGTGTTGCAAAACCGCGGATTTACCCTGCTGCTGCTGCTTTTTTCGCTGGGGGCGATCTCAACCTTCGCCTATATTGGCTCATCCACCTATATTTACCAGAATGACTTTGGCCTTTCCGGGCAGGCCTACAGCTTCTATTTCTCGCTCAACGCGCTCGGCATGATCGCGGGTCCGATGATCTTCCTGTGGTTTTCGCAGCGCGTGCATACCGAGAGGATCATTTTGGGCTGTTATGTTTCAACCCTCATCGGTGGGCTGCTGGTTTGTTTATGGGGGAGCAGTGCGCCGTGGGTGTTCGCGCTGTGCATCCTGCCGGCTTCGATCGCGGGGAGCTGCATCCGCCCGGGTTCGGCGAATATGATGCTGGAGCAGCAGAAGGGGGATACGGGTTCGGTTTCATCCCTAATGGGCTGCACCGGTTTGCTGATGGGCGCTTTAGGTCTTCAGCTGATCTCGATGCCGTGGAGCAGCACGATCATCGCGCTGGGGGTGATGACCTTTTCGACAGCCGCCATCGGTCTCATTGCCTGGCCGTTCGTGATCCGCAGGGCTGTCCGATTGCCCGGCCCAAACGCGTAGAACCCGCAGAAATCCGACTCGGTCAATCGGAAAATTGCATTGCGCATAGCCATTTCATTACTAATTCGAAATATTCAACAGGCTATAATTTATCAGGCAATCTTTGAAA
Organism: uncultured Chloroflexia bacterium; assembly: GCA_963828855.1. GTDB lineage: Bacteria > Chloroflexota > Anaerolineae > Anaerolineales > Anaerolineaceae > CAVVEQ01. The sequence goes on along the minus strand of CAWHGB010000001.1, from coordinate 32,861 downwards.
GGCGAGTGGGGTGGGGTTATGTTCGATGCGGTAATTGCTGGTCATATTTGCCTGGATATTCACCCGGACCTTTCGGGGGAAAACCGTGAATCCTTCGACAGGATCTTCCTGCCCGGCCGTTTGATCGAGGCCGGACCGGCCGCGTTTTCCGCCGGCGGGGCGGTATCCAACACCGGTTTGGCGCTGAACAAACTGGGGGTCTCCGCCCACCTGGTGGGGAAGGTGGGGGACGACCTTTTCGGGCATGCTCTGCGCCAGATCCTGGCTTCACACGGCGGCTCTCTCGCTGACGGTTTGGTCACAGATCCTACCCGGGGCAGCTCCTATTCGATCATTGTTGATTACCCCGGCGTGGACCGTATCTTTCTGCACCATCCCGGGGCGAACGAATCCTTCCAAACAACTGACGTGCCGTTTGAATTGCTGGAAAATGCCCGCCTCTTTCATTTCGGGTATCCCCCGGTGATGCGCTCCACCTTCGAAAATAACGGGAGGGAGCTTGAAGAGATCTTCCGGCAGGCCAAACGAACGGGGGTGACCACTTCGCTGGATATGGCATTTCCTGACCCGGCTTCCCAGGCCGGGCAGGCGGATTGGGGAAAAATATTAAGAAAAGTGCTGCCGCACGTGGATATCTTCCTGCCCAGCGTGGAGGAGATTCTTTTTATGCTTCATCGCGGAATATACGAGGATCTATCCCGGCAGGCCGGGTCTGCGGATATCCTGCCCCTCCTCAGCGCGAAGTTATTATCGGATTTGGGCCGGGAATTGATCGCCATGGGGGCAGGCATTGTCGGATTAAAGATGGGATATCGCGGCATGTATATCCTCTCTTCAAAGCGGGTGCTGGAAAAAACATTCGGCCGGGGGCAGCCATCCAAACCCGGCGAATGGGCTTCAAAAGAATTATGGGCTCCTTGTTATAAAGTTGAAGTGGCTGGGACCACCGGATCGGGCGACGCCACCATTGCCGGTTTTCTGGCGGCGCTTCTTCGCGATAAATCGATTGAGGAAGCGCTCACATTCGCGGTCGCGGTGGGCGCGTGCAATGTGGAAGCGCCGGACGCGTTCAGCGGTATCCGCACCTGGGAGGAGACGATCCAGCGGATCAATGGCGGCTGGGAACGCCTACGGCCTGGAAATAAAGGACCCCGGTTGGCGCTTTGAACCGCAGAAACACCTCTGGCATGGACAGGCGATGGAAAACGAATTGGGAAAAGAATAACTTCTGATTTGTATAAATAATCGGAAGTTATAAATTGGGTAATTGGACACACTATTACATATATGAATCATTCTGAGTAATATTGTTTCATTTATCTCCTCATCATTACCTCAACCTCGTGATCATGCCCATCATCCCTTAAAGAAATGGCGTTTTCGTTCTGTATCTCCCCATCCAGTCTTACAGTCTTAATTCCCTGAGAAACATGTTTCGGATTGCTTACTTTTACCCGATAATTCGTTTTTCCAAATTTATAGCTAATTTCAAACCCGTCCCAGGAAGGTGGAATCACCGGGTCAATATGCAGAATGTTGCCAACCTTTTTGAACCCAAGCAGGTTTGTCAGACCCAGCTGGTACATCCAGGCGGCCGATCCGGTATACCAGCTCCATCCACCCCGGCGCGTGTAGGGCGGCCTGCTGTAGATATCCGCGCACATCACGTAGGGCTCGACCCGGTATTCGTCCACCTTCTCCGTTGAATCCGATAAAAAGATCGGGTTAAGCAGATCGAAGAGCTCACCTGCCTGCTTCCCGTCGCCAAGCTGGGCGAAAGCCCGGGCGGTCCAGGTGGCCGCATGGGTATACTGCCCGCCGTTCTCCCGTGTGCCCGGCAGGTAGCCCTTGATATACCCCGGGTCCTTCTCGGTTAGGTCAAATGGCGGCGTGAAAAGAAGCGATAGCCTGTCCTCGCGGGAAACGAGCCGTTCCAGTGCCGAGCGCATTGCCTTGCGGCTGCGTTTGGGGTCCCCCGCCCCACTGATCACGGACCAGGACTGGGCGATGGCATCGATCTGGCATTCCTCTTCCTTATGCGAACCCAGCGGGGTGCCATCATCAAAGGTTGCCCGCCTGTACCAGGCTCCATCCCAGGCGTAACGCTCAATGGAAGCGGCATATTCCAGCGCCTGGGAGCGGTAGCCCTTCGCTTTTTCGGTCTCCCCGCGAAGGTCGCAAACTCCCGCGAAGCGATTCAGAACATCGCACAAAAACCAGCCCAGCCAGACGCTCTCCCCCTTCCCCCCCGCCCCAACCCGGTTCAACCCGTCGTTCCAATCGCCGGAACCGATCAGGGGCAGCCCGTGCGTGCCTTTGGTGGCACCCTTTTGGATCGCCCTGTGGCAGTGTTCGATCAGCGGATAGGCTTTCCTGGTCTGCGGGTATGCATTGTAGCGTTCGACTTCTTCCACCTTAAGGGTTGGAGCTTCCAGGAAAGGTATTTTTTCATCCAGGATGCTCACATCGCCGGTGGATTCGATATATAGAGAAGTAACGTACGGGAGCCACAGCAGGTCGTCCGAAACGCGGGTCCGCACCCCACGGCCGAAAGGCGGGTGCCACCAATGCAGCACATCACCCTCGGTGAACTGGCGCTGCGCGGCGTTGAGGATCTGCCCGCGGGCAATGGTCGGATCGATCGGGAGCACAGCCAGCACGTCCTGGAGCTGGTCCCGGAAGCCAAATGCTCCCCCCGGCTGATAGAATGCCGTCCGCCCCCAGATGCGGCAGGAGAGGGTCTGGTAGAGCAGCCAGCGGTTGAGGATCAAATCCGTGGCTGGCTCCGGGGTATGCACCTGCACCTTTCCGAGCAGGTTATCCCAGAAGATCCCGGTTCTCTTCAGGGCGGTTCCCACGTAGGCAGGGTCGTGATATTTTTTGGCCAGTTCGAGCGCGTGTTCCTTATTGCGCCCCTGCCCCAGCACAAAATAGATCTCATCCGCAGCGCCAGGGAGCAGATCAATGTGCAGCTGCAGGACAGCGCAGGGATCCTCCCCGGGGGTAAGGCGGGTTTCCAACCCGAGCCGGTGCAGTGCAATGGGAGAAGCGGGCGTGCCCCCCCTTCCCAGGAACTCGGTTCGATCGGCTGTAAATCCATGAATGGTTTTACTGCCGATCAGGAAAGCGGTGCGTTCCCCAAAGTCGGTATTGGAGGGATTGGTTGCCAGCAGGCAGGCTTCCGCGGCATCGTACTCAGGGATGATAAAAGGCATCGAGGCTGCATGGTCGGTACCCAACGCCCATTCGATATACTCCGTGGCTGTGATCCGCCGGTTTTGATTCCAGGTGTTTTCCACCTGGAGGTGGATGATCTTGACCGGATCCTCCGGGCTGGCGAAGATGGTCAAGCGCTGGCGAAGCCCATGGGAATTATGGTCGAAGGTGGTGTAACCCGCGCCGTGTGTCACCCGATAGGGTTGGTCTCCACTCACCGGCAGAGGCGTGGGCGTCCAGAACTCGCCGGTTTCTTCATCCCGCAGGTAGAGCGCCTCCCCCGATGGGTCGCTGACCGGATCGTTGGACCAGGGTGTAAGGCGGTTTTCGGCGCTGTTGGCTGCCCAGGTGCACTGGCTTCCCGTTTCACTGACCATGAACCCAAAATTGGGGTAGCCGATGATATTGACCCAGGGTGCGGGTGTGGTCCTGCCCGGCGGCAGCTCGATGATATATTCCCGCCCATCGCTGCTGAAACCGCCGTAGCCATTAAAGAATTGCAAAGGTTCGATCGCGGGAAGCGGGTTTCCAGCAAGAGGAGTTATGGGGCTCTCGGTGGATCTGCTGGGAATAAATTCCGGCAAATGGTGAACCTGGATGGGAAACTCCGGCATTTGGTCAGCAAGGGATCCATGCTTCCCGGCGAAAACGTAGCGCGCGGAGGTTTGCAGCAGGATGCGCTCATCGGGGTTGATCTGGTCAACAGAAAGGATAAAGATCCCGCCCCGCTGATTCAAAAACTGCTCGCAATCCAAACGTCCGATCAGACGAAAGATCAACCCGTTCAATTCGCCGCCATAATCGGTATGCTGGTAATTGAGGATGACCACGTCCGCCATAAAACGGCGGCTGCGCAGGTATTCATATACCTGTAAAACCTCACGGATCAGATCAACCTGTTTTGGGTCTTCAATTTCCACAAGCAGGATGGGGTAATCTCCGGAAATCCCAAACCGCCACAATCCGGACTGGCTGAGCCGGTTGGCGGCGATTATTTCGGGTGAAGTTCGCACAGTTTTAAACGGGTAAACCAGCGCCGAGAGGATTTGCAGGGAATTATTGAATACCTGCGAATCAGAGTTTTGCTTCCCCAACCAGGATTGGGCGGCGATATTCGCCTGGTGGAAGGATTGCTCCACGAGAGACCATCGGCTATATCGTCCGGCCAGGGCTAAAACAGTCTCACGACTATCCCCGGTAAAGGTCAAATAAGCGATCTCGTCACTCGCCTGTGGATCAAGTTCGATCTCCTCGCCAAGAGCGAAGATCGGGTCCAGGGTGGTGCCGCTGGTACCGGTGAGGTATTGTTCAGAGTCAAGCGCGACCGGGTTGCGGAAAGTCCTGCCCCGGCCGATGAAACGATTGCGATCTGCTTCATGCCGCACCGGAGGTTGGCTCAACACCGAATTCTCCCCTGCTTTTGATCACCAGCATGTGCCCGAGAAAGATGGGTGTTTCATCGTCGGAACGGGGACGCCTGGAAAAGATCTGCAGGTTTAGCTCAGGGATGAATTCGCTCTGGATAAACAATTTATTGAAAGCGGGGTGGCGGTCATCGGCGACGTGTTGGGTGAGGATCACTTCCCCATACGAGGTGAGACGGAGGCGACGGGGTTTGTTCCTGGTGTTATGCAAATGAATGCGGCGGATCTCAACCGGATCATCCGGGCATACCGTGATCTCCATCGTGGAGGTGATGTCGTTTTCCGTACGACGGAATCACAGCCATATGAGCAAAGAAAGTCACCTGCATATTTTCAACTTTGGGAGGGACCGGTTGATAACCGGCCGACCAAAGTCCTGACCCCGCGGAATTCCGACCGCGTTTGAGATCCAAATCCTGGATGTAGATCCAGGTTCCCCACGGGTCGAGGACACCATCTGCCTGCCAGCGGGTCAGATCTATCCCGTTACAGGTACTGTACCCCCCTCCCATATTGGAAAGCAGCACGGAGTAATTCCCATTGGAGAGCAGGTTAACCTGGGGGACCGCTGTGTGGATCGGGACGCTCCAGGGTTTTATTTCCACCGGGGCTGCGGTCAACCGCAGGATTCCTTTCACATCTTCAGCAAACGGATTTTGCAGCGGAACTGATTGGGGGACCTGCTCCTGGAGCAGCAGCTCGACACTCTGGATGCGGGGATCACCATGCATCCGGTTTACCATGACGTCTTTATGGAAATAATTAACCAGGGACATTAAGATCATGCCCTGGTGGTGCGCCATATACTCCTGGACCACTTTAAAGGTATCCCCCACCAGCATCCGGTTGGGTGTGAAATCAATCGATTCAAATAGGCCATACAACCCAAAGCAGTTCAGCTTCATCAACCTGGTCAGATTATGGGCTGCCGCGGGGGGATCGGTACCGATCGCCATAACTCGAAGCATAGGGAGCAATCACCAGGTCGTCCCCCAGCCCGCGTTTAAAGCCCAGTCCGGGCACCCCGAAAGCACGGTATTGATAATTATTATTGGCATCAAACAGGTAAAAACCGGATTCGGAAATTCCCCAGGGCACGCCTTTGGTTTTTCCGTAGGCAATCTGATGTTTTACTGCTCCCTGGGCGCTTTCTGCCAGTAAAGTTCCCGGGTACGAGCGGAAAAAGAGCGGCGGCATCAGGTATTCAAACATGGTCGCGCTCCACGAAAGCAGTACATGCGTATCTTCCACAAAGGTGAGCGGTCGGCTTAATTGCAGCCAATGAGACTGGGGTATTTCCCCCTTTGCCAGGGCGATGATCGAAGCGATCCGGGCTTCGGAAGCCAGAAGATCATAGTAGCTATTATCCAGCTGACCTTCATCGAGATTGTAGCCATTATGGAAAACACGCCGCTGTGGATCATAGAGGAATTGAAATTCCATTTCCCCCACAAATTTCTCGGCGTCGATAGCGATTTGTGAAAACCTGTTCATGAGGGCATTGGCATTGAATTCAGCCTCCAGCCAGGGCCTTATCCAAAGCATCCAACCATCTCAGGGCTGTTTTGAATTGGCGAGGATCCAGTCACCGCGATTTTTTGACTGACCTTCAAAAGATTGCGTAAATCGGCCGTATGTTTTAAATCAAACCTGACGAAATCTTTGATCTTACATAAGAGGTGGGTTGTACGGTAACCTGGTCTTTAATTTGTTCAGTTCCAGTGAAAATCGAGTCTTCATTGAAAATCTCGGGGACTTGTTCCAGCAAAATGAACCCAGGGCACCAAGCTCAGTTAAGCGTTCGTTGGATAGCCAGGTGGTGGCGTTCAACCTGCGCCGCAACCTCCTGTAGTTTCTGAAGTGCCTTGAAATCGAAAGCTGAGTGACCTACTTTGACCAGTTCCATCAGCCTGCTTGAGAGATCCTGCCAAAATTGCCCATTTACGGTCTGAAAAAGTGCATACCACTCGGATGGATTTGTCCGGGTTGCCAGGATTTTGTCATGCATTTTCAAGATCCTGCGGTTGATCTCCTCAACCTGGAGATCAAATTCAGCTTTCCGCATTCCCGATAAGATCTCGGTTAAATTGGAGAGTGTATCCAGGTAACCCTGCCACAGATCCCACCGAAAGATCCGTTTCGTTCGACATGCTCCTGCAGGCCTGCGTGGTGATGATCAGGCTGGCAGCCAGATTGCCGCTATCCACCGTGGAAATGTAGCGCGGGTTAAGCGGACGCAATGTAAGCGTGTCATACCAGTTCAGAAAGTGCCCGCGAAACCGTTCAAGTTGGTTCAAGGTATCCATCGTTGTAGAGAGACGGGTTGCCAAACCAAGGTGATCCAGGTAACCCAGATCGTAGGCGGCCAACGTGGAGGTGAGCAGCAGCCCGATGTTCGATGGTGAAGTTTGGTGCGCAATTCTCCCGACCGGCTCCTCCTGATAGTGATCGGGCGGCAGCCAGTGATCTTCCGGACCAACAAATCGCTCAAAAAAGCCCCATGTACGCCGTGCAACCTGACGAAAGAGACCTGCCTGCTCTTCGTTTAAAAGTAATCGAGCGGGGAGTGATGGGTCGGTTGATCCACACTGCGATGAGCGGAGAAAACATCCAGACTCAAAAATAATGGGACAGCGAACACCAGTGTGGGTGCAACACCTTCACCCGAAAATCCATGAACCAGTTGAATTCCGCCTATCAGAAGGATCGTCATCAGGGAAGATGCCATCATCTTCAACCAGGTCGCTTGCCGGTGGGCTTCCAGGCCAAAAAGGTGGGCGGTCTGGGCAGCCGTGGTCCACTGTAAGAGGTTTTTATGGCTGATAAGCAGGCGATAGAGGGTGGTCAGAACGGCATCCATCGAGTTATAGGCTTCATAAGGCAGGAAGGCGATCGCCAGGAACCAGCGGCAGAAGATACCCAAACGAAGGGATGGAAAGCCGCACCGATCTTTTCACCGTCCAGGGTCTGTAAAGTACTCCTGGCGATACTTGTCAGAAGCGGTATCCCCAACGAGAACAAGATAATTGCTATCCAGAAACCAAAAAGTCCGGGCGCGGAAATCGTACCCAGGATGAAGATCAGCATTAATGCCGGGGCAAGCATTGCCCGCAGCAAATTGTCAAGCATCTTCCATCGGTCCACGGCGGAGAATTTAACCTTGAAATACCCGGGCTTGAGCAACCAGGGCAAAAGCTGCCAATCTCCGCGGATCCACCGCTGCTGGCGTTTGACCTGGATAAAATAATTGGATGGGTACTCCTCCACCATGGTGATATCCGTGACCAAACCAGCTCGCCCCATGATCCCTTCCAATAGGTCATGGCTCAACACTGTGTTTTCCGGAATCCGATCCTTGACGCTATGCTCGAAGGCATCTACATCATAGATACCTTTTCCAACATAACTACCTTCGCCAAATAAGTCCTGGTAAGCATCAGAGACCGCCCGGGTGTACAGGTCCAGGCCAGTGTCTCCGGCAAAAATGCGAGTGAACCAGGAAAGATTTGCGCTGCCTGGATGGATCTCCATGCGCGGCTGCAAGACTGTGTAGCCGGACACCACCTGTTTGGTTTTTTCATCGAATTTGGCGATATTCAATGGGTGCGCAAGTGTACCGATCAAACGGGTTGCTGCTCCGCGCGGGAGGATGGTATCTGTATCCAGGGTGATCACAAATCGAGTGCGCGTAAATGCTTCGAGTTCCTTGGAACCACCAGGGATGGGTGATGAATGACAAATCCTGACCACCCCGCAATAAAAGATTTAACTCCTGCAGCTTGCCCCGTTTCCGTTCCCACCCCATCCACCTTCCTTCCGATTGATTCCATAATCTTTTCCGGTGGAGAAAATAAAAAAGTGGCTGTTCTTCCAAGGCAGGAGCCTGCCATTGATTCGTTTGCAGTTGGTTTTCCGGCTGATTATTTTGGGAAGGATTGTTTCCATCGGTCGAGCTTGAGGTTCTGGAATCGATCTTTCGTATTTTGCATTCAATTCACGAATAGCACTGTTCGCGTAATGTACCAGCCCTTCATCTTCGGGCAGGGTTTCGGTGTCCGCGTCAGGGAAATCGGTCAATAAGGCAAAAAACAAGCCTGGTTCCGGGTTGCGAAGGAAGTGCATTTCGATTTGACGGACCAGCTTATTCACATCGTCGCGGTTGGCGATCAAAGCGGGAATGGCGACGAGTGTCTGGTATTTCGCAGGAATTTCATCTTTGAATAATAGCTTCGGGAGGATTCGTGGTTTGACCCACAAGGTGACCAACCAATTAATCAAACTGGAGGTTACTGTCAGAATGGGAATAAAAATCGCGGTTGCTAGAATGAAGGTTGAGATCCATTGGAGGAGAGAACCCGGTCGTAACACTAACGGTCGTCCGACAACAAGCGCAATCAGGGTGAAGATCAGAAGGGTTAATGTAAATATTGATCCCAGGTAAAAGATGCTGGCATGGCGCAACCCCCACCGTTGAAATGAGACTTTTAGGTTTGGGTGGTATCCGATCCGTTTTTCTAATAAAGGTCGACTTTTTCCAAGCAAATATTCTCCAACATGGGAAGATGAGCCTACCGGAAAATCCCCCTCCTTGCGTATCCCTTTACTCATCTGGGAGGATTTTGACTGACGCCTCGTTGTTCTCCCGGGCTAGGGCTAGCGTGTTTTGAACCAGATCCAGCTCATCCCTTACCACTCGCGGTTGAAAGAATCTCGATTTCTTTTCGATATAGATCCCGAGTTTTAAAATCCATTAATGGGTAAACCCCGGCAGGATCTTTGTGCAGGGCTTTTTCCACCCTGCTCACTGCCTCAAAAAAATCGTTCCAATTTTGTTCTGAAATGGTACGCAAGCTGAGAATGATATTTGCCACCAAGGAGCTTGTGAAAGCATCAATATTTTCAACTTGACCATTCAAGGAAGGAAGTACAGGCCCAATAAACGTTGAAGGTAAGACCGGGAGATTGGGTTTGGTTTCAGGTTGGATTATCCATTCAAGTGTTTCTGAAAGAGTTTCTATTAAACTGTATCGCAGGAATATCGGTAAAGCCCATAATTCGCCCATCGTGAGCGGTACATCTTTTTGTGCCTGAACCAATATCGCTTGTAGATCGATCACGTTCAATAAGTAATTCTGAAAGGCAAGGACTGCCCTTGCGATCGCGAATATCCTGGGGTGTCCTTTCAAAGGGCCTTCAATTAATTTTGGCAGCTGGTTATAGAAACTAACCGGTAGATCTTCTTCGATCTGAATCAGGGTTTGGCGGATGATATAGTAGTTATCCAGCACCCACTCCGAAGCGGGTGTGATCGTGAGTTCCTGATTAGAGGCCTCACGGAAATAAGAATGCGCCTGTTTTATCCAGGTGTCGTACAGGGCAAGGTCTTGTTTGCCTAACGTCCTTTTTGATTTTGATCTTGAAGGGACTCGAGCAGCATCCCTGTAATTCTCTACCAGGGCATCGACCAGATCCTGCATCTGTTTGGTTCTTGAGGAATACGTATTTTCCGAGAAAACTTCCTCGTTTTCTCGGTCGAATTTCTTACGCTTTCCTGGCATTCTTATCGTCTCCCGGATTTTTCTGCGGCAATTTCTGCTGCAGTCGGTCGCATCTGGGAAAGGGGTATATCCTGAATGACCAGGACGGGTTTCGTCCCGTGCTCAATATAATTCCGGGTAATGGTCCCGTAAGGCCACGAGACCTGCCCGGAATGTCCGTGCGCGCAAAGTACGACCATATCGATATCTTCCCGGTCAGCCAATTCCTGGATGGCAAAAGCTGCGCTTTTATTCTCGACGACACAAGTTTCACACGCCACAGGCAATCGCATTTTTATCTCATCCAGGTATTGATTCACAGCCAATCGGCTGACTTCAATCAACTGATCAGAAAGTTGGGTGATTTCCAGTGGAAAAGGTTCTGGAATCGGTAGCTCAGGCGGACGTATCACCGCTGCCAAGACCAGCATTGATTTAGCACCAGCGTTATCCGCGGTTGTTTCAGATGAGTGTTATCCCCCGCGCGAGCTCGATCCCGGCTGAGAGTGAACATTCAGCCCGACGGGAACTATCAATCGGAAGGAGAATACGCCGGTATGATTTCAGACCTTCTTCCAAATCTACGTGGTTATAGGCACGGACCAAAAGAACAGGCAAATAAATTAGATTAATGACTTTTTGGGTGATACTGCTGATATTCCACCGACTCAAGCCACCGGACCCATGCGAACTGATAACCAGCAGGTCAATTTTTTCAGAATGGGCAAAGTTGACAATATTTTCTGCGATTTTTCCTTCCCGAATCACATAATCAACACGACTCTTTGTTTTTCCGTTTTTGGTTGTTAGATTTCCCCCCAGGTTTTTTTGGATCCTGAGCGCGAGACCCTGCAAATACATATCTGATTCTGCTTTTCGGATTTGCCACGTCAACGGATCAACCGCCTTTGGGTTTTCATGATACGACGTAGGTTCGAGAACCTGCAAAAGAATGATTTTTGAACCAAAAATGCGTGCGAAAATCTCGGCATGCGGAACAGCTTGTTCAGCAAGTGACGACCCGTCTAAAGGAACAAGGATTCGTTTGAACATTGGGGGACTCCATTCTTTCAGAAAGGCCCGGGAGGGGGAAACGGTTTTATCGCATTGCTGCGCCAAGAAGCCGATTTATGAAGATTATTAGCTGTGTTGGAATGATGTCTTCAAAAACCCGCAGTACCGGGTTCTACAACCATTAATTTATCAGATGTAGAGACCAAAGATTGTTCGGAAAAACTACCCGAAGATCGAACTAATAATCATTATACCTATAAGCAGGTCCTTTTTTATAAATCCCCGCTATTTCATCCAAGTGAATATTTTTGTATAAAGGTGTTCGGAAATTGGTGAATCAATCATTCTCATCGCGTCCCTTTTTATGAAATTCCCCTCAATAACGAGAAGATTGATCTAAAACCCCAACACCTCATTCACCAAAATGAGATTCACACTCCGCCTCAGCATAGGCGATTCGCGCTCGAAGACCAGGATCTTCCCCACCACTCCCCTCGCCTCCGGGCCAAAGATCTGTTTCAGGCGCTGATCCTCCAGGGGCTGGACGAACTCCCGCAGCCTGCGGAATGCATCCTCCAGGGTGGGCACGATCTTCTGCGCGCCGGCCACCCAGATCACATGGTTGCTTGAAAACGCGTAGGCGGGCAGCTGGCTGCCGGTGGCGCTTGCGATTACGATCTCGCCGTTTTCCGTGATGGCGTGCACGCTGCCCAGGTAATACTCCGCCAGGGTGGCCTGCTTGCGCAGCATGGCTTGTTGAGCCGGGTCTTTTTCCATCACGATCTCCAATTTCATATTCCACCACGGATGGTCTGCCGCTTTGAGCATGGCTTCCAGGCCGATCTGGTGCAGAGTAAGAGAAGAACCGGTCATCAGGCTGGCCGCCACCGGGATCAGGCTCTGGATCTGAGCCAACGCTTCTTCTTTCTTCTCCACGAACGTGACGGTGATGCCATGCGACTGGAGGGCTGTTATGGCTTTTACGATCCGGTCAGGGGATGGGAGTGAGCGATAATCCATGCTGAATTTCCTCTTGTATATATTTATACCGCTTTTTTATTTCAGGTTGAGGTAACTGCTCTCACGCAAGCCCATGATCAAGCACCACATTAAAGAATCGACCACAAACCCAGGTGGGTCTGTGGTCGATTGCTAAAAATCACAAAGAAAGATTGTTGCTTATTTCAGTAAAGGTTATCGGTTCTTCTTGAGATATACATCCCCGATTACCGCCACGACCAACACCAGCCCGGTGAGGATATACACAAAGGCAGCCGGGACGTTCATGAGCTGGAGCCCATTGGTAAGGCTGGCCATGATCAGCGCACCGACCATGGCGCCAAAAATGGTACCTTCACCCCCGAGCGTGGAAGTTCCACCCAGGATGCAGGCAGCGATCGCATACAGCTCGTAGGAAGTTCCAGCCGCAATCGTGCCGTACCCTACGTAGGAGGCCAGCATGATCCCGGAGATTCCGCACAGGAAACCCATCAGGATAAAGATCTTGAAGGTGGTGCCCTTGATGTTGATACCGGATAACCTGGCAGCTTCACGATTGCCACCGATGGCATATGAATAACGACCGAAGCGGGTATTGTTCGAAATGTATGACACCACTACTGCCAGGATGGCAAGTATCAAAACTGGCACCTGAACACCCTTGTATTGATTCACATAGAAAACATACCCTACCACCAGCAAGCTGAAGAAAATGGTCTTTGCAAGGTCCAGGGAAAAAGGAGATAGCTCAAAACCATATTTCACTTTCCTGCGACGGCTGCTGAACATATTAAAGAAAAGCAGAACCACAAGCAACCCGGCCAACAGCCAGCCAACCGCGTTCGGAAGATACCCCTGACCGATTTCAGAAAACAAGGGTTGGTTTGCCGGGATCGTCTTTCCAGCCGTGACGAGAAGGATAAGCCCATTGAGGATCCACATGCTGGCAAGTGTCACGATGAATGCGGTGACCCGTAAATAGGCAATGATGTATCCTTGCGCCACGCCATAAAGTGTGCCCACCAGCAGCCCTACCAGAATCGACAGCCCTGTTGTAAGGACCTGTGATTGGCCGGGGAGGAGCTGGTTCCAGATGTTCGCCTGGAATGCTGCCACCACAACGGATACAAAGCCAGCCAGCCTTCCAACGGACAGGTCAATGCTGCCGATCACGATGACGAGAACCATGCCCACAGATAACACGGCCGTGACTGTCATCTGGCGGAACAGGTTCGAAAAATTTTGCGGCGAAAGATAGATTCCATTCGTCAGGATAAAAAAGAGCCCCCAGATGACGATCAAGGCGATTACAAGGGCATAAGTCTGGACGTTCACCCGCAGGCGTTTGGATATCTCAGAAAAGGCTCCTGGTTTGGGTGGAACAGTTGTGTTTTCCATAATTGCTCCTCTAAATTGGATTACTTTGTAGCAACGCCAGTGGCAAAAGCCATGATCTTTTCCTGCGTCGCGTCAGCGATATCAATTGTGCTAACGGATTTATCCTCAAGCATGACCATGACCCGGTCGCTCATCCCAAGCACCTCTTCCAGGTCGCTGGAAATCATAATAATGGCAATGCCTTTCTCAGCTAAATCATTCATGATCTTGTAGATTTCATATTTGGTACCCACGTCAATCCCGCGGGTGGGATCGTCCATGATCAGAACCTTTGGTTTGGACATGAGCCACTTGGAGATCACGACCTTCTGCTGATTCCCGCCTGAAAGTGAATCCGCCGGAGCTTCCAAATTGGGCGCCTTTATCGCCAGGCTTTGGGCATAATGCAGACTTTCTTTCAATTCCTTGAACCCATCAATTCGAAAGAAAGCAGAAAATCGATCCAGGTTTGCAAGAGAAATATTCTTCAGGATTGACTGATTTAAAACCAGGCCATACCGTTTTCGATCCTCCGGTACCAGGCTGATACCCTGCAGCATAGCCTCGTGGGAGTTGGGGATTTTGATCTCCTTGCCTTCCAGCTTGATTTTTCCTTTGGTGATCTTTCCGTATTCACCAAAAATTGTCATCACCAGCTCGGTACGCCCGGAGCCCATCAGACCGGCGATACCGAATATTTCACCCTTCCGCACATTGAATGAAACGCCCTTGACGATTTCATTACTCTTATCATCGGGGTTCACCGCGTGCAGGTCTTCCACCTCGAAAATGACATCGCCAGGGTGGCGATTCCCCTTAGGAAATCGCTCGGTCATTTCCCGTCCGACCATATGCCGCACCACCGATTCCATATTAAAATTCTTCGTCGGCTGGCTTGTGATTACCTTCCCGTCCCGTAAAACAGTGATCGAATCAGCAATCTGGAAGAATTCATCCAGCTTGTGGCTGATATAAATACAGGTTACGCCATGTTCTCTTAAACCCCGAAGGATCTCCATCAATTTTTCAATTTCAGCTTCGGCAAGAGCGCTGGTTGGTTCGTCCAGGATCAGAACCTTGGCATTCTCCGAAAGCGCTTTGGCGATTTCCGTCATCTGCATTTTGCCGACGCCCAATTGTTTGACGGTATCTTGTGGACGAACTTCGAGATGATATTTCTCCAATAATTGCCCGGTGTCCGCGTAAAGCTTATCCCAGTTGATAACCCCGGATTCCACCGGTTCCCGGCCGAGGTAAATATTTTCGCCGACCGTCATAGTGGTCACCAGGGTCAACTCCTGGTAAACGATCGCTATTCCCTCCTCCGTGGCTTGATGAATCGAGCTGCTTTCGAGCTTTAATTCATTTCCTTCGTAAATGACCTGCCCTTCGTAGGTTCCCCACGGGTACACGCCTGAAAGGATCTTCATCAGTGTGGATTTCCCTGCCCCATTTTCACCACAAATCCCGTGAATCTCACCACGACGGATCTGGAAAGATACATCATTCAATGCTGTGATCCCGGGAAATTTCTTGGTGACGTTTTTAAATTCGAGGATGACGTCATCACTCATACTCTGCTCCTTCCGCCAATATTGGAGTGGGACTCCTTGAAATGAAGCCTCAGAGGATTCCCACTCCTAGTATTTCACCTTGAAGATCCTACCAACCGATTGGTTTTGATCGATTGGTAGGAATCAATTATATATATATTTTACGGGCAGTCCGGTTTCGGAGGGACGTTGATCCGCGGGAATATCGCGATAGACTTCGTCGTATTTCTGGAAGCATGACTTGACGACGACATCGTAGATATTATCCTTGGTGACCTGGACAACAGGCAGGAAGAAAGCCAGGATTTGTCCGGTCTTGGTCTTGTCGCCCGTCAGCAGTGCCAAATCGAAACCCTTCAGATCAGCAACGGTTTCACCCTTGAGCAGCTTATCCATCAAATCCACCGTCATTGGGGAGAGCAGGCGAATGTCTTTGAAGACGCTCACGGTCTGCTCGCCTTTGACAATGCTGTTGCCGCCATCGGCAGTGGCATCCTGGCCAGAGATCGGAACTTTGCCTGCCAGGCCCTGGGCTCCCATAGCCTGAAGTTCACCCAGTGCGGTCCCGTCGTTGGAGGCAACCACCGCATCGATCTTGTTCTGCTGCGCGGTGAGGATGTTCTCCATCATCTTCTCGGCATTGGTGGCATCCCAGTTATCCACCCATTGATCAGCCACGATTTTGACAACGCCCGAATCGATGTAAGGTTGGACGACTTCCATCTGGCCATTGCGAACCAGGTGGGCATTGTTGTCGGTCGGCGATCCGCCGGAGAGAACGACCTTGGCCGGGTTATCCTTCGTCCAGGTAGTGCTGCCTGGCAGCCCGAGTGCGGTCATAACGCCAAGAGCTTCCTGGCGGCCGACCTCGGTATTGTCGAAGGAAAGGTAAGCAGCAATTTTCGCGGTCTTGATCAGGCGGTCATATGCGATCACTTTCACGCCTGCATCTGCGGCTTTATCCACGGAGGTGACTGCGGCATCACCATCTTCAGCGATGACCACAAGCCCGACCACGCCCTGGGAGACCATATTATCGATCTGGTCATTTTGCAGTTTGACATCATGGGCAGCTTCCGCAACGATCACATCATAGCCTTTTTCGTTGAAAAGCTTGGTCATCAGGTCTGCTTCATTCTTCCAGCGCTCGGTCGCAAAATCTGAGAAGGATATGCCAATCTTGGGTTTCGCGGCTTCCTCTGCTGGTGCCGCTGGGGCTTCTTCTGCAGGTGCGGCAGGGGCTTCTTCAGCGGGTGCCGCGGGGGCTGCCGCAGGGGCGCAGCCAACCAGCATCGTAATCAAAACAACGATGCCGATCACTGAAAACAATATTTTTCTAGTCTTCATCATTTTCTCCTTTTAGATTTGGTACTTCCTGATTCTTTTTTTGAAACGACCCGAACACTCTTCTTTTATCACCTCATAAGCCCTCCTTAAAAAATGATTTCGTTTTATGGTAAGAATCAGTTGTCAGGAAAGAACATTCCCAGTGACCAGTAAGTGGGTAAAAGGATTCTTGAATACGCCTTTTCAAAATTACCGCCCAAAAATTTTCTCATTCTCTTTTTCAACACAATTCTCGCGATACTCCGGGAAAAAATTTAATAATTTATACACACACCCGTTCTCGAATGATCTCATCCATTACCAAGGCAACACACCCAAGCAAACAGTCATCGGCTCCATTTGTGAAGGGAACTATCTCCAATTCTTGCAGGGGATCAGACAGGCTATTATTATTTATACTTTCCCAAAGGTGGGGGATCATAAGATCGTATGCTTGCCCTAGCGACCAACCCAGGATAATGCGTTGCGGGTTGAAAATATTGACAAGGTTTCCTAATCCGCGACCCAAAGCATCAGCAGTTTCTTTAAAAATGGATTGAGAGATTTCATCACCGGATTGGCCTCTTTGAATTACATCCTGCAGAGAAATCGTTTCGTGTTGTCCCTTTCTCTCCCCATATTTCTGAAGGATTACTTTTCTCCCCACCACGGTTTCCAGGCAGCCAATTTTTCCACAATTGCATCGCGACCCGCCCGGGTCGATCGTGACATGCCCAAATTCTCCCGCGTATCCATTGGCGCCGTGGAACAAATGGCCATTGGAAATAATCCCTCCCCCAATCCCGATATCCATGCTCAGGTAAAGAAAGTTTTCAATGTTCTTTCCCGCTCCAAAATAGTACTCTCCCAAAGCTGAGGCATTTGCGTCATTTTCCAGGTAGACCGGGACCTTGAACTTTTCTTCCCACTTTTCTTTAAGAGGAACATCCCGCCACTTAAGGTTGGGGGCGAAGCGAATCACACCAGCCGAATGATCGACCAGCCCCCAAACGGCAACACCTATCCCCATCAAGCGAAGGTTGTGCCCCTTTGCCAGGTTAATACCTTCTTGAAGGAGCTTCTCAGCCTCAAGAAAGTATTTTTCAGAATCGGCGTCTTCGGATAACTCTATTCGCTCGCGCCAAAGAACATTCGCTGTGAAATCTGTCAGCAGGATTGATAGAAAATTGACACCTATTTCCAGCCCTATTGCTGATCCACCCCGGGGATCCAGCTCGAGAAGCATACCCGGTCTGCCTTTCCTGCCCTGGGAAAGCTCCACCTCCCGGACCAGTTGATCGGCACTGAGTTCCCGGATAATCCGCGAGATGGTGCTGCGTGTCAGACCAATTTTCCAGGCCAGCGCAGAACGTGCAAGCGGACCCTCGAGGCGCAGAAGATCCAGAACGCGCGAACGATTGTGTTTACGCGTAAGGCTCTGATCCGCTCCTAGGTTGCCGTTGGATTTATCAGGCATTTAGTTTAGTGTTGCAACAATATACATTACATCCACTTTGATTTCAAGTGACAAATGTAATATCACTCACATATATGAATCAAAGGAGGATTTGAAGATGTAAAAACGATTCGAAATGATGAACTTTAATACCCCCTTATTAAAACAAGCCCCTCACCACCTCCAGGCGAATACCCGCTCCGGCTTCAACTTGATGACCCGGTTCTCCGGGTCACGCGCCCAGCCTGCGTAGGGATCCTTCTTTACCTCCGCCTCGCCCACGTAGCGCGCGTAGATCCACTCGGATAACCTGCCCACCTCCCCCGCCCCGGTCAACACCTCGGCTACCCCCTCCAACAGTACCGCCCGGGTGGGGTTATCCGTGTCGATCAGCACCGAGATGCGCGGGTTTGCTACTGCCTCCCTCGCCTTGCGCGTGGAGATGAACGCGCTGATATACAAGGCTTCTCCATCCCAGGCGAACCAGACCGGGGTGACGTGCGGCTGGGCGGTCTCCGGGTTGGCAGTGCCCAGCCTGGCCAGCAGAGGCTCAGCCAGCAGCTTTTGAACCCATTCCCGGGCTAATATTTCTTCCTTGTTCTCCATGGTTCCAAATCCTTCACGAAAAATATTACTTCTGGCAATGCGGGCAGAAATAACAAGCGCCTCCCAAGTATTGGATCTTTTCAACCTTTGTACCGCAATCCGGACAGGGATTTCCCTCGGCGCGTTTATCCATAACGCGATGGTAGGAGCCAGGCTGGTTGTAAAGATCGTATTCATCATTCCGGCCGCCACCCGTAATCACATCCTCGACTGTTCCAATAATTGCTTCGAATAATGCCCGTCTTTGGTTCTGATCCAACTCGCTTAATGGATGCCTGGGATGGAGTTTTGCCTGGAAGAGAATATCCTGGGTGATGGCGTTGCCCAGTCCCGGGATCAGCTGGTCCTGGGTAAGCAGGCTTTTCACAGAGCGCTTTTCCCCCAGCAGCAGTTCATCGATCAATCCTGAAAAATAGAGAAAATTGAAATCCCCGTCCACCGGGGTCAGCCGCATATCTTTAATATATTGTCGCTCCTGCTCCTTGCCCTTTTCATAGAGCTCCACCGCACCCCACATCTGCGTCATCGCGGTCAGCGCCGAGCCATCGGCGAAGGAGAACATCAGGTGATATTTCGCAGGAATGGAGGTTCCGTCCGGATGCAAAAGCACCCTGCCCCCGAATTCCCCGAGAACGAAAATATACCCCGGCTCCAACGGAAGGAAGAGCCACCTGCCCTTGCTGGATGCCTTGCCGATCACCTTTCCCCTGCAAAGATCTGCGAATTCCTCCGCCGTGCGGTTATACCAGACGAATTTGTGCGGGGAATTGCCCTGCACGCCATTGGCGATCACTTTGCCGGAAATCGAGTCGTTCATTTGTGCGGCCAGGGTGGTTATTTCAGGAAGCTCGAACATTATTCACCTTTCTGGTAAATCGAATCTAAAAGCCCTGTTCGTCTTGTTATTCGTGGACTCTGGTATCCTCAGCTATAATTTTACACGTGATGAAACGCACCCTGATCTACCTCGGCAAGATCCTGCTCCTGGCCGTCATTTACCACCTGGCGGTGCGGGTGGGGCTTTCCACGGCCTTCGTCCAGGCCAACACCAGCCCCGTCTGGCCGCCCACCGGTATTGCCATCGCCGCCCTGCTCATCTTCGGTATCGATCTCTGGCCGGGCATCGCCCTGGGCGTATTCGCCGGTTCGCTGCTCACCGGTGCGCCTCCTGCCCTGGCACTGGGCATGACCCTGGGCAACACGCTCGAAGCCGTGGCAGCTGCACTGGTCCTGCGAAAACTGACCGACTTCCGCAATGCTCTCGAGCGCACCCGCGACGTAGTCATCTTCGCGCTGGTTTCCCTGCTAGCCACCACCATCTCGGCCACAATTGGTACGCTCACCCTCATGTTCACCGGCAATGGTTTTTGGCCAGCCTTCGGTTCCATCTGGGTCACCTGGTGGATCGGTGACCTACTGGGTGCCCTAGTGGTCGCACCCGTTATCTTGGTCTGGCTCAGCCCCACTTCCTTCCCACAATCTTCCCGCCGCTACCTGGAAGGAGCGTTGGTGATCGCGCTCACCGCCCTGGTGACGTTCTATGTTTTCAGCAACAATCCACCCACTGGTATCCTGCACCAGGCGCTTCTGTATGTGCTGTTCCCCTTCATCATTTGGTCTGCGCTGCGCTTTGGCCCGCGCGGTGCGGCCACCAGCACCCTGGTGATCTCGACTATCGCCATCTGGGGCACTGCCCGCGGGTTGGGTCCATTCTCCCATGAATCCTTAAATGACAGCTTGGTGCTGCTGCAGACCTTCCTGGGGGTGATCGCGCTCACCTCCCTGATCCTGGCCGCCACCACCGCCGAGCGGTTGAATGCCGCCGCCGCGCTGCAGCAGAAGGTCACCGGCCTAGCCGCCCTCAATGATTCCTCGGAAACCTTCCTGGGGGCCTTCGACCAGGCCTCCATCTACCAGACGATCTGCAGCCTGGCTGTGCGCCGTTTCGAGGTGGATGCTGCCTGGCTGAAATTGATCCTTCCCGCCGAAACCACCGATCCGACTGCGGTGGAGGGTTTACCACCAGCCGCCATCCCCGCGCTGCGGACCCAGTGGCGGAAACCCGACCCCCTCCCTCCTGCGGATGCTCCGCAGGTCCTTTCCAGCGCCGAGGGGAATGCCACGCCCCAATTCCACTCCTATGCTGTCTTGCCACTCAATTTCGGAGCTGAGGTTATCGGCAGCCTGAACCTGGTGAGCAGAACACACGATTATTTCACCCCCGACCGTCTGCTGCTGTTGCAATCCTTCACCAACCTGGCAGCGGTTGCCATCCAGAATTCCTGGCTGCTGGAAAGGGTCCGCCGCGGCAACGAACAGCTCCACGCCCTCTCCCAGCGCCTGATGAAAGCCCAGGAAGAGGAACGGCTCAACCTCTCCCGCGAATTGCACGATGAAAGCGGGCAGCTGCTGGCTGCCCTGAGCGTGCGGCTCGGGCTGCTGGAGCGCGAAGCTGGCACTCTTTCCAAGGTGCAGCCGCACCTTGCCGAATTAAAACGCATCACGGCTGAGATCCAGGATGACCTGCACAAGCTGGCGGTCAACCTGCGTCCTGCCAGCCTGGATCACCTCGGCCTGGTCACCGCGCTGCAGCAGTACGCCACGGAATTCAGCCGGCAGTACGGGATTTCGGTAGAATTCGAAGCCACGGGGATGAAAAACAAGCGCCTTCCCGGGGAGATCGAGACCGCGATCTTCCGTACCGTCCAGGAGTCGCTGACCAATGTGGTGCTGCACGCCCGCGCCAGCCGGGTGGATGTGCTCGTCTCCCGCCATGGTGGCAGCGTTGTGACGGTGATCGAGGATGATGGCGTCGGGTTCACCCCTGCCATTCCTGATAGCGAAGAGCACCTTGGGCTGTTTGGCATGCGTGAGCGGATCGAGATGCTTGGCGGAAAATTCAGCGTGGAAAGCGCACCCGGGAAAGGCACCACTGTGCGCGCCGAGGTACCCTGTCATGACTAAGATCGTTATCGCCGATGACCATGCCGTCGTGCGGGCTGGGCTGCGCGCCCTCCTGCAGGATACTCCGCAGCTCGAGCTGGTGGCGGAAGCTTCCGGCGGGGTGGAGGCGCTCGAACTGGTCAAAAAGTTCCAACCCGAGGTTCTTGTCCTGGATCTCAGCATGCCGGATTTGGATGGTATCGCGGTCACCCGCCAGTTGAAAGAGCAAAAGTATCAAACCCGCGTGTTGATCCTCACGGTTCACGAAGATGAGGCCCTGCTGCGGGAAGCCATCCAGGCTGGCGCCTCCGGGTATATTCTCAAGCGTGCCGCGGAATCCGAGCTGGTCTCCGCCATCCAGGTCATCCTGCGCGGCGATCTATATGTAGACCCCTCCCTTCTGCGCTCCCTTCTGAATGACCAGGCAAAGACCCAGCCAATTCAACCCGGGCTCGTCGAACCCCTCACCCCCCGCGAGGTGGATGTGCTCAAATTGATCGTGGAGGGTTACACCAACCGGCAGGTGGCGGAAAAGCTCTCCATAAGCATCCGCACCGTGGAGGGCCACCGCGCCAATCTTTCCGAAAAGCTGGGCTTGCACAGCCGGGTGGAGCTGGTGCGTTATGCCCGGGATCACGGGTTGATCGACTAACCATACAATCAATTACTACACGACCCCGTAGAAACTACGGGGTCGGTTTTTTACGGTCGCCGGGCGAAAAAACCCAGATTTTTTACGCTTTCATTCAATTCACGATCCCGTTATGCTCGGGTAACGCTTGACGGTAATTCGGACAGCCTGTCATTTCATTCTGCCAACATGCTGAACACAACCACACCCTCCCTCACCCCCCTCCTTACCCTGCGCGGGATCACCAAAGCATTCCCGGGAGTGATCGCCAACGATCACATCGACCTGGATATTTATCCAGGCGAGATCCATGCCCTGTTGGGAGAAAATGGCGCCGGAAAAAGCACATTGATGAAGATCCTCTACGGCTTTTATAAAGCCGACGCAGGCGAGATATGCATCGATGGCAGACCGGTATCTATCCAAACCCCCCACGATGCCCGCGCCCTGCGGATCGGGATGGTTTTCCAGGACCTAAACCTCATCCCGGCTTTCACGGTCGCTGAAAACATCGCGCTTTTTCTGCCGGACCTCAAATCCGTCATCGACCAGAAGGTGATCGACAGGCGCATCAGCGAGGTATCCAAACAATACGATCTCCGGGTGAATCCGCACAAACCCGCCTCCCACCTTTCCATCGGTGACCAGCAGAAAGTGGAGATCCTCAAGCTCCTGCTTTCCGACGCGCGCATCCTGATCCTGGATGAGCCCACCCGCGTACTTGCCCCGCACGAGGTGGATGGGCTCTACCGGGTACTGGATAACCTGCGCAAAGCCGGTTACGCGATCATTCTCATCACCCATAAGCTCCAGGAAGTGCTCAACTTCGCCGATCGGATCACCGTCCTGCGCGGAGGCAAAGTGGCGGGGGGCATCCTGCGAAAGGATGCCGACCAGAAGAAGCTGATCGGGATGATGTTTGAAAAAAGCATTGCCGAGGTTCAACGTTCCGGGTCGGTGGCCGCCCCGGGAGTATCCATCCCCGTTTTGGAGCTAAAGAATATCACTACCGCGAGCGATGGGACGAACCTGACCCTTAAAGATATTGATCTTAAGATCCACCCCGGTGAGATCGTTGGCGTTGCCGGGGTTTCGGGAAACGGCCAGAAGGAACTTGCCGAAATGATCCTGGGTATCGAACCCATCCAAACGGGCCACAAGCTGCTCCTGGGGGAGGATGCCACGCACTTCGGTGTGGGCTGGACCCGGGAGAAAGGCGTGGTGTTCATCCCGGAAAGCCCGCTGCAAATGGCCGTCGTTCCCTGGCTGCCGATCCTGCCGAACAGCATCCTGACGCGGACGGCAAAGTACGCCCGCAGAGCAGGGTTCAGTATCGATTGGGGTGCAGCCCGGCACGACCTGGTTGAATCCTATAAACGCCTTGGGTTTCCACCAGCGCCCTTATACTCACCCGCTAAATCGCTCTCCGGAGGAAACTTGCAGCGAATGATCATAGCCCGGGAAATGGCATTCCCGCCAAAACTCATCCTGGCATCTTATCTCACCCGGGGCTTGGATGTGCAGAGTTCGGTCGCCGCGAGGCAGGCGCTGCTCAAAGCACGGGAGGAGGGTGCTGCGGTGCTCTTCATTTCCGAGGATCTGGATGAACTCTTCACCCTCAGCGATCGGATTATCGTGCTTTTCGAGGGCAGGATCGCCGGGGAATTCAAACCTGAACAGACCGATTCCTACGAAGTGGGGCTGCTCATGACCGGCGCTAAGGTGAAAAATTGAGCACTCTGGAAAACGTCTCCCGCACCCCCCTGCTCCAACGGAAAGCCACCCGGACTGGGATCCGCTACGCAGGCATGATCTTATTTGCATTCATCCTTTTCGGAGTAATCCTGCTGCTTTCGGGGAAGGATCCCATCCAGTCCTATAAGGACATCTTTTCCTCCACCCTGGGCAGCGCTTACGGGTTCTCGGAGGTACTGGTTGGGATGATCCCCATGCTGATCACTGCCCTGGCTGTAGCGCTCCCTTCCCGGGCCGGGTTGATCAATGTGGGTGGCGAGGGGCAGCTCTATATCGGCGCGGCTTTCGCCACTTTTGCGGCATTGACGTTTCAAGACCTGTCACCCTGGGTGCTGCTTCCCCTGATGGTTCTGCTATCCATGATCGGCGGTGCGCTCTGGGCATTCCTTCCAGGATATCTCAAAGCGATCGGGCTGGTGAACGAAACGATCACAACCCTGCTATTAAATTCCGTTGCTCCAAAGGTCGTCGGTTTCCTCATTTTTGGCTTCTGGCACTCCGCCATGGATACGGTAAAAACCCCCAACTTCGTGGATGCTGCCCGTCTGCCGACCTTTTTCGGGACCCGCATCCACCTCGGGATGGTATTTGCGCTTGTCCTCCTGGCAGCTTTTTGGGCGGTGATGAAATACACCCGTTGGGGATTGGAGATCCGTTCGATCGGCGGGAACGCGCAGGCAGCCCGCCGCAATGGCTTGCCGGTGAAAAAATATCTGATCATCATCATGTGCATCGGCGGAGCGATCGCCGGGTTGGCGGGGATGGTACAGGTTTCGGGATTCTACGGGGTCCTACTGCTCAACTTTTCCCTGAGCCTCGGTTTTATGGGCTTTCTGATCTGCTGGCTTGGCAGGTGGAGAGCCCTTGGGCATTGTGCTGATGTCCTTTGTGGTCGCGGTCATCTTCACCGGGGGAAATCTGTTACAGCTCACCCGCGATCTGCCCTTTGCCACCATTAACGTCCTGCTGGCGATCACCCTGTTCGTCGTGCTCGCGCAGCCCACGTTCAGCCTCACCCGGGAGAAAAAGAAATGACACTGCTTGCGCTGCTTGGGGTTCTCTCCAGTGCCATCTTTTCCGGGACCTCACTGCTCTATGCCACCCTGGGCGAGATCGTCGATGAACGCTCGGGGATCGTAAATCTCGGTTTGGAAGGTGTCCTGCTGGTCGGCGCCGCCACCGGTATCGCGGTCACTTCGCTCACCGGCAATCCCTACCTGGGTGTTCTGGTCGCCGTGTTAGCCGGGGGACTCATGAATCTGATCCTTGCCTACCTAGTGGTCACCCGCAAGGCGAACCAACTGGCCAGCGGGTTGGCGTTGATGTTCCTGGGAATTGGCCTGAGCGCCTTGATCGGAAAAACCTTCGTGGGTGCAAGAATCAACGGCTTGCCGCGCTTTTCCCTGCCGGGTTTATCCCCGCTGCCCCAGGTCTACTCATCCCTTTTCAAATTTGATCTCCTGATCTATCCTGGTCATTCCCGATGGCGATACTGGTCTGGTGGGTTCTCTTCCGCACCCGCTGGGGATTATCCCTGCGCGCGGTCGGAGAAAACGCGGATACCGCCTACGCATCGGGTCGGAATCCTTTTCTGGTCCGCTACCAGGCGTTATTTATCGGTGGGTTGTTGGCAGGCTTGGGCGCAGCGCATCTTTCCATAGCCTACACCATGAACTGGGGAGAGTACATGACCGGCGGGCGCGGGTTCATCGCCATCGCCCTGGTGATCTTCTCCAAATGGCACCCCATCCGCGCCATCGTGGGCGCCCTGCTCTTCAGCGGTGCTGTGGCATTCCAGTTGCTGCTCCAGGCGGCCGGGGTGCAGATCTCCCCGTTCCTGCTGGATATGATCCCATATATTGTCACCCTGATTGTCCTCCTGATCTGGGGTGGTACCCGTCGTCAATCCGCCCCGGCAAGCTTGGGGCGCGTTTATCAGGGAACTGAATGAATCTCGCGCAACAAGGGAGGTGACCCTGAATAAATGATCCCGCACTGAAATCGATTCGAAGCATGTGAATTTCAAAATCTATTAGGAGAAGAAAATGAAACACAGATCAATTTTTGTCTTACTTGCAGTGTTGATGATCTCCGCCATGGCGCTCTCAGCCTGCGCTCCGGCCCCCGCATCCACCGAAGCCCCCGCTGCCCCGGCTCCCACTGAGGAACCCGCCGCGCCAGCCGAAGCCCCCACCGAAGAACCGGTGGCCGAAGGACCTTGCCTGAAGATCGGGGCTCTTTTCGGCGGCTCAGTAACTGACGCAGGTTACAACCAGGCGTTCTACGAGAGCGTTCAGGCCATCAAGGAAAACATCCCCTGCGTGGAGATCATCACCGCGGAAAACGTCCCCGATGAAGCTGGCGCGACGACCACCATGGAAAACATGATCTCGCAGGGCGCCCAGATGATCATCGCCACCGCATTCAACCACCAGTATCCCGCCCTGGAGCTTTCCAAGAAATACCCGGATGTGATCTTCGAACATGCCGGCGGCTGGGAAATGGGCGAGAATTTTGCTAACTTCTTCGGCGATCCGGTAAATGCCTGGTACCTGATGGGCGCAGCCGCCGCCAAGATGACCGAATCCAAGAAGCTCGGATTCGTGGCTGCTTTCCCGCTGGGATGGACCTTGACCTTCGCCAATGCCTTCGAGCTTGGCGCACAATCGGTGGATCCTGAAGTGACCACCACGGTTGCCTATACCTTTGGTTGGGGCGATAGCGCCAAGGAAGCGGATGCTACCAATTCCCTCATCAACCAGGGTGCGGATGTGATCACCATGCACGTCGATTCCCCCGCCACCGTCATCGGCACCGCTGAATCCCGCGGTGTGAAATCCATCGGGTTCCAGTCCCTGGCAGCCCAGCAGTTCGCCCCCGAGAACTGGATCACCGGTACCGGCTACACCCTGGGCGACAAGCTCACCTGGCTGGCCTCCACGGTAATGGATAAGACCTGGAAACCGATCTTCCTGCGCTGCGGCATGCCCGATGGCTGCGTTGCGGTTGCTCCCTTCGGACCCAAAGTCCCCCAGGAAGTTCAGGACTTTGTCAATCAGGTCCGTGCGGACCTGGATGCCGGTACGATCGTTCCCATTTGCCGGACCGATCGTGGACCAGAACGGCGACCGTCAAGGTGAAGGAAGGTGAAGTGCTCTCTTCGGACGTCATGAGCAACGTGGACTGGTTCGTCAAAGGGATCAACGGTTCACCCAAATAAACGGATCGCTTTCGTAGTTTCTTCTTCCGGAGGGATTCGAATCCCTCCGGAAGACCATTGTTTGTGATATGAATGGGCAGGATTAACCTGCGAATTTCACCCTTGTGGAGGATGAGCGAATGGACATCAAGCAAAAGATCGAAAAAGCAAACGCTGAGGCCGTGGAGCGAATGACCTCCGGTCAACCCGTGCTGGTCGATATCGCCCCGGCTGGCGAAGTCATCCCCGGCATGCAGGGGAAAATGATCACTCATTCCGGTCCTTCCATTGAGTGGGTGCACATGTGCGGCGCGCAGCAGGGTGCGATCATCGCCATGGTGATCTTTGAGGGTTGGGCGGATTCCGTCCAGGATGCCCAAAAAATGCTGGATAAGGGTGAGATCCGCCTGGAACCCAATCATCACCACCAGGCCGTGGGTCCCATGGCCGGCACCATCTCCCCTTCCCTGCCGGTATTCGTGGTGGAAAATAAGACGTTTGGAAACCGGGCTTCCTGCCGGAACGTGGAAGGCAGGCAGCAATTTGGCGAGTACAGCCAGGATGCCATAGATGCTCTGCGTAAATGGCGCGATGTTCAGGCGCCGCCACTGCGGAAAGCCCTGAAACAGATGGGCGGGTTGGATCTCAAGCCGATCATCACCAAAGCCCTCACCATGGGCGACGAGCTGCACAACCGCCACAGCGCCGCCTCCAGCCTTATTCGCGAACGCGTTCATGATGCCCCTCGCCGGGTTGGATCTGCCAAAGCCCGAACTTATGCCCACCCTCGGGCTGCTGGTCAATCATGACCTGATCTTCCTGGGTCTGGCCATGGCCGCCGGGAAGGCGATTGCTGACCCGGTGTATGGGATCGAGTACAGCACCCTCGTCACCGCCATGTGCCGCAACGGGATCGAATTCGGTATCCGCGTCAGCGGCCTGGGAGACGAGTGGTTCACCGCCCCCGCCCCAGCTGTTGATGGTCTTTATGTCACCGGTTACTCTGAAAAAGACGCCGGGTTGGATATGGGCGATTCCGCCATCACCGAGACGGTCGGATGGGGCGGCTTTGTCATCGGCGGCGCTCCCGGGATTCTCAGCCTGGTGGGTGGAACCCCCGAAGAAGCGCTTGCGTATACCCGCGAAATGAAGACCATCACCACCGCAACCCACCCGGTTTACCGCATGCCCGCCTTTGGGTTTGAAGGCGCTCCCATCGGCATCGATATCCGCAAGGTGGTGCAGAGCGGCATCACCCCCATTATCGATACCGCTATCGCCCACAAGCAGCCTGGCTATCCCAAGATCGGTGCCGGGATGGTGCGTGCCCCGCTGGAATGCTTCAAAAAAGCGCTGATCGCTTTCAGCCGCAAATATCAATAGACAGGATCAATCATGGCTTCCGGTTTTATCATCCGCAAGAACCAGTATTTCGACTCCCTTTTCCTGATGGGGGTGAACAAACGCATACTCGATCAGCCAGGCGTGACCCAATCCGCCGTACTTATGGGCAGCGATACCAATAAAGCACTCCTGGTGGATATTGGATTGGACCTTGCTGGGTTGAAGGATGCCGGTCCGAACGACCTGGTGGTTGCCGTGATCGCTGAAAACCAGAAGGTCGTTGATGATACACTTGAACCGGTTCGATGAGATACTCAATTCCGGCTCCGCCCCGCGGGCGAAATCCACCCTGCGTACGCTGCAGGATGGGCTCGCCTCCAAACCGAATGCCAACCTGGCCGTCATTTCCCTGCCCGGGGAATACGCCGCCCACGAAGCCCGCAAGGCGATCGAATCCGGTCTGCATGTTTTCCTTTTCAGCGATAATGTCTCCATCGAAGATGAATTGGAATTGAAACAATTGGCTGCCGGGAAAGGCCTGCTGGTGATGGGACCGGATTGCGGCACCAGCCTGATCGGGGGCAAGGGGATCGGTTTTGCCAACGCGGTCCGCAAGGGGTAAAATCGGCGCCGTTGGCCCCGCCGGTACAGGACTGCAGGAATTCACCAGCCAGGTGCATAACGCCGGGCAGGGTATCTCGCACGCCATCGGCACCGGCAGCCACGATCTATCCGATGCCATCGGCGGGTTGACCACCTTCGCCGCCCTGGATGCGCTGGAAGCAGATCCGAATACAAAAGTGATCGCGGTGATCTCCAAACCGCCGGGGGCGAAGACTCTGGAGAAATTGACGGAGAGATTCAAAACCTGCAGCAAACCCATCGTCGCCTGCTTCCTGGGTATCGAACCCTCCACCCTGGAAGAGGAAACCGGGTTTCACCCGGCATCCAATATTGACTGCGCGGTGGATATTTCGCTGAGAGTGTTTGGGAGCCAGCTCCCCTGCCTGAACGGTGATGATTGGGATGAATTGCGGAAATCGGAAAGCTCGGGGTGGTCAGGCGAGCAACGCTATCTGCGCGGTTTGTTCGCCGGGGGGACCTTCTGCTATCAATCCCAGCAGATCATGCGCGAGGCAGGCTTGCAGGTTTATTCGAACTCCCCGCTGGAAAAACGATTCGGCCTGGAGCATCCCGAAAAGAGCCGCGGAGCACAGCGTGGTGGATATGGGCGACGATTTTTACACCCGGGGCAGACCGCACCCGATGATCGATGGCACCTGGCGCAGTCAGCGCATCCTATCCGAAGCGCGGGATCCTTCGGTGGCGGTTTTGCTCCTGGATTTCATCCTCGGGTACAACGCGTCGCTTGACCCGGTGGGTGATCTCTTGGAAGCCATCATTGAGGCCAAAAAGATCGCCGCAGAACGGGGCGGATACCTGAGTGTGGTTGCCTCCATCTGCGGGACGGATGGCGACCTGCAGGACCTGGCGCTGCAGTCAAAAATGCTGCGGGAAGCCGGGGTCATCGTATTTCAAAGTAATGCCCGGGCGGTTTCATTCTGCGCGGAATTGATCAAAGGCGGGAGGTCATCCTGATGGAAAATACGGTGGAAACCCTTCTCAACGAACCACTGGTAGCAATCAACCTCGGTCTGCCTGGCTTTGCCGAGAACCTGGAAGTACAGGATGTCGAGGTTGTGCGGGTGGATTGGACTCCCCCGGCAGGCGGCGACCAGGAGATGATCGATATCCTGGAGAACCTGCTGTAACTTTACCTATTTTTAGGAGAAAATGGTTCTTCGTAACCGAATCAAGGGGAACCGGTAGTATGTTTATAAGCTCATAAGCGCACGAGCGGAAATAATTTTTGTATTTCCATTCAGTTTCTAAAACATCACCCGTAATTTCAGGTGGTGTTTTTAAATAAATTATGGAGTTTTTGTGGGTGGTTTATGGGTATTCGCAGGCTTTGGTGTGTGGGTCGGCGCCGGGGGATTTGTCGGAGCTGGAGGGCTGGTCGGCGCAGAGGTGGCGGGTGGGCTGGTTGGCGGAGGTGCGGTTGGTGCCAATGTGGGTGGAGGTGATGTCGGTGGTGGAGATGTGGGAGCGGTGCTTGGTATCAAAGTTGGTTGAGGGCTGGTCGAGGCGTTGTACCCCTGATTTTGAGTGGATTGATTGGTGGAGGTCACACTGCTTATCAACCACAAAGTTGGGGATGGGGAATAAGTTTGTGTCGACGCTGGGGTTCGAGAATTAACAATGGAAATAATTGCTGGGGCTCCTGATAATTGTGTGGGAGCAACAATTCCAGTTCCGGCAGCATTCCCGGGAAGGGTTGATCCTCCTCCAAGGGGGGCAAGGAGAGCTGCGGATGTCAACGAGATTTGCTTCTGCTCATCGCGAATTTTCTGCGCGTACCCGACCCCAAAGACCAGAGTGGAAATAACCACTACAATCATCATTGACAAAAGGACGGTAAGGGCCCGATTCTGAGAAAAGAATGGGAACAGCTTTCTCTTTCGAGGCGGCTCTTCATTCCCTACGCTATCCTCAAGTTCTTTCGGAATTGGGATGGAAGTAAATGTTGCCTTGCTATCGGATACAGGGGCTTTCCTTCCCAGCTTATCCAAAGTTTCCGCAAATGCAGCCATGCTCGGGAAGCGTTCCTCCGGCTCCTTGGCGAGCGCGGTCATGATGGCTTTCTCAGCTACGGCTGGAAGGGGAATCAGGTCCTGGCGGGGGCGAGGAATGGGATCATGTACTTGTTTTACCGCGACTGCCATTGGGGTTTCCGCCCGGTAAGGGGGATGCCCGGTGCACATTTCATAAAGGACAATACCCAGGGAGTAGACATCCGATCTGCCATCGATCGGCTTTCCCATTACCTGCTCAGGTGACATATATGCAGGTGTTCCCACTCCGAATCCCGGCAGGGTGACCAGCGTTGCGTGTTCAAGTCCCATGATCTTGGCGATCCCAAAATCGGTGATCATCGGCTCGCCGGTATCGGTGATGAGGATGTTGGATGGTTTGACATCCCGGTGAATAATTCCCTGCCGGTGAGCATGTTCAAGTGCAAATGCCACCGGTGCCAGGAACCGCGCGGATTCTGACCAGGGGATCAGCGCTCCCAGGTGTTTTTCCAGGGTCCCGCCAGGGATATAGTCCATTTCCAAATATGGCAGGCCGTTCAGTTCTCCATATTCATTGATATGGACAATATTTGGATGGTTCAAACGCGCCAGAGCCCTGGCTTCACGATCGAAGCGCTGCAGGAAATCAGTCTCCTCCAGGTTTTCCCCCCGAATGATTTTTAAGGCCACCATCCGTTCAAGGCGGGTATCAACAGCCCGGTAGACATTCGCCATTCCCCCTCTACCAAGCTGCTCGACGATCCTGTAACGTCCAAAGGTTTGACCGGTTAAATCCGTCATGGTTTAAGTCCTGAAGGACACTACTCCAGGATAATTGTAGCGCGGATACGCGTTCTTTGACATTAACGGATATGAAAGGCGCAATTTACCGTTTTGTAAGGATAATTGGCTCAATTTTTACTGTAGGCACGGGAATTCTGTTATTTCACTTTTGATTTTATTGTTGCGTTTGCCGTACCCATGGAAAAGCAGTTCTTCTTATATTACAAATCCCTTTTGGACAAATCGTCCAGTATGGAGTGGTTAATATTACGATTCATAAATTTTACTTGACCGATTATTCTTTTATGCTATACTCTAGTATAGTATATTGATAAATACAAATAAGGAAACCATGCCTCTTTACGAATATACCTGTAATGATTGCGGAAGGGATTTTGAGCTTATCGTCCGTTTTTCGGAAGCGGATAAACTTCCCGCCTGCCCCAAATGCGAAAGCCTGGATACGCACAAAAAATTATCCCAAGTGAGTTCCCTGGGTTCATCGTATTCAACCTCGAACCAATCTTCCTCTGGGAGTTGCGGTTCCCGCGGCGGCTTCAGCTGAGCGGGGTAATCTCCTGCTGACCGTGCGTCAGCATTTAGGAAAGGCAAAAATTGAACATCAGGGATCCAGAAGTAAAAAATAAAATGGTTTCGCGTTTGCGCCGCATCGAGGGCCAGGTTCGCGGAATCGAATCCATGCTGGAAGGGGAACGCGACTGCCGCGAAATCATGCAGCAGCTCTCCGCTGTGCATGCCGCAGTGCAGAGTACCAGCCGGATTTTCCTGCAGGAGTACGCCACTACCTGCCTGGCGGATCTTACCTCGAACAGCTCGGGCGATTCACAAGAAAACCTAAGTTTTAAGCAGGAAAAAGTGATTCGCGAAATGATAAACCTGCTGGATAAAACTCCTTAATTTTATAAAGCTTTAAGAATTACTTCGACGATTTCGGAACCGCAATAGTCCAATAACTCTCCCAACCTTATCGCCCATGTTTCCGGGCTTGTTTCTCCTGCTCCGCAAGAATGCCCATCACCTCATCCGCATAACGACCCTGGC